>NZ_BNHJ02000001.1:3520-3544843 GCF_014905595.1 Rhodococcus sp. NKCM2511 | reverse complement strand
CTCCACTCGAGGAGTACAACAAACGACTGCTCGTTGCGACGACCACGTGAACCCGTCACGAGGTTCCACTCACATGGGTGGTCACAAACGGTCTTTGACGGCCTTCGACAGGCGGGATCCATCGGCCTTACCGGCAGCGAGTCCCGACGCGATCTTCATGACCTGACCCATCTGCTTCATGGCCGGTCGCTCGTCCAATTCTTCGGCAACCTGGGCGATGGCGGTGTCGACGATGGTGGCCAGTTCCTCGTCGGTCAGCGGAGTGGGCAGGTACTCGTTGATGATCTGCGCCTCGGCGTGCTCGTTGGCGGCGAGTTCACCGCGACCGTTCTGCGTGTAGATCTCGGCCGATTCGCCGCGCTTCTTCGATTCCTTCGCCAGCACCTTCAGGACGTCGTCGTCGGTCAGCTCGTGGGCCTCCTTGCCGGAGACCTCCTCGGTCTGAATGGCGGCGAGGATCATGCGCAGCGTTGCCAGCCGGAGCTTGTCCTTCGCTTTCATCGCTGTGGTCAGGTCGGTTCGGATACGGGCCTTGAGTTCGGACATGGCAGAAACGCTACGCGGCCCAGCCGTCGGCTCGCGCGTCCATATCGGCTTGCTGCCGTATCGTGGACTGGGTGGCCGTTCACATCAGTTCCTCGTTACTGCCAACCTCGGCGCAACTACGCAGTGCCTCCACGCAACTACGCAGTGCCTCCACGCAACTGCGGTCGGTTGCCGAGCACACGCGCGACGTCGTCAGAGCGGCACCGCTCAAGAGCTCGGTGATCGGGACGGCGGGTGCTGCGGCCTTGGGCATCGGCTACGCCACCCTCGTCGAGCGCAACGCGTTCACGCTCCGTGAGACGTCGATGGCGGTGCTCGAACCCGGCTCCGCGACGCTGCGAGTACTGCACATCAGCGACCTGCACATGATGCCGGGCCAGCGGATGAAGCAGAACTGGCTCCGCGAACTGGACCGCCTCGAACCCGACCTCGTGGTCAACACCGGCGACAATCTGTCGCACCAACGCGCTGTCCCCAGCGTCGTGCAGGCTCTCGGGCCGCTGCTGTCGCGTCCAGGGCTGTTCGTGTTCGGCAGCAACGACTACTTCGCGCCCAAGCCGAAGAACCCCTTCAAGTACTTCGACAAGAACCACAAGCGCACGACGGGCGAGTCGCTGCCGTGGCGTGACCTGCGGGCTGCGTTCTCCGAACGCGGCTGGCTCGACGTGACGCATGTCCGCCGCGAACTCGAAGTCGCCGGCGTCCGGATCGCATCGGCGGGCGTCGACGATCCGCACCTGAAGCGCGATCGCTACGACACCATCGCCGGCCAGCCGAACCCGTTGGCAGATTTGCGCCTCGGCATCACCCACTCCCCCGAGCCCCGGGTGTTGGACAAGTTCGCGCAGGACGGTTACGACCTCGTCCTCGCCGGGCACACCCACGGCGGCCAGCTGTGCCTGCCGTTCTACGGTGCGCTGGTGACGAACTGCGAGATCGATCGCTCCCGGGTCAAAGGACCGTCCAAGTGGGGCGCGCACACTCAGCTCCACGTGTCGGCCGGTCTCGGGACCTCGCCATACGCGCCTGCCCGCTTCTGCTGCCGCCCCGAAGCAACCCTGATCACGCTCACTCCTGCCCCCAGAAAGGGCCCCAAGGACGTCTCCGACGAGGGCGTTTCGCGTTCTGAGGCAGTCGTGAGTTAGACTTCTCCAGCGGTACACGGGGTGTGGCGCAGCTTGGTAGCGCGCTTCGTTCGGGACGAAGAGGTCGTGGGTTCGAATCCCGCCACCCCGACAGTTGGACCACGAAAAGGGACCCACTCGATTCAGTCGAGCGGGTCCCTTTTCTTTGCCTGATCGGCGCTACTGTGAGGCATGCCGACCCCCACCCGCGTTCATGTCACCCATCGGTTCGCTTCGTCTCCCGACGTCGTCTTCGCGGCGCTGTCCGAACACGAGAACCTCGGCCCGTTGTTCCTGGCCAAGATCCGCCGGGTGCGCGACGGAGACACCTCCCGCAACGGCGTCGGATCGGCTCGTAGCCTGAAGCTGGGGCCACTCCCCGCGTTCGAGGAGACCACCACCGTCTCGGAGCCGAACACCCTCATCGAGTACCGCATCACCAAAGGTGGCCCGCTACGCGGTCATTGGGGTGTGCAGAAGCTGACCCCCACCACTGACGGCGGTACCGAACTCGACTACACAATTGGATTCGACGCCCCGATCCCCGGTCTCGCCGCGATCGTCGGCAAGGCACTGACGTCGAGCATCTCGAAGAACCTGCCGCGCTTGGCTCGGTAGCACTGCCGCACAACGACAAGACCCCGATCGATGGTCTCGATCGGGGTCTTCTCGTGTGTGCTCAGCTGGACGCAGCGCGCAGCTTCTCCAACAGTGGGCCGGCCGCCTCGGCCAGGAAGCGCTCCTGAGTTTCGTCGCCCACCTGCACCAGCGCGATGTCGGTGTAACCGGCCTCCCAGTACGGCTTCACGGCCTCGACGATGGCGTCCAGGTCCGGTCCGCACGGGATCGTGTCGGCCACATCCTCTTTCCTGACGAACTTCGTCGCACCGGCGAAACCGGCCGTCGTCGGCAGATCGGCGTTGACGGCCCAACCGCCGGCGAACCAGCGGAAACGGTCGTGTGCGCGATCGATGGCTGCGTCCTTGTCGGGGTCCCACGAAATGGGGATCTGGCCGATGGAGCGCGCCGGTCCCTCGTGGTTGTCCGACCACGCCTTGACGAGATCCGCATCCGGCTCAGTGGCGATGAGGTGATCGCCGTACTCGGCGAACCTCGCCACGGCCTTCTCGCCGCCGGCTGCGATGCCGATCGGGACGCCGCCCTCGGGCAGGTCCCAGATCCGAGCCGAGTCGACGCGAAAGTGCTTGCCCTCGTAGGTGACCAGGCCACCGGCGTGCAGTGCGCGGATGATCTCGAGTGCCTCGACGAACATGTCCTGTCGCTTGTCGATGGACGGCCAGCCTTCACCCACGACGTGCTCGTTGAGGTTCTCGCCGCTGCCGAGGCCGAGGGTGAAACGTCCGTCGGCCAGGATCTGCAATGTCGCCGCCTTCTGGGCGACGACGGCCGGGTGGTACCGGATGATCGGGCACGTCACGTACGTCATCAACTCGACGCGCTCCGTGGCCTGCGCGACCGCACCCAAAGTGGTCCACGCGTAAGGAGAGTGGCCCATGGACGAGAGCCACGGCGAGTAGTGGTCACTGCTGACCTCGAAGTCGAAGCCGACCTTCTCGGCTCCGACGGCGTACTTCACCAGCTCTTTGGGACCGCTCTGCTCGGTCATCAACGTGTATCCGAAATTGGTCATGCTGTTCTCCTAAATTGTTGCGACGGAACCGGCGTCGACTCGGTAGTTGGATCCGTTGACGAAGGACGCGCGGTCCGAGCACAGGAACGTGATCACCGAGGCCACTTCCTCGGGTTCGCCGCGGCGTCCCAGTTCCATGTACGGGCGCTCCTCGTCGAGGAAGCTCCCGATGGCACCGTCTCTGTCGGTGCCCTTCTCTTCGGCTCGCTTGTCCATCATCGCGTCGGTCATCGGGGTGTGAATGAATGCCGGGGAGACCGCGTTGACCAGCAGGCCCTCCGACGCGTAGCTGCGCGAAAGCCCCTTGGCCAGGGCCAGAACTCCGGCTTTGGCCGAGCAGTAGGGCAATTCGTCGTCGTACGGCTGCACGGCGTCCTCGGACGTCAACAGCACGATGCGCCCCCATCCACCGCGCCGGAGGGCGGGGAGAAACGCGCGCAGTAGGCGGACCGGGCCCATGAGGTCGATGTCGAGGGTGGAGCGCCACCCTTCCTCGTCGATCTCGTGGAACAGCCCCTGCGCGCCGGTGACGCCGGAGGACTGCACCAGAATGTCGATGTCGCCCACGGCCTGCTGCGTGCGCACTGCCAGGTTCTCGACGGCCTCGGTGTCGGTCACGTCCGCGGCGAACGCGAACACCTGTCCTTCTGCTGCACCGAGTTTCGCGGCGGCTTCGTCCAGCGAACTCTGGTCCTTGTCGCTGACGACCACACGGACGCCTTCGGCCAGCAGCAGCTTCGCAGTGTGCCACCCGATGCCGGAGTCGGCTCCGGTCACGAGTGCGGCTCTACCGTCGATTCCCAAATCCATTCGATCCCACTTTGCGCTAGAGGTCGGTTGTCAGGCTGTGGCGTCGTGCGAACGCGCGATGGTCAACGCCGCATTCACCAGGGCCAGGTGGCTCAAGCCCTGCGGGAAGTTACCCAGAAACGACCCATCCGAAGCATCGATCATCTCGCTGTACAGCCCGACGTCGTTGGACATTTCCACCAACTGGTCCATCAGGGCCGTGGCCTCGTCGTCTCGGCCGACGCACGACAGCGCCGATACTCGCCAGAACGCGCAGGCCACGAACGTGACCTCTTCTTCGGACACTCCGCTGTAGCGGTACATCAGGGGCCCGGCACCGAGCTCTTCACCGAGCGCATCGATCGTGGCCGAAATACGTTCTCCGCGATCGAAATTCATCTCGGCTGCCAGCAGCACCGACGCGTCGAGCCCGTCGGCACCCGGGTACGCGAGGTAGGTCTGCCGCTCCTCGGACCAGCACTCGGTTTCGATGTACCGCCGTATGCACTCCTTCTCGGCTTTCCACCGATCCGGTATGCCCGGGATCTCCCCGGCTTCGGCCAGGTGCACCGCGCAGTCCAGTGCCTGCCAGCACCCGAGCTTGGAGCTCGTGTAGTGCTGCTCCACCTCGAGCTCCCAGATACCGGCATCCTTGCGCTGCCACGAGTCGCAGGCCTCGTCCGCGATGGTCGCCAACAGCCGACCGGTCTGCGCGTCGAGGATGTTGCCCGCGTCCACGTACTGCCGAATGATCGAGAACAGGTCTCCGAAGATCATCAGCTGGAGTTGGTCCGCCGCGGCGTTGCCGTTGACCACCGGTCCGATGCCGCGCCAGCCGGGCACGTCGGGCTGCTCTGTGCCGCCCGGCAATTCGCCGCCGAGGGTGTAGAACACGTTCACCAACGGATCGTTGACTCGAATGACCTTCAGCAGCCACGCGACCGCAGCATGGATTTCCTCACGCAGACCGAACCGTTGCAGCGCCCGAATGGTGTACGCGGCGTCCCGAACCCAGGCGTACCGGTAGTCCCAGTTCTTGCCACCTGTGCGATTCTCGGGCAGTGACGTGGTCGCTGCCGCCGCGATGGCACCGGATGGGCTGTGCAGCAACAGCTTCAACGCCAACGCGCTGCGAGCGACGTGCTTCGCCCACGGGCCCTCGTACGAGAACTCGTCCGACCAGACGCGCCAATTGTCGATGGTCCGGTCGATGCCCTCGTCGAGGTGCTGAGGATCCGGCAGCGGCAGTGGCTCGTTCTCGGTTCCGACCACACCGATGACGTGACGCGAACCCGAGCGCGTGGTGAAGACGCCGCTGATGTCGCGATCCGCGAGCTGCACATCTTCGATCCCCAAAGTCCGGACTGCCAGCGTCAATCCGTCGACGCGCAGGACGGTTCCGTGCTCGGTGTCGTACGCCCACGGCGACGCGATACCGAGCATCGTGCCCGGTGCGACGGACCACGTCATGTCCACTGTTCCGTCCAGTCCGTCGATGCGGCGCGCCAACTCCACCCACGGCAATCGCCCGGCCACACCGGTGTTGAGCGAGTCGGTGATTCGGACGGTACCGCTGTCGGTGCGGAACGTGGTGGTCAGAACGTTTGTGCCGGGCACGAATTCGCGCTCGACGGTGAACTCGTCTCTGGGCGTCAGTTCGATGTACCCACCGTGCGGGGCGTCGAGCAGCGAGGCGAACGGCGGTGGTGAATCGAGATTCGGTACCGGGAACCAATCGATGCGGCCGTCGTCGGCGATCATGGCGACGGTTCGACCGTCACCGATCGCGCCGTAACTTTCGATGGGGACGTACCCGTCGACCCTCGGACAAGGCTTTCGGAAGTTGCTCAAGCACTTGCCTTGTCGGCAAGGATCGGGCTCTCGGCGAGGTGTTCCAGCAGATCGGCCGGGTCGTCGAACACTGCCACCGCACCCGCGTCGAGCAGCTCTGCGCGTGAGATGCCGCCGCTCAACACGCCGATGGCCCGCACCCCTGCTCGACCGGCGGATTCGATGTCCCACACGCTGTCTCCCACCATGACCGCGCTGTCGGCGTCGACGCCGGCGCGCTCGAGCGCAACACCGATGATGTCGGGCTCCGGCTTTGCCACCTCGGCGTCCTCGCCGGATGTCACCACCGCCACAGAATCCTCTACCTCGAGCAGATCACGCAACGTCGACAGCTCGGACTCCGGCGCGGACGTCGCGAGCACCACGGTGACCTCGCGAGTGTTCAGCTCTGTCAACAGCTCCCGTGCACCCGGTAGGATTTCCAAGGTCTTCGACGCCGCCGCGTAATACTCCCCGTGCAGGGTTTTTGCTTCCTGCGCGAGCGCGCTGTCGGGCGAACCGACCAACGCCTCCAGCAACTTCGACCCGTCCATCCCGATACTGCGATGAATACGCCACGACGACACCTCGTGCCCGGCATCGCGGAACGCGCGGGACCACGCGTCGACATGGACGTAATTGGAATCGACGAGCGTGCCGTCGATATCGAACAACACCGCGTCGACCTTCGGACCACTTTCAGACATGGGCGTACGAATACCCATGGGCTGTACACGCAAACAAAGCGGGCCCCTCACCACCGGTGAGGGGCCCGCATCGAATTCAGGTTTCAGCTGGCCTGGGCCTGCCACATCCAGTGCAGCTGCTCGAGCCGAGCAGTGATGGCGATGAGCAGGTCCTGCGTCACCGGGTCGGCTTCCGCGGTATCAGCGACGCGTCCACGCAGCCGGTCGACGACGGCAGCGATGTTGTCGACGACGGCCGGCACCACTTCGCTGTCCTGGGTCCACCCGGCACCGAAGCCCTTGGTTCCGGCCGTCGAGGAGACGGTGGCTGCCCGGCCGTCCGGGCTGACACCGATCGCGGTGGCGCGCTCGGCCGCCTGATCGGTGAATTCACGTGCAGCAGTGACCAATTCGTCGAGCTCGAGGTGCACGGACCGGAAGTTCTTGCCGATCACGTTCCAGTGCGCCTGCTTCGCGATGAGCGAGAGATCGATCAGGTCGACGACGGTGCCCTGCAGAGCGTCGCCCGCGATCTTCTGCTGACCTGCGTCGAGGGTGCTGGTGATGGGGTTCGTCATGATGTGGCCTCCCTGCCGTTGTACGACGGTGTGCATCGCACGCCATTATTGTGCTTCCGTCTGTATTGCACAACGGCAGCATCGCGCCGGTTGTTCCGGAATCGGCGTCGTTGTGACGCCGATCCCAGGAACGGACGGATCAGACCTTGGCGGCCTCGTCAGCAGGATCGTCGATCGCGCCGGCACCGGTGGTGGGAGCGGTCTCGTTCTGCTGCGACCGAACACCTTCCTCGACCTTCTTGCCGAGCTCGGGGTCGACGTTGGTCCAATACTCGAACACCCGGCTCAGAACCGGCTCGCTGACGCCGTTGAGGACGTGTCCGACGATGTTTCCGACCAGACGCTCGCGCTGCGCGTCGTCCATGACCTCACGGACCAGGGCTCCCGCTTGCACGAAGTCGCCGTCCTCGGGGTGCTCGATGTAGCCGGTGCGGACGAAGCGAGGCTCGAAGTCCCACGCTCCGTCGTCGCCGTATTTGTTCGTGTCCGCCGACGGACCGCCGAAGGAGTTCGGCGCGTAGACGGGCGTCTCCGGAGAGTTGAACGAGTACCGCATGTTGCCGTCCTTGGAGTACGAGTTGACCTCGGACTTCGGGGCGTTGACCGGCAACTGCGCGTAGTTCGCTCCGATGCGGTACCGGTGCGCGTCCGCGTAGGAGAACACGCGGCCGAGCAACATCTTGTCGGGGCTGAAGCCGATGCCGGGCACGGTGTTGGACGGCTCGAACGAGCTCTGCTCGATCTGAGCGAAGAAGTTCTCCGGGTTGCGGTTCAAGGTCATCTTGCCGACCTCGATGAGCGGGTAGTCCTTCTGCGACCAGACCTTGGTAAGGTCGAACGGGTTGTACTTGTAGTTCTCGGCCTCGTCGTACGGCATGAGCTGGACCTTGAGGGTCCAACTGGGGAAGTCGCCGTTTTTGATGGACCCGAACAGATCCTGACGGTGGTGGTCGGGTGACGTACCCGCAACCTCGTCGGCCTTGTCCTGCGTCAGGAAATCGATGCCCTGATCGGTCTTGAAGTGGAACTTCACCCAGGTCTTCGTGCCGTCCTCGGCGATGAGCTGGTACGTGTGCGAACCGAAACCGTCCATGTGGCGGAACGACTTCGGGATGCCGCGGTCACCCATGAGCCACGTGACCTGGTGCGCCGACTCGGGCGAGAGGGTCCAGAAGTCCCACTGCATGTTGTTGTCACGCAGACCGGAATCGGGCATGCGCTTCTGGCTGCGGATGAAGTCCTGGAACTTGATCGGATCCTTGACGAAAAAGATCGGCGTGTTGTTGCCGACGAGGTCCCAGTTGCCTTCCTCGGTGTAGAACTTCAACGAGAAGCCGCGCGGATCACGCCAGGTGTCGGGGCTACCCTGCTCGCCGGCGACGGTGGAGAACCGTGCCAGCATCTCGGTCTTCGCGCCGGGCTGCAACGCCTTCGCCTTGGTGTACTTGCTGATGTCACCGGTGATCTCGAGCTCGCCGAACGCGCCCGCGCCCTTGGCATGCACGACGCGCTCCGGGACTCGCTCGCGGTTGAACTGCGCCATCTTTTCGATCAGGTAGTGATCGTGCAGCAGGATCGGGCCCTGTGCGCCGGCGGTGAGCGACTGATCGTCGCTGGCTACGGGGATTCCCGAGTTGCTGGTGGTGGGCTTGCTGGTGGTCGGCTTGGTCATACGAAGCCTCCTGATGGCTGTAGAGAGTCCGAGAGGGCTGTCCCGGACGAAATCTGTGCGGCCGAGGGCGCGGCCGGATTCTCATGGGGAATGCCCGTACTCACGCGGCATAAACCCTCGAGCTCGACCACCAGCATGCCATCAATCTGTACTAAGTCAAGAAAAGGATTGCCGTCACGGCACCAGCCGCGCTTCGCCCGTCCGCATCGAACCCGACACGATCTGCAACCCGAAATACGTGCCCGACGGCATCCAGCGATCGAGCGTCGGCCCCGACGCATCCACCTCCACCCGGGCCAACCTGGCTTTCCCCTTCAAGCTCGCGACGCCCAGAGCCGATCCGCCGGGCACCGGCTGCGCGAACCCGATCGATCCGCGCATCGGAAATGCGGGCCCGAAGCCGCGGGAGCCGGTCCGCACCGACCAGTCCCCACCGCTGACCCCGGCCTTGTTCAGCACGTCGCCGTCGAACTCGGCCAGCACCTTGGGCAGATGCCAGTTGGTCCTACCGCCGTGCACCGACGTCGCCGAATCGACGGCGATGAACGGCACCGACATCCGCGGAATCTTTCCGACGTCCCGGCGCAACACCGGGCTCGCCAGTATCTCGCGGTAGGGACCGACGGGTGACGTCATGTAGTCGACGACCATGCACATCGTGATCGGCAACGTCTTCGCGCCGGCAGGCGCGAAATCCGACGACCGGGCGCGATGCCACCAGATCGTGGCCCGGACGTTCGCCGGCCACGGCGCTGCGGGGCTGACCGGCCAATCGGTGCGCTCGGTCTCCGACTCGGCGACGCTCCACATCAGGAGTCCCTCCCCACGACGGTCAGCGGCAGGCGCAGCGCGCCCGGCGCGGTCACCGGCACCACCGGGTTGGACGGTTGAACCGGTGCCACCTCGACATAACCCGAGCCGACGGCAGGCCTACGGTCCGGCTCACCCTTGTTGGGCCACAACGCCATTGCCCGCTCGGCCTGCGCGGTGATGGTCAGAGACGGATTGACGCCGAGGTTGGCGCTGACGGCAGACCCGTCGAGCACGTGCAAGCCCTCGTACCCGTACACCCGCTGGTAGCCGTCGATCACACCGGTGTTCGGTGAATCACCGATGGCGCAGCCGCCGAGGAAGTGCGCGGTCATCGGAATGTTGACGATCTCGGCGATCGACCCGCCCGGATCGCCGCCGATCTTGTCGGCGAGCAACCTGATGGCCGTGTGCCCCTGCGGAATCCACTGCGGCGGCGGATCGCCCGCCCCGGGCCGACTCGTCAGTCGACGCCCGAACGGCCCCTTCTTCGAGCCCAGCTCGAGGGAGTTGTCGTCGGTCTGCATCACCAGAGCGATGACGGTGCGTTCGGACCACCTGTGGACCGACAGACTGCGGGCCGCCGCGCCGGGGTGACGCAGCGCCACTCCGAGCGTCTTGAGAATCCGCGGCACCTTGCCGCCGCCGTCACTGAGAACGGTTTGCAGCAGCCCGATCGCGTTGCTGCCCTTGCCGTATCGCACCGGTTCGATGTGCGTGTGATCGTCCGGGTGGAACGACGAGGTGATCGCCACTCCCTCGTGGTAGTCGACCTCGCGTCCGCGCGCCGTTGCGGCCAGTACGGCCTCGGAGTTGGTACGTACCAACGAACCGATCTTGTTCGACAGCCGCGGCAACGAGCCCTTCTCCTTCGCGGCGAGCATGAGCTTCTGCGTTCCGTAGGTGCCGGCCGAGAAGACCACCTGATCGGCGGTGATCGTCTTCTCCTTGCGGCGCAGCTTGCCGCCGGTGCGGCGCGTCACGACGTCGTAGCCGCTGCCGTTCGGGCGGACGTCCACGACGGTCGTCAGCGGAAGGATGTGTGCGCCTGCACGTTCGGCGAGATACAGGTAATTCTTGACGAGGGTGTTCTTCGCGCCGACGCGGCAACCCGTCATGCACGAACCACACTCGGTGCACCCGGTCCGCTCGGGACCGGCACCACCGAAGAACGGGTCGGGTGCGGTCTTGCCACGGTCACCGAAGTAGACGCCCACCGGAGTCGAGGTGAACGTGTCGCCCACGCCCATGTCCTCGGCGACCTCCTTCATGACCTTGTCCGAGGCAGTGATCGTCGGGTTCGTCTCGACCCCGAGCATCCGACGCGCCTGGTCGTAGTACGGATTCAGCTCACGCTTCCAGTCCGTGATGGCACCCCACTGCGGGTCCTCGAAGAACTTCGTCGGCGGCTGGTACAGCGTGTTGGCGTAGTTGAGCGAGCCTCCGCCGACGCCTGCCCCCGCCATCACCAGCACGTCGGGCAACAGATGGATACGTTGGACGCCGTAGCAGCCGAGCGCCGGAGCCCACAGGTACTTACGCAAACGCCAACTGGTCTTGGGCAATTCGTGATCGGCGAACCGTCGGCCGGATTCCAGCACCGCCACCCGGTAGCCCTTCTCGACGGCCCGCAGCGCGGCAACGCTTCCGCCGAACCCGGAGCCGATGATCAGTACGTCGTAGTCGCTCATGCGGAAACCGCCTTCTTGTCTGATTCACGGGTGTCGGAGACGAGTCGGTAATTCGAGGTGTCGAACGTTCGCGTCTTGTTGCGGAACCGGAACGTGTACGTGGGCCACATCGTCGAGTTACGTCCGTTGGCGTCGAGGTACCAGCTCGAGCAGCCGCCGGCATTCCAGACTGTGCCGTCGAGAGAAGAGTCGACCCACGAGTTGTGCTGCTGCTGAGCGGATTCGGACACCTCGACGGCGGTTGCCCGGTGGTCCCGCATCTCACTGAGCGCCGAGACGACGTAATTGGCCTGCGACTCGAGCATGTAGACGATCGAACTGTGCCCGAGATTGGTGTTGGGGCCGTACATCAGGAAGAGGTTCGGGAACCCGGCGACGGTGGTGCCCAGGTGGGCCTGCGGGCTACCGCCCCAGCGCTCCGCGAGAGTACGACCATCGCTGCCGCGCAACAAGTGCGACACCGGCGGTTCGGTCGGGGTGAACCCCGTCGCGAAGATGATGGTGTCCACCTCGTAGTTGCGGCCCGACGCGTCGACGACGCCGTTCTCGGTCACCGACGTCAGGCCCGATGTCACCAAGTCGACGTCTTGTCGATCCAGCGTCCGCAGCCAATCATTGGACAGCAGAAGACGTTTGCAGCCGGGTGCGTAGTCGGGTGTGAGGGCCGCCCTCTTCGTCGGGTTCTTGACCTGACGCTTCAGATTGGCCTTCGCGAATGCCTTGACGGCGGGCAACATCCACGGGTTGTCGGCCAGCACGGTCACGTATGCCTCGCGGTACCCGTAGATGATGCCGCGAACCGCGCGATGAGCCGCGGGGACCTTCTCGTACAGAGTCCGCTCGACCCGGCCGATGGTGCGGTCCAGACGTGGGATCACCCAGGCGGGTGTGCGCTGAAAGACGGTGAGCCGCTGGGCCTTGTCGACGATCTCGGGCACGAACTGCACCGCCGACGCTCCAGTGCCGATCACGGCGACGCGCTCCCCGGTGAGATCGTGCTCGTGGATCCACGTCGCGGAGTGGAACACCGTTCCCTGGAATGTGTCGATGCCCGGCACGTCGGGGATCTTCGGCGTCGACAGTGCGCCGGTGGCAGCTATGAGAACTCTGACGCTCGCCGCGCCCTTCGAGGTCTGCACGGTCCACCGCTGGTCCGTGTCACTCCAATCGGCCGACAGCAGTTCGCAATCGGTGACGATGCGATCCCGCAGGTTCAGCCGCTCGACCACCGATTGGAGGTAGTCGAACAGCTCCGGTTGGCGCGCGAAGGTGTGACTCCACTTCGGGCTCGGCGCGAACGAGAACGAGTACAGCGACGTCGGGACATCGCACGCACACCCGGGGTAAGTGTTGTCCCGCCATGTGCCGCCCACCTCCGACGCTCGCTCGATGACGGTCACGTCGGCACTCGGATCGGCGGCGAGGATCTTCGCCACCGCGGCGAGGCCGGCAAAACCGGCTCCGACGACGAGCACGTCGACTTGTTGGGGCAGTGCAGAATTCACGAGTCCATCACCTTTTCGGACCAGACGGGGAGGAGCCGTCCGCGCAGCTGCGCGTCGGCTTCGGGGGTACGGAACAGAGCCGATACAGCGAGCCCGCGTGCCAGCTCGACGCTGAGCTCGATGGACTCGGTGGACATGCGGCTACCCATGACGATCTGAGCGCCGCTCTGGATGGCCTCGGCGACGCGGCGCTCGAGCGGAACCATTGCCTCGTGCAGAGCCGGATCGGTACGTGCCGCGACCCACAGCTCGAGCGCGGCATAGAACAGCGGGCCCGAGAACGCGTCGACGAGGATCTCGGGTCCGCGTTCCGGATCGGGCTCGGCTTCCAAGATTTCGGACAGGCGGCGGTCGACGAGATGCTCGACGGCAGCGGTCACCAACGTCTCCTTGGTCGGGAAGTGGTGCAGCTGCGCTCCACGGGATACTCCGGCACGCCGCGCGATCTCCTGCGTGCTGGTCTTCGAGAAACCCAGCTCGACGAGGCACTCGATGGCTGCATCGAGCAACTTTGCGCGGGTCCCCGCGGTGCGTTCGGCCTGCGTGCGGCGCGGGGTAGGCGCGCCGTCGCTGAGCTCTGTGTCGGTAGTCACACTTCGTACAGTAGCGTCAAATCAACAAACAGTCCAGCCTGACTTTAAGTTCTTTCACAAAGCCGCCCACGATGTCGATTCGCCCGCAGGGCGGCCCCTCGATGAAGCACTCGGCTCGCTGGGTGGATACGAGACGGTGGCGTTCTATGTGTTCGAGCCATGGGAGTCGCGCACCGCACACCTGCTGGACGCGGCGACTCGGTCCGACAGACCATCAGTTTGTGCCGACTCGCAGCGGGCAATACCCCGGCCATGCCTCTCCCCTCGCACGGCCGCTTCGAGTACTCCCCCATCGTGGACCGGCCACAGTTCGAGTGGCCGGGCGGCGCGCGCCTCGCGGTGTATGTCGCGGTCAACTGCGAGCATTTTCCGTACGACGACGGACCGCCCGGCCTCGGCTACACGCCCGCGATGGACCAGCCCAACACGTACAACTGGGGCTGGCGTGAATACGGCAATCGCGTCGGCGGCTTCCGTATCGCAGAGACATTGCAGCAGTGCGGAATTCGGCCGACATTATTGATCAACACCGAAGTCTACGAGCACGCCCGCAGCTGGCCGCGGCGTTCCGTGGTTTGCGTGCGGAAGTCGTCGCGCACGGCCGAACGAACGCTGTGCAACCGAACGATCTGGACGAGGACGCCGAACGCCGATCGATCGATGAGGTGACGACGGCTGTCGAGCGCCACGAAGGTTCGCCGCCCCGAGGATGGATGAGCCCCGGTGCGAATCCGAGCCGCGTCACCGAAGACCTCCTCGCGGAGCGCGGGTATGAGTACACCTTGGACTGGCCCGTCGACGACCAGCCGGTGTGGCTTCGGACCCGCGGCGGCCCACTCCTCGGCGTCCCCTATCCCCACGAGATCAACGACCTACCGATGTTCGTCCATCACCATCAGACCGCAGAGGCGTTCGAGCACAACATCATCGGCAGCTTCGACGAATTGAAGGAGAACTCGGCGAGGCAACCGGTCGTGCTCGCCGTCTCCGTGCACACGTTCCTGACCGGACAGCCCTACCGACTTCGACGGTTCCGCGCGGCGCTGAAGCATATGACCGATAACAGTGACGGCGTCTGGTTTACCACCCCCGGCGACATCGCGGCGCACTACCGCAAATCCATACCTGCAACTCTGTAACACGGACTATTGGTCCGATCTTCTGACGGACTCTCAGCGCGGTATTGCCCGCGCCGCGAGGTCGAGCAGCGGAGAGTCTGCGTACTTGGTGTGAATCGACACTCCACCGAGAAGAGATCCAACCTGCCAGGCCCGGGCGCACAGGCTCATACACCAGGTAGGGGGCTTACCCAGCGTAGGTGCGCACACGGCATCGCCCGAAACACACACATCTCGTACATCAGGGATTGCGAACTTCTGCGGCTGGCTACCACTTCCCAAAACTGTGAAATTCTGGCCAACCCCAGATCGTGTGCCTGCGGCACCTCCGAATCTCGTCGTGAAGTCGCCACTAACCCGGTCGCCATCTGCGACGAGGAGCGGACTCCAGAGATTTACGCCTGAGATAGCTCGCTGGTCGTGTAAGACTCTGTGCATCACCATAGCTCCCTGCGAATAGCCTGCAAGCATGAGGCCTTTTCCTGCACATTCAGGACGAGACCGGTAGTCGTTCAGCAATGTCTTTGTATAATCGACCCCAACATTGATAGATCGAAAGAATGCGTTCTGACCATTCAGCTGGAAGGCGAGGGCGTGGACAGGTTGCGCGTCATAGACAACCGCTACCGCCCGCAAATTCTGACCACCGAAGCCGTTATTCTGCATCTCGTCGTGCATCGATCGATATGCAGACCACATTGTCGAACCCAGACCCTGATAAGAGCCACTAGCCTCGCCAGACCCACGCGCCGCGATCAGCACAACATCAGCATCACGACAGGCCTGAATCATCGTCGCCAGTACGGGGGGCGGCTCGGCAGGTGCCGCCAGGGCTGGGGTGCCAATCCCCACCATTTGAAGAACGACCAATGTGGTGGTCAAAACAGCTGCAATGAACGAGCCCTTCCGAGATACAAAAGACTGGTTATTGCTTGCCAATTTCGGGACCACGACGCCTCAAATCTGTAACCGGATATCGTCGGGATCGAGTATGGCTGTCTCACCGAACGCAGCACCATCGTTCATTCGGACTAACAGAAGGGTCGCCAAAGCTTCGGCAACTGCCAGACGGATTATCTTCCACAGAGCTATAACCGGGAGGCCGGAGCCGGTCCACGTGTCCTCAGGCTGCCCGCCGTTTTCGTCGGTGGTAGCTGGGGATGGGTTGTCTTCTGGGGTCGACGGATTCGGGTGGGACGGCGTACGGGTGACCGTCGTCTCCCATGAACAGATGCCAGTCGCCGTGGTGGACGAGGCGGTGGCACTCCCCGCAGACCAACGCCAGGTTGTTCAGATCGGTTCTGCCGCCGTGTTCCCAGAATTTCATGTGGTGGGCCTGGCACCACTGCGCGGGGCGGCCGCACATCACGCAACATCGGTCGCGGATGGTCAGCGCGATGCGCTGGTCGTCGCTGGCAAGTCTCGTGGTCCGCCCCAGCGCGAGAGGCACCCCGTTGCCATCGACGATGACCGGCGTCAGGTCGGCATCGCACGTGACCAGCTCGGCGAGTGAGCGACTGATCGGGCCGGTCCAGTCGAAGTGGAACGGCCATTCGGCGTGACCCGGCCCCGGGACAGACTTCTGCCCAGTACCAGCATCGCCACCGCCACCGCCACCGCCACCGCCACCGTCACCGGCCCCGCCGTGAGCATCTCGGTTGGCCGGCTCGGAGGCAGACTTCTTCCCGACGACCTCGCTGCCAGCACCAGCACCAGCACCGTCGGCGGAAGTCCCGACCAACCCAGTTTCTTCCGTCGAAGCTCCTGCCGCAGTTGCGGGCCGGCGTTTGTCGTCGGCGAGCAGGTCCCGCAGCGGAACGATCAGGTGCACTGACGCCCGCGACCCGCCTGCCGACCCGCGGTTTCCACCGCGCAGGTGCCGGTCCAGGATCTGATCGAGCGCATCGGCCCGCCGCTTCGACGGGCTACGTGGATCACGTTCACCGCCGGGACCTGGCCGCGGCGCAGTCAACTCCGACAGCGCGGTGAGCAACTTCTCCCCCAGCAGTCGGTCGATGTCGCCACCGAACTGGAAGCGGCCGTTGGCCAGAGCATGCAGATCGAATCGGTTCAGTGCCGGGTTTTCTGCCACCGGTCGCGGTGCAGGCGGCGGAACAGGCTCGGGCGCAGGCGGTTCCGGATCGGGCGGCCTGCCGGTAGAGGTCGCAGCATCATCTCCCCGCTGCTCCTGATCGTGACGCTCGCGTTCCTGCTGTCGTTGCTCTTCGCGGCGTTGTTTCTCGGCTTCTTCGTGTCGTGCTCGGGCGTCGTCCGCGGCGGCATGCGCCAATGCCTGGGCCCGGGACGAAACCTGGCCGGCGGTGCTACGCAACGCGGTGTCGAGAAGTTCTACGACGATTGCATCACGTCTGTCCTGACCCAACGTCGAGTCGGCCAGCAGAACGACGTCGTATCCCTCGGCGATCGCTGCGGCGTGCGCGGCGTTGATTTCTCCGCCGGCGAGGGCGTCGAGCACGGAGGGGTGATCGAACAGCCAATACCCCAGCGCGTTCTGCCGGGCCGCGGATCCGTCGGTGATCCGAACCGCTCGGGCGTACCAGCGGGTGACGGACGAGTGCCCCAGTTTCATCGCTAGTCCACGTCGGTCGATCTCGGCCAGCAACGTGAGTCTGGTTGCAGCAAGGGCATTCTCGCGTGAAGTCACGTCGGCCAGCTCGGTGACCAATTCCTGGTCCCGAGCTCGAACACATCCCCCCATGTCTTCACACCACGAAAGCTATACCCACCCACCGACAAACTCTGTCGACGACTCCCTACAGGGCGCGCATGCTGTTGTTCCGTGCATTGTGGGTGAGTTCGGCAGGGCCCAGCTCTTCGAGTAGCGGCGGTAGGTACGTCCCCAACCGGCCGCGGTATCCGTTCCTGAGTCCGTACCACCCGCCGACCGGGTTGTCGGGCGAGCGCCCCCACGCCTCGACCGTATCCGGGGCAGCAGGCTTCTTCTCGTCTGCGGCACCGAGCATCACCCAGTCGGCACGCGCAGTCAGGCAGCCGTGGAGATCCTCGATCGCCTGGATGCGGTATCGCAGAGTCGTCGACCCCACCTGGCATACGAGGGCAGGCGGCTCATGGTCGAGATTCCGGTACATGGTGTATTCCGACGTGCCGGGGGCGGTCGTGAGTGCCCAGGGGTCGGATGTGGTTCCGCTGCCGGTCATGGGCCAAGTCCGTTCCGTGGTCGAGTGCGCCGCACTACAGGGTCGGCCGGCGATTACATCCAGCTCACGGAGCGACAGTGCGGTACCGCAGCATCATTTCGTGGTCCTCGTGGTCGAGCATGTGGCAGTGCCACATGTACCCCTGCAATTCGGACGGACCCGCAGCCGGCATGTCGTGACCACTCATGTCGTGACCGCTCATGTCGTGACCGCCGTGGTGTGCGGCCGGTCCCGCGAACGTGGCGTCGGGATCGAAGCCGAGTTCGTCGGCCGTCGGGAATCGAACGAGGATCTGGGTAACGGTGCCCGGGTACGTGTTGACGGTGTCTTTCCACCCGGCTTCCCAGGTGGCCGGCGGCACCGAGGGCCCGGTGAGGAACTTCTCGACCGGCGGAGCCCATTTGGTGCCGAACGTCGGCCGGGGGAAGTCGCGTTGGTACGCCGCGAGGTCGATGGGAATGCGTCCCAGCGTCCGGAAGTGCGCCAGGTGCAGGTGAATCGGGTGCGGCTCGACCGTCGTGTTGACGATGTTCCACATCTCCACGGTGCCCTGCTTGGGCATCTCGATGTCCGGGTCGGAGTACCGCAGGTTGTTCAGGTTCATCAGCGTCATGTCGAGGTTCAGCCCACCGGAGGGCTGGTTGACGGTGACGGTGCGCGTGAAGGTGGGGGTCGGCAACGCGGGCAACAGATCCGGCTGCCCCTTACCTCCGCGCAACAGGGACGGCATGCCGCCCCGGAACCCTGCCGCGGACGCGACGCGGAACTGGCAGAACATCGGCATCGGGACGGCTCCGAGGGACGCGGCCTGCGCCGGCGGAGGCTCGTCGTTCAGCAGCTCGACGAGGGCACCTGCCTCGACCGCTCCGAAGTCGACGAGGATGTCGGCACGCTCGGCGGGCGCGAGCCGGATGCTGGTGGTCTCCACCGGTGCGTCGAGTAATCCACCGTCGTTTCCGATGACCCAGAATCGTAACTTGTTGGTGAAGAAGAGGTTCCACACGCTGTACGACCCGGCGTTGACGAGCCGCAGCCGGTACATGCCCCGGGCCACTTCCATCGTCGGCCAGATCTTGCCGTTGACGACGCCGACGTCGCCGGTACCGCCACCCTCCCACTTACCCTGCGGCACAGTGATATTGGAGCGGATACTCATGCTGCCGTCTGGATTCATGATCTTTTCCTGCAGCACCAACGGCAACTCGAACTCACCCGAAGGCAGACCGAGCGCATTGTCGGAAGTACCGGTGTCCCAACGATCACGGACGAGGTTCATCCCGAGCAGGCCCGCGTAGACGTTGATGCGCGTCATCGACATGGCGTGGTCGTGGTACCACAGCCCGGCAGCATCGTTGAGCCCGGAAAAATTGTGAGTCATCGACTCGCCCGGACGCACCAGCATCTCGGAGTGCCCGTCACTGGCCGGTTCGGTGACGGCACCGTGCAGGTGCAGTGCCGTCGGCGTCATCGTGCGATCCATCTCGCTCATGCCGTGCAGCGAGGTGTCTACGTCGGCGGCGAGTGGGTTGCCTGCGGTGGTGTTGGAGTACTTCAGCGTCCACGGCTCGCCCTGCTGCGATTCGATGGTGGGCCCGAGGTAGTCGCACTGACCGTAGCCGAACGTAGGCCCGGGCCTGAGATCGGCGTGGAAAGAGTGGGTGGCGCTGTGCGCGTCGAGGGAGATCTCGGTACCGCTGATCAGCGGCAACCGCGGTAGCTCGTCACGGAACGGCGTCAGCTGCGGCGAATGGAACAGCAGTGGGCTCTGCCCTCGGAGGAAGTCGTCGGCCAGCGCTCGACGCGTCGTCGACGCCACGGGTATCGCGGCTGCTCCGGCTGCCACTGCGGCCGCCGCCAGCCCACGTAGGGCGGTGCGTCTGGACACGGAGCCGCTCACCCGGCCACCTTCCTCCTGGTTGTGATGGGGCCCATACTATGTGCTGGTCGGCTCCCGCCGTCACCCCACACTCGGATCGTCCGGCACGTTCCTGCCGGTGGAGGGATCTATTTCGTCATGGCAACAATTTCTTTCGAGCGCACGACCAGGCTTTTTCCCGGCTCCGACACCCCCGCGGTGAACGAGCTCGACTTGCACATCGAGGACGGTGAGTTCCTCGTTCTGGTCGGCCCCTCCGGGTGCGGCAAGTCGACGTCGCTCCGGATGCTCGCCGGGCTCGAGGAGGTCAACTCGGGACGCATCCTCATCGGCGGCAAGGACGTCACCAATTCCGAACCCAAGGATCGCGATATCGCGATGGTGTTCCAGAACTACGCGCTGTACCCCCACATGACCGTCGCCGAGAACATGGGGTTCGCGCTCAAGCTGGCGAAGGCGAACAAGGAGGACATTCGCACTCGCGTCGAGGAGGCCGCCAAGCTGCTCGACCTCGAGCCGTACCTGGACCGCAAGCCGAAGGCGCTCTCCGGCGGCCAGCGGCAGCGAGTTGCCATGGGGCGCGCCATCGTTCGGCAGCCCCAGGTGTTTTTGATGGACGAGCCGCTGTCCAATCTCGACGCCAAACTGAGGGTTCAGACGCGGACGCAGATCGCTCAGTTGCAGCGTCGGCTCGGCACGACGACGGTCTACGTCACGCACGATCAGGTCGAGGCCATGACGATGGGTGATCGCGTCGCCGTCCTGAAAGGTGGTGTGCTGCAACAGTGCGCCACCCCGCGTGAGCTCTACCGAACCCCGGTCAACGCATTCGTCGCCGGGTTCATGGGCTCACCGTCGATGAATCTGTTCCGCGCTCCGGTCACCGACGGCGGCGTCCGCCTGGCCGATCAGATAGTCCCGGTCCCACGTCAGACGCTCGGTTCCGCCACCGAGGTGATGTTCGGCATTCGTCCCGAGCACATCGAGATCGCGAGCAGCGGAATAGCTCTCGAGATCGACGTCGTCGAAGAGCTCGGTTCCGAGGCCTTCGTGTTCGGCCGCGCGGACATCAACGGCCGGACCGAAACCATTGTCGCTCGGGCCGATTGGCGCAGCCCGCCCGAGAAGGGCGATCGCGTTCACGTCCGCATCGACGAAGCCCATGCGCACATCTTCGACGCCTCCGCCGAAGGTCACCGCCTGAACTGACCGTCGTGCGCGTTGTGCGTACCCCTGGGGACGCACAACGCGCACGACCTCAGACCAGGAGCTCGGCGATCTGAATAGTGTTGAGCGCGGCACCCTTACGCAGGTTGTCGCCCGAGACGAACAGCGCGAGTCCGCGGCCCTCGGGGACACCCGGATCCTGGCGGATGCGGCCGACGAGGGAGTCGTCCTTGCCTGCGGCTTCCAGCGGCGTCGGTACGTCGACCAGCGAGACACCCGGTGCGGAGGCCAGCAGTTCACGAGCGCGTTCCACTGACAGCGGTGAAGCGAACTCGGCGTTGATCGACAGCGAGTGCCCGGTGAAGACCGGAACGCGCACGCAGGTGCCACTGACCAGCAGGTCGGGCAGTCCGAGGATCTTGCGCGATTCGTTGCGTAGCTTCTGGTCCTCGTCCGTCTCGCCGGATCCGTCGTCGACCAACGCGCCGGCCAGCGGCAGGACGTTGAACGCGATGGGCGCGACGTACTTGTTCGGGGCCGGGAAATCGACCGACGAACCGTCGTGCACCAGTTTTTCGACGTCGTCGATGACGGCGCGTGCCTGCGTGGCGAGCTCGTCGACGCCGGCGAGGCCGCTACCGGACACCGCCTGGTAACTCGAGACGATCAACCGCTGCAAGCCGGCTTCGTCGTGCAGCACCTTGAGCACCGGCATGGCGGCCATGGTGGTGCAGTTGGGGTTGGCGATGATGCCGCGGGGCGGGTTCTTCGCGGCCTCGGGGTTGACCTCGCTGACCACCAGCGGCACATCGGAGTCCTTGCGGAACGCCGACGAGTTGTCGATGACGGTGGCACCTGCGGCAGCGAATCGCGGTGCCTGCTCACGCGAGAGCGTGGCACCGGCCGAGAACAGTGCGATGTCGATACCGGTGAGGTCCGCGGTGGACGCGTCCTCGACGATGATCTCCTCGCCGCGGAACGGCAGCTTCTTGCCCGCCGAGCGTGCGGAGGCGAAGAATCGAACGGTGTCGGCGGGGAAGTTGCGCTCCTCCAACAGGGTTCGCATGACGGCACCGACCTGGCCGGTGGCTCCTACGACTGCAACTGTGGTCATGGCTATCGTCCTGTTCCTGCGTGCACGACGGCTTCTTCGTCGCCGCCGAGATCGAAGGCGGCGTGCAGTGCGCGCACGGCGTCGTCGAGCTGAGTGTCGCTGCACAGCACCGAGATACGGATTTCGGAGGTGCTGATGAGATCGATGTTGATGCCGGCGTCGGCGAGGGCCTCACAGAACGTCGCTGTGACGCCGGGGTGGCTTTTCATACCGGCACCGACGAGCGAGACCTTGCCGATGTGGTCGTCGTAGAGCACCTGCGCGAAGCCGATATCGGCCTGCAGCTTGGTGAGCTTCTCCACTGCCGTCGGGCCGTCGGCCTTGGGGCAGGTGAAGGTGATGTCGGTCTTGCCGGTGTCGATCTTGGAGACGTTCTGCAACACCATGTCGATGTTGATCTCGGAGTCGGCCACGGCGCGAAAGACCTTGGCGGCGTAGCCCGGTGTGTCGGGCAGACCGACGACGGTGACCTTCGCCTCGCTGCGATCGTGTGCGACGCCGGTGAGAATTGCTTCTTCCACTGGAATGTCCTCCATAGATCCGGAGACGATCGTTCCGGGTTTGGTGGTGTACGACGAGCGCACGTGAACGGGAACGTTGTAACGACGGGCATATTCGACGCAGCGCAGCATGAGCACCTTCGCGCCGCAGGCTGCCATTTCGAGCATCTCCTCGAACGAGACGGTCTCGAGGTGGCGTGCGTTGGGAACGATGCGCGGGTCTGCGGTGAAGATGCCGTCGACGTCGGTGTAGATCTCGCAGACGTCGGCGTTCAAGGCCGCGGCGAGCGCGACGGCGGTGGTGTCGGACCCACCACGACCGAGCGTCGTGACGTCCTTGCTGTCCTGGCTGACACCCTGGAAGCCGGCGACGAGCACGATCGAGCCCTCGTCGAGTGCGCTGCGGACGCGGCCGGGGGTGACGTCGATGATCTTGGCGTTGCCGTGCACGCTGGTGGTGACGACGCCTGCCTGGGAACCGGTGAACGACCGTGCCTCGGCGCCGAGCGAGTGGATGGCCATCGCGACCAGTGCGTTGGAGATGCGTTCACCCGAGGTGAGCAGCATGTCCATCTCGCGGGCGGGCGGGGCCGGGCACACCTGCTGTGCCAGGTCGAGCAGTTCGTCGGTGGTGTCGCCCATCGCCGATACGACGACGACAACGTCGTTGCCCGCCTTCTTGGTCTCGACGATTCGTTCAGCGACGCGTCGGATACGTTCGGCGGTCCCCACCGACGATCCACCGTACTTCTGGACGATGAGAGCCACGCGTTTTACCTCCGCTGGATAGCCGACAATCGTTCGATTGTCCGCGGGTCACCTTACCGAGCGAATGCCCCGAGCAGTGGGCCGGGTAGCTCCGAGCTGGGACTTTAGGGCCTCTCGCCTGCCTTAACATGTTCGAGTGACCGTTCCCGAACATCTCCCACCACCGCCGGCTCGAGGCCTGAAGGTGCTCTTCGGGCTCCCCGCCGTCGGCCGGCGTTGGCCCGGTGGACTGCGTTCGGCGCTGGCGTTCGGTGTTCCGGCGATCCTGGCGTGGCTGCTCGGATTCCACACCGAGGCACTGCTGGTGGTCTCGGGCAGTTTCGCGGTGATCTACGGCGAGGGCCGGCCCTACCGGTCGCGGTGGTGGGTGGTGCTGACCGCAGGTGCCGCCCTGGTGGCCTGGGTGTGGCTGGGCGCGACGGCCGGTCGGCTCGCCCTCGACTTCGGCGAGACCGGATGGGCGCGGATGATTCCGGTGGCCGTGTTGTCGGTTCTCGCTCTTGTCGCGGTCTACGTCGTGGCAGCGCTGCGACTCGGCCCGCCCGGAGCCTTCTTCTTCGTGCTGGTGTGCGCGGTGGCGTCGTACCTCCCTGCCGCCGACATCAGCGCGACCCGCGGTGCCGTGTGTGCGGCGATCGGGGTGGCGTCGGCGCTGGTGGTCGCGATGTCCGGGGTGGTGCGTGACCCGAGGGGTCCCGAACGGGCGGCCGTCGATGCGGCCGTGGCGGCGATCGAGAAGTACACGGCATCGCCGACGGCGTCCGTCGGCGATCGGCACACCGCCGCCTCGCGTCTGCACGCGGCGTGGGCCGCGGTGTACGAGGCCGGGTCGACGCGCGGGACCTCGCGCCCCGCGCTGGTACAGACCCTGTTCGACGCCCATCTCGCGTTTGCGGCCGCCACGAGGGCGCGCGCCGGCACCCTTCCGGATCCGGAAAGTGCGGTGGAATCGCCACGAGATCAGCTGCCGCTGGCGCGTCCGGGCATCGGGTATCGGTTGAAGCGGTCGTTGCATCGAGATTCGCACGCGGCGTCCACGGCGATCCGGGTGTTCTGCGCGGCGGCAGGTGCCGGCGGCATCAGCGTGGCGCTGGGTTTGAGCAGGCCGGATTGGGCGATCCTCGGCGCGGTCCTGGTGCTCCAGCAGGGGCCGGATCGTGTGCACGGGACGTACCGCGGCATGCAGCGGCTCGGCGGAACGCTGGCCGGAGTGGTGCTGTTCTCGGCGATCTATCTCTCACCGCTGACCGGTCTTGCGGTGATCGTGGTGTTGATGGTGCTGCAGTTCGCGATCGAGATCAGTGTTGCGCGCAATTACGGTCTCGCCGTCACGTTCATCACCCCACTCGCGTTACTGATGGGCACCATCTCGCATCCGGGCGCTCCGCTCGGCGGCATCGTCGTCGATCGGGTGGTGGAGACCGCGGTGGGTGTCGCCCTTGCCTTCGCGGCGCTGTGGTTGTTGTTACCGGGCGCTTTTCGGCGCGCGCTGCTGTGGTCCGATCGGCGGGTTCTGGAGTTGACCGACCGATTGTTGACGGCCCTCCGAACCGAAAAAGCCTCGGCGGCAGCCACTATGGAGCTACGGCGAGATATCCAGTTCGAGCTGGTCGGTGCCGCGCTCGCGGGAGCCGAAGCGGCGCACAACGATCGCCGCTGGGCGCATCGAATGTGGGAGAGGCATGCAGAGGTCGACCACCTCGGATACGAACTGCTCGCACGGTGTTGGACCGCGGACGATGTCGGACGACCGAACGACATCGATCAGTGGCAACGCAGGCACGACACCGTGACCGGAAAATTCGACTCCCGAACCCTGGGGTAGGCGGTCGGTCTGCGGTAGTACACTCACCCCATGCTGCGAGCTCTCCTTCTTAACAGCCGCGACGGGGTCTGAGACCAGACTGGCTTCCCGTCGCGGGGTTCGTTGCGCCGGTCGAACACCATTGCTCTGATCTGTACGGAGAGACGAAGACCATGTCACCAGCCGACGCATTCACCTCGGGATCCCGCACCATCACCCCTCCCTCACGGCCCGCGCCCAGCGACCAGCCTGCGTGGAACACCCAGAAGAACTCCTCGATGCCCACGTTCCGTTATCGGCCGTTCGCCGAGGAAGTGGAGCCCGTCACCCTCCCCGACCGCACGTGGCCGGACAAGATCATCGACCGGACGCCGCAGTGGTGTGCAGTCGATCTGCGTGACGGCAACCAGGCGCTGATCGATCCGATGAGCCCCGCGCGCAAGCGCCGGATGTTCGACCTGCTGGTCCGCATGGGCTACAAGCAGATCGAGGTCGGCTTCCCGTCCGCCAGCCAGACCGACTTCGACTTCGTCCGCGAGATCATCGAGGACGGCGCGATTCCCGACGACGTCACCATCCAGGTTCTGACGCAGTGCCGTCCCGAACTGATCGAGCGCACGTTCGTCGCGTGCGAGGGCGCTCGCAGCGTCATCGTGCACTTCTACAACTCGACGTCGATCCTGCAGCGCAAAGTGGTGTTCCGGGCCGATCGTGACGTCATCAAGAAGATCGCGACCGACGGTGCTCGCAAGGTACTCGAAGAAGCGGCCAAGTTCCCCGATACCGACTGGCGCTACGAGTACTCCCCCGAGTCCTACACCGGCACCGAACTCAGCTACGCCAAAGAGGTGTGCGACGCGGTCACCGCTGTCATCGACCCGACGCCCGAGAAGCCTCTGATCCTGAACCTGCCGGCCACCGTCGAGATGGCGACGCCGAACGTCTACGCCGACTCGATCGAGTGGATGAGCCGCAACCTCGATCGTCGCGACAGCATCGTGCTGTCTCTGCACCCGCACAACGACCGCGGAACCGGTGTTGCCGCAGCCGAACTGGGCTACCAGGCCGGTGCCGATCGCATCGAGGGATGCCTGTTCGGCAACGGTGAGCGCACCGGCAACGTCTGCCTGGTCACGCTCGGCCTGAATCTGTTCACCCGCGGCGTCGATCCGCAGATCGACTTCTCCAACATCGACGAGATTCGCCGCACGGTCGAGTACTGCAACCAGTTGCCCGTCGCCGAGCGCCACCCCTACGGCGGCGACCTGGTGTACACCGCGTTCTCGGGCAGCCATCAGGACGCCATCAACAAGGGCCTCGATGCCATGAAAGTCACGGCAGACGAACAGGGTTCGGACATCGGCGACATCACCTGGCAGGTGCCGTACCTGCCCATCGACCCCAAGGACGTCGGCCGCACCTACGAGGCCGTCATCCGCGTCAACTCGCAGTCCGGCAAGGGCGGCGTCGCGTACATCATGAAGTCCGATCACGGACTGAACCTGCCGCGTCGCCTGCAGATCGAGTTCTCCCAGGCCGTCCAGCGCATCACCGACGGTGAGGGCGGCGAGGTCTCGCCGAAGGAGATGTGGGACGTCTTCGCCGAGGAGTACCTGACGCCGATCCGTCCGCTCGAGCGCATCAAGCAGTCGGTACAGGCTGCCGAAATCGACGGCGGAACCGACACCATCACCGCCACGGTCAAGGTCGACGGCGTCGAGCAGGAAATCTCCGGCTCCGGCAACGGACCACTCGCTTCGTTCGTCGACGCGCTGTCCACCATCGGTTACGACGTCAGCGTCCTCGACTATTCCGAGCACGCACTGTCCGCAGGCGACGACGCCCAGGCCGCCGCCTACGTCGAAGCCTCGGTCACCTCGCCTGCAGGTGTCGCCACCACCGTCTGGGGCGTCGGAATCGCGACCTCGATCACCACCGCGTCACTGCGCGCTGTGGTGTCTGCCGTGAACCGCGCGCTGAAGTAACTTCGCTGCTCGACGAAAAGCCGCCCATTCGCTTCGAGTGGGCGGCTTTTCGCGTCCGCGGCTCACCGCTGCTCGGCAGTTCTGGAGTGCCTGGCTGCGATGGACACGACCACGGTGAGAGATGCGATGACGATCATCGCGCCGAGGGTGCGGCCGTATCCGGTCAGCAGCTGATCCACCGCGGCCTCCGACACGTCACTGACCGTTCCCGCGAACACGTACTTGCGCAGTTCCAGGGGCATTGCGCTGGTCACGACCGACAGAATCACGGCTGTCCCGACGACGAATCCGCTGGTCTGCAGAAGCAGGCGCATGGCGTTGGCGATGCCGAGACGTTCGTCGGGGAGATCACGCATCAAGGCCGTCGCATTGGATGGCATGAACAACCCGGAACCGAATCCTGCGAGCGCCAGCCCGGTGAGGACGACCGCCGCGTGCATCCGTCCCGTTGTCGACACCAGAAGAATCAACAGAGCGACCACGGTCAGAACATTGCCGGCGACGGACAGCGACGACGCAGAGATCTTGCGCTGCAACGGCCCGGATCCGAGCGAGGCGACAAGCGCTGCGACGGCGACAGGCAGCACCATCAGCCCTGCTTCGAGTGGGCTGACTCCCGAGACTGCTTGGAAGTAAAGAGCGAACAGAAGCACGATCCCGCTCTGTGAAATCGAGTTCATGAAGGACGCCAGGAGGCCGAATCCGAACGGCCAGTGTTTAAACAAAGCGACGTCGATGAGTGGGTCGGGCACACGCCGCTCGAACCACAGAAACAGCGGGACCACCACGACTGCCACCGCCAGACCGCCGACCACGAGTGGGTGCGACCAGCCCAGTGACGTGGCTTGCGACAGTGCGGCCAGACCACTGGTCAACGCCACGAGAATCATTGCGTTGCCTCGCAAGTCGAGCGAATAGCCTTTCGCACCACCACGGGGCGGAGACTTCAGCGCGATGGCACCCCAGATGAGACAGAGAATCCCGATCGGAACGTTGAACCAGAACACCCAGCGCCACCCGGCTTGCTGCGCGATCAAGCCACCCAAGGTAGGCCCGCACAGCTGCGCGATGGAGAACGACGCCAGATAGATGCCCATCCCTTCCCCGAGTCTGTGACGGGGAAACGCTGCGGTCACCAGTGCCGCACTATTGGTGAGCAACATGGCACCCCCCGCCGCCTGCAACACGCGAAAAGCGACGAGCCACCACGCATTCGGGGCGAGACCGCACAATATGCTGCCGGTGGTGTACAGGCCGAGACCGGTGAGATACATGGTTCGACGGCCGAACATGTCGGCCATCCGTCCGAACGCAACCAGAAGCACGGTATTGGTCAGCAGGTACGCGAGCAGGATCCAGCTGGCGGCCACACTGCTGGCGTCGAAGTGGCGAACGACCGTCGGCAGAGCAACGTTGAGGGCGCTCCCGGACATCCCCGACACCATGCTGGCGAACGCAACCACCGACAGCGTTCTCCACGCATCGTGCATGACCTGACGCTCGGATCGGGGTTCCACCTTCCGCCGCGGTGCCGTGCATTCGGTGTCGGGCCGAGCCGTCATTGTCTGCGCCCCGAATTCGTTGTGGGCGAACCGAAGCCCGACTCGAGAAAGACCACCATCGACTCGACGGATGAGTGTGCAGCTTTCAACACGTCTGGATCCTCGATGTGCCGATACATGACGCCCACCAGATCCTCGACCTCCGTCGTTCCCGAATTTCGAAGAGCTGCAACCTGTTCGATGCGTCGTCTTCGTGCGGCAACTCGATACAGCGCCGCGGCCTCCACATCAGCGATCACCGGCCCGTGCCCCGGCAATCCGACTGTCGATCCCCCGTGACCGACCTCCGCCAACATGCGCAGGCTCTCGATCATGCCCGCCAGCAACGCCGGGTGGACGACCGGTGAGCCGCCGCCGAGCAGGGTGTCACCGGTCAACACGGCGTCGTCGTCCGGCAAACTCACGCACACCGAATCTCGAGTGTGCCCGGGCGTACCCAGAATTCGAGCCGTCACGTGCCCTGCCAACACCATTCGTTGCAGGTGCTCGATCGGGGTTCGCCCGAATACCGCACGCTGCGCAAGCACCGGTGCCTTCGTACGTTCGGCCAGCGCATGCGCCCCGTCGGCGTGGTCGTTGTGTCCGTGCGTCAGTACGATTTCCGTCACTGTCCGACGGCCGGCAGCGGCCAGGATCGACTCCAGGTGTCCGGCATCTGCCGGCCCCGGATCGATCACCGCGCACTGCGAGGCATCGGGAGCACCGATCAACCACGTATTGGTGCCCTCGAACGTCCACGCCCCGGCATTGGGAGCCAGTAGTCGCTCGACACGAGGTGCAACCCGAACGGCGACACCGGGTAGAGGTATCGCCTCTCTCGATCCAGACATACACGCCCTCCCTAGAAGCAACTTCTAGAATCGTACTCTCTAATTGACCCGAGGTAGGTACGAAACGGCACGACGTTCGAGCCGGGAAAGCCAAAAAGCCCGGTGCGCAACAAAATTGCACACCGGGCCGAGAGGTCGAGGCCTAGTCGGAAGCGATCTTCCGAATCAGGTCGCACATGATGTCGGCGACCACACCTGCCTGCTTCTTCGTCCGGCAGTTCAGAATGACCTCGCGCGACGATTCGACGATGATGTCGGTCAGCACCCCGACGGTGATTCGCTGCGCACTGTCGTCACCCGGGCCGAGCAGCGCCGAGTTCTGCCTGATCCATTCGATGCGATTCTCCCTGCGCAGCTTCTCGAAACCAGGCGGCCCGTCGTTGTCCACAAAAACGAGAGCGACTTCGCGGCGCTGCCAACTTCCGTTGAGGAACGCACGTGCGCCGACACAGAACAGGTCGAGCGGATCGGTGGTGCCGCCCCGGCGCTCGGCGATGACCGACGCCCTGACCTGTTCGAGGTGTGCCGTGTTGTGACGATCCCACAACGCGGTGAACAGCTCGGATTTGCCGCCGAAATGGTGGTACAGACTGCCCGTGCTCGATCCGGCCCGCTCGACGATGTCGGAGATGCTCGCGTTGACGAAACCCGACTCCGCGAACACCTCTTGAGCCGCGTCGAGGAGCTTGCGCTGGGTCTCGCCGGTCTTGCTCCACTGCCACGTCGTCGAACCGGCCCGTTCGGTCATGATCCCCACCAATCCTCTTCGCTTTCGCCCCACCCGAGGGGTAAAGCGTAATTCTAGAATTGGCAGCTGGTCAAGCCGAATCCACCCACCGACCTCAGGCTGCAGCGAGGATCAGAGTCGAGCCTGCCGCGAACATTCCACCGTTGCCCTGCACCAAGCTGGTCTGCACGCCGTCCACCTGTGCCGGAGCCGTTCCTCGTAGTTGACGGACCGATTCCATGATGGCGAACATGCCGTACATCCCTGTGTGGGTGTACGACAAGCCACCGCCGTTGGTGTTCATCGGCAGCGAACCACCGGGAGCTGTGTGACCCGAACGGACGAACTCGCCCGACTCCCCCCTGCCTACGAAGCCCAGATCCTCGAGTCCGTACAACGGCAGATGCGCGAACGCGTCGTAGATCATCAGATGGTCGATATCGGCAGGCGTCATCTGTGCCGCCCGAAACGCGTCGGCACCCGAATTCTTGAATCCTTTGAAGGTGGTGAAGTCCTCCATCATCGAGATACCCGACGACTCATAACCCTCACCGGTCCCCAGCACACGAACCGCCGGAACGTCGAGATCCTTCGCCCGTTCTCGTGTGGTCAGCACCAGAGCTCCACCACCATCGGTGACCAGACAGCATTCGAGAAGATGAAACGGCCAGGCTATGACCGGCGAGTTCTGCACGTCGTCGACCGTGATCGGTTCACGAAACTTGGCCCGTGGATTCAGTGAAGCCCACTTCCGTTGCGCGACAGCCACATCGGCGAGATGGCGCGCCTCGGTTCCGGTCTCCTTCATGAACCTCAGGAACGGGAGGGTGAATCTGCTCGGCGGCCCGGTCACGCCGTAGGGAGCCTCGAACTGGCCGACGACCGAGGCCGGATCGGGCGTGTAGCGAGGCGCACCGACCTGAGATCGACCGGATTCACCGTGGGTGATCAGTACGACGGAGCAATGCCCTGCTTCGATCGCCGCCACGGCGTGTCGAACATGAGTGAGGAACGACGTTCCTCCGACGCTGGTGGTGTCCATCCAGCGTGGTTCGATCCCCAGGCTGTGTGCCACCGAGATCGGCCCCGGCATCGACACGCCGGCGATACCGTCGACCTCACTCTTGTCGATTCCGCAGTCCCGTAGCGCATTACGTGCAGCTTCGGTGTGCAGCCTCATCGTCGAATGATTCGGGAGCGTTCCGATCTCGTCGGTTTCTGCTGCCCCGACGATGACCACCCCGCCGCTCATGCCGACGCTCCGGTCGGTGCGAACACGGGGACCCACATCTCACCGCGTGGCTCGAACTGCACACTCAGCTCCATGTCCAGCGGCAGATTCTCCGGGAGCGGTTCCACGCCGACGATATTGGTCATCATGCGCGGCCCCTCCTCGAGCTGTACTACGGCAACGACATACGGACCGTCGTTCTCGAAGCCGGGCCCGGGCCGATGTTCGATCACGTAGGAGTACAAGGTCGCACGTCCCGAGCACTTGATCCACTCCACCAGGTCCGAACTGCACGCCGGGCAGAAGTCTCTCGGATAGAAGTACACATGGGAGCACGCCTGGCAGCGCTGGACGGACAAACGCCCCTCCGCTGCCGCATCCCAGTACGGTCGTGTCTCGGGGGTCGGCGACGGTGCCATTTTCGCACGTGGCTTCCTGACCGCCTCGGCCTTGCCACGGAGTTCTTCGATCGTTCCGGTCATAATCGGTCGCTCGATTCTGTCGTCGAATTCTTCTGTTGTGCAGTCGATGTGCTCAATAGGGCAACGCCGCGGACGCGGCCGTCCCGATGCGACCGACAGTGTCGTGCAAGGCGCATACCGACACCGCCACTCCGCCGCTCTGTACGTGGTCGAGGTTCTCGAAACCGATCCACGGCCCCACCGGAAGACGGCTGCAGTAGAGGGTCACGTCAGCGTTGATGTACGCCAATCGATCCGCGCCCATGTTGGTGAAGGGACTGACCCAGTCCGCCGCAGCCGCCAACGTCCCGAACGGGGTGTCCCGCCGGCCCTCCAGCAGCTCGCACGTCTCGCGGAACCAGGAGAAGCGACGGCCGTCGACCGACTCGTCGACGCGACGTACCTCCCCGAAATGTCGTGGAGCCACCCGAGTCGGCGGACCGACCACCTCAGGGGAGGGGGCGGTGTAGTACTCGGGTACCCATACGACGTCGGGACCGGGCGGACCGGACCGCAGAATCTGCACCGTCGCCAACGCGACCGGGACATCGCCGGAGCTCACGGTCACCTCGACCACGATCAACCGCTTGCCCTCGCGGCGGACGACCGTGTCGATCGTCAACGGAGACATGGGGATCGGCCGGAACAGATCGGTCGTCATCCGCGCCGGATGCAGATCGGCCCCCAGGTGCCGTCGTTCGACCTCGTGGGCCATCAAACCCGAGACCAGCCGACCGTGAACGAGATCCTCGGACCATGGACTGCGAGCATGAGCGCGCGGGACGAACACGCCGTCGACGGACTCGAAGAATGCTGCACCCGACGAGGAGGATTCGGATCGGGTCGACACTGCCCTGTCGGCCTGTGCCGTTGTGTCGATCATCGGATTTCCACCGTTCCCCGGTCGATCACCGTCGTGCCGTCGTCGAGTGCGGTTCGGAAACGGATCCCGTCCGCGGTGTCCCACAGGGAGACTGTCACGTTCTGACCTGGGTACACGGGGTGGGTGAAGCGCCCAGCCATCGACCGAAGTCGCGTGGGATCCGAGCCGCACAGTTCGTGCAGCAATGCCCGACCGGTGACACCGTATGTACAGAGTCCGTGCAGGATCGGCCGCGCGAAACCCGCCCGCGCGGCGAACTTCGGATCGGAGTGCAACGGGTTCCTGTCGCCCGAAAGCCGATAGAGCAGAGCCTGTTCCGGGCGGGTGGAGTACGTGACCTGCGAGTCGGGCGTTCTCTCGGGCATCGGAGCCGCAGAAGTCGACGATCCCCGACGGCCACTGCCACCCTCCCCGGTGATGAACACCGAGGAACGAGATGTCGCCAGGACCGCACCGGTTTCCGCGTCGCGAGCCTCGGCGCCACTGACCACCAGAGCCCCCGATCCCTTGTCCTCGATCGCAGTCACGGTGGACGTGACGTCGACACAGCCCTCCACCGGAAGGGTTCCGAAGAGCTCGAAGGCCTGTTCGGCGTGGACCAGCTTGGCCGGGTCGAAATCACCGAGTGTGCGGCCCGACGGGGCCTGAGTGGCCAACACCGCGAAGGTCGGGAGCACCGATTGCTCGATGCCGGAGGAGTTCTCGGTCGTGAATGCCGATTCGTCCAGCGCCGAGTCCTGACCGGCTCCCACCCCGACCGCATACAGGAGCGCGTCTTTCGACGTCCAGGCCTTGCGCGTCGGCGGGCTCGGTATTCCGATGACGCCCTGGTCGAGTGTCATCAGGGCACCTGCTCGGGGACGCGCCCGTTCATGGCGGCGTTGTCCGCCGCCTCCGACACCAGGCGGGGAATCACCTCACCGAGCTCACCCGGTACCCATTTGGCACCTTTGTCCATCTCGGGACCGGACTTCCAGCCCTCGGCAACACTGATCAATCCTCCCCGCACGTTGAACACTCGCCCGGTGATGCTTCGCGACTGCTCACTTCCCAGCCACACCACGAGTGGTGAGATGTTCTCCGGTGCAGCCGCATCGAACTCCCCCGGCTCAGGAGCAGAGCGCGAAAGGTTGCCGTTCAAATTCTCGGTCATTCGGGTCAGCGCGGCCGGAGCGACGGCGTTGACCGTCACGCCGTACCTCGCCAACTCCATCGATGCGATGATGGACAGGCTTGCGATACCCGCCTTGGCTGCACCGTAGTTACCTTGCCCGATATTGCCGTAGATCCCCGACGACGACGTCGTGTTGATCACCCGTGCGTCCACCGCGGATCCGGACTTGTGTTGCGTCTTCCAATGATTCGAGGCGTGATGCAGCGTCAGGAAGGTGCCCCGTAGGTGCACTCTGATGACGTCGTCCCATTCTGCGACGGTCATGTTCGTGATCATGCGGTCGCGCAGGATCCCGGCGTTGTTCACCAGTACGTGCAGGTCCCCGTAGTGCTCGATGGTGCTCTCGATCAGACGTCGTGCGCCGTCGTCGTCGGAGACATCGGACCCGTCCACCCGGGCCTGCCCGCCGGCAGCACGAATCGTCTCCACGACCTCGCCGGCCGGCCCCTCGGCGCTTCCCGATCCATCCACCTCTGCACCGATGTCGTTCACCACCACCGACGCGCCCTCCTTCGCGAACTCGATCGCGTGAGCTCGGCCTATCCCGCGGCCGGCTCCGGTCACCACGACCACGCGGCCGTCACAGATTCCCGTCATGACACTGCCTCCGTCTCGTTACCCGTCTCCGACCACGTGATCAGAGCATCGAGTGCCTCGCATTCGCTTCCGCGAACCATCAGCGGATTGATCTCCAAGGCCTGCAGCCGATCCCCCAGTCGATAGGCGACGTCGCCGATCTGGGCCACGCACGTCGCGAGCGCGTCGATGTCCACCGGTTCGGACCCTCGGGTTCCGCGCAACAGGGCTATTCCGCGCAGGCTTTCGATCGCATCGCGAACGTCGTCCACGCCGACCGGCAACACCCGGATCGCCGCGTCCGCCAACACCTCGACCCACACACCGCCCAGACCTACTGCCAACGTCAGGCCCCACACCGGATCGCGGACCACGCCGACGAGCATCTCCAGGCCGTTCGACGGCCGCTGCGGTTGTATCAGCGCCGCAGCCCCGGTGGCGCCTGCATCGGCGAGTGTGGCGAGCACCGAGTTGTAGGCCTCGGCCACATCTTCCGCCGATCGTAAGTCGAGGCGAACACCACCGATGTCGCTCTTGTGGCCGAGTCCGTCGGCGACCGCCTTGAGGACCACCGGATACCCGTAAGCGGCTGCACACTCCTGCGCTTGTTCCACCGATCCGACCGGACTCGAGGGAACCATCGGTATTCCGTTGCGGGAAAGCAATTCCGAAGACCGGTACTCGGTCCATACGCCGGCCGGCTCGGTTTCGAAATCCACCGGAACGACGAAGGGATCGAGCTCGGCCGGCTTCGAGGATGCGGCTCCTCGAAGCGCAGACCACCGAACTGCATTGCCCAGAGCGGTCAAACCGTGTTCGATTCCACCGACCACGTGCGGGAACTCGGTGGCGTCGGCGACCGATCTGCCGTAGTCGGTGACGTCTGTCAGCACGGTACTCAGAACCACGGTGGGTACGGCGGTCTCACGAATGTTGCGGGCGGACTCGCCATAGGCGGTCAGCGTCAGCGACGGGTCGGCGGCCTGTACCCGCGGCAGTTCCGAAAGCAGTACTGCAAAGTCCACATTGGGATCTCGCGCCACCACTGCGAGCGAGCGCCGCATCAACGTGCGGTCGATGACGACGTAACCGGTCACGTCGAGTGGGTTCTGCACAGTCGCGAACGCAGGCACGATCTCACCGAGTGCTGCAGTGGTCTCCTCCGAGAACCCTGGCAGCACCAGTCCCTCGTCCTCCGCACGATCGGCGATGATCTCCGAGGCTCCACCCGACGGCGTAACCACCCCCATTCGCGGCCCCGGCAGGCCACCACCGAGGCCGGCCATGAGACCGGCGGTGGTGATCAGATCCTCGAGCGAGCGGACCCGGATGACACCCATCTGCTCGAAGGCGGCGTCGATGACGGCGTTGTCACCCACCAGAGCCCCCGTATGCGCGAGGGCAGCACGGGCACCGAGCACACTGCGGCCGATCTTCAGAGCGACGATCGGTTTGCCGGCATGCAAGGCGCGCAGAGCAATCCGACGGAATTCGACCGGGTCACGGACGGACTCCAAGAACAATGCAATGACCGAAGTGTTGGGATCGTCGACCAGGTAGTTCATGACGTCGGTGACCGACATCAGGGATTCGTTGCCCATGGCGGTCAGGAAGCTCACCCCGACGTTCCGCGACTGGGCGAACTGCAGAACCGAACTCGCCAACGCCCCGCTCTGCAGTACGAAGCCGACCGTTCCTTGGATCAGCGGTCGACCTATCGGCAGACCGTACGGCGTGATGTTCTCGGCGGCATTGATGAATCCGTTTCCGTTCGGCCCGAGGACGGTCAAGCCGCTCGATCGTGCGAAATCGATGATCTCGTCTTCCATCTGCTGCCCGGCGGGGCCGGTCTCGCCGAAACCCGCAGTGAGGATGACCGCGGACCGAACGCCGCATTCGACCGCTGCACGCAGGGTCGGCAGCACCACGGTGGTGGGAACCATCACGAAGATCAGGTCCACCACCTCGGGCAGGCCTGCAATCGAGTCGAATGTTCTCTCTCCGTGCACGATCGGACTGGTCGGATTGACGAGGTAGACGCTTCCCCCGAATCCGGAGTCCTTGATGTTCTGGTAGGTGTTGAGCGACCACGGTGACTTGTCCGTGGCTCCGATCAGTGCGATGGATCGGGGTTCGAACAGTGTGCGTAGGTCCATGCCCTGAACTGTCGCTTTGGTCATGAAGAATCCTGTCATCGAGTGACTACGAGTTGTGAGCCAGCATGGCTGTGGTCAGTGTCCGAAGCCGTCGGAATTGACATATCCCTTGATCAGATTTCGAGCGATGGTTCGCCGCTGGATCTCGTCGGTCCCCTCGAAGATGCGCAGTAGTCGCAACTCGCGGTACCAGCGCTCGATCGGGAGTTCCTTCGTGTAGCCCATTCCGCCGTGAATCTGCAGCACACGGTCGACGACGTTGTTGGCCATGATGCTGCCGTGCAACTTGGCGACCGAGGAGACGTGGCGGGCGTCGACGCCCTGCGCGACCGTCCACGCCGCCCGTAGCGTCAGCAACTTGCTCGATTCGATTTCCACGTGCGAGTCCGCGATCTGCCACTGAATGGCTTGATATTCGGCGATGGGATGTCCCATGGACACTCGATTCTTGGAGTGTTCGATCGCCATGTCCAGCAAGCGCTCGGCCGAGCCGATCGCACGGGCCGGAATCATGTACCGCCCTTGACCGATCCAACTCATGGCTAGATCGAAACCCTTGCCGACCTCGCCGAGAACATTGCTCTCGGGTACCCGAACGTCGACGAACGACAGCGCAGCAGGACCCCACTGACCCATGGTGGGGATAGGAGTCGATGTCCACCCCATGTCGCGGTCGACGATGAAGCATGTGACGCCGCCGTTGGCCCCCTTCTCTTTGTCGGTCACCGCGAAGACCATGACGAAATCGGCTTCGTTACCCCCGGTGATGAAAATTTTCTCACCGTTGATGACCCAGTCCGACCCGTTCTTGACCGCGCGAGTCTTGATGCTGCGGGCGTCGGAGCCGGCTCCGGGCTCGGTGATGGCGAAGCACGATCGGCGCTCGCCAGCGATCGTCGGGATCAGGTATCTCTGCTTCTGCTCCTCGTTGGCACCGTAGAGAATGTTGTCGGCCGAACCACCGAAGGAGAACGGTACGAAAGTGCGGCCGGCCTCCGCAGCGATGATTGCGCTCATGACGGGGCCGAGATTCGCGCCACCGTATTCCTCCGGAGTGTTGATTCCCCAGAATCCCGACTTCTTGGCTTTCTCCCGCAATGCTTTGATCTCGCCGTCGGGCAAACCGGGTCGGCCCTCACGTTCGTTCCTGAGGACCTCGTTCTCCAGGGGGAAAACTTCCTTCTCCAGGAATGCACGCACCGACTTGCGCATCAATTCCTCTTCTTCGTTCAGGGCGAAATCGACCATGTTCTGACTTCCTTTCGATCGGTGACGAGGACGCGCGCAGCGCATCCAGAATGCGATTCTAGAACTGAAATCTAGCAAATCGTGACCGACGCGCACCTCGATTGTCAAGACCCCCATGTCCGGTTCATACCAATTCGGCCGAACCCTTGACAGTCCTGACGTTTTAGAACATCCTTCTAGAAATCGCCTGTCACACAGGCACCGACCACCAGCGAAGTCTCGACGGCCCACCCTCCCAGTCGATCTGGGAACGCTGCGGCTTCGCCGCCCGACCGGGACGTGGTCCGCTGCATCGAATTGGAGGGCCAATGCCGGCCAGGCCGCTGTTCACCGCCGCAGTCTCGATTCTCACCGTCTGCCTACTCGGCACCGGCTGCGCGGGAATCGACCAACAAACGTTCGATCCGAATGCCTTGGATCGCGACGCCGAAGTCGTCTACGGACAGATCGTGGTGCCCAGCAGCCTGGACCCACATCGTGGAGTCACCGAAAACGACCTACCACTGCTCGCGGTCATCTACGATCGAATCACCGACGTCGACACCGACGGCAACCCGATTCCGATGCTCGCCGAAAGCTGGGCACTCGACGAGTCCAGTAAGACGTTCACGCTCGTAATGCGGTCGGATGCAACATTTTCCGATGGCACTCCTGTCGACGCACCGGCTGTCAAGGCCAACTTCGAACGGATCCTGACCGACCCGCAATCGACGATCAGGGGACAGATCGCCACGACGATCGGTTCGGTGGACGTCCTCGACTCACGCACCGTTCGGCTCAATCTGGTCGGACCGGGTGGAGCGCTCCCCACGCTGCTCGCCTCACGTCCGGGAATGCTCGTATCGCCGGCCGCACTGGCCAACCCGGACCTCGATCAAAACCCCGTCGGTGCCGGAGCATTCACGATGACCCGCTCCATCCCAGGAACCGCGTACTACTTCGAGCGCCGACAGGACTACTGGGACGACGACGCGTACCGATTCAGCAATCTGACCTTTCTCATCCAGCTAGATACGGCTACTCGCATGAACTCGCTGCAGGCAGGCGAGTCCACGATGACCGGTGTAGTGGGTCCGCAGAAGGAAGAAGCCGCGGCAGGCGGACTTCAAGTGTTCACCTCCTCCGGCGCAAGTACCAGCATGGCTCGAATTTCTCTGAACACCGAACGGAGTGAATTCGCCAAGAAACAAGTGCGCCAAGCGATGAATCTCGCGATCGATCGTGAAGCGATATCGAGGGTGCTGTATTCGGGCGATTGCATCCCCGGGGCTCAGCCTTATCCCGAGGGGTACTTTGCGCACAGCGACGAATTGGACGATTCCGGTTGGTCGTCCTACGACCCCGATCGCGCCCGAGAGCTACTCGCCGAGGCCGGACTGCCGAACGGGTTCACCTTCACCGCAGCCGTTCCCAGCCTGTCGATCTACCAGAACAATGCGCAGGTCGTTCAACAGAATCTCGCCGACGTCGGCATCGACATGCGGATCGAGGTGATGGACGCGACCCAGGCGAGGGCGCGATTCGTCACCGGCGATGCAGACGCGCTGGTCGGGCAGTACGGCGGCGGAACCGACCCCGGCCTTTATGTCCAGTCCGCCTATATGTCCGGGGGTGGCGACAACCCCGGCAACCTCTCGACTCCCGAGATGGCCGAGCTGTTCGCCGAAACAGCCCGCTCCACCGACGTCGAACAACGCTCGGCAGCGTACGCGGATCTGCTCGCCGAGGCCTTCGACATGGGGCCCGCCCAGATCGTTCTCTGCCACTCCGTCGCGTCGGTCGCTACGCAGGGGAATCTCGCCAACTACGAGTTCTACAAGACCGGTGGAACCGGCCTACGAACCCTCGACATCAGCAAGTAGCTGTCCGCCGCGTACGAAGAAGAGGTGATCGAATTGTGTTGATCTTCATGGTCAAACGAATTCTTGCAGCCATTCCAGTCCTGTTCATCGTCACGATACTGAGCTTTTCGATGATTCATCTGATCCCCGGTGATGCGGCGGTGGTCGCGGCCGGGGATGCAGCCACCGCCGAACAGATCGCAGCCACCAGGAGCCAACTCGGCCTCGACGAGAACATCGTCGTGCAGTACTTCGGCTGGATCGGTAACCTGCTGACCGGCGACCTGGGCACCTCGTTGCTGAGCAGCCACCGCAACATCGATGCCATTCTGGAGGCACTTCCGGTCACGTTGTCCCTGGCCTTCGTTGCACTGTCCTGGTCACTCGTCGTCGGCGTCCTCGCGGGCGTCTTTGCCGGACTACGCAGAGGCACCTGGATCGACCGGACACTGACCGGCCTGACGACACTGGGCATCTCGATGCCGAGCTTCTGGCTCGGCCTGTTGTTCGTGACCTTCTTCTCGCTGCAACTCCGACTCTTCCCCGCCACCGGGTACTCCCCGCTCAGCGACGGATTCTTCGCCTGGTTCGCCCATCTCGCGCTGCCCGCCTTCGCACTGGGTACCGTCACCGCCGCGGAGATCGCCCGCCAGGCTCGTGCCGGCGTCATCGACGTCCTCGAGCGGGACTACATCCGAACGGCAACAGCCAAGGGACTACCCCGGTGGAAGGTGGTCGTCAAGCACACGGCCAAGAACGCCGCCATACCGGTCGTCACCGTCTTCGGGCTGCAAGCTGCAGCACTTGTCGGCGGTGCGGTGATCATCGAGCAGGTCTTCGGAATGCCTGGATTGGGTTCGGTAGCGCTCAAGGCGATTCTCGAACGAGACTTCCCCGTCATCCAAGCGTTCGTCGTAGTCATCACGTTGTTCGTATTGCTGATCAATCTGGCCGTGGACATCTCCTACGCGTACTTCAACCCGAAAGTCAGGCAGGCATGACCATCAGTCGTTCGGTACCGCGCGTTGCACCGGGTGTCCGCAGAACTGTGGGCGCACCGATCGGCGCAGTGCATTCCAATCCTGCGCCGCCGTCTCCCGGACGGGTCTTCGTCCGTCGAATCCTCAAGTCCCGCACCAACGTGGCCTGCCTGATCTTTCTCGGACTGCTGGCGGTGGTGGCCGTAGCTGCACCGTGGATCGCCCCCTACGATCCCGCTTACCAGAAGTTGGCCTCGGCGTTTCTTCCCTTGTTCTCGGACAACCACCTGCTCGGGACCGATCAGCTCGGACGAGACACCCTCAGTCGACTCATCTACGCGACGCAGATATCACTGGTCGCACCGCTGATCGCAGTCGGATTCGCCGCTGTCACCGGCTTGCCGCTCGGCTTGCTGGCCGGGTACCTCGGGGGCAAATTCGACTGGATCGCAGGACGAGTGGCCGACGCCCTCATCGCATTGCCCGCACTGGTTCTCGCGCTCGCGATCATCGCGATCTTCGGCCCCGGATTGACCAACGCGATGCTGGCGGTGGGAGCGGCCACCGCGCCTCGACTGTTTCGCGTGGTCCGCGGCGCTGCCATGAACGTTCGAGAAGAGACCTACATCGAGGCCAGCAAGGTGGTCGGATGTTCCACCGGGCGAACCGTTCTGGTCCACGTGTTACCCAATGTGAGGTCTCCCCTCCTGGTGCAGCTGACCCTGATGCTGTCGCTGGCGCTGCTTGCCGAGGCGGGCCTGAGCTTTCTCGGTCTCGGCGTGCAACCACCGACCGCGAGCTGGGGCTCGATGCTGCGCGGCGCATTCGACAACAGATTCCAGAGTCCCTGGATGGTGGTGCCGCCCGGGCTTGCCATCATGCTGACGATTCTGTCCCTCAACATGCTCGGCGACGGCATTCGCGACGCCGTCGGACAGGAACGGAGAAAGGCATGACCGCACTCGATATGAGGGACGAACGGCTCGAAACGGACAGCCTGCTCTCGATCCGGGATCTACAGGTGGAGTTTCGCACCGAGAGCGGCTGGACACCCGTTGTTCTCGGCGGAAGGCTCGATCTCGGGCGCGGTGGAACGCGGGCGCTGGTCGGCGAATCCGGCTCGGGCAAAACCGTGACCGCCCTGTCGATCCTCCGCTTACTGCCGGACAACAGTCGAACAACACACGGGCACATCGACTTCTGCGGTGCAGATCTTCTGACGAAGTCCGAGCGACAGATGCGCGCGATCCGCGGCCGTGAGATCGCGATGATCTTCCAAGAGCCGATGACGAGTCTGAATCCGGTGTTCACCGTCGGCGAGCAGATCGCGGAAACGGTACGTACCCACTTCGGCAAGTCCAGAAAGCAAGCGCGGGACCGCGCCGTCGAGGTGCTCGACCTCGTCGGGATACCCGCTGCAGCCAGACGGGCCAAGGACTACCCACACAGCTTCAGCGGGGGAATGCGTCAGCGGGCGATGATCGCGATGTCGATCGCCTGCGATCCGAAACTTCTCATCGCCGACGAACCGACCACTGCCCTCGACGTCACGGTCCAAGCGAGCATTCTTCAACTGCTGCGCAGGCTGCAGGAGGATATGGGCACCGCCGTCCTGCTCGTCACCCACGACCTCGGCGTCGTGGCCGACTTCTGCGACGAGGTGACGGTGATGTATGCCGGCGAACCCGTCGAAATCGCCCACGCGGATGCGCTGTTCACGCGGCCCCTGCATCCGTACACCGCAGCCCTGCTCGAGTCGTTGCCTCAACGCATCGAACCGGGAAACGACCTCGTTGCGATACCCGGAATGGTGCCTCGGCCGGACAACATGCCATCCGGCTGCCGGTTCAGCCCACGATGCACCTATTCGATTTCGGGACTCTGCGATTCGGATCACCCGCCGCTCGTTGCGATGGACGACGAACGAAGTACCCGGTGCATCCGCATCGTCGACGGCACCGTGACGACGCTGGTGCCCGAGATTCCCACTCCGCAGTCCGACATGTCGGCGGACAGAACGACGATGGTCGACTCCGAGAGGAAAGGTCAACTGTGACCACCACCGAAAAGCCGGTCCTGTTGGACGTCGTCGGCCTGTCCAAGTCCTTCGTGCGCTCACGCGACCTGCTCGGCCGACCACGCGAGACCGTCCGAGCGGTTCGAGACATCAGTCTTACTGTGCGGCAGGGCGAAACTCTGGGGATCGTCGGCGAGTCGGGATCGGGAAAGTCCACTCTCGGTAGATCCATTCTGAGGCTCGAGACGCCCGAAAGCGGCAAGATCGTCTACGGCGGCGACGACCTCCTGACTCTCGGCCGTAGGGCCATGCGCAGGAAGCGTCGAGATCTCCAGATGATCTTTCAGGATCCGTTCGCCTCACTCGACCCCAGCAAGACGGTGGGAACCTCGATTTCCGAGCCCCTGCGGATCTACGACCACGCCGATCGATCCTCGTGCGAGGCGAAAGTCGCCGAGCTGTTGTCCAAGGTCGGCCTACGCAGCGATTTCGCGGCGCGCTACCCCGCCGAGATGTCCGGCGGACAACGTCAGAGGGTGGCGATAGCCCGAGCGCTGGCGTTGGACCCCAAGATGATTATCGCGGACGAGGCGGTCTCGGCGCTCGATGTGTCGACGCAGTCCGAGGTGATCAATCTGCTGGTGCACCTGACCGACGAATTCGATCTCACGTGTATCTTCATCTCTCACAATCTCAGTGTGGTTCGACATATCAGCGACCGAATCGCCGTGATGTACCTGGGACGGATTGTCGAAATAGGCTCCGCAGCACAGGTGTACGACCGTCCTTCACACCCGTACACCAAAGCATTGTTGTCGGCCATCCCGGTTCCCGACCCGTCGATCCAACGGGCACGCCCCAGAACGATCCTCGAGGGCGACTCCCCCGATCCGGCCCATCCACCTGCCGGGTGCGCCTTCGTCTCGAGATGTCCGTACGCGATGGACCTGTGCCGACAGGTGGAGCCGATGCTCGAGCAGCATGGAGACGGTTCGATGTCCGCATGCCACCTGGTCGATTCAATGGAACCTCAACCAGTTGGAGCCGGCCCGGAGAACTACTGATTTGCCCGCTTGTCGACCGTGGCATCGCGACCTCGATCACCACCGCGTCGCTGCGTGCTGTGGTGTCTGCCCTGAACCGCGCACTGAAGTAACTTCGCTGCTCGACGACACGCCGCTCGCCTTTCGGGGTGGGCGGCGTGTTGCGTTGTCGAGCCCTCACGAAACGAAACGAAACGAAACGGGCGCGGTCGACGTGGGGCTCACTGGGATTTCCGGTCGACGAAAGGGACCAAAGACCCGTGTGCACGGGGTGCCGCCACTGCCACACTGAACTCCTGTCAGCCCACACAATTGAACGGAGATCGATCATGGACTCTTTCTGGGATTTCCTCTGGCTCCTCATCGTTGGATTCGCATTCGTGGCCTACCTGATGGTGACGTTCTCGATCATCGGAGATCTTTTTCGGGACCACAAGACATCCGGGTTCGTCAAGGCTCTGTGGGTGCTCTTCCTCATCATTGCGCCGTTCCTGACCGCGTTGATCTACCTCATCGCGAACGGCAGCAAGATGACCAAGCGCGAGAGTGCTGCCCTGCAGCACGCCCAAGAGCAGCAGGAGGACTACATCAGGCACGTCGCCGGCCGATCGTCATCCGAGGAGATTGCTCGCGCAAAGATGTTGCTGGACAACGGAACCATCGATCAGGACGAGTTCACGACGCTGAAGGCCAAAGCGCTGTCCTGAACGTAGCTTCCGCTCCGAACGCATCGAGCACAGCGGCGATCGCGGGTAGTCGCCGCGCATCCGTTCTCGTCGCGAGTTCGTAGATTCGCCCGGCTCGAACGCCGGCGAGCTCTCGACGTACCAGGCCCGGATGCACAACGGCGTAGCGCGGCATCAGCGCCACTCCGTGCCCGGCGGCGACCAGTGTTTCGGTCACTCGAAAGTCGTTGATGCGTTGGACAACTCGCGGCTGCACTCCGGTCACCGAGGCCACGGAGAGCAACACGTCGTCGACCGGAAAACCGCCGCGAACGCTGATCCACCGCTCGTCGATCAGGTCTCGCAGATCGATCGAGCCTTGCTGCGCCAGTGCGTGATCGAGAGGCAACACCAGATCGATGGGCTCGCGCATCAGGGTCGTCACCTCGATCCGTGGACCCGCCGTCGACGGAGCCCTGTCGTCTCGGTGGGTGAGCACCACGTCGTAATCGGCGAGTAGCTCGGGCACCGAGGATGCGGGCAGGTCCTCGTCGCGCGCATCGATGTCGACGTCCGAGTCCGCCAACCGCGTCAGGACCCCGGGCAGCAGCAGTGCCGCACCCGACGGGAACAGCGCAACTCGGACGCGTCCCCGCGGAGACGCTCGATACCGATCCATTTCTGCGGTGGCGCGGGCGAGGGCAGCGAGAACCTCGTCGGTTCTGAGTACCAGTGCCCGCCCGGCGTCGGTGAGGCGCAGCCGGCGTCCGTCCGGTTCGAGCAATGTCACGCCGGCCTCGCGCGCCAGCAACTTGAGCTGTTGAGACACCGCCGACGGAGTCATCGACATCGCCTCGGCGACCGATGCAACGGTCCCGCGGTCGGCAAGCTCTGCGAGGATCCGGAGCCGCTCCACGTTCATACAGAAAATCTTAACTGTTGGTGCGGATATATTCGATTGTGCTGATTGTTTGCACCCGTCACGATAAATGGCATGACCACACGCGACCGCCTCCTCGGACTGACTGTCGCCGTTCTGTGGGGACTGAACTTCCTCGCCATCCGCGTCGGGCTCGACCACTTTCCGCCCTTCTTCTTCGCGGCACTACGCTTTCTGGTCATCGCAGTTCCTGTTGTGATGTTCGTTCCGCGACCGAAGGTGCCCCTCAAGTGGTTGCTGCTCTACGGCTTCGGCTTCGGCTTCCTGCAGTTCGCCTTCCTGTTCGCGGCGATGGCGGCAGGCATGCCCACCGGATTGGCGTCGCTCGTCCTGCAGTCGTCGGCCCCGTTCACCGTCGTTCTCGGCGCGCTTCTGCTACGCGAACACGTGAGCCGCAGGCAGGCGATCGGCATCGGCGTGGCCGTCCTCGGCATGGTCCTCATCGGGTGGGATCGCGCCCAGAACGCCACCCTGCTTCCTGTCGTCCTCACCCTGCTCGCCGGTCTGGGCTGGGCCTTCGGCAATCTCGGAAACCGACTGGCCAAATCCGACTCCCCGATGACACTGATGCTCTGGATGACCGTCGTACCGCCGGTGCCGATGTTGGCGCTGTCGGCGGTCGTCGAGGGCCCGAGCACGGGCTGGCACGCGCTGGCCGACTCGTTCGGTTCGCAGGGCTGGCCCGGTCTGGTCGCGTTGGCGTACATCGTGATTCCCGCCACGATCGTGGGCAGCGGCCTGTGGAGCATCCTGATGAGCCGCAACCCGGCCGGTCTCGTCGCACCGTTCTCGCTGCTGGTTCCCGTCGTCGGTATCGCGGGTGCCTGGGCGTTTCTCGACGAAACCCCGTCGCTGTTGGCCCTGCTCGGCGGAGCGATCGTCATCGGCGGCTGCCTGGGCGGAATGGCTGCCAGGAAGCCTGCCCCAGTTCTGGAGAAAGTACCGGTATGAGGGCGGGAGTGGAGCCTGCGGAATGACCCAGGGGTAGCGAGCCGCCGATATGAAACGCCACCCTGTTCTGTGCCAGACTCGGCGGATGGCTGAACTGGGTGAGCGCAGACGTATCGGCGCCCGCGGCCGCGTGGCATTACGCGCGGCGGAGATGGCGACGTGGGCGTCCCGCAAGGCGGGCCGAGGCAAGGGCTCGATGATCGGTGGTCTGGTCGCGCTCAAGATCGATCCGACCATTCTGGGCGGCCTGGGCCGTGGGCGACGCACCGTCATCGTCACCGGCACCAACGGCAAGTCCACTACGACGCGGATGACGGCAGCCGCACTGGCCACTCTCGGCGACGTCGCCACCCAGGCCGACGGCGCGAACATGGATGCCGGCATCGTCGCGGCATTGCACGCCCATTTCGACGCGGAGCTGGCGGCCCTGGAGGTCGACGAACTCCACGTCCCCCACGTTTCCGATGCGGTCGATCCCGCGGCGATCGTTCTGCTGAATCTCAGCCGCGACCAGCTCGACCGCGTCGGCGAGATCAACATGATCGAGCGAGCCCTGCGCGCCGGATTGGCCCGTCATCCCGACACCGTCGTCATTGCCAATTGCGACGACGTCCTCGTCACCTCGGCGGCGTTCGATGCGCCGAACGTCGTGTGGGTCGCAGCGGGCGGCGGCTGGGCCGGCGACTCCGTCAGCTGCCCGCGTACCGGCGAACCCATCGTCTGGGACGGCGAGCACTGGTACAGCACCGGCAGCGACTTCAAGCGTCCGACGCCGGATTGGTGGCTCGACGACGAGAATCTCTACGGCCCCGACGGGCTCGTTCTGCCGATGACATTGGCGCTGCCCGGGAAGGCCAACCGCGGCAACGCAGCTCAGGCCGTGGCTGCAGCCGTCACTCTCGGCGCAGCACCAGCCGACGCCGTCGCTGCCGCATCGGGAGTCGACGAGGTGGCCGGACGCTATTCCACCGTCCAGTACGGATCGCATTCCGTCCGAATGCTTCTCGCCAAGAATCCTGCCGGCTGGCAGGAAGCACTGTCGATGATCGATCCCACGTGCGACGGTCTCGTCATCGCCGTCAACGGACAGGTTCCCGACGGCGAAGACCTGTCGTGGCTGTGGGACGTGCGTTTCGAGCACTTCGAGGACGTCGCTGTCGTCGCGGCCGGTGAACGCGCGACCGACCTGGGTGTCCGCCTGCTCTACGCAGGTTCGCAGCACACCACAGTCGCAGATCCGTTGCAGGCCATCGCATCCTGCCCGCCGGGACGCGTCGAAGTGCTGGCCAACTACACCGCGTTCCGCGATCTCGGTCGCGCACTGGCACGGGAGACCAAGGATGTCTGAGTCCACCGTTCGCATCGGCCTCGTTCTGCCCGACGTCATGGGCACGTACGGCGACAACGGCAATGCCCTCGTTCTCCGCCAGCGACTGCGGATGCGCAACATCGACGCCGAGGTCGTGCACATCACGCTCAACGATCCGGTCCCGGATTCGTTGGACGTGTACACCCTTGGTGGAGCCGAGGATTCGGCTCAGCGCCTCGCGACGCGTCACCTCACCCGATACCCGGGCCTGCAGAACGCAGCTGCTCGCGGTGTGCCGGTACTCGCCATCTGCGCCGCGATCCAGGTACTCGGGCACTGGTACGAGACCTCCGCAGGCGAACGCGTCGATGGCATCTCCCTCTTCGACGTGACCACCGCGCCCCAGGCCACCCGATCCATCGGTGAAGTCGTCACCGAACCCACGCTCGACGGTCTCACCCAGAAGCTCAGCGGATTCGAGAACCACCGCGGCGGAACGACACTCGGGCCTGATGCCGCACCGCTCGCCAAGGTCACGCACGGGGTCGGCAACGGCGTCGGCGACGGACGCGAAGGCGTCGTGCAGGGTTCGGTGTTGGGCACCTACATGCACGGGCCGGTACTCGCCCGAAACCCGGAGTTGGCGGACTACCTACTCGAACGGGCGCTGGGCACTACTCTCGCTCCCCTCGACCTCCCCGAGGTCACGCAACTCCGCAGGGAGCGGCTCCGGTAGTGCCTGCGCAGTGGTGTGGTTATGTGCCCTCGGCGGCACCTAACCGCACCACTGGGCAGCACTTCTTGCAGGCATACGACGCATCCACCCACCCCTCGCGCACCAGCACCTCGCGGACTTCGCGGTACACCCCGCAGGGGTCCGTCGACACTTCGTGCCATCCGTACACCAGCCGAGGTCGCCCACTGAGCTCGGCAGCGTTGTCTCGCAACCTGTCTCGGAACCTCACACTGCTCGCCGCGTGGAACTGCTGGCCGTCCAGACGAACGATCAGACCCTCGGCGCCGTATTCGACGTCCTCGAACACCACCCGGTCACCGATGTGGTGTGGCGCTTGACGGCGACCGGCGGGCAGTCCGTGCGCCTGCTCGACGTCGATCGCATAGCGAAACTCGAGAACGGACTGGACGCCACCTGCCAACAGGGAGAGGGCGTCGAGCATGATTTTCTTGTACCGCCGCGGACGCCGCAGTTCGATCTTGCGACGCATTGCCGGGATGGACACTTTTCCGTTGGTCATGGCCGCCACAAAAGCTGCTGCGGCTTCTGGGGCAGTCGGCTCGGACGCGGCCAGGTCCATGACTGTGTCTTCCTTGCTCGTCCGACGCGGCTCGGTATCGACACCGATGTGCTCGATGGCCAGAGACCGATGCACCACCACCCCGGGATGGATGCGCGCATTGCTCAGCGACGTCGGCCGCGTCAGAACATGCCGCATCGTCGGTGGCTGGCTGATGGCCGAGCACGGGCGAGGGACAGTGAGGTGAATCGGCCCGGCAGACTCCCGCAGCATTCCCCACTGATACGCGGCGGTGTCATGGCTCAGGATCGCGCCCCCGCCTCCGTACAGCAGCGCCGCTTGCAGCTCCATATCCCTGCTGAGTGGACCGCTGGTCAGACAGATCACGTTTCGAAACACTCGTAGCCACCGACCGGTTTCGACATGGTGGCGGATTGCCTTCGGCGTGAACCCGAATGTGCTGAGCTGAACCGAGGTCATCAAACCGTGCTGATCGTCGAGAACGGACTGCGGTATGCGGGTCCCGTCGTTTGTCATGGCGGGATATTGCACCAGGGGTACGACAAGTGCCTCCGGCAGTGGTGCGGTTATGCGCCGCCTGGGGCACTTAACCACACCACTGCCTCCGGCATCTCACATACGACGCCTACCGGTGAGAGCTCGACCCAGTGTCAGTTCGTCGGCAAATTCGAGGTCTCCGCCCATCGGCAGGCCGGAGGCGAGACGGGTGATGGCGAGACCGGGGAAATCGCGCATCATCCGGACGAGATACGTAGCCGTTGCTTCGCCCTCGGTGTTGGGGTCGGTGGCGATGATGACCTCGGTGACGTCGACGCCGTCGTCCTGAGTTCCGACGCGGGTCAACAACTCTCGGATGCGCAGCTGGTCGGGGCCTACTCCGTTGAGTGGGTCGAGCGCTCCGCCGAGTACGTGGTACCGGCCTTTGAATTCGCGCGTACGTTCCACGGCCTGAACGTCTTTGGGCTCTTCGACGACGCAGATCATGGACCTGTCGCGTCGGGAGTCGGCGCAGATTCGGCACAGTTCCTTGTCCGATACGGTCCCGCAGACGATGCAGAACTGCACGCCGTCGCGGATGCGCTGTAGCGCGCGCATGAGGCGATCGACCTCGGGTGGCTCGACGGCCAGGAGGTGAAACGCTATGCGCTGAGCGCTCTTCGGACCGACTCCGGGGAACTTTCCCAGCTCGTCGATCAGATCCTGTACGGGACCTTCGTACACTCGTCTCGCCTAGAAGCCGGGTAGTCCGAGGGAGCCGCCGCCGAGACCGCCTGCGAGGGGGCCGAGCTTCTCGCTCGCTACGTTCTGCGCTGCCTTCGACGCGTCGGCGATGGCACCGATCACCAGGTCCTGCAGTGTCTCGACGTCGTCGGGATCGACGATCTTGGGGTCGATGGTCAGTCCGACCACTTCGCCTGTTCCCTTGACGGTCGCCACGACGAGTCCGCCGCCGGCCTGACCGGTGACCTCGGTTTCGGCGATCTCCGCCTGTGCCGCCATCAGTTGCTGCTGCATCTGCTGAGCCTGCTGCAGAATCGAGGCCATGTCGGGCTGTTCACCGGGTTGCACTGTGCCGTCCTCTCGCGTGGGCCGAAGCGAGCTCCAGCGTAGTCGTACGGTGTCGGACGACGTTCGGCCGCACGATCGGGTTCGACACTCGACTGACGTTCCGTCAGTTCTGAGCCCACGTAGCCTGAGGGCATGAACGCGCCGGCGAGCTCGACCCCTCGCAAGCGCCGAGTGACTCCCGAAACCATGGCAGAGGCAGGCATCGCCCTGACGCTGCCCAAGGTGACGGTGAAGTCGGTCGCCGACGCGCTGGGCGTATCGATCGTCGCGATCTACAACAACATCGACGGCCCGGCCGCGCTCAAGGCCCTGGTCGCCGAGGAGATCCTGCGACGCTGGTCGCCGCCGCTCCCCGGAGACGACGAGTCGATGCACGACGCGTTACTGGGACTCTCGTCCGCACTGCGGGTGCTCGTACTCGAGAACCCGGGCATCGCCGAGTATCTGATCGGACTGACTCCCAGTTCCGTCGACGCGCTGCGCATGGCCGACACCGTGCAGACCCGATATCGAGTGCGGTACGAACTGACTTCCAAGCAGGCGACGTGGGCCGTCATCACCGTCAGCGAACATGCACTGGCGTTGGCGCAGATGGTGTACAACGCCGATCGCCGCGACCGTGAGTACGACGACGCGATCGCCGCACGCACCGACCTCGACACCCTGCCGGGGGCCTACGACACGATCGACCGTGGACCCGACGGGATGTTTCTGTGGTCGATGCGCACCGTGGTGGTCGGCACGTTGGCATTGATCGAAGAGCCGGATTTCGAGCGGGTCTAGATCAACTCGCGGCGCAGGTTGTCGAGGGTCGCGGCCTGGATCTTCTTCAATCCGAGGGGCGCGAACGTCTTCTCGAAGAATCCGCCGATTCCTCCGGCACCCGCCCACTCGGTCGTCGTGGTGACGACGGTGCTGTTGCCTTCGGGGGCGACGGTCCAGGTGGTGACCATCGAGGAGTTGGCGTCGCGTTCGGTGATGGTCGAGCCGGAGACCGTGACGGCTGCGCTCACGTTGCGCACTCGCTTCTCGGTGGCCTGCAGGGTCCATTCGGCCACGGTGCCGTCGCCTTGTCCGCCCTGCACCACCCGGTAGTCGCGATACTGCTCGGGAAGGATGCGGGGCCGCACGGTTTCGTAGTCGGCGAGCGCGGCGAGCACCTGATCGGGTGTGGTGGCGATGGTGGCGGAACTGGATGCGCTGACCTGAGCCACGAGAACGTTCTCCTTCGAGTCGATTGGGGTTGCAATCTCCATCCTGCCTCGCGTCGCTCCCGATGTCGGCACTGCCGCCGAGGGTGTGTGAGGTGGTTCACATACGTTCAGTTGTCATCGAAAAACACATGCATGATGCAACCATTTGTCCGAATAGTTCTGTTTGAGCCGTCCGATTCGACAACAGTTGCGTGAAGTTTCACCGGACCGTCGGCAGCTTCGGTGGATACCGAGCAGTACGAGATATAGCGTCTACTCGTGGCTTCAGTGAATGCTCTTCTCGGACGACGGCCAGAACCGAGGGAGAGCGGTTACGCAGCGCATCGGTCGGGTGTCGAGAAGTTGCTTCGCAGCTATCGCGCAATACCGACCGACGCGACGGTGCGTCTGGCTAAGAAGACGTCCAACCTGTTTCGGGCCAGGACGACCTCGAAGACGCCGGGACTCGACGTCTCGGGATTGAGCAAGGTCGTCACCGTCGATGCCGCGGCTCGCACCGCCGACGTGGCGGGGATGTGCACGTACGAGGATCTGGTCGACGCGACGCTGCCCTACGGCCTCGCCCCTCTCGTCGTTCCGCAGCTCAAGACGATCACCCTCGGCGGCGCGGTCACCGGACTCGGCATCGAGTCGACGTCGTTCCGCAGCGGGCTTCCGCACGAGTCGGTACTCGAGATCGACGTCCTCACCGGTAGCGGTGAGATCCTCACGGCAACACCCGAGGGCGAACACGCGGACCTGTACTGGGGCTTTCCCAACTCGTACGGCACTCTCGGCTACTCGACGCGGCTGAAGATCGAACTCGAGCCGGTACTTCCGTTCGTTGCTCTGCGCCACTTGCGATTCCACGATCTGGACACGCTTCAAACGACGATGGACACCATCGTCGCTCGGCGTGAGTACGACGGCATCGAAGTTCAGTACCTGGACGGCGTCGTCTTCAGCGCCGACGAAAGCTACCTCACTCTCGGGGTCCAGACCGACGAGCCCGGCCCCGTCAGCGACTACACCGGTGCCGACATCTTCTACCGCTCGATCCAGCATTCGTCGGACACTCCGAAGACCGATCGGCTCACCATCCACGATTACCTGTGGCGCTGGGACACCGACTGGTTCTGGTGCTCGCGTGCGTTCGGAACCCAGAACCCCCGGATCCGACGCTTCTGGCCGCGCAAGTACCGACGCAGCAGCTTCTACTGGAAGTTGATCGGCCTCGATCGCAAGTACGACATCGCCGATCGACTCGAGAAGCGCAAGGGAAATCCGCCGCGCGAACGCGTCGTACAGGACGTCGAGGTTCCCATCGAACACACCGCCGGCTTCGTACGCGGGTTTCTCGACGAGATTCCGATCGAGCCGTTGTGGTTGTGCCCCTTACGTCTTCGCGAACCGGCCGCCCCCGGAGCCGATCCGTCCAGGCCGTGGCCGCTGTACCCGCTCGAGCCCAAGCGCACCTACGTCAACATCGGCTTCTGGTCGTCGGTGCCGATCGTGCCCGGTCGACCCGAGGGTGCCGCGAACCGCGCCATCGAGAAGAAGGTCACCGAGTTCGAGGGGCATAAATCGCTGTACTCGGACGCTTACTACACCGAGGATGAATTCGCCGTTCTCTACGGCGGCGAGAAATACAGAGAACTGAAGAAGAAATACGATCCCGAATCCCGATTGCTGGATTTGTACTCGAAGGCGGTGCAGCGCAAATGACGACGTTCAAGGACTCCGGCAATCGCACGGTGAACGGGCCACAGAAACTCAAGATCTCCGAGATCCTCGAGCTGATCTCCGACGGCAACATTCCCCTGCGTTTCACCGCGTACGACGGCAGCGTGGCCGGCCCCGAGGATGCCAAGATCGGCCTCAACCTCAAGAGCCCACGCGGAACCACCTATCTCGCAACAGCTCCCGGTGATCTCGGCATGGCCCGCGCCTATGTCTCCGGCGACCTGGAGGCCACCGGTGTTCATCCCGGCGATCCCTACGAACTGCTCGCGCTGATGGGCGACGAGCTCCACTTCCGCCGCCCGTCGGCCATGACCTTGACCTCGATCGCTCGGTCGCTCGGCTGGGACGTGCTGCGTCCCATCGCTCCTCCGCCCCAGGAGGCGATTCCGCGGTGGCGTCGCATCGCCGAAGGTCTGCGGCATTCCAAGACACGCGATGCCGAAGCGATCCACCACCACTACGACGTGTCCAACCGGTTCTACGAGATGGTCCTCGGTCCCTCGATGACGTACACCTGTGCGGCATTCGAGAACGTCGAGCAGTCTCTGGAGGCCGCGCAGGAGAACAAGTATCGGTTGGTGTTCGACAAACTGGGTCTGCAGCCCGGTGATCGCCTGCTCGACATCGGGTGCGGCTGGGGTTCGATGGTGCGCTACGCAGCGCGACGCGGAGTTCAGGTCATCGGTGTGACTCTCTCGCAGGAGCAGGCCTCGTGGGCGCAGAAGGCCATCGAAGACGAGGGTCTTGCGGACCTCGCCGAGGTTCGCTTCTCCGATTACCGCGACGTGCCCGAGACGAATTTCGACGCGATCTCGTCGATCGGGCTGACCGAGCACATCGGTGTCGGCAACTACCCGGCGTACTTCACGTTCATCCAGTCCAAGCTGCGTGACGGTGGTCGACTGCTGAACCACTCGATCACCCGGCCCGACAACCGCGCGCACGCCAAGGCAGGCAGCTTCATCGACCGGTACGTCTTTCCCGACGGGGAACTCACCGGATCGGGTCGCATCATCACCGAGATCCAGGACGTCGGCCTCGAGGTCCGGCACGAGGAGAACCTGCGCGAGCACTATGCGCTGACCCTCGCCGGGTGGTGCCAGAACCTGGTGGACAACTGGGATGCGTGCGTCGCCGAGGCCGGCGAGGGAACAGCCCGTGTCTGGGGCCTCTACATGGCCGGGTCCCGTCTGGGATTCGAGCGCAATGTCGTTCAGCTGCACCAGGTTCTAGCGGTCAAGCTGGGACCGAAAGGTCAAGCCGACGTACCTCTGCGTCCGTGGTGGAACGGCTGAGCCTTGTGAGTGGAACTTCGTAGCAGGGGTCGAAGTTCCACTCACATGGGAGCTAGCGACCGGTCGCCCGCAGGATGACTCGGGCGGTTTCGGTCGGCTGGTCCCAGTGCGGGAAGTGTCCGCATTTGTCGAACCAGTGTAGGGTGGCGTCGGGGAAACGCTGCATTGCCACCTCTGCCTGGCTGGGCGTCGTCACCTTGTCCCGACGGCCCCAGCCGATGAGCAGCGACCCCTGCAGGGAACCTTTCGGGGCACCCTGCTGCTTGGGCCCGTGGATCAGTGCCTTGCGAGCGGCGTCGAGCGAGGGTGAAGTCTTGGCAGAGAAGCCCTTCAGCTCCCGTTCGACCAGTCCGCTCGGCAATTTCCACGGCGCGGCCGAGAACTGCGCCAGTGCAGCGGTTCTGGTGATCGGGTTCCCGGCCAGGAAGGGCACCAGCGGTTGCGCCCGCTTCATCAACGCCAGCGATGCGGTGATGGTCGCCCCGAACACCTTGACCTGACGGTCGTTCCAGAAGCCGCCCGGATCGAGGGCCACCATCGACCCCCGGTGCCCCCGGCGAGCCAGCTCGACGACCATCCGCGCGCCCATCGAGCTGCCGACGAGATCGGCGTCGGACAATCCCTCGCTGTCGAGGTACGCGCGCAGGGCATCGGTCAACGACGCGATGGACACGTCGGCCAGCGGCGGTGTCCGTCCGAACCCGGGGAGATCGAGGGCGATGACCTCGCGGTGCTCCGCGAGTGCCGGGACGATCGGATCCCAGTTGCGGTACGAGGACCCGAGCCCGTGGACGAGGACCAGCGGCGACCCGCTGCCAGTTCTGACGTTGTACATACCCGCGTCGTACCCGGAGACCGGAAACCTACACTTTCGGGCTGTAGTGCGACGGGTGCGAGCGACGCTGCGCCGGCGGCAGATTGCGGGCGGGCGTGTGCACCAGAGGAGCCGTTGCCGGCCTGTGGCCCGCGACGCGATCCCAGCCGGCTCGGGCGCGCGGATGGAGTCGGCGACGACGCGGCACCAGCCCGAACGCCAGGTTCACCGCCCTGCCGAACACCGCGAACCGTCGTGCGTCCCGCTCCGACCACGTGTACCCCAGCAGCTCCCGGACGGGCGGGTCGTAGAGCCCGACGGTGATCCAGACGAACAACGATGCCACCGGTCTGCGCAGCACGGCCCACACTCGTTCCGGCAGCCAGGAGGCATACGGCGGCGGTCCGAGCGCGGACAGATCCAGCACTCCACGTGCAGCCATGTTGTCTTCCAGCACGTGTGTGCACATGCGCTCCCAGTACTTCTGGAATTCGGCCCAGGTCTCCGGCACCGATCGCATGCTCATGCCGTAGAGCCGGTACCACTGCACGTGCTCGTCGAACAGTTGCACTTTCTGCGTTTCGGTCAGTCCGCCCATGAATCGGTCGGCGGTGAGCACCGTGCCCATGAAGAACGTCGCGTGTGCCCAGTAGAAGGTGTCGGGATCGAGGGCGTGGTACGTGCGCCCTTTCGAGTCGATTCCCTTGATGTCGTTGTGGTAGCCGCGAACCTGGTGGGCGGTCTCCTCGGCCCTGTCGCCGTCGAACACCACTCCCCCGATCGGATACAGGGAGCGGTAGAGGCGCTGCCATCGCTCGTCGAAGAACGTCGAATGCTGTTCGACGCCCGCTCCGAGGCCCGGGTGCATGTTCTGCATCGACCCCGCCCACACGCCCTGCAGCATCCCGCGCCAGTCACCGAAGTACTTCCAGGTGAGCGAGTCGGGACCGAGTGGGACGGGTCGATCGAACTGACTACGCATGTTGTCAAAGTAGCCTCGACAACATGCGTAGTCAACAGTTGGAAGAGCGCAGATCCAAGCGATACGACGCGTTGCTCGATGCCGGGATCGAACTCCTCGGCGCGCAGGAGGGACCTGCAGTCAACGTGCGCGCCGTGTGCCGCGCAGCCGGTCTCACCGAGCGCTACTTCTACGAGAGCTTCACCGATCGCGACACGTTCGTTCGCGCGGTCTACGCCTGGGTAGGGGCCCGAGCGCAGGAGGCCCTGGAGAACGCCGTCGCCGGAGCATCACCGAAGGACGCTGTGGCCGCGCCCGTCCGGGCGTTCGTCGAAATCGTCGTCGACGAGCCTCGGATGGGACGAGTGCTGCTGATCGCTCCGTTGGCCGAACCTGCGCTGAGCCGACGCGGACTCGACCTGCTGCCCGGGTTCGTCGAACTGGTTCGTGCCCGGCTACCCGAGTCCGCCGAACGGCAGCTCGTCGCCGTCGGAACCGTCGGCGCGTTGACGGCTCTGTTCATCGGTTTTCTGGACGGCACCCTCGACGCCACTCGCGACGCTCTCGTCGCGCACTGTATTCGCATCCTCGAGCAGGCCGCCGTGCAAGGATGACGGCACCTACAGCCGAAGGAGCTCGTTCATGTCCGATCTCGACCAGTCGTTCGCCGATGCGCAGGTTGACGTCAAGAAGCTCACGTCCAAGCCGAGCAACGACGATCTGCTGCGCCTGTACTCGCTCTTCAAGCAAGGTTCGATCGGAGACGTGACGGGTAAGCGTCCCGGACGGCTGGACATGGTGAATCGGGCGAAGTTCGATGCATGGGCGAAGCTCGAAGGTACGAGCCAGGATTCAGCGAAACAGCAGTACGTGGATTTGGTGACCGCGCTCCTCGCCGGCTGAGCCTTCGGGCTATTGTCGGTTTTCGGGGGTAACGCAACGAAGGGACCCGCATGAGACGCACCGACAGCGACGTCGACGAGGCCGAGCTCGATATCGAGAAGCCGAAAACCCATGCGGCAGGTGCCACCGCCGTCGCGGTGTCGATGAAGCGCGCGCTGGGACACATGGGTCCCAAGCGCACCGCGCAGACGCTCCTCAAGCTGAACCAGGCCGAGGGCTTCGACTGCATGAGCTGCGCGTGGCCCGATCCCGATCCGGGTCATCGGCACGCCGCCGAGTTCTGCGAGAACGGTGCCAAGGCCGTCGCCGAGGAGGCGACGACCACGCGAGCCACTCCGGAGTTCTTCGCGCAGCACAGCATTGCCGAGCTCGATGCGCACACCGAACACTGGTTGGGTCAGCAGGGCCGCATCACGCATCCGATGATCAAGCTCCCCGGCGGCAGCCACTACGAGCCCATCGAATGGGACGATGCGTTCCGTCTGATCGGCGACGAGTTGAAGAGCCTGGCCAGCCCGGACGAGGCCATCTTCTACACCTCGGGTCGTGCGTCCAACGAGTCCGCGTTCATCTACCAGTTGTTCGCTCGGTCGTTCGGCACCAACAACATGCCCGACTGCTCCAACATGTGTCACGAGTCGACGTCCATCGCGCTGCAGGAATCCATCGGCATCGGCAAGGCCAGCGTCACGCTCGACGACGTTCACAACGCCGAACTGATCATCCTGGCCGGCCAGAATCCCGGCACGAATCATCCGCGCATGCTCTCCGCCCTCGAGCTGGCGAAGCAGAACGGCGCAAAGATTCTGTCCATCAATCCCCTTCGCGAAGCGGGACTGCTGAACTTCAAGAACCCCCAGACCCCGCGCGGCATGGTCGGTCCCGGTACCGATCTGTCGGATCTGCACCTGCCGATCAAGCTCAACGGCGACCTTGCTCTGTTCCAGGCCCTCGGGGCGCTGTTGGTGAAGTGGGACGCCCTCGATCACGAATTCCTCGGCGAGTACACCGTCGGATTCGACGAGTGGAAAGCACACGTTGCCGAGGTCGATTTCGATCTCGTCACCGAGGTCACCGGCCTGTCGATGCAGCAGATCACCGAGGCCGCCGAGATGCTGCGCGACTCCAAGGCCACCGTCTTCTGCTGGGCGATGGGTCTGACGCAGCATCGCAATGCCGTCGCCACCATCAAGGAAGTCACCAATCTTGCGTTCGCGCAAGGAAACATCGGTAAGGCCGGTGCCGGTTTGCTTCCCGTCCGTGGCCACTCGAACGTGCAGGGCGACCGAACGATGGGCATCTGGGAGCGCCCTCCGGTGGCCTTCCTCGACGCCATGGCGGCGGAGTTCGACTTCGAGCCGCCCCGTGAGCACGGCTTGGACACCGTCGACTCGATCCGCGCCATGCGCGACGGCAAGGCCCATTTCTTCCTCGGCCTCGGCGGCAACTTCGTACAGGCGACGCCCGACAGCGACGTCACGTTCGAGGCGCTGCGCAAGATGCGCATGACCGTGCAGATCTCCACGAAGATCAACCGTTCGCATCTCGTGTGCGGCGAGACGGCTCTCATTCTGCCGACCCTCGGACGCACCGAGAAGGACGTGCAAGCCAGTGGTGAGCAATGGATTTCGGTGGAGGACTCCACCTGCTCGGTGCACTCGTCACGAGGACCGCTGAAGCCCGCGAGCCCGTACCTGCGCTCGGAGGTCGCGATCGTCAGCGGAATCGCCGAGGCGACACTCGGTGATCGATACGGTCTCGATTGGAAGGGTTTCCGCGACGACTACCGCAACATTCGCACGCACATCTCGCGCGTCGTCGCCGGTTGCGAAGGGTACGAGGTCAATGTTCGACGACCCGGCGGCTTCGTCCTTCCGCATCCCCCTCGCGACAGCAGGACGTTCGAAACCAAGAGCGGCAAGGGCGAATTCGCCGTCTCGCCGATCGACGTGCTGCAGGTTCCGTCCGGCCATCTGATTCTGCAGACGCTGCGCAGCCACGATCAGTTCAACACGACGATCTACGGCCTCAGCGATCGCTACCGCGGAATCGAGAACGGCCGACGCGTCATCTTCGTGCACCGAGAAGACATCTCGACGCTCGGCTTCCGCGACGGCGACATGGTCGATCTCGTCACCAAGTGGGACGACGACGACGTGGAACGGTGCGCGCCGTCGTTCCGCATCGTCGAGTACGACACCCCGCGTGGGTCGGCTGCTGCGTACTACCCCGAGACCAATCCGCTGATTCCGTTGGATTCGACTGCGCTGCAGAGCAACTGCCCTACTTCGAAGTCGGTGATCATCTCGATGGTTCCGGCGGGAACAGGAGCGCAGGGCACGTCGAACGGTCATCAGGACAACGAGGGCTCGGACGAGGGGCACAAGTCGCACCCCCAGCCGCATCACCTGAGCTGAGCGGACTCAGCTGAACGATCGAACCAGGGTCGCTGCGTCGGTGAACTGATGTCGCATCAGTTCACCGGCGGCCCGGTGATCGGCTCGACGCATCGCCTCGATCAATTCCTCGTGGCCGCGTACCGCCCGTCGTCCCCAGTCGGTGTCGGACGCATGTAGATGCGTCGGGGTGTACTTGACGGCACCGAGCAGAAACCACGCCAATGTGGTGCCGCCTGCGATCTTGTTGATGGCGCGGTGAAACTCGAACTCGCACCGTTCGACGGCATCGGCGTCGGTGCGTGTCACGGCGTCGCGTAGGTCGTCGTTGAGGGTGGTCAACTGCTGGAGATGCTCCGCGGTGACCCGGCGGGATGCCCGCTCGGCCAAGGCCGCGGCGATCGTGCCCTGCAACCAGAAGATGTCGTCGATGTCCTGCCGTGTCAGTTCGACAACGCGGTAGCCCCGATGCGGGACCGATTCGAGCAACCCTTCGCCGCGCAACGACACCAGCGCCTCGCGTACCGGGGTGGCACTGACTCCCAACTCGGCTGCGGTCTCGTCGATGCGGACGAACGCCCCCGGCTTCAGCGCACCGGCGACGATCCTTCGGCGGATGCTCACTGCGACGTCCTCGGACAGCTGCGGTCGTCGCGCAATCGGCTGTTTCGAAGACGCCGTGCGTTTGAGATCGAGGCTCATTCCACATCTCCTGCACAGCGGGGCTGCGGGGGTTGTTGCAACGGTGGCGGGCGCATAGTGTGTCCTGGACAACATTGAATCACATCAAATATATGTGATGCGATCTGCTGGAGGATAGAGCCCGTGACGGACCAGATCGAACGAACGAACGAGAGCACCTTCGAAAGCCTCGATCCCAGAACGGGTCTCGCACTCGCCACGTACCCGATCGCCGACGCCGCCGAGGTCGAGATCGCCGTGACCCGCGCCCGCTCGGCCGCCCGGTGGTGGGACGCGCAGGGCTTCGAGGACCGCAAGCGGTGGCTCCTCGAATTCAAGACCGCGATCGCCCGCGACGCCGCGAGCCTCGCCGCCGTCATCGCCGCCGAAACCGGCAAGCCGGACGAGGACTCCCTGCTGGAAGTCATGTTGGGCGTCGAACACATCGATTGGGCGGCGCGCCACGCCGGCAAGACCCTCAAACAGCGCAGGGTCGGATCGGGTCTGCTCGCCATCAACCAGAAGGCCTACGTCAGCTACCGCCCGTTCGGCGTCGTCGGCGTCATCGGGCCGTGGAACTACCCGCTCTACACGCCGATGGGGTCGATCGCGTACGCCCTCGCCGCAGGCAACACCGTCGTCTTCAAGCCCAGCGAACTCACCCCGGGTGTCGGAGTCTGGTTGGCCGAGAAGTGGCAGTCGCTCGCCGCTCCCCACCCGGTGTTCCAGACGATCACCGGCGACGGTTCCACCGGCACTGCCCTGGTCGAAGCCGGCGTCGACAAGATCGCGTTCACCGGCTCGACCGCGACGGCCAAGAAAGTCATGGCCACGTGCGCGAAGTCGTTGACGCCGCTGATCGCCGAGTGCGGCGGTAAGGACGCGATGCTCGTCGACGCCGACGCCGATATCTCTGCGGCCGTGGAGTTCGCGACGTTCGGCGCGATGGGCAATGCCGGGCAGACCTGCGCCGGAGTCGAACGTATCTACGTCGCCGCCCCGGTGTACGACCGGTTCGTCGCCGAATTCACCAGGGCGGTCAAGGAATTGAAGCCCGGTGGATCGAAGACCTCGTCCTACGGCCCGATGACGCTGGGCAAGCAGAGCGACATCGTCCGCGGCCAGATCGAGGATGCGTTGGCCAAGGGCGGCACCGCATTGGTGGGAGGTCTCGACTCACTGCACGGGCCGTACATCGACCCCGTCGTCCTCACCGACGTTCCCGAGGATTCGACCGCGATCACCGAGGAGACGTTCGGGCCCACCGTCGTCGTCAACAAGGTCCGCGACCTGGACGAGGCCATCGCCCGTGCCAACGCGTCCTCCTACGGTCTGGGTGCATCGGTGTTCACCAAGGACACCGCGGTCGGTCGACGCGCCGCCGAGAAGCTCGATTGTGGTGTCGTGACGGTCAATTCGGTGCTGGGCTTCGCCGGCGTCCCGGCCCTACCGTTCGGCGGAACGGGCGACTCGGGCTTCGGGCGCATCCACGGCGACGACGGCCTTCGTGAATTCAGCACCGTCAAATCACTGACCGTGCAGGGCTTCGCGGCACCGATCGATCTGCTGACGATGAAGCGCAAAGCCCGGAACATGAAGCTGTCGGTGCTGGCGCTCAAACTCCGCCACGGACGAGGCTGACCATGGACATCGCGCCGGGTCGGGGTCGATACGGGTGGTTGCGCCGCGTCGAGGAACTCGACCCGGTCCGCGACTGTCACACCATTCACCGGATCACCGCGGGGTACGAGTTCCCCTGGGATTATCAGCGGGCCCTCGAATTCGCCTTGTTCCGAACCTATTGCGTGCCGACGATCTCCGCTCTGCTGGCCCGGACCGGCGAGTTCGAGAAGCGACCGCAAAAGCGGTACGACGACACCTCGCTGCTGATGTCGGAAATGGTCGAACACGGATACGACTCCGAACGAGGTCGCGAATCGTTGCGGACGGTCAATCGAATGCACGCGCAGTACGACATCTCCAACGACGACATGCTGTACGTGCTCACGACGTTCATCTACGAGCCCATCGAATGGATCGACACCTATGGGTGGCGTCGCCTGCATCCCAAGGAGCGGCTCGCAACCTTCCACTTCTACAGCGAAGTGGGTAAACGCATGGGCATCAAGGACATTCCGGAGTCGTACACCGAGTTCGCACAGTTCAAGCTCGATTACGAAGAACGCACGTTCCGCTTCAGCGAGGACAACCGTCGCATCGGCACCTACACCCTCGATCTGTACTGCTCGTGGTTTCCCGCCGCGCTCACCCCGGCCGTCCGGCAGGGCGTGTTCGCGTTGCTCGACGATCGGATGGCGAACGCATTCGGCTTCCCCGCCGGCTCACCCATGCTGGAACGGGCCGCGGTGCGGGCGCTGCGGACCAAGGCCCGCGTGGAGCGCTTCCTGCCGACGAGAAAACACTCACGCACGACAGCCGACGCGGGCAACAAGACCTACCCCGGCTATCCCGTCGGGTACAGCCCGAAAGATCTGGGCACCCAGGCCGCATCACCGATTCGCGGTTGTCCGGTAGCGACGACGTAACTGCGAACTCGACGGGTCAGAGTCCGTCCACCCACCGACCGAACGCATCGCGAAACTCCCCCGAGAGCGGCAGCGGTGCCAGGGCGGTGTTCGGATCGGCGGGCAGCGGGCCGAGCTCGCCCAGCATGTGCGAGCTGTTGGCGAAGTGCGCGAAGTGGAGATCGGTGTGGCCCAGGGCCACTCGCACGTTCTCGACCTGGCCGCAGGACACGTTCAGGTCCTTGTCCGAGCAGGTCAGGAACGAGGAGTACGAGTCCGGTAGCGCGGCAGCCAGATCCGCCGGGTCCGTGGCATCCGCTTCCCGCAGGAAGGTGGCGCTCTGCCGCAGTCCCAGACCGTCGACGATCGGGTCGGGTTCGGCAGACAGCGGTCGTCCCGCGCGAATATCGGCGACGGCCTGCGCGAAGCGATCCCGCGACGACGCGGCCTGCTCCTCGGTGAACTGGCCGACCGCCACGGCCTCGCCGATGTTGCGATCGACCTGCGCGGTCAGCAGATCCAGGTAACGGATCGACAACGGCTCGAGCAGGCCGACATGGGTGAACGCCGCGCTGTCGGCATCAGCAAGGCGCAGTGCCGTCAGTGCACCCTCGCTGTGCCCGATCACCGTCGTGCGATCCGCCCCGACACCGGTGCGCTGCTGCAGGAAAGCCAGTGCGTCCGCGGCATTGTCGACCTGCGCATCGAAGCCGGGCGGGTTGTTCGGATCCACCCCGGCCAGGCCGGTGCGGCCGCTCCCGAGCTTGTCGAAACGCAGGCTCGCAATACCGCGTCGGGACAACTCGTCGGCGACGTATGCGGTCGTGTTCAGCTGCAGATCACCCGAGTTCCCGTTGCGATCGGTCGGCCCGCTGCCCGGCAGCACCAATGCCACGCCGCGGGTCTCGCCGACCGGCATGCGAAGGCTGCCGTAGAAGGTGATGCCACCGGACTCGAAGCTGACCTCCGAATCGAGCGCGTCGTCGGGTGACCACGGAACGTTGATCGGAGCAGCGGCCGCGGTACCCGCGCCGACGAGCAGGAGCATCGATGCGGCCAGTCCGGCCAGCAGTCCTCGGGTGCGCATCATGCCGCCAGAATAACAATCCGACCGACCGTTCGGATATGGGTACGCTGCCCGTAACCCGCGGCACGGCACTCGACGTCGCCCCTCGAAAAACGCACGCGACCGCTCCCGACCGAGCCGGCTCGAGGCGTCGAACACCCAGCACACACCGGCTCCGGAAGGCCGAAGTGCTGGTCGGGGCACACCCCGAATCGGATAGGACGTAGCCTGGCGAGGGAGGTTCGGTGGTTCGACCGTGAATGACACCCGTGTTGTTCGGTTAGATTGGAAGAGCCACCAGGCACGATGCAAGAGGGTCGAGACCTGTCAACGAGCGACGGGTCACCACAATCGAGGAGAACAGGCCATGGCTTTACCAGTATTGACACCGGAACAGCGCACCGCGGCGCTGGCCAAGGCGGCCGAGGCACGCACTGCGCGGTCGAAGCTGCTCGCATCCGTCAAGTCCGGCGAACTGAGCGTCGCTGACGTCCTCGCCAAGGCGGAGAACGACGAGATCGTCAAGAAGACCAAGGTGTCCGCGCTGATCAAGGCCCTGCCGGGCGTTGGATCCGTGCGCGCCGCACAGCTGCTCGAGCAGCTGTCCATCGCAGATACGCGCCGCATCGGCGGCCTCGGCGCAAACCAGCGCGAAGCGCTGCTCGCTGCCGTCGCATCCTGATTCACATTTTCACGGGTCGTTCCTGCAGGCTCCACGCCTGATCCTGCGATAACGCGTTGCCTGCAGGGCTAGCATTTCGACCATGAACGTCGAAGTGACCCTGCTGCCCGGAATCGGGGTGCGGAAAGATTTTGCCCTCGCTTCCGGGCGCCGCATCGGCGTCATCACCCGCAAGGACGGCGCGAACGAGTTGATCGTTTCGCGCAAGGACGACCCCGATGCGACGCAGGCGTCCATCACCCTGAGCAATGAGGAAGCGGCGGCCCTGGGCAATCTGCTCGGGTCGCCGCAACTCATTGCTCAGCTCGGGGAAGAGCATCGCGATCTCCCCGGAATCAACACTCGTCAGCTCCCCATTCGCGCGAATTCACGGTTCGTCAGCCGCACACTCGGCGACACCGCCATGCGCACCAAGACCGGAGTATCCGTCGTCGCTGTCATGCGCGCCGGCCAGGTACAACCGTCACCCACCCCCGACTTCACGCTCGCCGCAGGTGACCTGCTGGTCGCCGTCGGCACCGCGGACGGACTGGACGCAGCAGCCAAGTTGCTCGGCAATGCCTGAGATCAGTCGGGGCTGACCCGTGGCCGAGAGCGCGCTCGCCCTCACCGAGCTGGGTGCCGTGTTCTTCGTTCTCGGACTTCTCGCTCGTCTCGCCGGCCGGATCGGCGTCTCCCCCATCCCGTTCTACCTGCTCGGCGGACTGGCCTTCGGCAACGGCGGATTCGTCAACCTCGGCGGCATCGACGAGTTCAGCGAGATCGCCAGCGAAATCGGCGTCATCCTGCTGTTGCTGCTGCTCGGCCTCGAATACACCGCAACCGAGCTCGTCACCGGCCTGCGTCGATCGTGGATGGCCGGTCTGGTCGACATCGTCCTCAACTTCGCGCCCGGTGCCGTCGTCGCGCTGCTGCTCGGCTGGGGCGGAGTCGGGGCGCTCGTGATGGGCGGCGTCACGTACATCTCGTCGTCGGGCATCATTGCCAAAGTTCTCACCGACCTGGGCCGACTGGGAAACCGCGAAACCCCGGTCGTGCTGTCGATCCTGGTGTTCGAGGACCTGGCCATGGCCATCTACCTCCCGATCCTCACCGCCGTCCTGAGCGGAGTCAGCTTCCTCGGCGGACTCGAAGCCCTCGGCATCTCACTGTTCGTCATCACCTTCGTGTTGGTCGTCGCGCTGAAATACGGCAGATTCGTCTCGGCGATCGTCGACAGTCCCGACCGTGAGGTCGTGCTGCTCAAAGTCCTCGGGTCCGCCCTGCTGGTGGCCGGCATCGCGTCGGAACTGCAGGTCTCGGCGGCCGTCGGCGCGTTCCTTCTGGGAATCGCGATCTCCGGCTCGACGGCCGACAACGCGACCCGCGTCCTCGAACCCCTACGCGACCTGTTCGCCGCGATGTTCTTCGTCGTGTTCGGCCTGGGCACCGACCCGTCGACCATCCCGCCAGTGTTGGGCTGGGCCGTCGTACTCGCCGTCACCACCGCCGCGACCAAGATCGCGACGGGCTGGTGGGCAGCAGGTCGGCAGGGAATCGGCAGGCCGGGACGACTACGCGCCGGTGCGGCTCTGGTGGCGCGCGGAGAGTTCTCCATCGTCATCGCCGGACTGGCCGTCGCCGCGGGAGCTGTCGAAGGCGAACTGGCGGCCCTGGCGACGGCGTACGTGCTGCTGATGGCCATCCTGGGGCCGATTGCTGCCCGCGTCGTCGAACCCGTCGCGAAGGTTGTGCTCCGGACCAAGCCCGCGGTGTGATTGGCTTTTCGACATGGCAGACAAGCGGACGGCTCTGAGGCGACGGCCGCAGTTGTCCGAGGAAGTCGCCAGCCACGTCCGGCACCTGGTGATGTCCGGAGAGGTGAGTCCGGGAGACTTCATCCGGCTCGACGAGACCGCAGCCCAGCTGGGCGTCAGCGTCACCCCGGTGCGTGAGGCGCTACTGACCCTGCGTGGTGAGGGCATCGTCGAGCTCGTCCCCCACCGCGGCTATGTGGTGTCTGCGCTGACGCCGAGCGACATCGTCGACATCTTCTGGCTGCAGGGTGAGATCGCGGTCGAACTCGTGCGCCGGGCGGCACCGAAGATCACCGAGGTCGAACTCGACAGGCTCGCCGAGCTGACCGCTGCCCTGTCGGTCGCCGTCGAGAACGGCCGGGCCGAGGACGTCGAGAATATCGAGTTCGAGTTCCATCGCGTGCTGAACCGTCTGGCCGAGTCGTCCAAATTGGCGTGGTTTCTCAACAACGCCACCCGCTACACCCCGACCCGTCTCTACGCCACCGACCGTGACTGGGGCCGAGCAGCCGTGCGCAATCACGAGGATCTGATCGCGGCCCTGGTTCGAAACGACATCGACGCCGCCTGCGAATTGATGAAGCAACAATTTACAGACGGCGCCGAGAGGTTGATCGCGCATCGCGGTTGAGTGCGCTACGCGCAGTGGTGTGGTTATGTGCGATGGGCGGCACATAACCACACCACTGCCTTGGCACTAGCGCAGCGAGGCGGGAACCTGGAAGCGATCGCCGTACTTCTTGGCCAATTCGTCTGCACGAGTGACGAATCCGGCCTGGCCACCCGGGTAGCCGACGACGTACTGGTGCACGCCACCCGTCCACGCCGGGAAGCCGATGCCGAAGATCGAGCCGATGTTGGCGTCGGCGGTGGTGTTCAGGACACCCTCGTCGAAGCACTTCTGCGTCTCGATGGCCTCGATGAACAGCATGCGTTCCTTGAGGTCCTCGAACGGGATGTCCGCCGAACCCGACTTGAACGCATCACGCAGTCCGGGCCACAGGCCGGCGCGCTTGCCGTCTTCGTACTCGTAGAAGCCCGCGCCCTTGGCCTTCGACGGACGCTCGAACTCGTCGACCATCTTGTCGATGACCTCGCCGGCCGGATCCTCCGGGGGCGTTCCACCGGCGGCCTTGATGGCGTCGTAGGTTTCCTTGCGGATCTTCTGCATCAGGTTGAGCGTGAGCTCGTCCGAAAGCTGCAGCGGCGCAGCCGGGTAACCGGCCTGCAGACCGGCCTGCTCGATGGTCGACGGCTCGACGCCCTCGCCCAGCATCGCGATGGCCTCGTTGATGAACGTACCGATCACGCGAGAGGTGAAGAATCCACGACTGTCGTTGACGACGATCGGGGTCTTCTTGATGAGCTGCACGAGGTCGAATGCCTTGGCCAAGGCCGCATCCGACGTTTTCTCGCCGCGAATGATCTCCACCAGCGGCATCTTGTCGACGGGTGAGAAGAAGTGGATGCCGATGAAGTCTTCCTGACGCTTGATGCCCTGAGCGAGGCTCGTGATGGGCAGCGTCGAGGTGTTGGAACCGAGCAGCGCCGTCGGATCGACGAGGTCCTCGATCTCCTGGAAGACCTTCTGCTTCAACTCTTCCGACTCGAAGACGGCCTCGATGACGAGGTCGGCACCTTCGACGTCCTTGGCATCGGCGGTCGGGTGGATGCGTGCGAGCAGAGCGTCCGACTTCTCCTGGGTGGTCTTGCCACGCGAGAGTGCCTTGGCCTCGATGGCCTCGGAGTACGCCTTGCCCTTCTGCGCCGACTCGATGGCAACGTCCTTGAGCACCACGTCGATTCCGGCCTTGGCACACACGTACGCGATGCCCGCGCCCATCATGCCTGCGCCGAGAACCGCGACCTTGGTGAAGGTGGTCTTCTCGATGCCGTCGGGACGAGACTTGCCGGCGTTGATCGCCTGCAGGTCGAAGAAGAACGCCTGAATCATGTTCTTGGACACCAGACCGGTGACCAACTCGGTGAAGTACCGCGACTCGATGGTGCACGCATTGTCGAAGTCGACCTGCGCACCCTCCACTGCCGCAGCGAGAATCGCGCGCGGAGCCGGCATCGGTGCGCCCTTGATCTGCTTGCGCAGGTTGGACGGGAAAGCAGGCAGGATCTGCGCGAGCTTCGGGTTCGACGGCGTGCCGCCGGGGATCTTGTAACCCTTGACGTCCCACGGTGCGACGCCACCCTCGGGGTTGGCCTTGATCCATGCCTTGGCGGTGGGCACCAATTCGTCGATACTGCCGACCAATTCGTGCACCAGACCGATTTCGAGAGCCTTGGCCGGACGGAACCGAGTGCCCTGAGCGAGGACCGTCATGAAGCCGGTCTGAATGCCGAGCAGTCGCGTGATGCGGGCAACGCCGCCGCCGCCGGGCAGGAGACCGAGCGAGACCTCGGGCAGACCGATCTGCACGCCGGGAACATCGGCCGCGATGCGGTGATGCGTCGCGAGCGCGATCTCGAGTCCGCCGCCGAGTGCCGCGCCGTTGATGGCGGACACGACCGGCTTACCGAGCTTCTCGAGCCGACGCAGCTGTCCCTTGACTTCCTGGACCTCGTCGAACACCCGCTGGGCGTCCTCGGGCTTGGCTTCGATGAGGGTGTGCAGATCACCGCCGGCGAAGAACGTCTTCTTGGCGGAGGTCAGCACAACTCCGGTGATGCTGTCCTTCTCGGCCTCGAGGCGGTCGACCGTCGCGCCCATCGAGTCCTTGTACAGCTGGTTCATCGTGTTGGCGCCCTGGTTGGGGTCGTCCATCGTCAGAACGACGATGCCGTCGGCGTCCTGGTCCCACTGAATCATGTTGTCAGACATCGTTCTACCTCAGACTCGCTCGATGATGGTGGCAACGCCCATGCCGCCGCCGATGCACAGGGTGATCAAGGCGTACCGGCCGCCGCGGCGCTCGAGCTCGTCGAGCACGGTGCCGGTGATCATGGCTCCGGTGGCACCGAGCGGGTGGCCCATGGCGATCGCGCCGCCGTTGACGTTGAGCTTCTCGTTCGGGATCTTCAGATCCTTCTGGAAACGCAGCACCACGGAAGCGAACGCCTCGTTGAGCTCGAACAGATCGATGTCGTCGACGGTCAGTCCTGCTGTGGCGAGAACCTTCTTCGACGCCGGGGTCGGTCCGGTCAGCATGATGGTCGTGTCGGCGCCACTGGTGGCCGTCGCGACGATGCGGGCGCGCGGGACCATGTTCAGGTCCTTGCCCGCCTGCTCGCTGCCGACGAGGACGAGGGCTGCGCCGTCGACGATGCCGGAGCTGTTTCCGCCGGTGTGGACGTGATCAATCTTCTCGATCCAGTGGTACTTCTGCAGCGCCACGTCGTCGAACCCGCCCATGGCCGCGATACCGGTGAATGCCGGGTTCAGCTTGCCGAGCGACTCGACGGTGCTGCCCGGACGCATGTGCTCGTCCTGATCGAGGATCAGCAGACCGTTCTGGTCGGTGACCGGAACGACGGACTTGGCGAAGTAACCACCGGACCACGCCGCTGCGGCGCGCTCCTGGGACTGGACGGCATACGCGTCGACGTCCTCGCGGGTGAATCCTTCGATGGTGGCGATCAGGTCGGCACCGATGCCCTGCGGGGCGAAGTAGGTGTCGTAGTTGGTGGCCGGGTCCATGGCCCAGGCGCCGCCGTCACTGCCCATCGGCACGCGAGACATCGACTCGACGCCGCCGGCGACAACCAGTTCGTCCCAGCCCGAGCGCACCTTCTGCGCGGCCAGGTTGACGGCCTCGAGGCCCGACGCGCAGAAGCGGTTGAGCTGGAAGCCGCCGACGGTGTCGGGCATCTTGGCTGCGAGCACGGCCGTGCGGGCGATGTCGGCACCCTGATCTCCGACGGGCGAGACCACGCCCAGGATGAGGTCGGAGATTCGGTTCTCGTCCATGTCGGGGAAACGTCGACGAAGCTCGTCGATCAGCCCGGTCACCAAGGAAATCGGCTTCACCGAATGCAGGGAGCCGTTCTTTCCTTTACCTCGGGGAGTCCTGATGGCCTCGTAAATGAATGCCTCTGTAGTCACAGCGCGCAGTTCCTTCCACATACTCGATCTTGTCGCGATCGCCGTGCCGGCCGATCGCGTCGGTGCGAGGCCATGACAGACCTCAGCTCATGCCACAGTAAGTTGGCATACCGATCCGACATAAGGACCGAAACGAGCGTTTCGCATGACCCACGATGCGGTTCAGGTTTGAACGACCCCGTCGTGGGAAATTACGATGCGTCAGATCGACCGAAGGCGAAAGAAGACCGACCATGGAAACCGACAACGAACCGACCGTGGGCGCTCGCGTCAAGGTACGCACTCGCAACGACGACAAGTCCGGAGCCGACAGTTCTGGATCCGACTCCTACGAGACCGGCGCGATCGTCGACGACTTCGGAGTCCAAGCGACCGACAGCACCTCGCGGGACTGGGCCGTCGCCAAGCGTTGGGCCGTCGCTCTCGACAGCGGCCGATTGGTATTCGTCGACACCGACGACCTCACGCTTGCTTGAGTCTCAGATCTCCTTGAGCGGTACCGCTCCGAGTTCGCTCACCAACAGCTCCATGGCGACGGTTTCCGGGTCCCGGCGAACCGACGGGTCCGCAGGCTCGGCCGCGGCCTTGAGCAGTTCTTCCTCGTCCTCCGGCGTCTCCGGAGGCGGCGGACCTACCGGCTCGGGATCATCGGGATAGTCCGGGGCCTCGGGCATCGGAATATCTGCGTCCGATCCATCGCCCGCTGAACCGAAACCGTCCGACGTCGGACGGGGAGCCCCTGCCTGGCTCGGCCTCGAGAACTTCGGCAGCGACGCGGGTTTCGCTGCCGGTTCATCTTTTTTTGCTGATGACGGTTCCGGTGGTGCCGCAGCACCCACCAGACAGACCACCGACCATTCGACGCCGAACACGTCACGCAACGCGTCCCGAATGACGTCGGCGTTGCGGGGTTCTTCGAGACGCTTCGCGAGCGGTGCCGAATCGTGGCCCAGAGTGATGGTGCCGTTCTCGACGGTGCGTACCGACGCACCGGACAACATCACCTCGACGGTTCTGCTTCGCTCTCGTACCTTGGTTCGCACCTCGGACCACACCGCGCGGACGGCCGCCGCATCGGGCTCGTTGGAGGCCGCCGCGGGTGCCGCGACAGGCTCGGGCTCGGATTCGTACACCGGCTCGGGCTCCGGGCCGTACTCGTCCTCGGGCTCCGGCGGAAAATCCTCGTGGGCGAGTGATTGTTCCGAATGCTGTTGCGCTGCAACGGGAGTCGTGACCGGTGCGGGCTCGGGTTCCGGTTCGGGGGTCGGGACCGGTTCGGGGGTCGGGACCGGTTCGGGGGTCGGAGCCGGTTCGGGGGTCGGAGCCGGTTCGGGGGTCGGAGCCGGTTCGGGGGCTGCAGGCTCGGGTGTGGGAGCGGGCTCGGGTGTCGGAGCTGGCTCAGGTGTGGGAGCGGGCTCGGGGGCTGCAGGCTCTGGCACCGGAGACGGTTCCGGGATCGCCTTGGGTTCGGGTGCCGCGGCAGGCGCGGGTGCCGGAGACGGAGCAGGAGCCGATGCTGGTGCCGCGGCTGCGGACTCTGCGGCCGGCTGTCGTTGGGACGGTCGCTGGAATTTGTTCACCGGGGGTGGGCCGGAGGGCGCAGGCTCGTCGGTCGCGGGCAGCTGTGGTCGTGTCGGGTCTGCGGCTGCCTGTGCCACTGCCGCCTGCTCACCGGCAGGGAGCGTGACGTCCAGGCGACGTTCGACGCGTTCGAGCCTCTGCAGTACGGCCGATTCCGCATCGGAGGCCGAGGGCAGCAGCATCCGTGCGCACATCACTTCGAGCAGCAGGCGCGGCGCGGTGGCCCCTCGCATTTCGCCGAGGCCCGAGTGCACGATTTCGGCGTAGCGAGTCAGCGTCGCCGAGCCGAGCAGGTCCGCCTCGTCGCGGAGCCGTTCGAGGACGTCGCCCGGCACGTCGACCAGGCCACGTTCACCGGCGTCGGGTACCGCCTTCATGAGGATCAGGTCTCGCATGCGGTCGAGAAGGTCGATGGCGAAGCGACGTGGGTCGTGGCCCGCGTCCATCACCTTGTCGACGGTGCCGAACAATGCGCCGCCGTCTCCCGCGGCCAGTGCGTCGACGGCCTCGTCGATCAGCGCGACGTCGGTGACGCCGAGCAGCGACAGAGCTCGCGGGTACGTGACGCCTTCCGGTCCGGCTCCGGCCAGCAACTGGTCCATGACCGACAGCGAGTCACGCGGAGAACCGCCACCCGCGCGGATGACGAGTGGATAGACCGCGTCCTCGACCGGTACCTGTTCCTGACCACAGATCTTCTCGAGCAGGCCGCGCATCGTCGACGGCGCGAGCAGTCGGAACGGGTAGTGGTGGGTTCGCGAGCGGATGGTGGGGAGCACCTTCTCGGGCTCGGTGGTCGCGAAGATGAAGACCAGGTGCTCCGGCGGTTCCTCGACGACCTTCAGCAGCGCGTTGAAGCCGGCCGGGGTGACCATGTGTGCCTCGTCGATGATGAAGATGACGTAGCGCGACTCGGCCGGGGCGTACACGGCTTTGTCTCGAAGATCGCGGGCATCGTCGACGCCACCGTGGCTGGCTGCGTCCATCTCGACGACGTCGAAGTTGCCGGGTCCGCCCGGTGCCAGTGCGACGCAGGAGTTGCACACACCGCAGGGGGTGGAGGTCGGTCCTTCGGCGCAGTTCAGCGATCGAGCGAGGATGCGCGCCGAGGACGTCTTTCCGCAGCCACGAGGGCCTGAGAAGAGATAGGCGTGGTTGATTCTGTTGGAATCGAGCGCCACGCTGATCGGTTCGGTGACGTGCTCCTGACCGACGACTTCGGCGAACGTCGCTGGACGGTACTTCCGGTAGAGGGCCACGCCCGAAAGGGTACCGGCGACCGACGACAAGGTTGCATCGCGCGTCGGTGTGCGCGACGGAACCCACGGCTCGGTTGCATCGTGCATCAGTGTGGACCGACGGACACCGCTCTGATGTTCATGATCGCGAAGCTTTCCCGGGCGCCGGTGGACGTCGACAGCGCGAGTAGCCAGTTGCCGTCCTGCAGCGCGTCCGAGATCGCGTGCCGCACGATTGCGCCTTTGGAGTTCTGATAGTCGATCGAGACGGGTGCGCCGCGCGCTGCGGCGTCGGTCAACGCATCGAGCTCCCGTGGCAGCAGTCTGCTGTGCGTGCTGAGTGCGGAACGCACCCGCGCGTCGTCGACGGTGCCGGAGTCGCCCGTCCGCAGCAGCTGTGCCAGCTCGCGTGATTCGCGTCGAACCGGTGCTGCGGGTGCGCTCGGGTGCGGGGTGCGGGTGGTGTTGGCGCGGACCTTGGTCGCGCTGGCCAGCTCGAGCCGGCCGGTGTCGGAATGTCGCACCGGGGAGTATCCATGCCTGCGCAGCACCGCGAGAGTGTCGATGGGTGTGGCAGAACTGATCAGGACTGTCGGCGCGAGCCGCTGGAACTTCAGCACCGCCAATGCCTCGTCCGTCTCGATGTTCGTCAGCAGTACGACGTCCTCGGAGACGATGGCACACGGGATCTTGCGCACGGCCAGTGCGCCGTAGGTGCGCCAACAGTCTCGGATCGTGTAGGCCAGGGCTTGGGGAACGTCGGTGGCGGCCATCTCGGCGAGGGCGTCGATCAACTCCTCCCCGGTACCACCGGTGTCGAAGAAGCTGCGGATCGTCGCCGGCGTGAAGCGCCAGACCGACGCCACTTCCCGCGACTCGGGTTGCGCGGCCGCACCGAGTATCGACGCCACCTCGGTGCTCGGCGGCCCGGTGACCACTGCGGTCGAATCGGGCAGCAGGCGCACCGAGAACGGCACCCATTCGGCCAGATCCTGTAGCTGCGTTGCCAGCGCGGAGGCGATCTGGCGCGGATCGCCGTCTCGACCCACTCGGAAGTCCGTCAGGGTGGCGCACAGATCTGTCGGTGCGCCGTCGACCAGAACTCCGAGGCGGGTGGCCTCGGCCCAGAGTGCGCGCACGTGGCCAGGCCCGGCGCTCGTCGAGACGACCGGAATATGCCACTCGAGGTAGCGGGCGAATTCGTCGGGATCGGACAACACCGGCGTCGGGCTGTCGGATCCGCCGAGGCGCAGAAGAGCCGCCAAGGCAGTCGAACGCACGTCTGCGGCTGCGGGATCGTCGAGCATCTTCTTGAGTACCGGCGAGGTCTTCTGGGAGGATCTCGGCACCCGATGGGTCGGCGTGAAGGGCGAGCACCACCACGCGGCCAGCAATGCTGCCGCTTGCTCGGATCGCGAGCTCGTCGACCATGTTTCGTACGTCGAGGTCAATGCGATACCGGTCTTTCCCCGGTCGGCGAGCAAACCGGCTTCGCGCGCCAGCATCAGCATCAGCACGGTGTGATGCTCGTCGGCGAATCCCAGACGAGCAGTCAGCGCACGGAGTTCTTTGGCGCTGAGGCCACCGGTCTTCATCATTGCCAGGCCATCGGTGTCGATTGCCGTCAACAACGCCTGCGTGTGCTCACAGAACTGCAGCAAGGCGATGGAGCGCGCTCGCCGCGAGTCATTGTGTGACAGAACACGAGTGGCGAATTCCGGCGGCCTGAGCTCGATGGGCAATCGCCACCCGTCTCCTCGCAGCGCGATGCTCACTTCTAACGGCATCTCGACGCGATGCCCATCCAATCGATACAGCAGCCCGCGCTCGAAGGCGGCCGTACCTGCGGTCGGCGGCACATCGAAGATCAATGACGCCGGTTGTCCATCGACGAAGCGAGACAACATCTCTCGCATTTCGGGTGGGCCGTCGTCGTACAAGGCTCGGATACGTTCGGGGGTCATCGCGGCCGCGACGGCGTCGGCGCGTTCGGCTCGATCGAGCGAGGAGTCGACTCCGAGGCGGGTCAGCAAAGCGAGTCGGTCCTGCTCGACGGCGCAGTGCAAGAACAACTTTCGCTGCCTGCGGGCAAGTCCGAACGGATGCGAGAACACGCCGGACAGATCGACGGGGCGGTACTCGACCGCGTCCGAGCCCCCTGCCGTGTGCGGCCAGATCAGGCCGAAGGCCATCAGAGTGTTCAGGGCTGCATCGATGTGCTGCGTCTCGTTCGAGATTCCCTCGCCCGTCCAGTGTCCGATCTCGGCGCGGCTGAGATCTTCCATGAGCGCGAACAACTCGAGCAGGTCGAGCGCACCTCTGTCGAGTTTTCGAGGAAGTGCCGCCACCCGCCAGGGCGAACCGAGGAGTTGCGCGAGCAACCCGAACGAGCGGGGTGGCGGGTCGGTCGCCACATCCGGTCGACGTCGCAGCAGATCCGTCAGTGCGTCCTCGTCGAGCGAGGCCAGCCACCCCTCGTACGTCCCGATCTTCTCGGTCATCTCGTCCCCCCGGTGCAAGTTCTGCCACAACGTACCGACGGGCACCGACAGACTTATTTGTTCTTGGCTGCCGCTTTCGCTGCCTTCTTGAATTCGCGTACCTCGAGCAGGGACTTCTCGTCGACGACATCGGCGATGGATCGACGTGCACCCTCGTCGCCGTACGCTCCGGCGGCCTTTCGCCACCCGTCGGGCGTCACGCCCATCTGCTTGCCGAGCAGCGCGAGGAAGATGCGCGCCTTCTGATCGCCGTAGCCGGGAAGTGCTTTGAGACGCTTCAGAACCTCGGCACCGTCGGGGTCGTCGCGGGTCCAGATTTCCTGCGGCTTACCGTCGTAGTTCTCGACCAGAAATGCGGCGAGTCCCTGGATGCGCTTGGCCATCGAGCCGGGAAAACGATGCACGGCCGGGGTCTGCGCACACAATGCGGCGAAGTCGTCCGGATCGGCGTCGGCGACGGTATCCACCTTCAGATCACCGAGGCGGTCGACGAGCTTCTTCGGCCCGGCGAAGGCGGATTCCATCGGCACCTGCTGATCGAGAAGCATGCCGATCAACAGCGCGAACGGATCCTCGGCGAGCAATGCATCGGCCTCCGGATCGCCGACGAGGTTCAGAGTGCGAGACATGGCCTCGATCCTGCCATGCACCGTCCCCATTGATGAAAGGCTCGACTCATGACTATCAGCGAGATTTCGCAGACCCAATTCGAGTGGGCGGATGAGGATGACCGCTTCGACCTGGGCCTGTGTTTCACGCTCGTGCGCTCGACGGATCCCGAGGCTGTGCTAGCAGTGTTCGCGTCGGTCAACCCCACGAGATCTCGCAAGCCGGCCGACACGGATGTCGACGACTGGTCCGATTCGCTCCCTGACAGTGACATGGCGAGGCGCTACGCCGGCGTATCAGGCGACTGGGTCTGGGTACTCGAAGAGTTCACCATCTCAGGCGCACTCCCCCCTGTTCCAGAGAAGCTGTCCGACGCATTCGGCACCAGCATCACCGTGCACTGGGATGTGAATGCACTCTCTACCTTCGTGTACGCAGTCGACGGGGCAATTGAGCGACAGTTCGAGCTCGGCCGGGAAGCCGACCCCACCGACCGATCTGCTCCCGCCGGATACCTCGAGGAGGAGGACGGAATCGACTGGGAGAAGTGGATGTCCGGTGGTCTCTGCCTGCAGGCACGGCTTGCCGGAGTGGTTGCGTTGACAGCTGATCCGATCGATGCGGCGATCGTCGAAACGTGCAGTGAAGACTAGGTGAACCGCGTGCCAGAGTTCAGTCGACCGAACCGGCTACAGCCAACGCGATTGCCTGCAGAAGTGGTCGGTCGACACTGGTTGCGCGAGCCGCGATCTGCACGTCCACTCGGGTGCCCGACGGTTTGACCAACGTGACGTCCTCGATCGGATCACCGTCGAGAGTCATTGCACTCGCGCCTGGGTTGTCGTCGCGGAATTGCGATCCGTCAGGCAATGTCAGCGCACCCCAGGGGTTTTCGGAGGGCTCGTAGTCCGCGTCGATCACTCTGATCGTCAGGGTGCCGTCGCCGACCATCACGGCTCCGCACGCTCCGGCCGATCCCGACGGGGAGGTTCGCATCGAGCCCAGCGGTCTGTCGAGTTCGATTGGAAGCTGGGCCGCTCGCCAGAACTCGTCCAGAGACGCGTTGAGGCGATCGACGGACTGAGACGAGAACTGCCCTGCGCCCTCGGAATTGGTGTCGCATGAAATCGGGAGCGGAGGCGTGTCGATCGGAACCGGTGTGGACCACAGCAACTCCGGCCGCAGCGCTATCGAGCGCAACTCCTCGATCGACAGTGGCACGGTACCGGTGGTCTCGAAATCGGCGTTTTGGTCGGATGATGACGCGACGACGACGGAACCATCGGGTGCGTACACGCGCGCGAAGTTGGTATGGGAGCGGTCTCCGTCGAATTCGTCCCAGGTGTCCCGCGTGTCGACGACAGTTCCGTCGGAGAGTGTTTCGCGAGCATCGAGCCAGCCGGCCTGGCAGGGCTTCGGACCGTCGTCGACGCGGGTGACGTTGACCGTCAGCGAACCTTCGACACCGTCGCGTGTGACCACCGCGTCCGCGGAGGTGCCGGGGTCGTATGCCGCGTCCGCGCTGGCTACCGGCTGGAAGACCAGCGGATCACCGCCGGGCGAGAACGACGAACCGGCAACGAGGGAAACCTGCGAGGGGAGAGCGCCGCGCACTGCGATCGACATTGCGTGCGCCTTCTTCGACGTCAGCCAAGGGTAAGCGGGATTGTCGTAGTTCTCCTGGCCTGATGTGAATACACCGTAGAACTGCTCTTCCTCGGGCGGCTCCACGGATTCGCACCCCGGAATGTCCACAGGGTATTCGACAGGCTCACTGACATATCCTGACTGCCCCATCGGCTGGTGGGTGAGACCTGCGGCAACGACACCGACGGCTACGACCACGCCGACGACGATCGCATCGGTCCACACACCACCACGCCGCAACGACATTCGCACGGGCCGCAGCCTAACGCGCCTCGAAGCGACCGGATCAGGTGATCGACACCAATTGGGTGATGTCGTCGAAGGGCAGCGGCCCATCCACGACGGCTCCGACGACAGCGCTGTTGAGGATGATCGATCCGCCGTGATTGTCGAGGAATGCGGTATCGGCTGCGTCGCGTCCGGTTGCGATACGCACCAGGGTCGATCGCGGCGCGAGGCAGGTGGCGTCGACCACTCGCCATTGTCCTTCGACGAAGGCTTCGGCGACTGCGTGGAAGTCCATCGGATCGCAGCCCGGCGCGTACACGGCCACGAGTCGAGCGGGCACGTTCACTGCGCGGAGCAGTGCGACGACGAGGTGGGTGTAGTCGCGGCATACTCCGGCACCGGCGAGGAGGGTGTCGACGGCACCGTCGATGGGGTCGCTGCTTCCGGGAACGTAGCTCAGCCGAGCTCCCACCCAGGACGACACCTCGGCGAGAAGCTTCTCCGACGGCGGGTACGAGCCGAATTCCGTTGCTGCGAAACCGAAGAACTTGTCTGCCTCGGCGTAGCGGCTCGGCCGCAGATACAGCGACAGGTCGTAATCGGACACCGGTGCCGGGTCGGTGTTGCCGTAGATCGTCGCCGAGTACGACGCTTCGAGCTTGCCGACGCCGGCGTGCAGCTTGTGGATGCGGGTGCCGTGCGCGCCACTGATTTCCTGCGCTTCGACGGGCTGGCCGTCGAGTGTGAACGAGAGTGCTTCCCACACTTCGGTTCCTGGATGCGGCGCGATCGCGATCTGAAACTCGAGGGTGCTGGCCTCGGTCACATCGACATCGAGGTACGCGGAGACGTCACGTTTCATCGTGCCGATCCTGCCATCTCCGAGCGGTTCTCGCAGACTAAGACTCGTCGGTGGGGCGCGCTCCGGTCACCAGGAAGATGACCCGTTTCGCGACCTCGACGGTGTGGTCGGAATACCGCTCGTAGAAGCGGCCGAGCAACGTGATGTCGACGGCGGCCGGTACACCGTGCGGCCAGTCGGGCGCGGAGGTCAACATGAACAGGCTGCGGTGCAGAGCGTCCATCTCCTCGTCCTGCGTTCGCAGACTCGCGGCGAGTTCGGCGTCCCGCGTCTCGAGCACCCGTTGGGTCGCCTCCGCTTGAGCGATGGCTACCCGACCCATCTCGGTGAACACGCCCTCGACCTCGGGCGGCAGCACATGCGCGGGGTGACGGCGGCGGGCCAGCTCCGCGATGTGCACCGCGAGTCCACCCATGCGCTGGAGGTCCGCCACGATGTTGATCCCGGATACGACACGGCGCAGATCGTGAGCAACCGGCGACTGTCGAGCGAGGAAAGCGAAGGCCTCGTGTTCCCATTCGACGGCGAGAGTGTCGATCTCTTCGCGGTACTCGATCGTCTGCTCGGCGAGCACGATGTCGGCGGTGAGCAGCGCGCGCGTGGCGTCAGCCATCGCTCGTTCCGCGATTCTCGACATTTCGGACAGCTCCGACGCCAACGTGTCGAGCGCCTCCGTGTAACTGTCCCGCATGTTCACTCACCCCAACCGCTCGACAGCCCAACCTCAGGGCATTGCAGGGCAGTACCCTGCTGCGCATCCTTCTACACCCTCACACCGCTGTGGGCTCGTTGGAGAACTCGACGGTGTGACGTCGGTCATGCCTGCTGAAAACGAATCGATGGCCGACATGGGAGGGAACGCCGAACGGCCCGCGCTCGGTGAGCGCGGGCCGTTCGATCATCGGTTGCCGATCAGCAATTCGACGGGGCGGGCACTCCGTAGAAGCGATCCTTGATCCAGCTCTGAGCTTCGCCGAGACCGAGGATGTCCGGGATCAGATGCCCGGCACCGGAACCCGGCACGATAGCCGGGACCTGCGCGGAACTGAGCTGCACTGTTGCACCCTTGCCGCACCAGTCGCCGGCCAGTTCGACGGCCTGACCGTGGGGCACAATGTCGTCGGAGGTTCCGGACTGGATCAGTACCGGGGCGTTCGGCGTACGCTCACCGATCTTGTTCTTGGCCAGGATTTCCTGCGCGACAGGCAACCTGTCCAGCACGACCGACAGCGGCTCGCCGGTCTTGGTGTACTCGTTGGTGCGGTGCAGCCCGACGTTCAGAATCGTCTCTCCGACACACTGATTCGCGACCAGGTTGAGCATGGCCTTGCCTGCGTCGTTGATGTTCTCGTCGACGATCGGCTGCAGACCGGGGTCGGAATTGAGTAGGCCGTTGAGGGTGTAGCCGATCACGCCGGTGAGGATGGTGCCGTCGACCTGTTCGAGGGTCTTCTTCAGATCCGCGGGCGGTGCTCCTGCGTAGGTGCCGACCAGGTCGAGTTCCGGGGCGTATTCGTCGGCGATCTCGGCCGCCGCTGCGGCAGCTCCGCCGCCCTGCGAGTAGCCGTAGGCCGCGACCGGGCCGTCGCCGGAGATCTTGGTGCCCTGCAGCTGCTGAGCTGCGCGGGCCGCGTCGAGCACGGCGTGGGCCTCGGACGCGCGGTTCACATAGGTGTGCGCGCCCGGCGTGCCGAGACCCTCGTAATCGGTGATCACGACGCCATAGCCCTGGGAGAGAAGCGAATACGCGGCCAGTACCTCGTACTCGACCATGAATCCGAGCGGCGGGGTGTAGGTGATGACGTTGTTGAGCATCTTCGACGGCGCGCACTGATCGCCCTGCCCCTGCGTTCCCGGTGCCAACACCACGAGCGGGCGCGGCCCCGGACCGGTCCACGGCGCGGCCGGGTCGATGTAGGTACCCGTGACGGCGTTGGCGTCGTCGTTGGAATCGGTGCTGCGGTACATGATTCGGGTTGCCTCACCCGGCAGGGTGCCGCCGATGCCCGGCACCGACAGCGCGAGATGCGAAGGCTCGGAACGAATCACGTCGCCCGCCGCGCCTGCAGGCAGCGGGCTCGGCGGAATGTAGAAGTCGGATTCGACGGTCGAACCCGTCGACGGTGCTGCCGACACGGCCGGCGCAGTCACCCCCATGAACACTGCCATCACTGCCACGGCCGAACCGAAGACACGCGTCGAACGCAAATCGAACCCCCAACGTCTGAACACCTGCTGCCAGGTGTGCGCTACCCCGCGTAGCACTTACCGTGACGCACCTTACGTGACGGCGCACACAACGTACAGACCGAAGTTGGACGAATCACCAGTCAGCGGCGGCGACCGTGCATGGCCGCCTTCGCCGTATCCACTTCGTCGTCGGTGAAGGGACGTCCGGGGAGATCCGATCGGGGTACCGAATCACCGCGCAGGCCGTCGAGCAGCACCGTGAAGTACCGACGCCAGTTCGCGGGATCGACATGACTGGAGAATTCGACGGTCGAGCCGATCATCCCCAGCACCGGATAGAAGTCGGTGACGGCCACATCGGGACGCAGCTGACCGGATTCGAGGGCGCGATCGACGATTTTCGCGAAGAACGGATCGATCCGTCGGCGCATCTCCGCGATGCCGCGGCACCCCTCGTCCGACCCGAGGACCACATCACCGAGGCCGCGGTCGGACGCCATTTCCTCGCATACGTCCGAGAGAAAGCCCACCAACCCACTCCAGGGATCTTCCGCTTCGAGGGCGCGTTCGGCACTGGCGAGCATTCCTTCGAGGCGCTGCTCGAAGACGCCGTCGATGAGCTCTTCCTTGCACGAGAAGCGGCGATAGACGGTGCCGACGCCCACCTTGGCGTGCGCGGCGACGTCGTCGAGCGTGATGTCGATACCGCGGGAAGCGAACAGCTCGCGAGCCGCGTCCACGATGCGGCGTCGGTTGCGTTCGGCATCTGCCCGTAGGGGCTTCGATGCCGCTGTGTCCGCTCTCACACTCATTCGATGTCCGTTTCACCCGATAAGCGGAGGACATTCCTCCACTTAGCTGCTACCTTTGCCCTACAACCGGAGGATACACCTCCGCATAGTCGAACCGAGGACACCATGACCACCCTTTCATCGGAGAACGTGGACGGCGCAACGTCGACCACGACGCCGGCGGACGAGCGTGCGCACCGGAATCGCTGGTTGATTCTCGCCACTCTCGGACTGGCCCAGCTCATGGTCGTGCTCGACGCGACCATCGTGAACATCGCACTCCCCGCCGCCCAGCTCGATCTGGGCTTCGACAACGCCGACCGCTCCTGGGTCGTCACCGCCTACGCACTCGCGTTCGGCAGCCTGTTGCTCCTCGGTGGACGCCTGAGCGACCTCTTCGGTCGACGAAACACCTTCCTCATCGGCCTCGTCGGCTTCGCGCTGATGTCGGCAGTGGGCGGCGCGGCCGTCAACTTCGGCATGCTCGTCGCAGCCCGCGCCGGTCAGGGCGTCTTCGGCGCACTGCTGGCACCCGCGGCTCTGTCACTGCTGGCCACCACCTTCACCGACACCAAGGAACGCGCCAAGGCCTTCGGCATCTTCGGTGCCATCGCCGGCGGCGGCGGCGCACTGGGTCTGCTGCTCGGCGGCATGCTCACCGAGTGGGCCAACTGGCGCTGGAGCCTGTACGTCAACCTGATCTTCGCTGCGCTCGCCTTCGTCGGAGCCTTCCTGTTCCTGGCCAAGCACAAGGTCGACGTCCGACCCAAGCTCGACATCCCCGGAACGATCGCCGTCTCCGCCGCGCTGTTCTCGATCGTCTACGGCTTCGCCCACGCCGAGTCCGACGGCTGGAGCAACCCCGTCACCCTCGGCTTCCTCGCGGCAGGTGTCGTTCTTCTCGCCGTCTTCGTAACCATCCAGAATCGCGTCGAACACCCCCTGCTGCCGTTGCGCATCGTTCTGGACCGCACCCGGGCCGGATCATTCCTCGCGGTGTTCGTCACCGGCGCAGGCATGTTCGCGGTGTTCCTGTTCCTGACCTACTACCTGCAGAGCACGCTGAAGTACACCCCGATCACCACCGGGTTCGCGTTCATGCCGATGATCGCGTCGCTGATCCTCACCGCGACACTGTCGACGGCACTGATCCTCCCCCGGTTCGGGCCGCGCATCCTGATGACAACCGGCCTGGTCGTCGCGTCGATCGGCATGGGACTGCTCACCCAGATTGATCTGGACAGCAGCTACGTCACCCACATCCTGCCCGGCTTGATCATCATGGGTCTCGGACTCGGTGCCACCATGGCACCGGCCATGCAGGGCGCAATCTCCGGCGTCGCTCCGGACGACTCCGGCGTCGCGTCGGCAACGGTGAACACCATGCAACAGGTGGGCGGCTCGATCGGTACGGCACTGCTCAGCACCGTGGCAGCCAACGCCGCCACCAGCTACGTCAGCTCCAACATGGCGACGGCAACCGATGCAGCTCTGCTGCAGGCCAACGCCGAAATCGCCAGCTACACGACCACCTTCTGGTGGGCGTCGGGCATCTTCCTACTGGGCGCGGTGCTCTCGGCCACGCTCCTGAAGAAGGGGCCGTTGCCCTCCGCTCCCGAGGGTGCGGTCGTCGTCGGGCATTAGTGCGCTCCGCGCAGTGGTGTGGTTATGCGCCCCCTGAGGCACATAACCACACCACTAGCCTTCGAGCAGCTTCTCCGTCGCGGCCAGCAGAACGCAGGTTGCGACGCCGTCCATCGACTTCTCCAGCTCACCGAGCGACGGGAAGCTCGGGGCGAGGCGAATGTTCTTGTCTTCCGGATCTTTTCCGTACGGGAAGGCCGAGCCGGCGGCCGTCAGAGCAATTCCGGCGTCCTTGGCCAGCGCGATCGACCGCGCGGCCGTGCCTTCGAGCACGTCGAGGCTGATGAAGTAACCACCCTTGGGTTCGGTCCACGACGCGATCTTCGAGGCACCGAGCCGGTCCTCGAGAATCTGCTGCACCAGCGCGAACTTGGGCTTCAGAATCTCGCGATGCTTGGCCATGTGAGCCCGCACCCCCTCGGCGTCACCGAAGAATCGCAGGTGCCGTAGCTGGTTGAGCTTGTCCGGTCCGATGCTCTTCTTACCGAGGTGCTTCTGATACCAGGCAAGGTTCTCCTCGGAACTGCCGAAGAAGCTGACGCCCGCACCGGCGAACGTGACCTTCGACGTCGAGGCGAACACGAACGCGCGATTGGGGAAACCGGCCTCCGCCGCCATCCCGATGACGTCATGGGACGGCGCGAACTCCTCGGTCAGCGGATGCACCGCGTAGGCGTTGTCCCAGAACAGACGGAAATCAGGCGCAGCAGCAGGCATGGTGGCCAGCGCGCGAACGACTTCCTCCGAGTAGACGGCTCCGGTGGGGTTGGCGTAGTTCGGCACCACCCACATGCCCTTGATCTGCGGATCCGACGCCACCAAGTTGGCAATCTCGTGCACATCGGGTCCGTCGGGACCCATCGGCACCGAAATCATCTCGATGCCGAAGCTCTCGGTGATCGCGAAGTGACGGTCGTAGCCGGGGGCCGGGCACAGGAAGCGAACGTTCGGCTCCGCCGACCACGGGCGCGGCGAATCCGACAGCCCGTGCAGCAGAGCCCAGACCACCAGGTCCTGCATGATCTCGAGGCTGGCGTTGTTACCGGCCACCAGGTTCTTCACCGGGATGCCGAGCAACTCGCCGAAGATGGCACGCAATTCCGGCAGACCCGCAAGGCCACCGTAGTTGCGGCAATCGGTGCCGTTGCCGTCCTTGTAGTCCGCGCCGGGGAGCGTCAACAGCTCGGCAGCGAGATCGAGCTGCTCGGGCGACGGCTTGCCGCGGGTGAGATCCAGCTTCAGATTCTCGGCTTTGAGCTGCGTGTACTTCGCGCTCTGCCGCTCGTGCTCGGAGGCGAGCTCCTCATGGTTCATCAGACCCAACTGGGTTTGCGCTGGCATGCGGAGCGGCCTCTCGGTGACTGGGTTCCCCGGACAGTGTCTATGTCACTGAAATAAAGGGGACCCCGCGCACCCGGCAGAGCCCATTGACCCTTGCTGCCTTCCGGCCCTGGGGGAGTTCACAGGATGCGCGCCGCGCGGGATCCGTTAGGAAGTGTAGCCGCCTCCCGTCGGGCAACGCATCACCACCCTTCGCGCCTCCCGATTTGGGAGTTGGTGGGGGTAACCGGGTAAGCTCCCCCACGGAGGATTCGCCTAGTGGCCTATGGCGCTCGCCTGGAACGCGGGTTGGGTTAACGCCCTCAGGGGTTCAAATCCCCTATCCTCCGCCAAAGAAGCCCCCGTGACCTGTCACGGGGGCTTCTTGCTGTTCGGGGAGGGGTGCTCCGGCTCGCGCCCACCCGTCTCCCGATCAGCCCACCCGTCTCCGGATCAATGGGCGTTCGAGTCCGTCTGAGTGCAACAAAGCCGCATTCATCCGGTGGGGTGCGGCGACCCGATCCGGATGAATGCGGCTTTGTTGCAATCTGAGCGACTGAAACCCACATTGATCCCAAAGTGGGGGGCGCAGCAGACGGGCGGCACCGAATTCAACGAGCCGACCAACCACCGTCCATGGTGTACGACGCCCCGGTGACCATTCCTGCGTTCTCGGAGGTCAGCCATCCCACCAGTGAGGCGACTTCGGCGGGTTCGACGAGTCTTTTGATGGCGGCCTCGGTCAGCAGCACCTTTTCGAGTACTTCGTCCTCGGGGATGTCGTGCGCCTTGGCTTGATCGGCGATCTGTTTTTCGACCAGCGGTGTGCGGACGTATCCCGGGTTGACGCAGTTGCTCGTCACGCCGTGCGCGGCACCTTCGAGGGCTGTCACTTTCGACAGTCCTTCGAGTGCGTGTTTGGCGGTGACGTAGGCGACCTTGAATTCCGATGCGCGCAGTCCGTGTACCGACGACAGATTGATGACTCGGCCGAACCGGCGTGCATACATCCCAGGCAGCGCCGCACGAATCAGCAGGAACGGTGCCTCCACCATCAGCGTCTGAATGCGGCGGAACGCGCCCGGGTCGAAGTCGACGATCGGTGCGACGGTTTGGATACCCGCATTGTTGACGAGAATGTCGACGTCCAACCGAAGGTCGTCCAGCGCGGTGGTGTCGAGCAGATCGACCGACCACACCTCGCCGTCGAGCTCGGCCGCCAATTCCTTTGCTGCGACGTCGTTCACGTCGGCGATGGTGACGCGGGCACCGCGGCCGGCGAGCTCACGCGCGCACGCGGCCCCGATGCCGGACGCTCCCCCGGTGACGAGGGCGGAGCGTCCGGTCAGGTCGGTCACCGCTTTACACTCGGATCGAGCAGACCGGCCTTCGCCAGCTCGGCTTCGGTGGCCAGGTTCTTGGCGTCGGCAATGTCGATGCTTTCGAGCGCCAATCCCTTTGTCTCCCTGGCTACGACGACGGCAACCACGGTGATCGCGCAGGCCACGGCCAAGTACACCGCGATCGGCACGGACGAGCCGTAGATGTCGAGCAGCTTCACCGCGATGATCGGGGCCAGCGAGCCGGCGACGATCGAGGTGACCTGATAGCCGAGGGACACACCGGAATACCGCATCCGCGTCGGGAACATCTCGGCCATGATGGCCGGCTGCGTGGCGTACATGAAGGCGTGGAACATCAAGCCGATGATGATGGCCAGCAAGATCACGACGTTGTGGCCGCTGTTCATCATCGGGAAGGCGAAGAAGCCCCACGTTGCCGCGGTGAGGGCACCGGCGAAGTACACCGGACGGCGGCCGATGCGGTCGGCGAGCCTGCCCACCAACGGAATTGTGCAGAAGTGGATCGCGTGGGCGATGAGCATCCACCACAGGATCGTGGAGGTGTCGGTGCCGACCTCCACCTTGAGGTAGGTGATGGAGAAGGTGACGACGAGGTAGTACATGACGTTCTCACCGAAGCGCAGGCCCATTGCGGTGAATACGCCGCGCGGGTAACGCTTGACGACCTCGAAGACGCCGTACGACGCGGCCTTGATGACCTCGGCCTGCTTGTGTGCCTCGATGAAGATCGGGGCGTCGGAGACCTTGGTGCGGATGTAGTAGCCGACGAAAACGATGACGGCAGAGAGCCAGAACGCGACGCGCCAGCCCCAGCTGAGGAACGCTTCGTCGGACAGGGTTGTCGTCAGGACGAGCAGTGCGACGGTGGCGAGGAGGTTACCGGCGGGCACGCCTGCCTGCGGCCAGCTGGCCCAGAATCCGCGGCTCTTGTTCGGGCTGTGTTCTGCGACAAGGAGAACCGCGCCGCCCCATTCGCCGCCGACGGCGAAGCCCTGAATGAATCGCAGGGTGACCAGCAGTGCCGGTGCCCAGTAGCCGATGGCCTCGAATGTCGGTAGGCAGCCCATGAGGAACGTGGCTCCGCCGACGAGGACGAGGCTGAACTGCAGCAGCTTCTTTCGGCCGTACTTGTCGCCGTAGTGTCCGAAGACGATGCCGCCCAGGGGTCGTGCGACGAAGCCGACGGCGTAGGTGACGAAGGCCGCGAGGATGGCGTCGAGCTCACTGGTTCCGGCCGCGAAGAAGATCTTGCTGAACACCAGTGTGGCGGCGGTTCCGTAGAGAAAGAACTCGTACCACTCGACGATGGTGCCGGCCATCGATGCTCCGACGACCTTCTTCAGGCCGGTGGGGGTGGCATCGGGGTCCGGCTCGGACCTTTCTGCCAGCGGTCGGTCGACGCTCATAGCTTCTCCTGTGTTGCTCGGCACTGCGTGCTCGTGTTTGTGACAGACCACACATGTAGCGGGGTTGGTCTGAGTATTGGTGCAGATCTTTTTCTGCGCAAGAGGCATGGACGCAGGTTCGATCTGCAAAACTGCACACATGACACGCGGTGACGGGAAGGTTCCCAGTGCCGACGACCTGCTGGTGCTGCTCGCCGTCAGTCGAACCGGACGCTACAGCTCCGCTGCCGACGACCTCGGCATCAACCACACGACCATCTCCCGACGCATCGCCGCACTCGAGGACACCCTCGGCGGACGAGTGCTCACCCGTGCCGGCGGAGGTTGGGAACTGACCCAACTGGGGCACGGCGCACTGGCCGCTGCCGAGGCCGTCGAAAACGCGCTGCAGACGCTGGTCTCGAGCGACGCGGGCGCGCTGAAGGGCGTCGTACGCATCTCGGCCACGGACGGTTTCAGTGCTTACATCGCAGCTCCTGCGGCTGCTCGCGTGCAACGCACCCATCCGCTGGTGTCGGTGGAGATCGTCGCCACCACCAGACGTGCGTCGAGGCAACGGTCCGGACTGGACATCGAGATCGTCGTCGGACAACCGCAGGTGCATCGCGCGGAGGCCATCCGGCTCGGCGACTACGTGCTGGGTCTGTACGCGTCGCAGACCTACGTGGACGAGCACGGCACGCCGCAGGTGCCGGCCGACCTCGCCGCCCATCCCTTCATCTACTTCATCGACTCGATGCTGCACGTCGACGATCTGGATCTGGCCCCCAACTTCACTCCGACGATGCGCGAATCGGTGACGTCGACCAACGTCTTCGTCCACGTCGAGGCCACACGAGCCTCGGCGGGCATCGGATTGTTGCCGTGTTTCATGGCCGACCGACATCCCGACCTGCAACGAATCCTGCCCGACGCCATCGCGGTGACACTGACCTACTGGCTCGTCACCCGCACCGAAACTCTCAGACGCCCCGAAGTGTCCGCGGTGATCGACGCGATTCGTGCGGTGGTCACCGAACAACGCTCGGCTCTGCTGGGTGAGAAATGAACGCACGAAACCTACGTCCGACTAGGAGAGTCCCCTGATGTCCGATATCGACTTCTATTTCGATCCGGTATGCCCGTTCGCGTGGATGACCAGTAAATGGGTTCGCAAGGTTCAAGCCCAGCGCGATTACACCGTCGACTGGCGGTTCATCTCGCTTCGCCTGCTCAACTCCCACATCGACTACGACGCCCATTTCCCGCCCGAGTACGAAGCCGGCCACACCGCGGGTCTGCGACTGTTGCGGGCCGCTGCCTCTGTTCGTCGTGAGCATGGGTCGGACGCTGTCGGGCCGCTGTATCAGGCCCTCGGAACGCACATCTTCGACACCGAGGCGGTGCCCGACGACGCTGCGAGCCACGGACATCGCGGCACCGCGGCATTCCTCGGGCCGGTCCTCGAGGAAGTCGGGCTGCCCACCCATCACACTGCAGCACTGGACGATTCCACGATCGACGACGAGATCCGGGCCGAAACCGATCATGCGCTGTCGCTGACCGGTAAGGACGTCGGCACACCCATCATCGCCTTCGAGCCGCCGGACGGTGTCGCATTCTTCGGCCCGGTGATCAGCCGACTACCCAGCGACGAAGAAGCAGTACTGCTGTGGGACAACGTGATCGGACTCGCACGATTCCCTGGATTTGCCGAGATGAAGCGCAGCATGCGTGAACTCCCCCAGTTGAAGGCACTGGGGGTGACGGAGGACGAGGTTGGCGTGCAACAGGATTGGCACGGCGGGAGCCGACGGCAGAAGAAGTGAATTGCCCTCCGATCTAGTCGGTCAGTACGTCGTCCATGTTGCCGACGTCCGGGGTCCCGGTGTCGAGGCCGTACCGCAGGTAGACGGTGCCCTTGCCGTCGACGGCCGGTGGCTCGAGCAGCGTCAGATTGCTGGGCACGGTGCCGTCGGCGAACACCTTCTTTCCCACTCCGAGAAGGATGGGATGCACCCACAGATCGAGTCGATCGAAGAGCTTCTCGCGCAACAGGGTCTGCACCAGATCGAGACTTCCGACCACCTTGATATTGTCGTGTCGATCTCGGATCTCACGCACGGCTCCGGCCAGGTCCGGTCCGAGCTGGGTCGAACCGTTCCACAGCAGATCGGGTGTGCCGCGGGAGGCCACGTATTTCGGGATCGTGTTGAACAACGTTGCGAACGAATCGTGTTGGTGCGGCCAGTACGCGGCGAAGATGTCGTAGGTGCGCCGCCCGAGCAGGAGCGCATCCGTGCCCTCGTAAGCGGCGGCGACCTGCGCCCCCGAAACCTGGTCGAGCAGAGGAGCCTGCCAGCCGCCGAAGGGAAAGTTCTCGGGGTCTTCCTCTGGGCTTCCGGGTGATTGCGCGACGAGGTCGAGGGTGGCGAACAGCTCCAACGTGATGAGGCCCATGATTACTCCTGGTTCTGTAGGACGAAAGCTTCTTCAGCTCAATACTTTCCGAAGTTTTTCGGCAAATTCGGTCGGCTTTCCCATCTGACCGAATTCACCGCCGAGGAAGCCCGAGTGGCCACCGGGAAAAACGATCGGCTCCGATCCGAGGGTCGATGCAGTGGAATATGCTGCGCGAGCGGCGATGTGACCGTCCTCGGGACCGCCGGATTCTTCGCCGACTCCGATCACGACCGTGGTGGGAGCAGCACGCACCGCGTCGACGTCGGGCGCGAACTCGACTCCGCCGCCTCGCATGTTGGACATCAGGGCGTCGTCGCGGGTTCCGTCGTCCTCGGCCGAGAAGCCGAACTGCGCCGGGTCCGGTGCCGGGCGATCGAAGAACGTGTTGTCGATGGGGCCTGCGTGCATGAGCAACGCCATGAACTGGGCCATGGCCGGACCGCGGCCGTGAGCGTCGTATGCGGCCACCATGTTTGCGCACACGGTCGCGATGTTCTCGCGGTCCGGCAGGGTGCCTCCGGCGGGTGGTTCGTGGGCCACCAACATCCGAACGTCGGACGGGTATCTGCTGACGAGTACCAGCGCATTGACCGCACCCCCGCTCGAGGCGAATACATCGACCGGCCCATGGCCGACGGCGGTGAGCACTGCGTGCAGGTCGTCGGCATGCTGGCCGAAGGTGACCGCGGCGGTCGTGTCGTCTCGTCGACTGCGTCCGACATTTCTCGGGTCGTACGTGACGACCACTCGGTCGCGGAAGTGCGATGCCAACGTCCCGAACCCGCTCGCATCCATCGGTGAGCCGATCAGCACCAAGGGAGTGACCCCGGGCTCGAGTTCGCCGATCACGTCGTACGTCAGGGTCGCACCGGGAACGGAAACTGTCTGTGTCGTCATGCTGGTGTGGACCTGGGTCTGCGCGAAAACTCACCGGCTAGTCGTAGAGAACCGCAGTTCCCGTCTGTCTCAACTTCTCCAGACCGTCTCGGAAACGCTGCAGGTACTCGGGCGAGCCCGGGACCAGAAAATCACCGGAGCCCAGGATCATGCGTTGCTGAACGCGCCGATCAGCGCGGTGGCCACCTCGTCGAGGTACGCCGAATCCACCTCGACTCCACGCACGGCAAAGCGCCAATAGACAGTGCCTGCAAGAAGATCGAGCGCCAGCTCGAGATCGAACCCGGCCGCCATCTCCCCGCGGTCGATCGCTCGCTCGAACACTCTGATCGCACGCTCACGTCGTGGAATTCCGATCAGCTCCATGTGCAACTGTGCCAGCCTCGGAGTCCGAGCCGATTCTGCGACGAGATCAGGAAAAATCCGGGCGAATCTCGGGTCTCCTATCCACTCCATCAGGTTGTCGAGCGTCGCGCGCAGGTCTCCGTACAGCGAGCCGGTGTCGGGAATCCGAGAAATGTCGACGCTGAACTCGGATAACACCGACACCACCATGTCAACTTTGGACGGCCAACGTCTATACAACGCACTCTTACCGACGCCCGCGCGCTTGGCGACGCCTTCCATCGACAGTCGCCCGAACCCGAGTTCGGCGAATTCATCGAGCACCGCTTCCGTGATCGCACGGGTCACATCCGGCTGAAACACCGCGGCACCCGTCGCCTTCCGTGGACTCATACGACCAACTGTAACAAATGGACGATACGGTACCGTCCAGTGTACGTTTGGATGAGACGCAACCGTATCGTCCACTGAAGGAGACCCATGAAACCTACCGACGTCGTCCACACTGCGTTGCAGCACTTGCAGGCGCACGACATGAGTGCGTTCGCCGACCTGTGGGCGGTCGACGGCGTCATCGTCTTTCCTTTTGCAGCAGCGGGATACCCGCGCCGCGTAGAAGGTCGCGCCGCAATTCACGAATACATGCGTGGATATCCCGAAATTCTCGACATACGGACAATCACGTCGCCGACGATCCATGAAACCGCCGACGCGGAGGTAGTCGTGGTCGAGTTCGAGGCTGCCGGCGTCGTTCCTGCGACAGGTAAGCCGTACGAACTCGCATACATCGCTGTCATCACCGTGCGCGACGGCGCAATCACCACGTACAAGGACTATTGGAGTCCACTCGCCGCCGCGGAAGCCCTCGGTTCGGTCGACGACGTCACAGCGGCCTTCGCGGGTGACCGCGCATGAGCGACGTCCTGGTTCTCGGCTCGACGGGAACGACCGGAAGCCGGGTTACTCAGCTTCTCCACGAGCGAGGGGCGCAGTATCGAGCGGCGTCTCGTACACCCACGTCCGCAGAACAGATCGAATTCGACTGGCTCGACCACGGTACCCATGCAGCTGCATTGGACGGCGTCCGAGCGGTCTATCTCGTTGCGCCCGTCGGTGTAGCCGATCCACTACCTCTCGTTCGACAATTCCTGAAACAGGCTCTGCAACAGGGTGTTCGACGCGTCGTCGCGCTGAGCTCGTCCGCACTCGATCGTGGTGCGCCCGGACTCGGCAAGATTCACGACGCGGTGGCGACCGAGATACCCGAATGGGCAGTCCTCCGACCGAGCTGGTTCATGCAGAACTTCCGCGGCAGCAGCGCTCTCGCGGCAGGAGTCAGTGCGGGCGAGACCGTATCCGCAACCGGGGACGGACGGATCGGCTTCGTCGATGCGGGCGACATCGCCGCCGTCGCCGTGCACGCACTGCTGGACGAGCAGTCGCACAACACCGACCACATCATCACTGGACCCGAGGCGCTCAGTTACTCCGACGCGGCGCGAATCATCGCCAACCACACCGGAAAACCTCTGCGCCACAGATCGATCTCCGTCGACGAGTTGGCACAGCTACACATCGACGGCGGCCTCCCTCCCGAGTACGCGCCGATCCTGGCGGCGCTGGATGCGGCCATCGCAACGGGCTCCGAGGATCGCGTCACCGATGTCGTCGCACGCATCGCCGGCAGAGCGCCGCGTAGCTTCGAGCACTTCGTCGCGGGAACATTCCCACCCTTCGGCCGCAGCCCGGGTCGTCGGCCATGAGCACGGTCCGAGCTGTAGCGCAGCCTGCGTCAGCTACCCAACTGAAGGCAACGCAGGCGAGCACCGCTCAGGATTTCCGCTCCCCGGGGCGGGCACCGACAGTCCCGACGCGAATCTGGATATGGCCTCCGCGGACAGTGCGGGCCGAAAGATTTTGCAGCAGTGGCGTCATCGCCGTCCATGGATGCGCCTCGATATCCGCCCCTCCCAGTCGACACGCAAGCTTCGCGAGCGGCGTCCACGCAGCGGCTCGTCCGACGGGCCGCTGCATGTCGACGACGGCCACGACGCCGCCCACCCGTGTAGCCGAGATCATCGATTCGAGCGCCGCCTGCCATGGCGCCATCAATGACAGCGCGTAGGTGCTCAACGCCGCATCGAACGGGACCTGCTCCCCCAGATCAGCGGACGTCAGGGCGGTGGCGTCGGCGGGGATCAATGTGACATTCATCCACCCCGCGCGGGCAGCTCGAAGTCGCGCCTGTTCGAGCATCTGCGGGCTGGCGTCGATTCCGGTGATCGAGCCGGTCGGGCCGATCATCCGCTGCAACCCGGCGAAGTTCAGCCCCGTCCCGCAGCCGAGGTCCAGAACATGGCTCCCTACAGGCAGATTCATCAGCTCGAACGCCGCCTCCCGTCCGGCTCGATACACCGGCCATTCGGCGGAGATCACGTCGTACAGGCGCGCCGAGAAGGTGTACTTGGTCGGTCGTCTCATCTCGGGTCTCTCCAAGGCGGGCATAGTGGGAGGTATGGGAATTCGTCGTTCGTCTTCGAGTGTGCCCGAGAGCCGCGCCGACGTGGTCGTGGTGGGCGGCGGTACCGCCGGCATCGTGGCAGCGAAGACCGCGGCCGGCTTCGGCGTTCGCGTCGTGTTGATCGAACGGGACCGCACCGGCGGCGACTGCCTCTGGACCGGATGCGTGCCGTCGAAGGCTCTGCTCGCGGCGGCCTCGGTGGCACAGACGGTTCGATCCGCGTCCCGGTTCGGCATCGACACCCAGCCACCGCGCGTGGATTTTGCACGCGTGATGCAGCACGTGCACGGGTCGATCGCCGAGATCGCGCCGATCGATTCACCGGAGGCACTCACTGCGGCCGGGGTCGACGTTATCAGCGGTAACGCCGTGTTCACCGGTCCGAACACGGTGAATGTTGGCACGCGGATGCTGCATTTCGGTCAGGCGATCGTGACCACCGGCGCGCATCCCACAGTGCCGGCGATCGACGGCATCGAGCACGTGGACTACCTGACCAGCGACACCCTGTGGGATCTGAAGGACTTACCGCAGCGACTGCTGATCGTCGGTGCCGGGTCGGTGGGTTGCGAAATGGCGCAGGCGTTTTCGCGCCTCGGTTCGGACGTGACTCTGGTCGGACGGTCAGCGACGATCCTTCCCCGCGAGCACCCTGAGGCCTCGTCGATACTGACGCAGGCCCTGACCGACGAGGGCGTGCAGGTCCTGACCTCCACCGCCGTCGTGCGCATCGACGACGGTTCGGCCACCACCGAAACGGGCGTCGAGATCGCTTTCGATCGGGTGCTCGTCGCCACCGGGCGGACCCCACGAACCGCTTCGCTCGGGTTGGACAGGGCCGGTGTGGAAGTGGACGACGACGGATTCGTGCGGGTCGACGAGCATCTGCGGACCATCAACCCACGCATCTGGGCAGCCGGAGATCTCACCGGCCATCCGCAGTTCACCCACACCGCCGGTGTGCACGGCAGCCTGGCCGCGAGCAACGCGGCGCTCGGCCTGAACCGAAAGGTGAGTACGACGGGGATGCCGCGGGTGACGTTCACCGATCCCGAGATCGCTTCGGCCGGAATCGATGTGCGGACTGCGCGGCAGCGTGGACTTCGATTGCAGACGCTCGATCACCATCACGTCGATCGAGCCGTCACCGAGGGCAGAACTACCGGATCGACGACCCTCGTTCTCGACGCGAAGCGTCGGATCGTGGGAGCGTGTGTGGTGGGACCGCGAGCGGGCGAGACTATCGGGGAGCTGATCATCGCCATCGAGCAGGGTTTGCGTACCCGCGACCTCGCCGGGGCCACGCACCCGTATCCGACGTACAACGACGGGCCGTGGAATGCGGCGATCGCAGATGTGAAGGCGCAGTTGGGTTCTCCCGTTGTTTCCCGAGTAACGGCCACACTGGCGAAGGCGCGCGGCGCGTGGATCAGGAAAGCGCGCGATACCCGGCGATGATCCGTTGGGTGGAGCTCACGGCGACCACCGCCGCCCAGACCACCGCGATCTGCCACGAGATGCCGGGCAACAGTAGCCAGAGACTGTGCACCGCTATCGTTTCCGCACCCTCGGCCAGGCCCCCGAGGAACGACAGCGAGCGGCCGTCGTCGATGGTGCGACCGGTGCGTTCGGCAATCGAGGAGAACGCAAGAAACGCGGTCCCGTTGATGTAGTACGCCAACAGCACCAGCAGGAACGGCCACCAGGGGGCGTCGTACGCGGCCGAGGCGCCGACCGCGACGCCCACCACCGTCGTTCCGTAGACCACGAAATCGGCGGTAATGTCGAAGAATCCGCCGGCACCGCCCGTAGTGGAACGCCTACGCGCGAGAGGCCCGTCCAGACCGTCGGCGATTCTGGAGACGATCCACAACACCAACGCGAGCCACCAGAATTGCAGGCCTGCGGCCAGTGCACTACCCAGGCCGAGCACGAGTCCCACGGCGGTGATCCGGTCCGGGGTGATTGCGGGGCGGTCGAGCGCGCGGGCGCACCGGTCGAGCGGGCCTTCGAGGTGGCGGCGCAGAAAGCTGTCGATCATTCGGCTGCACCGGTGAGTCCCAGGCGGCGTGCCAACAGGGCCGAACCGGCCGCGATAGCCAGCACCGCGAGCAGTGCGATGGCGAACGGCCACGACAGCGGCGACGTTCCGTACGCACCGAGCGCGGTGTAGGCGACGGTCGCGGGCACGATCCCGATCATGGTGCCCACCACGTAGTCACGTTGCCCCACCGCGCTGACTCCGGCCGCGTAGTTGACCAAGGAGAACGGCAGCGGCACCAGTCGCACGAGCAACACCGACAGCAATCCGCGTCGCCCGAGCATGGCGTCGAGCCGGCGCAGCCTGTCCCATTCGGTGCGGGCCACCTGGCCGCGGCCCAGCGCCCGCGCTCCCCAGTACCCGAGATATGCCCCCATCGTGGCGGCGAACACCACGACGGTTGCGCCCACCGCCAATCCGAACAGCAGTCCCGACGCGATGGTCAACGTGCTGGCGGGGAATGGGGTGGCCGACAGGACGGCATAGAGCACGACGAACAACGCGATGCCCCACGGCCCGGCCGACGCCACGCGATCGCGGATGAACGACGGATCGGGAAGATCGACGGTGCTCAGCACGATCACCACAGCGATGACGATCACGGCAGCCACGAGCAATTTCAGGGTCGTGCCGCGGCGACTACGCGTCGGGCGGTCCTGCGTCACGGTGTGTGCCTCTCGTCCGGCGGTCAGGATCCATTGTGCACACGACCGGTCTGCCCGCGTGTTCAGCGGTTGTCGCATTCGACCGATTACGGTGGTGAGGGCAGCGTCGACGACGGCTGTTTCGGTTGATCTGGAGGCCCCCGGTGATTCGTTCAGTACGGTGCGCAGTAGCGATTGCGGCGAGCGCAGGGCTGCTGCTTACCTCCTGTGCTGCGCCATCATCGGAGGCTCCGCGCGCCGACGACCTGTCCTGGAGCGAGATCCAGGAGCAGGCGCAAGGACAGACCGTCTCTCTGTGGATGTACGGCGGCGACGAGCAGGGCAACGCCTACGTCGACGACGTGCTCACCCCCGCGGCCGCCGAAGAAGGCGTCACGCTGCGCCGAGTGCCGGTGGAATCGACAACCGATGCCGTCAATCGCATCCTGTCCGAGCGGCAGGCCGGGGTCACCGACGGCGAGGTGGACCTGGTGTGGGTCAACGGCGCGAACTTCGGCACCGGTAAGCAGGCCGGCGCGTGGCTGTGCGGGTGGACGCAGAATCTACCGAACATGGAATTCACCGATCCCGAGGATCCGCTGTTACTCGACGACTTCGGCACTTCGGTCGAGAACTGCGAATCACCCTGGCACAAGGCGCAATTCACGTTGGTCTACAACGCGGCTGCCATCCCCGATCCGCCGACGACATTCGACGGCGTGCTCGACTGGGCGCGGGCGAACCCGGGCCGCTTCACCTACCCTGCTCCCCCGGACTTCACCGGCTCGGTGTTCGTGCGTGAGGCGTTGATCAACGCCTCCGGCGGTGTCGACGAGGTTCCCGCACAGTTCGATCAGGACTCCTACGACCGACTCGCCCCGGCATTGTTCGATCAGTTGAACGAGCTCGCCCCGGCACTGTGGCGCGAAGGAACCACGTATCCGCAGTCCTCCTCCGAGCTCGACGCCCTCTACGCCGGTGGCCAGGTCGACATGACCATGACGTACGGCCCCGCGACCCTCCCGAAACTCGTCGCCGACGGCACCTTCCCGCCGGAGACCCGCGTCCTGACTCTCGACGAGGGAACCGTCGGGAATGCGAGTTTCCTTGCCATTCCGTCGACGTCGGGGAAGTCGGCCGCGGCGCAGGTGGTTGCCAATCTCGCGTTGTCGCCCGAGCAACAACTTGCAAAGGCGACGCCGGACGTGTGGGGCCAGTTCACTGCGTTGGACATCGCGCGGTTGACCCCGGAGGAGCGGGCGCAGTTCGAGCAGCTCCCGTCCTCGCCGGTGGTTCCTTCGTACGAGGTGATCTCGGCGAACGCACACCCGGAGCTGTCCGCCGAGTGGGTCACCCCGCTCGACGAGGGATGGCGTCGAAGCGTACTCGCCGGTCAGTGAGCCCGTCCACGAGGAGCTTTCGCGGCACAGCGGCGGTCCTCCCCGCCGTCGTCTTGGTCGTGCTGGTCGTCGGCGGCGGTCTCGGAACCGTGGTGCTGCAGAGCCTGGGTCTGATGCCGTTGGTCGGAACCCCCGAACTATCGGTCGACGCGTACTCCGCTCTGGGCGGTGACCTATGGCGCTCGGTGGTGCTGACGCTGTCGATTGCCATCGTCTCGACGGCATTGGCCACGGTGATCGGGCTTGCCGCGGCACTGACGGCGTTGTCGGGTGGACGCGCCGCGTTGGTCGCTGCGGGGTTGACCGTCACGGTTCCGCACCTGATCGGGGCGGCGGCGATGGCATTGCTGCTGGCAGATTCAGGGATGCTGCCTCGTATTCTCGGTATGACCGACGGTAGCTGGCCGGAGTTGGTCGGTGGGAAGTGGTGGTTCGCCGTCGTCGCCGAATACGCCTGGAAGGAATCGGCTTTCGTAGCCGTCGTCGTGGCCGGGACGCTCGCCACCCGAGTAGCGGCATTCGACGAGACGGCCGCGACCTTGGGTGCCGGCCGGTGGGCTCGGCTCCGTTTGGTCACGCTGCCGTTGGCTCGGCCCGCACTGATCGCGTCGGCGGCCATCGCGTTCGCCTACACCGTCGGCTCGTACGAGGTGGCCCGGCTTCTGGGCCGACCGTATCCGGAGCCGTTGTCGGTGATGGCAATTCGCCTGTTCACGTCGATCGATCTTCAGACGCGTCCGCAGGCAGCCGCTGCCGCGACGATCGCTACCGCTCTCACGGTGGTCGTAGCCGCAGTGGCGCTGCACTTTCTGCGCAGATCGGCAGCGTGGAAATGAACAAGGTTGCTCCCACTGTCGGCAGGTCCATTCCGGTCCTGTGGTTCCTGCTGCCGCTGATTCCGGTTGTCTTGTGGGCCATCAGCAACCGCTGGTCGTTTCCCGGTTCGGTTCCGCAGGAATGGGGATTCGACGGCGTCCGCAGCGCCCTCGATGCCGGGGGCGGCGATGCGTTCGTGCGCTCGACCCTGCTCGCTCTCGCTGTCGCCGCCATCGCAACACCATTGGGTGCGTTGGCCGCTCGCGCCCTGGTGAACGGGACTGTGCGCTTTCCCGCTTTTGTGGCCGGAGTTCTCTTCGCGCCGCTGGCCCTGCCCCCGTTCGCTGTGGCATTGGGGCTCGATGTCCTGGTGCTGCGCTCGCGCATTCCGAGCACGGTCGCGGTGATCGCTCTGCTGACCGTCGCGGCGATCCCATACACGACGTATCTGATGCGAGTGGCGTTCGGCGCGTACGACATCGGCTACGAGGAAGAAGCTCGGACTCTCGGTGCGTCGAGTGCCATGGTGCTGCGGCGGATTCGCATTCCCCTACTGGCTCCGGCGTTGGCGGGGGCTGCGTTGCTCGCGTTCCTCGTGGCGTGGAGCGACTACGTGATCACCTTGTTGATCGGTGGAGGCAGACTGGTCACCGTGCCGATTCTCGTCGCCTCGTTCGCTGCCGGGACCGGTAATGATTCGGTGGTGGCTGCGCTGTCGGTCGCCGCCGTCGTACCGCCGTTGTTACTGGTGCTCATGCTCGCCCGGCTGCGTCGTAGGAGTGCACGATGAGCGTCGAACTGTCCGTTCACGGACTCACGAAAGTCCATGCCGGTCAATCGGTTGCGGCTCTGGATTTGTTGGATCTCACAGTGCCACCGGGTTCGTGCACAGCGATTCTCGGGCCGTCGGGCTCGGGCAAGAGCACTGCACTGCGGCTCATTGCCGGCCTCGATTCACCCACTGCCGGCACGGTGCGCATCGACGGGCGCGAGGTGAACGGCGTTGCGGCCGAGAACCGCGGCGTCGGGATGGTGTTCCAGCGTCCGATGTTGTTCCCGCACATATCGGTACTCGACAACATCGGTTTCGCCTACCGCGCTGCCGGGGAGAGTCGCAAGCGTTCGCGCGAGCGGGCCCGGGAGTACCTCGACCTGGTGCACCTCGGTGACATCGGTGATCGTGCGGTGTCCGAGGTGTCGGGCGGGCAGGCCCAGCGGGTGGCGTTGGCGCGTTCACTCGCCGGATCCCCGCGAGTGTTGTTGCTGGACGAGCCCTTCAGTGCGCTCGACCCGGTGTTGCGCACCGAAATGCACGACCTGGTGCGCGAATTGCGTTCGACGTTGGATCAGACTCTGCTGCTCGTCACCCATGATCAGCAGGAAGCGGCGGTGCTGGCCGATTCGGTCGCAGTACTCATCGACGGCCGACTGGAACATCACTCCGATATCGCGACGGCCTACACGCGTCCGAGCACGCTCGCAGTGTCGCGACTGATGGGTGGGATGAACGAAATCGAGGGGCAGTGGGACGGGGTTGGGGTGCATCGCTCCGAGCTCGGGGAGCTGGAGGTCGAAGGAGTTTCTTTGCCGGCTGGGCGTGCCGTGCTACTGCTTCGACATGAGTTGATCACATTGAATGACAACGGGATTCGTGGGGTTGTTTCTGCCTCGAGGCCTACCGGATTTCGCAGCATCGCCGATGTGACGGTGGGATCGACAGTGCTGAAGGTGGAGCTGGCGGCGGGATCTGCTGTGCGGGTCGGGGACGCCGTGGGATTGCAGATTCCGGGTGGGGCGAGGTTTGTCACGGGTTGAGGTCGAAGATGTGGCTGTTCGCAGTTCTCGCACTCCGGAGCCGGCCGAAGTCCCCATACCGCTGAGATGGTCGGCAGATCGGGCGTACCGGTCGCCGTAAGGTGAAATAGCTACCCCTTGTGGTGTTCGATCCGACGTGTCGCAGGCCGGGTCTTCGAACTCGGTCGTCAGGGCTCGCGATCGAGGTCTGACCGTTCTCACAGCCGTCTTTCTGCCTGTCCGGTCCTCAACGGCTGTTCGAGTGGAGTTGTGAGCTGACGGCTCGTAGCGAGGACAGGTACGCGAACAGGGCGTTGGCCGCAATGACGCCGACTGCCAGCGACAGCGTTGCGGGCAGGCCGATCGGACCCACGAGGGCTCCGGCGAGGCCGGCACCGATGGGTTGTCCGCCCCACGCCAGCATTCGGGCCGTGGTGTTGACGCGGCCCTGAAGTTCGTCCGGGGTCACCAGGTGGCGGACGGTGATGCCGTTGATGATCACCGTCGATGCTGCTGCTTGGAAGACGACCAACGCGCACACTCCCAGCACCGGTTCGGTGGCCAGAATCCACACGCTGATCGCGCCTGCTTGTGCGAGCAAACCGGCGATGGCGATCGTCCCAGCTGTGAACTTTCGGGACAGGCGCGGTAGTAATGCTGTCGAGATCAGGGTTCCAACGCCGAGGGCTGCGAAGAACAGACCCAACTCGCCGCCGCCCTCGTCGACACCATACCGCTCGACGGCGGTGACGACGAGGAGGCCGGTCATGATGCCGCCGGCCACACTGTTGCCGGTCCCAATCAGGGTGAGCAGGCGGACAAGTGGGTGACCGTAGACGAAGCGCACCCCGTTGCCGATATCGCGCCACAAGTGGGGTTGTTCCGTCCGCGGCGCGGATGTGGGTTCACGTACCCACAGAAGCAGGATCGCGGTCACTGCGAACGTGGCCGCGTTGAGGGCCAGCGCGGCGAACGGCGAGGATGCGGCAATAAGCACACCACCCAGTGCGGGCCCGGCCATAGTGATGACCGTTGCCATCGCAGTTTGTCGCCCGACCGCGTCGGCCAGTCGAGCGCGTGGCACCAGTGAGGGCAGCAAACCGAAGCCGGCGGCGTCGAAGAACACCATAGCGGCGGCGCTGACGAACGCTGCAACGAACACGTGTGCCGTCGACAGAGTCGCCATCCAATACGCAGCCGGTATGGATGCCGTTGCAGCGCATGCGGCGAGCGCGGTGACGACCATCGTCGGGCGACGCCGCCAGCGGTCGGCAACGGCACCGGCGAACAGCCCGAACAGCAGGTACGGTGCCGATTCGACAGCGGTGAGAAGCGCAGTGGCCGCGGCACTTCCGGTGGTGCGGTAGATGACGAGCGGGAAGGCGACCAACGCGACGGCGGTTCCGAACCATGCGACGGTGCGCGCGAGCACCATCAGCCGGAACGCGGCCCCCAGCGACGTCCGAGCGGTCGTCGAGCTCACTTGCCGAACACGTTGTCCGCGGTGTTCTCGATGGCGTCGACGATGCGGACTCCGGCAGCCTGGAAGTCGGCTTCGTTCTGCGGGTACACCCGGGAGTTCCGCACCGCTGGTGAGTTCGCGAGCAGAGCCGATATATCTGTCACGGCGGCCGCGGCGGCCGCTTCCGATCCGGCGTACTGCACCAGGACGACGTCGGGTGCAGCGCTCAAGGCTGCTTCGGGAGTGATTTCGGCAAAATTGCCGTCGATGTCGGCGAATTCGTTGGTCATGCCGAGTGCGTCGACCACTGCGCTGTAGTAAGACCCACTCAAGGCGTAGAGCTTGCCGTCGAAGCTTTGGACAACTGCTGCCGACAGCGGCGCACTGTCGGTGTTCTTCGCTCGCGCTGCGGTGACGCGATCGCGCAGCGAGGTCACGACCTCTGCGGCTTTGTCCGGGACGCCGTAGATGGTGCCGAGGTTGTCCACGTCGGTGTAGACCGCGTCGATTGTCGTGGGCGCGAGCGTGTTCTGGCAGTATTCGCCGAGGACGTAAAGGTTGCCGCCTGCAGTGGTCAGGTCATCGGAGCTCGCCGATCCTTGGCCGCCGAGTTGCCCTTGGTCGTTGGACAGGAACAGATCCGGTGAGGCCCCGATAAGGAATTCGCGTGAGGGTGCATAGTCGTCGGTGTTGGAGGTCAGGCCCGAGAATCGGTCGAGTCCGTCGAATGCGTAACTGCCGTTGGTGTATCCGATCGCGCTGTCGGCGACGCCGAGTGCATCGAGCGTGGCGATGACTCCCGGAGCTCCGAGGAGTACCCGCTCGGGTGGGGCGTCGTAGGTGTAGTCGACGCCGCAGCTGGCCACGGTCACCGGGTATGCCGAGGTGCCGCTGTCGGTCTCGGTGCCTGCGGCAGTGGGTTCGGCCTGTCCGCTCGCGCAGGCGGACAATAGGAGAATGGTTGCGGCGGCGCAAGTTCCGGTTCGTACGGCGATCTTCATGGTTGGCTACTTTCGGTGCGGGTGTCGAAATTGGGTTGAGTAGCGGTGCAGCTCGCGGTGGATGGGCGGTGCGAGGTGGCGGGTCCGAAATGGACGCACGGTCGGCCGGTGATCGGGTTGACGGCGATGACCGAATCGACGCCGTAGACCTCGCGAAGCATGTCCGTTGTCAAGACGTCGGTGGGAGTTCCGTGGGCGACGAGGGCACCGGATTTCATGACGAACAGGCTGTCGCAGTAGGCGGCAGCGAGGTCGATGTCGTGTAGTGCGACGACAACGGTGGCTTCGGTTGCGGTGAGCAGTTCGAGGAGGTCGAGCTGCGCCGAGATGTCGAGGTGATTGGTGGGTTCGTCGAGGATCAGTATCGGAGCTTGTTGCGCGAGGGCCCGAGCTACGAAGACGCGTTGCCGCTCGCCGCCGGACAGGGTCGAGATCTGACGGTCGACGAGGTGCGCGATCCCGGCGGCCATCACGGCGGCGTCCACTGCGGCGACATCGACCGCGCCGAAGCGTCGCAGACCGGTGTTGTGCGGGATGCGTCCGAGTTCGATGATCTCCCGTGCGGTGAACTCGAATTCCGGTGAATCATCCTGCAGGACAACCGCAGTCCTGGTCGCCGATTCACGAGCGCTGAGGCGGCGAAGGTCGTCCTCGCCCAGCACGATCGTTCCACCTGAGGGTATGAGGGCCCGGTAGAGCGTGCGTAGCAGCGTCGACTTTCCGCTGCCGTTCGGTCCGAGAAGTCCTACAATCGAGCCTGATTCGGCGTGTATTACGCCGTCGGTGAGAATCTTGGTGCCGTCGATGGCGACGGCGACGCCCTGTGCGTCGAGTTTCATCGAGCCCTCGCCGTCCGCCCGGAGGAGACCAGCAGGTACAGGAAGAACGGAGCGCCGATGGCCGAGGTGACCACCCCGATCGGAAGTTCGGCGGGGGCGCGGAGCACGCGGGCGGCGATGTCCGAGAGCGGTAGGAAGCATGCGCCGAGCAGTGTTGCGGTGACGACGACGCGGCGGTGATCGGCACCGACGAGCAGTCGCGCTATGTGCGGGATGACCAGGCCGACGAACCCGATACCGCCTACTTCGGCAACGATGACGCCTGTCAGGACCGACACCACCACCATCAGCGTCATTTGGAATCGCGCGACGTCGATGCCGAGGGAGTAGCCGAGGTCGGTGCCGGAAGCCAGGGCGTTCAGACGGGCACTGTTCCACATCAGCCACGTCGTGGCCGCCGCAATGACGATCGCGGGAAGCAGCAGGCTCGCCCACGATGCTCCGGCGATCGAACCGAGACTCCAGAACAGCACGCGCTGAGATTGATTGGGAGTGGCGATGGTTTGAAAGAAGAACGTGAACGAGGAGACGAGGTACCCGACGGCGACCCCTGCCAGCACGAGCCGGGTCGGTGGCCATTGCCCTCCGCGGCGGGCGAGGACGAACACCAGCGCGAACGCCAGGAGGCCGCCGATGAAGGCAGCCGCGGACAGCGATACGCCGCCGAGTACCCCGGCGCCGAAGACGATGACGATAACTGCGCCCAGGCTCGCGCCCGGCACGATCCCGATCAGGTAGGGGTCGCCCAACGGGTTACGCACAACGACTTGGATGACCACGCCCGCTATCGCCAGACCCGCGCCGACGACGATGGCGAGAATTGTGCGCGGGACGCGGACCTGCCAGACGATCTGATCGTTGACCGGTGTCGAGGTGTGCGTGCCCGCCATGCCGAGGTGTTGGGCGACCGAACCCCAGATGTCTCCGAGTCCGATGGTGACAGCGCCGATGCTGACCGACGCCACCGCGATGACCACGATGGCGAAGCCCGAGATCGCCAGCAACACGCGAAAGCGTTGGGGCGAGGCGAAGGGCGGTGCGCCCGTGCTGCGCACCGCAGTGGCCGGCGATCGTTTCATCAGGTCTACATCCCGACAGCTAGTTGTTAATGACAATCAGTGTCGATACAGTAGCGAACACAGTGCGGAGACGACACCTCGGGCTGTGCGTACTGGTGAAGGAGCCGACCCTGATGCACACGGAGATCGCCTCTCTCAGGGAGATTCACGATCGGCTCAACGGCGCAGTCGATCCTGCGCCGACTCAGAGACCCATGAATCGAAACGGTGCCTGGATTCACCTCCCGAAGCCACGCACACTCGACTCGCCGTTCACAGCGCTGGTCCACGCCCGGCGTTCGCGGTACGACTTCGACCCGAGTGGCGAACTGAGGGTGGATTCGGTCGGAACCCTGCTCGGTACTGCGCTCGGACTCGGACGCCGGATCGAGGCCTACGGCGACCGCGAATACCCGCTGAGCGTGGCACCGACCGCAGGCGGCCTCCGCACCCGCGACACGTTCCTGTTCGCAACCCGCATCGCCGGCATCCGGCCGGGAATCTACCGATACGACATGGCCGATCACTCTTTGCAGCTCGTGTCCGCGGTGGACCCTGCCGTTGCACTGGCCGAGCTGTACGCCCAGAGCGAGTTCGCGGCGTTGCCGGCGGCGAGCCTCGCTCTGACTGCAAGGCTGGATGTCGCGCTGGCCAAATACCCACCGCGCCACTACCGCACGGTGCACGTCGATGCCGGCATCGGGGTCCAGAATCTGTATTTGACCGCCACAGCGATGGGCATGGCGTGCTGCGCAGTCTCGGGTTTTTCCGATCCGGCGGCGGAATCGGTGCTCGGACTCGATGCTGCGGCGATAGTGACGATGCTGGTGGCTGTTGGGCCGCCGCGCATCACCGGGCTGGAAGAATCGTCGGTGTAGGAGTTGGTCTCAGTGTGGGAGGGGCGTAGTCGGCAGCGTGGTGCCCGCGGCGGCTGCGGCGGCGACAGCAGCAGGCATACGGCTCCCGCCGAGGAACGGAAGGCCGATCGGCGAGCTCGAATACAGCCCGGTGGCAACGACCCGAACTACGTGTAGTCCGGCCGCTCTCACGTCCGCGGTGGTGACATCGACTTCGACGACACGGTGCCCAGCGCTGTTCAAGACCTTGACCAATGCCGCGATTCGGTCGGTTGTCGGTGCGGCGTCGGCCGTGTCGAGGTCCGACAGGTCGACCGAACCGAGTGTGGCGGCGGCAAGTTCACGACGGAACTGTTCTTGCACTTCGGGATCGAGGTGTATCTGGAGGTGGCAGACGTAGTCGACCAGATCGCGCCGATCGCTTCGATAGGACATTCCGTAGGCGCGGTCCTCGCGCCAGGGTTTGAGCGGGCTGGTCGGTGACTGCGCTGCCTGCATATAAGCCGAGGTCGGGTCGTCGTATTCGGAGACGAACAGTTGGAGTTGCAGGGCTTCGGCGTATGCCTTTTCCGCAGCGCGCACCGCGTCTGTTCCCACACCCATCCCGAGCGTCAGAAATTCCGTCGAGCGGTCGTGCACCAAAGACCCGAGTACCGGAATGCCGAATTCGGTGGTGAACGAATAGAAACGAGTGTCGAGTCGCCCCTGTGGCCCCCTCGCGAACTGGCGTAGCCACGTCGGTACGGACACTTCGTGAACGCCTTGTCCGCCGTACCAGGACAGTGTCATCGCATCACGTTCGAGTATTTCGCATAGTGCGCCCCAGCAGGCGAATTCACTGCTGGGGCCCGCGGCGAGACCTGCCTGGACGATCGGGTTCGTCAGCGGGCGGTCCTCGTCCACCGGGCGTGTGCGCGATCCGAAGTACGAGGGCCACACCAGTGACGCCGGCACCCACACCGAGCTCCCGGTCGAGAGGTCGGTGCCGTCGATCCATTCGACGTCGAGGCTTCCGGTGAACTCGGATGCAGGGAAGCGCGGTGCCGCATGCTGTTCGGCGGAGTACAGGCACACCGTGGCGGGGTCGAGAGCGTCGACACCCTCGGCGGTCAGAGAGAGGTAGCTGCCGCGGCGGAGGCCGTCCGGAACGAGGTTGCCGCAGTACCGTTCGACGCCTTCGCCGATTGCTGCGCCCAGCACGCGGTCCGGGGAGCCGAAGCCGTAGCCGGCTCCGGAATTGTCCGCCGGCCAGTCGCTGAATCGGCTGATGTCGCTGATACGGGAGTGGGTCAGGGCGAAGGAGGAGGGAAAGTGCTCGGGAATGCAGCGGGGGTCCAGTCGGGTGAGAACTCCGAACCGGGGGTCGACCAACGCGTCGTACATGTCTTCCTTCTCGTTGCAGTCGGTCACAGGGCAAGCAATACTAGGCAAGCGGTAGGGGGACTCTGACCAGGTCAGAGCTGTTGCGCGGGTGCACGTTCCACCCGAGAGCGGTGGGTACCTCGAGTAGACGCGGCGACCCGTGGAGCGGGAATGCCGGCGGGCCGTTGCCGACCAGTTGGGGTGTCAGCACTCGAACCACCGTCAGACCGGATTGCGCGATGTCGTCGGTGGTGAGATCGACGACGACCGCGTCGATGCCGTGGCGTGCGAGCGCAGCGAGGTAGGTTTCCCGCACCGAGCCCGTGACCGCGGGGATCTCGTCCATCGCGACCCGGTCGCGAGGTTCGAGGCGAAGGAGCGCGGTGCCGGCCTGCATGCGCCGGTCCTGGTAGAGCTGTGCGACGGCGGGTAGGTCGACCAGGTTGCGGAAGTTCTTTCCGGCCGCGTCGAGGTAGTTGCGATCCGCGCGGTACGGAAGGAAGACGTGGTCTGGCATCGCGCCGGTACGGACGGACTGCCAGGTCTCACTGTCCGGGTCGGCGAGTTGACGGGAGAGTTGCATCGATCCCAGCGCTTCGACGAGCGCTTTCGTCGCAGCGGCATGCGGGGTGGCGCGGCAGGCGCTGCCGAAGGCGACGAGTTCGCGGGCACGGTCGCGGACCAGTGCCCCGACGACGGGCACACCGAATTGCGACGGGATGTGAATCAAAGTCACGTCGAGGTCGAATCCTTCGGCGGGGCAGCCCATCTGGCCTATGACCCGTCCCCCGTCGTCGAGTCGGTGAGCGTCGGTACCGCTGGCCCACCAGATCGTTGTGGCATCGCGCTCGAGCAGCTCCTCGATGGCGGATTGCTCGGCCCGCTGCCGGCTCGTACCGGTGGCGATACCGGAGTACATCAACGAGTGCAGCGGCGGCTCCGACGTGCGGGAGCCACGAATGTAGTTGAGATAGACCGATCCTGCCGGGGCTCGTACGGCCCGGCCGTCGTGCATGTCAACGCCTTCGACCCATTCGACAGGGGTATCGGCCGTGAACGGTACGAACGGGAAACCACGGCTTGCGTATTGCTCGGGTGAGTACAACGCGAAGGTGCCGGGATCGAGCGCGTCGATTCCGCGGGCGCGCAGTTCGCGGTAGCTCGCACGGTCGAGATGCGGGGGAACAGCATTGCCGCAATACCGTTCGACGGCTTCCCCTATCGCGGCACCACGTGCCGCTCCGTGATCTCCGAACGAGGCACCGAAGCCGATCGGGTCGGCGACCCAGTCGACGACCCGATCCATGCATGCGACATGGGCGCGGTAGCCCACCCACGCACTGGGCAGCTCGACATCTCGTTCGAGCGGACCCACACCGGTGAGGACGCCGAGCCGGGATCCATGAAGGCTCGATCCGTGAACGCTCATTGCTTTTCCTGTCGGATAGGGAGACGCACGAAGGTACGGGTGGCACCGACATGCACTGTTTGCGTTGCCTTTTCGATTGTCGTGCCGATGTAGCGGTTGCCGCTGTTCAAGTTCCGCGTGAGGGCGGGGAAGTCGCTGCCGGTGATGTGCAGGATCAGCTCCGACCCGCGTTCGAGATGTACAGCCGTGCGAGAGAGAGGAACGCGCACGGCGTCGGCGCTGGCACCGGTCACCGCGACGGCGTAGCCGATTTGGTGCAGCGAACCGCCGGCGCTGCGGTGGAGCAGCCGCACGACCCAGTCGGCTTCCGGTGCTGTGGTCGATGCGGTCAGGTGTGCTTCTGGGATGCCGTCGATGTGCAGGTCGGCTGCCAGCGGGCCGGTCGTGAAGTCGACGAAGTCACTGCGGACGACAGCACTGCGGTCGTGGTGGGCGGGGATGGTGGGGTACGGGTCGTCGGGGTTGTACTCGAAAGACAGTGCGGCTGAGCCGGACTGGGGCGCGGGTTCGAGCCGGCGACGGTCGTGTGCGTACAGCAGGATCGACGATTCCGGTTCTGCGCGTGTCTCGTTGTCGATCCACGTATCGACCCCCCGGTGAAAGATCGACACGGACGCCGATCTGGATTCGGCGGCGCGGTGCCCGAGGACCGAATGCAGCCACTGCACGCATATCTTCCCCCACTCGATCGACGCGACCGGGCCGTGGCGGCCGGTCGGATCGACGAACAGCTCGTGGGTCCACGGCCCGATCATCAGCCGCCGGGCCGGGCGCGGTTCGACGTTGGAACCGACAAGGTCGAAATGGGCGACCGACGTCTCGGTCACCAGGTCGTACCACCCTCCGACGTGAAACGAAGGCACCGTCAATTCGGCCAGTTCGTTGTCGGTGATGCGTTGATCGTCGAGATGGTCCGGGCCTCGATCGAGTACCCCGCCCCACGTCGGGAGGTGCACCCCGGTGGTGTCGGGTAGCTGGGTGACCGGAAGTGCGAGATACGACGCGAGGCCGGGTAGAGCGTTGCCCGGCATGTCCGTCCGGCTCAACCGGGCGTCGCCGTGCTGCAACCACCACCCCAGGTGCTCGTACAGGCGCAGAATGCCGGACGGGTCGAATTTGGTGCGAGCGAGTTCCATCGAGGGACACAGGCTCACCACCGCCCGGACCGCGATCGGGCGTTCTACGGCCATCGCCCATGCGGTGTAGGCGGAGTAAGAGCCGCCGTATGCGACGACGCCGCCGTTCGACCATGGTTGACCGCATACGAAGTCGACCAGTGCTGCGCCGTCGTCTCGTTCCGAGCGGTAGGGGGTGAAGGTTCCGTCGGAGTCGTACCGTCCGCGTACGTCGGCGACGATGTAGGCGAAGCCGTTGCGCGCCCAGCCGAGGCCCTCGGAGCGGTGGTGCGATCGTCCGTACATCGTGCGTGTGATGACAGCGGTGACCGGGAAAAATCCTGGCTCAGGAAGGTAGATGTCTGCGACGCAACACGTTCCGTCGCCGTTCGACACGCGCAGGTTGTGCTGCGAGCGTGGATTGTTCGTCACAGCGTAGCGGTGCCGCGCCGAAACGGGATGGGCAGAACGGGATGATGAACGATGTGCGCCGATGCCGGGTCGACGTCGAGTTGCACCGAGCCGATCGCAGTGTCGCCCGTTGCGAGGTATGCGCGCACCTCGGCGGCGATGACACCGGCGACGACGGCGATACCGCTGCGGTGGGGCCACCGAACGGGAGGCAGGATCGAGTGGGGATCGTCGAGGTAGCGCCAATGATCGAGGAGTTGGTCGGCGACACCGGACGCGGCGAGACGGCGACCCCGGACGTCGTGGTAGTCGGCATTGTTCGATGCCGGTGACCACAGCGGACCGATGAAGAACCGTTCGCCTTCGGCGTGGCAGCGGTGCCATGCCGTTCGGTGGGCAGTGCACCAGTTCTGCAGTTGCGACCAGCGGGCGTCGGGCAGCCATGTAGCGCAGCTGACCACGACGTCCGCCGTCGACACCGAGCCCTCGTCTGCAATCCCCACCGTCACATCGCCGCAGTCCTCGAGCAGAGAAGCCACCGCCTCGGCGATCGGTGTGTCTCCGTCGACGAGAACAGACGACGCCGTCGATACAGATGAAGCTGTCGACTCCTCCGCAAGAATGCCACGCTCATCCAGTAGTGCGATGAGCTGCCGAGTCAGGTCGGCATCGTCGCCGAGCGAGTCGATATCGATTTCCCTCCCCATGTGAGCCGACTCCTGCACGAGTTTCACCACATGAGGTGGCCCGCTGAGGCGGACGAAGCGATCTCCCGGTCTCGAGCACAACCAGGTGCCGTCGACAGCCGGATACAGATGATGTCCGGCGGCAATACTTGGCATGACAAGCTCCGTCAGAGTGGGCCCGCGATCACAGGCGTGAGTAGTTCGGTGTCAGTTCAGTTGTCCACGAACGTGTGTCAGTCCTCGAAGGCGAACGGATTGTGCACGATCGAATTGGTGGTCGGGCTCTGCGGGGCGCTCTGCGCAGCCGACGACTCGATCTCCTCGAAGGCGAACGGATTGTGCACGATCGAGTTCGTGGTCGGACCCTGCAGTGCGCTCGTCGTGGGAGCGCCGGCGATATCGGTTGCGGTGAAGTTGGACATTACGCATACCTTCTTCCATTGTTGAACATGATTGTCGTTGTCGATCGACTTACGCATCATCCGACGCTCGGTCACGGTTGTCAAGGTTGCGACACTGCATACGTGTACCGCTACGTGATCCGGGGCAGACAAAAAGCAACCGGCACAATACAATCGGTCGACGCCGAAGGCGACGCCCTACCCGAACCAAGGCCACCGAAAGAAGCGCGGATCCGGCAGGACGCGACAATGGGTCCAACCCAGCCGACCTGGGCCCGTCAGCCACTGCCGCCCCGCACCTACCGAAGTCTTCGCGGCCGATACTCCGATACCGCAATCGGTCGGTGAGTTATGAACACCCTGAAACTAAGCTGTTCCCATGCCCGCCGGACGCTTCGCTCCCAGTCCCTCCGGCGATCTCCATCTCGGCAATCTCCGCACAGGACTGCTGGCCTGGCTCTTCGCCCGCTCCACCGAACGGCGTTTCGTGATGCGCGTCGAAGACCTCGATCGCGTGAAAGCCGGCTCAGAGCAACGTCAACTCGACGACCTCGCGGCAATCGGCATCGACTGGGACGGGCCGATCATGCGGCAATCCGAGCGTCGGGAAATCTACGACGCCACGATTCGCACGCTCACCGCCGCCGGGCTGACGTACGAATGCTTCTGCACGCGTCGGGAAATCCTGCAGGCCGCGTCGGCTCCGCATGCACCCGACGGCGCATACCCGGGGACCTGCAGAAATCTGACCGCTGACGAGAAAGCAGCCAAAGACCGACCACCTGCCATCCGATTGCGCTCGCAGACAACCGAATTCACCGTCGTCGATCAGCTGCACGGTCTCTTCCGAGGCCAGGTGGACGACTTCGTCCTGCGTCGATCCGACGGTGTACCCGCCTACAACCTCGCCGTCGTCGTCGATGATGGCGCGCAAGGCGTCGACCAGATCGTGCGCGGCGACGACCTGCTCACGTCCGCGCCGCGGCAGGGCTACCTCGCTCAACTCTTGGGCCTGACCCCCGCGACGTACGTCCACGTCCCCCTCGCACTGAACGTCGAGGGTAAGCGCCTTGCCAAGCGCGACGGTGCCGTCACACTGCGCGAACGACCCGATGCGTGGACGCTCATCACAGCATCCCTCGGCATGCCGGACTTGAAGAACGCCGAGGAACTGCTCGAGCGGTGGAAGCCGAGGCTGGTGCCGCGCGAACCGTGGGTGTTCGACCCCTCGAATGCCTGAACGCCCTGACAAAATCGAGATCACGTCGCAACGCGACAGAACCCAACTGCGCACGAATCGGACGTACAGTGACCGCGACAAACTTATCCCGAGGGAGAAGGACACCATGACCTCAGGCGGCTACGACCCCGACAAGGATCCACAGAACCCCGGTGGTTATCCCCCGCCGCAGGGCGGCGGCTACCCACCACCCGGCAACTACCCACCACCCGCGCAGGGCAACTATCCGCCGCCCGGGAATTACCCGCCACCTCCCGGCGATTACCCCCAGCAAGGCGGCTACCCGCCACCCGGCGGCTACCCACCTCCCCCGCAGGGCAACTACCCGCCGCCTCCGTCGTTCGGTAACTCACCGATGCAGACGCAGCTATCCGTGGGAACGGCCATCGGCTACGGATTCGAGAAGTTCAAGCAGAACGCACTCGTCTGGGTCGGCATCGTCCTGATCGCCGCGGTCATCCAGGTCGTACTGAACTACGTGTTGAGCTCCAACAACATCGTCTTCAGCTTGATCTTCAGCGTCATCATCGGTGTCGTCTCACTCCTGATCCAGGCGGCACTCGTTCGCGGCGCGCTGCACGAGGTGGACGGGGTCAAGCCCGCGTTCGGGTCCTTCTTCCAGTTCGGCAATGTTGCCGCCGTCATCATCGCCGGCATCCTCGTCGGCATTGCAACCAGCATCGGCTTCGTCCTGCTGATCATCCCCGGCATCGTCATCACGTTCTTCACGTGGTGGACCTTCCAGTTCGTCATCGACCGCGGCGACGAGCCGATTCCCGCTATCAAGGCCAGCGCTCAGGCGATTGCCTCGAACGGTGGGACCCTTTTCGTGCTCGCACTCGCCCTGGTCGGCATCAACATCGTCGGCGGTCTCCTCCTCGGCATCGGCCTGCTGGCGAGCATTCCGATCACGATCATCGCCGGTACCTACGCCTACCGCGTCACGGTGCGTGGCAACGTCGCCTGACCTGTAATCCGCCTCGATGGGCGCGAATCCCCCACCCCGGGATTCGCGCCCATCGTCGTCTCGGTGCTTGGATTGTCAGGTGACTACTACCCAACACACCGCCCCCGACGGCGGCACCGAGTCTGGGCAGGCCACGTTCGCTCACATCAGCCGGGGCTACTACCCCACCATCGTCGCGTTGTTCGTCGCGACGCTGCTGATCTCGAATGTGGCCGCCAGCAAAGGTGTCGCCTTCTTCGCCTCGTCCGACGTCATGCTCGGACCGTTCCAAATTCTGCCGATCAATACCGACGGCGCATTCTTTCTGTTCCCCCTCGCCTACATCCTCGGCGACGTGCTCAGCGAGGTCTACGGCTTCAAAGCCACGCGCCGCGCGATCTACCTCGGTTTCGGCTCCCTGCTGCTCACGTCCGTCTGCTTCTGGATCGCCATCGAACTCCCCGCCGCCTCGTTCTACGAGAACCAGGCCGCGCTCGAAAGCGTCGTCGGCGTCGTCCCCCGGCTGGTCCTCGCCGGTCTCGCCGGCTATACCGTCGGGCAGCTCCTCAACTCCGTCGTCCTGGTCAAGATCAAGGAACGCACCAAGGAAAAGCACCTGTGGGCGCGACTGATCGGCTCGACCATCGTCGGCGAGTTCTTCGACACCCTGATCTTCTGCTCCATCGCCGCCGGAGTCATCGGCATCACCACGTGGACCGACTTCGTCAACTACGTCATCGTCGGATTCCTGTGGAAGACGCTGGCCGAGGTCATCGTCATGCCCATCACGTACCGCGTCATCTCGTACATCAAGAAGCGCGAGCCGTCGTACCAGGATCGCTAGAACGCGACCCATTCCATACTCAGATCGAAGTAGCGCTCCCGGGCCGTCTCGAACGTGGCGACGGCCCGGGTGCCCGGCCAGCCTTCCGGTGTCATACACGGCGGAAGACCCGGGTCGACGTAGGGAATGACGCGCCATTCGTCGAGCAAAGGCACGAATGTGACAAACGCATCGCGCGGGTTCCGCGCCGGCGACCCGCCGTCGAAAGCGTCGAGAAATGCCCGATGCCGATCAGCGATGCCGGCCAGCTCCCACCACTGCTCGGCACTTTCGCGCAGCGTGCCGGGAGGCGCGACCTCGGACGCGACGAACGTCGTGACGTACTGCGACAACTCCAACGCGTCGACGATGGCAGCGGCCTCAGCCGCGAGATATTCGGGCGCGATCCACAATCCTGGTGAGACGGTCCCACAACCTATCGACGTGAGCCGACGCCTCAGCTGGTGCCGAGCCGCGCGTTGCGTCTCGGGAATAGTGAACGAGATCAACCGGAACGGATCGCCGTCGGCCATCCGCCGGAAGCCGAAGATCCGGCCGTCTCCCCGAGCGAACATGGCGTCGGCCTGCTCGGTGATCCGATAGCCGGTGCGGCCCTCACGATTAGCGGATTCGACGACGCCCTTCTTCTTCAACCTCGTCACCGCAATGCGCGTGCTCTCCGGTGGCACTCCCAGCGTGTCCATCCAGACGACGAAATCGGCAATGGCAAACCACCCGCCGAGAGGCCGAACGTAGGCTCCGAGCACCGTGCGCACCAAAGAGGTGGCGCTACCTGGACGCGACTCGAAGTCGTCGAGGATGGCCCCGGCAGTGCTAGGCGCGAAGTTCGTCACGGATCGCCACGATACCCAGGTACACCTCGCGATACGAGGTACTCAGTGGGCTCAACCCCAGTCGAATACCCTGCGGAGCGCGGTAATCCGGGATGACGCCCTGCTCCCACAGCCGAGCGGTGATGGCCTTGAATTCCGGATGGTCGATGGTGACGTGACCGCCCCGTCGATTCGAGTGCTCGGGTGAGGCGATCTCCACCCCGAGCGGTACCAGCATCTCGCGGACGAGCTCGAGTGCGTATTCGGTCAGCGCAACGGACTTCGCCCGGATCGCGTCCATACCCACCTCGGCGATCATCTCGATGGTGTCCTGCATCGCGATCATCCCGAACACCGATGGCGTGCCACTGATGACGCGTCGAATACCCTGTGCCGGAACGTAACCCTGCGCCATCTCGAACGGATCGGCCCGGCCCATCCACCCCCAGATCGGCTGCACGAAGTCGGCCAGAAGGTCACTGCGCACGTACGCGAAGGCCGGCGATCCCGGACCTCCGTTGAGGTACTTGTAGGTGCACCCGACGGCCAGATCGACTCCCCACGAATCGAATTCGAGCGGCACCGAACCCACGGAATGGCACACGTCCAACAGCATCAGTGCGCCGGCTTCGTGCGTGATACGCGTCGCCTCGGCCACGTCGACGAGGAAGCCGGAGCGGTAGGCGACGTGGGTGATCACCACCAGGGCGGTGTTCTCCCCCACCACCTCGGCGAGTTGTTCCGGTTCGATGCCTCCGCGGCGGTCCGTCTCGATCCATCGCAGAGTCATGTTCATCTCGGCCGCAATACCTTCGAGCAGGTATCGGTCGGTCGGGAAGTTGTCGCGGTCGATGACGATCTCGGTGCGGCCCGGCCGCATGGCGATCGCCGCCCGCGCCAGCTTGTACAGCAGTACCGTCGTCGAATCGCCGATGGTCGTTTGGCCGGGCGCTGCCCCCAGGGTGGCGTCGGCCAGGGCGTCGCCGATGGTGACGGGGAGGTCGAACCACTGCTCGTCCCAGCCGCGGATGAGGCGTCCGCCCCAGGCGTCGGTCATGAAGGTGTTGATGCGTTCGACGCTCGCCTTGGTGGGCCGGCCCAGTGAGTTGCCGTCGAGATATGCGGTGATCGACGGGTCGTCGCTACCGAGGAACTTGTCGCGATAGCTCCGGAGCGGATCATTGTCGTCGAGTTCGAGTGCGCGTTCCATCATCGACCGATCTCCGTTCTCACAGCGAGCAATTCGGGGAAGAACGTGAGTTCGAGCGCTTTCTGTAAGAACCCGACGCCGCTCGACCCTCCCGTCCCGCTCTTCATTCCGATGGTGCGCAGCACCGTGCGCATATGACGGAAGCGCCAGAGCTGAAAGTTTTCCTCCAGATCGACGAGCTCCTCGAATGCCTCGTACACCGCCCATTGTTCGGTGTGGTTCTCGTAGACGAACTTGATCAGCGGCATCAGGTCCTCGTTGAACGTGTATGCGCTGGTGACGTCACGCTCGAGGGCCGATGCCGGTACGTCGTACCCTTGCCGCGCCAACGACCGCCAGAAGACGTCGTACAGGCTGGGCTCGTGCAACAGGGTCGAAAGCAGCTCATGCGCAGCAGGATCGGACTCGAAGACCGTCAGCATTCCCGCATTCTTGTTGCCCAGCACGAACTCCACGGCCCGGTACTGATAGGACTGGAACCCCGAGGAGTTGCCGAGGAAGTCGCGGAACTGGGAGTACTCCGTCGGGGTGAGTGTGGCCAGGACGGACCACTGCTCGGTCAGCGTCTTCTGGATGTGCTTCACCCGGGCCACGCATTTGAGTGCGGTACCGATGTCGTCGGCATCGAATGCGGCTCGCGCGGCAAGGGTCTCGTGCAGCACCAGCTTGAGCCACAGCTCAGTTGTCTGGTGCTGGATGATGAACAGCAGTTCGTCGTGATGCTCGGGGGTGCTCACCGGTTTCTGAGCGCTGAGCAGCGTATCGAGGTCGAGGTAAGACCCGTAGCTCATGCGGTCACTGAAATCGGTGACGACGCTCTTCTCGATCTTCCGGGTGTTCGCTTCGACGCTCATGGATCGTCCTCGAGGTGGTGGGCTGGTGAGATCAGCGTATTACATCAATGTGCCGACCGCTAGGCATCTGTAAGCTAGCGAATGCCGCGAATCCGTACGGCACCGATCAGCGCAGCGATGCTGACCAGGGACACCGCCAGGATGTAGTAGCCCGGGGACACCGCCTGACCGGTAGCGGCCACCAGAGCGGCCGCGATGGTCGGAGTGAATCCACCGAAGATCGCCGTGGTGACGTTGTATCCGAACGACAGGCCGGTGGCCCTCGAATGGACCGGGAACGCGTCGGACATCACCGACGGCAGCGCACCGAAGTACAGCGCCTTCAGCAATCCGAGCACGGTCATGACGAGCGCGAGGGTGAGGAACGACGGCACCGCGATGAGCCACATGAAGAGCGGGACGACGCTGACGCCGATCGCGATCGCCGACGGCAACATGATCTTGATGCGTCCCACCTTGTCGGACAGCTGGCCGACGAACGGTGTCACCACCGTCAGGATGACGCCGGTGATCATCAGTGCGACGAACGACAGCGAATTGTTCAGTCCCAGTTGCTTGATACCGAAGGTCGGCAGGTATTGCAGAATGAAGTTCAGCGCGGTGGACACCACCAGCACACCGCCGGCAATGAGAATTCCGCCCCACTGATTCCGAAACAGATCGCGCACAGGCGATTTCGGGGTGTCCGATGCGGCGACGACGGCCGGTGATTCGTCGACGTGACGTCGGATGAACCATCCCACCGGGCCCACCATGAGCCCGAAGACGAACGGCACTCGCCAACCCCAGTCGACCATGCTGGCCTCGGACAACACCGCGGTCAGTCCGGCGGCGAACGAGGCCGCCATCAGTGTGGCCAGTCCCTGGCTGGCGAACTGGAAGCTGCCGAAGAATCCGCGGCGCTTGCCGTTCTGTTCGACGAGAAAGGATGTGGCCGCACCGAATTCACCACCGGCAGCGAAACCCTGAATCAGGCGCGCCACGATGATGCCAATGGGGGCGAGGATGCCGATGTCGTCGTAGTTGGGCATGAAGGCGATCAACGCGGTGCCGAGCACCATCAGGCGAATGCTCATCACCAGAGCCTTCTTTCGCCCCTTCCGGTCTGCGTAGGAGCCGAGGATCAGTCCCCCGAGGGGGCGAATCAGATACGAAACCCCGAAGACCGCGAACGTCTGCACCAGTTGCACGCCGGGGTCCGCAGACGGAAAGAAGTTCTGCCCGATGTAGATGGCGAACAGCGCATAGATGGCGATGTCGAACCACTCGAGAGCGTTGCCGATGGTGGCGGCAGCGATGGCGCGGACCGGATTCTTGACGGACACAACGGCTTCACCCGCGCCGTCACGATCGGGAGTTCGATGAACGTGTGCAGTGGACATGTCGGATTCTCCGGTGGTGTTCAGGAGCGCGAGGCGCTGGCGGATTCGAGCGGTGCGTCATGACCACCGGCGACATTGCCGATGTCGTAAAACAGGCCGGCGGCCATCGCGAGACCTTCACGAGCGATGGAAGCCAGCATGTGTTCGTCGGGCGCATGTTGACGGCATCCGGGGTAGGAGTGCGGCATCCAGACCGTCGGAATGCCGAGGGTGTCGGTGAACACGTGATTGGGCAGGGACCCACCGATGTTGGGCAGCACGGTGACTGGGGAACCCACTGTGCGCTCGACCGACTGGGCGACCGTGCGAACCCAGGGGTCGTTCGGGTCCGTTCGGCTCGCAGGAAACGAGATGCCGAGTTCGACGGCGACCATCGAGTACCCGTGCGCATCGAGGTGGCGTCGTAGCCGCGCATCGAGATCGTCGAGGTCGGTCCCGACGACGTACCGCAGCTGCAACCGCGCTCGCGCCTGGCCGGGGATCGCATTGACCGGCTCGACGATGTTGCCTGCGCTCATGGCGATCACTTCGAGGGTATTCCACCCGAAAACCCGCTCCGCAGGCGACAATTCGGTGGCCGACCAGCCGGAGTCGACCACCGGATCACCCGGGGTGCGTCCGACCTCGATACTTCTGAGCGCATCGACGACGGACTCGGGAATGTGCTCGGGCACGAGGCTGTCGAGCTGGATACGGCCGTGTCCGTCGACAAGCGTCCCGATGGCACCGGCCAGGGTGGTCGCGGGGTTGCGGAGCAGTCCGCCCCAGTTGCCCGAGTGGTAGCCGCGCTCACGTAGGTCGACGACGAGGTCGAAGTCCACGCCCCCACGGGCACCGAGAAACAGTGTGGGCGTCTGGGCGTCGAGGCGTGGTCCGTCCGAGGCGATCAGCACGTCGGCAGCGAGTTCGCCTCGGTGATCCGACACGAATTGTTCGAGTCCGGGTGAGCCGATCTCCTCACCGGTCTCGAACAACAGCGTCAGGTTGAATCCCAACGATCCGCGGGCGTCGAGAACCGTCCGCAGTGCCGCGAGGTTCACCAGATGCTGACCCTTGTTGTCGGCCGTTCCGCGCCCGTAGAGCCGGCCGTCTCGCTCGACGAGAGTCCACGGCGACAAACCGTCCGACCAGTCCTCGGCCATGCCCAGAACCACGTCGGCGTGGCCGTAACAGAGCACGGTCGGCAGTTCGGGGGCCTCGTGACGGGTGGCGATAAGGAATGGACCACCCTCCTCGACCGGGTTGGGATAGGTCTCGACCGCACATCCGAGTGCCTCGAGCCTCGGCACGAGGAGATCCTGCAGATATGCCGACAACGCAACTCGACCGGCCGTCGACTGGCTTTCCGAGGGGACGGACACGAGCTCGGAGAGTTCACGATGGAACGCACCCGAATCGTAGAAGTCCTGGGCCTGCGCGATCACACGCTCGCGGTTCATCGAATCTCCCTCGTTGTCGGCCTGGTGTTCGCCTGACAGTAGCGAGCCCGATACCGTCTACACCATTGCCGATTGACGCTCCCTGCGTTGCCTCAGAAGCAACGCTTGGACCGACAGAGTCTCGTGACAATCACGTGTCACCGCCGTGACAGTGCTGTGAAAGAAGGGGTGATGTCGTTGCATCTGATGCCCTCTGCGCTGACGTACTTCTGCGAAGTAGCGCGAACGGGATCGGTCACCGAGGCGGCCGCAACACAACATCTGGCCGCGTCGGCGGTCAGTAGACAGATCGCCAAGCTCGAACGTGACATCGGCGTGCCGCTCTTCGCACGACATGCCCGGGGAATGACGCTCACCGAAGCGGGCCATCGCCTCCTCGCCCACGCGCGCAGACACGAAGTGGAATCGTCGACTCTCATCGCCGAAATACGCAGCGTCGACGCCACCGAACACGGCAGCGTCACCGTCGCCTGCACCGAAGGTTTCTCGCAGTCCGTCGTCCCACGGGCCATGGCGTCGGTCCATCGGACCCACCCGTCGGTCACCTTCACTTTGGACGTGGTGGGGCCGGACGAGGCCAGCCGACGGGTGGTCGACGCCCGCGCGGACGTCGCGGTCACCTTCTCGCTCGGTCGACGCACCGACGTGACGGTCGAACATTCCGTCACCGTGCCCATCTGCGCCGTCGTCGCGCCCGGTCACCCGCTCACCGACCGAGCCAGCGTCGATCTGGCCGATATCTGCGTCTATCCCCTCGCGCTGTCGACCACCGGATCGAGTCAACGCGAATTGTTCGACGCCGGAATCCGGCTGGAGGGGCTCTCACCCCACGTCGGTCTGCAGTGCGAGCGGCTGGCTCCGATTCTGGAGTTCGCACGCTCGAGCGACGGCGTCGCACTCGTCAGCGACCTGGGTGGTGACCGCAAATCGGGCCTGACGTACATCCCCCTCGTGCATCCGGTTTTCGCTCAGCGCCGGGCCGAAATTCACACGATGCGCGGTAGGCCGCCGTCGGCCCGAATCGTGGCGCTGATCGACTCGTTGACCGACATTCTCGAGGCCGCGGGATAAAATCGGACGCAGCCGAGCACCATCGATGACTCTGCTCCTGATCGTCGCCGTGTTGCCGTGGGCGCTGTCGCTGCTCCTCGGATTCGGAGCCGACCGCATCGACCGTCGTCTCAACCCCTCGACCGCCGTCGTACTGCTGCCCGTTCTGTCTGTGGTCACGGCGTTCTCGGTGCTCGCGTCCCTGACTGCGCTCGCCGCGGTGTTTCTGACGACGAGTCGGGCCGTGTGGGTGACGCTGGGAATCGTGATCTGCGCATGGGTAATCTGGCGGTCGGTCGAGGTGGCCCGCCACTTTCGACGCGTCGTCGCCAGTACGTCCATCGCATCCGAATTCGGCGAGGAGGCGCGGACCCGGGCGGCATCGTCGTCGTTGAGTCCGAGGTTCCCGACGCTTTTGCCGTCCCCTCCGGCGGAGGTGCGGTCGTGATCACCACCGGACTCGCGGAAGCGTTGTCGAACAACGAATTGCGAGCAGTGATCGAGCACGAGCGCGCCCATCTGAGGCACCGTCACAGCGTGTGGATCCAGATGTGCGAAATCGCGGCCCGCGTCGATCCGATTCTCGAACCGTTGACCGCGAAGGTACGGCACGCGGCGGAGCGTCGAGCAGACGAGAGTGCGGCAAGGCTGGGACGGCGAGAGACGTTGTCTGCCATCGCCAGGACCTCTCTGCTCCGGAATCATTTCGACCGTGGAACTCGCACTCTCGCCGGTACCTGGGGCGACGTCGTACAAGATGTGGTGGCACCCGAAACCGGAGAAGCAGCCACCTCGATCTTCCGCTGATCTCAAATACCCGCGACGCCCGCGAGTTGCCCGATCGCGTAGGTGACGGCCATCGCGATCGCACCACCGATGACGATGCGAGTCACCGCCGGCCGACTCGGCGCTCCACCGAGGCGTGCGCTGATGGTTCCGGTCAACGCCAGAGCAAGCAACACGACGACGAATGTGACCGGAATACGTTGCGAAGCAGGCAGAAGCAGGATCGAGAGCAACGGCAAGAGCGCACCGCTGATAAACGACACCGCCGACGACGCGGCCGCCTGCCACGGATTGGTCAGCGCATCCGGATCGATACCCAACTCGACGTCCACGTGGGCGGCAAACGGATCGTGTTCGGTGAGTTCCTGCGCGACCTTCTGCGCGGTCTCCACCGAAAGCCCCTTGGCCTCGTAGAGCGCAGCCAGCTCGGCCAACTCTTCCTCGGGTTCCTCGGCCAGCTCTCGCCTTTCCTTGATCAGCAGAGAACGCTCGGCGTCGCGCTGCGTGCTCACCGACACGTATTCGCCGAGTGCCATCGACACCGCTCCGGCGACGAGACCGGCGATTCCTGCTGTGAGCAGCGACCCACGATCGGTGGTGGCAGCGGCCACGCCAACCACGAGGCCCGCCGTGGAGACGATGCCGTCGTTCGCGCCCAGTACCCCTGCTCGTAGCCAGTTCAACCGACCCGAGAGATCACTGTGCGGTTCATGCTCGTGCAGGGCCGGCTCGGGTTCAGACATGACCGACCGCTGTCACGTCTTCCCACGCGGCACGCGCGCCGAACTCTTCGATTCTGTACACCTGCACGATTGTCGTCGTTCCGAAGCGAACAACCAAGACGGCGACAGAGCCGCTACCAGCCCACCAGTTCCCGAAGACAGGCTAGGCTACACTCGCCAACTGGCTGATTGTCTCTGTCGAGAAAGTAGCGTCGTTCGTGTCGGTGTCTGATTCCGCGGTACCACTGATATTCGATGCCGTGACGGTGTCGACGGTGTTCGTGACTCCGTCGATGATCAGGGTTCGATTCGGAGGTGCCGGACTCGACGGGTTCGAGAGCACCGGGGTACCCGACGAGCGGCTACGACTGCTGTTCGATGACGGCACCGAACAGGTCGCACGCAGCTACACAGTGCGTGCATTCGATCCACAGGGACCATTTCTGGATGTCGACTTCGTCGTCCATGACGGTGGAATCGCGGCCGCCTGGGCGCTTCATGCGGAGCCAGGCGATCGTCTTCGAATTTCCGAGGCCCGCGGCTGGTACGAGCCTCCTGCCAACACCGACTGGCAACTACTGGTCGCCGACATGACCGGGCTCCCGGCTTTGACCCGTGCCATCGAACAGCTCTCTGCGGGCGCTCGCGCTTTCGTGATCGCTGCGGTTCCCGATCGCGCCGATCAACAGATCGTTCCCACCCGGGGCGACGTGTCCTACCTTTGGCTTCACACAGATCCATCACGGCGTGAGCAGACCCGAGGACCGCAGGCCCCGTCGCTTCCCGACGCGGTACAAAACTTCGACCTCCCCTCCGGTGCCGGGTACGTGTGGGCGGCCACCGAGGCATCCGAGGCCCGATCCATCCGAAAGTACTTTCATCGCGAATTACGCTGGGATCCAAGATCTTTCGATATCAAAGGCTACTGGCGGCACGACAAAGAACGATGGCAGCAACGCTTCGCCCAGGTAGAAGATCGCATCGACGCTGTCCGTGAACAGGCCATGGCCGACGGGAAATCCGGTGACGAGCTCGCCCGGATCGTCGACGACGCACTCGAACAAGCTGGATTGTAGATCGCCCCTTCGAACCACCCGACGATGTAAAGGAACTCTCATGCCCTCCCTCAGCGTCCACGACAACCCCGTCACCGATGACCTCTCACGCCGGCGCTTCGGTGCTGCTGCAGGGCTGTCCCTCGCTGCCTGGTTCGGCGCGGCATGCTCCACCGCGAGCCAGAACACCGACGACGGTGCGAGTAGTGAGACTCGCACCGTCGACACGCCGATGGGCCCGGTCGAAGTCCCGGTGGATCCACAGCGGGTCGTGAGCTTGGACGCATACGTCGGCTTGCAGGCCCTCGACGAACTCGGAGCCCCGGTCATTGCAACCGGAACCCTCGGCGGTGGACTACGCACACTGGTCAGCGCCGCGTCACAGGAATTGCCGTCGATCGGTGTCACCGCGCTGGGGGACATGCAACTCGAAGCGATCGCCGCCGCTGCACCCGACCTGATCGTCGGACGCCAACCGATCGGCGAGGAGTATTACGCCGAACTGTCCGGTATCGCTCCCACCGTGCTGATCCCGTTCACCTACTGGCGTGACCAGTACATCGATGTTGCCGATTCCGTAGGACTCACGGCGCGGGCCTCGCAGAACTTCACCGGTCTCGACGAGCGCATCGCCGCCCTCCGCTCCGACCTCGAGCAGGCTTGGCCGAACGGACTACGCCTGTCGGTGGTTCGAGTCTCGGACACATCGGGCGATGTGCGCTCCTACAACACACTCACCGCCTCGGCCACATTCCTGTACGCCGACATTCTTTCCGGAGCAGGAATCGTGCCCAGCGCCAACTTCTTGCCCGGAGCCGACCCGAGCAAGGTCAACACCGCTGTCAGTGCAGAGAATCTCCCATTCATCGACGGTGACGTGATCATCTATTACGTCGGAGCAGGCGGCCAAGCCGACGCCGGTGTCGCCGTCGAGCAGGCTCTCACCTCGAGCCCTCTGTGGTCGAGACTTTCTGCCGTACAGGCAAATCGGGCCTTCAAGGTCGATTCTGCGCCGTGGTTCGACGGCTACAATCTGAGCGGGGCGAACGCAGTCATCGACGACCTGCGAAGGATACTTCTCTGACGGTAGAAATGGGCGGGATCGCATCTGGCACCCGCCCGCTCGCAGCTCTATGGTTGCACTGTGACACTGCCTGAACGTACGAGCACGCCGTCGGCCTTCTGACATGCCGCCGAACAACCACTATCACCACTTGATGTTCGGCCCTGCCGCGATTGCGCGGCAGCAGGTCGACGGCAGTTACACCGCCTACGGCTCGCAGACCGAGCGACCCGACGACGGCCCGATGCCGCTCGACGATCGCGAGAAGGCGATGATCCGAGCGCTGGATCAGTTCCAGATCGCCACCGTCACCGAGTCCGGGTGGCCCTACATTCAGTACCGAAGTGGGCCGAAGGGGTTCCTGCAGGTCCTCGACGATCACACACTGGGTTTCGCCGATTTCGCCGGCAACCATCAGTACGTGACGGCAGCCAATCTCGACCATGACGATCGCGTCGCGATCTTCCTCGTGAATTATCCTCTGCGACAACGACTCAAGCTCTACGGACGGGCACGGACGATCGAGGCCGCGGACGATCCCGAACTACTGGAGCGACTCAAAAAGATCGGCGACCTGACCGTCGCCGCCACCTGCGAACGCAGCGTCGTCATCGACGTCGAGGCATTCGACTGGAATTGCACGCGCAGCATCATCCCGCGCTACGACGCGGCGTACCTCGCGGACCTGTCCGAGGTGTACCAGCGCAAAGCTGCCGAGCGGGAAACCGAACTACTGCAGCGTATTTCGGAGCTGGAGGATCAGCTCAGGCAGTCTTCGACGCATAGAACCGGCCCAGAAACTCCGACTTGAATTCGGCGAAGCGTCCCTGCTCGATCGAGGCGCGGATGACGTCCACCAGTTTGACCGTGAAGCGCTCGTTGTGGATGGTGCACAGCGTCGACGCGAGCATTTCCTTGGCCTTGAACAGGTGATGGATGTACGCCTTGGTGTAGTGCGCGCAGGTGTAGCAGTCGCAGTTCTCGTCGATCGGGGTGAAATCGCGCCGATGCTTCGCGGTGTTGATGTTGAAGCGGCCCGTGGGCACGTAGATCGCCGCATTGCGCGCCACCCGTGAGGGATTGACGCAGTCGAAGGTGTCGGCACCGTTCTCGATCGCAACGAAGAAGTCGTCCGGCTCGCTGATCCCGAGCATGTGGCGCGGCTTGTGTTCGGGCAGTTCCTCGTTCACCCACCGGGTGATGGTGCCGAGGTTCTGCTTCTCGAGTGCGCCGCCGATTCCGTAGCCGTCGAACCCACGGCCCGTGTCCCCCGTGATGGTCTCGAGGTCGTGCGCGGCCTTGCGTCGCAGGTCCTCGTACTGCGCTCCCTGCACCACTCCGAACAGCGCCTGGTACGGCTTGTCGGCACGCTCGACGGTGAGGCGTTCGTGTTCGAGGACGCATCGCTTCGCCCATGCCTGGGTGCGGTCGACCGACTTCTCCTGATAACCGCGGGTATTCATCAAGGTAGTCAGCTCGTCGAACGCGAACATGATGTCGGCACCGAGCCGATGCTGAATCTGCATCGACACCTCGGGAGTGAATCGATGCTTCGAGCCGTCGAGATGGGATTTGAACGTGACACCGTCGTCGTCGACGTGGGCCAATCGCTCCTTGCCCTCGGCGATGACGTCGTCGGACTCCACCCGTGAGGCGTCCATCGAGATGACCTTCTTGAACCCGACACCGAGGGACATCACCTGGAAGCCGCCGCTGTCGGTGAACGTGGGCCCGTCCCAGTTCATGAATTTGCCCAACCCGCCGGCCTCGTCGACGATGTCCGAGCCCGGCTGCAGGTACAGGTGATACGCGTTGGCGAGTACCGCCTGAGCGCCGAGTTCCTTCATCGCCTCCGGCAGCACTGCTTTGACGGTCGCCTTCGTCCCCACCGCAATGAACGCCGGGGTGGCGATGTCGCCGTGCGGGGTGTGGATGGTGCCGGTGCGGCCGAGCTCACCGTCGAGCCGGGTGCCGATATCGAAGCCGAAATTGGAAGAACTCACCGCGTCAGTATGCGGCTTCGCCGCAGTGGTGTGGTTATGCGCCCTGGGCGGCACTTATCCACACCACTGCGCCGGAGGCGCACTCAACTGCTGTAGAGCCGGTAATACGCACCCTTGGCCTCGAGCAATTCCTCGTGATTGCCCTGCTCGACGATGCTGCCGTTTTCCATCACGACGATGGTATCGGCGTCACGGATGGTCGAGAGACGATGCGCGATAACAAAACTGGTGCGGTCGTTGCGCAGCGCTGCCGTCGCCTTCTGCACCAGCAGTTCGGTGCGCGTGTCCACCGAGCTGGTGGCCTCGTCGAGGATCAGGATCAGCGGCTTGGCCAGGAAGGCACGGGCGATGGTGATGAGCTGCTTCTCACCGGCGCTGACGTTGTTGCCCTCCTCGTCGATGATCGTGTCGTATCCGTCGGGCAGCGAATGCACGAACTTGTCCACGTAGCTCACCCGAGCTGCCTCGAGAATCTCTTCCTCACTGGCGGTCGGGTCACCGTAGGCGATGTTGTCGCGGATGGTGCCGCCGAACAACCACGTGTCCTGCAACACCATGCCGGTTCGCGAACGCAACTCGTCGCGCGTCATCTTACGGGTGTCGACGCCATCGAGTGTGATTCGGCCGGAATCGATCTCGTAGAAACGCATGATCAGGTTGACCAGTGTGGTCTTACCGGCACCCGTGGGTCCGACGATCGCCACGAGATGTCCTGGATCCGCGGTGAGCGACAGGTTCTGGATCAGCGGCTGCTCCGGCGAGTAGCTGAACGAGACGTCGTCGAACACGACGCGTCCGCGGCGCTCCGTCGGGCTGGACGCAGGAACGACGTCGGGGTCTTCCTCGTCGGCGTCGAGCACCTCGAAGATGCGTTCGGCGGACGCGACTCCGGACTGAATCAGGTTGATCATCGCGCCGACCTGCGACAGCGGCTGAGTGAACTGCCGCGAATACTGAATGAAGGCCTGCACTTCGCCCAGGCTCAGTGTTCCCGACGCCACGCGAAGGCCGCCCACGACGGCGACGACGACGTAGTTGATGTTTCCGAGGAACATGATGATCGGCATGATCAGACCGGAGATGAACTGCGCCCGGAAGCCTGCTTGGAAGAGCTTCTCGTTGCGGTCACCGAACTCGCGTTCCACCTCCGCCTGGCGACCGAACGCCTTGACGATCTCGTGGCCGGTGTAGGTCTCTTCGATCTGCGCGTTGAGCTTGCCGGTGTGCTTCCACTGCGCCACGAAGTGCGGCTGCGACCTCTTGGCGATCAGCGCGGTCACCAGGAACGAGGCCGGGATCGTCAGCAGCGCAACCAGAGCGAGCAGCGGCGAGATCCAGATCATCACGCCGAGGATGCCGAGCACGGTCAGGATACCGGTGATCAGCTGGCTCAGGGTCTGCTGCAGGCTGGTCGAGACGTTGTCGATGTCGTTGGTGACGCGGCTGAGCGTCTCGCCTCGGGCATTGTTGTCGAAGTACTGCAGCGGCAGGCGATGCACCTTGGCCTCGACGCTGCCGCGCAGCAACAGAATGCGACGCTGCAGCGCGATGTTGAGGATGTAGCCCTGAGCCCATGCCAGCAGTGCAGACACTACGTACAGTGCGAGAACCCAGAGCAACACCGTTCCGACGGCACCGAAATCGATTCCCGCACCGGGCGTCACGTCCATGCCCGAGACGAGATCGGCGACGGTGTCGTTACCGGCGGCCCGAAGGCCGTCGACCGCTTGCTCTTTCGTCTGCCCCGGTTCGAGATCTCCGCCGACGACTCCGTTGAAGATGAGGTTGGTCGCATGCCCGAGGACGGTCGGCGCAGCGACGCTGAGGACGACGCTGACGATTCCCAGCACGAGCATGAGGCTCAGCAGAAATCGTTCCGGAGCAAGCAAACCGATGACGCGTTTGAACGAGCCCTTGAAGTTCTTGGCTTTCGTGGCCGGCAGTGCCTTCGCGACGCGGCTGCCCTTCTTCTTCTCCAAAGAGGGCTTGGCCGCGGAATCCTTGGTGGTGTCGGTGTCGGTCACAGTGCACCTGCAACTTGCCGCTGCGAGTCGACGATCTCGGCGTAGGTGGGGCAGGTGGCCATCAGTTGCTCGTGGTTACCCACGCCCACCGGCTTTCCGTCGTCGAGCACGAGTATCTGGTCGGCGTCGACGATGGTCGACACCCGTTGAGCCACAACGATCATGCATGCATCTCGCGTCACCGGCCGCAGCGCCGCACGCAGTTTCGCGTCGGTGGTGAGGTCGAGAGCGGAGAAGGAATCGTCAAACAAGTAGATCTTGGGTTTGCGTACCAGCGCCCGGGCAATGGCCAGTCGTTGACGCTGCCCGCCCGACACGGTGGTGCCGCCCTGCGCGACGGCAGTCTCCAGGCCGTCGGGCATCGCGCGCACGAAGTCGGCTCCCTGGGCGATCTCGAGCGCCTCCCACAGTTCCGCGTCGGTGGCGTCGGCCTTGCCGTACCGCAGATTGCTGGCGATGGTGCCGGAGAACAGGTACGGCTTCTGCGGCACGAATCCGATCTCGGATCGCAGCAGGTCCAGATCGAGTTCGCGAATGTCGACACCGCCGACCCGCACCTGGCCGCCGGTGACGTCCATCAGCCGTGGAATCAGATTGACGAGCGTCGATTTACCCGATCCGGTACCACCGATGATGGCGGTGACCTTGCCTGCCTCGGCAGTCAGATTCACCCCGCACAGCACCGGGTATTCGGCTCCGGGATAGGAGAATTCGGCCCCGATGAGCTCGACCGTACCCGGTGAGGACACGAACGTCCGGGGATTCTCGGGCAACACCACCGAGGATTCGGTGGCCAGAACCTCGCTGATGCGATCGGCGCAGACCGATGCGCGCGGCACCATCATCGCGATGAACGACGCCATCATCACCGACATCAGGATGAGCATGATGTAGCTCAGAAGCGCAGTGAGCGAACCGATCTGCATCGTGCCGTTTTCGATGGCATGACCACCGAACCAGATGACCGCGACGCTGGTGACGTTGCTGATGAGCATGACCGTCGGGAACATCAAGGCCATCAGCCGGCCGACCTTGAGTGCCGTCTCGGTCAACGAGGTGTTCGCTGCTCCGAAACGGTCGACCTCGAACTGTTCGCGAACGAACGCCCGCACGACGCGAATACCGGTGATCTGTTCGCGTAGTACGCGATTGACCGCGTCGATGCGCTTCTGCATGGAGCGGAAGGCCGGCACCATGCGAACGATGATCAGGCCCATCGCGAGTGCGAGGCCGGGCACGGCGATGAGCAGGATCCACGACAGGCCGATGTCCTCGCGTAGCGACATCACGATGCCGCCGATGCACATGATGGGAGCCATCACGACGATGGTGAATCCCATGATGATCACCAACTGCACCTGCTGCACGTCGTTGGTGTTGCGGGTGATCAGTGACGGAGCACCGAATTTTCCGACCTCGCGGGCGGAGAACGTCCCGACGCGTTCGAGGATTGCTCCGCGAAGGTCGCGTCCGACACTCATGGCCGTGCGTGCACCGAGGAACACCGCTGCGGCAGAGCTGATGATCTGTACTGCCGAGATCAACAGCATGACGCCGCCGGCGGACAGGATGTAGCCGGTGTCGCCGACGGTCACACCGTTGTCGATGATGTCCGCGTTGAGACTCGGGAGGAACAACGCGGCGAGGGTGGCGATCAGCTGCAGCAGCACCAAGCAGAGAATCGGCAGCTTGTACGGGGCGACAAACCTACGCAGAAGGGGGATCAGCATGATGACCGAAGATTACTCGTACACATGGATAACAGTCTCTCCGTTTCGAGTATTACGAGCAATCTTCGGCCTCTCAGCTGCGACGCGAGTGCTACGCGCGCTTCTCCGGGGCCGTCTTCAGCTTGGCCCCTTCGATGTCGACGTTGGGCAGGATCTTGTCCAGCCACTTCGGCAGCCACCAGGCCTTGTCGCCCAGTAGAGCCATCACCGACGGAATCAGCACCATGCGCACGACGAACGCGTCGAAGAACACGGCCGCAGCGAGCGCGAAGCCGATGGACTTGATGAACGAGTCCGGCTCGGCGATGAACGCGGCGAACACCGAGATCATGATGACTGCAGCCGAGGTGACCACGCGTGCGCCGTACTTGAAGCCGTTGACGACGGCGTCCTTGGCGGCCGCGCCGTGCACGAACTCCTCACGCATGCGCGAGACGAGGAACACCTGGTAGTCCATCGCGAGGCCGAACACCACACCGATGAGGAAGATCGGCATGAAGCTGACGATCGGCTGCGGGTTGGAGATGATGCCGAGCCCACCCTCTTGGAAGATGAACACCGTCGCGCCGAAGGTGGCGAGCACGCTGAGCAGGAACCCGACCGTTGCCGTCAACGGCACCAGAATCGAGCGGAACACCAGCATCAGCAGCACGAACGCCAGTCCGACGACCACGGCCAGGTACGGAATCAGCGCGCTCTGCAGCCGCTCCGAGATGTCGATCCCGATCGCGGTTTCGCCCGTCACTCCGTAGGAGACGCCCGAGCTCTCCTGCAATCCGCTCTCGGCATCGCGCAGGTTGGTCACGAGCGCCTTCGTCTGGTCACTGTTGGGTGTGCTCGACGGGGTGACGAGTATCTGCGCGGTGTCACCCGCCGGATTGACGGCGACGATCTGCGCATTCGTGACGTCGGATTGTGCGGTGATCGTCTCGATGACCTTGCCGAAGGACGCGGTGCGGTCTGCCTCGGCGACGTCGGACGCGTCGGCGATGACGAGCAGCGGTCCGTTACGTCCCGGCCCGAATGCCTCTTCGGTGATGTCGTAGGCCTGACGGGCAGGCGTGGACGGGTCCGAGGTGGCGATCGACGGGAGAGCCAGCGACAACCCGGTGGTCGGGCCCGCGATGACACCGAGCAGCACGATGCCTCCGACGAGGCCGAGAATCGGCTTCTTGACCAGGAATCGTGCCCACCGAAGACCGTTGGTGGGGGTTGCGTTCGGGTCCTCCGGATCGGTGGTGTTGACGAACTTGAGCTTGCCCGCGAAGGCCTTGCCCTTGTAGACGCCCAGCATGGCAGGCAGGAACGTCAGGGCGATGAGTACCGCGATGAACACCGCGAAGCCTGCTGCCAGACCCATCTGCGACAGGAACGGGATGCCGACGACGCGCAGGGCGACGAGGGCGATGAGCACGGTCGCGCCGGCGAACACGACGGCCGATCCGGCGGTACCGACCGCTCGACCGACTGCTTCTTCGCGGTTGTCGGTGAGCGTGAGCTCGTGCCGGTAGCGCGCCAGGATGAACAGCGAATAGTCGATCGCGACGGCGAGCCCGATCATGATCGCGAGAATCGGGGTGAACGAGGACAGGCTCGCGAACCCGGAGGCCGTCGTGATGGCCAGACTCGAAATACCGATACCGACGATCGCGGTGATCAGCGGCAGGCTGGCAGCGGCGGCCGAGCCGAACATGATGAGAAGCACGATGGCGGCGACGGCCAGACCGACGATCTCCGAACTTCCACCGGGCGACGGGTTCTCCTGGGCGACGGTGCCACCGAGGATGACGGTCAGTCCTGCGTCACGCGCGGGTTGCGCCGCGGCATCGAGATCGCTGCGAATCGCGTCGGTGACGTCGGCCAGCTCGACGTTGATCGGAACCGTGACGGTGCCGACGTTGCCGTTGGGGCTCAACGGCGACGTGGCTGCCGCGTCGGCTGCCACCTTGTCGGCCGGCGTGCCTGCCTCGGCGGCGGCGTCGGTGTACTGCTGCACGATGGCCTTGTTGGCCTCGACCGGATCGGCAAGCGGCGGAGCGCCTTCCGCCGGCTTGGCCGCATCGACCTTCTCGATCTCGGCGATCGTGGCGTCGATGGCCGAGGTGTACTGCGGGGTATCGAGCGACTGACCGTCGGGTGCCTGGAAAACGTACTCGGCGTTGACGGCTTGAAGGGGATCCTCGGCTCCGCCGAATCGTTCCTTCTGCAGATCCAATGCGGCCTGAGCAGGCGTTCCGGGGATGCTGAACGAGTTGACGGTAGGCGCGGACAGCGTGGCTGCGCCCACTCCGGCAAGGATCAGAATGACGAGCCAGAGGCCGAGGACGACCCCCTTGCGGCGGTAGGCGAATCTGCCGATTCGGTACAGATAGGTGGCCACTGTCAGGCTCCTCGGTTGTTATCGGATACGTGCTGGCGAGATTCGGGCTCGGGAGTGGAGCCTGCGGAATGACCCTCAGGCTCGGGGATTCCGGCGCGGAGTTGTTGGAATGCGTTCTCCACGAGTGCTTTCGGAGTGTTCTCTCCGCCGGGGTCGTTGATCCACAGGTTCAGTGCGGCGGTCACGGCACCGCCGACTGCCATTTGCAGCAGGTTGGGGTAGAGGTCGGAATCGATATCGGTTCCGGTGCGCTCAGCGATTGCCTCGCCGAGTTTGCGGGTGAGCGAGTGGTGCATTTCGAGCTTGCGTGCCATCAGCGCCGGGTTGGCCTCGATGAGTCGTGCTGCGGCGAATGTGTCGTCGAGGTCGCGGCCGGGGTCGGCGACGAGGTTGACGGCGATGTGCTGCAACGAATCCCAGATGGGTTCGGCCTCGGGTCTGGCGCGAAGCAGCTCGAACCATTCCAGAGCCGAGGCCTCGATGTTGTGGAGTACCGCTTCTTCCTTGTTGGAGAAGTAGTTGTGGAACGTTCGGGTCGACACTCCGGCTTCGTGTGCGATGGCGTCGGCCGTCACGGCATCGAGTCCGTGCTCTTTTCCCAGACGGACTGCGGCAATGCCGAGGGCGTCGCGGGTGGCTGCCTTCTTCTGATCGCGAAGGCCGGTCGGGGTGGTCACCCTGTCCAACATACGGAAGTTGCACAGCTCGGCAAGTTTGCAGAGCTGTGCAATATTGACGACCGCGCCACATCGGCGGCCGACTGTGACTCAGGTCATCGACGGGACCATGCGGTCGGCTCGCTGATCAGCTCTCCGACGAAATCCGGGAGGTCGTCGTCGACGATGTCGGCCAGCGATACGGATTCGAGAACCGCACGCAGATTGACCCGGACGGCCAGCCACACCCGCGTCAACGGCTCGGCGGGACCGGCGTACTGCGCATCCTCGGGCCGTTGCCCGCGCACCGACGCGAGCGGCCCCTCGACGGCACGCATCACGTCCGCGACGGAAATGTTCGACGCCTCCCGCGCGAGCCAGTATCCGCCGTCGGGTCCCCTTCTACTTCGCACCAACTCGGCGCGACGCAGGTCGGAGAGCACCGACTCGAGAAATTTGTGCGGTATCCCTTGAGCGGCGGCAAGCGCCTCGGCCTTGGCGGGTGCTCGGCCGCCGACCGCGGCGAGCTCGACGAGAGTCCGCACCGCGTAGTCCGCTTTCGCCGTGATGTGCACGATTCAATTCCTATCATTTCGATAGGAAATTAGCGACCACGCCATATCCCCGGAACGGCGGCTACGAATTTTCACGCGTCGAGACTACGATCACCATACTGTCGTTACACTTCGAACAGCAGTGTCACGCACGGAAGGCCGTACACATGAGGGACCAACTCGCATCGGCGTGGAACTCGCTACCCGAACCGCTGCGGGATCCGGTTGCCCTGGCCGTCCCCGCGTTCGCTCTGCTGCTGGCGATCGAGTGGATCGCGGCGAAGAAACTCGAAGACGGAACCCCCGGCGCGTATTCGGCCCGGGACGCACGGGCGAGCCTGAGCATGGGTTTGGTTTCGATCGCAACCACGACGGTGTGGAAAGCGCTGGCCCTGATCGGCTACACGGCCATCTACGTCTACATCGCGCCGTGGCATCTACCCGCCGATGCCTGGTACACGTGGGTCATCCTGATTCTGGGCGTCGATCTGCTGTTCTACGGCTACCACCGCATCGCGCACCGAACCCGACTGATCTGGGCGACCCATCAGGCTCACCATTCGAGCGAGTACTTCAACTTCGCCGCGGCACTGCGACAGAAGTGGAACAACAGCGGCGAGATCATCATGTGGCTGCCCCTGCCGCTGCTGGGGATGCCGCCGTGGATGGTGTTCGTGGGCTTTTCGATCAATCTCGTCTACCAGTTCTGGGTACACACCGAACGGATCGACAAGTTGCCGCGACCGTTCGAGTTCGTCTTCAACACGCCCTCGCACCACCGCGTCCATCACGGTCGCGATCCGCAGTACCTCGACAAGAACTACGGCGGCATCCTCATCGTCTGGGACCGCCTGTTCGGCAGCTACGCCGACGAAGTGCAGCGACCGAATTACGGACTGACCAAGCCCGTCGACACGTTCAACATCTGGACGCTCCAAACACACGAATACCGCAACATCGCACGGGATGTCGCGGCATCGAGGTCATGGAAGGAACGCGTCGGATACGTCGTCGGACCGCCGGGATGGACACCGGCGGCCCCACGAGAACGGGCTACTGCCGACTCAGATTGATCAGGAAGTCGACGGTTCCCGAGCCCTCGACGGTCACGAAACCGAGCGACGGCGGCTCGATGCCGTAGTCCGACCACGTCGTCGGAATTGCACCCGACGCGATGAGCGTGTCACCGGACTGCAGCACCTCCATCTCGACCGACACCGGACGCGTCTGATCCTTGAGCGTCAATGTGCCTTCCGCCGTGACGGTTTGGGTGGTGCCGTCCTTGGGCAACGACGAGAGGTCGACGGGCTGGTCGATGGTGAACGTCGCCGTCGGATATGTCGCGGTGTCGAAGATGTTGCCGCGGAACTGACCGTCTCGACGGTCACTGTCGGTGGTGATCGAATTGGTCTGCACCACAACCTCACCGGCGGTCAACGAATTATCCGCCACGGTCACCGAGCCGCTGACCTCGGGCGTCGACCCGACGACGGTCACGTCCGATCCGTTGAGCACCTCGTCGACGGTGTAGCCGGCCGCGGTCTTGTTCGACGCATCGCCTGCCGTCACCGTCCAGGTGCCGTTCAGATCGTCGGTGGTGGCGGCCTGCGCACCGGAGGTGTCGACGGTCGCCGCCGGAGCGTCGTCCTCCTGGAAGGACGCGTAGATCTTGGGGCCGAAATACAGCCCGAGGGCCACGAGCACTACGACAACGACGCCGACTGTCCACCATTTCTTGGTCATGACCGACGATGATAGTTGCAGCTTCAAGCCCATGGGGAGTGAGCGACCTGGCAACTCCCTGAGAATTTTGTCCGATTACCCCGTGCACAGGTGTCGGTGGTGCCAGGCACAATGGAACCCATGGATCCGGTGGAGGCACTTCGTGAGATCGGCTTCTGGCTCGAGCGTTCGCGCTCGGACACTCATCGCGTCAAGGCCTACCGCCGAGCCGCGGATGTCGTCGAATCACTCTCTCCTGCACAACGATCCGAGCACGAGAAGGCGGACAGCTGGTCGTCGTTGGCCGGAATCGGTGCCAAGACCTCGCTGATCATCCGGCAGGCGCTGACCCAGGACGTTCCGGACTACCTGGCCGAACAACGCGATGCCGCAGAACCCATCGGCAACAACGCACTACGGGCCGCACTCAAAGGCGACCTGCACACCCACTCCAATTGGTCCGATGGCGGCAGCCCCATCGACGAGATGATGCGCACCGCCAAGAACCTCGGGCACGAGTACTGCGCGCTGACCGATCATTCACCGCGGCTCAAGGTCGCCAACGGGCTCAGCGCGGAGCGTCTACGAAAACAACTCGACATCATCGCCGAGCTCAACGAGCAACTCGCGCCGTTCCGTATCCTCACCGGAATCGAAGTGGACATCCTCGACGACGGTTCGCTGGATCAGGACGAGGGATTGCTCGCCGAGCTGGACGTGGTGGTGGCCAGCGTGCACTCGAACCTGCGGGCCGATTCTGTGGCGATGACGAAACGCATGGTCACCGCCATCGCGAATCCGCACGTCGACGTACTCGGTCATTGCACCGGCCGACTGGTCGAGGGCGGCCGGGGAAAACGGCCCGAGTCGACGTTCGACGCCCCGGTGGTGTTCGAGGGATGCCGACAGTTCGGCACCGCGGTGGAGATCAACGCCAGGCCCGAACGCCAGGACCCGCCCGAGCGCCTGATCGACATCGCCCTCGAACGCGACTGCCTCTTCTCCATCGATACCGACGCACACGCACCGGGCCAACTCGACTGGCAGGGCTACGGCTGTGTCCGCGCCGAAGCCCAGGGCGTTCCCGCCGATCGCGTCATCAACACCTGGTCGCTGTCCGAGCTGCTCGATTGGACGGCTCAGGGCACGTGAATCGTCGCCACTTCCTGTCCGGCCTGCTCGCTGTCACGCTGGTCGGCTGCAGTTCCACGGACACCGAATCCTCACCGAGCACAGCAGAGACGTATTCGGCTGCACTGCAACCCGTTTCGGGACCGACCCGAGATCCGATCCGGCTGAAGTACGGGTACCAACCCGACAACATCGGAGACCTGTATCTCCCTGCCAACACTGCGACGTCACTGCCGGTGGTGGTGATGATTCACGGCGGTGGATGGCAGGAGAACCTCGATCTGTCGTACTTCCAGCAGATGTCCAAGGCCATCGCAGACCAGGGCATCGCCGTGTGGAACGTCGAGTACCGGCGCGGTCCGAACAATTGGGCCAACACCCTCACCGACGTCGACGACGCCACCGAGGCACTGGCAACCGTCGTACAGAACGCCGCCGACGGGCGACTCGACCTCGATCGAGTGCATGTCGCCGGACATTCGGCCGGCGGACAGCTTGCCGCGTGGGTCGCTGCGCGTCACCTGATGCCGATCGACGCGCCGGGAGCGGACCCCAGAATCCGACCGCGCAGTGCCACCATCATGGCCGGGGTGTTCGACATGAAACGGGCGGCGAACATCGGCAACGACAAGTTCGTACCCGCATTCCTCGGCGGCATGCCCAACGACGTTCCCGGTCGATACAAGATCGCCTCCCCCATCGAATACCTCCCCCTCGACGTCCCGCTGACCGCGCTGCACGGTGATGCGGACCAGACCGTATCGGTGAACCAGAGCCGCGTGTACGTCGACGCCGCCACCCGCGCAGGTAGCACGGACCCCGAGCTGGTCGTACTGCCCGGAGCCGGACACGGAGCGTTTTTGGACCCCAAGCACATCGCCTGGTCCACCGCATTGAGCACCATCACCGGGCGCGCGCAGACACTCCTCTGAGCCGCAGGTGGTACACAGTGGCGATGAAACGAAAGATCGCGGCCGGATTGCTCGGGCTGATCGTGGCCACCTCTGTAGCCGGATGCGGCGACGACGCGTCGACCGAGAACGCGTCGACCACGTCCGTTCAGGCCACGTCAGCTCCGGCCACGTCGGCCACGACGACGCAGGCGACGACCTCCACAGCTGCCACGCCGACGGCCGATGCACCCGCTGACATCCCGGCTCCCGAGGCCCCGCCCGCCGCTGATCCAGCCGACCCCGCGGTGACCGGTGGAACTGGAGGCGTCACCGGCGACGATCTCTACCGTCAGACCTGCACCCAGTTTCTCCCGTCCATCGATGCACTGGAGCAAACCGGAATCTCCGATCGCGCAAAATCCGTCGAGGGTCTGCGCAGCGAAATGACCACCGCGCCGAGTTGGTCCACGGTGCCCGAGGCCGATCAAGGCGAAATTCTGCGGGGACTCGACGCCGCGGGCGCGGGGCAATGCTGAGCGTCTGAGCCCTGGGGATTCGATGCCCGGGCCCTGGCGATCTCGCCCGAGCCCTGCTGATGTTGGGCCCTGGTGATCCCGCAAACGCGCGCGCGTTTGCTAGGTGCGCGCGAAATAGACCCCGAATCGGTGGCGAATCTGAACGCATCTGACGAATGCGCGCGCGTTTGCCGAGCAACACCCGCCCGGTGATCCCGCCCGGGCCCTGGGGGTTCGATGCCCGGGCCCTGGTGATCCCGCAAACGCGCGCGCGTTTGCCAGGTGCGCGCGAAATAGACCCCGAATCGGTGGCAAATTCGCTCGCGTCTGACGAATGCGCGCGCGTTTGCCGAGCAACACCCAGCCCACCACCCCACCCAGCACAAAAAACTCCCCACCCGACGGATCGGGTGGGGAGTTTTGGCGGTGGCGGAGGGATTTGAACCCTCGGAGGGGGTGAACCCTCACACGCTTTCGAGGCGTGCTCCTTAGGCCGCTCGGACACGCCACCGCAGAAGACTGTACCGGAATGAGCGCCTGAGGCTAAATCGCCTGCTCAGAACGCAAAGTTACTTACCGGTGAGCTTGTCCTTGATGTTCGAGGCCGCGTCCTTGACCTTCTCGGCACCGTCTTTGAATGCGGCGGAGGTCTGATCGCCCTTGCCCTCTGCTTCGAGGTCCCTGTCTCCGGTTGCCGAACCTGCGGCTTCTTTTGCCTTGCCGCCGAGGTCTTCGGTCTTGTTCGAGATCTTGTCGTCGAGTCCCATGAGTGTCTCCTTCGCAAGTTCGGAGCGCAGCGTTGCGCCCTGCCCTCCACCCTCCCCAATGTTGGACATTCCGGCCACCCCGTGACGAGATCGTTATCTCTGGCGGGCGAAGAACTGCGTCAGCACTTCGGCGCATTCGGCTTCCAACACTCCCCCGCGCACCTGCGGGCGGTGGGTGAGTCGACGGTCTCGGACGACGTCCCACAGCGAGCCGACGGCCCCGGTTTTCGGTTCCCAGGCTCCGAACACCACGGTGCCGACGCGGGCAGCAACGAGGGCACCGGCGCACATCGTGCAGGGTTCCAAAGTGACTGCAAGAGTGCAGTTTTCGAGTCGCCAGCCATCTCCGTGGACGGCGGCTGCTCGACGCAATGCGAGCACTTCGGCGTGCGCAGTGGGGTCGCCCGACGCCTCCCGCGCATTGCAGGCTCGCGCGATCTCACGTCCCGACGCGTCGTACACGACGGCTCCGACGGGGACGTCGGCGTCCGATGCCTCGGCTGCGGCCGACAGCGCTGCGCGGATCATGTCCGCGTCGGGCAGCGGCATCGGTTACCGCCGCAGCTTGTTCACCGCTGCGGCGAATTCGTCCTCGAAGCCCAGGCGCTCGGCGATGGATTGCAGTTGTTCGTCCGGGTAGTCGTCGGTCTCGGCGACGATGATGCCCAGGACTGCCTCGGGCAGGCCCAGGTCGGCGAGGAGAGCGAGGTCGCCTTCCTCGTAGGGTTCGATGTCGTCGAGTTCGTCGGGGTCGACGTCGGGGATCTCGATGTTGAGTGCGTCGAGGACGTCGGCGGCGATTTCGTAGTCGACGGCGGCGACCGCGTCGGACAGCAGTAGGCGGGTGCCGTTGGGTGCGGGACGCAGGATGACGAAGAATTCCTCGTCCACGTCGAGCAGTCCGAACACCGCTCCCGAGCTGCGCAGTTCACGCAATTCGGTCTCTGCTGCCGAAAGGCTGGTCAGTGCGTCGTCGGACAGTGGCGTCACGGTCCACTTGCCGTCCTCTCGGACAACTGCAACGCCGAATCCTTCGAGGTCGTCGTACTCCGATGCGGAGGCACGGTTGTTGTTCGCGCGCTGTGCGGCCATGTGCGCAACGGTAGTCCGGTAGGTGCCGGTATTCGAAGTCCACCTCCCTTGGAAGTCACCCACCTGTGCCAATCTGATCGGGTGACTTCTTCTTCGGTGTGCGTTCTCGGTCTGGGACTGATCGGTGGGTCGATTCTGCGGGCGACGCATGACGCCGGTCGCCGGGTGTGGGGCTGGAACCGATCGGCCGACGCGATCGCCGGGGCTGCGGACGATGGCTACGACGTCGGCACCGATCTGACAGCCGCTCTGACCAGGGCTGCAGACGAGGATGCGCTCATCGTCATCGCCGTTCCGATGCCTGCCGTCGACTCCGTTCTGCAGGCCATCGCCGAGCACGCACCCGCCGCCCCGATCACCGACGTGGTGAGCGTCAAGGCCGAGGTTGCCGCGGCCGTCGCTGCTCGCGGACTACAGGCCCGCTATGTCGGCGGCCATCCGATGGCGGGTACCAACCACTCGGGCTGGTCGGCGACGGACCCGGCACTGTTCGCCGACGCGGTCTGGGTGGTGTCCACGGATCCCGGGGTCGACGCGCACGTGTGGGTCCGGGTGGCCCAGCTGGCCCTGGCCTGCGGTTCGGTGGTCGTTCCGGCCGGCAGCGTCGAGCACGACAGTGCCGTCGCCCGCATCTCGCACCTACCGCATCTGCTGGCCGAGGCGTTGGCGATCGTGGGGGCCGCGGGAGGGCCGTTGGCGCTCGGGCTCGCCGCGGGGTCGTTTCGCGACGGCACCCGGGTGGCGTCCTCGGCCCCGAACCTTGTCCGTGCGATGACCGAGGGCAACGCGACCGCGCTACGAACCACGCTCGACGAGGCGCTGCATACGCTCACCGCAGCGCGCGAAAAATTGGACGAGAACTCGACCGAAACGCTGGTCGACGCCGGACACGCAGCGCGACTGCAGTACGAGGAGCATCAGCGATTCGACATCACCGACGTCACCCCGGGCGAGCCGGGGTGGCGAGAGAACCTGCAGGACGCGGGGCGACGCGGTGGCGTCGTGCGTCAGATCCGCTCGGCGAGTCCCGGGTAGTCGACGACGAAGCCGTCGGCGTCGACCGTCACCGACGATGTCGAGACCGGCGAGATGACGTGGATGCCGTGCGCGCCGCTGCTGTAGGTCAGCGTCGCTTCCTGGATGCTCAGATCGAGGAGGTTGACGTAGACCGTCGGCACCTCGAGGTCCTGTACCTGGGTGTGCAGACCGAATCGTCGGATCGGCAGGGTGTTGAAGAACGGGCTGAGCACCATGTCGACGTCGAGGGCACCGCTGTAGGTCGAGCGCTGGTGGTTGGCGGAGTTCTCCACCATCCAGTAGCCCTCGTCGTCGCGGCTGACCGAGGCCTGCCGGTCGCCCGACGCGAGCGAAGTGCGCACCGAGAGCCTCTTGGTGACGCCGTATTCGTCGGTCACCAGGTCGTACGACGCACTGAACGCGGGATGATCACTGCAGGCGGCACCGATGATGCGTCCGGCAGCTTTGATGCGGTTGCCGGAAAGCTGGACGCGCACGGACTCCATGCGGGGAACGTCGTGCGCTCGCCACGTCAGGATCGAGGGCCAGGATTTCGCGTCGGTGGTGGCGGTTGCGGGAACGGAGACGTGCTCTGCACCCGATGCTTGAGTGATCACAGGTCCTACGGTATGCGACAGGGCCCCCTGTAGAACAAGCGGACGCGACTTTTCTTTGCACCGACCCGGCCGTTCATGCTGCATTCGGCCTCGGCCGACCCCGTCGACGTCGACTTCTGGCCCGCTACCGTGTGCGACGCCTTACAGCGGCCGGGCCCTGTCGATTTCGCTCACGATTACTAAGGTGATGGCCGTGACGACAGGGAACCCAGGCGGCGGCCAGTTCGATTTCGCGCATTCCGAGCAGGCCGCGAAGAGCCGACAGGACAAGGCGACCGCTCTGGCGCGCTACGTCTGGGAGCGCGGGATCAGCGGCGCGGAACTGCTCGATCTCACCGACGCCACCCGTCGAAAACTGGCCCGCGCAGCGGACCTGCATCCACCGAGCACGATGGAAACGTGGACCATCGTGGCCGAGTTGCTCGACCGCAAATCCGCGTGGGCAGCCGAGCACCCGGGTCACGACGGGGCGACGCCCCAGCACACCGACGAGAAGATCATGTGGGTCAAGCCGCCGATCACCCCCTGGACCTAGACGAGCGAGTCCTCCCACGCCTCGTGCAGATGCGCGAAGCGGCCCTCTCCCGCAATGAGGTCCGCCGGGGTGCCGTCCTCGACGATGTTCCCGTCCGCCATGACGAGGACGCGGTCCGCGATGGCCACAGTCGACAATCGGTGCGCGATGATCAACGCCGTCCGGCCCTGCAGAATCGTTTCGAGTGCGCGCTGCACCAACCGCTCGCTCGGGATGTCGAGACTCGACGTCGCCTCGTCGAGCACGATCACCGACGGCGCAGCGAGGAACACCCTCGCGAAGGCCACCAATTGCCTTTGGCCCGAGGACAATCGGCCTCCGCGCTTACGCACGTCGGTATCGATCCCTTCTGGGAGTGACGCGAGGAACTCGGTCAGTCCGACGGCCTCCGCGGCCGCGCGCACCTCGGCGTCCGTCGCGTCGGGTCGTCCGAGGCGGATGTTGTCGGCCACCGAGCCGGAGAACAGGAAGGATTCCTGCGTCACCATGACGACGTTGCGGCGCAGGTCCTCGTCGGAGATGTCGCGCATGTCGATGCCGTCGAGTCGCACGGATCCGGCGGTCGGATCGTAGAAGCGCGCCAACAGCTTTGCCAGCGTCGACTTTCCGGCTCCGGTCGCACCGACCATGGCAACAACCTGACCCGCCGGCACGTGCAGCGAGAACTCCGGCAGCACGACGCGCTCGGTGCCGTAGGAGAAGTGCACGTCGTCGAACGTGATGTCTCCCTTCACCGTTCCGATCGACACCGGGTTCTTCGGGGCAACCACCGACGGCTCTTCCTCGAGTACGCCGGAGATCTTCTCCAGCGCAGCCGCGGCCGACTGGTAGGCGTTGAACACCATCGCCAGCTCGTCGAGTGGGCCGTAGAACCGGCGAAGGTACAGCACGTACGCGGCGAGCACGCCGACGTCCATGTGCCCGTTGATCACTCGCCAGCTACCGAACACCAGGATGATCGCCAGAGTGACGTTGCCGATCCACCGGACGATTCCGGTGTAGCTCGCCATGCCGCGCAGGGCCGCGGTGGTGGCGTCTCGGTACTCCGAGTCCTCGGTCTCGAGGATCGCGTCGTTGCGACCCTCACGCCGAAAGACCTGCACGGCACGGATTCCGCCCATCGACTCCACGAAATGAACCACCACACGTGCGATCGCCACCCGTGTTCGACGGTATCCCTGGCGTTGGCGTCGCTGTGACCACCGGGTGACGAGCACCAGCGGTACGAAGCCGGCGAGCACGATCATCGCCATCGGAACATCGAGATACACGAGGATGACGGCAATCGAGACCATCGACAGGATGGCCGTCAACGCGTCGTTGAGCGCACTTTCGAGCAGTGTCTGCAACGACTCCACGTCACTGGTCAACCGCGAGATCAACCGTCCCGACGTGTATTTCTCGTGGAACGACAGACTCAGCTTCTGCGCGTGGTCGAACACGCGTCCACGAAGGTCGTAGAGAATGTTCTGACTGAGTCGGCCCGAGACGGTGAGAAACGCGTAGGTGGTGAACATTCCGAGCAGGCCGAAGCCGGTGTATCCGCCCACGGCCCACAGCAGCGGACCCCAATCACCCTGCCCGGCAGCACCGACGCCGTTGTCGAGGGCGTAGGCGACGAACAGCGGGCCTGCCACATAGGTGATGTTGTCGATCAGGATGATGACGAAAGACAGCAGGGCCTGCTTCTTGTACGGGCGCACCAGCGAGGCAAGCAACCGCCGAGAACGTCCGGCCAACACCAGGTTTCCGGTGGCGTCGACCTCCGAGTCCTCGCCGCCCACTCCCCGCCAGTCCGCGGTTGCGGTCTGCTCAGCCATGGATCGACCCCATCACGTCGCGGTACCGCGGCGACGACGCCAGCAGTCCCTCGTGCGTTCCCTGCTCCACAATTCTTCCGTTCTCCAGATACAGCACCCGGTCGGCCAACGCCGCAGTCGACGGCCGGTGAGCCACCAGCAACGTCGTCGAATGCGCCAGCACGCGCCGTAGTTCCTTCTGCACCTTCGCTTCGGTGTCCACGTCGAGTGCCGAGAGCGGGTCGTCGAGCACCAGCACCCGGGGCTTGCCCAGCACTGCACGGGCCAGTGCCAGTCGCTGCCGCTGCCCGCCCGACAAACTCATGCCCTGCTCACCGATGCGTGTGGCCAGGCCCCACGGCAGCCGGTCGACGAATTCCGTTGCGTGGGCAATCTCCAGCGCCTCGGTGATCTCGGCATCGGACGCACCGGGAGAGCCGAGCGCGATGTTCTCCCGCGCACTGGCCGAGAACAGCACCGGATCCTCGAACGCTACCGACACGATCGAGCGCAGATCGGCCAGGCGCATCGACGCCACATCGATACCGTCGATCGAAATGGTGCCCTCGGTGGCGTCGAACAAGCGAGGAACGAGGTTCGTCAGTGCCGTCTTTCCGCTGCCGGTGTTACCGACGAGCGCAACGGTCTCCCCCGGCTCGACGACGAAACTGACATCGGTGAGCAGCGGCGAGGACGCGTCGGGAAAGGTGAAACCGACGCGGTCGAACTGCACTCGGCCACGGATCGTGTCGGGCAGTTCGACGGGGTCGTCCGGATCCGTCACGGTCTCCGGGGTGTCGATGATCTCCCAGTACCGATCGGCTGCGGTACGCGCATTGTTCAACTCCGCCAGCAGGTATCCGAAGGATTCGATCGGCCACAGCAGGAACGTGACGATGGCGATGGCAGCGACGAGTGTGCCGACTGTCATCGTGCCCTGCACGATCGAGTAGGTCCCCACGGCCAGAATCGCGCCGATGGTAATCGGCTGCAGTCCGACGATCACCGCCCAGATGATCGCGAGATAGCGCACCTTCTTCAGCTCGGTACCGCGAAGAGTGTAGGCCTGACGCAGAAACTGCTTGCCCAGGTGCGCACTTCGCCCGAACGCCTTCAGAACGCGGATGCCCTGAATGGACTCCTCGACTGTCGTCGTCACATCGCCCGCTTGGTCCTGAGCATCACGCGCGACGACGCGGTACAGCGTCTCGAACCTGGTGCAGGCGATCACCAGCGGAACCGATGTCACCAACATGATCAGACCCAATTGCCATGCCTGAACTAGCAATACACCGATACCCACGACGAGCGTGACGGCATTGATGATGATGAACGGGCCGATAAACGCCATGAACCGGCGCAGCGACCCGAGATCGGCGATGGCACGGGAGAGCAGCTGACCCGATTCCCAACTCTCGTGCGCCGCGACCGACAGCCGTTGCAGCTTGTCGAATACCGTTGCCCGAGCACTGATCTCGAACTGGCTCGACGGGCGGGACACCAGGTATCGACGCACCCAGATGCCGGCCGCGTCGATGGTGCCGAGCAGCAGGATCAAAGCCGCGGGCCACCACACCGCGGAAAAGTTGCGGTCGGCGATGGGCCCGTCGATGACGCGTTGCATCACCAGCGGAATGACGAGGCCGGTGAGGGTCGCGATGAGCGAGACCACGATGGAGCCGATGTAGAACCACTTGTACGGGGCCAGGAACGGCGCGAAACGCTGCAGCGACGTGGGTGTCCGCGCAGCATTCGGGTTCGACTCAACGACGGTTGGGGCTTCGGGGTCGAGCACACCCGTGGACACGTGTTGTTCTCCTTATTGCGGTGCCCGAATGATTTCATTGCTCAGGCTCAGTTTCCAACCGATTTTCGGCGGCCTGCATTCCAGTGTGGAACCTCGAGCACGGTCGAGGTCAAGTTCGACCGACGCTCAGCACACCGAGTCTCGAGTAACGTGAACCCGTCGGGCGAGAGAAGGGCACACGTGAGCACACGGTCGATGGTCGGGTTGTTCGCCGGTATCGGCGGGCTCGAGCTGGGGTTGGCCGAGGCAGGGTGGACGACGCAGCTGTTGTGCGAGATCGATCCGGGTGCCGGCGCGGTGCTGTCGGCGCGCATGCCGAACGTTCCGCTGCACACCGACGTCACCACGCTGCGCAGCCTGCCCACCGGCACCGAGCTCGTTGCTGCCGGCTTCCCCTGCCAGGACCTCTCCCAGGCCGGACGGACCGCAGGCATCACCGGGGCTCGCTCCGGGCTGGTCGACGAGGTGTTCCGGCTGGTCTCACGTCGCCGCGGCCCGCGGTGGCTGTTGATGGAGAACGTGCCGTTCATGCTGCAACTCGGACGTGGCGCAGCGATGCGACACATCACCGACGCGCTAGAGGACCTCGGCTACATGTGGGCCTACCGCGTCGTCGACGCCCGTGCGTTCGGGTTGCCGCAGCGTCGACAGCGCGTGGTGATGCTGGCCTCGCGCACCGACGATCCGCGTGAGGTGCTGTTCTCGCAGGATGCCGGGCCGTTGCCCGACGGCGATCCGAGTACTGCGCCCTGCGGCTTCTACTGGACCGAGGGCACCCGCGGACTGGGCTGGGCCGTCAACGCCGTCCCCACCCTCAAGGGCGGTTCCTCCCTCGGCATCGCCAGTCCGCCGGCCGTGCGGTTGCCGTCCGGGGAGATCGTCACGCCCGGCATCATCGGGGCCGAGCGGCTGCAGGGGTTCGATCCGGACTGGACGCTGCCTGCGGTCGAGCGCGCCGGAGTGCGTACCGGGCATCGTTGGAAGCTCGTCGGCAATGCCGTCAGTGTGCGGATGGCGTCGTGGGTCGCCGCCGCACTCGACGACCCGAAGCCCTACGACGTCGCAGGCGACACCGCGTTGCTGCCCGGTCAGGCCTGGCCGACGGCCGCGTGGGGCCGAGACCGCGCGAGCTTCAAGGTGACCGTCTCGACCATGCCGGTGCACGAACCGCCCGAGGACCTGATCGACTTCCTGGACGACTCCACCCTGCTGTCGGCGCGAGCCACGGCCGGGTTCCTCAAGCGCGCGCGAGCCGGCAACCTCCGCTTCGCCGACGGCTTTCTCGACGACCTCGACGCCCACCTCGAGCGCATGGGTGGGTACACGCAACGGGTGTCGGTGTGAGCGCGACACGTCCCGTCACCGACGCGAAAACCAGTGCACGGCTCAGTAAGCAGCGTCGCCGCGACACCAAACCGGAAGTGGCGCTGCGGCGAGAGTTGCACCGACGAGGACTGCGCTACTTCGTCGACCGCGCTCCGCTGAAGGGCATGCGGCGTCGAGCAGATCTGGTGTTTCCCCGTCGCAAGGTGGCGGTCTACGTCGACGGCTGCTTCTGGCACAGTTGCCCCGTCCACGCGACGAAACCCCGCAACAACGCCCAGTGGTGGGCCGACAAGCTGGCTGCCAACGTAGCCCGCGACCGCGACACCGACACCCGCCTGATCGAGGAAGGCTGGCGCGTCGTGCGGATCTGGGAACACGAGGACCCGGTCGTCGCCGCCCAACGCGTCGTCGACGATCTTGCTGCAGATCCGATAGTGACCGACTGAAACCCACAGCACTCCCCGCGCGTCCAACCTGATGATCGGTCGATTCGAGTCGGGGGATGAGGACAGTGCGTAAAAGTTGGGTGCTTGCGGCGATGGCAGCGGCGATGTCGGTATCGACCAGTGGATGCGCGGTGGTGTTGCTCGGCAGCGCGTTCCCCGCCGGCAGTGCGTCGCCGTCGGAACAGAACCGGTACGGATTCGAGATGTCGGAGGCAGACCGCTACCTGGCCGACTCGGCGGCCTTCGTCCGCAGCCTCGATCCCTGCGGATTCCTCACCGAGGACGACCTCACCGCCCTCGGCACCGTGGTGCAGCTCCGACCGGACGGCGAACTGAGTAGCTGCTCGGCAGAAGTCGACCCTGGGCGAACGGACGTCACGGACTCCGTGTCAATCAAGCTGAACGGATACCAGCCGACGCCGGCCGACCCGAACTTCGAGCAAGTCACGATCGGCGGCGAGCAGGTGTACCTCGATGACGCCTCCCGAGGGACGTGTCGCGTCAGCTTCCCGCTTCGCGACGAGTTCGACGGCACCACCTCCGGGCCCATGGACGATGTTCTCACCGAATCGGGTCGTAGTTTCGCCACGATCGACGTCTACCTTGCTGACGGAGACGCCTGCAGTGCAGCGAAATCCGTCACCGAGACCGCACTCGGCCTCGTGAGCGATCCACCACTACGTGCCGATTCCAGGTACAACCTGCCGTTGGCCACGAAGGATCCGTGCAGCGTTCTGGAGCATCTGCCCGAGACCTGGACGGTCGACCGCTGGAACCCTGCCGCGGATCCGTACGGCTGCCACTTCGAGGCGTCGTCGGCAACGTTCGAGGACAACCTGGTACTGCTCGACGTCGCGCTCACCTACGACGACAGCGACTTGCGTTCGACAGATCGCGAGAAGATCCGGCAGGGCGGTTACACCGTCGAGACTCGCGACTCGGATTCGGTGTGTTCGGCCGACATCGTGTTGGGCAACCCCGTTCTCGGCCTGCCCGGTAACGACGACTCGGCCGCGCGCTACGCCCGCACGGTTCCCGAGCTGTCCGTCATGGCGGACGACTGCGACTCCGCCGTCGCGCTGGCGGTGGCAGCTGCCGACGAGCTCACTGGTTAGCCTTGGTCGGTGCGCTCGAAAACCGAAGGTGTGGATATCCGCCGAGTAATCGCGGTGGTGTTTCTGATCCTCGCCGGGGTGCTGTACTCCGCGTGGGTGGCCGAATTCTTCCTCGACACCGGGCTCGACCCGGCCCGGTCGTTCCTCAGCGAACTCGATGCCCGCGATCAGCCGTACCGCGAATTCTTCTCCACCGCAGACGTGGTCACGGGTTCGCTGATGATCCTCGCCGCCGTGCTCGGTTTCCTCGTCAGCCCTCGCCGACGGCTCATCGTCACCGGCTGGGTGGCGTCGGGCATCTTCGGTATCGCCACCATCGCCGACGCGAAACTGCCACTCGAGTGTGTGGCCGCCGATGATCCGAGCTGTCCGATCGAGCCCAGCGGGTTGTTCCCACAGCTTCATCATCTTCACGCTCTGACGAGCACCATCGCGGTGTTCGCGATTTTCACGGTCATGATCGCGTTCACGCTCGCCGCATTCCGCTATCGGGCCTATCCCCTGCTTCGGACGCTCGGTGTCGCGGTGCTGGCCATCACGGCCCTGGCCACGGCGTGGCTGATGATCGCCGACAACCTTCCTGGCGATCACGGCCTCGGCATCGCTCAGCGGGTGCAGGTGGGCGGGATGTCGGCGTATCTGGTGGTGCTGGGGTGTGCGCTTAGACTCGGCGCATGTCCTTCACCGCGACAGCACTGAACGGGTCCAAGGCAGAGCAGTACCAGCAGCTCGCCGAGCAGGCCAGGGGCCTCGTCTACGAGGAATCCAACCTGATCGCCAACGCCGCCAATCTTTCCGCGTTGGTCTATCACGCTCTGCCCGAGGTCAATTGGGTCGGCTTCTACCTGTTCGACGGCACCGAACTGGTAGTCGGTCCGTTCCAGGGCCAGCCTGCCTGTGTTCGTATCGCGCTGAGCAAAGGGGTCTGCGGCGCTGCCGCGACCACCCGCGAGACACAACGAGTGGCCGACGTTCATGCCTTCCCCGGCCACATCGCGTGCGATGCGAACACTCGCTCCGAGGTCGTCGTTCCGCTGTACCAGGGCGAGAAACTGATCGGTGTATTCGATCTGGACAGCCCGATACCCGATCGCTTCGACGCCGGCGATCAGGCCGGCCTCGAAGCGATCGCGGCGGTGTTCCTCAGCTCGCTGGAGTAGAGCCTGCTGCCGCCTCGAAGAACCAGGCCATGACCAACGCACCGGGGTCGACGACGCCTCGCGCGGCCTCACCGACATAGCTGGCACGGCCCCGGTTGGCTGTGATGTCCTTGGTCGATTCGGCTCCGGTCTTCGCGGCGTCGGCGGCATCCTGCAGGGTGCCGCCGTCCTTCTCGAGCGCGTCGACAGCCGGGGCAATGGCGTCGATCATCGTCTTGTCGCCCACGCGGGCTCCACCGAGTTCGGTGATGCTGTCCAGTCCGGCCCGCGCGGCCGCTGCGACAGCCGCGGCAGATGGCTCGGATTCGAGCATCGTTCGGTAGAACTGGCGGAACCAGATACCGAACAGTGCACCGGACGTACCGCCAGCGTGGCCGAGGTAGGCCTCGCTCACGGCTTCGAATACCGTTGCTGCCGAATAGGTTTCCTTGATCGCGTCAAGGTCGAGTTGTTCCAGTGCGGCCACCATGTTGGTACCGAAGTCGCCGTCACCCGCCTTACGATCCAACTCGGTCAGAGCGGGCTCCTCGTCGAGTACCCGCTGGGCCCACGACCCGATCCACTCCGAGACGAATGCCGACTTCTCTCCGGTGTCGGACGGCGAGAACGTCGGCCCGAATGCGCCGCGCTCGCCCACCGGTTTCGCGCCTTGGCTCTGCGCGTTGGGCCAACCGGGCGCATCGGTGGGGGCGTCCCAGAGTTCGAGCATCTCGTCGTCGGCGCGCACCAGAGTGATGGACGCTCCGCCCATGTTGAGCGCGGTGACAAAACTTCCGACGAGTGAGCGGGTTATCTCGATGCCCTTACCCGCGAGGTACTCCGAGAGTTCCCCGAACAGCAGATGCAATTCGAGCGGGTGCGTTGCGCCGAGCCCGTTGACGATGGCGATCACCGATTCGCCGGAGTTCAATCCGAGCGAGCTCACGATGGGCTCGGTCAGCTTCTCGACGACCTCCTGAGCAGGAAGCCGGGGCACCCGGTCGGTGCCACGCTCGCCGTGGATACCGATGCCGAGTTCGATTTCCTCCTTGGGCAATTCGAACGACGGGCCGTCGGCACCCGGTAGCGTCGGCGGGTTCAGTGCGACCGCCATGCTGCGTGCGTTCTCCGCTGTTCGACGCCCCAGCGCGACCACCGCCTGCAGGCTGTCGCCGCGTTCTGCCGCTGCGCCGCACACCTTTTCGACGACGATGGTCGCGGCAGTGCCACGGCGACCCGGGCCGTCCTCGCTCTCGCTGGCCACGTCGTCGTCGACGAGAACGACATCGGCTGCAATACCGTCTTCCTGCAACAACTCTCGGGCGATCTTGAAGTTCATCACGTCGCCGGTGTAGTTCTTCACGATGTGCACCACTCCGCCGCCGGAGTCCACGGCCTTGGATGCCTCGTGTACTTGGAGGGCGTTCGGTGACGTGAACACCAGGCCGGGGCACGCGCCGGTGAGCATGCCGCGACCGATGAATCCGGCATGCATCGGCTCGTGGCCCGATCCGCCACCGGACAGCAGCGCGACTTGACCATCGGAGATGCGGTAGCGACGGGTCAGGAACCCGGGATCGGCGTGCCAGGTGACGTCGTCGGTGGCGGCCACGAAGCCGCGGAGGGCGTCGGCGACGAATGTTCGAGGAGAATTGGAGAACATTCCTTCACACTAAGCCTCCATTGTCGGCTTCGGTGAGCTGCCGGGCCGCCGCGCGTCTACAGTCGCGAAGATGACCACCGAGACCTGGGCTTTCGACGCATCGGACGGCGGGCAGTTGGCTGTTAGGACGGATGTCACCGGGAGGGCATCCAAGATGGGGCATCGACTCACGATTGCGGTGACCTCCTGGACCGCGACGGTCGAGTGGTCCGGGGACGCGCCCACCGCGGTGTCACTGACCGCCGAGGTCGGCTCACTCGAGGTGATCCACGGCGAGGGCGGACTGACACCGCTGATCGGGCCGGAGAAGATCGTCGCAAAAGCCAACGCACTCAAGACCTTCGACGCCAACCGGTACCCGACAATTCGATTTCGTTCGGAGGAGATCACTGCCGTTGCCTCCGGATTTCGCTTGACGGGTACCGCCGAGATACACGGTGTCTCGAAGGAGATCACCGTGGACGTGGACGTCACCGACTCCGGCGACAGATGGCAGATCGGTTCCGAAACTACTGTGCGTCAAACGGATTACAAGATCACGCCGTATTCGCAGATGTTCGGAGCTATGAAGGTGGCAGACGAGGTGACCGTGACGTTCGACGCCGAGTATCGCAAGCCCTGAGCCTTCCCAATTCACCTGCAATGGTGGACACTACGGCGGTGAACCGAAATCGATGGACGATCGGATCGTGCGCATCGGCCCTGGTGTTGGCCGTGGCCCTGACCGCAGGCTGCAGCAGTCCGGCGACCACGTCCCCGGACGGACCTCCCGGAGTGAACGTCAACGGAGTGGGCGAAGTCCAGGGTGCACCGGACACGTTGACGACCCAGATCGGCGTTCAGGCCACAGCCGAGGACGTCACTGCCGCCATCGAACAGGCCAATGCTGCGGTTACCGAGGTGACCGACGCAGTGATTGCTGCCGGCGTCGCACGCGAGGATATTCAGACGCAGCAGGTGTCGATCGATCCGCAGTACTCCGGAGCACTGCCGGGCGGCACCTCGGCCATCTCCGGATATCAGGCCACCAACACGTTGCAGGTCACGGTGCGCGACCTGTCGAAGGCGTCTGCAGTCCTGGGCGACGCCACCTCCGCCGGTGGCAACGCGACCCGAATCTCCGGGGTCTCGTTCAAGATCGACGACGATTCCGAGCTGATCACCGATGCCCGGTCCAGGGCGTTCGCCGACGCCCGCGATCGCGCCGAGCAGTATGCGTCGCTCGCAGGCGGCGAACTCGGTGACGTTCTGTCGATCACCGAGTCGATCACCGGTCAGGAGCAGCCGACGAGCTTTCGCGACTCCGCTTCGTTCGACACGGCAGTGCCCATCGAACCGGGACAGCAGACCGTCAGCGTGTCTGTGTCGGTGAAGTGGGCGCTGAACTAGCGCAGCGAGTTACTGCCGCTGCAACTATTGCTCCACTGAAGAGGTTGCACACCGGGGATTCGCCGACTCGAGCCCGGGAGTGGAGCACAAGTTGCAGGACCACCACGCGCGGGCTCAGCCGGCCGGCGGAGGTGGCAGCCGGTAGTTCACCGGGGTCGCCGAGAAATCCACCGGATTTCGGACGCCCTCGGCCACTGCCCCGGGAACCTCGATGCGTGGTTCGAGACCCAACGATTCCGCGAACGCGAATGCCTCCTCGATCGAGTTGACCGGCCCGGCGGGAACGTTGCGGGCCATCAGCTCTCGATACCACTCGTCCGCAGTACGCGTCTGCAACGCCGAGTTCAAGACGTCGACCAACTGATCTCGATGTTCGACGCGAGCAGAATTGGACGAGAAGCGTTGATCCGCAGCCAGATCCGGGGTACCCAGCACGTCGACCAACGCCTGGAACTGCCGATCGTTGCCCACGGCCAACGCGAGCGGTCGATCGGCGGTCTCGAACACCTCGTACGGCACCAACGACGGATGCTTGTTGCCCATCGGAACCGGCACGGTGCCCGCCCCGAGATATGCCGCCGACTGATTGCTGAGTGCGGACAGTACCGACGCCATCAGCGAGGTGTGTACCTGCTGACCCGCACCGGTGTTCGATCGATGATGCAGTGCGGCAAGGATTCCGCTCAGCGCATGCAGACCGGTGACGATATCGACCATCGCCACGCCCACTTTCGTCGGTGTGGATGCGTCGGGGCCGGTGACGCTCATCAGCCCGCCGACGGCTTGGACCACCAGATCGTATCCAGGAAGAGCAGCACCACCGCCGGTACCGAAGCCGGTGATCGAGCAGTAGATCAGGCCAGGGTTCGTCTGCGCGACAGCCGAATAGCCGAGACCGAGCCGGTCCATGGTTCCGGCGCGGAAGTTCTCGATCACAACATCTGCGCCCGCGACGATCTCACGGGCCTCGGCCACACCGCTCTCGGACTGCAGGTCGATGAACCGAGACGTCTTGTTTCGATTGACCGAGTTGAAATACGTTGCAGTACCGGCAGAATCGTACGGCGGACCCCATAATCGGGTATCGTCGCCGCTGCCGGGCCGCTCGATCTTGATCACGTCCGCGCCCATGTCGCCGAGCATCATCGTCGCGTACGGTCCGGCGAGCACACGAGAGAAGTCCGCGACCACGAGGCCTGCGAGCGGACCGGTGGCGTCTGTCATCGGTCCACTGTATTGCGCGGCCGGCTGCAGTTCAGTTCAGGTCCGGAACGAACGCTGCCAGGACGGCAACCATCGTGTCCACGATCTGCTCGATGGGTGGGCGAGGCGGAGCAGTGCGGGACCAGTCGGAGACGATCTCGGTGAGCGCACCGAGGAATGCCGTTGCGGCCAAGCGGTATCCACCCGGGGGAACGAAATCGGAACCGACTTCCGAGCGCAGGGTGTTCTCGAAGAACTCCACCCACTGCGCACGACGGCGCGTCCGATGCTGTTCGACGGCATCGCTGACACCCAGCATCTCCAGATAGGAGATGCGCGCCCGACGTGGGTCACCACCGATCGACCCGACCAGGGCCGTCATCGCTGCGACGACCAGAGAGCGACGGTCGCGGTCGACCTGCTCGTCGAGTGCGGCGACGACGGCGGCCAGCGCGTCGTCTTGGATCAGGTCGTAGACGTCCACGAGCAGCGCCTCACGGTTGGCGAACTCACTGTAGAACTGACTGCGTGCGAGGCCGGCCGCGGCGCAGATGTCCGCCACCGAGGTGGCGGCGTATCCGCGTCCCCCGATGACCTCGATAGCGGCGTGCAAGAACCGGGCTCGACGATCGGCTTTCCGAACAGCGGAGGATCGTCCGGCGTAGATGCGGCCCTGATCATCGGCGACAGTCACCGAGGGAGTCTACAGGCGACGCACCGCTCGCAGCCCCGCTGATGGGTTCCATCACGACCCGATCGGCTTCCCGAACAATCCGGCGATTATCTCGCCGACGGCCGCGACGAACGTCGGGTGTGCACGCGTGTCGAGCGCCATCGAGCCGACATCGTTCGTCCGGCAACCCGGTTCCACCGGAACACCGGCAAATCGGTCGCGCATCCACAACACCGCACTCGGAAAGGCGATCAGCTCCAGGCTGATGTGTTCACTGAAATGATCGCGGGTGTACGTGACGTCGGCACCCGGACGACTGCAGTACGACTCGACCATCGCGTTGACCGGCCCGATCGGCACCAGCCAGTCCGGGTTGGAATGGTAGACGTAGAGCGGCATGTTCGGAGTGGTGCGGCCGAGCTGCATCGCAGACAGGGCCTTCTTCACCACCGGTTGCTGGATCGGGTCGCCGTCGGTGTGCAGCAAGCCTTTCAGGTTGACGAACGGCAGCAGCGCCGACGAGTAGCCGACACAGAGGTTGTCCTTGGCCGCGAACAACGTCCTACCGAACGGGTCGACGTGTCCGTCGATGAAGGCGGCCAACTCGGGACTCTCGCGGCTGGCACCGATGATGCCGGCTGCCACGATGCCCGATCCCAGGGTGTTGTTCGCGTTGTCGACCAATGCCCCGAGTTCGGCCGGGGTGCCGCCCTCGGTGACTCCGACGATATCGAGCTCAGGGGCGTAGTTTTCGGCCAGTTCTGCTGCGTGCCCGGTGGCGATCGCGCCACCGGAGTAGCCGCTCATCCCCACCTTGGTGGCCTCCCCGGCCAACTGCATCGGCGCGAAATTCTCGGCAGCTCGGATGCCGTCGAGTGTGATCCGGCCGGCGACCGGCCCGGCGGCGAACGAATTGTTCGGGCCTTGATGATCGGGTACCGACACCGCCCATCCTTGCGCCAACGCTGCCTGCACTTCGAGGAATTGAGCGCCCGACGTCACCGCGCCGGTCACCGGCCAGGGGATGGCACCCGCTCGCATCGCGTACGACGGAGCGCAGTAGGCCGCGAGAGAATCCTCGGCCACCTGGATGGAGATCAACGGACGCGGTGCCGCAGGCACTCCCCGCGGCTTGATGACCGTGGTCACGGCGGCGATCGGCTCGTCGCGCCCGTTGTTGGACCGGAACGACAACTGCCACGCGTCGACCTGCGTGGGAATGACGTTGAGAGTAGCCAGCTCGACGGGCCGTGCGGCGATGATCTGGCCCGGCGCGGCCGCTGCCACCACGTCGGCGGGAGGAAGGTAGAAGTCGGTGTCGAACTCGGGAATCTTCGGCCACGTGAGCGGCGGCAGAGGCGGCTGAACCTCCACACCGGCCGGACCGCTGGATTCGGGTGCAGCGGAAGCGGGGCTGGTCGTAGCGGCAACGGCGGCGGCTACGGTCGCCACACCGATCGCTACCCGCAGCGTCCAAGATCGGGCAGAAGACACGGCTGTACTCCTTCGCGCCGGACAACGGGGTCCACGGGACGCGCGCCCGGCGACATTTCGTACAGCGCATCCGACAATCTTGGACACCGATGTCCGAGATGGTGCTCAGAACTGTAGAGCGAAGTGGCGTGGATAACAATCCCCGAACCGAAAAAGATTCAGAACTGAATCGAGCCCAATTGCACGGAGTAGTTCCCGTTCGTCACGCGACGGCGAAAGACCGCTTCGCCAAACCGAACTGGAAGCCGGTGATAGCCGTCGTCACCGGAGCTTCCGGATTCTCGGCGGCACCGAGGGTGACGAACAACGGCGTGAAATGTTCGACGGTGGGGTGCGCGTACGGCATTCCCGGTGCGGCACTGCGGAAGTCGGCGAGAGTCCCGACGTCACCGCGAGACAAGGCGTCGGCAGCCCAGAGGTCGAAGTCCTCGGACCACGTCGGCACGGTGTTCGTAGCGAAATTCTCCCGGGACAGGAACGGCAGTCCGTGGGTCATGAACCCGGAACCGATGACCAACACACCCTCGGCCCGAAGTTCCTTCAGCGCAGCGCCTATCGCCATCAGCCGATCGGGCGCGTGCGTCGGCAGGCTCAATTGCAGAACCGGGACATCGGCATAGGGATACATGACCTTCAGCGGGACCCAGGCACCGTGATCGAGTCCGCGCGCGGTGTGCCGATGCAGGTTCTCCGACGCCGGAATGGCCGCGGCCACCCGTGCAGCCAGCGCCTGAGCGTCGGGAGTCCGGTATTCCATCGAGTAGTAACGCTGCGCAAATCCACCGAAGTCGTAGACGAGTGGTGTCGCCGCAGCCGTCGCGGACAGGCTCAACGGGGCCTCTTCCCAGTGCGCGCTGACGATCAGGATCGCCTTCGGCTTGGGCATCGACTGCGACCAGGTGAAGAGCTCGTTCATCCAGAGCGCGTCGTCGAACACCGGGGGTGCACCGTGACTGATGTACAGCGCGGGCATCGGCCCGTCGTGTGGGGTCCACATCTGCTGCGACCGGCTCGCGGGTGCTGCGTCGGCGAGAAACGCATCGAATGCGGCACCCGCGATCGGCGGGTTGACGACAGATGTCATGATCGGTCCTTCGAGTGCTCAAGTTGAACCTTCAACTTACCACTCGAGTCCAATCAGGACAACATCGGACCAGCCGGTCTGGACCGAACCACACTGTGGGTGACCTCAGCGCCCACTATTAGTGCTGAAATACCTTTTCCCGTTTGTGAGAGCGAATTGTGGACGCTCACGTCAGGGCTCCACGCCGAGGACACGGCTACTCCACGACGACGCGGCCACCACCGGGAAGGTTGGGCGTGTCCGTCGTGATCGTGAGATCGACACGGCCCGCACCGGTAGCGAGAGTGATCGGCTCGGTCGATATCCCACCCGCCGAACCGGATCGGCCGTTGTCGATGTTCGTCCACACCACGGTCACCGGAACCGGCAGCAGGCCGACCGCTGACGAGCCCATGTCACCCGCACCAGAAATCTTGCTCACTGTCGTCACCGTGACCTTCCCTGCCTCGATCACCGTCGCCGTTGCCTCGACCGGCCCCGACCCGAAACTGACGCCGTGTTGCAAGAAGACGAATGCCTGTACCGGCCTGAGCTCCGTGGTGGTTGCGGCCGACGCGATGCCCGCCGACCCCAGCGTCAGGGCTCCCGCCACCAATGGTGCCGCCACGAGGCGAAGGACTCTATTTCTCGAAAACACGATGCTCCCCATTTCGTCGAATTCGTCCGCTGTTCGAGAACATCCTGCAACGGACCAAGCGGTATGTAGTCCCCCCTCGGGTCCTAGGCTCGGCTGTATGCCGGATGTCTATCGCGCCCCGATGCCGAATGGCGTCGAGCGTGCCCTCACCTACGGACTCTGCGGCATGTCGGCAAACGACGAACGCTCGCTACGACGGATCGAGCGTTTCGAGCAGGTCGCGGACGGATCTTTCGTCTGGACGCGAACCGAGCACGGCGAGTACTTCCTCGGCCGAATTACCGGCCCACTGCGGGAAGATCACAGCGCCGACGCGGTGGCGTCGAACCTGACCTTCGTCCGTGACTGCGAGTGGATCGGCGAGCCTGTTCCCGAACACGAGGTACCCGCCGCGACGCTACGCACATTCGCGCGCGGAGGACGAAACTTTCAGCAGACACACGACCCGAAGGTCGGTGCAGAGTCGGCTACTGTGTGGCGAGCGCGAGGTCGCTGACCTGCGGATCGACCTGTACGACGGAGTAGCCCTGGATCTCGAACTTGTTCTCCCCCTCGGGCGGTCCGAGCACGGCGCGGACGATCAGGGTCGCGGCGGCAGCGACGAGTGCGATCACGATGACCACTGCTGCCACGATCAGCAGGGTGCGGGGGCCACCGAACAGGTTCTTCGAGCTCATGGGTCCATCATGGCCCCTCCTCGGTGGGACACGAATCTCGCTGCGTGAGTAGTAAAGGTGTTGATCAGATGAGTTCGTGGCTACAGTGAATCCGTGACCGACGCACCCGAGCCCGATTTCTGGTCGTTCATCGACACCGCCAACACCACACTGGCCCGGGAGTACGGGTTCGAGCATCAGCTGGCCACCGAGGTTCTGCTGACACTGAACCGAGCGTCGAACATCGTCACGTACGACCTCGAGTCGACGGTTCATCGCCCGCGAGGCTGGTCGTGGTCATCGTTTCGGCTGATGTTCGTCACGTGGCTGGCCGGCCCGATCGAGCCACGACGAGCAGCCGAATTGACCGGCATGAGCCGCGCCGCCGTGTCGAACCTGTCCAAGACACTCATCTCCGGCGGCCTGCTCGCCAGCACGCCCGACGAGAAGGACGGACGTTCGGTGCGCCTCGCCCTGACCGCACTGGGGCACGACGAGATGGTCGAGGCGTTCGCCGAACAGAACGAACGGGAGAACGCATGGGCCAGCGCGCTCACCGAACCCGAACAGCGAATCCTGGTGATGCTGTTGACCAAACTGATCACCAACCGCAGCCAGTTCGACGTACGGGGGCGCAACTGAAGGTTGCGTAGATCACGTGAAAGTAGTTAATGTCTTTACTACAAGCGGTGACAAAACTCAGGAGAGAGCACGTGGCCTACTACCGGCAGCTCGGATCGGTTCCGCCGAAGCGGCACACCCAGCACCGAAGTCCCGACGGCAACCTCTATTACGAGGAGCTGATGGGCGAAGAGGGCTTCTCCTCGGACTCGTCTCTGCTGTACCACCGCCACATACCGTCGGCCATCGTCGATGCCACGGTGTGGGACCTGCCCGATCAATCGACGACGCCCAACCATCCGCTCGTGCCGCGGCACCTGAAGTTGCACGAGCTATTTCCCGAATCCACGGTGGCGGACACCGACGTCGTCACCGGCCGACGCCTCGTTCTCGGCAACGCCGACGTCAGACTGTCCTACGTCGTCGCATCGAAAACTTCACCGCTGTATCGCAATTCGATCGGTGACGAGATGGTCTACGTCGAATCCGGTTCTGCCACCGTCGAAACGGTGTTCGGTACTCTCCAGGCGCAGCAGGGTGACTACGTCCTCATTCCGCGCGCGACGACGCACCGTTGGATTCCCGACGGCACCCTGCGCGCCTACGCCATCGAGGCCAACAGTCACATCGCGCCACCGAAGCGGTTCCTGTCGAAGTACGGCCAGTTGCTCGAGAACGCTCCCTACTGCGAACGCGATCTGCACGGCCCCACCGAGCCTCTACTCGCCGACGGCAGCGACGTGGAAGTGCTTGTCAAACATCGTGGTTCGACGGGAATCATCGGAACCCGATACGTGTATCCGCAGCACCCGTTCGACGTGGTCGGTTGGGACGGCTGCCTGTACCCGTATACGTTCAACATCTCCGACTACGAACCGATCACCGGCCGTGTGCATCAACCGCCGCCTGCGCATCAGGCATTCGAGGGGGCCAACTTCGTGATCTGTAATTTCGTTCCGCGCAAGGTCGACTACCACCCGCTGGCAATTCCGGTGCCGTACTACCACTCCAACGTCGACTCCGACGAGATCATGTTTTACGTCGGCGGCGACTACGAGGCCCGCAAGGGTTCCGGAATCGGCCAGGGATCGATCTCGGTGCATCCGGGCGGTCATGCTCACGGTCCGCAACCCGGTGCATACGAACGCAGTATCGGTGCCGAGTTCTTCGACGAACTGGCCGTCATGGTCGATACCTTCCGCCCCCTCGAACTCGGTGAAGGAGCGCTCGCGGTCGAGGACACCGGGTACGCATGGACGTGGGCAGGCCGGGGGCCGAACCGATGATCCCGAAGTTCTTCCATCGCCTGTGCGACGACGCCGCTGTCTTTCCTCCCGGTAATACACCACTCGATGTTGCTGCAGCACAACATCTCGAGTACCGGGCGAGTTCTTTCGCAGACCTCGTCGGACCGTTGGTCGTTCCGATGGACCGGGTGAACGAGCTCGTCCTGGCCGCTCGGATGGAGGTCGCGTTGACCGCACCTGCAGGCCCGGGCAGCGTGGAGGCAGGCCTACGCGCCGCCGACCGCACCGCCGGGGTCACGGTCGTTGCCGTCGAAGTGGCCGTACCCGAGGGCACGAACATCGACGCCTTGCGCAACATCACTCAGGACATCGACATCTACGTCGAAATCCCCCGAGACTCCCGACGAGACGACATCTTCGACGCAGTCGACGAGTTCGGGTATCGAGCCAAATTCAGGACCGGCGGCGTCACGGCCGACGAGTACCCGGACGAGCGGGAGCTTGCCGCGTCCATCTACGAGGCGGCACAACGCGAGGTCCACTTCAAAGCCACCGCGGGTCTGCACCATGCCGCCCGTAACACCGATCCCCACAACGGTTTCGAGCAACACGGTTTCCTCAACGTGATCCTCGCCGCGCAGGCCGCACACAGCGGCGCACGCGTCGGTGAGCTCGAGAAGATCCTGGCGATCCGGGACGCCGACGTCCTCGCCGGTCTCGTCGCCGGGATCGAGGGTCAACGCGCCTTCGCATCTTTCGGCACCTGCAGCATCCGCGAACCCCTGGACGACCTGGTCCGCCTCGGACTCGTCCCACCTCAGTGAACCAAGGAGCGCGCCGTTCATGACGCACATCGACATCCCCGCCGACTCCGAGTTCGGAATCGACAACCTGCCTTACGGCATTTTCAGTACTCCTGGTTCGGACGCTCGAGTCGGAGTCCGGTACGGCGACAATGTGATCGATCTTTCTGCCGCTCTGAACGATTCGGTTTTCGCCTCCCCCAGCCTCAATGCTTTCATGGCGCGCGGCCGCAGTCGGTGGGTCGAGGTCCGCGAGTCCGTCACCGCCATGATCGTCAGTGGCACGACCCCCGCGGAAGCGATCGTCTCGGTTTCCGACGTCACGATGCACCTGCCGTTCGAAGTTGCGGACTACGTGGACTTCTACGCGTCCGAGCACCACGCGTCCAATCTCGGCCGACTCTTTCGTCCCGATGCCGAACCGCTACTACCGAATTGGAAGCACCTGCCCGTCGCGTATCACGGACGGGCCGGAACGGTGGTCGTGTCCGGCACCGACATCACCCGGCCTCGTGGTCAACGTAAGGCACCCGACGAGCACTCGCCCACCTTCGGCCCGAGTCGGCGACTGGACATCGAAGCCGAGATGGGATTCGTCATCGGCGTTCCGGCGGATGGCCCCATCTCGCCGGATCAGTTCTCCGAGCACGTGTTCGGTGTCGTCATCGTCAACGACTGGTCGGCTCGCGACATCCAAGCCTGGGAGTACGTACCGCTGGGGCCGAACCTCGGCAAGAGTTTCGCGACGTCCATCTCGCCCTGGGTGGTGCCCCTGCTCGCTCTGGAGCAGGCACGAACCTCGACACCGGTGCAGGATCCCGAGCCGCTCGAACATCTCCGCGAATCTCGTTCTTGGGCTTTGGACATCGACCTGACGGTCGCGTGGAACGGTCACGTCGTATCCCGTCCGCCGTACAGTTCGATGTACTGGTCGCCTGCCCAGATGCTGGCGCACGAGACCAGCAACGGTGCCACGTCCCGAACCGGTGATCTGTTCGCCTCGGGCACCATCTCGGGACCCGAGAAGAATCAGCGCGGTGCCTTCATCGAACTCACCTGGGGTGGTAAGGAACCCGTGTCACTCGGCGCGGAGACCCGGACCTTCCTCGAAGACGGCGACGAGGTCGTCATCGCCGCCAGCGCTCCGGGGCCGAACGGGTGTCGTATCGGGTTCGGCGACGTCCGTGGCCGGATCGTTCCGGCCTGAGGCCCGTCACTCGTGCGCCCGTCGGTATGCGGGGGCTCTGGGGGTTCGATCGGACTCGGCGCTGTTGAGCAACGGCAGTGCCCGGAACTCGACCAATTGCGAGAGTACGACAACACTGGTCGACCGCGCGATCGTGCGAGATTGATTGAGCGCGATCAACGTACGCTGCAGATCGTCATGAGACGCCGCGGCGACCCGGCACAACACATCGCCGACGCCGGTTGTCGCGAATGCCTCCAACACTCCGGGTATCTGCTCCAGGACGGCGACGACGTCACCGAGTGCACCCTGGGCAATCTCCAATGTGACGAACGCCTGCACGCCGTAACCGGCTGCTGCCAAACCGATTCGAGGCTGATAGCCGGTGATGACACCGCTGTCCTCCAATCGCTGCAGGCGGGCCGACACAGTCGCACGTGCAACACCGAGCGTTCGCGACAGCTCGAGCACGCCGATCCGCGAATTGTCGTGCAGCGCAGCGAGCATCGCCCGGTCCAATTCGTCCAACGTCGATTCCATGACGCACCTCCACTTTGCTATACGAATCGTATAGCAAAGTGCGGAACAAACTGCCCTATCTGCACAGCACGGACAGCTATTCAGGCGTCGATTGACTCCTCTGCACCGCGATGTTGGGCTGGGCGGAACAGTGTGCCTCACTCGGACCAACCAGGAGCTTTCATGAGCCTCGACAACATCCTCAACGACGACGAGAAGCTCGCCGATCTCGACGCCGATCAGCTGCGGCAGCTCGTCGGACTCGTGGAGTACGACGACAAGCGAGATCCCTTTCCCGTCAGTGGCTGGGACGCCATCGTGTGGGTGGTCGGGAATGCGACGCAGACCGCGCACTTCTTCCAGTCCGCGTTCGGCATGGAGCTCGTTGCGTACTCGGGCCCGACGACCGGCCAACGCGACCACCACGCCTACGTACTCAAGTCGGGCGCAGTGCGCTTCGTCATCAAGGGAGCCGTCGACCCCGACAGCGAACTGGTCGCACACCACACGCGCCACGGCGACGGCGTCGTCGACATCGCGCTGGCCGTGCCGGACGTGGACCGGTGCATCGAACATGCGCGAGCCCAGGGCGCGCGCGTACTACAAGAACCGACCGACATGTCCGACGAGCACGGCACGGTCCGCACCGCGGCCATCGCGACCTACGGCGACACCCGACACACGCTCGTCGACCGATCCCGCTACACCGGCACCTACCTCCCCGGTTATGTGCCACGCACGTCGACGTTGCAGCGACCGGAGGGCGCTCCCAAGCGCATCTTCCAGGCTCTCGATCACGTGGTCGGCAATGTCGAGCTCGGCAAGATGGACGAGTGGGTCGACTTCTACCACCGCGTCATGGGCTTCACGAACATGGCCGAGTTCGTCGGGGCCGACATCGCCACCGATTACTCGGCCTTGATGAGCAAGGTCGTCTCCAACGGCAACCACCGAGTGAAGTTCCCGCTGAACGAGCCGGCCATCGCGAAGAAGCGCTCACAGATCGACGAGTACCTGGATTTCTACCGCGGCCCGGGCGCACAGCATCTGGCGCTGGCGACCAACGACATCCTGTCTTCGGTCGATGCGCTCCGCGCGGCGGGCGTCGAATTTCTCGCCACTCCTGATTCGTACTACGAGGATCCCGCACTGCGAGCCCGTATCGGTAAGGTCCGAGTGCCGATCGAAGAGTTGCAGAAGCGCGGAATTCTCGTCGACCGAGACGAGGACGGGTACCTACTGCAGATCTTCACCAAGCCGCTGGTCGATCGCCCGACGGTGTTCTTCGAGATGATCGAACGCCACGGCTCGCTCGGCTTCGGCATCGGCAACTTCAAGGCACTGTTCGAGGCCATCGAACGTGAGCAGGACGCTCGCGGCAACTTCTGACCCGTACCCCGAACGACGCCGCCCACTGTCAGCGTTCGGTGGGCGGCGCAGTTCGTCCCAGACCACCTCGGTCCTCGTCGAAGATCAACCACGTGCGCGTCGCCCGGACGCCGTCGAGCGATTGCAGGCCCTCCAGCACGACTTGCCGCAGGCTCTCGTTGTCGGGAGTCCTGATGAGTACCAGCACGTCGAAATCCCCTCCGAGCAAACTGAAGTGGTCGACGAATTCCATCGACCGCAACCCCTCGGACACACTGCGCCACGAATCCTGACGGATCGACAACGCGATGAACGCCGAGGTCCCTAGCCCGGACGCCCCGTGATCCACCTGCACGGTGAACCGTTCGATGACACCCGCATCCTTGAGCCTGTCCACCCGTGTATAGGTATGTGCCCGAGAGAGATTCAATCGATCGGCCAGCACCCGCATCGAGACCCGCCCGTCGGCAGTCAGCTCGGCGAGGATGCGACGATCCGTGTCGTCCAATTCCACACGTCTCGAGACGTCGTCCATTCGTCCGCTCCTACCTGGTGGTTCGCTACGCCGATCCGACAGATAGTCAGTTCGTACCTGAAATGTCGGCAATATGTCTGCAATCCTACGACCATAGGACTTCTTCCTCACCGATTCGGCCAGAATCACCGTACAAGCCGATCTCAGGAGAATGCCCCATGACGACCGTCGAGAAGGTTCCGGCAACGTCCTACCAACAGTTCATGCCTGCCGACCGTCCCGTGCAGTACCTCGCACCCGATGGGACGGGCGTGGACAGTGCCGCCCGCTACGCACACCCGTCGAACGAGCGCCTGCTCGAGATGTACCGCTCGATGGTGCACGGTCGCCGATTCGACCAGCAGGCAACAGCATTGACCAAACAGGGTCGGCTTGCGGTCTACCCGTCCTCCCGCGGCCAGGAGGCCTGCCAGATCGCCGCAGCCCTGTGCCTGGGTGAGCAGGACTGGATGTTCCCGACGTACCGTGACTCGATGGCTCTCGCGGCGCGAGGCGTCGACCAGGTGGAGCTGCTCGGCATGCTCGCCGGTTACTGGCACTGCGGATACGATCCCACCGCCTACAAGGTCGCTCCCCAATGCACACCTCTGGCAACACAATTGCTGCACGCGACCGGTTTCGCCTACGCCGAGGCCAAGCAGGGACGAGACACCATCGCCCTCGCGTTCTGCGGTGACGGCGCGACCAGTGAAGGCGACTTCCACGAGGCCCTCAACTTTGCCGCGGTGTTCCGCGCACCGGTGATTTTCCTGGTGCAGAACAACGGATTCGCCATCAGCGTTCCACTCGCGCGTCAGACTGCAGCTCCGTCGTTGTCGCACAAGGGCGTCGGCTACGGCATCGGCAGCGAGCAGGTCGACGGCAACGACCCGATCGCGATGATGGCCGTGATGGACGAGGCCGTGAAGTACGTCCGAGCAGGCAAGGGACCGGTGGTCGTCGAGGCGCACACCTACCGCATGGACGCACACACGAACGCCGACGACGCCACTCGCTACCGCAAGGCAGACGAGGTGCAAGGGTGGTTGGCCCGAGATCCGCTCTCGCGCCTCGATTCCTACCTCGAAGCCCAGGGTCTGCTCACCGACGAGCTGCGCGAACAGATGACGGTATCCGCCGACGCCGATGCCGCGGCACTTCGCGCGGGCATGAACGTCGAGCAGGACGTCGACCCCGAGGATCTGTTCCGGTTCGTCTACTCCTCCCCCACCCCCGGCCTGATCGAACAGCGAAATCAGGTCGCCGCCGAGATCGCAGCAGGAGAACTGTCATGACCACGATGACCATGGCCGGAGCCCTCAACGCCGCCCTGCGCGACGCGTTGACCGAGGACGAGAAGGTCGTTGTCTTCGGCGAGGATGTCGGCACGCTCGGCGGCGTCTTTCGCGTCACCGACGGACTGACCCGAGACTTCGGTGACGATCGTTGCTTCGACACCCCGCTCGCGGAGTCCGGCATCGTCGGATTCGCGATCGGCATGGCGATGTCGGGCTACAAGCCCGTCGTCGAGATGCAGTTCGACGCCTTTGCCTACCCGGCTTTCGAGCAGATCGTGTCCCATGTTGCAAAGCTGCGCAACAGAACTCGCGGATCACTCACCGCGCCGATGGTCATCCGCATTCCATTCGCGGGCGGCATCGGCGGCGTCGAACATCACTGCGACTCGTCCGAGGCCTACTACGCGCACACCCCGGGCCTGAAAGTCGTCTCCCCGTCCACCGTCGCCGACGCGTACTCGCTGATGCGTGACGCCATCGTAGATCCCGATCCGGTGATCTTCCTCGAACCGAAGCGGCTGTACTTCTCCAAGGACGACATCGAGCTGGCGAAGACCGAGCCGATCGGCACCGCCGTCGTGCGTCGTGCCGGTACCGACGTCACTCTGCTCGCGTACGGCCCCACCGTCTCGGTTGCCATGCAGGCAGCAGAGTTCGCGTCCGAGGACGGCCGGAGCGTCGAGGTGATCGATCTGCGGTCGCTCAATCCGTTCGACGACGAGACCGTTGCCGCATCGGTACGGAAGACCGGACGCTGCATCGTGATTCAGGAAGCACAGGGCTTTTCCGGCGTAGCCGCGGAAATCGCCTCACGAGTATCCGAGCGCTGCTTCCATCACCTGCACGCTCCGGTACTACGAGTGACCGGACTCGACATTCCCTACCCGGCACCGAAACTCGAGCACTTCCACCTGCCGTCCGCCGACCGCGTGCTCGACGCGATGGACCGACTGCAGTGGAACGACGCGCCCGACCTCAGCAAGGCGGTCACGGTATGAGCATGCAGGTATTCCTGCTCCCCGACCTCGGTGAAGGACTGACCGAGGCCGAGATCGTCGAGTGGAAGGTCAAGCCCGGCGATACCGTCACCATCGATCAGGTCGTCGTCGAAGTAGAGACGGCAAAAGCGTCCGTCGAGGTGCCCTGCCCCTTCGAGGGCGTTGTCGACGAACTGCATGCGGCCGAGGGCACCTCACTCGCCGTCGGCGCGCCGCTCATCAGCATCACCGGCGGTGCCGTCGCCGATACGCCTGCAGCCCACGAGCGATACCGCGAAGAAGAACGCGCCGGCTCAGGAAATGTGCTGATCGGCTACGGAACCGGCCACGGCCCCACCGGCCGGCGAAAAAGAGCTTCGCACGTGAGTGGAAACTCGACCCAGACTACGAATTTCCACTCACATGCACCGAAGGTGCTCTCCCCCATCGTTCGGAGCATGGCACTGCAGGGTGGGCTGGATCTGGCGTCTATCGATACAGCCGGCGGCCACGGCGTCATCACCCGCGCGGACGTCGAGCGAGCCTTGGCCGGTTCGCCCGTTGCTTCCTCGTCGGAGGGCGTCACTCGGATCCCGATCACCGGGATCCGTAAGGCCATCGCAGACAAACTCTCTCGCAGTCGTGCGGAGATCCCCGAGGCGACCGTATGGGTCGACGTCGACGCGACGGCTCTGCTGCAAGCCCGACGTGACCTCGACGCCTCCATCGACGGCGTGAAGGTGACGCTGCTAGCGGTGCTGGCAAAGCTGACGATGATCGCGCTGTCCAAGTTCCCCGAGCTCAACAGCACGGTCGATACTGCGGCGGGCGAGATTCTGCGCTACGAGAACGTCGGACTCGGCATTGCCGCGCAGACCGATCGCGGACTCATGGTTCCTGTTGTGCCGCAGGCCGACAAAGCCGATCTGAAGGAGCTCTCCGAGCGGTTGGCCGAGCTGACCGAGCTCGCGCGAACCGGCTCCCTGCCCGCAGCTCGACTGAGCGGCGGAACGTTCACCCTCAACAACTACGGAGTGTTCGGGGTCGACGGCTCGGCCGCGATCATCAACCATCCCGAAGCCGCGATCCTGGGCATCGGACGCATCATCGACCGCCCGTGGGTGGTCGACGGCCAATTGGCCGTCCGCAAGGTTGCGCAGCTGTCATTGGCGTTCGATCACCGCGTGTGCGACGGCGGAGTGGCCGGCGGTTTCTTGCGCACCGTGGCCGATTTCGTCGAAAACCCCGTCGTGGCATTGGGATCCGTCCGATGAGTGACGTCGATGTTCTCATCCTCGGTGGCGGATCCGGCGGGTACTCCTGCGCCCTGAGGGCTGAGCAACTCGGCCTGACGGTCGCACTGATCGAGGAGGACAAGCTCGGCGGCACTTGCCTCCATCGCGGGTGCATCCCCACCAAGGCTCTGCTGCACACGGCGGAGGTTGCCGATGCGGTCCGCGGTGCGGCGCATGTCGGCGTCACGGCATCGTTGACGGGTGTAGATATGCCTGCGGCACTGGAGTACCAGCGCAGCGTGGTCGCCGGCCTGTACTCCGGACTCAAGGGCTTGTTGAAGCGTCCGAACATCGAGATCGTCTCGGGCCGTGGTCAGGTGGTCGGTCCTCGCACCGTTGAGGTGGAGGGTCGACGCATCACCGGGGCTTCACTGGTTCTCGCCACCGGGTCGTATTCGCGCACCATCCCCGGTATCGAAGTGGGACCTCGCGTGCTCACCAGCGACGGTGCCTTGGCGCTCGACCGAGTACCGGAGTCCGTCGTCGTACTGGGCGGCGGAGTCATCGGTATCGAATTCGCCAGCATCTGGGCCTCTTTCGGTGCCAAGGTCACCGTCGTCGAGGCCCTCGATCGCATCGTTCCGGGTGAGGACGAATGGTCCTCGAAGCATCTCGCCAAGGCTCTGCGCAAGCGCGGCATCGACATTCGTACCGGCACCAAAGTCGAGACAGTCACCGAGTCGTCCGACGACGTCGCGGTGGCGCTGTCCTCCGGCGACACCCTCTCGGCGGATCTCGTGCTCGTCTCCGTCGGACGCGGCCCCCGCACCGATGGCCTCGGGCTGGCCGAGCAAGGCATCGCCACCGAACGCGGCTTCGTCTCTGTCGACGACAATCTGCTCACCACCGCGGACGGCGTCTATGCCGTCGGCGACATCGTGGCGGGCTATCAGTTGGCTCACCGCGGATTCCAGCACGGCATGTTCGTCGCCGAACACATTGCCGGACTCGCGCCGGCACGTATCGACGGCGATCTCGTTCCGCGCGTGACCTATTCGCATCCGGAGGTCGCGTCGGTCGGTCTCACAGAGAAGGCCGCGGAGCAGAAGTACGGCACCGTGACCTCGGTGGTCTACGACCTCGGCGGCAACGGCAAGAGCCGCATCCTCGCCACCGCGGGCGGAGTCAAGGTGATTCGCGCACGCGAGGACGGCCCTGTTGTGGGTGTCCATCTCGTCGGTGACCGCGTGGGCGAATTGATAGGTGAGGCGCAACTCGCGGTGGCATGGGAAGCGTTGCCGTCCGAGGTCGGCAGCTTCGTGCACGCCCACCCCACGCAGAACGAAGCACTCGGTGAGGCAATGATGGCGCTGTCGGGTAGGCCGTTGCATGCGCACAGCTGAGCATTGGTAGTGATGTCTCTCCATCCGGCGGACGAGCGGTTCACACTGGATACTGATCGGTAGGTTCTATGAACGCGGGGTCCGAGCAGGGGGCGCTTTCGACATGGAGATCAAGCAGCTCAGGTACTTTCTAGTGGTCGCCGAAGAACTGCATTTCGCCCGTTCGGCGGAGCGACTGCACGTGGTCCAGGCCGTGGTCAGTCAACAGATACGAAGGCTCGAACACGAGCTGGGTCAGCCGCTGTTCGACAGGTCCAAACGTCAGGTGACACTCACCCCCGCCGGGTGCAGGCTGGTCCCAGAGGCTCATGCAGTGCTCGACGCGGTGGCACACGCCGCGGCGACTGTGCAATCTCGCTCCGATGAGCCGGACGGGCCACCACACCTGCGACTGGGAATAGCTGGAGGCTCGGGCACTCGCGTCGATTTGGTGCTGGACCACCTTGGAACTCAGTTTCCCGATCTGCTCGTCACACTGGAAATCGGGCAGGTGTGGGAGCAACTCGACGCTGTTCGTTCGGGAGCACTCGACGCCGCACTTGTTCGCCTGCCCAGGAACGATCACGATCTGGAGATGATTCCGGCGTGGTTCGACCGGATCGTCGTTGCGATTCCCACCCGCCACCCACTGGCTTCCAAACCCGATCTCACGCTATCTGATCTGGCGGACCTTCCGCTGCGTCTGATTCCGTCCGAGCAGAACCCCGCCTTCGCCGCCACCGTGCTCCGTGCTTGTGCGGACGCCGGGTTCGAGCCGGCCACGGGAATTCCATTCCGAGATCTACAAGCGACAGTGCTCGAACTCGGCTCGGGACCACCATCGTGGACAGCTATGTACGAGGGCTCAGCACAAGCGCTGTCGACCGAACGCGTCACCTTCCGGCCCGTGACCGATCCTGGCATGGCCGTGCAGATGTGGCTGGCGGTACGAGAACGGACCACACTCGTCGACGCCCTGGCCGAAGCGTGCGCCCGCATCTGACCTCCGATTGTTTTTCGTGAACGCTGAGTGCACGAATTGCTTCTGGTTCACACCGACGGATCGGCGTTGACTCGTCGTCGTACAGATTCACACCCTTTCGGTGTGACCACACGACGAGATCGGATACGCCGATGTACACGACGATCAATACCCCTGACTCTGATACCCCCGTCCAACGCGTCGAAGCCGAAGATCCGAAGCCGGCCGCCGATGAGGCTCTGGTGCAGATCCATTCGTTCTCAGTCAACCGCGGGGAACTGTCCCTCATGGCCGCGAGGGACCACGGCTGGCGACCCGGCCAGGACATCAGTGGCGTCGTGATCGAGGCGGCCGCAAACGGGAGCGGACCCCAAGCAGGCACACCGATCGTCGGAATGGTCGACGGAGCCGGATGGTCCGAACTCGCGGCCGTGCGCACCGACCGAATGGCAGTCCTCCCGGATACGTTGGGCACCAACATCGCTGCCGCTCTACCGATGGCGGGGCTGACCGCGCTACGCACTGTGCGTATGGGTGGCGACCTCCTGGGACGCAAGGTCCTGATGACCGGCGCCAACGGCGGCGTGGGTCGATTTCAGATCCAATTGGCAAGTGCCGCAGGTGCGTCGGTCACAGCGACCACGACAGCCGGCGAGAACGAAGCCAGCGAACTGATCGAACTCGGAGCAACCGAGGTCACTACTACCCCGTCGGATGCATCAGGTCCCTTCGATCTGATCATCGAATCCGTTGGCGGCACAGTACTCGAAGCGGCACTGTCCGTGCTGGCACCCCGTGGCACGCTGGTCATGATCGGCAACAGTTCTTGCACCAAGGCCGAGCTCGATGTCTTCTCGTTCATGGGTCACGAGGGCGCGACGATCACCAACTACATGTCGTATGCAGTCGAGTACCCCGAACACGAGGACCTCGAATTGCTCGTGAGATTGGCCGCCGACGGCCGTCTCGATCCGACACCCGGGTACTGCGTCGATTGGTCGGAACTCACTCATGTCATCGAACTGATGACACGACGCGAATTGCCCGGCGGAAAAGCTGTATTGACGATTCGCCACTGACACTGCATCACTGATCACCCAGGGGACAGCTCGGTGAAGTGCTGGAACGGTCGGCGAGTTCAGCCCTTGACGCCGCACTTGCATTTTGCAAGCATGAGGGCATGAGCCTGTTCATCACCTGTCCCGTCGAGAACGTCGAGCGCGCAACCGCCTTTTACACAGCCCTCGGCTGGACGCTCAACCCCGAGATGTCCGACCACAACGTGTCGTGCTTCGCCATCACACCGGGGCAGTACGTCATGCTCGGAAGCCGCGAGATGTATGCGAGCGTGGGCGGCACCGAGGAGCTGATCGGCGGACCCGACACCCCATCGAAGGTCACGGTCTCGTTCGACCTCGGTAGCCGCGAGGCGGTCGACGAGCTCACCGAGCGGGCCGGCGCTGCCGGTGGACGCATCGGAGACATCGATGACTACGCCTTCATGTATCAACGTCAGTTCGACGACCTCGACGGCTACCACTACTCACCGTTCTGGATGAAGGCGGACACCGATACGGCCGAATGAGCGACCTCGCCGCTGCCCTCGACATCGTCGGCGCACGGTGGGCACTTCTCATCGTCGAGCGACTGCTCGAGGAACCGCAACGGTACGGCGATCTGCAGCGCGACCTGGGAGTACCGACGAACATGCTCGCTACCCGACTACGCGAACTCGAAGCTGCCGGAGTGTTGACCCGTCTCCCCCTCCGGCACAACACTCGGGCCTACGCCCTGACCGAGAGAGGCCGCGCCTTGCGCGAAGCAATCGCCGCACTCGAGCAATGGGGAAAAGAAGCTGCGCCACAGGTTCGTTGACCTCCTGGAGAGTGCTCACCGCCATGGAGCTGAGACGGTCGAACGGCGCGCCAGCGCTAGGCCCTACCGAACGTCGTCTGCCTGCCGGTCAGCGAACCCCTTCTTCACGTTGTTGTACCAGTCCAAGGACTTCTTCGGGTGGCGCCAGCGGCCCTTCATGTCGTCGCGGGCCGGCACGTGGGAGGCGTCGCCGGCGTGCACCTGGTCCTTCAGATGTCGGTCCTGCGCCTTGATGATCTCGTCGGCACTCTCAGCGCGGTGTGCGAGGTCGCAAGGACCTCCGAGATCCTGGCAAGTCATGGTCTTCATGAAGTGTTCCTCTTCCTCTGGTCACACCGGCCGGTCCGGATGCGTCACAGTGATGACGCACCCGACGAGGAAAGTGTGACCACCATGGTGAGCGACCATCAACTTCGTGACGGCTTCGAGGCCGAACGCCCGCGACTGCAGCGCATCGCCGCACGAATCCTGGGCGACCCGGACGCGGCCCAGGACGTCGTACAGCAGGCGTGGCTGCGGCTGCACGCCACCGAGGAATCCATCGACAACTTGGCGGGATGGCTCACCACGGTGACTTCACGGCTGTGCCTGGACCGGCTGCGGGCGCACACGCCGGTGCCCGCGGACAGCATCGAGGTCGAGGGGACGGCACCCGATCCGGCCGACGACGTCGTCCTCGCCGATGCCGTCGGCATAGCGCTGCAGGTGGTGCTCGAGCGGTTGACACCTGCGGAGCGGGTGGCCTTTGTGCTGCACGACAGTTTCGGTGTCGAGTTCGACCTCATTGCCTCCATGCTGGACACGACCCCGGTCGCAGCGCGCAAGCTGGCCTCTCGCGCCCGCAACAAGGTGCGCCCCGCCACACCAAGAGACGTGCTCGCAGACTGGGAGATCGTGGATGCGTTCATGGCCGCAGCACGCGAGGGTGACTTCGCACGGTTGCTGGAACTGCTCTCTCCCGACGTGGTGGTCTCCGCCGACGCGGCCGCGACCGCGCTCGGCACGCCCAACCGACTGCAAGGCCGCGATGAAGTGGCCGCCTTCTTCAACGGTGCTGCCGCGGCCGCGTTCCCCGTTTTTATCGAGGATCGCCCGGGCGCTGCATGGATTCACCTCGGCGAGATGAAGGTTGCCTTCGACTTCACCGTCGAGGCCGGGCAGGTACGGAGGTTGCAGTTCCGCGCCGCCGGCGACCTGCTGGCCGGGGTACGACGGCGCCAGGGTGGGAACGAGCGAGCATGACTGATTCGCATGGGTCGATCGAGAGAGTGGTGAGTCGGTCTCGTGTCCATACGAAAGCCCCGAAACCACTATCGTTTCGGGGCTGTCGTCGTCGTTGGGTCAGACGTTCAGATCCTCGTCCCTACGGTTCTTGATGCGCGAGGTCGCGATGAACGAGATCGCCGCCAGGATCATCAGGTAGATCGAGATCGACATCGAGGTACCGGTTCCCTTGAACAGTGCCTCGGAGATCGTGGGGACGAAGGCTCCACCGAGCACGGTGCCGATGGCGTAGCCGATGGATGCTCCACTGAATCGGACTGCAGCCGGAAACATCTCGGCGTACAGCGCCGGCTGTGGTCCGTAGGCGAGGCCGAGTCCGACGGCGAAGAGACCGAGGGCCACGTAGATCCACTGCAGCTCACCGGTATCGACGAGCAGGAAGAACGGGATGGCGCACAACACCATCGATGCGTTGCCCAGGTTCATGATGGCGGTCCGGGAGTAGCGGTCGGACAGATACGCACCGAGCAGGGTGAACACACCCCACACGAGAGCCGCGAACAGACTGGCCACCAACACGTCCACACGGGCGAGCCCGTGCTCCCTCGTCGAGTACGCGACGATGAAGCCACCGACGATGATGTAACCGTTGCCGTTGTTGCCGACGAACGACAGCGCGGCCAGCATGACCTGCTTCTTGTTGGTACGCCACAGTGCACGAACGGGAGTGTGGTTGCGCTCCTTGCGTTCTGCGAGCTCCTTGAACACCGGAGTCTCTTCGACGCGGCGTCGGATGTAGAAGCCGACGAGGATCAGCACGAAGCTGATGAGGAACGGGATACGCCAGCCCCAGGCCTCGAACTGCTCTTCGCTGAGCAAACCGGTGCACAGTGCCAACGTTCCCACCGCAATGAGCATGCCGAGAGGAACGCCCATCTGGGTTGCCGCACCGTAGATTCCACGCTTGCCCTTCGGCGCGTGCTCGACGGCCATCAATGCCGCGCCGCCCCATTCGCCGCCGGTCGAGAATCCCTGCAGGATGCGCAACACGATCAGGATGATCGGAGCCCAGATGCCGATGGTCGCGTAGGTGGGCAGCAGTCCCATTCCGACGGTGGCCGCGCCCATGAGGGTGAGGGTCGCGATGAGGACCTTCTTGCGACCGATCTTGTCGCCGAAGTACCCCGCGACGATGGCCCCGAGAGGACGGAACACGAAGCTGATACCGATGGTCACGTAGGCGACCAGCTGTCCGGACGAGCCCATGGGCGCGAAGAACAGCTGAGCGAAGATCAACGACGCGGCCTGCGCGTAGATGAAGAAGTCGTACCACTCGACGGTGGTTCCGACCATGCTGGCCATCGCAGCGCGGCGATGCTCACGCGACACCCCGGTGGGCGTCTCGACCTGTGTTGTCATCGACGATCTCGTTTCGTTCGGGCTCCGGCGCTCGTGAGAGCGAGCGACAGTTCGGAGTGACGTGGGGTATGAACAGCGGCGGATTCAGGTAACCGACGAACCGGATAAAACTCACCGTCCATTCGGTCGGTAATTACTGTGACCGGCGCCACCGTAGTTTGTCAAGGTGGTCGCGTGCATAACAAGGCCCTGCCCACACTTCGTCGGAAACTACCGATCGAGACCTCGTGCTTCGTCCGAAACGACGCAGACATCGACAGCGCCGCCCGACATACTCGAATCCATGACTGCTCCGACCACCCTCGTTCTCCATTCGCCGGTCATCGACGAACTGATGCGCGCCCTCGGTGCCGACGCGGTGGTGACCGACCCGGACATCCTGCAGAGCTTCCGGCACGACGCCGCCGCTCTGTGCGAATCCGCCCTACCCCTGGCGGCAGTGCTACCGAGCACCGAATCGGACGTACAGGCGATCATGAAAATCGCATCGGCACATCGCATTCCCGTGGTGCCGCAGGGTGCATTGACCGGCCTGGCGGGAGCCGCGAACGCCAGCGTCGGAGCCATTGCCCTCAACACCCGGCGGATGAACAAGATCGTCGAGTTGGACGTCGTCAACCGCACCGCCGTCGTGCAACCCGGTGTCACGAACAAAGAGCTGAAAGATGCTGCCCTGCAGCAGGGATTGACGTACCTCCCCGACCCGTCCAGCTGGGAGGCGTCGACCATCGGCGGCAACATCGCCACCAACGCCGGCGGTCTGTGCTGCGTGAAATACGGCGTCACAGCACGGTTCGTCCGTGGTCTGCGCGTCGTACTCGCCGACGGGCGCGCCACGTTCGTCGGTCGACGCACTGTCAAAGGCGTGGCCGGGCTTTCCCTGGCCGAACTGTTCGTCGGATCCGAAGGCACACTCGGAATCATCACCGAGGCAACCGTAGGTCTCGACTTTCCGGCTGCCACTCCGCTGACCATGGCCGCGACCTTCCCGTCGACTGTCGCGGCCGGTGAAGCGGTGACGCAGATCCGGGCCGCCGGTATCACTCCGAGCCTGTTCGAGTTGCTGGACCGCACCACCATCGCCGCGATCGACGCGTACGCCCGGATGGACTTCGGCACCGACGCCGCGGCCGTGCTGATCGCTCAGTCCGATATCGGCGCGGGCTCTGTGCAGGAGCTCGAAGCCATCGCCGCACTGTGCACCGCAGCCGGGGCAACCGATGTGGCCGTTGCCGAGGATGAGGTCGAATCGGAACAGCTCGTACAGGCCCGTCGTCTGGCGTACCCGGCACTCGAGCGTCTCGGCTCACCGTTGGTCGACGATGTGTCCGTTCCTATTTCGCAGCTCGCCGCAATGATCGACGAGGTTGGACGCATCGCCGAGCGCATCGGCATCGTCATCGGCGTCGTCGGCCATGCAGGGGACGGCAACATCCATCCGACGGTCATCGTCGACCCGATGGACCCGTCATCGTTGGTCAAGGCACACCGCGCGTTCGACGAGACTGCGGCATTCGCCCTCTCGCTGGGCGGGACCATTACCGGTGAGCACGGCGTCGGCCTGCTCAAACGCGATCTTCTCGAGACCGAACTCGATTCTGTTGCAGCGGAACTGCAGCGCGGCATCAAGGAGCTGCTCGACCCGCATTACCTGCTCAACCCAGGGAAGGTCCTCACCGCCCGGTCGTGAGCCGCAGCGACATCCACACCAGTAAACGGGTGTCCACGTCGTCGAGATCGAGACCGAACAACTCCTTGGTACGCCGAAGTCGGTAGCGAAAGGTATTGGGGTGCAGGTACAGCGATGCTGCTGCGGCGGCGACATTGGACTCGTGTGCCAACAACGCCAGCACCGTCGCGGCGTACTCGGTACCTTCCGAGGCATCGCAAGAAAGCATCCGCTCGACGGCAGGCAACGCCAACGGTAGCCCCGACAGAGCTGCCCCTGCCCTACGCAGTGTGGCGTCGACTCTGATGTCATCGAATACGACTGTCGGAGAACTATCTTGGCAGGCGTCAAGCGCCCACTGCGCATGCACTCGGGCAGTCACCGGGCGCTCCTCCGGTCCACCGATCGCGAACGTCACCGGAATACCGAGGGCCGACATGGCCCGACGTCGAACAGGCTCGAATTCGCCCACCGCAAAAAGTTCGGACTGCACTACCAGGAACACAGCGCCGTCGAGCACTACAGCGCCCGAGTCTTGCTGCTGCCCGAACGTCAGCTCGAGCATCCCCCGCAGTCGCGACGCGGCGGCTTCCGGCCGGTCGGACTGCAACCGGGTCGCCAGCACCGTGTAGAGCTGACCCTCTGGTGTGACAGCGACCGGATCGGTCAGTAATTCACGTGCCCTGGGCTTTTCGACGACGTCAGCCTGCGGCCGCCGACTGAGCAACGGCACTGCTTCCGCTGCTGCCCGTTGCAATGCCGCCCGCGTTGCCGACTCTGGCGGCGACACCGCCACGGAGGGAACTATGCACCAGATCGAACCGAGATACTCGTCGCCACTAGTGACCGGCACTGCCAGGCGAGGCAACACCCCCGCTACGGCGACGACCCGCACTGTGGAACTGCGTCGGAAGTCCTCGTCGGTGTGGTGTGCCATGTACTCGGCCGGAACCTGCTTGCCGAGAATCCCGTCACGCCGCACGTCGTCGATCGGTTGTCCGGGCAGCGACGAGTAGGCCACGACATAGCCGGCCGGGTCCATCACCGATACCGCGCCGCCCACAGCAGCAGCCGTGGCGTCGGCCAAGGCAGACAGATCGGCAGTGGTCATCCTGTCACCGTACTTCCGAGCTGACGCACCCCCACCATTGTCGGCAAACTACGAGCAGGTCCAGACAATGAGGTTCGGTCAGGCGAGTGGACTGACAGCATCCTTCGGGAACTCGGTGACCTCGATGCCGACGCCGGACAAGACGGAGAAGAAGTCGGTGAAGGCCGGAAGATTTTCGGCATCGGCGTTCGCGGCGTTCGCAGCGTCGAGGGTTTCGTAGATCCAAACGTCGAGATACGTTCCGTCGGAGCGCTTTCCGACAAGCGGCACAGACATCAGCGCAGCGTGGGCGGCTTTGACCTCGGTGATGGCGGCGGTACGGCGTGCGATGAAATCTGCTTCGTCGGTGGTGATGGTGTAAGTGACCAGTTCGGCGCAGTACGTCATGGTGAGTCTCTTTCTCGAAAAGGGATGGGTGGGGTTATGAAAGTGCGTGCAATACGCGGTTACTGACCTTCATGGCGCTTTCGATGGCACCGTCGATGAAGCCTGCCCAGCCTTCGGCGTAATCGCTGCCGGCCAGGTGAACGTGTCCGAGCGCAGTGGCTGCTGCAGCTTGGACACCGTCGAGCTGGTTGGGCCGCAGCATCGGCCAGGTTTGACCCGACAGTGGGTCTGCAACCCAGTCGTGTCCGTCGACGGCGAGGACCTCGATCTCGGGGATCCACTGTCGCAGTGCATCCTGGACCTCCGCGCGATCGGTGACGTCGATTCGCGTGTTGTCGGCACCGAAGGCCACGATCAGACTGTCACCGTCGACGGTGTACTCGTACTGGAAGAAGTTCAGCGCGCAGCTCGTGGGCCCCAGTGCAGCCACTCGTCCGATGTCGCCTTCGATTCGTGCCCATACCTTCACGCCGGTGGAGGCTTGCCCCTCTGTGGCGATGGAGGCAATGGCGTGTGGCAGTTCCGGCCCGAAATCGATGGTGCCGAGGACATTGAGGGGAAGGGTGACGATGGCTTCTCTGGCGGTGATGGTGGAACCGTCGGTCAGTGTGGCCACCACCCCGTCGCCGGCGTGGTCGATGCGGGTGACGCATGAGTTCAGTTTTACGTCTGCGGTGGATTGGGATGCGATCGCATCGAGCAGCGACTTGGTCCCGTGTTCGAGTTTGTAGGTGGCGCATGCCTCGAAGAGCAGCATCCAGTTGCCGGCGGTCAGGGCGGCCCATCGTAGAGCCTGGGTGTAGGCGCCGTTGGTGGGATAGCCGCTGAAGTTCAGTCCCCACATTCCTTCGACCAACGCCCACTGTTCCTCATCGAGGTCTAGCTCTGCGATTTTGTCTGCGATCGAAATATGGTCGAGGGCTATGAGTTCGTCGCTGACGGGGGTGAACTTGAAAGGGTGCGGTAGGAGCTCGGCTGCTCGGTCGACCGTCTGAGACATGCCTGCGTCGAGGAGCTCGAAGATACGTTCGGCAGGGCCGGTACGGATGTCGTCACCGACCTTCCACAATCCGCGCTCGGGAACGGGACTCGATACCAGCGGGAGGTCGTAGCGAGCGATTTCGGCCCAAATGTGCGGCTGGGTCCAGTGCACCCATGTCCCGCCGATCTCGAGATCTTTCCCCAATTCACTGGGGCGCGTCCATGTTCGGCCTCCGAGCCGATCACGTGCCTCCAGCAGCAAAACCGAGGCACCGCGTTGGGTCAATTCTCGTGCAGCGGTGACTCCGGCGAAACCGCCACCGACAATCACCACGTCATGATCGAACGTTGTCATAGAACTGTGCTCTCTTTCAGGTGGTCAGCAGGACAGTGGATCTCGCCCACACCGCTTCGGTGAGTGGTGAGCCGCGAAGCTGCTCGTTGGTGCTGGGCGGCGATGGACGTCGGTCGGTCTGCGGTTGAATGTCGGCAGACCCAGTCGAAACTGGACAAGTGGACAACTGTGACTGCCGACACACAGCATGCACCTATTGACTGAACTGGTCAAGTGGATAGATTGCGCCTACTGGAAAAAGATGCGCCAATTGAGCCATGACGGATCCCGACGCGCCGCCGCGGCGAACGAGCCCTCGATACGGCGAAGGCCGCGGTGCCCTGCTCTCTGCTGCGGTGCACGTCGTCGCCGAGCGTGGTCTACGGAAGTTGACCTATCGTGAAGTGGCGCGACAAGCCGGTGTCGCTCACGGTTTGGTCGCCCATCATTTCGGGAGCGGTGAGGCCTTGCTGGAAGCGGCGCTGGAGTTCTCGCTGCACAACAGCGTGACTGCCATCAGTAGTCGCCCAGGAAGTGGCGACATAGAAGCGCTGCTGGACGGCCTGTCCTCGATGATCGACGCCAATCCATACGATCAAGCGTTTCAGTACGAGCTCATGCTCGAATCGCGTCGCACGCCGGGATTGACGGTCCACGTGCGGGCCATTTACGACGCCTACATCGAGGCTCTTCAGCGCGAACTGTCTGCCGCTGGAATCGATCCGGACCCCGCGCTGTGCCATCTGGTCTATTGCGCGGCCGATGGTTTGGTGTTTCACCAGATCACCCTGGGCAATCCCGCGCTGATGGATCGGTCACTTCACCATCTGCGCGCGTTGCTCGAGCTCGGCAGACACGGTCTCCGCTGACACCGGAAGAACTGAAGCTCTGTTGGTCGAGTCGCGTGACCACATAGAGCCTCCGGCCCCAATCGGGGGCCGGAGGCTCTATGCAGGTGGGTGAAGTCAGACCAGTTCTGCTTCGTAGTTGACACTGGGACGGATTGTGGCCCAGAGGAATCCGGCGATCGCGAAGATCGGGATGAGCAGAAGTAGCCATTGCGCGATGCCGCCTTGGCCGCCGAGCAGGACGTCGTAGTTGCTCACCGCGAGGTAGGCGACGTAGGCGAAGCCGATGACCGCCAGGACCGGGCTGATCTTGGTGGTCCACGGGTTGGTTTCGAGCTTGGTGCGGGCGAAGAAGGCGAAGATCGAGATCGAGGTCATGATCAGGATGACGATCAGGGCGGTGGTGCCCAGGGCGAGCAGCCAGCTGTAGGTGACGGTGTAGGCGTCTGCGCCTGCGAGCTCGAATCCGATCAAGACGATGCCGACGACGATGCCGACCACCGCGGCGGCGGTGCGGGGGGTGCCGGACGTCGGGGCGGCAGTGCCGAGTCGGTGCGGGAGGACTCCTGCACGGCCGAGAGCGTAGAGGTAGCGGGCGAACATGTTCTGGAAGCCGATGAGCATGGCGATGAAGCTGGTGACGACGAGGATCTCGAGTGTCGTGGCGAGCCAGGTGCCGACTTCTTGCTGGGCTACGGCGAAGACGAAACCTGCAGGGTCTTCGGTTGCTGCTGCCTGGACGGTGTCGTTACCGACCGAATTTCCCAGGGCCCACGTGGTGACCGCGTAGAACAGGCCGATGAAGGCGATGGATCCGTAAATCGCACGGGGGATGGTCCGGCGGGGGTTCTTGGCCTCTTCGGAGAACACCACCGTTGCCTCGAACCCGGTGAAGCAGGCGAACGCGAACAGGAAGGCCACACCCAGTCCTGGACCGGCGAGTGCGGATGGATCGAAGGCGGTCAGAGAATTTCCTGCTGCGCCGCCGCCGGCGATGATGGCGACGTCGAGGATGACGAAGACGACGATTTCGAGTGCGACCAGGACACCGAGCACCTTCAGGCTCAGGTCGATGCCGAGCATGGTCAGTCCTGTCACTGCTACCAGGACGACGAACATGATCAGTGCGCGGGGAATGTCGATGCCGAGTTTGCTGGCAATTGTGTCGTGGGCGAACACGGAGAACAGTGCCCACAGTGATGCTTGCAGGGTGCCGTAGAACAGGATCGCCAGGCCTGCACCGGCGGTGGCGACTCGGGCGCCGAGTCCTCGGGCGATGTAGGCGACGAATCCGCCGGCGTTGGTGATGTGTCGGCTCATGGCCACGTACCCTGCCGCGAACAGAACGAAGAGCAGCGCGGCCAGCAGATAGACCATGGGTGCGCTGGAGCCGCTTGCGGAGAAGACGACCGGTGACGCGCCGACGATCGCGGCCATGGGGGCGACGGCTGCGACGACGAAGAAGATGATCGCGGTGACGCCGAGGCGGCCGGGACGCAATCCCCCGCGTTCGGTGGCGACGGCACCGGCGGCGGGATCGGGAGAGTTGCTGGAGGTGGACGGCTGGGTAGTGGACATTGGGGACTCCGAGGTTGAGTGAAGTCGAGCGTGAGCGTGCGACGGCGGGTACAGGCACCGGCAGGGGTGGGCCGTGCGGGCGGCTACCACCGTCGGACGAGAAGAGTGATTCAGATCACTGAACGCATCGCTATCTTCATGCGTTAGTAGGTCATTGTCAATAGCTGTCGGTCATATCGTGAACGACTCGTTCAGGAATGTGCGGCGCTGGTAGCGCTGCTGTGGGCGTGCGCCGGGTGTGACCGTTGTGCGGTCTCGTCGGCAGGGGTGAGGTGGGTGGTGTCGTTGAATGTGCGCAGGCGATATGCGCCATCGGCGTGGTGGACGATGCGGGTGAAGGAGCCGTTTTCGACGTCGACGAACGCGAAGGGACGGCTGCCGGTGGTGGATCGGCAGATCTCGGCGACGACTCCGCCGTGGACGAAGGCCACGGCGGTCGATCCCGCAGGTGTCGTGTGAACGATCGTGTCGAGGCCGCGGTGTACGCGGGCGCGGAAGGTCTCGGCGTTTTCGGCACCGGGGATCAGGTCCCATCGCTCGTCGGCGAAGACTCGCTCGAGCAGTGGGTCTGCGGCGCGGCGGCGGTGTTCGTACTCGCTTCCCTCGTAGTCGCCGAGGCAGACTTCGCGCAGGTCCGCGATCACCGTGGGGGCGATTCCGAGGGCGGCGGCGGTGGGTTCGGCGGTCTGCGCCGTGCGGCGCAGCGTGGTGACGAACAGGGCCGTGCGGGCGGGGTCGAGGGTGCGTAGTCGGTGTGCCACGGCGGTGGCCTGGGTGACGCCGCGGGACGAGAGGGGAGGATCTGCGTGCCCGTCGAGGAAGACGCCATCGGTTGTGGCACTGGAGGATCCGTGCCGAACGAGGATGATCTCGATCGCTCCTGCGGGCACGGTGAACGGGGCCTGGAGGTCGCGGTCGATCACAGGCTCGCCGCGTGTCGGGTCAGTATGGCGTCGGACCAGTCGCAGGTGCGCTGGGCCAGGCCTGGGAGCATCTCGCGGCTGACCGCGATGTCGGGGTTGTTGCCCAGGAATGCGATGGTGAGCATGCGCCGCATCAGTAGGAAGGTGTCTATTTCGCGTTCGTGCTCGAGGGGTAGTTCGCGCACGGAGCGGTAGCCCTGCAGCCAGGCGTCGATGAATTCCGGTGCTTGGGGGTGGTCTTCGGCGAAGGTCAGTGCCGTTGCCAGGTCGTACATGAACCAGCCGGGTCCGCAGTCGTCGAAGTCGATCAAGCGACAGCGATCGCCGTCGACCAGCAGGTTCGCTGCACGCAGGTCCGCGTGGATGAGGCCGTATCGGTCGGATCCGGACCCGTAGGAGTGCAGCCGGTCGCGAACGAACGATTCCACTCGGGTGAGCTGTTCGATCTGGTCTGTCTCGACGACCCCTGCGCGCCAGTCTCCCCAGCGGGCCGCGGGACCGAACGCGGCGTCGAAATCCCAGTCCGGGCGGCTGAACCACTGCGGACGCGTCCATTGCGTCGAGTGCTCGTGCAGGTGTGCGGTGATGGTCCCGAGTTTGGGCATCACCGCGGCGAGGTCGTCCTCGTCGGGGTGCTCACCGCTCACGCACTCGAAGAGACTGACGTGGTAGTCGAGGTCCGATCCGGGCGGGCGGACGGAGATGACCGTCTTGCTGTCCGTGGACAGATGCACTGCAGGAACCAACGATTCGGAGGATTGCCCCAGGCTGGCGAGCCAGGCGAGTTCGGATTCGCGGACACGCAGATCGTGCCCACCGGGGCGACTGATGCGGGCCACCACGGGAGGCGCTCCGTCGGGCCGAATCCGGTACGACACGTTCTCCGATACCGGGAGCTGTTCGGGGATCAGGTCCGTCGGAAGCCTGAAGCGTGGAAGCGCCAGTGCGAGAACGGCTTCTGCATGCTTGAGAGTGTCGGATGCGCTGACGGGTGAGGCTTCGGGCATGGCCGGGATTCCTGTTCGGTGTGTTCGGAACGAGCGCTGACTGCTCGCGTCGAGATATCGGTGCCGAGCTGGAGAGCAGGTCGGGCATCCGGACCGGGTCGACGTCGCGCTGGACCGTGACGGGTTGTTCGACGAGCTTGATCGAACGGGCCGGAGTGGAGGACTTCACCGAACATATGTCGCACATCTCACAGAAGCAAGACGGTGTGGAATATTTTTGCATGGGTCGTTCAATTTTTACATCGCCGAAACAACACGGACTGTCCCAGCCGACGCGTATTCGTGCACCGACCTGTACTCGAGCAGGTCGGCGGCTGGTCATCGGCTCTATTGGTCGCGAAACGCCAGTGTCGACACATCGAGCAGAGTGGATCCGCCGTCCGCGGCCAGGACGTCTCCGGAGACGAACGATGCGTCGTCGGACGCCAGGAAGGAGACGATGCCGGCTATTTCCGAGGGATCGGCGACGCGCTGGAGTGGGGTGTCGCGACTGACGCGAGCCAGGGCACTGTCGAGGGTGCCGCCGTGAATGTCGATGACGGTGGCCATTTCGCTCTCGCTCATCGGTGTCCTGACCCATCCGGGACAGACGGCGTTGAACCGGATGCCGTCGGGACCGTAGTCCACGGCCGCTTGCTGGGTGAGCATGATCAGGCCTGCCTTGGACACGCTGTAGGCGGCCAGCCCCGGGAAGGGCCTGCGTCCTGCAACGGAGGAAATGTTGATCACCGACCCCCCACCGCTGCGGCGCAGGTGCGGGATCGCGGCGCGACTGACCAGCATCGGACCGGTCAGGTTGACGGCCAGGGCGTCGTTCCATTCACCCAGATCGCAGTCCTCGATCGATCCTAAGGGGCCGATGCCCGCGTTGTTGACCACGATGTCGAGCCGCCCGCCGCCGAGTTCGACTGCGGCTGCGACCGCGCGGTCCACGTCCGCCGGTATCGACACATCGGCTACACAGACTCCGACGCGTTCGTGCGGCATCGATGCGCGGACCTCTTCGAGTGGGCCGTCGCGGCGTCCCACCAGGCATACTGCGGCACCATCGCCGGCCAATCGCTGGGCTATCGCGGCACCGATGCCGGTTCCGCCGCCGGTGATCAGGGCCGTCTTTCCGTCGAGCTTCATTGCTGCTCCTCTGTGTCGGTTTGCCATGGAGATCGCATGACGTGGACGATCGTGCTGCATACCCCGGCTGGAGCCGGCGTCGATGAATCGCTGCGGCACGCAGTCGACCCACTATGCGGCAGGGGTGTGACCTGCGCCATGGACATCCGCGCACAGAACTCGTATTTCTGCGCATACAGTTCTCTTTACGAACGGATACTGTGAAACCTGTAACACCCGGACGCAAACTGAACGGGTGATACGTTTTCGGTCATTCGATCGGCGCGACCAGCGACACGGACCCAGGAGTGCGGATGGCGAAAGGTTCAGCGGCAGGCACACTCTCGCTCCGCGAGCGAAACAAGATCCGCACGCGGCAAGAGCTGCTGCAGTCAGCACTGGAGGTCTTTGCCGAGGTCGGGTATGGCGGCGCCACTGTCGAAGCCATCGCAGCCTTGGCGGGAGCGTCGAAGGTGACGGTCTACACCTACTTCCCCCAGGGGCGAGAAGAACTCTTCCGCGAGCTCTACGAGCAGATCAACACCGAGCTCCTCGAACGTGCCGCCGTCGTCTACAGCGAGCCCGGCGACTTCGCAGACCACATCCAGGCCCTGGCCCGAGCCCTGTTCGACGTCGCCGAGCGCCCACTGCAGGGCAGGTTCTATTCGATCGACGACCCGGCACTCGATCAGGCTGTGAACCCGGTCCGTGGGCATGCCTCGAGCGTGTGGATCGGCCTGATCTCCGAGGATCTCGCACATGCGGCCGCTCGCGGAGAGATCGGTACCGACAACCCGGATGCCCTGGCCACCCTCATCGTCGGTGCCATGCGGTGGGCTCTGACCGATATCGCGCGTAGGCGTGCAACCGCTCACGATCTGCTGGCCGGGCTCGACGCACTGGTCCGCGGACTGTCGCATCGACACACCGTCGCCTGAACGGCACCTCCGCGAGCAATAATTTGTACGGTTAGTTCAAAAATAGATCTCTCCGTCTTGACAATTGTCGACGTGGACCTAAACTGAGCGCTACGGAGTGAGCGAGCTCACTCGATGTCCTCGGTGGTCCTGCTTTCGCATCGCGCGCATCCCAACGCACGCAGAGCAGACCGCGAACACTGCTCGTCGGCTCGTCCGAGCCAACTCCACAGCAACACCTCGACAGAAGGAGAGTGGCGGCGATGTCGCGCTTTGACGTAATCATCATCGGAGCAGGAACGTGGGGCAGCTCCACCGCCTGGCAGCTCGCCGAGCGCGGACACAAGGTCCTCGCGATCGATGCCTTCACTCCCCCGCACGCACACGGATCTCACGCGGGCGCAACCAGACTCGCGCGCCAGTCCAACAGCACCGGACCCGAATACGTCGAGCTGACCCAGAAGGCGTTCGCTGCCTGGAAGACGATCGCCGACCGTACGGGCATCGAAGTGATGAAGACGACCGGCAACGTCTTCGTGGGCACCCCCGGTTCGAAGTGGTTCGACAACACACTGAGAAACCTCGAGGCCTCCCCCTTCGAACACGAGATCTTCACCGGTGACGATGCTCGTGCCCGCTTCCCGCGCGTTCGGATCGCCGACGGCGAGTTGGCGGTGTGGGAGCCCAACGCAGCAGTCTCGCAGGTACAGCCCTCGATCCACGCGATGCAGCAACTCGGCCGCGAGGCCGGCGTACAGGTCAAGTACGGCGAGAAGGTGCTGGACTGGACCGCCGACGATCACGGTGTCGTCGTGACGACCGCAGCGGGCCGATACGAGGCGGACCGCCTCGTCGTCACCGTCGGTGCCTTCTCCAATTCCGTACTGGGACTGGACTTCCCCACCCGTGTCGAGCGCCAGGTTCTGGCGAATTTCGCGATCGATCCCGCCGCACCCCGATTGCCGTCGCTGTACGTGGCTGCACCGGCCGGCGACGATTCGGCACCGTCGTACGGGTGCCCCGAACCCGACGGCACATTCAAGGTCAGCGTCCCCGGCAAGGGCAACGTCATCGACCCCGACTCCCTCTCGCAGGATGTCACCCAGGCCGACCTCGACACAGTGCTGTCCTTCGTGCGCTCCCGTCTCCCCGAGATCACCGGTGACCCGGTGGCAACGACGGTGTGCATGTGGACCGAATCCGAAGACGGCCACTGGCTGATCGGTCGCCACCCCGCCCACGAGCGTGTCGTTCTCGGTGCCGGCTGCAACGGCCGAGGATTCCGTTACGCCCCGGTCATCGGCAGCATCCTCGCCGACATGACCGAAGGCACCGACCACGCTGAACTCGCCCGATTCGATCTCGGACGGTACGAGATCGCGTCGACTCGGGCCTAGGGGCTCAGCGATGTCGAGCACCAGCGGTTCCACCGACGAGACAGGTTCCACCGACGAGCTCGGCCACCACGAGGATCAGGTGCGCCGGGTGTTGGCGCAGATTCCCGGCCTCGATGCCGGCGGGGCCTCTATCGCCTGGTTGACCGGCGGCGGTGCACACAAGAACTTCCTCGTCACCGTCGGCGAGCGCAGATTGGTGGTCAAACTGTGGAACACGATGTGGGAAGGCGTCGGAGTCATCCCACCGTCCGCAGTGGTCATGCAGAACACCGTCCTTGCCGGGCAACTCGGAATCGGAGCGCCGGTGGTGTCGGTGGTGACCGATCCGCTCGCGCTCGCCATCGACTACTTGCCCGGGTGCACCCCGCTCGATCCCACCGGAGACCTGTGGGTGCCGCGCCTGGCGGCTTCGGCGAAAGCGTTGCACGACTCACCGATTCGGTTCAACAACGACTACAACGCGTTCGCCGAAGCCCGCAAGATGTTCGCTTCCGCGCGGCAACGCGGAGCAGAGCTTCCCGATGATGTCGACGACCTGTGCGACCAGGTGCATCGTGTGGAGACCGCACTCGATCTGCGTGTCAACGAGTTCGTGCCCTGTCACAACGACCTGTACGGCCCCAACGTGCTCGAGACCGAATCCGGCGAGCTTCGGCTGATCGACTACGACCTCTCGGGCAACGGCGACCGTTGCTACGACCTCGGTTTCGCAGCGGCGTACTTCGAGATGGATCACGACACCATCGGAATGTTCTGCGAATACTACTTCGGCGAGAACAACTCTCATCTCCTCGCGCGTACCCGCCTGTTCGCTGTGGCGTGCAACTGGGCCACTCTCGCTCTGTGGAGCGTCGCGATGACGATGGGCGACACCAACGACGATTACGACTATCGCGGTGAGCTCGACGACAGCCTGCGTCGACTGCACCAGACGTTGAATGCTCCGGACTTCGGTGCGTTGATGCGCGCCGCAACACGGTGACGGCCTCACACCTCCGCACCGGAATTCCGCCCGAGAATGCTCGGCTCTACTGCAGAAAGAAGCCCATGCCTGAAACCGTCCGCGGCGTCATTGCCCGATCCAAAGACGCCGAAGTCGAGCTCGTCGACATCGTCATCCCCGACCCCGGTCCCCACGACGTCATCGTGAAAATTCAGGCCTGCGGGGTCTGCCACACCGACCTGACCTACCGTGACGGCGGCATCAACGACGAATTTCCATTCCTGCTCGGCCACGAAGCCGCCGGGATCGTCGAGACCATCGGCGACGCCGTCACTCACGTGTCCGTCGGCGACTTCGTCGTCCTGAACTGGCGCGCGGTCTGCGGAGAGTGCCGCGCCTGCAAGCGCGGCCGACCCTGGTACTGCTTCGACACCCACAACGCCTCACAGAAGATGACCCTCACCGACGGCACCGAACTCACCCCCGCATTGGGGATCGGCTCGTTCGCCGACAAAACCCTCGTCCACGAAGGACAGTGCACCAAGGTCGACCCGACCGCTGACCCCGCCGTCGTCGGACTCCTCGGCTGCGGTGTGATGGCCGGGCTGGGAGCAGCGGTCAACACCGGCAACATCACCCGTGGGGACTCCGTGGCGGTGATCGGTTGCGGCGGAGTGGGCGACGCCGCCATCGCCGGAGCGGCCTTGGCCGGTGCGTCGATCATCATCGCTATCGACCGCGACGACACCAAACTCGATTGGGCGAAGGACCTCGGTGCCACCCACACCGTCAACGCCTCGTCCGTCGACCCCATCGCTGCGGTCAGAGATCTCACCGGTGGTCATGGTGCCGATGTCGTCATCGACGCCGTCGGGCGTCCGGAGACCTGGAAGCAGGCGTTCTACAGTCGCGATCTCGCGGGCACCGTCGTCCTCGTCGGTGTCCCCACCCCGAACATGCGGGTCGAGATGCCGCTGCTCGATTTCTTCTCCCATGGCGGAACGCTCAAGTCCTCGTGGTACGGCGACTGCCTGCCCGAACGCGACTTCCCGACCCTGGTGGACCTGCACATGCAGGGCCGGCTGCCGCTGGAGAAGTTCGTCACCGAACGCATCGACCTCGGCGATGTCGAAAAAGCTTTCGACCGCATGCACGCCGGCGAGGTCCTTCGATCGGTCGTGGTCCTGTGAGCGTGGAAACACTCGTCAACGCAGGCGGTGTGCGGATCGAGCGAGTCGTCACCTCGGGGGTGTTCGCTCTCGACGGCGGCACCTGGGAGGTGGAGAACAACATCTACCTCATCGGTGACGATACCGATGTCGTGGTCATCGACGCCGCCCACACGGCCGCGCCGATCATCGAGGCCGTCGCCGGACGCCACGTCAACGCTGTCCTGTGCACCCACGGTCACAACGACCACGTGACCGTCGCTCCTGACCTGGGACACGAGCTTCACGCGCCGATTCTGCTGCACCCCGGTGACGATGTCCTGTGGAAGCAGACGCACCCCGATACCGCCCATTGGACCCTCGACGACCGTCAGCGGATCGCTGTGGCCGGCACCGACATCGAGGTCATCCACACCCCCGGCCACTCCCCCGGCTCGGTCTGCCTCTACCTGCCCGAGGTCGGTGTCCTGTTCTCCGGAGACACCCTCTTCTCCGGCGGGCCCGGTGCCACCGGGCGGTCGTACTCCGACTTCCCCACCATCATCGGATCGATCCGCGACCGGCTTTTCGCCCTCCCCGAAGAGACCACCGTTCTGACCGGACACGGCGATGGCACCACCATCGCCGCCGAATCACCCCACCTCGCGGAGTGGATTGCTCGCGGTAACTGACTCGAATCCGTACGCATTCGACACACGACTATGGCGGGCCGCCCCAAGGGGAGGCCCGCCATAGTCGTGTCCATACATTCGACAAGTGTTGTCATGCAGCCCTGTTCGGTGCTCACTACACAGCGATGCCCGGCACGTTCGGTAAAGAAAACGTGCCGGGCATCGCTGGTTCGGGGCCGATCAGTAACTGATGATCTGCGGTGCGCCCAACTGCTTGAGTCCTTCGACACCGAACTCGAGGCCGTAGCCGGACTGCTTCGCGCCTCCGAACGGCACTCGGGGATCGACGGCACCGTGCTTGTTGATCCACACGGTCCCGGCCTCGATCCGTGCCGCCACCTCGCGGGCCTGATCGATGTTCGACGACCATACCGATGCGCCGAGACCGACATCGAGGGCATTGGCCATCTCGACGGCCTCGTCGACCGTGGAGTAGCGGATGATCGGCAGAGCGGGCCCGAACTGCTCCTGGGTGACCAGGTCGTTGTCGTTGTCGATATCGGCGACGAGCGTGGTGGGGTAGAAGTAACCGGCCTGGCCTGCTTCCGGATTGCCGCCGGTGAGAACGCGGGCTCCGGATGCTTTCGCGGCGTCGACCAGAGTGGCCACGATGTCGAACTGTGCCTTGTTCTGCAGCGGTCCGAGGACGTTGTTCTCGTCCAGTCCGACGCCCATCGGCATCGCCGCCGCTACCTCGACCAGGGCATCGCATACTTCGGTGTAGACGTCGTCGTGGACGTACAAGCGCTTGAGCGCGGCGCAGGTCTGTCCAGTGTTGATGAATGCTCCCCAGAATAGATCCTGCGCAACAGCTTTGGCGTCGACGTCGGGAAGAACGATGCCGGCATCGTTGCCGCCGAGCTCGAGGGTCAGACGCTTGACGGTGTCGGCGGACGATCGGATGATCGCCTTGCCGGTCGCCGTGGAACCGGTGAACATGAGCTTGTCGATGTCGGTGTGAGAGGACAGCGCCTCGCCGATATCGCGTCCGCCCGCCACTACGTGTAACACCTCTGCGGGCAGCTGACTGTTGATGACATGGACCAGAGCGAGCACCGACAGTGGGGTGTATTCCGATGGCTTCATCACCACGGTGTTGCCCATGCGCAGTGCCGGGGCCAACTGCCAGACACTGATCATCATCGGCCAGTTCCACGGGCCTATCGCACCGACGACGCCGAGTGGGCGGTAGTGCAGCTCTGCGTGTCCCTCGCCGTCGTCGACGACCTTCTCGGGCTGCAGATCGAAGCTCGCTGTGGCCCGCAGCCACGAGGCGCAGGCGCCGACCTCGAACCGCGCGTTCGGCCCGTTGAGGGGCTTGCCCTGCTCGCGTGAGAGCAGTTCGGCGAGGGCCTCGGTGTTGGCTTCGACGGCGTCGGCGGCACGCATCAGGTAGGCGCTGCGGTCACTGTGACTCGTTGCAGCCCAGGCGGTCTGGGCGGCGCGCGCCCGTGCGATGGCGTCTTCGAGGTCGGCGGTCGACTGTTCGGGAGCTCGGCCCACGACGGCACCGGTGGCGGGGTCGAGAATCTCCCGTCCTCCACTGGAGGGCTGGATGGCGTCGAGCAGCTGCTGCACCGAGAGTGTGTCGATGTCTGTGGTGATCGTCATGGTGGTTCCCTTTCGAATGTGACTCACGTCATCAAAACACACGGATAGGTCAATATCTAGACGTATCGTTCAAAATTCGTGAGAAATATTCTGCGGTAAGGGATTCGCCTCTGTGCGGAGCGCCCTAGCAGACATGTCGGGCGACAGGGTCAGCGGCGAATCTGCTGGAGCGAGGCGGCGAATGCGTCGAGGGCGATCGGTACGTCGTCGACGCCGAACGCCAGCGGCGGACGAATTTTCAGGACCTCGTCGTGTCGACCGATGCGTCCGATGAGCACGCCGTTGACGCGCATGGCATCGACGACGGCTTTCGCAGTGGGCCCGTCGGGTTCACCGGTCGCCGCGTCGACGAACTGCATACCCATGAACATGCCGGTCCCGCGTACCCCCGTGAGTCGGTCGTCGCCGTCGACCAGCTCGTGAAAGCCCTTCTCGAACAGCACCGATGCGGCCTGTGCCCGCTCGAGCAGGCCTTCGCGGTCCATCACGGTCAGCACCGCATGTCCGGCGGCTGCAGCGGCCGGAGTGGTGGCGAAGGTGTTGAAGTAGGTGTTTCCGGCGGAGAAGGGCTCGACGATGTCGGCGGGGGTGATGACTCCACCGAGTGGGAAGCCGTTACCCATCGGCTTGCCGAGGACGACCATGTCGGGGAGGAAGCCGGCGCACTGGAAACCCCACATGTGATCGGCGGTGCGCCCGAAACCGCTTTGCACCTCGTCGCAGATGACCACTCCGCCGGCCTTGTGGACGCGTGCGCACAGCCCGTCGATGTATCCCTCGGGAAGGTCGGGCAGGCCTTCGGTGGAGAAGAGCGGATCGAACAGCACGGCCGACAGGCCGTGCCCGGACTGTTCGAGATCGGTTATGGCAGCGTCGATCTGGGCCAGAGCTTCGGCGAGCGAGAGCGTCGATCCGCGGGTGTCGGGTGCGGTGAACGTGCGTACGTGATCGCCGAGCGGGCCCGACATGGGAAGGCCGGTGGTGACGGCAGCCATGGCCTGGGTGTTGCCGTGATAGCTGTGATCGCTGATCAGGATCCCGGTGTGGCCGGTGTGAAAGTGCGCCATTCTCAGAGCGAGGTCGTTGGCTTCGGACCCGCTGTTGGTGAAGAACATTCGGTCCAGCGAGTGAGGGAATCGGGAGAGCAATGCCTCGGCGTACGCGATGGGGGTGTCGGTGAGATACCGGCTGTGGACGTTGACCGTCGAGAGCGCGCGGGTGATGGCCTCCACAACAGCGGGGTGGCAGTGCCCGACGTGGGGGACGTTGTTGTAGGCGTCGAGGTAGACCCGCCCGTCCGACCCGGTGACCCGCACTCCGGTGGCCGAGACGATCTGCAGCGGGTCGTCGACGTAGAACATCGGGGTATGCGGGCCCAGCACGGCGGAGCGCCGCCGTAGCAAGTCGGACGAGCCTGATGCCGGGAGGGAGGTGGTGTCGGAACGCAGTGCAGTCATCGGAAACCTCAGAGTAGGCAGGACAGGGTTGGGTGACCGAACGATCGGCTACCGCGTCTCCTCTGCCCGGAGTTTCAACCCCACACAGCGCGGGTGGCTCACCGGGGAGCGCCACGGTGAACGCTGGTGACGGCGTTCACTTGGGTGAACGCACTACCAGCATCGCTGCCTGCAACGACTTAGTCAAGACGATGAGTATAAAAAATGAACGAACAGATCAGACCTTCGGCCGATCACGAGGACTTGGACACCACGCCCTCGGCCAGGGTGCGCATCGCATGAGCGACGTCGTCACCGGTGCGGCTGCCTCGCGCGACACTGGTCAGCGCCGAGCGCATAGCACCGGTCAACAGTTCTGCTACTACGTGAAAGTGATCTGCCGGAGCGGTCTTCCGTTGTTTGGACGGCACGCTCGCGGCATAGTCCTCGGCAATGTGCTCGGCAATGACGTTCGAAGCGTGACCACGGACGAGCGTGAGTGCTTGATCCAGCGACGGATCTTCGATCGCATAGAAACGGCCGAGACGCGGACGCGACGCGATATCTGCAATTGCCAGAGTCATGGCGACTATCCGGCCCGCGAAGTCGTTCTCGGATGAGTAGATCTCGGCGGCCTTGTCGATCAACTCGTCGTTGACTTCCTCGTAGAGCTCGCAGAAGAGCTGTTCTCGACCTTGCGGAAAGTAGGTATACAACGTTCCCTTGGCGGCACCGGCCCGCTCGGCGATGTTCTCGACCGACGCAGATCCATAGCCGGATTCGGCAAACACCTCCAATGCAGCGTCGAGGAGTTCGCGTCGTGTACGAATGCGGTTTCGCTCACGAAGAGTCAGCCTCGGAGCCTGTTCCCCGGCGCTCACTCCCATGGTTCCGCTCCTCCTATGGCATCGACTGCGCTCCGACCCATGCCGGATTTCACCCTACGGCCAGATGGTATACGCGGCGCGGTCGATCTGTTGCAATGGCTAAGCCTTGGCAGCGATCGTACGACTGTCCCCTCGAAATTCGGCGACCAGCTCGCCTCGACACGTCACCGAGACGTCGTACAGCCCGTTTCGACCGAACCTCGCGCGCTCGACCGCGTCCGCAACCAGCACATCACCGACCTTCGTCGGACGGAGGTACCGGATGTCGCATCGGGCAGCTACGGCCGAGTCCTCGTGCGAGTTGCAGGCCATAGCGAACGTCGTATCCGCAAGCAGGAAGACGTATCCGCCGTGTGTGATGGCGTAACCGTTGACCATGTCCTCGGTCACGACCATCGACATTCTCGCGTGACCGGGTGACAGCTCGATCAGTTCGATACCGAGCTTGCGGGACGCGGCATCGACCTCGAACATCTCCCGCGCAATAGGCGAATCGCTCACGGCTGCAGCACCGAACGCTCGTTCTGGGTGAACATCGTGACGCCACCGGTCGCGAAGTTCCGCAGATCCTTGCCTGCCGCTGTCATCTCGGGCGATGCCAATGCTGCCTTCAGCGATGCCTCGTCCGCGAAGTACAGACTTGCGATTGCGTAGTAGGGCGGCGGGGACTCGTCGAGCGAGTCGAGCGTGCCCCAGGTGAAGTCGACCAGGCCGGGAACTGCGCGAGCGAGGGGCACGTGCACCTCGGTGTAGTGCCGATCGAAGGCGGCAGGGTCCTCGGGTATTCCGTAACAGACGGCTACTCGCACGCTCATGACGCGGCCTCGGGCTTCGCGACCAGAGTGAGTACGTCGTAGGTGGCGACGGGGTCACCGTCCTGGTTGACGACCACTGCGTCCCACCGCACCTCGCCGTAATCGGCACTTTGGCGCGGTGTGATGAGCTTGGCCGTCAACGTGACCGTCAGCGAATCCTCGGCCTTGACCGGCGTCAGGAAGCGCAGGCTGTCGACGCCGAAGTTCGCCAGGACGGGGCCCGGTGCCGGGTCGACGAACAGCCCTGCGGCCAGCGAGACCACCAGGTAGCCGTGCGCCACGATGCCGCCGAACAACGGATTTGCCGCTGCCGCTTCGGGATCGGTGTGCGCGTAGAACGTGTCGCCGGTGAATTCGGCGAAGTGATCGATGTCGGCGCGGGTGACCTGTCGTGGGCCACCGACGATGGTATCGCCCAGTCGCAGTTCGCCGAGGTTCTTGCGGAACGGGTGAACGTCGCCGGTCGTCCGCTTCGCTCCGGTGACCCACTTGTTGCCGATGGCCGTCAGCACGTCCGGGGTTCCCTGGATTGCGGTGCGCTGCATGTGGTGCAGGACGCCGCGGATACCGCCGAGTTCTTCACCACCGCCTGCGCGGCCGGGTCCGCCGTGCACCAGTACCGGTAGCGGCGAACCGTGACCGGTCGATTCCTTGGCGTCCTCGGAATTCAGGACCAGGATGCGCCCGTGATACGGAGCGGTGCCCAGGACGATCTCGCGCGCGATGGCCGAATCTTTGGTCACCAGAGATGCGACCAGAGAGCCCTTTCCGCGGGCGACGAGGTCGAGCAGGTCCGCGGTGCTGTCGTAACCGATGACGGTGGAGACGGGCCCGAATGCCTCGATCTCGTGCGGTTCGGGTGCGCTCTTGTCGCCGGCCCGCAACAGGACCGGCGCCATGAAGGCACCAGGCCGTGAATCCACGGTCTCGGGATCACCGAAGACGACGGACGCCGACTTGATCAGTCCACGAATGGATTTGAGGACCTCGTCGCGCTGGTCGATGCTGGCGAGTGCACCCATGGTGACGCCGTCGTCCTGCGGGTCACCGACGACGACCTTGTCGAGCCTGGCCTTCAGCGCCTCGATGACGGGTTCGACCGAGTCCTGCGGCACCAGCACGCGGCGGATGGCCGTGCACTTCTGGCCGGCTTTGGATGTCATCTCGGTGAAGACACCTTTGACGAACAGATCGAACTCCGGATCAGTGTGTGCCACATCGGAACCCAGGATGGACGCGTTGAGAGAATCGGCTTCCGCCGTGAAATGGAGTCCCTCGCCGACGACGTTGGGGTGTGAGCGCAGGGTCGCAGCGGTATCGGCCGATCCGGTGAAGGCCACCGAGTCCTGGCCGCCGAGGTGGTCGAGGACACCGCGGGCACTGCCACACAGCAACTGAACCGACCCCTCGGGCAGCAACCCCGACTCGATGATCCGACGAAAGACAAGCTCGGTCAGGTACGCAGTTTGGCTGGCGGGCTTGACGATCGAGGGCACGCCCGCGATGAACGCGGGTGCCAGCTTTTCGAGGAAGCCCCAGACGGGGAAGTTGTACGCGTTGATCTGCACGGCGACGCCGCGCCGGGAGGTGTAGATGTGCTGACCGAGGAAGGTGCCCTTCTTACCGAGCTGCTCGATGGCACCGTCGAGATAGACCGTCTCGTTCGGGAGTTCGCGTCGAGCCTTGCTCGCGTAGCTCAGCACGGTGCCGAAACCGCCGTCGATGTCGACGCCGGAATCGCGGGTGGTGGCTCCGGTGTGCCGGGAGAGTTGGTAGAACTCCTCTTTGCCGGCCAGCAGCGTGAGACCCAGTTGTTTGAGCAGGGCTGCACGCTCGTGGAACGTCAGGGCTGCGAGCGCGGGCCCTCCGACGGTCCGGGCGTAGTCGACCATGCCTGCGACGTCGAGACCACTGGATGACACCCGGGCGATCTCACTGCCGTCGACGGCGCTCGGCAGCGGCGTTCCCTCGTCGGTCGCGGAATACCACGTGCCCTGGGCATAGCTTTCCAGAAGTCTGCTCACAACGCCTCCATCTCACCGTACGTTCGGTCGGTAATTACCATCGCCGTCGAACGCCGAGAAGTCAAGACCAGGAGTGGAGCCTGCGGAACGACCCGGCTGAGCATGCCCTCGCTACGTGCGGCGCAGGCCGTCGAAGGTCAGAGCCACGACGGCGTCGGCCAATTCCTCGACGGATCCGCCGGTGCGCGGGCGATACCACTCGATGAGCGAGTTGACCGTGCCGAAGACGAGCTTGGACGCCAGAGCCGGGTCGACACCGGGACGCAGGTCGCCCTCCTCGGCGGCGGCGACGACGAGCCCGGTGACGAACGTGTCGAATTCGCGCCTGCGGGCGAGAGCGCGCCGCTCGACGTCGGTGTTGCCCCGCACCCGCAGCAGCAGCGTCACGTAGGGCAGTTCCGCGCACAAGATGTCGACGCTGCGACGCACCAGGTATTCGAGGCGATCGATGTACCGCCCGGTGGTCGCCCGATCCTCGGTCGTCACGGCGAACAGTGCGTTGAGAGCCCGCGACAGCGCGAGTTCGAGCAACTCGGACTTGCCCGATACGTGGTGGTAGATCGACGACTTGGTGATACCGAGCCGCTTCGCCAGAATCTCCATGCTGGTGCCGTCGTACCCACGGTCGTTGAAGACCTTGACCGCCACGGCCAAGAGGGAATCCAGGTCGTATCCCGGCCGCCCTGGCTGTCCGGTCTTGCGCGGCGCGCGTGCGGTTGTCATTGCCACATCTTCGCAGTCGGCGGACGATTCCACAGCACCACGGGCAGCAGTCCTTGCCAAACGACCGAATGTTCGGTTATTAATGACGCAACCGACGAAGGAGTTTCGAAGTGGGCGAAGTATTTCTCGTGGCCGGCGCACGTACCCCGCACGGGCGCTACGGCGGTGCCCTGGCCTCGGTGCGCCCCGACGATCTCGCCGGGCTGGTCGTGGCCGAGGCGGTCCGCAGAGCGGGCGTACCCGTCGATCGAATCGACGAGGTGATTCTGGGTGCGGCCAACCAGGCAGGCGAGGACAATCGCGATGTGGCCAGAATGGCGGTTCTGCTCGCAGGTCTGCCCCAGTCGGTGCCGGGATATACCGTCAATCGCCTGTGCGCGAGCGGACTGACCGCAGTGGCCAACGCCGCGAGCACCATTCGCAGCGGTGAGGCCGACATCATCGTCGCCGGTGGCGTCGAGTCCATGACGCGCGCGCCATGGGTCATGGCCAAGCCCGGGACGGCGTGGGCCAAGCCCGGCGAGATCTTCGATACCTCCCTCGGCTGGCGATTCACCAACCCGACTTTCGCAGCGCACGACGCGGGTACCGACCCCAAGATCACCCTGTCGATGGGCGAGACCGCCGAAGAGGTCGCGCTCAGCGAGGGCATCACCCGTGAAGAGTCCGACGCCTTCGCCTTCCGCAGTCAGCAGCGTGCCGTCGCCGCCCAGGATGCCGGGCGCTTCGCCGACGAGATCGTGCCCGTCAGCACCAAGAACGGCGAGGTCACCGAGGACGAGACGCCGCGGCGCGGGACCACGTTGGACAAGCTCGGCACCCTGAAGACCGTGTTCCGAAAGGGCGGAATCGTCACCGCCGGCACGTCGTCACCGTTCACCGATGGGGCATCGGCATTGGTGGTGGCCTCGGAAGAAGCCGTGCGCACGTACGGCCTCGAGGTTCGCGGCCGCATCGTCACCAGCGCGAGCGCCGGCATCGCGCCCCACATCATGGGACTCGGGCCGGTCCCGTCCACGCAGAAGGCGCTCACTCGCGCGGGATGGTCGATCGACGACCTCGGTGCCGTCGAACTCAACGAGGCCTTCGCGGCACAGTCCCTCGGCGTCATCCGCCAGCTGAAGCTCGACGAGAACATCGTCAACGCCGACGGCGGGGCCATCGCCCTCGGCCACCCCCTCGGCTCGTCGGGAGCTCGAATTCTGTTGACGCTGTTGGGCCGGATGGAACGCGAGAAGGCCTCCCGTGGCCTTGCGACACTGTGCGTCGGCGTCGGGCAAGGCGTGTCGATGTTGATCGAGGCACCGTGAACACGCTCATCGTCGAGGAGTCGACGGACCGCGTTGTCGTCACCCTGAGTCGCGAGACGCAGCGCAATGCGATCGATTCCGACATGATCGGCGAGCTGCACGAGGTGTGCGCGCTCGTGGAGCAGGATCCCAGGATCGTGATCCTGACCGGAGCAGGCGAGCATTTTGCCGGCGGTGCCGACATCAACCAGTTGCGGGCCCGCACTCGCGACGACGCACTGCGCGGCATCAACCGAAACCTGTTCGATCGCATCGCCGCACTCCCCCTGCCGACGATCGCAGCCGTCTGCGGATACGCACTCGGCGGCGGAGCCGAACTGTCCTACGCCTGCGACATCCGCATCGCGTCGCCGACTGCCGTGTTCGGTAATCCCGAACCGGGACTGGGCATCATGGCTGCCGCCGGAGCCAGCTACCGGCTGCCGACGCTGGTGGGCGTGTCCGTCGCGAAGCAGGTGCTTCTCGGTGGCCGGACACTCGACGCAGAGGTGGCACTTCGGTGCGGCCTGGTGCTCGAGGTAGTCGACGAGCCGTTGGCTGCAGCGCATTCACTCGCGGATCGCATTGCCAAGCAAGCACCACTGGCACTGAAACTCACCAAGAAGATCCTCGATGCGCCCGGTTCGCACCCGTGGGCCGACGACATCGCGCAGGCTGTTCTGTTCGAGACCGAAGACAAACAACGCCGCATGACGGCATTTCTGGAGAAGAAGAAATGACAGCTCCCCGCTCAGTTGGTGTCGTCGGTGGCGGACGGATGGGCGCGGGTATCGCGCAGGTCTTCGCGGCCCTCGGCTCCATCGTCGTCATCGCCGAAGCAGCCGACCAACAGGCCGCGCTGGGCCGCGTCGAGACGGGCTTAACTCGAGCACACGAACGCGGGAAACTCAGCGAGAACCCCGCTGCGATTCTCGCTCGGGTGACCACCGTCGCCGGGCCCGATGCTCTGCCCGCTGACCTGGATTTGGTTGTCGAAGCGGTTCCCGAGATTCCGTCGCTCAAGGTCGAGGTACTGGCTCTCGTCGACAAGATCGCCGGGCCCGACACAGTCATCGCGTCGAACACGAGCTCGATCTCCATCGCGGAACTCGGCGCAGCACTGAGCGATCCGAGCCGCTTCATCGGGATGCACTTCTTCAACCCGGTTCCGGCGTCGACTCTCGTCGAGATCGTGCGCGCTCCGGCGACCTCTACGGACGTCGTGCAGCGAGTGCAACAGTGGGTGTCGCTGCTCGGCAAAACCGAGGTGCTCGTCAACGACTCCCCCGGGTTCGCTACCTCCCGGCTCGGCGTGTGCCTCGGACTCGAGGCCATCCGGATGCTGGAGGAAGGCGTCGCCGACGCCGAATCGATCGACCGCGCCATGGAACTCGGCTACAAGCATCCGATGGGTCCGTTGCGGTCCACCGACCTCGTCGGGTTGGACGTTCGGCTCGCCATCGCAGAACACCTGGCGTCGACCCTCGGCGACAGGTTCACTCCCCCGCAGTTGTTGCGAGACATGGTTGCTCGCGGCGACATCGGACGCAAGTCCGGTCGCGGCTTTCACGATTGGACGAACGCATGACGGTACGGTTCGATGTCACCGACGGCCTGGCGACCATCACCCTCGCGCGCTCCGAGGCACACAACGCCCTCGACGTCATGACGAAAGTCGGCCTGATGTCTGCAGTGCAGAACGCCGCCGCACCCAGCGTGCGCGCGGTGCTCATCACCGCGGAGGGCAAGAACTTCTGCGTCGGCCAGGACCTCGGCGAGCACGTCACCGCGCTCGAGGCCGACCCGGCCACGGCGATGGATACCGTCGGCGAGCATTACAACCCGGTCATCCGAGGGCTCGCAGCGCTCGAGGTGCCGATCGTCGTGGCCATCCCCGGCGCGTGTGTCGGTGCGGGTCTCGGGATCGCACTCGCCGGAGACATCCGCGTCGCCGGCACCAAGTCGTCGTTCGCCACGGCGTTCACCGGCATCGGATTGGCCAGCGACTCGGGGTTGAGCTACACGCTGGTCGACGCACTGGGCGCGAGCCGGGCCGCGGGACTGATGCTGCTCGGAGACAAGGTCACCGCCCCGCAGGCCCTCGACTGGGGTCTGGTGCATCGCGTCGTCGACGATGCCGACGTTCTCGAGACCGCGCGCACGCTGGCCACAACGCTCGCTGCGGGACCCACCCTGGCGTACAAGCAGGTCAAGTCGCTGATCGCGCGGTCCGGACTGTCCGACGCCCTGGACCGCGAGGCGCAGGCACAGACCGCTCTGGGACAGACCGCCGACCACAAGGCCGCCGTCGATGCCTTCCTGGCGAAGAAGAGAGCCTCCTTCGTCGGCATGTGAGCGGGAGTGGAGCCTGCGGAACGACCCATGTGAACAGAAACTCGACCCCTGCTACGAACTTTCACGCACGTGCGGCGCAGCCGCTCTTGTGCCCGGGGTCACTTCGATGCATACTGGTTACCAACCGATCATTCGGTAATGAAAGTAGGACTTATGACCACGTCAAACACCCTGTCCACCGAGACGCTGCAGGACGGGTTCGACGAGACCATTGCCCACGAGCAGCGCGTCGAGCCCCGCGACTGGATGCCCGACGGCTACCGCAAGTCGCTCATCCGCCAGATCGCCCAGCACGCGCACTCCGAAATCATCGGCATGCAGCCGGAGGGCAACTGGCTCACCCGCGCACCGTCGTTGCGCCGCAAGGCGATCCTGATGGCCAAGGTGCAGGACGAGGCCGGTCACGGCCTCTACCTCTATTCCGCTGCCGAAACCCTCGGGGCGGACCGCGCCGACCTGACGGTCAAGCTCATCGAGGGCAAGCAGAAGTACTCCTCGATCTTCAACTACCCCACCCTGACGTACGCCGACGTGGGCACCATCGGCTGGCTCGTCGACGGCGCAGCGATCTGCAACCAGGTTCCGCTGTGTCGCAGCAGTTTCGGGCCGTACGCGCGCGCGATGATCCGCGTCTGCAAAGAGGAATCCTTCCACCAGCGCCAGGGCTACGAATTGCTGGCAACCATGATGCGCGGCACCGACGAACAGCGCGCCATGGTCCAGGAATCCGTCAACCGATGGTGGTGGCCGGCACTGATGATGTTCGGCCCGCCGGACGACGAGTCCCCCAACACCGAGCAGTCCATGAAGTGGGGCATCAAGCGCCACACCAACGACGAACTGCGCCAACGCTTCGTCGACATGTCGATCCCGCAGGCGAAGGCACTCGGAGTCACGTTCCCCGACCCGGACCTGAAGTGGAACGAGGAGCGCAAGTCACACGATTTCGGTGAGCCCGACTGGTCCGAGTTCATGCAGGTGATCAAGGGCAACGGTGCCTCCAACGTCGAGCGCATCGCGAACCGTCGAGCAGCTCACGACGGCGGAGCCTGGGTCCGTGAGGCCGCAACCGCATTCGCCGAAAGGAACGCAGCATCATGACAGAATTCACGGCCGAGGGCGGCCACGGCGCGGTTCCCACCGACAACGTGCCGGTGGAGCCGAAAAGAGAAGCAGTAAAGGCTGATTGGCCGTTGTACGAGGTGTTCCTACGCGGCAAGCGCGGCCTGAACCACGTACACGTCGGATCGCTCCACGCTGCCGACGACCACATGGCCCTGCGGCATGCTCGCGACGTCTACACCCGCCGCAACGAAGGCGTCAGCATCTGGGTGGTTCCGTCCAACTCGATCGTCGCGTCCTCACCGTCGGAGAAGGATCCGTTCTTTGCGCCGAGTGGCGACAAGGTCTACCGCCACCCGACGTTCTACGAGATCCCCGACAACGTTCCCCACATGTGAGACCCACACTCCCAGAGGACAAGCACTCATGACCGATCACGACAGCGCCTACGAGGGCCTCGTCGACGAGGACTCGCACGGGCAGTGGGCATTCGGGACGAGTTTCGACGACCCACTCGCCGGCGTCGATACCACCGTTCCCGACGACGTCGACCTGAAAGCCCTTGCCGCGTACTGCCTCATGCTCGGTGACGATGCGCTGATCAGCTCCCAGCGCCTCGCCGAATGGAGCACTCGCGCACCGGAACTGGAAGAAGAGGTGGCGCTGGCGAACGTCGGCCTCGATCTCCTCGGCCAGGCCCGGCTGCTACTGGCCCGCGCCGCGAAAGCCGATCCGACGGTGGTGCCGTTCATCTCGGACACTTCACCCGCACCCGCCGAGGATGCGCTGGCGTTCTTTCGCGACGAGGCCGACTTCCGCAACGTTCGGCTCACCGAGCTCGACAACGGCGACTTCGCGAAGTCGCTGGTTCGGCTGCTGGTGTTCTCGACGTGGCGGCTCGCCGTCTTCACCCGCCTGCAGGAATCCCGTGATCCCGTCCTTGCCGCAGTTGCGAACAAGGGCGTCAAAGAGCTGACGTACCATCGCGATTACGCGGCACGCTGGGTCGTCACCCTGGGCTGCGGCACGGACGAATCGAAGCGACGCGTCCGCGACGCCGTGACTCGGATCTGGCCGTACGTCTCGGAATTGTTCATCCCGACGGACGAGGAGATCGCACTCGCGAAGGTCGGTGTCGCCGTCGACCCTCGCGATGTTCGCGACGAGTTCGATTCGGTTCTCGCACAGGTGCTGCACGCCGCGGAGCTGGAGGCACCCGAGGGCAAGTCCGTGGGCACCATCGGCGGCCGCGGTGGTCGTCGCGGCATTCACACCGAAGCATTCGGTCCACTGATCGCCGAGATGCAGGTCGTGGCGAGGGCCCATCCGGAGGGAGTCTGGTGACCACACTTCAACGAACCGCACGCGAAATCGCAGCTACCGTCATGGATCCGGAGATGCCGCTGCTCACCCTCGACGACCTCGGCGTCCTGCGCGACGTCGAGGTACGCGAGAACGGCAGCGTGCTCGTCACGATCACTCCGACGTACTCCGGCTGCCCCGCCATGGCGACGATGCGGGACGACATCGCTCACAAGCTTCAGGACCACGGCTACGCGGATGTCGAGATCGTCACCAGCCTGACGCCGGCATGGAGTACCGACTGGATCTCCGAGGAGGGCCTGCGCAAGCTGCGCGAGACCGGCTACTCCACTCCGGGTCCGGCCCCGGAACGTACATCCGGCCCGGTGCCGCTGACCTTGACCGTCAAACCCCGTCAGCTCACCTGCCCGCAGTGCAGCTCGCGCAACACCCGGCTCACGTCCGAGTTCGGCGCCACCCTCTGCAAAGCCCAGTACCGGTGCGACGACTGCCTGGAGCCCTTTGACCACGTGAAGGAAATCTGATGACCGTCACCGCCGAGCCCGTTCAGAAGAATGTACGCAACAAACCTTTTCATTCACTGACCGTTGCCGACGTGGAATCGCTCTGCGACGACGCCGTTGCCGTCACGTTCGACGTCCCGGAAGAATTGCGCGAAGAGTTCGACTTTCGACCGGGCCAGTCACTGATGCTCAGCCGCACCGTCGACGGCGTCGAGCACCGCCGCTCCTACTCCATCTGCGCCCCGGCGGGTGCGCGTCCCCGCGTCGGTGTCCGTGAGGTGTCCGACGGTCTGTTCTCCTCCTGGCTCGTTCACGACGTCAAAGCAGGCGACCGCATCGACGTGCAGGGCCCGAGCGGCACCTTTCACGCCGATCCGGCCCAGGCCGGCAGGCACGTGCTCATCGCCGCCGGTTCCGGTATCACCCCGATGTTGTCGATTGCGGCGTCCGTTCTGGCGAATCCCGACTCCGAAGTGGTTCTGCTGTACGGCAATCGACGGACGCGAACGGTGATGTTCGCCGAGGAGATCGCCGACCTGAAGGATCAGTACGGCAGTCGATTCGACGTCATTCACGTGCTGTCTCGCGAGCCACGGGAAGTCGAATTGTTCAGCGGCAGGCTCGATGCCGGCCGGCTACGCGAGATACTCGACACCGTCGTCGCAACCCCGGACATCGACCACTTCTGGTTGTGCGGTCCGTTCGGGATGGTGAACGATGCCCAGGACGTTCTGAAGGAACTCGGCGTCGCGAAGAGCAGCATTCACCACGAACTGTTCTACGTCGACGACGTACCGCCGCCGCAGGAGCAGCACCGCGAGCCCGGTATCACCGGCCCCAGCAGTGAGGTCACGATCATCCTCGATGGCCGCGAGGTGAAAGGCGCTTTGCCGCAGGACGAGTCGATTCTCGATTCGGCCGAGCAGCTGCGATCGGACCTCCCCTTCGCATGCAAGGGCGGAGTGTGCGGCACCTGCCGCGCGAAGGTGACCTTCGGAGAGGTCGACATGCGTCGTAACTATGCATTGGAAGACAACGAGGTCGATGCCGGCTTCGTGCTCACCTGCCAAACCTTCCCACTCAGCGACACCGTCACCGTCGACTTCGACGCCTGAGACCACGAGAGACCGATCATGACCAGTGTGCTGTCCGCCCCCACCGATACCCCCGACATCGAGTTCGCCTCTCGGGACCGCATTTCCACGCTGCAGTTGGAGCGCCTGCGATGGTCGCTGCAGCACGCGTACGACAACGTTCCGCACTACACGAAGGCATTCGACGACGCCGGGGTGCATCCGACCGATCTGAAAGATCTGTCGGATCTGGCGAAGTTCCCGTTCACCGCCAAGAAGGACCTGCGGGAGAACTACCCGTTCGGCATGTTCGCGGTGCCGCAGGACAAGGTCTCGCGCATCCACGCGTCCTCGGGCACCACCGGCCGTCCCACCGTCGTCGGATACACCGCGAACGACATCAGCAACTGGGCCGACCTCATCGCGCGCAGCCTTCGGGCCGGTGGTGTCAAGCCCTCGGACAAGGTGCACGTGGCCTACGGCTACGGTCTCTTCACGGGCGGACTCGGCGCGCACTACGGCGCAGAACGACTGGGCTGCACCGTGATTCCGATGTCCGGTGGCATGACCGATCGTCAGATCCAGCTCATCGAGGACTTCGAGCCCGACGCCATCATGGTCACGCCGTCGTACATGCTCACGATTGTCGACGCGATGGTCAAGAAGGGCATCGATCCGGCGAAGACCTCGCTGAAAACCGGCGTCTTCGGCGCGGAGCCCTGGACCGAGGAGATGCGCAAGGAGATCGAGAAGACTCTCGACATGGACGCCGTCGACATCTACGGCCTGTCCGAGGTCATGGGACCGGGCGTCGCGATGGAATGCGTCGAAACCAAGGACGGACTCCACATCTGGGAGGATCATTTCTACCCGGAGGTCATCGACCCGGTGACCGGCGAGGTTCTGCCCGACGGCGAGGAGGGTGAATTGGTGTTCACGTCCCTGTCCAAGGAAGCGATGCCGATCATCCGCTACCGCACGCGCGATCTGACGCGACTGCTACCGGGCACGGCTCGCACGATGCGTCGGATGCAGAAGGTCACCGGCCGCACCGACGACATGATCATTCTGCGCGGAGTCAATCTCTTCCCGACGCAGATCGAGGAGCTGATCCTGACGGTTCCCGTTCTGGCACCGCAGTTCCAGTGCGTGCTCGAGCGTGCCGGACGCATGGACTCACTGACCGTCCTCGTCGAAGCCCGACCCGATGCCGCGCTCGACACGCATCCGATTGCCGCAGCAACGCTGAAGAAGCTGGTCAAGGACCGGATCGGCGTCAGCGTCGCGGTCGACGTCGTTGCACCGGCGGCCCTCGAGCGTTCCATCGGTAAGGCCCGTCGTCTGATCGACAACCGTCCGACCGTATGACATGAGCCCGGTGGCACAGGATTTCGAGCAATGGCGCGAGAACGTCTCGACGGCGTTCGTGCCGCTCGACGCTGTGTCCACCGGGCCGTCGTCGTTCGAGGGCACGCTGGTGTCGTCGACTTTGGGATCGTTGCAACTGAGCGAGGTGACCGGCCGGGAGGTCGATGTCAGGCGCACACGCGCGACCATCCGGCGGTCCGACCCCGGGTTGATCAAGGTCGGCCTGCAGCTGAGCGGACGCGGCACGATCGTGCAGAACGAGCGCGAGGCCGTGCTCCATCCTGGCGACTTCGCGGTCTACGACACCAGTGCCCCATACGATCTGCACTTCGCCGGGGACTTCGAGATGTTCGTGGTGATGTTTCCACGCGACGCGCTCCGCATCGATTCCCGTGACTTGACGACCGTTGCCGCGCGTCGCATCGAGGGCGATCACGGCGTCGGTGCGCTGGTGTCGCCGTTCCTGTTCAATTTGCGTCGCAACGCCGCCGACGGCACATTGCCGACGACACCGATGCTCGAGAACGCCGTCCTCGATTTGCTCTGCGCCGCTCTCGACGACGCGGCTCCCCACGATGCGCCGGGATCCACACTCCTGATCGAGGCCAAGAGTCTCGTCGAAGCTCAGCTGTCCGATCCAACACTGTCCACGGCGTCTCTCGCTGCGCACCTGCATATTTCGACGCGCTACTTGCAGAAGCTCTTCGCGCAGGACGGTCGCACGGTGGCCGGCTGGATCAGATCCAGGCGTCTGGAGAGGTGCCACCGCGACCTGCGTGACCCTCGTTTCGCCGCAGACAGTATCGGAACCGTCTGTGCACGTCACGGTTTGATCGATTCCTCGAACTTCTCGAAGCTGTTCAAGGAGACGTACGGCATGTCTCCGCGGGAGTATCGCGCCGGGTGAGAGCGCACGCCGCCCTCACCCGACCACGAACTACTACCCGAGGATCAGATCCGAGGCCCGCTCACCGACCATGATGGACGGCGCATTGGTGTTGCCCGACGGCACCGTGGGCATGATCGACGCGTCCGCCACCCGCAATCCATCGACCCCGCGGACCCGAAGGTCCGCTCCGACAACGGCATCGGAGTCCGACTCGGCTCCCATCTTGCAGGTGCCGACCTGGTGGTGGTACGTACCGGCAGTCTGTCGGACGTACGCCCGCAGGTCGTCGCGGGTGCGGGCGCTCGGTCCCGGAACCACCTCCGCCTTGCGCCACGGCGCGAAGGCATCGGAGGCACCGATCTCCCGGCAGATCTCCACCGCGTCGACCATCGCCTCGAGGTCGTACGGATCGGCCAGGATGTTCGGATCCGCCAGAGGCAGTTCATTCGGATCCGAGGACGCCAATCGCAGCGTGCCGCGTGAACGCGGAGCCACGATTCCCGGAGCGATCGTGTAGCCGTTCTCGGGCACCGGGTATCCGTCGGCGGGGTAGGGGATGTGCATGAACAGGGGCTGCAGATCGGGTGCAGCGCCGGCCCATCCGGTACTGCGGGCGTACAGCTGCGCTTCGAGCAGGTTGTTGGTACCGGCTGCGAGCGGCTCGAGGGACTCGTAGATGTTGCTGAGCAGCAAATGATCGTGCAGATTCTCGCCGACGCCCGGCAGGTCGATGACGGTGTCGATTCCCAGTTCAGCCAAATGTCTGGACGGCCCGATTCCACTGAGCAGCAGGGTCTTCGGAGAGCCGAGGGCTCCGCCGCACAGGATGACCTCGTGATCGGCGAACGCTCGCTCCAGCTCGCCATCTCCGCGGCTGTATTCGATGCCCACCGCTCGGCCGTTCTCGAGCACCACTCGGTGCACGAGAGCACCGGTGGTCACCGTCAAGTCGGGATTGTCGAGCACCGGGCCGACGAAGCTCTTCCAGGCGCTCATCCGCTCACCGTCGCGCGTGGTGGTGTGGTTGTAGCCGGCACCGACCATCTCGTCGGCGTTGAAGTCGTCGATCAGTTTGTGACCATGTTCGACGGCCGCGTCGACGAACGCCGCCGCCAGCGGATGCGGGGTACCCATGATCGACACCGGCAGTGGCCCGTCGCCGCCGTGGAACTCGTTGGCACCGAGTTCGTGTGACTCCGAACGCTTGAACAGCGGCAGCACGTTCTCCCAGGCCCATCCCGCATCACCGGTCGCAGAGGCCCATCCGTCGTAATCGCTGGAATGCCCTCGCACGTAAATCATTCCGTTGAGGGACGAGCTGCCACCGAGGACGCGTCCGCGTGGCCAGAAGATTCGCCGATCGTTGGCGTGCTTCTGCGGGGTGGTGAACAGTCCCCAGTCCTGCGGTCCGCCCAACAGCGTCGGCCAGCCCTGCGGTGAGTGGATCGCCGGATCGGTGTCCACGGGACCGGCCTCGATCACGTGGACGGTGTGGCCTGCGTCGAGGAGCCTTCTGGCGATGACGCTTCCTGCTGATCCTGCTCCGACGACGACGTAGTCGGTCGATTTCTTCGGCATGTCAGTCCTTGCTGTTTCGTTGCTGCACGAGGGAGTCGGGCTACAGAACTACGGTGACGACCTTCTCTTCGGTGTTGGCCTCGATACCGGCCCACCCGAGTTCCCGGCCCGTGCCACTGGACTTCATGCCGCCCCAGGGGAGAGCGGGATCGATTGCAGCCCAGCCGTTCACCCACACCGCGCCGGAACGGACCTGCCCGGCCAGTATGTGCGCCCTCGACACGTCGCGGGTCCAGATCGAAGCGGCCAAGCCGTACACGGTGTCGTTGGCAATGGAGATCGCCTCGTCGGCCGTATCGAACGGAATCACCGTTCCGACGGGTCCGAAAATCTCCTCCTGGGCGATCTTCATGTCGTTGTCGGCGTCGACGAAGATCGTCGGCTCGACGAAATAGCCGGCGCTGTCGGGACGTCCACCGCCGGCCGCCACTCGCGCTCCGCCGTCGCGTCCGGCCTGGATGTACCCGAGGACGCTGTCGCGCTGCTTCGCGTTGACGAGTGCGCCCATCGTCGTCGACGGATCGAAGGGATCTCCCAGGACCTGAGCCGATGCGGCGGCGGCCAAACCGTCGACCACCTGCGAGTACAGCGAGCGGTGCACCAGCACTCGCGTCCCCGCGGCACACACCTGGCCCTGATTGAAGAACAGTCCCATCGCGGTTCCGTTGATCGCCGCCTCCAGGTCCGCATCCTCGAGGATGATCTGCGGGGACTTGCCGCCGAGCTCGAGCGTCGTCCGCTTGAATGTGTCGGCTGCCTTCTTGGCGATGATTCTGCCGACCCGAGGGCTGCCGGTGAAGCTGATCTTGTCGACGTCCGGATGGCCGACCAAGGCATCGCCCGTCACTTCGCCCAGTCCTGGAACAACATTGACCACTCCGGCAGGTACGCCTGCCTCGTCGATCAGTCGAGCCAGATGCAGGATGGACAGTGGCGCGTCCTCCGGCGGCTTGACGACGACGGTGTTCCCCGCGGCCAGAGCGGGAGCAAGCTTCCATGCCGCAATCATCAGCGGGGTGTTCCAGGGAACGATCATGCCGATGACGCCCACCGGCTCACGGACGGTGTACGAGTGCGTCGGCTGCCCGAAGTAGCCCGCAGTGGGGATGGAGCTCCCGGTGATCTTGTCGGCCCAGCCCGCGAAGTGCCGGAAAGTGGCTGCAGCATTGGGGATGTCGAGCATTGCCGGTTGACCGACCGGCTTGCCGACGTCGAGGGCTTCGAGTCGAGAGAGAAGGTCACCGTCCCGCTCGATCAGATCGGCCACCCGATTGAGCAGCTGGCCCCGGACCGCTCCGGGGGTAGCACCCCACTCACCACCGAGCTGGGCACGGGCCGCACGCACCGCTGCATCGACGTCCGACGCGGTGGCCGCAGCAATCTCGGCCAGGGGCTGTTCGGTGGTCGGGTTGATGTCGGTGAAGGTGCCTCCGTCGGATGCACCGTGCCACTGCCCCGCGATGTAGAGCTCGGTGGCGGTTCCGGTCGGCAGCGACGGTGCGGCCGATTCCTGTACTGCGGTCATATGTTTTCGCTCCTTCTCGGTGCCGTGTGCAGGCACCTCTCGCATGTCTGCTCCAGACTGCGCCCGGGCGAACGTGCCGGTCTTGTGTGATCGCGCACACATTGTGCGGTAGATGCGCACAGTCGCGAGAGTGCAGCAGACAGCCGAACGGGTTCCGTGCCGGCACCGAAAGGCGCAGTATGAGGTGGTGAACGTGACACCGACGCAATTGCGAGCGCAGTTCGCCCTTCGTCTGTCGGCTCTGTACGGGCGGGAGGTTCCCGCGTACACGACGCTGTTGGATGTCACCGCGTCGATCAATGCCGACACGATGCGCACCAGCGGTGCCGATGCGGAACGTTTCGGCTCCATCGATCGCGTCACCGCCGAGCGACACGGGGCGATTCGTGTCGGCAATGCACGTGAGATGTCGCAGGTGGCACTGATATTCGGTGCCATGGGCATGTATCCGGTGGGTTTCTACGATCTGCGTGACACTGCGTCGAGTTCGATTCCGGTGGTGTCGACTGCGTTCCGGCCGATCGATCCGGCCGAGCTGGCGATCAACCCGTTCCGGATCTTCACCTCGATGCTGGTGGCGTCGGATCGACGGTTCTTCGACCCGGATCTCGGCCGTCGCCTGACGGAATTCCTCGACCGCAGAACACTGTTCCCTCCGCTACTGCTCGAGCTGGCAGCCACGTGCGAGAGGGACAACGGCCTCGCAGCGGAGGAGTCCGCTACCTTTCTGGACCTCGCGACGGCGGCGTTCGCGTTGTCGACCGACCCTGTCGACAGAGCGTGGTATCGCGAACTCGAGGCAGTCTCGGCGGTAGCCGCCGACATCGGTGGTGTCTCCTCCACCCACATCAACCATCTGACACCGAGGGTTCTGGACATCGATCTTCTGCATCGCCGTATGGGAGAGCGCGGGGTGGCGATGATCGACACCATCCAGGGGCCTCCTCGTACGTCCGGTCCCGGATTGTTGTTGCGCCAGACGTCGTTCCGAGCGCTGGACGAGCAGCGGATGTTTCTCGACGAGAACGGCAACATCGAACCCGGCCATCTACGGGTACGGTTCGGCGAGGTCGAAGCCAGGGGCGCGGCAGCTACCGCACTCGGACGACGTCGCTACGACGAGTATCTGGATCGACTCGATACCGAGAAACCCGAGGACGCGTCCGCACTGTGGTCGTCGCTGGTGCCGGACGACGAGACACAGTGGATGGCAGAAGACCTCGCCTACTTCACCTTTCGAGTCACGGGGTCGAACCCGTCCGCTGCAGTCCGGGACGGTGGCCTCGTCGATCTGGTCAGGTCGGGTGTTGTCGCGGCCGACCCGATCGTGTACGAGGACTTCCTGCCCAAGTCGGCGGCGGGCATCTTCAGGTCCAATCTCGAATCCGACGGCACCCGAAATTCCGACAACACCGCGGCAGCCTTCGATGCAGAGGCGATGGAAAGCGTTCTGGGACGGACCCTGCACGACCCGTACCGGATCTACGGCCGCCTCCGAGACGAGTCGGTGACGCGAGCCGAGAAGCACCTCGGCCTGACGAAGCCTCTCGACTGCCCATGGACCCACTGAGCAACTGGCCCGAGATACCGAGCGTCAGCCCGAGATACCGAGAGATCCGGCGAGGGTCGGCCAACTCTTCGGTAGCTGCTCCACCCAGTACGGCCACGAGTGCGTTCCGGTCTCGGTGAAGTCGAACGTTGCAGGAATGTTCAACTGGCCGAGCCGATCCGCAAGTCGGTGTGTGCAGTAGTTCGACCCGACCTCGATGAGGCCACCGACCACCACCCTGTCCCATCCCGCTGCAGTGTCGAAGCTTTCGTGACGTCCGGGAGCGCCGGTTCCCACCGACACGTAGACATCGGTACCGCGCAGACTTTCGGCATTGGCCACCGAATCATGTTCGGCCCACGCAGGATCGAAGGGTCCGCCCCACATGTTGTCGGCATTGCCGCCGAATGCTCCGACGATGGCTCGAATACTGGCCTGGCCCAACGGTTCGGCGGACGCGAAGCAGCCGCTGTACGACGCCACGCCGGAGTACACGTCCGGATTACGTGCGGCGAGCATCATCGCCGATTGTGCGCCCATCGACAGGCCGGCGATCGCGTTGCGGCCGTTGCCATCCACGGCGGCGTCGATCAGCGGAGGCAGTTCCTCGGTGAGAAACGTTTCCCACTGGTAGCGGCCGAGTTTCGGGTCGTCGCGCTGCCAGTCGGTGTAGAAGCTTCCTGGCCCGGCCAACGGCAGGACGACGTTGACGTTCTTGTCGGCGAAGAACTCCGCTGCCTGCCCCTTCCGCAACCACATGCTGTTGTGCGGATCCTCTTCGCCGATGCCGCTGAGCATGTACAGCGTCGGACGCGGTCCGGTCTTCACCGCGGGTGTGAGCACCTGCACTTCGACGACGGCTCCCATGGCGGGTGAGTCGACCTTCAGCGTGCGCAGCGTGTCGGATGCCAGGACGGTGTCGACGATGCGGGCGGAGGGGGCAGCCGGCTCGGCGGATGCGATACCTCCCGAGGCGATCGACAGGGACAACGCTGCGACGAAGACAGTGGTGGAGATGCGTCGGCGACGCATGGCGATCCTCTCGGGATTATCACGGTAAGGGTGAATCGAGGTGCAGCATTGCACAATTGCGCGCCCGGTAACACGTTGTGGGCAAACTTTCACCACTGCCGCAGACTCGGTACCCGATCGAGGTGGCGAACCTGTACCTCCGCCCTTTTTCGTCCCTTGAGTCGCACACGAACAATTCGTGCACTAATCAATTCTGCTACTCTGACCACCGTGACCACCACCGAGGATCCACTCGCGCTCGATCGCCAGGTCTGCTTCGCCCTGGCCGTCACCAACCGGGCTGTGCTGTCGGTGTATCGGCCGTTGCTCGAACCGATGGGCCTGACCCATCCGCAGTATCTGGTGATGTTGGCCTTGTGGGGCGAGTCGCCGATGTCGGTCAAAGCGATCGGCTCAGCGCTGCAACTCGACTCGCCCACCCTGTCCCCACTGCTGAAGCGTCTGGAATCGATGGGGATGCTCACCCGCACACGCAGCACGGAAGACGAGCGCATTCTGCTCGTATCCCTCACCCCCGCCGGAGCCGCTCTCCGCGCCGAGGCCGAAAAGATTCCATCCGCGGTCGTGGCGAGACTCGGTGCGTCACTCGACGAACTGGAGCAGTTGCGCCGCGTCCTCACTCGCGTCAACGACGCGGCGATCGCAGCAGGAGCAATGACATGAGCGCACGACCCCAGCGCACCCGTCCGAACGCCGGCCAATGGTTGGGCTACGCCGTCCTGGGCCGCAAACTCCCCGACTCCATGCAGGATTGGGTTCGACGCGACCTCGTCGGCCCCGGCGCGACACCGCGTCACATCCTGCGCTCGATGATCCCGTTCCTGCCCATCTTCATCGGGTTCTTCGTGCTCTTTCCCGGCGCGATCTGGTTACGTGCCTCGATGGTCCTGTTGGCCCTGCTGCTCGCGCTGTTCTACACCGCCGCGTACATGGACCAGAACCGCGCCCGTCGTCTCGAGATTCACGGACTGCCCGCCGATCTGAAGAGCGAGAAGAAGACGGCGGAACTCGAACGCGAACGCGAGAACTACCGCCGCAACCACTGACCGGCCGGTCAGTGCTCGCGGGCGAGGCCGGCGGTGAAGTCGTCGGCGATCATGACGGCCAGATCCCGCGTCTTGCGGTTGGTGTTCTGTGAGAGTTCGGTCAATTGCGTGAACGCGGCGTCCGCGTCGATGCGGTACACCGACATGAGGATGCCGACGGCTCGGCCGATCGTGCCGCGGGTCTCGAGCGCCGTACGCAGTGTTGCGGCCTGATTGCCGCTCTCCGCGATCAGCTGCTCGCGCATCCGTGACAGTTCGAGGTGCACGCGAACGCGTGCGACGAGTTCTCGGTCGTGGAACGGCTTGACGATGTAATCGTCGGCACCGCGTCCGAGTCCGTCGAGCACAAAATCAGTTCCCGCACGAGCGGTCAGCAAGATGACCGGTACTCGCCTCAAATCGGCGTCGCCGCGGATGTCGTCCACCAGATCGAGACCACTGCGCCCCGGCAGCATGACATCGGAGAGCACGAGCCCCGGCAGCATCGCTCGGGCACGATCAAGAGCGGTCTCGATGTCCCCCGCTGTCGAGACGGACCACCCTTCGTCGGTCAGCAGGCGCGCGAGGTAGTTGCGCATGTCGACGTTGTCCTCGACGAGCAGGACGTCGGCGCGATCGGTCGTCTCGGGAACGGGCTCGATCGAGGGGAAGATCGCCGAGATCGGATCGGCCGGAGCGCCGGGTCGATCGACAGCGGCAGCTTCTGCGGGCAACCGCGGCACCTGCACGGTGAAGGTAGTCCCCCGGCCCACGTCGCTGTCGACGTCGATGCGCCCGTTCAAGGCGGTCAGCAAGTCCGTGACCAGGGCAAGCCCGATTCCGGACCCTTCGATGCTGTGCGCGCCTTCTCTCTCGACGCGGTGGAACCGGTCGAAGATTCGAGGCAGGTCCTCGGCCGGAATTCCCAGTCCGGTGTCTGCGACCACGAGCCGAACGGTGGTCTCGTCCGCGACCAGACGAACCGACACCCGTCCGGCCGGGGTGTACTTGACGGCGTTGGCGACGAGGTTGAATACCACCTTCGACCACATTTCGGCGTCGGTCAGGACCACGACGTCCTCGGCCGCATCCACGACGAGCTCGAGCCCCTGCGCCGACGCGACGGCCGAGAACATCGTCGCGCAATCGCGTGTCACCGAGCCGAGGTTCACCGGCTCGGGTCGAGAGACGAGTCGGCCGGCCTCGGCATTGACGATGTCGAGCAGGTCGTCCACCAACCTGCGCAGCCGCATCGACGCGCGATGAACGACGTCGAGTGATTCGCGGTCGTTCGCATCCAGCACCGAAGCAGCGTTCTCGCGTACCGAATCGAGCGGGCCCGTCAGCAGCGTCAGCGGGGTGCGGAATTCATGCCCGACGTTCTCGAGCAGCCGAGTCTTCGCAGCATCGGCGTCGGCCAAGGCCGCCACCCGGCTGCGCTCCATCTCGAACGCGTGCGAGGCCGTCAATGCGGTGGACAGGCGTTCGGCGACGACGACGCAGAACGAGGTGAAGGCATCGTCGATCACCCGATGGCTGCTCACTCCGATCAACAGCGCCCCGACCGGCTGTACCCGACCGGCCATCGTCAACGGCACGACGACGGCCTGCGGAACGTTGCCGTCCACCTGCACGGTCGCGCAGGCGACCGTGCCGTCGGCAACGCGAGAGATGTCGGCGCACTCCCACGTCGCAGCGTCGTACCCGGCGTCGCCGCCGGTCACGACACACTCCACCGGGCCGTCCGCATTCAGATCTTCGCGGAGGTAACCGGCGACGAGGGGGAACTCCGACGCTTCGGCCGCGAGCACGCCCACTGCCGCACGGCAGATGTCCACGGCACCGTCGGTGTCGTTGCCCGTCAGCGTGCCCAGACTCAGCAACGCCTGCATGCGGCGTTCGCCGAGCAGCTGTTGGGTGACCTCCGACGTCGCGACGAACACGCCGAGGACCGCGCGCTCGGGACCGTGAATCGGACTGTACGAGAAGGTCCAGTACGTCTCTTCGAGGAACCCGTACCGATTCATCATGAACCGTTGGCGAGCACCGTGCACCGCAGTGCCGCCGTCGACGACCTGATGAGCCAATGCGCCGATCTCGTCCCAGATCTCTGCCCAGCAGTCCCTGGCCGGCTGCGCTGCGGCGGCGGGAAACTTGTCACCGAGAAAATCGGTGTACGAGTGGTTGAAGATCTGGACCAGGTGCGGCCCCCACCAGATCAACATCGGAATGGTCGACGGCATGACCGTGCGGATGGCCGCGATCAATTCGTACGGCCATTGCTCCACCGGTCCCAGCTCCGTGGAGCTCCAATCCAGCTCGCGAAACCGAGCCTCGGTGGCATTGTCACCGGGAAACAGCTCGTCGAGCCGAGCCGAACCGGGATCGGGTACTGCGGGATTCATGGCCTCGTCCTTAGTCACATGCGGCCGTAGGTCAAGGACGGGCGCAAACTCCTCGTCGATTCTATCCGAGCGCCAGGTGGGCAAGCGTTTCGCTCACCTGCGCCGGGGGTAATCGGCCGCTCATGCCCACCTCATCCAGTCTCCCGTATCCCCTGGGCGTCTCGCGTCTGTCCGACGACGGAGCCAACCTCGCCGTCTACTCCGAAACAGCCGACTCGGTGTCCGTCGTCGTGATGAACGAAGATGGAACAGAGCGCAGTACAACGCCGTTGGCACTGCGCACCGGTCACGTCTTCCACGATCTGGTGCCCGACGTCACCCCGGGAACGCGATACGGTCTCCGCGTCGACGGCCCGTGGGATCCCGCCTCGGGACTGCGCCACAACCCGGCGAAGCTACTGCTCGACCCGTACGCCACGGCCATCACCGGCCAGGTCGACTGGAACGAGTCGATGTTCTCGCATCTGCATGCAGAGCCGGAGACCCGCAACGACGAGGACTCCGCACCGCACATGCCGTATTCCGTTGCAGTGCAATCAAACTTCGATTGGACCGGCGACGAGGCACCGCGCACTCCACTGGACCGGACCGTCGTCTACGAGGTCCACGTGAAGGGCTTCACTGCCACCAATCCCGATGTTCCCGAGGACATTCGAGGAACATACGCCGGGCTGGCCCACCCCGCCGCGATCGCGCACTTGAAGCGTATCGGCGTCACTGCAGTGGAGCTGTTGCCCATTCATCAGTTCGTCCAGGACTCACACCTGCTCGAAGAGGGCCGCCGAAACTACTGGGGCTACAACTCCATCGGCTTCTTCGCCCCGCACAACGAGTACGCCAGCACCGGCGACACCGGCGGTCAGGTGGACGAATTTAAGGCACTGGTCAAGGCGATGCACGAGGCCGGTATCGAGGTCATCCTCGACGTCGTCTACAACCACACAGCCGAGGGCAACCACCTGGGACCGACGTTGTCGCTCAAAGGAATCGACAACGGCTCGCACTACCGACTCGTCGACGACGACCGCAGCGCCTACTACGACACCACGGGCACCGGCAACAGCCTCAACGTCGGACATCCCGCGGCGCTGGGCCTGATCATGGACTCGCTGCGGTACTGGGTCACGGAGATGCACGTCGACGGATTCCGTTTCGATCTCGCGAGCACCCTGACCCGTCAGGACTCCGGCCTCGACGTCCACAGCGCGTTCCTCGATCTCGTACACCAGGATCCGACGCTCGCGCCGGTCAAACTCATCGCCGAGCCCTGGGACACCCAGGGCTACCAGGTGGGCGGGTTCCCGGCCCGGTGGTCGGAGTGGAACGGTAAGTTCCGCGACGATGTTCGTGACTTCTGGCGCGGTGAGGACGGCGCATTGTCCGCTCTGGCGCAACGTGTCACCGGCAGCCCCGACGTCTACGAGAGCACCCGGCGCCCGACGCTGGCGAGCGTCAACTTCATCACCGCCCACGACGGCTTCACTCTGGCCGACCTCAATTCGTACGACGAGAAGCACAACGAGGAGAACGGCGAGGACAGCCAGGACGGCGAATCCGACAACCGTTCGTGGGGATGTGGTGCCGAGGGCCCGACCGACGACGAGGGCGTCAACGCACTCCGCGCCCGCCAGCAGCGTAATCACCTTGCCACACTGCTCCTTTCGGCCGGCGTCCCGATGATCCTCGGCGGCGACGAACTGGGCCGAACGCAGAACGGCAACAACAACGCGTACTGCCAGGACAACGAGGTCTCCTGGTTCGACTGGAGCACGGTCGATCAGGATCTCGTGGACTTCACCACCCACCTGATCTCGCTGCGTGACGAGCATCCGGCGTTGCGTCCCACCTGGTTCCGGCACGACAGCGATTCCGAGGAGGACGGGGCAGGACCCGATACGGTCGACTTCTACCGCGCCGACGGTCAGAAACTGGTCGACGAGGATTGGTCGGACGGCAACGCACACAGCATTCTGATTCTGATGCGTGCGGGCGAGGGAGACGCGGCGTTCGCCTGGATGGTCAACGCCTCACCTGCGACAGTCGAATTCACGCTGCCGGAGGGCAAGTGGAGTCAGTCGACGTCGAGTGATCCGGATCAGGCGTACGAGGCGGGCGGACCGTCCATTCTGATTCGCGAGCATTCGTTCACGTTGCTGCAGGGCTGATCGGTCCATTGTTCGAGAATCTGTAGCCACTCCTCCGATTCGGAGCGTCCGGCCCACGCGATGTATCCGTCGGGCCGGACGAGGACGGCGGGGCCGCTGTCGGTACGGCGGACGATGTCCGTTCGCTTGCAGTCGTTTTCGCCGATCATCAAAAACGACGCCTCGCGCAGTGCACTGGTGACCGTGCCCTCGGCCAGCGGAATCTGCACGGCTCGGGTGCCTACCAAAGGGTGCTCGCCGCGCCGGTGACCGTACGAGATCCCGATGCCGGAGAACATACCGGCAATCTTGCCTACGGCCCGTGGTCGCCGAAGCACCCGGGCCGAGACCGTGTTACGTACCGAGCGTGCAATCGCCCTACGCAGCAACAACATTCGGATTGTCGCGCCGCTGCTGCGCACGACCATCCGCCCCACCGGATGACGTTCGTCGTGGTAGGTGTCGAGGAGCGACTCGTCGGCACCGTTCAGAACGGCCGCCAGTTTCCAGCCGAGGTTCATCGCGTCCTGGATACCGGTGTTCATTCCCTGCCCGCCGGCAGGTGAATGCACATGCGCCGCATCGCCGACCAGAAAGACCCGGCCCTCTCGATATCGCGATACCTGCCGTTCGTCGCAGGAGAATCGCGAGCTCCAGCGAATCTCGCTCCAGCCGTAGTCGGTGCCGAATGCACGGTGCAGGACTCCGCGCAGCGTCGATTCGTCGACCGGATCGCTTTCCGCGGCATCGTCCGTGCGATCCCAGGCTATGACGCGGAACCACCCGTCTCCGAACGGCGCCACGAATGCAAAACAATCCCTACCTGCGTCGACGTTGATCAGACCGTTGGGCGGGTCCGTCAGCCGCACGTCCGCCAGCATGATGGAGCGAAGCAATTTCCTGCCGGGAAAGTCCATACCGATTGCGGTGCGTACGGTGCTGTGCACTCCGTCGGCAGCCACCACGTACCGGGCCGTCCACTGCTGTTCGCGGCCGTCGGCGTCCTGGCCGTGCACGGTCACACCGTTGCTGCCCTGCACCAGGCCGCTCACCGTCACCCCGCGCAGGATGCGGGCACCGTGATCACGTGCATGCGATTCGAGCACACCGTCGACGTTGCTCTGAGGTGTGACCAGGAGGAAGGGGAACGACGACGGGAGCACACCGAGATCGAGCTCCAGTCCATTCCACAGTTTCAGGCCCGAGGCACGAATGCCCGTCGTCAGCACCGCATCCGCCAACCCTCGGCTGTCGAGAATCTCGAGGGTGCGTGCGTGCACGCCGAAGGCTCGGGACAACGGCGAGAGCGCGGCATGCTTCTCCAGCACCGTCACCGACCGACCGGACCGGGCCAGTTCGCCGGCCAGCATGCAACCGGCAGGCCCGGCTCCGACGACGAGGACATCCGACTGATTCATGGCGCGCTCCCGAGACTTTCGATTGGACGGTCAACAGTTGTTGACTTTCGACGATAGACCCGTCGGGCGCAGCGGTCAACGGTCGTTGACTTAGGGTACGTACATGGCCGACAGACCCCTCCGATCCGCATCCGCCACGCGCACCCGCATTCTCGACGCGGCCCGCGCGCAGTTCGCTGCCGACGGCTACGACCGCACGACGATGCGATCAATAGCTGCCGTCGCCGGCGTCGACGCGGCGATGGTCGTCCGATACTTCCGAACCAAGGAAGCGTTGTTCGCCGAGGCCGCGACGTTCGAGCTCGATCTTCCAGATCTCACCGCAATTGCGCTCGACGACATTGCAGAAGTGTTGATGCCCAGGTTCTTCCAGGTCTGGGAGGAGGACGGAACCTTCCTCGCCCTGATGCGCGCTGCGGCCACGAACGCGGCGGCAGCGTCGACGATGCAACAGGTTTTCGCCACACAGGTAGCGCCTGCTCTGGCCGCCATCGCGGTGGACCGGCACGACGAGCGCGCGGCGCTCGTCGGATCTCAGATACTCGGTCTGGTCTTTGCTCGCTACGTGCTGACCATTCCACCACTGGTCGACATGAGCCACGATCAGCTGGTTCGGTGGGTGGGGCCGACGCTGCGGCGCTATCTCACCGAACCTCTGTGACCGACGGACCCGAGCGATCAGGCGGCAGGCAGTACCTTCGTGAACAGCACGGCCCCGGTCGCGTCGCAGAGGTTGACGGTCAGATCGCGCGAGTCCCCGTCGATGAGCACCTCCCCGAAATGCTGAAACGCGTCGAGTGGCGACGCGTTCGGCTCCGGTGGCGCGTGCACGAACACTGCTTCCGGGCCGAAGGTGCCGTCCAAGTCGTTGGGGCCGAACGCGCCGGCGTTGAGCGGTCCGCTGACGAATTCCCAGAACTCGCGAAATTCCTGGTAGGCCGCGCGCTCCGGCGAATAGTGATGCGCTGCTGTGTAATGCACGTCGGCGGTGAGCCAGACGGTGCCGGTGACGTCGTTCCGGTCGATCGCGGTGAGCACCTGCGCGATGTCGGTCTCACGACCCAGCGGCGCACCGGGGTCTCCGTTGCCGACGCCTTCCTGCGCGACCTTCCCATCAGGAACGACGAGTCCGAGGGGCAGGTCGTTCGCGATGATCTTCCACGTCGCGGTGGAGCGGGACAGCTCGTCGATCAACCACTGACGCTGCGTCGAGCCGAGGATCTCCCCGGACGCAGCGGTGTTCGCACCGTTCGCATCCTTGTACGTGCGCATGTCGAGGACGAAGACGTCGAGCAGCGGCCCGTAGGCGATCTTGCGGTACACCCGGCCGTCGACGGCTTCTGTGGGCGCGATGGGCAACCACTCGTGAAACGCCTGCAACGCCCTCTGCGACAGCAGGTCCACATCCTTCACCGTGTATTGCTCCAGGTCGAGGATCTCACCGGGGTACCAGTTGTTGACGGTTTCGTGATCGTCCCACTGGACCATCTGGGCGACAGACGAATTGAAGCGGCGGTAGTTGTCGTCGGTGAGATTGTAGGCGTACTGGCCGCGGTACTCGTCAAGCGTCTCGGCGACCTTGGACTTGGCCTCGCTCATGGTGTTTCGCCAGATTCGACCGTCGGGAAGTGTCACGCGCTCCTCGAGCGGGCCGTCCGCATAGATCACATCGCCGCTGTGCAGGAACAGATCCGGTTGCCTGTCGGCCATCGCCGAGAAGATGGTCATACCACCGATGTCGGGGTTGATACCGTAGCCCTGGCCTGCGGTGTCGCCACCCCACAACAGGCGGATGTCGGATGGGCCGTCAGGAGCTGTGGAGAACACTCCGGTGATGGGTTCCGACGTCGCGCCGTCCTCGCCCTCGAGCGTGACGCGATAGTGAACCTTCTGTCCCGCAGGCAATCCGGTCAGGCGCAGCACCCCCGTGCCGTCCGACTGCGGAGTCAGCAGTGGCCCCCGCATCGTAGTCACAGAGGAGAACGAGTCCGTCGCGGACGTGTCGACGATCATCGTCGCCGGAGTATCCGAACGTGCCCACACCAGCGCTCCGTCGGCACGCACATCACCGCTGGCGACACCGTGTGTCAGCACCGGCCGGGTGCGAACCAACGCCGGGCTGCATGCCAGCACAGGCGTGGCAGCGGCACCGAGAGCGGCATATCGGAGGAGGGATCGACGGGTGAGCTGCATGCCCTTCACCGTCCAGCATCGACATGAACGGCTCGTAGCGCCCAGGAAGACAGACGATTTCCGCCACAAGCGCGTCGTACCGTGCGACGAGGAACGCGGCCGCAGGATCGGAAAACACAACCACCGATCCCGACCCTGCGGCGCTACCTCACCGAACCGCTGTGAGGGTCAGCTCACCCCGGCGCGCACGTCCGGTGCCCCGAGCCTGGCCGCGTCGGCGGTCTCGTCATCGGGCTGTTGCTGTGAATCCCGTTCTGCCAGAACACGAAGACGGTAGTGCTCGATCTCTTCCGTCCGGTGCTGATCGTCCCATCCGAGAATAGGAGCCACCAGCCGAGCTACTTCCTCGGCTGCTGCTTCACCACGATCCGGAACCTCGATGGAGATGCGGGTGCGCCGGGTGAGGATGTCCTCGAGATGCTGCGCGCCTTCGTGACTCGCGGCATAGACGACCTCTGCCTTGAGGTACTCCGGTGCGCTGTCGAGAGGCTTCCCGAGTTCGGGATCGGCGTCGATCAGATCCAGCACCTCACCCATCAGGGTGCCGTACCGACCCAACAGATGCTCGACGCGTGAGACCCGCATGCCGGTACGTTCGGCCGTCAGATTGCGGGAGTTGTACGCCCCGAGGTAGCCGTCGGCCCCGACGAGTGGGATGTTCTCGGTGACGCACTTGGGCACGGTCCGTTCGAGCCCGTGCACCGCGGCATCCACTGCATCCTTGGCCATCACGCGGTAGGTGGTGTACTTGCCACCGGCAATGACGGTCAGTCCTCGCACCGGGCTGGACACCGCATGCTCGCGGGAGAGCGTGCTGGTGGAGTCGGATTCTCCGAACAGCAACGGCCGCAGACCCGCGTAGACCCCGACGACATCGGCGCGGTCCAGTGGATCGGCCAGCAGCTTGTTCACGTGCCCCAGGATGTAGTCGATGTCGCTCTGGCTCGCGGCCGGGTGGGCGAGATCGAGCTTCCAGTCGGTATCGGTGGTGCCGATGATCCAGTGGCTTCCCCACGGGATGACGAAGAGCAGGCTCTTCTCGGTGCGCGTGATGATGCCCGTGGCGCTGTTGATGCGGTTGCGGGGCACCACCAGGTGCACGCCCTTGGATGCGCGAACCTGGAACTGTCCACGCCCGCCGACCATCTGCTGGACCTCGTCGGTCCACACACCCGCGGCGTTGATGACCTGCTTGGCACGCACCTCGAACGAACGACCCGTTTCCAGATCGCTCGCCACGACACCGACGACCTTGTCGTCCTCCCGAAGAAAGCCCGTGACGCGAGTGCTGTTGGCGCACAACGCACCATAGGCCGCTGCGGTCCGCGCAATCATCATCGTGTGCCGAGCGTCGTCGACCTGGCCCTCGTAGAACTTCACCGCACCGCGAATCGCCGACCGCTTACCGGAAGGGAAGGATTCGAGCGTCTTCTTCTTACCGAGATGCTTGTGATGACTCGGGACGCCGCGTCCGGCACCCATGACGTCGTACACGCCGATGCCGAGCCCCACGTACGGACGGTCGATCACCTTTTCGAGCGGATAGATGAACGGGACCGGCCGAGCGAGGTGCGGGCACAACGTGTTCAGCACGAGCGAGCGCTCCTTGAGGGCCTCGAACACCAGCGAGAAGTTGAACTGTTCGAGGTACCGCAGACCGCCGTGGAACAGCTTGCTCGAGCGACTGGACGTGCCGGCCGCATAGTCGCGTGCTTCGAGCAGTCCGACCTTCAGACCACGCGTCACCGCGTCGAGAGCCGTTCCCGCGCCGACGACGCCGCCGCCGATCACCAGGATGTCCAGCTCTTCGGCTTCCATCCGTGCGATCGCCTCGGCGCGCGCGGTTGGACTCAAAGCCGTTGTGGTGGAACTCATTCTTCATCAACCCAATCGAGAGTACGTGTCACTGCCTTCTTCCAGCCGGCGTACAGCTTTGCCCGCTGGTCTTCGTCCATGGACGGTGTCCATGTCTTGTCCTCGGCCCAGTTCTGGCGAATGTCGTCCTCGCTCGCCCAGTACCCGACGGCGAGGCCTGCCGCGTATGCCGCTCCGAGAGCGGTGGTTTCGGCTACGACGGGCCGCACCACGTCGACGTTCAGGATGTCGGACTGGAACTGCATCAACAGTTCGTTGACGACCATTCCGCCGTCGACCTTGAGCACCTCGAGGTCGACGCCGGAGTCGGCGTTCATGGCCTCGATGACCTCACGCGTCTGGTACGCAGTGGCTTCGAGTACGGCACGGGCCAGGTGGCCCTTGTTGACGAATCGCGTCAATCCCACGATGGCACCGCGAGCATCGGCACGCCAGTGCGGAGCGAACAGACCCGAGAACGCGGGCACGAAGTACGCGCCGCCGTTGTCGTCCACCGAACGCGCGTCGGTCTCGATGTCCGCAGCCGAGGAGATCATGCCGAGGTTGTCCCGCAGCCACTGCACGAGCGAACCCGTCACCGCGATCGAGCCTTCGAGCGCGTACACCGTCGGCTGGTCGCCGATCTTGTAGCAGACGGTGGTGAGCAGGCCGTTCTTGCTCATGACCTTCTCGGTGCCGGTGTTGAGCAGCACGAAATTGCCTGTGCCGTAGGTGTTCTTGGCCTCACCGGGAGACAAGCAGGCCTGCCCGAAGGTGGCAGCCTGCTGGTCGCCCAGGATGCCGGAGATCGGCACACCGCGGAACGGTCCGCGTTCACGGCCGGTGCCGTACACCTCGGAACTCGACCTGATCTCGGGCAGCATCGACATCGGAATGCCCATGTCGGCGCAGATGCCCTCGTCCCACTGCAGGGTGTCGAGATCCATCAGCAACGTGCGCGAGGCGTTGGTCGGATCGGTGTAGTGCAATCCGCCGTCGGTTCCGCCGGTCATGTTCCACAGCACCCAGGTGTCCATGTTGCCGAAACACAGCTCTCCCGCTTCGGCTTTGGCCCGTGCACCGTCGACGTTGTCCAGAATCCACTTGATCTTCGGCCCGGAGAAGTAGGTGGCCAACGGGAGACCGGTCTTGGCGGTGTACTTGTTGGCATCGCCGCCGCCGAGTGCGGTCGCGATGCGATCGGTACGGGTGTCCTGCCAGACGATGGCGTTGTAGATCGGCTTGCCCGTCTCGCGATCCCACACCAGTGCCGTCTCACGCTGGTTGGTGATACCGACTGCGGCGATGTCCTCGCGCGTCAGATCCGCTGCGGCCATGGCACCCGCCGCGACGGCGCGCACGTTGTCCCAGATCTCCGACGCGTCGTGCTCGACCCAACCGGCCTGCGGGAAGATCTGCTGGTGTTCCTTCTGATCGACGGCGACGACGGTGCCCGCGTGATCGAAGATCATGCAGCGTGAGGACGTGGTTCCCTGATCGATCGCGGCGACGTACTTTCCTGCGAACTCGGTCATGGCTTCTCTCCTGTGGTCTGGGTGTCTGCTGGGAGTCGTGATGGCGGCTCGGGCGTCGAACCTTCTTGTTTGCGTAGGTTCTTACCGATCAACAGGTCGTACAGGAACACTCCTATCGGTCCACCTACGAGAGGTCCGACGATCGGCACCCAGAAGTACAGGCCACCGTATTGATCTCGCCACGCTCCACCGTAGCCCGTGATGTACGACGCCAGGCGAGGTCCGAAATCTCGAGCCGGGTTGATCGCGTAGCCGGCGTTGGTGGCCCAGGCGAATCCGATGGCGACGACGATGAGGCCCACGATCAGGGGAGCCATGTTGGCCATCGGCGCGGTGCCGAGCGAATCGGTCACGGCCACGATGAGGAACAGCAGAATGGCGGTACCGATGATCTGGTCGATCAGCGCCGAGGACACACTCACCGGCAGTGTCCCGTTACCGGGCAGTGTCGAGAAGATGGTCTGGGTGGCGGTGGTGTGCCCGGGGTCGACCGCGTTGATCATGTCGTTGTAGTTCCAGCGCACCAGCAGTGCTGCCACGAAGGCACCTGCGGTCTGCGCGAGGATGTACGGCGCAACCATCTTCCAGCTGAATCCGCGGAAGAGTGCGAACGTGATGGTCACCGCGGGATTGAGGTGCGCGCCGGTGATACGGCCCGCGACATAGATACCGAACATCACGCCCAGCCCCCACGCCCAGGCGATCGAGTCGTGACCGCCGAGGCTGCCGGACTCACCACCCGAGACCACCTGAGCGACGACGCCGACACCGAACAGAATGAGAATCATGGTTCCGGCGAACTCCGCGGCCATGTGCGCCGGTAGCCCCCATTCCGGTTCCTTACGTGCCATCTTTCAGCCTCCACACAGTCAGTGATACACGCCACATTGCGTGCCATTTGCCACGGTAGACGGCCTGCACTGCGTTTCACAGCTGATGCACATATGTGCAATTCGGTCGTACACTGGTGCCGGTGACGGACACCGGCATCACTCCCGAATCCGACCTGCGGACCGGCCATGCCACCCAGGCGGCGCGGCTGTACTACTTCCAGGACATGACGATGGCGGCCATCGGCCGTGAGCTGGGCGTATCTCGTTCGACAGTCTCACGACTCATCACGTTCGCGCGGGCGTCGGGACTGGTGGAAATCAAGATCTCCACCCCTCTCGGTCAGGCACCGCGGATCGAGCGCGCATTCGCCGATCTGTACGACATTCGTGCACACGTGGTGCCGGTCGCGGAGACGGTCGACGAACTGCAGCGTCTCGATCGGGTCGCGACCTTCGCCGGCCGACTGCTGACGTCCTTCTTCGAGTCGGACATGGTGATGGGCGTCGCCTGGGGAACCACCGTCAGCGCCGTCAGCCGCAAGCTCGCTCCCAAACGAACCCACAACTCGAGCGTGGTGCAACTGAACGGGGCAGCCAACATGCGCACCACGGGGGTCTCGTATGCCACCGACATCATCCGGACGTTCGCCGACGCGTACGGGGCTGCGGCACAGGGATTTCCGGTCCCCGCATTCTTCGACTATCCGGAAACGAGGCAGCACCTGTGGCGCGAGCGCAGCATCAGGCGCGTGCTCGAACTTCAGGATCGCATGAACCTCGCCGTCTTCAGCATCGGCGTCATGAGTGGAGCCGTTCCGAGTCACGTCTACAGCGCCGGCTATCTCGAACGCGAGGACAGAGCCGAGCTGCAACGTGACGGCGTCGTCGGCGACATCGCCACGGTGTTCCTCCGATCCGACGGCAGCTACAACCGAATTGCGTTGAACGACAGATCGAGTGGTCCGAGCCTCGACCGACTCAAGGCCGTCCCGCGCAGAGTCGCCATCGTGGCGGGAGAGTCCAAACTCGACGCCCTGACCGCCGCACTGCGCGGTGGCCTGATCACCGATCTGGTGATCGACGACATCAGCGCCGCGAAATTGGTGTTGCGCTCGCGCTGACCCATGTGAGTGGAAACTCGACCCCTGCTACGAACTTCCGCGCACGTGGGCAACCCTTGCGCTCGGCCGAATCTCGTGTCACTCTTGGTTCATGACAACAGGAAAGGCGGACACCGCCTCACCGAAGTGAGCGCCGTGCCGATGCCGTCGACATTCCCCCGTCGAGGCACATTGTCCGAAGATCCCGATTCCTACGCCGAAGACATCCGCGCGGTCTGTGCGCAACGCGACCGGTGGCTCGATTACGGACTGAAAGCCGGCCCAGCCGACAGACCTGTCGCGGAACATGCTGTGGCACAACTGTATCGATCTGCCGGGTTCGACGAGCCCGAGTTCCATTGGGTGCCGTCGCCTCGGGCTGCAGCGACCTTCATCGCCGGCAGACACTTGGCGAGAACACCGTCGATATCCACCGCCGGCACCGAGGTGGACGCCGCGATCGCGACCATGTTGTCCGACTCCCGGCACCGCATGGACCGCATCATCGAGCGCCGCCACATCGAATGGCCGCGGGAAGACCGGTGGAGCACAACCAACGGCAGCAACGACTTTCGAGTCCGCGGCATCGTCGCCCGCGGTACCCCGATCGAGGCGGCCCTCGCCGGGATCAGCCCGGATCCCATCATCGACCGGACCGTCCGTACGTCGTTGCACACCAGCCTGTTCGACGGAATTGCCACTGCCATCCGCACGACCACTCCCCGCCCGTTCGGCTCCATCACCTGGTACGGCCAACAAGAAGCCCATCGCGTCGCCTACTACGACGCTTTCCGTCGCCACGGACTCGCCCGGTTCTCCTTCGAAGACGTCGAACTACTCGACGTTCAAACCGCCCTCATCGAGTCGACGGGCTGGTGGTGGGCGTTCGAGAACATCGCAGTGATGGCAGAACGGCCCACCGCCGTACACGTCGAACCGCTACCCGATTCACCGCACGGTGAAGTGCGGCTGCACAATTCGGAGGGCCCGGCCGTGCAGTTCGCCGACGGCAGCGCAGTCCACGTACTGAGCGGCACCGTCGTTCCGAGCTGGGTCATCCGCGACCCGACGGTCGACCGCATCACTGTCGAACGCAACGTCGAAGTGCGACGAAGCGCCATCGAACGAATCGGCTGGGACACCTACCTGGAGCAGGCCGGTCTACGCCTCGTCGACACCGGCCAGGATCCGGGGAACCCGGGCTGCACCCTGGAGCTGTACGCAGCACCGGAGGGCTGGCAGGACGGGGGACGAATTCTGCTTGCCGTCAACGGTTCTCGTGAACGCGACGGTCGACGGCGCCGCTACGGGCTGCGGGTCCCCGCTGCCTTCACCTCCGCCGTCGACGCGGCAGGCTGGACCTACGGTCTTGCCGGAGCCGACTATGCCCGGCTCCTCCGCCGTACGTGACTCCGCACGACCTCCATCGATACCCACCCCACAACTACCCACCCCGACGACCAACCACAGGTGACCCCATGAACTCGAACATCACGCTGTCCACTCTCACCAGCCGCACCGGTCTGGATGTCTTCGACTACCTCGACAAGGAGATATCGGTGCCCGTCGTCAACGGGTCGCAGGCCCAGGGAGATCTGATCGTCGTCCCGCTCGCCGTACTCGACGGCATCGTCGTCACCACCGAACGGACACGACACGAGACCGTGCCGTTGTCCGGCATCGAACTGCTCCGCAGTGCGGCGGGCGGCAATCCGCACAGCCTCGTCGCCGACGGCCGCGGGTGCACGTGGTCGAGTCCGGTGCACGACGTTCGACGCCTTGCTCTGGGCATCCTGAGCAATTCGGAGACCGCCTACCTCATTCACCCCGAACACGGGGCCACCGGAATTGCACCCGGCCGATACGTCATCGGTCGTCAGCGCGAACGCGGCGGAGACGGCTGGTTCTCGTCGACGCAACTGATCGCGGACTGACACACCGACTGCGTGTGATCTGTATCGCATCACCCGGGCACTGATAGGTGCATCTCAGAAGGGGCGTCGGAGCAGTAAGTGTGACTCTATGTAGCACTAAGGTTCGCGTCATGACTGCTGTTGTCGCACAGACCGTCGCATGACCGGCGCCCCTTCGCCGGTGCAGAACCGTCTCCTCGGAATCGGACTGGTCGTGCTCATCGTGGTGTTCGTCGGGTGGAGTGTCACCTCGTACAACAAGACCTTCGTCGACGTCGTGACCGTCTCCCTCGAGACCGACAGCGTCGGCAACGCGCTGCCCCGCAATGCCGACGTCAAGGTGCGCGGCATGATCGTCGGCGAGGTCCGATCGGCTACGACCACCGACGGCGTCGTCACCTCGGAACTGGCGATCGAGCCGGACAAAGCGCCGATGATCCCCTCGAACGTCACGGCTCGCCTGCTGCCCAAGACTCTCTTCGGTGAGCGGTACGTCGCGTTGATTCCGCCGGACGGCAAGCCCGGTTCGCCCATCACCGAGGGCACCGTGCTGAAGCAGGATCGCAGCGGAAATGCCATCGAGGTGGGGCAATTGCTCGACGGCCTGCTGCCGTTGCTCCAAGCCGTGCCGCCACAGGATCTCTCGAACACCCTCGGCGCACTGGCACAGGGGCTCAGCGGCCGCGGAGAACAGCTGGGCCTGACGATCGATCGACTGGAGAACATCTTCTCCGGACTGAACACCGAACTCCCCGCCATCCAGCAGGACCTACGCGGATTGGCGGACTTCTCCCAGACCTACGCCGATGCAGCTCCCGAGTTGGTCAGCGCTCTCGACAATCTGCGGACCACGGGCAACACCGTCGTCGAGAAGCAATCCGCGCTCGCGACGCTGTACACGTCGGTGTCATCCGCCTCGAACACGACGGCCGGCTTTCTCGAGGCGAACTCGACGCAGCTGATCGGTCTCGCCGCGAATTCGCGCGAGGCACTCGAAGTGCTGGCCGAGTTCTCCCCCGCCCTGGGTTGCACGGTCGCGCAGTTCGCCGAAGGGGCCCGACGCGGCAGGATCGTCACCGGCGTCGGCGACGAGTATCCCGGCATCAACGTCTCGATGCCGTTCGTCAACCCGAAGGGTCGATACCTGCCGAACCAGGACGAGCCACGGCTGTTCGAGCAGACCCGCGGACCGAGCTGCTACACCCCGCTCGACCGCAATGCGGGCGACTACTTCCCGCAGTACCCGGGTGGGTCACCCAACGACGGCTCGTACCAGGTACCGACCAGAAACCCGGGCGAGCAGAACATCCCGGTGCTCTCGGCTCCGCAGCTCTCTCCTGTTCCCGCGTCGTACGCGGGCTCGGTCACCGAGCAGCAGACCCTGGCCGTCATCTACGGCGGTGCCACCGGAATCGCACCGGAGGCCGTCCCCTCCTGGACCACGACGGTGGGCGCGCCTGCGCTTCGAGGAACTCAGGTCACGCTCCGCTGACACCGCCTGATTGAATGGTCCGCATCCCCCGTCGACGAGCGCGGCGGGTAACGATTCAGGAGTACAGATGCCAGTCGACACGAACGCCGCAGGATTCTCGATCCAGTCCTCCAACGACGGGCGCGCGGCCGTCATCTCGGTAGCGGGCGAGCTCGACGTCACCACCGCTCCGGCACTGTCCGAGGCCATCACCGCACAGACCGCGACCGGCCCGGCTGCACTGATCGTCGACCTGAGCGGAGTGTCGTTTCTGGCCTCGGCGGCCATGACCGTTCTCGCGACGGCGCAACAGGATCACGGCGAGTCCCTGTCGTTCTCGGTCGTCGCCGACGGACCGACCACCAGCCGGCCGATCAAGCTGATGGGCTTGGATCAGGAATTCACCCTGCACGCCGACCTGGCGTCAGCCCTCGCTGCCCTCGGCTGAGTTTGGGGCCGGGGATACGCCCAGTGCCATGACGGCGGCGTCGTCGGCCAGACCGTCGCCGAAACTGCGCAGCAGCAACCGCAGATCGTCGACGATGGCTGCCGGAGTCGCCGGAGCGTGTGCCGTCGCGAATTCCAGGAGAGCACCGTCGTCGTCGTATCGGCCCCGGCCGACTCGCGCTTCGGTGAGACCGTCGCTGTAGAGCATCAGGGTGTCCCCTGCTTCGAGCGTGACGGTCGCCGGAACGAACCGAGCGTGCCGGAGAATCCCGATGAGCTGGCCGCCCGTCATGGTCACGTAGTGGGCGGTGCCGTCGGCACGAAGGACCAGAGGTGGGGGGTGCCCGCCACTGGCCATCGATACCTCGAATCCGGTGTCCGTTCGGCTCAGAATGCCGAAGACTGCGGTGCAGAACTGCGCATTGGCGTCCCGAAACTCTTGTCGCAGAACAGAATCCAGATTCTGCAACACCGCGACGGGGTTCTCGTCGTACACCGCTGCCGCGCGCAACGTGTACCGCGTCAGCGACGTCACAGCGGCCGCCGATGCACCTTTGCCACAGACGTCGCCGAGAAAGAAGCCCCAGCAGTCGTCGGACAACGGAAACAGGTCGTAGAAGTCGCCACCCACCTCGTCGCGGGACGCTGCCCGGTAGTGCGCCGCGGCGGTCATCCCCGACGGCGGTAGCAGTGCGGGCGGCAACAGCGACCGCTGCAGCGTCTTGGCCAACAGTTCTGCACGCGTGCGTGATTGCAGCAATTCGCGCTCGTAGGTGCGGCGATCGCGAGCGTCGAGCGCCGTGATGCGGATCAGTACCGGCCGGCCCGCTGCGTCGATCTTGACGTTCGCCGTGATGAACACCGGCAGCCGTCGGCGATCCGCCGTCACCAGGTCCAGCGCAATGCCGTCGAGCTTGCCGTTCATCAACAGCATCGGCCCGAAGTGGGTCTCGTAGTGAATGCGTCCACCGACGGTGAGAAGCTCCCCGAAATCGGTGCCGACCAGCGCGTCGACCTTGAAGCCCAGCCAGGTTGCCAGCGTCGAGTTCAGTCGCGCGATCCGCATGTCGGGGCGCACGGACAGGTACCCGCATGGCGCATTCTCGTACAGGTCCTCGACGTCGAGGTCATCGATCACGACGGTCTCACGAAGTCCGCGATGGTCTCGGCCGTCAGTTCGGGTGCGGTGATCTGCGGGCAATGGCCACTGACGTCGAGCGTGATGCGGACGCTCCCCGGGATCTGTTCGTGCACGAACCGGCCGACCTGAGGCGGTGCGAGCGAGTCGCGCGCACTGTCGATGATCAACGTCGGCACCGGTACTGCAGGCAGATCCGCCCGGTTGTCGGACAGAAAGGTGGTGCGGGCGAACACCCGTGCGCACGCCGGATCGGTTCGGCACACGCTCGCGGTCCACATGTTCTCGAGTTCCGGTCGATCGGGTGCGTTCACGACCACCGATGCCATCGATGCGGACCAACCGAGATAGTTGCTGTCCAGCGATTCGAGCAGTTCGTCGATGTCCTCTGCACTGAAGCCGCCGCGGTAGTCGCCGTCGTCGATGTACCGGGGGGACGGAGTCAGCAGAATCAGCTTGGTGAATCGATCGGGCGCAGCGGTGGCGGCCAGCACCCCCATCATCGACGCCACCGAGTGACCGACCAACGTGACGTCGGTCAGGTCCAGTTCCTGCGCTATCTCCACGATGTCGGCGGCGTACGTGCTCATGTGGGCGTATCTCTCGGCGTCCCAGGCCGCCGGGTCCGCTGCCCCGGCCCCCACGTGGTCGAACAGGACGATCCGGAATCGCGAAGCCAGGATCTCGGTGACGCCTCGCCACAACGTCTGGTCGCAGCCGAAGCCGTGCGCCAGCATCACGACCGGGCCGTCGGCAGCTCCGACGACTTTCACGTTGTTCCTGATACGCGCACTCACCTGCACAGTGTGTCATCCGGCACCGGAAGCGGGGAGTGAGACTGCCCGGACAGGGTATGACCCCTGTCTACAGAAACGAGAATCTCATGCGAGTGCTGGTCACCGGCGCAACCGGATACATCGGATCTCGGCTGATCCCCGTGCTTCTCGAACAGGGCCACGAGGTACACGCCGCGATGCGTGACCCCAAGAAGAAGTCGCGCTTCGCCTGGGGTGCGCACGTGATGGCTGTGCACTTCGACCTCGACGACCACGACAGCTTCGACTCCGCTACCGAGAATGTCGACGCGGTGGTCTACCTGGTCCACTCGATGGACGAGGGCGATTTCGTCGAGAAGGATCGCCACGCCGCGCAGTCGATGGCCGCTGCCGCGGAACGCAACGGGCTCCAACGAATCGTCTACCTGTCCGGTCTGATTCCCGACGACGGCACTCCACTGTCGGATCACCTGCGCTCACGGCTGCAGGTCGAGGAGGCGTTCCTCGACAGTTCCGTCGATGCCACCGTCCTCCGGGCCGCCATCATCCTCGGTTCCGGATCGACGTCGTTCGAGTTGGTGCGACGCATGACCGAGCGACTGCCGGTGACGCCGATTCCGACGTGGATGCGGAGGCAGGTGCAGCCGATCGCCGTCGTGGACGTCGTCGCCATCATCGCCCGCGCCCTCGGCGATACAGCCCGTCCCGGATCGTTCGACATCGGCGGCACCGAGACGATGAGCTACCCGGAACTCCTGCAGGCGTACGGCAGCGTCGCCGGTCTGCGCCGAGCACAGATTCCGGTGCCACTGCTGCCGACGGGGCTGGTTGGCCGCGCGGTCGCAGTCATCACCGCGATGCCGCCCGGCACCGTGATCTCTTTGGTGGAGAGCCTGACCCACGACATGGTCGTGCGACGCGGTAATGCCGCGACGGACGTGTTCGCAGAACCGGATACGACGTTGCTCAGTGTGCGGGAGGCCTTGGAACGCTCCATCACGGTGGCAGCCGAGGAAGGTACGGACGCACACGCCGATCCTCAGGCCGCAGCCGACACCGATCCCGACTGGGCAGGCGGAGTCGTCGACATCGTCGACGGCACCGTGCGACAGCGTCCGTCCGGCATCGCGGGCAAGGTCCAGCTCGGAGCAACCCGCTAGCCGGTGTCGCTGTCTGTCAGCTGATGTAGCTGTCAGCCGATGTCGCTGTAGCGATGAGCCCAGGGCACTGCTCGTTCCAACTGCGCTGCGAGTTGGACGAGCAGCCCCTCCCCGCCCAGCGGGGCGAGAAAGTGTGCGCCCATGGGCAGACCTGCGCTCGTCCAGTGCAGGGGAACGGACAGGGCGGGACGCCCGGTGACGTTGGCGGTCTGGGTGTACGGAATCCACGAGATGTTCTCGTCGATCATCTGATCCACGATGCCGGTGTACTTGAGCATTCCCGCAGTTCGGCTGCGCAACAGCAAGTCCGATGCCAACTGCAGCGGCTTCGCGAGCTCGAACGCCCCGATCTTCGGGGGCAGCTCGGCCAGAGTCGGGGTCAGCAGCAGGTCGTACGTCTCGAAGTAGGTGGCCAGGGCCCGCACGTGCACGTGTCGTCCCTCCACCGCATCGAGGTAGTCGACTCCGCTCGCGGATCGGCCGAGCGCGGCCATGATTCGGGTGTCCCGCTCGAATGCGTCGTCACCGCACCCGGTTCTGCGCTTGACCTCTTCCATTTCCCACGCCAGGTACGTGAACCAGGCGAGCAGGAATTCGCGGTTGAGCGCCGCGTCGTCGAACGGCGGGGCCTCGAGGAGTTCGACGGTATGGCCCAGTTCGCCGAGCGTCGTTGCCGCCGATTCCATCGCAGCGATCGCCTCCGGGGCCGGAGACGGATTCACCGAGGTCGCGGCGTACATGCCGATCCGTAACGGCCGCGGGTCGGTGTCCATCCGAGACAGGAACCCGTCGGGCGGCGGCGTCGACGAGTATCCCGACGTCGGCTCACCACCGGCGAGTACATCGAGCATCGCGGCGGTGTCGCGGACCGATCTCGACACCACGCCCTGTACTGCGGCCCCGTGCATCGGCTCGCCGAACGTCGGTCCCGACGGCACCAGCCCGCGGCCGGGCTTGAGCCCGACGAGTCCACAGCAGGCCGCCGGAATGCGGATCGAGCCGCCGCCGTCGTTCGCTCCCGCCACCGGCGCGATCCCGGCCGCGACCGCCGCGGCGGAGCCACCCGACGAACCACCGGGAGTTCTGCTGCGGTCCCACGGGTTTCGAGCCGGGCCGAACACTGCCGGCTCGGTGATTCCCTTGGCACCGAACTCCGGGGTGTTCGTCTTACCGAAGATGACCAGGCCTGCCTCGAGCCAGCGCTGCACCACCGTCGCGTGTTCGGGCATCGGCAGCTCGGTGAGTGCGCGCGAACCACTGGACGTGGGCAGCCCCGCGTAATCCTGCGACAGGTCCTTGATCAGAAACGGCACCCCGGCGAACGGGCCTTCCAGCGTTCCGGCCAGCCGCTGCTCGGCCTCCTCGCGCATCGGGCGCACGATCGCGTTGAGACCCGGGTTCACCGACTTCGCCTGCTCCAGTGCGCAATCGAGAAGTTCACGCGGGGTGACATCGCCTGTGGAGACCAACTCGGCCAGCCCGAGGCCGTCGTACGTCCGATACTCGTCGATGCGCATGTGGCCACCTTAATTACGTGCGGCCCATCCGTGTGCGAAACGGTTTGCCTAAATGCATTAGGCAAATATACGGTTCGTATAGGAAAGCAGGTGCGCCAGCTGCCTTTACCTCAGCCCGACACGAGAGATCGAGACCACCATGATCACTACCGACATCTCCGACACACTTCTGCACGGCGCGGCCGAGCTGGAACGAACCGACAACGGCGTGCTTCCTCATCGCCTGCCACGCGCAGCTCGTCAGCGCTTCACCGACCCCCAGCTCACGATGGCGGAATCTCAGCCGTCCGGAGTTCGGTTGATCTTCACCACGACCGCCACCATCATCGAGATCGAGGCAGTGGCGACCCGTCGCGCATTCCTGGGCCTGCCGCCGCGGCCGGCCGGACTGTTCGACCTGCGAATCGACGGCGTCCTCATCGAGCGCGTTCCGACGACGGGTGGCATCACCACGACCATCGACATGGCGACGGGGTCGGTCACCGATCAGGTCGAGCCGACTGGTGTCGCGCGGTTCTCCGGGCTGTCCGCAACCGACAAACACGTCGAAATCTGGTTGCCGCACAACGAAATCATCGAACTGGTCGCGCTGCGTACCGACGCCGCTGTCTCACCCGTCGTCGACACCCGACCGATCTGGATCGACTACGGCAGCTCCATCAGTCAGGGATCCAACGCCACAGGACCCAGCACCACCTGGACGGCCCTCGCCGCGACGGCCGCCGATGTGCAACTGCGCAATCTGGGTTTCGGCGGAAGCGCACTGCTCGATCACTTCGTAGCGACGGCCATTCGGGACGCGCCCGCCGACCTCATCAGCCTCGAGATCGGAATCAACCTCGTCAACTCCGACGTGATGCGGCTACGCGCATTCACCTCCACGGTGCACGGATTTCTCGACACCATCCGCGACGGTCACCCCCACACCCCACTGTTCGTGATCTCCGCGCTCCTGTGCCCCATCCACGAGAACACCCCCGGCCCAGGTGCATTCGATCCGGCGGCATTGGCGTCGGGCACGGTGAAATTCGCGGCGACGGGTGATCCCGCCGAGGTGCGTGCCGGAAAGCTGACTCTGACCGTGATCCGCGAGGAACTCGCCCGCATCGTGTCCGAGCGCGCCACCGCGGACCCCCACCTTCATTACCTGGACGGCCGAGAACTTTACGGAGACAACGATGTCGAGGACCACCCGTTGCCGGATAGGCTGCACCCCGACCAGTCGACGCATGAGCTGATCGCCCACCGCGTCGTCGACCGAATCTTCCCGCGAACTCGAAGTTAGGGACGGATTCCGCGGATATTCCGTCCCCAACTTCGAGTTCGGCGGGGTCGATCACCCCGCGGAAATGTCCGACGGGTGTTGCGCGAGCGGGGACACCTCGATCGTCATGTACGGGAACAGCGGGAGATTCCACAGGATGTCGTGAAGCCGCTCGTTGTCCCGGACATCGAAGATGCTGAGGTTGGAGTACTGGCCGACAATGCGCCAGATGCTCACCCACTCCCCGTCCCGCTGCAGTTGCTGCGAGTACGCCTTCTCCCTGGAGAGGGTGTCTGCTCGTACGTCCGCATCGAGGTCCTGCGGCAATGCGACGTGCATCTTCACGGCAAAAAGCATGTGGCTCAGCCCTTGTCGAGTACGAAGTTGTACGTCACTTCTTGGCCGCCGTCGACTTCCCGAGGGTCGAGGATCAGTTCGGGCTTGACGGCGTTGGCGACGTCGTCGTCGTTGTGTGCGTCGCCCGGGAAATAGAGCTGGGTGGTGACCTGCTGATGCCCGGCAGCCGCAACTTTGAGGTGCAGGTGTGCAGGACGCCACGGGTGCCAGCCGGCCGCGGAGATCAGCTTGCCGCAGGCCCCGTCGGTCGGGATCTGGTACGGGGCGGGCTTCATCGTGTGGATCCAGAAGTTGCCCTGATCGTCTGCCGTGACCGTGCCGCGCAGATTCCACTCCGGGATTCCGGGCGCGAACTGCGAGTAGAAGCCGTCGGAATCGGCGTGCCAGATCTCGATGACCGCATGCGGCAGTGGGCTACCGTCGACGCTCGTGACCTGACCTTGGAACAGCAGCGGTGTGCCCTGTTCGCCGTCGCGAGTGGGCAGGATCGCGGCCGACCCGAGCTCCGGGGCATTCGGAACGTAGTACGGACCTTCGATGGTGCCCTTGCTGCCTTCACGCGTTTCGCCGGCAACTTCTTCGACGACGTGCTCTACCCAGACGTCGAGAAACAGCGGCCACTCACCGGTCTGACCGACGTTGATCAGCCAGGCCTTGAGTGCGTTGTACTCGTCGTAAGTGACCTTGTGTTCGCGAATCGTGTCATGGATTGCCGAAATGACCTGTCGAGCAAGCAGACTGACTCGCTCCGGCGGGGTGTCGGCGGCTGCCTGCTTGTCGGAGGTGAAACGCTCGGTGGCGTTCGCCCCCGACGCGGCTGCGGTGGCCACCTCGGTAGCGGATTCCGTCGAGGGTGCGTGGTCGATGCTCATGGAGAACTCCTTGGCTCACAGTTGCGTTCTTCGGGGCTGAAGATCAGTGGTCGGTGCGGTATTTCGCGAGTTTGTCGGGGTCGATACGCACGCCGAGGCCCGAGCCCGGCAGTACGTGCAGTTCGCCGTCGCGGATGACGAGGCCTTCGGTCAGCAGGTCGTCGCTCATGTCCAGGAAGTTCGACAGCTCACCTGCTCGGCGTGAGGTGAGGTCGAAGGCCGCGCCGAAGGCGACGGTGCAGGCTGTGCCGAGCTGGCCGTCGATCTGGTTTCCCATCACCACGTCGACACCGAGCCCTTCGCACAGGTGATGAGTGCGGAGCGAGCGAGTGAATCCGGTGCGCGCAGTCTTGATGCTGACCGCGGTTGCGGAACCACCGAGAATCTCGCGGGTGACCTCCGCCGAGGTCGTCGCCGATTCGTCGGCAACGAACGGAACATCGAGTTGCTGTACCAGCCAACGACGCCCGAGGACGTCGTCGGCCGGGCACAGTTCCTCGGCAAGAGTGAGCCCCAGATCCGACATCTCTTTCATGGCACGCGCAGATTCGGCAGCGGTCCAACCGCGATTGCCGTCGACGTACAGTTCGACCGTCTCACCGAGCCCCTCTCGCAGTGCGCGGACCACGGCGGTGTCGAGCTCTACGGGCCTTCGCCCGACCTTGACCTTGAAGACTCCGATGCCGTATGTCTCTCGCATCCGACTCGCCTCGTCGACCATCGCTGCAGGCGTGTCGAATCCGAGCATGTGGCTCACCCGCATACGGTCGGTGTAGCCGCCGAGGAGTTCGGTGACGGGTAGGTCGAGTGTCTGCCCGAGCGCATCCCAGATGGCCATGTCCACGGCAGATTTGGCAACCGGATTACCCACTGTACGAGCAAGTTTGGCATTGACCACCTCCCTCGAGGTGAGCGGCAGTCCCACGACGGCCGGCGCGAACAGGGTCTGGATTACCGCCACCACCCCGCGCTGGGTCTCGCCGTACGTGAACGGCCGAGGCGGAGCGTCGGCGACTCCGACGACACCGTCGTCGGTATGAACGCGTACGAGAACGTGGTCGGCGGCATCGACCTCGCCGCTGGCGAACTTCAGCGGCTTTCGATACGGAATCGAGTACGGGATAGCCTCCACAGCAACGATTTTCACAACGCGTCCTTCGACTGAGCAGGCGGTACGGATAGTTCGAGCGGAGGGAGCACTCCCGCGTCCTCCAACGCTGCGACCAGCGCATCGACGAGTGCCGACGGTCGGTCGCGGTGCCACGCCAATGCCAGGTCGATCGTGCTCGCTCCGGCGATGTCGCGGAACACGACGCCGTTCAACTGCAGAGCGCGGACGGATTCGGGAACCAATGCCACACCCAACCCGGCCGCGACGAGGGCCAGCAGAACCGAGGTGTCCGGGGCTTCGTGTTCACGACGAGGACTGAAACCCGCTGCGCGACAACTGCGCACCACGGCGTCGTTCATCACCGAGTGCGTGTCCGCATACATCACGAAGTCCTCGTACATGAGGTCGGCCATGCCGAGCGCTGCCTCGGCGGCGTACCGGTGATCTACGGGCACCGCAAGCAGCAGCGACTCGGTGGTGATGGTGCGTACGACGAGGTCGTCACCTGCCACGGGTGGCCGCAGAACCGCGACGTCGAGCTGCTCCGACCGCAATCCCTCCACCTGAGCGGGGGTCAACAGATCCCCGTGAATTTCGAGCGCGATCCCGGGAACGCGCTGCTTGATCGCACGGGCGATCGGCGGCAACTGATCGAATGCCGCCGTGCCGGTGAAGCCGATACGTACCAACCCGTACCGGCCATCGGCGATGCGTCGGACACCGCGGTTGCTGCGTTCGAGATTGTCGAGGTTGCGGACGGTCTCGCGGTAGAAGAACTCCCCCGCCGGAGTCAGGCTCACTTGACGCGTGGTTCGGGTGAGCAGGGTGACGCCCAGTTCGGCCTCGAGCTGTCGGACCGACTGAGACAATGCCGGCTGCGCCAGATGCAGGCGTTTGGCTGCCTGACCGAAGTGACAGGTCTCGGCCACGGCGACGAACTGATAAAGATGCCTCAGTTCCATCGATTGCCTCCTGTCGGTTCGTATCACGCTCAGGCGTGACCCTGCCCACAGTAAGCCCGCAATCCATTGATGACAAAGACCTATTTGCAGCTCATTGATAAGTCGGAGCGATCAATTCCTCGCGGTGCACACGCCGCCCGCCGATCAGAATCCGATCGGCAATCCGGCGTAGTTCTCCGCCAGTCCCATGGCACCCGCCTCGCTGGACGCCACCCATTTCAGTTGCGAGAGTTGCAGTTGCGCGTCGAAGGGGTCGTCGCCGGTATGCAGCATCGTGGTCATCCACCACGAAAAGTGGGTGCAGCGCCAGACGCGCCGAAGTGCGTCGTCGCTGTAGCTGTCTGCGGCCCGCGAATCGTTCCCCTTCAGCTTCTGCGCCAGGGCAGGCGCGAGCAGAGCCACGTCGGCTACCGCGAGGTTGAGGCCCTTCGCTCCGGTGGGCGGCACGATGTGCGCGGCGTCGCCGGCCAGGTACAGGTTGCCGTGTCTCATCGGTGTCTGCACGTAGCTGCGCATCGGCAACACGCTCTTCTCGGTGATGGGGCCGGGGTTCAGAGTCCACCCGTCCTGACCGTGACCGAGCCTTAACGCCAGGGCATCCCAGATGCGGTCGTCGGACCACGTGTCGATATCGGTTCCGTTCGGCACCTGCAGATACAGCCGGCTGACCGTCGACGACCGCATCGAGTGCATCGCGAAGCCGTCCTGGTGCCAGGCGTAGATCAGTTCGTCGGTCGAGGGGGCGACATCGGCGAGCACACCGAGCCAGGAGTAGGGATAGACCCTTTCCCAGGTGTTGCGCACCGAATCGGGCATGGCCGCCCGGCTCGGTCCGAAGGAACCGTCGCATCCCGCAACGACTGTCGCGTCGATTCGCACCGCGTTGCCCGACGCGTCGGTGAACGTGACGTAGGGGGCGTCGGATTCGACGTCGTGCAAAGCCGTGTCCGAGACGTCGTAGTAGATCTGTTGGCCGGCCTTCTCGCGTGCCACGACGAGGTCCTTGGTGACCTCCGTTTGCCCGTACACCCAGACACTCCGGTCGACGAGATCTCGAAAGTCGATGTGGTGCCGCTCTTCCGGCCATTGCAGGTAGATGCCTCGATGCTCGTCGCCCTCGCGGTGCAGGCGCTCACCGAGTCCGTGTTCGTCGAGCAACTGGACCGTCGAGTGTTCGAGGACTCCGGCCCGGATTCGGGAGAGCACGTATTCCTGAGTACGTGACTCGATCAGAATGGAGTCGATCCCCTGCTCGTCGAGCAGGTGGGACAGCAGCAGACCCGCGGGCCCTGCACCGATGATGGCAACCTGTGTACGCATGCAAGCAGTAGACCCCGGGATTTCGAGCCGAACAAGACCGCACTTCCACTGAGTGAAAACGGCCGACTACCCGCCGAGACTTCGTCCGATCCCCTGGGCCGCAACCTGAAGTGCGGCAACCAGTCTCACTCGATCGCGGCCCAGCTTGGGAACCACGATTCCCAATGCGGCGACCACACTGTCGCCGGCATGGACCGGCACAGCCACCGAACACGCACCGAGTGTCATCTCTTCGACCGTCTGCGCGAAGCCCTCGCGACGCACTCGACGCAACTCGCTCTCCAGCTGGCCAGGATGCGTCACCGTGTACGGGGTGAGGCGATCCAGGGAGCGCATCACCTGCTCCTGCACCTCCCGCGGCGCGTACGCCAGCAGCACCTTGCCGACGCCGGTGGCGTGCAGCGGCAGCCGAGCGCCGACGCGACTGACCGCGGGAACCGATGCGTGGCCGGCCAACCTGTCGAGATAGAGCACTTCGCACCCGTCGCGGATGGCCAGGTGCACCGTCGCAAGGGTCGCTCCGTAGATGTCGTGCAGAAACGGTGATGCGATGTCGCGAAGATCGGACTGATCGGGTGCGAGCAAGCCCAGTTTCCACAACCGCCTACCGACGACGTAGCGCCCGTCGTCGCCCCGGACCAACGCACCCCACTCCACCAGTTCTCGCACCAGTCGATGCGCAGTGGCGATGGGTAGGTCGGCACCGGCGGCCAGGTCGGTCAAGGTCAGCGACGGAGCCTTCTCGTCGAACACCCCGAGCAAGGCCAGCAGCCGCGCGGCCACCGAGACTCCGGGGTCTCGAGTATTGCCAGCCATGACATGGACGATAGTGTCCCCACGAGACAGAGAGTGAGACCACGCCGATGACCGACGACGGCACCGCCGCATTCGAGCTGGCACGCCCGCGATTGTTCGGGATTGCCTATCGCATGCTGGGCAGCGCCGCCGAGGCCGAAGATGTGGTGCAGGATGTCTGGCTGAAGTGGCACGCCACCGACCGCACCACCGTCCGTAATTCACTCGCCTTCCTCACCACCGTCACGACACGCCTGGCCATCAACGTCACGCAGTCGGCGCGGGTGCGGCGGGAGTCGTACGTCGGCCCGTGGCTGCCCGAACCGATCGACACCCGAGCCGATCCGGCGACGGTGGCAGACAACGACGCCACGGTCGAGCTTGCCGTTCTTGTTGTGCTGGAACGACTTCCGGCTCGTGAGCGAGCCGCGTACGTTCTCCGGGAAGCATTCGACTATCCGTACGGCCGGATCGCCGACATAGTGGAGACAACCGAAGCCAACGCGCGTCAACTGGTGACGCGCGCCCGCAGACATGTGGCCGACGCTCGTCCGACCCCTGTCGATTCCGACCGCCATCATCGACTGCTCGACGCCTTTCTCGCCGCAGCCAAGGGGGGCGATCTGGCCGCTCTGGAAAAGATTCTTGCGCAGGACGTAGTGAGCCTGTCCGACGGCGGCGGCAAGGTGAAGGCTGCAGCCCGAATACCCATTGTCGGACGCAGCCGAGTCGCCGCATTCGTTGCGGCGTTCTCCTCGCATTTCTGGATAGGAACCACGACGTCGTTCATCCAGGTCAACGGAAGGGCTGCCGTACTGATCGTTCGTGAGTCGACGGTGACCACGCTGCTGACGATCGATGCCACCGAGGACGGGATCGGGACCGTCCTGTGGGTGATGAATCCGGACAAGCTGCACGCGCTGCCGCGCTAGGTGTCACAGATCGGAGCGCTGCCCTGTCAACACTGCGACCGGCAGCAGACAAGAGTTGACCGGCTCGTCTCGCAGGCACCCCTCCTGCGGCGAAGAGAGGATTCTCATGAAGATCGTTGTCATCGGCGGAACCGGCCTCATAGGTTCTGCAGTTGTGAGCATGTTGACCGAGCACGGTCACGATGCGATAGCGGCGTCGCCCAAGTCCGGTGTGAATACTCTGACCGGCGAGGGCCTGGCCGATGCTCTCGTCAGTGCGAATATCGTTGTCGACGTCTCGAATTCACCGTCGTTCGAGGACGCGGCCGTGTTGGACTTCTTCACACGCGCGACGACCAACATCCTCGCAGCCGAAGCGAGTGCGGGCGTGCAGCACCACGTTGCACTGTCCGTGGTCGGCAACGACCGACTGCCCGCCAGCGGCTACTTGCGCGCAAAGGTGGCTCAAGAGAAACTGATTCGCGCATCGTCGATTCCGTACACCCTCGTGCGCGCAACGCAGTTCTTCGAGTTCTTCTCCGCCATCGCACAGGGCGCGACGACGGGCGACGAAGTCCGGTTGAGCTCGGGTCTCGTCCAGCCGATCGCGGCACACGACGTTTCGACCGTTGTCGCTCGTGTCGCTCTCGAGGCACCGCGTAACGAGACGATCGAGATCGGAGGCCCGGAAGCGTTCGGGCTCAACGAGTTCGTTGAAAGAGGTCTGAAGGCACGCGGCGACAGCAGAACCGTCGTCGCCGACGACCAGGCTCCGTACTTCGGCGCACTGTTGCACGGCCGTGAACTGGTTCCAGGCGATGGGGCCGAACTGTCCACTACTACTTTCGCCGCCTGGCTCGAGTCCTGATTCTCGCCGAACTCGAAGTTATGGACACATTCGGCCTGAAATCCGTCCATAACTTCGAGCTCGGCGGATATCACACAGCGGCAGCGGCAAAACCGATTCGATTGAAACGCTTTTCGCGCGCGATCATCCGCATCGAAGGGTCCTGAGCGATCAGCTCGGCAAGTTCTCGGTGCAGTACCGCGCCCACTCGATCGCAGAACTGCTGTGATTCGTCTGCGGCGTCGGGCAACTCGGGAACGATGATGTCGACGACACCGGCCCGGAAGAGATCGAGCGAGCGCACTCCCTGCTTGGTCGCCATCTCGGCGGCGTGGGTGGTGTCGCGATGCACGATGGCCGAGGCACCCTCGGGCGGCAACGGCGAGAGCCAGGCGTGCTGAGCAGCGAGAACTCGATCCGCGGGCACCAGCGCAAGGGCACCACCGCCGGTTCCCTGCCCCAACAGCAAGGAGAGCGTGGGGGTTTCGAGGTCGACCATGTCTGCGATGCACCGCGCTATCTCGCCGGCCAGGCCGCCTTCCTCCGCCTCTTTGGACAGCGCTGCGCCGGCAGTATCGATGACGGTGACGAGGGGAAGCTTCAAATCCTGCGCCAGCCGCATGCCGCGTCGGGCCTCACGCAGAGCCGCGGGGCCGAGTGGCGTCTTCGTCGTCTGGCTCCTCCGGTCCTGGCCGAGCAGAACGCACGGCATGTCGCCGAACCGGACGAGCGCCAGAATGAGGCCCGGATCGGACTCGCCCTGACCGGTTCCGTTGAGCGGTAACACGTCTGCCGCTGTGTTGAACAGCAATTCGCGCACCCCCGGCCGATCGCTCCTGCGTGAGGCCAGAATCGAGGTCCATGCCGGCACGTCCTCGATCTCCCACTCGAGAGCATCGGAATGCCGGACGCGACACGACGGCACGTCGGTCATGATGCGTAGTGCACGGTCGACGATCTCACCGAGTTGCTCGGGCGGACGGATGGCGTCGATGAGTCCGTGCGCCTGCAGGTTCTCCGAGGTCTGCACGCCGGCGGGGAATTTCGCGTCGTACAACGCCTCGTAGACACGGGGGCCGAGAAATCCGACGAGCGCACCGGGCTCGGCAACGGTGACGTGACCGAGCGATCCCCAGGATGCGAAGACGCCGCCGGTGGTCGGGTGCCGCAGATAGACGATGTACGGCAGGTTCGCCGCCTTGTGTGCGGTGATCGCCGCGGTGATCTTGACCATCTGCAGAAACGCGACAGTGCCCTCCTGCATGCGCGTTCCACCCGAGGTCGGCAACGCGAGCAGTGGAAGCCGCTCGGCGGTGGATCGGTGCACCGCGCTGACCAAACGTTCACCGGCGGCCACCCCGATGGATCCGGCCAGAAAGGCGAACTCGCCCAACAGGATTGCCACCTTACGTCCGCGCACGGTCGCGGATCCGGTGAGAACGGATTCGTCGAGTCCGGTCTTCTCACGCGCCGCAGCCAGTTCGTTCGCGTACTCGTCGTCGATGACGTAGTCGGCAGCCGGGCTGTCCCACGACTCGAAACTCCCGGGATCGATCACCAGATCGAGAAGTTCGAGCGCGGTCATCCTCGTCATCGGATCGCTTCTTTCAACCAGTCGCGGACGAGTTCGTCGTCGGCTCCGAGAACCGGCGGTGCCAGATGCCGGTTCTCGGTGACCTCCGTGCCGTCGGACTCGAAGAATCGCAGCGGCGGCCCGGGCAGGGTCACCGTGCCCAGCGTCTCGTGCTCGACGTCGATGAGCAGGCCCTGAGACTTGGTCTGCTCCCACTCGTACACTTGCTGCACGTTGCGTACTTTGCCTGCGGGGACACCGATTTGGTCGAGAAGCGCCAACAACGGCTCGGTCTCGTAGGTACGGAAGATCTTGGACACGAGTTCGACGACGTCGTCGCGACTGTCGACGCGTTGCGGGTTGGTCGCCATGCCCTCAAGGTCGGGATCGATACCGAAGCCCTCACAGAAGCGATGCCACAGACCCTCGCTGCCCACCGAGATCTGCACGGCTCCATCGGAAGTGGGAAACAGGCCGTACGGGCAGATCGACGGGTGGTGGTTGCCCTGCGCCTCACCGATCTCGCCTGCCACGGTCCACTTGGTGCCTTGGAATGCATGCACCCCGACGACGCTGGCCAGCAACGACGTTCGAACCACCTTGCCGCGGCCGGTGCGGTCGCGCTCGCGCAGCGCAGCGAGAACGCCGAACGCTCCGTACATTCCGGCCAGCAGGTCCGCGATCGGAACCCCCACGCGCTGAACATCGTCGGGACCGGAGCCGGTGAACGACATCAACCCGGCCTCGCCCTGAGCGATCTGGTCGTAGCCGGATCGGCCACCCTCGGGGCCGTCGTGTCCGAATCCACTGATCGACAGCACAACCGTGCGCGGGTTGATCTCAGCGATGCGCTCGGGCGAGAAGCCGAGCCGATCGAGCACTCCCGTGCGGAAGTTCTCGAGCAGAACATCCGCGCGTTCGATCATGCGCTCCAACGCTTCTCGGCCATCGTCGGTTTTGAGGTCCAGCGCGATCGACCGCTTGTTGCGGTTGGCCGAAAGGAAGTACGTCGATTCGCGCTCCGCGTCACGCGGGGTGACGAAAGGCGGGCCCCACACCCGGGTGTCGTCGCCGCCCTTGGGGGTCTCGACCTTGATGATGTCCGCGCCGAGATCTCCGAGCATCATCGCCGCGTGCGGGCCGGCCAGGGCGCGCGTCAGATCCACCACCACGGTGCCGTCGAGCGGTCCGGTTCTGCCTGTCGTGTTGAGGGGCATCGAATTGATCCTTACGTCGAAAGCGATGAGGGGGGTGGATCGCCAGTTTGGCCCATTGGGTCAGTGGACTAGCCAATTTTATTGGACCAGCGATCCGAGGGGAAGTCAAGATCGAGTTCTTGGACGTCCGCGCAGCTCGATAGCTAGAGCCAGCCGGGCACGACCAGTACCGCCCAGGCGATCAACGGACCGACGACGACGACCAACGCGCTGTATTTCAGGATCTGCTTGTAGAAGACGTCCCGATCGATGTCCTGGGCGTTGGCCAGCACCAGAGCGCCGTTGGTGGAGAAGGGACTGACATCGACGATCGTCGAGGCGATGGACAGGGCCACGATGACACCGATGGCACCGACCTCGCCGGCGAGCAGGAACGGAACGGCCAGTGGGATGGTGACACCGAGGATGGCCGTCGACGACGCGAACGCCGACACGATGGCACCGATGTAGCACAGCAACAGAGCCACGAGCAGCGGAATACCGATGCCGGCAACCGCATCACCGACGTACTCGACCGTGCCGGCTTCCTGCAGCACGCCGACGAACGTCAGCACGCCACCGATGAGCAGTACCGTCGACCAGCTGATCTGGTTGATCGCACCCTTCTGAGCCTTGGGCGACGCCAGGGCGAGGACCACGGCGACCGTCATCGACACGAAGCCGACATCGAGATCGAGGACGAGTGAGAACAACGCCAGCGAGGCCAGCCCGACGAGCGTGAGGATCTGATCGAACGTGATGGCCTTGACGGCGGTGGCCAGGGGTGGCGCGTTCTCGACCGTGACCGTCTGACCGGACGGCTTGGGCGTCGACGATCCGAATCCGCGCATGACAGTTCTCGAGCCGCCCCCGCCTACTCCGCCCGAATCTCCCTCGGGGCGGGTGCCGTCCTCGTCGTGCACGCTACGACCGAGAAGCGCACGTCCGCCCAGGAACATGAACAGCAACGCACCGATTGCCGCGTTGAACAGCATGCTGCCCAGGAACAAGGTGAGTGGGCTGTTGACCAGACCCGCCTTCTGAGCGATGTTGTTGACCGTGACGCCGTAGATGCTGATCGGCGAGAACCCGCCCGCCTGTGCGCCGTGAATGACCATCATGCCCATGAGCAGGGCATTGATCTTGTACCGCGCCGCGAAGCCGAGTGCGATCGGTGCGACGATCGCCACGGCTGCCGGTCCCAGCGCTCCGATGGAGGTCAGCACGCCGGTGATACCGAACATGACCCACGGAATCAGGGCGACCCGGCCACCGACCAGCCGCACCGCACCGCGGACCAGGAGGTCGACCGTACCGTTGTTCTGGGCGATCGCGAAGAGGTAGGTGATACCGACCAGCGTCAGGAACAAGCTGCTCGGGAAGCCGGCGATGATGTCGTCGGTGCCCATGCCCACGGCAATGGTTCCGACGAAGAACGCCGCCACGAACCCCAGCGCGCCCATGTTCACCGGGAACACGGTCGCAGCGAGGAACATGACGACGAGCGCAATGATGGGTATCAACTCGGTCGACATCGAAGGTCTCCGGTTCGTCTGAGGTTGTCCCCCGAGCGGATGCCCGGGTTCCGTGGCCAATTGGACTAGCCACTGAGTCTTTACAGACTGAACCAGTGAAGTGGATCACTTGTCAACAGTTGCTATGACCCGGGCCACTATCTACCGGACGGTTAAGGTGGGGGTCCAGAGGAGCAGAGAGCGAGTGACACAGTGGCTGAGCAAATTCGCCCGGTGACCCGACCGCGGCTGTACGAGGTCATCGTGGAGCAGCTGTGCAAACACATCGCCGATCGCGACATGAAGCCCGGCGATCGACTCCCGCCCGAGCGTGAACTGGCGGGTCACCTCGGCGTCAGCAGAGCCTCACTGAGTCAGGCCCTCGTCGCACTCGAAGTACAGGGCATACTGGCCGTGCGCCACGGCGACGGAGCGGTACTCGTGCGACGGCCCGTGGGAGACATGGCCATTCGCGCCCTGCGCGAGCACGCCGATCGCCTGCCCGAGGTGATCGAAGCCCGCGAGGCACTCGAGGTCAAGCTCGCCGAGCTCGCCGCAACCCGCCGCAGCGACGCCGAAATGGCGGCGATCGACCACGCCCTGTCGGTGATGGCCTCGGAGATCACCGACGGAAATCGCGGCGACTCCGGCGACGAGCTGTTCCATCACGCCATCACCGAAGCCGCACACTCGCCGCTACTCGCCCGCCTCATGGGTGAAATCGCCGGCCTGATTCGCGAAACTCGAATCGAATCATTGTCGCAGTCGAACCGTCCGCAGACTTCATTGGAACACCACCGCCGCATCGCAGAGGCTGTGCGACAACAAGATCCGGCCGAAGCAGGACGTGCAATGGCCGAGCACATCCGCCTCGTCTCGGACGTTGCACTGCTCCGCTCCGCGGACAGCTAGAGAACTCACCCGCCACAGCACATGGTTGACATCCGTGGCCACGTCGGTGCATCGTTATTGGCACAGCGCCAACAACGCGTCGTACGCTCCGACCCGAGGACCCTCCATGACTGCACTCGCAGACCGCACCGACGACGTCACCACCGAGCTCGCCGACGTCCGACAGCTCGCCCGCAGCTTCTTCGAGAAGGAGGTCGCGCCGCACCGCGAGGAATTCGCGACGGCCGGACGCCCCAGCCGCGAGGTCTACCGGAGTGCGGGCAACCATGGACTCCTGGGAATGTCGATACCCCAGCAGTACGGCGGAGGCGGCGGCGACTTCCGCCACGAGGCGGTGCTGTTCGAGGAGCAGGTCCGCGCAGGCGACTCGGCCATGCAGTTGGGTGTGCACAGCGGCATCGTTCCGCATTACATCCTTGCGTACGCAACCGAGGAGAAGAAGCAGCGCTGGCTACCGAAGCTGTGCTCCGGCGAGTGGATCGGCGCGATCGCGATGACCGAACCGGGAACCGGCTCGGACCTCCAGGGCATCACCACCCGCGCGGTGCGCGACGGGGACGAGTACGTGGTCACGGGCGGAAAGACGTTCATTTCCAACGGAGCTCACTGCGATCTGATCATCATCGCCGCCAAGACAGATCCAACCGCCGGAGCCCGCGGGTTATCGCTGCTCGTGGCCGAGGTCTCCGACGACACCGAAGGCTTCCACCGCGGACGGGTACTGCACAAGATCGGCCAGAAAGGCCAGGACACAGCAGAACTCAGCTTCGGCGGTCTACGCGTTCCGGCTGCCAATCTGCTGGGTGAAGAAGGTCGCGGCTTCGCGCAGTTGATGCAGCAGCTTCCCCAGGAACGGCTGATCTGCGGTATTGCCGCCGCTGCGATGATCGAGGCCGCCGTCCAACAGACCGTCGACTACACCAAGACACGAAACGCGTTCGGTAAGACACTGTTCGACCTGCAGAACACCAAGTTCGAGCTCGCCGAATGCGCCACCATCGGACGCGTCGTCCGCACCTTCGTCGACGACGCAGTGGCCCAACATATTTCGGGTTCACTGGACGTGACGACGGCCGCGATGGTCAAGTACTGGACCACCGATCGACAATTCGAGGTGGTCGACCGCTGCCTGCAACTCTTCGGCGGCTACGGCTACATGGAGGAATACCCCATCGCCCGCATGTTCGTCGACGGTCGCATCGCCCGCATCTACGCCGGTGCCAACGAAGTCATGAAAGACCTCATCTCTCGCTCTCTGTAGAACCCGCACCGACCCGAGGATCCGATGAACAGCCCAGCCGCACTGCACACTTCCACCATCACCGGCGAGATCGGTACCGACCGTATCCTCGTGCTGACGATCGACGATCCCGCGCATTCCACGAACACCATGAACGCGGCATTCGGTGAATCGCTCGAGCAGACCGTCGACTGGCTCGAGACCGAACTCGATGCGTACGACGGCATCATCGTCACGTCGGGCAAGGATTCGTTCTTCTCCGGTGGCGACCTCGAATTGCTGCGCGACGCCGGTCCGTCCGACCATGCAGCCATCGCGGGTGCGCTCGATTTCACGAAGGACAAGTTTCGGCGGCTCGAGACGCTCGGCAAGCCGGTCGTGGCCGCACTGGGCGGCACCGCACTCGGCGGCGGCTTCGAGATCGCCCTGGCCTGCCATCATCGAATTGCCCTGAACAACAGCAAGGCTCGATTCGGGCTGCCCGAGGTGACCCTCGGGCTTCTCCCCGGGGCCGGTGGCGTCACCCGGACGGTCCGCATGTTCGGCATCGTCAAGGCTCTGACACAGGTGGTGGGCCAGGGCCAGCGATATCGACCGGCGCAGGCCCTCGAGCTCGGACTCATCGACGAGGTCGTCGACACCCACGAGCACATGATGGCGCAGGCACGTTCCTGGATCAGCGCCAATCCCGGGGCCCTCCAGCCCTGGGACAGAGCGGGATTCACGATCCCCGGCGGTACGGCGGCAGCACCGGCTGTGGCCGCGCAGCTGCCGGCACTCACGGCAACAGTGCGTAAACAGGTCAAGGGCGCACCGATGCCTGCCCCCATCGCAGTCGTTGCCGCGGCAGTGGAAGGATCGGTACTCGACTTCGAGGCCGCCTCGCTCGTCGAAACCCGCTACTGCACGTCGCTCGCCTGCGGGCCGATCTCGGGCAATTTGATCCAGTCGATGTTCTTCGATCTCGGCTCCATCACCAAAGGCGCTTCCCTCCCTCCGGCCGAACCACATCGAGTTCCCGAGAAAGTGCTGGTGATCGGGGCCGGAATGATGGGTGCCGCCATTGCCTACGTCGTCGCCTCGGCCGGGGTTCCGGTGATCCTCCGTGATGTCTCGATCGAATCCGCCGAGCGCGGGAAGAGTTATGCACGTTCGGTTCTCGGTAGAGCTGTCGCGAAAGGCCGCGCAAGCCAGGCCGATGCCGATGCGGTGCTCGCGCTCATCACCCCCAGCTCCGACGCGGCGGACGCCGAGGGTTGCGACTTGGTCGTCGAGGCAGTGTTCGAGGATCCCGCCGTCAAGCAGGGTGCCTTCGAGGACGTCGACAAGTACTTGACTGCCGACGCGCTGCTGTGCTCGAATACCTCCACCCTCCCCATCACCGCACTCTCGCACTCTGTTTCGCGAACCGGCGACTTCATCGGGACGCACTTCTTCTCCCCAGTCGACAAGATGCCGTTGGTGGAGATAGTGGTGGGAGAACACACCAGCGACTCCACTCTTGCCCGCGCATTCGACTTCGTCCGCCTGATCGGCAAGACACCCATCGTCGTCGGCGACAGTCACGGCTTCTTCACCACCCGCGTCATCGGCCGATTCATGGACGAGGCGATCTCGCTGGTCGCGGAGGGCGTGCATCCGGCCACCGTCGAGCAGGCCGCACTCCAGGCCGGCTACCCGTCCGGCGCACTGGCTCTGATGGACGAGATTTCGTTGACCCTGTCGCGGCACATCCGCGAGGGCATGGCCGAGGCCGCTCGAGCGGACGGTCGCCCCTGGATCGTCTCGAATTCGTACGCCCTGGTCGATCGCCTCGTCGACGAGTTCGACCGTCCGGGCCGCAAGGCGGGGCGCGGGTTCTACGAGTACGCCGAGGACGGCAGCAAGGTCCGGCTCTGGCCGGGCCTTGTGGAGCACTACCACGACCCCGAACACGGAATTCCGTTCGAGGACATGATGGATCGCATGCTCGTCGCCCAATCGCTTGATTCGGTCGCGTGCCTCGACGAGGGCGTTCTCCGAACCGTCGCCGACGCCAATATCGGTTCCATTCTGGGTATCGGCTTCCCTGCCTGGACCGGCGGTGTGCTGCAGTTCGTCAATCAGTTCGACGGCGGTCTCCCGGGATTCGTGCACCGAGCCGACGAGTTGCGGGCGCGATACGGCGACAGGTTCGTCGTACCCGCGTCGCTGCGAGCGCGCACCGAGCGGTACCTCTGAGATCGCGCTCGCTCGGTTCGGTGCGATCATGACAACCATGCCGGCTGCAAGCACACCCAAGTGGAACCGACTGGAACCGGACGAGCGACGGACCCAGATCTTGGCCGCCGCCGTTCGCTTGTTCGGCGACAAGCCGTACGCCGAGGTCTCCATGGCCGACGTGGCTGCGGCTGCGGGTGTTGCACGCGGGCTCATTCATCACTACATCGGCAGCAAACGCGATCTGTACCTCGAGTGTGTTCGTTTCCTGGTCACCGTGCCGCCGATCGAGGACGTGCACTTGCCCACGGGCTCGGTCGAGGAGAGGGCTCGCGGGAGTGTGCACTGGCTGGTCGGCGTCATCGAGGCACACGGAACGGCGTGGGTGTCGGTGGCGAGCGGCTCGGGCGTGGACCAGCAGGTGGCGCAGATTCTGGACGAGGCGGACGACCTTGCCGCCGAGCGCGTCTTGGACGCAACGGCTTTCGAGACACACCGCGGCGACAGACGCATCGCAACGTCGGCAGTGCGGGCGTTCGGCGGCATGGTGAAGGCGGCAGGTCGCGAGTGGCTGGTGCGCGGCACGCTGACCCGGGACCAGGTGGAAACACTTCTGACAGACGTGCTCGTCACCGTTCTCTCCACCGCACGCTCTCTCGACGACGCCCCAGAACGGTAGCTGGGCAATCCCTTTCACGGTTCACATCCCGTCGATCACCCCCGTCTTTGCTATTGACACCACGCCAACAAGGTGGAACTGTGACCGTATTCGCTCGGGCGTACCGCGCCCCTCTCGCACAAGGGACCTCGCCATGTATCTCACTCAAGGCCTCCATCGCTCCGCAGTCACCACACCCGATCGCGCAGCAACGGTGTTCGGCGATCGCGTGCGCACCTTCTCGGAACAGATCGATCGTGTGGCGAGGTTGGCGGCCGGTCTGCATTCCGTCGGAGTCGAGAGCGGCGATCGAGTGGCAATGCTGGCGTTCAACAGTGATCGCTACTCCGAGTACCTGCTTGCGGTCCCGTGGGCCGATGCCGTGCTCAATCCCGTCAACATTCGGTGGTCACCCGTCGAAGTTGCGTATGCACTCAACGACTCCGCCACCAAGGTACTCATCGTCGACGACACCTTCGGCGCAATGGTTCCGGCTCTACGCGCGTCGTGTCCCGACTTGGCGACCGTCGTCTACTGCGGGGACGGTTCCACCCCCGACGGCATGGTCTCGTACGAGGACCTGGTGGCATCCCACGATCCCGTCCCCGATGTACGACGCAGCGGCGACGCCCTGGCCGGCCTCTTCTACACCGGCGGCACCACCGGATTCCCCAAGGGCGTCATGCTCTCCCACGCGAATCTGGTGACCTCCGGCCTGGGGACGGTGGCCACCGGACAGCTGCTCGACGACGCGTCGGTATTGCTCCACGCCGCACCGATGTTCCACCTCGCCGATCTGGCTGCATGGGTAGGGCAGGTCATGCTCGGTGGCACCCATGTCATGGTTCCGTTCTTCGAACCGACAGCGGTACTGAGCGCGATCGCACAGCACTCCGTCACCGATGTGTTGCTGGTTCCCACCATGATTCAGCTGCTCGTCGACGACCCCACGTTGAGCCAGTTCGACACCTCGTCACTGAGCCGTGTGCTCTACGGAGGATCCCCCATCTCCGCCGGTGTCCTCGAGCGGACCCTCGCCAGGCTTCCGCAGGCCCGCCTCACGCAGGCCTACGGCATGACAGAACTCGCGCCGGTCGCATCTCTGCTGTGGCCGGAACATCATGTTGGACAACGTACCGGCTCGGCGGGACGCGCAGCCCCTCACTCGGAGATCTGTATCCTCGGCCCGGACGACGAGCAGCTCGCCACCGGTGACGTCGGCGAAATCTGCGTCCGCGGCGGTCATGTGATGCTGGGGTACTGGAACAAGCCGGAGGAGACCGCGGCCGCCGTTAGAGACGGCTGGATGCACACCGGCGACGTGGGTTACCTCGACTCCGACGGATTCCTGTTCGTCGTCGACCGCTTGAAGGACATGATCATCACCGGCGGCGAGAACGTCTACAGCGCCGAGGTGGAGAGTGCGCTCAGTCGTCATCCCGCCGTTCTGGCCTGCGCCGTGATCGGAGTTCCGGACGAGGAGTGGGGTGAACGAGTTCATGCGTGTGTCGTTCTGGCCGAGGGACTCTCACCCACGACAGCCGAGTTACGCGAGCACACTCGCACCTACGTTGCCGGGTACAAGACTCCCCGCACCATCGAGTTCGTGACGGCGCTACCCATGAGCGGAGCAGGCAAGATCCTCAAGCGCGACTTGCGTGACGCCTACGTCGCCAAGGAAGCGGCCGACGCAGTTCTGTGATCACGCGACGGTGAATGCTGTCCGACGAGTCCCTGAGTCACAGTCCGGCGCGCTCGAGAATCTCGTCCCAGTGGATCTCGGCCTCGGCCTCACCCATGCCAGCGGACGCGATGCGCTCGTAGTCGTCGATCAGTGAACCGGCGACCCGCTCATAGCGTTCGATCCATGCTTCCTTGTCGTCTCGCCAGTATCCGACGACGGCCATGCGGCGGGCAGGGAATGCGATCTCACTGCGGAAGTACTTACGTACGCCTCGACCCGCCGACGCCTCCCCACCGAACCAGACGTACCCGTTTCCGGTCGGAACTCGAAGCGTGCGCACAGCATCGACGAGTTGCGATGGTGCGCGCCCATTTCCGGCCACCCGCCAGTCGATGGTGACCGAGGCAGCCGATCGAACCTCCAGTACATCGTCGTCGTGCGCCACCTCGACGATCGCATGCGCGCGCAGGCCCGCGGGCAGTTGTTCGAGGGCACGGCACAGCGCGGGTAGCCCCGGTAGATCGGCGATCAACAACATCCACTCCGTGTCGGCGGGCGGCTCGTACCACGACCGAGTTCCCCACATCCCCAGCGCCGTACCCGGCTCGGCCGAGCGGGCCCAGGCCGCAGCCACCCCGCCGAGGTGGTCCACGAAGTCGATCGTGATCCGGTCGCCGTCCCAGCGCCGGACGGTGTAATTGCGGCATTCACGAACCACGTCGTCGTGATGCGCGAGAACGCCGTCGCGTCGGATCATCTCGGGCGGTACGTCCTCTCCGTCGGCCGGAAAGTACAGGTGCACGATTTCGTCGGGCACTCCACTCGACTCGAACCCGCGCGCATCGGAAGCATCGAACACGACTCGAATCAGCGACGGCGACAAGCGGTTCGCTTCGATTACTCGCGCTGTGAGGTAACCGCCCTCGTCACGTCGGCCGGCCATGACGAGGCCTTCAGCTCTGCTCTGCCGGCTCGATGAACACCTTTTCGATGTCGTCCATGATTTTGCCCAGGCCGATCGGGTCCGATGAATTCCACACGCTCGCCGAGACCCAGTGCACCCGATTCTGCTGCACGGCAGGCAGTGTGGACCACAACGGTGCAGCACTGATCGCGTCCCGTTCGCTGTCGGCACCCTGGTCGGTGTACACGAACAGGGTGTCGGCGGAGTTCAGCGTGTTCAGCGTCTCGTCGGTGATGTCGATACGAAACAGGCTCGGATCCTGCTGGCCCTCCGGCTGCGCCATGCCCAGACCACGGAAGGCGATGCTCTCACCCGTTCCGACGCGAATCGAGTACTCCCCGCGCTCGCTCAATCGAACAGCGGAGACCGGCTTGTCGGCCAGGTCCGCGTCGGCAACTCGCTGCTTCAGCGCGGCCATCCGGTCCATCAGATTCTGCATGAGGTCCGTTGCCTCGCTCTGCTTTCCGAGCACATCCCCTATGGCCGCGACTCCGTGCGAGACGTCCTCGAGCGACACCCCGTCGTTGTAGGCGAAGCCGTAGGTCGGCACTCCGCTGGCGGCGAGCTTGTCGTAGATCTCCTTGTTCCACGCCTTCTCGCCTTCGCCGTCGTACCCGGCGACCACCACGATCAGGTCGGGGTCCTGAGCCAGGATTCCCTCGACGTTGGGATCGAAGCCGCCACCCTCACCCGCTATGTTTGCGATGTCGCCGATGCGCTCGTCGACGTGCGCGGGTAGCGCCAGCGGGTTGAAGGACGCGGCCACGGGATTCACCTCGAGCGACAGCATCAGGGCCAGTGAGATGGGGTCGGCGGCGACGACCCGGGCGGGTCGCTCGGGAACCTCGACCGGGCCGAAGTAGTCCTGCACCGTCCTGGTGCCGGCGGCCTCGGCTGGACCGGACGGTTCCGACGTGGCGCTCGAGCATCCGACCAGAGCCAGAGAGAGTGCGCCGACGAGCGTGTACAGCCCGGCAGAGGCGGAACGTCTCATCCGGCCGGTTGCACGGCCGTGGAACACGAAGAATCGAGGCATGACTGGGCAGCCTAGCCTAAATTCTAGCCGCGGTGGTCACCGCCGACAAGCAACGGCACGATGCTCCGGTGCGCGAAGGCCAGCAGATCGTCGTACGTCTCGAGTGCAGCGCCGGCTGCCGGAGTCAGCAGAATCGAATGCACGACGCGGACCACGATTTCCGGGGCGTCGGGTACTGCGAAACTGTCCGAGTCCAGCCCTCCCCGGGCGATCTGGGCGGCAGCGTCTATTGCAGACGCGAGCAGGGTCGACGCATTTGTCGTCAACTGTTCGAGTACCAACGCACTCTCGGAGTCGAACATCTTGAGCAGGACGGGATTGGTTCGCACCGACTCGATCGTCGTCGCGAATCCGTGCGCGGCACGATCCGCCCGAGACGATTGTTCGGCGGCCGCTGCCGCCACCGCGACGAACAGTCTCGTCGACTCACGTGCCATGACCGCGCGCACCAGCTCGTCCTTGGATCCGATGCGGCGATAGACCGTCACCCGGTTGATCTTGGCGCGCTTGGCCACGTCCCCGATGGTCGTTCTGGGGATGCCGACCTCACCGAACAACTCCAACGCGGCATCGAGGATCGGCCCGTCGTCACCGTCTGGATGCATCGTCCGATCCTAACGGCACCCTCGATGATGCAATGCAACATTGCAACACTATCTGTTGCTATGTAGCATCACCTCATCAGCATTTCGACGAATGGAGCTCGAATGTCTCGTGACCGAGCGATCGACCCGAACGCGCGCCACCTGGACGAGTCCTACGCGATCGTGGCCCGCGCGGTGACGTTCGACTGGACCGGCGTTCCGCTGCGGTACATTCCGCACGAGTGGTACGCCACGCACTTCTGGAACGTGATGCACCTGGTGCTGCCCGAGGGCGAACGGGCGATGGCCGACGTGTTCGCCCTCGCGCTTCCGTACATCGACGACCGCAGACTGCACGAGGAAGTCGTCGGATTCGTCGGACAAGAAGCAACCCACGCGTCCTCGCACGAGAGCTTTCGTACGTACCTCGTCGCGCATGGAGTCGACATCGAGCCGATCCTGCAGCGCATTCGATTCGCGGTGGGCGTGGTGTTCGGCGATCACGGCCTCACCGGCCGCGCGGGCAAAGCGTGGCTGAACGAGCGCCTCGGGATCTACGCCGCAGCCGAACATTTCACCGCAGTAGTGGGCGAATGGCTGTTGGACAACACCGAATTCGATCGCCTCGGTGTCGATCCGACGATGCTGGACCTGCTTCGCTGGCACGGAGCCGAGGAACTCGAACACCGCAACGTTGCCTTCGACGCATTCCAGTACGTCGACGGGGGTGCGTTTCGCCGCGCCCGCACCGCGGTGATAGCCAGCGCGGGGTTGGCCGTGCTCTGGTTCAGCACCGCCGCGTACCTGTACAAGAACTCGGTGGCCACCCCGCGCACCGGGAAGCGCCGACTTCGCACCCCCTGGCCTCTCGCCTTCGCACGAGCATCCCGCAAGCAACTGATACCGGGCCTGTCGTTTCTGTTCGTACAACTCGCCCTGTACATCCGACCGGGTTTTCACCCATCGAAGATGGGCGACATCGACAAGGCAGTGCGATACCTGGCGACGTCACCCGCGGCACTGGCGGCACAGCAGTGACCACCGAAACAGCCTCGAGACACAGCCATCTGGGTGAGATCACGGTGACCGACCCCGGCCGTGGTCTCCGAGCCATCGCTGCGGCGTCTCGGGTGTACGCAAGACTGGTCACCGACTCGTCCGTCGTCACCGCCCTCTCCCCGGCGCGACCGCGCCGATGCGTCGGCTACGAATTCGAGACCACCATCGACGAGATCGTCGACGAGGCCGAGGACGTGCGCTCACTTCTACTGCGTCGCAGCGACGGAAGCGCATTGCCGACCTGGTTGCCCGGTGCACACATCGACGTGACCACACCGGCAGGCTCGGTTCGGCAGTACTCGCTCGCAGGTCGGCCGGCAGGAGGAGATCGGTATCGCATCGGTGTCCGTAGGATCCCCGGCGGCGCGGCCTCCACCGAGATACACGGTCTCGTTCCAGGAGACACCCTCCGAGTCCGTGGACCCCGCAACGCATTTCCCATGGCCGCCGCCGAGCACTACTTGTTCGTCGCGGCCGGCATCGGCATCACTCCCATCCGGTCCATGATCGAGCGCGCCGTCGCCGACGGCACACGGTGGACCCTCTACTACCACGGAAGATCTCGTGCGAGCCTGCCGTTCGTCGCCGAACTGCAGCAGTCCGCGCTCACCTCCCGCGGTCACGTGATCATCAAAACCGATGACGTGGAGGGACTTCCGCGTCCCTCGGACATCGTCGATCTCGGGACGGGATCCTCGGCCCTGTACGTCTGCGGCCCCGCGGCACTCTCGCGCCGGCTGCGCGAGGAGGCCACCCGAAGTACCACGGTTCGGGAGTTCCACACCGAGCTGTTCGCGCCCGCCCCCGTGGTCGACGGCCGTCCGTTCGTGCTGAAGCTCGCACGGTCCGGCGACACCGTCGAAGTCGGCGCACAGGAGACCGCCCTCGACGCCCTCCGACGAGTCCGTCCCGATCAGCCGTTCTCGTGCCGCCAAGGTTTCTGCGGTGCCTGCGTCGTCGGCCTCACCGGCGGACGCGTCGACCATCGCGATCGCGTGCTGAGCCGCACCGAACGCGAGAACTCACTCACCCTGTGCGTGTCACGCGCCGCGGTCGACGGCGACGTCGTCGTTCTCGATCTGTAGAAGGAGCCACACATCATGACCGACAACGACTCTGCCGCGTCGCACATCGACGTCGCCATCATCGGTGCCGGCTTCGGCGGGCTCGGAGCTGGAATCAGGCTCGAACAGGAAGGCCGCGGCGACTTCTTGATCTTCGAGCGTGACAGCGCGGTCGGCGGGACGTGGCACGTGAACACCTATCCCGGCGCCCAGTGCGACATTCCCTCGGCGCTGTATTCGTTCTCGTTCGCACCCAACCCGGACTGGACCCGCCTGTATCCACTGCAGCCCGAGATCGAGCAGTACCTCAACGACTGCACCGACCGGTTCGGTATCCGGGATCGAATCCGATTCGGACACGAGGTGCTCGACGCGACGTGGGACGACGACCGGGCGCGTTGGATCGTGCGAACGAGCGGCGGAACATGGACTTCTCGGATTCTGATCGGAGCCCTCGGCCCGTTCAGTGAACCAGCCACTCCGAGTATCGACGGTCTGGACTCGTTCTCGGGCAGCGTCTTTCACTCGGCTCGGTGGAACCACGAGCATTCGGTCGAGGGTAGGCGTCTTGCCGTCATCGGCACCGGCGCATCGGCGGTGCAGTTCGTACCCCGACTCGCTCCGTCGGCCGCACATCTGACGCTTTTTCAACGCACGCCCACGTGGATCCTTCCCCACCCGGACCGTCCCATCTCCGAGTCCGGCAGGTCCGTGCTCAGGAAGTTTCCGGCGGCTCAGCGCGCCATGCGTCGTACGTTCGATCTGTTCCAGGAAGCTCTGGTGCCCGGCCTGATTCGGCACCGCGCCCTGCTGACGCCGTTGACCGCACTGGGCCGGGCTCACCTACGCAGACAGGTGAAGGATCCCGTACTTCGCGAGAAGCTCACTCCCACATACACATTCGGCTGCAAGCGGCCGACGTTCTCGAACAAGTTCTACCCCGCCCTGTGCCGCGACAACGTCACCGTCGAGACCACCGCCATCTCCCGCGTCGTGCCCGAGGGCGTCGTCACGACCGACGGAACGGTCCACGAGGTCGACACCATCGTTCTCGGAACAGGTTTCACCGTCGCCGGGCATTCAGGCTTTCGGCGCATCGTCGGTCGTGGCGGTCGGTCGTTGGCGCAGACCTGGCCCGACGGAGAGATGTCGTCGTATCGAGGGACGACGGTGCACGGCTTTCCGAACTTCTTCATGGTGCTCGGCCCCAATTCGGTGGTGTACACCTCGCAGGTCGTCACCATCGAAGCACAGGTGAACTACGTTCTTGCAGCACTGCGGGCGATGGACGACAAGTGCTTGGCCGCAATCGACGTCACCCGCACTGCACAAACGGAATTCGCGGACTACACGGACGAACGGTTGGCCGGTTCGGTGTGGAACTCGGGTGGGTGCAGCAGCTACTACCTGAGCCCATCTGGCCGCAACGTCACCTACTGGCCGGGTTCGGTACGCAACTTCACCCGTCGTATGTCGGCCATCGAACTCGACCACTATTCCTGCCGCAGTGCCACTGTCGATGTGCCGGGCACACTCGCCGTCACCAAGGAGTCCGCATGAAGAACCACATGGACCTCACCGGCAAGGTCGCACTGGTGACCGGCGGTGCACGCGGCATCGGTGCCGCGACCGTAGCAAAACTGGTGGCCGCCGGTGCATCCGTGGCAGTGGTGGATCTTCACTTCCCGACCGACGCGGCTGGCGCTGCACGGGTGTTGCTGTTGACCGGGGACGTCACGGATCCGGAGGCGATGACGGAGTGCGTGCAGGCGACGGTGCGCGCCTTCGGCGGGATCGACATCGTGATCGCCAACGCCGGCATCACACCGCCGCCTGCCACCATCAGGACCGTCGACCGCGCGGTATTCGACTCCGTCATGGCGGTCAACTTCGGCGGTGTGCTCACCATCGTCCGCGCCGCGGCGGACGAGATCGTGACCAGTGGTGGGCACATTCTGCTCGTATCGTCCTGTGCTGCATTCACTCCCGGCATGGGCGGGTCTGCCTACATGGTCAGCAAGGCAGCCGTGGAACAACTGGGCCGCGCGCTACGCATCGAACTCGCAGCAGTCGGTGCATCGGCCGGTCTGGCGTACTTCGGGGTGGTCGACACCGATCTGGCGCGCCACACCCTCGACAACGACCCGATGGGGCAGCGGATCGGTGCATTTCTCCCGTGGCCGTTGAGCCGTCGACTCCCGTCCCCACGGGCGGCGGACCTCCTGGTCGACGCGGTCCGTACGCGTCGAGCACGGCTGATCGCCCCCGCAGTGTGGGCACCGTACTTCTGGTTCCGCGGGATCCTCAACCCGATCCTGGAGTGGAAGCTACTGCGTGACAACGCAGTCGGCGATATCATCCGCGACCTCGAACACAGCCGGGCGCGCTGACACCCGCACGGGCCCGTTACGCGTCGACGCTCGGAACCGCGTCCAACGGAGGCAGGGTTCGCGAACACAGCTGGCGCGCATCCGCGTCGGACATCCCGAGGGCGAGCAGCACGCTGTGCGCCATGTTGTCGACGGCATCGACGTCGCTTCGTTCCGGCTGTTCGAGCAGTAGTTGCCCCATGCCCAGTAACGCCCCCGCTGCCAGGGCCAGAGCCAGCTGGGTGTCCTGCACGCGGAAGTGCCCGCTCAGTACTCCGGCTTCGATGTCGCGCGAGGCCCGCGGACCGAGACCGTGCTTCGAGGTGATCAACTCGGGCCCGGAGTGGATGAGCACTCGGCTCAGATCCGGTTGTTGCCGGAACAGCCGGCCTGCGATGCGGAACGACCGGGTGAACGCTTCTGCGGGATCGTCCTCGTCGTCGCTCAACGAGTCCAGGTAGATGCCCAACAGCTCGAGGGCACCGTCGACCGCAGCCTGGAACAGCTGCTCTCGGCTCTCGAAATGGTTGTAGAACGACCCCATGCCGACGTCTGCGGCCTGAGTGATCTCGGCAATCGGCACGTGCAATTCGCCGCGGGCGATGAAGCTCTGCGCGGCAGAGATCAGGGCACCGCGCGTGCGCGCTTTGCGTCGCTCGAGGCGATTCGGGGTTTCGGTCATGGTCCCTACTCCTGAGTGCATTTGTCGCCGCCTTGACCCTTCCTCACCGCTGACGAATTTGTCAACACTCTTGACTGACCGATTAGTCATAGGTGACGATAGTGTCACCAACGAGGGAGGGCTGATGGGACACGACGTCGACGGCCACAAGAACATGCATGTGGATCAGGGCGCGCTTCCAGGCGAACACCCGGGAAAAGCCGCCGACCCGATCATCAAGGTGCGCGACATCGCGTGGCTCGAGTTCCGCAAACCCGACCTGGCCAAGGCCGAGGCATTCGCGGTGGCGTTCGGTTTCACCGTCTCACTGCGCACGTCCGAGGAGATTCACCTACGCGGCACGCACGTCGGGTCGCCGTGCGTGATCATCCGACGCGGCAAACGAACGCGGTTCGTCGGCGCGGCGTTCGCTGCCGCCGAGGACGCCGACGTCGTCCGCCTCGCCGATGCCACCGGGCAGCAGGTGCACCGGCTACCCGACACACTCGGCGGCATCGCCGTCACTCTGACCGATCCAGGCGGACAGCCTGTGCAGATCGTGTCGGGCTACACCGAACATCCCGAACTCCCGGGCCAGGACGCGCACACCTACAACTTCGGCGATCCACGCAACCGGATCAACGCCACCCAGAGGCCCCCGCGTCAGCCGGCGCGCGTCCAACGGCTCGGGCACGTGGTGCTGCAGCGAGTGGACTACCTGGAGAATCTGAACTGGTACCTACACCACCTGGGTCTGATCGTCAGCGATTTCCTCTACTACGACGGCCAACGCGACCGTGGACCGGTGATGAGCTTCATCCGCTGCGATCGGGGCAGCATCCCGTCCGATCACCACACGCTCGCGATGACTCTCGGCCCGTCGAATCGCTACGTGCACTCGGCGTACCAGGTGACCGACATCGACGCCATCGCCGCCGGTGGCGAATTCCTCACCGAGCGTGGGTACAAGCACTCCTGGGGCATCGGCAGACACATCCAGGGCAGTCAGATCTTCGACTACTGGCGCGATCCCGACGGTTTCCTGGTGGAGCATTTCAGCGACGGCGACATGTTCGACAGCTCGCTCGAACCCGGCTGGGCACCGATGACGGCATCCGGCCTCGCCCAGTGGGGCCCACCGGCATCGAAGGACTTTCTCGGTATCGCCCCGAGCAAAGCCTCTCTGCACGAGCTCAAATCGATCCTGTCCTCCCTACGCACCGACAACGAGTTCGACACCGAACGCCTTCGCGGCCTGATGAAAGTGGCTTCCTCATGAGCATCGCTGTACTACGCACCGCCGACGCCTGGTGGGTCGAGACCCCGGCCGGGGCGTCGCGCATCGACACGTCGGCAACCACGACCGCCGAGCTTCTCGCCGATCGCGCCGCTGTGGACGCAGCGCGTACCGGCACCGATGTGCTTGCAGTGGAGACGCTTTCGCTCCTCTCCCCGGTCACCGCACCGTGCCGGGTAGTGGCGAACATGACCAATTTCGTCTCGCACGTCAAGGACTCGGGAATGAACCCCGACACGGTGCCACTGACGTTCTTTCGGAAGACGTCCGGTTCGATCAGCGGCCCCACCGACGACATCGTCAAGCCGACGCACGTGAAACTCCTCGACTACGAAATCGAGATCGGCCTGGTATTCGGCAAGACGCTGACCGTCGGCACCAAGATCGATGCCAGCAACGTGGCCGAGTACGTCGCCGGACTCGTCATCACCAACGACGTGTCTGCGCGAGACGTCCAACTACCGAAAACCCAGTTCTACGAGGGCAAGTCGTACCCCACGTTCACGCCGGTCGGCCCACGACTGCTCCTTCTCGAGGCCGGAGAATTCGACCGGTTCGGCGAGCTGACTCTGACACTGCGCGTCAACGGGACTGTGCGACAGGACAGTACCGTGGCCGACATGATTTACCGGCCGGTCGAATCGCTGAAGGCGCTGAGCAATTTCCAGCGGCTCGACGCGGGCGATCTGCTGCTCACCGGCACTCCCGGTGGTACTGCGCTGAAGGCTCCGGCCAAGCCGATCGAGATGATCGGATCCCTGATCCCGCCGGCGCTCAAGTGGAAGGTGTTCTTCAAGAAGCAGGCCAAGAATCCCGACTTCCTGCAGGACGGCGACGTTCTCGAACTGACGTGCTCCACCCCCGACGGATCCCTCGACCTGGGAGTGCAGCGCACCCGGGTCTCGTACCGATGACCGAACGCGGATCCGACGGCACCCACCACCCGGTGGTCATCGTCGGATCCGGCCCGACGGGCATGACGGCCGCTCTGCTGTTGGCGCAGTACGGCATCCCCTGCCTGGTGCTCGATCGCTGGGCCGACGTCTATCCGCAGCCGCGCGCAGTACATCTCGACGACGAGGTGTACCGAATTCTGCACGACATCGGTGTCGCAGAGGATTTCGCCGGCATCTCACGTCCCGGGCGTGGGCTGCGACTGTGCACCAAGGATCTGCGCACCCTGGCCGAGTTCGAGCGCGATCCCGACGACAGACCGCACGGCTATCCCCAGGCGAACATGTTCGATCAACCGGACCTCGAGCGCCTCATGCGCACGCACGTCGCCCGATACGACACGATCGAGATGCGCGGCGGGTGCGAGATCACCGACGTGCAGAACCTGAAAGATACGGTCCGAGTGTCGTACACATCCACCGAGGACGACACCCCACACTGGGTGACCGCGGACTACGCGCTGGGGTGCGACGGTGCCAACAGCATCGTGCGCCGGTCCATCGGGTCGAAGATGGAGGACCTCGGGTTCGCGCAACGGTGGTTGGTGATCGATATCGCCACCGATGCCGAACTCGATCAGTGGGACGGCGTTCACCAGGTGTGCGACTCCGAACGATCCGCCACGTACATGCGAATCGGTTCCACCCGCTACCGCTGGGAATTTCGGATGCTCGACGGCGAAACCCTCGACGAGTTCGAGGATCTCGCCGCCGTCCGGCCGCTCATAGCGCCGTGGCTGCGGCACGTCGACGACCCCTCGATGGAGCTGATTCGGAGCGCCGAGTACACATTTCGGGCGCAGGTCGCCGATAGCTGGCGGGATCGACGCGTGTTCGTCCTCGGCGACGCGGCGCACTTGACTCCACCGTTCATCGGACAGGGAATGGGCGCGGGTCTGCGCGATGCGCGCAACCTCGTCTGGAAGATCGTCGGGGCCCTGGATGGGCACGTCTCCGATTCGGCACTCGACAGTTACGAAATCGAGCGAAAGGCCCATGCCACAGCCATGATTCGGATGGCCGTCGCCATGGGCTGGGCGATGACCGGCGGCAGTCAGCTGACCGGAATTCTGCGCACCACGCTCGCACCGGCTCTCGGCCACCTGCCCCTCATCGGAGCGAAGGTGTCCGACAGCGCCACTCCTCCGCTCACCCGTTCCGATTTCGTCCAGCGTCCGGCAGCGCAGATCCGTTCGGTGGTAGGCGCGCTGTGCCCCAACAGCTCCCTGGACAACGGCGCCCGACTGGACAACGTCGCACCGGGACAATTCCTGTTCGTCTCGACCACCCCGTTGACCGTCGAACAGCGACGCGAGGTCGATCGTCGTGGGGCTGTCGTCGTCGAGGTCGCGGCCTCCTCCGAGCTCGGATTGTGGTTGCGGCGCGGTCACGCGGTAGCGGCTGTCGTACGACCGGACCGAACCGTCATGGCGGCGGGTAAGTCGGTGCCGGCCTTGCACACCCGAGTTCCGAGCACCAGGTTGCGACGAATCGATCGAACCACTCCCACGGCGGCAGTCGCCACCCCGAGAACCAGAAACACCGCAACGAAGAGGCGTAGATGAACACCGCACTTGTCACCGGAGCCACGTCCGGTATCGGCCAAGCTGTCGCCGAACTACTGCTCGCTCGCGGCTACAGCGTCATCGGCACGAGCCGCAGTTGTTCCACCGTGGTCGACCCCATCCCCGGCGTCGAGTACCGAGATCTCGATCTGACCGACCCGGCCTCCATCCGGACGTTCGTCGACGGTCTTGCCGACGTGGAGATCGATGTTCTGATCAACAATGCGGGCGAAAGCCAGTGCGGCCCCGTCGAGGAACTCCCGATCGAGGCGGTCACCCGGCTGTTCCAGCTCAACGTGTTCGGTGCCGTCGAGCTCATGCAAGCCGTGCTGCCGGGGATGCGCGAACGCCGTCGGGGCAAGGTCGTCAACATCGGCTCGATGCTGGCCAGCTTCCCGTTGGCCTATCGCTCGTCGTACGCCGCGACCAAGGCAGCGATCAAGGGCTTCTCGACGGCGGCCCGCTTCGAGCTCGCGCCCTACGGGGTGGACATCACCACCGTCGAGCCCGGCTCCATCGCCACCGGACTCTCCGCCCGCCGCACCAAGTACTGCGGACCGCATTCGCCGTATCTGCGCGATTTCACGACAGTGATCTCGCACCTCGACGCCAAAGAGGCACAGGGTATCTCCGCGGACACCGTGGCCGAGACGGTCCTGAAAGCCGTCGAGGACAAGAAGACTCGGCCCCTCTACGCCGTCGGCAGCAATGCTCCCGCAGTGTTCATGGCGCAGCGACTGCTGCCGCGCACCGTGCTCGAGAAGTTCACCGCCCGGGCATACGGACTGCCCAGCAAGCGACCGGTGACCTAACGGAACAGCCCTGCGACGAACGGAATCGTGTCGGCCTGTGATTGCACGAGCGCTCCGCTGTGATCGGCATAGTAGGGCCGGAACGTCACCGGCTGACCGTTGGCGGTGAGCCTGGCGACGTACGCGGCGGTCGTCGGGAACGGGACATCGGTGTCCCGCAGCCCGTGGCCCATGAAGAACGGCTTGTCGAAGCCGGCCTCGGGCATGGCCATGTAGTCGTCGAGTACTGCGGTGAAATTCGGCAGGCTGGTCAACGGCGCAGTGAAGAAATCACCGACCTTGACACCCTCGAGCTGCTCCTCGAGGTCCGCGACACAGGCCGTCTCGGCCAGATCCACGTACTTCTTACCTACGGGAGTGAGGATGTCGTCCAGGCCCAGCTCGGGGTGCGAATAGCGTAGAGCCGCAGCGATGTACGCGACGTACGCGGTCAGACCGGCCGGGAGCGCCACCGGCGGCATCCCCGGTCCGCCGATCGAGACGAGCTTCTCGATGTACGCGGGAGTTCCGGTGCCCACTGCGCCGCGATAGTCCAGATCCGGTCCACCGAATTCGGTTGCGTAGCGCGCGGTGTAGATCGCCGCGCCGCCGCCCTGAGATTGTCCGACCGTCACCCACTTGCGCGAGAGTTGATCGCTGTAGTTGCGGCCTGCTTTCACCATGTCGACCACGTTGTGCGCCGTGGTCCGCCCGTCCAGATATGCCTGCAATCCTTCGGTGCCGAGGCCGGCATAGTCACTGGCCACAACGGCGTAGCCCTGCGCGAGCCAGTTGCCGAGGTACGGCAGATCTCGTTCGGCCAGCGCCGGTCCCGCAACCGAGGGCGCACACGAGTCACCGAGCCCGGAGGTGCCGTGGGCCCACGAGATCACCGGCCAACCGCCCTCGGGCGCAGTGCCCTGCGGGAGGAAGACGGTGCCGGTGCTGAGCGCCTTCTCGCCGAACGTATCGGTGGTGACGTAGGTGAGCACCTCGGCCGAGGACGAACCGGGGATCCAGAATTCCCGCTGTAGAGCGCGACTGGAGACGACGTCGCCGATGTTCTGAGTGATCGTCGGCGCAGCCGAGGCTGGGGCGGTCAGCAGGCCAGAAGCCATGCTCGACGCCAGCGCCGTAACTACTGCAAGGGCACCGATCCGACGACGAGCGATCACTGGGTCTCCGTTGCGTTCGAGTGTGCGCCACCGCGTTCGTCGATGCGCGCCACCTTGTAATACACGACCGCGCCGATCCAGACAACGAAAAACGTGCCGACGACGAGTTGGCCCGCGAGGTTGAGGTCGATGACGGCCAGTGCGTCCCACAGGCCACCGGTCAGCTCGAACTGCTCGGCAAGCAGCGTCAGCAGCTGGACCGTCCCGATCACCAACGCAACGAAGACCGACAGGCCCGTCATCGTCATGTTGTAGTAGATCTTGCGGACCGGTGTCACGAACGCCCAGCCGTACGCCTTGGACATGAAGATGCCGTCGATCGTGTCCATCGTCGTCATGCCCGCCGCAAACAGGACCGGCAGCGCGATGATGGCCATCGGCGGGAGCCCGCCGGCGATAGCGGTGGTGCCGGCGATCGCGAGTAGACCGACCTGAGTCGCGGTGTCGAAACCGAGTCCGAACAGCAAGCCGAGCGGGTACATCTGCCACGAATGGTTGATCATCTTGTCGTAGCGGCCCCGAAACAGTCGATTCATCAAGCCACGCTTGGCCAACAGCTCGTCGAGCCCGGCCTCGGTGACGTCACCGCGTTTCGCGCGCCGCCAGACTCCGACGATGCCGGCGAGGACCGCGATGTTCAGCGCGGCGATGAGGTACAGGAAGGTTCCCGACACCAACGTGCCGATGATGCCGCCGACCCCGGCGAACGCGTCCTGAAACGCCGTCGCCTGCGACGCGACGAACGCAATCGCAGCGACGAAGACGAACACGACCGTCGAATGCCCGAGCGAGAAGAACAGCCCGACGGCCAACGGCCGCTTACCCTTCTGCAGCAGAAAGCGGGTGGTGTCGTCGATGGCGGCGATGTGATCGGCGTCGAACGCATGCCTGAGACCGAGGGTGTACGCCAGTACGCCGGCTCCTGCGTAGACGAGAGTGCCGTCGGCTCCGGTGAGGCCGTGGATGCTGGGAATCGAGTCGTAGTGGGTGAACAGGCCCCAACCGATCACATGCAGAGCGGCGATGAAGCCGGCCATCGCCAGCAGTCGCGGCACCTCGTCACGAGTGAATCGACTCTGCCGTCGGCCGATCTCGACGGGCGAAAGTTGGGTCGTCATGTCGATCATTGTCTCCGATAACGACGATTTGCTCTTCCTGTGTGACGGCACGGTAGGTGTGCTGAGTGTCCACAATTCGTGTCTGCAGGCGGGATCGCGATCGTCGACGCCCATTGTGGACGCCCAGATCAGTGCGATACGCCCAGTGCCGCCAGTGCCATGGTTCGCAACACCGGCCGAGCATTGCGCGACGGCGTGCGGCCCGCGCTGTAGGGCGTGGAGTTGATGAGTCCGAACACCGCGTGCGCCGTGGTGCGCGCATCGGCCTCGTTCAATTCCGGGTCGACGGCACACAGGGTCGCCACCCACAGTTCCACGTACTCGCGCTGCATGCGGCGCACCTTGCGTCGCGCCCCCTCAGGGAGGCTCTGCAGGTCGCGATCCTGAATCCGAATGAAAGCCGGTGTCTCGAAGGCGAAGTCGAGGTGGAAATCGACCAGAGCCGACACCGTCTCTTCATCGACCTTCCGCGAGCCGACCACCTCGCGACCGCCGTCGAGCAGATACTCCGAGATTCCGACCATCAGTTCGACGAGCACCGCCTCCTTGTTCGGGAAGTGGCGATAGACGGCCGGTCCACTGATGCCGACGGCTGCACCCAGATCCTCGAGCCGCACCGACGCGAACCCGCGTTCGGCGAACAGCGATGCCGCAGCATCGAGCAGTTGCTGCCGACGTTCGGCTTTGCGTTGCTCACGCACAGTGGCCGGCTTGACCTCGATCTCCTGCACTGCCACCCCCTCGAACCTGGACTCTCGGTTAATCGTAGTTTACTATCATGTCAGTTATCAACCATTAACTGAACCCTGTGTGACACCGACGTCCAACCCCTGAAGGCGTGCATCTCATGGCGATCGATACCGCTGCCAACCGCGCAGATCATCAGCTACTCGCGCAGCAGCTCTCCCAGAAGCTCGCCGTGGCAGCACTCGGCGGTAGCGAGAAGTCCCGGGAACGGCACATCGCCCGCGGCAAGCTGCTCCCCCGCGACCGCGTCGACGAACTCCTGGATCCGGGTAGCCCGTTCCTCGAGATTGCACCGCTGGCGGCCAACGGCCTGTACGACGACGAGTGCCCCGGGGCAGGCGTGATCGCCGGCATCGGTCGCGTGGCCGGTCGAGAGTGCATCATCATTGCCAACGACGCCACCGTCAAAGGCGGCACGTACTACCCGATGACGGTGAAGAAGCACCTGCGCGCGCAGGAGATCGCCCTGCAGAACTCTCTGCCGTGCATCTACCTCGTCGACTCCGGTGGCGCATTCCTCCCGCGCCAGGACGAGGTATTTCCTGACCGCGACCACTTCGGACGCATCTTCTTCAACCAGGCGACCATGAGCGCCAAAGGAATTGCGCAGATCGCCGCCGTGATGGGCTCGTGCACTGCGGGTGGGGCATACGTGCCTGCAATGAGCGACGAGGCCATCATCGTCAAGAATCAGGGCACCATCTTCCTCGGCGGCCCGCCCCTGGTGAAAGCCGCGACCGGCGAGGTCGTCACCGCCGAAGAACTCGGTGGTGGAGACCTGCACTCCAAGGTCTCCGGAGTCACCGACCATCTGGCAGACGACGACCGCGACGCATTGCGCCGCGTCCGGAAGATCGTCTCCACCCTCGGGCCCCGGACGCCGCGGCCATGGGATGTCGTTCCCACCCGCGACCCGATCGTCGACCAGAGCGAGATCTACGACGTCGTCCCCACCGACCCACGCACCCCGTACGACGTACGAGAGGTGATCACCCGGGTGGTCGACGCAGGCGAATTCGACGAGTTCAAAGCCGAATACGGCAAGACACTCGTCACCGGATTCGCCCACCTCCACGGCCATCCCGTCGGGATCATCGCCAACAACGGTGTGCTGTTCGCCGAATCTGCGATGAAGGGCGCGCATTTCATCGAACTCTGCGACAAGCGCAGCATCCCACTGGTGTTCTTGCAGAACATCACCGGCTTCATGGTCGGCCGAGACTACGAAGCCGGCGGCATCGCCAAGCACGGCGCGAAGATGGTCACCGCAGTGGCCTGCGCCCGCGTTCCGAAGATCACCGTCGTCATCGGCGGCTCCTACGGTGCAGGCAACTACTCCATGTGCGGCAGAGCCTATTCCCCGCGTTTCCTGTTCATGTGGCCGAACGCCCGGATCTCGGTGATGGGCGGCGAACAGGCCGCGTCCGTCCTTGCCACCGTCCGAGGTGACCAACTGGATGCGTCGGGTAATCCGTGGTCGGAGCAAGACCAGGAAGCGTTCAAAGCTCCGATTCGTGACCAGTACGAAAGTCAGGGCAACCCCTACTATTCGACGGCCCGGCTGTGGGATGACGGCATCATCGACCCCGCCGACACCAGAACTGTTCTCGGACTGGCACTCTCGGCGTGCGCCAATGCGCCGCTCGAGCCGGTCTCCTACGGCGTTTTCCGGATGTGAGAGAGATGACCACGATGTTGGACACCATTCTGATCGCCAACCGCGGTGAGATCGCGGTACGCGTCGCTCGAACGTTGCGCCGCATGGGCATTCGGACCGTCGCCGTCTACAGCGATGCGGACGCCGACGCCCGGCACGTCCGCGAAGCCGATACCGCGGTACGACTCGGGCCCGCCAGCGCACGCGAGAGCTACCTCGACATCGACAAGGTGATCGCCGCCGCGAAAGCCACCGGCGCACAGGGAATTCACCCCGGCTACGGCTTCCTCTCGGAGAACCCCCACTTCGCTGCGGCCTGCGCCGAAGCCGGAATCGCCTTCCTCGGGCCGCCGGAGAAGGCCATCGAGGTGATGGGCGACAAGATCGCCGCCAAGGCCGCCGTCAGCGCTTTCGGCGTCCCCGTCGTACCCGGCATCTCCCGACCGGGACTGTCCGACGACGACCTCGTCGCCGGTGCACCCGACGTCGGATTCCCGGTCCTGGTCAAACCCTCGGCTGGGGGCGGCGGCAAGGGCATGCGTCTGGTCGAGCGCGCCGAGGATCTGCCTGCCGCGCTGGCCAGTGCCCGCCGCGAGGCGGCCTCCTCGTTCGGCGACGACACACTGTTTATCGAGCGATTCGTGTTGCGGCCCCGGCACATCGAGGTGCAGATCCTCGCCGACGGTCACGGCAACGTCATCCACCTCGGTGAGCGCGAATGCAGCCTGCAGCGACGCCATCAGAAGGTCATCGAAGAAGCGCCGTCCCCACTGCTCGACGCGCAGACCCGAGCGCGTATCGGCGAGGCTGCCTGCAACACCGCTCGCAGCGTCGACTACTCCGGTGCCGGCACCGTGGAGTTCATCGTCTCCGCCGACCACCCCGATGACTTCTTCTTCATGGAGATGAACACTCGACTACAGGTGGAACACCCGGTGACCGAGATGGTCACGGGCATCGACCTCGTGGAGTGGCAGGTCAGGATCGCCGCCGGCGAGTCACTGACGCTGAGTCAGAACGATATTCGACTGACCGGACACGCCATCGAGGCGCGCGTCTACGCCGAGGATCCCGGCCGCGAGTTCCTCCCGACCGGCGGCACCGTCGTCGGGTTGCGCGAGCCCACCGGCACGGGCATCCGCGTCGACTCCGGTCTCGCCATCGGTACCGAGGTGGGCAGCAACTACGACCCCATGCTCTCGAAAGTCATCGCACACGGCCCCGATCGCACTACAGCGCTGCGCAGCCTGGATCGCGCGCTGGCCGATACCTCGGTACTCGGCGTCGTCACCAACATCGAATTCGCTCGATTCCTGCTCGCCGACAACGAGGTCCGTGCCGGCAATCTCGACACCGGCCTACTGGACCGCCGCGTCGAGGATTTCGTTGCCGCCGACTCCCCCGACGAGGCGATGATCGCCGCAGCCACCGTCGCCTGGCTCGCCACGTGGCAGGAGGCGGGCCAGGATATCTGGGCAACGCCGTCGGGCTGGCGGGTGGGAGCGCACGCACCGTTCCAGCTCCGGCTGACATCCGGCACTCGGACCGCGCACGTGTCCATCACCGGGACCCTCGATGCGGCGACGGTCGTCGTCGACGACGAAGAACCGCGCCGACTGCGGGCCTCCGCTACCGAGGATTCCATCGACCTCGTACTCGACGATCGACGCGAGTCGATGACCGTAGCCCGAAACGAATCGTCCACCTGGGTATCCAGCTCACGCGGCACCTGGAGAATCGATCGAATCGCCGAACCCAATGTGCGCGAAGACGACACGCAGTCCGGCGACGCAGAGATCCTCTCGCCGATGCCGGGTTCGATCATCGCGATCGGAACGACCTCCGGCAGCGCCGTCACCGCAGGCACTGCCATCGTCGTCGTCGAGGCGATGAAGATGGAACACACTTTGACCACGCCCATCGACGGCACCGTCGAACTCACAGTCGCAGTAGGAGATCAGGTCCGCGTCGACCAGGTCCTCGCCCGCATCGTTCCCACCGACACCGAAGAGGACAAGTCATGACCGAACATCTGTCGTCGTCCAATCTGCCCGACGAATACCAGCAACTGGTCAAATCCGTGGCGGACTTCACCCGCACCGTCGTCGCGCCGGTCTCGGCGAAACACGATGCCGAGCACTCCTTTCCGTACGAGGTGGTCGCAGGGATGGCCGAGATGGGCCTTTTCGGTCTGCCCTTCCCCGAGGAGTACGGCGGCATGGGCGGCGACTACTTCGCCCTGTGCCTGGCACTCGAAGAGCTCGGCAAGGTCGACCAGAGCGTCGCGATGACGCTCGAGGCAGGCGTCTCGCTCGGTGCCATGCCCGTCTACCGTTTCGGCAACGACGAGCAGAAGCAGCAGTGGCTACCCAAGCTCACCGCGGGCAAAGCTCTCGCGGCCTTCGGGTTGACCGAGCCGGGTGCCGGTAGCGACGCGGGCGGCACCAAGACCACTGCCAAGCGCGACGGCGGTGACTGGATCATCAACGGCAGCAAGCAGTTCATCACCAACTCCGGAACCGACATCACCGAACTGGTGACCGTCACCGCTGTGACCGGCGTCGACGAGACAACAGGACGCAAGCAGATCTCGTCGATCCTGGTGCCCACCGACACTCCCGGGTTCGTGGCCGAAGCGGCGTACAACAAGGTCGGCTGGAATGCCTCGGACACACACCCGCTCAGCTTCACCGATGTACGAGTCCCGCAGGAGAACCTGCTCGGCCAGGAAGGCCGCGGGTACGCGAACTTCCTGCACATCCTCGACGAGGGCCGGATCGCGATCGCTGCCGTATCGGTCGGGGCGGCTCAGGGTTGCGTCGACGAGAGCGTCAAGTACGCCAAGGAGCGCGAGGCATTCGGTGCTCCGATTGCCCGCAATCAGGCGATCTCGTTCAAGATCGCCCGCATGGAGGCACGCGCACACACCGCGCGGACGGCGTACTACGACGCGGCCGCACTGATGTTGGCGGGCAAGCCTTTCAAGAAGGCCGCGTCCATCGCCAAGCTCGTGGCCTCGGAGGCTGCGATGGACAACGCCCGCGACGCGACGCAGATTCACGGCGGCTACGGGTTCATGAACGAATATGTCGTCGCCCGTCACTACCGCGACAGCAAGATCCTCGAAATCGGTGAAGGCACCACCGAGGTTCAGCTGATGCTCATCGCGCGGAGCCTGGGGCTATGAGCGACAAGCGCATTCGGCAACGCGGCCTGTGGTTCGAGGAGATGGAGCTCGGTACCGTCTACGAGCATCGCCCCGGCCGCACCATCACCGAGGCCGACAACACATCGTTCACCACGCAGACGATGAACACCCAGGCCCTGCATCTCGATGCCGCCTACAGTGAGACAACATCTTTCGGTCAGCGGCTGGTGAACTCGATGTTCACCGTGTCCACCCTCGTCGGATTGTCGGTGACGCAGCTGACCCAGGGCACGATTGTCGCCAACCTCGGCTTCTCCGAGGTGTCCTTCCCCAAGCCGCTGTTTCACGGCGACACCCTCTACGCGGAGACGGTGATCTCGGACAAGCGCGAATCCAAGTCCCGCCCCGGCGAGGGAATCGTGACGTTCACCCACACCGGTCGAAATCAGCACGGTGACGTCGTAGCGATCGCCGTCCGCAAGACTCTCGTCCGGATGCGGCCCGAGGACGACGCGTCGTGACCTGGATTCCCCCTGGCCCGGCGTGGCTGTTCTGTCCCGCTGATCGACCCGAGCGTTACGAGAAGGCAGCGGCCCGAGCCGATGTCGTCATTCTGGATCTCGAGGACGCTGTCGGTGCCGCGGACAAAGCCGGCGCTCGCGAGTCCGTGGTGTCGACACCGCTGGACCCGTCGCGCACCATCGTTCGAGTCAATGCGCACGGCACCGAGGACCAGGCCGCCGACCTCGACGCGTTGCAGCGCACCGACTACACGACCGTCATGTTGCCCAAGTGTGAATCTGCCGCTCAGATAACAGCTCTGGCCCCACTGAATGTCGTCGCACTGATCGAATCCCCCCTCGGGGCGATGACGGTGTTCGACGCACTCGCAGCCGACAATGCCATCGGTGCCATGTGGGGCGCCGAGGATCTGGTCGCTGCGATGGGCGGGAATTCGAGTCGACTGGGCGACGGCCGCTACCGCGATGTCGCACAGCATGTTCGGTCGCAGACATTGCTGGCCGCCAAGGCGCGGGGACTGTTCGCGTTGGATTCGGTCTACCTCGACATCCCCGATCTCGACGGGGTGCGCGCCGAGGCCGACGACGCTGTAGCCGTGGGCTTCGACGGCAAAGTGGCCATCCACCCCAGTCACATCCCCGTCATTCGCGAGGCCTATGCGCCCACGGTCGAGGAAATCGATTGGGCCACAGCCGTACTCGACGCCGTCGAGCACAATCGCGGGGTGTTCGCCTTCCGAGGTCAGATGGTGGACGCACCGGTGCTGGCCCATGCTCGACGCATCGTCGCCCGCCGACCGATGTAGTTGCAGACGCCGATTAACGGCAGGCGCTGTACGGTGGCTGTACGAGCATCGGCACGGAAGGCGCAGCAATGACGGCGAAGGACCCCGCCCTGACGGCGCTGGCCCAGAACTGGCTGGCGTTGTCGGTCCTGCACGGTCGCATCGAGAGCCGCATCGAGAAGGCTCTGCAGGCCGGCCACAACCTCAGCGCTCGCGAGTATTGGCTGCTCGACGTCCTGGCACGTCAGCACGACGGGGTGGGCGGACACCTGCAGATGAAGCAGGTGGCCGACGCCGTCGTCCTGAGCCAGAGTGCGACAACCCGCCTGGTCACCCGTCTCGAGGACCGCGGGCTACTCACCCGTTACCTCTGCCCCACCGACCGCCGCGGCATCTACACCGACGTCAGCGACGAAGGCCTGGCTCTGCTCGAGGCAGCGCGGCCGACCAACGACGCGGCCCTGCGTGAGGCCCTCGACGAAGCAGCACGTGAACCGGACCTCGTACCCCTCGTCGACGCCGTCCGCCGATCCGAGAACTGACGTCAATCCAGCTGTTCCACGACCGTCCGAGTCGTGTCGGCGACAAGGGCGTTCATGGCCGGTGAGTCCTCCGCACCCGACGTCGTAGCACTGAGGACGACGAGCAGAATCTTCTGACCTCCGGGTCCGAGCACCAGGCCCGCGTCGTTGGAGACACCGTAGCTACCGGTTCCGGTCTTGTCGGCCGACGTCCACTGCGGGGGAATGCCCGCGCGGAAGCGGGCCGTGGAGGTTTGGTTGCCCGCCATCCAGTCCAGCAACTGCTGTCGTGATGCCTGCGTCAGTGCGTCGCCGTCGAGCAGGGTCCGGTAGCCGGCGGCCATCGAGTTCGGAGTTGTGGTGTCCCGAGGGTCGTCCGGGATGGCCGTGTTCAACTCCGGCTCGGTGCGATCAAGGCGAAATTCGGTGTCGCCGAGCGATCGCGCGAAGTCGGTGAGCGCCGCTGTGCCACCTGCTTCACGTATCAGCAGATTGCCGGATGTGTTGTCGCTCTTCGTCAACGCTGCGGAGGCGAGATCTGCGATGGTGACGACCGAGCCGGGTGCCCAATCGACGGCCGACTCGGGCACCTTGTCTTCTGCGGCGATTGTTCTGGTGTCGGTGAGCTGCAGCCTGCCTGCGTCGACGGCGGCGAGTACGGCCCCGACGGCATACACCTTGAACGTCGAGCAGAACGCGAAACGTTCGTCACCGCGATAACTCTGGATGGAACCGGACGTGAGATCGAGCGCGCTGACGCCGAGCCGAGCGGCGTCCCTCGCCTCGAGCTGAGAATATGGCTGTTCGGCCATGGCCTGATCGGTCGTGGTCCGAGATGTACTCGCTGCGGATTGCGGTGGCTCGGTAGTGGCCGTCGAGGAGCACGCGACGCCTGCCGCCAACGTTGCCGCCGCGATCACGGTGATCAGTCGGGTGGATGTCGAGGTACGCATGGGGTCATGCGATCACATCCGAGCACCATCGAGCCAAGTCCCGAGGCCCGGCCGGTTCATTCCTCTTCGGTATCGCGGCAGGTGATCGTGTTTCAATAGGTCGGTGGATCTGGTTCGCCATCTCGAGTATTTCGTCGCCGTCGCAGAAGAACGGCACTTCGGCCGCGCCGCGGCCGCTCTCGGAGTGACGCAGCCACCGGTGTCTCGGGCCATCAAAGCCTTGGAGAAGCACCTCGGGCTCACGCTGATCGAGCGAACCCCCGACGGAGCCGCCGTCACCGAGCACGGGTCCGCATTGTTGCCCAGGGCCCGGTTGATCGTCGACGACGCACGCCGATTGACCACTGCCGCAGAATCACTCACAGCGTCCGGATCGATCCGCATCGGCCTCGTACCTGAGCTGGACGAGGGGATCGCCGCGCGCATAGCCGCCGCCGTAGGCGTCCAGGCACGGGTGGAGACCGCCGGTGCGGTGTCGTTGCTCGACCGTGTGCGTGCACACGAACTGGACCTCGCGGTGGTCGATCACCCAGTGGTAATCGACCGGTTGCTCGCCGGACCGGTCGTCGCACTGCCCCGCCGTGTCGTGGTTCCTGTCGGTCACCGCTCGGCGCACGCGCAGCGTCCACGCTTGACCATGCTGTCCGACCTCGCATTCGCCACCACACCGCGGACTGCGAACCCACCCGCGCATGATCTGCTGCTCGACGCGTTTCGACGCCACGCCCTCGACCCCGAGGTGTTCGCCGTGAACACATTTCGCGATGTGGCGATCGGCGTCGCGTCGGGTCGCTGTTTCGGACTCGTGCCTGCGTCCAACCCGATATTGCCTGGCACCGCGCATCTCGATCTTGCTTCGGAGGACGTGGCCCTGCGGGTTCGGATCGTGAGCCGCGACGACGAAGTAGAGCCCCTGGTGACTGTCATCGACCGAATCCTGTTGCAGGCAGGCAAGTGAATACGACCGACGAGCAGCTGCGCGCAGTATTCGCAGATGCCGGCTGCCGGGGTTGGGTACGTGCCGAACGAATCGACGGCACCGGCACGGTCGTCGACCATGAGGGAGACGATCCCGTCGTCGCTGCGTCGGTATGGAAGCTCGTGCTGCTGGTCGCTGCAGGGCGGGCCTTCGACGAAGGATCCTTGACCGCAACCGATTCGGTACGACTTGTCCCGGCCCAGTGCAGTCCTGGGCCGACCGGCATCGCGAGCTACGCAGATCCGGTCACGATGAGTTGGCGCGACATCGCACGTTCGATGATCACCGTCTCCGACAATGCCGCTGCCGATGCGCTTCTCGGTGCACTCGGCCTGAATGCACTCACGCGAGTGATCGAGGATCTCGGACTCGAGCAGACTCGGATCGTCGGTGGCACGAAGACACTGGGCGATCAGATCGTGCGGGACACCGGTCGGCTGAGCTCGGATGAGGCACTGGGATTGTTGGCCAGCAACTACACAGTGATCGACAGTGCTGGTTTCGATCCCGCCTACACCTCCTGCACGACACCCCGTGACAGCAACACCGTCCTGCGCTCGATCTGGCTGGACGCCGCGGCATCACCGGAGCAGTGCCGGTACATGAAAGAGGTTCTGTCTCAGCAGGTGTGGCCACACAGAATCCGCAGCGGAGTCCCGTACCCAGATGTGCAGGTTTCGGGGAAGACCGGAACTATCGGCCCTATTCGCAACGAGGTTGCCGTGGTCTCGTTTCCGGGCGAGAAGCCCGTCGCGGTGTCGGTGTTCACTCGGGCGGCGCGGATGGACCTGTACCTCCCACTCGTCGATCAGGCCATCGGCCACGCGGCGAGAATCGCAGTGACGGCGGTGCGTCAGGCTCCGCACCGAGAAGACCACCGTGGTTCGCGGTTCTGAGCACTCACTGCGCGGTCCATGTCGGATCGCGTTTCTGTAGGAATGCGGTGATTCCTTCGACGACGTCCTGCGTGGTGGTGAGTCGATCCAATTCCTGACGGTTCTGTGCCCACGAATCTTTCTCGTGCGCGATGGCACCGTCGGTGATACGTCGGGCCAGACGCTTGGATGCGCGCACCGCCAGCGGAGCGCCTTCCGCGCAGAGCCGAGCGAGTTCGAGTGCGGTGTCGAGGACCTCGGTCGGGGCCACAACTCTGTTGACCAATCCCCACCGTGCGGCTTCCTGCGCGGAGATCGGCTGTCCGGTCAAGATCATCACCAGGGCAATGTGTTCCGGCACCGCGGACATCAGCCGAAAAGCGCCACCTGCACCGGCGATGAGACCACGCCGGATCTCGGGCAGGCCGAACACGGCCGTGTCCGACGCGACGACCATGTCCGAGACCAGAGCTATCTCGGTTCCTCCTCCCATCGCCGACCCGTTCACGGCCGCGATGACCGGGACCGAGATCGGGTGTTGGACAATGCCGGCGAACCCCCAGTGTTCGGTCTCGGGCGGGGTCACCGCGCCGGGTCCTCCGGTGCCGAGGGCCTTCAGATCGGCACCGCCACAGAAAGTCGCCGATCCCGCGCCGGTCAGGACGATGGCTCGGATGTCTCGATCTGCCTCGGCGGACTCCCACGCCTCCCCGAGCAACGAGTGCACGCGGGCATCGATGCTGTTGGCAGCTCGCGGTCGGTTGATGGTGACGACGAGTACGTGACCTTCCCGCCTGGTCAGGACGACAGGTTCGGCGCTAGCTGCTTCGGACACGAATGTTCCCCTCGATGGTGTCGACAGTGACTGTGGTCCCGATGATTTCGCGTGCCGGGTCGGTTCGATACAGAGACAGCGCACGGGCGCTGGCCGTGTCCCCGGGTGCCGTCTGTGCGGCGACGCGTCGCCCGCGCTCGTCTCTCGCGACGAGGAACGCCTGGTTCGGTTCATGCTGCCGAGAATGCTCGACGGACACTGTCTCCACCACGAGAGTCCCGTCCTGTACAGGTGCACGAGGCGGTGGATCCGACGTCAGCACTGCGGGTTCGGGATTTCCTACGTAGCCCTGTGGGTGCTGGTCGCCACCGAGCAGCACCGAGTGGTGATACGTCATATAGCCACCGTTCGCGTGCACCAGTGCGCAGTTCTTGCCGCCGCGAATCTCGCGGACGGATGCGGTGATCGAATGCAGCGAATGGCTACTGAGGGGACCACCGAAGGACGAATGACCACCGGTCACACTGGGTACCAATGATTTCGGCGTTCCGAGGTGTCGGGTGGCGAGGGTCGGCACGATCGGGAAGCAGCTGTACACGTCGACCACGTCGAGTTGTTCGACTCCGATCTCCGCGGCGCGCAAGGCGCTGTCCATCGCATCCTCCATCGCTGAAGACCGGCCGAAATCGCTGCGGTCGAGAATGTCGACCGAATCCTCGGCACCCGCACCGCCCCAGACGAACACGAGGTCGCCCTCGGGGACACCGCGTTCTCGGGCTTCGGCCAAGCTGGTCACCACGATGCACGCTGCCTGGTCGACGAAGGGCATGGCGTTCATCGACAACGGATACGGCTCGCACACGATGCGGTTCTTCGGCGACGGCGTGCCGATGTCGGCAGCCGTCCGCACTCGCCCGTTCCACGAGTACGGGTTCTTCTGGGCGACAACGGAAAACTCCGCATACAGGTCGCTGCACTCGGCCAGTCGAGACTCCGGATCCAGTCCGGCCTCGAATCTGAAGCGGCTCTCGAACAAGGGATAGATCCGAACCGGAGTGATCAGTCCGGCGTCTTGCATTGCGGCACTTCCGAGTTGATCGAGGTCGAAGGTGGGCGGACCTCCCGGGTCCGCGCTCCATCCCCCATCCCGCACGGGCTCTCGCCCGGCCTTGACCAAGGCACCCATCGAGGCCTGCGCTTCACCGCCCGCGATCACCGCTACCGTCGACTCCCCGGACGCAATGCGCGAGGCTGCGCGATCGAGAAGGCGTGCGGGCCACTGGCCACCGATCGGCGCGTCGAACACATCTGTGGGGGTGGCACCGAATCTACGGGCCAGCGCAGCGGCGGGACTGGCGTAAGCCCAGCTGGCGATGTGGCAGAACGTGATGCTGTCCGCTCTGCGAATCCACGGCTCCGACGTCGGCGAATCCTGGAGTGTCTCGGTGGCAGCGCGCGTGATCAGTTCCATGGGTTCGACGCCCATGGGTTCGCCGCGGCCGCTTGTCTCACCGATAGCCACGATCACCGGAACACGTCTCGGATCCACCGTCGACGCCTCGTGGCGTACTGAACTCATGACCGGGAACCTATTACAGACACAGATTGTCCGCAATGCCGGGTAGGTGCCACAATCCCTGGGTGACCGACAAAACCACGAGCCGACGGGGCAGGCCGCGTGATCCCGATCTGGAGGACCGCGTCTACGACGCAGTGCTCGAGGTCTACTGGGAGAAAGGCTGGTCGGGTTTCACGCTCGACGCCGTTGCTCGCCGCGCGTCCGTCGGCAGGGCGGCGCTCTACCGACGCTGGGAATCGAAGGGGGCCTTGGTCGTCGACGCGCTGGACGCTCGAAGTCCGCTCGCGACACCGATCGACCTCGGCAACCTGCGGGCGGATCTCGTCGAATTGGCGGTGCAGCTTCTGCAGGGCTACCGAGGAACGGCCGGTCTCGTCAGCCTGCGCGTCGCCCTCGATGCGCGGGTGCACCCCGATCTACTCGGGCACATGATCGACACACTCAACCGAAGCCGACTGGTTGCGGCCCGGCTGATCGTGCACCGAGCCCAGAAACGGGGCGAATTACCCGAGTCGGCCGATACCACCAGGATTCTCGAACTCGTGACAGGAGCGGTTCTCAGCCATGTCATCTTCTCGCATCACACCGATGCCGATCGAGGCGACACCGAGGACCGCGTCTACGCAGAAAGTCTGGTCGACGCGGTCCTCGGTGGTGTCTGACTGACGGTCGTGCGCGTTTTGCGTACCTGGAGGTGCGCAAAACGCGCACGACCCGTTATTCGTTGTAACCGAAGATCGCGTTCCAGGCCTCTTGGTCGTCGGCCGAATTCTCGATCGACTCCGACTGCGTGATCCGGTTGACCTTGGGGTCGGTGAACTTCGGCAACTCGATTCCGCGGATCACCGGCGGGTCGATGTCGTTGCGCACCGAGTACTCACCGAGATCGCTGAACACCTGTTGTCCCCTCTTGGAGAGGTTCCAGTTCATGAATACCTGCGCGGCCGCAACGTTTTTCGCAGTGGACGCGACACCGGTGTAGTAGTCGTAGGCGGTGAGCCCCTCCTCCGGTACCACGAAGTTGACCGGCGCATTCTCGTTGTTGGCGATATTGACGCTGCTCACCACCACGGTCCCTGCTTCGATCTCGCCTCGAGCCAGCGCATCGAGCTGAGCTCCGATCGAGTCGAACACCCTTGCTTCCGACGAGTACTCACGGAGGTAGTCGTCACCGAGGACCTCGCGCTGGAACCGAGTCAGTGCCAGTGCGCTACCGCCGGCGCCGGCCTGAGCGATACCGAGATTGCCCTTCCACCGATCGTCGAGAAGATTCGCCCACGAGGTCGGCCTGTCGTCGCCCTCGATCAGCGCGCTGTTGTAGCCCATCGTGTAGATCGGGTCGAACGTCCGGTAGTAGTTCCCACCGTCGAACACCACGTCGTCCTGCAGCTCGGTAGCTGTCGGCGGCGTATAGGGCTGGAACACACCACGTTCGCTCAGTCCGCTGACGAAGCCGGCATCGGAGATGCGCACGACGTCCGCGTCGAGACGGCCGGCACCGTACTCGGCCACCAGTCGCTCGTACAGCCGGTTCGGGGTGAGTCGCACGAGCTTGACGTCGAGTCCGGTGTCCTTCTCGAAGTTCTTCAGCACCGTCGCCTCGGTGACCGCGGTGTAGCCGCTGTATAGGGTGATGCCACCCTCGGCCTGGGCCCGCGTCCACAGATCCGGATCGGCGATCTGTTCGCCGTCGATGACGAGACCGTTGTCGGTGATGATCTCCTCCGCCGCCCGAGCCAGAGCGGGCCGTTCGGGTGGCGGCGAGCAAGCCGTGGCCGTTGCCACTGCGACACCCAGCGCGATTGCTGTGACCAATTTTCTCATCAGACAGTTTCCTTGGATCCGAAGCGACGCGAGAGGATTGCGAGCACACCGATCACGACGCAGTACAGCAGACTCAACTCGGCCGCCGACTGGAACGAGCCGTTGTCGTAGGCGTCGAAGATCGCGATCGACAGCAACCGGGTGTCGGAGGTGAACAGGAACAGCGCGGCGGTGAGCTCACGCATGGACAGCATCAACAGCAACAGGAACGTCGAGGACAGTCCGACCTTGAGCAGCGGCGCGGTGACGAACGAGATCGCCCGATGCCGTCGTGCACCCAACATGACGGCGCTGTCTTCCAAGTCCTTGTCCAACTGGATGATCGACGCCGATACACCGCGATAGCCCTGGGGAATGGTGACAGCGACAAACGCGATCACCAGCACCGCCAGTGTTCCGTAGATCGGAAGCGGGAGCGCCAGCCACGTCCACAGCAGACCCAGCCCGAGCACGATGGCAGGAACGGCCAGCGGCAGCATCGCCAGGTACTCCAACAGCTTTCGGCCCGGAGCGTTCGTGCGATACCTCGTGTACGCCAAAGCGAAGCAGAACGCGGTACCGATGGCGGCGGTGGCGACACCGACGATGACGCTGTTGGTCATCACACTGTGGAAGTCGGCACTGCGCAACGTTTCTCCCAGTCCCCAGAACGACAGGGCCCCCGAGTCGAAGAGCTGACCGATGTTCGCGACGTACGGGCTCGTCTGCAGCGCAGCCAACACCAGGGCGATTAGCGGCAGGAGAACGGCGAGGGCGAAATACACCCACGCGAACACTGCAGCCGGGATACGCCATGCGCGCAGCGGAACCTGGCGCGCCCGAACACCTTTGCCGCTGACGGTGGTGTATTCCTTGCTGCTCATCGCGCGCTGCTGGAATGCGACGACGGCAACCAGCAGGACGGTCAGTACGACGGCGACAGCAGCGGCATCGTTACCGCGGGCCGGCGACGCGTTCATCAGCCGGTAGATCAGAGTCGGCAGAGTGTCGACTCCACCGGGAACACCGATCACCTGTGCGACCGGGAAGTTCTCCACGGTGAGTGCGAAAACCAGGATTCCCGAACCGATCACGGCAGGCATGACGAGCGGGAAGGTGATCTTGCTGAGCATCTTCGTCAGCTTGGCACCGTGCAGGCTGGCGGCGTCCTCTAGGTCGGGGTTCATCAACGACAGTGCGGAGTGGACCATCAGGAACGGGTACGGCGCGTAGTAGATGCCGAGGATGAAGATCATGCCGCCGAAGCTGTAGATGTCGATGAACCCGGGCAGGCCGATCGCTGTCAGCACCAGGTTGATGTAGCCGGTGGCCGGTCCGGCCAGCAATGCCCACGCCAGTGCGCCGACGAGTGCCGGGAGAAAGAGCGGGGCGATACCGATGCCGTAGATCATCTTTCGCCCCGGCACGTTGGTGCGGGCGGCCAGGAAAGCCAGCGTGCACCCGATCGCCAGGGCGACGATCGAGGACCCGATCCCCACCAATGCCGAATTCCACAGGGCACTCTGCGCGGTCGAGGATCCGAGCAGCGAGAAGTTGTCGAGGGTGAAGTTGCCGAAGTCGAACAGCGAGGTGCGCTCGGCGTTGTCGGTGAATGCGCCCATCACGATGAAGAACATCGGGAACAGCACGATCACGGTGAGCAGAGCCAACTGCAGAAGCGTCGGAATCCACTTCTTCAGACCGGGCCTGCGTTGGGGTGCGGGAGTGTCGACCGGCGGCGTCGTCGTGGTGACGGGCCGATTGTCGGTGGGAGCGCTCATACCGGCACCGCCTCGGAGGCGACGCGATCGTCGACGAGAACCTGAGCTCCGCCGGCTACTGCTGTGACCCGTGCGCGTTCTCCCATTCCCAGGATTCGGCTGGCGTGTCCGGTGGCGACGGCTTCGATCTCGGGGCCGTCGTCCAGTGTGACGCGGTACCGAATGGACGCCCCCTGGTAGCTGGCGACATCGACTGTGCCCATCCAGGACTGGCCCTCGGGCTCGACATCATCCAACGGGGTGACCAACAGATCCTCGGGCCGCAAGCACACCACGACGGGCCCGTCGGCGGCCGACGCTGCGTCGACCGACACTGCAATCTGTCCGAAGTCCGTCAGCTCCATCGTCGAGCGCGGTCCCGACGCAGCCGTGGCGCGGAAAATGTTGCCGACACCGAGGAACTCGGCCACCGAGGCGGACATCGGCGAGGTGTAGATGTCCTCGGGGGTACCGATCTGGACGATTCGGCCGTTCTGCATCAACGCGATTCGGTCCGCAAGGGCGAATGCCTCGACCTGATCGTGCGTGACGTAGACGGTAGTCAGTCCGAGTCGGAGCTGAAGCTCTCGCAATTCCATCCGAAGTCGTTCGCGCAGTCGGGCATCGAGGTTCGACAGCGGCTCGTCGAGGAGGAGCACGCTGGGGCGCATCACCAACGACCGAGCCAGCGCCACCCGCTGCATCTGACCGCCGCTGAGCAAGCTTGCTCCGCGGTGGGCCATTTCGCCCAACCCGACGAGGTCGAGGGCTTCGAGGACGCGCTGGTTCATCTCGGTCTTGTTCACCTTCTGCATCTTCAACGAGAACGACACGTTGTCGAAGACAGTCCGGTGCGGCCAGACCGCGTAGGACTGGAAGACCATGCCCACGTTGCGCTTGTGCGGTGGGATCGTCTTGTTCTTGTGCGAGTCGTGGACGACGCGATCACCGATGGTGATACGCCCCGCGCTGGGGGTCTCCAGCCCTGCGACACAGCGCATCGTGCTCGTCTTACCGCAACCCGACTGGCCCAGTAACACCAGGGATTCTCCGTCGGCGATCTCCAGGTCCAGGTCTCGGACCACAGTGTTTCCCGAGTATGCGAGGCTCAGATTCTCGATGCTAACCTTCATGATCTTCCTTTTCTTCAGTCGTCGAAGCCGTGTTCACTGGTCGAGCTATCCGATCGAAAGTGCCTTCGCCGCAGCGGAAACGAACAGTTCTGCCGTCGCGATGCGTCGGGCAGCGCGGTGCAGGGTCACGCTGGTGAGGTTGCCGTCCGCAGCGATGTCGACGCCGACGACCAACACACCTGCCGGTGTCCCCAGCCGTAGGGTCGAGGTAGCGGCGCCGTCGACGACTCGATCGACCACGCCGCCGCGCACGGTCGCGGCTGCGGCCACCGCCACTGCCGACGTCAGGCCGATGGACGGGTGCGGTGCCATCATCGAGAGCATCCGCACGCAGACGTCGTACTCACCGGCCGAGACGAGCGTTCCGTCTTCGAGGTGGTAATCCACCGGCGGAGCGATGATGCCGACCTTCGGCACTGCATGAGTGATGGGGTCCTCCGGGCGCGACAGGCCCATGAGCAGAGCCGATGCGCGCCGCAGTTCGACCAGCAACGGAACTCGGTCCATCAGTTCGGCATTCGACTCCGCTCCGGTCATGCCCACGTCGGCCGCATCGAACAGCGCAGCGGGAGCGCCGGCGACCACCATGGTGCCGCGGTAGTGCGATCCGTGCAGCTCCACGGTGTCCTGCACCGATCCGGTGGGGAGCAACCGAGTGCGATCGGCACCGAGGTCGACGAACGTCAGTCCGACCGGAACACCGAGGGCCGACGTTCCGGCAACCTGGGCGGATCCCTCGGACGGAACGACGCCGCCCGGTGTATCGATCTCGGTGAGCAGCACGGCACCGGTGTTGCGGTTACGCAGCCGCACGACGGTGGTGACCGGATCGACCGCCACCAGTCCCTGCTGAAGCGCGTACAGGCCGATCGCGGTGGCGCAGTTGCCACAGTTGCTGCCCCACTCCACCTTTCGGTCATCGATGGCGACCTGCGCGAAGAGGTAGTCCACGTCGATTCCGTCCTCGGAGGACCTGCTGACGATGGCCGCCTTCGAGGTGGTCGAGCTGCCGCCACCGACGCCGTCGAGCTGGCGGGGGTCGCCGGATCCGAAGGCGGAGACCAGAATCTCGTCCAGAGATCCTGCCTGTTCGATCAGTGGCTCGACATCGACGGAGCTGAAGAGCCAGCATTTGCTGGTCCCGCCCCTCATCCACGTGCCACGCAGTGAATACATTTTCGGATACCTTCCGATCGTTACTCTCGAAAAGGTTCTTGGAGTTGAACATTCGAGGGAGCGGTGCGGTCGTGTGACGCAGCTCTCGTGCGGTTGCTGTACATAGCCTGCATCACACAGCCGTCGAGTACAATTACGAAAAAGTCGAGATCCCTTAACTTTCACTTAAAGGTGGTTCGATCGTGTTCGACACCCGACGCCTACTGCTCTTGGTAGAGGTGGTGCGCACCGGGTCCATCACTGCGGCCGCAACTCGATTGAGCTTCACCACATCTGCTGTATCGCAGCAACTGAGCAAGCTCGAACTCGAAGCCGGTCAACCCCTGCTCGAACGACACGCTCGCGGGGTGCGCCTGACCGAGGCCGGCGAAGTGCTGGTCCGGCACGCCGAACGGATCGAGACTCAATTGCTCGCTGCGCGTAACGAACTCGAAGATCTGTCCGGTCTACGCGCCGGGACCTTGAGAATCGGCACTTTCCCGACGGCCGGTGCCAGCTTGCTACCTCCGGTGGTGAAGCTGTTCAAGTCGCGGTATCCAGCCGTCGCATTGACCGTGCGCAGCTCGCGGTTCGCAGGACTGCGGGGAATGCTCGACACCCGCGAGGTGGAGCTGTCTCTGCTCTGGGATTACGAGTGGGCCAGAATCACCGACTCGGATCTGACGGTGCACCAGCTCATCGTCGACCCACCGATGTTGGTCATCGCAGTCAATCACCATCTGGCCGACCGCGATTCGGTGGACATGACCGAGCTGGAACACGAGCAGTGGATCACCCGGGAAGACACTCATCCGGTCGGTGCAGCGCTCGAGCGCGCATGTCACGCTGCGGGCTTCTCCCCCACCGTCTCGTTCGCCGCGAACGACTACCAGGAGGCGCAGGCAATGGTGGCAGTGGATCTGGGCGTCTCGTTCGCACCGCGCATGGCGCTGTCCAACATCCGTGACGATGTGCGATTGGTCCCGTTGACGGGCGCGCCGTCACGTCGAATCCTGTTGGCGCACTTGGCGGAGCAGAAGCTGTCGCCGAGCGCCACCGTACTGCTGAGAATCTTTCAGGACGTCGCCGCCCGGTTCTGAAAGCCGCGACCTCAGGCGGAGACGGCACCGACCAGAGCCGGCATCGGCACCACGAAGAGGTCTGCGGTGGCGATGCGTCGCACTGCGCGGTGCAGGGTGACCGATTGAAGTAACCCGTTGGCGTCCACCGTGTAGTCGACCTCGAACACTCCCGCGGCGGTACCGATTCGGATGGTTCCCGGACGGCCGGACCCTGCGTTGGCAGTGACGACCCCACCGATGACCGTCGCCGCTGCGGCCACGGCCACCGCGGAAGTCAGTCCGATCGCCGGGTGCGGAGCCATCATCGAGAGCATGCGTACCGAGATGTCGTAGTCGGCGGATGCTACGTGCTCACCCGTCGTCGTCACGTACTCCCGCGGCGGGCCGACGAGCCCGACCTTCGGAATGGCATGCGAGACAGGTTCTTCGGGTTTGCTCAGCCCCATCCGCAGAGCGGCCTGTCGGCGTAGCGCGATCAGAGTGGGGACGTGAGCGGCGACGACGTCGTTGGACTCCGACCCGGTCAGCCCGAAATCAGCGGCGTCGAACAATGCGGCGGGCGCGCCCGCTCGAACGAACGTTCCGCGGAACTCGTTGCCGCCGAATGCGACTCGATCGACCTCGGCACCGGTGGGAAGCATCGTCACTCGGTCCGAGGCCGGATCGGTGAAGGTCAACCCCACCGGGACGCCGAGAGCCGTGGTGCCGGGGACGGACGCGTCGCCCTCGGCAGGAATGCGTCCGCCGGGGGTCGCGATCTCCGCCGCCAGAATTGCGCCGGTGTTCTCGTTGCGCATCCGAACCACGGTGACGTGGTCGTCCACAGCGACGAGACCGGTCTGCACGGCGTAGAGGCCGATTGCCGTCGCACAGTTTCCGCAGTTGCTGCCCCACTCCACGGTGCGGTTCTCGATGGCGACCTGAGCGAACAGGTAGTCGACATCGATACCGGGTGCGCTGGAGCGTCGAACGATGGCGGCCTTGGAGGTGGTGGAGCTACCGCCCCCGACCCCGTCGAGCTGACGCGGGTCACCCGATCCGAAGGCCGCGGTCAGGATGTTGTCGAGACCGCCGGCGTCGGCGATGTACGGGTCGATGTCGACCGCGTTGAACAGCCAGCACTTGCTGGTGCCTCCACGCATCCACGTTCCACGAAGAGTGAACATCTGGTGTGCCTTCCGATCAGGATCCGATGCTTCCACCCTGCGACAGAGGATGGTCAAGCACAATTACGAAATATGTTCAGGCCGTGCAGGAGCGCTTAACGCGCTAGTCCCGGTCAAAACAGCTCGGGCACGACGACCAGGATCAACCAGCACAGGGCCGGCGCGATGGCGACGACGATTCCTGCATTGAGCAGCAGCTGACGGTAGAAGCGCGGGCGCTCGATGTTCTGCGCGTTGGCCAGCACGAGCGCACCGTTGGTGGAGAAGGGCGAGACGTCGACGACGGTCGCCGAGATAGCCAGAGCAGCGACGACACCGACGACCGGCAGTGCACCGGTTCCCAGCAGCGGCATGGCCAGCGGAATGACGGCGGCCAGAAGGGCGGTTGAGGACGCGAACGCCGAGGTGATGCCGATGACGTAGCAGAGCACGATGGCCACGATGATCGGAGCGCCGATGGTGATCGCCATTTCGGCCAGGTGATCGATGGTGCCCACTTCTTGCAGGATCGAGATGTAGGTGACCATGCCGGCGACCAACAGAACCGTCGACCAACTGATGTCTGCGATCGCCTCGTTCTGCTTCTTCAAATCCGTGAACGCCAGGACCGCTCCGGCTCCGATGGCGATGAAGCTGATCGGCAAGTGCAGTACGAGAACAAGTACCAGGAGTGCGCCGATGAGGAAGAGCGTGAGCTTCTGGACGAACGTGACCGGGGCCGGGGCGTCGACCAGGGTGGTAGTGGTCGGACGAGTGAGCACCTGGGTGCTGCCGCCTGCCGAGCTGCCGCCGCCGGTACCGCCGGTACCGCCGCCGGTGGGGACGGACGACTTGACCGGCGTTCCGCCTACGGGGCCGCTACCGGGAGCGGGATCGGTGGACCCCGTTGCGGTGTACTCGAAGCCCTTCATGCGGGCCAGGGCCGCGTAGCCGACAACCGTCAGCACCGAGAGCAGCAGGTTGATGCCGTAGCTGGCGAAGAACAGCGTCCACGGGTTCAGGGCGAGGCCGTTGTTCTCGACGATGTCGCGAACCAGGACACCGGAGACGGAGATCGGGGAGAACGCGCCTGCATGGGCACCGTTGATGACCATGATGCCCATGACCAGCGGGCTCATGCCGGTTCGAGCTGCGAATGCCATGGCTGCAGGCACGATGAGCGCGACTGCGGCGGGGCTGAAGGTACCGAGTGCAGTCAGGACCGAGGCGACGAAGAAGAACACCCACGGAACGACCGTCACCCGGCCGTGCACCGCTCTGATGCAGCTGTTGACCAACAGATCGATGGTGCCGTTGCGTTTGGCCATACCGAAGAAGTAGGTGACGCCGACGATGGTCAACACGATCGAGCTGGGGAACTCGTTCAGGATTTCCTTGTCGTCGAATCCCAGTGCGAAGTACCCGACCACGAAGGCACCGATGAAGCCGAGGATGCCGATGTTGATCGGAAAGAAGGTTGCGATCACGAACATCGCAACCAATGCGATGAGCGGGAGGATCTCGATGGAGGTCATGGGCGTCTTTCAGGTGGCTGGTAAGTGCTCGGTTACATCCGCACTCGAACGTTGTCCCTGTCACATTATTGACGCCGGCCTTTTAGGACAATATCGTTTTGCTACCTGGTCGTTTAGCTGAGCTGAAAGATATCCGTATGAACCACACGTTCGACGTCGTGACGTTGTTTCTTCTTCTCGACATCGCCGAGGCCGGCTCACTGACCGCAGGTGCCGAACGAGCGAACATGACGCCCTCCGCGGCGTCCCAACGCATCAGCAAACTCGAACACGGCATCAAACAACCGGTGTTGACCCGCCTGCCACGCGGCGTACAACTCACCGAAGCCGGCGAAATCCTCACCAGCCGCGCCCGGCTGTTTCGACGGGAGATGCGCGCCGCGAGCGGCGACCTCGAAGCGATCCGAGGGCTCGAACGCGGTTCGGTTCGACTCGGCTCGTTTCCCACGGTCAGCGCGTCGCTGCTCTCGGACGCGCTGAAGGACTATCACTCACGATGGCCCGGTGTGGACGTCCGCGTGCGATCGGCGGTGCGCCCGCAGTTGCTCGACATGCTGCATTCGAGCGAAATCGACCTGGCGCTGCTGTGGAGCTATGCCTGGACGGAAGAGGCCGAACGATCACTGTCACTCGAGCCGCTGATGGAAGACCCGACCGTGCTGCTGCTGCCGATCGACGACGATCGGGTGCAGCACGATGTGTCGCTGCACGATCTTCGTGACGCACGATGGATCATCCGCAGCAACGACCACCCGGCTGCCGAAGTTCTCTATCGCAGTTGTCGCGTAGCAGGATTCGAGCCCGACGTCGTCTACGAGGCACACGACTATCAGGAGATCGAGGCCATGGTGGCTGCCGGTGTCGGCATCGCAATGGTGCCCGGGTTGTCGGTCATTCACCATCGACCCGACGTCACCACCATCGACTTCCCCGACACGGATCGGGTACCGACGCGCGTCATCTACATCGCGTCACTCGCCAGGCGTCAGTACACCCCGGCGATGTATGCCATCTCGACCGCATTGCGCGGTGCGGCCGAGCGCATCGCAGCTGCGACTACAGCAGTTCCCTGATGGCGTTCTCGAAGCCGGTGACGTGTTCGAGGGTCAGTTCGGCCGCGGTGTCCGCATCGCCGTCGATGATCGCCTGCAGCAACACGACGTGCTCACGGACATGGCCGGCCACGTTAGGCAGTCGGTCGAGAAACAGGCACCAGATGCGCGTGGCGTGCGCGTCGAGGCTGACCAGAATGTCTTCGAGGTGAGGATTGCCCGACGCCCGATAGATCTCTCGATGCACCGCAACATCTTTGCGCAGCACCTCGCGTGAATCGTCGGTGTCGTCGATGCTCGCGATGGAGGCCGCGAGCTCGGCCAGCCGGTCTCGAGCCGCCCGTGTCGCGGTCCGCGCCGCACGAGCCGAGGCCGCCGGCTCGAGCTGCTTGCGGATCTCCGAGATGTTGGCCAGGTCGGTCATGTCGACGGCGGTCGCGAAGGTTCCGCGTCGGGGATACGCGACGACGAGGCGCTCACGTTCGAGTCGTTTCAGACCCTCACGAATCGGTGTGCGCCCCAGCCCCAATTGCTCGGCCAGGCGGTCGTCGTTGATCGGTTCACCGGGACGAATTTCCAACATGATCAGCTGCTCACGCACTATTTCGTAGGCTCGATCGGCGTTGGTTCCGACAAACTGCGTTGCATCCATCACCGGCTGAATTTCGATCGTCATCTTGTCTGCTCACTCCCGGTCGACGCCCCGCCCTTGACGGCTCTGCTTTGTGATCTTACTCTATTGGCATCTTGATATATCAGTTCCAGATCATTGATCTTCCAGAAGGGCGGCCATCTTGACGCAGGACTTCGCACCGACAGCGACGGCACCGCACCCGAGAGGCGTGACGAACCGAGTACTCGCCGATCTCGACCCCGAGGTGCACCGCGCGATCAGTGCCGAGCTCGGCCGCCAGCAGAACACCCTCGAAATGATCGCGAGCGAGAACTTCGCACCCTTGGCCGTCATGCAGGCGCAGGGTTCGGTACTGACGAACAAGTACGCCGAGGGCTACCCCGGCCGGCGCTACTACGGCGGATGCGAAAACGTCGACGTCATCGAGCAACTCGCGATCGACCGGCTCAACGCCTTGTTCGGATCGTCGTTCGCCAACGTGCAGCCGCACTCCGGTGCGCAGGCCAATGCCGCTGCCATGGCGGCACTGCTGCAGCCGGGCGATTCGATTCTCGGTCTCGCACTCGCCCACGGCGGACACCTCACGCACGGCATGAAGCTGAACTTCTCCGGCAAGCTGTACGACGTCTCGGCCTACCACGTCCGCGAAGACGACCATCTCGTCGACATGGCAGAGGTGGAGCGCCTCGCCCACGAGCACCGTCCCAAGCTGATCATGGCCGGTTGGTCCGCCTACCCGCGCCACCTCGACTTCGCCGAATTCCGCCGCATCGCAGACGAAGTCGGTGCCTACCTAATGGTGGACATGGCGCACTTCGCCGGCCTGGTCGCCGCCGGACTGCACCCGTCACCGGTACCGCACGCGCACGTGGTCACCTCGACGACGCACAAGACGCTCGGCGGACCGCGCGGCGGCGTCATCATCACCAACGACGCCGCGCTGGCGAAGAAGTTCAACTCCTCGGTCTTTCCCGGTCAGCAGGGCGGGCCCCTCGAACACGTCATCGCCGGCAAGGCCGTCGCCTTCAAACTTGCTGCAGAAGAGGACTTTCGGGAACGGCAGCAGCGCACCCTCGAAGGCGCGAAGATCTTGGCCGATCGACTGTTGACCGACGACGCAGCAGCCGCAGGCATCGACGTGGTCTCGGGCGGCACCGACGTCCACCTCGTTCTCGTGGACCTGCGCAAGTCCGAACTGGACGGCAAGCAGGCCGAGGACAGACTCCATCACGTCGGAATCACCGTGAACCGCAACGCAGTTCCGTTCGATCCACGGCCACCCATGGTGAGCTCCGGAGTCCGCATCGGCACCCCGGCCCTCGCGACCCGCGGCCTGGACGCCACGGCCTTCGCCGAGGTCTCCGACGTCATCGCCCACGCGTTGCGTCCCGACACCGACGACCGCGGACTCGATGCACTGCGAATCCGGGTCGAAGCCGTCGCCGCGCAGTTCCCCCTCTACTCCGACCTGACGGAAGGCTACCGATGACCGCCCCCGTAACCCCTCCGGGCGCACATCTGCCCGACCACCCGGACTTCCTGTGGCGCAACCCCGAGCCGAAGAAGTCGTACGACGTCGTGATCATCGGCGGCGGCGGACACGGCCTGGCCACCGCGCACTACCTCGCCAAGAACCACGGCATCACCAATGTGGCTGTGCTGGAGAAGGGGTGGCTCGCCGGCGGAAACATGGCGCGCAACACCACCCTCATCCGGTCCAACTACCTGTGGGACGAGAGCGCGCGCATCTACGAGCACTCGCTGAAGCTGTGGGAAGGGCTCGCCGACGACCTCGACTACCCCATCCTGTTCAGCCAGCGCGGCGTCCTCAACCTCGCGCACAGTCTGCAGGACGTGCGCGACAGCGTGCGACGCGTCGAGGCCAACCGACTCAACGGCATCGACGCTCAGTGGGTCGACCCCGACGAGGTCAAGAAGCTGTGCCCGATCGTCAACATCTCCAGCGACATTCGCTACCCGGTGCTCGGTGCGACGTACCAGCCACGCGCCGGCATCGCCAAGCACGACTACGTCGCCTGGGGATTTGCCCGACGCGCCGACGCGGCCGGTATCGACATCATCCAGAACTGTGAGGTCACCGGCTTCACCACCGACGGCAACCGCGTCACCGGGGTCAAGACCACGCGTGGCGACATCGCCACCGGCCAGGTCGCGCTGTGCGCAGCCGGGCACACCTCGACGCTGACGGACATGCTCGGCATCAAGACTCCGCTGCAGAGCCATCCGCTGCAGGCCCTCGTCTCGGAGTTGCTCGAGCCCGTGCATCCCACGGTCGTCATGTCGAATGCCGTGCACGTGTACGTCTCTCAGGCCCACAAGGGCGAACTGGTGATGGGTGCGGGCGTCGACTCCTACAACGGCTACGGCCAGCGCGGTGCGTTCCACATCATCGAACGGCAGATGGCAGCTGCAGTCGAGTTGTTCCCCGTCTTCGCTCGCGCGCACCTGCTGCGCACCTGGGCCGGCATCGTGGACGTCTGCCCCGATGCCTCCCCCATCGTCGGACGCACGCCGTTCGACAACGTGTTCCTCAATTGCGGTTGGGGTACAGGCGGATTCAAGGCCACCCCCGGTGCCGGTTGGTGCCTGGCCGACACCATCGCCAACGACGAGGTCCACGAGTACATCGCACCGTTCAGTCTGGACCGATTCGTCACCGGCGCGCTGGTGGACGAGCACGGTGCCGCAGGCGTGGCTCACTAGTTTCTCCGCCCCGACACACGCAGCACCCGAACGAGAAATCTTGGAGTGGCAATGCAATTGATCGAATGCCCGTGGTGCGGGAGTCGAGAAGAGACCGAGTTCCACTACGGCGGCCAGGCGCACATCGCCTACCCCGAGGATCCCTCGGCTCTGACCGACGAACAGTGGGCGCACTTCGTGTTCTTCCGCGACAACCCCAAGGGGCTCTTTGCGGAACGGTGGAGCCACAGCGCGGGCTGTCGGCGTTGGTTCAACGCCGTGCGGGACACCGCCACCTATCGAATCCACAGTGTCTATCGCCTCGACGACCCGAAGCCGGTGAACCCATGACCGCATTCCGCACCGCATCCGGCGGCCGCATCGACCGCACGAGCACCTTCGACTTCACGTTCGGCGGCTCGGCCCTGCAGGGCCACCCGGGCGACACGCTGGCATCTGCGTTGCTCGCCAACGGTATTCATCAGGTGACCACCAGCATCAAGCTCGGCAGGCCCCGTGGATTCACCGCTGCATGGGCCGAGGACACCGGCGGACTCGTACAGATCGAGGAGCCGTTCCCCGAGCCGATGCTGCTCGCCACGACGATCGAGCTGTACGACGGCCTGGTCGCTCGGGGCATCCCCGGACAGGGGCGTCTCGCCGAGATCTCCGACTCCGCCAAGTACGACGCCATGCACGCCCACGCCGACCTGTTGGTCGTCGGTGCCGGCCCGGCCGGTCTGACGGCCGCTCTGGTCGCCGCCCGCAGTGGCGCTCGCGTGGTCGTCGTCGACGATCAGAGTGAATTCGGCGGCTCCCTGCTCGGCTCCGACGACGTCATCGACGGACGGCCGGCCCTGGACTGGGTTGCCGACGCGGTGGCCGACTTGTCGACCTTCCCCGACGTGACGTTGCTGCGCCGCACCACCGCGTTCGGTTCCTACGACGACGGCTTCGTGCTCGCCCTCGAGCGTCGCACCGATCACCTGGGCTTGGAAGCTCCTGCAGCGCTGAGCCGTCAGCGAGTCTGGCGTATTCGCTCGCGTCACATCCTGGTGGCCACCGGTGCCCACGAGCGGCCCGTCGTCTTCACCGACAACGACCGACCCGGAATCATGTTGGCGCACAGTGCACGTACGTTCCTGCATCGCTACGGCGTGACGGTAGGAACCGAGGCCGTGGTGTTCACCACCAACGACAGCGCGTACAAGGCAGCCGTCGATGTGCACGACGCCGGGGTCCGCATCGCGCGCATCGTCGATGCCCGCTCCGAGGCACCGGAACACTGGCTCGGCCCGTGCCGCGAGCGCGGTATCGAGGTGCGCACCGGCAGCGTCGTATCCGGCACCCGCGGCGACACCCGCGTCACTCATGCATTGGTGACCGGTGCCGACGGTGCCACCGACACCGTGGCGTGCGACGTACTGCTCGTCAGCGGTGGCTGGAACCCCGCCGTCCACCTGTTCAGTCAGGCCCGCGGAAAGCTCCGCTACGACGGCGAACTCGGTGCGTTCGTTCCCGCGGACGACGTCGAGGGCATCAGTGTCGCCGGGTCGGCCTCGGGAGTGTTCGATCTGGCAGGATGCCTCCGCGACGGTAACTCGGCCGCGGCAGGTGCGCTGACCCGTCTCGGCTTCGACGTCACCGAAACGTCGCCACCAGCAGTCGAATCCGTGCCCAGCAGCGAGTCGCTGGTGCTGTGGCGGGTGCGCGACGACTTAGGAGCCGACAGCCAGTTCGTCGACGTGCAGCGTGACGCGACGGTGGCCGATCTGGTCCGCGCCGTCGGTGCAGGCATGTCGTCGATGGAACACATCAAGCGCTACACCACGATCGGCACCGCGCACGATCAGGGCAAGACCTCCGGTGTGGTGTCCTCGGGCATCGTGGCGGAGCTGCTCGACAAGCCGGTGGAGAACCTGGGCACCACCACCTTCCGACCGCCGTACACCCCGGTGGCGTTCGCGGCGTTGGCCGGCCGCAACCGCGGCATGGCCTTCGACCCGGAACGGGTTACTGCAGTTCATGATTGGCACGTCGCCCGCGGCGCGGTCTTCGAGGACGTCGGACAGTGGAAGCGGCCCCGCTACTATCCACTGCCCGGCGAGGAGATGCACGACGCCGTGCTCCGCGAGTGCGCGGCCGTGCGTGCAAGCGTTGGCATGCTCGACGGTTCGACACTGGGCAAGATCGACGTGCAGGGCCCCGACGCCGGTGTGGTGCTGGACATGTTCTACACGAACATGATGAGCAACTTGAAGGTCGGTATGGTTCGCTACGGCGTGATGTGCGGTGCCGACGGCATGGTGATCGACGACGGCACCGTGATGCGGTTGGCGGACGACCGATTCCAGGTGTTCACCACCACGGGCGGCGCAGCAGGAATGCTCGACTGGATGGAGGAATGGCTGCAGACCGAATGGCCGCACCTGGCGGTTCGGCTGACGTCGGTGACCGAGCAGTGGGCCACGTTCCCCGTCGTCGGACCGCGCTCCCGCGACCTCGTCGGCGAGATCTTCCCCGAGCTCGACGTCTCCAACGAGGCGTTCCCGTTCATGGCCTGGCGTGACGCCTCGGTCGACGGTGTGCCGGTACGCGTGGCGCGCATCAGCTTCTCCGGTGAACTGGCCTTCGAAGTGAACATCGATTCTTGGCACGCCCACGCACTGTGGTCGCGGCTGATCGATGCGGGCGAGAAGTACGGCATCACCCCCTACGGCACCGAGACCATGCACGTGCTGCGGGCCGAGAAGGGCTACCCGATCGTCGGCCAGGACACCGACGGGACCGTCACCCCACAGGACCTCGGTATGAGCTGGGCGGTATCGAAGAAGAAGCTCGACTTCATCGGAAAGCGCTCGTTCGACCGTGCCGAGAACCGGAACCCGTTGCGCAAGCAATTCGTCGGGCTCCTGCCCGTCGATCGGGAGACCGTCCTCCCCGAGGGCTCGCAGATCATCGAGCACTCCGAGAGCGGCGTCCTCCCCGAGCTTCCGGTTCCGATGCTCGGCCACGTCACGTCGAGTTACGCCAGCGCAGAATTGGGCAGGCCGTTTGGGCTGGCCCTGCTCGAGGCCGGGCGTGACCGACTCGGCGACATCCTGCACGTCCCGGTGGGCGACACCCTCGTCGCCGTGGAAGTCACCGGCTCCGTACTCGTCGACCCGGAAGGTAACCGCCGTGATGGCTGACCGACTCGCCGCCAGAAGCCCACTCGCAGAAACAGTTCTGCCGGACTCGTCTGCTGTCCGCATCGTGGAGGAGCCGTTCCTGGCCGGGATCGACCTGTGGGTCGACCCGAGCGGGCCGGGCGGTGCCGCTGCCTCGGCCGAGCTCGGCACCGAGCTGCCCGGCCCCGGACGCGTTGCCGAGGGCACGAACACCACCGCGATCTGGCTCGGCCCGGAGGAGTGGCTGGTGATCGGGGCGGGCCTCGATCCGGTCGAACTCGAACACCGTCTCGGCTCGGCCGTTCGTGAGCATCGCGGTGCGGCAACCGATGTGTCCGCTCAGCGAACCAGTCTGCGGCTGAGCGGTTCCCGGGCCCGCGACGTGTTGGCGAAGGGGTGCTCGATCGATCTGCACCCTCGCGTCTTCCCGGCCGGGTCGACGGTACAGACGATGCTGGCGATGGCAGGCATGATCCTCATTGCCTGTGACGACACCGGAACGGACTATCGAATCCTGGTGCGCTCGTCGTTCGCACGCTATCTCGCTGCCTGGCTGACCGACGCGGCCGAGGAATACACCGACGCCGGCTGAGTCGGACCACCGAACCCGACGCGAGAGAAAAGGTGACCGCAGTGCTCACGACCGTCTCCACGGCAACCCGGGCAGCCGATGCCCGCGACCGGCTGCTGACCCGGTTGACGACCTCGCATCCGGTCGTCTGCGGGATCGTCAACGTCACCCCGGATTCGTTCTCCGATGGCGGCCGCTTCCTGGACTCGGATCGTGCTGTGGCGCATGCTCTGTCGATGGTCGACGAGGGTGCCGAACTGCTCGACATCGGCGGTGAGTCGACCCGGCCGGGGGCAACCCCGCCCACCGTCGACGAGGAGATCGCCCGAGTCGTACCGGTGATCGACGCCCTGTCCAGGCTCACCTCGACACCGCTGTCGGTCGACACCTCACGGCCAGAGGTGATGCGAGAGGCGGTACGCGCCGGGGCGAGCGTCATCAATGACGTTCGTGCTCTTCGTCTTCCGGGCGCACTCGCCGCAGCTGCCGAACTGGACGTTGCGGTATGCCTGACGCACATGCTGGGCGAGCCGTCGACGATGCAGAATTCCCCTCGGTACGGCGATGTCACGGCAGAGGTCCGCGAGTTCCTCGACGACCGGGCCGCCGAATGCATCAGGGCCGGAATCCCGGCGTACCGCATCCTGGTCGATCCCGGATTCGGGTTCGGGAAAACTCTCGAGCACAATCTGCAACTGCTGCAGGGCCTTCGGGCGCTCACCGCGGCCGGGCGACCGATCATGGCGGGTCTGTCGCGGAAGGGCATGATCGGTGCCATCACCGGCCGAGAGGTCGACGGCCGACTCGCCGGATCACTCGCCGCCGCGATCTTCGCGGCCCAGAACGGGGCGTCACTCCTGCGGGTTCACGACGTCGCCGCCACCATCGACGCACTGGCCGTGATGCGGGCAGTGCGGTCGCTCGACGTACTGCCCTCACACCCAGGTCAATCCACGACGAATGCCGAGGCCACCTCATGACCGCATCCCTCTCCTCCGCCCGTCGGCTCTTCAGCGCCGAGCACGGTTGGATGGCCGTCGACCCGTTCGGTTCACCGGCCCAGACTCCGAGCCGTGTGGGGGTGACGCCGGCAGCGTTGGCCGACGCGGCCGACATTATCGGCGTCGATCTTCCGTCGGTACGTACCGTGCTCGCCGCCGGTGATGCGTGCGGCACTATCCACACCTCCGCCGGCTCGGTCACGGTGTACGCCCCGGCGAGCGGCATGGTCACGATCGTCAACCCCGCTGTGCGCGAGGACCCGTCGCTCGTCGCTGCCGATCCGCTCGGTGCCGGCTGGCTGTTCGCGGTCCTGACTCCCGCGGCCTCGTCGTTCGACGACCTGACCATGCGCGAGCCGACCGGCGCAGTGCGGACGACCTCATGACCATCAGTGTGTTCGACCTCTTCTCCGTCGGAGTCGGCCCCTCGAGTTCGCACACCGTCGGACCGATGCGCGCGGCCGCCCGATTCGTCGACGATCTGCGGACCATGTCTGCGTTCGACGACGTTCGAGAGCTGGCGGTCGATCTGTACGGCTCGTTGGCCGCGACCGGAGCCGGCCACGGCACCATGACCGCCGTACTGCTGGGGCTGGAAGGCCATGCGCCCGAGACCATCACGACCGAGGTCATGGAAGAACGGCAGGCATCGATGGCGGCCACCGGCCGAATCGTCTTCGGTGGTCACCGAGAGATCGACCTAGCGGTCGACGACATCGTGCTGCGTCCGTTGACGGTACTGCCGTTCCACCCCAACGGGATGAAACTGACTGCGCGCAGAGCGGATTCGACCGAACTGCACAGCGAAGTGTACTTCTCCGTCGGTGGCGGCTTCGTGGTGACCGAGGCCGAAAGCGTCGAGGCCGTCGCACCCCTCGCCTCCGCGAACGGATTCGCGTCGGCCAAGGAACTACTTCAGCTCTGTGAACGTCGGCGCTGCAGCATCAGTGACGTCATGACCGAGGTCGAGCTCGAACGCCGCACACACGAGGAGATTCGGGACGCGTTGCTGCACATCCGTGACGTCATGGTCGAGTGCGAGGTTCGCGGCATCTCCCGCGACGGCTACCTTCCCGGCGCCCTGGGAGTGCGGCGTCGAGCACGGGACTGGTTCCTGCGGCTCGATGCCGAGGATCCGAACCGTTCGAGCGAATTCGCCGAGGACTGGGTCAATCTCGTCGCACTCGCCGTCAACGAGGAGAACGCGTCGGGCGGACGAATCGTCACAGCACCCACCAACGGCGCAGCCGGCATCATCCCGGCCGTGCTGCACTACGCGACCCGCTACACCGCGGCAGGGGTCGCCGATCCCGACGGCAGCACAGTGCGTTTTCTGCTCACCGCCGGCGCGATCGGATCGCTCTACAAGGAGATGGCGTCGATCTCCGGTGCCGAAGTGGGTTGCCAGGGCGAGGTGGGTTCGGCAGCGTCGATGGCCGCAGCCGGTCTGGCCGAGGTACTGGGCGGCACACCCGAACAGGTGGAGAACGCCGCCGAGATCGCGATGGAGCACAGCCTCGGTCTCACGTGCGACCCCATCGGCGGACTGGTGCAGATTCCGTGCATCGAACGCAACGCCATCTCGGCAGGCAAGGCTATCAACGCCGCTCGGATGGCATTGCGCGGCAACGGTACCCACCGCGTCAGCCTGGACCAGGTGATCGAGACGATGCGGTCCACCGGGGCCGACATGCACTCGAAGTACAAAGAGACCTCCAGCGGCGGCCTCGCGATCAACGTGCCGGTGAACTTCGTGGAGTGCTAGAGGCCGAGAACTTTCTCCACCGCCACACAACGACGAGGGGCCCGTACCGATTCGGTACGGGCCCCTCGTGCGTGTCGGCTCAGCTGAAGATGACCGTCCGGTGTCCGTGCAGCAGAACGCGATTCTCGCAGTGCCAGCGGACCGCTCGCGAGAGTGCGAGTGCCTCGGCGTCCTGTCCGACGGTGGCCAGACGAGACGGGTCGTGAGTGTGGTCGATACGAATGACCTGCTGCTCGATGATCGGGCCCTCGTCCAGGTCGGGGGTGACGTAGTGCGCCGTCGCTCCGACCTGCTTGACGCCCCGGTCGAATGCCTGGTGGTAGGGCTTCGCGCCCTTGAAGCCAGGAAGGAACGAGTGATGGATGTTGATCGCCTTGCCGTGCAGGGCTCGACACGTCTCGTCGGAAAGCACCTGCATGTAGCGGGCCAGCACCACCAGGTCGACCTCGTACTCGGCGACGAGGTCCAGCAGGCGTTGCTCGGCCTCGGCCTTGGTACCCGGGGTGACGGGAACGTGGACGAACGGCAGCCCGGCAGCCTCGGCCATCGGCCGCAGCACCTCGTGATTGCTCACCACGGCCACCAGTTCGCCGCCGAGATTCTGTGAGCGCCAACGGAAGATGAGGTCGTTGAGGCAATGCCCCATCTTGGACACCATGACGAGCACGCGCGGCTGGCTGCAGCCGTTGAAGGTATACGTCATCGCGAATCGATCGGCCACCTCGCGGAAGCTGTCCGTCAGCTTCTCGATGTCGGTGGCACCGCTGGCCACGAACGACGTGCGAAGGAAGAACGAGCCGTCCGTGGAGTCGTCGAACTGTTGGTGTTCGGCGATGTCGCAGTCGTTGTCGAAGAGGAATGCACTGACGGCCCGGACGATGCCCGGCCGCTGGCCGCAGCTGAGCGTGAGGGTGAAGTTCTCGGTCATCGAATCTCCTGGTACTGGTGGGTCGTCAGCTGCGGATCTTGGCCATCTCGGGGTCGACGAGGGGCTCGGCCACGACGGTGGCGGACACGAGCCGATCGAAGTATCGAATCTGTACTGCTGCAGCGGGTTCTGCGCTACCGGCAGGAACCCAGGCGTAGGCGATCGGCGCACCGACGGTGTGACCGAACGCGGCGCTGGTGACGTAGCCGGCGGGTTCACCGTCCACCAGGACGGGCTCGTGGCCGAGTACCACCGACGTGCCGTCGTCGATCTTCAAGCAGACCAACTTCTTCGAGACGGTGTCGTCGGACATCTCGAGTACGGCGTCGCGGCCGCGGAATTCGCCCTTCTGTGGGCGTACCGCGAAGCCGAGGCCTGCCTCGTAGGGGTTGTGCTCGGTGGTCATGTCCGAACCCCACGACCGGTAGCCCTTCTCCATGCGCAGGCTGTTGAACGCAGCGCGCCCGCCGGCGATGATCCCGAACTCGGAACCGGCCTGCCACAACATGTCCCACAGTCGCTGGCCGTAATCGGCGGTGGTGTACAGCTCCCACCCGAGCTCGCCCACGTATGACAACCGCATCGCGGTGACGGGCACTCCCCCGATACGAACCTGCTTGCAGCGGAAGTACTTGAAGTTCTCGTTCGAGAAGTCGTCCTGGGTGAGCTTCTCCACGACCTCGCGGGCGTGGGGACCCCACAGGCCGATGCAGCACGTGGATCCGGTGATGTCGTCGACGGTGACGCTGCCGTCACTCGGCGCTTCGCGGCGGAGGTAATCGAAGTCGAGATTGCCGTTGGCTCCGACCTGGAACTCGTCGGCGGACAACCGCGCCACGGTGAGATCGCTTCGGACGCCGCCCTTCTCATCGAGAGCAAGGGTGTACGTGACGGCCCCGACGGTCTTGTCCATCTTGCCGGACGTCAATCCCTCCAACAGTGCCAGCGCACCGGGTCCGCGTACGCGCAGACGCTTGAGCGGGGTCATGTCGTACATGGCGACGGACGTACGGGTCTTCCACGCCTCGGCCGCGGCAATGGGCGAATGGAACATCGACGCCCACTCGTCGCGCTCGGGCGGCTGCCACTCGACGGGTAGCTGTTGCACCAGATCGGCATTGGCCTCGTACCAGTGCGGGCGTTCCCACCCGCCGCCTTCGAGGAACACGGCACCGAGTTGATGCTGCCGCGCGTTGAAGGGGCTGACCCGAACGTCACGCGGGGACAACCGCGGCTGCGAGGGATGCAGCACGTCGTAGATCTCGACGAAGTTCTGCTGCGAGGTTTCGCTGACGTACGCGGGATCGAGCTGGAAATCCTCGAAGCGGTTGACGTCGCATCCGTGCAGTTCGACCTCGGAGCGTCCGTCGACCAGCAACTGTGCGATGGCCCGGCCGACTCCGGCCGAGTGCGTCACCCACACGGCCTCGGCGATCCAGAAGCCCTTGACGTCCGGGGATTCACCGAGCAGCGGTCCGCCGTCGGGGGTGAACGAGAAGACTCCGTTGAAGCCGTGGTCGATCTTGGCGGTCTCCAGGCAGGGCAACAGCAGCTTGGACTGCTCCCACGACGGGGCGAAATCCTCCTGCGTGAAGTCGAGCATGGACGGCATCGCCTCGTCGGACACACCGTCTCCGCCGGGCAGGGTCTTGGTGTCGACGGGCATCGGGCGGTGCGCGTAGGTTCCGATGCCGAGACGGTCGACGTGCTCGCGGAAGTACAGGTCCTGATCCTGATGACGAAGAATGGGCATGCCGGCCTCGGCCGCTTCGGTGTTGCGTCCCACCAGTTCCGGGATCTGATCGGTCTTGGCGTACTGGTGCGCCAAGGGCAGCAGCGGCACCTTCATGCCGACCAGTTCGCCCACATCGGGGCCCCAGAAGCCGGCGCAGGACACCACGATGTCGGCCTCGATGACGCCGTTGTCGGTTGCCACACCGGTGACGCGGCCACCCGTCTGTTCGATACCGATGACCTTGGTGGAACCACGGAAGACCGCTCCGCGCGATTCTGCGCGACGGGCGAGTGCCACGACGGCACGGGACGCTTTGGCAAGACCGTCGGTCTCGACGTACAGACCGCCGAGAACCCGCGAACGATCGATCAGCGGATGTAGTTTGGCGCATTCGGACGGGTCGATGACCGATCCTTCGATGCCCCAGGACGTGGCCCAGCCCTGCTTGCGATGCAGGTCGGCCAGTCGCTCCTCGGTGGTGGCCACTTCGAGGCCGCCGAGCTGATTGAAGCACCACTGCCCGTCCACCTCGAGGCCCATGAACTTCTCGACGGTGTATCGGGCGAGTTCGGTCATGGTCTTGGATGCATTGGTCTGGAACACCAGACCCGGTGCGTGCGAGGTGGATCCACCCGTGAGAGGGAGCGGCCCCTGATCCAGCACGGTGATGCGATCCCAACCGCGTGCGGTGAGCTCGTCGGCCACGTTGGTACCGACTATGCCGGCGCCGATGATGACAACTCTCGGTGAACCCATGGTGGTCCTTCCGTATCGGGGTGGAGAGATGGAGCTCGGCCGAAGCGGTCTACGGCCTGCACGACAACTAACCAGAGATTGATATATCAAGAGTATGGGCAGGGATGGATGTGGTCAACCCCCGAAATACCGATGGTGCGGGACGCATAGTTTCGCGTCCCGCACCATCGCTCACTTCACTTGCCGGCCTTGACTTTCGGCGGGGCCTTGGGGTTCTTGACGATGAACGGATCGTTCGTGACGTCCTTGTACAGCGAGACACACGTACCGATCATCACCAGTACGAACGGTGCCGCCACGATGATGGTCATAGTCTGCAACCCGTTGAGGGCGTCCGAACCTCCCGTCCACAGCATCAGGATCGCGATGCCGCCGGTGACCACACCCCAGAAGGCGACGACCCCACGGGACGGATCCAGGGTGCCGCGTTGCGACAGGGTGCCCATCACGATCGAGGCAGCGTCGGCACCACTGACGAAGAAGATGCCCACCAAGACCATCACCAACACCGACGAGATGCCGGCCAACGGGAAGTGGTCGAGAACCGCGAACAGCTGCGACTCCGGCTTACCGAGGGCCACCAGATCCTCGGTTCCCTTCTGCTGCTCGCCGATTGCCGCTCCACCGAAGATCGAGAACCAGACCAAGCTCACCGACGTCGGGATGAGAATGACGCCGATGACGAACTGGCGGATGGTACGGCCGCGACTGATGCGAGCGAGGAACATACCGACGAAGGGGGTCCACGAGATCCACCAGGCCCAGTAGAAGATCGTCCAGGACGAGAGCCAGGACTCGGTCTCGGGGCCACCGGATGCCGCCGACCGCGCCGACATGCCGGCGATGTGCGCGGCGTAGTCGCCGAGAGTGGTGGGCAGCAGATTCAGGATCAGGACCGTGGGGCCCGCGACGAACACGAAGATCGCAAGCACGAGAGCCAGCACCATGTTGATGTTCGACAGCCACTGAATTCCCTTGGAAACCCCGGACACTGCCGAGGCCACGAACGCAAGTGTCAGGATGGCGACGACAGCCACGAGCAGAAGCGTCCCCGCTTGGTTGACCCAGCCGAGAACCTCGATACCGGAACCGATCTGGAGTGCGCCGAGACCGAGGGATGCCGCGGTGCCGAACATCGTGGCGAAGATCGCCAGAATGTCGATGACCTTGCCGATGGGGCCTTCGGCGCGGCGACCGATCAGCGGAATGAACGAGGAGCTGATGAGCTGCTTGCGGCCCATCCGGTAGGTGCCGTAGGCGATGGACAATCCGACCACCGCGTACATCGACCACGGATGCAGTCCCCAGTGGAAGATGGCCGTCGAGAGTGCCGTTCCCACAGTCGAATCGGTGATTCCGGGCGGCGGGGTGACGAAGTGGGTGAGGGGCTCGGCCACTCCCCAGAAGATCAAGCCGATTCCCATGCCGGCGCTGAACATCATCGCGATCCAGCTGACGGTGTTGAATTCGGGCTTCTCACCGTCTTTGCCGAGCGGAATCTTTCCGTAGCGACTGAGTGCGAGCCACAGCGCGAAGATCACGAACCCGGTGGCCGAGAAGATGAACAGCCAGCCGACGTTGGTCACGACCCAGTCGAGTACCGACGCGTTGACGGACTTCATGTTCTCGGTGCCGAGGATGCCCCATGCCAGAATCGCGATCACGATGGCGGCGGTGATACCGAACACCACCTTGTCGGTGCGCGGCTTGCCCTCCTCTCCGTGGTGGTAGACCTCGAGGGGGCCGTAATGATGAGGGGCATGTTTCTCGGGTGCAGCGACGCGAGTTTTGTCGCCCCGGGGTTTGCTGTTCGTTGTCACATCGTTCTCCCTCCGGCTCTCGCCGAATAGGTGTGTCGCCCGTGCACGCAGCGTGGGTGGTCGGATAGGTGCGCGACTCGTTGCTCTCTGCGCAACTACGATTTGTTTGGACTCGAACAAGACTGAGCCGACCCAGGGGCTATGTCAATAGATGGCTGGTCATTTCGACGCGTTCATCACGGATTTTCGAAACGGACAACGCCTCTGAACAGCATCTACGCAATTTCAAATGCCAAAAGTTGTCCGAATTCGATACTCGCTTTTAACATTCGATACTGTCCGGTAACTGATATATTAAGCCTATTCCACCACCGTCGGCGGCCTCGAACGCCGCTCCTTCACTTCACTCAGGAGTACCAACCATGCCGCAGCAGGTCCGCGCCGTCGTCGCCAAAAGCAAAGGCGAGCCCGTCTCGATCGAGACGATCACCATTCCCGATCCCGGCCCGAACGATGTCGTGGTCACCATCGCCGCGTGCGGGGTGTGTCATACCGACCTGCATTACCGCGAGGGCGGCATCAACGACGAGTTCCCGTTCCTGCTCGGCCACGAAGCCGCAGGCACCGTCGAAACCATCGGTGACGCTGTCACTCATGTCGAGGTCGGCGATTTCGTGGTGTTGAACTGGCGTGCGGTGTGCGGGGAATGCCGAGCCTGCAAGAAAGGCACCCCCTGGTACTGCTTCGACACCCACAATGCGTCGCAGAAGATGACTCTCGCCGACGGCACCGAACTCTCTCCTGCGTTGGGGATCGGGGCGTTCGCCGACAAGACTCTCGTCCACGAAGGCCAGTGCACCAAGGTCGACCCGGACTCCGATCCGGCGGTGGTGGGGTTGCTCGGCTGCGGGGTGATGGCCGGGTTGGGTGCGGCGATGAACACCGGGAACGTCTCCCGCGGTGATTCGGTCGCGGTGATCGGGTGCGGCGGTGTCGGTGATGCTGCGATCGCCGGGGCCCGCCTGGCGGGGGCGTCGACGATCATCGCCGTCGACCGCGACAAGAAAAAACTCGACTGGGCCCTCGAACTCGGCGCCACCCACACCGTCGATGCCTCGCAGGTCGATGCCGTCGAGGCCATCCAGGAGCTCACCGGTGGATTCGGGGCGGATGTGGTCATCGATGCCGTCGGCCGCCCGGAAACCTGGAAGCAGGCGTTCTACGCCCGCGATCTCGCCGGGACCGTCGTCCTCGTCGGTGTGCCGACGCCGGAGATGACCGTCGAGATGCCGTTGATCGATTTCTTCTCCCGGGGTGGGTCGTTGAAATCGTCGTGGTACGGCGATTGCCTGCCCGAGCGGGATTTTCCGATGTTGGTCGATCTGTACGAGCAGGGCCGGTTGCCGCTCGAGAAGTTCGTGACCGAACGGATCGGTCTTGGTGATATCGAGGCGGCGTTCGAGAAGATGCATCAGGGCACGGTGCTGCGTTCGGTGGTGGTCCTGTGAGCGGGCAGTTGCGGGTCGAGAAGGTGGCCGCTTCCGGTGACTCGAGCCCGTGCGCTGCGGCTCGACACCCCTGATATATCAAAGTGGGCCCTTTTACCCGTCGGTAGCGTTTTGCCTCATGGTGCCCTCGACGTATTCCGACGTCGGGGGCATCATCGAGTCGAGCGGATGCGGCACTGGCTACGCAAGTCCTTGCACGGGCTAACCACCTGCTCAGCTGGTACAACGCGTGGTTTGTCCGGTTCCGGTTACGCCGTGTTTCGCATGTATGAAAAGTGCCGTCACCTATTGACACACTCTTGTGGCGATGTTCACACTGTTGTTGCGGGAAGTAAGACGTGTTCCGCATAGCGATACAGAAAGGATCCGAATGCTCAAGGTGTGTTCCTTGGCCGATCTCCCCGGCGGCGAAGCTCTGCGCGTCGACACCACCCCTCCGGTGGCGGTGTTCCACACCGAGGACGGTGAGCTGTTCGCGATCGATGACACCTGTACGCATCAGGACGCGTCGCTCGCCGACGGCTGGCTCGAAGGGTGCGCGGTCGAATGCCCACTCCACGCGTCCACCTTCGACCTGCGTACCGGTGCTGTCGACGCTCCGCCCGCCAAGTTGCCTGTCCGCACGCACACCGTCGTCGTCGAGGACGGCGTCGTCTACGTCGAGCTGAGCACCGCGGCCCCCAATCTTCCGCCCGACGTTCGCAGCCGGTTGGCCGCCGAGGGACATTCATGAAGAGCGTCACCATCGTCGGAGCCTCCCTGGCAGGCCTGTGCTCCGCGCGTGCACTACGGGCCGCTGGGTTCGACGGCTCCGTCACCATCGTCGGTGCCGAGAGTCACCGACCCTACGACCGCCCTCCCCTGTCGAAGGAATACCTCGCCGGCGACGTGGACGTGAGCACTCTCGCCCTCGAACCCGACGACGAAAACCTCGACGCCACCTGGATTCTGGGCCGCACAGCCACCGCTCTCGATCCATCGCGTCGCACCGTCACTCTCGACGCCGGTGCCGAGCTGACCTCCGACGGCGTCGTCCTCGCCACCGGCTCACGCGCGCGATCGCTTCCCGGTACCGATCACCTCGCCGGTGTGCACGTATTGCGTACGATCGACGACGCCGACCGGCTGCGTGCAGATCTCACGCCCGGCGCACGTCTCGTCGTCATCGGCGCAGGCTTCATCGGAGCCGAAGTAGCTTCCACCGCAAGGAAGTTGGGCCTCGAGGTCACTGTCGTCGAAGCCGCCCCGTCACCGCTCGCCGGGCCACTCGGTGCACGGTTGGGTAGCGCGGTGGGCAATCTGCACCGCGACAACGGCACCACGTTGATCTGCGGAATCGCCGTCGACGGCTTGACCGGCACCGACCGAGTGACAGGCGTTCGACTCGCGGACGGCCGACTCCTCGACGCCGACGTCGTGGTTGTCGGCATCGGCGGCATTCCGAACATCGACTGGCTCGGCACCAGCGGACTCGCACTGGGCAACGGAATCCTGTGCGACGGCGGCGGCGCGACCGCCGTACCCGGAGTGGTCGCAGTCGGCGACTGCGCCGCATGGCTGGATTCGACCGGCGTCCACCGACGCGTCGAGCATTGGGCCGGGGCGTCCGAACGACCCACCGTTGCAGTGGCCACCCTGCTCTCGGGCAGTTACGGCGGCCAACACGTCAAACCTCCGTATTTCTGGTCCGACCAGTACGGGTCACGTATTCAGTTCGCCGGCACCGCCGGACCGGACAGTGAATGCACCATCGAAGAGGGTTCGCCCGAACTCGGGAGTTTCCTCGCCGTGTATCGATCCGACGGACTTCCGGTCGGTGTACTCGGTGTCAATCAAGTTCGATTGTTCACCCGCTGGCGCCGACAGCTCTCGGCTCCCGCTCGCGCGGTCTGAAATCACCCAGGCCGCTGCTCCATCCGTCGTATTCCATTACCCAAGTTGACGTCTCGTCACCGATCCACAAGATCGGCCACGTACGGAGGACCCCTTGACCACCATTCCCGACACCACGCCGCCCGCAACCTCCCTTCCCCTGCCCGAAAGCCTCATCTCCACCCTTCCCGGTCGCTACTACACCGATCCGGCCATCTTCGAGCTCGAGCAGGAGAAGATCTTCGAGGAACTGTGGATCTGCGCGGTCCGTGCCGCCGATCTGGACAAGCCCGGTGCCTTCCGCACCGTGCAGATCGGGCGCGAAAGCGTCATCGTGACGCGCACCCGAACCGGGGCGATCAAGGCCTACCTGAACGTGTGCGCGCACCGCGGTGCTCGAATCTGCATGGAGGACAAGGGCGAAGTCAAGCGATCGTTCCAGTGTCCGTACCACGCCTGGACCTACGATCTCGACGGAAAGCTCATCGCAGCACCGAATCTCACCAAGATGCCCGACATCGATCGGGTTCGCTACGGCCTGGCGTCGGTGTCGGTCGAGGAATGGCTCGGGTACGTCTGGGTCAATCTCAGCGACAATCCGGCCTCCTTCGACACCACTGTGGTGCAGGACATCCGTGATCGACTCGGCGACGTCGAGTCGATCGACCGCTACAAGATCGAAGACCTCGGTCTCGGCCGCCGCGTGAGCTACGACGTCAAGGCCAACTGGAAGCTCATCATCGAGAACTTCATGGAGTGCTACCACTGCGCCACCATCCACCCCGAGCTGACCGAGGTACTTCCCGAATTCGCCGACGGTTACGCGGCCCAGTACTACGTGGGCCACGGAGCCGAATTCGGGGAATCCGTCAAGGGATTCACGCTCGACGGTTCCGAGGGACACGACTCCATTCCCGGAATCGCACCCGAACAGGACCGGCGCTACTACGCCATCACCGTCCGGCCACAGGTGTTCGTCAACCTCGTCCCGGATCACGTGATCATCCATCGGATGTATCCGCTTGCCGCCGATCGCACTCTGGTGGAATGCGATTGGCTGTACCTGCCCGGCGTCGTCGCATCGGGACGGGATCTGCAGAAATCGGTGGAGTTGTTCCACCGCGTCAATCTGCAGGACTTCGAGGCGTGCGAACGCTGCCAGCCCGCCATGAGCTCACGGAAGTACCGCGACGGCGGAGTGCTGGTGGGCAGCGAACACCACATCGGCATCTTCCACGATTGGCTGAAGAACCGCATCGAGGCCTGACCGCACGCTGACCCGCACTCGGTGCCGATAGGATCGGTAACCATGAGTGTCGAGGTCGCATCGCCGGGCGCCCCCGGATCGTCGGGGGTGCCGGGCGAACCCGGAGCGACGATGGCCGACGTCGCCTACTCGGCTATCCGCGACAAACTGATCATGCTGACCATCAAGCCGGGTGAGGCCGTCGTCGAATCGGCGTTGTCCGCCGAGCTGGGCGTTGGACGCACGCCGGTACGGGAAGCTCTCAAACGGCTCGAGTACGAGCGCCTCGTCATCTCGCACGCCCGCCGCGGCACTTTCGCCACGGCCATCGACGTCGCCGATCTGGGCGACATCTCCGAAATCCGCCAGCGGCTCGAGCCTCTTGCCGCCGCCAAGGCAGCCACCGCGGCCACCGCAACCCAACGCCAAGTTCTGCTGGGCATGGCCGACCGCACCGAGAAGTTCGAGGCGACGCCGCCGAGCCAACACGACCTGATCAACTGGGATGCCGAAGTGCATCGCACCGTCTACCGGCTGGCGGCCAACCCGGTTCTCGAAGACGCATTGATTCGCTACAACAATCTCGCGACGCGAATCTTCTGGTTGTTCATGGATCGACTGCCTCCCCTGGCCGACCACGTGGGGACGCACACCGAGCTGCTGCGCGCCATCGCGGCAGGCGATGCCGAGAAGGCCGCGACCATCGCCCGAGCACACGTGACCGAGTTCGACGACGCGGTGCGCGCCGTCATCTAGATCGCCGGCTCGGGCCACGCTCCGAGGGGCAACACCACGGCCAAGTGCCTGTTACGTATAGTCGCGGGGGTGGCCAGCGACGATTCGACACGTGCCCCCGAGGGTGGCGTCCAGTCCGTCGACCGCGCATTTCGGGTGCTCGAGGTCGTGGCACGGCTCGGAGAGGCCGGCGTGAGCGCCATCGCCACCGAGATCGGTGTGCACAAATCCACGGTGTCGAGGCTGCTGGCGTCGCTCGAAGAACACGACATGGTGATGCAGACGCACAATCGCGGCAAGTACCGGCTCAGCCTCGGAGTCCTCCGGCTCGCGGCGGCCGTGCCCGAGCGTCTGGAGATCACCGAATACGGCCACGCGGTCTGTGAACGCCTCGCCGGCAAGCTCGGCGAAACGGTCAATATCGCTGTGCTGCGGTCCAATACAGCGGTCCACCTGGATCAGGCCCGCGGGCCGAGTTCGGTGGGAACCCACAACTGGATCGGGGAGCAGACACCGCTGCACGCCACCGCGAGCGGCAAGGTGTTGCTGGCTGCCCTCGACTCCGATACGCGTCAGGACGTCGTGGACGGACTCGACCTCCACCGATACACCGAGCACACACTCACCACCAAAGCCGGTCTCACTGCCGAACTCGATGCTGCGGTATCCCTCGGATACGCCGTCGTCGTCGAAGAGTTCGAGACCGGACTCAACGCCATCGCAGCCCCGATTCTCGACTACACCGGCAAGACGACCGCGGCGCTGAGCATCTCGGGACCGGTCTACCGCTTCGACGAAACCAGAATGCGGGCCATCGTCCCCGACGTGCTGGCCGCCGCCGCCGAGATCAGCGAGAAGATGGGCTACCGGGAGTCCTTCATCCCCTCGGCCTGAGCGGCCTCCGCACACTCCACCACGTTCGTCAGCAGCATCGCCCTGGTCATCGGCCCGACCCCGCCGGTCGCTCCGCTGAGCCGCCCCGCAATGTGCTCGACGCCGGGGTGCACGTCGCCGAGAATGCCCTCGACGGTACGGGTGATTCCCACCGACAACACCGTGGCTCCGGCACTGATCCAGTCCGGTTGCACCAGATGCGCAACACCCGCTGCCGCGATGACCACGTCGGCGGCCCGAGTGTGTGCGGCGGTGTCCACCGTCGCCTCGTGACACATGGTCACGGTGGCGTGTTCGCTGCGACGCGTCAGCATCAAGCCGAGCGGACGACCCACCGTGATTCCACATCCGATGATGCAGAAGCGAGCACCGGTGATCGGAACATCGTGGTGCCGAAGCAGTTCCAATATCCCCCGTGGGGTGCAGGGCAGCGGCCCGTCCATGCCGAGTACGAGCCGGCCCAAATTGGTCGGATGCAGCCCGTCGGCATCCTTGCGAGGATCGATCAGCTCGATCACCCGATGGGTGTCGATGTGCGAGGGCAGCGGCAACTGAACGATGAACCCGGTGCACTCGGGATCCTCGTTGAGAGCGTGCACGGCATCTTCGATCTCCTGCTGACTCGCGGACGCAGGCAGCCGAACCTGAATCGAATGCAGTCCCACCTCGGCGCAGTCGCGATGCTTCGCCGCGACATAGGAACGGCTCCCCGGATCGTCGCCCACCAGAATCGTGCCCAGGCCGGGCCGAATCCCCTGCTGGGCGAGCCGTTCGACGCGGTATCGCAGATCGTCCTTGACGATCGCGCTGACCGCGGTTCCGTCGATCTTGAGCGCTGTGGTCATACTTTCGATTCCTCGGTTCGGCGGGCCGCTGCGGATCTGATATATCAACTGTCGGTCAGGGTACGGTGAGTCGCAGGGACCGGTCAAGAGCCGCGGTATGGGAGGGTCGAGACATGGAGCCCCTGCAGCCGATGCGGCCGGTCGACGTGCAACGGGTCGAGCGAGAGGCCGCACCTCGATGGAAGGTGTGGGGTGCGCGCATCGTCCTTGTAGGACTTGTTCTGACCGCGGTTCTGGTCGAGGACGGACAGTCATGGATGGTCGTCGCAGGGATATGCACGACAGCGATAGGCGCGGCGCTGACCGTTGCGTCGACGCGCCGAAGGATGCGCGAGAACGCGGGCCGCCGAATTCCCTGGAACGGTCGGCCGCCGATCGAACCCCGGCGGGTAGACCTACTGGACACCTTCGGATTTCCGATGGTCGTCTTCGGCGTCGCGTTGACCGCGAAGAGCGCATACGTGCCGTGGTCTTTCGCAGTAGCGGTCGTCTGCATCGGCGTTGCCGGGGTGCCCCTGGCGGCACATGCATGGCACAACTACCGCGTCCGCAGAAGCACGCCCAAGCCCTGACCATTCGGGTCGGGTGCAAGGCTCGACGGCGATTGCCCGACGGCACAGCGCATACAACCGGCCGCGACTCCCACCCCGTTCCGATGAAATCCGACTGACCGTCGCCGATGAAGAGATGATCGAGTCTCTACTATGGAGGCGTCGTTGCCGGTCACCTGCAGAAGAACAGGTCGGGGCGGTGCTGCCGCACTGCATGCGAGAAGGAGTGCCGGTGATGCGCAAGTCCCCTTCTCGGTCGATGTTCCGTGACGGTGCCGGAAACCTGGCGTTGATTGCGGGCATCGTCGCGGTCGTCTGCGCGTTCGTGCCGTTCGTCGGAGACTTCGTGACCATCCCGGCCGGAGTGATCGCGGTGGTCAGTGGCTGGATCGGTCTGGGCCGCGCAGTCGAGGGCGACGCGTCCAACGGTCGCGACGCCGTGATCGGAGCAGCGCTCGGTGGCATCGGATTGTTCGTCGTGTTCCTGACCTTCGCGGCCTCGTCCATGTGACCGCGACCGTCCTGACCCGGTAGCGACAGGGCAGGTCGGATCGGACTACGCGCCGAGCTCCTTCTTCACGATCTTTCCGACGGAGTTCTTCGGTAGAGCGTCGTGGACCACTGTCCGAGTCGGTCGCTTGAACTTGGCCAGGCTCCGCGCACAGTGCGCGTCCAGCTCGTCGACCGAGATACTGCGACCGGCTCGTGCAACGACGTGCGCGACGGGCACCTCCCCGTAGACCGGATGCGCTTCGCCGACGACGGCCGCTTCCAGGACGTCGGGATGGGATTGCAGGACATGTTCGATTTCGCTCGGCGCGATGTTCTCGCCGCCGCGAATGATCATGTCCTTGAGTCGATCCACCAAGACGAGATAGCCGTCCTCGTCGAGGACTCCGATGTCGCCGGTGTGCAACCACCCCTCTCGAATGGTCTTAGCGGTCACGTCCGGCAGGCCCAGATATCCCTGCATGACCGTCTCTCCGCTCACCAACACTTCACCGGTCCGGCCAGGAAGGGAGCTCGGACCGTCGGGTGTATCGATCGCAATGTCGATACCGGGGAGCGCGATGCCGACCGTGCCCGGCTTCCGAATCCCGTTCGGCGGGTTGATCGTTGCCGCCACAGTGCATTCCGACAGGCCGTACCCTTCGACGACCGGCACGCCGAAGATCGATTCGAACGACGCGATCAGGCCGGCAGGCATGGGCGCTGCTCCACAGATGACGAATCGAAGCGACGAGATGTCGCGGTCGGTCGAGCCGCGGTCCGCCAACAGTGAGTACATGGTGGGCACTGCGGAGAAGTAGGTGGGCCGGACAGTCTCCACGTTGTCCCAGAACGTGTCCGGCGAGAAACGAGGCGCGATGTGCACCCGTCCGCCGGCTCGTAGTGGAGCGACCGAGCCGACGACGAGTCCGTTGCAGTGAAAGAGTGGAAGCACCAGCAGGCTCGTGTCGGCATCGGTCAATTCGCAGGCCGTCACGATCGCGGCGCTCATCCGGTCGACGTTGCGATGAGTCAGCACACAGCCTTTCGGCCGCCCCGTCGTTCCCGAGGTGTAGACGATCAAGGCCGGTGCCGAGCTGTCGGCAGGCCCCGCTCCACGATGCATGCCGTCCAACTGCGGCATGCGGGGACGACGATCGCTGGAGTCCACGTCGATGAACGAAATACCCTGTGCGCGTGCGAGAGTGCAGGCTCGCTCGCTACCGACGAGCACTCGGGCGGTCGAGTCCTCGAGTTGATAGCGCACCTCGTCGTCGGTGAGTGCGGGATTGACGGGAGTCAGCGTTGCTCCCAGCACCCATGCCGCGAACATCGTGGTGATGATGTCGATGCGATTCGGGAGCAAGACTGCAACCACATCACCCGCTCCCACCCCCGCGTCGACGAGTTCGGCGGCAACCGAGTCGACTTCGAGCCCGAACTCGGCATTGCTCAACCGAGTGGAGTCGTCGGACAGACACGCGCCGTCCGGGTCGTTGTCGATGCGGCGGTACATGGCCTGCAGAACCGGCGAGGAGGCGTCGAGAATTGGCAGCATGTGACGTAGGTTACGGATTGCCCATTTGAAAGACTTCGGTCCAGCAGCACAAAAACCGCGGATTATTTGTAGCCCGAAACGAAAAGGAACACCCGTGCCGACACCTGCCGACATCTCGCCCGCCTCCGCCGAGGCGGTGCGCACTCACGTGGCTGCTGTTGCCGCGCACCTCAATGCCCGGCTGGCAGATGTCGTGGCGCAGATGCGCACGACACTCGCGTCGCGCATCACGGAACTGAACAACGAACCATCGCTGATCGAGCTGCTGGGATCGAGTATCGAGGGCAACGTCGACACCATCCTGCACGCTCTACAGCACGACATCGGCGGTGCCGGATTCGAGCCGCCGGCGGCGGCCATCGAATATGCGCGCCGCCTGGCTCAGTGGGGCGTGCCGGTCAATGCCTTGGTTCGCGCCTATCGACTCGGACAGCAATTTCTGCTCGATCGAGCGTTCGAGACCTCGATGTCGCTGGCCGCGCCGGACCCGGTCCGGATGGAAGCGCACCGCGTGATCGTCGATTCGGTGTTCGACTACATCGACTGGATCTCGCAACGGGTGGCCGCGGTGTACGAGACCGAGCGGGAGTCCTGGCTGGCGGACCGCGAGAATGCTCGACTCGATGCGGTACTCGATCTCCTGAACGGCAAGGGATCGGTGGACGTCGTCGAGCGAGTGACCGGGTATCGACTGCGCGGACGACACCTGGCCGTCGTGGCCTGGGTCGGCGAGTCCGCCGTTCGCGGCGACCGGATGCGCAGGTTCACCACGACCATCCGCGCTCTGGCGGTGGACTTGGACAGTCCGGCCCCTCCCCTGGTGGTCGGACGCGACGGCGCTACCGCGTGGGGATGGATTCAGGTTCCATCGAACGACACAGATCTCGCCGTCGTTCTCGATCGCATCAACACTCGACCGCGGACCGAGGACGCACCCCTGTTGGCGGCCGGGGCCATCGGACTCGACGCGGCCGGGTTCGTCACATCCCACCGGCAGGCTCAGCGCGCCCATCACGTGGCCGTTCTGGGTGGCCGAGGCCGAACGATCGAACGCTACGACGACCCCGGGTTGGCCGTGGTGGACCTGTGCGCTCGCGACCCGTCGGCACTACAGGCCTGGGTCCTGACCGTGCTGGGACCGCAGTTGGCCGCCGACACCACACATGCCGAACGATTGCGCACCACGTTGCGGATCTACCTCGCGTGCGAACGGAGCCTCTCCGCGGCGGCTGCGGTGATGACGATGCACAAGAACTCGATTCGCTACCGCGTCGACAATGCCGAGAAGCTGCTCCCCCGGCCACTGTCCGACGACCGACTCGCCGTCGAGGTTGCCCTCACCGCATGTCAGTGGCTCGGGGCTCGGATCCTCTCCTGAGAGTGCACTTTGTGTCGGCGTCACAAAAACGAAGGTGAGCCTCGGGTCGGCGAACCATTGGGACCGCCGATAGGAACCCCGTAGCTTTCTGTGGTGCAGGACACAGTCCGATGGTTGCGTCACCGCGACCCGAGCCTCGGGCGACAGGGCTGACTCCTGCTCCTTCATCCTCAGCGCTCGCTACAGAAAGCTCACTCATGGGATTCAAGAACGGACAGTTTCCACCTGTCGACCTCGAAACCTTCCTCGACCGGCCCCTGCTGGAACGAGTGAAAACCCTTGCACTGCATTGGGTCGACTACGGCTTCGGCTCGCCGAAGGTCATCCCCACCACCTACGTCGTCAAGCTCCTGGTGCTCTACATCGGGATCGGCCTGACTCTGGCGACACTGACTTCCGGCGTCGGGATGCCGTGGGACGTCGGCTCGTGGTGGGACGACATGATCGTCTACCAGAAGTTGGTCTACTGGACGATGCTGCTCGAAACCGTCGGACTCGCGGGGTCGTGGGGACCGATCGCCGGCAAGTTCAAGCCGATGACAGGCGGAATCCTGTTCTGGGCGAAACCGGGGACCGTTCGGATGCCTCCGTGGCCGGGCAAGATGCCGTTCACCTCGGGCGACACCAGGACGCCGCTGGACGTCGTGCTGTATCTCGCGCTCCTGGTGAGTCTGTTCGTACCCGTCATCGCGCCCGGAACATCGCCCGGTGCATTTGCCTCGATCCTGCCCGAGGGCATCGGCAACCTCGTCGATCCACGCTGGGCGATCGCGCCGGTCTTGCTCACCATCGTTGTGGGCCTTCGTGACAAGACGATCTTCATCGCTGCCCGCGCCGAGCAGTACGGTCCTGCGATAGTCCTGTTCGGTCTCGTGGGAATCCTCGGTGACAACGCCATCGTCGACCTCGTCGTCGGACTCAAACTGCTCATCTTCTCGGTGTGGGTCGGGGCCGGCATCTCGAAATTCGGTGCACATTTCGCCAACGTCGTTCCGCCGATGGTCTCGAACAGCCCCTGCATTCCCACGCGCTGGGCCAGGCGCAAGCACTACCGGAATTTCCCGGACGACATTCGCCCCTCGGCAACGGCCAAATTGATCGCGCACGTATTGGGCACCACCGTCGAGATCGCGGTACCGGTCGTGTTGCTGCTCACCACCAACACGACCGTCGCACTCGCCGGAGCACTTCTCATGGTGGCATTCCACCTGTTCATCATCTCGACGTTCCCGCTGGCGGTCCCGCTCGAGTGGAATCTGTTGTTCGCCTACGCAGCGGTGTTCCTCTTCGTCGGACATCCTGCAGGACAGGGATTCTCGATCTTCGACGCCTCCCCGTGGTTCGTGGCGACAGCGCTGGTGTGCTTGTTCTTCTTCCCGGTGCTGGGTAACCTACGACCGGACCTCGTGGCCTTCACGCCCTCGATGCGCCAGTACGCGGGCAACTGGGCCTCCGGTCTCTGGGCGTTCGCACCGGGTGCTGAGGACAAGCTCGATCAGATCGTGCGCCCCACCCGCAATCAGGTACGACAGCTCGAAGCCATGGGTTACCCGCCTGCCGTCGCCGAGATCACGATGCAACAGACCATCGCATGGCGCTCGATGCACAGTCAGGGCCGCGGATTGTTCTCGCTTCTGATCCGCAACGTTCCCGACATCGATCGATGGACGGTGCGTGAAGGCGAATTCGCCTGCAACTCGATCCTCGGCTTCAACTTCGGCGACGGCCACCTGCACGACGCCTCCCTCATCGCAGCGATTCAGCGACGCTGCAACTTCGAACCGGGCGAGTTCGTGGTGGCGTGGGTCGAATCGCAGCCCATCCATCGAAAGACGCAGTCGTACAAACTCATCGATGCCGCCCTCGGCGTGATCGAAACCGGTACGTGGAACGTCGACGACGCGGTGTCCGCCCAGCCGTGGCTACCCGACGGCCCCATCCCCATGTCGGTGACGTGGCTGCGTCGCGCAGACTCGACAACCGCTCGACACTCGGCACCGGAGACGTCGTCGGCGACGGCCGGTGCTGGAGAATCGACATCATGACGCGATCCGCGACGATAGTGGGCAGCGGCCCGAACGGGCTCGCCGCTGCACTTGCTCTGGCGCGCGACGGAATCCACGTCACCGTGCTTGAAGCGGAGAGCGAGATCGGCGGCGGCACCCGTAGCCACCGGCCTTTCACCACCGTCGATCTGCTCGTCGATCACTGTGCCGGTTTCCATCCGATGGCGGTGGGTTCACCTGCCCTCGCCGGTCTCGAGCAACACGGACTGACGTGGCGGTGGCCCGAGATCGATTGTGCACATCCGCTTCTCGACGACGCGGCAGCGCTGCTCCATCGATCGATAAACGAGACTGCTGTGGGCCTGGGTGCGGACGGCAAACGATGGAAGGCACTGTTCGGGCAACCGTCGTCGTCGTACGACAGACTGTCCGAAGACCTACTCGGACCGGTCGTGCACCTGCCCCGACATCCACTGCTGCTGGCGAGATTCGGTGCGCCGACTGCTCTGCCAGCTGCGGCGTTGTCACGGGTGTTCGCCACGCCGCAGGCGCGGGCACTGTTCGTCGGAGCAGCGGCACACGCGATGCGGCCGTTGACCGAAGTGTTCTCCTCCGCCATCGGGGTGGGAATCCTGACCGCCGGACACCACAACGGATGGCCGGTGGCGGAGGGCGGAACCGCGGCGATCTCACGGGCGATGCACTCCGCGCTCATCGAACTCGGAGCAACCGTGCAGACCTCGACGCGGGTTGCCTCGCGAGCAGATCTGCCGCCGTCGGACATCACGATCTTCGACACGGCGCCGTCCGTGGTGGCCGACGTACTCGGCCAGGATCTGACGACGCGTACACGACGCTCCTACAACAGGTTTCGGCACGGTCCGGCTGCGTTCAAGGTCGACCTCGCGGTGCGCGGCGGAGTCCCGTGGACCGACTCCCGGGTCGCGCAGGCCGGCACTGTGCACGTGGGAGGTAGCGCCGAGGACACCATCGCAGCCGAGGCGGCCGTTGCTGCAGGACGAATGCCCGATCGGCCGTTCGTCCTCGTCGGGCAGCAGTTCGTCGCAGATCCTCAGCGCACGGACGGAGACGTCGTACCGTTGTACGCATACGCCCATGTTCCCGCCGGCCTCGACCACGATGTCACCGACGTCGTGATCGACCGCATCGAACAGTTCGCACCGGGCCTGCGTTCGCGAATTGTGGAGACAGTCAGCACGTCTCCGCAGAGCTTCGCCGATGGAAACGCGAATTTCGTCGGCGGCGACATTCTGTGCGGTACGTCGTCACCGACACAATTGCTCCTCGGACCACGGCCCGGCCGAGACCCGTACCGCACGGGTACGCCGGGGTTCTATCTCTGCTCGGCGGCAACTCCCCCCGGACCCGGTGCACACGGCATGGCGGGACTGAATGCAGCGCGACGAGCTCTGGATGACCTGCTGAAGCGCTGAAACAGCGACACAGCAATACCTTTCGTCTTCTCTGTCGTCAGCGAGAAGGCACTACCTCTGCTTTCCCACGGAAGGACCGAACACAATGCCCATCGACGAATCTCTCCACGGCAAGGTCGCACTCGTCACCGGTGCCGGGGCAGGCCTCGGTGCCGCCATCGCGCGGCGACTGGCCTCCGACGGTGCACAGGTGGTCGTCTCCGACATCGATCTCGACGCTGCCCGCCAGGTGGCGTCCTCGATCGACGGTGCGATCGCCGTCGCGACAGACGTCACCGACGAGGATCGAGTTCGATCTCTCGTCGAGCAGACCCTCGAACACTTCGGCAACCTGCACATAGCAATTCCCAACGCCGGTGTCGGCGAGGTCAGAGCGATCGCACAGATGTCGTACGCCGATTGGCGGCGTACCACCGCAGTCAACCTGGACGGCGTGTTCCTGACCATCCGATATGCCGCACCCGCGATCGCAGCATCCGGCGGTGGCTCCATCGTCACCATCAGCTCGATCACCGCGACGGCAGGTTCGGCGCTGCTCGCGCCCTACGCCGCCAGCAAGGCCGCGGTGAGAAATCTGACCGAAACCGCCGCAACGGAGTTCAGAGCGCAGGGTGTTCGAGTCAACGCTGTGCTGCCAGGGTTCATCGATACCGCTCTGGTCACCAAGGCAGCCCCCGAATTCGAGGCAGCTCTGGGGCTACCGGAAGGAGGGTTCGACACCCTCATCGCCGACAAACAAGGGCGCTACGGCACACCGGAGGAAGTAGCAGCAGCTGTCGCGTTCTTCGCATCGCAACAGTCGTCCTGGTGCACGGGGAGCAGCCTCGTCCTGGACGGCGGACTGGTCGGCTCACTGCTCTGAACGCCTGACGGGTTTCGAGGAGCGAGGGCGCATCCGTGGCGTTCCGGTTCGAGTCGGCGTGGGGCCCAGGTGTGGAAACCGCTCACGCGGGTAACCGATGGACAAGGAGCCGTTGACGCGGCCGCCAAAACCTCTGTTATATCGCGCGTTTCGCGATCGGAGCAGCGCACACAACCGAAGGATCCTCAGATGTCCAACAGAAATACCCTCATCCGTTCGCTACACGATCTCGGTGCTGCTGCCTGGTTCGGCGGCTCGCTCATGGGTGCCGTGGGCGTGAACGGTGCTGCCACTGCGGTGCAGGATCCGCGAGACCGCGCACAGGTTGCCGCGGCAGGGTGGGCGAAATGGGCTCCGGTCAACGCCGCGGCCATCGGTGCACATCTCATCGGCGGCGCAGGCATACTCATGGCCAACCGCGGTCGGGCTCGTCATCAGCAGGGTGTCACCGCCAACACCAACTTGAAAATCGCCGTTACCGGTGCCGCCCTGGCCGCCACTGCATACAGCGGCGTTCTCGGCGCGAAAACGACCAAGGCTCAGGGCCATTCGATCGATTCGGCAACCGAGCCGTCAGCAGGCACCCCACGCGAGGCCGCCGCAGCACAGAAGCAATTGAAGTACCTCCAGTGGGCATTGCCGGTCCTGACCGGAACCCTCGTGGTGCTGGGTGCTCAGCAGGGTGAGCAGCAAAGGCCGACCGAGATCTTGTCGGGAATCGCAGGAAAGCTGGTCGCCCGCGCGTAGAAACACGCGCATGTGCCCTACCCCGTCGCAGACATTGCGGCGGGGTCGGACTTGTTGGGGCAGTTCCGACACCGGCGTGCAAGGTACGGCGGTCAAGGGGGGCCTAGGAATTCCAGCGAAGACTGGGCGTCATCGCGATGTCGGTCACTTGCTGGGCCGTCAACATAGGGTCGGCGGATACATCGACGATGCTGCCGTCGGTCCCGTATACCTCTACGCGACTACGTCTTTCGGATGACCTGACATCGACGACTGTGCCGTCACTCAGCGTCCGACGCTCATCGACGTAGCCGGCCAAACATGGACCGGCAGATTGGTCGGATGTCGACAGCCTCACGTTCAGGTCACCCACGGCTCCGCCCAGCGAGATACGCCCGTACGCAGAGGCGCTGGAGTCGAATGTCAGCGGCGGGAACATGGCATCGGGTTCTACCGTGGTCCCGGCGGGAAGGGCTCGCGCCAAAGCGGCCGACTTGGCTGCTGCGTCGAACCCCGCCGGGGCGGAATCCGGTCCGACAATGGCGTAGTTGATTCTCTGCATGTCCTCGGGCTGGACGACCTCCGCACAGCCGGGTATCGACACGGCGTCGGGTTGCGGATCGTGGAGAAGACCGGCGACCACGACGCCTGCTGCCACGGTGCCGACGATCACCGAGACTGTCGTCCACACCGACTTCGGGTCACCTGGGCTGGCCATCCTGCCAGTGTCCACCGCCGGCGACGACCCCCATCGCCCGGGTCACGCTGCGTTGCAGGCTTTACCGCCGGGACCGTTCGGCAAACCCCGACCCCACTGCTCCGACCGCGAACACCGCTGCGGTCAGCACGATGTTCGGCCACAGACCGAAGCGGGGGTCCAGTGCCCACTCCCGCGGCACGAGATTCTCGACGTTGTAGAGGTTGGACACCAGTCTCGCAGCAACGGCGACAACACCGATTGCCACCAGCAACCGCGACCGCAGGCCGACACCCCACACCAGGACCGCGATCGATATCGCCAGTAAGGGCAACAATCCTCGAATCGTCATGTTACCCACGTAGAACATCATTCCGTTCTGCACGAAAACTGCTGTTGCACTCGACAATCCGAGACTCGCGACGAGCCACAGCCGAACATGCATGGCGACGCCCGATCGGCGTTCGCTCCACACGCAGTAGACCGCGACGGCCCCGATGCACACCGGCAGAGCGCACAGCCAGTAGACATCGGCTGCTGGTTCTCCGAGGTGCGCACCGCCGAACCACGCCGGACCCGACACTGACTCACCGCCGACGACCGGTTGCCGAACGTAGAACGGCAACGCACCGACGAAGAGCACCGAGATGAACAACAGCGGGATGAACAACGGCGAACCCTGAGCATTCGACTCGCTCACAGTCGCCGTTCTGCCTGATCCAAAACTCACGTGCCCTCCTCGGCGAGACGATCACACCTTACGTTCGGTTTGTTTCCATTGGGTGCACTTTCGACCGGTCTCTACGCCGTCTACCAGGCCGCACATTGAGTGCCACAAATCTCAAACTGAGACGGATGAGACGTAGATCACGGTGTTCAATCATGTGCACATCTTCCCGAGAAGGTCGACAACCCCTGCCGACCTCGCATCCAGGAGGCGCACATTGAGTAGGCAAAGCCTTACCAAGGCACACGCGAAGATTTCGGAGCTGACGTGGGAACCCACGTTCGCTACCCCTGCTACTCGCTTCGGCACGGACTACACGTTCGAGAAAGCACCCAAGAAGGACCCACTCAAGCAGATCATGCGGTCCTACTTCCCCATGGAGGAGGAGAAGGACAACCGCGTGTACGGCGCGATGGACGGTGCCATTCGCGGCAACATGTTCCGCCAGGTCCAGCAACGCTGGCTCGAGTGGCAGAAGTTGTTCCTCTCGATCATCCCGTTCCCCGAGATTTCGGCGGCACGTGCGATGCCGATGGCGATCGACGCCGTGCCGAACCCCGAGATCCACAACGGCCTTGCCGTTCAGATGATCGACGAGGTGCGTCACTCGACGATTCAGATGAATCTCAAGAAGCTCTACATGAACAACTACATCGACCCGGCCGGCTTCGATATGACCGAGAAGGCGTTCGCGAACAACTACGCGGGCACAATCGGCAGGCAGTTCGGCGAGGGCTTCATCACCGGTGATGCCATCACGGCGGCAAATATCTATCTGACGGTGGTGGCGGAGACGGCGTTCACCAACACCTTGTTCGTGGCCATGCCGGACGAGGCCGCCGCCAACGGCGACTACCTGTTGCCGACGGTGTTCCACTCGGTGCAGTCCGACGAATCACGGCACATCTCGAACGGGTACTCGATTCTGCTCATGGCCCTCGCCGACGAGCGGAATCGTCCTCTCCTGGAACGCGATCTGCGTTACGCCTGGTGGAACAACCACTGCGTCGTCGACGCGGCCATCGGCACGTTCATCGAGTACGGCACCAAGGATCGACGCAAGGACCGCGAAAGCTACGCCGAGATGTGGCAGCGGTGGATCTACGACGACTACTACCGCAGCTACCTGATCCCGCTCGAGAAGTACGGCCTGACGATCCCCCACGACTTGGTCGAAGAAGCGTGGAACCGGATCACGAACAAGGGCTACGTGCACGAGGTCGCGCGATTCTTCGCCACCGGTTGGCCGGTCAACTACTGGCGCATCGACACCATGACCGACACGGACTTCGAGTGGTTCGAGCACAAGTACCCCGGCTGGTACAGCAAGTACGGCAAGTGGTGGGAGGAGTACAACCGGCTCGCGTACCCGGGGATCAACAAGCCGATCGCATTCGAGGACGTCGGCTACCAGTACCCGCACCGCTGCTGGACGTGCATGGTGCCGGCCCTCATCCGCGAGGACATGGTGGTCGAGAAGGTCGACAACCAGTGGCGCACTTACTGTTCGGAGACGTGCTACTGGACCGACGCAGTTGCCTTCCGCGGCGAGTACGAGGGCAAGGAGACGCCGAACATGGGTCGTCTCACCGGTTTCCGTGAATGGGAGACACTGCACCACGGCAAGGATCTCGCCGACATCGTCTCCGATCTCGGCTACGTCCGCGACGACGGCAAGACGCTCGTCGGTCAGCCACATCTCGATCTGGATCCGAAGAAGATGTGGACACTCGACGATGTCCGCGGGAACACCTTCCAGAGCCCGAACGTGTTGCTGAACCAGATGACCGAATCGGAGCGGAACGCACACATCGCCGCGTACCGAGCCGGCGCGACCATGCCTGCCTGATCACAGACTCGGTGGGCAGCGGCCGATCACGGGCGCTGCCCACCGCATCCAGCACGATCACTTTCTTTCGATTCAGGAGAACCCCTCGTGGCCGACACACACCGAATCACGTTCGACCCGGTCGACATCGAGATGGAAGTCCGAGAGGACGAACACATTCTCGACGCGGCCTTCCGACAAGGAATCCACCTGATGCACGGCTGTCGCGAAGGACGTTGCTCGGCGTGCAAGTCGTTCGTTCTCGACGGAGACATTCAGATGGAGGGCCACTCCACTTTCGCGTGCAACGAGGCAGAACAGGACGAGGGTTTCGTACTGCTCTGTCGCACAAAGGCTTACAGTGATTGCACCATCGAGCTGCTCAATTTCGACGAAGACGAACTACTCGGTGGAATTCCGATTCAGAACGTCACCACCCGCGTAGTCTCGGTCGAGTCGGTCACCGCCGACATCGTGGCCCTACGCCTCGAACCGATCGAGCCCGAGGTGTTCGAGTTCAAACCCGGCCAATACGCCGATCTGCAGATCCCCGGCACCGACGAGTTCAGATCCTTCTCCATGGCGTCGACACCGTCTACGCCGAACCAGGTCGAATTCCTCATCAAGAAATATCCGGGCGGCGTATTCGCGGCCTTGCTGGACGACGGAATTTCGGTCGGCGACAGCATTTCCCTGACCGGCCCGTACGGTTCCTCGACCCTCAAGGACGGTCACGTCCTGCCGGTGGTCTGCATCGGCGGTGGCGCCGGCATGGCACCCGTCCTGTCGCTGGTCCGGCACATGAGCGAGTCCGGCAACACCCGTCCCGTGCACTTCTACTACGGCGCGAGAACCCCGGCCGACTTGTTCTACGTCGACGAGATCATTGCCCTCGGTGCAGGTTTGGTCGACTTCACCTTCGTGGCGTGCGTATCCGACGCAACGGGAGTCGCATCCTCGGGATCCTTGTCGATCGAAGAGGGAAACGTCACCGACGTCGTACGTCGCCTCGAGCCCGACATCGCCAGAGCCGAGGTCTACCTGTGCGGACCTCCCCCGATGGTCGACGCTGCGTTGGACCTCCTCGACGTGTGCGGAACGCCGACGGACCAGATCTTCTTCGACAAGTTCACCAGCCCTGCCTTCGACTAGTTCACCGCCGAGACCGGGCACGCGCACCACGAACACCAGCCCCTACCTCAACCGAGAGGCCAGACATGACTGCCACCACTGACTCGACTGCCACGACGGAGCCGAAGCAACGCAGCTTCCCCACAATCGAATTCACCGATTCCGAGGCCGGAGCCAAGGAGTTCCCCAGTTCGAGAAGCCGTACGTACAGCTACTACACACCGGCCAAACGTCGGGCAACGATGTACGAGGACGTGACCGTCGACGTTCAGCCGGACCCGGATCGGCACCTCACGCAAGGGTGGATCTACGGCTTCGGCGACGGCCCGGGCGGTTACCCACAGGAGTGGACGGTCGCGAAATCCTCGAACTGGCACCAATTTCTCGATCCCAACGAAGAATGGGACCAGACGATCTTCCGCAACAACTCCGCGGTCGTGCATCAGGTCGAGCTGTGTCTGAGCAACGCCAAGCGGGCCCGTGCCTACGCCGGCTGGAACACCCCGTGGCTGAAGTTCATCGAGCGGAACGTCGGGGCGTGGATGCACGCGGAAAATGGACTGGCACTGCATGTGTTCACGTCCATTCAGCGTTCGGGGCCGACGAACATGATCAACACGGCCGTTGCGGTGAACGCCGCCCACAAGATGCGGTTCGCACAGGATCTCGCATTGTTCAATCTCGATCTGTCCGAAGCCGATGTCTCCTTCGACGGTTCGGCCCACATGGAGGTGTGGAAGAGCGCACCCGAGTGGCAGCCGACACGTGAGGTCGTGGAACAGCTGACGGCTGTACCGGATTGGTGCGAATTGCTCTTCGCAACCAACATCGTCTTCGAGCAACTCGTCGGCTCCCTGTTCCGCACCGAACTGGTGATGCAGATTTCCGCCCGCAACGGCGACTACATCACCCCGACCATCGTCGGTACCGGCGAGCACGACTACGACCGCGACCTCAACTACACCCGGACGCTGTTCCAGCTGCTCACACACGATCCAGAACACGGCGAAGCCAATCGCGCACTGTTCGGCGAATGGATGTCGCTGTGGGTACCGAGATGTCTCGCCGCCGCACGCGCATTGCAACCCATCTGGTCGCAGCCCGCGGACAAGGCCGTGACGTTCGCGACCAGCTTGGACGCGGCGATCGCCAAATTCACCGTTCTGCTCGAATCACTCGGCCTCGACATCCCGCAGGAGTTGGCACTATGACCATGCATTTCGGATCGGACACGGAGTTCTCCAACAAGTGCGGCGTGACGCTGATGAACACGCCGGTCGGACGTGTGGTTGCCGAGGTGATGGGTGACAAGGACGGCGTCGAGCTCACCGAGTATCCCTCGATGATCCGCGTCGACGGCACCAAACTCCTCTCGTTCGACTACGACGAGCTGACCGATGCACTCGGCCAGGAATTCGACGGGTCGGTCTTCGAGGAGATCAGCTCGACGCATTACGGCCGCATGGTGCACCTCGACGACAAGACGATGCTCTTCGCCAGCCCCGAGGACGCCGCCAAGTACATCGGGTTCGATCTCGCCGAACGGCCCTGACCTCGCTTCGGCCGATCGAGCGCCGGCCATCGATGCGCAGCCCCGAACCGACACGAGTGGGAGATTCGAAGATGTACGAAACCGACGTCGACCAACACGAGACTGCCTGTCGCGAAGCATACTTCGCGGTTCTGGAGCGTTCGATCGAGGAGCATCTGGCTCGCACCGGAGAAGGTACCGATCGTGTTCGTTCCCTGACACTCCGCGATATCAGAGGCGAAACACACACCACAGCGTTGTTGCGACGGCGGAGCGCGCTCGGGCTGAGCATCTGTCCCAACAGTCGCGTCTTCGTGGACGAGAGCGGCAAACCCATGATGCCGGACGACCGAAGAGGGCCTCGACATTCGTCCGGACAGTCCACGCTCTCGACCCCGTGAACCGAACCGACCGCACATCACACCACTCGAAGGGAATACGTCATGGCCAAAGAACTGCGGTTCAACACCGAGGCGCGCGCTTTACTGGAGCAAGGCGTCAACGCACTCGCCGACGCGGTCAAGGTGACTCTGGGCCCGAAGGGCCGCAACGCCGTGCTCGAGAAGCTCACGGGCCCACCGACTATCACCAACGACGGCGTCACGATCGCGAAAGAGATTCAGCTCAGCAACCCGTTTGCGAACATGGGTGCGCAGCTGGTCAAAGAGGTGGCGATGAAGACGAACGGAGTGGTCGGCGACGGAACCACCACTGCCACCGTGCTCGCCCAAGCGATGGTGCGGGAGGGGCTGCGAGCAGTGGACGCCGGTGCCAACCCGATGCGTCTGCGCCGAGGCATCGAGACCGCCGTCTCGGCCGTCGTCGATTCCTTGCGCGCTCAAGCCGTCGAAGTGGTCGGCAATGCAGACCTCGAGCGCATCGCGACACTGGCGGCCAGCGACGACGACGCCATCGGCCAGTGCGTGGCCAAAGCCGTGGAGTACGTGGGTAAGTCGGGCATCGTCACCACCGAGGAAAGCGACACTCTCGGGATGTCGGTCGACGTGGTCGACGGCATCGAGTTCGATCACGGGTTCATTTCCGGCTACATGATCACCGATCACGAGCGTGCAGAAGCCGTCCACGAAAATCCGGTCATTCTGTTGACCAACAAGAAGATCAACCAGGTCCAGGACATCATGCCGAGCATCGAAGCTGCGAAGCGCGCAGATCGTCCCCTGGTGGTCATCGCCGAGGACGTCGATGGACCGGCGCTGCAGCTGTTGGTCGGTGGGAACATGCACAACACGATGCAGTCCGTTGTGGTGCGAGCACCGGGCTTCGGACATCGCCGCGTCGCAGAACTCCAGGACCTCGCCGTGTCGCTCGGGGGTCAGGTCATCGCCAAGGACACCGGCCTCGAACTGTTCGAGGTCTCGCTCGACCAACTGGGCTCGTGCGACCGCATCACCGTCACCGAGCACTCGACCACCATTGTCGGTGGCCGGGGCGAACCCAAGCTGCTCGACGCGCGCGTGGCTCAGCTCGAGTCGCAATTCGAGCGCTCCAAGATCGACGGTGACCGGGACAGCCTCGAGCAGAGGATCGCACGACTGACCGGCCGGGTGGCCGTGGTCAAGGTAGGCGGGGCCACCAGTGTCGAGCTCAAGGAACGCATGCTGCGTGTCGAGGACGCCCTGGCGGCGTCTCGAGCAGCTCTGGAATCCGGGATCGTCTCCGGCGGGGGTACCGCGTTGGCGCAGTCCCATCGCGCCCTCGGCGAGTTGGAGCTGACCGGAGACCAGGCGATCGGTGCCGAAGTGGTCCGCAAAGCGCTCACCGAACCACTTCGATGGATCGCCATCAACGCCGGCTACGAAGGCGACGACGTCGTGGAGATCGTGTCCGGACTGCCACTGGGCCATGGCTTCAATGCGCTCACCGGCGAATACGGAGACATGTTCGACGACGGAGTGATCGATCCCTTCAAAGTGACGCGTGCGGCGCTCGAAAGTGCGGCTTCCATTGCAGCGCTGCTGATCACCACCGAAACCGCAGTGGTGGAAGAGGTATTCGGCAATCCGGGCGCGATCATGGCCCCCGGATTCGGCGATCTCGCCGAAGGAATGGTCCGCCCCTCGAACATCTACTGAAACCTAACAAGTTTCACGCTGCTCGGGGGTCGGCATCGCAGTGAGGACGCCGATCCCCGAGCGGCACCAAGGAGACAACCACGATGTCCTCATCGAATCCGCGACGCGAGCTGACCGATCACGACCTCCGAGTCGTGCTGCGAGTTCTGACCGGCATTCATATCGGCCCCGAGGTGCCTGCCGCAGCCGAGTGCCAAAAACCGCAGACGCCACGCTTTTCGACGGGTAGACTCGATCCCCGCAGAACACCTACGCCGAATCATTCACGCGCAGGCGGTAATTGAGTTTCCTCGATTGTTGTGGGTAGGTGGCGGCTTTGGCAAGACAGGGCGCACGCGATCTCTCGAGAGCGCGTGACAAGTTCTTCGTAGAGAACGAGTTCGACGACGCGGTCCGAGACCAGATCTCGTTCTCGTGGGAACGATCGCGCGCACTGAACATCCAACCCGACATTCTGCACCTGCCCTTCGTTCGCGAACCCGACTTGGACAGCCCTCTCGTCGTCGCCGCAGCGCCCGTACTTCGCCAGCTCGCAACAGGTTTGGTGGACGAGCCGATCTCGGTGATCCTCACCTCGGCCGACGGTGTGGTGTTGGACCGCGTGGCCGGTAGCAAGCCACTGCTGGACAATTTGGACAACGTCAATCTCGCACCGGGCTTCAGCTACTCGGAAGAATATGCCGGCACCAACGGCATCGGCACAGCGCTCGAGACTCGCAAACCGACTCTGGTCTACGGAGCCGAACACTACGTCGAGAGCTTGGGCGGGTTGGTGTGCGCCGGCGTCCCCATCGTTCATCCCATATCCGGCCTCGTCGTCGGAGTTCTCGACGTGACCGGGTGGATCGACGACGGAGCTCCACTCCTGGTGACACTCGCGCAATCGGCGACGGCACAGATCGAAGGTCGACTGCTGTCCCAATCGAGTCAGGAGCAGACCGCTCTGCTCAACACCTATCTCAAAGCGTGCAGGCGATCCCAACAGGTCGGAGTTCTGGCACTCGGCGACGACATCGTCCTGCTCAATCGCAAGCTACGCAATGCCCTTACCCCGCAAGACCAAGCCGCGTTGCTCGAGCACGCAGTCGATCTGAGCGTCCACACCGACAACAGCAAGTATCTGCTGACCCTGCCCGGTGGGCAGACCGTCAGGTTGTCGCCGTTCCACGACGACGCCCTTGCGCCTCGACACGGCGTGGCGGTGTACCACGCCTACCTCAACGACACAGCCGGGCCGGCGGCGATAGCCATCGAGGGCATCAGGTCGCTGCCCGGCATCGTGGGAGACAGCGCATCGTGGAGGCGCGCGACCCGAGACGTGTCGCAGTGCGTCCGCAGGCACGAATGGGCCGTGGTGGCAGGCGAATCCGGCTCGGGCCGATTCGCGGTCCTCAAAGCTGCAGCACAACAGCATATTTCCAGTCGCACACACTTCGTCACCGCAGCCGAACTCGCCGACGGGGACGCAGGGATGCGGGCGCTCGAAACCGAGATCGAACAGGACGAATTCAGCGTCATCATTCGCGACCTCGACCTGGTTCCGAACTCTGTCCAGCAAGAGATCGCGAGCCTGATTCAAGGGCGCGAACACGCCGGATGGATGGGAGCCACCATCGGAACCGGTACGCAGAGCGCCGGAAGCGAGGCACTGATACTTCCCTTCTTCGGCCACACCGTGCACGTACCCGCCCTTCGACACCGCATCGAAGACCTCCACAAGTTGATTCCCTACCTACTGCGCCAAGTCAGTCGCGGTCAGGAGCTGTCACTGTCGGCGGCTGCTGTCCGCCAGCTGACCAAATACAGCTGGCCCGGCAATGTCGGACAGCTCCGCGACGTGCTCCAGGAGGTCGTGCAGAGTCAACGTTCAGGGGTCGTCGAGGCAGACAAGCTGCCACCATCCGTCCGAGCGGTGAGCCGCAGAACCCTCACCCCGATAGAGGCAATGAACCGAGACGCAATAGTGCGCAGCCTCGAGGAAAACGGTGGGAACAAGCAGGCCGCCGCCGATGCCCTCGGAATGTCACGGGCCACGATCTACCGAAAAGTCCGAGAATTCGGCATCGAGTTCTAGACAGGCCAGACGCCGAGCCGGCCGCAGGTCGGATGCTCGACGAAAAAGCCCCGAACCGCATCGCTGCAGTTCGGGGCATCTTCTTCTGTGCGCCCGAAGGAATTCGAACCGAGCGGGTTGTGGGTTCGAGCGACCTCGAAGGTCTAGCTCAGTCCAACCACGTTTTCCCGCCCAGGTGTCTGCGTGATCGGACACATTGACGAGGTCGTATCGACTGCGAGGAGCCGGGTGCGCTGTCGCAATTCGGCACGTGCACTCGGGGCCACCCGCGCCACGAGACGCCTCGTGGCACTGCGTCGATGTTTCCGGCTTCACTCGGCTGGCACTTCAGCGGTGCCGAACAGGAGCGGACCACCGCCGCAGGGGTTTTGGCGGTCGGTGGTCGACTTCATATCGGAAGGCGTCCAGCTGATTGAAAACCTGCGCACCAAGCCGCCAAACGGGCACGAATACGTCACACAGCGTCCGATCGCGGCGTTCCACGCAGGCGCATGAGGGTGTTGTCTGATTCAATATCGCCATGACTGGGACGCGGAGTAACACACAAATTGGCCACAAGGTTGGTGACAAAGTCCAAATTCGACGCGAAGGAGGTATCAGCAAAGGGACCCTTGTCGAAGATTTCGCAGACTCGTTGATTCCCACCGAGCAGCTCGGGCGAGAGTGGGCACAGCCACACCGGTGGGCCGTTGCACTCGATACGGGTGTGCTCGTATTCGCGGACGACAGTGATGTCGTCGCGGGTGACGCCGTCAGGGCACAGTGACATCGATGACCGCGAGTGAGCCGGCGGCAACGACCGCTTCACTGTCGACGCGGTAGCCGTCGAATGCGGCAACACTCGAGCTCGTGCACGGCGAGAGCACTAGCCGCTCGGAATTGTTCTACGACAGCAGCTATCGCCTGCCGACTCGGTGGACTGGGTTCAGAGGGGACATGGTCTCGGTCCTCTGGGGGCTGTCCCTGACCGCTGTCGAACGCCCGCACCCCGTGCGGAGCGGCCTGTCCGTGGATTGGTCGGTGTGAGATAGTCCCGTCTTCCGGCCCTCCAATTGTGTTGCGAGAGAGGGCAGCATTGGTGGTGTGATGAAGGTACTGATGTGGTGGCTACCTGCGCGCCGCAGAGCCGCGCGGGTAGAGATCGCAGCCGTGGTGGAAGAGGCGCGAAAGGCGTTGATAGAGCATCAGAAATTGGCGCGGACTGCGCAGATCACTGGCAGTGCCGACGATCAGTGGGCTGCGGACGACGCGCGCAGACGGTGTCAGCATCAATGGTTCGCGATCGGCGACGCAATGCGGGCTCTACCCAAGCGTGAGCGTGAGCTGGTCGAGGTATGGGACCGGGCAGCCGCCATGGCGTGGTGGCACCGCACCAGTGACCGTCAGGGATGGGCATGCTTCGAAGCTGCAGCGGCACAGGTGATCGCAGCTCTACCGGGCGGCGTGGATTCCGATGCCGTTGCGGCTGTGATCGAGGCGAGTGCACGTCGTTTCGACGTTGAGCTGCAGCGGCGGAGCGAAGTGAATCCCGACCCGTCGACACCGAGTGCGCCCGAGCTGATCGACCAGGAAGAGCTGGTGCGGCTGCTGCGCGAAAATCTGCTGGAGGTACTCGCAGACGAGTCCGGCTCGGCGCGGGCGGACATGGCGTTGCGGCATCTCGAGCCTTGGCTGTGTGAGTCAGTTGTAGAGCTGGCGAAGCCACAGTCGCAGCATCGTCTGCGCGAAATCCTCGATCGGTGGCGCGCACTGCGCGCGCAGTTCTCCCCGCCCCGGATTGGTGGTCCGAGCGATCCCACACCGGCGCGAGGCGAGTGACCGCACGTTCCCATCCTCGCTTGCCATTGAGACCGATCTTGGTCGCGTCGGATACAGCCCACCCTCACGGGCACGGTGAATGCGATTCGGCCGTGTTCGGGACTGACAATTGTGAGCCCTGTCACCCTCGTTCGGTCAGCAAACCGCCTGGTCCACGACTTGCCGAAATGTTCCTGTAACTCCAAGTACAGCTATTCGTGGGCCATTCGAGCCTCGTGAACCGGTCGAGTGCCGGTGTGGTGTTGTAGCGTGCCATCCAAAATGCTCAGCAAATATCCAGCAACATAGATAGTCCTGACCTTTCCGGTCCGCCGAGGGAGACAACAAAGTGGGAACAACGACAAGCAGAACATCCACATCGAGGACGGCGCGGAGCCGCCACGCTGTGAAGAGAATCGCTATTCCAGCGGTGGTTTCGACGTTATTGGCCGCGGGTTCGCTTGCGTTCGCAGGCAGTGCCGCAGCAACCCCGACGCCATTGGCCGACAAGTTTTCGAGCACGGTCACCGATGACGGATGGATCCTCGATCTCACCGCGAGCAAACTATCGGCGAACCCAGTTCCGAACCTGGCGACTACAGCGTTCACGCGCGAGGGATTCGTGTCGGCAAAGGTGACCGGCACCGTCACCGGTGCCGGTGATAGCGCGGTGAAAACAGGGTATATCGAGCAGGGGTTGCAGATCGGGTGTCAGATCGATGTCTCGTCCGGACTCGGCTTGGGACTCGGCTTTTCGTTCGGTCCGTCGGTGGGTGTGTCCATCTCTGGGGTTCCCTCGGCAAATATCGGTGTCAATGCTTCGGTGAACCCGAACATCCAGGCCACCATCGCTCCAGGAACGATCACCACGATTCCGCTCGGCAAGAAGGATCTCGAAACCTCGAAGGCCTCGATCACGGCGGAGAACATACATGTGAAAGTCGATGCCTGCCTGGGACCGGTCACCATCCGCTCCTACGCGCAGTTCGCGGTGTCGACAGCGACCTCGGACAACAGTGTGTTCGTGTACTCCGACCCCACTTGGCTCTGACCGACGTCTCGATTTCATCGAAACAGCACTGAGGCTGTTACCCAACAGTGTTCGAGCCCATCGAACCTGATCATTCACAGGGAGTACTCCATGATCGACGCACGTATGAACAAAGCCGCGGCTGTGGCCGCAGCAGCGACGACTGTGGCCGGTGGCGTTCTGCTCGCCTTCGCACCGGCAGCATCGGCAGCACCCACCCTTGCTGAACTCGGTGCCCCCGTTGTGCAGATACCCATCGACCACACTGTCGCTATAGCAGCCCGGGACAGCGGCATCCCGGCCGCTCTGGCCAACGCGGATATCACGATTCCGGTGCAGGGGTGGGAGAGGGTGATCGACTCCTCAGCGAACGTTCTGGCAATCGCGACCGCTCGAGCTGCGCAGTACCCCAACGGTTGCGCTTCCTATCAGTTCTACCTTCCGCCGAGCGGGAAGTGGGCAGCCGCGGCCACCTCGTACATCAATTGCCCCTGGTAGAGAACACCTTCTTCCTGTCCAGATGCATCTCCTCCCGCCATGCGCCCCAGCTGATTGGGGTATCTCGAGTCCCGCGTTTCTTCTGGTAGAGAAAGGCATTCACTTTCGATGACCACTTCACCGGCCGACCCGATGACCCCACCGACCCGCTGCGTCGGCGCAGCACGGAACCAAACCTCCACAGCGGTGATCGCGACGCTGTTCGGGCTCGGGTTGCTTATTGTGGCGTTCGCGGTGATCGGACGCCTCGCCGGGTGGGCTGCCGAGAACGGGACGATCCTGGTGTATCTGGCGTTCTTTCTGTGGATGTCGATCGCGGGCCGGGTGTTCTGGTGGGGCGCAGACAGATTGGTTGCCACGGTCCGGAAGACGGCGGCCCAGGACCACCGATGAAACCGGAACCTATATCGAAACCGCCTGCGGCATCGAGGAAGCCGGCGCTACGCAGGTCGGTGGCGGGAGTCCTCGCTGCCGGGGCACTGTTGGCCGGGACCGCCGCAGTGATCGGTGCCGCGATCGTGCTCACAGCAGGGCCGGCGTATGCGACACCGGAAGAGGATTGTGCGGCGGTGCGGGCGCGGGATCATCAGATCTACCTGAACCTGATTGCCTCCTTACCGCCGGGCTCTCCGATCCCGCCGGAATACATCAACCCGTGCCTGACCGCACCGTCGACGACCACGACTGCTCCGCCGACGAGCACCGCCGGATTGCCGGGCGCGCAAGCACCCGGCGGTGGCCCGAACGTCGGAGCGAACGCGCCGACGAACTTCCCCACCTACAACGGCACCCCCATCGTCCCCGTGCCTGTACCTGCGCCGGGGGCGGCGCAGACCGCAACACCCGGCGCACCAACGGCCCCGGGTGTCGAGAACCCGACAGGCGTCCCGGCTGCGACGACGACCAGTGGGGATGCGCCGACATCGCCGCAGCCTGCTGGATCGACCGCACCCACCGCGGTACCCGATCGTGGCCCCGGGCCGATACCTACCAATACCGCACCAGCGCAACCGGTTTCGGAAGCTGGATCCTCGATAGCCGGGGAGGGTGCAGATCGTGACAGGTATCTCGAACTCGTGTTGGTCGGTGCCGCCGCGTTCACCGCAGCCGGGATCGGAGTGCGTGGGCGGCCCGGACCGTTCAGCCCTCGGACTCCGGAATCGATTCTCTCCCAAGCGGTCGGCACTGTTGCTTCGCCGTTGATCGCGTATGCCCCTGGTGGGCAGTCGAAGATCACCGTCCCCGATCCGGGTGGGGGTCGCCGCACGTTCTTCCTCATCCACGACCCGTCGTCCTCGCACGAATCGGTGATTCCTGTCGACGTGCCGCCCGGTGGCCACATGTCGATCGATCCGGACGGTTCGGTGACCGTTGTCGACGCCGACGGAAACCCGGTGTCGACGGTCGCCGCGCCGTGGGCGTACGACGCCGACGGCACACCGATTCCCACGCACTACGAGATCCGCGACGGACACCTCGTCCAAATCGTCGACACCGTGGGCATCGAGAACATTCTGTATCCGATCCTGGCCGACCCCTTGTCCGGCGGTGAGAACGCAGCCACCGGAAGGTCGATCACGGCGACACCGTTGTACAACGGGCAGGATGCGATCAGCGGTCAACCCGGCGGTATCGCCGTCGTCGGTGCTCCCGACCCCGGATACAGCCCATACCAACCCACCACCGACACCGTCAAAGACGGTACCGACCTCACCGTCGACCAAGGCGGCGGCACCACCAACCGCTACACCGGCACCGATGCCGGTCTGCCGTACACCACCGAAGCCACCACCGACACCTATCAGCAGATGGCCGAAGACCAAGCCGACGCCGAGCAGGCCGCTGACGATGCCGCAGCGCGGGCCGAGGTCGAACAACAGCTCCCTGCGGCCCCGACGACAAGCGACTCCCTCTCCCGCGCCGCCGGTGCTGTCGCCATCGGCGCAGTGGGGGCCGGCGAGACCGGTATCGGAGTCCCTGCCGCCATCGGACTCGCAGTCCTCGCCGGAGGCTTGTTCATCGCGGGAATGGCGCTCGACCGCGGAGACGGACGAGACCTCGGCGGACATTACGCCGACGGCAACGACGGCCGAAGCGGCAAGGAAGCCGAACAAGCCGCACTCGACGAACGTGAAGAGCTAACCGGCGAAACGATCGAACGGCGACAGGTCCGGTCCACTGTCGATGGAGCCAGAAACGGCAGGTACTACGATGGGCTCGCCGAAAACCCAGACGGGACGTATACCGCGTACGAAGTCAAGAGCGGAACCGCTCGTAAAACGGCCGGCCAGCGCGCGTTCGACGACCTCGTCTCCCCGGAGAACCCCGCAACCGCCACACTGAACGGCAAGACGATCAAAATAGTCGAAGTCCAAGACCTAGCGGGATGATCACTCACTTTTCAGACGGCACTCAACATCCAAGGAGCTCAATGTTTCTGTTCGTGTCCAACGGCGGCAAACAGCAATCCATTGCACATCGAATCGATTTTCCATGGCAGTTCGGGCAGCTACTCTCGCGGTTCGATGGAATGCAGCGGTCTGCGTTGACGGTCTCGAAGGTCCCAGAGGGCCGGTACTACGAGGATCTCAGCGACGACGAGAAAACCGCGATGAGCGAAAGCTACATCCAAGCAGCTGGGTCAGCGCGAGCGATGTCGGTCGAATTGAGGTTTCCCATCGACGGTGTTCATCGCCTGTTCGTCATCGGCCGACCCGGCCCTCGTCATGGCGAACCCACCGTCGGAATCCCCTTCTTCAGCGGCAAACGCTCCCTCACCGTGTACCCCGAAGAGGTGTTCACCGCTGACGATGCGACGCAGTTGTTCTTCGATTGGGCCACCACCGGAGACATCGACCGCACGAAGCACCATCTCCGCGAATTCGACCTCGACGCTTTCTACAGAACCTGAGACCTCGTCGACTGCTCCGATCCGACCGGGCGTGCACCCGACTTGTGGTTGCCCGCATCGACGACTGAGCCGGGCGCGCTCGAGCGCGATCACCCCGAAGTCGCGGCTTCCGATGTTGCGGTGTCCGTCAGTGCCGCCGACCCCAGAAACGTTGAGCAACAATACTATTGGAAGCTCCCTGTCGGCAGGCGGGCCATTTTCCATGGTCCACCTGCCGGTCATCACCTGAGTTATTCGCTGGAGACGTCGACCAGCACCTTGCCGAACACCCACTCAGGAGCGAACATGACCAGGAACCCTCTTCGTGAGGCGGAGGAGAACAACCCCCACGGGGTGGGGTCGGTGACCGATGGCGAGGTGGCTCAGTTCACGGCGGCGGTGGAGTATTTGCGGTCGGTGATTCTTGCCGCGTTCGGGGTGGAGTGGACCGATCCGGTGTTTTCCGGTGACAGGTACGTCGTGACCGAATTCCCACGCAGTCGTGGTGGGTACTTCACCGGGTATGACGGGGTGCGCAAGGTTGTGCGTGGGTATGCGGTGATGTCGGGCGATGAGCGCAACCTCGAGGGTGGGTCGGTGACGTTCGGTCGGTTCGAGGATGCGGTGAAGGCTACGCAGCGGGGGTGATTCGTCCGTTTCGGATGCCACACCGTGGCCCTCAGCTGGGCAGTGTGGCGTGGATGTGGAACGGCACGACCGGGCCCGGTGTCGTTGCGCACCAGTTGAATCGGTCGAATACACAGTTTCGTTATTTCCTCGACGAGGAGCCGAGTGCATGGCTCGAAGGTGGGCGGAGTGGGGCTGCGTTGTCGCATGGTTTGGGTATGTCGGTTGCGGCGTTCATCGCGGTGATCGTCGCGCATCCGAAGGTGACTGCCAAGGATGCGACAGCATGGCCGAAACCGGTGCGACCCTGACCCTTCGACCCGGTATGGCTGGTTCGGCATCGTGAGAAACACATCCAGTCAGGAGCGAACATGACCAGGAACCCTCTTCGTGAGGCGGAGGAGAACAACCCCCACGGGGCGGGGGCGTTGACCGATGACGAGGTGGCTCAGTTCACGGCGGCGGTGGAGTATTTGCGGTCGGTGATTGTTGCTGCGTTCGGGGTGGAGTGGACCGATCAGGTGTTTTCCGGTGACGGGTATGTAGTGACCGAATTTCCACGCAGTGGTGGGTACTTCGACGGGTATGAAGGGGTGCGCAAGACTGCGCGCGGGTACGTTTCGATGTCGGCATCCGAGCGCAACAGTGAGGGTGCGGCGGTGACGTTCGGTCGGTTCGAGGATGCGGTGAAACGCTACGCAGCTGGGGTGATCGGTTCATATCGGATGCCGCACCGTGGCCCCCAACTGGGGTACGTGGAGTGGATGTGGAACGGCACGACCGGCCCCGGTGTGGTGAGGCATTCGTTGAATCCGCCGTACGATACGGATTTTCGCTATTTCCTCGACGAGGAGCCGAGTGCATGGCTCGAAGGGGGGCGGAGTGGGGCTGCGTTGTCGCATGGTTTGGGTATGTCGATTGCGGCGTTCATCGCGGTGATCGTCGCGCATCCGAAAGTGACTGCCAAGGATACGACAGCATGGCCGAAACCGTTGCGTCCCTGACCTTCTCGACCCGTATCGATGGACGGGTCAGACCGGCATCTCCATCCCCGCCGGCGGCAGGGACCCCAACGCTGAGAACAACAGTAGTGTGCGCGCGGCGTCAGCGACGATGGACGCATCGTTGGCGTCGGTCTTTCCGTTGCCGGGATACAGGTCGGTAATGCGACGCATACGCCGTCCGGGTAGGTAGGCGACATCGATTCCGCAATCGCAAGCAACCACAACCGGGAGTGCGCCGATGTTGCGTGGTCGGTCGACGATCACCAGCAGCTTTTCGTGACGGCTCAAATCGTCGACCATTCGCCGCAACGCGGCCTCGTCTTGACGATGAGCTCGCCGAGAACCCGACGGGACGTACACCGCATACGAAGTCAAAAGCGCGGAGCGACCGGAGACGAACGGGTTCCTATGTGGTCGGACCGTCCAGCTGGGCCGTTCGCGTGGCAAAACGGTGCGGTGTCTGCTTTGATTTCGATATGTCTGCAACGCGAAGTAACACTTACATTCACGATTCTGTCGACATAAAAGCTCAGTCGCGACACAATCCAGTCGCTGCTGACGGAAAGCCGGGGGCGACGTGACGGGCGGGGGTCTCGAACTGAGCGATGCGCTGGTCGCGTTCGCTGTGCAGTGGGAGCCGTTCGGGGGCGCGTCGCCTGCTGATGTCTTTGTCGAGTTCGGGATCGACATCGATGAGTATCGGCGTCGTTTGTTCAGTCGATTGTGCAGGCCCGATCGGGCGCTGGTCCCCCTTGATGTGCACGGGCGACTCATCCGGTACGCCCTCGAGCCTGCGGAATCCGAGCCCAGAGTCGGTGAGTAGTGCACCGCCGCTGATCTCGCCGCGACTGTTGTGATGCGGGCGCTCGGGTAGTCTTCGCGGTCTGGGTCGTGAAGAACCGACAGGGCAGGAATGTTCGTGAAGCAGGTGCAGTGCGTGTTTCGGTCGCTACTGGGTGCTGATCCGACTGCTCAGCGTTCGTTGAGCGATCCGGCTGCCGCGCGAATCGTCGACGAGGCGATCGAGGCGATCGCGGTTCTCGGTTGGCGTCGTATGACGATGAGCGATGTGGCCAAACGCGGCCGTATCGGACGCGCGACGCTGTACCGCTACTTCGCCTCCAAAGACGAACTGCGCGATGCCATCTTCCTGCGGGAAGTCAACCGCTTCATGGACGCGTCTACTCGAGCGAGGGCCAGCACAGCCTCCGTGGAGGATGCGCTGACCTCGTCACTGGCGATTACGCTCGAATTCGTCCGTGACAACCGCATGCTGAACAGGCTTCGCGAAACCGACCGCGAAATGCTCCTGGAGGCCCTGTTCGACGACGACCTGATCGCAATGGGACGTGAATTCTCCGCACAGCTATGGAAGACCCAACTCCACGGCGAGGCACCGGTCGACGAATCTGTCATGACGCATCTTCGGACAGTCAGTGAGATCACCACCCGGCTGACGTTGTCGTTGATCGCCAACCCACAAACCGTCGTCGACTTCACCGCACCCGACGCGTCCCGTGCCTACGTTCAGCGGTATCTGCTGCCTCTGTTCCGCCCGTCCACGAACTTCGGGCAGGCGTAGACCTGCCCGCTGCAGTAGTGCCTTGAACACGTTTTTCGCATCGATGACCCCACCCTTGGGCGTGGCCTGCGCCATCGACAACATCGCCGAGCAGACGACATAACCGCCTCGGCAGCCCTTCTTGTGCCTGTCGTTCTTCGATGCTAGCGTCACCGACACTGAGACAGACTACGTATGACTGTCTCACTACGGAGGGTGTCAGATGGTTCGTCGCGCAGTGGGGAAATTTGGTTTCGGTGCGATCACCGCGGTCGCCGCGAGGCATTCCTGGTGGGTCGTCGGCATCTGGCTGATCGCGGTCGCCACTCTCAATGTCGTTGCGCCACAGCTCGAACAGACGGCGACCGAGAAGTCTGCAGCGATCGTTCCCTCCGATATGCCCTCGACCCAGGCCCTGGTTCGAATGGCGGACGACTTCGACACACCGGCATCGACGGCCGTCGGTGCTGTCGTCCTTGCCAGCGACAACGGGTTCGGTGAGCAAGAGCAGAAGTACTACTCCGAACTGATCGCCCGCCTGTTGGCGGACCGCGACCATGTGGCTTTCGTTCTCGATATGTACGGCGATCCCGCTACCCGAGACTTCGCGGTCAGCCCCGACGGCAAGGCCGTCACCGTGACGGTCGGTGAGCAGGGCGATATCGGTACCGCCGACGCTCATCGATCCACCGAGGCCATCCGTTCGACGATTACAGATGTCGCGGCACCCGAGGGGTTGGATGTGCACTTCTCCGGTCCCGCACCGACGGTGGTCGACGAATTCATTGCGGTCGATACTTCGATGGTCCTGATCACGGCGGTGTCGGTGCTGCTGATCACGTTGATGCTGGTCATCGCGTTCCGGTCGGTAGTGGCTGCGCTGATTCCCCTTCTGACCATCGGCATCGCGTTGGCGGCATCACGGGCAGTGGTGTCTGCACTGGGATGGAACGCGGTTCTTCCGGTCTCGACGCTGACAGTCACCTTGATGACAGCCCTCGTCCTCGCAGCAGGGACGGACTACGCCATCTTCCAAACGGCGGCCTTTCACGACGCACGTAGGCGCGGTGAAAGTCCCATGCGGTCGGTCGTCACTGCGGGCTCGAACGTGGGAGCCGTTCTCACGGCATCGGCATTGACCGTCGCCGCCGCCGCAACGTCGATGGTCTTTGCCAAGAACGGCATGTTCACCACATCCGGGCCGGCGATCGCCATCGGTTTGATGGTCACCCTCGCCGTGTCTGTGACCTTCACTCCCGCGTTGATCGCGATCTTCGGACGCCGCGGATGGATCGAGCCGCGAGTCTCTCACGAGCGGCAATGGCGCAAGCGCGGTTCCCGAATCCTGCGCCGCGCAGGCGCGCTCACCGCAGTGTCGGTTCTCGCCCTCGTAGCGTTGGCCGCACCAGCGCTCGGCATGGTCCCCAACGGGGACGACAGCGCCATGATCATGGGCGACGCCGACTCCACGGCGGGATACGACGCGGTGTACCAACACTTTCCGGCCAACGAGATCGTTCCTGAATACTTGGTCGTTCGCGCCGACCACGACCTACGGAACACGACCGATCTCGCAGCATTGGACCGTGCCGCCGCCGCAGTGGCGGACCTGCCGAACGTTGCGTACGTGCGGTCGTTGACCCGGCCGAACGGCGAACCGCTCCCCGAGTCCGCAACCGGTTACCAAACCGGCCTGATCGGCAGCAGTCTCGGCGCAGCGCAGGGCCAGATCGCCAACGCACAACCCGACCTCGAGCGATTGGCATCCGGCATCACCGAACTGCGAGACGGAGCGCTCGATGCACAGAAACAGCTACCCCAGTTGGTCGATGGAACCAATCAAGTTGTTGCGCTCTCGAATTCGGTGATCGATCTGTTGCCTACCGTCACAGCCCTGACCACCGCCACCACTGCCGACGGCCGAACCCTCGATCAAGTACTCGGCCAAGTGCAGTCGCTGACCGGCACGCTCGGAACCCTGGTCGCGGCCATCCAGGCGAACCAGGGTGCGGTGAACGACTTCCAGAATGCGCTGGCCCCGTTCGCTTCTCCCGGCCCCTCGCCGCAGTGCGCCGTGAATCCAGGCTGTTCGGCCGGGCGCGCACTGTTCGACCAGCTCGACGCCGCAACCTCGGGCGCACTGACCGCAGCCCTGTCCGCATCCGACGCCGTCACCGCGCTGCCACCCGACACTATCGACACCATCGACAGCGTCCTGCCGACACTTCGCAACGGACTGGGCGAGATCGATTCGCTCGTCGCATCTCTCGGTGGTCGCACACCGCAATCGATCCGGTCCGACCTCGAGCGACTTCAGGACGGGATGTCGGCACTGGCAACGGGAATGGACCAGATAGCCGGTGGCCTCTCTCAGGCCAAGGACGGCACCGACACGACAGTGGCGCTGACCGGACAACTCTCCGACGGCCTCGGCGACGCCGCGAACTATCTGTCATCCATGAGCCGAGATACCTCCACCGGACCCGGATCGGGATTCTATCTACCTCCGAGCGCCCTGCAGGACCAGCGATTCGTCACCGGAGCGAAGTTGCTGATGTCGCCGGACGGTCACGTCGCACGTATGTTGGTGATGCAGGAGGGAAACCCCTACAGCGCCGACAACATTGCCACTGTCGGTGACATTTCCCAGGCCGCACGAAACTCGTTGCAGGGCAGCACTCTCGCGGACTCCGAGGTCGGCTCCACCGGCCTCACCTCGATCACCGCCGACATAATCGATCAAGCAGAACGCGATTTCCTGCTGATCGCAATCGTCGCCGCGGTCGCCGTCTTCGTCATCCTGGCAGGCCTGCTCAGGAGTCTTGTCGCACCAGCGCTACTCGTAACTACCGTGTTGCTGTCGTTCGCCACAGCTGCCGGCATCAGCGTCCTACTGTGGCAGCACCTCATCGGAATCGGCCTGCACTGGTCGGTTCTACCGGTCTCGTTCATGTGCCTGGTTGCCGTCGGAGCGGACTACAGCATGCTGTTCGCATCGAGAGTCCGCGAGGCCAGCGCCGGCGGCACCACCAGCGGAATCCTGCGAACTTTCGGAACCACCGGCAGCGTGATCACCACTGCGGGAGTGGTATTCGCAGTCACCATGTTCGCCCTGATGTCAGGTTCTGTAGTGCTACTGCTGCAGACCGGCTTCACCATCGGTGTCGGACTGTTGATCGACATAGCCGTGGTGCGCACCGTCATCGTCCCCGCAGCACTGCACCTGCTCGGCAACCGAATCTGGTGGCCCTCGGCACCAGCAGTGCAGAACCGGCACATCCGAACACATCCCAGTCACCAGTGATGCCATGCAACCGGCCCCATCTACCCGGCATCCGATACCAGCCCTTACCGTCTCGAATGCGAGGAGAAAAATATGCATTGCGCTCTCGATCAGCAACTCGTACTCGTGTGCAGGGGCACCCCTGATTCTGCAGGCGGACGCCGCCGTAGACACTCGAGTCCACATCGAAGTATCGAGTCGTCACCGATTCGCGCCGAGCACGAACCCATCACTGCCGTATCCCATTTCGACAATCGGATGGTCTCAGCTATCGAGTGGGCACCGTTCGGCGGCGGAACAGCCCGCGACATCGACGCTGTCCACGCGCTGACGGTGACCGCGTTCTACGAAGAAGTACTGTCGTTGGCCGACAGCGAGGAGTACCGCCGTAAGTTGCCCAGGATTGTGCTCGAGCGCGTAACCGAGACGGCACGTCTTCGCCTCCGCCTAGAGCGCAATATTGAACCAACACACGCGAACCCCGACCGTAGCCCTGATCCACCGAACCAGGGGACCTCGTCGACGCGATGAGAGCTGCTGCACAGCCCCACACCCACCAAAACCGTTGCTAGAAGCCCGATTGGATACATGAGACAGGAGCGAACGCAATGACCGGAACAGCCGTAGTGACAGGAGCAGGACGCGGAATCGGGAGGACCATCACCGACCGATTGTGTGGCGAGGGATGGACGGTGTATGCGACGGTTCGTTCGGATGCACACATGCAGGAACTGTCCCAACTGGATCGGGTTGTTCCGATCCGAGTCGACATCACGGACGACGATGCAGGCGAGGTACTCACAGAAAATGTTCCTGCGCGAATCGACGCGCTGATCAACAATGCCGGATACGCGCTGACGGGACCACTCGAAACGGTATCGGCCGACCAGCTGATGAGTCAGTTGGCCACAAATGTGGTCGGTCACCACAGAGTGACCCGAGCCCTGCTTCCCAACCTACGCGCAAACGAAAACGAGAATGCAGGCCGGATTGTCTTCATCTCATCACTGAGTGGATTGTTCGCGATACCGGGCAATGGTGCGTATACCGCATCGAAGTACGCGGTCGAGGGGCTCGCCGACACCCTGCGTATGGAACTACGACGGTGGAGCATCGGAGTGAGCTTGATCGAGCCTGGGACCACACGAACCGACATTTGGACCGGCATGTCGAACGACTTCGATGCCACCGTCGCACAGTGGTCCGACCGCGACAAGGACCTGTACCGGCCCGCCACCGACAAGATGCGTCGACTCATCCCCCTGCTGCAACGAAGTGCCGTTGCCCCCGAACGCGTCGCCGACGCAACACTGCGAGCACTGACCGACAAACGACCCCGACGCCGCTATCGATGCGACCTTGCCAGCCGTATACAGATCCACGCAATGGCCCTCACGCCCGCCACTGTCACCGATCGATTACTGGCCCGTGCACTCGCCTGAGTCGTCGCGCGCACATTCCTGGGCCTCAGCAGTACAGCCCCCGGAATGGGGGGACACCCGTCGATCCCTAGCCAGTTGCGATCGGACACTGTTCAGCAATCGCCGCTCGATTCGAGGATGCGCACGCTCCGTTCGAGGTTGTGAAGCACGTCGACCTCCCGAGCAGCGTTGTCGCCAACCCGCCCGGACCCGGCATAGAGGGTGATCGTGCTCGTCACGGTGCGCCCAGGAATGGAGACAACAGAGCCTGGTGCGATCGGCTGGTCATGATCGGACAGGCGGAAGGCGACGTGGACGCCGGGAGTCGATGTCGGTGGCCACATCGCGGCGTTGATCGCCGTGCAGATCAGGACATGAAAATCCCGCGAGCGGAACCGCGGCCGACCGGTCACCACATAAACCAGCGTTCTCGAAGTGAAATCGGGGTCGCCATACGGAGGGGGCAGAGGAAGGAAGGCGACCGCTTCCCAGGTCTTGTACGAATCGAGCGCACGGTTGTATGCGAAATCCTCTCGTAAGTGCGGCCGGGCGTCGAGAGCCAGCGAGTACAGAAACCGAGCAGCGAGCTCGGCATCACCGCGATCGACCGTGCCATCGGAAATCCCCCGGAGCTGGACCGCCACTCTTTCGGCCTGGAAGGCCGACATCGCAATCGGGGCGTCGTCGCCGTCACGGATGGCATTGAAATGGTCGGTCACAGTGTTCCGGGGGCTGAGATGATCGACGGGTCGCAACCCGGGCTGAATGATGTCGGCTCAGCGCTGTAGTCATCGGTACGGCCGGTGGTGCGCGCGTTCCGCTCGAATTTTTGGTGCTCGATCGACGCGATTCGCGCTCGTACCACCAACTTTGCAATTCGAACGCGTGCGGCTCGGCGGCCCGCAGGCGGCCACGACACCCACAATTTCCTCACGACAACCATGATGCCCTCCCACACAACGCGATTGGACGTGAAAAACGAAGGACTATCTCACACCCGTACGGACTCGACGCGACCTTTGCGTCCGTTGCCAGCCGCTAGCCGATCCGGCAGAGGCATGCGAGTCCTGTTCAGTACAAACCTATTTGGAGACCACAGATTCTCTCGCTTCTACGTGCCTTCGGTCGACGAGTCGGCGCTCGGTCCGCTGTCTTTCCACGTTGTCCGAAGAAGGTCACCGCAGCTTGCCGCACTTACCCGGTTTGCGGACAGCTACTTTTCCGCTAACGTATGTGTGTCGGCGTCGAACACGCAGACGACGTCGGCCGCACCGGGCGCGGGGAGCCTTCCCCCGGGGTCTCGATACTCGCACCCGGTGCGCAAGTAGCCGAAATAAACTGACCAAAAACGATATACCCGGATCGTCGGAGTGACAGAGTTGTGTTCGGAAGAACCGACTCTTCGTCGTGTGACAACCGAAGCACAGACCACCCCAAGCCCTGAACAACGAGGCCACGGTCCGGGCTAACAGTCAGCGACACCTACATGGTGCCACGGGACGGATCACAGTCCTCGCGCAGCGCTCACCTGGTCGCCGCGTACCGCAGAAGTCGCCGATAAACGCCGGGGTCCAGGTCATACGCCGTGGTACGAGTCAAGATGCGGTGCAGCCGAGCTCGGAACTCGTCGACAGACAGGCCGAAGCACAGCAGAATCTCCGAGGCGTCCGCACCGCCGTAAGGCTCCCACCTTCTGGCGAAGTCCAGGACAACGGCATCCTCGGTTTGTCGTGGCATCATCGGGTAAACCTTTGCTCCAGAAGAATCAAATTGCTCCAGCTAACTCTAGGCTATCAGCCAGCCGACTGTCGACACTCGTTTGCATTCGCAAGCGCCCTGGCGCCCGTAATCGATACGCACCCGGCCGGCCAGTCGAATGATGTTCATACTGAACCATTGTCGAGAACGCATACGCTCTCGACCTACGGACGACGACCACACTCATCGACAGGCTGCTCCACACCTCACACTGGCCACCGTCAGCCAGGCAAGCAAACAGCAAGCAGTCGGCGTTCCATGTCACAGGCTTCCCAACAGCCCCTTCGCTCACCCACGCGATCAGCCTGAGACGTGTAAATAGCTGGTAGGTTGCCATGTGGACACCATGGTGCGACATTGACACATGAACGATGTGCATTCGCAGACAAACTACTTCGCACAGTGGCGCTCGACATCGACAGATGTTCATGCATGTTCGGTAACGGATCGATAGCTGCGTCGATATGCAGGGAGTGAAATCAGTGCGGACCACGCTACGACCCACCATCCACTTCCGGGAGGGTGGCCGCTGGATACTACTGTCCGTGCTCGCCCTGCTGGCTGTCGCAAACGGGGCCGGACTCACGTTGGCGAGGTCTGCTACCAACGACAGGCAGGCCACGGAGTACACCTCATGGTGGTTTTTCGCGGCCCTCGTTGTCGCTATCCTCGGGCTCGCATCGCTGGCTACGCCGAACGCCGGAAATGCCCGCCATTCGATCGCGCTGTCGTGTGCCGCCACGTTGCCGCCCTGCACCCTGGTCACCCAAGGACTCGCGATGCTCCAGATGTGGGGCCTGGTGTCGATTCTGTTCCTGGCCATATATATTCGAGTCTTCTACCCGGCTCGAACTGCCCGCTTACTCGTCTGTGCACTGGCGGCGACAGCCGTAATATCGGCAGTACTGTCCCCCACGCCATCACCTCTGGTATGGATCGGTTTCTATCTCGTGAGCGTATCCGTGGCGGCCGAAGTATTCGGTGCGATGGGGGCGACGCTGATAGATGGTGCCTTGCGTGACCCCTTGACCGGTGCACTCAATCGAGCAGGTGCGGCGCACGCGGCAAGCCACCTCCTGGCGCGCACCAGGAAACGCGGCGAGAACTTGGTCGTCATCGTGCTCGATGTCGACGATTTCAAAGCCGTCAACGATTGCCACGGGCATGCAGAAGGCGACCGCATCCTCGTCGAGTTGGCGCGGTCGTGGATGACGTCGCTTGCCCCGTCCGACGTGTTGGTTCGCTTGGGGGGTGACGAATTTGCAGTTCTCACAACCGGTTGCAGTCGATCCGAAGCAGAGGCTCTGGCATCCTCGCTGGTCGATGGCCATGTAGTCGAAGTGTCCTACGGAGTGGCCATTGCCGAGCCCGAAACGGACCCGTACGGAATTCTGATATCGATCGCCGACTCGGAGCTGTACTGCAACAAGCGTTTTCGCCGAAACCATTGCGACGGCACCAGCGGTGGCAACAGTTGCGACGCCGATCCCTCGATTGCCATCTGAGGTGCCGAGAGCGAGAACGACACATCGATCGAGGTGGTGAAGATTCGCTCCGAGACATTTGTGAACTTCGCAATACGCTGGGCTCGACTCGGTGGGGCAGACGAGAAGACAATCGAGGAAACATTCGGGATTTCCACGGATGAGTACCGGCGGCGGCTGCGCCTGGCGCTCACGCTGACGGACAGTTCGATCCTCTCTCCTGAAGAACGACGACGTCTTGTGCGTTCGGTTCGCACTGACGGCCCGCAGTCGAGACGATCCGGGCAGCACTAGCGGCGCTCCACCCGGCCACTGGTCGAAACGACAGCATTTACCTCGCGGGTGGAGAAGTCGGGGTCTCGAAAAGGTAACATCACGACCCGGAGCTATCGGGCGGTTATCCCGACGCTCATCACCACCACCGAGGAGGGCTTGGGCAGTGCCGACGCAGGGGTCTTTCGCGGAACGATTGAACAAGTTGTTCGAATCGATTCATCCTTCGGGACGGAAGCCGTACACGAATGCCGATGTTGCCGAAGCCCTGGCAGCGGCTGGTCACCCGATCTCGAAGCCATACATTTCGCAGTTGAGATCCGGTCATCGAACCAATCCCTCGAACGAGACCGTTGCGGCGCTGGCCCGCTTTTTCAAGGTCAAGCCCGACTACTTCTTCGATCCTGTGTACGAGGCATCGGTGGACCGCGACCTGGAGGTCTTGTCGCAACTCCAAGGCTATGGCCTGCGACGACTGTCCACGCGAGCATTCGACCTATCCGAGGAATCACAGAACCTGTTGACCGCAATGGCGGAGAAGCTGCGGACCAGCGAGGGGCTGCCCGCAGTTCCCCCGGATGGATCGGACTGACTCCTTCCGCTGTCGCGGATCGCGTCAGCGCCCGAATTCCGAAGCGATCATCGTCACCCACCTGGCCAGCGACACGCCGCTCGGCACAGCAATCCAATGTCCACCCATAACTGGGTCGGCAAGCGGATCCCGAACCGTGCGGGCCACGCGAACGGCTCGGGCACCGGATTCCACAGGCACAGGCGCTCCGTCGTCGAATTGCCCGGCACCGACCTGAAGGTACAACGCGTCCATGATTTCGGAGACGTGGTCCGATGCACGCAACACCGTCGGAGCGCCCGACCGTTTGTCGTCCACCACCTCGGGAAATCTGCGAGTGAGAGTGCGATGAAGGTTCCTGATGCGCCACAACAGGATCCGCGCACGAACCCAGCTCGTCACCAGAACCCACACTGCGGCAGCGGCCATCAGCAGCGCGCCGGCCGTGAGTACCGAGTGTCGGGGTGCAGACCCGAAGACAACCGATACCGCCACGAAAGCCGGTGCACACGTTCCGACACAGAACAGAGCTACCGCGCGGCCCAACGGCGTTCGATCGACCATTCCGAGACCTGTGACAATGAGTAGCGGAAACATGAGAAGAACGAAAACCCACGCAGCAGTAGGCCACACAGCGGAGGCAATTCCAGAAGCCACAGCGAAGAAGACCACTGCTGCGATCGATCGACGCTCTCGCGCCGCGCCGAGCATCGGTCGCGCAGTCAGAGTGATGACAGCGGAAGTTGCGGCAACTCCGATCCAACACATTCCGATGACGGTCGGCACGTCGACATAGGGTGTCAGGAGTCGCGCGACATCGTCGACCAGCAATGTTTGCCCCACAGCGAGGAAGCCAACGGCGAGCACAATGGACACTCGCACGGTATTCGCGCTCCGCACCACCACGCGGCCGACGCGAGCACCGACTGCGAGCCACACCAACAGCGCCGCTACCCAGTCCATGTCATCCCAGAGCCTGATCGAAACGCAACACCGACAATGGAGCGCCTCGGGTGTTCATCCGCCGCAGCCGCTGTAGCAATTGGCCGGCGAACGTTTCCGCCTCCCACTCTGCCAGGGCGTCCGACCCATCGAGAACTGTGGACATCAAGCTGCGCTCACTGAGCATGAACGCGATCAACTCGTCACTGACTACGTGCAACGATTTCTCTACCGGTGTGCCTTCGTGCCGAAACACGATGTGACCCAGCTCATGCGCCAGCGTCCGTTCGTAGTTCGGTAGATCCGGGGCCAGAACGATGACGTCATGGTTGGGGAAAGCACGTCGTTGTCCGCACACGCCGGGCGGCAGCTCGGCCATCTCTACCTCGATCGACCTGCCCCGCTCTCTGGCGACTGCGGAGACTATGTCATCGAGATCGAATTCTGTTGTGTCCGAGGCAATGTCGAATACGACGTCAACTGCGGCAGACACGCGGCGGTGCGAACGGATCATGGGAACAACTCCGCGCGCGCGGCAGACCGTCGCGCCTCGGTAGCGCGCGCACCGCGAAAGGTGATGACACCCGCTCCGAACCCCGCCAGCGCCAGGCCCGCGACGCCACCGACAACCGGAAGAGGAGCCACGTCATGGAGACCGCTTGTTGCCGAGGACAATTCGGTATCGGGATCCTCCTCTTCGATCACGCCATCGACGTTCGCCGCCGGCGTCGGTGACGGATCGGTAGTACTCGTGGTTTCGGTCTGCGAATAGGAAGCCGTCGGTGCCTCGTCGCCAGGAGACTCGTCGGCGGGAGACTGGTCAGCGGAAGACTCGGGCGAGTTTGCAGCATCCGACGCCGGCGACTCGGCATCCCGCGGTTCGAGCGGGTGCACCGTTTTCCCGACAGTCGAGGGTTCCGAGTAGCGGGTGTCGGAATGCAGCTCGCCATCGGCGATCGGTGGGCCGGCATCGGCACTGCTTTTCGGCTCGGCTGTTGCAGTCTTCTGCGTGTCAGCGGAAGTCGCGGTCGGGGTGTTGCTCGTCGTGGTCGGGTCGCTGCTCGTCGCGGTCGGGGCGTTGCTCGTCGTAGTCGGCTCGACAGTGGTCGCGGTCGGATCGTTGCTCGTCGTAGTCGGCTCGACAGTGGTCGTGGTCGGACCGTTGCTCGTCGTGGGTGTCGATTCCCCACACTTTCCGGGCCGCCCGACGCATATTTCGATGGTGCTGGCCGCCGAGGTCTGGCCTGCCACAGCTATGGCGAAGACACCCGAGGTGAGGGCTGCACAACAGATCGCCAGGCCCACCTTGTGCCCCATCGAGGTCATGGCAGGCACCGATCCCACCCAGACGTGGACCACGTGCCGATCTTTTTCACGCAGTGCATTGCCCCTCCGCCTGATTGATGGTGGTACCGACCGGGATAGGACATCCGGCAATACAAAATGTGTCGCTGATCTTGTAAATCGCGTTACTCGTCGATGCTGTGATGTCCAACACCGGCACTTCCCATGTCGTTCTTGCGAGCCGAATTCGAATCAGTAGCCTTGAGCTGCAACATGATTCGGCAACGTGCAGTGCGTCCACTACACGCGGCGCACGCCTTCCACGTTTCGAATCAAGAAGCACGGCAAGCCTGCCGCCCGAGGCTCGATTGACGCACCCGTACTGCTCAATTTCATTTCCAATAGCAAGTGTTTCATACGCATCACCCCCTCTGGCGGCCGCGAGATGTGTGACAGACCACAGCTGCGCGAACCAAATCAACACGTAGAAGCCCTTGGCTCAGCGACCGATAGTTAACTTCCAGCACCTAGTAATGGTGAGACCTACGACACTACTGGACCGAGCTTCCGGGCCGCATTCCTTGCGAAATCGAGCCTTTAGCGGCCGCTATGCATCCTTTTGCATCGAAGTCGGCGGGCACTTTTACGGATCGATATGCCAGCCGGAATCCCGTAGAGGTTGCTGAAAATTAGCTGTTGTGTCTGAATACAGGGACCACGCCGGTTTCTCCGAGCTGGTCTCAATCTTCGACTCAGGAGCTCCCATGAAACGTTCGATCAAGACCGTTATCGGTGCCACTGCTGTGGCCATCTCAGCGGCAACTATTGCGTCGCCGGTCGCCTCCGCAGCACCTGTGACAACCACAGGCCCCACTACGCAAGCTGCGCCGACAGGAGACGGCGTCTGGGCACCGAGCCATGACGAAGCTCTGGCACTGATTCCCGTGTGCAGTGGACCGACCGCAACGTTCAGCTGGTTGAACGCGAATTTCACAGACCATGGGAACGACGTGAAAGCTGCGATCAAGCGGAACACGGCTCTCGTCACGTCCATTCTCACGTTCTCCGCTTCCCCATACCAGGTTCTCGAGGGGTTGTTCGTCGACGTTCTCCAGGTACCCGTCTATGCGGTCAACGATGTTGTCTTTCACGATCCCGCGACGGTGAAGGACATTCTCACTTTCTGCGCCTCCACCCGGAAATGAGTCCGAAGCACTCGCGCCGAGCGGGCGATAGCGTGTTGGGCCGTCGGTCTTTTCTCACGGGTACCGCTGCCGTGACGGGTCTACTCTTCGCCGGGTTCTCTGCACCGGTGCGGGCAGAGACCGTGCTGCCGGCCTTCCCCGAAGGGCTGTCCCTGCGTAAGGCACAATTCCGCAACTGGGACGAGGCAATTGTCACGGAGGATCTGTGGACAGTAGCCATCGGCTCTGCCGACGATGCGGTAAGGGTTGCCGAGTGGGCTAGAATCAACTCGTATACGTTGCGCCCCCATGGATTTCGACACACTTGGTCACCGCTCGTCGTCGATTCCGGCACGCCCTCGTCGGCACGAGTGCTTCTTCTCGACATGACCACCTTGAACTCGATGGCGATGGTCGACGACACCGTTGTCGACGTCGAGGCAGGTGCCTCCATGCAGGACCTACTCGCCTACCTCCACGCGCACGGTCGCGCAGTACTTTCCGCGCCGGCACCGGGAGACGTCACCGTCGGAGGTGTGCTCGCAGTGGGTGGGCACGGTAGCGCCGTCGCTTCGGCCGCCGAACAGGGCAACCGGTCGTTGCCGTTCGGTTCGGTGAGCGACCTCGTCGAAACCATCTCGGCCGTTGTGTTCGACAGCCGCACCGGTACCTATATCGAGAGGACGTTCACCCGTTCCGAACCCGAATGTTCCTCTTTACTCGTGCATTTGGGGCGCACTTTGGTCACGCGCGTTCGTCTGTCGACGGTGCCGACGCACAACCTGCGGTGTCGGACCTTCACAGACATCCCGATCGAGGAACTGTTCGCAGCACCCAACGCAGCAGGCCCGCGGTCCCTGACCGCAATGCTCGACGACGCAGGTCGAGTCGGAATCATTTGGTATACCTTCACCGATCGACCGTGGATTCAACAATGGTCCGTCTCGCCCACTCGCCCGGCCGAATCACGCCCGACCACAGGCCCATTCAACTTTCCGTTTGCCGACAACCTTCCCGATCCGATACCGCAGATGCTCGGCCGGATCATCGAGGGGCATACCGAACTCGCGCCGGCATTCGGGGACGCCGTCATCGCTGCCACAGATGCAGGCCTCACCCTGACGGGTGCTCGCGACATGTGGGGCCCGGCCAAAGACTTCATTCACTTCGTCAGACCCACAACGCTACGCGTCACAGCGGCCAGCCATGCGGTGATCACCCGTCGAGACAATGTTCAGCATGTGGTTCACGAGTTCACCGAAGTGATCAGCACGATGCTCGACGAGTACGCCACACGCGGCGAGTACCCCATCAACAGCTGTGTGGAAATCAGGGTGACCGGGGTGGATTCTCGGTACCCGGTCGACAGAGCTCCCGCCCTCTCCCCCGCTACGCCGGTACCCGGACGCGCCGACCTCGATACAGCGGTGTGGCTCGACACGCTGACTTTGCCGGGCACCCCTGGGCACGCGGACTTCTACGCGGATCTCGAGCAGCGCTTCTTTCGGCCCTTTCCAGCCGAACTCGGAATCGTTCGACCAGAGTGGGCGAAGCGCTGGGGTCACGGAGACGGTGGTGCATGGACCGACCCCCACGCGCTCAGCCACGAAATTCCCGATGTGTATCCGCAGTGGTCGATCGCGGCAAATACGTTGGCTGCTCTCGACCCACACAATCTGTTCACCACGTCGCTCACCCGACGGTTGGGGCTCTGAACCAGACGTCCGGACCCGGGCACCACTACACGTCCCATCGATTCACGATGGGCGACTTCACAAGGAGAAGAACATGTTCGATCCCATCATCACCACCCTGACTCTCGCCGGCGGCCTCGGAGCCCTCGTGATCGGTGTCATCCCCTACGCGATCAAGGGCCTTTTGTTCTGACCGTACGCAATCCGAGAGATCGGGCTGCACGATGATCGTTTCCCTCCCCGGGCCTGATCATCGTGCAGTCCCTTTTTCTCGAACTCGAAGCAGTGACACCACCGAGGCGCGACTGGCAACAACAGGCGCGGGAAGGCGACCGATGACACCGACAAGCGCACAGAACCCGTGCTTGGCCGAGCTCATGGATGCTCGCGGAATGCGAGACAGTATCGATTTGCTTCCACATCTGGCCGACCGCGGTGTGCTCTTGACCGAGCCACAAGTTCGGAGACTCGTTGCGCGGCGTCCGATGCTGATGTCCCTGACCACGTTGATTGCATTGTGCGACATCTTCGGCTGTTCGCCGGCCGACATCGCTCCTTCCGACGTGCCCCGCGCCGAATACCGTAATCGTTTGCCGCAGAACGAAACTGTTGTCGATATCAACACTGTGCTGGACACTCGGCGCGCCCCGTGACCGACTGCTGATCGATGCGACCGGCAGCACCTGCCGATACGCAGACTGCGCAATACGACACGAGAAGTGGAAACAATTGTCGCGCGGCGGCCATTTCATTTCCGGCGGCACAGCCGGGCGTCGGATGTGCGAGAGTGTCCAAATCTGCAGCGCACTGCTGCATCGGTCAACCGGGATACGGTTCGGATCGCTCGAGGTCGAAGATTCCCAGTGCCAGTTGTCCGGTCTCGTCGATCGGAATTGTCGCTGATGGTGTGGGCGCTGCGATCAGCCCGGAGACGACTTCGGGAGGGAAGTCAGGGCGTCCGTCTGTGAGCCACGCGAGCACACGCCCGCTTGCGGCGTGCAGCACCGCCGTAGATGTTCCAGCGTAGGTAGCGGTTGCCTGAAGTGCGGCGCGTGGAAGTAGCTCGTCTTCTACGGCGGCGGTCGGCTCAGGGAGGCGTACGGATACTGCAAGGATGGCCGGTCCATCGAAGGTCGCCACGACCCGCATCGTGTATCGCTCGACGGTCCCATCGGTGCGGATCCAGTCTCCGGCGAAGCGATCGCCGACAGTGGCAGCGTGGACGTCCGCGGCGGTGCGACGGATATCGGACAGTCGAGCGCATCCGGAGAGCCAGTCGGTCATCGTGCCGGTCTTCGGGTCGTCGACGAAGCTCGGCGAGATCGGATCGGCCAGTTCCCATGCGAATGCCCACACCGGGGGCTCGGGTGGTGGCGTCTCGGTGGCGTCCCCGATCCACATCAATATCGCGTGTACCTGTCGAGACGGCCCGAGGACGGGCTGTGCCAGCGCCAACCGCGGCCCGCCGACGTCGAGGAGTACCTGCGATTGTTTCAGGTTGTTGAGGACGGTATCGAGTAGTTGCAGCACCGTTGTGTAGACCGAGCCGCGGAACATATTGGAGACCGGTCGCCATTGCTTGGAGCGCGCACCGACCATGACCACGGCGGGGGTCGATCCCGAGGTCTCGACCAGAAACCAGCCATTGTCCACGACACCCTCAGTCTCCAGCCGAGTCGACGAAATCGGCAATGGGCGGCAACGATATCAGTGCTCCTGCGTCCAGCGCAGCGCGAAATGACCCTCCAGAACCTTGCGCATCAGTGTGATCTGCGAACTTTCGCCGGCCCACGCGACGTATCCGTCCGGTCGGACGACGACGATCTCTGGGTAGAGCTCGGGCAATCCCTGGGCGACGACTGTGTCGGCGAACGGGATGGCTGCCGTCTCCTCGAGAGCCGAACGTGCTTGCGCACCGACAAGTATCACGATTCGGCCGCGGGCCAGAAGCTCCGACACGGTTGTCCGTGTGCCGTCGACGTCGATTTCGTGGTCGGGCAGGAACGACCCGTCGAGCTCGCTTTCCGACAGTCCGGGGATATCGTGGCGCAGGGAGTGACCGTTGATCTTGTCGCCCAACCAATCGTGAGTATCTTTGTGGCACAACATCTGCGAGACCATTCGACGCAGTGGGTCCTGTGCAGGATCTGGATTCATGATCGCCGACTGAAGACGCGTGTTGTCGATGACCCACTGCCCGACAGGTTGACGTTCGGTGGAGTAGCTGTCGAGCAGGGCGTCGTCTGCGGCACCGGTCACCACAGCGGCAAGCTTCCATCCGAGGTTGACCGCGTCGGAGATTCCGGTGTTGAGGCCCTGCCCACCGAGTGGGTAATGGATATGGGCAGCGTCTCCGACCAGGAACAGTCGACCGTCTCGATAGTTGTGCACGATCCGGCTGAAGTCACTGAACCTGTTGAGGTAGTGCGGCGACTCGAGCTCGACGTGCGAACCGACCACGCGGTCGATGGCGGCTCCGAACTCCTCCGGTGTGACCGGTGCATGCCGGTCGGCGGCTGGACCGTCGAACTCGAACACAATTATCCGGCTGTGTCCGTAGCGGTTCAGGTTGAGCAGCGTCCATCCGGCGTCGGTGCGGTTCCATCCTCCACGGAGATGCTCGGGGTGCGGCAACTGCGCGAGGCCCAGGATCGCGCGCATCGTCGGCGCGTATTCGGTTGTCGTGAACTCACCCGAACGCAGTACCGTGCTGCGGCCGCCGTCGGCACCGACCACGTAGCGCGCTGCGTACCGCTGCTCGGTGCCATCGGCGTCATGTGCAATGACGAGTGCCTGGTCGGCGGACTGTTGCACGGAGGTGACCGTGATGCCTCGGATCACCTGTGCGCCATGCGTTTCGGCCTTCGCTGCGATCGCGCGCTCGAGTTCGGCCTGAGCAATGCCCATCATGACCGGCCCGTCGATGGTTCGCGACCGCAGCGTCAGCCACGGGTATCCAGCGAACTGGAACAGCTCCGAAGAGATGGTCGTGTGATCGTTGGTCCGGCGTGGGACGGCGACGACCTGTCTGCGCGCAAGGGTCGCGATAGCGCGCGCGTGATAAGTCCCGGCCTTGGGGTACTCGTTCACGGCATCGCGACTCTCCAATACCACCGCCGAAATGTCATGCAGCGCCAGCTCGTTGGCAATGAGCATCCCCACCGGCCCGCCGCCGACCACGATCACGTCGTACATCTACACAATTCCTCTCGCACCGAGATCCACCGGCAGGACGGCAGGTCGCCGCAGTCCGGTTCCTAGATCCCATTCCACATTCGACGGATCCACACGCAGGGACAGGTCCGGGTAGCGCGTGACGACCCGGGTGAGTATCGCGATCAACTCGGTCTGCGCCAGCGCCGACCCCATGCACCGATGCATGCCATACCCGTATTGCAGATGCCGACCACGCGGGCGATCCAGCCGGATCTCCAACGGTGCATCGAACACCGCCGGATCGCGATTGGCCGCGTTGATGTGTGGGTAGACGATCGCCCCGATCGGAAGCCGACCGGCCGTGGTGTGGAGAGAACGGGTCAATTCACGCGGGAACGACCCAGGCGTTCCGAGCGGCATGAGCCGCATGATCTCTTCCACCAAGTCAGATACGAGGGAAGGATCGTCGACAACTTGTGAATACAGATCCCGATGCGCCAGTGCGGCATACAGCGTTTTCGCGAGCATCGTCGCGACGTTGTTGTCCCCTCCGAGGACGATTCCCATCACGGTCCCGCTGATGAGGGTGTCGTCGATGGCGGCGAATTCCGGTTGCCGGGCCCGCCGCTTGTAGGTGGCGAGCAGTCCGGTGTCGTCGTGTTCGGTGTCGTCGGCAACGAGTTTCTGGACCCAGCCGTACAGCTCTACCCACGAGTCGACGATGAGAGGTATCTCGTCGCGACGAGCGAGCTGAATTCGTCGACCGAGCTCGTTCATCCACGGCGCATGGTCGAGCGAGATGCCGAGCAGAGTGCACACCATCTGCGCCGGCACGACACGGAAGACCTGAGCCATGACGTCGGGATCGGCCATCGCGTCGAGCGTGTCCAACGCAGCATCGGTGAGGGCGAGGATGGTGGGTTCGAGTCCCGCGATGGCGCGGGCACTGAACTCGTGAGACACGAACTCCCTCACCACACCGTGCACCGGGGCGTCGAGATTGATGAGCACCTCGGGTGCCCAGTTGGTGGGCATGAACGACGGACCGCCATCGACGTTGCAGAGCGTGCGGCTGGCAGTCCGGTCGAGCATCAACGTCTTGACGTCCTCGTATGACGTCAGGCAGATCGCACTGTGTCCACTGGGTAGCTCTATTCTCTGGTGCCCATCGTCACTGGCGAGTTCCCGGACGTACGGCGGCGGGGTGTCGAGATTCGGAATGTCGGTCACCAGAGGGTTTGTCGATGTGCCGTCGGGTCGATGGATGGTCTGGGTCATTGCTGGATCTCCTCGCGATCGAGAGCGGTATCGGCATCGAGGACCGGATCGGCCGCGGTGGGTGTCGTCGAAGCATCGACGGGGCGGCGCAGCAGGAGTGTGACGGTCACCGCGAGGACAAAGGACAGGGCGGCGAGCACCCAGAGCAACGGAGTGAACCCGTCGGCGAACGCGGCTCGCAGCAGACCGGTGTCCACGGAGCTGTCGATACCTCCGATCTCCCCGGTGACGACCTTGTCCACGATGTTCTCCCGCTCGCCGGATCCCAGGGCGGCCGGCAGGCGGTCGCGGACCTGACCACCGACGCCCGCAGTCAGCGCGCTTGCAAACACCGCCACGACGACGGCCTCACTACCCAGCCGCACCGTGGACACCAGACCTGACACCATGCCCGACTTGTCGGCAGGCACCGATCCGATCGCCTGGCCGTCCACCAGCCCTACGCCCAACCCGAACCCCAGGCCGAGCAACAGGAACGGGGCGACGATTGTGCCGATGTTCTCCTCGGTACCGACCAGAGTGAGTGCGGCCGCACCGGCGACGAACAACAAGACGCTGCCGCCGAGGATGATCCACACCGGTACGCCACGGGTGTGCATGGCACCGGCGATGAGCGGGCCGACGATGACCGGCACGGTCATGATCAGCATCACCAGACCTACGGTCCCAGTGCCCAGCTGCCATACCGTCGACAGGAACGTCGGGTAATAGGTGAGCAGCGTGACGAAGCCGACTGCGCCGGCGACGGGGACGGCGAGCAGACCGACGAGCCGGGAGGATCGCAGCAGCGTCAGGTCGAGCAACGGGTGAGCGGTGGTGAGTTCGATCCGGATGAACGCCGCGAACAGTGCCACCCCGGCGATCAAGGTGCCGAGTGTCGCAGGCGAGTGCCATCCCCACGAATCCGACTGCACCACAGCTGCAATCACCAACGTGAGTGACGCGGCGAAGGCGACCGCGCCGGGGTAGTCCAGCCTGCCGGTGGACTGGGCAGGCGTGTCGTGCACCTTCGACGCGATGACCAAGGCTGTCGATACAGCGATGACGACGGCGTTGAACCAAAAAATGCCTGACCACCCCACCACGGCGATGGCGGTCGAGGAGATCGTCGGCCCGAGCCCGAGTCCCACTCCTGCGGCGGTGCCGAACAGCGCGAACGCGCGCGCCGCAGCAGCGCCGTCGAAGGTGATGGCCAACAGTGCTCCTGAGCAGGCAAAGATGATCGCGGCCCCGATGCCGGCGAGCGCTCGACCGACATCGAGCAGCAGTAACGACGGTGCAACAGCGCTGAGGACCGCCGCCCCGGCGAACAGCGCGCCGCCCAGGACCAGGCCGCGGCGGCGGCCGAGATGATCGGCGATGGATCCAGCGACCAAGCTGAACACTGCGAAAGTGAGATTGAAACCGTTGACGACCCACTGCAGCAGTGCCGGATCGGAGCCGAGATCGGCCGCGATGTGCGGTAACGCCACACCGGTTCCGGACACACCGGTGGGTACGACGACGACGCCGAGCAGGATCGCCGCCAACAGAAGGTTGGGTTTGGCGGACGATGTGACTGTCGAGGACGATGCGGGTGCGGTCATGCGCTGGTCTCCCTGTCTGCGATATCACCGAGATCTGCGCGTAGCAGCGCAACGAGGTCGGCGAGGGTTCGATCGTTGTCGACGAAGCGGACTGCTCCCCAACCGAATTTGCGTGCGGCGGCACAGTTCGATTCGAGATCGTCGATGAGGACGGCGGTTCCAGGGGCGGCCCCGATCCGAGTCTCGGAGATCGCGAAGATCTCCGGCTCCGGTTTGCGACACCCGACGTCGTAGGAGTCGACGATCGCGTCGACGTCGTCGTCGAGTCCGACCATCGGGCGCCAGTGGGCCTCCCACTCGCGGACGTTGTTGGTGAGAATCCCGACTCGGTAGCCCTGCGCCTTCAGCTCGTAGACCAGGTCGCGCATCGTCGTGTTGACCTGGTGGCCTGCGAACCACTGTCGACCGAAGTCGCTCTCCGCCCGCGAGACGTCGATCCCTCGGGATGTGAGCCATCGGTGCATGCGACTCACCCACTCGGCCTCGGTCAGCAGGCCGAGTTCGACGGGGGCGAGCACCTCGACACCGAGACCGTCGGCGACGCCCGCCATCGCTGCTTTGAGATCGGCTGGGCTGATACCTGTCTTGCGTTCGTAATCGACGAACAGGTCTTCGATGGGGGGCGAGAGCACGCCACCGAAGTCCAGGAAAACCGTCGTGTATCGCGACGCGGCGGATACCGGCGGGACGGTCCCGACGTGCGCTGAGGCGGTCATCGCGCGACCGCCACATGGCTGGATGCGTGCGACCGATCGAAGAGCACTCCACAGGAGGCGATGACTACACCTTCCTGTGTGATGTCGATGTCGAAACCGACACCCCGGTCGCAGGTGTCGGTCTGCGGCCGGACAAGCGCGCTGGTCGGTAGGTCGAGCTCGCCGAAGCGGGTGAATGTCGCAGACAGAGAACGTATTCGGAGACGTCGTGCACTGAGTCCGAAGTACTCATCGGCACCGATGATCCCGGCCTGGCGTACCGCTTCGAAGAGAACTGCTCCGGGGATGTGATCGAGCGGGTGGTCGAACAGACTCGGGTGATGCTGGTCGACGAGTACATCGACGTCGAAGCCGCCCGATACGTGGCGTGCAGCACCGACAACAACATTGCGACCCAAGCTACGGCCGAGGGCTTCGGGCTCGTGCGCACCGACCTGTGGGTGAGGGTGGCGTCCGGACAAAGGTTCTATGCCACTGCGATATTCGGCCAGCCCCAGCTTTGCCCGTCCCGATGCTCGGACCCGAGCCCAGACAGATTTCGGCATCCACTGAATCGACATAGTCATGGTGACTGCGGTCGTTCCGGCAAGTGTGACCGTCATATCGAGTGTGATGCCGATGATCGTGGTGTCGCGGACCTTCTCGCCGACGATCACCGCACTCAGCTCACCGTTGCCCGGGGCTGGCGTCACCGTCATCGCATCATCCGAAACAACGGTGAAGGAACCGGCATTGAAAATGAAGGACTGGTCGAACTCGACTCCCACGTGGCGATGGGCGATCAAGATCGACGCCTGCCGAAAGCACTCCAGGACGAGCAACGGGTCGTATCGGCCGGCGGCGGGCCCGACGTGATCGCTGTAGTAGCTGTGCGACTTCGGAAGATGAATACCGACGCGAAAGTTGGGGTACCGATCGCAGATGATGTCGGTGAGATAGACCTCCGACAACGCGTCGCGGTGCACGTGTTCGCGCGGGACCAGAGTCGAATGTGAAAGTGGAGGGTAAAGAGTAGATGTCACGGTGAGCCCCTTGCTGAAGGTTCGGACGGATACACAGACGAGAGGTATTGCTGGCCACCGCACGGGTGCCGCTCACGTCTGCGATTTGTCTCAAGCGATCCGGCAGGTCTCGGGCTTGTAAGCAAGGGGCTCTCAAGCGACTCTGTTCGGACTGGCAGTAGTTTAGCGCGCGCAACGAGTTCCGTCGCGCCCGAGAACCGAGTGCGCGTGAAGTCACACCACTTGTTGACGAGTGACTTGTTGCACACGCCTTCGCAGTGGCGCACATCATGTGTTGCTGGCGTGTCGATTCCATACTCGGCCCGCATAGTGGTCCGATGACTCCGAACCGACGACCGGTTGCCGTTGTCGCGGCGGGGATGGCCGTGGAGGGCTACGACTGGGTGACGTTCCTTACGCTGCTCCCCTATATGACCCGCGAGCTGTTCGGTGACGACGAAACCGGGATGACTGTAGGCCTCGCAATCTTTGCCGCCGGGTTCGTCTCTCGTCCCATGGGGGCTTACATTGTCGGGAGTATCGCCGACCGGCGGAGCCGCACAACGGCATTCGTAGCCTCTTTGTGGATCGGGGTCGGCGCGACTACCGGAATGGCCTTCACGCCCGCAATAGACGGAGTGGCCTGGGCAGCTCCGGTGTTGTTGTTGATCTTCCGTGTGATTCTGGGTGCCGCACACGGCGGACAGGCCGCGGTGGTCAATGCACACATGTACGAGATGCATTCTGTCGGAGGGAGACTGGACCCGTCGGCGTTGATCTACACGATGGCCGCGTGTGGAAAAGTGGTGTCGCTGACGGTCACCCTGCTGACGATTGCCTTGCTCGGTCATGAGCAGATGTCCGTGTGGGGCTGGCGAATTCCCTATGTGGCCGGGGCGGTGGCAGGTGCGCTGCTGGCAATAGCCGCAACCCATGGCACAGACGCCGCTCGATCACGATCTGAAGAGGTGAGCACTGCGCCGAACCTCCGGGGTTCGGCGATACTGGCTCGGATGGCGGCAGTCTGTGCGCTCACCGTGGGAACCACGCTGTCTTACAACATTTGGGTCGCCGGCACCGTTCCCTATGCGGTCACGCATCTGGGCGTTCGCGAATCGACCATGGTCGCAATATCTCTCGGGCAGACGGTTGGTTTCGCTGGACTGGTTGTTTGCGCCGGAGTGCTGATGCGGCACCGACCCCGCACCGAGCTGTACGCCGCCTCCGCGGTCATTGATGCCGTGTTCGCTCTGCCCGTGCTGTATCTGACCCGGCCGTCGGCGACACTGGCGACGTACTTGGTAGGCACGTCGCTGGCGACGGTGGCCTTGGCGGGACTGTGTGCGGCATTGCCCGCGGTTATCAGCGCGCTATTTCCGCGATCGGCGCGCGGGGTGGGCAACGGCCTGCCCTATGCCATTGCCGTCGCATTGATCGGTGGGACGGCACCGAGCCTGCGCGAGACGTTCTCATCGAACTACACAGTCTTCGCGTGGTACGCCGCGGCGACGTGTCTCATCACGGCAGGCACAGCAATCGTGGTCGACCATCGGTCAATCGGGCTGCGACGCTGAAAGCAACTTATGGCAGCAACATCTGGACCAAGTTTTCGATCGCGCTTCGACGCTGCCGGTCGAGCAGTACGTCGTCGTCAGAACTTTTGTTCCGATGTCATGTGTCCGCTCAGAGTTCGCCGGGAATGTATGAACGCCTCTGGGCTTTAAAATCTCGTGCCGAGGCAAAGCGCACCCACACGGAGCAATCCATCGATCGGGCCACCAACGTTCACACGAGTCCACATCACTCGATACTTTCGACGCAGTGCAGGTCGTTCGTGTTGAGTTGCAGGCACGTCCAGCACATACAAAAAGCCCCTGACCTGCGAATGTTCGCAGATCAGGGGCTTTTTTTCCTGTGCGCCCGAAGGGATTCGAACCCCTAACCTCTTGATCCGTAGTCAAGTGCTCTATCCGTTGAGCTACGGGCGCATGTTCAGTTGTGTCGGTTCCGAAGAACCGACGTGCCGATCCTTGCGGATCAGCGTGGCGGAGGCGAGAGGATTTGAACCTCCGGACCCGGTGAAGGGTCAAGTCATTAGCAGTGACTCCCATTCGGCCGCTCTGGCACGCCTCCTAGGCTGCCGGCCCTCTCGGACCGCCGAGGAAAGAGATTACACACGGCTGAGGCCAGAAGGCAAAACGGCTGGTCGACGCCCCAGGTTCGCGCGGCGTTCGCGTAAAAGATGCTTGTTGCTCGTCAACGCATGAAGCTGTCGAACCAGTCGAAGATGCGCGTCTGCGCATCGACGAGAGCGGCCTCGGCGGGGTCGGTGTCGTCGCTGCTGCCCGGCTGTTCCCGAGGATGATCGGCGCGATGCTCCACACCGGAGTAGGCGACGACGTTCGTGGCCACTGAGGCGCGCGTGGCGGCATCGCGAAGGGCTTCGATGTGTTCGGGTGGGGTGTGGGGGTCGTTCTCGCCGTAGAGGCCGAGCCACGGCGCCTGCAGCTTGGGCGCGGCGTCGACCAATGCGATGGCGTCCGAATTGAGCGGCTCCACGATCCCTGCTGCGGCGACACTGACCGCCGCTCCGACCGGACGGCTGGTGGCCACGATCAACGCGGCCGTTCCGGCATCGTCGAATCCGATGACGCCGATGCAATCGGAGTAGACCCCGCGCTGGACGAGCCAGTCGGAGGTGGCGTCGAAATCGGCGAAGAGGTCGTCGCCGAACACTTCCTTGTCGTCGCCGTGCCCCCGATGGAACAGGTCCGGCGCTACCGCCAGCCACCCTTCCAACGCGAGGGCGCGAAGGAGATCTTTCAGCGACTCGGGTATCTCCCTGGCCTCGTGCAACACGACGATCCCGCCGCGCGGTGACCCATCGGGCTCGACGGCCGTCAACGGCACTTTTTCCTGCGAGACGGGTTTCGATGCGGCCGTATCCACCTCGTCGTCCGCGCCGACTGTGGGCGCGGGGGCGGACCGAAGGACTGCGAAGTCGCTGAAAGTTCCCGACATACTGTACGAAGATAGGACGATCGCGGCCGTCCTGCACAGCTTTGACGCGGACAGGCAGAAGTCGCTTACCGACAGGGTCGGCGCATAATGACTGACGTGACCGTGCACATCCGCCCCGACCTCGACGCCATCCCCGCTTACGTACCCGGCCGCAGCTTTCCCGGTGCGATCAAGCTGGCGAGTAACGAAACGACACAAGGCCCTCTGCCGAGTGTCCGTGAGGCGATCGCGGAAGCGGCCGGCGGCGTCAATCGCTACCCCGACATCCGCGCGACGGCGCTCGTCGAGTCGTTGGCGAAGAAGCTCGGAGTGACTCCGGAGAACGTGGCCGCCGGGAACGGCTCGGTCGCGTTGTGCCAGGAGGTCGTCCAGATCACCTGTGGCCCCGGTGACGAGGTGATCTTCGCGTGGCGCTCGTTCGAGGCCTATCCGATCATCGTCCGGGTGACGGGAGCGACGCCCGTTCAGGTGCCGCTGACCTCGGACCACGTGCACGATCTCGACGCGATGCTCGACGCCATCACCGAGCGCACCCGACTCATCTTCGTCTGCAACCCGAACAACCCGAGCGGAACCGTCGTTCAGCGCGACAAGCTCGTGGCCTTTCTCGACGCGGTGCCGCCCAACGTCCTCGTCGTCCTCGACGAGGCCTACTTCGAGTACACCCGGCCCGACGCGGCAGGCAATCACACCGATGGGGTGGAGATCGCTCGCGGTCGCCGTAACGTGATCGTGCTGCGGACGTTCTCGAAGGCGTACGGCCTCGCGGGTCTGCGGGTGGGCTACGCGGTGGCCGATCCCGAGGTGATCACGGCACTGTCGAAGGTTCGAATTGCGTTCGCCGTCAGCACCATTGCTCAGCAGGCGGCTCTGGCGTCGCTCGAAGCCTCGGCCGAGCTACTGGCTCGTACCGATGCGCTGATCGCCGAACGTGATCGAGTGCGCGACGCCCTGGTCTCGGGTGGCTACGACGTGGGCGTATCCCAGTCCAATTTCATTTGGCTGCCGCTGGGCGAGCGTTCGGGTGAATTCGCCTCGGGCGCAGCCGAACAGGGCGTGCTGTTGCGTTCCTACGGAAACGACGGAGTGCGGGTCACCATCGGCGACCCGCACGAGAACGACGCGTTTCTGAAGTTCGCTCTACAGTCCTAGCGCGCGCTCGAGCGTCGGCCAGGATTCCCGGAGATCGTCCTGCCAGTACGGCCACTGATGAATGCCGTAGGGGCGGTAGGTGAAGGTGGCCGGTATGTGGAGCGAGCGCAGGCGTGTGTCGAAGAGCGTGGTGCAGTACAGCGCTGCAGCTTCGAGCGGTCCGCCCATCGCAGCCTCCTGCACTCCACCGCCGCCGGGGCCCAGCTCGTGCGGGCCGGGTAGGCCGGTGCCGACCGACACATAGACGTCCTTGCCGCGCAATGCTTCTGCGTTGCGTGACGGATCGTGTTCGATCCATTTCGCGTCGGCGTTCTCGCCCCACATGTTGGTGGCATTGCCGCCGTTGGTGGCGACCGTGGCGCGCACGGCGTCCTTGAGGTTGTTCTGCGAGTTGTCGTAGCACCCGCTCAAACCGGCTACTCCGGTGTAGAGATCGGGATGACGCGTGATCAGATCCATCGCGGCCTGGGCACCCATCGACACTCCGCCGATGGCATTGGTGCCGTTACCGGAGAACCGCGCGTCGATCAGCGGCGGCAACTCCGCCGTCAGGAACGTCTCCCAGTTGTTGACGCCCAGGACGGGGTCGGGCACATTCCAGTCGGTGTAGTAGCTACTCGATCCGCCGACCGGCAACACCACGTTGACCTGCTTGTCCGCGAAGAAATCGACGATGTCGGTCTTCTGCGTCCAGGTGCTTTCCTTGTAATCGGATTCCTTGCCGGCACTGACCCCGTCGAGCATGTAGAGCGTCGGACGGGACACGGCCTGCGCGGCCGGAAGAAGTACCTGCACCTGGATCGCCCTACCCATGGCCGGCGAATCGACCCACACGGCCGCACGTCGCGGAGTCAGCATGTCGACTCGGTCGATTCTTGCGGCAGGCTTGGGCGCGGACTGGGCCTGCATGCCAGGTGCCGCCCCGCCACCATCGGCACTGCCGGTACCCGGAAGCGGCTGCGCTCCGGCGATACCCGACGACAGCAAGGTCACAGCCAGCGCAGCCCCCGCTACTGCCAACACACGACGGTGCATCTGATCTGCCATCCTCCCCAGGCGCACCCTCGCGGGCGCAACACAAACAACATCCGTTCCACAACGTACCCACCGCGACGCAGACACGCCGAGGGCTGTGGGTCCGCTCACAGTAGCCGCGAAATCACGGGTACAAAAGTCTGCGTAATCCTTTGTTACATGTACCGAAGAAATAACGGTCTACCTGGTCGGATGCTGCCGTCTGGAGGTGCTTCAGAAGGCACTCGATGTGACATTCGGTGGACTTTTCGGGGGTCGATGTCACATCGAGTGGACTTCTGACGGAGCAGGCTCAGCCGCGGCCGGTTTCGCCCTGCAACTTGTCGATCATTTCCGACGCCTGCGCCTTGTTCAGGTCATCGGGAACTTCCTCCCCGGCTTCCTGCGCGAGGGTGCTCAGGTAGCTCTTCTGCGGGCCGGTCATCGGCTCGTCGCCGGTGACCCAGTCGTCGGGATCCTTTTCGGGGTTCTGGTTGACCTGCTCGTTTTCGCTCATACGTTCGTAAATACGCTCTATTGCCGGTTTCCAAACGCGTCGACCCTGCGCATTTCGGTGCCGCCCTGCTCAGCACGGCTGTCGGTCGCGCGAATGACTTCGTTGACAGTTCAAGGATCCGGCGAGGAGGCTCCATCGCACCCCCTCGAATTGGAGCAACATGAAGACGAAGAACCTGCTGGTCAGAATCGGCATCGGAAGCGCGATCGCTGCGGCAGCCATGGTCACCACCCCCGCCCTCGCTTCGGCGGATCCGATCACCGATTTCCTGTGCGGTGCCGGCTCGGCTCAGTTCTGCATCCTTCCGCCGCCGCCTGCTTTCGCTCCCCCGCCCGCACCGCAGGGTGCGCCCGCCCCCGCACCCCGGCCCAACGGTGGGTTCCAGTACCAGAACTGCGATGCCGCCCGCGACGCCGGAGCTGCACCGGTCTACCGCGACGAGTATGGCTACGGCCCCCACCTCGACCGCGACAACGACGGCATCGGCTGCGAGTAGCGAGTTCGCACTTGTGTAGGTGAATCGCTATCGATCGTCTGCACAAGTGCGATCTCGGCGGGCGGATACGCTCGCTCGGTGAGACGACGCCAGCAACCGCCCCTGGCGAAGCGCTACGGCCTCGACCCCGCACGCGTCCGAATGCCCGAGGACGGGACATGGCACACCGTCCGCGAGTTCTTGACGGCGACCGAGCAACGGATCTCGCCGGGGCGCATCGACGAGATGCTCGCTGCGGGCGAGGTCGTCGACATGGGCGGGCCTGTATCCGCTGATGCGCCGTACGTCCCCGGCGACGCTGTCTGGTTCCACCGCGACCTGCCGACAGAAACCGTTGTGCCATTCGACCTCTCGATCGTGCACCGGGACGACGCCGTACTGGTGATCGACAAGCCGCATTTTCTACCGACGATCCCGCGCGGCGGCCACATTCTGCAGACCGCGCTGGTGCGCCTGCGCCTCGAACTCGATCTTCCGCAACTGGTGCCTGCTCATCGACTCGATCGCGTCACCGCGGGCCTGGTGCTGTTCGTCGTCGATCCGACACTTCGCGGGGCGTATCAGACGTTGTTCCAGGATCGGAAGGTACACAAGAAATACGAGGCCATCGCGGCCTACGAACCGTCGCTGACCCTGCCTGCCGAGGTACGCAGCCGAATAGTCTCGGACAAGGGCCAGTTCACTGCACGCGAAGTGACCGGAGAACCCAACGCGCACACCGTCGTCGAACTCTTGGAACACCGCGAGGGCATCGGACGGTATCGACTGACACCGTCGACGGGACGAACCCATCAGCTACGTCTGCACATGAACTCGTTGGGCATCCCCATCCTGGGTGACGATCTGTATCCGACGGCAACCGGGCGGGCCGTCGACGACTTCACGGCACCACTCCAATTACTAGCCAGTGCAATCGAATTCATCGACCCGATCTCGAAAGCTGTACGACGCTTCGAGACTCGGCGCAGCCTGGAGCGCTGGGTGTCGAACAGCAGTCCGTGACTCCCGGTTCCGCTGACTACTCAGAATTCTGGTCACGCTCGGACTTCACCAGTTCCTTCGTGCGGACCAAGCGCAGCGCCGTGACCAACACGACGCCGCCGATGATGTTGAACAGCACTGTGTATCCGAACCATTCGATCCACTCGCGGTAGCTCACATCCGCTCCTGCGTGGATGGCCCCGAAGATCAGCAGGGAATCCAGGACCGAGTGGAACAACTGCAATCCGGCCAGCAGAAAACCCGCCGCCATGGCGGCAATGATCCGCGCCACGTCGGATTCGGTTCCCTGCTGCATGCGGGTCAGCAGTGTCATCGTGCTGCCGCCGAGAACAGCGAGGCAGATCGACTGAAGATCCAAGGGTGCGTAGACGAAATGATGCGCAGACTCGGACAACACTTCGAGCCATTGCGGAAACGCGTGCGCTATCAACCACATCACGAACCAACCGCCGAGCAGATTCGCGAGCAGAGTCCCGACCCACAACTTCGCGAGCTGCGCAGGCGTGCCGTTGCGGGCCACAATCGCTGCGATCGGCATCAGGAAATCCTCGGTGAACAGCTCACCGTGCGCGAGATAGATGGCCACGAGGCCGATTCCGAACGCCAGGCCTGCCAGCAGGTGACTGCCGGTCTCGTCCAGCACCGCCAGGTACGCCATCACCCCCAGAGCGACCTCGAGTCCGCCGAAGAGTCCGGTGATCAGCACGGTGCGTACGGTGCGGTGCAATCGCTCACCACCTTCGGTGACGACAGCGTCGAAACTCTCCTCGAGCTCCTCTTCCAGAGGCCCCTCGTTGTCGCCGTCGTTGCGCCGCGCTTCTTCGCTCATTGGCAGGTAGTACCCACCTAACCGGTATTGATGCCACGCCGAGAATTCGCTGCTTCGCAAACGAACAAACCCGGCCCCACCCTCGCGGGCGGACCGGGCTCGATCAATTGACATATGGCGGAAGCGGAGGGATTTGAACCCCCGGACGCTTTTACACGTCTCTCGCTTTCAAGGCGAGTGCATTGGGCCGCTCTGCCACGCTTCCGTGTGCGATCTTAACGGCCGAGGCGGCACCGGCCCAATCGCCCCTCTTTGCCGGTCTGTCAGCGTCGGGGTCGGGTTGCCGATGCGTCCATTGCGGCGTCGACCTTCTGGAAGATGTCGCCCAGGACCTCGAGTTCGGTCGGGGTGAGGAGATCGACCAGATGTTGCCGGACGCTACGGACGTGCGTGGGTGCTGCCTCCGTCAGTCGTCGTCGACCTTCCTCGGTGATGACGGCGAGGACGCCACGGCCGTCGTGCGCGCAGGTACTGCGGCGCACCATGTCCTGGACTTCCATCCGCCTGATCTGGTGGGTGAGGCGACTTCGGGAGGACAGAACCCCGTCGGCCAACTCGCTCATGCGGATGGAGCCGTCGTCCGCCTCGGACAGCATCACCAGGATGCGGTACTCCGCCATCGACAGGTCGTGCTTGTCCTGTAGATCCCTGTTCAATACCTCCATCAATCGTTGACCGCCGTCGACATAGGCACGCCAAGCTCTCATTTCCGCAGTGTCGAGCCACTGCGGGTCCCCCCCGGGACCAATGGCTAATTCGGCCGTCACGCGAGTCATCTTAGGCAGGAAATCTACTCACGAGTAGCTTGCCGTGGTTCGGGGTCCGATTCGCCGATGAGACCTAGGGTCGAGTTATGACAGATCCCTACATCGACCCTCCGTACGTTGCCGCCGCCGATCGCTACGAATCCATGTCGTATCGCAGAGTGGGATCGCGTGGGCCGGTACTGCCGGCGGTGTCGCTGGGCCTGTGGCACAACTTCGGCGACGACGTTCCACTTATGAAACAGCGCTCGATTCTTCGTCGCGCCTTCGATCTGGGAATCAACCACTTCGACTTGGCGAACAACTACGGTCCGCCGTACGGAAGCGCCGAGAAGAACTTCGGCCGCATCTTCTCCGAGGACTTCGCCGGGTACCGCGACGAACTGATCATCTCCAGCAAAGCGGGATGGGACATGTGGCCCGGCCCGTACGGCTTCGGCGGCTCCCGCAAGTACCTTTTGTCCTCACTCGACCAATCGTTGACGCGCATGAGACTCGACCACGTCGACATCTTCTACAGCCACCGCCCCGACCACGACACCCCCATCGAAGAGACAGCCGGCGCGCTGATCAGCGCTGTCCAGCAGGGGAAGGCCCTGTACGCGGGTATCAGCTCGTACAAGCCCGAGGGCACGCAGAAGATGGCGGATCTGCTCGCCGACGCCGGTGTTCCGCTGCTGATCCATCAGCCCAGCTACTCGATGGTCAACCGGTGGATCGAACCCGAACTACTGGGCACACTCGACGCGATCGGCGCAGGCGTCATTGCATTCTCTCCCCTCGCCCAAGGCATGCTCACCGACAAGTACCTCGACGGCATTCCCGCGGATTCGCGAGCAGCACAAGGCAAGTCACTGAACCCGGACTGGCTCACCGACGACCACATCGGGCACCTTCGCGCACTGAACGACATCGCGTCGGCCCGCGGTCAGTCACTGGCTCAGCTCGCGCTGAGTTGGGCGCTGCGCGACCGGCGAGTGACGTCGGTACTGATCGGCGCATCGAGCGTCGAGCAGCTCGAGAACAACGTCGCGGCGCTGGACAATCTGGATTTCTCCGACGCCGAACTCGAACAGATCGACAGTCACGCCGGCGACTTCGGCATCAACCTCTGGGACCTGTAAAGCGCCTGCGACAGTGGTGGCGCATCATGGATGCATGCGTGCAATCACACTGAAAGAATTCGGCGATCCCGACGTCATGGAGTGGACCGAGGTTCCCGATCCACGACCGGCCCGCGGACAGGTGATCGTCGACGTCTCCGCCACCGCCGTCAACCGTGCCGATCTGATGCAGCGTCAGGGCAACTACCCGCCGCCCCCGGGTGCCAGCGAGATCCTCGGTCTCGAGTGCTCGGGAATCATTTCCGAGCTCGGTGACGGCGTCAGCGGCTGGAACGTCGGCGACAGGGTCTGCGCGCTTCTGGCCGGTGGCGGGTACGCCGAGCAGGTAGCCGTGCCTGCCACCCAGCTGTTCCCGATCCCTGCGGGCCTCGATCTCCATGTGGCAGCAGCACTTCCGGAGGTCGCGTCCACGGTGTGGTCCAACCTGGTGATGGATGCGCACATGCGTTCGGGGCAGGTGCTGCTGATTCACGGCGGCGGTAGCGGAATCGGTACGCACGCAATCCAGGTCGCGAAACAGCTGGGCGTCACCGTCGCCGTGACCGCCGGATCCAAGTACAAGCTGGACATGTGCGCGGACCTCGGTGCAGACATCCTCATCGACTACAAGAACCAAGACTTCGTCACCGAAATCCGTTCACAGACAAACGATCACGGAGCCGACCTGATCCTAGACAACATGGGCGCAAAATACCTCGACCGAAACCTCGATGCCCTCGCCATGGACGGCACCGTCGTCACCATCGGAATGCAGGGCGGCGTGAAGGGGGAGCTGAACTTCGGCAAGCTCCTCGCCAAGCGCGGCTCGGTACACGCGGCCGGATTGCGTGGACGCCCCGAGACCGGACCGTCGAGCAAAGCCGACATCGTCGCCGACATGACCGCGCACCTGTGGCCGATGATCTCCGAGGGCCGCGTCACCGCCGTCGTGCATGCCGAAATCCCGATAACCGAAGCAGCACAAGGCCATCGGATGCTCGACGACGCCGAGACGATCGGGAAGGTCATCCTGCGCGTGCAGTGATGTGCGTCCGAGGGTCGTGCGTGGAACTTCGTAGTGGGCTACGAGGCCGGAGTGGAGCCTGCGGAACGACCCGGAGGCACCTCGTGCACGTGCGGCGCAGCCGCTCAAAGAGCGAGCGCAGCGAGAGCTTTCACGAGCTGATCGATCTCGTACCGGGTGGTGTAGGGAGCGAGTCCGATGGTGACGGCACCACCTTCGTCGTTGACGCCCAGGGCGTCGAGCAGACGACTGCCACCGTGGACCCCGCTGACGCTGCCGATTCGAGCCTGCGCGAGCTGCTCGGACACCTTCACCGCGGGCATACCGTCGACGGTGAAGCTGACGGTCGGGATACGCGTAGGCGCAGTGCCGAGCACCATGACGTGATCGAGGGTGGCGAGCGCAGCCATCAGATGCTCGAAAAGCCGATCCTGATAGTGCTGCAGCGACCCGATCGACAGTTCGAGCCGCTCACGGCGAGTGCCGGTGGCTGCGTCGTCGAGGTTGGCCAGGTAGTCGATGGACGACACGACACCGGCCAGCAGCGCGTACTGATGACCACTGACCTCGAGCCGCTCGGGTCCCTTCGCCGACGGGTTCAGCGACATCGACGGCAACTGGTCGAGCAGAGTCGGATCGCGGAAGATCAGCGCACCCACCGACGGCCCACCCCACGCGGCCGCGTCGATCGCGACGACGTCGGCTCCGAGTTCCTTGATGTCGACGTGTGCGTAGGGGGCTGCTCCGGCGGCATCGACGACGATGAGTCCACCGACCTCGTGGACCAGATCCGCCGCGACGCGAACGTCGGGAGCGCTACCCACGATCGGCGACGCCGCGGTGACCGCGACGAGCCGGGTGGTGGAGGTGATGAGTTCCTCGAACTGCCACGTGGGCAGCTCGCACGTATCGATCTCGACCTCGGCCCAGCGCACGTGTGCGCCGGTTCGGCTGGCGACCCGCAGCCACGGCGCGACGTTGGCTTCCTCGTCCAGACGCGAGAGCACCAGGCCGGTTCCCAGCCCGAGCCGGGAGCTCAGAGAATCGGCGAGCCACGACAGCAGCGTCGCCCGATCCGGTCCGATGACCACCCCGGACGGATAGGCACCGACCAGATCTGCGATTGCGACGCGGGCGGATTCGAGCAGAGCAGCACTCCGCTTGGCAGCGATGTTGCCGGCCGAATGATTGGACGCACTGTGCCGGAACGCCGTGGAGACGGCCGTCGACACGCGATCCGGAATCAGCATTCCCAGCTGAGGGTCCAAATGAATCCACCCGTCGCCGAGGGAGGGAATGGACCCTCTGACCCGTGCGACGTCGTACCCCATGCCGGACACTCTAAGCGCCGACCCGCCGAGGGTGTGTTTCACGTCCCGTTTCCCCAGGGAACGGCAGCCAACAACGCACGCTTCGATCCTCCTGACACCCCGGTTGCGAACGACCGAACCAGGATAATCGCCCCTGTCGATCGCGCAACGGCAGGCGACGCGTAAAGATGGATGCATGACGCAATCCGAGTCGAACAATGCACCCGGCGATCACGTCGTCGTGATCGGCCCCAACGGAGAGCCACTCGCACTGAGCCGCGAGGAAGCCACCGCTGCTGCAGCCCGCGCTTCCGGATCGGCGGCCAACGAGGAGTCGTCCGACGGATCGGACCTCTCGGAGATGGTGGAACAGCCCGCCAAGGTGATGCGCATCGGCACGATGATCAAGCAACTGCTCGAAGAAGTGCGCGCGGCACCTCTCGACGACGCCAGCCGTAATCGGCTCAAGGAAATCCACAAATCGTCCATCCAGGAGCTCAAGCAGGGCTTGGCCCCGGAGCTGCGCGACGAGCTCGAGCGTCTGGTGCTGCCGTTCGGCGACGACGTCGTGCCCACCGACGCCGAACTGCGGATCGCGCAGGCTCAGCTCGTCGGCTGGCTCGAAGGACTGTTCCACGGCATCCAGACGGCGCTGTTCGCTCAGCAGATGGCCGCACGGGCCCAGCTCGAGCAGATGCGTCAGGGCGCATTGCCGCCCGGTGTCATGCCCACACCGGGCGGCGGCCACGGCGGGAGCGGTACCGGCCAGTATCTGTAGCAAGCTCGACATGAGTCCCTCGGTCGAAGACGGGTAGTGTCGACCGTCGTGTCGGCACCAGCGAAGGATCCCGAGAGCGAGGCAGGAGAACAGATGCCTGCTGCGGTTTCGGACTCACAGACTTATCGGCGCGCGTTCGGCGATCTGCGGACCGGTTTCAACCAGCGTGAGCTGTGGCTGCATCTCGGCTGGCAGGACATCAAGCAGCGCTATCGACGGTCGGTGATCGGCCCGTTCTGGATCACCATCGCCACCGGCGTCCAGGCCATCGCCATGGGCCTGCTGTATTCGGTGCTCCTGAACATCGATCTGCGCGAGTTCCTGCCGCACGTGACCGTCGGGCTGATCGTGTGGGGCCTGATCAGCGCCGCGATCCTCGAAGGCGGAGACGTCTTCGTCGCCAACGAGGGCCTGATCAAGCAGCTGCCCAGTGCGCTCAGCGTGCACGTCTATCGGTTGGTGTGGCGTCAGCTGCTGCTCCTCGGCCACAACCTGCTGATCTACGTGATCATCATCGCGATTTTCTGGCCGCCCGGCGGACTGCACTGGACCGTGATCTTCGCGATCCCGGCGCTGGTCCTGATTCTGCTCAACGCGGTGTGGGTGTCGATCCTCTTCGGCATCATCGCCACCCGCTACCGCGACATCGCCCCGATCCTCGGCAGCTTCGTCACGCTGATGTTCTTCATGACGCCGATCGTGTGGACCACCTCGGGCCTACAGCAGATGGGCGGCGAGGCCGCGAATCGCGCGAAGCTCGTCGAGATCAACCCGCTGTTCCACTACCTGGACATCATCCGGGCCCCTCTGATCGGCGAGGACCAGCAGGCGTATCACTGGTACATCGTGCTCGGGTTCACCGTCGTCGGGTGGGCGCTGGCCATCGTCGCTCTCAAGAAGTACCGGGCCCGCGTGCCCTACTGGGTTTAGGGGTCAGCAGTTGTCCATCAGCATCAGTACTCATGACGCATGCGTCGACTTCCCGATCTTCGACGCCAAGACGCGGTCCTTGAAGAAGGCGTTCCTCGGCAAAGCCGGCGGTGCCATCGACCGGAACTCCTCCGACGTCGTCGTCGTCGAAGCTCTCAAGAACATCACGATGAACCTGAAGGACGGCGATCGCGTCGGCCTGGTGGGTCACAACGGCGCGGGCAAGTCGACGCTGCTGCGGCTGCTCTCGGGCATCTACGAGCCGACGCGCGGCAGCGCCACCATCCGCGGCCGCGTCGCGCCGGTGTTCGATCTGGGCGTCGGTATGGACCCGGAGATCTCCGGTTACGAGAACATCATCATCCGCGGTCTGTTCCTCGGCCAGACGCGCAAGCAGATGCTCGCGAAGATGGACGAGATCGCCGACTTCACCGAACTCGGCGACTATCTGGACATGCCGCTGCGCACCTACTCCACAGGTATGCGGGTGCGCGTCGCGATGGGCGTCGTCACCAGCATCGACCCGGAGATCCTGCTGCTCGACGAGGGCATCGGTGCCGTCGACGCGGAATTCATGAAGAAAGCCCGGCACCGGCTGCAGGAGTTGGTGAAGCGCTCGGGAATCCTGGTGTTCGCCAGCCACTCCAACGAATTCCTGGCTCAGTTGTGCGATACCGCGATGTGGATCGATCACGGCCAGATTCGCCGGCAGGGCGGCATCGAGGACGTGGTGCGGGCATACGACGGCGACGACGCCGGGGACCACGTCGCGCAGATCCTGAAAGAGATCGAGCGGGAAGACGGACCTGATGGGCAAGCCGGTGCCTGACCGGATCATCGGGGTCATCGTCACGCACAAGCGTCGGGAGTTGTTGGCTCTGTCGTTGGACGTCATCGGTGCCCAGACGCGTCCGCTCGATCATCTGGTCGTCGTCGACAATGCGAACGAGCCGGCCGTCCGCGAATTGGTGGACTCGATGGCCCTGCCGACGACGTACCTCGGCTCGCAGCACAACCTGGGCGGCGCAGGCGGATTCGCGCTGGGCATTCTGTACGCCCTCTCGCTCGGTGCGGACTGGGTGTTTCTCGCCGACGACGACGGCCGCCCCGAGGGCCCGAAGGTGCTCGAGACCCTTTACGACTGCGCGCTCGCGCACGGACTGGACGAGGTCTCCCCCGTCGTCTGTGACATCGAGGATCCGGATCGTCTGGCGTTTCCGCTGCGACGCGGCGTCGAGTGGCGTCGTCTTCGCTCGGAGTTGATCGACCCCGAGAATCCGGACGACGATCTGCTCGAAGGCATCGCGTCGTTGTTCAACGGTGCCCTGTTCAAGGCGTCGACGATCGATGCGGTGGGCGTGCCCGATCTGCGCCTGTTCGTGCGCGGTGACGAGGTGGAAGTACACCGCCGATTGCAGCGCTCGGGCCTGAAGTTCGGAACGTGCCTCACGGCCGCGTACGTGCACCCGAACGGGGCCGAGGAGTTCAAGCCGATCCTCGGTGGCCGGATGCACACGCAGTACCCGGAGGATGCGACCAAGCGGTACTTCACCTACCGCAACCGCGGTTACTTGATGTCGCAGCCTGGTATGCGAAAGCTGTTGCCGCAGGAGTGGATTCGCTTCACTTGGTTCTTCCTGATCACCACCAGGAATCCTCGCGGTCTGGCCGAGTGGTTCCGGCTGCGCGGACTCGGCCGTCGAGAGCACTTTCGTAAGCCCTGACGTGTTTGCGAACGCGTCCTCACCGGCTACCGTGTGCCCATGACGGAACCTCGGAAGCTCGCGGATCGCATCAAGTCGTCGGCTCGAGAAAAACTTCAACGAGCAATCGGTGAGGTTCTGGCGCAGCAGACCGCGCAGCTGGCCGAGCAGACCAGCGATCAGCAAGCGATATTGCTCGACGTCCTCGAACGTCAACGACGTGAGATCGACGATCTGCACGCCTTCATTCGCGGTCTCGAGATGCGGATGCGTCGCGACATTCCGTACGCCTCCGACGTCGAGGCCGCCGCCCAGAGCGCAGAATTCGCCGAAGAGATGATGCCGGAGGCACCGACCTTCCTGCGGCCGCACGCCACGCTGCGATTCGCCCTCGGTGAGGTCTCCATTCGCGGCATGGCGCTCGAGTTCGGAGTTGCCAGCGGGACGACGCTCGAGATCATCGCCGAGGAATTGGCGTCGCGTAAGGACATCACCGTCGTCGCCGGATTCGACGTGTTCTCCGGCCTACCCGAGACCTGGCGTACGGGCTTTCCGAAGGGACTGTTCGAGCAGGACACCATCCCCGAAGTGCCCGGCGCACAGATCGTCCCCGGATTGTTCGAGGATTCGCTGCCGGGGTTCCTGAAGGGCCACCACGAGAAGTTGGCCTTCCTGCACCTCGACGCCGACCTGTACTCGTCGACGGTCACCGTGCTGGACCTCGTGGCCGATCGACTCGCAGTGGGCACCGTCATCGTGTTCGACGAGTACTTCAACTTCCCCGGCTGGCGCAACCACGAGTACCGGGCGTGGACGGAATTCGTCGCACGCACCGGCACCGAATTCGACTACCTCGGGTACACCGCCGACAACGAACAGGTCGTCGTACGGATTCGCACGGCACCCAAGGTCCGGTCGAACTAGCTACTGCCCGTAGAGACGAGCCCAGTTCTCGCGGCTCGTCAGCTGTGGGACGGCGGCGCGGTACGACGCTGCCACGGCGGGTGTCTCGGTGCGCAGACGCTTGAGTGCCGACACCCCGCGCTTGAGCAGCTCGACGGCATGTGCCTTGTTGCGCTTGCGAACTCGGACGCCCTCTTGCGAGCGGTCGGTGACGATCGCGTGGGAGAACAGCGAGACGTGCCACCAGTGCGCGTCGTCGGCCGAGATGGAAACGGGGCCCGGATCCACCGTGCCGCGCCACTGGTTGAGGACGCGCTTGGCGAGCACGGCGAATTCCATGCTCTTCTTCGGGTGCGGGCCGGCCGGGGTGATGAACATGTCGGCCGGACGCACCCCCGGTACGTCGTTGGCGTTGTGCCGCTTGGTTTCTCCGTACGCTGCGCGCTCGCGCCGAATGGAACCGGCCGCGTCCATGCCGCCGTCGAGCAGATGTTCCGGACCGGCCAGGAAGTCCTCGACGGACTTGATCAGCGTGTACGCCATGCCATACTGCATCGACACCAGGTAGCGAAGCAGGTCGGTGAACAGCTGCTTGGCGAGCGTCTTACCGTCGAGTTCGATGTGCAGGGCGGCGGTGATCATGCCGTTGCGCAGGTTGAAGTAGCGGTGCCACTCGTCCCAGTCCTTCCACGCGAAGTCGGCGTGCCACACCGCTGCGCCCGGCAGCGTGACGGTGGCGAATCCGTTTGCGCGCGAACGGTATCCGTACTCGATGTCGTCCCACTGGAAGAACAGCGGCAACGGGTAGCCGACCTGCCCGACGATCTCCGACGGGATGAGGCACGACCACCAGCCGTTGTATCCGGCGTCGACGCGGACGTCCTGCTGACGCTTGCGCTTGAATGCGCTCTTGTCCGATACCGCGTTCTTGACGTGGACTCCGGCCTCGAGCTTCTGCAGGTTGGCCACCTCGGCACCGACGTGCACGCGGTCGGGGTGCAGCAGGTACAGCATCTGGGCGCCGATGATCGCGGGCTCGACGGTCATGTTTGCGAACGAGTTCATGCGCACGATCGCCTCGGGCTCGCACAGCACGTCGTCGTCCATGAAGATCACGTTGGCCGGATCGCCGCCCTTGCCCTGCACCTCGTAGAGCCCGCGAGTGAATCCGCCCGCGCCGCCGAGGTTGGGCTGCGTGATGTAGACGAGCTTGTCGCCCAGTTCGGCCGCGACGCGCTGGAACTTCTCGCGCGTCTGCACCTGATCGGTGCCCTGATCGACGACGTAGACGTTGTCGACGCCGAGCAGAGCGATCGGGTCGTCGGCCATTGCTGCGACGGTGTTGGCGCAGTCGTCGGCGCGGTTGAACGTGCAGATCACCACCGAGGTGGGTCGCAACTTCTCGGGAGCGGCGACGGTCCACTCCGCGTCCTGTACCGACAGCTCGCTCGACGTCGTGGTGAAACGAACGAACAGTGCGCCGCCGTCGAGGAACTGCGTGGTGGCGACGGGAACGGCCAACTGAGTCGACGCGTTCGCGGAATCGACCGTTGTGCTGGCCATCGTGCGCTCGTGACCCTTGTAGTCCGTGGCCACCAGATCGATCCGGCCGGCACCGGCGACGGTCGCCCGGAACACCACCTCGGTGACGGTGGTCCACCGCTGCCAGTAGCTGGCCGGGAACCGTCCGAAGTAGCTGTTGGTATGTACGACGCTGCGCTTGGCGATCCGGACACCGGTGCGGGTGCGCTCGGCGTTGCCCTTGCGGACCTCGCTGTACATGTCTGCGCTGACCAGGGGCGACGGGCCGTCGAACAGAAGCCTCTGAACTGTCAGTTCGGCCGTGTCGTCACCGCCGGCGGTAGCCGGCACGTCCGAGGAACCGAGACGATCGAGAGCAGTGCCGTCCATACCGAGAAATACCCCATCCAGTTCGAGTAGTGACAGTTCGAGCGATCACAGGTGTGGCCGTACCGAGAAGAAGACCACTGACCATGGTTGCACAGCCCACGGCCGATCCGTCCGACGCTCGCCGCACTGCCCGCCACCTACTCCCCTTCCCGCACCCTCTCCAGCAGCACCCGAGCGGCATCGGCCGGGTGCGTGTACGGCCACCAGTGGCCCGCCTCGACGTGAACGACGCGCAAGTCGGGGATCCACCGATCGAGACCCTCGGTGAGGTTCGTCGACAGCATCGGGTCGTGTGTCGGGACCACCACGGTGGTCGGGACGACGCACCGCGGATCGGGTCCACGGAACACCCGCCGCAGCACGTTGGCCCGGTACAGCGCGATGCCGCGCTGCTGGTCGGCCGCCGTCGGGGTCGGCTCGCCCTCGGCCTGCAGTCGGGCCAGCAGAGCCGGTATTCGCGATCGCAGGACGGGCACGTGAAACCCGAAGACGTACCAGGACCTGGCCAACTGCCCCACCAGTGACGGCCATCGATGCGGCCGGACCGACCGCGCCCGTGCCACCTGCCGCAGATGATCCAGACTCGGCCCCGACACCGACGTGTACGACGCGAATGCGGTGCTCGCCCGAGGCGAGGCCATCGCCTCCCACATCTGGACCGACCCCCAGTCGTGGGCGAAGACGTGGACCTTGCCGGTCAGGCCCGGAATCGACTCGACCACCGCGAAGGCGTCCCGCGCCAGCTGCTCGATGGCGACGTCTGCCGCAGGCTCCAGCACGGACGCTCCGCTGCCTCGTGTGTCGTAGGCGATCACCCGGACCGTGTCGCCGAGCGCGGTGATCAGCGGATCGAACACGTGATGGTTATCGGGATAGCCGTGCACCAGCAACACCGTCGAGCGGGCTGTCGGGTTCCCGTACTCGAAAACGGGAAGCTCGGCACCGGCGATGCATACCGTCCAGTGAGTCATCCCGCGTCGGTCAGGGCATGCAGTGCGCCGCCGCGCAACAGGTGAGCAATCATCTTCAGCCGCATGGCTTCCTGCTCGGGCTGCGGATGGACCACGGCTGCCAACGCCTCGCCGTCGAGCAGGTGGACGACACTGAAGACCACCGTTTCCAGATGCTGCGGATCGATCACGCCGGCAACGGGAAGCGCACGAGCAAGTTCGGCGATCTGCTCGTGATATCGAACGGTGAACGGCTGCAGTCTCTCTCGCAGCTCGTCGTCGCTGCGGGCGGCGGTCAACAGCTCGTACCAGGCCCCGTTGATCGGGGCGCGGCACGCTGCTCTGAGCAGTTCGAGACAGTGCTCGATGGACGCACTGCCGAAACCGGACAGGCCGCGGCGAAACTCCTCGAACTGACGTCGACGAACCTCGTCGGCTGCGGCGACGATCAGGTCGAGCCTGGTGTCGAAATGCCGAAACATGGCCCCGGACGACACCCCGGCCCGGCTGACGATTTCACTGACACTGGTTGCGGCGTAACCCTTCTCGCACAACGATGCGATAGTCGCGTCGAGCAGTTTTCCGATGGTCTCGGTTCGGCGCTGTTGTTGACTCGCCACTCACACACGCTCCCGGCGTCGCGGGGCGGTGGGAGTGCCTGCCCGCAGGAAGCTACCGGCCCGCTCCGACACACCGAACCAGGGCGCAAAGGTGCCGCCGGAGAACACCACTCGGCCCGCGACCAGAGTGGCGGCGACTGCTCGGTCGTTGCGATTGACCATGCGGCTCAGGCCACCGAATTCCGGCATGGTCTCCTCGCGATAGGCCAGGACATCCTCGTTCAGGCCCTCCGGGTCGATCACGACGATATCGGCACGGTCCCCCACCCGCAGGTGCCCGGCGTCGACACCGTAGAAGTCGGCCAGTTCGCCGCTGAGCTTGTGCACGGCCTTCTCGACGGTCATGAACGGCCGGCGATCGTTTCGCGCGTCGTGCACGCGGTGCAGCAACCGAATGCCGAAGTTGTAGAACGCCATGTTGCGCAGATGAGCGCCGGCATCGGAGAAACCAACGGTCACCCCGGGCTGATTGATCAGCTTGTCCATCTGCCGCTTGCGGTGATTGGCAACCGTCGTGTGCCAGCGCAACTTTCGGCCGTGCTCGACCACCAGATCGAGGAACGCGTCCACCACGTGCACACCACGTTCGGCCGCGACCTCCGCGATGTTCTTTCCGACGACCGAGGCGTCGGGGCACTCGGTGATCTCGGCGTCGGCGAAGTCCCGATGCCAGACGCGCGAGCTGAACTTCTTCTCGAAGTCGGCACGGAACCAGCGGCGGTACGCCTCGTCGGACAGCAACTCGTTGCGGCCCAACTCTTCTCGCAGATGCAGCGCGGCGCGGCCCGAGCCGAACTCCTCGAACACCACGAGATCGATGCCGTCGGAATACACGTCGAACGTAGTGGGGAGGTGCTGCCAGCGGAACTGCCCCTTGCCCGGGCCGTTGACCATCCGGGCGAGCGGGCCGAAGACGCGATGGATCCACGGCGACGCCTTGGCATCGGCCGCCGCCAGCAGCGAGATCTTGAGCGGAGTGCGGCCGACCCCGGTGGCCGAGGCGAGGAAGAACAACATGTCGTACTTGGTGTTCAGGTTCGGAATGCTCTGCAACAGCCGACCGCGTCGACGCAGAATCTTGTGCAGAGAACGGAATTCGCTCCACCGCGCATAAGAGGACGGCAACGAACGAGACCGGTATCGATCGCCGTCCAACTTGTCCCACGGGTTCGTCATGGTCGACATTCCGAGCAGCCCGGCATCGAGCGCCTTCTCGAGCGCGTCGGACATGGCACGCCATTCTTCCCGGGTGGGCTTCTGACTTCGGTCGGTCGAGCGGTCGAGCCCCATGACATGCGCCCGTAGATCCGAATGACCCACCAATGCAGCAATATTGGGCCCGAGAGGCAGGCGCTCGAGGGCTGCGATGTACTCGTCGGGACTGTTCCAATTTTTGTGCGCATCGACTGCCTTGAGCACATGATCGCGCGGCAGCGCCTCGACCCGACTGAACAGGTCCGCAATGTCGACCGGAGTGGAATAGAGCGTCGACAACGAACAGTTGCCCAGGAGAACCGTCGTGACCCCGTGCCGGACGGATTCTTCGAGACCCGGCCCGACCAACACCTCTGCGTCGTAATGGGTGTGTACGTCCACGAAGCCCGGCGTGACCCACTTGCCGGTGGCATCGACCACCTCGGTCGTCGCGCCCGCCTCGAGGGGAGTGGACGACACGGCCCGCACGACGCCGTCGACGATGCCCACATCCGCTCGAACTCCAGGACCGCCGGATCCGTCGTACACGGTTCCGCCGGTGATGACGACATCGAAAGGAATGTTCGGGTTCATGTGACCTCCGTCATAGAATGACGAAACAGTAACTTAGAGAGTGGTCACTCGCAATAGCCGCTTTCCTGCGGACATCTGCGTGATGCATGCGTCGGCGTTTCGGCTCGGGAGCAAGACGACAGCTACAGTCGGGTGTCTTTGCCCGAACTCACGGAGTTGACCCTTGCCCACTACGGATACCCAGATCGCGAGCAGCTCCCTGCCCGACAGCAGACGAGAGCGCCTCGTATGGGGAGCGGCAATTGCTGCCGTCGTCGTGTTGGGCTATCTCTTGGTGCTCAGCGTCGACCCTCGCTTCTTCTACATCGACGACACCGAATCCGGTGCCATCCCCAACTGGCTTCAACTCGGGCGCATCATGCGCGACGGTCACTTCCCGTCCCTCGTGCTCGATCAGTGGATGGCGGGCAACTATCCCGTCGAAGGCCAGGGCGGACTGTGGAACCCGGTTCAGATGGCGATCAACTACGTCTCGCCCTCGATCGACAACCTGGTCCTGCTCGCGACGGTCGTCAAACTGGGCTTCTCGATCCTGCTGGCCTGGGGTGTGTACCGCGTCGCGCTCGTCTACGGGGCACGCGCGAACTGGGCCGCCGTCGCAGGCGCAAGCGCACCGTTCGTCGGCTTCACCCTGTTCTTCGAGAACACCTCGTGGGTGACGGCCCTCATCGGCACCGCGTACATCACCAACGCATGGGCGAGCTCGGTGAAGTACGCCCGCGGCCACAGCGGCCCCGTCGTGCCGTTCGTGTTCCTCTACCTGGCCATCAGCGTGGGATACGTCCACGCCGCGGTCATGGCCGGCGTCATGATCGGCTCGGTCGCGATCGGCGAACGGTTGTTCCAGCGCCTGTGGCGTCCGGCGCTGAAGGTGTGCAGCGTCGGCATCGCCGCGGCCGCCTGCGGGGCCGTCACCTTCCTGCCGGGAGTACTGACCTCCGCGGTCACGTGGCGCAGCGGTGACGAGGGAACGTTCAACGACAACTTCCTGACGGCACCGTGGTCGGAATCGTTGACCGCCAGTATCCCGACGGCCGTGACCAGCATCGAATCGTGGGCAGGCGAGACCACCGAAGCCCCGGTCACCTACATCGCCTGGTTCCTCGTCCCTGCGCTCGCGTTCATCGCGTGGCGTCGGGTGCCCACGGCGTTGCGTGAGCTGGCCGCACCACTGATTCTGTTGGCGTTCGCGCTGGTCTTCACCGCGGGCCCCAGCGATATCGGCCCCATCCGCTGGCCCGCGCGCATCCTCCCCTTCGTCGCCATCGTCGCGTTGATCCTCGTCGTCACCCTGATCAGCCGATACGGAACTCTGGACAAGCTGCGGCCCCGACTGCTCGCCGCCGGCCTGCTGACGCTGGTGTTGCTGCTGCGTGCCGGCTCGTCGGGTCCGGAGTTCTTCGGCCGCCACATCGTTGCTGCGCTCGCGATCCTGCTGGTCGGCGCACTCGCCCTGCTGCTCGCCCACCGCTTCTCCACCCGGGCCACCGCCGCGCTCATCCTGGTGACGATCGCGCCGATCGCGATGTACCAGGTGGCCGGATACCAACCGCCGTTCGCCAAATGGTGGCTCCCCACCTCGCAGTCCGAGGCCAAGGCGCAGTTCCCGCAGTGGCAGGGCTCGACGCTGCAGCTCGGCAGTCGTGCGCTGACCGAGACCGAAGCCGACGGGCCCGACGACCCGCAACTGCCGTGGCACTCGCAGGTCTACGGCAACTCCGCCAAGGTGATGGGCCTGGACTACGTCAACGCCTACACCCCCGTCGGCTACCTCGATTTCGCAAACCTGCTGTGCTTCGAGCACGAGGGTTCGACCTGCACCGACGCCTTCGACCGGCTCTTCGAGATCGAGCCGTACACCGGCAAGACCTATGCCGATCTGATGCAGCTCGACCGCGTCGTACTGCAGAAACTGCAGTATCCGCTGGCCGAGAGGGAGGCCGCGCCCGCAGGCTGGCAGTGGGTCACCGCGCCCACCCCCGACTCCGCTCGGCAGGTCTACGTCCTCGAACGCGTCGATGGATTGATTCCTACCGCGTCGGGACGCGTCGTAGCGACGGTGAACGCCTCCGCCGACCCGATCTCGTCCGACGCGGACTCCGAGCACGTCACCGTCTCCGCGCCCGCCGGTGGCAGCGTCGTCTTCTCGCGGTTGGCCTGGCCCGGCTACACCGCCACTCTGAACGGTGAGCCGCTGCAGACGAAAGGCCTGGCCGATATCTTCCTGTACGTCGACCTGCCGCCCGGCACCGACGCAGCGGACCTCGAACTCACCTTCCGGCCGCCCGGTGAACGACTCGGACTCGCTGCCATGGCCGGTGGGGTGATGGTGCTGATCGGCCTGGTCGTACTCGATGTTCGACGACGTCCACGCCCCTCCGCGCCGGAGTTCGGCAGTACGACGTCCAGCAGATAGGGTCAGACCTCGTGACGTCCGACGCTGCTGCTCCGCACCGCATCTCCATCGTGGTTCCGGTCTACCAGGGTGAACGGACGCTCAGCGCGCTGATGGACGAGATCATCCCGTTGACGCAGGTCACCCACACGCCCCTCGGGCGGCCGATGATCGTCGAAGAAGTTCTCCTCGTGTTCGATCACGGACCCGACAACTCCGCAGCCGTGATCCGGCAGCTGACCGAGGCGCATTCGTTCGTTCGTGGCGTGTGGCTCAGTCGCAATTTCGGCCAACACCCCGCCACCCTCGCCGGCATGGCATCGAGCGGCGGCGAGTGGATCGTCACGATGGACGAGGACGGCCAGCATGACCCGGCCGCGATCGGCGGCATGCTCGATACCGCCCTCGACCGGCAGTCCACCGTCGTCTACGCCAAGCCGACGAACGTCGCACCGCACGGACTCTGGCGCAACGCCGCCTCACGCGGAGCGAAGTGGCTCATCGCCAAGGCTTTGGCCGGAGACAACACCGTCGACTACCAGAGCTACCGCCTGGTCCTCGGCGAAGTCGGTCGATCCGTTGCCGCCTACGCCGGCTCCGAGGCATACCTCGATATCGCACTCGGGTGGATTGCAGGCGACGTCACGACGAGCCCGGTGGCCCTGCGAGAAGAAGTGGACCGTCGATCGGGATACCGGCTGCGGACGCTTCTGTCGCACTTCTGGCGAATGGTGCTCTCCAGCGGCACCAAAGGTCTGCGGCTGGTGTCCTTCATCGGCATCGCCTTCGCGCTACTGGGCCTCGTTCTCGTCGCCTACGTGCTGGTGTCGTACCTCGTCTTCGATTCCGGTGCCGAAGTGCGAGGCTGGGCATCGACGATGGTGATCCTGCTGTTCGGCTTCGGAGCCACCCTGTTCTCGCTCGGAGTGGTGGCCGAGTACGTCGGCGTCAACGTCAAGACCGCCATGGGCAAGCCGCCCTACCTGATCGTGACCGACCCTGGAAACGGGCCGCTCGGACGCACCGAACCGTCGACCGATCCCGCACCGCCGGCGTGAACGCGACGCACACCTGGGTCGTCGGCAGCGGCGGACTGCTCGGCGCATCGGTGACGCGGGAGGCTCGACGACGCGGACATCACGTGCACACCAGTGCAATCCCGTGGTCCGACCGGTCACTGGCCGAAGAAACTCTGCTGCAACGCTGTTCGGCCTTCTTCGACTCGTTCCGGACCGGCGCGTGGAACGTCGTCTGGGCCGCCGGAGCCGGCGTGAACGGCACCAGTGCAGCACAATTCGCCGAAGAGAACGATCTGATCCGGACCGTACTGGCCCGGGTCGAGTCCGTCGCTGCGGACCGCGCGGACACCGGAACGGTGTTTCTCGCGTCGTCTGCCGGAGGCGTCTACGCCGGCGCACCGGGAGCCCCACACGACGAAGAGACACCGCCGATTCCGTTGGGCGACTACGGTTTCGCGAAACTGCAGTCCGAGTCGGTCGCGACCGAATTCGGCATCCGCACCGGGGTCAACGTTGTCGTCGGCCGATTCGCCAACCTCTACGGCCCGGGACAGAATCTCGCGAAACCTCAGGGGTTGATCTCGCACCTGTGCCGCGGATACCTGATGGCCTCACCGGTGTCGATCTACGTCCCCATGGACACCCTGCGCGATTACCTCTATGTCAGCGACGCCGCCGAAATGGTGGCCGACGCCCTCGCCGTCTCCGCCGAACGACGTATCGCTCCGACCGTCAAGATCTTCGCCTCGGGTGAGGCCGTCACCATCGGTTCCATTCTCGGTGCCTGCCGAACCGTCTTTCGTCGACGGCCCAACGTAGTGCTCGCGGCCTCTCCCCTCGCGGCGTTCCAAGGACGCGACCTACGACTGCGGTCGACCGTCTGGCCGCAGATCGATCGACGCACCCACCGCACACTGCCTGCAGGTATCGCCTCGACCCTGTTCGCGACGCGTCAGGCACTGGCGGTGGGCCGATGACCGAACCGCAGACTCCCGCGCCTCCGGCCGGCATGAACGGTGCACCGGGACCACTGATGCGCATCGTCAAGAATCAGAAGATCGCATTTCTGCTCGTCGGCGGCGTCAACACCGCACTGGGCACCGCATGGTTCATCGTGTGGCAGTTGCTGATCGGCGAGCGATACGGCTACCACGCCGCCATCGTGCTCGGGTATCTCTGCAACGTACTGTGCGCGTTCGCGATGTATCGCTACCTCGTGTTTCGCGTTCGCGGGCACTTCTTCCGAGATCTGCTCCGGTTCTTCGTGGTCAACTTCGGAGCGTTCCTCGCCAACATCTCACTGATGACCCTCGCCGTCTCGGTGTTCCACTTCCCGCCCATCCCTTCCCAATTGGTCGTCACAGCAGTGATGGCAGTCGTCAGCTTCTTCGGCTACCGCGACTTCTCGTTTCGCAGAAAGAGCCAGGACCCCACACCATGACACCCCGAGTTTCCGTCGTCGTCCCGGCGTACAACAACGCCGAATACCTGGCCGAGACCATCGATTCGATTCTTGCCCAGACGTTCACGGACTTCGAGCTGGTCATTGCCGACCACTCGTCGACCGACGGCACCCTGGCCGTTGCCCAGAAGTACGACGATCCACGCATTCGCCTCCTCACCACACCTGCGGGCGGCGGGGCACAGGCCAACTGGAATCGCGTCACCGAGGAAGCGTCGGGCGAGCTGATCAAACTCGTGTGCGGTGACGACACCATCCACCGCACCGCGCTCGCCGCCCAGGTACAGGCTTTCGACGCCCATCCGACCGCGGTACTCGTCGCCGCGCAGCGCACGTTGATCGACGCCAACAGCAAAACCGTCATCGCCGCGCGCGGACTCGGCGGACTACAGGGAAAGACGTCGGGTCGAGTGGCCGCGAGAACAGCAGTTCGGGCCGGAGCCAACATCTTCGGTGAACCCGGCGGCGTCATGATGAAGCTCTCGGAACTGCGCGCAGTCGGACTGTGGGACAACAGTCATCCGTACCTGATCGACCAGGCCACCTTCATCGCCGTCGCGCTGCGCGGCGACATCGTGGCCATTCCCCAGCCGCTGGCGTCGTTTCGCATCAACTCGGGACAGTGGAGCGTCGAGCTCGCCACCCAGCAGGCCCGTCAGGCCGCCGACTTCCACCGCTCCCTCCAGGCGAGCGACCCGACGTTGTTGTCCGACAGTGACGTTCGCATCGGCAACGCCAAGGCACTCATGACCTCGTTCATGCGGCGAGCCGTGTACCTGCTGCTGCGACATCGGATGTCGCGCAGCAGCTAGCGTTTCGGATTTTCAGGGCAGTACGGATTCCTTCGTCGCATAGACGGCCTCGGTGGCGTCCTTCTGCGGTCGCCACCACTGCTCGTTGTCGCGGTACCAGTCGACGGTCGCTTTCAACCCTGCGCGGAAGTCGACATAGGTTGGCGTCCAACCCAATTCGGTGCGGAGCTTGGTCGAGTCGATGGCGTAGCGCAGATCGTGACCGGGCCGGTCGGTGACGAAATCGAAGGCATCGGGCTCGTGGCCGGTCTCTTCGAGGATCGCTTCGAGGACGGTGCGGTTGTTGGCTTCGCCGTCGGCTCCGATGAGGTAGGTCTCGCCGATGCGGCCGCCGTCGATGATGGCCCAGACGGCGCTGTTGTGGTCGTCGACGTGGATCCAGTCGCGCACGTTCTGCCCGGCACCGTAGAGCTTGGGGCGTGAGCCGCTGAGGATGTTGGTGATCTGACGCGGGATGAACTTCTCCACGTGCTGATACGGGCCGTAGTTGTTGGAGCAGTTCGAGATGGTGGAGCGGACCCCGAACGAGCGGGTCCACGCGCGGACCAGCAGATCGCTCGACGCCTTGGTCGACGAGTACGGGCTCGACGGGTTGTACGGGGTCGATTCGGTGAATCTCGCCGGATCGTCGAGTTCGAGGTCGCCGTAGACCTCGTCGGTGGAGATGTGGTGGTAGCGGACGTCGTGCTCGCGGACCGCGTTGAGCAACGTGGTGGTGCCGATGACGTTGGTGTGGACGAACGGCCACGGGTCGGTCAACGAGTTGTCGTTGTGGGATTCGGCGGCGAAGTGGACGACGAGATCGGTCTCGCGGACGAGTCGGTCGACGAGATCGGCGTCGGCGATGTCGCCGTGCACGAAGTCGATGCGATCGGCAACGGGGTCCAGAGAGGCCTTGTTGCCGGCGTAGGTGAGCTTGTCGAGCACGGTGACCTGGGAGTCGGGGCGCTGCGCGAGGGTCTGATGTACGAAGTTCGCGCCGATGAACCCGGCCCCACCCGTGACGAGAATTCTCATGAACAGGCACTTTACCGGGGGATGCTTGTGTGGGGCGTTCTTGTCGGGCGCGCGTGCTAGCTTCTGTTCGACTTCGGGGGGAGTACGTCAATGGGTCTGGGAAAAATTCTTGTCCGTCTCGCGGCACTGATAACGCTGCTGTTCGGGTTCATGTGGGCAATTCCGCAGCTGGCTCCGCAAGTGCCGGAACCGTACGAGGGTGTACGGACTCTGCCACCGGTGTCACCCAGACCCACGGGCTCGACGACAGTGCCGCCGCCCCTGCCGCCGGGTTGTCCGTCGATGGAACGCCCGCCACCGCAAATCGAGGTACCCGACGGGCAGCCGCAGCCCATCGCCACCAAATTCGGCTGGACTTACGACATTCCGGCAGAGTGGCGAAACTTTTCGACCGGAATCGCGGGATGGTCGAATGCCGGTCGATCGGTCGTCTACGGCTCGATCGGAGATTTCGGGAGCAATTACTGCCCGGAATCCGACGGGTCGACGCTCGCCATGTCCGGCATGACCGGGCGCCGCGGAATGGATCTGCACACCGCAGCGCTCGACGCAGCACGAGGCGCGGAGATCATCTTCGGCGACGACTCCGCCGCACCGCCTCGAATCGAGTACTCGCAGCCGAGCGATATCGAGGTCGCAGGCGGGCCGGCTGTGCGATACACCGTCACGGCATCGAGCGTGCACAAGCGAGCCGACTGTGACCCCACGAAGGGGACGTTCGATGTTGTTGCCGTGCCCGGGTTCGCGACGGCGACGGTCGCCGTGTTCTTCGTGAAGCTGGACCTCGCTGTCGACGGGGCACTGGATCATTCGGTCGTCGAAGACATCATTTCCACACTCCGCCGTAGCGATCCCGGCGGGGTGACGCGATGACCAAAGAACTCCTTTCGGCGGACGCGGCGAACATCGCCGGTCTCGGTAATCTTCTCGATCGCATCGGTGTCGATACCCTGGCCAGTCACCACTACTTGCTCGACAACGCGGGCCTCGGCGAGAACGTGGTCGGAGAGATTCTGAAGAAGCTGCGTCCGTATATCGCGCGCTTCCAAGAGATGACCCGCACCCGACACGTTCACCTGTCGGCCAACTGCGGCGAGATGGGGGCCGAGCTGAACAAAGCTGCCTGGTTGTATGCCGATCAAGATCGAAAGAATTACGACCTGCTCAACGCCCACACATCTGTGCCACCGCTACCCGGCAGCGACCGCGGGAGTTCGGATCACGCCGCGGCCGGGCATGTAGACGAATTCGACGGTGCCGCTGACTACGGTCATCCTCACGGAATCGATTATCCTCCAACCAATCCCGCCATCGACGACATCCGCGACGTGCTCGCCGATGCCTCCGAGTGGCTCGGCGAGATCGACCGTACGATCTTCGAACTCTCCGGGTGGAGTCCGCTACGCGAAGCGACCATTCCTGTCACCGGCAACTGGAACGAAATCCGTCGAATCGGTCAGGCTTACCAGATTGCGGGCGACGCCATGGAAGCCGCAGCCGAGTCGTTGGCTGCAGGAGTACGCCGCGTCGACGTCCACTGGAACGGTGCAGCCGCACAGGCATTCACCGACTATGCCGACCGACAACTCGCCGCAATGCGATGGGAAGGGCATGCCGGCCGAACGATCGCCGCAATCTGTACAGCCATCGCCGACCGACTTCGTGGCGCAGCGCTGGCAGTGGTCCGCAAGATCGTCGAATTGCTCGAGTCCGAAGTGGCCCTCGACAACGCCCGCGGTGCGCTGAAGGTCGTGCTCAAGAAAGTGCCGGTGGTCGGCACTGCATGGCAGGTGGAGAGCATCATCGAAATATGCTTGACGGCAATGGATCTGACCAAGGATCTCATTGTGAAGATCGAGCAGGTGGTCGACGACTTCGGCGGGTTCCTCGACGCGCTCGGCGACCCCGAAGGCCAGGTGGGCCAGAAGATCGACGACACACTGCGACCGCTGAACGACCTCCTCGACTACGGCAAGCAAGCCGTCGAAGTGGGCAAGACCGCGGATATCCGACCGGTACTCGACACACCGGACGAGGACTTCTCCGTCGGCACCGGCGACGGACCATGGCGGGACGCATGATCGAGTCACTGCCTCCGCACGCCCGCGCTGCCTACGACCGACTGATGGCATCCTGCGGAGAGCTCGAAGCCATGCGTAGACGCGCCTCGAACTCAGACCTGAAAACCCAGACCGTCACAACGGAACTACTGGCCCGCGTGGCGTCCTCACCGCGAGCGTCGGCCGACCTGATCCACTACGCACGCCGCGTCGCGTCGGGTGAATGCAGTTGGGAACGAATCCAGGTGGACGCGAATCCGCTGCCTCCGGAGGTGGACGAGCTCACAGCCGATCCGCTGGTCGTGTGGCCGTCGGAATGGCCGACATCGACGACCGAAGCCCTGTCTCAGCCCTATCGAATCCCGTGGGAGTGAAGGCCGCTGGACGTGTCAGGACCGTCGAACAGTGCGCCCGGCAAAAGCCGCGATGCGCTCGTACGCGTTTGCTCCGTCGGGTGCAGGCTGCTCGGGATCGAAGGCACCACCCCTGCGCTCATCGGTCACATTGGCCGACATGAACACCATCCCCTCCTCCGCCACGGTCTGGTCGAAGTCGTCGGTACCACGCCCGAGCGCGGTCGCAAGGTCCCACGCGTGCACCGAAAGTTCAGCAGCGACCATGCCGGCCGGCAGCGGTGAACCTGCGTCGAGCTCGGTCAGCAGTTCGCGGGTCCGGGCGGTCCACAGCGGAACCGGATCCGAGGAGGGCTCGGGTGCGGCCGACCAGTCGATCTCCCCACCTCGCGCCATCGTCACCAGGTTGGCCGCGGTGTGCACCAGGTGGTCCGTCAGGTCAGCGACTGTCCACTCCGTGCAGGGCGTGGCCGACGCGCGTTCGGCGTCGGTCATTCCGGCCATCAATTCGGTGATCTGAGTGGCACCGGTGGCGATCTGACTACTCGTCGTCACTTGGCTTGTCCTTTGTTCGGTCGACGGGCGGTTCCGTCGGAACGGGGCAGGGCTGGCCGGAGTCTATGGGCAGTTGCCACCTCGCGCGCCGGAAACGAAGGTGCACGACCGAGCGGGTGATCGGAGGGTCTGGAAGACTTCGGGCTCATGCGGGGAATCATTCTGGCGGGCGGCACGGGCTCACGGCTTCATCCGATCACGATGGGAGTGAGCAAACAGCTGGTCCCGGTCTACGACAAACCGATGATCTACTACCCCCTCTCGACCCTGATCCTCGCCGGCATCCGCGAGATCCTCATCATCACCACACCCCAGGACGCCGACCAGTTCGCACGCCTGCTCGGCGACGGCTCCCAATTCGGCATCTCCTTGACCTACAAGGTCCAACACGAACCCAACGGCCTCGCCCAAGCCTTCGTCCTGGGAGCCGATCACATCGGCACCGACTCCGCCGCCCTGGTGCTCGGCGACAACATCTTCTACGGCCCCGGCCTGGGCACCCAACTCTCACGCTTCGACACCATCGACGGCGGAGCCGTCTTCGCCTACGAGGTCTCCGACCCCACCGCCTACGGCGTCATCGAATTCGACGACAACCGAAAAGCCGTGTCGTTGGAAGAAAAACCCACCGCCCCGAAATCGAACTACGCCGTCCCTGGCCTGTACTTCTACGACAACGACGTCATCGCCATCGCCCGCGACCTCGCCCCCTCCGCCCGCGGCGAATACGAGATCACCGACGTCAACCGCCACTACCTCGACGCCGGCCGCCTCCAAGTCGAAGTCCTGCCCCGCGGCACCGCCTGGCTCGACACCGGCACCTTCGACTCCCTCCTCGACGCCTCCAACTACGTGCGCACCATCGAACAACGCCAAGGACTCAAGATCGGATCCCCCGAAGAAGTCGCCTGGCGACGAGGATTCATCACCGACGACGAACTACGCACCCGCGCCGAGACACTCGTCAAATCCGGCTACGGCCGCTACCTGCTGGACCTGATCGACCGAGGAAACCGATGACGTTTCGTGAACTGACAATATCCGGCGCCTACGAATACACCCCACGCCAGTTCGGTGACGACCGCGGCGTGTTCTTCGAATGGTTCAAAGCGAGCCTCTTCGAGGAAACGACCGGGCGAGCGTTGGATCTGAAGCAGGCGAACTGCTCGGTCTCCGCCGCCGGCGTGCTGCGCGGGATCCACTTCACCACCAACCCACCCGGGCAAGCGAAATACGTCACCTGCGCCCGCGGAGCGTTCCTCGACGTCATCGTCGACCTGCGCGTCGGCTCCCCGACGTTCGGGCAGTGGGACAGCGTGCTGATCGACGACATCGACCGGAAAGCGGTGTTCCTCTCCGAAGGCCTCGGGCACGCCATCTTGTCGTTGGAAGACAACTCCACCGTGATGTATCTGTGCGGCCTCGAGTACACCCCGGCACTGGACCGCGACATCAACCCCCTCGACCCCGCCCTGGGTATCGACTGGCCCACCACCGGCCGCGACGGATCGCCCCTGACCTACGAGCTCTCCGCCAAAGACAAAGCCGCCCCCACCCTCACCGAAGCCCTCGAAGCAGGAAACCTGCCCACCTTCTGAGTTGGTCGTTGTTGGGGCGACACCGCGGTCGTGCGGCGTCGCCCCAACACCCGATGCGAAGGCTACAGACGGTCTTTCGGTCGACCGCGCGTGCTCCACAAAGGTTGAGCCGCAGCAAGTTCCGTTTCCGTCGCCGTCCGGAACGGAGACGCCGACTGGTCGACCTGCGGGCGCGCATCCTGCCCTCGGGTGGCTCGCAAACTGAGTATCACGGAGACCGCGAGAATCGACGAGATGACACCGAGCGAGACGGCGGTGGGGATGTAGAACACGTCGACCTTGAGTGCCATCTTGATGCCGACCCAGATCAGGACCAACGCCAATCCCACCTTCAGGTACACGAATCGGTGCATCAGGTCCGCGAGCAGAAAGTACATCGCCCGCAGTCCGAGAATGGCGAATGCGTTGGCGGTGAACACCAGGAAGGGGATGTCGGTGACGGCGAAGATCGCCGGTATGGAATCGACAGCGAAGACGATGTCGGTGACTTCGACGAGGACCAGCACCGCCAACAGCGGAGTGGCCAACGCAACGCCCCCGATGCGCACCATGAACTTCTGCCCGTAGAACGCGTCGGTCATGGGAACGTAGCGACGGAACAACCGCAGCGTACGAGACTGTTCGGGATCGAGATGCTCGTTGCGCTGACGCACCATGCGGTATCCGGTGAAGATCAAGAAGGCAGCGAAGAGGTAGAGCACCGCGCTGAAGCTGGCGATGAGGGCAGATCCCCCGGCGATGAAGATGCCACGAAAGACCAGCGCACCGAGTACGCCGAAGAACAGGACGCGGTGTTGCAACTCCCTGGGCACCGCGAAATACGTGAAGATGATGGCCCACACGAACACGTTGTCGACCGCCAGCGACTTCTCGATCAGGTAGCCGGCGAAGTACTGCTGGCCGAACTCGGCACCGGCGGTGGCCCAGATCAGTACTCCGAATCCAACGCCGAAAGCGACCCAGATACCGGACCAGGCAGCCGCTTCGCGCACTCCGATGACGTGTGCTCGCCGATGGGCGAACAAATCGACCGCAAGCATGGCGACGATGAAGCCGAGTACTGCCACCCAAGCCCAAAATGGAACGGACATGACAACCTCCAGTTCTGTGAACTGGAGGTCTCTCCCGCCCGACGTGGGCCGCTCGCCGGGCCCGGATTGCCGGGCCGTGGTGACGACGAAGCTGCTGGGGGATACTCCCCTCCTGAGGCCATATTGAACCAGGACTTCGGCCCGGGATCAAGGAAACTTAGCGCCCCACAACAGTTACCGAATTTTGAAGATCACGAACCGCTGCACCAGGAAGTTGATGACCGTCGCCGTTCCCTGCGCGACGACGAAAGCCACGTTGGCGTACCAGAAGCCGTCGGGAAGAACCTGGTAGAGCCAGGTGTAGATGCCGACCTGGACGGCGAAGGTGACCCCGTACAGTGCGACGACGGCGAGGAACCGGGCCCGGGACGGTGCCGCGTTGAACGTCCACCGACGGTTGATCAGATACGCCGTGGTGGTGCCGAGCACGAACCCGATCGCCTTGGCCAGAGTCACCCCGACGCCGAACACGAAATGCAGGATCAGATTGACGCCTTGATCGACGATCGCCGACAGCACACCCGTCGCCAAGAACCGCACCACCTGCGTCTTGAGATCGAGGGCCGCGTCGGCGATGTTCTCGGTCAGTGGCAGCTCGACGGGCAGCGGGACGTGATGCTGCAGCTCGTCGTCCTCGGGCGACCAGTCGTCGTTCCCGGAGCCGTCTTCGATGGAGCGATCAGGGGTGGACACGAGGACTGACATTAGCTGCTATCGCAATGCGGGTACCCTCTTGAGCGATGTCCACGACAGCCGACGACGCACTCTTCCCCCTGGAACCACAGGCCGGGAACACTGCGCCGCTACCCACGCAGACCCGCACACTCACTGGTTGGGGCCGCACTGCGCCCTCCACCGGCGAGGTGCTCTCGACCTCCGACCCCGAGCTCATCGCGAACGCGGTCAAGCAGGTCGCCGAGCAGAACGACTCCAAGCCGGCTTACCTCCGACGCGGCGTCATCGCCCGCGGCCTCGGCCGCTCCTACGGCGACAACGCGCAGAACTCTGGCGGACTCGTCATCGACATGAATGCCCTCAACGGCATTCACAGCATCGACGCGTCGACGCGCATCGTCGACGTCGACGGTGGCGTCAACCTCGACCAACTGATGCGTGCTGCACTGCCGTTCGGTCTGTGGGTTCCGGTGCTTCCGGGTACCCGTCAGGTCACCATCGGTGGAGCGATCGGCACGGACATCCACGGCAAGAACCACCACAGCGCGGGCAGCTTCGGTAACCACGTCCGCTCGATGGAACTTCTCACCGCGGACGGTCAGATCCGCCACCTGACGCCGACGGGCAAGAACGCCAAGCTCTTCTGGGCGACGGTCGGCGGCAACGGCCTGACCGGCATCATCCTGCGCGCGACGATCGAGATGACGCCCACGGAAACGGCCTACTTCATCGCCGACGGCGACGTCACCAGCACCCTCGACGAGACCATTGCCCTGCACAGCGACGGCAGTGAGAACAACTACGACTACTCGAGCGCCTGGTTCGACGCCGTCGCTCCGCCCCCCAAGCTCGGCCGCGCAGCTCTCTCACGTGGATCGTTGGCGCGCCTCGACCAGCTTCCCGAGAAGCTGCAGAAGGATCCGCTGCGCTTCAACGCCAAGCCGCTCGTGAAGTTCCCCGATATCTTTCCGAACGGGCTCGCCAACAAGTACACGTTCTCCGCCGTCGGCGAGGCCTGGTACCGCAAGGCCGGCAACTATCGGAACAAGGTTCAGTCCCTGACGGCGTTCTACCACCCACTCGACATGTTCAGTGAGTGGAACCGCGCCTACGGCTCCAAGGGATTTCTGCAGTACCAGTTCGTGGTGCCGCCGGAGGCCGTCGACGAGTTCAAGAAGATCATCGTCGATATCCAGAAGTCGGGGCACTACTCGTTCCTCAACGTGTTCAAGCTGTTCGGTCCGGGAAACAAAGCGCCACTGAGCTTTCCGATTCCAGGCTGGAACATCTGCGTGGACTTCCCGATCAAGCCGGGCCTGAACGAGTTCGTCCGCGAACTCGACAAGCGTGTGCTCGAGTTCGGCGGTCGTCTATACACCGCGAAGGATTCGCGCACCGACGCCGAGACGTTCCACTCGATGTACCCGCGGATCGACGAATGGATCAAGGTTCGTCGATCTGTAGACCCCACAGGCGTTTTCGCCTCCGATATGGCTAGAAGGCTGGAACTGCTGTGACGATAGACGCCGTAGGTAACCCGCAGACGATTCTCGTTCTGGGTGGCACCAGCGAGATCGGTCTCGCTATCACCGAGGAGTACCTCTCGAAGTCTCCGGCACGCGTCGTTCTCGCTGCGCTGCCCAACGATCCGCTGCGTGAGAGTGCCGTTGCACAGCTCACCGCCAAGGGCGCGAAGTCCGTGGACGTCATCGACTTCGACGCACTCGACACCGCGTCGCATCCGAAGGTCATCGACGCGGCCTGGGCCAAGGGTGACGTCGACGTCGCGATCGTCGCCTTCGCCGTCGACTTCGATGCCGAGCAGCTCTGGCAGGACCAGCGCAAGGCCGTCCTCGCCGCGAACATCAACTACACCGCATCCGTGTCGGTCGGCGTACTGCTGGGCGAGAAGATGAAGGCGCAGGCGTACGGCCGCATCATCGTCATGTCCTCGGTGGCAGGCGAGCGGGTCCGTCGCTCGAACTTCGTCTACGGCTCCACCAAGGCCGGCCTCGACGGTTTCTACCTCGGACTCGGAGAAGCGTTGCGCGAGTTCGGTCCTCGGGTCACGGTCGTTCGTCCGGGCATGGTGCGCACCAAGTTCAGCGCCCACGTCAAGGAAGCGCCGATGACCGTCGACAAGGAGGTCATCGCGAAGCTCGCGGTGAATGCATCGCGCAAGGGCACCCCGCTCATCTGGACTCCCGCACCGTGGCGTCTGGTGATGATGGTGCTGCGACACGTGCCGCGGCCGATCTTCCGCAAGCTGCCCATCTGATCTCGATGACTGACGGGGTTGCACCGGCTCGCAGAACCGCCTCTGCCGTCGGGGAGATCGTTCTCGGTGCGCTCGTCGCAGTCGTGGTGGCGACGGTCGGGCTGTACGCCTTCTCACTGGTTCAGTGGCCGGCGTTCAACTCGTCCAACGTCACTCGCGCTCTGACAACTCTGGGCCAGGTGGTAGCCGCGGCCCTGTTCGCGTCGTCGATCTACCTGTACCGAATCCGTAAGTGGCCGTGGATCGCTCGACTCTCGGCGTGGGTCGGGCTGTCCGGCTTCGTTACCGTGACCCTCGGAATGCCTTTGGCGGCAACCAAGCTGTACCTGTTCGGCATCTCCGTCGACCAGGAGTTTCGCACCGAATACCTGACGCGGCTGACGGATTCGGCGTCGTTGCGCGACATGACGTACGCCGACATCCCACCCTTCTACCCCGCAGGTTGGTTCTGGCTCGGTGGACGGGTCGGCAACCTGCTGGGTATGGACGGCTGGGAAGTGTTCAAGCCGTACGCAATCGGACTGCTTGCTGTCACGTCGGTGGTCGCTTTCGTACTGTGGAAGGCCCTGATCCGCAGTGACTGGGCTGTCGCCGTCAGCGCTGTCACGACTGCATTGGTTGTCGCCTACGCCTCCCCCGAGGCCTACAGCGCCGTCATCGTGCTGCTGTTCGCCCCGGCATTGCTCCTGGCCTGGGGCGCGTTGCATCGGCCCGTTACTCCTGTCTCCGACGGGGCTGGAGCGGCCACCCCCGTCGGGATGAATGCGACATCCAGTCGGTCAGACGGCAAGAATGGGACATTCATCCCCACGGGGGGACGCGCAGCAGGCGGCTGGGGAGCGGTAATCGGTACCGGCCTGTTCCTCGGTCTGGCCGCGACGTTCTACACCCTGTACCTGGGTCTGGCCGCGTTCACCGTCGTGCTGATGGCCTTGTTCGCCGCCGTTCTCGCCTACCGCGAGCGCAAGACCTGGCGGGCCCTGATTCCCATTGCACTCAAAGTGGCTGCGATCGCCGTCATCTCGGGCCTCATAGCGGCGACGGTATGGCTGCCGTATCTCGTCGACTTCCTTCGCGGCGCACCGTCCACATCGGGCACCGCACTGCACTACCTGCCCGAAGCCGGTGCAACGCTTCCGTTCCCGATGTTCGAGTTCTCGATTTTGGGCATTCTGTGCCTCATCGGAACGGTATGGGTGGCAGTACGTTTCTCGTCGTCGCGTCGAGCACAGGCACTCGGAGTCGGCGTCGTCGCGGTCTACCTGTGGACGTTGCTGTCGATGGCGGCCACGGCTGCGGGCACCACACTGCTCTCGTTCCGACTCGAAGCGGTTCTCATCGTATTGCTCGGCAGCGCAGGCGTTTTCGGATTCCTCGAAGGCAGCCACGCGATCTACCAGGCCATCAACGAGCCCCCGAAGTTCCGCATCGCTGCCGTCGTCGTCGCGGCCATCGGCGCAATGGCCTTCGCGCAGAACATCCCCCAGGTACTGCAGAGCGAGATCACCGTCGCGTACTCCGACACCGACGGTGACGGCAACCGTGCCGATATGCGTCCGCCGAGCGCCGTCTCGTACTACCGCGAGGTCGACGACGCCCTGACCGAACAGACCGGTCGACCACGCGATGAAACCGTCCTGCTCACTGCGGACACCTCGTTCCTGAGCTACTACCCGTACTTCGGATTCCAAGGACTGACGTCGCACTACGCCAATCCACTGGCGCAGTTCGATCAGCGGGCCGACGCCATCGAGCGGTGGACCGAGCTCGAGACTCCCGACCAGATGATCGAGGCGCTCGACACCAGCCAGTGGCGCGCCCCCGACGCCTTCCTGTTCCGCCGCGGTGCCGACGGCTACACCTTGAGACTGGCGGAGGACGTCTACCCGAACGATCCGAATGTGCGGCGCTACACCGTCACCTTCCCCGAGTCGCTGTTCGAGGATCCACGCTTCACGGTGACCGATATCGGGCCCTTCGCACTGGTCGTACGCACTGCATAATCGCTGCGCGCGCCGGATCGAGACCGCGGCCGCAGGCCGAGTACGTCACGGCGCAAGCGGGTTACCCGCGGCAGGCGCCGGCAGCACCTGACGAGCCGTGATCTCATCGCCGCACGAGTCACACTCGAGCCTCACGTGTGCGTTGCCCCCACAGTCGCGGTGCGTGTAGTGCACGGGGACACCGTCGGGTGCCATGTACGCGTCGCCCCAGTCCTTGAAGGCCATCAGAATCGGATAGATGTCGTGACCCTTGCGGGTCAGCCGGTATTCCGCGTAGGTGGAATCGGTCTGCACCTTGGCGAGAATGTCGTGCTCGACGAGGCGGTCGAGTCGATCCTGTAGCCGACTTCGTGAGATCCCCATGGCGCTCTGGAAGTGGTTGAAACGGCGAACCCCTGCGAACGACCACTTCAGAATCACCAGCGTCCACCGGTCACCCAGAACGGACAGAGACCTCGAAATCGAGCAGGGCACATCGGCCAGCTCCGCATGACGCATACCGTCGACCTTACCCAGCAGTCTCGAAACGAGACTATTGCTGCTACTTTGTAGTCTCGAAATGAGACCAGGGGTGTACATGGACGCTGTGACAGACGATCGAGGGCAGCAATTCTCGGCACTCGCCGGAATTCTCGAAGAACGCTGGACGTGCCGACAGTTCCGGCCGGATGCAGTGCCACGCGGCGATATCGAGCGTGTGCTCGCGCTGAGCCAGCGCACACCGTCGTGGTGCAACACCCAGCCGTGGCAGGTCATCGTGACGGAAGGGGAGGGGACAGACCGCTTCCGCCGGACACTCCAGGACCACGTCCGCGGCGGCGGCCCCCTGCAGAGTGACATCCCCTTCCCCACCCAGTACGCCGGCGACTATCGCGACCGTCGCCGTGCGTGCGGACTGCAGCTCTACGACAGTGTCGGCATCGAGAAGGGGGATCCGCGCGCCCTTGCTCAGATGCTCCGCAACTTCGACTTCTTCGATGCGCCACACGTCGCCGTGATCACCACCGAGGCCGATCTCGGCGAGTACGGAGCGATCGACTGCGGTCTGTACGTCAACACCTTTCTGCTCAGCGCACACAGCCTCGGCATCGCCACCGCCCCACAGGCCGCCCTCGCGTCGTACTCCGATTTTCTGCACGACTACTTCGAAATACCGGAGCACCGGCGCATCGTGCTCGGCATCTCGTTCGGATACGCGGACCTGGAGCACCCGATCAACTCGTTCCGAACCGAACGGGCAGACGTGACGAACGTGGCCACCTGGATCGGTGACTGATCTGTACATACGGGTGTGGGGCGGCGTCGCACTCCAGCCGGTGTGACCCAGCACGTTCGAGTTTTCGCCCACCGTGATCTTTCTGTAACCTCGACGCGATGACCACCCACGACCAGAGAGTTCTCGAGCGGCAGCCGACCACGGCACCGGCTCGACACTCCGGCGTCGGGCGTGGCGACCTCGTGGCGGCCGTCGGATTTCTGATCGCCGCCGTGTACGTCCTGCAGGGCCAGTGGCGCAATCTGAACGGTGGCTACCTCTACAACAGCGGCCAGGACCAGACGATGTGGGAGTGGTTCTTCTCCGTCGCCGCCCATGCCGTCGCGCATCTGGACAACCCACTGTCCAGTGACCTGCAGAATTACCCGCTCGGGGTGAATTTGATGGCGAACACAGCAATGTTCGGCATCTCCATTCCGCTGGCCCCGATCACGCTGTTGTTCGGACCCACCGTCACCTGGGCGATCGCCCTCACCGCCGGCCTCGCCGGCACCTCGTTCGCCTGGTACTGGCTGTTCTCGCGTCAGTTGAACGCGTCCAAGGGTGCCGCCGCAATGGGCGGCGCACTGTGCGGCTTCGCGCCCGGTGCCATCTCCCATGCCAACGGCCACCCCAACTTCGTGGTGCTGTTCCTGCTCCCGGTCATCGCGATGCTGGTCACCCGCGTCGCACACGGCGGTGGAACCACCAAGAACACCGTCGGACTCGGCTTGATCGTCGCGCTGCAGATCCTGCTCGGCGAAGAACCGCTGCTGATCTTCGCGATGTCGTTCGCCATCTTCGCCGTCGTCTACTACCTGTCCCGGCCGCGTTCCCTGTGGCCGGCCGTACGCAATGCCGTACCCCGGCTCGCGGTATCGGCGAGCATCGCGCTGGCCATCGTCGCCTTGCCGCTGTGGTGGCAGTTCTTCGGACCGCAGTCGTACTCCTTCCTCGAACACGGCCCGATGGGCAACGACGCCAAAGCCCTCTTCCAGTTCCCGACGCAATCCATCGGTGGCGTCGCCACCCCGGGACAGAACGTACGGATCAACGCCACCGAGGAGAACGCCTACTTCGGCTGGCCGCTGCTCGTGCTGTGCCTCGTGGCGGCAGTGTGGATGTGGCGTGTTGCCTGCGCCAGGGCCGCGGCTGCCACGGCCATCGTCATGAGCGTGCTCTCGCTCGGCGCGACGCTGATGATCGGCAAGAACGACACCGGCATCACCCTGCCGTGGACGAAACTCGCCGAATACCCACTCGTCGAATCCGTCCTCGAGACCCGCTTCGCCCTCGGCGCGGTCCCCGCACTGGCTCTGTTGCTCGTCCTGGCCACCGATCGGACGTTCCGCAACGGACTACGGCCGTTGCCGGCATTCTGGATCGCCGGACTCGCCCTCGCCCTCGTTCCGCTGATCCCGACGCCGCTGGTCACCGTCGACAAATCCCCCACACCCCGGTTCTTCGCCGACGGCGATTGGCAGAACTACGTCGACGACGGTTCCGTCGTCACCGTCCCTCTCCCACGGCCCGAGGACGCCCGGCCGCTGCGTTGGCAGATGGACGCGGACATGGGCTTCACGCTGGCCGCCGGATACTTCGTCGGACCGAGCGATCAGGAAGAGAAGGTCGCCAAGTACGGTGCCGTGGATCGCCCGACGGCGCTGCTGCTCGGCTCGGTCTACGACTCCGGCACCGTCCCCGAGATCACCGCCGATCAGCGCAGCCAGGCGGCGCAGGACATGCGCTTCTGGGAAGCCGACGTCGTGGTACTTCCGCCGAGCAAGAACACCGTCGCCCTGCGCAGCACGGTCACCGAGCTGCTCGACGTCCAGCCGCAATACACCGGCGGCGTATGGGTGTGGGATGTGCGCTCGCTCGTCCAATAGCATCGCCGGTGTGCCTGCGACCGCTCCGAACATCACGACCGCCCGGCTGATAGCGATCGTCACCGGCATCATCGGTGCCGTTCTGGCCATCGCCACTCCGCTGCTGCCGGTGCAGCAGGACGTCTCCACCCTGTCGTGGCCGCAGAACTCGTTCGGGAGCGTCAACGCTCCGCTGGTGAGCTACTCCCCGCTCGAATTGAACGCGACGATCCCGTGCAGTACTGCCACTCGGCTCGAGGGCGGCGGCACGGTGATGTCCACCGCTCCGATCGCGGCGGCGAAAACCGAGCAGCGAGCACTGACCGTGCGGGTCGACGACGATCGACTGCAGGTGCTGCTCCGCGATCGCGTTCTCGCCGAGGCTCCCGTATCCGACCTGGCCTCCGATTGCGCGCTGACCATCTCCTCGAACGCCGCCCGCACGGTGGTCGACCTCGGCGGCGCGGCCACCACTGTCGACGGCGACGTCCGGCCCCAGGTCGTCGGCATCTTCACCGACCTCACCGCGCCGGTCGACGGTCTGAACGTGCGCGTGGACATCGACTCCCGCTACTCCTCGACCCCGACGACGTTCAAGCTGCTGGCGATGATCGTCGGCGCGCTGGCCGTCGTCGCCTCCCTGTTCGCATTGCATCGCCTCGACAGCGTGGACGGTCGACGTCACCGCCGCTTCCTGCCGTCACGCTGGAAGTCGGTGACCGGCGTCGACGCCGTCGTCGTCGGAGTGCTGGTGTTGTGGCACTTCATCGGTGCCAACACCTCCGACGACGGCTACCTGCTCAACATGGCCCGCGTCTCCGAGCACGCCGGATACATGGCCAACTACTTCCGCTGGTTCGGCGTTCCCGAAGCACCGTTCGGCATGCCGTACTACGACATGCTGGCCGCCCTCGCCAAAGTCAGCACCGCCAGCATCTGGATGCGTCTGCCCGCCACGATCGCCGCACTGCTGTGCTGGCTCGTCATCAGCCGCGAGGTCATCCCCCGCCTCGGGCGCGCGGTACTGACCAACCGCGTCGCGCTGTGGACCGCAGGCCTGGTGTTCCTCGCCTTCTGGCTGCCCTACGACAACGGACTGCGTCCGGAACCCGTCATCGCCCTGGGCGCGCTGCTGACGTGGTGCTCGATCGAGCGGGCCATCGCCACCGGACGACTGTTGCCCGCCGCGGTCGGCACACTGATCGCCGCCTTCTCGCTCGCCGCCGGACCCACCGGACTGATCGCCGTCGCCGCGCTGCTCGCCGGACTCCGCCCGATCGTGATGATCATCGTCAAACGAGCCCGCCAAGTGGGGTTGCTCGCGGTCCTCGCGCCACTGATCGCGTCGGGACTGGCCGTGGTGATCGCGATCTTCGCCGACCAAACTCTGAGCACCGTGCTCGAAGCGACCCGGGTGCGCTCGGCTCTCGGACCCAACGTGCCCTGGTTCGAGGAACGTGTGCGCTGGGACGCGTTGATGACCATCTCCCCCGACGGCTCGCTCGCCCGACGATTCGGCATGTTCGCGATGCTGCTGTGCATCGTCGTCTGCATCGCGGTGATGCTCCGCAAGAACGGACGCATCCCCGGTACCGCCACCGGGCCATCGCGTCGGATACTCGGAATCGTCTTGGGCGCACTTGCTTTGATGATGTTCACCCCCACCAAGTGGACCCACCACTTCGGTGTGTACGCCGGTCTCGCCGCGTCTCTCGGCGCACTGGCAGCGGTGGCCGTCACGGCTGCCACCGTCCGATCCCCGCGTAACAGAACGCTGTTCACCGCCGCAGTGCTGTTCCTGACGGCGGTGGCGTTCACCAGCTCGAACGGTTGGTGGTACGTCTCGAGTTACGGCATTCCGTGGTTCGACAAGCCGCCGTCCATTGCCGGCAAGGGCTTCTCGACCATCCTGCTCGGCCTGACCGTGCTGACCCTGCTGTATGCGGCGTACCAACATGTCCGATTGCCTTATCGCACAGCAGAAACCACCACGCGTCGACGCTTCGCACCCTCGGCGTTGACCATCGTCGCCGGCGGTGTCGTCGCATTCGAAGTGCTCTCTTTCGCCAAAGGTGCTGTGGCTCAATACCCTGCGTACTCCATCGCGCGATCCAACTTCTCCGCACTCGCAGGCAACTCGTGTGGACTCGCCGGTGACGTGCAGGTGGAGACCGACGTCAACGGATCCGTCCTGCAGCCGATCGACCCCGCCCCGGACGCGCTGGGAGCAGGTGGCAGCACCGGATTCACCCCGGACGGCGTCGCCGAAGACCTGACGGCCGACTCCGAGGACACCGCCCAGGGCAGTGCCAACTCCATCCGCCCCGAGGACTCCGAAGAGAGCGCGTCGGCCACCTCGTCGAACTCCGCAGGCACCTCGGGCGGAACCAACGAGAACGTCGGAATCAACGGCAGCACAGTCGCTCTGCCGTTCGGACTGAACCCCGAAACGACCCCGGTGCTCGGCAGCTTCGGAGCCACCGAGCCCGCGTCACTGACCTCCGGTTGGTATTCGCTGCCTGGAGAGGGCGACCTGATCACCATCGCCGCCGCAGGCCGAATTCGCTCGGTGGACAAGGACGGCATCGTCACCGAAGGCCAACGCGTCGAACTGGAATACGGACGCCGCGACGGCGGAGACGTCCAGGCACTCGGCCGCGTCACGCCACTCGACATCGGCCCGGCACCGTCGTGGCGCAACCTGCGGGTACCGATGAGCGACCTACCCGCCGACGCTAACGCCGTTCGCATCGTCGCCGAGGACAACGACCTGGCCGGAGATCAGTGGCTCGCCGTCACTCCCCCTCGCGTCCCGAAGACTCAGACGCTGAATTCTCTGGTCGGGTCCACCGACCCCGTTCTGCTCGACTGGGCGGTCGGGCTGGCGTTCCCGTGCCAGCGTCCGTTCGATCATCGCGACGGCGTCGCCGAGGTGCCGAAGTACCGCATCCTGCCCGACCGAACCGGAGCCGAATCCACCAACGCCTGGCAGGATTCTTTCGGTGGCGGCCCGCTGGGGTGGACCGAACTGCTGCTCGGTGCCCAGACTCTGCCGTCGTATCTGGCCGACGACTACGCCCGCGATTGGGGGTCGATCGAGAGATACACGCCACTCGATCCGGCTGCCGCGGCCGCCCGGATCACCGTCGAGCAACAGTCTCGGTCGGGACTGTCCAGCGACGGACCGATGAAGACCGGCTGATTCCCTGTTTCTCCATCGGATCCGGGGACGGCGCCTGTGTGACCTCGAAGTCACGCTCGCATAACATCGACAATCGTGCCCGACGTCGTGACAGATTCATCAGCTGGTCCCCCCGTCCCCGCTCCGCTCGGAGCCTCGGACGAACTTCGTGCTCAGGTACGGATTCCCCGGCTGATCGCGATGGTGGCCGGCATACTCGGCGTGCTGTTCGCACTGATCACTCCGTTCGCACCCGTCACGCAGACCACCGCGAGTATCGAGTGGCCGCAGAACGGCCTCCTACAGGACGTGGACGCCCCACTGGTGTCCCAGGCACCCCTGCGACTGTCCGCAACCCTCCCGTGCTCTGCTGTGGCCGCACTACCCGCGTCGGGCGGGCTGTTGCTGGCGACCGCACCCCCGCAAGGTGAGGGTGCCGCCCTCAACAGCTTGTTCGTGCGCGTCGGCGAGTCGAACGTCGATGTCCTCGACCGCAACGTCGTCGTCGCGACGGCACCGCGCGCCGACGTCCAGAGCACACGCTGCGCCGCCATCGAGATCACCTCGAACGACCAGTACACCTCCGCAGCCTTCACCGGACTGACCGACGAGAGCGGCCAACCCGTCCAGGGTCGGCTCGACGGCGACCTCCGTCCGCAGGTCGTCGGCATCTTCAGTGATCTCAGTGGCGCGGCCCCGGCCGACATGTCGGTCACCGTCGACGTCGACTCCCGCTTCTCGTCGACTCCGACCATCCTGAAGTCGTTGATCATGGTGCTGGCGATCGCCTGCACGTTGCTGGCCATGGGCGCGCTCGCACGGCTCGACGGAACCGATCGCCGCGCGCACCGCCGCTTCTTCCCGTCGCACTGGTGGAAGTTCACGGGCGTCGACGTCACGGTTCTCGGAGTCCTCGTCGGCTGGCACTTCGTCGGAGCAAACACCTCCGACGACGGCTACCTGCTCACCATGGCCCGCGCGGCCGAACATTCCGGCTACATGGCCAACTACTTCCGCTGGTTCGGCGTCCCCGAGGCACCGTTCGGCTGGTACTACGACGTCCTGGCCGTCTTCGCCAAGATCTCGACCGCAAGCCCGTGGATGCGCTTGCCCGCCCTGATCGCCGGAGTCCTGTGCTGGATGGTGATCAGCCGCGAGGTGGTGCCGCGACTCGGACGCGCGGTGCGCAAATCGAACGTGGCGTTGTGGACCGGCGGATTGGTGTTCCTCGCCTTCTGGCTCCCGTACAACAACGGACTGCGTCCCGAGCCGATCGTCGCCCTCGGCGCATTGCTGACCTGGTGCTCGATCGAACGCTCCATCGCCACCGGTAGACTGCTCCCCGCCGCAGCCGCCTGCCTCATCGGTGCCTTCACCCTGGCCGCCGCACCCACCGGATTGATGTGTGTGGCAGCGCTTCTCGCCGGAGCCCGGCCCATCGCTCGCATCGTGGTCCGACGCCACCGGCAGGTCGGCACCCTCGCCATGCTGGCACCGTTGGCCGCTGCCGGAGTCCTCGTCCTCGTCGTCGTGTTCGCCGACCAGACCTTCGCGACGGTCATCGAATCCACCCGAGTGCGCACCATCATCGGCCCCAACGAGGCCTGGTACCAAGACTTCCTGCGGTACTACTACCTCTTCGTCCAGACCGTCGACGGTTCCGTGGCCCGCCGCTTCGCGTTCCTCGCGATGCTCCTGTGCCTGTTCACCACGCTGTTCGTGCTCCTGCGCCGCCGGCGCATTCCCGGCATCGCGAACGGGCCTGCCTGGCGACTGCTCGGCGTCGTCCTCGGAACCATCTTCTTCATGATGTTCAACCCCACCAAGTGGACTCACCACTTCGGTTCCTACGCCGGAATCGCCGGTGGGCTCGCCGCACTGACCGCAGTAGCCGTGTCGGCCAGTGCACTGCGCTCACGCCGAAACCGATCCCTGTTCACGGCCGGCCTGATGTTCGTTCTCGCACTGTCGTTCTCGGGAATCAACGGCTACTGGTACGTCTCGAGCTACGGCGTGCCGTGGTTCGACAAGACGGTCTCGCTCGGCGGCAACGAATCCGGCTCGCTGTTCCTCGTCCTCTTCGGACTGGTTCTCGCCGTCGCGGCATTCCAATACCTACGTGAGGGATACGCACCGCCACAACCGAAACCGACGTCGGCCCGCGGTAGACGCATTCGCAAGTTCGCTGCCGCACCACTGACCGTCATCGCCGGAATCATGGTCCTGTTCGAGGTCCTCTCCCTCGTCAAGGGTGCCGTCTCCCAATATCCCGCCTACTCGCTCGCGCGCTCCAATGTGCAATCGGTACTGGGCAATTCTTGCGGACTCGCCAACGACGTGCTCGTCGAAGCCGATCCCAACGCTGATGTACTGAGCCCCCTCCCAGGTGAATTCGATCCCGTCGCAGGCCCCCTCGGCGGAGCCAGCGACACCCTGCGCAACTTCACCGCCAACGGAATCCCCAGCGACCTCAGCGCCGACGCCGTGGAAGTCAAACCAGGACAGGGCAATACCGACCAACAAGCCGTCGGCCCCGCCTTCGAGGAAGGCCAGAGCTCGGGCACAGCAGGAGGCACCGGCGCACTGGGCGTCAACGGCTCCACCGCCGCCCTGCCCTTCGGACTCGACCCCGCCACCACACCTGTCCTCGGCTCCTACCAAGAAGGAATCCAGGAACCGGCCGAGGCCACCTCGAGCTGGTACCAGCTACCCGCCCGCAGCGACGACGCACCACTCGTCGTGTTCTCCGCAGCCGGACGTATCTGGTCCTACGACGACACCGGTGCCCTCACCTACGGCCAGTCGTTGCTGCTCGAATACGGCAAGCGTCAGCCCGACGGAAGCGTCCAGGCGCAGGGCACCTACCTACCTCGGGACATCGGACCCGCACCCTCGTGGCGCAACCTGCGAGTTCCGTTGGCAGACATCGCACCCGACGCCGACGCCGTCCGCATCGTCGCCAACGACCCCAACCTCACCGGCGACCAGTGGCTCGCATTCACCCCGCCGCGAGTACCGGTGATGGAGAATCTGAACACCATGATCGGCAGTGAGCAGCCCGTTCTGCTCGACTGGGCTGTCGGACTCCAGTTCCCGTGCCAACGGCCGTTCGACCACCGCTTCGGCGTCGCCGAGGTACCGGGCTACCGCATCCTCCCCGACCGCCCACTGGCCGTCAGCTCCACCGACACCTGGCAATCCGGCGAGAACGGCGGACCGCTCGGATGGTCCGAACTACTCGCCAAACCAGTCGCCGTCCCCACCTACCTCAAAAACGACTGGGCCAGGGACTGGGGCTCACTCGAGCGCTACGAGCAGTACTACCCCAACGCCGTGCCCGCCGACCTGCAAACCGGAGAAACCACGCGATCGGGATTCTACGAAGACGGAAAGCTGCGAGTCTTCGAGAAATAGTCCACCCGGCCTCGCCCGCCCCGCCCATCCGCCCTCCGCGTGGTGTCGCCCGCTCCCTTTTGGGATCAATGTCCCTTTGTTGCACTCTGACTGACTGAATCCCGCATTCATGCGGACGGGGGTTGGCGTACGGCCGATGGAGCGGGGTTTGGCGCACGATCGATGGATCGGGGGCTTACCACCGACCCCCGACAGTTTTCGGTGGACAAGACACGCCCTCGAGACATTTGTGCACAACCTCGTCGACCATCCACAGGGAACCCCTGAACGGCCGTTTTCGACGTCGAAGTGTCAGTGTCGCGCTCGACAGTCGAGGCATGAAACGGGGAGTTTGGGCCACAGACCTATCAATGCTCGAGGACGTCGCCGATCACGGCGTCGTGACAAGGGCACAGCTTCGCTCGGCCGGTGTCGCGGACGGGACGGTAGCCGGCCGATGCGCAGCCGGCGGACCCTGGCAGCACTTGCTGCCAGGGGTGGTGCTGCTGCACAACGGCTTCCCATCTCACCGACAGCGAATGGCTGCTGCCCTGGCGTACGGCGGTCCACACAGCATCCTCACTGGGAACGCGGCATTGAGTGTGCATGGCTTGGGGCCGAATCCACCGTCGAATGAAGTTCACATTCTCGTCCCGAACGAGATGCAGCGAGCATCCGTCAAATTCGTCCGATCCGAACGCACCTGGCGCATGCCCGAAGCCGTGTTCGACCACGGTCCGCGCTGCGCTCCGGTATCCCGGAGTGTCGTCGACGCGACCCGCGCACTACGCGGACGATCTCAGTGCACGGCTCTGATTGCGGAGATCATCAGACGGGGTGCGGCATCACTCGAAGAGCTGGCAATCGAATTGGCGGAGGGGCCGAGACGCTACAGCGCATCGACACGGTTGGCGATCAGGGATCTGGAAGGAAACGCTCACTCCGTCGCCGAGGCGGACGCTCAACGGCTCTACCGATCGAGCGGACTCCCACCAATGATTCACAATGCCCGGCTGTTCACCTCGGACGGTACATTCCTCGGTAGCCCCGACGGCTTCCTCGACACAGTCTGCTTCGGGTGGGAGATCGACTCCCTCGCTCATCACCTCTCGCCGATCGATCATGCGAACACGATGGCTCGCCGAGCTCTCCTGCAACGCCACGGCGCGATCGTGGTGTCACATCTGCCGCAGGACATCCGGGACGACCCCCAGCGCGTGCTCGCGGATCTTCGGGCCGGCTATCAACAGGCTCTGGCGCGGCCCCGTCCGAACCTCGTTCTTCGACAGAGCGCGACGTCGACCGGATGAATGTCTCTTGCAAGCACTCCAACTGCAACAAAGCCACATTCATTCGCTTCTGGCTCGGGGAGACAGACGAATGAATGCGGCTTTGTTGCAGTCAGAGCGACTGAAACCCACATTGATCCCAAAAGGGAGCGAAGCGACCCCGACGCAGGACCGGCGCGCTTGGCTAGATCGGGAGCAAAGAGTGCTTACGCGGACTCTTGTGCACTTCCTTGTCTTTCAGGATGTGCAGGGCCTTGCGAATTTCGAGGCGCGTCTGCGAGGGCTCGATGACGGCGTCGATGTAGCCACGCTCGGCGGCGATCCACGGCGTTGCGACATGCTCGTTGTAGAAGTTGATGAGCTGTTTGCGCAGCGCCGGAGCATTTTCGCCTGCCTCGGCGAGTTGCTTGCGACTCATGATATTGATGGCGCCTTCGGCACCCATGACGGCGATGCGGGCAGTGGGCCAGGCGAGGTTGATATCGGATCCGAGCTGCTTCGAGCCCATCACCGCGTATCCGCCGCCGTACGACTTACGAATGACGACAGTCAGTTTCGGCACCGTCGCTTCGACGAACGAGAAGATGAAGCGGCCACCGCGATGGATGACGCCGAGGGTTTCCTGGTCAACGCCGGGCAGGAAGCCGGGTGTGTCGACGAGGAAGATGATCGGAATGTTGTAGGCATCGCTGAGGCGGATGAACCGCGCACATTTGTCCGCTGCCTTGGCGTCGAGTGCCCCGGACAGGTGCATCGGCTGATTGGCGACGATTCCCACCGGCCGACCGTCGACGCGGGCGAAGCCGGTGATGACGTTCTGTGCAGTCTGGGCGGCGAGCTCGTGGAACTCGCCGTCGTCGAAGATGCGCAGGATGATGTCGTGCATGTCGTAACCGGCGTTGTCGGCGTCGGGCATGAACGAGTCGAGCGTGCGATCGGATTCGGTGATCTCCGGCTCGAGTCCCGGGTTGATCACCGGTGCCTCTTCCTGGCAGCTCGACGGCAGGTAGCTCAGGTAGTTCCGAATCCAGTCGAATGCGGCCTTCTCGTCGGCAGCGACGTGGTGCACGTTGCCGTTGATGGCCTGGACGCGGGCACTGCCGAGTTCGTCGAGGCTGACGTCCTCGCCGGTGACGGACTTGATGACGTCCGGCCCGGTGACGAACATGTACGCCTCTTCGGTGGCGACGACGATGTCGGTGTTGATCGGTGCGTACACCGCGCCACCGGCGCATTTACCGAGGATCAGCGAGATCTGCGGGCACAGGCCGGAGAGCGCCTCGTGGCGTCGACCCAGTTCGGCGTACCACGCGAGGGAGGTGACGGCGTCCTGCACGCGAGCTCCACCGGAGTCGTTGATGCCGACGACCGGGCAGCCCATCTTGATCGCGAAGTCCATGATGCCGGCGACCTTGCGGCCGAACATCTCGCCGACGGTTCCGCCGAACACTGTCTGATCGTGCGAGAACACTGCGATCGGACGGCCGTCGACGGTTCCGTGCCCGGTGACGACGCCGTCGCTGTAGAGCGCACCCGGATCGTTCGGGGCCTTCACCAGCGCGCCGATCTCGACGAAACTGCCGGGGTCGAGCAGCGAGTTCACGCGATCTCGGGCGCTGGGTATGCCCTTCTTTGCGCGCTTGGCGATGCCGATCTCGCCGGCCGGTTCCTTGGCCAGTTCCAGCCTCGCCCGTAGCTCGGCCAGCTTCTCCGCAGTGGTGCCACTCAAAATCTACGCTCCGGTTCTTGCAGACTCGATGTTCTCGAGCGTCTTCGACAGATGGGCCGCAATTTTTCCAATGTACGGCTCGTCGACGACCGCGAGGTGGTCGCCTCCGACGTAGACGATCTCGAGGTCCTTGACCACCGGTCCCCAACCACCGTGCTCTTCGCGGGTGGCGTATGCGGGCTCGAGGGCGATCGCGTCGTCGTGGTACTTGTCGGCGAGGTACAGCGTGACGTGCCCGCCGTACTCCTTGAGCTCGGCTGTCTGGATAGCCCGATTGTCGAGCCACGACGTCCGCTGATGCTCGATGATGCCGCCGGGAATCTTTGCTCCACTGAGCTTGACGAGATCGGTGATGATCCGGATCTGGCCCTCGTCGTCGGAGTCGACCAACTTGTCGTACGGGATCGGGTAGTCGACGTTGTACGTCTTCTTCGCGAACGCCGCGTACCGCTCCCACCGCTTGCGGACTTCGTCCTTGGTGTCGGGGATCTTGGTGCCGGGCATGACCGTATCGAGCAGCCCCACGTAGGCGACCTCGATGCCTTCCTCTTCCATCTGACGCGCCACCTCGTAGGCGAGGATGCCGCCGAGCGACCATCCGACGAACACGTACGGTCCCTCGGGCTGGATCGCCTTGATCAACGGCACGTACTCCGCGGCGCGCTTGGCAATGGGTCCTTCGACGCGCTCGAGGCCGTACATGGGCGTGCCTGCCGGCAACTTCCGCAGCAACGGCTCGTAGGCGACGGTGGAGCTACCGGCCGAGTGGAACGCGAATACCGGTGTGGCCGTGGAGCCCTCGGGACGGGCCCGAAGATTGCGCACGACACCGTCGATCTCGCCGTCCTCGAGGTGCGGGCGTACCTTGTCGGCGAGCTGCTCGATGGTCTCCGAGTCCAGTACGTCGTCGAAGGTGATCTCGCCGCCGGCCCGCTCGGTCAGGCGAGCGGCCAACTTCTCGGCCGTCTCGTCGTCGAGGATCGGCAGGGTGTTGAAGATGCCCTTGGCCGATTCCTTCGTCACCACTGCCCACGTCGCGAACGTCATCCGCTCGGCGTTGTCACGTGGGGGCACATCGGATCCGGCGGCCTCGGCGAACGCTTCCTTGCCGCCCAGGTCGGTCTGCGCTGCGACCACCGGTGCGGGTTGGTATTCCGCACTCGGCACCGCGGTCTCCGGTGCGGCGACGGCCGTCTCCAGGGCTGCGTCGCGTGCAGTCGCGCCACTCTCGGCAGCCTGCTCGGCAGCCTTTTCGGCGGCCTGCTTGTCTGCCAGCGCCTGCACCTCGTCGCGGTTCTCGATCGCGTAGCGCAGGTACTTCTCCACCTCACGCAGGTTCGCATCACGCACGGCCTGCAATTGCACTGTGGGGATGTCGAATTCGTACTCGACGCGGTTCTTGATCCGAACGGCGCTGAGCGAATCGAGCCCCAGTTCGATCAGAGGCACCTCGGGAGGCAGGTCCTCGGGTGCGTAGCCCATCGACTCGGCGACAATGATCGCCAACCGATCTTCGAGCTTCTGATTGCCGTTGGGATCCCAGCGGTCGCCGAACGTCTCGACGACCTCGGGCAGCTCTTCCATCGGCGATGACGAGCGTTGTTCAACGGCCACAACGGGTTCCGGCCGAGCGTCACCCGAGGTGACGACAGCCTCGTGCAGCAGGGTGAACGCCGAGCCCTCGTGTGCATGGACCTGGACCGACGCCCCACCGAGGTGCGAGGTCAATGTGGTGACGACCGTGCCGCCCGCGGGCACCGATGCATGCGAGACCGAAGCACCCAGAGCCACATCGGAGAACACCTGCGAGGCAGCGGCGGTGACCAACGCATCGAATCCCGAGACGGCCGAGGCCTGAACTTCCCAGACGTGGCGGCCGTCGGGCAACGCCACCCGGGCACCGGGAACGCGAGAGTTACCACTGGAGCTGACCTGCGAGTTGAGCCAGAACTCCTTGCGCAAGTACGCAGTTCGCGGGATTGCAGCGTACGGACCCGACTCGAACAGCGTCGCCAGTTCCAGCGCATGACCGTGCACGTACAGCTGCGCCAGCGCGGCGAGGAACGTGTCGGCCTCGTCTTCCTTGCGCTTGAGCGTCGGAATCAACGTGGCGTCGGCCAGGCCGGCAGCCCACGCGGTAGCGGCAACCGACATCAGCGCGACGGGGTTCGGGGCGAGCTCCACGAACGTCGTGTGCCCGTCTCCCACAGCAACATTGACGGCCTGGGTGAACCAGACCGGGTGACGCATTCCCTTGGTCCAGTAGTCGACGCCGTGAATCGCCGCATGTCCGACGCGGTAGTGCGCCTCACGATCGACCGAGGAGTAGACCCCGGCGGTGAGCTTGCTCGGTTCGATTCCGGCGAGCTCGGCGGCGAGCTCACCGAGCAGTACGTCGACTGCTGCGGTGTGTCCTGCTCCCTTGACGTCGAGCAGACGGGCCATTTTGCCTGCGGCTTCGGCCTTTTCGACGAGGGCTTCGACCTCGGCGCGGGGTCCGCCGACCGTGGTGTGCGTGGGCGCGGCGTACACGCAGGGCTCCACGTTCGGGAACTGATCGGTGAGGGTCTTGACCTCGTCGGGGGTGTACTCCACCAGCGCCATGGCACCCTGCGAGGCGGCACCGAGGCCGTCCTGGCCCTCGGCCAGCAGCCGCGAGCGGGCGTAGATGATGCGGACGGCGTCTTCGAGATTGAGGCCTCCGGCAACGTACGCGGCGGCGACCTCACCCATCGAGTGGCCGATCACGGCCGACGGCTCGGCACCGTGTGCGCGAAGCGTTGCGGCCAAGGCGATCTGGATGACGAAGATGGCGACCTGGGAGTTCTCGAACTCGTAGGTCTGCGAGTCGTCGAGGATGATCTCGCGGATGGAGTAGCCGGCTTCGTCGACGAGCAGCTCGTCCACCTTGTCCACCTCGGCGGCGAACACGGCGTTGGTTCGGTACAGCCGCGATGCCATCTTGCGGTGCTGCGAGCCGAATCCGGAGAACACCCACACTGCGCCGTTGGACGCGGGCGAGTCCGCGGAGAACACGCCCGGTCCGGGCTTGCCCGCCGCGATGGCGCGCAATCCGGCGATGGCCTCGGCCGTGGTGGACGCGAGAACCACTGCGCGCGAACGCCCGTGGTTCCTGCGGGCCAACGTGCGGCCGACATCGACGAGAGGCGTCGTACTGCCCTCTTCGGTCTCGAGCCAGTCGGCCAGTTCCGACGCCGCGCGCTTACGACGCGACGGCAACGCCGCAGACACTGCGAGAATCACTGTGTCCGGAGCACTGTCGGACTCCGCCAGGATGGTCTCGGCCTCGGCGACCGGGCTGGTCGTCTCGGCGTCGAGCTGCTCCTCGTAGACGCCCTCCACCACCGCGGCCTCGGGATCCACGGCAGCGGGGTCGAATTCGGCCGAGGTCTCACCCGGTACGTACTCTCGTACGACGACGTGGGCGTTGGTGCCGCCGAAGCCGAAACCGGAGATGCCGGCGACGGCCTTGCCGGTGTACCGCGGCCAGTCGGTGGCCTCCGGGATCACCTTCAGGTGCGCCTTGTCGAAGTCGATGTACGGGTTGGGGCCCACGTAGTTCAGTGACGCCGGGAGTTTGTTCTCCTGCATCGCCAGCACGACTTTGATCAAACCTGCTGCGCCTGCGGCAGATTCGAGGTGTCCGAAGTTGGTCTTCGCCGAGCCGAGCAGTGCCGGCTTGTCCGCGTCGCGGCCACGACCGACCACGCGGCCGAGCGCGTCGGCCTCGATGGGGTCACCCAGAATGGTTCCGGTGCCGTGCGCTTCGATGTAGTCCACGCCCGACGGGTTGATGCCGGCGTCGCGGTACGCGAATCGCAGTGCGTCGGCCTGCGCGTCGGGGTTCGGCGCGAGGAGTCCGTTGGAGCGGCCGTCCTGGTTGATGGCGGATCCGGCGATGACGGCGAGCACCTGATCGCCGTCTCGCTCGGCGTCCTCGAGTCGCTTGAGCACGACGAGTCCGCCGCCCTCGGAGCGAATCATGCCGTTTGCGTCGGAGGAGAAGGCCTTGATCCGGCCGTCGGGAGCGAGGACGCCGGTCTGACCGAAGCCGACGGTGATCGGCGGGGCGAGCAGCATGTTGACCCCGCCTGCGACGGCGAGATCGGATTCGCCGGTGCGCAGGCTGCGCACTGCCTGGTGGACGGCCACGAGGGACGACGAGCAGGCAGTGTCGACGGCGATCGACGGCCCGCGGAAGTCGTAGAAGTACGACACGCGGTTGGCGACGATGGCGGTGGAGGTGCCGGTCAGTGCGTAGGGGTGCACGGCCGGGTCGCTGACGGCGATGAGCTGGTAGTCGTTGGAGGAGCTACCGATGAAGACGCCGACCTGGCTGCCCTTGACCGAGCTGGCCGGGATGTGTGCGTGCTCGAGCGCTTCCCAGGTCAGTTCCAGCGCGAGGCGCTGCTGCGGGTCGACGTTGACGACCTCGTTGGGCGACATCGCGAAGAACTCGGCGTCGAAGGTCTTGACGTCGTCGAGGTAGCCACCCTTGGTGACCGTCGCGTCGACGGCTGCGGCGATGACGGGATCGGAGGTGAATTCCTTCCACCGGCCCTCGGGCAGGTCGGTGATGCCGTCGCGGCCCTCGATGAGCAGCGACCACATCTCCTCGGGGGTGTGACCGGTGCCGGGGAAGCGCGACGACAGTCCGACGATCGCGATGTCGTGGGCGTCGCCCGACTGCACGCCGCTGGTGTAGAACGCGTCGTCGACGGTACCCACCGGCTCGTCGGGTTCGCCGTCGATGATGATCTTGGCCAGAGACGCGATGGTGGGGTGCTGGTAGACGACGGTCGCGGTCAGCGTGACCCCCACCAGCTCCTCGATCTCACCGCTCAGTGCGACGGCATCGCGAGAGGACAGACCGAATTCCTCCATCGGACGGTCGTCGGAGATGGCCGACGCGGGTTGACCCGTCGCGTCCGCAACCCAGTTGCGTAGCCAATCCCGCAGTTGGGCGACCGTGAGGTCCGTCCCGTCGGCACTCTGAATCTTGTCTGTCTCTTGTTCAGCCATTACTCACCAAACTATGTATCGAAGGAACGGGAGGCCCAGAGATCAGTCGGGTAGTTCGGCGTCCGGGAATGCCGTCTGCTGGTAACCGCCGCGCAGGGTGCCCTCGATGTAGGCGGCCTTGCACGCGCGTCGGGCGATCTTGCCGCTCGACGTACGCGGGATGGAACCGGCCGGGACGAGCAGGACGTCGCGGACCGTGACGCCGTGCCGCGCCGAGACTGCGGTGCGCACCTCGTCGGCGATCGGAGCCGGGTCTGCCTTGCCCGAGCCGGGAGCGCGCTCGGCAACGATGACAAGCTGCTCGGAGCTGTCGTCCGAATCCTTGGTCAACGCGGCACCACTGAACTCGAACACGACGTCGGGCAGCTGGTTGAGCGGCACCGCGAACGCCGCCACGAAGCCCGGCCGCAGAGCCTTGCTTGCTTCCTGCGCCGAGAACTCGATGTCCTGGGGGTAGTGATTGCGGCCGTCGACGATGACGAGATCCTTCACGCGGCCGGTGATGTAGAGCTCGCCGTCGTGATAGACGCCGAAGTCTCCGGTGCGCATCCAGTTGGCGCCCTCGGGGGCCCCGGTGGCGTGCGAACCGTCGGCGACGCGGTGGACGAGCTTGTTGTGGAAGGTTTCGCTGGTCTCGGTCTCGCGACCCCAGTAGCCCTTGCCGATGTTCTCGCCGTGCAGCCAGATCTCGCCGACGTGTTCGTCGGGCACCTCGGTGGCGGTTTCGGAGTCGACGATCGCGGCCCACTGACTCCGGGCGACGGTTCCGGTCGATACCTGCGGGATGGCTCCGGGAGCGTCGGGTGCGACGACGACGAAGTTGCCTGCGTTCAGCTCGACACGGTCGACGTAGACGACCTTGGCCTCGTCGGCGTGCTTGCTCGTCGAGACGAACAGCGTCGCCTCGGCCATGCCGTACGACGGCTTGATCGCGGACTTCGGCAGACCGTACGGCCCGAAGGCCTCGTTGAACTTCTTCATCGACGACGTGGTGACGGGCTCGCTGCCGTTGATCAGGCCGATGACGTTCGACAGGTCGAGACTTTCACCGTTCTTGGGCAGTCCGCGCTGGGCGGCGTGCTCGAACGCGAAGTTCGGTGCCGCGGCGAACGTGCCTGCTCCGTCGGAGACAGCGGCGAGTTCCTTGATCCAGCGCCACGGCCGCTGCACGAACGCGCGCGGGCTCATGATCGTGATGTATTTGCCACCGAGGGCCGGGAGGATGACGGTGAGCAGACCCATGTCGTGGAACATCGGCAGCCAGGTGACGCCGCGCGAGTCGTAGTTGATCTCCATGCTGTCGACCATCTGCAGCGCGTTGACGCCGACCGCGCGGTGCGTGATCTCGACGCCGGCCGGGGTCCGCGTCGAACCGGACGTGTACTGCAGGTAGGCGATGTCGTCCAACCCTGCATTGGGCTCGACCCACGTCTCGCCGACGCTGTCGGGAACGGCGTCGACGGCGATGATGCGGGGCCGCTCGGCAGCGGGGAGCGCGCGGAAGAACGCCCGAACGCCCGCCGCCGAGTTGCTGGCGGTGAGGATCGCGCTGGGCTTGCAGTCGCCGAGGACGGCATGCAGGCGGTCGGTGTGGCCGGGCTCGTCGGGATCGAACAACGGCACCGCGATGGTGCCCGCGTAGATCGCACCGAAGAACGCGATGACGTACTCGAGGCCCTGGGGAGCGAGGATCGCCACGCGGTCACCGGGCTCGGTGACCTGCTGCAGACGGGCGGCGACAGCGCGCAGCCGCTTGCCGAACTGTGACCAGGTCAACTCGTGCGCTTCACCGTCCCGTTCCCGGGAGTAGTCCATGAACCGGTACGCGAGCGTGTCGGCGTTCTCTTCGACATTCGCCTCGACGTGGCGGACGAGTGTCTGCCCTTCACCGATGGTGATGTGGCCGTTCTCATCGATGAAATCATCGAACGTGTGGCTCATTTGCTTCAATCTCCTCCGACACGAATCGCTGCCACACATCGTGCGTGACCTGGCCTTGCACTGACGACGTTCATCGATGCAGACACCGAACAGCGTTTTATGTTACTAAGTGGTAACTCCAGCGGTGGCGGTTTCGGTCGACCTCGAGGCCGACTCCATGCTACCGACACGCGCCTGCGTCACTCGCCTTTCAGCAAGTCGACAACCGGAGCGAATGCTTCCATTTGTGTGGGGAAAACCCCGACATAGGACATCGTCGTCCGCGCGCGAACGTTACGGATCTGATCGGCGATTTCCTCGTACGTTCCGAAGGCGAGGTACGGCGACGACAGAATGTCCTCGACCGTGAGCTTGACGTCGACGTCCACGTTGGGCGGATAACCGTTGTCCAGCGCGGCCAACGCCATCTCGGCCATCTGCTCGCGATCGTCGGTGACCACGATGGTGGTGATCGCCCAGTTCAGCTCGATGTCGTCGAACCGATCCCCTGCGGCAGCCCGGATGAGCTCGACGCGCTCGAGAGTCTTCTCGATCGTCATGCCCGACAGCAGCAACTTGCCTTCCTTCGAGGTGCTCGGCACCACGGAGATGATGTCGGCGTGCTTGGCCGCCAGCGCGAGCATCTTGGGGCCGCCGCCGCCGATGCAGATCGGCGGACGCGGTCCCTGACGCGGACGAGGGCTGCCTTTGAGACCGGTGATCGTGTAGTGCTTGCCCTCGTAGTTGCATTCCTGGCCGCGCAGCAACACGTCGAGAATGTCGAGGGTCTCCGCGAGCTTCTCGATGCGGACGCCGGGACGGTCGTAGGTGATGCCGGCCTTGTCGTATTCCTCGCGCATCCAGCCCGCGCCGAGTCCGAGTTCGAGCCGTCCGCCGGAGAGCACATCGATGGTCGCCGCGTCCTTGGCGAGCACCGCGGGATGGCGGAAGCCGTTGGCGAGCACCGCCGTGCCGAGCCGAATCTTGTCGGTGGCGACGGCGAGAGCTCCGAGCGCCGCGATCGGCCCGACCTGATTACCGAGATGATCGGGGATCATGAAGCTGTCGTAACCCAGTTCCTCGGCCTGCTGAGCCAGCTTGATGAACTTCCGAGCCCCGCCCTCCTCCGCGTTTCCCTCTCCGCCTGCAGCGAAGCGGAATTTGCGCGGCCCGGGGGTCGCGGCCTCGGCGGAACTCATCTATTGCTCTCCTCTGGGGTCTGGAGCGGCCGGCACCTGGGGTCTGAGGTGGTCGGCACCGGGGTCTGGGCACACCGTGCGGGGCAGTCGGCCGGGGCCGATCCGCGCAGGTCCAAGGCGTCACTCTAGCCGCTCGCGGGAGCGGATCCCACCGACTGGGGGTCGCAGACCACAGGTTTGTGCCCTGCACCAGTTGGCGACACGCCGCGTTGTGACCTGTCCGTTATCCATGACACCGGTCACTGCGCTACCCACGACCCCGATCACGCCGTCGTCCACACGACCCGATCACGAGTGCGGAGGCGTCGGCGCATTCTCGATCAGATCGGCCGCCCACGCCGCCGTCCACTGGGTGGCCGTCGTGCCGGAACCGTCGACGACGAAACTGTTGTACGACGCGTGCACCGGATTGCCCGCCGCCCCGATCAGAATTTGGATGCTCTGCGGAATGTTGCGCAGCGACAGTCCATCCGACGGGGACGCACAGATCAGGTCGCCGGGTGCACAGATCTGATTGGTCCGGTCGTCGAGCGCGCCGAATCCGCCGTCCCGACGCCCCGTCATGGTGATGCCGGGGAGGTCGAGTCCCCCGAGGGCGACCTCGGCTCCGACACCGTCGAGCGGTCCCGGCACGTCGGTACCCGACACTCCGTCGCGGCGGCCGTCGGCGATGAGGGTGACGCCGAGGACACGATCGGCGGAGATGGGTCCGTTACCCGCGCCGATGTCGGCCGCGATGTCGCCGGAGATGACTGCTCCCTGAGAGAAGCCGGCCATGACGAAGTTGGTCAGTGGGCACCGCGCTGCGACGTCCGACATCTTCTGCACCGCAACGTTTTTGCCCTCGGTACGGCTGTTGTTGTACGATTGTTGGCCGTCCGGCGGCAGCGCGATGGGGTTCGAGAACTGTGCGACGTAGGGAACCGTGTAGATGTCCGCGCGAGATCCGGGGAACTGCTCCTGCAGCGGCCGAGTGACGTTGAGCATCAGCGACACCGGATTGGCGGTCGGGTTGTACGGGTCATCGGTCGACGACGACTCCCACGTACCCGGGATAGCAATGACCTGGACGTCCGGGCAGTCCGCCGGTTGCGAGGTCGGCTGCTCGGGCCCCGGCGGCGGTACCGGTCCCGGTCCGGGTCCGAGACGCCCGGCGAGGAGGTACCACAGGGCCACGATGACGAGTCCGATGATCACCGCGAAGGCGATCACCGGTAGAACTCTGCGTTTACGTTTGGCCATCAGCGCGAACTACGGCGTGCAGTACGTCGCCTGCGCGGCGGCGATGTAGGTCTGGGCTGCCTGCTGGGCCTGCGTCTCGTTCATCTGCGTTCCGGCTGCACTGGCCTCGACGCCGACGTTCGCGGTGACGTAGGTCGTGATTTCGTCGGCTGCGACGCCCTGCGCCTGCGCGGCACAGATGTAGTTGGCCGTCGACACCGCGATGTCGCCGTTGCCCGCCGGGGTGACGCCCTTGCTCTTCAGCTCGTCGAGGAAACGCTGGCCACGGTTGTCGATCTGGCTCTCCGTCGGCCCCGGGAAGTCGTCCGGCACGGCCTGGGGTTGCTCCGGCGGTGCCGTCGCAGCCTCGCCCGGACTGGTGGTCGGAGCGACAGTAGTGGTGGTGCTCTCGGCCGCCGACGTCGACGAACTCGCCTCGGTCGTCGTCGCAGCTGCCGTGGTGGTGCTGGTCGGCGCGCCGGTGGCCGTCGAGTCGTCACTTCCACACGCCACCAGCATCGAGCTCGCCGCCACGGCGAGCACGCCGAGTGACAGAGTTCTGGCCAGAGAGTTACGCGTCATCGATCGAAATCCTTCGGTCGTCGGGTCGCAGGCGAGAGTACAGCCACGCTCTGAGAGAACTCTGAAGCCGTGACTGCCTCCGGTCACGGAGCGATCGTGGCCTTGCCGTCCTTGACGGTGATGATGCCGAACTGGAAGTTCTGTTGCTTACCGCCACCGTCGATGTCGAACTGATCGCTGGTGGGGTAGCCGAGGCGGCCACCTTCGTAGCCCACCGATCCCCAGGCGTCGAAGATCGGGCCGTACGGCATGGACCAGGCTCCGCTGACCGGGCTCCAGTAGATGTTGCCGGTCTCGAACTGATTGAACCGTCCGCCGTCCCGGATGGGGCCGATCTCGTTGGACTTGGGGAACCCGAGAGGTCCACTCTCCCAACCCAATTCACCGTACTTACCGAGAATCATGCCCTGCACAGAATGCACGCCCGCGTCGGGAGAGGTGTAGATCGCGCCGATCTCGAAGCCCTGCACCGAGCCGGGCTTGTTGGGTGTTGCCACCTCGTCGAGCACCGGGTATCCCAGAGGACCGCCCTCGTACCCCTGGGCTGCCCACTCGTCGAGCACGGCACCCTTGACCATATGGGCTCCGGTCTGCGGCGTGAAGTAGACCATGCCGTTCTGGAAGGCGTTGAAGCGGCCGCGGCCGTCGGGAGTGGCGATCTCGCCGGTCTTCGGGAAGCCGAGCGCACCCTCGGGGCCCTTGTTGCCCTGGTAGATTCCGCCGATAGCGCCGGCAACCACCTGCGCCCCGGTGTCGGGAGTGAAGAAGACCCGACCGAACGTGAAGTCCTGAGCTCGTCCGCCTGCAACGTTGTACTCCGCGGTGAGGCAGGGACCCAGCCACGAATTCGCGCCGCTCGCATTGCCGATCATGCCCGCAACACTGCAGGCGGGCTTGTCGACCTCGACACCGAGTGCCGTGGCGAGCTGTGGCCACAGCTGATGCAACTCGAACTGCCAGTACGGCCACGAGTGCGTGCCCGACGGGCGGTAGTTGACCTGCGCGGGGATTCCGAGCTGGTTGAGCTTGGTGGCGAAGGTCTGCGAGGTGAGTCGCGAGAGGATCTCGAGTCCCATACCCGCGTAGTTGGTGCTGACGCCCGGAATCGGCGACGGCTGATCATACGGACCGGTCGAGCCGTTGCCACTCGAGATGTAGAGGCTGACGCCCTTGAGCTTGTCGGCCAGCAGGTACGGATCGTGCTGAGCCCACAGCGAGTTGGACGGTGCGCCCCACATGGCCTTGGAGTTGTAGCCGCCGGCGTCGGTCATCGCGTACTGGATGGCCTGCGGCATGCCGAGCGAGGTGGTGGTCAGGATGCCCGACAGCGAACCGGCGAACTTGAAGAAGCCGGGGTTGCGGGCCGCGAGGAACATTGCCGACGTGCCACCCATCGACAACCCGACGACGCCGCGGTTGTCGGTGCTGCGCCAGTCCTTGGCCAGGATGGGCGGCAGCTCCTTGGTCAGGAACGTCTCCCACTGGTAGTTCTTGCCGTTGTCCTGATCGACCCAGTCGGAGTAGAAGCTGGACTGTCCGCCGATCGGCAGCACGACGTTGACGTTCTTGTCGGCGAAGTAGGCCTCGGCGTCTGTCTCGGCCGTCCAGCCGTTCTCCTGGTCGGTCGCCCGGAGTCCGTCCAACATGTATACCTGCGGGAACGTGGCCTGCGGGTTGATGTTCCAGTCACGCGCGAGCAGCAGCTGCACCTGGATGGGCGTTCCCATCGACGGCGACTGGATCCACAGCGCGACGCGGCGATCGGAGAGCCAGTCCACCGAGGTGACGGTCGCACCACCGGTCTGGGTGTAGGCGGGGCCGGTCTGCGCCATCGGGGCGGCATGAGCAACCGGGGCTGCAGTGGCCAACGTCGTCGTCGCGAAGGGAATCATCAGCGCGGAGGCGACAGTCACTGCTGCTGCCGCTCGCCGAGCCCGTGTGCCGGCCGATGGGGTACGACCGAACCGAACAAGCCCAGTGCGCATGATGGTGACTCTCTTTCCTGTGACGACCGAAGGTCTCGTCTCGAGACATGCTTCGTATGTCTTTCTACACGTGCCCGATGGCCACGAACAGCAGACTCGCTGTGACTGGTGGTGCGAATGTGAATTGGGGAGGCTCGGAGAGCCGGCGCTCGAACCGACAATGCCGCCCGACGCGAGAGCGTGGGGCGGCATTGTCGGAGAGCACGTTACGGAACCGAATCAGGCGTTCAGCGCGTCCAGGATCTGGGTGCGTGCCTTCCACAGCTCGGCACCCCAGTACGGCCAGGCGTGGATTCCGTTGGCCGGGAAGCTGTAGGTCGCCGGGATACCGAGGGTGCCCATGCGGATCTGGAATGCACGGGTGTTGGCGAGCGAGAGTGCCTCGAGCGCCATGCCGTTGGCGGTGTTGTAGAAATCGATCGGCGCGGCCGGGCGGTCGAACTGGCCGGGCAGGCCACTGGCTGCGGAGATGTACAGCGACAGACCCTGCAACCTGGGTGCGAAGACGAACGGGTCGTTGCGCAGCCACGCCGGGTTCCAGGGCGGTCCCCACATGGAGTCGACGTTGAAGCGGCCGGCATCGAGCATCGCGATACGAATCGCCTCACGCATGCCCGGGGCCGAGATGTTCAGGTAACCCGAGAGCGAGCCGGCGAACTTGAACTGGTCGCGGTGGTACGCGGCGAGCGTCAGGGCAGCCGAACCACCCATCGACAGTCCGAGAACACCGTTGTTGTTGCGCGAGACGCCGTAGTTCTCCAGGAACGCCGGGAGCTCCTGCGTCAGGAACGTCTCCCACTTGTAGGTGACTTCCTGGCCGTTGAAGTTCGACGAGGTGTACCAGTCGCTGTAGAAGCTGGACTGTCCGCCGACGGGCATGACCAGCGTCACGTCGTCGTTGGCGAACTGATCCTGCGCGTTGGTCTCGAAGGTCCAGGCGTTGCGATCGTCGCGGGCACGCAGGCCGTCGAGCAGGTAGAGAGCAGCGTTTCCGCCGCGTGCCGCCCACTGGACCTGGACCTTGATCGGACCCATCTCGGATGGGACGATCAGGTCCTCGCGGCCACCGGCCGGGGTCTGATGGACGACGGCAGTGGGGGCAGCGACTGCGACTGCGCCGCCGACGACACCGGCTGCGATCGGCAGAACGAGTGCGGCAGCACCCACGCCGAGCAGGCGCTGACGCCAGCGTGATGACGCCTTCGGGTTACTGCTGAGGCCGGCAAATCGCATGAATCGTGCTCTCTCTCATCTACGCGGTCTCCGCTGTCGTAGCGGCCCCCGGCAATCGAACAGGGCTGACTGACGGCCCATGAGGCCGGGGTGAAGCTGTGGTGTGTCGAAACGTCGAGGTTCTGCTGCATAACAGGCGAACCGCTCGATGGAGGTTATTCCATCGAGCGGTTCCAAGGCAAAACTGTGATCAGCGTCCCAGTTTCGCCTCTGCGAGTTTCTGAAACAGGAGACTATCCTGCGCGGTCCCCGCTGAACAGCCCTGAAAAGTCGTGAAATATCACTACAGGGCCGAAAGCGGGGACTGCGACAGCAAACGCTGCCGGGTGGATCAGTTACCGATGTTGGCGCTCAGGTCCGGTGCCATGACGCGGATCTGCTCGCCCCAGTAGCCCCACTGGTGGGTACCGACGGCCGGGAACGCATACGTGACGTTGTTGGCACCGATGCTCGCCATGCGGATCTGGAAGGCACGGCTGTTCGCCAGGGCGATGGCCTCGAGGCCCATACCGTTCGCGGTGTTGTAGTAATCGATGAAGCTCTGTGGGCGATCGAGACCGCCGGGCAGACCGCTGCCTGCGAAGACCCACACGCGCGTGCCGTTGTCACGCAAGCGAGGCGCGAAGACGAACGGGTCGTTGCGCAGCCACGCCGGATCCCACGGCGGGCCCCACATCGCGTCGATGTTGTAGCGGCCGGAGTCCAGCAGGGCCAGGCGCATCGCCTCGCGCATGCCGGGTGCGGAGATGTTCAGGTAGCCCGACAGCGAACCGGCATAGCTGAACTGGTCCGGGTGGTACGCAGCCAGCGTGAGGGCTGCGGAGCCGCCCATCGAGATGCCGATGACACCGTTGCGGTTCGGGTTGAAGCCGTAGTTCGCGCGCAGGTTCTCGCGGAGGTTCTGCGTCAGGAAGGTTTCCCACTTGTAGGTGGTCTTCTGACCGTTGAAGTTGGACGGTGCGTACCAGTCGGAGTAGAAGCTCGACTGTCCACCGACCGGCTCGACGACGTTGATGTTCCACGAGGCGAGAACTGCTCCGGCGTCGGTCTCGTGCTCCCAGCCCGAGATGTCCGTCGTGGCGCGCAGGCCGTCGAGCAGGTAGACGACGCGGTTGGTGTTACCGTCCGCTGCCCGCCACACCCGGCTCTTGATCGGGCCCATGCTCGAGTCCGTCCAGACGTCGATGGCGTTGCCGTCGAACGCTGCGTTGGCAGTTGCGCCACCGCCCGCCACGGCCAATCCCAGTGGTAGCACCACTGCCATCAGCATGGATGTTGCGGCGCGGCGTCCCCAGGAGCCCGCTCGCTTGTCCCCGGACCGGCTCTTCCATCTACCCAGCATGCACTCGACCTCTCAGCAGCTTCGTCACATCGGTTACGCAATCAACGATTGATCTCGCAAGTTCATCATGTATGCGTCCGACCCAGGGTCTGGCGCATACATATCCTCCGCACTTATCGCACGAAGTACGTCGCCCGTTACAGGATCGAGACAGCTCATCTTCGCGTCGAGACCGAATCGGCGCAACCCGGTGATCTTCTCGTGTTCTGTCGGCTAATTATCGGCCTTCAATACGGGTGCCGGAAGATCACATCGCTGTATTTCGTATTTCGGCACCCGGTCGAATCGATAACCGGCATAGAACAACGAACGTTTCACATTCCGGACGAACAGATCCTTCGTCAACGGTGCTCGGTAGGACGTCAGCATTTCCTGGGTGTCAGGGCAGGTCAACGCCACCTGAGCTTCGGTCACCCAGTCCTCGTCCATGTACCAGGGCAGGTACGGATGGATGCCGACCAGTCCCAGATCGGCGACGACCCAGTCCGGGTAGAGGTTCTTGTCGTGACCGATGCGGCCGTTCTCGAGGCGTTCGGTGTGCGATGCCAACGGGTACGCCAGCCCCATCTGATCGATGACCCGCACGTCTAGGCCGACGTTCATGCTCGTCATCCCCAGGTTGAGGAAGTAGACGGTGTGACCGAATCCACCCTCGGGGATCGGGAGGGGCGGCGGGACGACATCCCAGTAGGTGAATTGCGCGGACGGCAGCAGCAATCCGCCGTCCGGGGTGTCGTCGATCGCCTGAACCATCGCCCGCATCCGCGGATAGTCGAGATAGTCCGACGCCAGGATCGGATGAGCGTGCCCGGTGTTGAGCGAATAGAACGCTCGTTCGTCGACGATTCCGCTTCGTCCGACGATCGAGCCCTGGGGCATTCCCGTCGTGTTCGCCGCAATCACAGCCCAGACGACAATCCCACCCCAGACGGATACATCTGCGACGAAAACAGCAGTCGCACGATTACCGGACCATCGTTGCGGGAGCGCAACGGGCAATATCGAAATGGGCAACAGCAGCGTGAACAGGGCGGGCAACAATGTTCGCCCGTGCATGAAATCGCCACCGACTCGAATTGCGTAGACCGCGAGCAACAATCCACTGACGAGCACGAATACGACGACAGCGGTCGGCGTGCGCAACGCGGCGAGCAGGCCGCCCACTGTTCTGGGCAGCGTCGGGCGCACTCGTGTCACCGACAGGGCGGCACCGAGCAGGAGCAGCACCAGCGGGAGCCACAGTAGGTACGGTCCCATCAGGTTGGTCAGATACGCCCACCCTTGCGACCACTTGGCACCGCCGGCGTCCTTGGACACTGCAGTGTTGGGGTACGGAAGGCCGTAGTAGCCCATGCGCCAAATTTGGTAGAGCACGGGAACCGCGCCCGCGAATGCGAACACGCGCAGCCTCGACAACCACGTCTGTGGGGCGAGGAAAATCATCGCCAGTGCCAGAACCGACACGATGGACAGCTCGGGGCGAACCAGCGGGCCCAGGCCGGCGAAGAAGGCCAGCAGCAGCAGCTCGACGCCACCTCCGCGGCGCTGCCCCCAGCGCACCATCAGCAGCCACAAAACCGCCAGCCAGAAGATGACCAGGCAGGTCTCCAGCCCGGACGTCGCGAAGTCACGGGCCGGCGGTACCGCGATGTACACCAGGACGCCCGCGGGGAGGAAGAGAGTGCGTGACGCAGTGCGCCCACGCAGGGCGAATGTGCCGATCATCGCGATGACGACGGCCGCTGTGGACAGCACGAGCGCGATCGTCAGGACCACGTACTCGAGCCGGCCGTCGCTGAGCCAGCTACCCGCGTAGACGAGGTAGGTCCAGATGGTGCTGGTGTTGGTCTCGACCCGCTCGCCCGCATTGAACACCGGACCGTTGCCGGCCAACAGGTTGCGGACGGTGCGCAGGACGATCAGGCCGTCGTCGGCGATCCAGCGACGTTCCCAGGCACCCCACAGAAACAGGGCACCGGTGACGACGGTCCCGACCCAGAAGACCGCCCTGGTCGAGACCGCCGGTGCCGGGGTGTCTTCTCGCGTGTCTCGCTGGTCAGGCGAGGTAGACAGCGACACCAACCACTCCGATCCACGCTATGGCGAGTAGCTGGAGAACCCTGTCTCCCAACGCGATCTCTTCGGGTTCGCCTGCCTCGCCGCCGTCTACATCCACTGCGTATCGCAGGATTGCGATAGTAAACGGAATCATCGAGATGGCGAACCAGTTGGAGTCCGTTTCGGCGTCCTGCTGAAAAGCCCACAGGCCGTAGCAGATGACGACGGCCGTCGCGGACAGCGTCCACACGAAGCGCAGATATGTCGTGGTGTAGTTCTCGAGCGACTTACGGATCTTCGCCCCGGTGCGTTCGGCCAGTTGCAGCTCGGCGTAGCGCTTGCCTGCCGCCATGAACAGCGAGCCGAACGCCATGATCAGCAGGAACCACTGTGAGAGCGGGATCGAGGCAGCGACGCCACCGGCGATCGCGCGGAGCAGGAAGCCCGAGGAGACGATGCAGATGTCGAGCACGGCCTGGTGCTTGAGGCCGAAGCAGTACGCCAGCTGGATGACGATGTAGACGCCGATGACCAGCGCGAGCTTCCAGTTCGCGAAGAACGACAGACCGACGGCGAGTCCGAGCGACACCACGGCCATCGCGTAGGCGATCGTGACGGGCAGGACTCCTGCAGCGATCGGCCGGAACCGCTTGGTGGGGTGCGCGCGGTCGGCCTCGACGTCCATGGCGTCGTTGACCAGATAGACACCGGAGGCGGCGAAGCAGAACACGATGAACGCGAGCGCGACGGACAGCAGCACGTCGCGATCGGTGACCGAGCCTGCCGCCAACGGCGCGGCCAGGACCAGCACGTTCTTGACCCACTGACGCGGGCGAAGCGCCTTGACGATGCCGTCCGCCAGATTCTTCGGCGGTGCGCCTACGGGTGCGGCATCCTCGCTCATTTGTCTCCTTCGAACTTCACGACGGCAGCAGCCGTCAACGCGCCGAGTGCAGATCCGGCCAGCACGTCGGTGGGGTAATGGACTCCGAGCACCAAGCGCGAGAGCAACATGGGTGGGACGAGGACCGCCGGTAACGGTAGCCCGGTCACGCGGCCGAGGAGAACCGCAGCCGCTGTGGTGGATGTCGCATGCGACGACGGGAAACTCAGCTTGCTCGGCGTCGAGACATTGATCCGGACGGCCGGATCGTGGGGACGCGGCCTGCGCACGATGCGCTTGATGACGATGGACGCGGCATGTGATCCGACGGCACCGACGGCCACCGACGCCCACTGGCGTCGCCGCGGCGCGTCCAGAGCAGCGCCGATACCTGCGATCGCCACCCAGCCGAGGGCATGTTCGCCGAAGTGCGACATCCCGCGCGCGACGGTGATCGCACCGGGGGCGCTACCGACCGTGGCCTGCACCTTTTCGAGAATGCGCACTTCGGTCGGCACCTCGGTCTGGCCTTTACGCCTGGTAACGAAAGACACGTTCCCACGTTTCCTTACTGGTCAGGTGCGGCACGGCATCACGGTATCGAGCCTTGAGCGCAGGGAATTCGGCTGCCAACTGCTTGCGCAACGACAGCGCTTCCTTCAGCAACGCCGCGGCCTGCGCGCGGTCGCGCTTGCGGTAGACGACGCCTCGGCCGTCGGCGGTGGTGACGGTGACGCCGTCGACCTGGGACAGCAGGAACCAGCGCGCGTCGAGAGTCGGCACGTTGAGCTGCGGACGCTCGTGGTGCTGCTCGTGCGCAGGCTTGACGTTGTGCAGCAAGCCCTTGGCCAGACGACGGACCTTGGAGATCGGGTTGGTCGGCAGGCCGACGGCTCCGACTTCCTCACCGGATGCGAGCGGCAATTCCGTGGAACTGCCGACAACGACGGCGTCGGGGAATTCCTTGCGCAGTGCGTGGACCGTCGGGAGCGCGGTGGGCAGGATCTCGAGAATGTGCTCGGGACCGGCCAGGAAGTCACGGATAGCGAGGTTCTGGATGGCGACCGTCGAGTACTCGAGGCACAGCAGGTGCTTGACGGTGGCCTTGATCGTGTCGAGCACCAGGCCCTTGCCGTCGCCGGGCATGTGCAGCGACGCGACAACGAGACGGTTGCGCAGGTGGAAGTACGCCTGCCAGTCGATGGCGTCGTCCTTGTCGCTCCACGCCATGTGCCAGATCGCGGCACCCGGCAGCGTCACCGTCGGGTAGCCGGCTTCGCGTGCGCGCAAGCCGTATTCGGCGTCGTCCCACTTGATGAACAGTGGCAGTGGCTGCCCGAGTTCCTCGGCGACGACGCGCGGGATCATGCACATCCACCAGCCGTTGTAATCGACGTCGATGCGGCGGTGCAGCAGCTTGCTGGTGCGCAGCGGGTCCTCGGAGAAGTCGTGGTCGTATTCGACGTTCTGCGCGCCGGTCCACATGAAGTTCCCGCGGTCGATCACTTCACCCATGACGTGCAGGTGACTACGCGCCTGCAGATTCAGCATCTGGCCGCCGACGAGCGTGGGCACCTTGGCGAAACGCGACATCGCCAACGCCCGCAGAATCGAGTCGGGCTCGATCTCGATGTCGTCGTCCATGAACAGAATGTGTTGGCAGGCAGTGTTGTTCAGCGCCTCGTACATGATTCGGCTGTAGCCGCCGGACCCACCGAGGTTCGCCTGATCGTGGATCGCGAGACGGCCACCGAGCGCAGCAGCGGCCTCGTCGAAGCCGGGTTCGTCCTTTGCCTTGCGGGTGCCCTGATCCGGCATGATGACGGCCTGGATCACGTCGAGCACCAACGGGTCCGAGCCAAGGGCGACAAGCGCTTTGACGGCGTCGGTGGGTCGATTGAACGTGGGTATGCCGACGGCGACGGTCGCCTCACCGGGAGCGTCGATCGGCGCGTACCAACCGGCGCTTTCGAGGACCACCTCGGAATCGGAGGTGATGTCGAACCAGATCCACCCGCCGTCCTCGAACGGGCCGAGGTCGATCAGAAACTCTTGCGCCGCATCGCCGTCCACAGCCTCGCGGCCCTCGACGTGGATGCGCGACGCATCGGCCTTGGACCGGTAGACGTCGATTCGGCAGTGGCCGGACACCTCGACGCGCAGCACCACGGACTTCAGGACGCTGTAGCGACGCCAGTAGCTGGCCGGGAATGCGTTGAAGTAGGTGCAGAACGACACCTCGGACTCGCCGCCGATGGTGAGCGAGGTACGCGAGAGCGAGTGCGCGCGTTTGGCATTGGTGGTCGCTTCTTCGAGGTACAGCGTGCGCACGTCGAGCGGCTCACCCGAACGGGGCAGCAGTACTCGCTGCAACAGCGATTTTCCGAGGACCGGCGCGACGTCTGCAACCCCGTCCTCGAGCAGGTGCTTGGCGGTCATTTGTCCCCCGCCAGGGCGGTGCCGGTCTCGAAGTGCGGGGCCAGGGTGTTGTCGTACATGTTCAGTGCGCTCGCGATGGCCATGTGCATGTCGAGGTACTGGTACGTCCCGAGTCGACCACCGAACAGCACACCGTTGGAGGCCGTCTCGGCCTTCGCGCGGTTGCGGTACGCCTCGAGCTTCTGCCGATCGTCGGGGGTGTTGATGGGGTAGTACGGCTCGTCGCCGCTCTCGGCGAAACGTGAGAACTCGCGCATGATGACCGTCTTGTCGGTCGGGTACTCACGCTCGGGATGGAAATGCCGGAACTCGTGGATCCGAATGAACGGCACGTCGTCGTCGTTGTAGTTCATCACCGGCGTTCCCTGGAAATCGCCGACCGGGAGCACCTCGGTCTCGAAATCGATGGTGCGCCAGCCCAATTCGCCCTCGGAATAGTCGAAGTAGCGGTCCAGCGGCCCGGTGTAGACGATCGGGGCGTTCGGGCTCTCGGCGACCAACTCGTCGCGTACATCGAACCAGTCGGTGTTCAGGCGAACGTCGATCTTCTCGTCGCGTGTCATGTTCTCGAGCCACGCGGTGTAGCCGTCGACCGGCAGGCCCTCGTAGGTGTCGTTGAAGTAGCGGTTGTCGAAGGTGTAACGCACCGGCAACCGGGTGATGTTGCCCGCGGGCAGTTCCTTCGGATCGGTCTGCCACTGCTTGGCGGTGTAGTCCCGGATGAACGCCTCGTAGAGCGGACGTCCGATCAGCGAGATCGCCTTCTCCTCGAAGTTCTGCGCGTCCTTGGAGTCGAACTCACTGGACTGATCCTCGATCAGGGCCCGCGCCTCGGCCGGGGAGAAGAACTTTCCGAAGAACTGCGAGATCAGCCCCAGGCCCATCGGGAACTGGTACGACTGACCGTTGTGCAGCGCGAAGACGCGGTGCTGGTAGCCGGTGAAGTCGGTGAACTGGTTGACGTAGTCCCACACGCGCTTGTTGGACGTGTGGAACAGGTGCGCACCGTACTTGTGGATCTCGATACCCGTCTCGGGCTCGGCTTCCGAGTACGCGTTGCCGCCCAGGTGGTGCCGCCGGTCGAGAACGAGAACACGCTTGCCCAGCTGGGACGCCGCCCGTTCTGCCACGGTCAGACCGAAGAACCCGGATCCGACGACGATGAGGTCGTAGCGGCCGGTCGCGGTGGCGTCGGAAGAGGTGGTCTCGGGGCTTACAGCAGTCACGGGCAACCAGGGTATCCGACGATCGTGACGGCTCCACCCCGCCAGGCACCGCCCGACCGGTCCGGTGTCAACCTGGCAGGCGTCGGAGCAGGTAGGTATCCATCACCCAGCCGTGCGCCTCCTTGACCTCGGCGCGGGCGCGGCGAATATCGTCGAGCACGTCGTCGAGCGGCCCGGCCGCGAGCTTCTCGTCGGTCGTACCCAGGTTGGCTCCCCAGTGGATGCCCCACCCTGCGCCGGTCAGCGCACTGCAGGCCAGGTTGCCGTCGAGCATGACGACGAGGTTGTCCAGCCCGGCTGCGACGTCGCCGGCCAGGTTTCTGCCGGTGGTGATGACGATCGGGCCCCCGATGCGATTGAGCACGAGTCGATGACTCGCCGCCAGCATGGACACGCTGGAGATGCCGGGTGTGACATCGAACTCGATGTCGCCGCGCAGTTCGGCGATCCGCTCGACGACGCGGATGGTGCTGTCGTAGAGCGCCGGGTCGCCCCAGACGAGAAACCCGACGACGGTGCCGTCGGCGAGACCGTCGAGCACGTCGGCGTACGCCCGGGCGCGGGCGTCGTGCCAATCGAGGACGGCGGTCTCGTACTGCCGAGGTGACCGGTCGCGTGGGGGGTCGGGCACCTCGACGACCTGGTAGCTGCCACCGTGGTGGCGCTCGAGGATCTCCTGCCTGGCTGCTGCCAGATCCCCGACGGACGCGCCCTTGTCGGCCACGATGAACACGTCCACAGCCCGCAGCTTCTCGACGGCTTGCACCGTCACCTGATCCGGGTGACCACCGCCGATGCCGATCAGATGGATTTTCACGAGCGGTCCCGGCAGGCGTCGTACAGGTGGGATTCGGCGACGACGCGACGAGCCAGAGCAGGACCGACGAGGATCACCGCGGCCTGACGCAGGCCGGCGGCCTCGACCTGATCGGCGATATCGGCCAGAGTGCCGCGCAGAACCAGCTCGTCCGGCTTGCTGGCGTGGAAGACGACTGCGGCGGGGCAGTCCGAGCCGTAGAACTGCGCCAACTCGTCGGCGATGATGCGGGTGCGAGTGATGGCCAGATGCAAAGCCAACGTCGCGCGAGTGGCCGCGAAATTGGCCAGCGCCTCGGTGTCCGGCATCGCCGTCGAGCGGGCCTGCGCGCGAGTGAGGACCACCGATTGCGTCACCTCGGGAACGGTCAGCTCGACGCCCAACGTGGCCGCAGCGGCCGCGTAGGCGGGCACTCCCGGGGTGACGTCCCACGGCACACCCGCGGCGTCGAGTCGAGCCGACTGTTCTGCGATCGCGGAGTAGAGGGACGGATCACCCGAGCACAGGCGTGCGACGTCGTCCCCGCGCTGGTCGGCGGCGACGAGTTCGGCGGTGATGGCATCGAGATCGAGCTTCGCGGTGTCGACCAGGCGAGTACCTGCCGAGCAATGTTCGAGGATCGCGTCGTCGATGTAGGTACCGGCGTAGACACACACCGGACTGGATCGCAGGAACTCGACGGCCCGCAACGTGAGCAGGTCTGCCGCTCCGGGTCCGGCTCCGATGAAGTGCACAGTCACAGGTGGAAAGCGTAGGGGGCGGGAGTGGAGCCTGCGGAATGACCCATGAAGGCGGGAGTGGAGCCTGCGGAATGACCCATGAAGGCGGGAGTGGAGCCTGCGGAATGACCCAGGAATGCAAGCCCCGACGCGCCGCGCCACCAGAACTTCCCGTGGATGGCTAACTGTCAAGCTAAGGTTTAGCCTTGTGTCTGATGGGACTCATGTTGCTGATGTGAATGTTGTTGTTCAGCAGTCGGAGATTCTACGACGCGTACCTACCACCAACCAGGGAGTACCGCCTTGCCGAACCGTCGAACGAAGCCGTCGATCGTTCTCGGTGCTGTCGCACTACTCGCCGTCGCGACCCCGTTTGCGGTCGCAGGGCTGACAGACAGCACGACCACCGGAGTTCGACCGGCCAACGAGACAACCCCGGTCACCGTGCCGACGAAGATCGTCGAGACCGCGCTGAGCGCTGCGCCGGACATCGTGATTCCGCTGCAGGAGCTCACCGGCCTGCCGCTGCCCGATCTGCGGCTCTCCGATCTGAAGTACCTGCCGCTGCCGGATTCCATCGTGATCCCGCCGATCGAGATTCCCGACATCCCGGGTCTCACGACGCCGGCGCCGGGTGGCGCAACCGCGCAGGCCCCGATCCCCAGGGTGGACGCCTCGGCACCGGTCAATCCTGAGGCTGCCGACCCCACCGGGCCGCCGCTCGGAGCGGCAGTCAAGGAAATCTCGCAGGACACCCCGTTCAGCATGGTGGCGTTGACCTCCGAGCAGCTGAACGGCGCGAGCGCACAGGTTCGACGTCAGCTCGAGGACGGATCCTGGGGCCCGTGGCTGCAGACCGCACCGGTGGATACCACTGCGAGCGACGCCGTTCCCGCTGCGGAAAAGCAGGGCACCGAACCGATCTTCGTGGGACTCACCAAGGCCGTGCAGGTGCTGTTGACTCCGCTGACGAGCAGCGCTGCTCCCGAAAGCTTTGCAACGCCGCCGGTTCCGGAGGTCCCGGTTGTTCCGCTGCCTTCCGATGCCTCCGCACCTGCGCCTGCTCCCGCCGTTGCGGAGCAGCCTTTGGGCTACACACCCGCGTCGTCGAGCAAGCCGCTGCGCCAACAGGATCCGGCACCGATAGAGCCCGCTGCGCCCGAAGCCGCTCCTGAGGTGTCGGCCGAGCAGTTGGCGTCGGCAGTCAGCGACATCAGCGCCGTGCTCATCACCCCCGGCACATCCCCCGCCGATTCGGCGTTGAGCGACCTCGCTACTCCGGTGGCGGGCGATGCAGGCCCCAACGTCATCACCCGCGCCCAGTGGGGTGCCGACGAGTCGATCCGTTGTGCCAACCCGACAATCGACGATTTCATCGGCGGTGCCACCGTGCACCACACCGCGGGCAGCAACGACTACTCGAAGTCCGAGTCGGCCGAGATCGTCCGCGCCATCTACGCGTACCACGCACAGACTCTGGGCTGGTGCGACATCGGCTACAACGCACTCGTCGACAAGTACGGCCAGATCTTCGAGGGTCGCGCCGGCGGCTTGGACAAGCCGGTCCAGGGTGCGCACGCCGGTGGATTCAACGAGAACACCGTCGGAGTGGCCATGATGGGCGACTACTCCACTCAGGATCCGTCGCAGGAGACCGTCGATTCGGTCGGCAAGTTCCTCGGCTGGCGACTCGGCAAGGCAGGTCTGGATCCCAAGGGGACCACGACGATGACCTCCGAGGGAACGGATTTCACGTTCATCGGCAAAGGCAAGAGCGTCGACCTGCCGGTGATCTTCGGTCACCGCGACGTCGGCAACACCGAATGCCCCGGTGACGCCGGATACGCCAGGCTCGGGGAGATCCGCGACATCGCGGCCGCGAACCTCGGCGGTGGCGGCGACGTCACACCGGCAGCACCCGAGACCGCGCCCGATGCCACCGCACCGGATACCGCGGTGACCGACCCGGCACCGTCACGCCCGGGCACGGACGTCAGTTCGACTCTGGGCGAGAACATCCCGGCCCTGGTCGCAGAATTGCAGCGCCTGGCGTCGACGAGCCCCGTCGCGCAGAAGTGGTTGTCCTCGGGCGGCGAAACCGGCGCTCTCGGCGTACCGGTCAGCGGCCTGGTTCAGGTCAGCGGCGGCCGCGAGAAGGCTCAGTTCCAGAACGGCGAGATCATCACCAACATGGCCGGCCAGGCCGTGGCCGTCATCGGCAAGATCTTCCAGCAGTACCTGCAGCAGGGTGGCGTCGACGGCGTCCTCGGTCTGCCGCTCACCGACGAGTTCAAGGTGCCGGAGGGCTTCCGAACGGACTTCGAGAACGGTTCGCTCATCTTCAACGAGCTCACCGGCATCGTGACCACGGTGATCAAGACGTACAACGACACCTACAACGCAGAAATGCAGAAGCCGGTCGCCGCGCCGGTGGAGCCGGCACCCGCACCGGAGCCCGCACCCGCGGGCTGAGTTCGGACAGTCGACAAGGGCCGAGTCACCGTGGTGACTCGGCCCTTGTCGTGTTCGATGCGCCCCTGTACCGGCGCATCACCACCAGCGTTCGAGTACCTGCGCCACTCCGTCGTCTGCGTTGGTGACGGTCACTTCGTCCGCGGCGGCGACGGCGGCCGGATGCGCGTTGCCCATGGCGACGCCCAGGCCGACCATCGACAACATCGGGACGTCGTTGGGCATGTCCCCGAAGGCGACGATGTCGGCGACGTCCACGGACAGGGTCTCGGCGACCTTCGCCAGGCCCGACGCCTTCGTGACGCCCGGTGCCGACAGTTCGATGAGCCCGTTGTCGGTGGAGAAGGTCAGGTCGGCGCGGCCGGAGATCAGCGGCGAGAGAATGTTTGCCATGTGGCCGCTGGTCGATCCCGACAGCCGTATCAAGAGCTTCACCGCGGGGACGTCGACGACGTCGTCCTCGGACATCTCGACGTTGTCGGGATTGAGCCACGCGTGCTCGTAGCCGGGCGAGCTGACGAACTGCGGCGTGGCCGCGTCGTGCGCCGATCGGCCGACGCGCTCGGCCGCGAGACCGCAGCCGGGTAGCGCGCGGTACGCGACGTCGGCCAGCCACTGCAACGTCTCGACATCGAGGGTCTCCGCACTGAGCACGCGATCGGTGGCCGCGTCGTAGATGACCGCACCGTTGGCGCACACCGACATCGGCGCGTATCCGAGACCGTCGACGACGGGGTGGATCCACCGCGGCGGCCTGCCGGTGGACAGCACGAACGGCACTCCGTCCGCTACGACGGCTGCGACAGCTCGCTTGGTGCGTTCACTGACACGTTCGTGCTGGTCGAGCAGGGTCCCGTCGACATCGCTGGCGACGAGGCGAGGGGCGAGGCGGGTGGTGTTCGGCGCGTTGGTCATCGTGACGTCATTCTGCCCTAGTGTCGAAGGACCCTGTTTTCGACATGCACGTCTTCGATGTGGAAGGAACGGTAGATGACATCCGTGAACCGTCAGATCCGCTTGGCTCAGCGGCCCGTGGGGCGTCCCGACGAGTCGACGTGGGATCTCACCGAGGAACCCATCCCCACCCCGGGCGACGGGGAATTCGTCGTCACCGTCGACTACGTCTCCCTCGATCCCGCCATGCGCGGTTGGCTCAACGATGCGCGCTCGTACGTGCCTCCCGTCGGCATCGGTGAGGTGATGCGTGCTCATGCCGTCGGCCGCGTCCTCGAGTCCCGGCATCCGGATTACGCTGTCGGCGAAGTCGTTTCGGGCTCGTTCGGCGTCACCGAGCATGCGATCTCGGACGGGTCGGGAGTGCAGAAGGTCGACGAATCGATCGCACCGGCACCCACCTGGCTCGGTGCCCTCGGCTTCCCGGGATTGACGGCCTACTTCGGGTTGATGGACGTCGGCAAGCTGGCCGAGGGCGATACCGTCGTCATCTCCGGGGCGGCTGGTGCCGTCGGCAGCATCGCGGGTCAGATCGCGAAAGCCAAGGGAGCCACCGTGATCGGAATTGCCGGCGGACCCGAGAAATGCGCCTGGCTCACCGAGGAGCTGGGCTTCGACGCGGCGATCGACTACAAGAACGAGTCGGTGTACAAGGCCCTCAAGGCCGCTGCACCGAAGGGCATCGACGTCTATTTCGACAACGTCGGCGGCGAGATTCTCGATGCGGCGCTCTCGCGCCTGCGTAAGGGTGCGCGAGTGGTGTTGTGCGGGGCCATCTCCGGCTACAACGCCACCGAACCGCAGCCCGGACCCGCGCACTACCTGTCCCTGCTGATCAACCGTGCGTCGATGACCGGGTTCATCATCTTCGACTATCTCGATCGCTACCAGGAAGGCGTCGACGCTCTGTCGGAGCTGCTCACCAGCGGCAAGATGACCGCGCGCGAGCAGATCGAGATCGGCGGAATCACGGCGTTCGGATCGACGCTCAACCTGTTGTTCGACGGTGCCAATACCGGCAAACTCGTCCTCGAGGTCGGCGAACGCACCCACGATTCGGAATTATGAGGACGACTCGTTCGTTGAACCCCACGTATCGCTCGATAGAGAACTAGGAGAGCACATGTCTGCAGCCACCGAAACCGCCATTCTCGCCGGAGGATGCTTCTGGGGAGCCGAAGAGCTCGTCCGCAAGCTGCCCGGGGTGGTCTCCACTCGCGTCGGCTACACCGGCGGCGAAGTCCCCAACGCGACGTACCGCAACCACGGCAACCATGCCGAAGGCCTCGAAGTGGTCTACGACCCCACCCAGACGTCGTACCGGGATCTGCTGGAGTTCTTCTTCCAGATCCACGATCCCAGCACGAAGAATCGTCAGGGCAACGACATCGGAGCCAGCTACCGCTCGGCCATCTTCTACCTGAACGACGAGCAGAAGCGCGTGGCCGAGGACACGATCGCCGATGTCGACGCGTCGGGGCTGTGGCCGGGCAAGGTCGTCACCGAAGTGACCCCGGCAGGAGATTTCTGGGAAGCCGAACCCGAGCACCAGGACTACCTGCAGAAGTACCCCGAGGGCTACACCTGCCACTGGGTTCGCCCGGACTGGAAGCTGCCGCGTCGCGCAACCGCCTAGGAGCGGCTGCGCCGCATGTGCATGGAACTTCGTAGCCTGCTACGAAGTTCCACTCACATGGGTGGGGCAGCCAGGTCCGACATATCGAGTACGAACCTGTACCGAACGTCGTTGGCTGCCAACCGATCGAAAGCCTCGTTCACTCGAGCGGACGGCATCGTCTCCACCTCGGCAACGATGCCGTGTTCGCCACAAAAATCAAGCAATTCCTGGGTGTATCGGCGTCCACCACTGCCCGCCGACGCCAGACTCTTCCGGCCGATCAGTAAATCCAGGAAAGCGACCGTCGTCGAGCCGAGATAGCCCACTGTGCAGAGCGTTCCGTCGAGTGCGAGGCAACGTAGGTACGGCGCGAGATCGTGCTCGACGGGCACGCAGTCGATGATCAGATCGAGACCACCTGCCAGTGCGTTCATCGCGGCGTCGTCGGTCGAGACGACCACGTGATGAGCACCCAGCTCCTTCGCATCGGCGGCTTTGCCTGCGCTGGTGGTGAATACGGTGACCTCCGCCCCGAGTGCGCGGCCCAGCTTGACCGCCAGATGGCCGAGCCCGCCGATTCCGGCCACCCCCAACCTCACGCCGGGGCCGACGTTCCAGCGGCGCAACGGCTCCCACACGGTGATGCCGGCACACATCAGGGGTGCCACTGCCGCTGGGTCGAGGTTCTCCGGGCGGTGGTAGACGAACCGATCGCGAACCACGTATTCGTCGGAATACGCACCGCGAGTGGTAATTCCGTCGTGTCGGTCGCGCCCTCCATAGGTCAGGGTAGGGAACTCTCGACAGAAATTTTCCTGACCCACCGTGCACATATCGCACCGCCCGCACGAGTCGACGATGTTTCCGACGGCCACCGCATCGCCGACGGCAAAATCCGTGACTCCGGGACCGATCTCGGTCACCTCCCCGACGAACTCGTGCCCGGGCACCACAGGGAAGTCACCGGGATTCCGTGTCGAGTGCAGATCGGTGTGGCACACCCCGCAGTACGTCACCCGAACGGCAACGTCGTCGTCGCGAAGATCCCGCCGGTCGAATGTCCACCGCTCGAGTGCCGCGGTCTCGTCGATGGCTCTGTATCCGGTAGCTGTCCGCATGTTCGTATCCCTTCAGAAATAACCAACTGGTTGGAAACGGTAGCGGGTCGTGGGACAGTTTTCAACCAACCAGTTGGAAATGTATGGTTCTCGCATGGGCAATTCCACGGCTACCCGAGCTCGGCTGCTGGCCGCCGCCACCGAGGAGTTCGCGACGCACGGCATCGCCGGAGCACGAGTGGACCGAATCGCGGCGACGGCCGCATCGAACAAATCGTTGATCTACAGCTACTTCGGCAACAAGGACACCTTGTTCGACACCGCCTTCGACACGCGAGTCGACACCGATATCGAGAACATCGCCTTCACTCCCGGCGACCTGCCCGGGTACGCGATGAAGCTCTACGACATGTACCTCGGCGACCCCACGCTGGTACGTCTGCTGACGTGGGCCCGGCTGGAGCGAACCCCGACCGGGCCGCTGTTCGACCGCAGACCCGGACACGACGATGAGAAATTCGTCATGATCGCCGAGGCTCAACGCGCCGGGCTGCTCGTGGACGACGTAGACCCCGCGGATATCTGGTCGATGCTGATCGCGTTGGCCGGTACGTGGGCTCAGGCGGCGATCATTCACACCGCCGACCGTAGTGAGCCCGAGACGGACCACGACCGACGCCGGGCCGCCCTCGCCGCCACCGTCCGGCGTGCATTCTGCCGACCTGTCCAGAAGGGCGGGACTTCTTAGCAGGGGTTGAACTACCGCGCACATGGGAGCCGAACTTGCGACACTGATCCGGTGACACCCGACAGAACCCCTCGGTCGATGGCCGACGTCCTTCGTTCGCCGCGCTTCTGGCTCGCTCCGATCCTTGTCGTCTCGACCCTCATGTCGTTTCTCGCGGCCCTGTATCTGGGCGGCGTTCTCGATCCGCGGGGCAACTTGCACGATCTGCCCATTGCGATCGTCAACCAGGACGAGGGCGACACCCTTGCGGGTGAGCAACGCAATATCGGCAACGACATCGTCGACGGATTGATTCAGAACGTCGATTCCGAGAAGGTCGCTTTCCGCGAGGTCGGCCCGGCTCAGGCCGAATCGTTGCTGTCCACGGCCGAGGTCTACGGCTCCATCGTCATCCCCAGTGATTTCACCAAGAGAATGGGAATCCTGGCCGAGGGCAGCATCATCCCCGGTGATATCGAGAAGCCGATCATCACCGTCTACACCAATCCGCGGGCGGGTAGCTTCGGAATGTCGCTCGTGACCGGAGTGGCCACTCCGGCATTCGAATCGGTGAATCAGACTGTGGGCCAACAGATCACCGATCAGGTTCGCCAGCAGCTCGGCGACACTCCCCTGGCGGGCGCGAGCGCTCTGACGTTGGCGCAGCCGATCGATGTGATTGTTGCCCAGCACGATCCACTGCCCGACGGTACCGGCGGTGGCCTGTCTGCGTTCTACTACGCGCTACTGCTCGTCTTGGCGGGATTCACCGGTGCGACCATCGTCAGCACCCTCGTCGACGGCTTGTTGGGGTTCACCCCAACCGAAATCGGCCCGAAGTACATCCACCGCGGACCCACCCGGATCAGCCGGTTCCAGACGCTGTTGGTCAAGTGGCTGGTGATGTTCGTTCTGGCCATGCTCGTATCCGCCCTGTACCTACTGATCAGCCATCTACTGGGTATGCCCATCACCCATGCGTGGACCCTGTGGATGTACGGCGCGTTCGCGATCACCGCCGTCGGATTCACTGCGCTGGCGGTGATGTCCGCATTCGGGACCGCCGGACTGTTGGTCAACTTGGTCGTCTTCATCATCCTGGCCCTGCCGTCCTCGGGTGGCACGATTCCTCTCGAGGCGAGCCCGCCGATTTTCACGTGGCTTGCCCAGTTCGAGCCGATGCATCAGATTTTCCTCGGCACCCGATCGATCCTGTACTTCAACGCCTCGCCCGACGCCGGCCTGCTGCATTCGGTGGGTATGACGTCCCTCGGGCTGCTCATCGGCCTCGTGTTCGGCCTGGTGTTCACCCTTCTCTACGACCGTAAGGGCCTCGACAGAAGCCTCGATTCTCCGGGTGTCGTCAGCTGACGCCGGTACACTCGATCCAATGCTTGCTGTCAACCCAGCCGGGAGCGTCGCACCTCGACGGGCCGTCCGCGCTTACCTCGACGTCGCCATCGTCGTTCTCGTGCTCGTGGGCACCAACTTCATCGCGCACTTCACCACGGTGTGGGCGAGTATCGCGACGGTTCCGATCGCCGCCGTTCTCCTGGTGATCCTGTCGAACCGTCGCGGACTCGGATGGGCCGAGCTGGGACTGTCACCCAAGCAATGGAAGACGGGTTCGCTCTACGCACTCGGTGCCGTCGGCATCGTCCTGACCGTCATCGCCGTCGGTGCATTACTGCCGATGACGCGGCCCTTCTTCATGGCCGATCGCTATGCCACCATCTCCGCGGCGCTGGTCGCCTCGATGATCGTCATCCCACTGCAAACGGTCATCCCGGAAGAACTCGCGTTCCGTGGAGTGCTGCACGGCACGTTGGGCCGCATCTACGGCGCCCGCGGAGTCTTCGCGGCAGGGTCCCTGCTCTTCGGTCTGTGGCACATCGCGTCCTCGCTCGGCCTGACCGCCGGGAACGTGGGACTCAGCGGATTTCTCGGCGGCGGGCTGTTCGGGCAAATCGTCGGGATCGCGCTCGCAGTCGTCGCGACCGCCGCAGCCGGGGTCGTCTTCACCTGGCTGCGCAGTCGAAGCGGAAGTCTCATCGCACCCATCGCCCTGCACTGGTCGTTGAACGGACTCGGCGCACTGGCCGCAGCCCTCGTGTGGCACGCATCGACGAGCTGAACGACATGAAGGACGAGCTGCACCAGTACCTTCGGATCGCTCGCCAGAACATGCTGTGGAAGCTCGACGGCCTCACCGAATACCAGAAGCGCCGACCGATGACGCCGACGGGAACCAACCTGTTGGGGTTGGTCAAACACCTCGCCATCGTCGAATACGGCTACTTCGGCCTCACGTTCGGTCGCGAATTTCCATCTCCTTTCGCGGAATTGGAAGCAGAGGGCATGGCCCGGCTGAATTCCGACATGTGGGCCACCGCCGAAGAATCGTCGGAATCCATTGTCGCCCTGTACCGCGAGGCGTGGACGTATGCCGACAAGACCATCGATTCACTCGACCTGGATGCAGCGGGACGCGTCCTGCACTGGCCTGCGGACAAACAAGAAGTGACGTTGCATCGCGTACTGGTGCATCTGTGCATCGAAACGAATCGACATGCCGGACACGCAGACATACTGCGCGAATTGATCGACAACTTCGTCGGACTGCGCCTCGGCAACGAGAACATGGCCGACGGCGACGCAGCCTGGTGGGATCAGTACCGATCCGAGCTGGAAACCGTTGCTCTAGAGGCTGATCAAGCCCGTCCCGCCGACTGAGCCTTTTTCGGCTCGACGGCTATTTTCGCGGTGTACCTGTCCAACCGCGATCGATGACCCGATTCAGCGCGACGACAGCCTGCGCGGAAATCCCGGGCAGTGATCACTGTCCGTCTACCGTTCTTTTTCTCGATTCTCACGGCCTTCCCGGAGCGCAGCTTCGATACCGGTGTCGCCCCTGCTATCGAAGCGAAGACCCCAGCCTGCCCGATCGCGCATCGGATGCACGTCCGACACGGATGTACCCCAAAATGTCTTAGGCAATAATCTGCGCCCGCGGCCACCACGCGTTGCCCACGCATCGATGCCACGATCCCCGGTGTGGAAGGGGTGGAATTACCAGGAGAGGGGCAAAGTTTCGTTGAGCGAGACGTATCGGGAATTTCCGGCCATGGCGATTGTTGGCGCCCACGTGATTGATAACGAGACCGCCACCGAAACCGAGCTGAGCCCCAAGTCCTGGGTCCGCGAGCTGACCGAGCAGATTCTCGAGCAGGGCACCACCGAGGGGGCCGAGTATCAGGGTCTGCCTGTCGTGCTGTTCACGATCACCGGGGCGAAGTCCGGCAAGAAGCGGTACGTGCCCTTGATGCGCGTCGAAGCCGAGGGCAAGTACGCCATGGTCGGTTCGAACGGTGCCGGTGCCACGAACCCGTCGTGGTACTACAACATCAAGGCAAACCCCACCGTCACGGTGCAAGACGGGACGAAGGTTCTCACCCTCCAGGCCCGCGAGCTCGACGGGGCCGAGCGCGAGAAATGGTGGACGCTAGCCGTCGAGTCCTTCGCTCAGTACGCCGAATTCCAGTCCCAGACAGACCGGCAACTCCCCGTCTTCATCCTGGAGTGACCCCGGCTGTGATCCCACTTCACGCCCCGTGCACGGGCGACACCCGACGTTAGGAACAGCCTTGAAAATCGGAATCTCCACCTTCGTCACCGACGACGGGATCGACCCGGTGTCGCTGGCTCGCGCCATCGAGGAGCGTGGATTCGACTCGCTGGTTGTCGCCGAGCACACTCACATCCCAGCCAGTAGGGAGACGGCGTTTCCCACCGGCGAAGAGATGCCCGACTTCTACTATCGGACGCTCGACCCCTTCGTCACTCTGGCAGCGGCCGCAGCGGTGACATCGAAGATCGAGCTGGTCACCGGTATCACCTTGCTCATTCAGCGTGATCCCATCACCACTGCAAAAGAATCCGCCAGTATCGACCTGATCTCACGGGGCCGGTTCGTATTCGGCGTGGGAGCGGGTTGGATCCTCGAGGAGATCCGCAACCACGGCACCGACCCGAAGACACGGGGTGCGCTGTTGGACGAGCAGATCGAAGCAATCAAAGCCCTGTGGACGAACGAGCCGGCCGAGTATCACGGCAAGCACGTCGATATCGAACCCTCCTACCTCCGTCCCAAGCCGGTGCAGACACCGCACCCCCCGATATTCATCGGCGGTGCCTCCGATGCGACGGTGAAGCGCGTCATCCGGCACGACGCCGGGTGGATAGCCAACCCACAGCCCGTCGATGTCATGTCCGCGCGCATCGATGCGATGCGCGAAGGACTCGGGCACGACGTTCCGTTGCTACAGTTCGGCACCCCCGCGGACCCCGAGTACTGGCAAGCCTGCGAAGAGTTGGGATTCGGGCAGCTTGCGCTCATGCTGCCCACCGCGCCGCACGATGAATCGTTGAAAATCCTCGACGAGTACGCCGCGCTGGCGTCCGCGTACCGCGGGAGATAAAACCCTGGGCGCGTTCGGAAGTCGCGCCTCCACCCACACCGATCCCCGCACCGATCCGGTGCGGGGACCGACCGAGCTTGCGTTCAGGAACCGGACGGCGCTGCCGGCGGTGCGGGAGGCGTCGCACCGTCAGCGGGTGCCGGCAGCGCGGGCGGAGTTGCGCCATCGGCCGGTGCCGGCGGCGCGGGCGGCGTCGCTCCGTCTTCTGGTGCGCACACCGCTCCCGGGCCACCTGCGCCCGGCCCACCCTTACCCGGACCACCATCGGCCGGTCCGCCCTTGCCCGGACCACCCGCGGGCGGGGCAGGCGGCGTTGCGCCGTCACCCGGTGCCGGTGGTGTTGCGCCATCACCCGGTGCCGGTGGTGTTGCGCCATCACCCGGTGGGGTCGGAACTGCGGGAACCGTCGATCCGTCACCGGAATCGGGAGCGGCAGGAGCCGCAGGCACCTCCGATGCATCCACACCGCCACCACCGTCGGTTCGCTGTCCGAGGGCAGACGACGACGCTACGGTGGACACGCCTGGCGAGACGTCGGGTCCAGTTGCTGCGAACACCGCCGCGGTCACCAGGGCTCCTAGGGCAAGACCCGCTGCTGCGGTCGCTGCCAGCGGTACCCGTCCCTTCCACCGCTTGGGCTTGTTCTCCCGAGTTGCCTGGGCGCTCGGGGTGGGCTCGGGGTTCGATGCGGCGGGAATCGGTTGGGTCTGATCGTTCACGTTCACTCCTTGTTCGGACTGCGTCGTTCGTTTCGGTCTGTCACCGACACTGCCGCCGCTAGCTGAAGTCACCCTGAAGCTGGGCGCATCTTCAGGATCACTTCAGCTGGTGGGTGACAATCGAGGCATGACATACAGTTCCGCTCCCCGGGTGATGGTGGTGGAGGATTCGTTACCCATCAGGGAAGCGCTGGTGGCCGCGTTCGAGGACGCGGGTTTTACCGCCGTGTCCCTGCCCGACGGCGACGACTTCGAAACCACGATGGCAGGCTTTCGTCCCGATGTGGTGATCCTCGACGTCATGCTGCCCGGTGCACGGGACGGGTTCGATCTCATCGACGTCGTCCGGCAGAGCAGCGACGCGGGCATCATCATGGTCACCGCGAAAGACCAGCTGGCCGACCGGTTGCGGGGCCTAGGTGACGGCGCCGACGACTACGTGGTCAAGCCTTTCCAACTCGACGAGGTGGTCGCCCGCGCCAAATCCGTGCTGCGGCGTCGCGGTCGTTCGTCCGACGCGGTCCAGGTCGGTGATCTACTGGTCGACGAGCCCGCCGGAGTAGTCACTCGGGCAGGTCAGGTTCTCGATCTGACGGCGACGGAGCTCCGCTTGGCCACGTTCCTCGTCGCACAGCGCGGACGTACCGTCTCCAAAACCTCTATCCTGGAATCGGTCTGGGGCTACGGCGCGTACGACGGTAACCTGGTGGAAGTTCACATCAGTGCGTTGCGTCGCAAGATGGAAGCGCATGGGCCGCGGTTGATTCATACCGTCCGCGGCTTGGGTTATGCATTGCGGGCTCCGCAGTGAAGCGGACGCCGACCCCGTCGCTTCGGATGCGGGTGGTCGCCACCGTCGTCGTGTTGTTCGCGGCACTGTTGGTGATTGTCGGCTCGTCGGTGGATGTCGTTTTGGGTCAACAGCTTCGGCGTGATCTGGAGGCGCGGTTGTCGGACCGGGCAACTCGGGCTGTCGAGCTCGTGGAGAGCGGCGTCGGGCCCGGGGATCTGGTGCAGGCCCTGCAGGGCGACGCCATCCGAGTTCGTGTCACCGCTGCGGACGGCACGGTGTACGGCGCTCCCGGCAGCGGACCGCCTGGCCCGGACATCCGGCCTGCCACCCCGGCTCCGCCTGCGGGCCAGTCGCGAACTCCCAGTCCCCCTGGTCCGCCCGATCCTCCTGCGCTGCCGTCCGATTCGTTCGAGATCACCGAACCGTTGCCCGACGGTTCGACGCTGTCTCTCCTCGGCGATACCACCGCCATCGCCGATGTTCGGCGACAACTGCGCATCCTCATGCTGGGAGCGGGTGCTGTGACGCTGCTACTGGCCGCCGCTGCACTCACCTTTGCCGTACGGCGAGCACTGTCCCCGCTGGACTCGATGACATCGGTCGCGCGCCGAATAACCAACGGCGACAGGGGTAGACGGCTGCTTCCCACCAAACCGAACACCGACCTCGGCCGTACTGCCTCGGCCGTGGACGAGATGCTCGACGCCCTCGAGGACGCCGAGCGCCGCGAGGCAGCAGCGGCGCGCACAGCCCGCCTCGCCGAGGAGGACATGCGGCGCTTTCTGGCCGACGCCGCACACGAGCTGCGCACTCCAGTCGCCGGGATCTCGGCGTTGGCGCAGTCGCTGCAGCGCGACGCCGAGCATCGCCCCGATCGAGTCCCACGCTGGAGCGAGCTGCTGGTCGGGGAATCGAGCAGGGCCTCACGATTGGTGGGCGACATGCTCGATTCCGTCCGTGCGGAGAACACGTCGGATCTCGACGCAACCGATACCGACCTTGCCGACATCACCCGCCGCACAGTGGAGCGAGCAGCTCTGGTCATGCCGGATATTCGGTTCGATGTCGATGCCCCGCAACCGATCCCGGTTCACATCGACGTCGGACGCATCGAACAGATCCTGTCGAACGTGCTCGACAATGCCGGTCGTTTCACCCCGTCCGGCGGCACGATTCGGGTAGCGGTCGGCCGGGACACCCACGCATTCATCACCGTGGACGACGAAGGACCGGGTGTCGCCGAGGCAGACCGTGAGCGCATCTTCGAGCGGCTCGTCAGGCTGAACTCCGCCCGTGACCGAGCATCCGGTGGCGTCGGACTGGGGCTGTCGATCGCTCGGACACTGGCGCGCGCCCACGGCGGCGAACTCGTCTGCCTCGCAGGGCCTTCGGGGGCACGTTTCCGCCTGACTGTCCCCCTGAACGCGTGAACATGTCAGCTAGTCGACGATCAGGTCCATCAGCAGACTGTCGTGCCAGCCGTCCGGTCCCTTCTCGTACTTGCGCATGATCCCGACCGGCTCGAAACCGACTGCGCTGTAACAGGCTATCGCTACTGCGTTGTCGGCGGCCGGATCGATCACCAGGCGGTGATGACCTAGACCGACTGTCAGGTAGCGCACCAGCGTGCCTACCGCGTCCTTTCCGACGCCGCGGCCGTGTACAGCCGGATCGAGGAAGATGTCGATCGACGCGTGCCGGTACATCGGGTCGGTCTCTTCGCCGTACTGGATCAAACCGACTGTCGCGGAGTCCAATTCGACAACCAGGCGGGTCTCTTCAGGGTTGTCGAACGGCCAGCTCTCGTCGGCGTCCTCGTCACCCCACCGCGCATGCACCTCGGGGGTGTGCAGTATTCGGCGTAGCTCCGGCACGTCCTCGGCGGTGATCGGCCGCAACACGACCCGTTCACCGCGGAGGTTCATGCCCGCCGACTACTCGACGCGCTTGGCTGCGCGCGCCGCCAGATCCTGGGCGTCGAGCTTGTCGGCTTCCTCCAGGGTCGGGGCACTGCCACCGAGTCGGGCCGGAACCCAGTACGCGCCGGGCTCGTGGTGGTAGCCCTCCTGAAGCTCGAGCAGCATCTTCTGCATGACCGACCGCAGCTTGTCGGTCAGTTCGTTCGGCGGCCCGACCGGCGCAATCGGTTCACCGACGGCAATGGAGATCGGAGTGTTGGTGCGGCCCAATCGCTTCGGGTAGCCCTTGGTCCACACTCGCTGCGCACCCCAGATGACCGTCGGGATGATGGGGACGCCGGCCTCGATGGCCATACGCGCTGCACCGGACTTGAATTCCTTGATCTCGAAGCTCCGGCTGATGGTGGCCTCGGGGTAGACGCCCACCAGTTCGCCGTTGCGCAGACTCTGCACGGCCGACTTGTAGGACTCCGCACCTGCACCACGATCTACGGGGATGTGCTTGAGCGCGCGCATGATGGGTCCGGAGATCTTGTTGTCGAAGACTTCCTTCTTGGCCATGAAGCGGATGTAGCGCTTCACTCGCCGCGGCGGCAACCCGGCGTAGGTGAAGTCCATGTATCCGGTGTGGTTGACGGCGATGACCGCTCCACCGGTAGCAGGGATGTGGTCCTCGCCCTCGACCTCGAACTTCAGGCCCTCGAACGCGAACACTGTGCGAGCGATGCCGATGACTGATCGGTAGACGGGTTCCACAGTCGGTTAGCGTAGTCGGTGGACGGGGTCGGAGAAAGGTCCGGCCAGGAGCGCGGTCGGGTCGTGCGCAGTTCGAGAAGCTACGGGGGAGAGAATTCACGTGAAGAACAGAGCGGCTTCACCGCGGCGCAGCCGAGTCTGCCGAACCGCGCTGCCGCTGATAGCGATGATTGCGCTGGTCGGTGCCTGCGATTCCGCGGTCGGGATCCCATCCGATCAGGACGCAGCCCCGTCCAGCAGCAGTGCCGGGTCCACCCCCGAGTCCGCGAATGCCGCCGGGTCGAGCACCCCTGAGCCGACGATCACCACCCCGGCACCGCCGCCCATCCCACCGGGTCCGCCCGTCGGCGAAGCCCCCGGAAGTCCTGCGGCCGCCGCGGCACTACGGCCGTTCGTCAACGATCTCACCGGCGGCGGAATAGGTGTCGTCACCGCGAGGTGCTGGACTGTGCCGCCAACCGACATTCCGACGATGTACTTCGACACCGGCGCCATCCTCGCTGCGGTGGCGGCTCCCGCGGTCGACGGTCAGTACGCGGTGACGTGGACCGGACCCACGGCAACGGTCGCCATCAAACGCAGCGAGATCGCGTCGGGTTACGCCTGCCCGACCGTCTATCCCACCGGCACGACGCCGGTGTTCGACGCGACGGACGCGGTCTATACCGTCGACCGCTATCTGGGACGCATCGCCGGTATCCCCGTCAATCGGGGCGACGTCGAAGAGAGCTACCCGCTGGTGTGCGACAGCCGCGGCACGTGGGATCCGAACGGCACCGGGTCTCCCACTGCCCCACCTCTGGCCGAGAATCCGGCAATTCTGCCGAGCATCACCTCGTTCGATCCCGACAGTGTGTTCGTGACGGCCCAGAACGGCGTCTACACGCAGGTCAATGCGGACATCATCGACGCCTCGGGGGTGTACCAGAATCGCACGTTCCTGCTGGCGATCGGCGGCGAGGGCTACTGCATCGGCGACATCGCCTGATCCTGAATTACATCAGGACATCGGTCCCGACGAAAGGCACGAGGGCTTCCGGAACCCGGACGGTGCCGTCGGCCTGCTGGTGGTTTTCGAGGATCGCCACGATCCACCGCGTGGTGGCGAGGGTGCCGTTCAGGGTGGCGGCGGTCTGAGGCTTGCCCTTCTCGTCGCGGTATCGCACGCCGAGGCGTCGGGCCTGGAAGGTCGTGCAGTTCGAGGTCGAGGTGAGCTCGCGGTATGCCTTCTGCGTGGGGACCCAAGCTTCGCAGTCGAACTTGCGAGCGGCCGACGACCCGAGGTCTCCGCCTGCGGTGTCGATGACGCGGTAGGGCAATTCGACTGCGGCGAGCATTTCCTTCTCGTACTGCAGCAGCTTCCGATGCTCGGCCGCCGCGTCCTCGGGCTTGATGTACGAGAACATCTCGATCTTGTCGAACTGATGGACGCGGATGATGCCGCGGGTGTCCTTGCCGTAGCTGCCCGCTTCACGACGGAAGCACGACGACCAACCGGCGTAGCGCTTGGGGCCGTCGGCGAGGTCGATGATCTCGCCCGAGTGGTAGCCCGCGAGAGCAACTTCGGAGGTTCCGACGAGGTAGAGGTCGTCGGCTTCGAGGCGGTAGATCTCGTCTGCGTGTGCTCCGAGGAAGCCGGTTCCCGACATGATCTCCGGCCGCACGAGAACCGGCGGGATCATCATGGTGAACCCGTTCTTGACGGCCTTCTGCGCGGCGAGCTGAAGCAGCCCCTGCTGCAGCAACGCGCCGTAGCCGGTCATGAAGTAGAAGCGTGAGCCCGACACCTTGGCTCCGCGTTCCATGTCGATCAGGTTCAGCGACTCGCCGAGTTCCAGGTGATCCTTGGGCTCGAAGTCGAACTCGGGGACGTCGCCGACGGTCTCGAGCAGCACGAAGTCGTCCTCGCCGCCCGCGGGCGTTCCCTCCTCGACGATGTTGGAGATCGCCCGGTGAGCCGTGTCGAGAGCTGCGTCGGCCTCGGCCTCGGCTGCCTGGGCCGCCTTGACCTTCGCGGCCAGTTCCGATGCCCCGGCCAGCAGCGCGGGACGGTCCTCGGCCGAAGCCTTGCCGACCTTCTTGCCCAGCGCCTTCTGCTCGGCACGCAACTGATCCCCGGCCAACACAGCGGCGCGGCGGGAGGCGTCGGCGTCCAGAAGAGCGTCGACGAGAGCGGGGTCCTCGCCTCGGGTGCGCTGCGAGGCGCGCACTGCGTCGGGGTTCTCGCGAAGCAATTTCAGGTCGATCACGAGAGCAAACCTTACTTGCCGAGCAAGCCCAGGTAGTCCTCGCGTCCGAACATCGTGGCTGCGTCGATCGCCGAGGGGTGGCCGCCGTGTGGGTCGGCTCCGCCGTCGATGAGCAGCCGCACCACCTCGTCCTCGCCTTTGAACACAGCGCCCGCGAGTGGGCTCTGGCCCTTGTCGTTGGCCTTGTTCACATCGGCACCGCGTTCGACCAGCACCCGTACCGCATCGGCATGACCGTGATAGGCGGCCAACATGAGCAGGGTGTCCCCCGACTCGTTGTGCAGATTCACCGGAACTCCGGCGTCGACGTAACTCGCCAGACCGACGGCGTCACCGGTACGTGCCATTGCGAACAGTCGACCGGCCAGCTCACTGAGGTCGTCGTCACCCGTTGGGTCGCTCATGTCGACCGAACATACTCGGGCATGATGGAGGGCGATGTCCGCTACAGAACCAGACCCCACGACGAGCGAGAGTCGGAGAACTCTCTCGGCCACCACTGCTCGACGCGGCCTCGCCATGGTGGCCGTCGGTGCAGTCCTGGCCGCGGGGGCAACAGTGTTCCTGTCCGGCGGATTCTCGACTCCCGAGAAGATCACCACGCATTCGACGGCCAGTGGCCCCGCCACCGCAGGTCCGGTGTCCGCGAAGTCCTTCGGTGCCGCCGACCCGGGCGTATGCCTGCAGTGGACGCCCACCGACGATCCCGAGACCGATCGTCAGGACCTCAGCGAAGTGCCGTGCGCCGACGCCCACCGCTTCGAGGTGGCCCGCGACATCGACATGAGTGTCTACCCCGGTATCGAATTCGGTCCCGGCGCGCCGTACCCGGGAGCGCTGCGCTTCGGTGAACTGCGCGACGAGCACTGCAGCGCCGCCGTCGACGGCTACGTCGGTGCCAAGTTCGACCCGAACGGCCGCTACGGCGTCGGCCTGATGTTCCCCAGCCAGGCCGGATGGGCCAAGGGCGAGCGCACGCTGCGGTGCGGTGTGCAGATGCCGTCGAACACCGGTGCGCTGCTCGAGATGACCGGCTCGATCCTCGACCAGGACCAGTCCAAGGTGTGGCCGACGGGCACGTGCATCGGAATCAACCAGAACGTGCCTGCCGACCCGGTGGAATGCTCGACTCCCCACGCGTTCGAGGTGGCCTCGGTGATCAACCTCACGCAGCAGTTCCCCGGCGGGCACCCGTCGGAAGGCGACCAGGACGCGTACCTGGAGAAGACCTGCACCGACGCCGTCAACGGATACCTCGGCTCGGAGAACGCGCTGCGGGACAAGACGCTGACGTTGTTCTGGGACACGATCGACGTCTCGAGCTGGCTCGCCGGTAGCCGTCAGGTGACCTGCTCGGTGGGCAAGGAACTCGACTCCGGTGGATTCGCAACCATCGTCGGCAGCGCGAAGGGCGACATCCTCATCAACGGTGCCGCACCAGTGCCGCCGCCCGCAGCCCCCGACGGCCGCGCCCTCCCGACTCCGCTGCCCGGTGCCGCTCCGATCACCACCGGAGGCTGACATCCCCACCCATATGACCCGCGTCGACTTCGAGGAAGCGGTGTCCGACGCTCTCGACACACTGCCGCGAGAACTCACCGACTTCATGAACAACGTCGTCGTCCTCGTCGAGGAAGAACACCCCACCGAGGACATCCTCGGGTTGTACGAGGGAATCGCGTTGACCGAACGCTACGAATACAGCGGACACTTGCCCGACGTCATCACGATCTACCGCAAACCGATCCTCGACATGGTCGACGACGAACACGAGGCCCGACGCGAAATCGCCATCACCGTCGCGCACGAAATCGGCCATCACTTCGGCATCGACGACGAACGCCTGCATCAACTGGGATTCGGCTGATCGCGCTCGCCCCCGATCGCCACCCCCACCCCCGTAATGCCACCCCCGGTTGGGATCAATGTGGGTTTCAGTCGGTCAGACTGCAACAAAGGCGCATTGATCCCAACCTGGGGGGGCGGGCAAAACAGGGTTAAGCCGAGACAGCCTCTCGGCGAACAGGTCGCACCGCGCGGTCGGTGAGGAACGCGAATCCCAGTCCCAGAGCCAGCCACAGGGTTGCCTGCGTGGCCAGTGACGAGAGTCGGAATTCCCACAGCAGGGTCGCCGGGAAGTCCGAACCCACTTCGTTCACGCCCGGCAGAAGTGCGTAGCCCACACCGACGATCACGAGGAACGCCACCGTCGGAGCACCGACGCGAACCGCCACCGACGACTGCGACGCCACCGCCTTCGCCACATAGATCGCGACGCCCACGGCCAGCAGACCGAGAATCACCGACGCCAACCACAGCCAGGTGCGCTGGGTGATCGTCTCCGGGTCCCCGACGGCCGGTGGGTTTGCCGGATACTTGAAGAACGGCACCGCTTCGATTGCCAGCCATCCGGCCCCGGCTCCGAGGAGCGCGAGGATCGAGCCCGGGAGCGAGCTGAACCGTCGGGCATAGTGCAGTACCGACGCGAAGATCGCGCCGAGTGCGAGCCCGGCGAGTCCAGTGGCGAGGAAGAGTCCGACGCGTTGCCCGTCGCGACTGACGAGGGCGTCCTCGTCGCCGTGCGAATGCGCAGCAGTCGCATCGGAGTCGGCGTGGTGTGCCTCGCCTGCCGCTTCTTCGATGGAGATGGCCGAATCGACGTGCGGCTCACCGATGACGAAGGCAACTCCGCCGGCGAGCAGTCCCGCGACGAGACCGGCGAGCAGACCTCGCACCAGCAACTGAACGAATGTCCCGGTCAGTGGCATGGCAGGCCCAGCAGGTGGCGGCCGTCGTGCATCAGTTCGTGCATGTACATGCCACTACGCGAGATCGCGCCCTGGTCGAATCCGACGAGGTAGAGCACAACGAACGCGAGCAGTATCGTCGCGGCGACGATGACGGCGAGGGCCGCCGATTCCGTCGTGTTGCTGGGTGCATGAAGTATTGCCATGGGGGTGTCCTCCTGGGATTGTGCGTCCCGTAGTCCCTTCGAAGATGAAGGGACGGCCATGCGATGTACGAGTTTTCTGGCTCTCGAATTCGGACATCTGCCCGACGTCGATCACAGTGGCGCAACCGTTCCGGATTTTCACCGGATTACCTGCGTACATCGCGTCTTACCTGCGCACTGTGGCACCGCGTTCGACTCTGTGTCAATCACTGTCCTCGAAGAACACCGTCCGATGCCACAATGACGCGGTGACTGCGCCTGCGACCCGCCTGACGTTGGTGAGCCACGCCAGGACCGATGCGATGCGCTCGGGCCGCTTTCCTGCCGACGAGCCACTCGACGAGGCGGGTGTGCGCGCACTGGCCGAGGTGACCGATTTTCCGCGTGCCGACCGAGTGATGTCCGGCCCGGAGCTGCGGTCCCGATCCACTGCCGAGATCTTCGGCAGCGACGTCGCCATCGAACCCGCGTTGGCCGATGTCGCGTACGGCCGGTGGTCCGGTCTCGAGATGACCGATCTGCCCGACGCCGACGCGATGGCCTGGCTCGGCGACCCGGCATTCACACCGCCGGGCGGTGAATCTCTGGATGCATTGTTCGCTCGCGTCGAGGCGTGGCTCGACGAGGCCGGTTCGACGCCGGGCCGCACGCTGGCCGTGACCGCACCCGCAGTGATCAGGGCCGCGGTCGTGCTGGTGCTGGCGGCACCGGTCAGCTCGTTCTGGCGGGTCGACGTCGCACCGTTGACGCGCACCTCGATCCATCGCCGAGGTTCGCTGTGGACGATGGATTCGGTGGCACAGAAGTCTCTCTGAATTCTTTCCGGCATCGATGGAACCGATCCGGGCACGGCGGCGTCCTACCTACCGACAGCCCAGTTCGTCGATCGCAGGGAGCGTGCTCATGACCGTCATCAAAGTCGATCCGGTGGCTCTGCAGCTCGCTGCCTCGGAACTCGATGCGGTCGCTGCCCGCTTGCAGGCCGCCGTCACTGCGACGGCACTTCCTGTTCGGCCGTTACCGCCGGGCACCGACGAGGTGTCGCTCTTGACCGATCGCTTCTTCGCCACCGCGGCCGATACCTTCGGTCCCGCTGCCGCACAGGGCATTTCGGAGCTGCACCGAGCCGCCGAGGAACTGCGCAAGCAGGCCGCGGACTACTTGGCCACCGACGACGACACCGCCGGGGGCCTGCCGGGGCTCGCCGGCATCTGACGCACACATCGACCGGCAGCGGTTTCGAAAACGACACGGGGGCTCGAACATCATGGGGGCTGAACAATGACGCTCGGTGTGACAGGTGTGGTGTGGCTACCACGAACTGCGACAGGAAATTCGACGCGACTGCTGGGGCCCGGACCGGTGCCTCTACATGTCGCAGGCGGGGCCTGGGGTTCGGTGGCCGCGGCCTTCACCGAGGCCTCGGTGAGCATCGCCGCCATCACGACAGCCCTGACCGCGGGCTGGGAGGGTGAGTCGGCTCTCCTCGCGCAGGCCGCCCTCGCCCGGTTCGCCACGTGGACCGGAGCCACCGCACTGAAGGCGGCGGCACTGTCGATCGAAGCCCCCGCCGCGGGGACCTCGTACGGCGTCGCACTGGCCACCATGCCGTCGCTCGTGGAGATCGGTGCGGTGCAAGCTGCCAAGGTCACGGCTGCGTCGACCGGCGGTGCGCTCAACGGAAGTTACGAGGCGGCCGAGGTCGCAGACCGATTGCTCGACATCCGCGCAGCCATGGTCATGGAGGGATTCGAGCTGGTCTCCTCGCACCTGATCGCGAAGACGACGTTCGATCATGCGCCCGCCATCGTGTCCGAGTCCGGCAGTGGTCTCGGCAAATTCGCCAACGGTGCGCTGATGACGTCTCCCGTTCAGGCTGCGGTCGGCAGTCTGATGGCCGCGACGCAGAACCCTGGCGTCGCAGCCGCAGCCGGGCAGCTCGGCAGTGCCGCCACCTCGATCGCCGGAACGGGCGTGTCCACGGTGGCCACCGCGGCATCCAACCTGGTCTCGACGCCCCCGCCGAGTGGACCCGGATCCGGCATCGGCCACTCCTTCGCACCCGGTGGTTCGGGACCTCACGCCGTCGGGCCGGCAGCCACCCGTCCGGTGTCGTTCGGCGGACTGGGCGGAAGCATCGGCAGCATCGGCGGCGGACTGGGAGTGCCCGGTTCGGCGTCGAGTCCCCTCGGCGGTGGATCGGGGCTCACGGGTGCAGTACAGAGCAGTCCTGCCGCCACGGTCGGCGCGCCGACCGCAGCCGAGGGTGGCCTCGCTCAGCGCGGAACCGGTGCCGGTGCTGCGCCCGCATCGGGCACACGGGCGCAGGACGACGACGAACACGACACCCCGGAATACCTGAAACAGTTCGAGCATTTCGCCGACGGCCGCACGGTGGCACCGTCGGTCATCGGAGCGGACCCGGCACTACCGGACCCAGCCCTCGACAACCCAGCCCTCGACAACATCGGTGAGAACGGCCGGTGATCGACTTGGGAACCGTGCCGGTGGGCCACACACTGCCGAGTGCCGCACTCGGTGTCGACGAGATGGATTTCCTGGTCGACGAGCTGTCGATTGCCGAACTACCCGTTGTGCTCGACGTCTTCCCACGCTTCGACGACGCGACAGCCCGCGACCGTGCTGTCGACCGCGGCCGTCAGGCCCTCGCGGCGGCAGGACTGTGGGACGGCTCCGCGGTCCACGAGGACGTTCGCCACTGGCTGCGGGTCATGGAACAACCCCGCTGGTACGTCTCGGCTCGACAGTTCGAGGGCGACACCGTTCCTGTGACCCGGATCTGCATCGCATCCGACGACACCATCGCGGTGTCGGCGGTACGGCGAGAGAACATCGTCACCCTGCGCGTCATCGCCGGGGATCCGGCTCGCGATCTCGTCTCGTCGCTGGGATCGGCACCGCCGTTCGATCCCGGCAGCATCAACGCGCCCACCGACCTGCTGGCCGAGGCACTGGACGCGGCACCGTCCGACGTGGGGGGCACCGCTTCCCGTCTGCGCAGCATCGGAATCGCCGATGACCGGGCCCTCACACTGGCCTCGGCGATGGCCACGTGCGCGGGCAGGACCGAGATCACGGCCGTGACCCGCAGGCATGGGACTCGGCGCGGGGCCGGGCGTCCGGTGGCCCTGTTCGACACCCGCGTCGGACGGATCGTCGCCACCTCCGCTGTCGCCGCGGACGGTCGTTCGTGGAGCTCGTTGACCGGCGCGTCGGATCACCGGGTGACAGCGGCTCTGACAGAGCTGATCTCGTCGGCCAAGGACTCAGCGACCACCAACCCAGCGACCACGAACCCAGCGATCGGCAATCCCGCGATCAGCTGATCGGGTTGTCTGCCTTGTCGCTGCCCTTGCCCTCGAACGGCGGCAGGAACGTGCCCCACTTGGCGCATGCCCAGCCACCGTCGGGTAGCGGCAACAGCTCGATTGTCTGGGTGTTGTCGAGATGGTTGTCGGCGGCGAAGGTGCCGTCGACACCGGTGAGGGCCGCCGCGACCAGTCGAATTGCGGCCCCGTGGCTCACGACGACGACGTCTCCGGCGGTGTCGTCACCCAGGTACTGTCCACGCAGCTCGTCGAGCACCGGGACGTAGCGCGCCAACACTGCGCGCCCGCTCTCGCCGCCCGGCGCGGCTGCATCCAGATCTCCGGTATGCCACCGGTAGAAGATTTCGGTGAACAGTCGGTGCGCCTCGGGATCGTCTCGATCTTCCAGCTCTCCGGCGGACGTCTCCTGGATACCGTCGGTCACGACGAGGGGCACTCCGGTGCCGCGCTCGACGTAGCCCGCAGTCTGCTTAGCGCGCAGAGCAATCGACGAGACCAACACGGCGGGAGGATTACCCAGCCGTGTCTGCGCGTACGCCTCGGCTTGCCGGTGCCCGAGCTCGGTGAGTTCGGCTCCCGGCGGCGCTGTGTCCAGCTTCTTCGCGACGTTGGAGACGGTCTGCCCGTGCCGAACGAGAATGAGCTTGCCCATCACAGATCACCCCGACCGGAACGAATTTCGGACAACCACTGCACGTGCTCGTCGATCGGTTGCGGCACCGAACCTCCCGATGTCGTTGCCGTGGGCCATGATCCGAGGAAACGTAGCGGCATCTTCCGGTGGAACGCGGTCAGCGCCTCGGCGACGAGGGGATCGTCCACATGCCCGGCGCAATCGACGAAGAACATGTAGGTGCCCAATTGCGAACGGGTAGGGCGTGATTCGATGAACGTCAGATCGATGTTGCGAATTCCGAACTCCGCCAACGCTGCCGGCAGCGTACCCGGGTCGTTCGGCGGCTTCAGCACCACCGAGGTGCGGTCGGCACCGGTGCGGGCGGGCACCGGCTGCGGCGGAGTCACCAGCACGAAGCGGGTGCGCGCACCCTCGACGTCGATGATGCCGTCGGCCAGCGTCGGCAGAGACAATCGCTCCCCGGCCAACCGTGTCGAGACAGCGGCGTCGACCACGCCGGCGGCAACATCTTCTGCTGCACCGGCATTCGAGGTCGCAGACTGCACGACGGCGTCGGGCATCGCGGCCTGCAACCACTGCCGGACCTGGCTGAGGGCGATGGGGTACGCGCTGATCGTGCGGGCCGAGTCGAGAGTGACACCGGGTCCGCCGACGATGGTGAAGGCGACCTCGATCTCCGTCTCGGCGACGATCTGCAATCGCCGTCCTTCGGACAATGCGTCGAGCGTCGGCGGCACGGCCCCCTCGATGGAACTTTCGATGGGAACCACTGCGGCGTCGGCGGCACCGGATCGAACGGCCTCGAGCGCCGCGGGCGGGCTCGCGGCCGACACCCTCTGGACGTCCCCGCTCAGGCCGACCCCGTCGAATGCGCCGAGCGTTTCGAACTGCGCCAGCGCCATCTCCGTGAACGTTCCCGATGGGCCGAAGTAAGCGATGCGAGGCACGTCTCGAGGTTACGTTGTCGACGTCCCCGAAGCGATCAAACCGACGTCGACCAGCCGGGCGTGGGCGGCGACGGCGTCGGCGATCTCGACCCCCAGCAGTACCTCCCGCACGGCCTCGGCGGCCTCGGGTATGAGCTTGCGCAGAGCGTCGACATTCGGCGCGGCCAGAGCCGACGCGATGTCGTCTCCGCGCAGCGACGCCACCGTCGCGGCGAGGATCGCGATCACGTCGTCTCCGGTGTCGGCGCGGGCAACGAGACCGACATCGGCATGCGAGACGACGGCGAGCACGTCGGCGATACGCCTCGCTGTGTCGCCGACACCGATGCCGGGGGTCCGATGAGCGGCAACGATGGTTTCCGCGGTCTCGGCCACGTCGATCGCGTCGAACACCGGGAAAACGACGAGGGGCGAGGGCAGTCGCAACCCGAGCGCGTCGGCAAGATGCTCGGAGACTGCGTCGACCTCGAATCGAACGGCCTCGTAGTTGCCTGCGCTCGAGGCCCGGAGCTCGTCCGGGTCGATGTCGAGTCGCACGACGATGCGCCCGAGGTTCTCGGTGGGCGGCAGCGTCAGCAGGGTCGAGGCCAGCACGACGGGCGGGCCGTACTCGGCGGCGCGTGGAGCGGCCTGCACGGCAGGGGCATCGGCGCAGAACGGCTGCAGCAGTCCGGCGACGAGCGCGTTCGGATCTGGTCGGTGCGGCACACCGAGGGTCAACGGAATCGGCACGTCTTCACGGTAGTCCCAGCTTGCCCTTGCGATACCCGCCACATCCGGCTAACTTAGGGGCACGTTACTTAGGTATGCCTCACCTACTGGCCATTCAACTGTACCGATCGCATCGGAGGAGCCCATGCTCGGCGCAACCACCACCACCGGACCGTCCACCGCCGAGCGCGTACGCAGCGCCTGCATGCGCGCCGAGGGCGCAGCTCTCGTGATCGACGGCAGCGACCCCGTCGTGACGTCCCTGCACCACCTGCGACCCAACGGCGAGATGATTCTGGCCGTCCCCACCGATTCCATCGACGACGCGATCAGGTGGCAGTCCTCCCGCGCCGGCGTTCCTGCCGTCGTCGAACTCACCGATCACGCACCTCTCGCACTGCGCGAACCGGTGCGGTCACTGGTGTGGCTGCGCGGAGAATTGCGCCCGGTGCCGGAGTCCCTGATGCGCCCGATGGCCGGCGCGGTGGCCGCCGAGCATCCCCACGCGGCCCTGCTCGACGTCGGCCACACCACCTCCCTGGTACGTCTGATCGTCGGCTCCGCAGTGGTGGCGGACAGCACCGGAGCCGAGCCGGTCGACGTCGACTCGCTGCTGGCAGCCGAGCCCGATCCGTTCTGGGAGATGGAAACGAGCTGGCTCGAGCACCTCGACTCCGATCATCCCGACCTCCTCGCACAACTGTCCCGACGCCTCCCACCGTCGCTGCGGCAGGGACGCGTCCGTCCGCTGGGCATCGACCGCTACGGCATTCGTCTGCGTATCGAGGGCGAGTGCGGCGACAACGACGTCCGGTTGGGCTTCGCCGCGCCCGTCGACGACACGATCTCCCTGAGCCGGGCCCTCCGGGTCCTCGCCGGTTGCCCGTTCCTCAACGGTCTGCGCGCCCGGGGCTGACGCCGCCGCGCGGCACAACAGGGCACACTCGTGCCGTGATCGACTTCAGGAACTGGTTGACGCCACCGCCGCCGGAGAGCGCCGCTCCACCGCCCGATGCTCGCGAACGCACGACCATCAAGGTCGAGATCGCGATCGTGCTGCTGGCGACGTTCGGCCTCAGTGGCATGAGCAGCATTCTCTCGCTGGTCGAGGATGCCCTGCAGACCGCAGCGCTGTCCGATCAGACGGTCGCCCTGAACTCCTCGCGATCGAGCTTCAGCGTCATCGACCTGCTGTTCCAGCTGCTGAGCATCCTGCGCCTGTGCGCATGGGGAGCATTGGGGCTGTACCTGCTGTGGCGAGCAGATCTGGCACCGCGTGCGATCGGACTGGCGAAACCGCGCCTGAAGATCGATCTCGGCCACGGCGTCGGGCTGGCGGCACTCATCGGGCTGCCGGGTCTCGCGCTCTACCTGGTCGGCAACGCCCTGGGATTCAATCTGAACGTCGTACCCAGCGCGCTCGACGACCACTGGTGGCGAGTGCCCGCCCTGATTCTGTATGCGCTGGCCAACTCCGGTGCCGAGGAGATCATCGTCGTCGCCTACCTGATCTCTCGACTGCGCCGACTCGGCTTGAGCGAGAACAAGTCCTTGCTGTGCTCCTCGCTGCTGCGCGGGAGCTACCACTTCTATCAGGGGGTGGGCGGCGGCGTCGGCAACTTCCTGATGGGCCTGGTGTTCGGCCGATACTGGCAGCGCACCGGGAGGCTGTGGCCACTACTGATCGCGCACGCGCTCATCGACATCGTCGCGTTCGTCGGTTACGCCCTGCTGCGCGAACACCTGGCGTGGTTGCCCTGATGGGTACAGTCGATTCGTGAACGACGACGATCGCTACGGACGGCACGGCGCGCCGAATCGGCGTACCCCGCCGCCGAGCCAGCCGCCGCCACCGCGTCGACCACCCGGCCAGCAGCCCCCTCCCCCGCCTCGGCGCGCCGGTGGGGCCCCTGGACAGCCACCGCCGCCACCACGTCAGTACCGACCCGGTCCGCCGCCGGTTCCGAACCCCCGTCGGTACAACCCGGAACCTCCCGCGGAGCGAGGGACCCCTCGCCGTCCGAGTCCTGCACCCGAGGGCACCGAATTCATCAGGCGCGACGGTCGCCCGGCCGCTCCCCGCCACGGTGCCCCGGTGCCACCGCAACAGGCGTGGTCGCAGGCACCCGAACCCGGCCCTGCCGGTTCCGTTCCGCCGAACTCGACGCGCCAGTACTCCCGCGCTGCCGAGGACGAGGCCGGGCGCGCCGGGTACGCACCGCGCCAACAGCCGGAACCGTACGTCGACGAGCGCAGGCAGCCACCGGCTTCTCCGCAGCGCGCCTTACGACGACCGGAACCAGCTCGGCCACAACGTGATTCACGTCCCCCCAAGGTTGCGAAGCCGCGCAAGCGTCGGCGCTGGGGCCGTCGCTTCCTGATCGTTCTCCTCGTCCTCGTTCTGGGCATCGGCGGCATCGTCTACTACGTCGACAGTTCGCTCACGCGAGTCGACGCTCTGACCTCGTACCCCGGGAGGATCGGCGACACCCCGGGCACCAATTGGCTTCTCGTCGGATCGGATTCACGAGCAGGTCTGACGCCGGAGCAGGAAGCATCTCTCGCGACCGGCGGCGAGGTGGGCCCCAGCCGGACCGACACCATCATCATGATCCACATCCCCGAGGGCGGCGGGGCGACGACGATGGTCAGCCTGCCCCGCGATTCGTACGTGCCGATTCCCGGCAACGGCGAGGACAAGCTCAACGCGGCGTTCGCATTCGGCGGGCCGTCCCTGCTGGTGCAGACGGTCGAGGGTGCGACGGGAGTACACATCGATCACTACGCCGAGATCGGCTTCGGTGGTTTCGCCGGAATCGTCGACGCCGTCGGTGGAGTCAACGTGTGTGTGCAGAACGCGATCGACGATCCGTTGGCGGGCATCAACATTCCCGCGGGCTGTCAGGATCTCGACGGTTCCGAGGCACTCGGCTTCGTGCGATCCCGCGCGACCGCATTGGCCGACCTCGACCGGATGAACAACCAGCGGGCCTTCATGTCCGCTCTGCTCGACAAGGCAACCAGCGCTTCCACTTTCCTCAATCCTTTGAAACTGTGGCCGTTGGTGTCCGATACCGCGTCGGCGTTGAGTGTCGACGACGGAGACCACATCTGGAACCTGGCCGGGTTGGCCTGGGCGATGCGCGGTGGGCCGGTGACGACGACCGTGCCGGTCGGCGGCTTCCAGGACTCCGATGTCGGCAACGTCCTCGTGTGGGACGACACCAGGGCACCGGCATTCTTCGAAGCCATCGCTCAGGATCGGGAAATTCCGGCAGATCTGCTGACCGGCGGCCCCTGACGGGGGACGTGCGGCCGGTACGTTGTGGATCATGACATTGCCGTCGCATGAGCCCACCACCTCGTTTCACGATCTACTGCGCGCCCAGGTTCGGTACGAGTTCACCGCCTCGCAGCAGTACGTCGCCATCGCGATCTGGTTCGACCGCAACGATCTTCCGCAGTTGGCGCACCGCTTCTACGCCCAGTCGGCCGAAGAGCGTCGGCACGCCATGATGATGATTCGGTTCCTCATCGACAACCGACTCGAGGTGGACGCGTCGGGCATCGACGACGTGGTGACCGCGTTCGATTCGGTCGCCGAACCGGTGGAGTTGGCGTTGGCGCAGGAGGTGGCGGTCACCGATCGGGTCACCGCGCTCGCACAGGCGGCCAGAGCCGAGGGCGATTACATCGGGGAGCAATTCATGCACTGGTTCCTCACCGAACAGGTCGAGGAAGTAGCCGCGATGCAGAGCCTGCTCAACATCGTGCGGCGAGCAGGTTCGGATCTGTTCGACATCGAGCAGTACGTGGCACGCGAGCTCGGCTCGGTGACCCGCGCCACCAATGCACCCAAAGAGGCCGGAAGCGCGTAACTTACGCCCTGCTCAGAGCCGACATTTAGGATTGACTGTATTAGGCTACGTTCGCCTCAATAAGGCTCGACTTGGATGACAATGCCCTCTGACCAGGCATATTGTCCTCACCATGAGCGCAGACATCAAAGAAACGAACCACACCAAGTTCCACGCACTTCTTCGCGACCAGATCCGCAACGAGTTCAACGCCTCGCAGCAGTACATCGCCACCGCCGTCTACTTCGCCAATGTCGACCTGCCGCAGCTGGCCAAGCACTTCTACGCGCAGTCGGTCGAAGAGCGTAACCACGCGATGATGATCGTCCAGTACTTCCTCGATCGCGACATCACCGTCGAACTGACCGGTGTCGACGCGTCGAAGTCCGTGTTCACGGACCCGCGTGAGGCCATCGCCCTCGCACTGGCACAGGAAGAGACGGTCACCGAGCAGATCATCGCTCTGGCGAGCACCGCCCGCGAAGAGGGCGACTACCTCGGCGAGCAGTTCATGCAGTGGTTCCTCAAGGAGCAGGTCGAGGAAGTTGCCAGCATGAAGACCTTGCTCAACATCGCAGACCGCGCCGGCCACAACCTGTTCGACCTCGAGCAGTTCGTTGCCCGCGAGATGAACACCAGCGTCGTCGCCGATGCAGGCGCACCCACCGTCGCCGGCGGATCGCTGTAATTTCGCTCCACGCGACACGCATCGACGAGTAACGCGAGAGATCTCGCGCTCATACGGGTGGTCGTCGGACAAGCAGCCCCTTGTCCGACGGCCACCCGACGTGCGTTTCGGTGCACCGACTTTCGGGCCGCCGCACCTCTCAGTTGGGCTCGACTGCTCAGCGCAGGGTGACTTGACGGCCACGAAGGCCGTCCCGCGAGCGCAGCTGCGCTCCCGTGAGCGGGGCGTCGACGGCAAGAGCCTCGTTCAGCTTCTCCCCGAATTCCTTTGTCGGAGCAGCCCATTCGGTGGGATGCATCTCCGGATCGAGATCGAACACCGGCACCAGCAACCCGTGCGTACGGAACGAGCCTGCGTAACGCGAGCCCTCACCGAGATTAAGGTCTCCGGCAGCGTGCAACCGTGCGAGGGCGAGCATGACGTCGTCCTCGCTCTCCGGGCGAACCCACCGGATGTGCGCCTTGTCGCCGGCGTCGACCCACCATGCTGCAACGACGCCGTCCGCCTCGATCCGCGCCGAGGGCATGATCGCCTGATTCGCGCGCTCCACGGTTGCGGCCACATCGGCTGCGGGAGTGGCACTTTCCGGGATCCACCAATTGAAATCCTGATGCACGGTGATCTCGAGGAGTGCGGACGGGTCGAGGACATCGGTCAATGCGGGGGTGTTCTCGTCCACCGTCGAGGCTTCGAGCGACTCACCTGCGGGGGCGGCGGCGACCCAGCCCAACGCGCTACTGATATCTGCTGCAACGTCTTTCGACTGCGTCTGAACCTGCAGGCCGACGAATCCTTCTACAGTGCCCGCCTCTTCGCGTACCAGAGCGGCGACGGCTCCCGGCAATACCGTTGCCAGAGTGACGGTGCGGCCGCCGGAGGTGATCGGCGCGGTGGCGGTGGCCGACGGCACGAATTCGCGCAGCGCTACCAGGTCGCATTCTGCGGCCAGGCCCTCGAACGGCCGCGTCGTCCCCGACTCGAGGCTGGCGCGCTCGGCCTCACGCTGTGCGAGCTTGGCCGCCCGGTTGCTGTCCTGCTTCGGTCCGCTGTTTCTTTTGCTCTTACCCACGCCAGAAAACCTACACGTTCTTCGATTCCAGCCAGGCGCGCGTTCGTCCGGGATGGTTGGTCGCGATCCACCCGACACCGAGTTCGCGGCACAGGTCCACGTCCTCTTTCTCGTCGACCGTCCACACGTAACTGCCACGGCCCGACGCGGCTGCTCGATCGACGAGCGTCGGGTGCTCACGCAACGCCCGGATCGACGGACCGACCGCGGTGGCACCGACGGTCGTCGCTGCTCCGCCGCCCAGATAGTGCGAGCTGTCGCCGAGGAGGACCGTCGGAAGCATCGGTGCCGAGCGGCGCACTCGCCACACGGCCGAGGGCGCGAAAGACATGATGACCGCCCGCGAATGATCCGCCGAGGCAGGCGCGCCGATGCCGAAGTGGTGCAGCTCGGCCAGCACCGAGGCCTCGATCAGCGAGCCGTAGCGCACCGGATGCTTGGTTTCGATGAAGAGCTTGACCGGCTTGCTGGTCCAATCCAGAATCAGCGCGATCAGGTCGTGCAGCGTCAGAAGTTCGGCGGGTTCGTCGGCATCGCCGTAGTTCAACCGGGCGAGCTCGTCGAAGGTCATCTCGCTGACGATTCCGGTGCCGTTCGAGGTTCGGTCGACGCGGCGGTCGTGCACACACACGATGCGGCCGTCCTTCGTGAGCCGGACGTCGCATTCGACCCCGTCCGCTCCCTCCCGCAACGCGAGATCGTACGCGGCGAGCGTGTGCTCCTTCTTCGCCGCAGATGCTCCTCGGTGCGCGACGACCAAAGGGCCGCGTCGGTCCGGGCTCACGAGACCGTCACCGCCCGGTCGTCCTTCTCGGCCCCGGAATCCGCACGAGCTGCGTCGGCCGGCTCGGTCTCGGTCTGCTCGGTCTGCTCGGTCTCGGCCTCGGCCTGCTTGGTCTCGGTCTGCTCGGTCTCGGACTCCGTGGTCTTTCGCTCGACGCTGGGTGCGATGACCCAGCGGGTGGGACGAGACAGCGCCGAACCGCGCAGGGTGCGGCCCTCGAGTCGGCGCATGACGGCCAGGGTCAGCACCGCGGAAACTGCGGCCACGAGCGCCACGACGGCGGCGAGCAGAACGCCGTCGGCGCGGGCTTGCAGTGTGTTGCGCAGACTCCACAGCACCTGCACGACGACCAGCGCGTTGCTCGTCGCCCAGGCGGCCCACCAGATCCGGATCAAGGTGAGCTCGCGGTACACGTCGCCGTCGGCTTCGGCTCGGAGGCGGACGATCTCCGTCAGGTACACCCCGGGCATGACGATCCGAACCAGAGGCAGCATCGAGAGCAGCAGCATCCATCGCACCGACCGCGGCTCGGTCGCCCCGACCGATGCGTAGGCCAGCCGGCGTTGCCGAACCAGCCAGCAGGACGTCGTGATCAGCGCGAGCAGACCGACGATGAGCGCGCCGACCTGTGCGAAATAGACCAGCGCATCGGAAATTGCCAGCGTGATCGGCGACAGCAGTCGGGTGCGGTTGTACAGCAGAATTCCGTAGCGAAACAGCTCGGCGAACGCCGCCAGCCCGAGCAGCAGCGCCGTGATCCAGACGAACGTCTGCGCGTTGGCTGCGTACTGCTCGACGCGGCCGACGGGCTTGAGTGCGGCCGGGTCGCGTGGGGTGTCGCGCAGTCCCCACGTGGGCGTCGAGTCGTAACGCGGAGTGGGTGTCGGTGCCGCGACCCGGGCGAGACCGACGGCCTTGTTCTTCGACGACGCAGGCCGCGCAACCCAACGAAAATTGCGGCGGCCCTGTGCCGGTGCCCGAGCGGACACCGGCGAGAGCAGCACGCCGTGGCAGCGGGGGCACCACGTACCCGGCCGTGCGCCGACGGCCCAGCGAGTGCTGCAGCGGGCGCAGACCTGGAACGCCTGTGCGCGCCCCTGCGGTGCCGACATCTAGATGATTCTCGCTTCGTCCGAATCGTCGTCGCGCTGGATCGGCCTACCGGCGGCATGCCAGTCGAGCATCCCGCCCTCGACGTTGATGGCCTCGTAGCCCACGCGATTGAGGTATTCGACGACCCGAGCCGAGCGCCCGCCTGCTTTGCAGACCACGTAGATCTCGGACTGGTTGTCGATTTCGCCTGCTCTGGACGGAATGTCGCCCATCGGGATGTGCACGGCACCGGGTGCATGTCCGGCCTGCCACTCGTCGTCTTCTCGGACGTCGAGCAGTACTGCCGCTTCCGGGAACGGCACCGGAAGGCGGTCTACGGTGACGGCGGGCGACTGCTCGGGGTGAGACACCTCTCGATCTTGTCACGTGTGCGATCGCGACTGCCACTCATGCCCGCCTGACGATGGATGGCCCCAGCTATGACCTACGTCACTTTGGCTCACGAAAGTTATCCACAATATCCACAGGTTGATGCACAGAATCGGGGCCCGTGCCGGTTTCTATCCACAGGTCACGGCCTCACAACTGATTGCCGGTGTATCGAGTACCAACGAAGGCTGTGGATCGATCGTGATTTGACACAGCTGTTGTCTGCGGTCGTTTATCCAAGCTGATTACCCTGGCAAACATGACTTCTCACTCCTCGGTCGAGCTACGCGTCTTCACCGAACCGCAACAGGGCGCCACCTACGACGACCTCCTCCGGGTCGCCACAGCCGCGGAGGAATTCGGCTACGGTGCCTTCTTCCGATCCGACCATTACCTCGCAATGAGCGGCGACGGGTTGCCCGGCCCCACCGACGCGTGGATCACCCTGGCCGGCCTGGCCCGTGAGACGTCGACCATCCGGCTCGGCACGCTCGTCACCTCCGCCACATTCCGCTACCCCGGCCCACTCGCCATCAGCGTCGCGCAGGTCGACGCCATGAGCGGTGGCCGCGTCGACCTGGGGTTGGGTGCCGGCTGGTTCGAGGACGAGCACAAGGCGTACGGCCTGCCGTTCCCGGCGCTCGGTGAGCGCTTCGACCGACTGGAAGAGTCCCTCGCCGTCATCACCGGGTTGTGGGAAACACCGACCGGCGAGACGTTCTCGCACGCGGGAACCCACTACCCCGTCACCGATTCCCCCGCCCTCCCCAAGCCCGTCCAATCGCCGCGTCCACCCATCCTCATCGGCGGCGGAGGCAAGAAGCGCACCCCGGCCCTGGCCGCGAAATACGCGGATGAATTCAACATCCCCTTCGCCTCACTGGCCGACACCGAAACGCAGTTCGGACGCGTCCGCGCCGCCTGCACTGCCGCCGACCGTGACCCCCACTCCCTCGTCTACTCCAACGCACTCGTCCTGTGCTGCGGCCGCACCGAGGAGGACATCGCCCGACGCGCCGCCGCCATCGGCCGCGACGTCTCCGAACTCCGCGAGAACGGGGCCGCGGGAAGTCCCGCCGAACTGGTCGACAAAATCGGCCGCTTCGGGGCCATCGGCGCGACTCGCGTGTACCTGCAGACCCTCGACCTCACCGATCTCGATCACCTCGAACTGGTCGCCTCCGAGGTCATCCCGCAGCTCTGATCTCCCCCGCCTCCCATCCGCCCCAGTCCACTCAACGTGACATTGACCCCCGAAAAGGCCACCAAATGTCACATTGACTACCCAGCGGGGGTGAACTACCCAGCGGGGGTGAACTACCCAGCGGGGGTGAACTACCCGGCGGGGGTGACTACCCAGCGGGCTGGGTCAGGGGGCAGATCGAGTGCGTAGTTGTCGGTATCGCGTGCTGATGTGTCGTGCTGCGGGCAGTTCGATCCAGCGGTACATGATTTCGGCGAGTGCGGCGGTGCCGGTCAGGAAGGCCAGGACGGCGGCGGTCGGTCCGAAGTGCGGTTCCACGGCTGCGTAGATGCGGTAGAGCACGAGTGTGTGGATCAGGTAGATGGCGTAGCTGCGGGTGCCGATCCAGCCGATGATGGGCCAGCGGGTGATGGGTCCGTCGTATCGGGCCAGGATCAGCACGGTGCCGGTGACGACGAGCAGTGACCACAGGTAGGTCTCGCCCATCCAGAAGGTGTGGACGTCGATGGCGAGGCGGATCACTTCGATTTGTGCGACGACGCCGATGACGATCCAGCGCCAGGTGACGAGTTTCGCCCAGCCGAGGTAGAAGATCTGGCCGAGGAACAGGGTGGGCAGTACTCCGGCGACTTTGGTGAGGAACGGGATGGTGTACGGCTGGGGCAGGTAGAGGTTCCAGAGGATCGCCAGTGTGCAGAGTGCGGCTCCGATGAGGGGCACGGTGATCGGGCTTGCTCGTAGCGCCGAGCGCATTGCGACGCAGTAGAGGTAGAACACGATTTGCACGACGAGTGTCCAGGTGACGCCCAGTACGGCGACCTCGGGTCGGAGGAAGAAGCCGCCGAGGAAGAAGCTGAGTACGGCCTCTCCGTTGCTGATTCCGGGTTGTCCGCTGAACATGCCGTTGACGCCGAGTTTGACGAGTACGACGGCCAGGGCGATGGCGAACCAGAGGGCGGGCACGAGTCGGGCGAGGCGCGCGACCATGAAGTCCCGACGCGATTGCCGCATAGCGGATCGGGTGATGAGCAGCCCCGTGAGCAGCATGAACATGCTCACGCCCACGAAGGAGAGGTGGAGGTTGAGGCCTACGTCGTCGATGAGGACGAGGTTGACGATGTCGAGCATCCACCAGTCGCCGCCGACGTCGTCGAGCAGGTAGAACGAGATGTGCGAGTAGAGGACGGCGCAGACGGCTATGACGCGCAGGAGATCGGCACCGTTCATCTGGACGCGGGGCGCGGTCACGGCCGGTGCGGCGGCGGACTCGTCGACCGAATTTCGGTTCGGACGGTCCCCTTTCACACCCTCGAGTTTAGGTTCCGTTCATGGTGTGGACCAATTCGGCGCTGTTACGCAACTATTTCGTGACAATCGCAGGTTTTCGCAGCCCAGGAATTCGACTGTCTTGTTCACGTGAATTTATTCCGAGAAAAGCATCTCGGTTACAACGGTTGCACAAGGGGTACGAATGAGATTGGGTTGAACCCTACGAAAGATCCGAAGTAGGACGAACGTGCCCGCATCACGCGATGGGTACGGCGTCGTTAGAGAAGGGAACCACGTGTCCGAGTACACCTTGCCCGACCTTGATTTCGATTACTCCGCCCTCGAGCCGCACATCTCGGGCGAGATCAACGAGCTTCACCACTCCAAGCACCACGCCACCTACGTCGCAGGCGCGAACACCGCGCTCGAGAAGCTCGCCGCAGCGCGCGACAACGAGGATCACGGCAGCATCTTCCTGCTGGAGAAGAACCTCGCGTTCCACCTCGGCGGTCACGTCAACCACTCCATCTGGTGGAAGAACCTCTCGCCCAACGGTGGCGACAAGCCCGAGGGCGAACTCGGTGCCGCGATCGACGACCAGTTCGGTTCGTTCGACAAGTTCCGCGCACAGTTCACCGCTGCTGCCAACGGCCTGCAGGGCTCCGGCTGGGCAGTGCTCGGCTACGACTCGCTGGGCAAGAAGCTCCTCACCTTCCAGCTCTACGATCAGCAGGCCAACGTGCCGCTGGGCATCATTCCGCTGCTGCAGGTCGACATGTGGGAGCACGCCTTCTACCTGCAGTACAAGAACGTCAAGGCCGATTACGTGAAGGCGTTCTGGAACGTCGTCAACTGGGCCGACGTCCAGGCTCGTTTCGAGGCTGCCACGTCGAAGACCCCGGGCCTGATCTTCCCGTAGGTTTCGAGATTGCCGCACGACGCGCAATCGCAGACAGGGCCACCGCGTTCGACGCGGTGGCCCTGTCGCATTTCGAAGGTCACGCCCTCCCGGCGGCGGGCACCGACCCGATGGTTGCGACGCCGTGGTCCGGTCTCGCGACGTCCTCGGAACGGCAGGTCGTTCGGCGCGGGGGCTCGGGATCGGGTGTCACGTGTACCTGCACGCTTCCCGACGTCGTCACCACCACAACATCCGACGCGACGCCGGACGACGTGACATCGGACGGGTGGACGTCGTCGATTCCGGTGAGCCCGTATTCGGTTCGTACTGCGTGTTCGGCGATCTGGGCGACGGTGTCGTCGGTGCATCGGCCTCGGTAGTGGCGCAGCGTGAGATGCCCGCGGTCGTGGTCGTCCACGACGGCCTGCGCGTTGGTCGGTTCGAGGTTGCCGTAGTAGCTGCCGTCGGGCAGGGCCACCATGCCCGCTGCGTATCGATCCCCGCCCAGGTGCGTCGATTCCCATACCCGCCCGCTGGGTCCGGCGAGGGCCGCCGCCACCGGCCGACCGAGCACTGCGCAGCACGGATCCTTCTTTCCGTGCGTGCAGACGAGGTAGAGCCGCTGGTCGACGCGAGTCCCGATCCCAGGTGGGGTGCCCGCCGCAGCGGCTTCGAGCGGTAGTTCGAGTATCTGCTCGACGGTGTCGACCGTGTATTTCTCCAGCCACGGCCCGCGGCGACCCGAGTGCGCGAGAAACACCTGTCGCGTCTCGGTGGGTTCACGCCTGCCGTGCGTTTCTCGCACCAGTTGCGGGCGTACCCCGACGGACTTGCAGCGACGCGAGAGTTCGGTGCCGATTCGACCCAGCGGACCGTCCGGCCCCCACGGTTCGCGCCCCCACGGGCCTCGGTGCTCGATCAACACCCAGCCGTGTGCCCGTGCAGCTGTCCCGCGAAGCGATTCGTCGTTCTCGCGCGCCACTGCAGCGCAGCCGACCCAGCGTTCGGATGCCGGCACGTCAGCCCCCGATTTCGGTTGCGGTCTCGACCAGGGCCTGGGCGGTCAGCACGTTGCCGAAGAGAAAATCCTTGGACGGCAGCTCGGTCACCCGAGCTCCGAGACCGGTGAACAGCGGGTTCTGCCGCAGTTGCGCCACGGCGTCCTCCGTCCCGGCATCGGTGAGCAGAAGGATGTCGTCGGCCGCCAGCACGTCGATCAGTTCCGGGCTGACGTCGACCGTCTGCACCGCGTCGGATCCGCGATCCTGCTGTGCGGGCGCGCGGTAGCCGAGATCGGCCAGGACGGCGTAAGGAAACGATCCGTCCTGCGTCATGTACCGCAACGAGTCGGTGCGCACTCGCGCGACGGTCAACGTGCTGTTTTCCCGAGGTGAGCGTGACTTGGATCGGTCGACCGCCTGTCGATAGTCGGCCAGCAAACCGTCGGCGATCTCCTGCCGATCGAAGATTCCCGCCAGCTGCTGCAAGGTGTTCTGCCACGAGGCCGGGGTGTATTCCACGACGACGGTCGGCGCGATCGGGGCGACCTGGTCGTACAGCGCTCGGTTGTCCTCACCCGTCGTTCGCATGACGATCAGGTCCGGTGCGGCAGCCGTCAGAGCCTCGATGTCGACGTCGGCGTCGACGGATCCGATGTCGATCGGTTCGGTGGTGAGCCGCTCCCGGACGACGGGTGCGTAGTCACCGGTGAGCGGCGGCTTCACCGCTGCGACGGGCTGGATGCCCAACGCGACGACGGCTTCCAACGTGCGGTCGCCGTCGAGCACGGCCACGCGCTGTGGATCGACGGGAACACTCGTCTCACCGAATGCATGCTGCACGGTGCGAACCTCGCCGCCGGTCTCGCCCGGGGTCGATGCCTCCCGACTGCAGGCGGCGACACTCAGCAGCAGCGCAACGGACAGCAACGAGACGACGGTTCGCCGGGCGGATCCTCTGTTTTTCACCGCAGCAGCGTATCGGCTGCCGAGCCGCAGTGGGCCGGCTACGTTTTCGGCTGGCACTCTCCCCATCTTGTGTGCCAGCCGTTTTCGGGTCATTCTTCTCCTTACCCAACGTCGTGTACCCGGCTTCTGCCTCGTACCTGTCTGGGAGGGATGCGCAATGGACGATCGAGATCTCATCGGTGTCTCACCTTTTCACGCCGCCGGTCTACTGCGCGGGTTCGTGATCTCCGGTCGTTGGCCGGACACCACCAAGGAGTGGGCTCAATTCCTGGCGCTGGCCGTCCGGGTCGCGTCGATGCCGGGTCTGTTGGCGACGTCGACGGTGTTCGGGGTGCGGGAGGAGCTGCCCGAGGATCCGGAGCCGGGGACGGTCGGCCTGGTGTTGGCCGAGGGACCGGTGATCGGCGATTTCGCGTTGGCTCCCGGACGGTTCTCGGACCATCAGCCGGCCGCGTTGCTGATGCTGCACCCACCGTCGGAGACGACGCCCTCTCTGCCGGAATGTGCGGGCGCGGCCTCGGGTTGCGTTCTGCTGCCCGGTCTTCCGCATCTGGGCCTCGATCACCGGGCCGCGTGGGTGGAGGCAGAATCCGACGGCACCGTGACGTCGATGATCAGTCGGGTCGGCCTCGATCCGATCAGCGATCCCGACACCGCAGTTTTGGCGATGCTCCTCGCATCCTGACCGCTCCCCGTACACGATTTTTCGGGTCCCCAAACTTATTGGCGCATTGGACAATTGGAGAAACGGCACTTAAAGTCGTCTGCAGCGAAGGGGAGTAGCCCCCAATCAACGTGTCGACATACTGGTCGTTTTCCACGACCCGGCACCTGAACCGGTACTTCCGGTGGGCGAGACCTTCGGTCCGTTCGACGACCGAGGAGTCTGCTGTGCTGTCCGCTCTACTGTTGAGTTTCGCTGTCATTTTCGTGGCCGAGCTGGGTGACAAATCCCAGCTGATGGCCATGACGTTCGCCTTGCGCTACAAGTGGTACGTCGTCATCGGCGGCATCACGGTGGCCACGACCGTCGTGCATCTGGTCTCGGTCGCCGTCGGCCATTTCCTCGGTGTGTCCATCCCCACCGAAGCCATCTCGATCGTCGGCGGGCTCGCGTTCGTCGTGTTCGGTCTGTGGACCCTGCGCGGAGATTCGCTGTCCGACGACGAGGGTGCCAAGGCGTCGCGAGTCACCAAGTCGGCCTTCCTGGCCATCGCGTCCGCGTTCTTCCTCGCCGAACTGGGCGACAAGACGATGCTGGCCACCGTCACTCTGGCCGCCGACAACGACTGGGTCGGAGTGTGGATCGGCTCGACGGTGGGCATGGTCGCCGCCGACGCCCTCGCTATCGTGCTGGGTGCCGTTCTCGGAAAGCACTTGCCGGAACGCATAATTCAGTACGGTGCGGCCATTCTGTTCTTCGTCTTCGGCGCGGTCCTGTTCTTCGAGGGACTGATGCCGGGTACGTCGGCACCGTACGTGGCGGCCGCAGTCGTGGTGGCGATCTCGGCCCTCGTCGTCGCCGCTGCGTTCGTCCGACGCTCCCGCAGCGACGCACCGCAGGAAGTGGAGAAGCGCAGCACCACCGAAGACGTCTGACCTTGGTTTACACTCCTCGCGGAGGGGTGAATGAACGACAACCTGCAGGCGACGGGTAGCGACGCGGCACACCGTTCGACCGATCGGCTCATCAGGATCTTCGGCCGGTTCGTCGGCACCGGCTACGCGGCGTATCTACTGCTGCTCGTTCCCGACATCGCGCGCAGCAGCGTCACGGTCCCCGGGTGGTGGACCCCGGCCGCCGTGATCGTCGTGTTCGGTACCGGTCTCGCGTTCGGAGCCTTCACCTTTCACCCGAGCATCAGGGTCAGCCAGGTTGCGGGTTCGATCGCAGCGTTGGCGTTCCCGGTCATGGCCCTGCTGTGGTGGGTGGCCTGGGACGGGACCACCTTCGATCGGAGCGGAATGTTCCTGTCCGCATTCCCCGGCCTGGCCTCACTCGCGGCCGCGACCGTGTGGCGACCCATCCCGGCATTCGTGCACACGGCCGTCTCGGTGGTGATCGTGCAACTGATCAATCAAGCTGTGCGAGAGCCGTTTCCTCGCAGCAATGTCATCGCCGAAATATTCTTCGGGCTGATGTTCTGCACGGTGTTCGTCGCGGCGACTCTGGCCGCACTGCGTACCGGTCGCATTCTCGATGCCACCATCAGCGCCACCCACGGCGATGCCGCACGGGCGGCTGCGGCGAATGCACGCGAAGTCGAACGGGAACGGTTCGACGCCCTCATCCACGACGAGGTCATGTCGTCACTGCTGGCGGTCGCTCGCCAGGGCCGCACTGCGAGCCTCGCCCGTCAAGCACGTTCGGCATTGGCCCATCTGGACGGACTGCACACCGACACTGCGACACACGATTTCACCGTCGACGACACGATCGCTCTGATGCGGGCCTCCGCATCGACAGTCGACGAGTCGATCGATTTCAGGGTCCGCGAGGACCCCGCCGATTCCTCGGCGAACTACCCTGCCGATGCGGTCCGGTCGATCGCGGGCGCACTAGCAGAAGCACTGCGCAACAGCCTCGTTCACGCTCAGGCGTCGACCAGATCGGTGACGGTCGAGCTGGCCCCGTCGGCACTGCGAGTCATCGTGCGAGACAACGGTATCGGCTTCGATCGACGCTCGGTGCCTCCGCACCGACTCGGCGTCGCCGTCAGCATCGAGGGGCGGATGCGTCAGCTCGACGGCGGTTCGGCCGAGATCGACACCTCCCGCCGCGGAACCACTGTGCGATTGAGCTGGGCGCGATGAACGGCGAGGATGTTCGCGACCTGCTGTCGATGAAGTCGGGGGCCGCGTACGCCGTCGCCGGCTTCTACATCCTCGCGTGCGCCGTGTGTGCGTCGGCGACGCTGAAGGGTATGTCCGCGGTGTGGCCGCCGTTCGTCTCGGTGCTGGTGTTCTCGGCCGCGGTCATCCTGCTGCTCAGAGCGCCGGGGGATCCGCTGAGCCCACGGTCCACGGCGTTGCTCACAGTGTCCGGGCCGGTGGCCGCGTCGTTCGTCTTCGCCGTGGTGCCGGTGCCGCTGACCGGCAGTCTGCAGTCCTGGCCTCTGGGTATGTCCGTCGTGATCTACACGTTCATGTGTGTCCGTGGCCGCACGCCGGCCGCGTGGTTCGGACTCGCGCTCACGATGTCTGTCGTCGTCGGTTGGGCAGCCTGGACGGGTCAAGGCGCACTGTTCGGGTTGTCGTTCAGCGCCATCAATATTGCTCCGTTGTTGATGGCGACGTTCTTCGCCTTCACCATCCGACCCCTCGGTGCAGCGATCTTCGAGCTCCGTGGACAATCCACCATCCGCATCGCCGCCCAGGCCGCCGCTGCGGCGGTACTCGAAGAACGGGACGCCCGCCTGGCCAGTCTCGACACGCTCGCCCGCCCGCTCCTGCAGCGCATCGCGGACGGCCCCGACCTCACCGACGAAGAAGTCCTGGCGTGCCGACTCCTCGAAGCCGAGCTCCGCGACACCCTGCGGGCCCGCGGGCTCGTACTGCCCGAGTTGGCCAGAGCGGCACGCTCGGCTCGCGCCCGCGGGGTCGAGGTCACGATGCTCGACGACCGAAGCCCCACAGCATTGAGCGAGAAGGTCCGCAACGACATCGCGGCGGGGGCGTCGAGCAGTCTGGACGGTGCCGTGACCGGATCGGTGACGGTTCGCCTGCTGCCTCCGGGCCGACCGGCCGCGGCGACGATCCTGCTCGACGACCTCGGTGACGGCGCTCAGCGAGTCGAGTACGACGACTCCGGCCGCATTCTGCCCTGATCGGCGGGTGCCTGGGAGTGGGGTGAGGTCCCCCGCCGGTTATGGTGCAGAACACAGCGTGGTCGCTGCCTGTGCCGCGACCCGACACCGCTAACGAAGGGGATCGTACGACGTGGAGATTTCAGGAACAGCAGCACTCGTCACCGGTGGCGCGTCGGGCCTCGGAGCAGCAACCGCAGCACGTCTGGCAGGCGCGGGCGTCACGGTGTTCGGTCTCGATCTGCCGCAGTCCATCGAGCGCGCCGGAGACAGTGTCCCGGACGGGGTGACCCTCATTCCCGCCGACGTCACCAGTGAGGCCGAGGTGGAGGCCGCACTGGACACGATCGTCGAGTCCGGTGTGCCGCTGCGCATCGTCGTCAACTGTGCAGGCGTGGGCTGGGCGGGTCGCATCCTGTCCAAGAAGGGACCGCACGATCTCGAGCTGTTCCGCACGGTCATCACCATCAACCTGCTCGGCACGTTCAACGTGATGCGGCTGGCCGCCAACCGCATTCAGTCGCAGTCCACCGTCGACGACGCCGGCCAACGCGGCGTTGTCATCAACACCGCATCGGTCGCCGCATTCGAGGGTCAGATCGGCCAGATCGCCTACACCGCCTCCAAGGGCGGCGTGCACGCGATGACCATCACCGCGGCCCGCGACCTGGCCCAGGTCGGCATTCGCGTGAACACCATCGCCCCCGGCATCGTCGACACCCCGATGCTCGCCGGTGTCACCGAGGAATACCGTCAGGGCCTCGAGGCGTCCGTGCCCTTCCCGTCGCGTCTCGCGCAGCCCAGCGAGTACGCCCAGCTGGTGCAGATGATCGCCGAGCACGACTACCTCAACGGCGAAACGATCCGCATGGACGGCGCGATCCGGATGGCACCGCGCTAGAAGTCCTTTCGCGTGTGGCCCCGACTTCTCGGGCGCGGGGTCACACGCGAGCGCGCAGGTCCGCCACGGTCGGGATCTCGTGCTCGGCGCGGTCGGACATCCACTCGCGCAACACTTTGGTGGCGAGCACATCGTCCTCGTTGTAGACGAGTAGCCGTTCTCGCTGGGTGTGATCGGGATCGGCGTCGTATCCGACAGCCTCGCGGTACCAGCCCATCGACGCCTCGCCGCCGGCTTCCTCGTCGCGCCAGGAGAATCCGGCCACCGGGGCAATCTTCTTCAGCCCCTTGCCGTTCGGGCAGATGAACTGGTCGCTGACGGCTTGATAGATATCCACCCACTGCTCGCTGTCGATGAATTCGCGTATCTGTGCTTCGGTGGGCACTCCGGGGACGTCGGCGAAGCGTCGGGCCGAGTCGAGTAGCCATTTGTCCTCGGCTTGTCTCGAATAGCAATACGCTGCAAAGGTTTTGCCGCGAGCCGCGGCATCGGCCCGCGTGTCCATCAACCAGTTCCAGAACACCGCGAACGAGCGTCCCTCGTCGTCGGTGGGCAGCGGATCCCAGGTGACGAAGCCGCGATACTCCGGCGGCGGTCCGCCTGCCTCGGTGAGGAGCGTGCCCCACAGGTACGCGCCGTGCTCCTGATAGCTCTCCATGTCGACGTCCACCTCCACGTCGGCGCGGTGGACCGTCACGGTCTCCGATCGACGCAGCAGCGGCACGTCGGCACGCCAAGCCAACGCCGCGGATACCGCGTCGTCGAAGTTGCCGAAGGGCCACTCCTCGGGAGCCGGACCTGTCCATTGCGCCAGCTCGTCGATCGTCCGCACTCCAGCGCTGCGCAGCACGTCCGCTCGGGATCCCGATGCGACGAGAGAGACGTCGCGGGCCGCCACCAACTGCGGCTTGCAGTCGAACCACCAAGCACACGAACGGCATTCACTGATCTGCGAGGGAACGGTCACCGCGTCACCGCTCGCGACCGCAAGCCGGTCCGCGAAGCGAATGTCGTATTCGTCGAGCGCGGCAGTCAGGTCGTGTACCAACACGCACTCTCCGCGATAACCCACTGCACCCCCGACCGGGGTAGCCGTGGCCAAGCCCTCGTGGGCGAGCATGCGGTACAGGTGCGCGAGGCGGAGCTGATCGCGCAACTGGCTGCGCACCTTGCGGGTCTCGTCGACGGCCGGAGCCCAGTGCGTGAGCGGTGTGGTGCGCGCACCGCGCCCGGGGTCGGTCACTTTGTGATTGACGACGATCACCGGAATGTAGCCGCCCGACGCGTCACGCACGAGAAGCTCGCTCCGTCCGCGGCGGCCGGTATCGCGTTCGAGTGGCAGAACTGCATTCCAGATACGTTCGACGCCTGCGCGGCAGGCCGCGACGGTCGCATCGGCCGCAGCACGGGCCGTGGGCTCGTCGATCTCGGTCCACTGCATGGGGTCGGCCGCTGCCAACTGCGCGCGAATGTTCTCGCGATGCGCCTGGGCCGCCTCTCGGCGTTGCCGCACCCCGGGATTCTCGGGTTCACCGCGCAGGAGCGCCCCGTAGGCGGTGTCGAGATAGAGCCGGTGCCGACATCGCGTCAACGATCCGGCGTCGAGCAGCACAGGTGCGTGCGACGCTGCCGCATCTCGTTGACCGTTCACACCGCTAGACATTAGGTGAGCCCTCCGACAGCCGAAGAAGAACAGCTGCCTATCAGGCGGGAGTGGAGCCTGGGGACCGACCCATAAGGCGGGAGTGGAGCCTGGGGACCGACCCATAAGGCGGGAGTGGAGCCTGGGGACCAACCCATTAGGCGGGAGTGGAGCCTGCGGAATGACCCATTAGGCTGTGTGGAACGCACCGTTACCGCCTAGCAGCACATGTCAGGAGCCTTGTCGATGGGTCTGTTCCGTAAGCGCAAAGGTCGTGCCACTCGCAAGGCGGAGGCGAAGGCCCTCAAGCACAAGGCCACTCTCGAGGCGAAGCTCGGCGCGAAGAACGAGCGTAAGCAGCTGAAGTCGATCGCCAAGGCGCAGCGCAAGCTCAGCGCGGTGGAGGCGAAGTCGCAGAAGAATGTCGAGAAGGCGCAGGTCTCGGCGTTGCGGGCGCAGCAGAAGGCGGCTGCGGCCGGCACGCTGAACGTGGCTCAGATTCGTAAGTATCTCGGTATTGCTCGGCTTCTGCTGCCGGTGCTGGCTCCGATCGCCTACCGCGCTGCCACCGTCGTTCGCGGGCAGCTCGACAACCGCAAGGCGCAGCAGCTGGGTGTCGCACCCGATCAGCTGAGCGAGTACTCGGGCCACGGCGGCAAGCTCAGTGCCCGGATCGCCGGTGCCGAGAAGTCGCTGAGCACCATCGGATCGCGTCATTCGGATCCGGAGACCAAGAGTTTCGGTGCCGCGATCAGCGAGCGTCTCGACGATCTGACCACCGCTGTCCGCGCCGCCGAGCAGATGCCGCCGGCACGCCGCAAGACTGCCCACGCCGCCATTTCCGCTGAGCTCGACGGCATCGAAGCGGACGTGCTCGCTCGCCTCGGCGTGCGCTGATCTCACCGACCATCCGATGACCGACGGCTCTGCTGCACCGCTTCGCGGCGGAGCTGTCGGTACGGTCACCGCCGCGCTGGCGGTTGCTGCGCACGGAATGGCGGGCGGCGGCTATCTCAGCGGATCGGGCCTGGCTCTGCTGATCGTGGTCAGCCTCGGCGTCGGTGCCATGACTGCCGTTCCGCGTCGCTCGACTGTTCTGTTGCCCGCCCTGATGGGTGGCCAACTCCTCGCTCATACCGCACTGAGCCTGAGCGACATGGCCGGCATGTCGGGCTCGTCACACAGCCATTCGCTGCTGCCCAGCGCCGCGATGATCGGCTTTCACGCGGCCGCGTCGCTGGTCGCCGCGCTGTTGATCGCCGCAGCCGAACGTCTCTACGGCCCGATCACATCGATTGTTCGTGCCGTTCTCGCGCTCCTCACTCCCCTGCCCGACGGTTCTGCTGTCGGTCGCGTCCGGTTCTCCGTCGCGATGCCGTCGGTGCACGGTATTGCCCTGGACTGGGCCATTTCTCGTCGTGGGCCTCCGATGTCGATCAGCTCGTAACTCTGATCCGACATCCTCTTTCCACCTCCGTACAGAAATGACCCAACACTCATGAAGAGTTCCATTCCGCGTGCCTTGTTCGTATCCGGTGCCACCGTCGGCGCACTGCTGATCGGCGCAGGCGCAGCCTCCGCCCATGTGGTCGTCTCCGCGCCCGACGCCGCGCAGGGCGGCTACTCGGTCCTGACGTTCCGCGTCCCCACCGAGTCCGACACCGCATCGACCAACTCGGTCAAGGTCACCTTGCCCGGCCTCAATTCCGCTCGCACCCAACCCATTCCGGGGTGGACGTCCACCGTCGAGAAGGACTCCGCCGATCTCGCCGTGTCGGTGACCTGGACGGCGAATCCCGGTGCCGAGGTCGGTCCGGGCCAGTTCCAGCAGTTCCTGCTCTCCGCGGGGCCGCTGCCCGAGCAGGAAACCGTGTCGTTCCCGGCCACCCAGACCTACACCGACGGTGAGGTCGTGCAGTGGAACGAGCCGATGACCGAGGACGGCAGCGAGCCCGAGTTGCCCGCTCCCACACTGACCCTCGCAGCATCGAGCGGTGACGCGCACGGCGGAGCCCACGCCGAGACGACGGACGCAGCCGAGCAGACGTCCACGTCCTCCTCGGACACCACCGCCCGGTGGATTGCCGGTGCCGGGCTCGTTCTCGGTGCCGTCGGCGCCGGCCTCGGAATCGGTGCAACCGTACGGAGCCGACGCTCGTGAGGGCGCTGACCGTGTCCGCCAAAGCGGTGGTCGTATCGGCGGTGGCCTTGCTGGCACTGCTGGTCGCGGCTCCGATTGCCTCGGCTCATTCGCAGGTCACCGGGTACAGCCCGGCCGACGGCTCCTCGCTCGACGCATCTCCGGCGACGGCATCGGTGACCTTCAACGAGGTGCCGCAGTCGCAGTTCGCAACGCTCAACGTCGTCGGCCCCGACGGCAACATCTGGTCGAAGGGCGATGCTCGCATCGAGGGCCAGAGCGTGGTCGTCGACGTCGGTGATCTGGGCCCTGCCGGCGAGTACACCCTCGCCTACCGCATCACCTCGGCAGACGGTCATCCGGTAAGCGGCACGGCCACGTTCACGCTGACGCAGGAAGGGTCCGGAACACCCGGGGCACCGGCCGATGCGTCGGGCACCTCGGAAGAGTCCGAGGACGGGTTCCTCGGCGGTTACGGACCTATCGTGCTGGTCGTGATTGCGGTCCTCGCCTTCGGCGGAGCATTGGCATTCGCACTGCGTAAGCCAAAAGACCAGCGTAAGTCAGAAGACCAGCGTAAGCCGAAGAGCGAGAAGTAGATCCGACGTGGCTGCGGTGAGCGAGAGGAGCGTTCGGCTCGTGCTCGCCGCCGCAGCCTCGGCGGTGGTGGGGGTCGCGGCAGCGTTCGCGCTGGCGTACCCCACCTTTCCCAGCGGGTCGTCGTGGCTCCGCGTCATCGCTGTCGCGTCGGGTTCGGTGGTGTTGGGGTTCGGAATTCTCGCTGTCCTGGACGGTAATTCCGCATCTCGACGCCCCGCCCTCGACTCGCTGGTGATGTGGCGGTCGATCGGGTTCCTGTCGGGTCTGTGGGCGGTGGCCGAGTTCGTCCTGTTGGCAGCGGCCGCAGCCGAGGCCGAGGGCCGAGCAGTGACGGCGCTGTCGCCGAGTGCATTTGCGGCCTTCGTCGCGTCGATCTCCGTCGGTCGACTCGGCGCGACGACGGTGCTCCTCGCGCTCGTTCTGTGCGCCATGGGCGCACTCGGATATCGACGAGACGCATCCTGGTCCCCGGTTCCCGTGGTCACACTGGCGGCGCTGGCCCTGGTCGCGCGACCGATCACCGGACACATGTCGCAATTCGCATTCGGGTCCATTGCCGTTGCCGTTCATGTGGTGTGCGCCTCGGTGTGGCTCGGTGTGCTCGGCGCGATGGCGCTGAGTCTGCGGACCAAGACAGCGTGGGCGACGCTTTTACCGGCCTATTCCCGGATCGCGCTGTGGTGCGTCGTCGGGGTGGCCGTGACCGGCGTATTCGACGCGGTCCTGAAGTTGGAGAGCCCGGCCGCTGCGATCGAGACAGGTTACGGCCGAATCGTTCTCGCCAAAGTCGTGATGACCGTGATCCTGGTGGCTGTGGCATCTCGGATCCGCCGCACGTGGTTGCCGACCGCCACTGCGCACCGCTCCACGGCGGACTACTCGGTGCGGCGAGCTGCAGCTCATGTCTGTCTGCTGACGGTGGCGTTCGGACTGGCGGCGGCGTTGGCGACCACGGCCTAAGCGAGTCTGTCGGGGCTCTGTACTAGCCTGAGTGCATGCCGAAGTTGACTGTGGTGCCGGGTGGTTCCTCGGTGTCCGCGCGCGATCGGATTCCCACGGTCGCCGAGTTCTTCGCCGGTATCGGTTTGGTGCGAATGGGCTTGGAGCAGGCCGGTTTCGAGGTGTGCTGGGCCAACGACATCGAGCGCGACAAGCACCACATGTATCGCCAACACTTCGGTGACGACGCGGCCCATTTCCAGCTCGGGGATGTCGCCGGCACGCGGGGCGGCGATCTGCCGGACGGTCTGTCGTTGGCATGGGCGTCGTTTCCGTGCACGGATTTGTCTCTGGCCGGGGGCCGGGCCGGTCTCGCGGGCAAGAACTCCTCGACATTTCGGCACTTCACTCGAGTGTTGGACGAAATGGGTGACGGCCGTCCCGAGGTGGTCGCGCTGGAGAACGTCGTCGGCCTGGCCACCAGCCATGGGGGCGACGATCTGGCGGCGGCGGTCCGTGAGCTCAACGAACTCGGCTATTCGGTGGACGTCCTCACCATCGATGCTCGACGCTTTGTCCCGCAGTCCCGTCCCCGTTTGTTCCTGATCGGTGCGCAACATCCGCCCGAGGATGCCCGCGATCCCAACAGTGAACTGCGTCCGGATTGGTTGCAGGCGGTCTACGGCGATTCGACGCTGTCGACGCATCGGGCTCCGCTGCCCAGCCCGCCGATCCCGTTGACCAGTGGTCTCGGCGATCTGGTCGAGCGGATGGATTACCGCGACGAGCGCTGGTGGGATGCAGACCGCACCGAGGCGTTCGTACGCTCGTTGTCTCCGATTCAGTTGCAGCGCATCGAGATTCTGAAGAAGGCGCGCAAGGTCAGTTACCGTACCGCCTACCGTCGTACGCGCAACGGCGTCGCGGTGTGGGAGGCCCGCCCCGACGACATCTCCGGCTGCCTGCGTACTGCGCGCGGTGGGTCGTCGAAGCAGGCGGTGGTCAAGATCGGCCACGGCCGGTTGCAGGTGCGCTGGATGACGCCTCTCGAGTACGCCCGCTTGATGGGAGCCGGCGACTACACGCTCGGCGGTCTGCGGAACAACCAGGCGCTCTTCGGTTTCGGTGATGCGGTGTGTGTTCCGGTGGTCGCGTGGCTGGCGGAGCACTACCTGATGCCCCTGGTGAACGGGACACTCGGTTCCATCGCGCCGAATGCGACTGCTGCGCATGTCCAGTCACGGTAAGTCCTCGCTGCGGGCGTCGGCGGTCGCGCCGCGCAAGAGCAGTCTGCCTGCGGACGATGTGCAGTCATTTCGAGCTGCACTGCGAGAAGTGCTGAGCGAGAAGGACGATCGAGGACGCGTCTGGTCGGCGGCCAAGTGGGGCGTGTATGCGTTCTACGACTATGACGGCGAGCCGATCTACGTGGGGCAGACCAAGGAGAAGCTCAGCGTTCGGGTGCAGCGGCATCTGACCAATCAGCGGACCGACGCCGTCGCGATGCGAGTGCTGGACGTGTTCGAGGTCGCGGAGATCGAGATCTGGCCGCTCTGGCAGTACGAGGACCTCAAGAAGTCCGACGGCGCAGAACAATTCCGCGCAGCCGAACGCGATTTGAACGCCCACGAGTACACGGCGTACCTCGAGGCCATCGACAGGTCGCGTCACAAGGCAATTCTGAACGAGAAGATCCCGCCGGTCTCCGAGCCCATCACTCTGCCTGCGTCACTGCGGCGGTCGCTGATCTCCGAGCAGATCCGAATAGAGCGCGGGCACCCCGACATTCGGATCGCGCGGCGCGCGGAGACCATCTCCCGATTGGCTGCGGTCACTCGCGAGCGCGGCGAGGTGTCCGAGGGTCTGCGACGCGTCCTGGTGGTGCAGGCGGTGCGGCTGGCGTATTTGTCTGCAGAGCGACTCGCCTTCGTCGAGGGTCACCCCATTCCCGATCCCGCGGCCATCGACGTCACCGCCCTGGTGGGTTCGGTGCTGCACGAACGTAGCGATCCCGAAGATCCAGACGACCCCGGAGACCCAGAGGACCTACCCGAGCCCGACGCCGAGCTGGACCTGTTCAGCGACTACTGACTCCCGTCGCCGTAGGCTCGACCTGTGCCGCTTCCCCCTCACGTTGCCGATCTCACCAGCATCGATCTGTTGCTGTCGGTGGCAGAGCTCGGCAGCATCGGCCGTGCCGGACACGCCCACGGCATGTCGCAGCCCGCGGCAAGTTCTCGCATTCGCGCGCTGGAGCGTCGCGTCGGAGCGCCGTTGTTGAAGCGGGGCGCACGCGGAACGGTGCTGACCGAGTTCGGCGAGCTCGTCGCGAGTTGGGCAGCGCCGGTCGTCCGGTCGGCAGAGGACTTGGCGACGGCGATCGCCACGCTGCACGCCGAGCGCATCGGTCACCTGCAGATCGCGGCCAGTCAGACTGTCGCCGAATATCTTCTGCCGAGATGGCTGGTCACACTGCATACAAAATTGCCCCAGATCGTGCCCACGCTGAGCTCGGGCAATTCGGCGGTGGTCGCCGCGACGGTGCTCGCCGGAGACGCAGACCTGGGGTTCATCGAAAACCCCAGTGTCCAGGCCGAACTCACGTACCGCACCGTCGCAACCGACGAACTGGTTCTCGTCGTGGCACCCGGACATCCGTGGGCACACACTGCACCGTCGACCGCGCAGGTAGTCGAGACGGCGCTGGTCACCCGCGAGGCCGGGTCGGGAACCAGGTCGGTGTACGAGAGTTCGGTTGCTGCAGCAGGTTTCGGCCCGCCCACGACTCCTCTACTGGAAGTGTCGTCGACGACGGCTATCAAGTCCGCTGTGGCGGCGGGGATCGGCGGTGCCGTCCTCAGTTCACTGGCCGTCGCGACGGAGCTGGCGGCGGGCAGTCTGATCGGAGTGCCGCTCCCCGATCTGTCCCTGCACAGAGACTTGCGCGCCATCTGGCGATCGGGCCGTGAGCCCAGTGGCCCGGCCGCAGAACTTCTGACGGTCGCAGGGTCCATCCAGCCATAATCTCCGGTTATGGCTGGATGGCGAATTGCTGCCTACCGGACATGGGCCGCGTCGCGCACAGTGAAGTCATGACCGTCCTCGAGTCCGTCTCGTATGCACCCCGGCTGTCGCGCAGGCGGACCGTCGAGCACATCACCCCCAACTGGTTCGCCGCCGTCATGGGAACCGGCATCGTCGCCACCGCGGCCGCCACACTTCCCGTCGACCTTCCTGCGTTGCACGTCTTCGCCGTCGTCGTATGGGTACTCGCTGCCGCAGCACTCGCAGTGATCGGCGCGGCGTTCGTGCAGCATTGGATCGGTTACCGCGCACGCGCAGTCGACTACGCGCAGCACCCGGTGATGATGCAGTTCTACGGCGCACCGCCCATGGCCTTGCTCACCGTCGGTGCCGGGGCCGGCCTTCTCGGCGGAGACCTCATCGGTCCCACGGCGGCCACGGCACTGTTCGCAGTCCTGTGGGTCGTCGGCACGATCACCGGCCTGCTCACCAGCGTCGCGGTGCCGTTTCGCATGGTTACGGCCGGTCCCCGAGAGCAGGTCACGGCATTGCCGTCGTGGTTGATGCCCGTCGTCCCGCCGATGGTGTCGGCATCGACCGGAGCGTTGCTGCTCCCTCACCTGCCCGACGGCCAGTGGCGGTTGGCGCTGCTGTGCGCGTGCTACGCGATGTTCGGGCTGTCGCTGACCGTCGGAATGCTCACCATGACGTTGATCTACGGACGCCTGCTGCACGGCGGTCTGCCGTCCGTCGACGCGGCTCCGACGGTCTGGATCACGCTGGGGTTGATCGGCCAGTCGGTCACGGCGGCCAATCTGCTGGGCAACGATGCAGCGATGGTGTTCACCGGTGCGCAGTCGTCGATCGCCGTCGGGCTGCACGTCGTCGGGATCGGCTACGGCTTGATCATGGGCGGATTCGGCGCGCTGATGTTCGCACTGGCCACTGCACTGACCGTGCACGCGGCGCGGAGGAAGATGAGCTTCTCACTGACGTGGTGGTCGTTCACGTTCCCGATCGGCACCTGCGTCACCGGAGCGACCGCACTGGGCAATGCCCTCGATTTCGGCGCGGTCCGTGCCCTTGCCGTACTGCTGTACGTCGTGCTCGTGACGGCCTGGATCACCGTCGCTACTCGAACCCTCCGAGGCGTGTGGCGAGGAAACCTGCTGTAGCCCAGCTGATCTCACATGTGCGCGAGCACGTTCACCACGTTGCCGCCTGCGTCTCGGAAGAAGAATCGGCGCACGCCCCACTCCTCGTTGGTGATCTCGTACACGATCTCGAAATTCGCATCCACCGCGGCGCGGTAGGCCGCGTCGACGTCGTCCACTTCGAGAGACGCCGACGGATTCACCGGGCCGGTGGGGTCGACGGTGATCAGACTCAGTTGCGCGGTGCTGTCTCCCGGTGACGCAAGTGTGGCGATCCAACCGTGGTTCATCACCACCTCCATGCCGGTGACCTGGACATACGCGTCCAGCGCCGCATCGAGATCGGTGACCGTGAGCAGGGGCATCGCGCGCACAACGTCCATGTTCGGACTGTATCGCCCTCCCCTGGGCCCCAGATCGGCTCCCCAGCTTCGGATTTGTGCCGCCGATCGCAGGCTGGAATCCAGATCGGGGGAGCCGATCCCCCACCACGGCCCCACCTCGCCACGACGCTGTGACCCACCAGACAGGAATATTGTTTGCTTAGCGCATGTATGTATATATATGGTTGCAGACAGCAAGTAAATCGAACTCAGCGTTGGAGTACTCATGGCAGTTCAATCCACGACAGCGGAATCGCTCGTCGAAGAGGTTTTCCTCTTCGGGCGCACGCTGAAGCGGGCCGTGACCACCGGAGTCGAGGATTCACCGTTGCCGCAGGCGCTGACCGGAGTTCTGGCCATCCTCGCGACAGAGGGTGAATGCAGACAGACCGACCTCGCCAGCAGGCTCTGCGTCAGCCAGTCCGCCCTCAGCCGGCAGATCGCGGACCTCGTCGAACTCGGCTACATCGATCGGCATCCCGATCCGGACGACAGACGAGCGTCCCGGGTCTGCGTGTCGGACGACGGCCAGGCTCGACTGAAACAGATTTGGGACAGGCGAGCTCGTCGCCTGGCAGAGATGTTGAGCGAGTGGAGCGAAACCGAGGCGCTCGATGCCCTCGATTCCATCCGCAAGCTCAACGACACGTTCACCGAAGACGCCCACGCCCAGCACCAGGACGTGGCCCGCATTGAATTGATTGCGAGATAACCAATGACAACATCCGCGGAGAATCCGCCGAATCAGGCAGTCGCCGATCCCGATGCGATGACGCATCGCCAGATCCTCGAAGCCCTCACCGGTCTGCTGGCCGCGCTGTTCACCGCGCTGCTGAGCACCACCATCGTCTCGACCGCATTGCCGACCATCATCGGTGACCTGAAGGGTTCGCAGACCGCGTACGCCTGGGTCATCACCACCGCCCTGTTGGCCAACGCCGCGTCGACGCCCATCTGGGGCAAGCTCGCCGACCTGTTCAACAAGAAGGTCTTGGTCCAGAGCTCGATTCTGATCTTCGTCGCGGGCTCGCTCATCGCCGGCTTCGCGCACAACGTTCCGGTGCTGCTCGCCGCACGTGTGGTGCAGGGCATCGGCATGGGTGGCCTGACGGCACTCGTCATCGCCATCATCGGAACCATCGTCTCCCCGCGTGATCGTGGCCGCTACTCCGGTTACACCGGTGCCGTCATGGCCGTATCGATGTCCGGTGGCCCCATCCTCGGCGGCGTCATCGTCGACAGCCCCCTCGGGTGGCGCTGGTGCTTCTTCGTCTGCGTCCCGTTGGCTGTCATCGCCCTCGGCCTGCTGCAGAAGACGCTGCACATCAAGACCGTCCGCAAGGACAATGTCTCCATCGACTGGCTCGGCGCACTTCTGCTGACCGCAGGCGTGTCCGTTCTCCTCGTGTGGGTTTCGTTCGCCGGCAAGGCCGACTACTACGCCTGGATCTCTCGTGAGACCGCGTACCTCGTGGGCGGCGGAGTTGCGCTGCTCGTCCTGACGATCATCGTCGAGGCTCGGCACAAGTCGCCGATCATCCCGCTCAAGATCGTCACCGAGCGCACCACCGGCCTGGCCATCATCGCGTCCATCGCCGTCGGCGTCGGCCTCTTCGGAGCCACCACGTTCCTCGGCCAGTACTTCCAGACTGCTCGCGGCTACACCCCCACCGAAGCTGGATTGCTGTCCATCCCACTGGTATTCGGCATGCTTGTCGCCTCCGTGGGCTCCGGTCAGCTGATCACCAAGTTCGGTCAGTGGAAGCCGTTCATCGTCACCGGCTCCATCTTGCTGGTCATCGGATTCCTGCTGCTGGGCACCATCGACCACGCCACCAGCCTGGTGACGGTCGGCATCTTCATCACCATCGTCGGTCTCGGTACCGGCATGCTGATGCAGAATCTCGTTCTCGCAGTGCAGAACACGGTCAGTGTGCAGAACGTCGGTGCAGCATCGTCGACGGTTGCCTTCTTCCGAACCTTCGGCGGAGCGATCGGCGTCTCGGTTCTCGGTTCGCTGCTGGCAACCCGTGTCGCCGAGAAGTCGGCAGCCGGTCTGGCGCAGCTCGGTGTGGACGGTTCGGCCGGAGGCGGCGGATCGCTCGACCTCACGGCACTGCCTGCTCCGATCGTCAGCGTCATCCGCACCGCATACGGCGACGCGACCGGACGCATCTTCATGATCGCCGGCTTCGTTGCGATCGTCACGCTCATCGCAGTGGTCTTCATCCCGAATCGCCCGCTGCGCAAGACGATCGACATCGCGTCGGCACCGGCGCAGGGACCCGTCGCCGATCCGAACAAGACCGATCTGGACCAGAACGATCTCGGCGCTGATGCTCAGGCACAGCCCGAGCGTCGGGAACAGCTCGCCGAGATCCCGTCCTTCGGGGCGACTCAGGACTACGTCGGAGCGCAGTACGGCAACGAACGTCGCTTCGAGCGTCGCAACGAAGGTCGCCACGAGGCTCAGCCGGGTCAGCGTCCCTTCGATGGACTGAGCACCGATGCCCGTGATCGACTGCTCTCGCTGCTGCTGCCCCAGCCTGAGGACACGTTGACCGCACTCGACGAGGCCGAGGCCATTCGCGCCGAGGTGATCGAGCTGCAACAGGAGCTCGACGCCAAGATGCTCGACTTCGATGCAGTGTGCGAGCGACTCCGCCGACTCGGACTCAGCGAGCAGCAGGTGGCTCGGGTGTTGGGAGACAACCACATTCCCGACAGCCACAATCACTACGCCAACGCCGGACTGAACGGCCACAGCGTCAACTGATCTGCCACAGAACAGCGAAAGGCCCCGCACACCCGAAAGGGAGTGCGGGGCCTTTTCTCGTCCGTCTACCGACTACTACCGGCCGGGTATGTACTTCAGCGCTTTGACGAAGGGAGGCATGATCTTTGCCCACAGCTTCGGCGGAAGTCCGCGCGGTCCACCGAGATTGAGCAGGCGGGTCGTCGCGATGGTCTGCGGCTCGGTGTACTTGAGCAGTCCCTCGTTTCCGTGCCTACGGCCCATTCCGGAGACGCCCATTCCGCCCATCGGCGCACCGGTGGTGCCCCACGTCGGCGCGTAACCCTCGTCGACGTTGACCGTGCCCGCGTGCAGACGTGCCGCAATGGCCTCGCCCTGCGCCTTCGTCTTGGCCCAGACACTCGCATTCAATCCGTAGTCGGTGTCGTTGGCCTTCGCGATGGCCTCGTCGACGTCGGCGACGGGGTAGATCGACACCAGCGGCCCGAAGGTCTCGGTCGCCGCGCACTCCATGTCCTCGGTGACGTTCGTCAGCAACGTCGGCTCGTAGAACAGCGGGCCGATGTCGGGACGCGCCTTGCCGCCCGCGACGACCGTCGCGCCCTTGACCTTGGCGTCGTCGACGTGCGCCGAGACCGTCTTGATCTGGTCCTCGGAGATGAGGCTGCCCATTTCGATGCCGAACTCGTAATCGGCACCCACGGTCATGTTGCGTACCCGCTGGCCGAACTTCTCGGTGAACTCGGCGGCGATCGACTTCTCGACGTAGATGCGCTCGATGGAGATGCAGAGCTGACCGGAGTTGGAGAAGCAGGCGCGCACTGCCGCGTCGGATACTTCCCGCAGGTTCGCGCCCTTCGCGACGATCATGGCGTTCTTGCCGCCGAGCTCGGCGGAGAAACCGATGAGTCGACGCCCCGCCTGTTCGGCCAGGAGCTGACCGGTGGCCGTGGAGCCGGTGAACATGACGTATTCGGTGTTCTCGACGATCGCGGTGCCCACCACCGAGCCGGGGCCGGGGACCACGGCGAACAGGTCGCGGGGCAGACCGGCCTTGTAGAGCAGCTCGACGCAGGCCAGCGCGCAGTACGGCGTCTGGCTGTCGGGCTTGAGCACGACGCCGTTGCCGGCCAGCAGCGCCGGAATGGCGTCGGACACCGCGAGAGTCATCGGGTAGTTCCACGGCGAGATGATTCCGACGACGCCCTTGGGCTGGTACCGAACGCGAGTCTTGGTCAGCACGGGAAGCATGCCGGTGACCTTCTTCGGGGCCAGCAGTTTGGCGGCCGTGCGTGCGTAGTGCCGCGAGGTCATCGAGATGTCGAGGACTTCCTCGAGGGCGGCGGCGCGGGACTTGCCCGTCTCGGCCTGCGCCATGTCCATGAGCTCGTCGCGGTGCGCGAGCACCAGGTCGCGGTAGCGGTGGAAGATCTCTGCGCGCTCGGAGACCGGGCGCTTGGCCCAGGCCGCCTGAGCGGTACGGACGCGAGCGATCGCAGCCAGAGCATCTGCAGCCGTGCCGACCGGAATGGTCGCCAGCTCCTTACCGGTGAACACCTCGGTGATCGTCTTGGTGGGACGCGAGTCCGCGTCGGGAATGGCGATGAGATCAGCGAGCCGGGAAAAGGTCGCAGTGGACGGAGCAGGCATTTTTGCATCCCTACTGATGAGTAGTGTTCGGAGTAACAGACAACCTACCTGGTCTTCGGCTCAGTTCACAGGGCCGATGTTCCCTGGCCCTGTGGCACGATGGGCGGTGGTCTACTCCGACGTCGGGGCGTTCGGAAGCAACAGGGTGGGGAATCCATGCGCAAGGCACTAGTTCTGGCCGGAGCAGCAGCACTGATGGTGGTATTCGCGGGGTCTGCGCAGGCAGATCCGGTCCAAGATTTCATTGCTCCGCCGAGCGATCCGGATGCGTATCTCCCCTCGTCACTCGGCGATCCGTGGTTCGATCCGCCGGCGGGATACGAGAATCTCGTGCCCGGCACTGTCCTCGCTCGACGAGATGTCGCGGTGACGCCCGAGGCCTCGTCCGTCCAATTGCTCTTCCGCTCCACCGATTCGAAGAATCGTCCCATCGCAGCGGCGACGACGGTGCTGACTCCCACTGCGCCGTGGACCGGTGGTGGAGATCGCCCTGTCATCGCATACAACGAGGCGACGGATTCACTCGGCAACACGTGCGCGCCGTCGTACACCCTCCCGCGGGGCAACAACAAAGAGATCGATCAGGTCCGGATCCTCCTCGGCCGCGGTTACACCGTGGTGATGACGGACTATCAGGGGCCGCGTCAGGCGTATTCGGCCGGTCTCGTGTCGGGGCACACCGTGCTCGACGGTCTGCGCGCCTCCCGGACTGCAGGCGTGAGCGCGGATGCACCCATCGGCATCACCGGATATTCCGGCGGTGCGATCGCGTCTGGCTGGGCGGCGCAGTTGGCCCCCGAGTACGCACCCGAGCTGAACATCGCCGGAGTCGCGTTCGGCGGCCCGCCGACCGATTACAAGATTCTGCAGACGTCGCTCAACGGCCAGATCGGATCGGGCTTGTTCACTGCGGCGACGATCGGACTGTCCCGGGAGTACCCGGAGATGCGGCAGCTCGCCAACGACAACGGCAAGCGACTGGCGCTGGCGCAGAAGGATCAATGCGTGGATGTGTTGTCCTACAGCGGACTACTGCTGTTGGACCAGCGAAATCTCTCCAACGTCCCTGATGTCTTCGCGCATCCGATCACCACGGCCGTCGTCGAGGAAAACCGCATGGGCCAGACGAAGCCGGACGCGCCGGTGTACATCTACCAGGGCCTGCAGGACTTCCTCATTCCCAAAGAAGGTGCCGAGGCCGTGCAGGATCAGTGGTGTGCAGCGGGAGCATCGGTACATCTGGAAGAGGTGCCCGGCGACCATTCACAGGCCCAGACCAACGGCCGTCCCGGTGCCTACGACTGGCTGGCGCAACGCCTGGCCGGAGTACCCACCTCGGGTTGCGAACGTGTGATTCGCTAGAGGTCGGTAGCGAATCGTTTTCGTCTTGACCCTCACGCCACGGGAGGCAGCACAGTGTCCTTCGTGAGTGATTCGTCCGCGAACAGTTCGGTTGACGTCCAGGTCGGCATGCAGGTCGGCGCGGTCTCGAAGTTGGTGGGTGTCAGCGTCAGAACGCTGCATCACTACGACGAGATCGCGTTGGTGGTGCCGTCGGGCAGAACCCCCAAGGGCTATCGGACGTATTCGTCGGCCGATGTCGAACGGCTGCATCAGGTACTGACCTACCGCGAGCTCGGGTTCCCACTCGACGTCATTGCAGCGTTGCTCGACGACCCGGCCGTCGACGCGATGGCGCATCTACGTCGGCAGCGCGAGCTGCTCGGCGAGCGGATCGATCACTTGCACGCAATGGCTGCGGCCGTGGACAAGATGATGGAGGCGAAGAAGATGGGTATGCAATTGACTCCCGAGGAGCAGCGAGAGATCTTCGGCGACAACTGGACCGGCGAGGAATACGCCGAGGAGGCCGAGCAGCGCTGGGGCGAAACCGACGAGTGGAAGCAGTCTCAGCAGCGGACGGCGTCGTTCACCAAGGACGATTGGAAGGCCGTCAAGGAAGAGACGGACCTCCTGGAAGCCGATCTCGCTGCCGCGATGCAGCGGGGTGTGTCGCCGGATTCCCCCGAAGCCGGGGTACTGGCCGAACGTCATCGCGCGTCGATCGAGCGGTACTACGACTGCGGTTACGAGATGCAGGTGAACCTGGCGGAGATGTACATCGCCGACGAGCGATTTGCCAAGCACTACAACGATATCGCCGACGGTTTGGCGCAGTACCTTCGCGACGTCATCGTCGCGAACGCCGCTCGTCAGGGCTGACTCGTCTCGATCCGCACCCCTTTTCGGAATCCGCGCCTCCTGCAGGGGGTGCGGATTCCGACCCGGGGCGTAGATGTCCGGGCGAAGGCTGCTCGTCAGGGTTGACGCGAGCGGCAGGCGGCATTCATCTGCCAATCCCAGTGCCCCGAGAACGGTTGTAGTGCTTGCGCTTTCATCGAACTCCCGTACGGATCAGACACTCAACAGACTGCGGGCATTGTCGGATGTGACGGCGCGCCAGTTCTCCAGTCCACCGTCCGCGGCACCGGCGTCGAGCGATCGCAGTTGTTCTTGCACAGCGGCGATCGGCGAGAAGCAGTAGTCGCTGCCGTACACCAGACGATCGGGCCCGACCGCCGACAGCAATGCCGGCAACTGCCTCGGAACCGGCGTACCGGCGAAGTCGAACCACATGCGCTGCAATACATTCGGCGTCGACGGGGTACCGAGACCGACCTGCGTCCGGAAGAAGTCGACCCGATCTGCCAACAGCGGCAGTACTCCGCCGCCATGAGTGAACACCCAACGGATGTGAGGGAACCGATCGACCACGCCCAGCAGAATCAAGTCGATGACGGTTCGCGCTGTGTCGAAGAGGAATTCGACCATCGGAGCGGGCCTACCGAGCGCTACCGCAGCTGCATTCGGCGGCGAGGTGGGATGCACGAAGACCACCGCCGAACGCGCATCGAGCGCGGTGAGCAGTGGCGTCAGCACCGCGTTGCCCAGATACATGCCGCCGGCGTTCGACATCACGGTGACCCCGTCGGCACCGAGCCGATCGAGAGCCCGAATGGCCTCGACCGTCGAGTCGACGACGTTCGGAAGGGGCAGCGACGCAAAGAATCCGAGTCGTGGCTGACCCTGGGCAACTCCGGCTCCGAAGTCATTGACCCGTCGGGCCAGATCGGCAGCCTTACCGTCGTCCCCGAAGTGCACCCCAGGGCTCGACACGGACAGGATCGCACTGTCGATCCCGCACCGGTCCATCATCTGCAGATGCTCGGTCACCGACCAGGACGGCCACTTCGGCATGCCGTCGGGAAAGACGATGCCGGACGCGAGCGCTTCGCGCAGATAGAAGTCGGGGACCATGTGCGAGTGCACGTCCACTACTCCCCCGGCAGCAGGTTTCGGCGACGCCGACGCGGTCGCAGCGGACAAAACGACGCCCGAGAGCGTGGCTGCACCGAGCGCGCCGAGCAAGGTTCTGCGATCGATCACGGTCTACGTCCTTGTCGTCGACACCACCCGGTCCGAACTGACGCTATCGTCACATATGAGATTATCCGCAGTCAACGGTGACTTGTACCAACTGATGTAGGACTAGCATGGCGCGATGACGACCGAACGCACGAAGCCCAGTCCTGCGCAATTTGTGGGGTACTCGTTCGGTCGTGTCCTGCCCCCGTCGATGCAGGATTGGGTCCGAAACGACCTCGTCGGCAACGGTGCCCAGGTGCGCTACCTGGCTCGATTCACGGTTCCCGTCATCCCGTTGCTGCTGCTGTTCCTGCTGATTCCCGGCCCACTGTGGATGTCGCTGGCGATGATGGCATTGCTGTTCATTCCGCTGGTGTACTTCGCGATAGCGCTGATGAACGTCTATCGGCGGCACCGGTTGCTCATTCACGGCCTCGATCCCCAGTTGATCAACGCCAAGGCGCAGACACGCGTCGACCGCACCCGGGACGACTACGAGCGACGTCACGGCCGCGGCTGACGATCGGACGTTAGTCTTCTGCGCATGACTTCACCTGTGGAATTCAAAGCAACCGCTGATCTGGCCGACGAGATCGGTCCCGACATCCGCAGCTGCGACACCCAGTTCATCCAGTTCGGCAAGCACACCGAGTTCGCCGGACCCATCACCACCATCCGCTGCTTCCAGGACAACTTGCTGGTCAAGCAGACGTTGAGCGAGCCCGGCAACGGCGGCGTTCTCGTGGTCGACGGCGACGCCAGCATCCACACCGCGCTCGTCGGCGACATCATCGCCGGGCGGGGTGTCGACAACGGCTGGGCAGGCGTCATCGTCAACGGCGCTGTGCGGGACTCGGCGATTCTGCGCACCCTCGACATCGGCGTCAAGGCATTGGGGACGAACCCACGCAAGAGCACGCAGACGGGATCAGGCGAGAAGAACGTGCCGGTGACCTTCGGCGGCGTCACCTTCACCCCCGGCGAGATCGTCTACAGCGATCACGATGGAGTGGTCGCGGTCTGATCCGACGCGAAAGGGACGGCCGCGGTGCCGTCCCTTTCTGTTGCGTCTTGTACGACGTCGGTGCTACTTCACGAATGCGAGAAGCGCGTCGTTCACTTCCTGGAAGTGTGTCCACAGCAGCCCGTGGGGTGCGCCGTCGACCTCGACGTACGTTGCCTCCGGGAACGCCTCGTGGAACGGGCGGCCGGTGGAGTCGATCGGCAGGATGTTGTCGGCCGTGCCGTGCAGGATCAGCGTCGGCTTGCCCGATGCGCGGACCTTCTCGACGTCTCCGCGAAAGTCTTCGAGCCAGGTGGGCACGACGGCATAGGCCGCGACGGGCGCGCTGGTGGTGGCGGTGTTCCAGCTGGCGCGCACGGTGGCCTCGCTGATGCGGCTGCCGAGGTTCTCGTCGAGGTTGTAGAAGTCCTTGTAGAAGTTCTCGAACCAGGTGAAACGATCCTCGCGCGCTGCGGTCTCGATGCCGTCGAACACCGACTGCGGAACGCCGGTGGGGTTGTCGTCGGTCTGTAGCAGGAACGGCTCGAGCGAGGCGAGAAACGCGAACTTGGCGACGCGATCGGTGCCGTACTTCGCGGCATACCGAGCCAGTTCTCCTGTGCCCATGGAGAATCCGACGAGGATGACGTTGTTCAGGTCGAGCTCGGTGAGTACCTTGTCCAAGTCTGCAGCGAAGGTGTCGTAGTTGTAGCCGACGGTGGGCTTGCTCGACTGCCCGAATCCACGGCGGTCGTAGGTGATGACGCGGTAGCCGGCATCGAGCAGCGCACGCGACTGGCGCTCCCAGGAGTTGCCGTCGAGCGGGTAGCCGTGGATGAGCACAACCGGCTGGCCGGAGCCGTGATCCTCGTAGTAGACCTCGACGGGGGTGGAGTTCTCGGTTCCGACGTTGATGTACGCCATGATCCTGCCTTCCTGTGTCCTGAACATCGAGCGGGAGAACGGTCGTTCTCTCCGTGTGTGGACTACTGTAGAGAACGTTGGTTCTCTCGGCAAGGGGTAAGCGATGACCATTACGGAAATCGGACGGGCACAGGTGGTGAACGCCGCGGACGAATTGTTTTATGCGCGCGGCATCCAGGCCGTCGGCATGGATGAGCTGCGCACCGCAGCGGGAATCTCTCTCAAACGCATGTACACACTGTTTCCGTCCAAGACGGCCATCGTGGCCGAGGTCCTCCGTGGCCGCACTGCCCAGTGGAACGACGGGATCCGCGCCGAGGCGGACCGACACGACACGCCGCGCGGAAAGCTGTTGTCCATCTTCGACTTCCTGGATCGATGGTTTCGAGAGGACGACTTTCGCGGGTGCGCGTTCATCAACTCCTTCGGCGAACTGGGCGCAACCATGCCCGAGGTCGCCGACGCCGCGCATCAGCACAAGAAACGTTTCATCGAGTACGTCACCGCCTTGGCCGTCGAAGATGGATGCGAGCCGACCGTCGGTCTGCAAATCGCACTTCTCGCCGAGGGTGCTCAAACCACCGCCGCCATCACCGAACTGGCCGAATCCGCCTCTGCAGCAAAGACTGCGGCCGAGGTTCTGTTGAATTCGAGCGCGAAGTGACCGGCATCGCGGATCACTGACATTTGACACTGAAATTGTCCGTTTCGGGACGTTAGTGTCGAATCCATGAGCAAGCTACGAGTCCTCGCCGCCCTCACCGTCTCGACGTTCCTGCTGGTCAGTGGATGCACGTCGTCCGACGAGCCCTCAGCCGTGCAGGCGACCACTACGACGACGTCGAGTGGGAACATCAGGACCGACGACGTCCAGGCGGCTCTGGACGCGCTGGTAGCGGCCGGGTCCGTCGCCGCTGTCGCGCAGGTGCGCGACGGCGAGGATTCCTGGTCGGGAGCGGCAGGACTCGTCGAGCGTGATGGCACCGAGCCGGCGGGTGCCGATGATCCGGTGCGCATTGCAAGCGTCACCAAGTCGATGGTCGCGGCGGTGGTGCTGCAGCTCGTCGACGAGGGAAAGCTGCAGCTCGATCAGCGGGTCGACGAACTCCTTCCGGGCCTGCTGTCCAAGTCCGTCACCGTCCGACAACTGCTCGACCACACGAGCGGAATACCCGACTACCTCACCGGACTCGATACGGCGCAGCAGATCGCTTCTCGCGCCGATGATTCCGTCTCCGACGATGAGCTGATCTCGAAGGCATCGGCCATGCCGTGGACAAGTGAACCGGGCCAGGAGTTCAGCTACTCGAACACCAACTACGTTCTACTCGGGCGGATCGTGGCCGATCTCGATGGGAAGCCCGTCGGACAGTCGTTGCAGGACAGGATCTTCGAACCTCTGCAGATGACCGACACCACCTACCCCACCGACACTGATATCGCCGGCGATGCACTGCACGGCTACGTGCTGGAGAACGGGATCTACACCGACGTCACCGAATACGACGCGAGTATCTGGTCTTCGGGTGCTGCTGTGGTGTCCACGGTCGGCGATCTCAACACCTTCTTCAGAGCGCTGTTCGACGGCATGCTCATCCCGCAGAACCTGATCGACGAGATGCAGGTCCTCACGCCGTCCGCGTATGGACTCGGACTGCTGCTCGGCGGCGATGCCTGCAATCCCGGTTCCGGGGAACTGGTATTCGGTCAGCGCGGCAACGGCTTCGGCTACAGCACTCTCGCGTTCGCGAGTCCGGACGGGGAGCGCCAAGTCGCACTGTCGTGGACCTCCGCGGCACCTGACCCCGCAACCGATCCCCTGTTCCAGTACGCCAGCGCCGCGCTCATTGCCGGACTCGAGTCGACCTGCCCGGCGTAGCTAGAGGGTCGTCACCCAGCCGTGCACTTCGTCGCTCGTGAGTGCAGCCTGGTGACGCTTCCGCAGAGTGAGCGTCGTCGGTCCGGTTTCCTTGGTTCCTATTGCGCGGCCGTCGATTTCGTATACCGGGGCAACCCCGGCCGACGTGCCACACACGAAGACCTCGTCGGCGATGTACAGCTCGGTGAGGTCGACGGTGCGTTCCTGAACCGTCATTCCTTCTTCGCGCGCCAACGTCAGGAGCGTTCGACGGTTGATGCCATCGAGAATGTCGCTGGTGACGTCAGGCGTGACGAGCACGCCGTTTCGGACGAGGAAGATGTTGGCGGCACTGAGCTCGCAGACGTGTCCGTTGATGTCGAGGAAGATGCAGTCGTCGAAACCGCTGTCGATCGCATCCTGTTTCGCCAGAACGGAATTGACGTACGCACCGTTCACCTTGGCGCGGGAGGGAATGGCGTAGTCGGGAATGCGACGCCAGACACTTGTCTTCAACCGCATGCCGTCCTGCGGCACAATGGGATTGGCGTCGTAGAGGAAGATCGACACTGTCGTGTGCAGGCCACGGACCCGTGTTCCGGGAATGGACTCGTCGACGTGGACGGTTGCCCGCACGTACACCTCGTCGGTCGGGGCGTTGGCGGCGATCACGTCGCGTGTCGCCTGTACGAACCGCTCGAACGTCCACTGTGACGCGAACGTGTCGATACCGATGATCTTGCAGGACTCGACGAGTCGCTGGTAGTGATCGAGTAGCCGAAACGCGGTGCGCCGATCTCCGTCCACCTGCACCGGAAACACGGTGTAGACACTCAGGCCGTAGAGGACGGCCGAGGTCGCGACCCCGAGTGTCGCGTCCTGCGCATCGACCAGTCTGTCGCCGAAATACACCTTCGAGTGCGGGAGTGCCATGCGGCGATGCTAGTCGCCCGGTGAGTCCAAGCGACAACGCTTTTACTTCTCTATGGTCGAGTACATGAGCGAACGCACAGTATCCTGGCCACCCCTTGGTCGTTCCGCAGGCTCCACTCCCGCCCGCACACTCTGGAACAACGGCCCCGAGGTGGGTGCCATCGGCTTGGGCTGCATGGGAATGACCTGGGCATACAAGGCAGACGACCAAACGGAGTCCCCCGATCGCGTCATCGGGCACGCCTTGGACTTGGGTGTGAACTTCATCGACACCGCCGATGTGTACGGACCGTTCACCAACGAGGAAGTCGTCGGCGCAGCCATCGGCAGTCGACGCGACGAGGTGGTGCTCGCGACCAAGGGCGGATTGACCTCCCACATCGGCGACGCCGGAGAGCCGGTCACTTCCGGCCCCAACGGCAAGCCCGAGCATCTACGGTCTGCCATCGACGACTCGCTCCGACGGTTGGGCGTCGACCACATCGATCTGTATTACCTGCACCGTCCCGATCCCGAGGTCGACGTCGAAGACAGCATCGGCGCGATGGCCGAGGCCGTGCAGTCCGGAAAGGTTCGCGCACTCGGTGTTTCGGAGTTCACCGTCGAGCAGCTCGATCGGGCTCAGCGGGTGCATCCGATATCCGCTGTGCAGTCGGAGTTGTCGTTGTGGACACGCGACCACCTGGCCACGTCGCTGAAGTGGACGCAAGACAACGGTGCGGTATTCGTGCCGTTCTCGCCGCTGGGCCGCGGCTTCCTGACCGGCAACTTTCGCGGAACAACTCCCGCTGCAGATGATTTCCGAGCTCGGCTGCCACGCTTCAGCCAGGACAACCTCGACGCAAATCTCGTGATCGTCGACGCCATCGCGGCCATCGCCGACGAGCTCGGTGCGACGCCTGCGCAGGTGGCCCTGGCATGGGTGCTGGCGCAGGGAGAGCACGTGGTGCCGATTCCCGGCACTCGCCGCACTTCACGTCTGGACGAGAACGCCGGTGCCGCCTCGCTCACGTTGAGCTCCGAGCACCTCGCCGCACTCGACACGTTGCCCGAGCCCGCTGGTGGCCGGTATTGAGATAGCGCAGGTCGATCCGTCGACGGATCGGTTGTCGGCCGAGAAAATCCTCGCGGTACAGAGGAGTGCGTACGCGGTCGAGGCCGAGCTCATCGGCGACGATCGCATCCCACTACTGCACGAGTCGGTGGATGATCTGTGTGCAGCACAGGTCCACTGGCGCGTCGCGCTTGATCTGGACGAAATCCTCGGTGCCGCAGCGTGGTCCGGATCCGAGATCGACCGTCTGGTGGTGGCTCCGCACGCACATCGCCAGGGCATCGGTCGCGGTTTGGTTACCGCGGCACTGAATTACATTGCCGGAGAACGTGTGCTGGTGGCTACCGGGCGAGACAATGCCCCGGCCCGTCGCCTGTACGAGTCACTCGGCTTCGTGCACAGCCAGAATCAAGAGGTGTTGCCGGGACTGTGGCTGGCCCGCTACGAACTCAACCGTTGATCTGTATCGGGCTTACGCGGGCGAGCGACGAACCATATCAGTGCGCCTGAGATGGGCATCAGCAACACGAGCAGACACCACCAGAACGCGGATCCCCGACGAGCCTGATTGCTCCGAAGAATCGACACCCATGCGACACCGACGAGTAGCAGCCACAACACGATCCCAGCCATCCATGCGAGATCGAACCATAACGGCAGAGCCGGGTTACCGTCAGCATCCATGGTCTTCCGACTCCTTTCACCTCAGGGCAAGACTAGCCACGACGCAGGCATAAGGTGCGACCATGACTTCTGCCGGCGGCGCGATTGCATTGGCTCTCTTCGGCATTGCTCTCGTGTCGATCGTCCGTGACACAGGCTCCAACTGGCTCATCAAGCTGGCATGGGTAGTGGTGACACTGATCCTGCCCATCGTCGGCCCGATCCTGTGGTTCGCAGTCGGGAAGCGCTATCCGTATGGGGTGAACGGCGGCAACAGCTGAGAGTTCAGTGTCCAGTCGCATTGCGTAGGTCGATGTTGATCAGATGGCTTACCTGGTCGCGGAGCCATTCAACCGTCTGCGGGTTGGGGGCGGGTGTGTGGGCCAACAGCGTCCAGCGAAGTCGGGTTGCTGCGGTCAGATCGAACTGCACCAGGATGTCGGGAAGACTCGGCCACGGCGAGCTCCACACCACGCGGTCGAACTCACTACTCTCGACGATGCGCGGCAGAGCGGCACCCTCGAACATCACCGGCCAGGCGAACCCTTGATTCTTCGGATGCACATCTGGGCGCATCAGTGCCTTCCAGACGAAGAAGACCGGCGGCGACAACTCCGCAGTCCTGCTGGCGAGAACCATCATGGGGTCACCGTACGCGGGCGCCGACTCGGGAGCCCTCCTATTTTTCGCGCACGCCGGTGCGGTCGGTCGCGATGTACTGACAACAGACAGAGCTGTGCCCTGACGCTTGTGTGGGTCGTCAGGCGGGTTGTCGTGGTTCTTCGTCGCCGGTGTCGCGGGTGTTGTCGCAGTGGTGGTCGGGTGGGTAGAGGACCTCCTCGGGGTGGTGTGCGTGGTTGATCAGCCCACGGCGTGTGGGGTCCATTCCGGTGGGTGGGTGCCACAGGGTGCGGCCGGGGTAGCGATGTGCGGCTGTGGTTTTGGTGGTGGCCCACTTTCCGGGGCCGGTGCCGACGAGTGCGTGGTGCATGTCGCAGGCGAAGGTGAGGGAGTCGATGTCGGTGGGTCCGCCCTCGACCCAGTCGTCGAGGTGGTGGGCTTGGCACCAGGTCGCGGGGCGGGTGCAGGAGGGGAAGCTGCAGCCGCGGTCGCGGGCGATGAGCACGATGCGTTGGTCGGCGGAGGCGATGCGTTTGGATCGGCCGAGGTAGAGGGCTCTGCCGTTGTCGTCGAAGATGGTGAGGTAGTGGTGGGCGTGCGAAGCCATGCGGATGGCGTCGCGGATCGAGACGCGGGATCCGGTGGCGGTCATGGCGTAGCCGCAGCCTGATTCGAGATCGTTCAAACTCATGGTGACGATGGCGGTGACGGGTAGGCCGCGGTGGGTGCCGAGGGTGCCGGAGGCGAGGGTGTGCCGGAGCGCCATCTTCAGGGCGTCGTGACGGCGTTCGTTCTGGGTGCGTAGATCCCGCGCAGCGGCAGCATCACGTATATCTGCTGCGTCGTCTGAGTCAGTAACACCGTCGGGTGCAGCTGCGTCCTTGGGTGCGGCTGCATCCTTGGGCTCTGTGCCGCAACCACAGTCGTCATCGTCACCGCAGTCGTCATCGTCACCGTAGTCGTCGTCACTGTCGCAGTTCGTCTCATCCCACAAACCCGCATGACTGGACCCGACATCGCCCGGAAGGGGCTCGGGCGTCGGCGTAGTAGCGCTGCCGCTCCCGCCGTTGTCATCACTGCCGGCCTCGTCTTTGTCGTCGTCACGTTCATCCTCGTGGACGATCGATGTCGGGTCTGCAGGATTGTTCACCCCCGGCTTCGCAGCTTTCGAGAACAAGGCCTCGAGGTAGGCCCGTAGCTCCGAGTCGACGCAGAACTTCCCTTCCGACATCCCGTCGGACCCCTGCTCACCGAGGTAGAAGAACGCATCCCGTTTCCGTGGCCTCGGCTTCGCGTTCTTGTCCTCGTCTTCGTTCTCGTCGAAGTCGCCGTCGGGGTCGAGGATCGAATCCAGATGCGCCACCAGTGGCGCGAAGTCGTCGGGCCGCCTCGTCGAGGCGAGACCCACCAACTGCTGTTCGGCGCGATCGCGGGTCTGCGGATCCACACTCGACGGTAGGTGCCGGAAGAATTCGCGGATCATCTGCACGTGCTGGGCATCGAGCAATCCTTCCCGTACCGCAGCAGCGGTGCGCGGCAACAAGGGAGGCAGAACTTCGCCGGACAATGCGGTGCGATCCCCCAACTCCGCGGCCAGACGCACCCGCGCCCCGGCCGCGCGTGGGGTGATCCGCAGCATCCATGCCACCGAACACGGCACCGACCCCGGATAGACATCGAGGCCGTGCTGCGCGATCAGCTCGTTGAGCCAGGTGTGCGAATACGCCGTCACAGACCGCGACACAGTTTCCATGCGTTGGATCACCGCACGCCGGTCGGCATTCGACCACGACACCGACGCCTGCCCCGCCAACTCGGCAACCGCCGACTCCACCGCCTCGACCAACCCAGCCAAGTCGGGATCGGACACGACGGGGGCAGGCGGCACCGTGTCGATGCCGTCCACCCCTGATCCGCCGTCCCCCGAAAGCATGAACAGAATCTACCGCGACCCACCGACACACTTTCGAACGCACGTGCGACAACATAATGACGAATGACCCCGGGCCCCGAACCAGACATCTGCACGGTGACACTGGTGGAGGATGCAAGCATGCTGACGATTCCGAATCGCACCAGCGTAGTCCGTCGCTCGGTGATCGTGGCGGGAAGTCTTCCCCTCGCCTGGTGGTGCCTCAGCTTGGCTGCTGGCGCGCTGGGCATCGGCAACGACGCCATCGGCGACGTCGTGAGCACCTGGAATATCAGTACGGCAGCCGATTGGTCATTCTCATTCCAGCTGCCTTTTTCTCCGTAAACGGAGGCTTCGAGCTTGCCTCCCCCGGCCGTCTTCGTCACGCCCGCTGGTATGCGACCGTTGGATTGGCTCTGGCGATGGCCTTCTACCTGTTGATGGTGCTGAATTCGATCATTGCCATCGTCGGCGATTCAGCCCTTCGCGACCCGGACAGCTGGAGCCCCGAATTGTCCTCGGTGGAGCAGTGGGCGGTTGCGGCACCGTACGCAGCTTTCATCATCCCAACAGGCACAACGCTCGCAGCGCTGTGGACTGGGCGCAGCAGGCAGGCAGGATCCGTCACCTAGCCATCTTTGCTTGCGAGATGGGTCGACCAATCCACACCGGATGTCGGTAGCGTCAGGTTAATGGAATCGAAAACCGATCGGGCGGAATGGTCGGATAACGATCTGCAGCATGATGTCTCGCGGGCCGAATGGCTGAAAGACAACCTCGACGGCGTCGCGAGGACCACGGTGGGCTCACTGGTCCCCACTGTGTTCGACGCCTACGCCCGCATCGCGTATCCCGCTCGCAACGGCATGCCACAACGTACAGCGCCGGCGAAACCCGTTGCAGCCTGGCATGTTCAGCTGATGTCCATCATCGAAGTACTCACTCGAAACACCACAACACCCAATGACTGCTGGTTCGCCGTCTGGGAAGGCAACACCGCACTCGACTACATTCGCGATTCGGCACCGACCACGAACATCGCCGGCTACGACTACTTCCTGTTGAGGCGACCGGTCTCACGTGCAACGGACACCCTCGGCGGGTTGTCGCCGAATCTGTGGTGGCCCAACGACCAGACGTGGTGTGTAGCTCAGCACTTCGACTTCCCCTGTGCCTATATCGGGGGCAGCAGGGATGCCGTTGCGGACCTTCTCGCGCTCACAGAGATCGATTCGTCGCCGGTCCGCGTCGACCAGATCATCACCGTGAACTACGACCAGCACATCGACTGAGATACCTCAACCAGTCGATGCAACGGTCTCGACGACGGATGCCCTCCATCGGACCCCGAGTCCCTCCGGCATTGAATCTCGTCGGTGATACTCGAACTCGCCGTCGTAGGTCAATTGAACGCACCTAGGTGTCGCGTCGCGACCAGTGTCTTGCGTTGCGCGAGAAAGCCGGCCCGATCCAGGATGCGGAGGGTGCCTCGCGGCCGCGTCCGAAAGTCCAACCACAGATACCTGTCCCACACCAGGCAGCCGCGTAACGTCACATCACCGACCAGGCCGCCGTCGCCCATCATCGTGGTGAAGCCGTTCCCGAGATGCGCCACCCACTCCGTCAGACCGTCCACAGTGACAGTCTCGACCCGAGCCGGCACCTCGGCACACATTTGCGCCGGCAGGTCCATCTGGTCGGGTGACGCCCAGTACGTGGTGGGAGAAAACACCGCGCCCACGGCAGGCTCGTCAGGCCACGGTTCCATGTCCTGGAGCATCCACAGTTGCGACATATCAAGCGAACTGAATCAGAACTGCGCCCGAGGTGCTCCCATTCCCGGGTCGATTTGGAACGGACCGCTTCCCGAAGGCGCTATCGGGAAATCGAAGATTGCGGTGGGGATGTACACGGTGGCACAGGAGTTGGGGATGTCGACCACTCCGGACAGGCGTCCTTCGATCGGGGCCGAGCCCAGTAGCAGGTACGCCTGCTCGGGGCTGTATCCGAATTTGGTGAGGTAGTCGATCGCATGCATGCAGGCGTTCTGGTAGGACAGGTCGGAGTCCAGATACTTCTGCTCGCCGTCGACGGTGACCGAAATGCCCGAGAAGGCAATCCATTCCGAGTACTGCGGTGCGGTGTTTCCGGGCATGAAGATCGCGTTTTCACTGACCCCGTACGTGTCCATGCCGCCCTTGATCAGGTCGACGTGCAGGTCCATGAAACCGCCCATTTCGATGGCACCACAGAAGGTGATCTCGCCGTCACCCTGCGAGAAGTGCAAGTCTCCGAACGACAACTTCGCCCCTGGTACGAACACCGGATAGAAGACGCGAGTGCCCTTGGTGAGATTCTTGATGTCTTGATTGCCACCGTTCTCTCGTGGCGGTGCCGTACGTGCGGCTTCGCCTGCGACACGAGAGAACTCGTCGCCGCTCAACGATCCCAAAATTGCCCCGTCGAGTTCGGGTGCTAAAGCCAGCGGCGGAACACGCTGAGGATCCGTGGCAATCAGCGCACCTTCACGGGCGTTCCACTTGGCCAGCAGTGCAGCCGACGGCGCGGTCCCCATCAGGCCGGGATGGGTGATTCCGGTGTACTTCACGTGCGGAACGTGGCGAGATGTGGTGGTCTGGCCGGAAAAGTCCCAGATCGCCTTGTACGCGTCGGGGAATCGATCAGTGAGGAATCCGCCGCCGTTCTGCTTGGCGAAGATCCCCGTGTATCCCCAGCCCTGACCGGCCAGTGGGCCCGAATCTTCCTGCGGGATCGGACCGACGTCGAGGATATCGACGATCAGCAGGTCCCCGGGCTCGGCTCCCTCGATGTGGAACGGCCCGGACAACGTGTGCACGTTGTTGAGCGGCGCATTCAGAATGTCCTCGGCGGAGTCGTCGTTGTGAATGGCCCCGTCGAACCATTCGCGGCAGTGCGCCCGAAACGACGTGCCGGGCTTCACTGTGACCGCGGCCGGTATGTCGGGATGCCATCGGTTGTGACCGACGATCTCCTGTTCGGTGAAACTCTTCGTCGAGTCGAGCGGAAACAGCAGTTCGGGCACGAGGCACCTCCGGTTGCGCGGATTCTCCTGCCTCGATCATTGCACCGTCGTGGTGTATTCGGCCCGGTATGACGTGTAAATGTTGTATGACGTTGCGCCGGAACGCCACTGACACGACACCTCGCGCTACCCTCGTGTGCGTGCCCACCTACAGCTTTCGCTGCACACAGCGTTGCGAACCCGTCGAGCAGAGATTCTCCATGGCCGATGTCCCCTCCCAGGTGACGTGCCCGGAGTGTGGAGAGACAGCTGCACGCCAGATTTCGTCTCCCGCCCTCGGCAGGGGGAACAGCGCTGCGATGAAGGCGCACGACGCCTCGCGCGTCACCGCCGACACACCGACAGTGGTCACTTCCATCCCACAGCAGGGACGGGCGGCTAGCCCGACGACGTCGAACCCGCTCCACCGTCGCCTGCCTCGTCCCTGATTTCGTCGTTTCTCTTTCGTGCCGACGGGGAAGTCCGGGTGCATGTCCCAGCTCCCCGCTCCCCCGTCGATTGCCGACGGTTTCACCACCGAGGACGTCGTTGCCTGGGTTGCCGAGCATCTAGGCGACCTGGTGCTCGAGCGGCCGGACGACATCGCTCCGGGTGCTATTCGCGGGGGCCAATCGGCGGCCGATGCCGCATTGGCGAGCTTGGACATCACCGGTTACGCCCGCGACCGAAGCACGGTTCTCCCAGTGAATCGCCGCGGCGCAAGCCGGATGTCGCCGTACATCCGGCACGGTCTGCTCACTCTCCGTGAGGTGTGGGACGCGGTAGCGGACGCCCCGGCGCGAGACCGCACGCGGTACCGAGACGAACTTATGTGGCAGGAATACGCCCGCCACCTCTATGCCCGCGTCGGAACCGATCTGGGACGATCCCTTCGACGTGAACAACCGCGACCGCACAACTGGACTTCCGAACCCTGGCCCGAAGAGATGAACTGCATGTCCACGGTGGTGGACGAATTGCACAGTGACGGTTGGCTCGTCAACCAAACACGCATGTGGCTGGCATCCCAGTGGGCTGTGCGTGCCGGCGCGACATGGCGCGACGGCGAGGACGAGATGTTCACCCACTTGCTCGACGGCTCACGGGCGGCCAATCGACTGGGTTGGCAATGGACGGTCGGTACCGGAAGCGGCAAGGTGTACGGCTTCAGTCGGTGGCAGGTGAACAAGCGCGCCCCATCGCTGTGCCGCAACTGCGCGCTGAAAGATGCTTGCCCCATCGAGAACTGGCCCGACGACGATCTCGGACCGGCAGTCGACGGCCCGGATCTCAACAAGGCACCGGTGCCCGCGGGCCCCGTGCACATGGAAGGTGATGGTGCAGAACAGGTCTGGCTGACCGCCGAATCGCTCGGCACCACAGACCCCGCCATGGCTGCGAATCCCGAGCGACCTGCTGTCTTCGTGTTCGACGAACCACTCCTGCACAAGCTTCGGCTGTCCGGAAAGCGACTGGTGTTCCTAGCCGAGACTCTCGGCGAGATCGCGTCGACCCGGCCGTTGGAGGTACGCCGCGGCCGAGTAGCCGATGAGCTTTCCGGACGGTCTCTGGCCGCCACCTGGGCACCCGTTCCCGGCTTTTCTCGCATCGCCGACGCCATCGCCCCGGTCGAATTGCATCCATGGCCCTGGCTGACGCGTCCCACCACATCCTCGGTCCGGTCGTTCAGTGCGTGGCGGCGCAGTCACTGACGTGCCCGCACCGTGATTTGCCCTTCCTCGCTGGTGGCGGAGACCGTCTTCGGCGATCTGGGGTCGTTGATCACGTCGACGACGACGTCGCCTTTGTCGGATGCCGCGTCGACGGCATAGAAGTCGGCGGGCGGAAGCCCGATCGTCGTGTCGCCGATCACGTTGCGCGCCTTGACCGATTCCGGTGCAGTACGCGATTCGACGCTGATCTCGCCGAACGTCGTGCTCACATCCACGATGGACGCAGTTGCATCACTGATCTTCACGTCGCCGAACCGTGTGTCGACCCGGATGGCCCCTGCCGATCCACGAGCGAACACCGATCCCGACGCTGTCGAGACGGATACGTCTGCACCGACATCCGACAGCACGACATCACCGCCCGCACCGTTCACCGTGAGGGTCAGACCTGCGGGTATCTGCAATTCGACATCGGCGTCGCACGTCTTGTACCTGCCGTAGGAGCATTCCACAGCCACGCTCGACCCGTCCGCACCGACGTCGATCGTGGGGGCGTCCCCTCGGTAGATCCCGTGCGCTCGAACATGCAGCGAATCATCGGGACTGGGCACGAACTTCAGGTGCGCGAACCCGGTCGTCACCGTCAGCTGTGAGCCGTCGATCGCGTGATCGACCGAGTAGTCGTAGTTCTGAGTCTTCGGGACGGAGAAGCCGAGCGCGATCGCCGCAGTCGTGCCGGCCCCGGCCGCACCGACCACGACGGCCGCGGTGGTGATCGCCAACGTGTAGCGCAACAATGGAATTCGGTTCATCGAATAGCTCCCAGGTATCGTAGGACTGCCATGACCCGGCGGTGATCCGCACTGTCACCGAGCAATCCGAGTTTGGCGAAGATGTTTCCGATGTGCTTCTCGACGGCTGCTTGGCCTACGACAAGAGCGGCAGCGATGCCGGCATTGGACTTACCTTCGGCCATCGCCGTCAGCACATCTCGCTCTCGCGGTGTCAGCGAGTCGAGTGGATCCGATCGTGGGGCACGCGCCAGAATCTGTTGCACAACTTCAGGATCGATGACGGTTCCGCCGTCGGCGACCGTCTTGACCGCGTCGGAGAATTCGTCCACATCGGCGACACGATCCTTCAGCAGATATCCGACGCCGTCCGTGCTCTGCCGAATCAGTTCTGCCGCATACCTTTCCTCCACGTACTGCGAGAGCACCAGTACTCCGACATCGGGCCATCGCTCACGAATGACCAACGCTGCTCGCAGACCTTCGTCGAGAAATGTCGGGGGCATCCGCACGTCGATGACGCAGACGTCGGGCACGGGTTCGGTAGCCGACATCAGCGTCAACAACTGCGCCGCGTCACCTACTTTTCCGATCACATCGGCACCCGAGTCGACCAACAGACGTGCAACACCCTCACGGAGCAATACCGAGTCGTCAGCGATGATCACTCGCACGGGATGGTCACCTCCACTCGTGTCGGGCCGCCGGACGGCGAGGTCACCGTCAGGGTTCCGTCGATTCCGCTGAGCCTGTCGGCCAATCCGGACAATCCGCCGCCCGGCTCGAGATGCGCACCGCCGCAACCGTCGTCGATTACGGTGACGGCGACGGAGGACTCGCCGCGAGCGACGTCGACCTGCACGTTGCCGGCGTGGGCGTGCTTGCCGACATTGGTCAAGGCCTCGGATACCACGAAGTACACCGTCGACTCGGCGGTGGCGTTCAGACGTCGCTCGCCGGTGAGGTCCGGGTCGATGTCGATCGTGACCGGAACCGTCGACAACGCCGCGACCGACGACAGTGCTGCGTCGAGTCCGCGATCGGTCAGGATCGGGGGATGCAATCCGCGCGTCAACGTTCGGATCTCCCCGATCGCGTTCTTCGCCTCCCGATGTGCATCGTCGAGCAAACCCTTCAAGACGACGTCGTCCGTAGCCGACGCGCGAGACTTCGCTTGCCCCAGTGACATTGCCACCGAGACCAGCCGTTGTTGGGCACCGTCGTGCAGGTCTCGTTCGATGCGTCGCCGCTCGGCATCGGCGGCGTCGACGACGCGCGCACGGCTCACGGTCAGCTCGTTCACCCGCTTGCTCGACTCCGACTGCCCGAGAAGTGCTGCGGCGCTCCACCAATCGAGCTTGGCAATCAGGGTCGTCAGTGGCGGAACGCCTGCAACCAGTACCACAAGAGCTGCCACCCCGATCACCGCAACCAGCGGAAAGTCCACTCGTTCGGCTATCTCCAACCCGGTGCCCTCGGGATCGGTGACCAACCACGCGACCGGGGCGGCCGCCAGAACGGGAAGTGCCAGGAACAGCGCAGGCAGCAAGAACAGCAGCGCAGCCGAGATCGGAATACGAATGATCCAGTAGACGAGCGACTTCCACAGCCCGACGTCACGAACACACCACACCAACTTTCGCCAACTGGTCGGATAGACGATGGTGTCCGGTTTCGTGATCTCGATGCCACTGGTCAGGTCGATGCCCGCTCGCGCCGCAATGTCCAGCCAACGAAGGACCACGATCGTGAACACGAAGACGAGCACACCGCTGAGGGCGAACGGCAATGCGAACACCGCGAGCAGGAGCAGACCTACGATCAGCCATCCGCCCAGTCCGGCGAACGTCGTCGCCAACAGCGACGCCATTGCCAACCACCACTGCTGCGAAATCCACGCTCTGAGCGGATTGAGGGGAATCGGTAATGCCTGGTTCATGCGGATGAGCCTAAGTGGGCAGTTGCCGGGGCGTCCTCACTGCGAACCCACGAGGTGAGGTAGGGCCAGCCCTACCGTCGATCAGTAGGTCGATCGTGGTTTCTTCCGCGGTCCGGACGACGAGATTCGACAGTTATGAACCTGAACATCCTCGATGTGGACCGGTTGTCGTCCGTGCCCGTGTGGGTCGTCTTCGCCGTCGTCTTTGCACTGCTGGCATTCGAGTCCGCGTCGCTGCTCGGTCTCTTCACACCAGGAAACAGCGTCCCGATCACACTCGGGGTGCTGACGTCGATCGGTGTCGTGCCGTGGCTGCCCGCCGTCGTCGCCGCGGCGGTGGCGTCGAGCATCGGTGCACAGTGGGCGTTCTGGCACAGTCGCCATACCGACACTGTGTTGGGTCTCGGGCGAGCGGAGTCCGCGCTGCCGGCTGGGGTGATGAGGGTCGTCCTCGGGCTGACCACTCAGGCGCGATCGCGTCCACGCGCCGTCGCCACTGCCGGACACCTCATCGGGGGTATCCGCACCGTCACTCCCCGACTCGTTGCGACCTCCTCACTACGGTGCCGCGAATACGCGGTGCTCAGCCTGCTGGCCGCAGTCGTGTGGGCGGCTGTCTTGGTATCGGCCGGAGCATGGCTGGGCGACCGAACGATCATCAGGACCGCCCTGGGATACGCCTGGATTCCGGCTCTGACGGTGATGGCTGTTACCCAGCTCAGGCGTCGAACACGCTCGTCTTCTCCCGAACTTGTCGGAGCCCGGTGATATCAAGGATGTAGAGGAAACGACAGAAAGGGATTCGCATGTCCGCACGCTTCGATACCTGCAACGGCACACTCGTGATCCACGCGGTCGGTGGTGCGGAGTGCACGGAGCCGGACTGCGTGGACCTCGAGTACGTGCGCCACTTCCTGGTGCTCGAGTGCGAAGAGGTCACCGGCGGCTGCCAGTGCTTCGCGCTCGTCGAGCTCGCTCAGGCGTCCTGACGTCGGACCACCGGCTGCTGCAGTTCGGTGACCCAATTCTCCTGCGACTGCGGCTCGGACACCAGGTAGTACTCACGGCAGATCCCGGAGAGCTCGTAGCCGTTGGCCTCGATCCACGCCGTGAACTGCTCCCAGGTCTCACCGATCGTTGTCATGGAACCGTGGTGAACGGTGGTCACCGCCAGCTCGACGGGCGGAAGCTCACGAACCTCGTAGCCCTCACCGGACACGACCTCCGGCCCCACCTCGAATGCGGCATGCACGGTGATGCCGGTGCCGTCCCCGTCGTCGACGGCCTCGTACATGGCAATGGACGACGGCCCGAACGCCACGCCGTGCCGAGCGAGCATCTGCGCGAGTCGGGCGTACATCGGGCCGATGACCGGGCCGATGTTCTGGGGCCCGAACCCGGCAGCGGTCTCGGTGACGAGAGCAATGCGGGTGCTCGGCAGTGCTTTGGTGTCCACGGTGATCATCGAAATCCCTTCGGTGTCGGAGAGCCGCGCATCGATGCGACGCAGGCGAGCGGCGTCGAGATCGAGTCGACGAGCGACGTCATCGCGCTTGGCGGCGAGCATCTCGCGTAGCCGGTCGACGCTGACCTGGCCGTGCACGATCTGCGTTACCTCGTCGAGCCTGAACCCGAGGTCCTTGAACATGAGAATGCGTCCCAGAACCTCGAACTGCGAACCGTCGTACGAGCGATAGCCCGTGAACGGATCCACCCGTGCAGGAGTCAACAACCCGATCTCGTCGTAATGCCGAAGCATGCGAACCGACACCCGGCCGATCGATGCGAACTCTCCAATGTTGAACATGACTCTCCGAGGTTCTCGTCTCACACAGTGTGAGGGTCAAGCGCAGAGAATCGGGTGAGCGAGGTTTACTGCACCCGATACTTGCGGGTCGGGGATCCCACTCACTTCCACACCGTGAATTGGTTGTCCCACGACCTGGTCATGTGTCCGGTTGCCGTGGAGACCACCACCCGAGCCGGGTCGGCACCTTCGGGCTGTGGGATGGTCCATCCGATCTCTCCGCTGCTGGCGTCGATGGAATGCGTACCCCGATAGTCGCCGAAGACGAAGTTCTTTCCGTCGGTCAGTCCGCCGCGTACCCAGTACGCGTCTTCCCACGGCGTCACCCAACGCTCGGTGCCGTCGTCGATATCGAGACCGGTGAGCGTCTTCGCTTCAGGATCGGTGACGATGACGACGCCGCCGACCACTGCAACCATGGCAGATTGGGCACCGCTGAACTCTGATTGCACCATCGCGGGGTTACGCCAGAGCTCGTCACCGGTGTTCGGGTCGTAGGCTCCGTCGCCGAGAAACATCGGCGACGGTTTCACTGGACTGCTGGGATACATCGACGCTCCGTAGGACGGCCGCGGAATCGCTCGGATCACCGAGCCGTCTGCCGCCAGGAGATTCTGAGTGCCGACGGTTCCCGATTCGCTTCCTATGCTGGAGAGGAACAGGCCGTTCCCGACGCTCTGCACCGAGTCACCCTCGTAGGTGAATCTCTCAGCGCCACTGTCGAGATCGAAGATGGTGTAGATGTATTGCGGAGTGCCGTCACCCCTGGACGTCAACATCACCGACTTTCGATCCGGAGTGACATACACCGAGGAGAAGTCGCCGGACCGCTCGAACGTCCGACGGAAGTCGGACTCGATCGCAGTCGGGGTACCTTTCGTCAACACCGGCGTTCCGTCCAGATTCCCAGAGACGAAGACGGTTTGATCCACGATTCGCGCACCGTTCACATCGAAATCCGTTCCGACGTCCGCGACCAGCGCCCCATCGAACGTGTCGATGGACACCACGCGCCGATCACCCCAGCACGCGAGCAACACCGATTCCAGTTCCGACGCACATTGACTCACCCGCCCGATAGGCGTCTTCCACAGCGGCGCGCCGTCATCCGGGTTCACGCCGACGAGGGTTACGGCTCCTACCTCTGCGCCGCTCGATGGATCCGCACTGGGAAGCGGATACCCGGTCGCACCGATCATCACGCCGTCTCCGCTGAGGAATCCGCCGTAGCCGTAGTACTGGCCGAGGCCGTAGGGCATCGACAGCAGCACGTCGCCGCCGTTGTCCGACAACGTGCGGACGTCTGACGTCCACGCCGGCTCAGGTGGGGTGTCTAGGGACCCAGCAACCATGGCCTGCTCGGCACCCGGCGCGGGCGTATCCGGCTCGTCCGACGCTACCCGCACAGCGATAACGCCGCTCCCACGACCAGCGCCGAACCGAGCGCGATCAACTTCCACCGCTCGTCACGAGTGAGCTCCATCGGCAGACGGTAGCACCGGCTTCAGGCAACTCCCACCGGATAGTGCAGCGGTAGTCCCGTCTCTTCGACACCGAGTTCGAGGATTGCCCATTGATGTGGGTCGATGGCGAGCAGTCCGTGGTTGGAGACGATCAGCGACGTCCCGCGGAATGCGACAGAGGCGGGTGTGGAGTACGGGATGGACCGAGTGATGCTCTCGACGGGTGTGGGCAACGACGCCACCACCGAACGGGTGTCGGGATCGACCACCTCGAGGGCGTTGTACAGCGGATTAGCAATCGGCAGGTAGATGCGCCCGCTGGACCCGATGGCCAAACCGTCACCCTGACTCGCGACCGCCACTGTCTCGAGCTCGCCGGGAGCGCCGTCTGGCATTACCGAAAGACGATGGACGACACCGCGCCCGAACGATTCGACACGCGGAACCAGGGACATGGTCACCACGAAGTTCAGTCGCCCGGCAGCGTCGAACTGCATGCCGTTGACACCGTAGATCGAGGCGAAATCCGCATTCTGATACCAGATCTCGGCCGCCCCACCGCCGGCAGGGACCTTCCAGATGGTGGCCTGATTCAGGTCGCTGACGTACATGGTTCCGTCGGGCGCGAACGTGGCCCAGTTCGGCCAGGCAGGCCGGTCGATGGGCGACGGCTCGCACGCGATGCCCACCGCCCCGGAACAGGTCGGCAGATTCGCAAAGGTCGCGTAGACCGATTGCTTACCGGTCGCCGGATCGATGCGCACTGCTCGTGCACCCGAGTAGTCGAGGGCGTAGACCCTACCGTCGCCGTCCAACGCAATGCCGTTGACGCCGTGTTCGGCGGCCACGCGATCCGTCAACGAGTACGTCGCCAGCAGACGACCGTCGGCGTCCCAATGCCAGACGTCCGCAGACGAATTGGGCCGGTTCGAGCCCGACCAGATGCTGCCGTCCTCAGGATCGACTGCCATTCCCTCGGGCTGGCCGGGCAACGGCACCACGGCGATGTCCCTGGTCTGCCCGTAGTCGAGGGAACCGGCCAGTGGTTCGGCCGCCACCCCGGGAGCGGTCACGACCGCGCCCGAGATGCAGCTTGCCATCACCGTCAGAACGAGAACCCCGATCCGACGTCCGTTCATCGAGGGGTGATGGAACCGAGGAACGAGGTGGTCCAGATTGCCGAATTAGCAGATCCTGCAGCATCGTTCGTCGGAACGAGACCGTTGAGCGTCACCTGGCCACCGGTCAGACCGAGAGCGGGCTGCGGCGGCAGGGTGAAGCCGCAGGACTGCTGCACGGCGCCCGGCTCGATCGGCAGATCGGTACGACGGCACTGCCCGGTGGAGTTGGCAGTCAGCGCAGGCGTGACGCCGTAACTCGTGATGCTCAGCGATGCACCGAAGTCCGGGGACGACGGATTCTGATAACAGATCGACGCCGTGGCTGCGACGTCCGCGGAGGGCTCGGTCGATGCCGCGCCGGTGGCGGCGTCGACGGACACGGCGTGAATCTCCGTGGTGCGCAGGCCACCCGGGCATGCAGGAGTGCTTCCGGTCGACACCGAGTTCACCTCGCGACCGGCGCTGTACTTGACCGAGCCGGTCGGTTGGGGGGTTCCTGCCACGGGTTCCGGCACGGGAGCAGTGCCTTCACCGAGTGTGTAGAGGGTCCACAGCGAGCCGGTGCGTCCGTCCGGCAGACGCAGTGGATTGGCGATCGAGTTGCTGGTAGCAACTCCACCGGTCACACCGGAATCGTTGGGGTTCACGCGCAATACGCAATCGACCGCGGCACGGCCGGGCGAGCCGATCAGGAACTCGAGTCCGCACGGCCCGTTCATCGTCAACTTTCCCAGCCCCGGCGCAGTCAGCACACCCCACTGATCGAGGAAGGCCTGACCGTCGATCGTCGGACCGTCGCACACGTAGATAGGTCCGACGTTCTGGGCGGTGGGATCGGTGAGAAAGCCTGTGGTCGGGTTGTTCTCGAACGTGTACATCCGCGCGTCGAGTCGTTCGACCACGGTCAACGATCGGGGTGAACCGAAGTAGTCATTGCACGCGGCGTTGTCCGCGGCCACGGGCCGCTGCCCACTGTCGACCGTGCGGAAGACGCTGAAGCTACCCGGGCCGTCGTTGATCGACCCCAAGATCGTCGCCGGAGCGGGACTCGGTGCCGCGTTCGCCGAGACCACGGGACACATCGCCACCATTGCCGCCGCCACTACCGCTGTTCGTACCCAACGACTCGTCACTCGATAACCCCCGAAAATTCGGACCAGGCCATTCGCCAGGTCTACGGCACCCCAGCGGTCACCGTAGCGCAACAGGCGTTGAGAAACCAGGCTTGGCAGTGGATTACCGACACATCCCGATACGGCCTCCCGGACCCGCCTCGATAACCGACCGGGCGTCTGTAATCAAATGTTGAACGACCCTGTGAATGCGACGTCGCAGCGGTTATGGTTCGTTTCGATGCTCCTCCCCCGAACCCACAAGGACTCGCCATGAAGAGACGCCTGATCGCCTATTCCATTGCTGCACTTGCTATCTCCGCCACCGCAGTGGCGCTTCCCACCGGAGTGGCGTCGGCCGCGCCGTGTTCGGATGTGGACGTCTCGTTCGCTCGGGGCACCGGTGAACTTCCCGGTCTCGGCATCACGGGTACTCCTTTTGTGAACAGCGTCAAATCGCAACTCTCGGATCGCTCGGTCAGCACGTACGCCGTGAACTACGCCGCCGACTTCACCCAAGCCAGCGCCGGACCCGGATCTCGCGACCTCGTGGCTCATCTCAATTCCGTTGCGGCATCGTGCCCGTCGACGAAATTCGTGATCGGCGGTTACTCGCAGGGGGCGACCGTGGTGACCAACGCAGTGGGTCTGCGCACTCCCAGCAGCTTCACCGGTGCCGTCATCCCGGCCGCGATCGCCGACCGTATCGAGGCCGTTGTGGTGTTCGGCAACCCATTCGGGCTTACCGGCAGGAAGATCGAGACAGCCAGCAGCACATACGGTTCACGCACCAACAGCTTCTGCAACTTCGGCGACCCGGTGTGCCAGATCGGTGGCTTCAACACCTTCGCTCACCTGACCTACGGCACCAACGGCTCGACGACGCAGGGTGCCTCGTTCGCGGCCGCTCAGGTACGCAGCTGAATCGACTCACCGAAATCGGTGCGCGGGCCCCGATGGTTCTGCGGATAGAAAAGTCGGTTCCGGTAGCCCGGATTGCTGTGCGCTCGTACAGATTTCCTCAGCGACTGCATCGACCCGAGCTATCGGAACCAACGCAATGGCAGAACCCCCGAACCCCCCACCAGTCATACGGGCCCCGTATGCCCCGGCTCGCAGCGCAGCATCGACGGCGCTGTCCAGCTCGGGGGAACTGACCTCGTAGTCGTCTCGAAGCGAGACGTGCGACGCCGTCATCAGGTCGCCGAGTTCGGTACCGATGTCACCGCCGTCCAGCAACGCTACTGCCCGCTCGACTCGTCGTATCTCGCTGGTGACGTGACGAACTCGGGGAACGAGAGCCTGATCGACGAGCCCCGATACCGCCCGCTCGGGGTCGAGTCCGCGCAGCGACGACACACCCAGCTCCAGGTAGGCCCGGTCGAGGGCGGCCCGGCGGGCACCGTACTGGCCGTCGACCAGACGGTGCGGAGCGTTGGTGTCGATCACCATGATGCGAGCACCCGACGACGCGACGTCCAGTGGGATCTGGCGGGTCGACCCGTCGAGGCAGTCCAGAAGCAGGGCGTGTCCTCGTTCGGAAAGCATCGCGATGGCTTGATCCATTCCCCCGGTCGACGCGCCGGCCACATCGTTCTCGGCCCGAATGCTGGCGTCGATCAGCACCTTTCGATCGACGTTCAGATCGAACAGATCGCTCAGGGCCAAGGCGAACGAACACTCGAGGGCCGCCGAACTCGACAGGCCCGAGCCCACCGGTACCGAGGAGTGCACGGCAACATCGACTCCGCCTATCCCGTGCTCCTGCAGCGCCCAGGCAACGCCCGCCACGTACGCGGCCCAGCCCGACGGACTTCCCGGTCCGATGTCACCGAGTTGCCCCGTCCACGTCTGGTCGGTATGCGTCGAGACCGCCCGCATCGTGGCATCCTCGCGCCGCCGAACAGCGACTGCAGTGGCGAAGGGCAGCGCGAACGGCAGCACCAGACCACCTGCGTAGTCGATGTGTTCGCCGATCAGATTGACTCGTCCTGGGGCCAACCAGACGCCGTCCGGTTCACCGCCGAACGCGGCGTCGAACAGCTCCGAAGCACCGTCGGCGAGGCTCTGCTCGGACACGACGCTCAACCAGTTCACACCAGCACCTCGCGCAATCTGTCTGCGATTCTCTCGGGAGTCGTGTCGTTGATCCATGCGCCCATCGCCGACTCGGATCCGGCGAGAAACTTCATTCGGCCCGGTGACCGCATCATCGAGAACAGCTGTAGATGAAGACGTCCCAGCTCTCGATCGGATCCGACGGGAGCCTGATGCCACGCCGAGATGTACGGCACCTCGTCCACGCCCTCGAAGAATGCGTCGACGCCCCGCAGCAATGCGCGGTAGACGCCGGCCAGCTCGTCGCGCTCCGCATCGTTCAGTTCGGCAAGATCTGCGACGTCGCGGCGCGGAGCAAGATGCACCTCGAGCGGCCAGCGTGACGCCGCAGGGACGTACGCCACCCAATGCTCGACATCCACGACTATTCGTCGACCCGAGCGCAATTCGGCGGCGAGTACATCGGCCAGCAGAACTCGACCAGTGCTCTCGAAGTGCTTGCGCGACTGCCTGATCAAAGCATCGGTACGAGGAGGAAGGTAGGGGTAGGCGTAAATTTGGCCGTGCGGGTGCGTCAAGGTGACACCGATCTCCTTGCCACGATTCTCGAAGCAGAACACCTGCTTCACTCCATCGATCGCCGAGAGCTCCGTGGTCCGGTCTGCCCACACGTCGATGATCGTTCGGACCCTCGACAGTTCCAGCGAGACGAAAGACGCCTCGGGATCGCTGGCGAAACAGACGACCTCGCACCGACCGGTACCTGCCGCCAACGGCCACAGCGGCTCACCGTCGACCGCTGCCAGAAGAGTCTGTTGTGCAGCACTTCCCGCCAACGACGGGAAACGGTTCTCGAAGACCACGACGTCGTAATCCGAGGCCGGAATCTCGGTCGGCGGCCGGCCCGGACGGCTGGGGGCCAACGGGGACAGGTCGGCGGGAGGCAAGAACGTGCGGTCCATCCGCTGGGCAGCCATGACGATCCACTCGCCGGTAAGCACGTCGAATCTCATCTGCGAGAGCGACATCGAGGGCGGCAGCGGCCGCGAGTCCACGAGCTCCCGGGTGTCACCACCGGAAAGGTAGGGCTCGGTGTCGTCGTAATAGATCAATTCTCGACCGTCGGCCAACGTGGTCGAGGTCTTGCGCATGGGATGGGTGGTGACCTGCATGGTCATCGACTGCTCGCTTCCTGGGTGGTCGGCCGGGGCTCGGCGGGACCGGTTGCGACGACCACGTCGTCGACGATGTCGGTCAGCGCGTCGCGAATACGTTCGGGCACATCGACATCGGTGACGATCACGTCCACCTCCGACAACGCAGCGGTGGTTGCGAGGGCGCGAACACCCCATTTGGTGTGATCAGCGAGGACCGCGACGCGTCGAGCCGAGGCGACGAAGGCCTGATTGGTCTGTGCCTCCAGCAGATTGGGGCAGGTGAGGCCCGCATCGATGTCCACTCCATGCGTGCCGAGAAACAGAATGTCGACGTGCAGCGTCTGCAACGCGCCGACCGCCAACGGACCGACGAGTGCGTACGACGGGGTGCGTTGGCCTCCGGTGAGCAACACGGTGTGGTCTGCTCTGCCGCCGGCATGAAGGACGTCGGCGACGGGCAGGGAGTTGGTCACCACGGTGATGTCGGGTATCCGAAGCAGTTCCCGCGCCAGCGCGTGTGTCGTCGTACCTCCGGAGATGCCGATAGTCGTTCCTGGCCGGATCAATCGTGCGGCGGCGCGGGCAATGGCGGCCTTGGCGTCACGGCTCTGCTCGGACTTAACCGGAAAACCCGGCTCGAACGCGCTCGCGGAACTCGGCGCGGTGATGCCGCCATGCACTCGCTCGACCAGGCCCTGGGCGACCAGCTCATTGACGTCACGTCGAATGGTCATGTCGGACACCGACAGAGCAGTGCCCAACGCGGCCACCGTGACGGCTCCCTCGGACAGCACCCGGTCCAGAATCTTTTGCTGACGTTGATGGGCGAGCATCACACCATCACCAGACCTGATTCCATGCACACAACATTCACCAGATAGCAACAAATGTCAACAAAAGCGAACAGGGTGCGGCGATGTGGTCAGAAGTCGTCGTCGCTCTCGGACGCGGTTCGTGCACGACCGATCCGTGTCAGATGCACCCGTCGCGCCAGTCGAATCACGGGACGGATGAGCAGTTCGATACTCCCCAGCAGGAAGAACCACGTACCGATCACCGTCGTGCTCTCCTGAAAGAAGAGGATGCTGCCGGCGATGAACCAGACCGCAACGAGAATGTCGTTGATGATGCTGACAACTTCCCACCGCTGGCGAATCACCAGTTCCTCGTGCCCGATGGTGAAGGTCAGGTCGTTCATAGCGGCTCCTTCGTAAAACGTCGGTGTACCCAGTCCGACTACCCGGATCCCTCCCAATCGACCCGGGCTGCCATCTCGAGCAGTTTCCGACGGCGTGTCTCGCTGGTCTCGCCGATCCGCGCAATACGTCCGTACACATGGGCGCGAAAGTCGGTCAGATCGTCCCGATTCTGTTGGGCTGCACCGCTACCGATACAGTTGTGCACTAACGCGCGGAGGTTGTCGTACTCCTCTCGCGGAACTGCGGGCCACGCATTGACCACCAGCCCGGTGAGCTGTTGGCGTTGATGAGCGCGCCGCACTCGAGTTTTGTCGGGATGAATCGTGAAGCCCTCGTCGTGCGCGATCTGGGACACCACCCACAGCAACTTGTCGACATCGAGCTCGGCCGGACCGGAGAACGCCAGGTCGTCGGCGTAGCGGGTGTAGCGGGCACCCATGGTGCGGGCGAGCCCGGCAACTCGTATATCAAGTTGGCGGGCAACCAGGTTGGCCAAGGCGGGCGACGTCGGTGCGCCCTGCGGCAAGTGAGTGGTGCGAAGCCTCGCCGCCGTTGCGCGGTCCATGCCCGTCAATTCGCCGGCCGGGGTGACCGTTGTGCACAGCGCGGCAAGATTGGCCGCGACCTTTCTGCGGTAGCCGACAGCCTCGAAGATCGCAACCACGCGATCGAACCCGATGGACGGAAAGAAGCGACGTAAGTCGACCGAGACCACCACCTCACGCTCGGCGTGGGGCGTCGCGAACGTGCGGGGGCTTCGCCCTTTACGAAAACCGTGCGCGGCGGGATGTGGTGGAATTCGATCCAGGATGCGGTGCAGTATCTTTCGCTGAATCTCGCGCAAGCGCGGTTTGGGCACCTCGAGCAGACGGACGCCGTGGCGCTTGTCGAGACGAGCAGATCTATAGTGCTGCAGGGGAAACGGCGCAGTACGCAGCCGACCCTGCAGATCCGCGAACCACTCGATCTCGGAAATGGTCAGATCAAGCGATTGCGCGAGCTGGCCCGTCGTCTCGTAGCGAGGCACCTCGAACCGCCAGGGTACGACGCGACCACGTACCGGCTTTCGCGGCGACTTCGAGGGATCGGCGATCAACGGAAGATCTCGCAGCAGAACGAATATCGACGCCTCGTCGAACGGCGGGCTCGGGTACAGGTCGATGATTCGATCGGCCAACCTCGAGGCCTTGGCCGGTATGAACCGAGAGAACGCCTCCTCGAGCCCCGATTGCGTCCACTCTGCGCCTGCCGCCAGGCGAGCCAGAGTTGCGGCGGCGCGCGGAGACAGTTCGCGGTCGTTCACGTGTGTGGCTCCACCGGATCTGGAGCAAGAGAATGCAGCGACGCGCGGCGACCGAAATCTTTCGTCCTCGGAGCAGTCAAGCACGCGGAGCGTGCCGAGCTGCTTCGGACGCAGTGCTCGATTCTCTTCGTGTACCCAGGGGTTACCCCTGAGACCGGTCCCGCGGACCAACTCTCGCCCACGCGCCGCTGCATCCCACCACAATGCCAAACCGACGCGGATCTGTCAGCGGGATGACTCACTAGTTCGACCGACCGGTCGGGTTTTGAAGTTCTCGTGAGTTGCTCGATTGCGAGCCGGAGCTCTCGAGTCCGGAGCGGGTGAACGGAACCAGCGCCGACTCCGTTGCGTCCAACCCGTAGATGGGCTCTTGGGAAAGGACAGTGCACATGCATCGAAGCAGTCGATGGGCGGCAATCGCAGTAGGTCTGCTCCTGCTCACCGCATGTTCGACGGGCCACGACGGTACTGCAGTCCCCAAAGTCATCGCGACGACCAACACCGCCGTCGCCGCACCGACGCCGTGGGATCCATGCACCATCCCCGACAACGCCATCGAGCAGGCGGGATTGAACGTCGACTCCAAGGAATCGGGGGTGTTCGGCCGCGATCAAAACGGATTCAAAATTTGCGGCTGGGAGGAAAGCCCTCCAGACAACCAGTACTACGTGTCGTTGATCTCCGGACTCGAGACATTGGACTTCATTGACGACCCGAGCTACTTCGACCGGCTTCGGCCAGTTCGGGTGGGCACCCGTAATGCCACCCAGTATCAACAGGTCTCCTCCGACTCGGCCCTTAATTGCGGCCTCGCCTTCACTGCAGGCCCTCATCTGATTCGAGCGACACTGCTGACCGATGGTCAGGTTCACGCGCCACGGTACGACCCGTGCATTGAACTGAACGCCCTGGTCGCCGTGCTCGATCCCGTACTACCCAGCTGAATTTTCGTCGATGGAAGGACGCGTAGACCGTGGCCCAAGTGAAGCCGGACCTCCTTGCACAGTGGCAGGCCATGAACAGTCAAGCCGACGCCGGCACACTCACCATTCCGCCCGATGTCGCCTCGAAATGCGATGCGGCCTGCGTCGCCTACCTCGCGCATCTGAACGACATGAGGCGCAAAGCGGCGGTCTTGCACGAAACCAAGAGTTGGGGGAATTTGCCGTCTGCCCAGGCTCTGCAGAACAGGTTCGCTCGCCTGGCGACCGGCAAAAGCACGTCACTCGACGTCATTCTGCAGCAACACATCGACGTCATCGATTCGATGCGCATGCTCTTTCGTCGCTACTTCGACGAGACCGAGGCTACCGACACCCAGACAGCTGCGAACATCACCGCGCTCACTCCGGGAAGCTAGCACCGCAACAGTTTTCGATGGACCTCGACTTCGCGTTTGTCATTGTCCAAACGCCGTTCGACCGGCAGATAGCCGAATGAACGCCACCATCCGATGCGCTCGACCATGCTCACCATCGGACCCACGAACACATGGGTCCACCCCTGTGCCGCAAGAATGCGCTCGAGCTCCGCCAGCACCTGATTCGCCACACGCTCATGCTCTAGTTCCCCGTCGACGATCAGACTCCCCACCCACGGTTGACCTTCGCGGGGATGCGGAACCAGCAACGTCACCACTCCCACGATTTGTTCTGCTGTACGAATCACCAAACAATGCGAATTCTCCATGACCGTGTTGTGCCACAGAAACTTCTCGACATCCTCCGCGGTGAATGCAGTGACACCGGTGCGCAACGTACTCGCGTCGAGGAACTTGGGGTTGCTGTTGAACACCGCCATGAAGTCCTCAGGACCATCGCTACCCTCGACCTCACGGACCGCATACGAACCCGCATCGAAAACGAACTCCATCCCGCCACGATAGGTCCACCGCTCGATCCGCGCCCACCGTCGTCAGGCACACCCCATCAACGCGCTATGGATCTTCACGAGGGGCGTTGATCCCGGCATCGGGGCACTTACGTGACACCTGGTCCGTAGTTGCGTATGACAGTTGTCAGCAGTTCACCATGACGGCCGAAACGACGTGCCATTTCGCGTTGACCTGCGCTTTCTCCGAGGTGGAGAGTCTGATGTGTCGCCGAGGAACACGGCTGAAGATCCACAGACGAAGGAGCGAAGGGAATTGCAGATGATCACGCAGAATTCGACTCGGACCGAGGCGGTGGGTACCGAGACAGCACTCGCGGTACACGCCACCGGTATCCACAAGTCGTTCAGCGACTCCACGGGCTCGAAGATCCGCGCCGTTCGCGATGTGAACCTCTCGATTCCGCGCGGGCAGGTTGTGGCGTTCCTCGGTCCGAACGGCGCAGGCAAGAGCACGACGATCGACATGATCCTCGGGCTCACCGAACCGGACGGCGGCACCATCGAGGTGCTCGGCACCGATCCGCTGACCGCCGCGTCGACAGGACGCAGCGCAGCGGTACTGCAGTCCGGTGGACTGTTGCCGGACGTCACTGTCGGAGCACTGGTCGCGATGATGGGCTCGCTGTACATCGGGGCCGATCCTGCCGCCGCGATCACCCGCGCCGGGCTCGGTGAACTGGTGAATCGACGTGTATCGAAATGCTCTGGTGGCGAACAGCAGAAGGTGCGGTTCGCCCTCGCATTGCTCTCCAACCCCGAGCTACTGCTGCTCGACGAGCCGACCGCCGGCATGGATGTCACTGCGCGCAAGCACTTCTGGCAGGCGATGCGCGCGCAGGCAGCCAACGGCACGACCGTCATGTTCGCAACCCACTACCTCGAAGAGGCACAGGACTTCGCCGATCGAATCGTCGTCATCGTCGACGGTGCCCTCGTCGCCGACGGCACGGTGGCCCAGATCAAGGCCACCGTCTCCAATCGGACCGTCGACGCCAACCTGCCACGCTCCGAGGCCGAATTCGTTGCAGGGCAGACCGGCTCGCGACTGCAGGAACTCGCCAACGGCCGGTTCCGATTCGTCTGCACCGATACCGACCCCGTGGTGCGCGCACTGAGCACGTCGACCTCCGCGACCGATATCGCGATCGTGTCGGCCTCACTCGACGAAGCATTCGCCGCGTTGACCGACCGCACACACAAGAACTGAGGACCTCCATGACCACCACGACCTCACTGCAACCCCGCCGCGGAATGCACCCCACGTTCATCCTGCACGACGTCCGCCGACAAATCACCCCACAGAATCTGATCTTCACCGTTGCGCTACCCGCCGTGCTCTATCTCGCCCTGTTCCGCGTCGTCGAACCCAGCGCGGGAGTAGACCTGCCGCACGGAAACTTTCAGGCCTGGATGATGATCGGAATCGCCGTCTACGGTGCGTCGATCGGCACCATCTCGCGGGCCGCGGGCATCTCGAACGAGAAGGCCAACGGCTGGCTGCGGACAATTCGCCTGTCGCCCTTGGGTGCCGGCGGCTACGTCGCATCACGCATTATCGCCTGCCAGGTGTACGCGGCCATCCCGGTCGTAGTGGTCGGCATCCTCGGAGCACTCACCGGAGCCCGCGCCGACGCGATCGTCTGGATCACCGGCCTCGTCGTGGCCTGGATCGGATCTGCCATCTTCTCTGCCCTCGGCCTCGTGCTGGGCATGCTGCTGCCACCCGAGGTGGTCACCCACGTTCCCGGCGTCGTCATGACCGGCCTCGCCTTTCTGGGCAACATCTTCATTCCGCTCTCGGGCGGCATGCTCGCAATCGCACAGGTGACACCGCTCTACGGTGTGGCGACACTGGCCCGCTACTCGCTGACCGACGGCTACAACCTCGACGGATCCCGCGCCTCGCTCGCAGGTGCGCTCATCAACGTCGCAGCCTGGTTCTTCGGATTCTCCTTCGCCGCCGTCCGACGATTCGCTGGGGCGACCGGACGCCAGTGACATACAGGTCACGGTTGCCCAGCGCGGAGGCGTCGTTCATAGTGTGGGTTCCTCACCGGAGAAAGTGACGCAGTGATCACGCAGAAAACCGATGCCCGACGCGATGAGCGGTTCCCCAGCGCGTTGGTCGCGTTCGTTGCGAGTTGGTTCGTCGTCGCGTTGTTCACGTTCATTTCTCTGACAACGGTGTTCGATCACAGGGAAAGCATCGGATACGGGCTCGCACTGCTGGCAGCAGCGATGGTCGTCTTCGTTGCGGTAGTCATGGTGCTGACACAGCGGATGTTCGTTCATGGACGCGTCGATTCCCGGCTGACGGTAGCGGCATGGATCGCCATTCCGCTCGGCATCGTCGTGGTGCCGCTCTCCGAGGTCTGGGAGATGTGCGCGATGTCGGTCGCGATTTCCGCCACCTTGGTACGTGGGCGCTGGGCACCAGCCGTCATCGGCGGTGTATTCGTCGTCGCGACGGTCGTCACGGTCGGCGTGGACCGCGGCGATCCGCTACAGGCGTTCGGCATCACGTTGTTCAACACGTGTACGACTGTGGTGCTGATCGTACTCACCGAGCTCGCAAGAGCGCTCGATGCATTGCGGGCGTCTCGTGAACAGGTTGCCTTACTGCTCGTAGACGCTGAGCGACAACGGATTTCACGGGATCTGCACGATGTCATCGGCCGCACTCTGGTGACCGCGCAGCTACGCAATCAGGCTGCACTGCAGATGTTCGAGAACCAGCCGGAGAAGGCCCGCGAGCAGCTGGGGCATGTGCACGACGTTCTCAACAGTGGTCAGGCCGATCTGCGGAGGATTACCAGCGGACCCATCCTGGACGACTTCGTGTCTGAGCTGGCAGCCGTCGAAGCGATGTGTGCTCGGCTGGGCATCGACTGCCTTACCTCGGTGGAAGCCCCGCCGGTCAGCGACGTGGACCGCATCTTCGCCGCCGTCGTACGCGAATCGTCCACCAACATGCTCAAGCATGCTCACCCACGCAGGTGCACCGTTCGAGTCACCGCTGAGAAGGACTGCGATGTCTTCGAGTTCACCAACGACGGCGTCACCCGTGAGGAGACCGACGCAGGTACTGGAACCGGGATCGCTGCACTGACCCGTCAGGTGGAAGATGTCGGAGGCAGATTTTCAGCCGGTAAGACGTCAGCGGGTACCGAGTTTCGAGTCGTGGCAACAATCCCGAGGAAGGGGGCCGATGCATGACGATCACAGTGCTGCTTGCCGAGGACGTCGCTCTACTGGCCGAAGCCTTCGAGGTGCTGCTGTCCACCGACCCGGACATCGAGGTGGTCGGACGAGTGTCCCGAGGAGACGAAGTATGCGATGCCGTAGATCACTTGCGGCCGGACCTCGTCCTGATGGACATCGACATGCCCGGTATGACGGGCATCGCGGCCACGGCCGCCCTTCGAGCAATGAATGACCGCACCCCCGTCCTGCTGCTGACTGCCCTACCCGGCAGCGGGCATGTGCACGACGCTTTGGCCGCGGGAGCGAACGGGTATCTCCTCAAGAGCACGGACGCGGTGCACCTCTTCGCCGGTATCAAGGCGGTGTTCTCGAAACACACCGTCATCGATCCCGCACTTGCCGCCGAAGCACTGCGCGCCGGACCCAATCCTTTGCGTGATCGCGAACTCGACGTCCTAAGGCTCGTCGATCAAGGGTTGTCCACCAAGCAGATCGGCGAACGCTTGTTTCTCAGCCCCGGAACCGTGCGCAATTATCTCTCGAGCATCATTACCAAGTTGGACGCAAGCAGTCGTCTCGAAGCGATAAAGTCCGCACGTGAAAACGGGTGGTTGTAGATCAGCCTCCGTGTGCTTCGACGGCCACGGGCTGCCATTCGCGCCAGTTCGCCAGGCGTGATTCGTAGTCCTTCGTCGCGATCTGGAGCGGTGCCTCTCCGAAAAAGACTCGCAGCGGCGGCTTTTCGGCGTCGACGACCTTGAGCAGCGCCGAACGCGTAGCTACCGGATCGCCAGGAGTCGCCTGCCTTGCACTCCGCAGTTCGGCGGCCTTCTCCCGAATCGGGTCGTACGCGGCGATGTCGGTGGACTTCTTGGCAGACGGACCGGCCCAATCGGTGGAGAAACCACCCGGTTCGATCAGCGTCACATGGATACCGAAGTCCTCGACCTCCTGCGCCAGGGCCTGACTGAATCCTTCGAGGGCCCACTTGGACGCGTGGTACGCACCGACATTGGGGAATGCGGAGATTCCGCCGATGGACGACACCTGCAGGATGTGGCCGCTGCCCTGCTCACGCATGAACGGCAACGCGGCCTGAGTGACCCACAGCGCTCCGAAGACATTGGTCTCGATCTGCGCGCGGGCGTCCTCCTCGGAGATCTCTTCGATCATCCCGAACTGGCCGTAGCCGGCGTTGTTGACGACGATGTCGAGCGATCCGAAGGTCTTGTGCGCCAGGGCGACTGCTGCGAAGTCGGCAGCGCGGTCGTTCACATCCAGCTCGATCGGCAGAATCGCGTCGCCGTATTTTTCCACGAGATCGTGCAGTGTCGCCGTGTTGCGAGCCGTGGCTGCGACTCGATCGCCGCGGTCGAGGGCTGCAATAGCCCACTCGCGTCCGAATCCCTTGGAAGTGCCGGTGATGAACCACGTCTTGGCTGCCATGAATCTCGCCCCTTCGCTACACGGACAAAAGTAAGGACGACGTCCGCTGCAAACGCCTCTCGGCGAGTGGTCGCTCGTAGCGACAAATGGGGTGAGGCCCGGGGCTTGCCAAGCGAACGCCGTCGAAAGAGTCCAACGGGGTACGTCCGCCGACTATTCCCCGCACGTCAACTGCGTTCCGTTCAGCTGTGCTCGGTGATCATTACCGCCATGGTGTTCGGCTCCAGCGCCTCGAAGATATGCAGCGCGTCGCCGGGGTAGGCGACATAGTCGCCGGGCAACAGTTCGACTGCCTCGCCCACCGGCCCCACCAGCGCTCGTCCGGCGCTGAGCACCACGTGCTCGACCACGCCGGGGGAATGAGGGTCCGAGCGCCTGGGCTCGCCCACGTCCGCACTGACCAGATAGATGTCTCGTCGCGCGTTCGGCGGAGACGACGCCAGCAGCGTCGCCGAGTAGTCCGCCCGGTCCGACGCGAATCTCGGCCCCTCCCCCGCACGGATCAGCCGGACCGACTGCTTCGCGGGCTCGACCAGTCTGGAGAACGGCACGTCCAGGGTGACGCTGAGCGCCCACAGAGTTTCCAGACTTGGATTCCCCGTACCCGATTCCAGTTGCGACAGAGTCGATTTGGCGATACCCGCACGACGCGCCACCTCGGCCAGCGAGAGGCCGACGCGTCGTCGTTCCTGCTGCAGAGCAGCAGCGATGGCTGCGATCGGTGGTCCGGCGTCCGCCATTCGTTCACTCCATCAGTACGTTCGTTTGATTTGACGAACAGCCTAACATCGTCCACTATAACGACCATGCGTTCGACATGGCGAACCCTGCAGGGGGTCAATATTCGCGACATCGCGTTGGTTTGCCTGGCCGACGCCTTGGTCGGGGCCTCGTTCGGTGCCATCGCCGTCGCCGCCGACCTGCCACTGTGGCTACCGGTGGTGATGTCCTTGGTGGTCTTCGCGGGCTCCTCCCAATTCATCTTCGTCGGCATCCTGGCCGTCGGCGGCAACCCCGTCGCCGCCGTGGCGAGCGCCTTGCTCGCCAATACCCGGCTCGTGCCGCTCGGATTCTCCATAGGATCCGTTTTCGAGAACGTCTCGCCATGGAAGCGACTGCTCGGCACCCACCTGATCACCGACGAAGCGGTCGCATTCAGCGTCGCCGAAGAAGACGAAGGACGGCGTCGAACAGCGTTCTGGCTGTGCGGAATCGGACTGTTCGTCACCTGGAACATCGGGGTGGTGATCGGCACTCTCGGTGGTGGCGCAATTACCGATACCGCCGCACTCGGACTCGACGCCGCATTTCCGGCGATCCTGCTCGGACTGATCATGCCTGCGCTCCGAGATCGGGGCACGCGCAATGCCGCACTCGTCGGCGCAGGGATCGCCCTGGCAGCGTCGATGTTCCTACCGAGCGGACTGCCGGTGCTCCTCTCGCTGATCGCCGTGGTCCCCGCACTGCTGTCCACCAAGCCCGCCGCAGGCAAGGAATCCGCATGAGCCTCACGATCCCGCTGATCGCCATGATCGTCGGCACTTTCGCGCTCCGCCTCATCGGCCCGGCCCTGCGCTCGCGCATGACCATCTCGCCCCGCATCGACCGCGTCATGTCCACCTCGGTCGCCGTCGTGTTCGTAGCCCTCATCGCCACCTCGACCCTGCTCGTGGGCAAGGACTTCGCGGGCTTCGCAGCCCCTATCGGCGTCACCGTCGCCGGAATCCTCGCTTGGCGCAAAGCACCCTTCGTCGTCATCGTGATCGCCGCTGCCGCGACCACCGCTGCCCTCCGCTGGATCGGTGTCGCCTGACCGAACCGCGGCACCCCAAGTCCACTAGATGTGACATTGACCCCCGAAAAGTCCACCAAATGTCACATTGAGTGCATCGGATGGGGAACACGGGTGACAGCCATCGCCCCTTCGCGGACTACCGACTCGGCAACAAGCCCGTTGCCACCCGGGCCACCTCGCGTACTGACCTAAGCGCCCACTATTTCTCTGCATCCACGGGATCCCGCCTTTCGAGCCGAATTGTGGGCGCTGACATCAGTTGAACGGCGCAGCGTGAACCGCCGACCCCCACTGGACCCACCTGACCTCGTGCACCGCTCCCCGTTCACCGGCACCCCGGGTCCACTGGATGTGACATTGACCCCCGAAAAGTCCACTCGACGTCACATTGAGTACCCCAGGGCGGGGACAATGGAGAATGAACACAATGTCTCGATGTGGGGAGCAGCAATGACCGCGCTGGATGCAGTACGACGACGCTGGCCGAAGACGATGCCACTTCAGCCGCTTCCGTCGGAGTCGTGGGCCAAGCAGGAGCCGACGTGGAAGGGTGCGAATCCCCAGGTCATCGAGTCAGCGTTGAAGCGTGCGAAGACTCGGACGTCGGGTAATTGGTTCGTTTTCGCTGCCAGTCGCGACGTGAAGGCCGACAAGCCGTTCGGTCGCTATGTCGGTACCACCGAGTTGGTTGCGTGGCGGGATTCGGCGGGCAAGGTGCATATCGGTCCGGGTGCGTGTCCGCATCTCGGGGCGGCGCTCGATACCGCGAAGATCGAGTGCGACGCGTTGGTGTGCCGGTGGCATGGGCTGGCGTTGGGTCCGAAGGGTAAGGCTGGCTGGCGGCCGGTTCCTGCGTTCGACGACGGTGTTCTGGTGTGGGTCCGGCTCGACGAGCTGGGCGGCGAGGAGCCGACGCCGGTGCCGGTGGTTCCGATCAGGCCCCCTGCGTCGACGTCCATTCCTGGTGTCGTCACGTTGATCGGGAAGTGCGAACCGGACGACATCATCGCCAATCGCCTCGATCCGTGGCACGGCGCATGGTTCCATCCGTACTCGTTCGCGAGGTTGAAAGTGGTGAGCGCGCCCACCGACATCGATGTGCCCGAGGAGGACGATCGCTTCCTGGTCGATGTCACGTTCCGCGTCAGTCGCGGCATCGGTGTTCCGGTTCGAGCCGAGTTCGTCTGCCCCGGCCCACGCACCATCGTCATGCGCATCCTCGACGGTGAGGGGGCGGGAAGCGTCGTCGAGACTCACGCGACTCCGCTGGCTCCTGCGCCCGACGGCACCCCGCGGACGGCGGTCATCGAGGCGACGATCGCGAGCTCGGATCGACCCGGCTTCCAGATGGCGCGCAAGGTCTCGGGATTGCTGCGTCCGGCGATGAATTTCACCGCCGCACGTCTGTGGAAGGACGACCTCGATTACGCCGAACGTCGTTACGAACTGCGCTCGACGGGTCGCGCGTGATCTAACTTTCGACGAGTGCGGCGAGTTGGCCGATGACGGTTCCCCATCCGTCTTCGAAACCCAACTCCTCGTGCATCTTTCGGTCTTCTACGTTGCGGTGCATCACGTGCGCCCGGTACTCCGTCCCGTCGGGATGGTCGGCGAACGTGATCACCGCGGTCATGAACAGTTGTGGGGCAGGTCGCCAACCTTCGACGAGGGAGTTGGTGAACACGATGCGTTCCTGATGGTCGACGGCGAGGAAGCATCCGTCGATGTGCGGTTCGAAGTCTCCTCCGGGTTCACTCATCAGCGTTCGGAATGCGCCTCCGGGCTGCAAGTCCCACGCATCCACTCGGCACAGAGTAGGTGCGGGAATCCACCATTTCTCGAACTTCGACGGGTCGGCCCACGCATCCCACACCGTCTCGCGCGGAACCGCGATGATGCGGGAGATACTCAGGTCGAGTTCGGGATCGAAGGAAGTCATTGCTGCTCACTCTCTTTCGAGGATCGGGTGACGAACTGTTCGAGACGGTCGGTTCTGGATTCCCACACGGACCGTTGCTGTTCCAGCCACGTGGAGGCCGCATCCAGGTTGGTTCGCTCGATCGTGCATGCGCGTACACGTCCGGTCTTGTGGGTGCGAATCCATCCGCTGCGCTCGAGTACATGAATATGTTTCATGAACGACGGCAGAGTCATGTCGAATGGTTCGGCCAGTTCCCCCACGGTGGCAGGCCCGGACCCCAGTCGGCCCAGTACTGCACGCCGCGTCGGATCGGCCAACGCTTGGAACACGTCGTCGAGGACCTCGGAATACTGAGCCATAAGGCACAGTATCTCCACGAGAATACTTAGCGCAAGGGCACAGTATCGTCGGCTCGGGTCGGACTAGCTACAACCATCAGTCTCGGCGAGGTCCTTGAAATAGTGGGCGACGGGCCACCGCTCGAAACCACTCTTCTCGTAGACCGACCGCGCCGGCGCATGACCGGGATCGTCACCGGTCTCGACCATTACCATTCGCATTCCGGCGGATCTCACTCGCGCGAAAGACCGATCGAGGAGCGCCCTTCCGACGCCGGCTCGCTGCTGAGCTGGGTCGACCACCAGGACGTACACCTCACCCATGTCGTCGTTCGGGTGCAGGCGGGTACAGACCCAGCCGACCGGCGTGTCACCGTCCACGGCCACGTCCACGCTCTCGGGTTCGTCGTCGACGACGGATGCGAGATCGTCGTACTGACGCGCCTGCCACCCCTGGGGATAGAAGGAGTCGTACACGAACCACGGGACCGCCTCCTGCACGAGCGGAAACACCGGTTCCCACGCGCGAAGCGACAGCGCGAGCAACTCGGCCCGATACCGGGGGACGTACGGCACGATGGTGACCATCGGACCGAGTGTAGGTTGCAGCATTCGAGCGAGGCGGCCGTTCGACCGTCACACCGACTGCTGCACGCCACCCCCATTGCGCCGCAGCACTATTGGGTCGAAGAAATTTCCGAAAATGTGCCGTAAAGGTCTTGGCACTCGCTGCATTCGAGTGCTAATTTTTGTGTTGCACAGTTGAGAAGCGCCTCGCCACAGGGGCGAGCGCATCTGGGTACAGGAGGTGGTTGCTGTGCTTCGTTTCGATCCGTTCCGTGACGTCGATTCGCTCACCTCGGCATTGTTGGGTGCGTCTACCGGTTCGGACCGCGCACCGCGATTCATGCCCATGGATCTGTACAAGGTCGACGATCACTACGTACTCAGTGCCGACCTTCCCGGCGTCGACCCGGGATCCATCGACGTCGACGTCGATCGCGGCACATTGACGCTCACCGCGCAACGAACCGTGCCGGAAAGCTCCGGCGTGCAGTGGATTTCATCGGAACGGTTCGCCGGAACGTTCCGTCGACAGATCTCACTGGGTGACGGCGTCGACACCGAGGGCATCTCGGCGTCGTACGACAACGGCGTCCTGTCGATCACCATTCCGCTTGCCGAGCGAGCGAAGCCGCGCAAGGTCGACATCGCTCGTGCAGAGCTGACCGGCGAGCAGAGATCCATCGAACACCAATCGACCTGATCCGTCACGCGCACAAGCACATCGAGCACTGTCGAACTACTCAGGGAGGGTGATGCATATGGAAACGGATACCGTGGTCTGGCCGGAATCTCCCGATCGCGACCAGTGGTGGCGCACGGTTCTCGGGGTCGGGACCGAGATCCGTGAATGCGCGACGGCCGATCTACTGGATCAGCAGCGAGCAGAACCGGTCGACGACGACCTCTACCCGCACGTACCGCGAGAGCCCGTCGCTGCGTGATCCGAACGACCGCAAGGCCGGCACCGACATTCGGTGCCGGCCTGCGTCATTGCCGCACCGAGTGACTGGTCACAAGGCCAAACATCACAGGACCAACGAATAGAACGTGCTCGACGGGTCCACGACGTAGTCGCCGAACGGGGGCACTGCGACGAATCCGTGTCGCTCGTAGAGGCGTCGAGCTGCGGCGAAGTAGTCCTGGGTGCCCGTCTCGAGGCTGACGCGCTCGAACCCCAGCCGCCGCGCCTCCGTCAGAACGTGCTCGAGCAGTTCGGACGCCACCCCGCGGCCTCGCGCGAAACTCGAGGTGCGCATCGATTTCAGTTCTCCGTGTTCAGGAGTGAGTGTCTTCAGCGCGGCAATGCCGAGCAGTGCCCCGGCCTCCCACGCCGTCCACACCCGCATATCCGGCCCGCGCAGACCCGACAGATCCAGTGCGTGAACACTCTCTGCCGGTGACGTCGCGTGCATGTCCGCAAGGTGCTCGACGAGCAACACACCGACCTCCGGCCGCGACAGATCGTCGACCTCGAGACGCATGCAACCTCCTGTCGTGAGTGGAAGTTCGACCCCTGCTACGAAGTACCACTCACCTGCGGCGAAGCCGCTCCAAAGCGTCGAACATCTTGAATCGTCCACTCGTGGGCACGGTTTCGATGTCGTGGCCGGTGACGCCCCAGCCCGCCAACAGGGTGTTCGCTGCCTGCAGTCCGGTGGTGGCGGCACGTTCCATGAGAGCAACGGGCAGATCGATCCGAATGCCGTCACCCGCGAGTACCAGCGAGGGCTCGGGGGTGCGCACGGTGGGCCGCTCGGCGAATGCTCCGAGGCCGAACATCGGACAGTCGTCTCGCCATTCGGATCGTTCCGCGATTACTTCTGCCGCAGCGGTTTCCGGGTAGATCTCGTGCATGCGAGCCATCAGCTGCGCGCGGGTGACCTCCTCGGATTCCTCGGCGGCGTAGGCATGCAGTTCGACCACGGAACCTCCGGTCCTCGCTGCCCACTCCGCGGCCTCGTCCTCGAACCGCTCGAGCACACTGATGTTGTCGATCGGAGGCATACCGCCGGTGCCGATGAACGCGGGACGATCGGCATTCACCGCCTTGCTCAGCCACACGCGGTGGACCATGAAAGGCGGGGTGTTCTGCAGCGCGCCGATCTGCTTGCGCCACGCCGGCGTCCCGAGCTCGGGGGATTGCTCGAGCACCCGCTGCAATCCGGCGATGTCGGTAGCGAGGACCACCGCGTCGGCGTCGATGATTCCGCCGGCGTCGACGCGGAACTTGCGCAGGCCACCGCGGGTGATCTCGCCACACGGAGTGGACGTTCTGATCTCGACACCGAGACCGCTGAGGTACTCCCCCAACGGGTTCCACAGTGCCTGTGGGTAGGGATCGCGGGGGACGTCGAAGATCAGACCCTCGGAGGAGCCGAGGAAGTAGATGTGGAACATCATCGCCAGTTCGGCAGCCGACATCTCCTCCGGGTCGGCGAAGAAGCTGCGTGAGAACACCCCGAACGCCAAATGGCGTGCCGCTTCGGGAAAGTTGATGTTGCGCAGGAACTCCGCCGCGGGAGTGGTGTCGAGTTCGTCGAAGGTCTTCGGCACGCTCACCGTCATGAGCGGCAGGGCGGCGATTCCGTTGAGGTCGGTGAGGTCCTTCCACCGGAACGTCGGACTGCGCTTGACGAACGCGAACGCATTGAGCGGTGGCGTCTCGGGCAGACCCTTGAATCCGTCGATACGACCGTCGCCGTCGATCAGCGGGTAGTCGTCGACCGGGCGTAGACGCGCCAGGTCTGGGTCGGTGCGGCGCAGCAGGTTTCGCAGGTTGTAGTACTGCCGGAAGAACGCGTGGAAGCCGCGGCTCATCGTCGCGGGCGAGCCGTCCTCCAGCGTCGTGTCCCAGCCACCGACGCGGCCACCGAGGTAGCTTTCGCGTTCGACCAGATGAACCTTGACGCCGCGTTCGGCCAGCGCGGTCGCGGCGCTCAGTCCCGCGATACCGCCGCCCACCACCACCACATGCGGGACGTCGGCCAGCTGACCTGCATCCGAATATCCCTGCACCGCAGCATGGGTGACCTTCTTGGAATCGGTCAACGCTCTTCCTTCGCGGGTCGAGAGCCCAGGAACGTGTGCACCACACCGTTCTGCCATCCGGTCATCGTTTCTCGGGCGACACCGCTGTAGCCCGCACGCTGCATCCGTCGCACGAACGCCGATGCGCCGTCGAACGTGACAACGCTGCGCCACAGATGCCGATACAACGTGGCGTCTCGCGTCGCGAGCCAGCCGAGCGGGATGATGATGCCCCAGCTCACGACGTTCCAGGAGATGCGAGCACGCAGTGAATCGTGCACCGAGTACTCGTGGAACGCGATCGTCGAACCCGGACGCAGCAGTGCCAGTAGCGATTTGAGTTCGGTGTCGGGGTCGTCGACGTTCCTGATCAGATATGCGGCCAGGATGGCGTCGAACGGTCCGTCGACCCCGTTCACGGCCAGATCCTCCACCCGCGAGTGCACGAACGTGACGTTCGACGGCCAGTCCTTGCTCCGGGCGACCTCGAGCATCTCGGCGGACGCGTCGGCGGCGACGATCTCGGCGTGCGGTGCCGCTTCGAGCAGCGCTGCGGTGGACGCACCCGTACCGCAACCGATATCGAGCAGGCGCAGTCCGCTCCCGAGGTCGGGGATGCGGAGGCGCTGCGCAGACTTGACGAGGTGCTCGTGGTAGCCGGGGTTCGCTCCGACGAGTCGGTCGTACGCCTTGGCACCGACGTCGAATGCGCCGGGAACTTCGTTTCGCGGCAGACCGCGCTTACCGACCTTCACAGTGCCTCTTCCTTGCTCACGCGGGCAGCTGGCCCACCTTGGACCGATACGACATCTCCGTGCTGCAACTGCCGTCCGCGGCGGATGTCCACGTCCCCGTTGACGCTGACCAGGCCGTCGGCGATGATGCCCTTGGCTTCGGCACCGGATTCGATCAGGTTGGCGAGCTTGAGGAATTGGCCCAGCCGGATCGATTCGTCGCGGATGGGGACATCGTGTGCATCGGACATGTCTCCATCCTGTACTAGCGGGCCGCTCGCTGCTACCAACGAGTCACATCGCGGCGCAGAAGCGGCGCAACCGCAGGCTGTTGCTCACCACGAACACCGAGGACAGCGCCATTGCAGCCCCGGCGAGCATCGGGTTGAGCAGGCCCGCCGCCGCGAGGGGGATCGCCGCGACGTTGTAGGCGAACGCCCAGAACAGGTTGCCCTTGATGGTGCTCAGCGTGCGACGCGAGAGCCGGATCGCATCGCCGACGGCCCGTAGGTCGCCGCGGACGAGCGTCAGGTCGCTCGCCTCGATCGCAACATCTGTACCGGTCCCCATCGCGAGGCCCAGGTCGGCGGTGGCCAGCGCTGCCGCGTCGTTGATGCCGTCGCCGACCATCGCCACGACCTTGCCTGCGGCCTGCAGTTCACGAACGGCATCGACCTTGCCCGACGGCAGCACACCGGCAACGACCTGCTCGATGCCTACCTCCGCGGCGATCGTTCGGGCGGCGGCCTCGTTGTCGCCGGTGAGCATGACCGGCGTCAGGCCCAGCTCGCGCAGCTCGGCGACGGCCTGCTTCGACGTCGGCTTGACCGAGTCGGAGACCACCAGAACCCCGCGGGCTTTCCCGTCCCACCCGATCGCGACGGCGGTGCGTCCCTGGCGCTCGGCGTCGTCGAAGGCGTCGGCCAGTTTCGGTGGCAGAGGCATCGACCAGTCGGCCAGCAGGCTGCGACGGCCGATGACCGCGGCGCGACCCTCGACGACGCCCTGGACACCGAGACCCTCGAGGCTGGTGAACTCCTCGACCGACTGGGACAGTGCTCCGCCTGCGATGGCCCGCGCGATGGGGTGCTCCGAGCTCGATTCGAGGGCAGCGGCAACCTCACGGACCGTGTTCTCGTCCTCGCCGTCCGCCACGTGCACCGAATGCAGTGTCATCTCACCGGTCGTCACGGTGCCGGTCTTGTCCAGCACGACGGTATCGATGCGGCGGGTCGATTCGAGCATTTCGGGGCCCTTGATCAGAATCCCCAACTGCGCTGCCCGTCCGGTGCCGACCATCAGAGCGGTGGGGGTGGCAAGCCCGAGTGCGCAAGGGCAGGCGATGATCAGGACGGCTACCGCCGCCGTGAAGGCGGCCGCCACCGAATTGCCGGTACCGAGCCAGAATCCGAGCGTTGCCACCGAGATGGCGATGACGATCGGCACGAAGATTCCCGAGATGCGATCGGCCAGACGCTGGGCCTGAGCCTTGCCGGTCTGCGCATCTTCCACCGCCTTCGCCATCTGCGCGAGCTGGGTGTCTGCACCGACTCTGCTGGCGCGCACGGTGATTCGACCACCGACGTTCACCGTGGCTCCGGTCACCGCGTCGCCGGCCCCGACCTCCACCGGCACCGACTCGCCGGTCAGCATCGACCGATCGACGGCCGAGGATCCACTCTCGACGGTTCCGTCCGTGGCGATCTTCTCACCCGGACGAACGACGAACAGATCGCCGACGGCGAGCTGATCGATCGGAATCTGCTGTTCCTCATCGCCTTTCAGCACGGCGACGGTCTTGGCACCCAGGTCCATCAGTGCGCGCAACGCCGCACCGGCCTGCCTCTTGGACCTGCTCTCGAACCACCGGCCGGCCAGGATGAAGGTGGTGACACCCGCAGCCGCCTCGAGATAGATATTGCTCGCCCCGTCCATCCGCGCGATCGTGAACTCGAACGGATGCGTCATACCGGGCTCGCCGGCTGTACCGAAGAACAGCGCATACAGCGACCAGCCCAGTGCAGCAAGGGTTCCCATGCTCACGAGGGTGTCCATCGTCGACGTACCGTGCTTCAGGTTGGTCCACGCGGCCCGGTGGAACGGCAGCGCTCCCCAGACAACGACCGGCGCGGCGAGAGTCAACGACAGCCACTGCCAGTTGGTGAACTGGAGAGCCGGAATCATGGCCATCGCGATGACCGGAATGCTGAGCACTGCCGAGACGACCAACCGCTGTTTCAGCGGATCGGTAGGGAGATCGTCCTGTGGCTCGGCGGCCGGCAGCGTGGCGGTGTACCCGGCAGCTTCGACGGCGGCGATCAGGTCTTCGGTAGCAACACCGTCACTGGTGACGCGCGCCTTCTCGGTGGCGTAGTTGACCGTCGCCGATACCCCGTCGAGCTTGTTGAGCTTGCGTTCGATGCGGTTGGCGCACGACGCACAGGTCATGCCGCCCAGAATCAGTTCGGTTTCCGTACTCATCCCTGATTCCCTTCTGCCTCGATGACGAATGTGGCCGTGCGGACGACACCCTGATGCTGGAAGTCCGGATGAAGCGCAGATGTTCCGTCATGCGACTCGTGGTCGGAATGCGTCGGTTCGCTGGGCGACGCGTCGGGTCCGATTGCATGGCCGACGAACAGGGCAAGAAAGAAGACGAGGGCTATGCCGACGACGAATCCGACGAGCTTGGTCGGGGTGCCGAGTTCCTGTCGTGTGGAGTTCACATCCCTACCCTACCCCCCCAGGGTATCTAGTGGGTAGTGCCGATCGCCTTCTTGAAGCCGACGTGTGAGGCAGTGAAGCCCAGACGGGTGTAGAAGCGGTGGGCATCCACTCGACGCGAGTCGGACGTCAACTGCACCAGAGCGCACCCTCGCCGCGTGGCCTCCTCGATCGCCCACTCGATCAACGCGCCACCGAGTCCGCGGCTGCGCCAGGTAGCGGCCACCCGTACGGCTTCGATCTGAGCTCGCAACGCGCCACCTCGCGCCAGTCCCGGAATGACGGTCGACTGCAGAGTCCCCACCACCTCGTCACCGTGCACGACGACGACCACCACGTTCCGTGGATCGGAAGAAATGTCCTCGAAGGCGGTGCGATATCCGGCCATGTCGTCGACGGATTCGCGCGTCGCGCCCAACTGGTCGTCCACCAACAGCGCCACGATCGACTCCAGGTCCGACGCCACCGCCTCACGCACGACGCAGGTCGACCCATCGGTCAGAGTTAATTCCATCGGTGTCATTCGGGCGTGAAAAGTCATGTCCACGACGGTAAACGAAGCGTTTTGTAACGCGAACCATCCGAGCGACGAAATGCCGGGTAACCCACTGGCAATTGCAGTCGGGATCGGTTCGGGCGTGGATGATGGGGATCGAAACATGAATGGTGGCAAGTCGAAGCGTGTGCGCATCGCGCTCAGCGCGTTTGCGATCGGCGCACTCGGTGCCGGAGTGCTGGTAGCAGCACCCTGGTCTGCGTCGGAAACGAGTGTCGAGGCCTCCGTCGAGCTGGTGTCGACATCGACCTGCTACGACATGGTGAGCATCGCCATCGGCGGACGCGGTGACACCCCACGCGAGGGCGTCAAGTGGCTGACCAAGCCCGACGGTACCCGCCTTCCCGCGGCGATGTCCGGTGACTACTCGAGCGACTGGATCGACCAGGCCGTGCGAGCTCCCAACAACGGCAACGTGGTTCCCGACTCCTACGCTGCGGTCTACGTCGAATACCCGGCGAACCTCGCGAGCTACGAGGACGCCGTGCAGACGGGCGTCACCAACTCGCAGACCATCATGAAGGAAATCTCCGCGTCCTGCCCCAACACTCGCTTCGCCATCGTCGGCTACAGCGAAGGCGCAGACGTTGCTCGCCGCACCGCCATGGAAATCGGCAATCAGGCCGTTCCCGAGGACGGCAAGTACGGCATCATCGACCCCTCGCAGGTCGTCGGCGTCGTCATCTTCGCCGACGCGGGACGCGTCGCAGGAGAGGGACCGTTCCCCGGTGCCGAGAACCCGTTCAGTAACCCGGACGGTTTCGACACCAAGTACCAGAACGGCAACAACGCCATCCCCGGACAGGGTGCATTGCCGGGAACGTCGGGCGGCTTCGGCGCACTCGACGGACGCGTCGCGTCCTTCTGCTCCGACGGTGACCTGACCTGCGCACTGCCCGCCAACACGTCGCTGATCCACCTGGCCGCCAACGTCGGTCGACAGGTCAACGCCGATGCGCTGCAGAACGAGAACCTCACCCCCGCCACCGGAGCCGATCTGGCTCTGGCACTGGGACGCATCGCAGTCAACGCCTTCAACGACATTGCCTCGCAGCCCAATTGGATGCAGAGCGACGAGACCTTCCTCGACGTGCTGATCAAGGTGTCCGAGCCCGACTACAAGCCCGGCACCGCAACGACCCCTGTCTCGGCCAAGGTCGACGGTGAAGAGCCGATCGAGACCGGCCAGATGGTCGACATGGTGTACCTGCCGCAGAAGATCTTCAAGGAGATCACCGGGTTCATCTCGTCCAACCAAAACACGATCCCGGTCATCATGAACGACCCCTACGGCCTGACCCTCGGGCCCGGCTCAGGACACCACTTCGACTACTGGCGAGACTCCGACGCCGCCAACGGCAAGCCACTGACCTCGGTCCAGTACGCCGCGGCCTGGCTGACCCAGCTGGCCGAGCAGGCCAACCGGGGCGAGCCGGTGAAGACCAAGGAAGTACAGGAGAAGGCAGGCCGCGCAGCAATCCAGGCCATCGCCGCCACACCCGAGACCACCACCTCGGCCACGGCAACTCCGACGGCAACGACAACGGCACCGGTCACCACCAGCCCCGCTGCCCCGGCTGCCCCCGCTGCGCCTGCTCCCGCCCCCGCAGCCGAGGTGCCGGCACCCGCACCGGCACCGGCTCCCGCTGCCGAGCCTGTAGAACCGGCCTGCACGACTCCGGTCGAGGGTGAAACACCCGTCGAGGGCGCACCGCCGGTATGCGTCACCGCGCCCGCCACGGACACCCCGGCCACCCCCGAGGCCGCAGCTCCGACGACGACTGTCGCACCCACCCCGTAGGTGTGTGGAAACTCGTAGCCCACTACGAGTTTCCACGCACGACGGGTGAGCGACGCGCCAGCAGAACAGCGGCACCCGTCACCACAGCAAGAACCACGAGCCCGGCCACCGGCAGCACCAGGTGGTCGGGCTCGCTTGTGCGTGAGATGACCGATTCATCCATGGACAACGACGGTGTGTAGCCGGCGGACACCACGGTCACGGGCAGCGCCATGACGAACAGCGCCGACAGTGAGATCGCCAGAGATCCGGGTGACGTCGCCAGCGCGGAGACCAGAACATAGGCCGCCACGAGCGGCAGGCCGAACTGCGAGACGATCGGAATGTCGACGTAGTTCTCCGTCAGGCTCGTAACAGCGATGACGAACAGGCCGCCCAGCCCGACGTACAGCTGCGGCCACCGGTAACCGATCCCGGCTCCCGCGACCAACAGTGCTGCGCTCGCGCACAACCGAACGGCATCTCCTGCGGCGAAGCCGGAGGTGCCCAGGGCTGTCGCCGACACTGCGAACAGCACCAGCAGCAGACGTCCGTCCCGGCCAGGAAGTAGGAACGACGCCAGCAGCGCAGCAGCCGTCATGCCGGCGAGAGCCCCCAGCCACTCCACGCTCCGCGTATCGGCATCTGCCGCAATCCAGCTCAGGACGCTTGCCACGACGGGCAGCGACAGGCCGACGAGCAGAATCCGCGGGGTCTCGGGTGGCTGCACCACCTCGTGGTGTCGTGCCAGGAACAACGTGACTGCCGCGGCCACTGCAGCGATCACCATGACGATCGCGCGCTCGGGCGCCACATCGTCCTCGGCACCGACCACATCCCAGACGAAGACGGGACCGTCGTTCGCCTGCAACAGGGCATCGAGCCAATAACCCAGCAGCCCGGCACCCACAACCGAGACACCCAGGGCGGCCTGTGCACCACGGTGGTGTCCCGACAAAACCGCGGCCGCACCCAGCAGCACACCGGTGCCCACTGCAGCAGCCCAGTGCCCGAGCATCCCGGGCACCATTCCGACGGTCTGGAACACCACGACGAGCAGCGCTGCCATCGCCACGATGGTCGCAGTTGGCGCACTGACCCGGGCCACGGCGACCGCCGTCCCACAGGCAGCGACGGCAACGACTGTGAGCCCGTTGACAATCGACCAGAACGACCCGAATTCCGCTGTGCCGTTCAGCAGCGACTCGACGGGGCCGATGTCACTGATGGCATAGCCGAGAACGAAACCGGCCAAGAGCATCGACAGTACTTTCATACTGCCGATCATGCCGTCAGCCGAATTTCACTCCCTGCGCCAGGGGCAGTTCGTTGGAATAGTTGACCGTGTTCGTCGCCCGACGCATGTAGGCCTTCCATGCGTCCGAACCTGATTCGCGTCCGCCACCGGTTTCCTTCTCGCCGCCGAAAGCACCGCCGATCTCGGCACCGGAAGGACCGATGTTGACGTTCGCGATGCCGCAGTCCGATCCAGCAGCCGACAGAAAGCGTTCCGCTTCACGCAGGTCGGTAGTGAAGATCGACGACGAAAGTCCCTGCGGCACATTGTTGTGCAGGGCGATGGCCTCGTCGAGGGTGTCGTAGGTGAGCACGTACAGGATGGGCGCGAACGTCTCGTGCCTGACGATGTCGGTCTGGGCGGGCATCGTCACGATCGCGGGCTGCACGTAGTACGAATACTCGTCGACAACATTCACGCGCTCACCGCCGACCACCACCGTTCCGCCGTCGGACTTGGCGGCCTCGAGCGCCTTCTGATAGCCGGCGAACGCGCCCGCGTCGATGAGCGGACCCACCAAAGTGTCGCTCTCCAAGGGAGATCCGATGGACAGTGTCTCGTACGCCGAGACCAACTTGGCCACCAGTTCGTCCGCAACCGAGGAATGCGCGATGACGCGTCGGAGCGAGGTGCACCGCTGACCGGCCGTACCCGCCGCCGAGAACACCAGCCCGCGCGTCGTGAGATCGAGGTCTGCCGACGGCGTCACGATCGCCGCGTTGTTGCCGCCGAGTTCGAGCAGCACGCGCCCGAATCGCTGCGCAACCCGCGGCGCAACAGCCTTGCCCATCCTGGTCGAACCGGTTGCCGACACCAGAGCAACACGCGAATCATCCACCAGCGCTTCACCGGACGCTCGGTCCCCGATCACCAACTGAGCGATCTTGGGATCGACACCTGCAGCGGCAGCAGCACGCTCGAACAGAGCCTGCACGCCGACGGCAGTCAGCGGGGTCTTCTCCGACGGCTTCCAGATGACGGTGTCGCCCGCCACCAACGCCAACGCCGTGTTCCAACTCCACACCGCGACAGGGAAATTGAACGCCGTGATGACGCCGACGACACCGAGCGGATGCCACTGCTCCATCATGCGATGCCCGGGGCGTTCTGTGGCAATGGTGTTGCCGTACAGCTGACGTGACAGGCCGACGGCGAAGTCGCAGATGTCGATCATCTCCTGCACTTCCCCGAGCCCCTCGGAGACGATCTTTCCGGCCTCGATGGAGACCAGGGCGCCGAGGTCCTCCTTGTGCGTACGCAGCAGTTCCCCGAGTTCTCGGATCACCTGACCCCGCGCCGGTGCCGGCACCTGCGACCACGAGACGAACGCCGCAGCTGCGTCCGCGATGACACCGTCGACGTCTGCGGCAGAGACCGATGCCAGCGACGCCAAATTTCCGCCGGTGATCGGCGATCTCGCGGTGATCGCGTCGGGACCGGCCGGCACGTCGAGCGCGATCGTCGCACCCAGCCGGTCGAGAATGGCGCGCGTACGCACACTCAGCTCGTCGTGGGTGATGGATGCAGACATGCGCGTACACCTTCCGTGGAGAGAATCGAACCGTCGGACATAAGCCTACCGACGGGGGTTACAACAGTATTATTTCCTGCCCAATGGTCTTGCTTACGGAATATTAACGCGTATGTTCGTCATCATGACGCAAGTATTACAGCGCACCGGAGTGCCCATCGACGCCTCGACCGCCCGCGGCGTGATCGGTGAACACCTACTGGCCGACGGTTTCGAGCTGGTCCTGGACCTCGACGCCTCCACCGGGTCCACCCTGGTCGACGCCCGAGACGGCACCCGCTACCTGGATCTGTTCACCTTCTTCGCGTCCAATGCCCTGGGGATGAACCACCCCGCCTTGATCGACGATCCGAATTTTCGGGCCGATCTGCTGCAGGCGGCGATGAATAAACCCAGCAACTCCGACATCTACACCGTGCCGATGGCACGTTTCGTCGACACGTTCGCCCGGGTGTTGGGCGATGCTCGGCTACCGCACCTGTTCTTCGTCGAGGGCGGTGCGTTGGCAGTGGAGAACGCATTGAAGGTGGCATTCGACTGGAAGTCCCGTTGGAACGAGCGCAAGGGAATCGATCCGTCCCTGGGCTCACAGGTGATGCACTTCGAGCACGCGTTCCACGGGCGCACCGGGTACACGATGTCCCTCACCAACACCGACCCGAACAAGGTCGCGCGCTTCCCGAAATTCGACTGGCCCCGAATTCCGTCCCCGTTCATCAGATCCGACGCGAACATGGACGAGCTCGAAGACGCGTCGTTGACGGCCGCGCGGCTGGCCTTCGAAGCCAATCCGCACGACATCGCCTGCGCCATCATCGAACCCATCCAGGGCGAGGGTGGGGATCACCACTTCCGCCCCCGCTTCCTGCAGAAGCTGCGCGCACTCTGCCACGAGTTCGACGCACTGTTCGTCATGGACGAGGTGCAGACCGGAGCCGGAATGACCGGTACTGCATGGGCTTTCCAGCAGCTCGACGTCGTCCCGGATGTGGTCGCCTTCGGTAAGAAGGTCCAGGTCTGCGGCGTGATGGCGGGCGGTCGCGTCGACGACATCGACGACCACGTGTTCGCCGTCAGCTCCAGAATCAACTCGACGTGGGGCGGCAGCCTCACCGACATGGTGCGATCGCGTCGAATTTTGGAGGTCGTCGAATCCGAGAACCTCATCGAACGCGCCGGCCAACTCGGAACAGTCTTGCTGAAGCAGTTGCAGGAGTTGGCAACTCGACATGAGATGGTCTCCGAGGTTCGTGGCCGCGGACTCATGTGCGCCTTCTCCCTGCCCGACGCCACGACCCGCGACCGAGTGATCGAACTGTTGCGCACCGAGGAGCACGTACTTGCGCTCGGCTGCGGCGACGCGGCAGTGCGATTCCGGCCGGCACTGACGGTCACCGAAGCCGAACTGACACAGGCAATCGAGTCGATCGATCGGGTGCTGAATCGGCTCTGACCCACCGCGTCAGGTAATCCTTGACACCAGCCGTAACCTTCTGTCAGGATCAACCTGACGCAGGAGGTGGATCATGGATCCGATCGAGCTGGCCGCCGAGGCCGATATCACTGCGGCAACACGGGCGGTCGTGACGGCCGCAGCCACCGAGGCCGGTCGCATTGCCGACGAGATCATCGGCACCGGCCCACTGCCGGGCACACCGGAATGGGAGGCAGAGCAGTCGACCGACCTGCCTGCACGACGGAGCCTCGCGTGGCATCTGTTGAGTCTTCGTGTGCAACTGGCGGCGGGGCTCGACGGCATCGAAACCGTTGTGGTGCTGCGCGTTCAGGGTGCGACGTGGGCGATCATCGGCCAGGCGGTCGGCATGTCTCGTCAATCGGCGCACGAGCGGTGGGGTGCCCGCGCGGCGGCGATTCTCGATCCCGTCGGCGATGGGCAGCCCGACATCGTTCCGAACGACAGTCCGGCGTGACTTACCGCAGCACGCTCGCTGCCGCGGCAGCCACAGCGTCGGCCGCTCGCTGCAGTGCAGGCGAGGACAGCGACCACTGCTGCCAGTACAGCTGAACGTCTTCGATGCCGTCGGCGTCGAAGCACGTCAGCGAGTCACAGTCCTGGAGGTCCGGGATCATGCCCCAGCCGAAGCCGAGTTCCACCGCCCGCGCGTAATCCGAGGACGCCGGGACGAGGTGACGGGGCGGAGCGTGCGAATCGACGCCTCGGTGCCGTAAGTAGTTGTCCTGCAATCGGTCGTCGGCATCGAACACCACCACCGGCGCGGTCTGCAGTGCCTCGATCGTCACACCGGGGCCGAACCATCGCTCGGCGAACTTTTCGGTGGCCGACGGCCGGTAGCGCATGGCGCCGAGGGATCGGACGGTACATCCACGAACCGGCTCGGACACCGATGTGATTGCGGCAGAGACGATTCCGTCGTGCAGCAACTGGGCCGTGCGGTCCTGGTCCTGGCGATGCAGATCGAAGGTCGTCGTACCGGCGAGTGGCGCGAGCGCAGGCAGCACCCACGTCGCCATCGAATCGGCATTGACGGCAATCGAAATGGGGGCCGAGACGCCGTCGTCGTTGAGCTCGGCCCTCGTCTGATCCGTGAGCGTATCGATCTGACGAGCCAGGCGTAGTACCGCGGCACCCGACTGGGTGGCCACCACCGGTTTCGTCCGCTGCACCAGGGTGCGCCCCAACGACGCTTCGAGCGACTTGATTCTCTGGCTTACTGCCGACGGGGTCACATGCAATGCACGTGCGGCAGCCTCGAAAGTTCCACCGTCGACTACTGCTGTCAGCGCTCTGAGCTGCTCGATCTCCACAATATGAAGTTACACTTACCGATGGTGAAAAACATTCGCTGGCTCTAATGCTGGTCGCCTCCTAGCGTGAACAGCATGACCTCGCTTGCCGCAGCACAATCGACGTTGACCGGACTGGGAGTCGGCCTGTCCCTTATCGTCGCCATCGGTGCGCAGAACGCGTTCGTCCTGCGCAAGGGCCTGCAACGCACCCATGTGTTCCCGGTGGTTGCGGTGTGCGCGCTGTCCGACGCCGTGCTGATCGTCGCCGGGGTGGCGGGCATCGGCGTCCTCGTGGACCGGTTTCCGCTGGCGTTACGCGTCGTCACCGTGCTCGGAGCGCTGTTCCTCTTCGTCTACGGAGTGATGGCGCTGAACCGCGCCCGCACCCCAGCGGCGATGACCACCGACGGCGGCGGTGGGGGCTCGCTGATCGCCGCTGTCGCAACGTGTCTCGCGTTGACGTGGCTCAACCCGCACGTCTACCTCGATACCGTCGTATTTCTCGGGTCCATCGGTAACCGGCAGCCGGGCGAGCTTCGGTGGTGGTTCGCCCTCGGTGCCGTGCTGGGCAGCGTGCTCTGGTTCACCGCTCTCGGATACGGATCGCGCGTGCTCAGCCCCCTGTTCGCGCGGCCGACGGCGTGGCGGGTCCTCGATCTCGGTATCGGAATCATGATGCTCACCCTGGCCGCGCTGCTGTTGTTCGGCTGAGTCTGCCGCGCCGACGGAGCGCGAGCAGTGAGCTGAGTGTCCACAATTCTCGATCGCGGCCCTCATCCCGATTTCGCATCCACAGAATGGACACGCAGCCCACCACCCGATACGAAGGACCCATGGCACAGCTGACGACGTTCCCGGAGCCCGATTCCTCCTTGTCCGATCCCGCCGACCTGTTCGTCGAGTACCTCCGCTTCTACCGCGGTGAGCTCGCCCGGCGGATCGCCGCGTTGAGTGACGACGCGCTGGCCACGTCGGCTGTGCCGTCGCAGTGGACTCCCCTCGAGATGCTCATCCATCTTGTGTACATGGAACAGCGCTGGTTCGTCTGGGGGTTCCTCGGGCGCGCCGTCGACGATCCGTGGGGGGACAAGAAGGACGGATCCTGGCATGTGCCGACCGACGTGCCGGCGGCGGCATTGCTCGCGCGCCTCGACGACGGCGCTCGACTGACCGAGCAGGTGCTGCGGTCTCATCGCATGGACGACGTGGCCACCCTGGGTGGACGATTCACCGAAGAACAGCCCACCCTGATCTGGATCTGCTTTCATGTACTGCAGGAATACGCCCGCCATCTCGGCCACCTCGACGTCGCCGTCGAACTGACCGGCGGGCCCACAGGCGAGGGGCCGCAATGAGAATCAACATCACCAGTGTGTTCGTCGACGATCAAGACAAGGCACTGGCGTTCTACACCGACGTACTGGGCTTCGTGGTCAAGCACGACATTCCCATGGGCGGAACAGATCGCTGGCTCACGGTCGTATCTCCTCAGGAGCCGGAGGGCACCGAGCTACTGCTCGAGCCCAGCGGCCATCCGGCAACCGGCCCGTTCAAGACGGCACTGTTCACCGACGGCATTCCGTTCACCCAGTTCGCCGTCGAAGACGTTGCAGCCGAACACGATCGGCTTGTCGGACTGGGTGTCAGGTTCACTCAGGAGCCCACCGAGATGGGCCCGGTGATCACCGCCGTGTTCGACGACACCTGCGGCAACCTGATTCAGATCATCGCTCCGGTGAGCTGACCGGTCACACGTTCGCGTACAGATCGACGGTGGTGCCGTCGGGATCGTGCACGACGGCATAACGCTGCCCCCAGAACGCATCCCACGGCTGCAGGTGCCCTGTGTACCCCGCGTCGGTCACTGCGGCCCACGCGGCATCGACTCCGGCGGCCGTGCCGCAGTCGAATGCCAGCGCGACGCGGTGGCCTCCGCTGGGCGCGGTCCACGTCGGATCGAACGAGGTGATCGTCGAGGGTAGGTCGAACAACAACCGAACCCCACCGAGGTCGACCTCCACATGTTGCTCGGCATCGGCCTCGGCCGGAATGTCCAGTCCCAGAACGCGGTAGAACGCCAATGCAACTGCCATATCGGCGACGACGATTTCGATTCCTGCCAGACGTGGTTTCACCCGGACAAGGGTAGCCACGTCAGCCCCAGTTCGCGGCATTTGTCAGGCAGAACGGATGCCCGGCCGGATCCAACAGCACACGCCAGGTCTCACCCGGTTGCTCGTCGGGCACAGTTGCCCCCAACTGCACTGCGGCTTTCGCGGCCGCATCCAGATCGTCGACCGCGAGATCGAAGTGAAACTGTTTGCTGCCCTTCGTGTTCGGCCACTCCGGCCGCTGATAATTCTCCACGCGTCCGAATCCGAGCGCGCTGGAGGGCCCCTGCAGCATCGCGTAATCCTTCTCCGCGTGGACGACGGTCCAGCCGAGTAGCGCAGACCAGAACGTCGCGCTGGCCTCGGGATCTCCGCAGTCCAGCGTGACCATCTTCAGGGTTGCCACGGGTGCATCGTTCATGGTGTTTCTCCTCGACAGCGTCGATCGTTTCTCGAAGGTGTCGGACCAGACTCCTACACTGACGCCCGTGCCGGATAGGAAAAATGCGACAGCCACCCACGCCGGTGTCCTGCGGCCGGATCAGCTGGCGCAGTATGTCGACCTGGTCCGGCTGCCGTGTGCGGCGTCGTTGGAACCGTGGGTCGAGAACTACTGGCAACTTCGGTGGGATCTGCCGTCGGGCACCTCGTATCGCAGCTCGACCCTGCCCCACCCGGCATGCACGCTCAGCGTCGAGCACGGCTGGACCCGCGCCGGCGTCACCGAGCCGGTGGTCGTGACCGGAGTGCTGACCCGACGGTTCGACGTCGAACTCGCCGAGTCCGGGTGGGTGTTCGGCGTCAAGTTCCGCCCCGGCGGCTACGCGAGCTTCACCGGAACCGTGGCCCGAACTCTGCGCGACGTCCCAGTAGCTCCGCCCACCCCGTTCCGATCGGAGACCGTCGCCGCGTTGACGCAACTGGACGCACAGCACGACGCCGACCACTGCCGAACCGTCGTCGACGCGGTTCTCGAGCCCTACGCCCACGATGTCGAGCCGGAGTACGAGATCGTCTTGGATGTCATCGGCACGATGCTCGGTGATCGGACGCTGATACGCGTCGGCCAGGTGGAGGACAGATGTGGCATCGGGACTCGTCGGCTACAGCGGTTGTTCGAGCGTTATGTCGGTGCGACGCCCAAGTGGGTTCTGGGCCGATATCGGATTCACGACGCCCTCAGTGATCTCGACAACGGATACAGCGGGTCGCTGGCGGAACTGGCCGCGCGGTACGGATGGTTCGACCAGGCGCATTTCACCCGCGAGTTCACCGAACTGGTCGGTGTGTCTCCCGGTACGTATCAACTGTGAGTAACACCTTCGTCACGCAATGCGACTTTTGCCGATTCGTTTGGCACAGTATCCCGCGGTGCTCGGTAGCACCCGGTGGGCAACCGCAGCACAGAGGAAGAGTGGGCTTCAACGCATGATCAACATTCTCGTCGCCGGTGGAATCGCATTGGCGGTCTCGATTCTGTTGACGCCATTTCTCATCGCGCTGTTCACCCGGCAGGGCTTCGGCCAGGAGATTCGCGTCGAAGGCCCGGCGAGCCACCAAGCCAAGCGAGGAACGCCGACGATGGGCGGCGTCGCGATCATCGTGGGTCTGTGGGCCGGTTACCTCGGTTCCCACCTCGTGGCGATGGGAGGCGACGGGCCGTCGGCATCGGCGCTGTTGATCCTCGGTCTCGCGACCGCCCTCGGCATCGTCGGTTTCCTCGACGACTACATCAAGCTCCGGATGAAGCGAAGCCTCGGCCTCAAAGCCACCGGAAAATACGTCGGGCAGATCAGTGCCGCGGTGATCTTCGCGGTCCTGGCTCTGCAGTTTCGCAACGGCAACGGGCTGACCCCGGGCAACGTCGAACTGTCACTGGTGCGGCAATCGACGTTCTTCACGATGGCCCCGATCGTCTTCGTGCTGTTCTGTGTGTTCCTCGTCGTTGCCTGGTCCAATGCCGTCAACCTCACCGACGGGCTCGACGGTTTGGCGGCGGGCTCGATGACCCTCGTCCTCGGCGCCTACACGGTGATGACGTTCTGGCAGTACCGGCAATCGTGCGCCACCAATTCGGTGGCCGGGTGCTACCAGGTGCGTGATCCCCTCGACCTCGCTGTCGTGTGCGCGGCGGCCGCGGGAGCGTGCATCGGATTCCTGTGGTGGAACGCAGCACCGGCCAAGATCTTCATGGGCGACACGGGCTCCCTGGCACTCGGTGGTCTGCTCGCCGGCCTGTCCGTCGTCAGCAAGACCGAGCTGATCGCGGTTGTCTTCGGAGCCCTCTTCGTCGCCGAGAGCGCGTCGGTGGTCATCCAGGTCGCGTCCTTCAAGTCCACCGGCAAGCGGCCGTTCCGGATGGCACCGATCCACCATCACTTCGAGTTGGGCGGCTGGGCGGAAACAACGGTCATCATCCGACTGTGGCTGTTCGCGGCCATAGCGTCGGCGCTGGGGCTCGGATTGTTCTACAGCGAATTCCTCGCAGCCGTCGGCTGACCTCTACGATTCCGATATGACCGACGAACTGTCTCCGCTGGCCAAGGTCGATGCTCTCGCCGCCGAACTCGAGACCCTCGATGCTCGACGCGTCGCCATCGGAGTCGAACTCGTCAACCTTCAATTCGGACTCGACGGAAACGCAAAGATCCGCGCCACCGAGGTCTTTCACAGCGACTACCTGGGCAGGCTGTTCACGTTGGTCGACGAACTACGCACGGACGATTAGGGCTCGCTAGAGCGCATCCGGGTCCGATCGCGACACCGCAGTCAACCGAAAATCCCTCAGCGACAACGTCCATGCTGCAACCGCTGCAAGGACAACACCACCGATGGGAAACACCGTCCACGGACTGCCGATGATCGGGGTGAAGGTCGACGGTGACGCGTCGTCGACAGCAGCATCAGAACTGAAGACGTTTCCGACGTAACCCTCATCGTCCTGAATCCCGATGCCGGATATGTCCGCGGGTGCGGTGCCGAACGACGACTGCGGGACTTCGGTTGCACCACTGTGAATCACGATGTACCGAGCCCACGCCGCTGCGGGATCTGGAGCTCTCTCCAACTGCTGCGGCGGCCAGTGGGTCCACGCGAAGGCGCTGCCCGCTCCCAGCGCGGCACCGACGACGATCAGCAACGTGAACAGGTGGGCGGAACTGTACTGACGGTCTCTGACGACGCGCATTCCGGAATCGACGAGAAACCACGCCACCACCAGAGCCAGAGCCACTCCGGCGGCAACGAGATACAGCGACACGGGGAACCAGCTCGGTCGCAGATGTGCCGTCCCAGGAGTGTCCGGCGGTTCGGTGATCGCAACGTGCCACACCACCGCGGCCGCAGCCCCTGTGGCCGCGCCGACGCCCCCGAGCACTGCGACGAGCCCTCTGCCGGATGGTCTGTCCACGCGCGAGACTCTACCGGCCAGTCGGTCTCTTGACCTGAAGCATTGTTCAGGTTCTACCGTTCCATGCATGACGACACAGCGCCCCATGCAACCACCCGAGAAGCAACCCATCGGCTTCTGGACCGTCCGCGCGGGGGAGGCCGTCCGCGCTCGAACACGCGGAGCGCTCCGCGACATCGGCATCACCCAGGCCGAATGGTGGCTCCTGCATCAGATTTCACTGCATCCCGCTGGTGCCGATCGAGCGAGGACAATCGACACGACCGGACACAACGACACCCCTGGCGCGATCGTCGACGCAGTCGACTCCGCTACCCAGAAGGGTTTGATCACCGAATCCCATGCACGACTGAAGTTCACGCCTGAGGGCCAGCGGCTATTCGCCCGCGCCGCGGACATCCAACGGATGCTGCAGGACGAACGCATGCAGGGAATCAGTCAGGACGATTTCGCGACCACTATCCGCGTCCTGCAAGGAACCATCGAGAACGTCGGCGGCGACGCATGGCACTGGTAGGGCAGTCGCTCGTAGCCGACAGCGTCAGCGTCGCTTTCTGGTGAACAGAACACCGACAACGAGGCCGAGAACAGCGCCGAGGATGGGTAGGCCGAAGACAACGAACGCCGTTGTGTAGGTGATTCCCAACGAGCGGATGTAACTCGAACTGTCCACGACGAACGCGTAGTTGACCCGTCGCGGCCTGATCTCCCACAGCAAGTATCCGAGCGAGCCGACCAATCCGAGACACAGCCCAACCAGGGTGCTCAACCTACGCATTGCCGTGCGCCCCACGGGCCGCGTCGGCAAACTCCGCCATGCTCGGGAACTGCATCGCAAAACCGTAGTCGCCGTTCGGCTCCGGTGTTGCGCCCCACCCTGGCCGATCGTGTCTGCGATCGATCCACACCGACGCAAGGCCGTGACGCCGCGCCGGGACGTGATCGTGGAACAGGCTCTGTGCCACGTGCAGCAGACGTGATTTGGGCACACCGAAGTCGTCGAGGATCGCGTCGAGCGCATCGAAATGGTTGTCCGCCGGCTTGTATGCGTGCACATCCTCGGCTGTGACGATGGCGTCGAATTCAACGCCGAGCCGACGGTTGCTACCGGCAAAACCCGCGCGGTGCACGTTGGACAGAATCACCAGCTTGTAGTGCTCGGCGAGTGATGCCAGTGCGTCCGCCGAGTCCGGAAACGCCGGCCAGTCCGGAACGGAGCCGGCGAGTCTGCCTGACCAGTCCGGGGTGACCGGTATACCCAGCGCGTCGCCTGTTCGTCCGAATGCGTCGGCCAGGATGTCGGGATAGAGCATCGACGGTGAATCCTGCTGCGCCTGTGCTTCGTTGGGGGCATAGGCGGCGAGTAATTCGTCTTCGGACATCGGCGATCCTGCATCCGCAGCCCATGCGCCGAGCACGTCGCCGATCCCCGACTCCCAATCGATCAGCGTTCCGTAGCAATCGAAGCTCAAGACGTCGTAGTCGGCCAGGTTCATCGGGCTCCCTTGGGTATTCGGTGGCGGTCGGATCCGGATGCCTCTATCGTCTGCAGGTCATGAGCATCGTACTGCGGTTGGCCGACCCTCGACCGATCGATGGTCGGCGGTTGTGACGTCGACCCGGCTACGGCGGGCAACTGCCACCGATGCCGAATTCCTGTACTCGATGGCCTCGGACGCCTCCGTCATGCGGTGGGTGGGCGACGGAAAACCCTGGACAAGAACCTATTTCGATGGTCGATTCAACCGCGCATTGGCGACGACGGACCTCGATACACCCGACCTGCCGATGTGGTCGATCGGCGTCGAAGACGCGGTACCGGTCGGACTGCTGAGCCTCATCCGTCGAGCCGATCACGTCGAGGTGGGCTACTGGGTGCATCCGGACCACTGGGGACGCGGCTGTGCTGGGCACATGCTGGGCTTGGCACGCGAGACCGTGGGCAACCTCGCAATGGTTGCGACAGTCGCACGCGGCAATGCCGCGTCGCAAAGAGTGCTGGAGAAGGCAGGTTTCACGGTCGTGCACGACGGTGATCCGTTGACCTATCGTCGATCACCGTCGTCCTGATTCGACTGCTCACCAGGTCCGATCACCAGGACCGCAGTGGGCGTGGGCGCACCGACGTCCGCCCGCTCATGACCCCGCGGACCATCGGACGCGCCAGGAATTCGTGCGGAAACCCCATGTCGATCGCGCTGACCGAATGCAGCCGAGCCAACTGCGACTCGTCGAAGACGATATCGAGGGCACCGATGTTGTGCTGCAACTGTTCTGCGGTCCGCACCCCGATCAACGAACTGACGACGGCGGGATGCAGCAGCGTCCATGCCAACGCCACCTGGGCCGGAGTCGCACCCAGCTCTTCTGCCACCTCGACGACGACGTCGGCTGTGCGCAACCCACGTTCGGTCAGTGTTCGGTTCGACCTCGCGTGATCGCGCCGACTACCCGCCGGTGAATTCGAGCTTGCCCCTTCGAGGTCGGCAGCGGTGTACTTACCCGTCAACACACCCCCGCCGAGCGGTGACCACGGAATCACACCGAGACCCAGATCTGCTGCCATCGGTAACAACTCGCGTTCGGTAGTGCGCTCGATCAGGCTGTACTCGACCTGAAGTGCGGACAGCGGTGGCCATCCACGTAGCTGCGCAAGGGTCTGCATTCGCGCGACCTCCCAGGCCGGGGTATCCGAAATGCCGAGGTAGAGAACTTTTCCCGATTGCACCAAATCACCGAGGGCGGACATGATCTCGTCGCTCGGCGTCACACCGTCCCATGCGTGCAGGTACATCAGATCGATGTAGTCGGTGCCCAGGTTCCGCAAACTGGCATCGACCGAACCACGCAGGCTCTTTCTCCCGCCGCCACCCGAATTCGGGTCCGCCGGATCGCGCGTCGCCGCATATTTGGTCGATACGACAACCGAGTCGCGACAACCTTCGAGAAATTCCCCCAGATACCGCTCCGATTGACCGTCGGTGTAGATGTTCGCGGTATCGATCATGTTGCCTCCGAGGTCCAGATAAGCGTCGAAGATGCGTTTCGACTCCTGCTTGTCGGCTCCCCACCCCCAGACGTCCCCGAATGTCATGGCCCCCAACGACAACGGTGCCACGCGCAGTCCCGAGCGTCCCAGGAGTCGATAGTCGTCCATCCGTGTCATCGTGTGTCTCCTTCTCGATCGATCCGTCCGGCTCACAGTGCCGGTCCGGTCGAGAAGCGGGAAGGTCATGGTCATCCTGGGACGCGCGATACCAGGCTGACTGGTCCGAATTGACCTACGCTGTGTGGAATGACCACGACGCCACCGGAGATGGCCCGCCGAGAACTGGCGGCCTTCCTGCGGTCTCGACGTGAAGCGCTCGTTCCGTCCGACGTCGGTCTGCCGCCGCGGATCGGGGCCTCCCGGACCCCCGGACTCAGGCGCGAGGAGGTCGCCGCACTCGCCGGTGTCAGCGTCGACTATCTCGTGCGGCTCGAGCAGGCCCGTGATATCCGACCGTCCGCCCAGGTGGTGGGGTCACTGTCGAGGGCCTTGAAGTTGTCCGGCGACCAGACGGGCTACCTGTTCACGTTGGCGGGGCATCGTGCACCCGAACGGCCCACCGACCGAAAGATTCCCGACGGAATCGCCCAGTTGGTACACGACGTCGAGCCCCTGCCTGCCATGGTCCTCGATTACAGACTCGACATCCTGGCCATCAACGAAACCATGGCCGCCCTGCTGCTCGACATAGACGAGCGGCCCGCCGAGAGTCGTAATGTCCTCCGAATGTGCTTCTTGGACACATCATTCGACGGCTTCTACGAGTCACGCGACGACGTCGTCCGCGGTGCCGTCGCCGATTTGCGTGCCGCGTGGGTCGACCACTCGCACGACACTCACCTCGCCCTGCTGATCGACGAACTCCAACACGGCAGTGCCGAATTCTCGCGATACTGGCAATCACGTGAAGTATCGATACGAAGCCGGGGAGACAAGCCGATGCAGCACCCGCTCGTCGGCCCGGTGACCGTGACGTTCGACGTCCTCACTCCACTCGGCGACCCGGATCTTCGATTGATCGTCTATCGCCCGGCCGACGCACAATCGCATGCCGCGTTGGCCGAACTCGGTCGCCTCCGTGCTCGGCGACGCGGACGGCATCTGCGCACCATCTGAACCCGACCCAGCCGGGCTCGAAAAGTCGAGCCAGCCGTGCCTGCGCCTCCCTATCGTTGTCACCAGAACGAAGGAAAGGCCACCGGCACATGCTCGAACGATGGAATGCAGCACTCGATTACATCGAGGACAACCTCGACCACGACATCGACCCGGCACAGCTCGCTCGCATCACCCTCACGTCCGACTATCACTTTCGACGCGTGTTCTCCGCGCTGGCCGGAATCCCACTGTCGGCGTACATCCGACAGCGGCGAATGTCGTTGGCAGCCGCAGACATTCTCGCCGGCATCGGGGTGCTCGACGTCGCGACCAAATACGGCTACAGCGGCGACGCATTCACTCGCGCATTCCGAGACATGCACGGGGTCACACCATCCCACGCCCGCAAGCCAGGGACCACCCTCCGCTCCAGACCGCCACTGGCATTTCACCTGACCATCGAAGGAAAGAGCACCATGGACTACCGCATCACCGAACTGCCCGCATTCCACATCATCGGCAAATCGACGCGAATCCCCCTCACATTCCACGGCGAGAACACCCCCATGACCCAGTTCCACCAGACCTTGCCCACCGGATTCGGCGAACAACTTCGCCGACACGCCGACCTGCCCGAACTCCCCCACATCCTCTTCGTCAGCGATGGCTTCGAAGCCGACCGAACCGACGGCAGTCTCTTCGACTACTACTTCGCCGTCGCCACCACAGCCCCCATACCGGCCGACCTGGACTCCCTCAGCGTCCCCGCATCGACATGGGCGGTCTTCGAAACACACAGCGACACCGCACTCGCCCCAGCACTACAACAACTCTGGGCCGACGCATTCAGCGAGTGGTTCCCCTCCCACCCCTTCCACATCACCCCCGGCCCGGAAATTCTGACCGTCATCGAAAACACACCCGACTGGTCATCGGGAACCGGAGAACTCTGGATCCCGGTTGCCCGCAACCAATGACTCCCCGCCCGCCCTGGCTACTCAATGTGACATTTGGTGGCCTTTTCGGGGGTCAATGGCACATCCAGTGGACTGTGGGGGCGGGTGTCGCTGCCAACTCATGACTAATCTGGCGTGATGTCCAGTGGTCGCCGGAACGCGTTGCGGCGACGGTATCTGTCGCTCGGCCTGGGTGAGCTGTCCGCCGCAGCGGTGTTTGCTTCGATTGCGCTCACCATGGCAGAACCACGACTCGACGACAGAGAGGACTCACTCGCCATGTGGTCTGCTCTCGTCCCGTTGCTCGCCGTCCTCGTGCAGGCGGGAGTTTATTGGTTGATGGCGCGATCCTGGGTCGAACTCAACCCGATGCCACCGGTCATTCGCGCGATCTATCGCGTATGTCGAGTCGCAAACGTCCCACTGTTGGCGGTTGGGCTCATCGGTGTCGTCGTATGGTTCCCGTCGAGCGCCGGAATTGGCGTCGCACTGCTCGTCGTGTGGCTGTTCGCCGTTGTCGAATTCGTCAACTACTTCGTGGTTCGACTGTCGTATCCCGCACACCGCTGGTGGTCGACAGTCGGTCAGATGCGCACTCCTCGGCTTGTCCTCGACATCAACACGCGTCGTTGATCGAAACAGGGAGCACGAGCACGACATCCCGGTACTCAATGTGACATTCGGTGGCCTTTTCGGGGGTCAATGGCACATGGAGTGGACTGCACGGGTGCGGACGCACCGCCGAGAATCAGGAGCTGCGGCGGGAGAGGATGCTGGTGATTTCCGCCAAGGCCGGCAGAGCTGCGGCGATGGCTTCGCGGTTGTGTCGACTCAGTTCGTCCAGTGCGTCCGCGAGTACTCGGGAGCTCGCCGCGTCGTATTCGGCGAGGAGCTTCACAGCTTTCGGCGATGCGGTGAGTGTCGCCCCTCGAAGGTCACCGGTGGTGATCGATCTTTCCACCAGGCCGGCGTCGACCATCGCTCTGATCAGGTTGCTCACGGTGGATCGGGCCAGGTTGAGGCGAGTGGCAAGGCGTCCCGGACTCATGGACGGTTCTGCTGCAAGGGCTCGCATCACCTCGATGTGCGAGTCGGCGATGTCGGGCAGCTGCGCGACATCCCGCGTCGCCCGGAGCAGTGATCGCCGCAGGGGCCCCAGCTGTCGGCCCAATTCCGTTGCGGTGGAGTCCATGCGTCGATGATCGCACAGATAGTTTTGCCGCAAACATAGTTTTGTGACAAAATGAAGACCATGACCACAGTCGAGAACCCCATCCCCAGCCAAGATCTGAGCGGCATCGTCGGGCATCGCTTCATCTACACGTACGCCAACAGCTGGCAGTACGAGATGTATGTGAAGAACGCGACCACGATCGACTACCGAATTCACACCGGCATGGTCGGCGGACGCTGGGTCAAGGACCAGGAAGTCGATCTCGTCCAGCTCGACGACGACGTCTACAAGATCTCGTGGAACGAGCCCACCGGAACCTCGGTCGTCGTCAACGTCATCCCAGGAAAGCGTCGTCTGCACGGAACCATCTTCTTCCCTCAGTGGATCGAATTGGACGGCACCAAAACGGTCCTCTACCAGAACGATCACCTCGACGAAATGCGTGCGTACCGCGACGCCGGACCGACCTACCCCATCTATGTCGTCCCCGAGTTCGCCACGATCACGCTCTTCGAGAACGTCGGAGCCGACGACGAGACCATCGTGTCCGTCGCACCTGGCGATCTTCCCGACGGCTTCGCGGACCGAACGAACTGACGTGCGCCCCGATCTGACGTTCGTCGCGCACCTGTCCGTCACGGTCGGGGAGCCCATCGATCTCGGCCAGGTCAGCGACGGACATCGACGCCTCGTGCCGATCCTCGGTGGGACCGTCGACGGGCCGGTGATACGAGGACGCGTCCTGGCCGGCGGTGCCGACCACCAGGTCCTCAGATCGGCCACTGTCACCGAACTCGACGCCCGATATGCACTCGAGACCGACGCAGGCGAACGGATCTCGGTCCATAACGTCGGGGTGCGCACCGGCAGCGAACAGGACATCGACGCACTGACTCGAAACAAGCAGGTTCCCGCCGACCGAATCTACTTTCGCACCTTTCCGCGACTGTCGACGTCCGCCGACTCCCTCAGCTGGATGAACGGAACACTCTTCGTGGCAACCGGTGAACGTTTACCGAATTCCGTCGAACTGGACGTCTACCAACTCACATGACGGAGGCAGATATGCACCGACCCCAGTGCACTCAATGGCACATTCAGTGGCCTTTTCGGGGGTCAATGGCACATCGAGTGGACTGCCTAGGCGATCAGGTGAGGCTTTCGCCATAGACGTGGTCGACGGCGATGGTCACCAGAACTCGGCGATCCGCGGCCATCGCGGCGCGGTATTCGTTCCAGTCGGGGTGCTCTCCGGCGGCGGCGCGGTAGTAGTCGACCAGCGCATCGATTTCGGGGCTGTTCGGGTTCGCGCCCGGTCCGGTGAGGGTGACGGATCCTTCTGCTGTTGCCCAGGCCTTGCCGTCGGCGCTGGTCACTTCGAGTGCAGCGCGCGGGTCTCGGCGTAGGTTGGCCGTTTTCGCTCGTCCTTCGGTGACCGAAATCTTGATTGTTCGCTCGGTGCGATCGTAGAACGGCGTCACCGGCGACAGTTGCGGCAGGCCGCTCGCTTTTATCGTGGCGAGTACGCCGAGTCGGCTGTGCTCGAGGAGGTCGTGTGGATCGAATGCTCCGCTGGTCATGGCTTCACCTCGGGGTCGTCGAGCGAACTGGCACGATCATGGTGGGCAACACGGTCGTCGGTGCCGTTGTTCCTCGGCCTGTCGGTACGGAGGTCGTCGGCATATGTTCCGATTGCGCGACGGTATGTGCCGAGCGCAGGCTTCGCTGCCTGCAGTGCCGCCTTCAGCGCGCCAGCACCATCGCCCAGATCCCACAGGATCAGGGCATTGAATGCAGCTCGCGCAGAGGAGAATTCGTCGGAAAACTCGAAGTCTTCCAACACACGCGACGCCTCCTGGAGTCGGCCGACATTACGCAGCGAACTGGCGAGCTGAATTCTGGCCTTGCTCTCGTGCACGGAATCGAGCCCACTCGACAGCGCCGCCTCGTACAACGGAATCGCAGCCGATTCTTCGCCCAGAAAATCCTCGAGCGACGCACGTTCGAACAGTGTCCGTGCTCGGGAAAGCCTTGTCGCCGAGAGCAACTGATTCATCTCCGACCGCATCAGAGCAGGCTCGCCGTCATCTGCGTGGCACCAGAACGCAGCTATGGAGTCCATCTGGGCCCCCCGGGATTCGGCCGGACAGCGACCGACGAACGATATGCGCTCACGTTCGTCCCCTCACCAGTCCATCCTTGCAGAGCATGCCTACGCTTGGAACCTTCACTCTGTCATGTTCTCTGAACCGAAGCGAAGTACACGATCGGTGTGAGTCGTCATCGACGGTATCGGCCGGGCTGCGAACTCGAAAAGATGGTGAACAGCACCACCACCGACCTGGGTGAAGCCGGGTCTCGAAACGTCCCACTCGATTGACACGTCGGTGAACGGTAAGCAAACGTATAGCCATGCAACTGAGATTTCTGGCCGGCATCTCGACGGCCTTCGCATGCAAGCTTCTGCTGATGCGAGTGCTGACCCTCAAGTTGCAGCGAGACATCGAGGCGCTCAACAACGGAAACTATCGCCCACTGCTCTCGTCGTTCCACCGAGACGCGGTGCTCAAATTCGCCGACGGTGACAGCCGATGGTCGGGCACCCACCGCGGACGACCGGCAATCGAAAAGTTCTTCCAGGACTTCGTCGCCGCCGGCATCCGCGGGCAGGTCACGGAAATCTACAGCGGCGGAGCCCCCTGGCGCATGACCCTCCTCGTCCGCTTCGACGACCAAGCACACGCAGCCGACGGCACCGAGTTGTACAGCAACCGAACGGTGCTCCTTGTCCGCACCAGCTGGGGCAAAATCGTCTCGCAAGAGGACTTCTTCGAGGACACCACACGCATCGACGCATTCGAGCGGAAATTGCGCCAACTTTAGATTCGGTCTCCCCTCCCCCGGTTTTGCCCCTTCCCCGGGTACTCAATGTGACATCTAATGGCCTTTTCGGGGGTCAATGTCACATCGAGTGGACTCCGGGGGCGGTCGGGCGGGGGCGGCGATAGGTCACCTGGGGGCAGTCGTCGGTATGCGAGACGCTGGCGTGCACGTTGTACACCTCGCGCACCAGGTGTTCGGTGATCACTTCGTGTGGGGTTCCCGATGCCACGATGCTGCCGTTGTTCAGGACGATGATGCGGTTGCAGAACATGGCGGCGAGGTTGAGGTCGTGGAGGGCGATGTAACTGCTCAGGGGTAGTCCTGCGACGAGGGTGAGGATGTCGAGTTGGTGTTGGATGTCGAGGTGGTTGGTCGGCTCGTCGAGCAGTAGTTCGGTGGGTTGTTGAGTGAGGGCCCGTGCGATCTGGGCGCGTTGGCGCTCTCCGCCGGAGAGGGTGTGCCAGCGTCGGGTGGCTTTCGACGCCATAGCGGTGTCGGTGAGTGCCTGTTCGATCGCGGCGTCGTCGGCTGCTGTGTCTCCGCCGAGGATGCCGTGGTGGGGGATGCGGCCCAGGCGTACGACGTCGCGGACGGTGATGTCGACGTCGGTGTCGGAGTGTTGGTCGACCATCGCTACGCGGCGGGCGATGCTGCGACGACGTTGGGTGCGCAGGTTCTTTCCGTCGAGCAGCACGTCGCCGCTGTCGGGTGCCACGATGCCGGCGAGGATTCGTAGTAGCGACGATTTGCCGGAGCCGTTTGGGCCGATGAGCCCGATGGTCTCGCCCGGTTCCGGCGCGAAGCTGACGCCGTCGAGAATCGGGTTCCCGCCACGGGTCCACCGGATGTTGTTGACGTGCAACGTCATCGGGATCTCCTGAGTCGAAACAGAATGAGCGCGAATGCCGGCACGCCGATGAGTGCGGTCACCACTCCGACGGGTATCTCCTGCGGGGCGAACAGCGTTCGGGCGATGGTGTCGACCCACACCATGAAGATCGCGCCGATGACCACCGTCGTCGGCAGCAGCCGTCGATGCCGTGCGCCGACGAAAAAACGTGCGGCGTGCGGCAGAACGAGACCCACGAACCCGATGGCTCCGGCGGCGCTGACGAGCGAGGCCGTGATCAGTGCGGTGATGACCAACAACAGGATTCGCACCCACTTGACCGGAACACCGAGGGACGCGGCCGCGTCGTGCCCGAATGTGAAGGCGTCGAGGGCCGAGGTGTTGAACAGACACACCACCATTCCGAGCAGCGCAACAGATCCGCACAGCACCACGTCCGTCCAGTCGGCACCGCTCAGCGATCCGAGGAGCCAGAACAGCACGCCGCGTGTCTGTTCGGCGTCGGCCGAGGAAATGACGATGAACGACGTCAAGGCCGAGAACAGCTGCGTCCCCGCGACCCCGGCCAGCACCACGCGGTCGTTTCCGCCGCCTGCCCCTGCGGCCAGCAGCATCACCAGGACGAACGAGAGCAGCGCACCGGCGAATGCCCCTGTGGACAAGGACAATGCGCCACCGCCGACGCCGAGAACCGCGACGAGGACCGCTCCGGTAGATGCACCAGACGAAATGCCCAGGACGAAGGGATCGGCGAGGGGGTTGCGCAGCAGTGATTGCATGATCGCCCCGCACAGCGCGAGACCCGCGCCGCACACGGCGGCCAGCAAGGTCCGGGGCAGGCGCAGCTCCCAGACGATTCCGTCCTGGATGCGACCGACTCCCGAACTCCCGATACCCATGTGCGTCAGTATCACTCGATACACGTCGGGCACCGACACGTTCGCGGGTCCGATGGTGACGGCGACGCCGATCGAGAGCACCAACAACGCCGATCCTGCGAGCAGTAGTGGGACGAGCACCCCGCGATCGGTGCGGCTCATCGCGACGCCATTCCCCAATCCTGCAGGGCAGCCGCAACTTTCTCGACACCGTCGATCGTCCGAATGGACGGGTTCAGATCGGCACCGTTGACGACGATGTACCGCTTGTTCTCGACGGCGGGCATTCGGTTCGTGACCGAATTCGACTCCAGGAAGCCGATTTTGCTGTCCAGGGCGTCCCCGGCGATACTGCGTCGACTCAGATCTGCGAGCACCAGTGCAGTCGGGTTGCGATCGAGCACACTCTCCCAATTGACCTGTGGCCATTCGTCGGTGGTGTCGGCATAGATGTTCTCGGCGCCGACGGAGTCGGTGATGATGCCCGACGATCCGCAGCAACCGGCCATGTACGGCGTATCGGTGTCGGCGAACCAGTAGGCCAACGACACACCTGACGCGTCGACCGAACCGGAGGCCTTCTCGAACCGATCCTGCAGTTCGGCGACCAGGCGCTCGCCACGGTCTCGCACGTCGAAGACCGCAGCGAGATCACGAATCTCCCGATAGACGGTGTCGATCACCAGCGGCTCCGTGCGAGCACCGTCGGAATTGACGCTTTCGTCGGTCTTGCCCTGACAGTCGGTGGGCGAGAGATAGTTCGGGACGCCGAGTTGCTCGAACCTGCTCCGATCTGCGACTCCCCCGGGTCCGAGGGTGCCGCCGAAGGACGCGGACACGAAATCGGGCTCGGTATCCAACACGACCTCGAGCGATGGCTTGTTGTCCGCGAGCCTCGGCACCCTGGCGTTCTCGGATTCGAGGTTCGAGCGGACCGGGTCGGTCCAGGTGGCGGTGCCCACCATCCGGTCTGCGAGGCCGAGCGAGAGCAGTATTTCCGTCGAGCTCTGGTTCAACGACACCGCGCGTTGCGGTGGTGCGTCGACGACGACGTCGCGTCCGCAGTTCTCGATGGTCAGGGGATAGTTCCCGGAGGTGACGGTGGACGCGTCGGGGGTCGACGCGGTCGAACAACCGGAGACCAGAAGGATGGAGACAGCGCCTAGTGCGGCGAGAGAGGTACGCATCGAAGAGCTTCCTGCTTGGGGCTCGTGTCGCGGAGCCGCGGGTGGGGTTCGATCACGACGTCCGAGCATTCGGACTTCGAGCTCTCACCCGTCACCGTTGCGCGCCAGCTCCGGAATTGCACCGGATTCCCTCGTTCGTCGCGTGCTGACCCTATCGCGCGAGAGCGCCGAGAGGTCAGTGCGCCGGCGTCGAGACCGGTACCGACGGATACGAGCTCGGAAAGGCTCTGCGCGCGACCACTACGACGGTGAGTGCCACAGCCACCAGGATCGTCGCCGCAGCGGTCACCGCCCCGATACCCCTGGCGTCGACGACGACGCCTCCCACCAGGGCCCCGGTGGCAATGGCCAGTTGGAAGGCGACGACATAGATCGCCGACGCCTTGTCGGCGTCGGCAGGGGCGGCCCGAACCACGGCGGACTGGATGCAGACCGGCAGTGTGGTGAAGGCCAGACCCCACAACGCGATCGCCCCGACAGCAAGGACGGCCAGGCTGCCCGGTGCTGCGCTGAGGGTGCCCCACAGGATCGCCGTCGCGGCCGCGACGGCACCCAGAGCAGCGATGGTGGAGGGCCGCGGCCAACGGTCGTACGTTCTGCCGATCACCCAGATACCGACGACCCCGAACAAACCGTAGAGCATCAACATCAGCGTCAGAGTGGTTCCGGCCGAACCGATTGCGCGATCGACGATGAGCGAGAAGTACGTGTACGCGGCGAAATGGCCGAGGACGGCCAGGAACGTCACTCCACACAGGATCGCCAGGGTGCCGTCGAGCACGCCCGGTGATTTCTTGCCGCGCGCAGCTGCTCGGGTGACCGGTAGTGCAGGGAGGACGAAGTAGAGCGCCACCGCGATAGCGGCGGCGACGACACCGAGAATCGTTGCAGCAGTGCGCCACCCGAACCACTGACCCATGGCCGCGGTGATCGGATTACCGGCGACCAACGCCAACGAGGTGCCGGCGTACACCGTGGCGATCGCTTTTCCTTGCTTACCGGGAAGTGCGAGTGACGCCGCGACGGGTGCGACCACGGCCCAGAAGACTCCGTGGGTCGCCGCGCACAGCATCCTCGACAGCACCAGCATCGGGTACCCGACGGACACCGCGGAGAGCAGTTGCGAAAAGGCCAGTGCCGCAACGGTGATGACGACGACCCGTCGCCGTGGCCAGTCGCGTACGAACCTGATCAACGGCATGGTCATGACGGCGACGCCGTATGCGTAGAAGGTCAGCAGCAGACCGACCGCGGATTCGCCGACGCCGAGATCGCCCGAGATCTCCGGAAGCAGACCCACGGGCAACGTTTCGGCCGTGACATAGATGAAGGCGGCTGCACCGAGGACCAGCAGCTTGGGGAGGGGCGACGACATGGTGTGTATCGTTACACAGATCGTCGACACGCGCTAAGGTGGCCCCGTGAACAATCGGGTGACGATGGCCGACGTCGCGGCGTCTGCGGGAGTCTCCACCATGAGCGTCTCGTATACCTACAACCAACCCGACCGCGTCTCGCCTGCCACCCGAGACCGCGTCCACGCAGCGGCGGCGGCCCTCGGATACGCAGGTCCCAACCGCGCGGCACGCTCGCTTCGCAGCGGAAAGCACAACAGCATCGGCGTCGTACTCGGTGAAAAACTCACCTATGCCTTCGAGGATCCCCAGGCCCGACGGTTCCTCTCGGGCATCGCCGACGCGTGTCTCGACGCCGACACCGCGCTGGTGATGTTGCCTAATCTGCACCGCGACAGCGACATTGCGAGAATTCGCGACGCGCAGGTCGACGGCTACGTCGTCTGGACCACCGGCGTCGACGACCCCGTCCTCGACGTGCTCGTCGGCACCGGTCGACCCACCTGCGTCCAGGGCGGCCCCCAGCATCCGGGATTGAACTCCATCGGAATCGACGACCGCGCTGCAGCCGACGCGATCGCCACCATTGCTCTGCGCAATCGACGTCGGCCCGCGATCGTTGCGCTACGACCCGATTCGCGACGCGAATCGACGGTGGTGCACGGCGCCGACGCGTCGGACATCTCGATGCCGGTGACTCGCGCACGACTCGAGGGCTACCGCGATGCGTGCATGCGTCGAGGAATCGAATGGTCGACGGTACCGACGCTGTTCACCACCCACAATTCGCGCGAAGAGGGCGCACGGGCAGCACGACTGTTGTTGCGCGACAACGTCGTCGATGTGATGTTCGCGATGAGCGACGAACTCGCCTTCGGCGCACTCGACGCGGCGACGGGTGCCGGGATCGACATTCCCGGCCACGTCGCACTGACCGGATGGGACGACTCCCCTGCAGCGGCGGCGGCCCACTTGACCACCGTCGCGCAATCGTTGTTCGACCAGGGCCGATCGGCGGCCCGGTGGGTGCTCGGTCTCAGCGACGCCGTCGACGCGGCGGTATGGAACATCGAGACGCGAGGGTCGACGGGCACGCTGCGTGAGGGCCAGTAAAAAGGGCGCGCTCCCCGTTTATAGGCGTTAAGCAAACTCTTCGGCTAGTATCGCCGGTGGCCGTCCGGCTACGAGGGGGCACTGTGAGTCGAGAACACGACACGCCGCTCCGCCGTGCCGACCCCAACCCGACGCTCGACGCCCTCACCGGGCTTGCGAACCGGAACGAAATCCTGGCCACCATCACCGCCGCGCTGGTCGACCTAGGCCCTGACCAGCACTTCAGCGTCCTCCTCGTCGACATCGACGGCTTCCGTGAATTCAACGACGCGCTCGGACCGGCCCAGGGCGACGAGCTGCTGTGCATGGTCGCCGACCGACTCACCGCATCGACCCGACCCGGGGACACCATCGGCCGACTCACCGGGGACGAATTCGTCATCGTCGCCTACGGCTGCCATTCCCTGGCAGCCCGAGCGATGGCCGCGGGGTTCGCCAGCATCTTCGAGCCCCCCTTCGAGCTCGGCGGCCGTCAACTCACCCTCACCGCCAGCGTCGGTGTCGCGTCCACCACCGGCAGCACCGATCGCGCCACCCAGCTGGTACACAACGCCACCGCCGCCATGCATGCCGCCAAAGCCACCGGCCGCAACCGGCATCACATCTTCACCGACGAGCTGCACCACACCAACCGCACGCGGCTCGAGCTCCTCGAACGACTGCGCGGAGTCGCCATGACCGCGCGCGAGCTCACCATGGTCTACCAACCCATCGTCGAACTCGCGACCGGAGCCGTCGTCGGAGCCGAAGCCCTCGTTCGCTGGAACCACCCCGAGCTCGGACTCCTGATGCCCGACGCCTTCATCCCCCTCGCCGAAGACAACGACCTGATAATCCCCCTGAGCATGTGGATTCTCACCGACGTCGCGGCAACCATCGCAGACTGGCAATCCCGCGCGATCATGCTCCAGGTCGGTGTCAACGTCAGCCCCGCACACTTCGCCGCAGGAACCCTGGCCACCGACGTCATCGACATCGTCGACACCCACGGCATCGAACGCGGTCGACTCGCACTCGAACTCGCCGAATCGCAGACGCTGCACGACCTCGACGCCGTGCACTACCAACTCCGCGACGTCCAACGCCACGGCGTCCTCATCGCCATCGACGACTTCGGCTCCGGCTTCTCCTCCCTCGAACGACTCGCCACCCTCCCCGTCGACATCCTCAAAATCGACAGATCCCTCACTCAACACCTCGACAGCACCAACCTCCACCGACGCCGCGCCATGACCACCCTCTGCACCGCCCTCGTCGACGTCACCACCACCCTCGGCAAAGACACCGTCATCGAAGGCATCGAGACCACCGAACAACTCCGAATCTGCACCGACATGGGCGTAACCTTCGGCCAAGGACACCTCCTCGGACGACCCATGCCCGTCGCCGAACTGGAGCAATACATCACCCGACACAGCAGCCACAGCGAATCCGCATGAGGAACCGAACGTGAAGATAGACAACGAAATTCAACGCTTCACCGACGCACCCCGCGCCCAACTCTCCACCGTCAACCCCAACGGCACCCCACACCTGGTCCCCATCGTCTACGCCGTCGCACCCACCGGCGACCGCATCTACACAGCCATCGACTGGAAACCCAAAACCACCCAGAAACTGCAGCGACTCGACAACATCCACGCCGACCCCGCCGTCAGCCTCATCGTCGACCACTACTCCGACGACTGGTCCCAACTCTGGTGGATCCGCGCCGACGGCAACGCCCGCATCGTCGACGCGGGCAGCGCCGAAGGCACAGTCGGTACCGACACCCTCGTCGCGAAATACAGCCAATACAAGAACAACCGACCCGAGGGGCCGGTCATCGTCATCGACAAACTGTCCTGGAGATCGTGGTCCGCTTCCTGATCGTTTTACTTCCTCTCCCCCAGCATCGCCCACCCCACTACCGCCTGACCACTCCCGGCTGACACCACTACCGTCTGACACCACTACTGTCTGACCACTCAATGTGACATCCGGTGGCCCTTTCGACCGTCAATGGCACATCGAGTGGACTGCACATGGGTCGGAGGGCACCGAAAAACCAGTGGAATCGGCATTAGCAGGGAGTCAGACTGTCTCAATGGTCAGCAAACCTCCCGTTCGGATTGTCACCGACCGTCTCGTGGTTCGACGCGAGACGGCAGACGATGCTGTCGTCATTGCCGAAACGATCGAGCGAAATCGGGTCCGCCTGCTGCCGTGGCTCGGTTGGGCCACCGAGGACGCTGCAAACAGGTCGGCGCAGATCGTCCGCATCGCGGAAAGCCGGAAGCTGTGGGACGCCGACGAAATGTACGACTACGGGATTTTCGGTCGATCCACCAGCGCATTCCTGGGGAAGATTGCATTGCACCGACGAGTCGGACCGGGTGGGATCGAAATAGGGTACTGGCTCGACAGTGCAGCCGAGGGTGACGGCATCATCTCCGAAGCCACCGCGACCCTCACGCAAGAGGCATTGAAACTCGCAGACGTCGATCGCGTCGAAATTCATTGCGATGCAGCCAATTCGAGGAGTCGAGCCGTTCCGCGGCGGCTGGGTTTCGTCCTCGACAGGATCGAGCCGCGAGCCTTGGCCGCTGCGGCCGAAACCGGCGACCACATGATTTGGGTGTATCAGCCCGATCGGCGGTAGGACGGGTCGACGGTGACGTGGGGGCGCGGACGCGCGAGCGCCTGTCGGTACCGAGACCGCAGGTCGGAGAGAACACGTTCCGGATCGTCGCGAATATCGCTCGGCAGGTGAGTCACGACAATGATGCCGGCGTTCTGAGCGCGCTCCCGTCGTTCCACGGTGGCGCGGTGCGCCGCGGGTGACAGGTGATATTCGAGCGAGTCGATCTCCCAGTCGAGGGCGACGTCGTCGAGCCAATTGTCGGCCACCAGCAGCAACCTGCCCGACTCGTCGCGAACCGCGACATTGTGCGTCATCGGGGGAAGACCGCTGCGCGCGTACAACTTCTGCGCGTGTGCTTCGGCAACGGAGTGCGCGCCGGCGGCCAGTTCGCGAAGTACTCGACGAGGCATCGCGGTTCCACGCGTGGTGCCGGCGTCCAGTTCCTTCATGATCGCCTCGATCGTTGCGGCACCCCGCTGAACGACACTGGCAACGAGCGCCATGCACTGCTCGGCGTTCTTCATGCGACGAATCGCGTCGCACAGACACCGAACAACCGGCGCGACGGGAAGACCCGACTTACTTTCCGCCGTTGGCATCCGCCACGTACGTTCCACCGCGGCGAAGCTCACGGACCTGCGGTGCTGCGCCTCGGGAATGAGCACGAACGTCTCCTCGAACGAGCCGGATGTACCGAGACCATGCAACGCCAGCCCGGCCCGACCACTGATGACGCCATCACGACCGCAATAGATGGAAGCGGCAACCGCCCGCTCCAAGGGCGTCAGCGAACGGTTCTTCAAGAACACCAGGCCAGGTAGCGCCCGTGACCAGATACCGTCCGGCAGCGTGCGCCGAACAATCGTCTTCGACGCGACGCCGAGTTCGAGAAGATGAGCAGTCCGCACCAGCCCGCGATCCGATGCGGCCGCAATTACCCTCGCATCGACCCGTGCGCCGCCCCTCTTCATACAGACGATCGTGCACGCTCGGCCGAACACCGATCGCACCCGACGTCGCACTATCAACAGCCCTGTGGACAACCGAAGGCCTGTGGACAAACGCATACAGGAAGGGTGGCCCACACTCTGACTCGAGCACGGCCAGGCGCGCTCTCGTGACCGGCCGCGAGTCCACTCGATGTGCCATTGACTGCCGGAAAGGCCACCAAATGTCACATTGAGTGGACGGCGGGGCGGCAACAGGCAACCCACCCACCTCAGCGGGGATACCGTCTATCTTGCAACTCGTGCGTTCTTATTTCGGGAGTGAGACATGACGGCGACAGCAGTTCCCTCGGATCGGTCGGGTACTACGGGACCACGGTCGTTTTCGCCGCCGCAGCGCGGTCGGTTGAGTGAGGTTCCGCATATCGCGGGGCTGGTGCTCGGTGTGTTCGCGGCGGCGTTGTTTCTGTGGAGTCTGTCGCCCACTTTGCGGTATCTGGTTCATGCGCCGCGGGAGTATGTCGACACGTATTACTTCGATGCTCCGGATACGAGTTTGTCGTGGGCTCTCGTTGTCGGGTTGTTGGCGGCGGCGTTGGCGAGTCGGAAGCGTATTGCGTGGTGGTTGCTGACGATCTATTTGGTGTTGTTGGCGATCACGAACGTCGCGGAGGGCATCGAGGACAAGAACGTCAGTTCGTGGATTGCGTTGGCGGTTCATGTCGTCGTGACGGGTCTGCTGATCGCGTCGCGCAAGGAGTTCTACACGCGGGTTCGGCGCGGTGCGGTGTGGAAGGCGCTCGGGGTGCTCGTGCTGGGAGCGGCCGTCGGCACGATTGTCGGGTGGGCGTTGGTGGCGTTGTTCCCGGGTTCGTTGCCGGAGGGTCAGACGTTCCTGTGGGCGTTCAACAGGGTGACGGCGTTGGCGACGGTGGACAACGAGCAGTTCGACGGAAGGCCGAACGGTTTCGTCAATACGGCGTTGGGACTGTTCGGAGCGCTGGCGTTGCTCGGTGCCGTGGTCACGTTGTTCCGGTCGCAACGGTCGAGCAATGCGTTGACCGGGCGCGACGAGTCGGCTCTGCGCGGCCTGCTCGACAAGTGGGGTGCCGACGATTCCCTCGGTTACTTCGCGACCCGCCGCGACAAGGGCGTCATCTTCGCCACCAGCGGCAAGGCGGCGGTGACGTATCGCGTCGAGGTCGGGGTGTGTCTGGCCAGTGGTGACCCGATCGGCAACCCCGAGGCGTGGCCACATGCGATATCCGAATGGCTCGACCTGGCCGAGAAGTACGGCTGGACCCCAGCTGTCATGGGGGCCAGCGAGATCGGGGCCACGGCCTACAAGCGGGCCGGCCTGAGTGTTCTCGAACTCGGCGACGAAGCGATCCTGAAAACCAAAGATTTCAACCTCAATGGACGCGAGATGCGTCCCGTGCGTCAGGCCGTCAACCGGGCTCGCAAAGCGGGTGTCGTGGTCACCGTGCGTCGTCATCGCGATATTTCGGCCGAGGAGATGGACGAGATCATTGCCTGCGCGGATGCGTGGCGCGATACCGAGACCGAGCGTGGTTTCTCGATGGCGCTGGGCCGGTTGGGCGATCCGCTCGACGGCGATTGTCTTCTGGTGCAGGCGGTTCAGGGCGAGAAGATCGTCGGTGTTCTGTCGCTGGTGCCGTGGGGTCGGACCGGCGCGTCGTTGGACCTGATGCGCCGCGATCCGGCGTCGCCGAACGGTGTCATCGAGTTGATGGTGACCGAACTTGCCACCGGCGCAGATCATTTCGGTGTCAGCAAGATTTCGCTGAACTTCGCGGTGTTCCGTGCTGCGTTCGAGGAGGGTAGTCGGATCGGGGCCGGTCCGGTCCTGCGAATCTGGCGCAGCGTATTGGTGTTCTTCTCGCGCTGGTGGCAGCTCGAGGCGCTGTATCGCTCGAATGTGAAGTACTTGCCGGAATGGGAGCCGCGCTACCTGTGCTTCGCCGACAATCGGGTGCTGCCGAAGGTCGGTGTCGCGTCGGCCATCGCCGAAGGCTTCTTGACTCTGCCGACCTTTCGGCGCGCCTCGAAGCACACCGGGTCCCACGTCGCGGTGCCGGCAGCGTTGGTCGACGCCGAGGACATTCATCCCGACGGCAGCGGACCCGAGACTCCCGCAGACGACACCGTGCCCGGCCGCAAACGTCCCGACCAGGTACGCGTGCGCATGGCCAAACTCGATCGTCTCGAAAGTGACGGCATCGAGGGCTATCCCGTCGCCTATCCCCCGACACACACCGTCGGTGAAGCGGCGGCTTCGCCCCAGGGCACGACCGTCCGAATTGCGGGTCGAATACTGCGCATTCGCGACTACGGCGGCGTGTCGTTCGCCGTCATCCGGGACTGGTCGGCCGATATTCAGGTGCTGTTCGACCGCGAACGCGTCGGCGACAGAATCGAGGAATTCGATGCCGACTTCGACCTGGGTGACCTCATCGAAGTCAGTGGCACCATCGGATACAGCAGGCGTGGTGAGCTGTCGCTGCTCGCCACCGAGTGGCGAATGAACGCCAAATGCCTGCACCCTCTACCCGACAAGTACCGCGGTCTGACCGATCCGGAAGCGCGAGTACGGCAGCGGTACGTGGACCTGGCGATCAACCGCGATGCGCGCGCGCTGATGATCGCACGCTCGAATGTGGTGAAGTCGCTTCGTGATTCACTGAGCGATCGCGGCTACATGGAGGTCGAGACACCGATCCTGCAGCAGGTACACGGCGGTGCGAACGCTGCCCCGTTCGTCACCCACATCAATGCCTACAACCTGGATCTGTACCTGCGCATCGCACCGGAGCTCTATCTCAAGCGGCTGTGCGTCGGCGGCATGGAGAAGGTCTTCGAGATCGGGCGAGTGTTCCGCAACGAGGGAGCGGACTTCAAGCACAATCCGGAGTTCACGATCCTCGAGGCGTACGAGGCACACAGTGACTACGAGCGCGCAATGGTGTTGTGCCGCGAACTGATTCAGCGTGCAGCCGTGGCAGCGCACGGCCGCGAAATCATTCTGCGTCCCGACGGCCCGGACGGCGAGATGATCGAGATCGACATCTCCGGAGAATGGCCCGTCAAGACACTGCACGGTGCCGTCGCCGAAAAATTGGGTGTTCCCGTCGAGCCGTCGACGCCCCTGGACGAGCTGCAGCGGCTGTGCGACGAGAACGCCATCCCCTACGAGAAGTCGTGGGACGCGGGTGCCGTCGCCCAGGGCATGTACGAGCACCTGGTGGAGGACTACACCGAATTCCCCACCTTCTACAAGGACTTCCCGACGTCGATGTCGCCGTTGACGAGACCGCATCGGAGCATCCCCGGCGTCGCCGAAAAGTGGGACCTGGTGGCGTGGGGGGTCGAACTGGGCACGGCCTACAGCGAGCTGACCGATCCCGTCGATCAACGTCGACGCCTCACCGAGCAGTCGTTGCTGGCTGCGGGTGGCGACGAAGAAGCGATGAGCTTGGACGAGGACTTCCTGCAGGCGCTCGAGCACGGGATGCCCCCGACCGGCGGCCTCGGAATGGGCGTCGACCGCGTCGTCATGCTCATCACCGGCGGCAGCATTCGCGAGACACTCGCATTTCCGCTGGCCAAACCGCGACAATGACGGTCTTCCCGAGGCGATCCTCCACGGGAAAGTTGCAAAACGGGGCGAATGATGGAAAATGGAGGCTTAAACAAACTTCGAGTAGGCAATGCATGGTGGGGACGAAAACATGGATCACGGGAATCGAACCGAGCGCGAGGCATTGTTTCCCGTGAAACATCCTCCCGGGCGGTACGTCGAAGTGGACGGCCAACGTCTGCATCTGTTCGTCCGGGGAACCGGCCCCACGATCGTTCTCTGCGGCGGCCTGGGCAGTAACTGGTTCGACTGGAACGACACCGTCGATATCTTGAGCGCACGACATCATGTCGTGGTTCTCGACCGCCCCGGCTTCGGACTCAGCGACCCTCTACCCGATGGCGCCACTCCCACCGTCCGCGGCGAGGCCGACAGGATCGTCGGCGTCCTCGACGCGCTCGGTGTCACCGAGCCGGCCGTCGTCGCGGGTCACTCGATTGCCGGCTTCTACGCAGAAGCAGTGGCCCGGCTGTACCCGTCGCGCATACGTGGTGTTCTTCTCCTGGACTCGAGCGCCGAGTCCGACCCCCGCCGCATCCTTCCGGCGGCTCTGCGAGTGCGCGCAGCGCATTTGCTGTCGACGCTACTGAGCCGCACGGGCCTTCAGCGACTCGTCGGTCCGCGCGTCCGACCGATACTCAACCAGGCGACGCCACCCGACGGAACACCGAAGGACGTCGTCGACTGGGTCGACGACATCTACCGCAGGCCTACCTATCTCACGGCTGCACTCGTCGAAGATGTCGTCTACCCGGACCTCGCGGCCGAATTGAACCGACTTCGGAAGAGACTGCCACTGGTCGTTCCCGTTATCGTCGCGGCCGCCCACACCGGACGCCCGTCCCCGTGGGGACGCAGATGGATCAAGACCCAACGCAAGCTGGCCACATACTTGCGAGCCGATTTCACCGTCGTCATACCCGCCCATCACCACGCCATGATCGACAAACCCGCCGAGGTTGCGGCGCTCATCACCGAACTGGTGTGAACCTCTCCCGTCGGCGCACGTAACGTGTGTCGACGAGCCCGTAGCCCAAGACCCGAGCCGAAGCTCGGCGATGGCGCGGTAGCACGAGAGGAAATTGAAGATGGTTGCGATCAGCACAACGCAAGGTCGACAGTCGAAGATGCTCGGTCTGGGCGTTCACCGCCCCGAACGAATAGTCACCAACGATGAGATCTGCGAGTTCATCGACTCCAGCGACGAGTGGATTCAGACGCGATCGGGCATCAAGAACCGCCGATTCGCCGACCCCGAAGAAAACGTCGTCCAGATGTCGATCTCGGCAGGCCGAAAAGCACTCGAAGCCAGCGGCATCTCCGCCGAGCAGGTCGACACCGTCATCGTCGCGACCTCCACACACCTCGAACTGACACCCCAAGCAGCCGCCAAGGTTGCCCACGGACTTGGCACCAAAGGACCGGCCGCGTTCGACATCTGCGCCGGATGCGCAGGCTTCTGCTACGCACTCGCCGTCGCATCGGACCTGGTCAAGGCCGGAACCTCGCAGTACGTCCTCGTCATCGGAGCCGAGCAGCTCAGCGTCACCACCGACCCGTACGACCGCACCACCCGCTTCATCTTCGCCGACGGCGCCGGAGCCGTAGTCGTCGGACAGAGCGACGAAACCGAAATCGGACCCGCCGTATGGGGATCCGACGGCTCGCAGTCCGACGCCATCGTGCAGACCACGGACTGGTACGAATACATCACGACAGCCAACATGGAACGACCCTGGATCAGGATGAACGGAATCTCCGTCTTCCGCTGGGCTGCATTCGAGATGGGCAAGGCCGCGCAGAAGGTACTCGACGTCGCCGGCATCAAAACCGACGAACTGCACGCCTTCATCCCTCACCAGGCCAACAGCCGCATCACCGATCTGCTGGCGAAGAGTCTCAACCTGGACGAAGGCACCGCCGTCGCCAACGACATCGCCGAAACCGGCAACACCTCGGCTGCGTCCATCCCCCTGGCAATGGAAGAACTACTGCGCACCGGAAAAGCCAAAGCAGGCGACACCGCACTCCTGCTCGCCTTCGGTGCAGGACTGTCCTACGCCGGACAAGTCGTCAAACTCCCGAAGCTGTAATCACTCCACCCGTCCGCAGCCCACACCCACCCGCAGTCCACCTATCCGCAGTCCACTCAATGTGACATTCAGTGACCTTTTCGGCAGTCAATGTCACGTTGAGTGGACTCGGGCCGGGTGGGCGGTCCGCCGAAGGTCTGGCCGAGTCAGCTTTCGGGTCGTAGTGTTGGTTCATGCCCAAGCCTCCGTTGCTCGTTGATGCTGTCGAGTTGCTGAAGAAGGCGAATCCCGCTGTCATGGCGGTGGTTCGTGCCGATGGAACTCCAATCACCGCGCCCACGTGGTATTTGTGGGAGGACGGGAAGATCGTGCTCAATTTCGATGCTTCACGTAAGCGGCTGGAGCACATTCGGGCGAATCCCAAGGTCTCGATTTCGGTGATGGACGAGGCCAGTTGGTATACGCATGTGACGGTGCACGGTTCGATCGAATTGCAGGACGACCCGGATCTGGTGGATATCGATCGCATCGCGACGCATTACACCGGCGAGCGGTATCCGGTTCGCGATCAGCCGCGCGTGACCGGTTACGTGACCGTCGACGCGTATGTGGGCTGGGGCAAGGTCGGTTCGTAGACGTCGCGTTGCCGCTTGCGACGGCCCAATTCAGGTGCAAGACTCCCGCAATGGTCAATCCGCAGGGTGAAGGTAGCGACGCGTTCGAGAAGGACGAGCCGTACGGGGGTCAGCAGTACCCGCCGTATCAGGACCCGAACACGAGCTACCAGAACCCGCAGCACGGACAACCTCAATACCAAAATCCTCAGTACCCGAACCCCCAGTACGGACAACCCCAATACGGGCAACCCCAGTACGGACAGCCGCAATACGGTCAGGCCCCGTATGGCGGAGCGGGTTTTCGGCCGGCACCCGCCACGAACACGTTGGCGATCGTGTCGCTCGTGTTGGCGGTATTGGGTCTGACGTTCATCCCGCTGATCGCGTCGGTGTGTGCGGTGGTGTGCGGCCACGTTGCGAAGGGCCAGATCAAGCGCACCGGCGAGGGCGGGTCAGGATTCGCGACGGCAGGTCTGATCGTCGGCTACGTGTCGATCGCCCTGTTCGTCCTCGTCGTGGCTGCTATTTTCATCTTCGCGATAGCAGCCTCGAATTCATCCACGTATTGAGTTCGGTTGCTGCGCCAGTCGGCCGTTCATCGCTGCGGCCCACAGGCCGGCGATGACTGCCAACGCAATGACGAACAGCGCCAAGGCGTTCCATCCGAGTGACTGAAAGACCACTCCGCCGAGCCAGCCCACGACGGACGATCCTCCATAGTAGAACAGGTTGTACAGCGATGTCGCCTGCGCCCGTCCGTGGACGGCTCGCTGGCCGGTCCATCCCGACGCGATGGCGTGGGCGGCGAAGAATCCCATCGTGAAGATCACCAGCCCGGTGAGGATCACGGCCAAGTTCGACGCCATCGTCAGTGCGACTCCGGCGATCATGGTGGCGGTCGATCCGGCGAGGACGATCGATCGGCCGTGCTTCGTCGCCAACTTACCCGCCACTCGCGAGGACACCGTGCCACTGAGGTAGGCCACGAAGATCAAGCTGATCAGAGACTGTGGAAGACCGAAAGGCGCTGCCTCGAGCCGGAATCCGAGGAAGTTGTAGACCGCGACGAATCCTCCCATCAGCAGGAACCCCTGGCCGTACAGCGCCAGCATCCCCGGCTCTCGAAGATTCACCCACAACCGACCGGGTAGGTCACCGATCTTGCTGTGCACGAGGGTGGTTCGCGGCCGCGGTGCCAACCACACGAACAGTCCCGCTGCCAGCGCCGCGATCACCGACACGGTGAGGGTTCCGATTCGCCAGTTGGTCTGTTCTGCAACGGGTCCCGAAACAATTCGCCCCAGCAGACCACCGAGCGTCGTACCGGACACGTAGGTTGCCGCTGCCAGCGCGGTGTGATTGCGGTGCACCTCCTCGCTGAGATAGGCGATCGCGATGGCCGGAAGTCCCCCCAGCGCAGCACCTTCGAAGAATCGCAGGACCAGCAGCACCTCGAGCGAAGGCGACAGAGGCACCAGCAAACCCAGTGTCGTCGCGACGAGTATCGAGGCGGTCATCGCTCGAACGCGTCCGATTCGGTCGGCCGCGACCGACCACGGAATGACCGACACCGCGACGCCGACGGTCGCCAGGCCGACGGCGAGCGAGGACTGCGACGGGGTGATGTCGAGACTGGACGCGATCAGCGGCAGAATCCCCTGTACCGAGTAGAGCTGCGCGAACGTCGCCACTCCGGCGAACAGCAGCGCCAACACGAGACGCCGGTACTCGGTCGATCCCTTGGGATGCCCCTCCCACTCCAGGACCTCGGGCTGCGTCGTAGTCATGTCCAAGACGTTAGAAGCGCTCACGGTATACGTCCAATGCATGAGACCCCAGCGATCAATACGTCAGCGATATGCTTCGTTCATGCGCCGCGAGACCACCGAGCTGCTGCCGCTTCTGCCGACACTGGTCGCGGTGGCGGACACCGAGCACATCACTGACGCCGCCCACGTCCTGGGAGTCCCGCAACCCACCGTCAGTCGACAGGTCGCCCGCGCGTCGGCGATCCTCGGCGTCGACATCGTGGAACGACGGGGCCGCGGCATCGTGCTGACCAGTACCGGCCGCGTCCTCATCCCGTATCTTCAACGAGCCCTGAGCGACATCGACGCCGGTATCGACGCCATGACCGAGCACGACGCCCGAGCGCGTGGCCGCATAGCCGTCGCGTTCCAGAACACACTCGGTGAGGACGTCGTGCCGGCACTGATCCGGCACTTTCGCGTCGACCATCCCGCGGTGACGTTCGATCTCGACCAAGGCGCACGTGCGCGCTGCCTAAATCGCCTGGCAGATCGCACGTCCGACCTGGCGTTCGTGTCTTTGAGCGCCGAACACACCGACACGAATTCCTTTCAGCTGTACGACGAGCGGCTGATGCTGGTGGTCCCCGAACATCACCGCCTCGCGTCGCGGACGACGGTCGATCTCGCTGATACCGCCGACGAGAACTACATTGCCATGGGCCACGGATACGGAATGCGCTCGATCTGTGACGAGCTGTGGGCCGATGCCGGATTCAGCCCGCGCATCGCGTTCGAGGGACAGGACACCCATACCGTGCGCGGACTCGTCGGCGCCGGCCTCGGCATCGCCATCCTGCCGCGGATCCGTGCACACGGCGCCGAGGGTGGAACGGTCGACGTGGGACTCACCCAACCGGCTGCGCGCAGGCGAATCGGCATGGTGTGGGAGCCGGGAACGGACATGCCCCGCCAGGTGGCGGCCTTCCGCTCGATGGTGCAACGCAGTGGACGCACACTCGTGATTAGGTGAGTCGATGCAACTGGTTCTGGTACGGCACGCCCTTCCGCGACGATCGGAGTCCTCGGCCGATCCCGATCTCGACGAACTGGGCGTCGAACAATCCCGCAGAGTGCCCGATGCGCTGGCACGCTTCACGGTGTCCCGAGTCGTGTCGAGTTCGCAGCAACGCGCGATCCGGACCGCGCAGCCACTCGCCGAACGGCTCGGTCTCGAGATCACGACCGACGACCGTCTGACCGAATACGACCGGGACTTCGGCGGCTACGTCCCGATCGAGGCCGCGAAGACCGAATTTCGCGACGCCTACGACCGCATCAAGGCCGGTCACCTACCCGAGCAGGTCGACGAACAGGCCTTCCGCCAGCGAGTTCTCGCCGGAGTGGCCGATATCGTCTCGGCCGCCGCGCACTCCGATACCGTCGTCCTCTTCGCTCACGGCGGCGTCGTCAACATGCTGTTGCAAGACATTCTCCAGACCCCGAAAGTGCTCGGATTTCCCATCGACTACTGCTCGGTGACGCGTGTGCTCTTCTCCCGCAGCGGTGCCCGATCGGTCTCGTCGGTCAACGAGACCGCCCACGTGTGGGACCTGTTGCCGCGCAACCGGCAATCCACAGAGACCTCTTAAAGTCCCTGGTAGAGGGGCAGAACGGCCGCTGTGGATCGCTCCGAGTGGTCGGTGCGGCCGGCGCTGGCAGTTAGCCTCGAAGTCATCATGGGTGAAATGCGTATCTTCCGACGTCCTGCCGTTGCTCTCGTCGCACTGGCGTTCCCTCTGGTGGCTGTGGGTGCGTTCGCGCTCGGCACCGGCTACGACCTGGGCGGAGAATCGACCACGACGACCGCCGTTGCCGCCGACACTCAGCAGGCCCCGGCAGAGGCACAGCAGACGGCCGATCCCCTGTCCAAGGCCAGGAGCAGCCTCAACAGCGCCTCGCTCCCGATCACCTTTCTCTCCAGCGGCATCGGTCAGCTGACCGAAGGCGGAACGCAGCTCAACGACGGCGTCGGCCAACTTGCCGACGGCATCACCCAGGCTCACGACGGAACCATCCAGCTCGCCGACGGGTTCGGCCAGTACCGCGACGGCATCGGCCAGCTCGGTGACGGCGCATCGCAAATCAGCGGGGGTGTCGACCAGGTCGTCGACCAGCTCGCCGGATTCGGAGCTCTGCAGGCCGACTTCACGGCAAAGCTCGCCGCCACGGCAGACACCGTCGATCGCTTCCCGCATCCGGGATCCGACGCGATTTCCGGCGAGATCCGCGGAGTGATCGACAACCTCAACACTCAGGCGTTCGGTCCCGATACGCTCGCTCAACTGCAGACCCTCAAGGGTGGTGCTCAGCAGCTGTCGACCGAACTGAACGACCCCAACAGTCAGTTCCTCGGTGCCACCGCGCAGCTCGGCGACGCAACCGTGCAGTTGCGTGACGGACTCGGCCAGCTCGACGACGGCGGGCAGCAACTCAAGGCCGGCACCGATCAGCTCGTGACGTCGGTGAAACCCGTCGAGGGGATCGTCAACGGCATCGCCACCAATGTGCGCGACGCCTCCGCCGCCCTCCCGACAAAGGCGGCCGCCACGACCGATGACGCCACCTCCGACCAGAACGTTGCAGCGACGGCGACGAGCACCGGTACCGGTGCCACCCCGTATCTGATCGCCGCCCTCGTGGCACTCGGAGCTCTCGGCTGCGTCAGCCTCGTGCGGGTCCTGGGCAGGGACACCAAGCCGCGGTGGCTCGCCGTCGGAGCGGCCGTCGCCGCAGTGGGTGTCAGCGCGGCCGTCGCATTCGCCTTCGCCACCGACGCCGCCCTCGGACCGGTGATCGGAGCCGGCGCGTTCCTCATCGTGTCGGCCGCGGCTTATCTCGCCACCGCAGGCGCAATTCAACGAGTGCTCGGTGCCGTCGTCGGGCAGATCGTCAACGTCGTCGCCCTCGTGGTGCAGGTCGTCGTCTGCGGATTCGCGTACGCATCGACGGCACCGATCTGGGGAGACGTCGCCGCCTTCATGCCGATGAGCTACACCGCCGCCGGTGCCCGCATCATCGCGTCGGGAGAGATGAGCGGGACCGGGTGGCTGGCGATCGGTGCCACGGTGGCGCTGCTTGCCGTCTCGGCACTCGTGTACGTCAGCGCGCGGGCAGGCTCAACCGACGGGCCGGAGCGGATGGATGGCGGGCGGGGCCGCGAGATGGGCACCGAATTCGCTTAGCGCCTGCTGCAGGTGCGGGGTCTGCATGTGGCCGTCGAGGTCCTCCTGCGACTTCCATACCTCGATGGTGATGAAGGTGCCCGGCTCGACCGCCGACTCGAACAACTTGTAGGAGACGTTGCCGCTCTCCTTGCGTGACTCGGCGACCAGAGCCACGAGCCCGTCGCGCACGGTGTCGATTGCGTCCGGCTTGGCGGTGATCGTCGCGACTACCTCGAGATCGTTGATCATGCGGAATCGGTTCCTTCGTTCGGCGAGACACACTCTTCCTCACCGAACGTACTCCCGACCCACCTAAGGTGAGGTGTCCACGCGGGAAGGGAAGAAGCAGTGAATCAGACGGCAACCGAGGATCGCGCCACGAAGAAGGAATGGCTCGGCCTCGCGGTACTGGTGGTGCCGATCCTCGTGGTCTCCATGGACATGTCGGTGCTGTATCTCGCGCTGCCCTTCATGACCGCCGATCTCGAACCCACCAGCAACCAGACCCTGTGGATCCTCGACATCTACGGATTTCTGCTGGCCGGTCTGCTGATCACCATGGGCTCGCTCGGCGACCGTATCGGACGCCGGACCCTGCTGATGGTCGGCGCGGTGGTCTTCGGCGCGGCATCGCTCGCCGCGACGTTCTCCACCTCCCCCGAGATGCTGCTCGTCGCACGTGCTCTGCTGGGAGTGGGCGGAGCCACCATCGCGCCGAGCACACTGTCGTTGATCCGCAACATGTTTCACGACCCTGCGCAGCGCAAGGAAGCGATCGGCCTGTGGACCGCTGGTTTCGCAGGCGGCGCAGCCGTGGGCCCGGTCGTCGGAGGCGTTCTGCTGGAACACTTCTGGTGGGGTTCGGTCTTCCTGATCAACATCCCCATCATGGTCGTGCTCTTCGTTGCGGCCCCGCTACTGGTCCCCGAGTTCAAGGACAGCGACCCCGGAAAGTTCGACCCGATCAGCGTGATCCTCGCGATCTCGTCGATGCTCTCGATCGTGTTCGCCATCAAGCACGGTGCCCAGGACGGTATCGACGCCACGACGATCACCACCGCGATCCTCGGCCTGGCACTCGGCTTCGTGTTCGTCATCCGGCAACGCAAGGCATCGAACCCGCTCATCGACGTGACGCTCTTCGCCGAACGTGCTTTCAGCGCTGCGGTCGTCGTGCAATTTCTGGTCATCTTCTCCATGACCGGCTTCAGCCTGTTCGCCTCCCAGTACCTGCAGCTGGTTCTCGGACTCGGACCACTCCGCGCCGGACTGTGGTTGCTGATTCCCGCTGCCGCAGCGGCGGCCGGTGCCGTCACCGCACCGACGATGAGCAAGGTGATTCCCACCGGCACCATCATTTCGGCGGGCCTGCTGTCCATCGTCTTCGGCTGCGTCGCACTGATATTCGTGCAATCCGACTCCGGCCTGCCGCTGCTGCTGACCGGAATGGCCCTGGTCACGTTCGGAATCGGAGCAGCATCGACTCTGAACTCCGACATCGTGCTGACCGCAGCGGCCCCCGAAAAGGCCGGGGCTGCATCGGCATTGTCGGAAACCGGGGCCGAGCTCGGCGGTGCCGTCGGCATTGCCATTCTCGGGACTATCGGCAGCACCGTCTATCGACACCGTATGGAGGACGCCATCCCGGCGGGCACACCGGCCGAGATCGCCGATCCGGCCCGCGAAACCATCGGCGGCGCAATAGCCGTGGCCGACTATCTGCCGGAGCCGTTCGCAACGCAGTTGACCGACGTCGCGCACTCGGCCTTCATCGACGGCTTCAACCTCGCCGCCGGTACGAGCGCCGTGCTGATGTTCGTCAGTGCCGTGGTCGTGTTCCTGCTGCTCCGTCGGGTTCCTGCTAGTACGTCGTAGTCAGACCGCGTCGGCGAGGTAACGCGCCAACCACCGCGTCGCCGACACTCCGCCTCCGACGTCGTAGGTCTGATATTCCTGGTGGATGCCCGAGCGGTAGAAGGCCTCGATTTCCCGCTGACGCTGGGCATTGGCCTGATCCGACAGCTGCCCCTGCAGTACGGGTAATCCACCGGACGCAGCGAGGTCCGCGATCAAGGATTGTGCTTCCTGGGTGTACTGATCTGCGACGTCGGGCGCAGGGTTGGACGACACGGCGAGGAAGCCCGCGAGTCGCGCCACGTAGTCGTCCTTGGGCGTCGAGCAATACAGATCGCCGACGGCGCAGAACGTGCGCACCACCGGACTGACGTAGCCGAATCCACCGACCCTGGGTCCACCGACGCCGGTACCCACCACAGGGGGACCGACCAGGGCGTCGGTGTCCGACCGCTTCGGGTCGGAGACGAGCCCGACCGCCACCACCTTGTCGGCCGGAACCACCCCGAGACCGGTTCCGATGGACGCGGCGAGATCACCGGCCGCGTCCGCTCCCTGGCTGTAGCCGATGATGCCCAGTTTCGTTGCGCCGCAGCGATCCGCCATCGCCTTCAGCATGCCGCCTGCGTTGGTGACGGCAGCAGCACGGGACTGCCCGTACACCTCGCCCTCCCACGGGAACGCGGTGGCGGGATACGAGACGTACTCGGTGCGGATGTCCCCGCCGAGACGATCGGTGACGTCGGTCAGCATCCCCGGCTTCGGCGCAGCACCGGAGCTGGTCTCCCACGTTCCCGGAATCGCTACGACGTACATCGAGGGACAACCGCCGGGATCGGCGACGGCGGGCGATGCCCCGACGATTAGACCGGACGCAACAGCTGCAGCGACGCCGACACCGGCGCAGAATTTCTTGACACTCATGGGGAGGGGGCCTCACTGGGTGATCGAACGCTTCTTGTGTTCGATCACCACAATGACAGCGGCCTGTGACCATCCGATGCCCACATGGTTAACGGACGTAACCGTGCGTCACACGGTTCGCCGCCACCCGTCGGGATCGGTCGCGCCCCCGTCGGGATCGGTCGCGCCCCCGTCGGGATCAATGCGGCTTTCAGTCGCTCAGAGTGCAAGAAAGGGACATTGATCCCGACGGGACGGGCGAAAAACTACCTACCGCTGCGGTGCCTGGGTGGGCACGATCGGCGACGGCAGTGCCGTTGCTCCCTGCAGGAAGGTGTCGACGGCGGCCGCGCAGGAGCGGCCCTCGGCAATGGCCCACACGATGAGCGACTGACCGCGGCCCATGTCTCCGGCGACGAAGACGCCGGGCACGTTGGTGACCCACTCGTTGGTGCGTTCGACGTTTCCGCGCTGGTTGAAGTCGACGCCAAGGTCGGTCAACAGACCGCCCTTGTCGGGTCCGACGAAGCCCATGGCGAGGAGCACGAGATCGGCTTCGAGGGTGAACTCGCTGCCTTCGATCTTCTCGAACTTGCCGGCCTTGAACTCGACCTCGCATGCTTCGAGTGCGGTGACCTTGCCGTTCTCACCGACGAAACGCTCGGTGTTGACGGAGAAGACGCGCTCGCCGCCTTCCTCGTGTGCGGACGCGACGCGGTACATCAGCGGGTACGTCGGCCACGGGGTGGAGGTGGCACGCTCCTCGGGCGGACGGGCCATGATCTCGAACTGGTGGACGCTCGCCGCGCCCTGACGGTGCGAGGTGCCCAGGCAGTCTGCCCCGGTGTCGCCGCCGCCGATGATGACGACCTTCTTGCCCTCGGCACTGACCGGCGGCTGCTCGAAGTCGCCCTGCTGGACGCGGTTGGCGTGCGGCAGGAACTCCATGGCCTGGTAGATGCCGTCGAGTTCGCGGCCCTCGATGGGCAGGTCGCGCCAGGCGGTGGCACCGCCGGACAGCACGACGGCGTCGAACTGCTCGCGCAGTTCGTCGGCCGAGATGTCCACGCCCACATCGACACCCGTGCGGAAGACGGTGCCCTCGGCCTCCATCTGCGCGAGCCGACGATCGATGTGGCGCTTCTCCATCTTGAACTCGGGAATGCCGTAGCGCAGCAATCCGCCGATGCGATCGGCACGTTCGAACACCGTGACGGTGTGGCCGGCGCGGGTGAGCTGCTGCGCTGCAGCAAGTCCCGCCGGTCCGGAGCCGACGACGGCGACGGTCTTGCCGGTCAGGTGCGTCGGGTAGACCGGCGTGACCCAGCCTTCCTCGAAGGCCTTGTCGATGATCTCGACCTCGACCTGCTTGATGGTCACCGGATCCTGGTTGATACCCAGGACACACGCCGCCTCGCACGGAGCGGGGCACAACCGTCCGGTGAATTCCGGAAAGTTGTTGGTGGCGTGCAGGCGATCGATGCTGTCGCGCCAGCGATCCTTGAACACCAGGTCGTTCCACTCGGGAATCAAGTTCCCGAGGGGACAACCGTTGTGGCAGAACGGAATGCCGCAGTCCATGCATCGGCTGGCCTGGGTGCGCAGAGTGTCCTTCGAGAAGTCCTCGTAGACCTCTTTCCAGTCCATCAGGCGCAGATCGACGGGCCGCCGCTTGGGTACCTCGCGAACCGTGTTCTTCAAAAATCCCTGTGGGTCACCCACGAGCTGCCTCCATGATCGCTTCGTCCACGTCCGCGCCGTTCTTCTCGGCTTCGGAGATGGCCAGCAGTACCTTCTTGTAGTCGCGAGGCATGACCTTCACGAAATGGTTCACCTGCTGTGACCAATCCGCGAGGATCCGCTCGGCCACCTCGGAGCCGGTCTGCTCCTGGTGACGAGTGACGATGTCCTTCAACCAGGTGAATTCGTCGCCCTCGAGCTCGTCGATGTCGACCAGCTCGGTGTTGAGGTTGGCCTCGAACGTCTTGTTCGGATCGAAGATGAACGCGACGCCGCCGGACATGCCGGCACCGAAGTTTCGTCCCGTCGTGCCGAGGATGACGACCTTGCCGCCGGTCATGTACTCGCAGCCGTGATCGCCGACGCCTTCGACGACAGCAACGGCACCGGAGTTACGAACCGCGAACCGCTCGCCGACGACGCCGCGGATCAGGGCTTCACCGCTGGTGGCACCGAACAGGAACACGTTGCCGCCGATGATGTTGTCCTCGGCCACGAATCCCTTCGGAGCGTTCAGCGACGGCCGCAGCACGAGATGTCCACCGGACAAGCCCTTGCCGACGAAGTCGTTGGCGTCACCGTTGAGGCGCAACGTCATACCGGAGGGCACGAACGCACCGAAACTGTTGCCGGCCGAGCCGGTGAACGTGATCTCGATGGTGTCGTCCGGGAGGCCGACGCCGCCGTACGCCTTGGTCACCTCGTGTCCGAGCATCGTGCCGACGGTGCGGTTGACGTTGGTGATCTTGGACTCGAACGCGACCTTCTCGCCCTTGTCCAACGCATTGCGGCTGGCCGCGATGAGCTGCTGATCCAGGGCCTTGTCGAGACCGTGATCCTGAACGCCTGTGTTGTACAGGTTCTGGTTCATGAACGCCGATTCGACCTCTTCGAGGATCGGCGACAGATCGAGCTTCGACGCCTTCCAGTGCTCCTTGGCCGCGGTCGTGTCGAGCAGACCGACCTGGCCGACGGCCTCGTCGAGGGTACGGAAGCCGAGCTCGGCCATGAGCTCGCGCACCTCTTCGGCGATGAACATGAAGAAGTTCTCGACGAACTCGGGCTTGCCCGCAAAACGCTTGCGCAGCAACGGGTTCTGTGTCGCAACACCGACGGGGCAGGTATCGAGGTGGCAGACGCGCATCATGATGCAGCCCGAGACGACGAGCGGAGCGGTGGCGAAACCGAACTCCTCGCCGCCCAACAGAGCCGCGACCATGACGTCGCGGCCGGTCTTGAGCTGACCGTCGACCTGCACGACGATGCGATCGCGAAGACCGTTGAGCAGCAACGTCTGCTGGGTTTCGGCCAAGCCGAGCTCCCACGGTCCACCTGCGTGCTTGACCGACGTCAGCGGCGTCGCGCCGGTGCCGCCGTCGTGGCCCGAGATGAGCACCACGTCCGCGTGCGCCTTGGACACACCCGCCGCAACGGTGCCGACTCCGACCTCGGAGACCAGCTTGACGTGAATACGAGCCGACGGGTTCGCGTTCTTCAGGTCGTGGATCAGCTGCGCGAGATCCTCGATCGAGTAGATGTCGTGGTGCGGCGGCGGCGAGATCAGACCGACACCCGGCGTGGAGTGCCGAACCTCGGCGACCCACGGGTACACCTTGTGAGCCGGAAGCTGGCCACCCTCACCGGGCTTGGCTCCCTGCGCCATCTTGATCTGGATGTCGGTGCAGTTCGTCAGGTAGTGCGAGGTGACGCCGAAACGTCCCGACGCGACCTGCTTGATGGCACTGCGTCGCCAATCGCCGTTCTCGTCCGGCTCGAAGCGCGAGACGTCCTCGCCGCCCTCACCGGAGTTCGAGCGTCCACCGAGACGGTTCATCGCGATGGCAAGGGTCTCGTGCGCCTCGGCCGAGATGGAGCCGTAGCTCATCGCACCCGTGGAGAAACGCTTGACTATCTCGCTGGCCGGCTCGACCTCGTCGATCGAAATCGCCTGTCGCTCTTCGGTCTTGAAGCGGAACAGACCGCGCAGCGACGCGAGCCGCTCGGACTGGTCGTCGACCATCTTCGTGTATTCCTTGAAGATGTCGTACTGACCGGTGCGGGTGGAGTGCTGCAGCTTGAAGACGGTGTCGGGGTTGAAGAGGTGGTACTCCCCTTCCCGACGCCACTGGTACTCGCCGCCCGTCTCGAGCTCACGGTGTGCGCGTTCCTGACGGTTGTCGAGGTACGCGACGCCATGTCGCGCTGCGACGTCGTCGGCGACCTGGTCGAGATCGATACCGCCGAGGTGGCTGTTCAGCCCGGTGAAGTACTCGTCGACCAGTTCCTGCGACAGGCCGATGACCTGGAACAGCTGGGCTCCGGTGTACGACGCGAGGGTCGAGATGCCCATCTTGGACATCACCTTCAGCACGCCCTTGCCTGCGGCCTTGATGTAGTTGCCGACGGCCTTGTCGAAGTCGATGCCGGTGAGGGCACCGCGCTCGATCATGTCCTCGATCGACTCGAAGGCCATGTACGGATTGACCGCTGCCGCACCGAATCCGATGAGCAGAGCCATGTGGTGGACCTCGCGGGCGTCACCGGCTTCGATGATCAGACCGACCTTGGTGCGCGTCTTCTCACGAACGAGATGGTGGTGCACTGCCGAGGTGAGGAGCAACGACGGGATCGGAGCGAGCTTCTCACTGGACTCTCGATCGGAGAGCACGATGATGCGCGCTCCGCCCGAGATGGCAGCGGAAACCTGAGCGCGGATGGCCTCCAACGCCTTTCGGAGACCCTCACCGCCCTCGGCAACCGGGTACAGGCCACGAACGACCACCGAGCGCAGCTCTTCCTGCGTGCCCTCGTCGTTGATGTGGACGAGCTTGGCGAGGTCGTCGTTGTGCAGGATCGGCTGGGGCAGCACGATCTGCTTGCAGCCGTCGGCACCCGGGTTGAGCAGATCGCCCTCGGGACCGATGGTGCCGCCGAGGCTGGTGACGATCTCTTCACGGATCGCGTCGAGCGGCGGGTTGGTGACCTGGGCGAACAGCTGCGAGAAGTAGTCGAACAACATCCTCGGACGTGCCGACAGCACGGCGATCGGGGTATCGGTACCCATCGAACCGATGGCCTCGGCACCGGACTTCGCCATCGGCGAGACCAGCACGTTCAGTTCCTCGGTGGTGTATCCGAAGATCTGCTGGCGGATCAGCACGCGATCGTGCGGCATGTGCACGTGCGGCCGCTCGGGCAGATCGTCGATCGACGTCAGGCCCTCGTCGAGCCACTGCTGGTACGGGTGCTCGGCGGCGAGTTCGTCCTTGATCTCGTCGTCGGAGACGATGCGGCCCTGCGCGGTGTCCACCAGGAACATCCGGCCCGGCTGCAAGCGAACCTTGCGGACGACCTTGGACGGGTCGATGTCCAGCACGCCGACCTCGGAAGCCATGACGACCAAGCCGTCGTCGGTGACCCACAAGCGGCTGGGGCGCAGACCGTTGCGGTCCAGAACGGCGCCGATGACGGTCCCGTCGGTGAAGCACACCGAGGCCGGTCCGTCCCAGGGCTCCATCAGCGAGGAGTGGTACTTGTAGAACGCCCGACGTGCGGGGTCCATGGATTCGTGCCGCTCCCAGGCCTCGGGAATCATCATCAGCACGGCATGCGGCAGGCTGCGGCCGCCGAGGTGCAGCAGTTCGAGCACCTCGTCGAAACGTGCTGTGTCACTGGCTCCGTGGGTGACGACGGGGAAGATCTTCTCGAGCGCTTCCGAGCCACCGAACACGTCGGAGGTGATGAGGGCCTCGCGGGCGCGCATCCAGTTCTCGTTGCCGGTCGCGGTGTTGATCTCACCGTTGTGTGCGACCCGACGGAACGGGTGGGCCAACGGCCACGACGGGAACGTGTTGGTCGAGAAACGCGAATGCACAAGTCCCAGTGCACTTTCGACGCGCTCGTCCTGCAGGTCGAGGTAGAAGCCCTTGAGCTGGGGCGTGGTCAGCATGCCCTTGTAGACGAACGTCTGCGAGGACAGTGACGGGAAGTACACGGTCTCGCGACCGGGGCCGTCCTTGCCTGCGCCCTCTTCACCCAACTCGTGTTCGACGCGCTTGCGTATGACGAAGGCACGACGCTCGAGTTCGAGGTCGGTGATCGCCGCGTCGGGAGCGGAGAAGAACAACTGACGGAACGTCGGCATCGCGTCGCGCGCCAACGCGCCCAAGGAGGAGTCGTCGGTGGGGACCTCACGCCATCCGAGGACGGTCATGCCTTCGCTCTCGACGATGCGCTCGACACCCTCGCACGCGCGTGCGGCGTCGCTGCGGCCCTGCGGCAGGAATGCGACACCTGTTGCGTAGGCACCGGGTGCGGGGAGCTCGAAGTCTACGACGGCGCGGAAGAACGCGTCCGGTACCTGGATCAGAATGCCCGCACCGTCGCCGGTGTTCGGTTCGGAGCCCGCGGCACCGCGGTGCTCGAGGTTGACCAGTGCGGTGATCGCCTTCTCGACGATGTCGCGACTGCGGCGACCGTGCATGTCCACCACGAATGCGACACCACAGGAGTCGTGTTCGTTGACGGGATCGTAGAGGCCTTGCGGGCCCGGAGTGTGCTTCATACCTAGCCTTCGGATAAGTCCAGCCTTGAAACTCGTCGGCGACGGTGTGGTGTAACCGGCTGCTCGAACGGCCTGCGGTGCGTCCTCGCCGTTGAAGCAGCACCTGTCGATCTTCCACGCTTTCCTCTGCACGGGCGGGTGGGCTCGTGGTAGAAAAGTGAAGGTCTCGACGGATCAGGCCGTGGTGAGGCCGATCCAATTACGAACGATAAGTCAGTACCAGGGTGCTCTCGCAAATAAGGTAAGCCTACTTCGGGCTCTCACCTGCGATTTTCCACCGAATCGACGGGGTCCGGAATCCGGCGCTGCATCGACACGTCGACATCGTTGTCGAACTACACGAATGTAAGGCATCACCCGCGCTCACACGCCGGGGTTCGAAGAAACTACTGGCCGCAGCGATCGAGATCAGCTGCGGCCAGTGTGGTGGGCGGAGGGGGACTTGAACCCCCACGTCCCGAAGGACACTGGCACCTGAAGCCAGCGCGTCTGCCATTCCGCCACCCGCCCGGGTGACGGCGAGAACACTAACACGCACCCCGCCGTGCTCGAAAATCGCCGTCTCGAGCGGCCCCGAGCAACCGGCGGCACAGCGTTGCTGTCGGCCGCACCGTATATCATGCTTGCAGCGCGACTTCGTGATGACACGCGGCCGTCGCACCGTTGTAGGCAACAGGCACCACAGGGTGGAAGAACACAGTGAGAGGAGGGGTCACGATGGGCATCGTTCAGCGTTTCGAACGCAAGCTGCAGAGCGCTGTCGGCGACGTCTTCGCCCGCGTGTTCGGCGGCGGCGTCGTACCGGCCGAAGTCGAGGCGGCGCTGCAACAGGAGGCGTCCGATCTCGTTCGCCCCTTGGACGGCGGTCATTACCTGGCACCCAACAACTACGTGATCACGATCAACAGCTCGGATCACGAGGAACTTGCCGGTGATCGCGAGCTCACGGTCAAGGCTTTCTCGCGTCACCTGGACGATTACATCCGTGATCAGGGGTGGCAGACCTACGGTGACGTGGTGGTTCGCTTCGAACCGTCGCCCACCCTTCACACCGGACAGTTCCGGGCCAGTGGCTCGGTCGATCCCGATGTGGGACGATCGGCGATTGCTGCGCAGAACAGCTCTGTTCAGCAGAACGCGTCGGCACAGCCAGCCCGTCCCGTCCCTTCAGCCACGCAGCGACCGACTGCCCCACCGATGTCGATACCAGGAGCCGGCCACATGACGCAGAACCCAGGCTACGACCCGCAGCGCGACCCCGCGGACGGACATCGTCCGGATCCGCGCGCGCGCAACGGATACGCCGGTGGCCAGGATCCCCGCTACGCGGCGCGTGAGCAGAACGGATACGACGCGCAGGGTTACGCGCCCGCCGATCGAGATCAGCGCTACGACCAGCAGCCGTACAACGCCCAGGGCTATGAGAACCAGGGCTACGACGAGCAGCCGTACGCCCAGCACGGCCAGGCCTACAGCGCCGCCGGCGGCCAGGATCAGGGATACGACCAGGCCTACGGAGCACCCAACGGCCAGGAGCAGGGTTACGACGCCCAGGGCTACGACCGAGCGGGCTACAACGCCCAGGGTTACGACGCGCAGGGCTACAACGCGCAGGGTTACGACGCGCAGGGCTACAACGGTGCCGGCTACGACTACAACGGTGGCGAGCAGGGCGGTGCTTACAGCGAGGCTCCCTACCAGGAGCAGGCGTACGGCGAGCCCGCTGGCCGCTACGCCGAGCCGCAGGGTGCCGGTTACCCACAGCAGGGCTACCAGCAGCCCGCCTACGACTACCCGCCTGCCCAAGCGCCCTACGGCCGCGGCTACCCCCAGGGTGCCGGTGATCGCGGGGACGGCTACGGCTACGACCAGCCGGCGTCCTACGCAGGTCAGCCCCAGGCGCTCGCCGCGACCCTTCAGCTCGAGGACGGCAGCGGCCGCTACTTCCAGCTCCGGGACGGACAGAACATCATCGGGCGCGGCCAGGACGCCCAGTTCCGCCTCCCCGACACCGGAGTGTCACGCCGACACATCGAGATTCGCTGGGACGGCCGAGTGGCCATGCTGTCCGATCTGGGATCCACCAACGGAACCACCGTCAACGGTGCACCCGTCCAGGATTGGCAACTGGCCGACGGCGACGTGATCCGCGCCGGTCACTCCGAGATTCTGGTCCGGATCGTCTGATCACCGGAGTGGCCCGGCCGACCGAGATGTTCGTCTCCTCGACTCGCAGGTTCGCCCACCCGTATGTCGTCCACACGAGCGACTGCACCCTATGATGCTGCGAGACAACCATGTCTGTCGCGCCGCCGCGTCGGATTGTGGGGGATGCAGGTCCGATCGCGAAGGAGGAGGTGAATCGTCGTGCAGGGATTGATTCTGCAACTGACCAGGGCAGGTTTTCTGCTTCTGTTGTGGTTCTTCGTCTGGGCCGTTCTTCGGACGCTGCGCAGTGACATCTATGCCGCAGCCGGTATGCGTGTGCCCGCCCGCTACTCCGGTGGCTCGAAGGTGCTCCCGTCGTTCAACAAGCAGAAGGTGGCGAAGTACCTCGTGGTGACCCAGGGCGGCCTCGCCGGCACGCGCATCTCGCTCGGCACTCAGCCGGTTCTGATCGGACGCGCAGACGATTCGACTCTCGTTCTGACAGACGACTATTCGTCCACCAGGCACGCTCGCCTCTCGCCTCGCGGCGGAGATTGGTACGTCGAAGACTTGGGCTCGACCAACGGCACCTACCTCGATCGAGCCAAGGTCACCACCGCTGTACGCGTTCCACTGGGAACTCCGGTTCGCGTCGGCAAGACCGTGATCGAGTTGCGCCCGTGACCCTTGTTCTCCGCTACGCCGCCCGCAGCGATCGCGGTCTCGTTCGCTCCAACAACGAGGACTCCGTCTACGCAGGTGCACGACTGTTGGCTCTGGCCGACGGCATGGGCGGTCACGCCGCAGGCGAAGTGGCCTCGCAGTTGATGATCGCCGCGCTGGCGCACCTCGACGACGACGAACCGGGCGAGGATCTGCTCGGCAAACTCGAAGCCGCCACCCGCGAGGGCAACGCCTCCATCGCCGACCAGGTGGAAGACGAGCCCGAACTCGACGGCATGGGAACCACGCTGACCGCAATCCTGTTCGCGGGCAAGCGAATGGGTCTGGTGCACATCGGTGACTCGCGTGCCTACATGCTGCGCGACGGCTCGCTCACTCAGATCACCCGCGACGATACGTTCGTCCAGTCACTGGTCGACGAAGGCCGCATCACCGCCGAACAGGCGCACACTCACCCGCAACGCTCACTGATCATGAGGGCGCTGACCGGTAACGAGATCGAGCCGACGCTCACCGTCCGCGAGGTCCGTGCCGGCGACCGCTACCTGTTGTGCTCCGACGGTTTGTCGGACGTCGTGAGCGACGAAACAATCGAGAACACCCTCGCCGAGGGCGAGACCGGGCCGTGCGCCGACCGCCTCATCGAACTAGCCCTGCGCAGCGGCGGTCCCGACAACGTCACCGTCGTCGTCGCCGACGTCATCGACCTCGACTACGGCCAGAGCCACCCGATTCTCGGCGGCGCAGCCAGCACCGAGGACGAAGAAGACGCTCCGCCGCCGAACACTGCAGCGGGCCGCGCCGCCGCCATGCGTCCCCCGCGCACGACGCCCAAGCGCGTGACCGCCCCTGTGGTGACACCGGAGAAGAAGTCGCACAAACTGCGGTGGTCGCTGATCGCGCTGACCCTGATCGTGTTGGCCGGAATCGGTGTCGTGGTTGCCAATTCGGTGATCAAGGGCAATTACTACGTGGGTGCGGACAACAGCAAGGTCACTGTGCTGCGCGGTCTCCCCGGTTCCGTTCTCGGGTACTCGTTGCAGAGCGTGGAATTGATCGGCTGCCTCGACGACAACGGTGGCGTCACATTGACCGCACCCGACGCCGCGCCGGCCGATTGCGTCCCGTTCGAGATCGACGACCTGTTGCCGGCCGCGCGCGAGCAGGTGACCGCAGGACTCCCGTCGGGCTCTCTCGACGACGCCCGCGGTCAGGTGCAACGGTTGGCCTCGGGAGACCTACTGGAGGTCTGCGAGACCGAGCCGGCAGTGACCACCACGGCCGCACCCGCCCCGACGACGCCGATCATCGCGCCACCCGGAGTGCCGTTGCCTCCGCCCGCGCCGGAGCCCGTTCCGGAAGCTGCCCCGACCACTACCGCCGTGCCGACACCGACCGTCGCGCAGATCCCAGGCCAGAACTGCAGGACCGGTACTCGATGAGTTCCAATCCGTCCGCAGGAGGCTCCTTTCCGAGTCCTCCCGGTGGGTTCGCTCCCGCACCGATCCAGTCGAATCGTCGCAATGTCGAATTGCTGCTGCTCGGTGCCGCGGTCCTGATCACCACCATCTCGTTGATCCTCGTCGAAGCCAGCCAGGAACAGACGATCACCTGGGACCTGGCCAAGTACGCGCTGGCCTACCTCGCACTGGTGACGGTGGCGCACCTGGCCGTTCGACGGTTCGCCCCCTATGCGGATCCGCTGCTGCTGCCGATCGTCGCGCTGCTCAACGGTCTCGGCCTGGTGCTGATCCATCGACTGGACCTGGCCGATCAGCAACAGGCGCAGTACCTCGGCAACCCCATTCCCTCGCCCGACGCCAACCAGCAGGTTCTGTGGACGACGCTGGCCATCGCCGGCTTCGTGGCACTGCTGGTGCTGCTGCGCGACTACCGCACCCTGGCTCGCTACGGGTACACCCTCGGCCTGGCCGGGTTGATCCTTCTCGCCATTCCCGCGCTGCTGCCGTCGGCGTTCTCCGAGGTCAACGGATCCAAGATCTGGATTCGGTTGCCTGGCTTCAGTTTGCAGCCCGGTGAATTCGCCAAGATTCTGCTGCTGATCTTCTTCGCGTCACTGCTGGTGTCCAAGCGCGAACTGTTCACCACGGCAGGCAAACACTGGCTCGGCATGGACTTCCCGCGCGCTCGCGATCTCGGGCCCATCATCGTCGTGTGGATCGTCTCGGTCGCGGTGCTCGTGTTCGAGAAGGACCTGGGCACCTCGCTGCTGATCTTCAGCACCGTTCTGGTGATGATCTACATCGCCACCGAACGTGTCGGCTGGATCATCATCGGCAGCGGTCTGCTGATGGTCGGATTCTTCTTCGCCTACCAGGCGTTCAGCCACGTGCGCGTGCGGACACTGACCTGGCTGGACCCGTTCGCGGACTACAACGACACCGGCTACCAGATTTCCCAGTCGCTGTTCGGTCTGGCCACCGGCGGGCTCGCCGGCACCGGCCTCGGCAGCGGTCGCCCGTCGCAGGTTCCGTTCCCCAAGACCGACTTCATCATCGCCACCGTCGGCGAGGAACTCGGCCTCATCGGTTTGGCCGCAGTGCTGATCCTGTATCTGCTGTTCGTCATTCGCGGAATGCGTACTGCGCTCGCCGTCCGAGACAGCTTCGGCAAGTTGCTCGCCGCCGGGCTCTCGTTCACCGTCGCCGTCCAGCTGTTCGTCGTCGTCGGCGGCGTCACCAAACTCATCCCGCTGACCGGTCTGACCACCCCGTACATGTCGTACGGAGGATCCTCGTTGCTGGCGAACTACCTGTTGGTGGCCTTGCTGATCAAGATCTCCGACGCAGCGCGTGAGCCTGCGACCCCCAAGAAGAAGCCCGCTGTGGCCGCCCCGATCGCCGAGGCGCCGACCGAAATGGTGAAGCGCGCATGAACACTCCCCTACGCCGCGTCTCCATCGCCATCATGGTGATGGTGGTCGCCCTGCTCGCCAACGCGACCTACGTTCAGGTCATCAAGGCCGACGACCTGCGCACCGACCCGCGGAACTCCCGCGTTCTGCTCGACGAGTACTCACGTCAGCGCGGTCAGATCTCGGCCGGTGGCCAGGTTCTCGCATCGTCGGTTGCCACGGACGATCGCTACAAGTACCTGCGCACGTACCCGCAGAACTCGATCTCCCCCGCGAGCCCGCAGGCCAACGCCCCGATCACCGGCTTCTATTCGATGCTGTACTCGAGCACCGGTCTCGAACGCGCCGAGGACCCGGTACTCAACGGATCCGACGACCGGTTGTTCGGCGGACGCCTGTTCGACCTCATCTCCGGCCGGGATCCCCGCGGCGGCAACGTCGTCACCACCATCGACCCGGTCGTCCAACAGGTGGCGTACGACCAGCTGACCGCCAAGGGATACACCGGCTCCGTCGTGGCCCTCGACCCCGCCACCGGCAACATTCTCGCCATGGCCAGCACGCCGAGCTACGACCCCAACCTGCTGGCCAGCCACGACGGCAGCACCACGTCGACCGCGTGGGAGAACCTGAGCGACGATCCGGGCAAGCCGCTGGTGAACCGCGCGATCTCGCAGACCTACCCACCGGGATCGACGTTCAAGGTGATCACGACCGCTGCTGCGCTCCAAGCGGGCGCCACCCCGGACGATCAACTCACGGCCGCATCGAACATCACCCTTCCGGGAACGTCGACGACGCTCGAGAACTACAACGGTTCGACGTGCGGAGGCGGTCAGACCGCCTCGCTACGTGAGGCATTCGCACGGTCGTGCAACACCGCCTTCGTCGAACTGGGCATCGACACCGGTGCCGACAAGATGCGCGAGACCGCCGCCAAGTTCGGTATCGGAGAGGACACCAGCATCCCGCTCACCGTCGCCGACAGCACCATCGGATCGATCGACGACGACGCGGCTCTCGGCCAGTCCAGCATCGGTCAGCGCGACGTGGCGCTGACCCCGCTGCAGGACGCCGTCATTGCCGCGACCGTCGCCAACGGCGGTGTACGGATGGCCCCGAACCTGGTGCAGCAGTTGCAGTCTCCCGACCTGTCGGACCTGTCCAGTTACCAACCCCAATCGATGGGTGAGGCGATCAGCCCCGATACGGCCTCGACCCTGACCGATCTGATGATCGGTTCCGAGAACAACACCAGCGGGGAAGGCAAGATCCCCGGGGTGCAGATCGCGTCGAAAACCGGTACCGCAGAACATGGTTCGGATCCTCGCAACACCCCGCCCCACGCGTGGTACATCGGATTCGCACCGGCGAAGGACCCCAAGGTCGCCATCGCCGTCATCGTCGAGGACGGCGGAGATCGAGCCCTCGCCGCCACCGGCGGTTCGGTCGCAGCACCCATCGGCCGCGCCGTCATCGCCGCCGCATTGCAGGGGAGGTGAGCATCGGTGCCACTGAGTAACGGAGCCGTCATCGCGCAGCGCTACAGACTGCTGCGCCTCATCGCCACCGGCGGCATGGGACAGGTCTGGGAGGCGATGGACAATCGCCTCGACCGCCGTGTCGCCGTGAAGGTTCTCAAAGCCGAGTTTTCCGAGGACCCGGAGTTCTTGCAGCGCTTCAGGTTCGAGGCCCGTACCACCGCTCAGCTGAACTACCCCGGAATCGCCGGGGTGTACGACTACGGCGAGACCCGCGACGGTGCAGGCGAATCGCTCGCCTACCTGGTGATGGAACTGGTCAACGGCGAACCCCTCAACGCAGTGCTGGGTCGCATGTCGCGCCTGCCGCTCGGCCATGCCCTCGACATGCTCGAACAAACCGGGCGCTCACTGCAGATCGCGCACACGGCAGGGGTCGTCCACCGCGACGTCAAGCCCGGCAACATCTTGATCACCCCCACCGGGCAGGTCAAGATCACCGACTTCGGCATCGCCAAGGCCGTCGACGCCTCCCCGGTCACCAAGACCGGAATGGTCATGGGCACCGCCCAGTACATCGCTCCCGAGCAAGCCCTCGGCGAAGAGGCGACCTCGGCATCCGACGTCTACTCACTCGGCGTCGTCGGATACGAAGTACTCGCGGGCACACGGCCTTTCGTGGGCGACGGCGCCTTGACCGTCGCCATGAAACACGTCCGCGAAGCACCGGCACCCATGCCGGTCGACCTACCACCTGCCGTCCGTGAGCTCATCGAGATCACGATGGTCAAGGATCCGGCCGCCCGGTACGCCAACGGCGGTGAATTCGCCGACGCCGTCGCCGCAGTTCGCGCCGGCCGTCGGCCGCCTGCACCCGGCAACTCGCGCGGTACCGGAACCGGGAGAGTCATGATGCCCGGGGTCGTGCCCAGCCCGCAGCCGCCTCCGCCGTCGAGCACCCAGATGATGCCGACCTCGCAACGGGATTACCGGGGCCCGGCTACCGGCACTGCAGCTGCAGCGGTTCCCGAGCAGACCGGCATGTCCTCGGCACAGAAAACGTTGGCCTGGGGCGGCGGCGCGCTCCTGCTGTTGGCCATCCTGATCGGCGGTTACGTACTGCTGACCGGTGGCAGGGACGACTCGCCGACACCGTTCGTGCAGCCCACGACCACCACGCAGCCGTCGACCACGACCACAACGACCACCGAGCCGACGACCACCACCGAAGAAACCACGACCACCGAAGAAACGACAACCACCACCACGACGACCACGACCACCTCGGAGGAGCCGACGACCACCGAAGAGAGCACGACGACCTCGGCGCAGCCCACCCAGACGACGACTCGCAGGCCGCTGATCGAGATTCCGTTCCCGCAAGCACCACAAGGACAACGATGACGACTCCCCGTACGCTCTCCTCTCGCTACGAGCTGGGCGAGATACTCGGTTTCGGCGGTATGTCCGAGGTTCACCTCGCTCGGGACACCCGACTCGATCGTGACGTCGCCATCAAGGTTCTGCGCGCCGACCTCGCTCGCGACCCCACGTTCTACCTCAGGTTCCGACGTGAGGCGCAGAACGCTGCTGCGCTCAATCACCCCGCCATCGTCGCCGTCTACGACACCGGTGAAGCGGAGACCGAAGCCGGTCCGCTCCCGTTCATCGTCATGGAATACGTCGACGGCGACACCCTGCGCGACATCGTGCGCGCCGAAGGACCCATGGAGCCGCGTCGGGCCATGGAGGTCATCGCCGACGTCTGTGCTGCGCTCGATTTCAGCCACCGCAACGGCATCGTGCACCGCGACGTCAAACCCGCCAACATCATGATCAACAATGCAGGCGCGGTGAAGGTGATGGACTTCGGCATCGCCCGTGCCATCGCCGACTCGTCCTCGCCGATGACTCAGACCGCCGCCGTGATCGGAACCGCGCAGTACCTCTCGCCCGAGCAGGCCCGCGGGGAACAGGTCGATGCGCGTTCGGACGTCTACTCGCTCGGGTGCGTGCTGTTCGAGATCCTGACCGGCGAGCCGCCGTTCAAGGGGGATTCGCCGGTCGCCGTCGCCTACCAGCACGTCCGTGAAGACCCCCAGCTGCCGTCGCTGGTCAACGACACCGTCCCACGCGAACTCGACTCGATCATCCTCAAGGCAATGGCCAAGAACCCGGCCAATCGTTACCAGAGCGCCGCCGAGATGCGTACCGACCTGGTCCGCGTTCTGGGTGGACAGCGCCCGAGTGCGCCCATGGTGATGAACGACGAGGATCGAACCACCATCCTCGGCTCCGTCGATTCCCGTCAGGCCGATTTCTCCGGCAAGGACAAGCCCGCGGCTACCGCGGCACCTCGGTCGTCACGCCACACGGAGGACTACGACGAACCGAAGAACCGCCGCGGCCTCAAGATCGCGTTGATCTCGGCGGCCGCGATCATCGTCGTCGCTATCGTCGGCGCCTTCCTGTGGTCGCTCGGTCCCGGTGCCGACCCCAAGACCGTCGCCGTGCCCACCGTCGTCGGACTGTCCGCAGACGAGGCGCAGCGTCAACTCGAAGAAGCCGGCCTGCGAGTGAGCATCCAGGAGAAGCCCGACGCGGCGATTCCGGAAGGCTCGGCCATCGGCACCAATCCGGCGGCCGGATCACAGACCGAATCGCCGGGGAACATCCAGCTCGACGTGTCCTCCGGACCGCAGCAGGTGCAGGTTCCGCGACTGACCGGCCTCACCCAGCAGCAGGCGTCGGATGCACTGAACGAGGTGGGCCTACAGCTCGATGCCACCGTCGCCCGTGCTCCGTCGTCACCCGAGAACCTCGACAAGGTCGTCGAGCAGAATCCGTCCTCGGGCGTGAGCATGAACGCCAACTCGCAGGTCCGCATCACGCTGGGCACCGGGCCCGCGCAGGTTCGGATGCCCGATGTCGTTGGGCAACTCGTGAACGTGGCGCAGCCGAACGTCGAGGGAGCCGGACTGCGCGTCCAGGTTCAGAACATCGACTCGGGACAGCCGACGGGTCAGGTCGTCTCCACAGACCCCGTGGGCGGCACCAATGTCACCGAGAACACCGTGGTCACGCTGCGGGTGTCGAACGGCGACAAGATCCCCATGCCCGACCTCGCCGGTCTGACCGAGGCGCAGGCGTTGGCCGCGCTGCAGTCGGCCGGCTGGACGGGCACGGCAGCGGAACTGACGGCGACGAGGGAAGCGACGCTGGATCCGTTGATGGTCGGGCGAGTGGTGAATCAGACGCAGCCGGCAGGATCCGAGATCAGCAAGTCCGACACCGTCACGATCAGCATCGGTGCCCTGGGTATCCCCGGGCGTTAGCGATCAGGCGAAGGCCTCGGCGACCTGCGCCTCCAGGGTTCCCACCAAACCGGAATCGGTGGGCATACCGCACACTGCGAGCCAGTTGGCCAGCATCCGGTGCCCGCCCTCGGTGAGGATGGACTCCGGATGGAACTGCACGCCGTGAATGGGTAGCTCGGTGTGCCTCATGGCCATCACCAGGCCGGATTCGGTACGGCCGATGATCTCGAGCTCCGCGGGGATGGTGTCCTCGCGGACGGTCAGCGAGTGATAGCGGGTGGCCGTGAACGGCTCGCCCATCCCTTCCAGGACGCCGACGCCGGTGTGATGGACGAGGCTGGTCTTACCGTGCAGCAACTCCGGGGCCTTCTCGACCGTGGCGCCGAACGCAGCTCCGATGGCCTGATGGCCCAGACACACACCGAGCAGCGGGGTTGTGGCCCGCGCGCTCGCCGAGACCAGATCCATCGTGGCCCCGGCGCGCTGCGGGGTTCCCGGGCCCGGGCTGAGCAGAATGCCGTCGAACTCCGCGGCGACAGCGTCGCGATCGGCGAGTCGCTCGTCGTCGTTGCGCCAGACCTCGACCTCGGCGTTCAACTGGCCCAGGTACTGGACGAGGTTGAAGACGAAGCTGTCGTAGTTGTCGACGACGAGAATGCGCATGTCGACAGCGTACTCAGCGCGGCTCCGCGAAACGCATGCGCACCGATTCGGTGTACGCCGGAACCGAGAGGTTCTGATAGGCCGCGACCTCGTAGCGCAGGCCGTAGCGCAACGCATACTGCTCGTACAGCCGCACCCCGGGCTCGTTGTCCAGCGCCGCCCGCAGTCGATCCGGGTCGCCGAGAGCCGTCATCACGTACGGCGGACTGTACGTCCGGCCGCCCAGTAGCAGCGTATTCCCGATACACCGCGGTGCCGACGACGCCACCAGACGCTGATCCTGCATCGCCATCGCCGACGCACCACCGGCCCACAGGGCGTTGAGGACACTCTGCACGTCGACCTGATGAACCACCAGGTCGTCCGGAGACGCGTCGGACGCATACGACCCGTCGGGACCGCGTGGAGCGTCGGCCATCGTCACCGTCAACCCCGTGCCGGACGCCTCCTCCCGGCCCGCCGCGTCCGAGAGGGCGTCGACCCGGGCCAACGCGTCGGCCACCTCGGAGTCGCCCGCCGCCGTACGTTGCTGCAGGAGATCGACCTGCTGCTCCAGCGCATCTCTACTGCGCAGCGCATCGTCGCTGCTTCTCTGGGCCGAATCGACCAGATCGGCGAGCCGCGTCGTGTCGCCTCCCCGCAACTCGTTGCCGTCCGAGGCATGCCTCGTGGTACCGAGCAGCAGACCGACCACAGCGCACACCGCCACAGCGAGCACCCACCATCGGGTCTCGGAGGAATCGGTCGATCGTCGTCTCACAGAGTGCTCGCCACTGTTCGGTAGGTCGGTGCTGCGCTGATCTGAGTTAGCGTGTACTACAAACCGGGTGGATGACCGCCACGGCTCTCCGGGAGACAATAACCTGGGGATGCACGCAACTCGATCGATCCACAGGTTGTCACCGTCAGTTGTCCACAGGCACGGCGCACGCCGATGACCGTCAAGAACACGAAGAGGACGCAATGCCGAAGTCGAAGGTACGGAAGAAGAACGACTACTCGATCAACCCGGCCAACCGCACGCCGGTGAAGGTCAACGCCGGCCCGTCGCCGGTCTGGTACGTGGTCCTGATGCTCGGATTCATGCTGGTAGGGCTGCTGTGGCTGATCGTGTACTACCTGGCCCAGGAAGACATCTCGTTCATCGGCAACCTCGGTGCGTACAACTTCCTCATCGGATTCGGGTTCATGGTCGTCGGCCTCGTCATGACCATGCGATGGCGCTGAGAGCCGGCCGAGTTACACCCATGTCATTCATCCCCAATGTGGATAAACCCTGTGGATAACTTTCCCAACCATCCACAGGGTGTGTACGAACACCGATGGGCGACGCCGGCCGTAGCCGTCGGCGCGCTGGTGGCAGGCGGTATCGCACTCGCCATCGGTGCCGTCCTCGCCTCCTCGGACGCTGCCGGAACCTTCCTCGTCGGACTCGCCGCCGTCGGAACCTGGGTAATGGCAGCCCTCGCGGCCGCGCAACGCCCCCGACTCGCCATCACACCCGACGGCTCCCTGGTGATGAAACGACTCACCGGCACACGCACGTACTCGCGCGCCGACATCGTCCAAATCAAAGTGGTCCGCTACCCGAGACTGGGACGACGAGTGCCGATGCTCGAACTGGACGTCCGCCCACCCGACGAGGACGACGATCGACTCATCATCTTCGGTCGATGGGACCTGGGAGCCGACCCACGCGACGTGTTCGAGGTACTCGACACCTACGGTCTGGTGCCGCCGAACAACTGACCGCCCACCGTCCCCGACCCCGACCCCTCCGGGGTACTCAATGTGACGTTCAGTGGACTTTTCGGGGGTCAATGGCACATTTAGTGGACCAGTGAGCCGTCGCAAAGCCGCCGGGTACCAGCCAGCAGCCCATGGTGATTGCCGAGCCCGCGTATCGGCGTCGTCGGGAGTCAATGTGACGTCCAGTGGCCTTTTCGGGGGTCAATGGCACATTCAGTGGACTTCAGAGGCCCATCTGCGCGCGGAGGTCGAGGACTCGGACCGCGATGGTGCCCAGGGCTATCAGGGCTACTGCGGCCACGGAGAGCCAGGCGAGGGATATCCCGGCACGAGGCTGCGCGTCGTTGCGGTTGGGTAGGAACACCAATCCGGCGGTGGCTGCCGCTCCGGCGACCAATCCGCCCATGTGACCCCACAGCGAGATGCTGGGGATGGAGATGCTGATGAAGATGTTCAGCGCGATCACGATCAGGACCGGGGTCGGGGAGCGCTTGAGTCGCAGCAGAATGACGGCCTGCGCACCGAGCAATCCGAATACGGCACCCGACGCGCCGGCGGTGGCTGCGAGAGGGTTCTCGAACAGCATGACCGATGCACTGCCACCGAGCAGCGACAGGAAGTAGACGGCGAGGTAGCGGCTGCGGCCCAGCACCAGTTCGACGTCTCGGCCGATGATGTACAGGGCGAACATGTTCACCAGCAGGTGGATGGGTCCTATGTGGATGAACCCGCTGCTGAGGAGGCGCCACACATCGCCGTCCGCGACCAGCAGGCTGTTCAGTGCCCAGGCGTCGGCCAGCGAGGATCCGCGGAAATTGCTCATGAGGTCGCCGGATTGAGCGGCGGTGATACCGAAGATCACGACGTTGATCGCGATCAGCGCGAAGGTCAGGGGTGTCTTGGCCGAGCGTGTCATCGGCGCGCCGGCGACCGTACGTGCGGTCCGGACGTTCTTGTTGCCGTCGCGCACACAGTCGACACAGTGTTGCCCGACGGCCGCGGGCTGCAGGCACTGTGGGCACGCGGGCCGGCCGCATCGAGAGCAGGCCAGGCCGGTCGGGCGATCGGGATGTCTGACGCACACCGACTGGGGTGGGTTGGGCTGGTCGCCGTACGCGCCACCCCAGCCGGGGTTTGTCATCGTGTAATTCCTTCTACAACCGAATCAGGCGATGGTGATGCTGTTGATGACGACCTCTTCCACGGGGCGATCGCCGCGGCCGACCTGCGTGCTCGAGATGGCGTCGACGACCTTCTTGGACGCCTCGTCCGTGACCTCACCGAAGATGCTGTGCTTGCGGTTGAGGTGCGGGGTCTTGCCGGTGGTGATGAAGAACTGCGAGCCGTTGGTGCCGGGGCCTGCGTTCGCCATGGCCAGCAGGTAGGGGCGGTCGAAGGAGAGCTCCGGGTGGAACTCGTCCTCGAACTTGTAGCCCGGTCCGCCGGTGCCGGTTCCGGTCGGGTCGCCGCCCTGGATCATGAAACCGTCGATGACGCGGTGGAAGACTGCGCCGTCGTAGAACGGTCCGGTCTTGGCACCCGACGCGTTCTGCGTCGTGTATTCCTTCGACCCGTCCGCGAGACCGACGAAGTTCGCGACGGTCTTGGGGGCGTGATTGCCGAACAGTTCGATGACGATGTCGCCGCGGTTGGTGTGCAGCGTTGCCGTTTGGGTCTTGTTTGGTGAAGTCACGCTCACCATCGTGCCATCTCGAGCGACCGGGTAGTTCACAGGTGGTGTATCGGGAGGGTCGATCGGGGCGCTGTTGTGGAACAGTGAGGGCATGACGAGCACAACGAAAACCGAGCGGGTTCACTCCTCCACCGGTACGGCGGCGTCGACGCTGCTCGGTGCCGCTTCCGTCGTGAGCAAGGGCCCTGCCGGAGTGGGCCTGTTGCTCGCCAAGCGCGGCTACGGCCTGGCGCGTAAGCAGGCTGCGCAGCGTCGCGCGGCGACTGCCGAGCGAATTGCCCGGGCCGATCTGACCAAGGCAGCTCTCACGACTGATCGGACGCCGGGAAACAAGCGTCGCGTCCTGGCGCTCGGAGCTGCCGCTGTCGTCGTCGGAGGTGTCGTGTTCTACCTCAGCCGTCGCCGCCACGAGGTGCCGCCGCCCGCAGATGCGCCGCCCAGCCTGGTCGATTACGAAGACGAGTCGACGTCACAGGTATAGAAGCTTCTGTAGTAGATCGAACAGGCCCGGCCGGGGCCTGGTTTCTGCGTCGTCACCCCGGCCGGCCACGACCAGCGCGACGTTGTGTTCGACGCTCGAACCGTCCGTGAGGTAGTCGCTGTGACCCGTCGCGCCCGGACGCCCGTCGCCCTCGTCAGTGGCCAGCTGAGTCACTCCATCGAGCGTTCCGGGATCTCGACCGAAGGCACCGATATCGGCCACGATGTCCCCGCGCGCCTCCGCCGCGAAAACGTGACCGTCGGGAACCTGTAGTTCGCTCACACTGTGGGTCCCGAGGCCAGGTGATCCGAGGGCCACGAACTCGTCGACGCCGGTGCTTTCGTGCAGGGCTGCGGCCGCGGTCAGCGATCCGTAGGAGTGTGCGAGCACCGACAGATGTGGATCGTTCGACCGGGCCGCATCGAGGCCCTCCAGAAAGGGCACCAATCGCGTCGCCCCTGCGTGCGCTGCTGCATCGGATACGACGGTCCGATCGGGATCGAGCAGGCCCCATCCCAGCTGTGGTGCCTGGTAGTTCATCCACGTCACGGCTGCGACGGTGGGCGGCGGATCCTCCGAAAATATCTGCTCCACAGTAGCTTTGAGATTTTCCAGATCGCCGTCGTAACGTACCGCGTCTCCGTGGACCGTCGAGCCGAGGCCAGGCACGAACACCGCCACGTGTGTTGCCGTGTCCACGTCCCCTACCGCAATCGCGGCAGTGGTCTCCGCATACGTCGAATTGTCGAGCGCCAACAATTGCCGGTCACCCTGCGCCAGAATGCTCTCGATCGCGTCGAGCGAACTCAACCGTGTTCGCGTCTGTTCCAAGCCGGCGTCGGCATCACTGAACAGGCCTCCGAAAGTGTTGTTCTGCAACTGCTTTCCGAGTTCCTCCGCCACAGCCTGCAGTCGGACGCGCTCACTGGCCAGTACACGGCGGTTCGCGGAATCCCGAACTCGACCCTGTAATCCGTCGAGATTGCCGATGAGAGCCGGGTGCTCGACGAGCAGTCGTGTGCGCTCGGCGGGCGAGAGTGCGCTCCAGAACGCCGCATTCGTGGCCGGACTCCCATCGACCGGCACATCCGATACCCCTGCCGTCGCCACCTTTTCCGGTGAGATGTCGCCGGCGAGTCGTCGGGCCAGATCGTCGTCGAACGCGGTCGCGGCTCGCATCAGTTGGGTGATGCGTTCGGCCAACTCGGTGCAGCGGCGACGCCGATCGCGAATGGTCGACGACAAGTCCTGCTGCGCAACCGAATACGACGTCAGCACGTCGGTCACCGAACCGTCGCGTCGGATATCGAAGTGCTCGCGCGCGGCGTTCGATTCCAGAGCGGTCAGCGCCGAGACGAGTCCGGCCATGTCGATGGCCGCCGGAACGGTGCACAGCGCTACCCGCAGTAGCTCCGTCGCACAGTCCCCCACCTGCGCACGGAGAGCTCCGATGGCATCTCGGTATGCCGTTGCCGCGGGGCCCTGCCATCCGTCGTCGACGACGGTCTCCAGCAGTGAACTGTGCACGGCGGTCAATTCGCGCCAACTGTGCATGAACTGATTCGAGACGGCGGTCAACGCCTGACTGTCCCATGATCTGACGTCATCGAGCGTGACCATCGCAATCCCTCCCGCAGAGTTGTCGTCGTACTCGACGAGTCAACGTCAGCGAAACGGTGTAGGAAGGAATCTATCCCCAGGCTGTGGATGAAATCTGGGGATGACGGCCACATCGGTGTATCGCTACACGATTCTGCGTACCGGCCCGCGATGTCCGTCGCCGGGCTCGGTATGGCGAGACGCCTTCGGGGGACGACTCCGCTTGGCGCGGTACAGGTCTGCGTCCGCGGCGCGGTAGATCTCACCCCACCGGCGGCCGGCAGGCATACAGGCCAGACCGACGCTCCACTCGGCTCGATGGGATCGGCGCAAGCCGTCGATGACCTGCCAGGCTTCGGCCTCGAGAACCCCTGGCATGAACAGGACGAATTCGTCACCGCCGAGCCGGCCCAGAACATCCCGTTTCGTCAGTTGCCCCTTCCACGCCTTCGAGACGCGAGTGAGCAACACGTCGCCGGCAATGTGGCCGTACTCGTCGTTGATCTCCTTGAAGTTGTCGAGATCGAGCACCGCCAGACTGACCGTCAGACCACGAGCGGCGCACGCGGGCAACATCTTCTCGATCTTCGACTCGAAACCGAATCGATTGAGCAGGCCCGTCAACGCGTCATGAGTGGCCGAATACCGCATTCGACGCGCGAACACACCGAACACTTCCGTTGCGCCGACGATGCCGAGGGCGACCAGAATGTAGCTGATGAAGGGCGTGCCGTAGGGGGCGACGGCGGCACCCACGACCGCAGACACGGCCAGCACCGCAACCCATATTCCAGCGTCGCGCTCGGACCAGAACGCACCGATGTGCATGCCGAGGAACATCGCCGCTTGCACGCAGATCAAGAACGCGGGCATCGTGTTACTACTACCCAATGCACAGGCAAGCGCGCCCACCGACAGAGCGGTCGCGGTGCCGACCGCATGCTTGGGACTCGGCGCTCCTGCCCGGGCGAGAACAACGATCGCCGCCGGCCCCAGAACCACTGCGAGCGCGGCGAAGAGCTGCTGCGGGCCGGACAGGTCCGACCACGATGCGATGCCGTTCGCGATGTAGAGAACCGTGGTCACCGCGGCGAATACCGCCAGCATCCGGCCGGACTCGTCGAACCTGAATCTGCTCACCAGCAAACACCGTCGACTACGCGTGACGCCTCACCGAGGCACGCAACGAACCGGACACCACCGCTCACGCGATTCCCCCCAGGCACCATCGGCCCTCCCCACGCACTACGACCATCGCCTCATCGGGCCCACCCGTGACCGGACTCTAACACCTCCGAGCTTCGATCACGACCCGCAGCAGCGATTCCGTAGCAGGTCAGGACGCTTTCTCGGCCCGCGCTGCCTCCCGCGCCAACAGGCGATCGCGTGATTCCTCGAACTTCGTCGCCTTCGCCTCGAGATCCTGGACGAATGCGGCCAGACGATCGCGATCGCGTTCGCCCTCACCACTGAAGTCGTTGCGCTCGAAGATGTTCCATTTCCGCAACACCGGCATCAGCACCTCGTCCAGATGCTGGCGGAGATCGTAGATCCCGTGCTTCGCCAGGATCATGGCGTTCTTGCGGAAGTTCGGCATGTTCAGTCCCGGCATCTGAAAGTCCGTCGCGACATCGGCGATGGCACGCACCATCTGGTCCGGGACCAGGTCGAGCGACGCCTCGCCGAGGTTCCGGTAGAAGATCATGTGCAAATTCTCGTCGGCGGCCACCCGGGCCAGCATTCGATCGGCAATCGGGTCACCACAGGCCAGACCCGTGTTGCGATGCGACACGCGCGTTGCGAGCTCCTGGAACGTCACGTACGCCACCGAATGCAAGAAATTGGAGCCGTCCATCGGGGCATCGACGCCGACCGTCATGTGGTGCATCCGAGCCCGCTCCAGCTCGACCGGGTCGACGGCGCGTGTGACGACCAGATAGTCGCGCATCACGATCCCGTGACGGTTCTCCTCCGCGGTCCAACGGCCCACCCAGGTGCCCCAGGCTCCGTCCAACGAGAAGTTGTCGGCCAGACCGCGGTGGTACGACGGCAAATTGTCTTCGGTCAACAGATTGGTGATCATCGCTGTGCGAGCCAACTCCGACAACGACGACTGCTCCAGCGACCAGTCCTCTCCGCCCATCGCTGCAAAATTGCGACCCAGATCCCACGGCACGTAATCATGCGGATGCCACTCCTTCGCCATCGACAGATGGCGATTCAGGTTGGCTTCCAACGTGCCGTCGAGTTCGGTCAACAGCTCTTCATGATCGAGAACACGCGTCATCTGTGGGGCTCCTCCGAGAAATATGAGACGCCCGAACCGAAGACCGATCCGAGACGCCGAGATCGAACGACGGCACACCCCCCTGCGGTGCGCCGTCGCGACCTGTCCCGTCGATCCGAGAACCGACGCTGCTGTACCCGAAGAACGCTAGGGACCGCGGACGTGATGCGAAACGAATCGAACAATGATCTGGATATCTGGGCACCGATCTCGACAGCGGTTGGTCCGAGTCACAACAGCGGTCGATGCATCCCTGCCACTCCGCCGGGACTCGATGTCACGTTCGGTGGACTTTTCGGGGGTCAATGTCACATCTAGTGGACTTGGAGTGAGGGGCAATCGAGTGGACTTGGGGTGAGCGACAGTCGAGTGCAGACACGAAAAAGGACGCCCATCGGAGTGGACGTCCTTTTGATTGTGGAGCCTAGGAGATTCGAACTCCTGACATCTGCCTTGCAAAGGCAGCGCTCTACCAACTGAGCTAAGGCCCCGGGTGTTGCTGTCGAACGTGCACGAACTTTACACGTTCTCTCCGAGCGATTGTCACCCGGTGGAGATGCTGTGCCAGACGCCTTCCGAGCTGCGCGTGGAGCGCACCTTCGATACTGTCAGCACTGCGATCACCACCGAAGCAACAAGAAGAAGGATTTTCACGTCCTGCCTCTTTTCGTTCGTTCGGTGTGGGCCTAGGAGGACTTGAACCTCCGACCTCTTCCTTATCAGGGAAGCGCTCTAACCGCCTGAGCTATAGGCCCTCGATACTGCTTCGGGCCGAAGAATTGCTCTCCTCGAACCGAGGGATGAGATTACCGTATCGGGCCGCTGTCTTCCAAAACGGCCCGATACGGCAGTCGTTCGTGCTGGTCAGTCGCGATCTGCCAGCGTCACTTCGACGCCGCCGACCAGGTCCGACGACAGGTTGTAGATGAAGGCCCCGATCGTGGTGAGTGCGGTGAACAGTACGACATTGATCACACCGATCACTGCGGCGTAGCCGAACACCTGACCGGCGCTGACGAGTCCGCCGTCGCCGGATTCGTTGACGATCTCGGTGAAGGCACTGTTGAGTCGGTCCCACACACCCATGCCGTCGAGCACGGCGTACAGCATGCCGACGGCCACCATCCACACGAAGAAAAGCGACACAGCGATGACCAGTGCGATCTTGAGCGTCGACCAAGGATCGATCTTACGAATCTGGATCGTCGCCCGCAGAGGATCGCCGTCCGCGCTGGGTACCGCCGTGATGGCGGTGGGGGCTGCGCGATCGGCTGCCGTCGGCTCGGGATGCCGGGTGGCGGACAGATCCGGCATGTCCTTCGCCAGATCCTTGCGCTCGATGTGCCGAGTCGGTCCGTCGATCACGGCCGCCTTCGACCGCGCTGCCTCGCGTCGTTCGGTCTTGTCCTCACCCGATTCACGCTCGCCCGATTCACGCTCACCCGATTCGCGCTGGCCCGGCGCTGCCGAGGCGGCTGCAGCTGCCGCTGTCGAACGATCGAACTCACCTGTTGCCGGCAGCGCGGTGCCGCGTCCGGACAGGTTCGTCTGCGGTTGGTTCTGGGGCTGTTGACGGTCGTCGGGCCCCTGCTGTGCCGGACGCTGGCCGGGGCCGCGCTGCCAGGGCGGAGTGCCGGAACCGCCCTGCGGGCCGTCTCCGCGTTGAGTCGGTATCGCCTGGGTCGGTGCCGGACCCTTCGACTCGGCTGACCCCTCGGCGACAGGAGCAGCGGCATTGGCGGGACGCGGCGGCGATGCGGGACCGGACGGTCCCTGACCCTGCGGCGGCTGGCCGTTGGCGGGGCGACCGCCGTCGGCGTTTGCGGTACCCGGCTCACCGGGCCGACCGTTGGCCGCCTGTGGCGGGCGAGACTGAGCCGGCCCCTGCGGTGCCGGTCCCTGCTGAGGTGCTCGCGGCGGCGGTCCCTGAGGTGCCGGCTGACCCTGAGAACCCGGCTGACCCTGCGGTGCCGGTGGGCGCTGCGGCGGCGGTCCCTGCGTCGGACGAGGCGGGCCGGCCGGACCACCCTGTGTCGGGCGTGCCGGTGGCCGAGCACCCTGCTGCGGTGCCGGTCCTCGCCCGGCCGCGGGAGCCGGACGCGTCGCCGGCTGGGGGCGACTTCCCGGTCGGGCACCTTCGGGGGGTGCCGGACGCGATGGCTGCTCGGTCTGCGCAGCGTCCCTGCTGTCCGGTCCACCCGTGGGGCCGGGCCTGCTGCCAGGCCGGTTGGGAGTGCTCACTTACGACTCCTTCGGTGCATCGTCTTCGGGACCTGCTGCTTCCGGTTCGATCTCGTCGGCGTTGCGCGCTATCGCGAGCAGTGTGTCGCCTTCACCGAGATTCATCAACCGCACGCCCTTGGTCTGTCGGCCGGCTTTCCGAACCTGCTTGGCAGCGGTCCGGATGACGCCACCACTGGACGTGATGGCATACAGCTCGTCCTCGTCGTCGACGATGAGAGCTCCCACCAGCGTGCCACGCTTGGGGTCGTACTGGATTGTCAGTACTCCCTTTCCGCCGCGGCCCTGCTGCGGGTAGTCCTCCATCGCGGTGCGCTTGGAATAACCGCCCGACGTCGCGACCAGCAGGAACTTGTTCTCGCTGACCACGTTGAGCGAGAGCAGCTCGTCTTCGCCGTTGAAGCGCATGCCCTGGACGCCGGAGGTGGCGCGGCCCATGGGTCGCAGTACCTCGTCGGTGGCCGAGAATCGGATCGATTGGCCCTGAGCCGAGACGAGCAGCAGGTCGTCGTCGGACGACGCCAGAACTGCCCCGACCAACTCGTCCTCGCCGCGGAGGTTGACGGCCACGATGCCGCCGCTGCGGTTGGAGTCGAAGTCGGTCAGACGCGACTTCTTGACCAGACCGCCCTTGGTGGCGAGCACCAGGTAGGGAGCATCTTCGTAGGTCTTGATCTGGATGACCTGCGCGATGCGTTCGTCGGGCTGGAACGCCAGCAGGTTCGCGACGTGCTGTCCGCGCGCCGTGCGGTTGGCCTCGGGCAGCTCGTACGCCTTTGCCCGGTACACGCGTCCCTTGGTGGTGAAGAACAGGATCCAGTCGTGCGTCGAGCAGACGAAGAACTTGCTGACGATGTCGTCCTGCTTGAGGCCCGCTCCCTGCACGCCCTTGCCGCCGCGCTTCTGCGACCGGTACAGATCGGTTCTGGTGCGCTTGGCGTATCCGGTCTCGGTGATCGTGACGACCACGTTCTCCCGGGCGATCAGATCTTCGTCGTTGACGTCGCCGTCGGCAGCGATGATGCGCGTGCGACGGTCGTCGCCGAACTTCTCGACGATCTCGGCCAGCTCGTCTCGCACGATCTGACGCTGACGCTCCGGCTTGGCCAGAATGTCCTGCAGGTCGGCGATGGTGCGTTCGAGTTCGGCCAACTCGTCGATGATCTTCTGGCGCTCGAGAGCTGCGAGGCGCCGCAGCTGCATGTCGAGAATTGCCTGCGCCTGGATCTCGTCGATGTCGAGCAGATCGATCAAGCCCTGCTTGGCGAGATCGACCGTCTGCGACGCACGGATGAGGGCGATGACCTCGTCCAACGCGTCGAGCGCCTTCACGAGACCGCGCAGAATGTGGGCCCGCTCCTCGGCTCTGCGCAGGCGGTACCGCGTACGACGAACGATCACGTCGAGTTGGTGAGTGACGTAGTACCGGATCATCTGATCGAGCCGCAGGGTGCGCGGCACGCCGTCGACAATCGAGAGCATGTTGGCACCGAAGCTGGTCTGCAGCTGCGAGTGCTTGTAGAGGTTGTTGAGCACGACCTTCGCGACGGCGTCGCGCTTGATCGTCACGACGATACGCATACCGACGCGGTCCGAGGACTCGTCGTCGATCTTCGAGATACCGGACAACTTGCCGTCGCGAACCTGCTCGGCGATCGAGGTGATCAGGTTGTCGGGGTTGACCTGGAAGGGCAGTTCGGTGATGACGATCGTCGTGCGACCGTTGGAGTCTTCCTCGATCTCGACGACGCCGCGCATGCGGATCGAACCGCGGCCGGTCGAGTACGCATCCTGAATTCCCTGGCCGCCGACGATGAGTCCGTGGGTGGGGAAGTCGGGACCCTTGACGCGTTCCATGCAGGCCGCGAGAGTCGCTTCCTCGTCGGCCTCGAAGTTGTCGAGAGCCCAGAACACCGCGTCGCCGAGTTCACGCAGGTTGTGCGGCGGAATGTTGGTGGCCATACCGACGGCGATACCGTTGGAGCCGTTCATCAACAGGTTCGGCACACGCGACGGAAGTACCGTCGGCTCTTGGGTTTTGCCGTCGTAGTTGGGGATGAAGTCGACGGTTTCCTCGTCGATGTCGCGCAGCATCTCCATGGCGAGCGGAGTCAGGCGCGCTTCGGTGTATCGCATGGCGGCGGCGCCGTCGTTGCCGCGGGAGCCGAAGTTGCCCTGGCCGTCGACCAGTGGGTACCGCATCGACCACGGCTGAGCCAGACGCACGAGCGCGTCGTAGATCGAGGTGTCGCCGTGGGGATGGTAGTTACCCATCGTTTCGGCAACGGGCCGTGCGGATTTCACGTAACTACGGTCGGGACGGAAGCCCGAGTCGTACATCGCGTACAGCACACGTCGGTGCACCGGCTTGAGACCGTCGCGGACCTCGGGAAGCGCGCGGCCGACGATGACGCTCATCGCGTAATCGATGTAGCTGCGCTGCATTTCCTGCTGGATGTCGACCGGATCGATCCGGTCGCCGCCCTCGGCGTTGGTGGTCGAGCCCGGCGGGGGCCCGACCGGCGGTTCGGTGATGTCAGACATAGAAGATCTCCTCGAAAACGGTCGTCGGACGCACCGACACTGAGTGCGGTGCGTCCGAGAAACGACTAAACGTCAAGAAAGCGAACATCTTTCGCGTTACGCGCGATGAAGCTTCGGCGGGCGGACACGTCCTCGCCCATCAGGACGCTGAACAGTTCGTCCGCGGCCGCGGCATCGTCGAGAGTGACCAGACGAAGAACTCGCACTGCCGGGTCCATCGTGGTTTCCCACAGTTCCTTGGCGTTCATCTCGCCGAGGCCCTTGTAGCGCTGGACGCCGTCCTCGACGTTGATCTTGCGCTTGTTGGCCAGACCGGCCTCGAGCAGACCGTCGCGCTCGCGGTCGGAGTACGCGAAATCCGGTTCGCCGCGACTCCACTTGAGCTTGTACAGCGGCGGCATGGCCAGGTAGACGTGACCGTTCTCGATCAGCGGCCGCATGAACCGGAACAACAGGGTCATCAGCAGGGTGGAGATGTGCTGGCCGTCGACGTCGGCGTCGGCCATCAGCACGATCTTGTGATAGCGCAGCTTGGCGATGTCGAACTCGTCGTGAATGCCGGTGCCGAACGCGGTGATGATCGACTGGACCTCGTTATTCTTGAGGACGCGGTCGATGCGGGCCTTCTCGACGTTGATGATCTTTCCGCGCAGCGGCAGGATCGCCTGGAACATCGAGTCACGGCCGGACTTGGCCGAGCCGCCGGCGGAGTCGCCCTCCACGATGTAGATCTCGGACTTGCTCGGATCGTTCGAGCGGCAGTCTGCGAGCTTGCCGGGCAGGCCACCGATATCGGTTGCGCTCTTGCGCCGCACCAACTCTCGCGCCTTACGCGCGGCCATGCGGGCCTGCGCGGACGAGACCGCCTTGTTGATGATGGTCTTGGCATCGGCCGGGTTGGACTCGAACCAGTGCGAGAGGTGCTCGTTGCACGCCTTCTGCACGAACGAGCGAATCTCGGTGTTGCCGAGCTTGGTCTTGGTCTGTCCCTCGAACTGGGGCTCCCCGACTCGCACCGAGATGACGGCGGCGAGGCCTTCGCGGATGTCGTCGCCGGTGAGCTTGACGTCCTTTTCCTTGACCAGTTTCTTCTCGATGGCGTACTTGTTCACCGTCGACGTCAGCGCGGTACGGAAACCCTCTTCGTGGGTACCGCCCTCGTGCGTGTTGATCGTGTTGGCGAAGGTGTGCACCGATTCGGAGTAACCGGCGTTCCACTGCATCGCGATCTCGACCTCGTGGCCCTCACCCTTGCCGGTGAAGCCGACGACCGAGTTGTGGATCGCGGTCTTGGTGCGGTTGATGTGCTTGACGAAGTCCACCAGACCGTCGGGGTAGTGGTACGTCCGCTTACGAACCTTGGCCGGCTTCGCCGCTGCGGCGTCGGCCTGCTCTTCCTCGGCGGTTTTCGGTGCCTCGGCGGTCTCGCCGAGTTCTTCCTCGGTCGCGTCGGTGGCCGCCACTCGCTCGTCGGTGAAGTTGATGGTCAGTCCCTTGTTGAGGAACGCCATCTCCTGCAGGCGACGGTGCACGGTCTCGAAGCTGTAATCGAGGGTCTCGAAGATCTTGCCGTCGGCCCAGAACCGGACCGTGGTGCCGGTCTCCGTGGTGTCGCCGACGGTCTCGAGTGGGCCGGGCTTGGCGTAGTCGTAGGTCTGCTTGTAGCGGTGACCGTCACGCGCGATCTGCAGTTCGACCTTGGTCGAGAGTGCGTTCACGACGGAGATACCGACGCCGTGCAGACCGCCGGAGACGGCGTAGGAGTCGGAGTCGAACTTGCCACCGGCGTGCAGTTGGGTCATGACGACCTCGACGGTGGGAACACCGGAGGAGTGCATGGCGACGGGGATGCCGCGGCCGTCGTCCTTGACCTCGACGCTGCCGTCTTCGTGGATGGTGACGTCGACGGTGGAGGCGTAGCCGGCCATGGCCTCGTCGACGGAGTTGTCGACGACCTCCCAGATCAGGTGGTGCAGGCCTCGTTCACCGGTGGAACCGATGTACATACCGGGCCTCTTACGGACTGCTTCCAGGCCCTCGAGGACCGTGATGGACGAAGCGCCGTAATCCTTGCTGTTCTCACTGTTACCTGACTTCTGGGCAGCCACGGTTAGCTGGTTCTCCTTCTACGCGTCCACTACCCCGCTCACACCTGATGTAGGTGCTACCGCAGGGTCGGCACGGTCGTTTCCGCCGTGCTCGGTCCATGCGTTTGTTCCGGGCTTGATGTCGTACCGGTCCATAGTACTGGGTGGCTGCGACAGCATGGGGACGATGACACCCCTAAAAGGCCCCTGATTGCTTCACAGGCGCATTTTCTCGACATCGGACGACAAAGATGAAGGGTAAAACCGGCGATTCGGCTACAGATCGAGGACGATCCGTTCTCCGTCCGACCGCGAGACACAGATCAACATCTCGTGCCGCTGCTCCTCGGTCGTCAACCGATTCTCTCGATGCTGTGGTGTTCCGCTGAGCACTCGCACCCGGCACGTGCCGCAGAAACCCTGCTGACACGAGTACGCGACATCCGGCCTGATGCGTCGAATCGCATGCAGCGCAGTCTCTTCCGCACCGACCGACAAAATCTCGCCGGAATCGACGAGCTGCACTTCGAATTCCGTCCCGTTCTTCACCGGCGGCGGTGAGAAGCGCTCGAAGTGCAGATGCGTGGCCGGGAGGGCGTCGAACGAGGCGCGAACGAGGTCGATCATCGGCGGCGGACCACACACGTAGACCGAACCGCCGGGGGCCGTCGAGCCCAACAGATCCATGCTCGACGGCATGCCGTCCACGTCGTCGGTGCGCACGGTGACCCGGGCGGGATCCCAGCCCTCGATCTCGTCGAGAAACGGCATCGACTCGCGGGAGCGGCCGCAGTAGACGAGGTGCCAGTCCATGCCCAGATCGCGGGCACGGCGCACCATCGAGATGATCGCGGTGATGCCGATTCCACCGGCGACGAACACTGCCTGTTCGGACGGTACGAACGGAAACCCGTTGCGCGGCCCCCTGATCGCCACCGCAGTGCCGACCGTCAGGGCATGCATCTCCGGAGATCCGCCGCCGCCGTCCGGCACGAGTCGTACTGCGATCGAGTACGTGTCGTCGCCGGGCAATCCGCACAGGGAATACTGCCGTCGGCGACCGGACGGGAGGTAAAAATCCAAGTGCATTCCCGGTGCCCACGCCGGCAGAGCCGACCCGTCGGCGGCGGCGAAGGTCAGCTGGACGACCTGTTCGTCGATGCACAGAACGTCACGGGAGACCAGTGTCAGTTCTCGGGTACGCGCGACGGGAGGCGCCGCGAACGAGGCGTCGTACTCACCGTTGTCGAGGAGGGCGAACCACTTGTCCAGTGCATCGGTGACCAGCGACACCGTCTGATCCGGCTCGTCGCGCCCGTACAGATTCTGTGGAATCGTGCGGCCTACTCGGAACGAGTCGACCTTTCGAGCCATCGCGTCGAGCCTGCTCCGCAACGTGCGTTTGGTCATCGATCAGCGGACCGCGCCGCCGGCGAGGTGGCGAGATACTGCACGGCCTGGGCCGTCGAGCCTTCCTGAGACGGGTGATATGTGCTCTTGAAGTACCGCAGGGACGCCTTGACCATGGACATCGGCGTCGGAAACAGACCGGACTTGGCGACCCGTCGGAATTCCCGGAACGACGGCGTGCGCTCCTTCGGCGACAGATGCGCCAACGTCGGATCCTGGCTCATGAGGTAGCGCACGCCGCGCGTCCAGAACCAGACGAGAGTGGGTGCAATGACCACGTAGGTACGGATACGCCGGGCCGGCCGAACGTCGAAGTAGCGCATCACCTCGTACGCCACCGAACGATGCTCCACTTCTTCGGCGCCGTGCCACCGCAACAGATCGAGCATGACGGGATCGACGTCGGCTTCGTCGAGCTCGCGCGCGTTGAGGACCCAGTCGCCGAGGAACGCGGTCAGATGCTCGGCGGCTGCGATCAAGGCCAGCCGCTCCACCAGGCTGTTCTGGCCGTGGCCCGAGCGATTGCCGAGTGCGCGTCCGAACAGGAACTTCATCTGGTCGACGTACGGATCGACATCGATGCCGTGGGCCCGAAGCTGATCGTGGACCTCGGTGTGGGCCTGTGCATGCATGGCTTCCTGGCCGATGAAGCCGATCACGTCGTCGCGCAACTGATCGTCGTGGATGAGCGGCAACGCCTCTTTGAACGTGCGCACGAACCACTCCTCGCCCTCGGGCAGAAGCAGGTGCATCACGTTGATCAGATGGGTGGCCAGGGGATTGCCGTCCATATAGTGCAGCGGCAGAGTTTCCCAATCGAATTCGACGTTCCGAGCGTGCAGAACCACTCTGTCTTCGGGGGTCCCATCGACGTCGACCGCCGTTGTCGACGCCTTCTTCGTAGGTGCAGACACAACTTCTCCTCGTCCGATGGCCGCATGGAACAGTATTCGGTCCCCCGACCGTTGCGTGTCCCGAATCACGCTACGCATACCAACTGTCTCACAGCAACACTGCCCCCAACATCTGTTGAGGATCACCTGGACCAGGGGCTACGTCGAACGCGAATTGGGAACAGTCACTATCCGTAGGTGTCCCGCGGACCACGACCTTTGACATGGCGCTCGCCTTTTCGCCAGCTCTGCGTCGTCGGCCCGGTGATCCGAAGCGACGTCACCACACCGTGGCCCACCGCCGCCGCGATCTTCGCCAGAATCTGCGACTGCATCAGTCGGAGCTGAGTCGCCCACGCAGTCGACTCGGCGGAGATACTGAGCACTCCGTCCTTGAGGCCAGTGGGGTCGGCGTGCGCCGAGATGTCCTCACCGACGACGCTGGGCCACCGCCCCAGCACGGCACCCTCGGATACCTTGGCCGACCAACCACGCTTGGACGCGATCGAATTGGCCAGTGCTCCGAACGCCTGCGGATCTCGATCGTCGGGGCCCGCTCCCGACCAACCCCGTCGTCGACGCCCCCGCAGTGCCCGGACACCCCCGGTCGGTGACGAACGACCTTGACCGACCGACTTGCCGCTCGCCTTGGCCGCGGCCCGGGCATCTTCGAGGGCCCGCCGAGCAAGGTCGACGCCTTTCAACTCCGGCTGCTCATCCGGTGCCGGTGAGTTCGTGTCGTCGCTCATGACACCTCACTCTCCGACGTCGACAGCTCGGTGATGGTCGAAATACGCCCTGCCGCACCGGAATCGGATTCCTGACGAGCTTCGACACCGTAGCGTCGTGCATCGAGTTCGGGTGGCACGTCCTCGGGAACCGCGGCGGTGATCAGTACCTGTTCCGCGTCGGCCGCGACCGCCGCGAGGGCCGTGCGCCGCTTGCGGTCGAGCTCGGCGAACACGTCGTCGAGCATTAGGACGGGGTCGGTCCCGTCCTCGCGCAGCAACGAAAAGGAGCCGAGCCGAAGAGAGAGTGCATACGACCACGATTCACCGTGGCTGGCAAAGCCTTTGGTGGGTCGGTCGCCGAGCATCAGTTCCAGATCGTCTCGATGGGGCCCGACCAGACACACCCCACGTTCGATCTCTCGCTGCCTCATCACCGAAAGTTGGTGCAGGAAAGCAGCTTCCAGCACGTCGACGTCGTCGGACTCCGGTGCTCGGCCGGCATCGGAGAATTCCGGCGGCAGTGCCTCGGCGAGACTGCAGCGATAGGACAACGTGGCGAGCCGGGACTCCGGCGCGATCGACTCGTAGGCCTGCTGCACGAAGGGCATCAGCTCGTGTACCAAAGATATTCTGGCCGAAAGCAATCGGGCACCGTGGGCGGCAAGATGGCCGTCCCAGACATCGAGCGTGGCCAGAGCGCTCGAGCCGTCGCTGGACGACGAGCCTCGGCGCAACGCCCCGCTGGCGGTCTTGAGCAGTGCCGACCGCTGACGCAGCACCTTGTCGTAATCTGCACGCACAGCGGCCATTCGAGGAATTCTGGTGGTGAGCAGCTCGTCCAGATACCGACGGCGCTCACTCGGGTCTCCGCGCACCAGAGACAGGTCCTCGGGTGCGAACAACACACTCTGGAGTACACCCAGAATTTCTCGTGGCCGACGCAGCGGAGACCTGTTCATCCTCGCCTTGTTCGCCTTGCCCTCGAGCAGTTCGACGTCGATGATCAACTCGCGTCCGTGATTGACCACGGCGCTGCCGACGAACGCGGTGGACGCGCCTGCCCTGATCATGGGCGCATCGGTCGAGACCCGGTGCGAGGACAGCGTCGACAGATAACCGAGTGATTCCAGCAGGTTGGTCTTACCGTGTCCGTTGGGCCCGACGAACACGGTCGATCCCGGGCCCAGGTCGACGATGACGTCGTCCCAGGACCGGAAATCGTGAAGTTGCAAAGACCGGACGAACACTTACTCGGTGTTCTTCGGCGCGGGTGCGCGCAGTGTCTCGTCCGCATCCGCCTTCTTGACGGCATGCCCGCCGAACTGGTTCCGCAACGCCGACACTGCCTTCATGGCAGGCGAATCTTCTTGTCGCGAAGCGAATCTCGCGAACAGAGCTGCGGAGATGACCGGGGCGGGTACGGCATGCCGAATGGCTTCCTCGACGGTCCATCGACCCTCGCCGGAGTCCTCGGTGTACCCCGAGATCTCACTGAACTCCGGATCCTGACCGAGTGCCTCGACCAACAGATCGAGCAGCCACGACCGCACGACGGTGCCCTTGCTCCAGGCCCGCAGCACGCCCTGCACGTCCTGCACCAATTCTTCGGCCTCGAGGATTTCGTAGCCCTCGGCGTACGCCTGCATCAGACCGTATTCGATGCCGTTGTGCACCATCTTCGAGTAATGCCCGGCACCGACAGGGCCGGCGTGGACGAAACCGTCCGCGCGCTCCCCTTCCGGACGCAGGGCGTCGAAGATCGGCATTGCGCGTGCAACGTGCTCGTCGTCGCCGCCGACCATCAGGCCGTAGCCGTTCTTCAATCCCCAGACACCGCCCGAAACTCCGGCATCGATGTAACCGATTCCCTTGGCGTCCAACAGTTCTGCGTTGGGCTTGTCATCGGTGAAACGTGAGTTTCCACCGTCGATCACCAGGTCGCCCGGTTCGAGAACATCCCCGAGCCCGATGATGGTGTCCCGGGTGATCTGGCCGGAGGGCACCATCACCCACACCACTCGGGGAGCGGTGAGGGATTCCGCGAGACCGGCGAGTGACGGGGTGTCCGTCACCTCGGGCCTCGGGTCGTAACCGATGACCTCGTGGCCGTGCTCGCGCAGCCGCTCGCGCATGTTGAAGCCCATTTTTCCGAGACCGACCAAGCCCAGCTGCATGAGGAAGCGTCCTTGTCTGTGTCAGGTGTAATTCCGGTCGAGCGGGAGTGGAGTCGGCGGAACGACTCGTCCGATCCCGCAACGTCAACAGTAACCAGGCAGGATCAGCCCGGCAGCCTGACCGGCATCAACAGATAGGTGTATTGGGACTGAGGCGCCGCGAACTTGCCGGAATCGTCGGGCACCAGCTCCTCGTCCGACGTCGGACGCAGCACCGCAGGCCGACTCGGGGTGGTGAAACCGAACGTGACCTTCTCGCTGTGCAAGGAGGACAGGCCGTCGATGAGGTACCCCGGGTTGAACGCGATGGTGAGCGCCTCGCCCTGGAAGTCGGCCGGCAGAGCTTCCTCGGCGCGGCCGGCATCGTCGCCGCCTGCCGAGAGCAGCACACCTTCGGCGTTGAATTCCAGACGCACCTGCGCACCGCGTTCGGCGACGAGTGCCACGCGCTTGATGGCCTCGACCAGCGGCGCGATCTCGAGTGTTGCGACGGCGGTGTGCTCTGCCGGGAGCAACTGACGGAACTTCGGGAATTCCGCATCGAGCAGACGAGTGGTCGTGCGGCGCCCGTCGCTGACGATTCCGAGCAAACCGTCGCTCCCGATGGAGGAACCCGAACCGAGAGCGAGCTCGACGGGCGAACCCGCGTTGCCACCGAGAGTCTTGGCCGACTCGGACAGGGTCTTCGCCGGAATCAGCACTGCGGTGGTGGTGTCGGCGCCGGCGGGAGTCCAGTCCACCTCACGAACCGCCAACCGGAATCGGTCGGTCGCAGCCAGCACGACGTTGGTGCCGTCGATCTCGACACGGATACCGGTCAGCATGGGAAGCGTGTCGTCCTTGCCCGCCGCAATGGCGACCTGGGCAATTGCCTCGGAGAAGACATCACCGGCCAGCGAACCGGTGTTGCTGGGCAACTCGGGTAGCTGAGGATAGTCCTCGACCGGCATCGTCGGCAGCGAGAATTTTGCGCTTCCGCAGTTGACGAGAACGCGAGTCCCGTCGACGGTGACGTCGACGGGCTTGTTCGGCAACGACTTGGTGATATCGGCAAGTAGCTTGCCCGACACCAGAACTCGTCCTGCGGTGGCCACTTCGGCCGACACCTTCACCTGGGCGGAGACCTCGTAATCGAAGCCCGAGACCGTCAGACCCTGTTCGTCGGCAGCAAGCAGAACGCCACCGAGAACGGGAACGGGCGGCCGGGACGGCAGGCTGCGGGCCACCCACGCCACGGAATCGGAAAAATCTTCACGAGCAACGCGAAACTTCAAACTTCCAAGCTCCATCGCTCGGCATTTCCTCTCGTTCGGGGCATTCGTGTGCACAGTCGAGCGGTGCGACCACGATCGTCGCGGCTCCAACCGATGCAACGACGAGTCTGGCACATCCAGCGCAAGCACACCGTATGCCCTTCGAGACGAAGTTGAAAGCTCGGGCGAGGCCGCGAAGGGCACCGATGCGGTCGTCGGAAGGGGGCTGTGAACGGATCGTTCCCCAACACCTGTTTTCAAAGAAGTTCTTTCAAGGAGAAAACAGAAGTATTAATAGGTCCTGTGCAATCTGTGCATGGAGCCCTCGCGATGCTGGTGGCTCGGCGTGGTGTCGTGGGGATGAACTCGGGACCAATCTGCGGTTGACGGACGGCTGCCTGTGGACCAATCGCATCGGTGCACAGGCGCCCACATTCCATCCCCAGAAGTCGACGGTTGTCCACATGGTTATCCACAGGTGTGAATCAATGGTCGTCGGCTCCGAAATGTCATCCGATTCGGCCCAGAATCGGCGCGGAATCGACCCAGATTCGATCCGGAATCGACTGGAGATCGTGTTCGATCGACGCCCGAGTCGAACCGAGGCGGCACCGATCACCGACGAAAACGGCGACGGCGCCGACCCCCGCGATGGGAATCGGCGCCGTCGCCGTCGTTGCCGAAGGACTGTGGAGCTATCGCTTCGAGCGCTGCTTGATGCGCGCCGTCAACTCCTGGACCTGGTCGTAGACCTTGCGACGCTCGGTCATTTCCTTGCGAATCTTCTTGTCCGCGTACATCACCGTCGTGTGATCTCGGCCGAACGTCTGACCGATCTTCGGTAGCGACAGGTCGGTGAGCTCTCTGCAGAGATACATCGCGATCTGCCGGGCCATGGCCAACGCTCGGGCCTTACCCGGTCCGCACAGGTCCTCGATGGAGGTGTCGAAGTACTCCGCGGTGACGGCCATGATCGTGGCCGCGTTGATCTCCAAGCTGGACGAATCGGGAATCAGGTCACGTAGGACGACCTCGGCGAGGGTGAGGTCGAGGGCCTGTCCGTTCAACGAGGCGAATGCCGTCACGCGAATGAGGGCGCCTTCGAGCTCGCGGATGTTGCGCTCGATGCGGCTGGCGATCAGCTCCAGGACGTCGTGCGGCACGTCGAGTCGATCCATCCGAGCCTTCTTGCTCAGAATGGCGATCCGCGTCTCGAGCTCCGGTGGCTGGACGTCGGTGATCAGGCCCCACTCGAAGCGGGTACGCAGCCGCTCCTCGAGGGTCGCCAACTGTTTGGGTGGTCGGTCGGACGAGACGACGATCTGCTTGTTGGCGTTGTGCAGCGTGTTGAAGGTGTGGAAGAACTCTTCCTGGATACCTTCCTTGCCCTCGATGAACTGAATGTCGTCGACCAGCAGCACGTCGGTCTCCCGGTAGCGGCGCTTGAACGCCACCTTGCGGTCGTCACGGAGACTGTTGATGAAGTCGTTGGTGAATTCCTCGGTGGAGACGTACTTCACGCGCATGCCCGGGAACAGGCGCTGCGCGTAGTGCCCGGCCGCGTGCAGCAGGTGCGTCTTGCCCAGGCCCGATGCCCCCCACACGAACAACGGGTTGTACGCCCGGGCGGGTGCTTCGGCGATGGCGACCGCGGCGGCGTGCGCGAACCGGTTGGAGGCGCCGATCACGAACGTGTCGAAGGTGTACTTCGAGTTGAGGCTGTTGGCACCCGACGACGGTGGCGTCGACTCCGGTGGTTTGGTGAAGTACGTCGGCCACGAGTTCTGGACGCTGGCGAGGGCTTCCCGCTCGTCGTCCACTTCCTCGTAATCGGCGGTCTCGGAGTCCGACGGCTCGTCGTCTCTGCTGGTCAGGACGCGGCGCCGGTACGTCGGGGAACTGACGGCATCGGGATACGTCGAGCGCTCGGTTTCGAGCTTCTCGTCCTCGGGAGCCGAGATACGAACGCCGAGACCTTCGACACCCTGTCCCAGATGACGCCCCAGAGCTCCCAGGATGGGTTCGCGCAGGTCGCGTTCGATCGCTTCCTGAGCGAAGGTCGACGGGACGGCGAGCAGAGCGAAGCCCTGAGTCAACGTGAGCGGTTTGACCAGCGCGAGCCAGGCCTTCTGGCCCTTGGTCAGCGGCGACCCACTGTGTCGGTCGGACGTCAGCTCCGCGACTACCTCGGGCCAGATGCGCGCAAGCGCATCCGGATCGTCGTTCACGTCGATCCCTCCGTCGTCGAGCTTGTAGGTCTCGCCGGACTCCGACAACCGATTCGGTGCGGCGTTTCGAACCCGCGCAACCGCGTCGTCGGATAGCGTCGTCGATCGTGCGCCTCCGCGGCCGAGACAAGGGTCCTTCGGTGGACCCCGCAAGGTACGAATATGCCACCTGAACTGTGTTTCCACACAATTATCCACAGGTGTGGATAAACGACACCGATGTGAGCCCAATCGTCGCCGAGTGGCGTGGTAGTACGTATACGACAGTCTGACCTGCGGCGATAGCCATTGTCAGTCGTTCGATCGCAGCAACGACCAGTTGCGCGGCGCCGCGGAACGACAGATATTGTCGACTCTTCGGCCCGTCCGAGGTCTCGTTGTCCGTGGCCTGTGTATGAATCGACGGATCGGTCGATGTCGAGCGAGTTTGACCACCGGTGACTCGATCAGTACTCTCGAACAGTCACCCAATAGCGAGGTGGCCGATGCTTGCTGGCTGCTCACAGTCTGTCTTCACTCGGATTTCTCGCTCGGGAGGCTAGCGAGTTCATCCGAACTCGCTGAGAACCTTTACAGCAGGCGCCGACAGATCGGCGTCTTCGAATCTCGAGGAGTGTTGACCGTGGCCAAGGGCAAGCGGACGTTCCAGCCGAACAATCGCCGCCGCGCGCGCGTTCATGGCTTCCGTCTTCGTATGCGTACCCGTGCGGGTCGTGCAATCGTTTCCGCACGTCGCGGCAAGGGCCGCAAAGAACTCACAGCCTGATAACCGTTCGTCCGAAGCTTGGAGCTCGGGATGCTTCCTGAGCCGAATCGGCTGCATCGCGCACGTGACTTCACCGTGGTGATGCGTCGAGGACGCCGAATGGGTAGATCGGACCTGGTCGTACACGCAGCTGCGCGTCACGAGCAGGACATCGCATCCACCGTTCATGGGCCACGTTTCGGATTGATCGTCAGCAAGGCAGTCGGGCCGGCCGTAACTCGTCATCGAGTTGCGCGCCGGCTTCGGCATATCTGTGCTGAGGTGATCGACGGGCTCGCGGTGAACACCGACGTGGTCATTCGAGCACTTCCGGGTGCTGCGCATGCATCCTCGGCAGATCTACACGTTCAACTGCGTTCAGGTTTGAAGAAGCTCGGTCTACTCGAAGCTCCGAAGGGTCCGCCGTCATGACATTCATGGGCAACCTTCGTTCCATTCCTGCTCGAACTCTCGTCTACTGCATCGTGTTGTACCGGACCTATGTGTCCCCGATGCGGCCCCCTACCTGTCGCTTCTCCCCCACCTGCAGTGAATACGCCATCGAGGCGCTCCAGGTGCACGGGATGCCGAAGGGCTCGCTCCTGGCAGTCGTCCGCCTCCTCAAATGTGCTCCCTGGCACTCTGGAGGCTGGGACCCGGTGCCCGAACCCGGTAGGTGGCGCGCAACCGTCACCGAGCTGACCGAAACCGAAGAACACCACGATCTCCTGCGAGTGGAAGAACAGAGGAGTACATAGAGCCGTGCTCGACTTCATTTACTACCCGGTTGCCTGGATTCTCTGGGTGTGGCACAAGGTGTTCGGCTTTGTGTTCCAGGATCCCAGCAATGGCTTCGCCTGGGCATTGTCCGTCGTCTTCCTCGTCTTCACCCTCCGGCTGATCCTGTACAAGCCCTTCGTCAAGCAGGTCCGCACGACGCGGCAGATGCAGGAACTGCAGCCGCAGATCAAGGCGCTGCAGAAGAAGTACGGCAAAGACAAGCAAAAAATGGCCGTCGAGATGCAGAAGCTGCAAAAAGAACACGGCTTCAACCCGTTGATGGGCTGCCTCCCCGTGCTGGCACAGGCACCGGTGTTCATCGGCCTGTTCCACGTGCTTCGCTCGTTCAACCGCACCGGTACCGGTGTCGGGCAGCTCGGCCTGAGTCCGGAAGAGAACCGCGAACTCTCGAATTATGCGTTCAGCGTTGCCGATGTTCAGTCGTTCCTGGATGCCCGCCTGTTCGGCGCTCCCATCTCGGCCTGGATCACCATGCCGCAGGATCAGCTCAACGCCTTCGCCGTCGGTCCCGACGCGACCATTCCGTCCACGTGGGTCATCGCGGCTGTGTCCATTCCCCTGATGATCATTGCGGCCGTCATGACGCACCTGAACTCGCGTGCGTCCGTGGCCCGGCAGAGCGCCGCCGCGGCCGCAAACCCGCAGTCCGCGATCATGAACAAGCTCGCCCTCTACGTGTTCCCGCTGGGTGTTCTGGTGTTCGGTGCACTGTTGCCCGTCGCCATCCTGCTCTACTGGGTCAGCAACAACACCTGGACCTACGCGCAGCAGCACCTGGTGTTCGGCAAGATCGACAAGGAAGAGGCCGCCAAGGTAGCGGCCGCCGTCGAGAAGCGCTCGGAGAATGCGCCCAAGCCAGGAGTGAAGCCGGTCTCGACGACAAAGCCCAAGCCCGGTGCTCGGCCGAAGCTCTCGAAGATGGCACCGACGGATGACGAATCCACTACCGATACTGCAAGTACCGGGACGGACTCTTCGTCAGGGTCTGCCACCCCGAGCAAACCGCGACCGCAGGCGAACAGGAACAAGTCGACCAAGCGCAAGCGGCGCTGACCGACACGTCGAGAGAAGGACGAACATGGCAGCGCACGCCGAAGAAGCACAGAACGACGAAGTACGGAACGCAGCAGCTGGGGATGGAGTGGGTGACGTGATGGTCGAGACCGATCAGGTGAGTGCCGTCGAGACGGAGTCCGACGACGAAGCTACTGTCGACGACGCCGTACAAAAGACTCCGTCGGTCCCCACGAGTGTCGATGACGTTGCGGACTCGAATGACGACGATTCGGATGAGGACGACGAAGACGACGAGGATTACTTGGTCGAGGAAGGCGAAATCGCCGGCGACTACCTCGAGCAGCTTCTGGACGTGCTCGACTTCGACGGAGACATCGACCTCGACGTGGAGGGTGATCGCGCGATCGTCAGCATCGACGGCGGAGACGATCTCGCCAAGCTCGTCGGTCGCAAGGGCGAGGTACTCGACGCTCTGCAGGAACTGACCCGTTTGGCTGTGCAGCAGTCGACGGGCGAGCGCAGCAAGCTGATGCTCGACGTCGCCGGGTGGCGTGCCAAGCGACGCACCGAGCTCGGGAACCTGGGTGCCGAAGCAGCACGTCGAGTACTCGAATCCGGAGAGCGTGAGGAACTGACTCCGATGACTCCGTTCGAGCGCAAGATCGTGCACGACGCAGTCGCCAAAATCGACGGCGTTGCGAGCGAAAGCACCGGCGTCGAACCCGCTCGACGGGTAGTCGTCGTCAAGGCATAGCGACACTTTCGATAGTCGATGGCCCCCACTTCGGTGGGGGCCATCGTCGTTTGTGGTGAAAGCTTGGGCATGAATTGCACTGATGTAATTTGCCTTGGGTGTTGGCGATCGGATGGGCTCCGAGAGCGAAAAATATAGGGCCCAGCGGTATCGGACGCTTTCGTCACTGTGACGGGTGGTTGCAGGGCGGCTCTGTCCGTGATTCCACGTGACGGACGATGTTTCACGTGAAACGAACGCTGAGGCAGATGTCGATTGATAGGTCGAGGTGGCTCGCCCTTGTGGCGGTCATACGCACGACGATCATGCGACCGGATCCCGTTTGGTCGACAGCCGATGATCGAGGAATGCCTCGCGGCTCGGCGAGGTCGAGGGTGTCAACCAACTCTTGGACCCCAGCCGATTGCGAGCAGTCGAGACCGCCCATCGTGCAGACCCTCGGAAGCGCCTGCATAGTTCTTCGGCATCAACGCACGTGGTTGGTCAGTGCAAGTCCGGGGAAGGATCAGTCACGGTGGGACAGCGGACTACACGACCGTCGGTTCGCTTGCCGCGATGCGCGCCCGCAGCGGGGACTTCGTCACCGTGGCCCATTGCGCGATGACACGGCAGGCGGGCCTCGGTGTAGCGGGCGCGCACACCGGGCTAGTTCATGACCTCGAACTCTGCTGTCGTGTCTGGAGAAGGTGTGCTCCTCACTTGCCGAGACGCTATCGGATGACGACGAGGGCCGATCGACGGACGGTGGGCTGTCACCGTGCTGTGCGTGCTGCGCGAACCTCTAGAGGCATGAGGCGTAGCAGGATTCGTCTGGGTGAATTCTGTGATGACCTTGTTCTGGATTGCGACGGCGGAGTATCCAGGGGCGGCGATGATGCAGGGTGGTGTCGGATGATCATGGCTGGTTCGCCATGGCTACGTGTGGCGGCCGGCAGTTTCGTAGTCACCGTCGGTCGCTTCACGCTCAGCGGGACTCGATACACCAGCATCGGATCGCGAATGTCTGCGAACGCAGGATCACCCATCGTGGGTGCGCCCCGGCGTCGCATTATGGACACGACGGTCGCGTAGGGAGAACCACCTCCCCCCGGGTGACTTACGAGGGGCGCGGACGCGTGTGCGTGTTTCACGTGAAACAGTCGGGTTTCTGGCCGGTCGCAACCTATCGAGACTGGGCTCGATTGGACTGATGCCGGCTCGCCCTATGCTTCCGCCCCCAGTTGCTCAAGGAAGGATCGACGTCGCCGCTCTCGATCGACGTGCAACTGTCGTCTCCGAATTGCGTCTGCGGGTGAAGTGATCCAACCGATCGGAGGCACACCCGAGGGCTGCTCGCGAATCTGATGTCCAGACTTATCGTCAGCAGGACCCGTTGTAGAACTTGGCGCCGAGGGCGACTAACGGTCATCGAGACTACGGCGACGTCGACAGCGAACGTGACGCGCGGAGAGTCGGATCGTGTTTCACGTGAAACACGTTCGAGGGCACGATCGTGCCCTCGAAGCGTCCGACGGTTTTGAATACGCTCCGGCCGATGCTCACGACATTCGGCGGGCCCGGCTTGAGGAGCAGTCCGAACCGGGCTTCGATCTTGCGACCGGTCGACCGGCGCTCGCGACAGCCGGCGGTAGCCGGGCGCGAGGAGCAGTCCGAGCCGCGCGACATTTCGCGACAGGACAAACGATGCCCGAAGCTGTCCGGTTGTATCCGAAAGCGTGGGTGCGCCAATCGCGGACGACCCCACGGCGGGTGCTCGCAACAGCCGGTCCGAACGAGGGGGTGCGGCGTCGGCTTCGAGCTTGGTGCTGTGGGGCGAGGCTGTGGTCGAGAGTGAGGGCGGCGTGTAGCAGGCTCGGTCGAGGCATGATCGATTGCGGTGTCATTCGCGCGACGGCTCTGCCGATGCTGTTCGACCCGAGTGACCTGTCCTGTTTCACGTGAAACAGCGAAAGGTGCCCGACAGCACGGAGACGGCCATTAGAGAACGACTCGTCTCGACGAAGTGGTTCCTCCGATCCTGGGCGGGATGGCGGATGCACTTCAGTGAACGCGGTCCCCAACGCCGTCCTCGGGTGTGCTCATCGCATCGCCGGATTCTGTTGGACTCGTGATGGTGGTCCGGTGAATGTGTCGGTGGGGTGCTTTCCCTTGGCGGGCTCGCCCAGTGTCTATGGAGCAACGGTCGTAGGCGGCCCGGCCGAGGACACATGACGGCGGTGGGTACGGGGCAGCGATCCATTTCGAGTCCCCGGCCTGACGCTCTCCAGTGAATAGGAGAAGGGAAGAGCGCTCGTACTGGATGGGTCTAGTCGTACGGGCATTTCGTTCACCATCGCCGGGCCGAGAAGTCCCACTCGATGTGGATCGGTGCACAAGTTCTTTGGAGTGCGCTGAGGACACCGGGTCGGTCGCTCGAAGTACACGCAACCGTCGCCTCCCCAGCCGTCGGACCGTGGCGCGGTTTCACGTGAAACACCGGCGTACGCGGCAACGGCGAAGTGTTGGGAAAGATGAACCGTCGAATCGGAGCGGGCGCGGACGGCCGTCCGGGTGTGCTCGACCCATCGAATCGTGACTCCAACTCCCGGAACCTCGCGATCTAGTTGACTTACAGAGGTGTCGTTTGGCGATCCGTGCCCAAGCGCGGGATGATGTTTCACGTGGAACAAGAAGCGTCGGATAGCACCGAGTTGATGGCCGTCGCCGAGCAGATGTTCGGAGATCGACTGGATCTCGCTCGGAGATATCACGAGTCCTTGGCTACCGCCGGAGTCGAACGGGGGCTGATCGGTCCACGCGAAGTTCCGCGACTCTGGGAGCGGCATATTCTCAATTGCGCCGCGATCGGCGAACTCATCGACGAGGGCGAGACTGTGGTCGACATCGGCAGCGGTGCCGGTCTGCCCGGTATCCCTCTTGCCATCGCTCGACCGGATCTTCGGGTGACGCTCGTCGAGCCTCTTCTTCGGAGAACCGTCTATCTGGCCGAGTTCATCGACGAGCACGATCTGAACGTGTTGGTCGTACGTGGGCGGGCCGAGCAGCCCGGCGTGAAGAAGGAAGCCGGCGGCGCGGATGTCGTCACGTCGAGGGCTGTGGCCCCGCTGGAGAAGCTCGCCAAATGGTCTCTCCCCCTCGTTCACGAACGCGGCCGGATGCTCGCGCTGAAGGGTTCCAGCGCGAGTGAAGAGATCGAACGCGACAGGACTTCCCTCACCCGTATGGGTGCTGGCAAGCTGGAGGTCGTGGAGTGCGGTGTCGGTCTTCTCCCGACACCCACCATCGTCGTCAGGGCAGTCCGTGAGCCGCGGCGGCTCAGTCGCCACTGATGATCGATTGCGGGAATCGCCCCGCGCCGTTTGTATCGAACGTAGAACACATTCAGTTCCGCACTAAGGAGCACATATGTCGGGTGGGTCGGATCCCGCTGTTTCACGTGAAACAGAGTCCAAGAAGAAGTCGTCGAACGCAGCCGCCACCAAGGCGGGGGTGACGAGTGGCTTCGAGTACACCAACTCGATTTCGACCGACGACACCCCGATCGGGGCCGCCGCGCACCGGGCCAGTCAGGTCCTTCACCCGGGATCGGTGACGCTGCCCAAGCCAGCGAAGCGCCGCATGCTGACGATTGCGAATCAGAAGGGCGGCGTCGGCAAGACCACGACGGCGGTCAACCTCGCAGCCGCACTCGCGCTCCAGGGCCTGACGGTCTTGGTGGTGGATCTGGACCCTCAGGGCAACGCCAGCACGGCACTGGGCGTCGAACATCATTCCGGTGTGCCGTCGAGCTACGAGGTGCTCATCGGCGAAGTGAAGGCCAAAGACGCGATCCAGCAGAGCCCGCACAGTGAACGGTTGTTCTGCATCCCGGCAACGATCGACCTCGCGGGCGCGGAGATCGAATTGGTCTCGATGGTGGCCCGGGAAGGACGCCTCAAGACGGCGTTGTCGGTCGAGGAGTTGGCCGGACTCGACGCCGATTTCATCCTCATCGACTGCCCACCGTCACTCGGTCTGTTGACTGTCAACGCGCTTGTGGCGGCCACCGAGGTGCTGATTCCCATTCAATGCGAGTACTACGCACTGGAAGGTGTGGGGCAGCTGCTTCGGAATATCGAGCTGGTTCAGTCCCATCTCAATCCTGAATTGCACGTCTCGACCGTCATCCTCACGATGTACGACGGCCGCACCAAACTGGCCGATCAGGTCGCCGAGGAAGTGCGCAAGCACTTCGGTGATGCCGTGCTCCGTGCCGTGATTCCGCGAAGTGTGAAGGTCTCCGAGGCACCGGGGTACGGCATGACGGTGTTGGATTACGACCCCGGTTCGCGCGGAGCAATGAGTTACTTGGACGCCGGACGAGAGCTCGCTGCTCGCTCGGCCGGCATCGACGCACGAAAGAAGTAGGACATGAGTCAAGCACGTAAGGGCGGTCTGGGGCGCGGACTCGCGTCGCTCATCCCCACGGGCCCCGATGCCGGACCGCGCCTCGGTAACGCAGCAGCCGACGTCATCATCGGTGCCGACCGCAACGCCAAGGACAAGCCGGACACGTCGACGAAGCCCAAGCGGGCAGCGGCGTCCGACGACACCACAGAGACCGCAACGGCGCCTACTCCGACGCCGCCGGTGCTGAACGGGGACGACCTCTCCCCTGTCGGTGCCGTGTATCGGGAGATCTCGCCGGACCGAATCGAGGCCAATCCCAAGCAGCCGAGGCACGTCTTCGACGACGAATCCCTTGCCGAACTGGTGCACTCGATTCGCGAATTCGGCCTCATGCAGCCGATCGTGGTGCGTCTCGTATCCGGTTCTGCGGCTGCAGGAGATGCCAAGTATCAACTCGTCATGGGCGAGCGGCGGTGGCGCGCGAGCCAGGAAGCGGGCCTGGAGAAGATCCCCGCGATCGTCCGGGAAACCGCAGACGACGCAATGCTGCGCGACGCACTGCTCGAAAACATCCATCGCGTACAGCTCAATCCCCTCGAAGAGGCGGCCGCATATCAGCAGCTGCTCGAGGAATTCGATGTCACGCACGAAGAGCTCGCGGCAAAGATCGGACGGTCACGCCCCGTCGTGACCAACATGATCCGTCTGCTGAAGCTGCCGATTCCGGTACAGAGACGTGTCGCAGCCGGTGTCCTGTCGGCGGGACATGCACGCGCACTGCTGTCGTTGGACGCGGGATCGGATGCACAGGAATCGTTGGCTGCGCGCATCGTGGCCGAGGGTCTCTCGGTGCGAGCGACGGAAGAAGCCGTCACTCTCGCCAATCGCGAGGACGGTAAGTCCCCCGAACCAGCGGCGAAGCGCAAGCCGATCCAGATGCCCGGCCTTCAGGATGTGGCCGATCGCCTCTCGGATTCGTTCGATACGAGGGTGACAGTGAGTCTGGGTAAGCGAAAGGGCAAGATCGTCGTCGAATTCGGGTCGGTCGACGACCTTCAGAGAATCGTCGAGATGATGGAAGCTCAGAAGAAAAAGTAGCCGCGTTTTTTCAGGACCAGTCATACCAGGGCGTAACGTCACTGTGACGTATATCGACGACGAGTGGTCCGGAAAACGGCGAGTTGGATCGAAAACTATTGTGATGCACTAGGTTTCGAGGATCTTCCCCGATCACCAGGTAGCGCGAGCCCGTCGCCTATCCTGGTCGAGGAGAGAATCGGCTCCCCACCGAGAATCGAGCGGTGGAACGACTGCACGGAGGCTGAGGTACGCGGTGTCGGCGATGGTGACCGGAGTGACCCTCGGCTCGTTCGAACATCTGCCGGTACATTCTCGGCGGTGTAGCTTCTGGGTCCTCGATCCCACGTCCGACGGCGCGGCAGTGGACCTCGAATTCGAGAACGAGGTGTGGCTGTCGACGATCATGCTCGAGTGGGGATCGTGCGGACAGCTGTTGTCCGTGGACGGCAACACGATCGGGTGTGCGCTGTATTGCCCGCCCCGCGCAGTTCCTCGGGCGTCGACCTTCCCTACTTCGCCCGTCAGTCCCGACGCGGTCCTACTGACCCAGCTTCGTATCGACTCCCCGGCCGATGCGGATCTGCACTCGGCAACCCTGATTCAGGCGGTGGTCGGCGATCTCGTCAATCGTGGTGTTCGTGCCTTGGAGGCCTTCGGCATTCGCCACAATGCGGACGACGCGTCGCCGGCAATTCCCAAAGCGACGGCACATGCGACGTGCTCGGCTGCGACATGCATGATCGACGCCGACTTTCTGGAGAAGGTCGGCTTCGAGGTGGTGGCGCCGCATCACAGGTTCCCGAGACTCCGCCTCGAATTGGATCGCGATCACGGGTGGAAGCAGGACGTCGAATCGGCGCTCGAGCAATTGCTGGTGGCGGCGAGTATCTCGGTGGTCGACATCGAACAGAAGTCGACGGTCGGAGCTCGCTGAACGACGGGCTCCGACCCGTGGCGCGGGCGGAGCGGGGGTGCCGTCGATCAGGGACGGTCGGCGGCTGCGAGTTCCTCGGCCAGTAGTTCAGCGAACGTGAACGTGCCGGTCGGTTGGTCGTCCTGACCCAGGAGGTACAACCGCTTGACGGCGATCAGGATTGCTTCGGCAATGATGTCGCGGAATCGCGGATCGCTCAGTACTTCGACGTCGGATTCGTTGGTGAGGTAGCCGAGGTCTATCTGGATGGTCGGCATGTTGGTGAGCCGCAACAGATCCCACGTGCGGCCGTGACTGCGGCAATCGAGAAGTGGTGTGCGAGCCACGATTTCGCGTTGCACGTAGCTGGTGAGGACCTGGCCGATCATCGAGGTGGATCCGTGCGAGTTACCGAAGTGGAAGCTGGCCACTCCGTTGGCCACAGGACTGGTGCTCGACGCGCAGCGCAGCGAGATCATCAGATCTGCGCCCCAGGCGTTGGCGGTTTCCGCGCGGTCGGCCACCGACGGGTTGGTGCCCCGTGCACGAGAGAGGAACGTTTCCATTCCGGTCGCCGCCATTCGGCCTTCCAGACGGCTGGCCAGATCCCACAGAATTTCCGATTCGGAGACGCGTCCGAATGTGCCGTCGACGATGCGTCCGGTGTCGGCACCACCGAGATCGGGGTCGATGACGATTCGCTTACCCGTCAACTGTGGGCCCGATTTGCGCACGAGTTCTTCTTCGCTCATCGCGTGGGGCGATCCACCGGTGACGCGGGTTCCGAGGAGGTCGAGCGAACGCAGTGTCGCCGGACCACAGATACCGTCGGGTGCCAGGCCGATCTCGCGTTGAAAAGACGACAGGCCCTCGTGCGTCTTCGGACCGAAGAAGCCGTCGACGCGCTCGTTGTAGAAACCGAGGTCCTGCAGGCGTGTCTGCAGGGTAGCGACATCGTCGCCGTACAGCGGAGCGGACAGCTGGTAGATCAGCGTGCGGGCACCGAGGTGGTAGGACGCTTCTTTGAGGGCGCGGTACGTGGCCGGACCGACGACACCGTCGACCAGTAAGCCGCGATGTTGCTGGAACGCGCGGACGGCACCGTCGAGGGCCCGGTCGAATACCGATCCTGGGGCCGTCCAGTGGCCGTCGTCCATCGGGCCGGGCGGAACCACGGCCTCGTGGAGGAAACCGAGTGCCGAGAGAGTGCCGCGGACCTCGGCGACGGCGGGTCCGGAATCGCCGTGACTGAGCTCCTGCATCCTGGAAAAACCCTCTCGATCGTCCTGACGGTCAACACGCACTTCGATGCGCTGATGTGCCGACGCAAGCATCGGCACATCAGATGATTGTCGCAGAAAGACAGGCTTCTGCGGCAATCCACACCAAGCGTGGGTGAGTCAGATAACGCCTTCGAGGTCCTTGAGCAGCGCGGCCTTGCCCTTTGCGCCCACGATCTGCTTGACCGGCTTGCCACCCTGGAACAGGATCAGCGTCGGGATGGACATGACCTTGAACTCCCGAGCCGCCTGCGGGTTGGCATCGATGTCGAGCTTGGCGATGGTCAGCTTGTCCTTGTGCTCGGCAGCGATCTCCTCGAGAACGGGAGCAACCATCTTGCACGGGCCGCACCAGGTGGCCCAGAAGTCGACCAGAACGGGCTTCTCGCTGGTCAGAACGTCGTCGACGAACGACGCGTCGGTGATGGTGACTGTGCTCTTGTCGTCGGACATGTGTATCTCCTCGGTGTGGGTCTGCAAACAGATGGTGGGGCTACCGGTCAGGCGTTGACGGCGTCGACCGGCTGATCGGCGTGCTCGAGTGTGTTGGTGGTGATGTCGCCCTGCTCGGCCAGCCAACGCTCGGCGTCGATGGATGCGGTGCAGCCGGTACCCGCAGCGGTGATGGCCTGCTGGTAGACGTGATCGACGAGGTCGCCTGCAGCGAACACCCCTTCGACCGAGGTGGCCGACGTGGGCGATGCGACCTTGACGTAGCCGGCATCGTCGAGTTCGACCTGGCCCTTGACCAGCTCGTTGCGAGGATCGTGGCCGATCGCCACGAACATCCCGGTGACGTCCAGAGTCGTCTTCTCGCCGGTGACTGCATGTTCCAGTGCCAGCCCGGTGACGCTGGTGTCGCCGAGGACTTCGAGAACCTTGGTGTCGGTGAGGAAACGAATCTTCTCGTTCTTCTTGGCGCGCTCGAGCATGATGCGCGACGCGCGGAACTCGCTGCGGCGGTGCACGATCGTCACGCTGCGGGCGAAGCGCGTGAGGAAGGTTGCCTCTTCCATTGCCGAGTCGCCGCCGCCGATGACGGCGATGTCCTGGTCGCGGAAGAAGAACCCGTCGCAGGTGGCGCATGCGCTGACGCCGCGTCCGAGGAGCTTCTCCTCACCGGGAATGGAGAGGTAGCGAGCGGCTGCGCCCATCGCGAGAATGATCGCGCGAGCACGGTAGGTCTCACCGCCCGCCGAGACGGTCTTGATCGGCCCGGTCAACTCGAGCTCCTCGACGTCCTCGGTTCGGATGTCGGCACCGAAACGTTGCGCCTGCTCGCGCATCTGTTCCATCAGATCGGGGCCCATGATGCCCTCGCGGAAACCGGGGAAGTTCTCGACCTCGGTCGTCGTCATCAGCGCGCCGCCGAACTGGGTTCCCTCGAACAGGATGGGCTCCAGCTCCGCGCGAGCCGCGTAGACACCGGCGGTGTATCCGGCCGGTCCCGAGCCGACGATGATGAGATCGTGAACCTTGGGGGTACTCAATGCAGACCTTCCGATCTTGTGCGGCGTGTTCTTGGCGTCGACGCGAAAGTGCACTGAGCACTGCCTATCGACGTACATCTGGTCAACACCACCCTAGAGGCAGTTGTTCCCCGGTGAGAGATGTGTCAGCCGATATCGCGACGCGTGAGGACATCGGGATTGCCGCCGCGGCAATCGTTGCCCACTGCCAGAGCGATGAACTGCGCGGGCCCGGCCCCGGCGAGGACGAGGAGAGTTCCCTGTCGGCCGTCGATTCGAACCTGACTGGATCCGAGAACGGCGGCGGCGGGGTCCACGCCGTTGGCGTCGAGACACGCGGCCAGGTCTGCCGGATCCGACAGGCTGCCGGGGTCTCGTTTACCGATGACGGTGAACGCGACGTTCGAGTCGAGGTCGGTGGAATCGAGAACGAGGGACGAGTCGGGTGGCGTGGTCCCCGGCTCGGCTACGACGGGATCCGACGTGCCCGGGCTGTGCAGAACGGCGGCGAAGGTGACCGAACCACCCGCGAGAAGTGCTGCAGCAGCGGCAATTCCGACGATGGCATGCCGGCGTGTACGCGCGCTACGTGGAGGTCTGCGAAGCGGAAGGACGTCGACGGTACGGTCCGCCGAATCTGTGTCGGCCAGGGTCTCGAGGGTGCGATCGATCTGCCGGGCGACGTCGGCGGGAACGGGCATCGTGCCGTTCGGATCCTCGCCCAACTCGTGCAGCCGAGCTGTGACGGTGTCCAGTGTCGCCAGGATTCGCATCGCCTCGGCGTCGGCACGCACCAACGGCCACAGCCGACTGCTGACGTCCTCGGGTAGAGCATCTGCATGCAGATCGGCCAGCAACTCGGGTGAGAACGGGGCACCGGGTAGAGCGTCGGTGTTCGACGACACGTTCCTACCTCCCTTCGCCGAGTCTTCTTTCCCTCTCACACGGTTTAGACGCGAGGGGTCTAGATTCGGTTCCCTGCGTCCTTGAGGTATGCGAGCTGCGTCGACAACTTGAGTCTGCCGCGAGCGCATCGACTCTTCACGGTACCGGTGGGAACCCCCAGCAACGCTGCGGCGTCGGCCACGGAGTAGCCCTCCATGTCCACGGCGACCACCGCCGCTCGTTGGTCGGGCGGCAGCGTCATCAGGGCCTGTCGGACGAGGATGCTGGTCTCGGATTCGGAGATGCGGTCCCGAGGCGACACCGGTTCGTGACTCTCGTTCTCGCTCAACGGAACCGACGGACGTGCCTTGTTTCGGCGAATGCGATCGAGGCACGCGTTGACGACGATCTTGTGCAACCAACTGCGGACTGCAGCGTCGGCGCGAAACGACCCGGCCGTTCGATGCGCGGAGAGCAATGCCTCCTGCAACGCGTCGGATGCGTCCTCGGGTGTGTAGCTCGTGCGGCGTGCCGTGAGCCACAGGTGTTCCTGATGGCGATGGATCAACGTGGCGAATGCGGTCGGCTCACCGGCTGCATGAGCAGCCAACAATTCCGCATCCGTGCGCTCCCCCAGCGCCGAATCGATACGTTCGGTCATACGAAAACGGCTCCCCCCGTGTTAACGCATTGGGGGGAGCCTAGGCCATCGATACCGCGAAGTACGAAACGAACGCGATTTGCCTCTGTATCGCCGGTTTTACGTGTCGAAACCGATCCCGGAGATCGAGGTAGCGATGCGGCCACCCTGCTCTCCGAGGGTGGTGATCCACACCAGGACGTTGCCGGTGGGTTCGGTGCCGTCGAGTGCGATGTCGGTGCGGCCGTTCTGCAGAGTGGCTTCACCGAGCAGCGTGGTGTCGCCGAGGCTCGGGGAATCGTTGGGAGCGGACCTGATCTCGACGACCGTTCCCGGCGACGTCGATTCGATCCACGCATTCTTCAACGTCGACGACGGGATGGTGACGAGCAGTCCGACACCGTTCTTCAGTGCCGGGAACTGCTGGAAGTAGGAGTCGGTGGTCCAGGCCGTGCTGGGGTTGTTGTCGATCACGTTCGATGCCGTGCCCGGGTTGTCTGCAGACCCCTGTGGGGAGAAGACGCTGACATCGCTCATCGCGACGGGTCCACCCGTCGGCGCCGGGGGCGCAGCGGTGTCGCCGGCCGGCGGCGCGGCAGCCGGGGTCGTCAGTCCGAACTCCTGGCTGTCCAGCGGCGCATCGGTGTTGTCGCCCGCGATGGAGGTGAACAACCAATAGCCGGCGAACGCCAGAATCAGCACCGTCAGAGCGCCGAGAACGGCGATGGCGATATTGGTTCGCGTCGACTTCGCCTTCTCTGCGGCCAGCTCTTCCGGGTCTGCGAGCGAGTGACCGCTGGCTCCCGGGGCACGCTGGCCCAGTCGCAGTGCCGGCATCAGGTCGGTCTTGTCGTTGACCACCGCGGCCTGATCGAGAACGTGCTGCACCGTCGCTGCGGTGCGAATGCCACTGTTCTGCTCGAGCGCTCGTACCGCGACGGCAGAGATCTCGAACGGAACGTCGGGGCGAATTTCGCGAGGCTCGCGCGGCGCACCCTTGTCGTCCCGATCGGCCGGACGCATGCCGCCGACGCTGCGCAGGGATGCCGCGTCACCGGGAACGACGGCTTCTCCGGTGGTGTCCGACAACGGCCAGCGTGCAGTGATCAGGGCGTAGAGCATGGCACCGAGACCACGGACGTCCGAACTGGAGTCGGCGTCCGCCAAAGTGGCGGGAAACGCCAGAACAGCGTTGCCGCTGGTACTGATGCGTACGCGATCGGGGTGGTCGATCGACAGTGCGCCGCCGCTTCGGTGCGCAGCCTCGGCTGCGGCGGCCAGGACCTTGATCGCACGAGCGGCACCGGTGGGGGCAGGAACCGTATCGGCCATCTCGCGCAGCGAGCGACCGGGAGTCCACTCGGCGACGACGATGCCGCCGGAGCTACCGCGCACCACGTCGAGCACCCGGGCGAGGCCGGGAGAGTTGATCCGACCGAGGCGCAGCGTCCGGGACAGGATTGCCTGCGGGCCCTGAGTGCGGTCGTTGGGTGACGCGGTGGACTGCTGATCGGCGTCGACGAACGTCAACGCGACCTCGCGGTCGAGCTTGACGTCGTGGGCCTGCCAGAACTTCAGCCCGCGAGCTCCACCGTGCGGTGCCAACAGGCGGTAGCGTCCGCCGGCTACCGAAGCACCGGGAATCAGCGTCGGTCCGCGAAGGGTGCGCCCGGGGGCGTCCGCGGTGGACTGGTCCTCGGCTGGTTTTTCGGCAGCTTTGTCCGTCGTCGGCTTCGGTGCTAGTGGTGTGTCGACTGCAGCCGATTTCTTCGTCGCGTCCACCGGTGTGCTGTCGGTCTTCGGCTCCGCCTTGCTCGCGTCGTCGACCGGAAGCTTCGCCTTCGAGATGGAGACGGTCTTGTCCGACGGCTTGGCGGCCAGCGCTGCCTTGGAGATCGCGATCGTCTGATCCTTGGGAGCGGACGCTTTGGTTTCCTTCTTCTCGGTGGCCTCGGCACTCGATGCTGCCGCCGACTCAGGCGTGCTGGGTGTGCTCGGCTTCTCCGAAGAATCAGGTGCTTTCGGGTCCGCTGTCTTCGACTCGGGTGCTTTCGACTCGGGTGCTTTCGACGACGCAGCAGACTCGGCCTTCACGGGCTCGGTGCGGTCCTGGGTGTCGACTTCGACTCCGCCGCTCGTTCGGTCGGCTTCGTTTGCTGGAGACTGTGCCGGCCCCCCAGCAACATCGTCGTCGGTCACTGTTACTCCTTCAGGCGAATATGCCCCGTGTTGTTCTACAAGCGGTCGACCTGCAGGGGCGTCTGCCCCCGGGTGCCGTTGACCAGGGTACGGGAGTCGATCCCGCGCAGTGTCCCATGTGGGCTCGGTTCGAATAACAGGAATCACGCTGGTTTCCGCGGCAGCCGGATCCGGCACCGAACCGGACGTCGCAGGCTCGGGCGGGGCCGACCGTCGGAGGACCCGGCGGACGAGACGGCTCAACGCGACGGTGACGGCCAGTACTTCGGGAATCTTGCCGAACCACAGGATGGAGAACGTGATGCCGAGCATGATGACGGCGTCCATCGCGACGCGCACGAAGTTGCCGATCCAGCCGTTCGCCATGGCGTCGAATCCGACGATCCGGTCGATGGCGAGCATGGCTGCGCCGCCGGCCAGCGAGGCGATGAGAACCAGCCAGACAGTCTTCCCGACGTTGGCCATCCGCAGGTTGCCGAGGCTCTTGTGCAGCAGGTATCCGCCGATGACGGCACCTGCGGTGTAGCCGAGGCCGGTCGCGGTGCCGAGGAGCAGCACCACTTGTTCCGGATCGGTTGCGACGATCGGGGCGAGCAACGACAGGCCGATCTTGACGGCGGTGATGCCGAGGACGATCCAGGTGGGCGTCCAGGCCTGCTCGCGGGCGTAGAACACGCGCAGGTGGATCAGGACCAGCGCGTACGGGATAAGGGAGAACGCCGACCAGCTCACGGCCTCACCCAGCCGGTTGGCGTCGGGCGCAAACTTGCCGAACCCGTACAGCGCCTCGCCCACCCACGGCCCCGCGAACGTCAGGAACACGACGATCGGGACCATCGCGACCATCGTCAGCCGAGTGGCGACGGAGAGATCGTCGACGACCGAGGGCGTGTCACCGTTGGCGGCATTACGACTGAGTCGAGGCATGATCGCCGTCAGAACCGTGACGCCGAGAATGCCGTACGGCAGCTGCAGCACGATCCAGGCCTGGGAATAGATCGTGGGGCTCGCGTCGTCGGCTCCCGACGAGATGTTGGTGGCGACGATCAGACCGATCTGACTGATGACGACATAGAGCACGATCGCCGCCGCCATCGCGCCGAACTTCTTCAAGCGCGCGTCGAATCCCCAGAGTGGGCGCAGGTCGATCTTCTCGCGGCGGAGCGCAGGGATCAGCGCCAGCACCTGCGTGATGACACCGGTGGTGACGCCGAGGCCGATGATCAACAGCTGCGGGTTCGTCATGTCGACCGGGTTGACGGTGATCTCACCCGGCATCAGGAAGTAGATGCCGAACACCGCAAGTACCACGAGGTTGTTGAACACCGGTGCCCACGCACCGGGTTTGAAGTTCTGTCGGGTGTTGAGCACCGCCGTGAGCAAGCCGGAGAGCCCGTAGAACATCAGCGCCGGCAACACCAGATAGGTGAAGGCAATGGTCAGGTCCTCGTTGACCTTCGGATCACCGTTGAGCATCAGACGCGCCAGCAGCGGCGCAGCGATGGTTGCGGCCAACGCCACGGTGCCGAGCAGCGCGACCGCAATGGTGAACAGGCGTCGGACGAAGTCACGTCCGCCGTCGGCGTCCTCTTGTTCTGCGCGTACCAGGACAGGAACGACGATCGCTCCGAGGACGGCACCGAGCACCAGCTCGGAGATCATGTTCGGGAGAATCGTCGAGACGGTGAACGCACTGGCCAGGCCGGCACCCAGGGTGGCCGTCATGGCTACTTGCTTGGCGAATCCGGTGATCCGGCTGACGAGGGTCGCAACGGCGATCGAGCCCGACGCGGCCAGCAACGATTTCTGAGGTCTGGGTTCGGGCTGCGGTGGTGACTCGTTGCCGCCCGGTGGTGTCTGCGGCGGAGGAATGTTCCCCGACGGCGCGGCGGGTGGGTAGTCCTCGTCCCGGAACCGTGGGATGAGCTGAGTTGCGGAGTCGTCCGCTGCCGGTTGACCGTCGAGCGGGGGCGGTGCCGGATAGGAACGCATCTCCGGTCGTGGTTGCCGCTCCCAGGGGGCGGGGCGTGGGGGCGTCGTGCGCCGGAACACCTGCGCTGCGGGCATGCGTGACCGGGGCAGGTCGCCGTCGTACGGCACATTGCCTGTCATGGTCTCTCGTACCCTTCGTCGGCCGGGTCGGGTTGTCCTCGGAATCGGTGCCAGAGTCGTCGGCCTGCAAGCAACAGTAGGAGCGCGCCGGCGCAGGCGGTAATTATCGCGAGAGCTTGACCGTATGCGTTCGATCGAACCGACACCGTCGATACCTCGCCGAGCCGGGTGCCGTCGAGGGTGGTGACGGAGAAGTCGACCGACAGATTGCGTTTGTCGTCCACCTCGGCGGGCACGGTGATGGTTCGCGATCCGCGCGCCGGAAGTTGGGTCACGCCGACGTCGCTGATCGTCATCTCCGGTGGCGCGTCTACTCGGAGGAGCACGTTGACCGGCACCGGTAGGTCGTTGCGGGCCACGAGCAGCAGCGGACTCTGCTCGGAGGCGAGTGTGTAGACGCCGCCCGGAGCCAGCACGGTCACCGATCCGTAGACGGTGTCGAGTCCGACGCGGGTCGCGGTGAGACGGGTGCGTGCCATGGCCGCGGCGTCATCGCCTTCGGCGCTGGCGCGACCCGCGGTCGACAGGGCGCGGAGCATGTCCTCTCGCAACGGGGCGGTGTACAGGCGCGGAGTCAGTGCGGACTGGGGATCCTCGACCAGCGACTGCGCCAGGGTGTCCACGCGTGCGCTCTGCGTTCGGACCGTGTCGATGGCGGACGCATCGAGATCGGTCGGCACATCGATGCTGGTCACCGGGATTCCGGTGGGGGGCTCGGTGATCAGGCCGGGCAGCGGACGAGGCGTCGCCAGGCCCGAACGCAACAGCGAGGACACAGTCGACAGGATTGCCGAGGGTTCGTCTCCTCCCGCGGTCCAGTACTGCGGCGGTGCGACGGTCACGGTGCGGCCGGGTCGATCGGCTCCGACGAGGGCATGGAAATTGATGGCGCCGAGGGCGTCCTGCAGCCGTGCGGTACGAGAGTCGGTGCCCAGGTCGAAGCGTTGATTCGCCGGGGTCAAGGCCGGGGTCGACGGGGTCGTCCCGACGCCGGCCAGTGCGGCTGCGGTCGCCGAGTCGTAGTGGGTGGCGGCCAAGGTGCCGGTCGGATCGGCGGCGGTCGGCGCGGTATCGGTGGACACCAGCAGAGACGTCGGCGACGACGTGGGTGGGCTGATGCTGTTGTCGGCGACGAGGACGGTCCCGGTTCCCGACGATCTCAGCGCGTCCGCAGCGCCCGCGTCGACGCCGCCGGTGGCACTCCAGGTGAAACCGCGTAACGAGCTGATGCCGAGGATGCCGTCGACGATGTCGGCCGGGGCGGCGACAGCGCTGCTGAGCAGCGAGGAATCACCGATGTCGGCGACGGCGGCGAGGTCGGCCTGAGCGAACGGTAGGGCCGTCACGCACGTGTTCGACGCCAGTGCCTCGAGCCGCGTCAACCACTGGGCTGCGGCCCCGCTGCCGGAGCCCTCCCGCGCGGAGCTGGCCGGATCGGCCGGGTTGTCGACGACGAGGTAGCCGCGGGTCATGTTCGAGACGGTGACCAGCAGGTCGGGATCGATGCCGATGCACAGGCTCGACGCCAGTTTGCCGTCGGGATCGAGACCGGGCTGCGTCGCGAATTCCACGGCTTTGAGCAGGGTGTCGAGCCGACCACCAGCGGCGAGCTGGGTCGCCAAGTCGTCGTCGATTAAACGCACTCGATCGTCGATGGAACCGGGGATTCCGGCCGCGAGACGGGGAATGTCGGCGAGTGGCCACAACACCGTCATCGCTACCGGATTCCGGGTGTTGGGGGGTAGCGGCATCGCGTCGGGCGCTGCGGGGTCGAGCTGACCGGGATTCCGCGGCAGTCCCACGACGGGTAGCAGGAAGCGGGCGTCGTCGAGTCGAGCCGTCCCGCCGTATTCGGGGGTTCCGTTGACGTTGAGAAGTAGGGGGTAGACACCGGGAGCGTCGATCCCGAGGGAGGGCTCGGTGCTGCTTCGTAGCTGCATCGACAGATCGAACTGGCGGCTCTGGTCCTTTTCCAGCGACTCCACGACCGTGACGAAAGTCCCGACGCGGTCGAATCTTTCCTGGTCGAGGGTCAGCGAGGTCCGCAGACCGGACGTGGTGTCGATGGCCGCCGCACCCTGTAGGCGCACGCTGACGTCGTCGACGCGTCGATCGCCGGTGTTCTTCACCGTCGCGCGAACCGTGACGAACGGATCGCTGCTGGTGGTGACCGTCGAGGGTGCGACCGTGTCGATGCTCAGCGTCAGGAACGGATCGCCGGCCTGCGTCATCGGGGTATCGGGAACGGCGCTGGTGGTGCCGCTGGTGTCTCCGGCGGAATCTGGCTGCGCCGTGGCAGTAGGGAGCTGTTGGGGTACCAGTGCTGCGGTGCCGACGGCCGGCGCTGCAGCGAGGAAAAACGAGGTCAATGCGGCGGCAGCGACCTTCCGGGCCCGCACGATCACTTCCCGCCGGGCGTGGGTGCGTTCGTGTCGCCGCCGGTTGTCTGCTCGCCGTTCATGTCCTCGATGAGGCGGGTGGCGATGGCGGCGAGTTTGCGTTCGTCGGCGTAGGCCAGTCGGGACGGCAGTTCGCTCAGCGGTACCCAGGCGACTTCGGTGACCTCGAGATCCTCGTCGGACAGTTCACCGCCCAGGAAGCGGAGGAGATAGTGGTGAACGGTCTTGTGGACTCGGCGGCCTTCGGTGACGAACCAGTAGTCGATGCTTCCCAGCGACGCCAGCACGGTACCGCGGATGCCGGTTTCCTCGGCGACCTCGCGCATGGCCGTCTGCTCGGCGGTTTCGCCCTGCTCGATATGTCCTTTGGGCAGGGACCAGAGCAGGCGTCCGCGCCGGTCGGTGCGGCCGATCAGGGCTGCGCAGCGGGTGGCAGGCGGGCCGTCGAGGCCGTCGACCACCAGGCCTCCGGCAGAGGTTTCTCGGACGGTCCGCAGCTTGGGTGCTTCGGTGTCGGCGCGTGCTGGACGCCGCCGCGGGTTGCGGCGGCTCCTGTTCGCACGTTCGGCAGCAGACACCCGATCCATACTAGTTGCCTCGGCGCCCCGCTCCGGCTTGCCGCACCGTGGCCGATGGCCGAGACGATCCGGTCGATACTGCGCCAGTAGGCTCTTCCACCGTGGCCGATCAGTCCCTGTCTTCCGTTTCCCCCGAGCACGCCGATGCGCGCCGGGAAAGGTTGCTGGCTGCAGCTGCGGTGACGTTGCGTGAACTCGCGCCGGTATTGACCCCGCTGGGCGCGTTGTTCGCCGCCGCGGGCCACGAGCTCTACCTCGTCGGTGGGTCCGTTCGGGACGCGGTTCTCGGTCGTTTGGGAACCGATCTGGATTTCACCACCGACGCCAGGCCGGAGGTCGTTCAGACGCTGCTGTCCGGGTGGGCGGACCATCAGTGGGATACGGGCATCGCGTTCGGAACGATCAGTGCGGCCAAGGACGGCCAGCAGATCGAGATCACGACGTTCCGCACCGATTCGTACGACCAGGTCTCGCGTAACCCCGAGGTGCAGTACGGCAGCAGCCTCGAAGAAGATCTGATTCGACGCGATTTCACCGTCAACGCCATGGCCGTGCGGTTGGGTGCGGACGGCGTGCAGGAGTTCGTCGATCCGCTCGGCGGCATGGACGCGTTGCTCGAGGGCGTTCTCGATACCCCGTCGGCACCGGAAACGTCGTTCGGTGACGATCCGCTGCGGATGCTGCGCGCGGCGCGTTTCGTGTCGCAACTCGGTTTCTCGTTGTTGCCGCGGGTGCACAGCGCCATCGTCGACATGGCCGATCAGATCGATCGCATCACCGCCGAGCGCATTCAGGTGGAGCTGGACAAGCTGATTCTCGGCGCCCACCCGATCGAGGGCATCGACGTGATGTGCGAGACCGGTTTGGCTCAGCGGATCATTCCCGAGGTGCCGAACATGAAGCTCGAAATCGACGAGCATCATCAGCACAAGGACGTGTACTGGCATTCGTTGACGGTTCTGAAGCAGGCCATCGACCTCGAGGACGGCGACCCCGATCTCGTATTGCGTTGGGCCGCACTGCTGCACGACATCGGCAAGCCCGATACCAAACGTAACGAGCCCGGCGGCGGCGTCAGTTTTCACCACCACGAGGTCGTCGGGGCCAAGATGGTGCGAAAGCGTATGCGCGCGTTGAAGTATTCGAAGAAGATGATCGAGGACGTCTCGCATCTGGTGTTCCTGCATCTGCGATTCCACGGGTACGGCAAGGGTCAGTGGACCGACTCGGCGGTGCGTCGCTACGCCACCGATGCCGGCGAGCTACTGCCCAAGTTGCACAAGCTGGTTCGAGCCGATTCGACCACCAGGAACAAGCGTCGAGCGGCTGCCCTGCAAGCCACCTACGACGATCTCGAAGAGCGCATCGCCCGCATCGCCGAGCAGGAGGACTTGGCGCGGGTTCGTCCCGACCTCGACGGCAACGCGATCATGGAGCTGCTCGGTATCCCCGCCGGTCCCGACGTGGGCAAGGCGTGGAAATACCTGAAGGAACTGCGCCTCGATCGGGGACCGCTCTCACGTGAGGACGCCGAAGCGGCGCTGCTCGAGTGGTGGCCGACGCAGTAGCGCGTCCCGCGCACGTGCGCGGAACTTCGTAGCCCACTACGAGTTTTCACTCACGACGAGCGAAGCTCGGCCTTGACGAGATAGACGTTGTAGCTGTCCCACTCCGAGACGGTGAAGTACAGCTCGTTCGCCGTGGACCATGGATGAATGAAGCCGCCGTAGGTCTTGGGGTACTCGGCGGTATCGATCAGGGTGCTCGGGGCGGTCCACTCACCCTGTGGTGAATTTGCTTCGCGCAGAACGATATCGCCGCGTAACGGATCCAGATACGTCATCTGCCAGAGGTCTCGGGCCTCGTCGTGATGGACCGACAGTTCCCCGGCCATACCGTCGGCGATGGGGGTGGCCTCGTTCGATCCGACGGGAGCCCAGGTGCCGTTCACCCAGTACTGGTAGGCGGTCTTGTTCAGTACGTCCGCTTTCGGGACGCGTGCCAGGCCGACCTGTCCGGCGCGACCGTTGACGGTGCCGAACATGTACACGTACTCCCCCGCCGGGACCATTGTCGACACTTGGAACTTGGAGACGCCGAAGACGTTGTCCCACTTGGCATGTTCGTCCTTGACCCAGGTGGACCCGTTGTCGTCGGAATAGGCGATGCCGCCGTAGTTGGTCCACCACATGCCGGGGATCGTGCTCCACCGCCGGATGGACATGTACGACATGTACTGCCGGTCGTCGATCGCGAACCCGGACGTGGGGATGACGGTGGTCTCCCAATTCTTGATCTTGCGCGAGGGCAGGAGTTCGGCTGCGTGACAGCGGGAATCCTGCACCATCGAGTCCAGGGTCATACCGTCGGACAGGTTGGTGTCCGTGCTGTGTCCCAGTACGTTCGACCGCCAATCGTCCCCGCCGACCACACCGAATTCCCAACCCATGCCGAAGGAATCGCCGAAAACGACGGCGACCTCGCCCGGCTTGCTCTCCCACATGATGCCGAGGTCGGTGCCGTCGACCTGCCAGCGCTTGTCGGTGCGGTTCTCCGATCCCGGTCCGGTCAGCTGCGAGACCACCTCGACGTGTCCGACGGCCGGTGCCACCGGCGGTACCGTCGTCGGCCCGGACTCCGCCGCGGTGACCGCTGGTGCCGGCGGCGGGGTTTTCGGAGTTCCACCGGGGCCGGGAATCGGGATGGGAATGGTCTCGGGCTGCGGGTCGATCTCGATGCGAGGGAACGGGAGATGGTCTGCCGAGCCGGTGGTGGGCGACTCCGTGGCGTCGGTGAGGTCGGGGCAGGGGTCCGCGCACGGGTCGGCCGACGGCTCGGCCTGGACACGGGTGTTGTTCGGCGGCGGGTCGGGCACCGGCACGAGTTCGATCGACGGATACGGCACGGGGATCACCACACGATCCGGCAACGGCGGCAGCTGCGGCGGATTGCCGGGCCCGATGGGCTCTGGTGGGTAGTCCTTGGGGTCGAATCCGGTTTCTCCACAGGAATTCACCGGCGGCGGCGGGGCCGCGTACGCGGGGGGTGCGGCAAGAACGGCTGTACCTGCGGCAACCGCGATGATGCAGCCGAGCGACGTCGTGCGGCCATGCATGCGGTGCCCCCGTGTTGTCCGACGAAACCTAGCGGTCCGATACGGGAAGATACACCACGTCAGCGCGGTGCGCGCCTCGTGTTGAGTACCGCTGCAACGAAGCCGACGGCGTAGATCCCTGCTCCGACGAACACCAGCGCGTGCGCAGTGGGATCCTGGCTCAGCTCCGTGGCGTCGGGGCCGACGGCGAATGCGGCCGCGGCGAGGGCGCCGACGAACGCCACGTTGAACACGGTGTCCTGCAACGCGAAGACTCGTCCACGATGCGCGTCGTCGATCTCGATCTGCATGGCGGCGTCCCCACTGAGTTTGACGGTCTGCCCGGCGATGCCGAGGAGAAATGCTCCGAGCAGCAGACTGGTCTGGGTGAGGCCGGAGACGGCACCGACCTGAGCGGCGATGGCCAGGACGAGGGCCGTGGCGATGGTGCGGGTGCGGCCGAACCGCGGGACGGCGAACGGGGCGATGACGGCGGCGAGGAACATTCCGGTGGCCGTGGCTCCGACGGCAATGCCGAAGCCGGCGAGGCCGCCGGGCAGGGAACTCTGCGTGCTCTCCCGCAGCACCAGCACCATGATGAGGGTGTTGATGCCGAACACGATGCGGTGTGCCCCGATGCCGATCATCGCGGTGGTCACGCCCGGCGACCGCCACACCGCCAGGGCACCCGATTTCAGGCCGGCGGCAACATCTTTCAGCGGGTTGCCGGGCCGATCGTCCGTATCGGGACCGAGAGACCGCGGCGCGAACCGTCCGGCCGCAACAGCACCGACCACCGAGCCGGTCGCGGCCAGCCCCACGGCGACACCCGAACCGAAGTCCCCCGCTCCGACGGCACCGATCACTGCGACCGCCAGTCCCGCACCGGCCGCCGCGAAACCGGAGCCGACGGTGGCCAGTACCGAGTTCATCGGCACCAGCCACGATTGCCGCACCACATGCGGCAAGGATGCCGACGCGCCCGCCAGGACGAACCGACTGAGCCCGACGGTGGCCAGAGCCAACAGCAGCAGCGGCGTGGCGTCGACCCCGGCACACAGAAGCCCGGCGGTAGCGGTGATGAGAACGATGCGAACGATATTGGCCCACAACAGAACCGATCGACGATCCCAGCGGTCCAACAGCGCACCTGCGAACGGGCCCACCAAAGAGTAGGGCACGAGCAGAACAGCGAAACCGGCGGCGATCTCGGCGGGGTTGGTGGCGCGTTCGGGATTGAACAGGATGGCACCGCTCAATGCGGCTTGGAACAATCCATCACCGAACTGGCCGGCGAAACGAACAGTGGTGAGCTTGCCGACGCCCGGGGACTCACGTAGGCGGGTACGAAAGGAGGCGTCGTTCACCGACGGGACTCTATCCCGCGTCGGTCACACCGATACGGCGGGCTTGTCTGCCTTCCACCACGCGATCGTCGCGGCTGTGCCGTCGGCGAGCGGGGTGGGCTCGAGGCCGAGAACGCGCTCGCTGTGGCTCGAATCGAGGATGTAGGGGTAGCGGAACTGGTACAGGGTGTCCCCCAGCTCTTTCATCGGACCGGAAACGAGCCCCAGTGCTCGCATGACCCAAGCCGGTACGGCACCGATCTTCGGGGTCGGCAAGTGCGCTGCAGCGGAGTACATCTCGATCATCTCCCGCTGAGTCACCGCGGGGGCGGTCGGTGCATGCAGGACGGTGTTCCACGTGGACGGTCGTGCGGCCGCGACGATCATCGCGGCTGCGAAATCCGGCACGTACGTGAAGGAATGGGGTAGGTTCGCGGCCCCGATCACCCGAATGGTCTTACCGGCGAGCACATTGGCGACCACACGTTCTCCCATGTGCGAGACGAGCACCCGTGGGCCGTAGAAGTCGGATGCCGCGATGCTGACGGTGGGGGTCGAGTGAGCGTCGCGTGCGGCCAGGAGTTCGGTGCGCACACCCAGCTTGCGGAACGTGGCATTTCTGGGTGAGTCCTCGCGGATGGGCCCGTCGACCCGGCCGTAGGCGTAGAGACTTTCGGGGAACACGACGACCGTGCCCGCGGCCGCGTCGAGCACACGTCGTTCCATCGCCTCGAGCTTGTCGCGCCACACCGTGTTCTCGTAGGCGGCGTGGGTGCAGTGATAGATGGCGGTTGCTCCGTCGACGTGCGCTCGGAGGTCGTCGGACTCGATGTCGACCGATCGCCGTTCGATGTTCGGATGCTGTGGCCCGCTGCCGGATCGAGTCAGGATCCACACCGTATGTCCCTGTGCAGCAAGCTGTTCGGCGATCGTCCAGCCGACGGGTCCGGCACCGGTGACGACGTGAAGTTCTGACATGGCTACTCCGTTTCGGTAAACGAGAGCGGTGCTCTCTGATGTGTCGAGTGTGCACCTCTGCTCGGAGAAAAGCAAGAGCAGTGCTCTCGGAAAAGAGCGGCAGTTACAGTAGCGAGCATGGCGAGCACTCCGCGTACCCGAGCCCGCGCCCAGACTCTGAGCGACATCACCCGCATCGGACGCGAGCACCTGGCCGCAGACGGTGCTGCTGCCCTGTCGCTTCGCGCGGTCGCCCGAGATCTGGGCGTCGTCTCCTCGGCGGTCTATCGCTACGTCTCGAGCCGGGACGAACTACTGACGTTGCTCGTCGTCGATGCGTATTCCGAGTTGGGCGACGAGGTCGACGCGGCCGTCGACGCAGCGGACGGCCCCGCCGACAAATTCCGGGAGTTGAGCCGGGCGGTGCGTCGATGGGGACTGCGAGAGCCGGCCCGGTACGCGCTGCTCTTCGGCAGCCCCGTACCCGGTTACCACGCGCCCGCCGAACAGACCACCGGCCCGGGGACCCGGGTGATCACCACATTGGTAGCAGTCCTGCAGTCGGCCTGGGATATCCGTCGCCCGGACATCGAATCGGGACCCACCGAGTTGGCGTCGCTGCACGCAAGTTTCGAGGACATCCGCGCCCAGATGGACATGGACCTGCCCGACGAGCTCATCGCATTGGGCGTGATGGTGTGGGCGTCACTGTTCGGCGCGATCAACTTCGACGTGTTCGATCAGTACGGCGCGACGACGTTTGCCGACCGGGACGCGTTGTTCGAGTTCCAGTTGGGGATTCTGACCAAGATTGCCGGGCTCGAGTAGGACCGAGGACTGGCCGTCGTGCTTGTGCCACATCCGGCGGTGTGCGGTGCCACAATGGCTGATGTGGCAGCGCATGCGGAGGAACCCGAGGATCGGACGGCGTCGGCACTGCACGATGTTCGTCCCGGCAGTCTGCTGGTGTCGTCCATCGAACTCGTGGAGCCCACGTTTCGGCGCACCGTCATCTACATCATCGAACACAACGACGCGGGCAGTCTCGGCGTCGTGATCAATCGCCCCAGTGAGACCGCGGTGCAGAACGTGCTGCCCGATTGGTCCGAGCTCGCCGCGAAGCCGCGGGCCCTGTACGTCGGTGGTCCGGTCAAGCGTGATTCGGCACTGTGTCTGGCCACGCTGCGCACCGGTGCGTCGATCGAGGGGGTCGCCGGTCTGCGCCGAGTCGACGGCCGGGTGGTGATGGTCGATCTGGATTCCGACCCCGCAGACATTGCGCCGTACGTGGAGGGTGTGCGTATCTTCGCCGGGTACTCGGGGTGGACGTTCGGGCAGCTCGAAGGTGAACTGGACCGAGAAGACTGGATCGTGTTGTCGGCCTTGGCTTCCGATGTGATCGGTCCGCCGCGCGTCGACCTGTGGGCGCAGGTTCTGCGTCGTCAGCCGATGCCGTTGGCGCTGTTGGCATCCCACCCGATCGACGTTGAACGGAACTGAGAGCGGCTGCGCCGCACGTGCGCGGAACTTCGTAGCAGGGGTCGAGTTTCCACTCACGACCCAGGACGCAACCTAGTGCGAAAAAGCCCGCGCGGTCGAGTGTCCGCCCGATTTCAGACCGTCGATCACCTCGTCGATGGCGATGCACAGCATGCGGCCGAGGTCTGCGCTGAAGCCCTCGCGGACGACGATTCGCAGTACGGCGACGTCGGTGGCGTTGTCGGGCATCGTGTACGCCGGCACCTGCCAGCCGCGGGCTCGCAGTTCGTGGGACACGTCGAACACGGTGAACTCGCAGTGCTCTTTCAACATGAACGACAGGACCGGGATGGCCGATCCGTCGGTGATCACGTCGATGTCTGGATGTCCCGCGAGATGAGTGCTGACGCGAACTGCGGTGTCGCGCAGTGCTTTCATGATGTCGGTGTAGCCGGACCGGCCCAGGCGCAGAAAATTGTAGTACTGGCCGATGACCTGATTGCCCGGCCTCGAGAAGTTCAGCGTGAAGGTGGGCATGTCGCCGCCGAGGTAGTTCACGCGGAACACGAGATCCCCGGGCAGGTCTTCTTTGGTCCGCCAGACCGCGAATCCGATTCCCGGATAGGTCAATCCGTACTTGTGTCCGCTGGCGTTGATGGACTTGACCCGAGGCAGACGGAAGTCCCATTCGAGCTCCGGGTACAAGAACGGTACGACGAAACCACCGCTGGCCGCGTCGACGTGAACCGGTACGTCGGGTCCACCGCCGCCGGCGATCTCGTCGAGGACGGCGCAGATTTCCTGCACCGGTTCGAGTTCACCGGTGAACGTGGTGCCGAGAATCGCCACGACGCCGATGGTGTTCTCGTCCATCGCGTCCCGAACCTGCTCCGGGGTGATGACGTAGCGACCGCGCTCGACGGGCAGGTACTTGGGTTCGACGTCGAAGTAACGACAGAATTTCTCCCACACCACCTGGACATTGCTGCCCAACACCAGGTTCGGGGTTCCTGTCCCGGCGCCCTTCGCCCGCCAGCGCCACTTGAGCGCCAACCCCGCCAGCATGACTGCTTCACTGGATCCGATGGTCGAGACGCCGGTGGCCGACGACGGGTCCTCGCGGTCGAGGCCGGGTGCGTGGAACAGGTCGGCGACGATGTTGACGCAGCGTTCTTCGATGGCCGCGGTGGACGGGTACTCGTCCTTGTCGATCATGTTCTTGTCGAACGTCTCCGCCATCAGCTTCTCGGCCTGCGGATCCATCCAGGTGGTCACGAACGTCGCCAGGTTGAGGCGTGAGCTGCCGTCGAGCATCAGTTCGTCGTGGATGTAGCGGTAGGCGGCGTCGGGGTCGAGTTGATTCTCGGGGAGTCGCAGTGCGGGTACAGGATCGGTGGCGAGCCGGCCGGTGTAGGCGGCAGAGACGACGCCGTCCGTGTGCAGTTTCCTGGGCATTGTCTTCTCCGATTTCTCGACTGACACCAACCTAGTCCGCGACGACCGCCGCCGGGCTCGGTTCCGGTCGACGCGCGAAATGCTGAGCGATGACGGTGCACACCATCAGCTGGATCTGATGGAACAGCAACAGCGGCAGGACGATCAACCCGATGGGTTGGCCGACGAAAAGCACGGCGGCCATCGGCAGCCCGCTCGCCAGGCTCTTCTTGGATCCGCAGAACAGCAGCACCAGACGATCCTCGAGCGAGAAACCGAACCACTTGCCTGCGTACCAGGTGATCGTCAGAACGAGGGCGAGCAGCAGGATGCACACGGCCACGACGATGCCGATGCGCCACAGGGCGACCGACGACCATACGTGTTGGTTCATCGACGCGCTGAAGGCGGAGAAGACGACCAGCAGAATCGATCCCCGGTCGACGAGCTTCGTCGACGCGCTGTGGCGGGTCAGCCAGCCCGTCACCCAGGGTCGGAGCAACTGACCGACGGCGAACGGAAGGAGTAGCTGCGCCACGATGTCGAGGATCGAGCTGGGATCGATGCTCGCCGAACCCGTGGTGGTCACCAGCGCGAGCACCAGCAGCGGGGTGACGAACACGCCGAGGATGTTGGAGAACGACGCGCTCACCACGGCACCGGCCACGTTGCCTCGGGCGATGGAGGTGAAGGCGATCGAGGATTGGACGGTCGAGGGCACCAGGCAGAGGAACAGCACTCCGGTGTAGAGGTCCTCGCTGAGCAGACTCGGTTCGAGGACCCTCAGGGCCAGTCCGAGCGCAGGGAACAGCAGGTACGTCGACGCCAGGATCACCGAGTGCAAGCGCCAGTGTTTGACGCCTTCCCAGGCGTCACGTGGGGACAGTCGCGCGCCGTAGATGAGGAACAGCAGCCCGATGGCGACGCGTGTCACCCAGCCGAGAACGTCCTCGGCGGTTCCCGACGCGGGGAAGATGCTCGCCAGCGCGGCGACCGCGAAGATGCTCAGCAGGAAGGGATCCAGGACGGTGTCCCGCAACGCTTTCACTCGGCCTGCTCAGTCCGCAGTGGTGGTGCGGGCACGGTCGGTGAGGGTGTTGAGCGTTCCCGCGATCGTGTCGGCGGCTGCGGTTCCGATGGTCAGTCGATCACCGTTGGCGAAGGTGACGAATGCCGCCGGCCCGGCTTCGGTGGCGACGGCGTAGTTGCCGCTGCCCTTCGCTCGCAGACCCCATCCGCCGAAGTCCTTGGCCGGGTTCACCGTCCGCACCGAGGCACCGGTGATCTCGGCGATGTCGTAGTCGAATGCCGCCATTCCCAGGCTCGAGACGTAGAGGCCGTCGCTGTCGATGTGCACGGTGAATCGCAGCAGGGACAGGATCAGGATGGTCAGCGGAACGAACAGAAAGATCGGCCACGGCGAATTCGAGAGGTAGCACGTCACGCCGGCTCCGGCCGCCGACAGCGCGATCACCGTGACTGCGGCGACGCGGCTCGCTCCGACGGGAACCACCAGCGGCAGTTCGAGGCCGCACCGAGGTAGGTCGGTGTGCAGGGGTGCGGTGGCGACGACGCGTTCGCGGTGATCCCGCAGGCGCGTCGCTCCGAACAGTCCGATGGCGAACCCGGCAACGGTACCGACGGCGATGGCCCAGCCGGGAATGGTGACGCTCTGCTCGGTGGGTAGGTCGAGTTCGCGTGCGAGGGTCGCGATCTCCAGCACTCCGATCGTCCCGACGACGGTGAGCCCGATGATCAACATCGTCCGACGCATGATCAGCAGCACTCGGGCCAGGGCGGCCACCGCGCTCACACCGCCGCCGACCAACACGATGATGATGGCGACGGTCCAGGCGTTGGCGAGCGGATTGGAGAAGTCGTCCGGCTGGGTTCCGCTGAAGTGAGTCGCCACCTGGTCCGGCAGGCGACCCTCCCACAGATAGGCCAGGACGAGGCAGAGAGCGGCAACCGCGAGCGGGAGGACGACGCCGAAGACGACTCCGGCCGGATCGAAGGTGCGCAGACTCTTCTGTTTCATGCGCTCAGCTCGGCTGGCAGGCGTCCTTGAGGCTGCACGAGATGCACGATTGTCCGCATCCGTCGGCCTCGGCGGGTGCCGGCACTGCCGCGGCTGCGCGGGCACCGATGGATCCGCCGGCTGCGGCGATGAACAGCGCTGCAGCGAGGGCAACGACCACTCCGACGACCGCTGCGATGCCGTTCAGTGCGAGTGCGGCTACGCCGCCGATGGCCAGTACCAGCGCAGATGCTGCTGTGGTCGGGCCGGCGACACGGTTCGCGAGGACGAACGTCTCGTCGTCGCGCATTGCCTCGGGGGTACGGACACCGGCGAATCGATTGCGCGGGAGCCGGCCGAGCAGCGACAGGGCAGCGACAACCCCGACGACGAGGGCGAGCACGAACAACACAACCGAGACGATGACCACCTGGCCAGGATACGGCGCAGCGAGGTCCTGGTACCAGGCGGGCCGCGTCACACTTTAGGCTGGTAGGTGTGACCGATTCCGTTGAAGCATCCACCGAGTCCGTTCCCGAGTACCGCTACACAGCCGAACTCGCCGGGCGCATCGAGGAGCAGTGGCAGGACCTGTGGGAATCGCAGGGCACCTTCGACGCGCCCAACCCGGTCGGAGCGCTCGCCGGAGACGTCCCCAAGGACAAGCTCTTCGTCCAGGACATGTTCCCGTACCCGTCGGGCAGCGGCCTGCATGTCGGGCACCCCCTGGGCTACATCGCCACCGACGTCTTCGCGCGCTACCACCGCATGCAGGGACGCAACGTGCTGCACGCGCTGGGGTACGACGCGTTCGGCCTGCCTGCCGAGCAGTACGCCGTGCAGACGGGCACGCACCCGCGCAGCACCACCGAGGACAACATCGTCAACATGCGGCGCCAGTTGCGACGTCTGGGCCTCGGGCACGATCGTCGACGGTCCCTGGCCACGACGGATGTCGACTTCTACCACTGGACGCAGTGGATCTTTCTGCAGATCTTCAATTCGTGGTTCGACGCGGACCTCGGTAAAGCGCGGCCCATCTCGGAACTGGAGGCGGCGTTCGCCTCGGGTGAGCGGTCTCTGGAAGACGGCCGCTCCTGGGAGTCGCTGACCGTCGGCGAGCGCCGTGAGGTGATCGACGGCTTCCGTCTGGTGTACGAGTCCAACTCGATGGTCAACTGGTGCCCCGGCCTGGGTACGGTGCTCGCCAACGAGGAGGTCACCGCCGACGGCCGCAGCGATCGCGGCAATTTCCCGGTCTTCCGAAAGAACCTGCGGCAGTGGATGATGCGTATCACGGCATACTCCGACCGCCTGGTCGACGACCTCGAGTACCTGGATTGGCCCGAGAAGGTCAAGACCATGCAGCGCAACTGGATCGGACGCTCCCGCGGTGCGCAGGTCTCGTTCTCCGGCATCGAGGTGTTCACCACTCGCCCCGACACTCTGTTCGGCGCGAGCTACGTGGTGCTCGCCCCCGAGCACGATCTGGTCGACGGGCTGATCGCTCCCGAGTGGCCGGCGGATGTCTCCGACAAGTGGACCGGCGGAGCCGGTACCCCCGCGGAAGCCGTTGCGGCATATCGCGCGTCGATCGCCGCCAAGTCCGATCTGGAGCGGCAGGAGAACAAGGAGAAGACCGGCGTCTTCATCGGCGCCTACGCGACGAACCCGGTGAACGGCGAGCAGGTGCCGGTGTTCATCGCCGACTACGTGCTGACGGGCTACGGCACCGGTGCGATCATGGCCGTACCCGGCCACGATGCGCGTGACTGGGAGTTCGCTACGGCGTTCGGTCTGCCTGTGCGCGAGGTGATTTCGGGCGGCGACGTGACCGAGGCGGCGTACGTCGGCGACGGCGCGTTGGTTAACTCCGACTTCCTGGACGGCCTGCCCGTCGACGAGGCCAAGGCTGCCGTCATCGCGCGCCTGGAAGCGGACGGCACCGGCCGCGGCACCATTCAGTACAAGTTGCGCGACTGGCTGTTCGCCCGCCAGCGTTACTGGGGCGAGCCGTTCCCGATCGTCTGGGACTCCGAGGGCAACCCGCACGGCTTGCCGGATTCCGCTCTGCCCGTGGAACTTCCGGAGGTGGAGAACTACGCACCGGTCTCCTTCGACCCGGACGACGCGGGCTCCGAGCCGTCCCCGCCACTGGCGAAGGCCAGCGAGTGGGTCAACGTCGAACTGGATCTGGGCGACGGGTTGCAGACCTACACCCGCGATACCAACGTCATGCCGCAGTGGGCCGGTAGTTCCTGGTACCAGCTGCGCTACATCGACCCCACCAACTCCGAGGCCTTCGCGGACCCGGAGAACGAAAAGTACTGGGTCGGACCGCGTCCGGAGATCCACGGACCCCACGATCCCGGCGGGGTCGATCTCTACGTGGGTGGCGTCGAGCATGCGGTGTTGCACTTGCTGTACTCGCGCTTCTGGCACAAGGTGTTGTTCGATCTGGGTCACGTCAGCTCGAGCGAGCCGTACCGTCGCCTGTACAACCAGGGCTACATCCAGGCCTACGCCTACACCGACGCGCGTGGGATCTACGTGCCCGCGGCCGAGGTGGTCGAGCGCGACGGCGGCTACTTCTATCAGGATCAGCCCGTCAACCGTGAATACGGGAAAATGGGCAAGTCGCTGAAGAACTCGGTCTCCCCCGACGAGATCTTCGCCGAGTACGGTGCCGACACCCTGCGCTTCTACGAGATGTCGATGGGCCCGCTGGACACCTCGCGGCCGTGGGCGACGAAGGACGTCGTCGGTGCGCAGCGGTTCTTGCAACGCGTGTGGCGACTGGTGCTCGACGAGGTGACCGGCGAGGTCCGCGTCACCGATGCCAAGCCCACCGAGGACACGCTGCGAGTGCTCAACCGGGTGATCGACGGTGTGCACGCGGATTACGCTGCGCTGCGGGACAATACGGCCGGTGCCAAGTTGATCGAGCTGACCAACCACATCACCAAGGCGTACCCCGACGGTGCGCCGCGCGGAGTGGTGGAGCCGCTGATCCTGATGCTCGCTCCGCTGGCACCGCACCTGTCCGAGGAACTGTGGAGCAAGCTCGGTCACGAGAAGTCGTTGGCGCACGGGCCCTTCCCTCGTGTGGAGAAGAAGTGGCTGGTCGCCGATACCGTCGACTACCCCATCCAGGTCAACGGCAAGGTCCGCAGCCGCATCACCGTCCCCGCCGATGCGACGAAGGACGACGTCGAGAAGACGGCTCTGGCGGACGAGAAGATCGTGGCCCTGCTCGACGGCAAGGCCCCGACCAAGATCATCGTGATCCCGGGTCGAATGGTGAACATCGTCCTGAAGTAGCCCCCACCTCCGCCGAACTCGAAGTTATGGACGAAAATCGCGGTGATTCCGTCCATAACTTCGAGCTCGCGGGGGTTTAATTTGGTGCATGTCACTGGCTGGTAGTGGGTTTGCGTTGAGGCTGATCGCGTCGGTCGTTCTACTTCTCGGGTCCGCGTCAATCGTGAGTGTGCCTGTCGCACAAGCAGATCCGGGACCCGGCTCACCGGTTCCGGCCGATGATCCGTTCTACGATTGGGACGGCGGCCTGGACGTCTCCCCGGGAACGGTGTTGCGGTCGAGGCCCATGACGTTCCGTACCCCCGCCCAGCCGACGCCGATCACGGGTAGCCAGGTTCTGTACAGAACTACCGACCAGCAGGGCGACGGCGTCGTCACCGTCGCCACAGTGCTGCGGCCCCTGGTCCCCAGGCCGACGCGGATCGTCTCGTACCACATGGCCTACGACGCCCTCGGCTCTCAGTGCAATCCCTCGTACACACTCAGCGGCGGGTCCACGAGTCCCATTGCCGGCGCGGAACAGGCGGTCATTGCCGGCTACCTCGCAGCCGGCTACACCGTCGTCGTGCCGGATTACGAGGGTGAGGAGCTCGAGTGGACGATCGGGCGGCAGTCGGGCTACGCAGCGCTGGACGGCATTCGTGCGGCGCAGTCCCTCCTGCAGCTTCCGTCGAGCACGCCCGTCGGCATGGTCGGGTACTCCGGTGGATCCGTGCCGACGCAGTGGGGTGCCGAAATTGCCCCCGAGTACGCACCCGAGTTGAATCTCGTCGGTTCGGCAGCCGGCGGGCTGCCGGTCGACCTGGCTCACAACCTTCCGTACGTCAGCGGTAGCAGAGAGTGGGCGGGTGTCATCCCGGCACTGATCGTCGCCTACGAGCGTGCGTATGGCCTCGACCTGAACAGTTTCATCTCCGACTACGGCTTCGAGGTGATCGATCAGGTCGATCAGGAGTGCATCGCCCAGTTCGCCGACGACTACCCGACACTCACCGACGCCTCGATGGTCAAGGCCCCGTACACCTCCCTGTTGGATGTACCCGAGGTGGTCGCGGCGATCGACGACAACATCATGGGTAGCCAGGGCACTCCGCGGACTCCGTTGTTTCTGGCGGTCGGCCACGCCGATCCGATCGGCGACACCGTCATGGTTACCGGCGACGTCCAGGGACTGGCGTACGCCTACTGCGGCCGGGGCGTCGATGTGCAGTACGCAAAGTACGACGGCTTGACGCACAGCGACGCCTTCCCGGTATTCGAGGCGCAGAGCCTGCAGTTCCTGACCGAACGGTTCAGCGGTGGGCCGACGCACAGCAACTGTGTGACGATCCCGCCCGGCAATGCCTTGACCCCGACTTCGTAGTTCTCTCAGATGGCCCCGAGATCGGCAGACAGCCAGTGTTCGGGGCGCAGGTAGAACACCACGTTCTCCTCGTGCTCTCGGTTGGCCATCTCGAGGTAGCCGTCGACCTTCTCCGGGGGCAGGTACCGGGCTGCCATGTCCCGCAGCAGCTCCGGGGTGCTCGGTTCCTCTCGCGCCACTGGACCCTCGACGCTGACGTAGCGGATCGTCGGATCGGACTGCTCGATCATCAGGGTGAATCGCCCTGCGGTCCTGATCAATTGGGCCTTCTTCGAGGTGGCACCGGTCAACACCCAGGCTTCACCGCCGGGCGTGTAGTCGTACCAGATCGGTACCGTCAGCGGGCCACGGTCCGCCCCGGCCGCTACCGAGAGGGCGGCGATATGCGATTCGGCCAGATACTCTTCGCGTTCTGTCTTCGACAGTGCCATGAATCAACCGTAAGACTTCCCCCGGCGAAGTTCCAGACCTGATTCGACGCCCAATGTGGCCTGGATCTGGTCCGCCGTGGACAGTGGAGGGATGCCGATCGACGAGCCGAAGATTGCGGGTAGCCCCGTGGGTCGCCGCGTCGTGCTCGGCCTGGTGGCGGCCGGGGTCGCGGGCATCGTCGGTGGGGGCGCGGTCCAGAAGGGTCTCGCGTCGGTACTCGGGCCGATCGGTAACCACGATCCGACGGGGCTGATCGGACTGATTCCCGTCGGGAACAATTTCCGGTTCTATTCGGTGACGCAGGGCGCGCCGCGCAAGGACGAGAAGTCCTATGCCCTGACGGTGGGCGGTTCCGTCGACACACCGCGCACGTTCACTCTGCAGGACCTCCGCTCGATGCCGCAGACGTCGCTGGTGCGTGACTTCCAGTGCGTGACGGGATGGCGGGTACCCGAAGTTGCTTGGAGTGGAGTGCGATTGGCAGATATCCTCGATGCCGTCGGACCCACCGCGTCGGCGACGTCGTTGCGGTTCACCTCGTTCGACGGCACGTATACCGAGAGTCTGACGCTCGATCAGGCGCGACGCGACGACGTGCTGGTCGCGTTGACGATGCTCGACGGCCCCGTCACCCACGATCACGGAGGTCCGGTGCGGTTGTTCGTCGCTTCGATGTACGGCTACAAGAGCATCAAGTGGCTCGGCGGAATCGAGCTGACGGACAACGTGGTTCCCGGATACTGGGAGAAGCGCGGATACGACATCGACGCGTACGTCGGCGAATCGAACGGGCGTCGCGATGAACCCACGAGCTGACGACCGGAGCCGGTTCGACCGAGTCGAGCGTTACGTGCACTGGGCGGTGGGGGTCTTGGTGATCGTCTGCATGGTGTCCGCGGCGATTTTGTACATCGGGTCGCTCGCGGTGCTTGTCGGCAATCGTCCGGTGGTGGAGTTCGTGCACGTGTGGTCGGGCTTTCTGTTGCCGATTCCGTTGATCCTCGGTGCGGTCTCACGCAGCTATCGCGCGGACCTCGGCCGTCTCAACAGATTCGTCGCCGACGACTGGAAGTGGTTGCGCTCCAAAGCACGTCGACTCGGGGCGGTGGGGGTCGGGAAATTCAACGCCGGACAGAAGCTGAACGGTGCCCTGAGTGCCGGGTCGATTCTGGTACTTCTCGGTACCGGCGTCGTCATGTATTTCTCGTCGTGGAGTCCACTGTATTGGCGTATCGGTGCAACATTCGTACACGACTGGTTCGCCCTGGGATTCGGGCTACTCGTCGTCGGACACATCACGTACGCGTGGCGCGACCCGGAGGCAATGCGCGGGATGACACAGGGTGCCGTGACCAGGGAGTGGGCAGAGCACGAGCATCCGGAGTGGTGATCGTGCTCTGCGACAAGGCTATTGGATGGACTTCTGTTTGCCACCGGTGACGAAGCCCTCCGAACGGAACGGTCTCAGCCGCACGTGGGGCTCTGCTTCTCGACCCTTCTGGTCGTGCACCACTCGGTACTCGGCACTCAGTTGGCGCAGGCTTGCAATGGACAATTGGCGAACCTGTTCGGCCGTCTCGGTATCCGGCAGTTGTTCGGGCCGCAGTTCCACGTCGAGGGTGAGAGTTTGCCGTTGTTCGCTGTCGGTCTCACAGCGGGCGATGAACCGACCGGTCAGCCGTGTTGCCAGGGAGATGTGCTCGACGGCGGGTCGGATGTAGTCGGGGTAGATGTTGACGGCGCTGTAGATCGCGGCGACGTCGGTCCGTCCGAAAACGAGTAGGTAGTAGGCGTCCGTGTCGATGCCTTCGGCGAGTGAGGCGTAGCCGGCCTCGGCCAACCGAGTTCGAATCTCGCTGCCCCTGAGGATGTCTCCCCTGTCGTTCACGCGATAACGGACGAGCGGAAGCACTCCACCGACAGTGAACAGGAGGTACCCGTCCGTGTCGACTTCGATGTAGGTGAATTCCGGTTGGTACTGAACGAAGGCAGGTTGCTGCACGACGTTTTCGTCTGTGTCGTCCGTGCCGAACATCAGGCGGTTCAGAGTCGAATCATGTGCGGCAGCCGAGCGGATGGCAATCGTGGAGGCCGTCTCGTAACCCACGAAGCCGACATCGGTCGCCCCGTAGACCACGCGTACTCGATCACCGTGTGCATCGCCGAGCATGGAGTGAATCAGAGCGCGCCACGCTTCGCTCACGGGTTCACCACCGACGATGACGACCACTCGGTGCCGGCGTAACAGATCACCGTGAGTGTCGAGGAGGTCGCGGACGATCGGAGGGTACGCGAAGATCAGGATCTGCTCGTACCCGTCGGCGGCTTCGGTCACGACGTCGGCGATGGCGTCAGGGTCCATGCCGGGGGTCGCGATGGACAGCCGGTGCCCACGCCTGCGGAGATCGAGCAGCATCGAGTACATGAAGGCACCCCCGATATAGGGACCGAGCGGAAAGGTGACGAGTGCGAGAGTGGCACGGCGTTCGGTATCGGCACTCTCCCGCAGAACGCGACCGAACATCGCTGCGCCGTGGTCGGCCGTGCGTTGGCCGCGCGACCAGAATGTCGGTTTCCCGGATGATCCGGCGCTGCTCGCAATGGTCTCGACGTCTTCTGGGCGGCCGGCCTGCAGGTCGGTGAGGATGCTGCGTAGCCGATAGGTGTCTTTCGACGTCGTCGGCAGCCGGGTGAGGTCTTCTGTAGTGGCGATCGAGTCGACTGCGATTCCGTGTTCGTGCAGCAGGCGGCGATATGCCGGCACCGACTGGGCAATGGATTGGACGAGTTGGAGCGCCGTGTGAGCGGGGTCGTGGATCTCGGCCGGGTTCATTGGCATGACCTTTCGATCGTGCCCGTCTCCGTTCTACGGCAGACGGGAATCACTGTGAGGGACAGTCCGATTCGATCGCAGATCGGTCTTGCTCCACTGTTCGAGAAATTGAGAGATGTCGACGAACATCGACGCGAATTATTCGGTGCCGGTCTACCTGTGCCTGTCCCGGGCGTGCCGTGCGTCGTCCGCTTCCTGATTCGCTGCGGCGTATGCCCTCTGAGCGGCTGCGAGTCCGAACTGCCGGCCGACCGCTGCACCATGGGCATCGACGGCTGCGCACAGTGCCGGTCCGGGTGCTGACCAGGTAGTGCCGGCCTTCAGCCTGTAGAAGGCCGATCTGGAAATCGAGAACAAGGTCTGCCCGAGATGGGCGTCGTCCCTGCTGTCCTGGATCCGACGGATGGTCCGGTAAGCCCTGTCGGTCGCCTGCTCGAACTCATTTCGTCGCTGCTCGAGTCGGCGGAGGGCATGGATCAGGCGCTCGTCGTATGCGGCCGAGTTCGATGACTCGTCGTACATCGACGACCACGGCGCACCCTGGGCTGAGCTGTCGTGTCGAACGAGAACCTCTTTGAAGGTGCCGCTTGCGATCACTCTCGGCGCGAGGTCCAGGCGGTCGCCGAATTCCTGGGCACGTTCGGCGAACAACGCCGACTCGAGGAGTCCCTGTATCAGCTGAGCGGTCAGTTCTGTCGGCGTCGTCCGGATCAGGTTGGCCAGTCGGTCGTAGTGCCGATCGTGCGCTCGGCGCAGAATTGCCGTGACAGGGCCCGTCAGCTTGTGGGACGCTTTGGCGCGCGTTTTCTTGTTCAGCTGTGACAGCGCGGACCACGTCATCCCGAGGTGCGCTATCGCGTCGTCCAGAGTTCCGGTCTCGGCCTCTGCACGCAGGAACCGTGCGAGAAGTCGAACACCTTCTGCGTCGGTTTTGCCCGACGAGCGCGGTGCGAACGTGAGGGCATAGACAGTGGGCCATTGGTCGGAAAACGATGTGGGACTGCGCGCTATGGTCTGCAACAACGCGTCTCGGGCGGCGTCGATGACCATCGGTGGCCAAACCTGTTTTGTTCGAGGCGAAACGGTAGGTTTCGGGACGAGGCTCGTCGTGATGAACTGTGTCAGCAGGTCTGCAGCTACCGTTGACGAGTTCGCGCGGCGAGAGCAGGTACCGATCGTCCGTAGCAGCAGCGCTGTGCCCTCCGCGCTGGTCGCTTGTTCGAGCCAGGCAGCAAGTAGGTCCACTGATGGCAGAATCATGTTGTGGCGCAGCAGCATACGGAGCATTCCGGCACCTGACGCCTGGCTGTCGTGGGCACCGGTCATGAGCTGTTCCGTCCAGCGCTCCAGCAATGGTGCATGTGCACGTAGGGCGGTGTGATTGTTCTGGTGACGAAGCAGGTCCGCGACGGACTGGGGTCGACCGACCCGGTGTGCAATCGCCAGCGATGCGCGGACGAGCAGCTCTGGTCTTTGATGTGCGCGAACCAGCGAGTGATCGAGGAAGATCTCGGCCGCCCGAGGGTCGAGGCCGGCGCCTGCGTCGACCCGCGAGAGGCGATCCGCAGCGGCAATTGCGGTGGGTTCACCCCACACGATCGCTACCGGAGCCAGCGCGACCAGGTAGTCGCTGCGAGTGAACAATCGACGGTCACTCGAGTACTTGTGAATCGTCGTGGACACGATGTCGCGAATCACCTCCGCGGGGACGGAGGGGTCGGTCAACATCTGTCGAGTGACCGCCGCCCATACCGCTGGACCGGGGGCTGGATTTCGATCGTCGACAGGCAGGTGGTCGTGCAGCAGCACGGACAGCGTGGCGATCAGCGACGTCCTCGCGAACGATGGTGTTGCGAGAACTTCGCGTGCGAACACGTCGGCGAGTCGATGCGGTGCCGTGGGCACGGGCAGCGAGAACAATGTGGCGAGCGTGGCTTCTACGAGGCCGACGTGGTGTGGTTCGTCGATCTGCCGCAGTGCCATGCCGACTGCCGCCAGGTGGGCGTCTGCGGTCGGATCTCGCTCACTACCTCGACGCTCGAGGTCGGCGCAGACTTCGCCGACCCAATGGAACCACCGGTCCGTCCAGTCGTTTTCCAGGCGATCGCGAAGAATGTGTGCGGCTATCACAGCGCCCATCGCCCGTCGGATGACCTCGACGTCGCGACGGTTCGAGTGTGCCTGAATTTTTGTGACACTGACTTCGAGCTGGAGCAGAAAAGGGTCGTCGGCCAACGCTTCCCACGATTCTGCCACCATATTCACGTACCGAGCGATGGTGTTCACGCTCTTGCGGCCCGATTCCTTGTCCGCGTGCATCGAGCGTTGGCTGAGCCCCTCGATCACTGAAAGGACCGCACCACGAACCACATTCGGAGCAGTCGAAGTCAGGTCACGCAGGAGGGTGAGGGGTTCACTGCTCGATCGCAGGTGGTGAGTTCGGGCAGCCGCTAGATCCGCGTACATCGCGGTCCGGCTCACGAGGTTCGCAATGGCGTGTGTATCGCGCCCGGCGAGGTACGCCGCGGTGGTTGCGATCTCAGGACGGAGTTCGGGACGTCGAACCCATAGACGATAGAGGTGCTCTGCCACCGACGTCGTGTGCCCATGTACTCGCGGCAGGGTCCGCAAGAATCGCCGTAGTTGTTCGTCGGTCAGGACAGCGACCATGTCGTCGGTGAGTTCGAGCAGATCCGGGTGATGCGCCCAGACCGTCATGACAGACGAAATATGTTGTGGGTGGCCAGTTCCGATGAGACGGCGGCAGCTCGCGCGCACAATCGTTCGCGCCATCACGTCTGCCCCGAGAACTATCAAGGTCTGTTCGACCACGGCCCCGACGAGCAGGTCGTCGGGCACCCGCGCCGCCCGTTCGACCAATCTCGGCAGTTCACCGTCGGCACCTCGCGCAGCGAGACCCTGGGCGACGGCGAACTCGAAGAACGTCCGATGGAGAAATCGGACGCGATTGTGGGTCGTGACCAGGACTCCTCGCCGCGTCAACGTCTGAACATGTCTACGCAGAACAGCGGCGTCGTGCGTTCGATCGGCAGAATCCGCGACCTGAGCAGTCCACCGAATCAGGACGTCGATAGGTGGTTCGGGAGTTCCCAACGCCAACAATGCGATTGCGAGTAAGCCTGTAGTGCCGGAGAGGTCATCGGCGTCGTCCGGAGGGAGGTCAGCTCCAGTTCGGTGATCGCTGACGATCCGGCGGCACCAGAACAAGTTGTAGAGGCCGGTCACGTCCAATTCCAAATGTGGGAAATAGGGAGCGGACAGCGAGAACAGCAGCCGTAGGAAGAGAGGGCTGGTACAAACATCTTCGACGAGAGCCCCACGCGCGCGTGCTGATTGGATTGCCGCGACCGGGTGGGCGGGCCGGACGGAGTCGAGGTCGACGAACTCGTCGGTCAACGCCGTGATCGCGGCCGGAAGCTCGGATTTCGATGAGTAAGGGCCGAGGGAGATCTTGTGGCCGAGATTTGTCGGAAGGCTTTGGCCTTCCAGTGGTCTGGTAGTCATCACCACCGGAACGTGTGCTCGTGACAGTGTCTCGACCAGATCGATGACGTTGTGGCGAGCAGCGGGACTGTGCAACAAGAGGTCAGTGGTGTCGAGCAGCAGAATCGAGTCCGGTCGGGAGACCACAGCCGAGACGACGTCGTCGAGCGACGCATTCCGGATTCTATCGGTACCGGGTTGTAGCCACGTTGCCGACAGCAGCAACGGAGTCCGTCCCAATCTTGTCAGGGTGCGCTGTAACGACCACAGAAGGGTGGACTTCCCGTGTCCGGCTTCTCCGACGACGATGTGTGGTTCGACCCCCGGGGACAACAGCTGCTGAACCAGGGCAGCTTCGATATCTCGCGCTACATACCAAGTGTCGTCATCGTGGTGAGGCCGACTCCCTATGTCGTCGAGCAGATGCTCCGACAGCCGCGTCAATCGATCCCACAGTGTCCAAACCGATTCGGTGACGGTCACCTGTCGACGCCACCCACGTGACCACGCTTGTCCCGCGTTGTCACCGCGGCCGTATCGCAACACCGGGCATCAGTATTCGCAAGACACCCTGCGCCACTTCGGTTGCGGACTCCGCAGGACGCGTCAGGCAGCGAAAGAGAATGTTGTTGGTCAACATGATTGCGGCTTCGAGTGCCGGTGCGTCGTCGCTGAACACGCCGCTTTCACGTCCGCGTTCGAGAATGGGGACCACAGCGGACGGGAGGTAGAGGTTTTCGATGACCGTCGTGATGGTGCTCGGTTGGTGGAATTGTTCGAAGCTCAACGCGAGCAGCATGCCCGAGCTCATGGCTCGATTGTCGATGACGAACTCGCCCAAAGAAACCAACGTGCGTTGCAGTGCGGTGGCGGGGTCGACTCCGAGGCGTTCGTCGGCGCGACGGAGCCGGAGCACACGGTCGAATTCGGGCTTCAGCGCCGCAACGATGATGTCGACCTTGCTCGGAAACAGTCGTCGAAGGTCTTCTACGCGGATCTTCGCCGCCGCCGCGATGTCGGCCAGGGTGACCAGGAAGTAGCCGTTGTCGACGAACAGAGTTTCGGTCGCCGCGATCACGTCGGCCTCGAGGTCGGGCCGCAGAGCATCCGAGATTTCGCCCGGATCGGGTTGGGCAACGGTGCGGTCGGAATGCAGTGGGTCTATGGCCCACTGGAGAATCGAGTTGGTGGCCGATGCAACGTCGTCGGAGGACACCGAGCCCGGCGTGAGCACCTCCCGGAGCGCCAGCCCGTCGAGCAGAGCCCCGACGACCGCCGAGAGGTTTGTCAGCGACAGTGGTTGACGCAACGATCCGCCGTGAGCCTGCACCGCTCGGCCGATGATGGATCGCAGGTCGGTGTCGAAGCGCTCGAACTCGGGGATAACGGCTTTTCGGGCACCGTTGTGGTCGGCAGCCAGCAGCACTGCGACGAGGCGACGTCGCATGAGACCGGACGTGAGGTCGTCGAACAGCGCCGACACCGGAGCTTTCACGTCCTGGCTGCCGGCAGTAGCCGCAGTACCGGTGTAATCGAGTGTGAGGTGGTCGAGGAGGTCTTCGACGAAAGCTTCCTTGCCGCCGGACCCGCCGCCGCGAGAGTTACCGGGGTACGTGTTGTGGAAAGTTTGGTGCGACAGCCCCGCGCGTTCGACGACGGCCGAGATCGAGAGCGAACGCGCAAGATCGGTCGTGTCCATCTCACCGAGCAGGCGATATCCGGCCTGAAGGAACTGCTCCCGTGGGAGTGACTTCTGGTTCACCGACTACCGCCTTCGTCCACCTGCACCGCATTGTTGGATCTTGAACTATAGCAATTGGATGGTCCGGTTCCCGTTGTTTAGTTTCAACTAAAGCATGGTGTAGCCGAACATGCGTTGTGGAGTAAAGCCTCGAATAAGCTTGTGTTGCATGGAGTTCGGCAACCGTGGTCAGATTCAGATCGGTCCGTAGGCCGATTGCATGAGGAGGCCAAGATGGTAGCGACGAGTCATCGACCCCAACTTTATTCGCGAGTCTCGGTGTCGAGCGGCGTCCGCTCTCCACTCGCTACCAGGCCCGGCGGAGTGAGGCCCACCCCTGCGCCCGCTCGGGCTGTGCGGGTGTACACCTCACCGGGCCTGACCGCGCGTGAGATCACCGTGCTCAAGGCGTGGCTGGACTGCGATTCCAAGGTCGACGTGGGCGCACGCCTCCACATCGCATTGGGCACCGTCAACACGCACCTGACGAGAATCCGTGACAAGTACTCCCGCGTCGGCCGCGCCGCTCCCACGAAAGCTGCACTCGTCGCGCGCGCCCTGCAAGACGGCATCGTGAAACTGGACGAGCTCTGACCCTGGATTGTCCGCGTTGCTGAAACCTGTGGATGCGTTCCCGAGGTAGTCGGCAGTCGCCGCCCCGGACCGTAAGCGGTAGATCATCCGAGTGAATGAGAAGACTCCATTCGTCCACTGGCAAGGGTGAAGAGGGAGATGCAGTCGGTCCTGTGAACAACGCCGGGGACGAAGCTCATGTTGTGAGTGGAAACTCGACCCCTGCTACGAAGTTTCGCTCACCTGGTGCGGAGCACCAATTCCGTGGGGTGAGCATCGGCGGGGGTATCGATTGCGTTGCGCACTGCACGGGCAACGGTGCTGGGCTGCAAGAACTTCGAGCCGTCGTACTCCCCGCCTTCGTGCGCGACGATCTCCTGCTGCATCTCGGTGTCGATGCGTCCTGGGTGCACCGAGGTGACGCGCAACGACGGCTCCTCGAGGCGCAGTGCATCAGCGAAGGCGCGGAGCGCGAACTTGCTCGCCGCGTAGGCACCCCAACCGGGGTTGGCGCGTATGCCGGCACCCGAATTGATCAGCACCACATGGCCTTTGGCGGAGCGCAGTGCAGGGAGTAGCAATCGAGTGAGTTCGACGACGGCGATGACGTTCACCTCGTATTGGCGACGCCAATCGTCCGCCGTCGATTCTTCGACCGTCCCGAGCGCTGCCACCCCGGCGTTGTGCACCAACACATCCAGAGAATCGATGTTCGACGCGGCGGCGGCCACCGCATCCTGATCGGTCAGTTCCACCGGCCACGGGGTGGACCCGGACAGTTCCGACGCAATGGGGGCGAGGGACTCGGTGGACCGACCACCCAGCAACACGTGATGGTCCGGCGCGAGCAATCGAGCGATATGGGCCCCGAGACCCCGGCTTGCTCCGGTCACCAACGCAGTACGAGTCATGAACTCAGGTTAGCTAGAAGCTCATCCCCGCCTCGGATGCCCATGCCTGGGTGGTGTTCGCGCCGTCGAGTTCCTCGCGGATGATGTCCGCGTGGCCGGCGTGCTGGGAGATTTCGCGGAGGATGTGCAGAACCGTGAATCGTGCGCTTTGCCAGATCCTTTCGGGTGCCCACGGCGCCGTCGGGACAGGTACCGACAGGTCGAGGTCCAAGGTTTCCAGCGCTGCCGAGGTGGCACCGGCCACCTCTTCCCATTCGGCGACGAGTCCGGCGACGGTCTCGTTCTCGGCCATCACGTACTCGCTGCCGGCGGCGGCCATGTCGAATTCGGCCGTCTCGTCCAGCTCTGCGATCACTGTCATCCAGTGGCGCTCGTTGCTGATCACGTGGTGCAGCAGTCCACCGAGGGTCAGCTCGCTCGCGGTGGTGCGGGTACGAGCCTGTTCGTCGCTGATGCCGCGGACGGTGATGAGAAAGTTCGCGCGCTGTTCGGCGAGCATTTTCTGGATGTCGGTGTTCTCGGTGGCCATTGTTTTCCTCCTGGTAGCTGGTGAAACTCACACTAGGAGCGATCGCGGACATCTTCGGTCCGCAATCCAACCGAGCAGAAATCGGCCGCCGGACGCAAACTATCTGCATGGGCGATCGCGGTTTCACTTCCACGCAGCTGGCCGCACGTGCGGCGTATCTGCTCCGAGGCAACGACCTGGGCACCATGACCAGCGCAGCACCCAGGTTGTACCCGCACATGTGGAGCTGGGACGCCGCATTCGTTTCCGTCGGCTTGGCACCGCTGAGCGTCGAGCGGGCCGTCGTGGAGATGGACACGTTGCTCTCGGCGCAGTGGAAGAACGGGATGATTCCGCACATCGTGTTCGCCAACGGTGTCGACGGCTACTTCCCCGGCCCTGCGCGGTGGGCCACCGGGACGCTGGCGACCCACGCTCCGATGAGTCCGCAAACTTCCGGAATCACCCAACCGCCCGTCCACGCGATCGCCGTGCAGCGCATTCTCGATCACTCCAAACGCCACGGCCGCACGACGCGAGCGGTGGCCGAGGAGTTCCTGGATCGCCGCTGGGGTGATCTGGTGCGGTGGCATCGTTGGCTCGCCCAGGCCCGCGACGTCGACGACAACGGACGTATTGCGCTGTTCCACGGCTGGGAGTCCGGCATGGACAATTCGCCGCGATGGGATTCGGCCTACGCCAATGTGGTTGCCGGTGAGATGGATCCGTATTTTCGCGAGGACAAGGCGGTCATCACGGACTCGTCTCAGCGGCCCAGCAATCTCGAGTACGACCGCTACATCTGGTTGGTGGAGGAGATGAAACAGGTTGGCTACGACGACGATGCGTTGAAAACCAAGATGAGCTTCGCCGTCGAGGACGTGTTCGTCAGTGCCATCTTCGCCGTCGCGTGCGACGTCCTCGCCACCATCGGGGAGGACCACTCGCGGCCGCGCTCGGATGTGCGCGAATTGCGCGGGTGGGCGGACAAGTTCCGCACGGGAGTCATCGCGACCACCGACACGCGTTCGGGCGGGGCAAGAGATTTCGATCTGCGGACGGGTCAGTGGATCGGCACGGAGACCATTGCCATGTTCGCGCCGCTGCTGTGCGGAGGATTGCCGCGCGAGCAGGAGCGCAATCTCATTCGGATCTTCGAGGGCACCCGGTTCTGCGGACATCCGGACCTGCGGTACGCGGTACCGCCGTCGACGTCCCCGGTGTCGAAGGACTTCCGTGCTCGCGAGTACTGGCGTGGACCGGTGTGGCCGGTGATGACATGGCTGTTCTCGTGGGCTTTCGCACGCCGCGGGTGGTCGGAGCGATCACTGTCTTTGCGAGACGAGGGTCTGCGTCAGGCGAGTGACGGCAGCTTTGCCGAGTACTACGAGCCGTTCACCGGCAAGCCGCTCGGCAGCATGCAGCAGTCCTGGACGGCCGCTGCCGTGCTGGATTGGCTCGGATGAGCCGCGCGGGTCAGCCGAGGTAGCTGTCGACCAGCGGGCCGACGACGTCGAACGAGGTGGCGTCGGGCACGAGGTACTTGGCGATCGTGCCGCAGACGAAGGGGTGCCACGCGGACCCGGAGTCGGTTCCCATCGAGGACACGGCGAGGATGTCACCGAAGTAGATGCCCGGCAGGTGCCGCTGGGCGAGTTCGTCGTTGTGCGAGGCAACGGCGAGCAACTCTTCGGCGTGGCTGCGATCGATCTCGTCGCCCATGGACCCGAGCAGGTCGGCGCTGTCGGCGCTGGACCGAACGGGGTCGCTGTCGAGCAACGTCAGTGCCCCGACCGTAACGCCGCGACTTTGCAGCTCGACGGCGATGGCGTGCGCGAGTACTCCACCGAAGGACGTGCCCAGCAGGTGTACGGCCCCGTCGGTCTGGATGCGAACGATGTCGTCGGCGTACTGCGAGGCCAAGGCGACGAGGGACTCCGCGAGCTCTCCCGACGTCGGGACCTGGACGCCGTAGATGGGACGCGCGTCGTCGACGTGTGCTGCGAGTTCCGCGTAGCAGTCGACCAGCCCGACGAGGGGGTGGATGCAGAACACCGGGTCGAGGTGGCCGGCCGTACGAATCGGTGCGATGGTCGGCACCGCGTAATCGGACGGGTCGAGTTCCGTGAGAGCCACGTGGATGCGATCGTTCACGACAGTCATGGGTGCGCCTCCGAGCCAAGAGAAGTAGTTCGTGTTTCTATGGTTTGTTCGTGCCGACTCTGGGTATGTCGCCGTCGGCAGCGTGAGTGTTACCCACGTCTCATCGAGAACGACTCAACCACGTCTCGGAACAGAACGCATTAGTGACTGTTCACCATCGTCGGCTCAGGTCCACCGGGCGTCCCGCAGGTGTTTTCTCGACGTCGACGGGCGTCCACCTGCAGATCCAGTAGCCAGACCAGCAGTGCGGCAATGGCGAACACGGCCCCCGCAGCGCACACTCCCGTCCACTCGAAATGCTTCCACGCCCACGTCCCGACGGCAGATCCTGCTGAGGCGCCCACGAAGTACGTCGTCATGTAGACGGAGTTGATTCGGGCGCGAGCAGCCGGTTCCAGGGCGTAGACGATGTGCTGGTTGCTCACGTGCACGCCCTGCAGAGCCAGTTCGAGAAGTACGAATGCGACCACGAACACCACCCAGTAGTGGCCGCCGACGGCGAACATCGGCCAGAGTGCGATCAGCAGAACCGCACAGGTACCGCTGGCCCATTGCACCAGTCCGCGGTCTGCGAGCCGGCCCGCGACGGAGGCCATCAGAGCGCCGCCGACACCGGCCAATCCGATCAGTCCGATCTGGACGGCACCGAAACCGAACCTCGACGACAGCAACAGCGTCATCGTCGCGAACACCGTGCTCACCGACGCGAAGCCGAGACCGCCGAGCGCCGCGCGGGTCCGAAGCCTGGGGTGGGTGCGTACCAGCCGAACCATCGACACCAGCGCCGAGCCGTAGGTGACGTCCGCCGTCACGGTGTTGCGTGGCAGCACCCGCCACAGGCCGACCGCGGCGATCAGCATCAACACCGCGGCGACGCGGTAGACGCCCTGCCACCCCGTCACCGACGACAGCAGCCCCGAGATGCTGCGTGCCAGCAGGATGCCCGTCAGCAACCCGCCCATGACCACTCCGACGATGCGTCCGGATTGCTCCGGGTGTGCCATCGACGCGGCGAACGGCACGATCACCTGCGCCGCCACCGAGAACAGTCCAGCGATCGCCGTGCCGACGAGGAGCCAGGAGAGGCCGGGAGCGAATCCGGTGATCGCCTGACCCGTCGCGGCGAGAATCATCAGCCCGACGCTCAACGTGCGGCGATCGACGACGTCGCCGAGAGGCACGATGAGCAGCAGGCCGAGGGCATAGGAAATCTGTGCGACGGTCACCGAGGTGGCTGCCGCTGTCTCGGACACGTCGAATTCGGTGGCAATGAGGTCGAGCAGCGGCTGGTTGAGATAGTTGCCGCCGGCCGAGAGTCCGGTGGCGATCGCCATCAGGGCGACGACGGGGGTGCTCACGCCGGTGCGCGAGGTGCTGGCTGTCTTCACAAGAACAAGGGTGCTCGTTGCACATCCAGCTGTCCAATAGAACGTTCCGAACGATCGATCGTCTAAACAGATAGAGTTGCGAAGCGTGGAACTCAGACACATCCGGTACGCCGTGGCGGTCGCCGAAGAGCAGCACTTCGGGCGTGCAGCAGCTCGGCTGCGAGTCGCTCAATCGGCGCTGAGCAGCCAGATCAGAGACCTGGAAAAAGAGCTGGGCGTAGAACTGTTCGCGCGCACGAGCCGAAGCGTCACCATCACCCCGGCTGGACAGATCTTTCTCGAACGCGCGCACAGCGTGCTCGGTGCCGTGTCCCGATTGGTGGCCGACGTCGCGCCCGATCCCACGACCGCCATCAGGCGGCTGCGTATCGGCATGATTGCGCCTCTCGCCCGTGTCGATCTGGCCGCGGTGGTCGGCCGGATCTCCCAGCGATTTCCCAACACGTCGGTGACGTTGCTGCCGCGGCCGAGCAACGACGTTCTCGACGGCATCGCACGCGGAGACCTCGATCTCGGAATCATCGGGCTCGCGCCCGGACGCCCACATCCGGGATTGACCGTCACCGCCCTGTGGACCGAGCCACTGTCACTGTTCGTCGGTCCCGATCATCCTTGGGCTCAAAAGAATTCGATACGGTTGTCCGACCTGTCCGAGATGACGATGATCGACCGACCGGCGGGAAGCGAGGCCAGACTGCAATCCGATCATGCATTCACCCGCTCGTCGGTTCCCCGCGGCCGCATTCTGGAGGCCGATTCGGCCGACCTCATCGGTCAACTCACCGCAGCAGGGTTGGGTGTGACACTGCTGCCGTCGTCCTTGGCGTCGATCCTCCCCGAACTGCACATGATCGACGTCATCGATGCACCGACCCGAACGGTGTCGGTGGTGACCAACCCCGAGCACGCGAATGCCGCGATCGCCGCGGTGGTCGAGGATTTGATCGCGTCGTCGGTGGCGAAGTGAACACAGCCCGACGCCCGTAGTCGAGGGTGCGACCACGGGCATCGTAGCTCTCTCGAAATAGCCTGGGCTAGGCGGACTTCCACACCGCGACGATGGACGGCCGTGGCTGCGTGTCGCCGCCGTCGGGCCAGTGCGAGATCGGAGCGTCGGCGGTGGCGTCGTCGCTTTCACCCGGGTGCTGGACGCAGACCATGACGCGCTCGTCGGTGACGATGGGGCCGCAGGTCTCGCCGCCGGCGGGGACGGTCAGGAACTGACGTGTCTCGCCGCGACGGGGGCCGTCGAGCACCACGGCGAACAGGCCGTCGTTGGAATCGAGGGCGTTGCCGTCGGTCGAGACCCACAGGTTGCCCTTCGAGTCGAACGCGAGATTGTCGGGGCACGAGATAGGGCTGACCTGACTCTTGTCGAATCCGCCGAAATACGTGTCGGCCTCGTTCGGATCACCGCAGACCAACAACAGGTTCCACGTGAACGACGTCCCGGCGTGGTCGTCCTCGAGTTCGAGTACCTGCCCGTTCTTGTTCTTGTTGCGGGGATTGGCCTCGTCGGCGGCCGCTTTGCCCTCGGTGCCGCGGTTGGAGTTGTTGGTCAGTGCGACATACACCTTGCCGGTCACCGGGTTCGGCTCGAAGTCTTCGGGGCGGTCCATCTTGGTTGCGCCCACTGCGTCACCCGCCTGACGGGTGAACACGGCGACTTCCTCGGCCGACATACCGTCGACGAGAGACTTGCCGCGGCCGTCCTCGCCGGTTTCCAGCAAGGGGATCCACGTTCCGCTGCCACGGAATTCACCGTTGGAGGGCAGGGCGCCCGAGCCGTCGATCTCGTCGGGCGTATCGCCGGTGAGGCTGGCGACGTACAGCGTGCCGGCGTCGAGCAAGGTCAGGTTGTTGCGCATCGCGGCCTGGCCGGTGCCGGGCATCATCTTTCGGCTCGAGACGAACTTGTACATGTAGTCGAAACGTTCGTCGTCGCCGCTGTACGCCACGACGGTGCCGTCGTCGGTGACGTGGATGGTCGCGGCCTCGTGCTTGAACCGGCCCAGAGCGGTGTGCTTGATCGGGGCCGACTGCGGATCCCACGGATTCACCTCGACGATGTAGCCGAATCGGTTGACCTCGTTGGGTTCCTGCGCCAGATCGAATCGCTTGTCGAAGCGCTCCCACTTACGTTCGCTGGCACCGCCTTCGACGCCGTAGCGCGAAAGACGCTTGGCCACAGTCGCATCCGTGACGGTCTCGGCGTTGGCGAAATACTGGTTGAAGTTCTCCTCACCGGAGAGCACCGTTCCCCACGGGGTCAGGCCGCCCGAGCAGTTGTTGAACGTGCCGAACACCTTGGTGCCGGTGGGGTCCACGCTGGTCTTGAGGAAGTCGCTGCCTGCGGCGGGCCCGGTGATGACGAACTCGGTGGTGCCGGTGATGCGCCGGTTGTACTGGCCCATAGCGGGGGTGAGCTTGCCGGTGCCCGATTCGCCCTGCACCTGTACGACGGAAAGGCCGTGTGCCGCAAGGGCTACGTCGAACTGCTCGCGGGTGGGGTTCTCCGCGTCGTAGCCCTTGAACATTGCCGGTTCCGTGCTGTACTCGTGGTTGACCACCAGCAGGTGGGCGTTGGGCGTGCCCTCGATCGGCAGCAGGCCGGCGAAGTCGTTGTTGAAACCGAACTGCTTCTCCTGCGCCGCGCCGGTCTGCTTGTCGAAGTCGAAGGCCGGTGCGCCCGCGACGACGGCGTCGCCCCACCGAATGACGATGCCCTGCTCGTAACCGTCGGGAACGACGACGGCATCCTCGGTGTTCGGTTCCACTGCAACGAAATCCACGCCGTCGACGGGCGGAGTATCGGTTCCCGACGTACCCGTGGTTGCGCTACCGGTCGCGGCCGGCTCGTCGGTCGAACATGCGGCCAGTGCGCTACCGGCACCGACGGCGAGCACTGCCATGGCCCCGCCCTTGATGACGCCGCGCCGCGACATCGCGGTCTTGACGATGTCGCCGAAGTACTGGCCCTTCGACGTATTGGGAATCTCGTGGAAACAGGCATCGCCGCACTTGTACTTGCAGGTCAACGATGATCGTTTGGAGCTTCCGTCGTGAACGGCGAACAGGGGCAGTGGCTTCATGTCACGGCACGCTGTCACCCAAAAGCGAAAGTAAAGGAACGTTCAGGTGAAGTTGGGGAGAACGAGGTTGCCCTAACGTCCGATCGTCTGCCACAGCGGATCCGACGGTCCGATGTCGTAGGTGCAGTCCGTAGGCCGCGGATCCGGTACGAAAGCCCACAACAGCGCCCCTGCTGTACCAGCGGCACGCTGGCCGTCGATCTTCGCGGCAATACCGGTTGCTCGAGAATCGACATCGCCGCACGAGCCGGCGAGTTGACCGATCTCCCCGACCAGCAGGGGTTTGCCCACCGCGGCGCTCTGAGTGATCCGCCGCTGCAACCCGTTCCACTGATCTCCGGGCAGCGGCACGCCGTCTGCACCGTAATCGTGGTACTGCAACACATCGACGAAGGGCGACTGGGCGAGGTACTCGTACTCGTCACCCTGGCTTCCGCACTGGCCGCCGCCGGTGAGGCCCGCTGTGATCACGGTGCGAGGATCGACGGAGCGGAGCTGTTGTCCTGCAGTGTCGAAGAACGAGCGAAGCACCTCTGCAGCACCGGCCGTACACGTTCGGCTGGACCAGGAGCACGAGGTATCCGTGCACGAACTCGTCTCCGGTTCACCGACGAGCTCCCACGCAGCCAACGCCGACGAGTCCTTCCATCGATTCGCAGCGGTGAGCATCCATTGCTCGAAGCTGATCTTCGCGGTCGAGGTGGGCGTGCCGGGGGCCGTCGTCCAGCCGTCGACGTACCACTGCCTGTCTTTGAAGACGTTTCCCTCGCACGCCCCGTCCTGGGGTGACAGCACCGGTACGAGGAGTTGATCGTGAGCCTCGGCTGCGGCGAAGACCGCATCCATCGGCCCGAAGTCGAGGGCACCGGTGAATCGGTTGATCGCCAGTGCCTGAAAGGCGTCGAACCGGGTCAGCGAATGTGGAGGAAGCGCCTCGAAGTAACTGTCCAGGTCCACCATCGCCCCGCATCCGGCATTGACCGACCAATCGGTGGCGAGTTGGTAGGCGTTGAACCCGGTCGGCCACCACGGTCGACCGTCGAGTGCGAGACCATCGGTGCTCGCGGAGACACGAGCGCCGGCAACAGGTGCCGCCGTGGCGGTCTCGGCCATGCCCGGTATTACCGTCGACATCAGGACAGCACCGAGAACGCACTGAAGGACTTTCGACGCGATGCGCATCGCCGTAATGGTAGACGCGGATGCGTAGATTCCGAAGCCGTCGATGACGAGCGGCTTTACCGAATTCGACTCCGCGCCGGAGGACATTGTCGGCTGTTGATCGACGGAATCGACAAAGAGCGAACTGAATCGCCGTTACAGTCGGAGAAACCGAATTCAACGGCGGGTTCTGGCGCTGTTTGCGTGCTGTGAGTATTGTGATCGGCACTCCGAAAGTCCTGCGCGCCAACGAGTCGCGCTATTCTCTTGACTCTCCGTTCATTTCGAAGACTGGACATTTCTCATGCGAATCGTTCGCGCTGCGTCTGTGACAGCTCTCGCCGTGGTCCCGATATTGCTTTCGGTGACCACAGCGTCGGCGCAACCCGGCGATCAGGACCAACCCACTGCTGCAAGCGCAGACGAGCTCTCTCGTTTCACTTTTCCCGAGTTGGGCTTGGGGCAGTCCACCACGGTCGACCTGACAGGACCGCGTACGAGGGTGACGGTGCCATCTCCTGCAGGGGCCGTTCCGTCGACCCTGAACGCGGTGCTGACCACGCCCGCTTGGCTCGATCGCGGGTGGGTCGACGTCGAATCGGACGGGCGTCCGATCACTCGTATCGCCCTCGACGGCGCTGCCCCGACCACTCCGGTGTCGATTCCGCTGGCCGCTACGCGAACGGTCGACGGAGTGATTCCACTCGATCTGATCCCTTCCGTCATTCCCGACGATCGCTACTGCCCCGATCCCGATTCGGACGCGGTCCGATTGATCGATGCGACCGTCGACTACTCGGGAGCGCCGGCCGTCCCGGGGACCATCGCTGATTTCCTACCGGTGCTGCTGCGCAAGTTGACGCTGTTCGTGCCCGCCACGCCTGACCGCGAAACTATCACCGCAGCAACAACTGTGGCCACATCCGTGGTACACCACTACGGTGCGCAGCCGGTCCAGGTAGAAGTGCGCCCGGACAGCGAGCTTCAGGGGGCGGTACCCGACGGCTCGTTCGAAAGATCGATCGTGCTGACGAAGAACTCCGACGCCGGTGCCGAGTTGATCTACCCCGTCGAGCAGGCTCCCCCACGGTTGTACCTCGCCGGTACGGGATCGGATCTCACCGATCAAGCCCGGTTGATCACCAGTGACCTCTCCCAGATCGCAATCGGCACCTCGGCATTGGCCGGACCGGGGGCACCCCAGGCTCGACTCGCACCCGATTCGATCACCCTCGACGACCTCGGAATCGGAGCCGTCTCCGGCACAGGAGGTTCCACGGCAACCGCATCTGTCGATATCGATCAGACGCGACTCGGACGATCGGCCGGGAGCGTGTCCGTGCACCTGATCGGCAGCTACACCCCGGGTGCCGGATCTGTGCGAGCCTCGGTCGACGGATCGCCACTCGAAGTCTGGGAGGCCGACGACACCGGCCGTCTCGATCGATGGATCGACATCCCGGATACCGCACTCTCTCGCGTGGGGACTCTCGATGTTTCCGTCGACCATCCGTCGGCCTCTTCCGGCAGCTCCTGCGCTGCCGCCGCCGAAACGACTGTCACCGTAGCCAGTTCGACGCTCGTGCGATCCACCGATTCGTCGTCACCGGTGCCACTGGGATGGCGGTCGATGCCGCAGGCCTTGATGCCGCAGTTCGACATAGCTCTCGCCGACGAGTCCTACGCCGGAGTTGTCCGGGCTGTCACCCTCGCGATCGGCTTGCAGCGGTTGTCGAGCCTGCCGCTCGATCCCGAGGTCGTATCGATGGAGCAGGCGCTCGACGGTAGCGCACCAGCCGTCGTGATTTCGCCTGTCGCAGAGCTTCCGGACTCGGTGACGCTGCCGCTGTCCTCGGTCGACGAGACGACCTTCCGAATCACGGACCCCGAGGCCGCGGGCGGTGCCACCGAGCTCACGGTGGATATCGCCGAGCCCTTGGCGACGATGCAGGTCACGTCGGTGCGCAGCAACGCCGTCCTCGTGGCGTCGTGGAATTCGGCACCGGACGAACTCGACGGCATGTTGTCCTGGCTCGATGCCGATCCGGCGCGGTGGTTTGCGCTGAACGGCGATATCCTGTTCGCCGCGCAGAACACGGAGCCGATGTCGTTGTCCAGCAGTGCATTGTCCGGAGCAGACGCCGCGGCGGCGGCCACCGACGACGGGACCTCCGATCGGATGGTGGTGGTCGTCGTCGGAGTCGGCCTGGCGGTACTTGCAGTCGGCGGCGTCGCGGCATTCGTGTTCGCCGTCCGATCACGTCGTTCGGCGCGCGATCCGGGTCGAGACAGCGGCTCACAATGAGCGAGGACGGGCAGCTGCCGCGGTCTTTCACGCGGTTCAGGTTGTCTCGCGGCCCAATCGCCGTTCTGGTATTTCGGTGGTCCGTTCTGGTCGGCTGCGTGGTGGTGGCTTTCTTCTCCACCTGGGTGCGGCTTGCCCAGGAGGCAGCCGACGGTGCCATCACCGCATATGTTTTCGTGCTGCCGCTGCTCGCAGTGGTTGCGGCTCAGGGGGTGGCGCGGCGACGAGCCGACGAATTGCCCATCCACGACCGCCAGACCGACAACATAGTCGGCGGCATCGCGTTGCTGGTTTCCATCGCGATCAAGGCGCTGTGGCTACCCCGGTACGCAGACCAGTACGAACTCGCCCACCTGGATGTCTTGGCGGCACTTGCCTTCTTCTTCGGCGGGGCGATTCTGATGTTCGGGCTGCGGCCGGTCGGACGATTCTGGTCTGTGTGGCTGTTGCTGTTGGCGTTGAGTCCGCTGGGCTACCGGTTGGTCGCCATCGGATTCGGTGGCAGCAGGTTTGCGTATGCGGCGGTGATGGTGCTGCTGGCCGGCATCGCAGGTGCCATTGCCGTCGGCCGAACCGCACGTCGGGGTTGGCTGGGCTTCGGATGCACGGTGTCGACCGGATTCGTCGTCGCCGCAGTCATGTTGGCCATGTGGCCGCAGGTCGACATCGTCTGGTTGCAGCTCGTCCCGACCGTCGGCGCAGCCGCGGTCACGGGAGGTGCCTTCTATGTCGTAGCCCGTCGCGGTCGGTTCGACGCCCGGCAGCCGCGCCGGGTCGGGTCGCTCACGGCGAAGTGGTCGCCGAGCTCGAAGGCCGTTGCGATCGTTGCTGCGGTAGTTCTGTTCTTCGTTCCTCTGCCCGGTCGAATGGAGTTGTCGACGGTTGCGGGACCACCGGGACCGGTATCCGAGCCACTCATGCCACCCGTTGGCTTCACCCGAACGGACCTGCAGGAATTCGACTGGGTGCGGGCATTTTTCGGGCAATCGTCGTCGTTGGTTCGACAAACCATGCGAGCAGACGTCGGAAATCCCGCATGGGATGTTCGTGGGCGGCCACGGACGGTGGTGGTCGACGTGTTGTCCACTGCGAATCGGGCCAGTCTTGCTGTGTACCCGGAGAGCACGCTCTATCGGCTCTCCAACACCCGTACGAGCCATCCGCTGCGCATCGATCTCGGTCGCGGAGTGACGGGCTCCTTGTACACCTCCGTCAGTGACGCTCTGTTGCTCACCTGGACGAAGCTCGTATTCGATTGGGAACGAGGCGATGTGACGCAGCGCGTGACCATCATCAGCGTCGACAACCACGATGCCGATGCCGAGTTCCCACAACCGACGCCCTCGATGGCGTCGAATCTCGGAACTGCCATCGGGACGTTTCTGCGTGGGAATGCGGTGTCCGTCGACGACGATCCGGAGTACAAGGATCTTGAACTGCTGACCACCTTCGGGACCGGGTTGCTCCGCCAGCAGTGGCGCTCCGGGGACGGTTCGGCGAGATGAACGATTCTCGGAGTTCGCGGCCGTCGCCGCCCCGCGTCGGCACCGAAACGGCAGAGTTCAAAGCGGCGGCGCTCGACGATGCCATCAACGGGCTCGCCGTCCGAAATCCGTTGGCTTCGGCTGCGATTGCTTTCGTGCCATGGCAGAAGTACACGGCGATCGTGGCTGCGGTGCTCCTCGTTGCCTGTGTGGTGTTCGCCCCGATCGGGACTCTGCTCGCGGTCACGGTTCTCTGCACCATCGGATATCTCCTGGCAATGATCGACCGCCTCCTGCTGTTCTCCCGCGGTCTCGACGCTGCCGCAATCGTCACCGTGACCGACGAGCAGGCGCGAGCGATTCCCGACGATCGGTTGCCGCTGTACACGATTCTGGTTCCGGCGTACGACGAGCCCGAGGTGGTGGGTGACCTCATTGCGGCGATGACGGGTCTGGACTATCCAGCCGAAAAGCTGCAGGTCCTGTTGCTGCTCGAAGAGGACGACGACGTCACCATCGAGGCCGCTGCGCGCAGCGGCGTCAGCGACCTCGTCGACGTCGTGCTGGTGCCTGCCGGCGATCCCCGCACGAAGCCGAAAGCCTGCAACTACGGCCTGCATTTCGCGACCGGGTCGATCGTGACGATTTTCGATGCCGAGGATCTGCCCGAGCAATTGCAGCTGCGCCGTGTCGTGGCGGCATTCGAGCGGCTGCCCGACACTGTGGCCTGTGTTCAGGCAAAGCTGGCGTTCCACAACGGTTCTCAGAATCTGCTCACCGGATGGTTCACCGCGGACTATGCGCTGTGGTTCGGATACCTGCTACCGGGTCTGATGGCCAGCACGTCGCCGATCCCCCTCGGCGGAACCTCCAATCATCTTCGGCGCGATGTCATCGACGAGGTCGGTGCCTGGGACGGGTTCAACGTCACCGAGGATGCCGACCTGGGTGTCCGAATCGCGGCCTCGGGCTACTCCACGGCGGTGTTGGACTCGACCACCCTCGAGGAGGCGAACAGCGATCCGATCAACTGGGTACGCCAGCGGTCCCGTTGGTACAAAGGCTATTTGCAGACCTGGCTGGTGCACATGCGCAGGCCGCTCGCGACCGTTCGCGTGCTCGGACCGGTGGGCACCTACAGATTCACCCTGCTACTCGCGGGAACGCCCATCACCGCGTGCATCAACATGGTTTTCTGGTTCACCACGGCAGCGTGGATTCTCGGCCAGCCGACGCTGATTGCGCAACTCTTTCCGCCGTACATCTACTACTTCTCGTTGTTGTCTCTGGTGGTGGGCAACATCGCCACGATCTACATGTACTTGATCGCAAGCAGGGAGAGCGACAACGCCTACCTGTTGGTTCCGAGCCTCACGATGCCCCTGTACTGGGTGATGATGAGCGTGGCGTCCATCAAGGGCTGTTGGCAGTTGGTACGTAATCCGTCCTACTGGGAGAAAACTTTTCACGGCCTGTCCGGACCCGCGCCGGAGACCGGCCCCAGCGAGGAGCAGACCCCATGACGTCGCGGACCCCAGCGGTCGTGTTCGGTACCGCTCTGGCGGGCTACCTGGCGGTGGGACTGACTCTGAGCATGCGGTTCGGCTACATGCTGGGGGATGCGCTGTCGCGAACCTCGGCCGCGCAGGCGGTGTTGCTCAGCCGGGATCCGCACGTCTCTGCCATCGGGTTCATCTTCACGCCGTTGACCGCGCTGGCACAATTGCCGATTGTCGCCTTCGCATCCTGGTGGCCGGGTATCACCCGGTGGAACATCTCGGGTATCGCCGTGTCGGCTGTGTTCATGGCCGGAGCACTGGTGATGATCCACGGAATCTGCCGAGACCGTGGACTTCCCGGTCGTTACTGCCTACTGGTCACGGTGTTGTTCGCGGTCAATCCGATGATCGTCTTCTACGGAGCCAACGGCATGAGCGAGGCCGGCTTTCTGTTCTGTATGTGCTGGGCGGTGCGGCGATTAATTCGATGGGTCGGCACCGACGATGTGCACGATCTCGTTCTGGTCGGCATCGCTCTGGCTCTCGCCTTCCTCACCCGCTACGAGGGTGTGGTCCCCATAGCGCTCACCGCGGTGCTCGTGGCGGCCGTCACGGTACTCCGCCGGGGTCGAGTGCATTGGAAAGCGATGCGGCGCAGAGCAATTCTCGATGCTGTACTCGTTGCCGGCCCCGGTGCGGCAGCGTTCCTGGTCTGGATCACCACGAGCTGGTTGATCACCGGTGAGGCGCTCGCGCAGCTGTCCTCCAGCTACGGCAACGCCGCGATTCTGGCGCAGTCCGGTGGGTCCAGTGGCGACGTGCTGAGCACTGGCCTGTTCTCCTTCGCTGCAATTATTGCCTTGGGGCCGACGTTGGCGGTGTCTCTACCGCTCGCGACGGTACTGGCGATACGTCGCCGGGATCTGGAGTTCTCGGTTGCCCCCGTGCTTCTGGGCGGGGTGCTCGCATTTCAGGCCGCGAGCTACATCACCGGCTCCACGTTCGGCTTTCTGAGATTCTTCGTGTGCGCCATACCCCTGGCCGCTGTGGTTGCGGTGCAACTGTTTCCGGCCGGTCCAGACCTGGCGACCCGACGAGCGGGTGCGTACCGAAGGCACCGCCCGGCTTTGCCTGCCCTGCGTTCTGTTTCCGCGGCCGGGGTCGTCCTCCTCTGTGCACTCGGTCTTCCGGTCACCGGGTGGGCGATGATGCAGCCGTCGTTGTCGAGTCAGCAGTACGCGCTCGGGGCGCTCTTCGACCGAAATCCCTCGGCCGACGACCCTCGGGCTGTGGCAGCCCGGCGAATCATCGACTCGTTCTCCACCGAACGCCGACTCGCCTCGTATCTCGACAGTCAGGATCTACCCGAGGGCTCGATCCTGGTCGACACCGTCTACGGGTTTGCCGTCGTGGCGGCGTCGGAGCACCCGACCCGGTTCGTGATTCCGTCCGACCTCGACTTCACCAAGATTCTCAACGACCCGGCAACCGGAGGCGTGCAATATCTGTTGACCGTGCCGAACGAGGGCCGCGGGGTGTCCGATGCGATCAACCGGCGGTACCCCACCATTTACGACAACGGCGCGGAACTGTATCCACTCGTTCTCGAAGTACCGAACGATGGTGCCGATCAACCGAACTGGCGCCTGTATCAGGTGCCAGGCTGACCGGTCGCTGCTACAGCACCTGCGAGAGGAATGTCTTCAGTCGATCGGTGTGCGGATCGTCGAACAACTGCTCCGGCGTTCCGGTTTCGACGGCGCTGCCGTGATCCATGAAGAGGACCTTGTTGGACACCGACCGAGCGAAGCCCATTTCGTGGGTCACCACGACCATCGTCATGCCGCCCTTGGCGAGGTCGGCCATCAATGCCAGCACTCCCTTGACCAGTTCCGGGTCCAGCGCAGAGGTGGCCTCGTCGAAGAACATCACCTCGGGCTTCATCGCGAGAGCTCGTGCGATGGCGACGCGTTGCTGTTGGCCACCCGAGAGGTTGCCGGGACGCGAGTCCGCCTTGTTGGCCAGGCCCACCAGTTCGAGCTGCTCCATCGCGGCCGCGCGCGCCGCATCCTTGTTGAGCCCCAGCAGCTTCTGCGGCCCGAGCGCGATGTTGTCGGCGACGGTCTTGTGCGGGAACAGGTTGAAGTGCTGGAACACCATGCCGATGCGTTGACGAAGTTCGTCGGGATTGTCCTTCAGCACCGACTTGCCGTCGAGCAGGATGTCTCCCTGCTCGGGCTCGTGCAGGCGATTGAGGGCCCGCAACAGCGTGGACTTACCCGAGCCCGAAGGCCCGATGACAGTGGTGGTCTTACCTGCGTCGACATGCAGGCTCACCCCACGCAGAACCTTGTTGGTACCGAACGACAGGTGAATGTCCTTGCCGGTCAGAGAAACTGAAGTCACGTCGGCTACCTCTCCACCACGATGGATGTTTCGACGGGACCGAGGGTGCCCGAGGTGTCGGCCTTACCGGATCGCAGGCGTCGGTCGATGTAATTGACCAGGTGCGTCAGCGGGATGGTCAGGATGAGATAGAACAATCCGGCGGCCAGCAGCGGCGAGAGATTGCCGGTCTGGGCGGCGGTGTCCTGGCCGACGCGGAACAATTCTCGTTGCGAGGCAAGCAGACCCAGGAAGTAGATCAGCGAGCTGTCCTTGATCAACGAGATGAACTGGTTGACGATCGCAGGCAGCACGCGCCGAATGCCCTGCGGCACGACCACCAGGTTCATGGACCGTCGGTAGCTGAAACCCAGTGCGCGGGAGGCTTCGAGCTGCCCGGAGTCGACGCTCTGGATGCCGGAGCGGAAGATCTCACCGAAGTAGGCCGCTGCCATCAACGACAGCGCCAGGATGCCCAACGGGAACGGGCTTCTACTGCCGGTGAATTGGGTCAGCGTCGGGCCGAACCCGAGGCCGATGAGCAGGATGACCACGGCGGCGGGTAGTCCACGAAAGATGTCCGTGTACACCCGCGCCGGCCACCGCAGCCAGCGGGTGCGGGAAATACCCGCCACCGCCAGCCCGAGTCCGATCACGGTACCGATCACTCCCGACGAAGCCGCCAGAATGAGGGTGTTCGGCAATCCGACCGTGACCAGTTTGGGAATGGTCTCGCCGATCAGTTCCCAATCGAAGAACGTGTCGTACAGATTCGACAGAGTGCTCATGAGGTACGGGTGCCCTTACGACGCCGGCAGAACGGACGCCTTGCTGCCCGGCTTCCAGTCGGCGGGGACCTCACGGTCCGGGTACCACTGCTTCTCGAGCGTGCTCCAGGTGCCGTCGTCGACCACGGCGTCGAGGCCGGCGTTCAGGGCGTCGATCAACGGCTGATTGTCCTTGGCGACGGCGTAGGCGGTGAAGTTGGTGGTGTTGATGGTCTTCTCCAGAATGGAGACACCGTCCTCGGTCTTGACCTGACCGGTTGCCTGCTGCGACGGCGCGACCCAGGCGTCGACCTGACCGGACTTCACGTTCGCGTACGCGGTGTTGTAATCCGGGAACCGCACCGGCTCGATGCCGAGGGTGTTGGTGACGTAATCGTCCTGCACGGTGCCCTGCACGACGGCGATGCGCTGATCGGCGTTCAACTCGGCGATCGTCTTGATCGAGTAGTCGTTCTTCGCGACCAGTGCCATCTCACCGAAGTCGTAACCGTTGGTGAAGCCGACGGTCTGGCGACGCGCATCCGTCGTCGAAATTGACGAGGAGCCGGCGTCGTAGACCTTGTTGTTGACCGCTGCGAGCAGGCCCGAGAACTCGGTCGCCGAGAACTCGACGGTGAGGTTCAGCTTGGCCGCGACGGCTTTGAGTAGCTCGTTGTCGAAGCCGGTGAAGTTGCCTGCGTCGTCGATGAAGATGTTCGGCGGCGCGTCGGACAGGGTGCCGACGTACAACGTCCCCGGCTTGATCAGACCGAGGTTCGCGGTGTCGATCTGATCGAGCGCGGTGACGCTGTCGGTCGTGTACTTGTCGAGCGAGGCCTGGTCGGAACCGGCCAGAGCGTTCTCGCCGGTGCCACCCGAGCTTCCGTCGGAACACGCGACGGCTCCGAGCGTGAGTGCGAGCGTCGCAGCGACTGCTGCGATGGCACGGCCTCGTAAACGACGTGTGTTCAAGATGAAGCTCCTAGGTGCAATCGGGAGGGACGAACGAGGCTATCGTGCCGATGGAGGCACACGACAATCACATTGCAGTTGTATGAAGCAACCCGCTTGTTCCCGAAATTCCCTCACCTCAATCGCGTCTAGCGGTGTGCGTCCCGCCACGCGATGGCCTCGCCCAGTTCCGTGAGGTCGTAATCCGGTCCCCCGGTACCGACCGTGAACAGCGTGGCTCCGGCGTCGACGAAGTCCTGTGCGGTGTCCGCGCCCGGCCACGAGACCGAGCGGGTGATGCCCGAGGTGTCCCGCCCGACGGTGGTGCCGTGCTCGGCGAGGATCTCGGATTTACGCTTCAGTGCATCGAGGTCGGCGAAGCTGTGCCAGATGTGGGCGTACTCGGCCACGAGCTTGAGGGTCTTCTTCTCACCGCCGCCGCCGATGAGGATCGGGATGTCTCGCGTCGGGGCCGGGTTACCGACGTCGAGGCGGTGCCGAATCCTGCCGAGGCGCTCCTTGAGCAGCGCCAGACGTGAACCGGCCGTACCGAATTCGTAGCCGAAGTTGTCGTAGTCCTTCTCGTTCCATCCGGCACCGATACCGAGAATCAGTCGGCCGCCGCTGATGTGATCGACGGTGCGCGCCATGTCTGCCAGCAGGTCGGGGTTGCGGTAGCCACCTCCGGTGACGAGCGCGCCGATCTCCACGTTCGACGTCTGCTCGGCCCAGGCACCGAGCATCGTCCAGCACTCGAAATGCGCGCCGTCGAGGTCGCCGTACAGCGGATAGAAGTGGTCCCAGTTGAAGACGATGTCGACTCCCGCGTCTTCGGACCGCAGCACCGCGTCGCGGATCAGCTGATAGTCGGGCGCGTGCTGGGGCTGAAGCTGAACACCGATCTTGACGGTCATGTACGTCTCCTCGTCGTGTGGGCTGTCTCACCCATGATGCACCTCGTTTCGCGCGATGCACGTTGCCCGAGATCAGCCGACTCGTACTCCGCTCTCGGCCATCATCGCTCGGAGGACGAACCCGGCCTCGGAGCCGACGATGTCGCCGACCAACGTGATGTAGCGATCGACGAACGCTCCGCCGTGCTGTTGCTCGTCCTCGTCACCGAAGTGGTGAGCCAGTTCGTGGAGCACCACCAGCTCGCGCAGCGCCCAGGCCCGATTGCCTTGATGCAGGGGTACCGCGATGGTCGCGGCGTCGCGTTCGTAGTGGGCGGCACCCGATCCGGATCTGGCCCGGACGGTCACCGTCCGGCCGGCGTCGGGCCAGGTAGTCGCGATCCAGTCCAGCGCCAGCACCGCATCGACATAGCTCTGCACGGATTTCAACGAGGCGAACTTCCGCTCGATCGGCAGCGTGATCTGTGAGCCCAACACCGTCACGACGCGGTTGTCGCGCTCCTCGGCTCGATCGAACATGATCCGCACCATCTGTTCGGCGTCGTACACCGCCGACCGCTGCGCATCCCTCGGTCTGCTCACTCGTCCAGCTTAAGCAGGTCGAGTTGTTTCCGTACCGGCGCTCGCCTATGGTTCAAGTGACAACGATTGTCGAAGTCATTCCCACTTCCAGGCTCAGGAGTTCGTCGTGCTCGTCGTCGAGAATCTCCGCATCGACGCCGGACGCACCCGCATCGTCGACGGCGTCTCGTTCGAGATACCCACGGGTCGACGCGTCGGCCTGCTGGGCGCCTCGGGTTCGGGCAAGTCCTCCATCGCATCGGCTCTGGTCGGATACCTCCCGCCGGGCATCACGTGTTCCGGTCGCGTCGTCGTCGACGGCCACGATGTCGCTGGTGTTCCGACCCCGCAGCGGCCGCGCACCGCACGCCCGGCGATGGTCTTCCAGGATTCCGCGACGGCGCTGAACCCGATGGTCACCGTCGGCCGGCAATTGCGGACGGACGACGCAGCCGCGCTGCTGGCGCGAGTGGGTCTGCACGACACCGCGCGCATCCTGGCCTCGCACCCACTCGAACTCTCGGGAGGTCAGCGTCAACGAGTGTGTATCGCACTGGCATTGGCGCGCGAATGCTCGCTTGTGATCGCCGACGAACCGACGACGGCGCTCGACGTGTTGAGTCAGGCGCGAGTCCTCGACGCCCTTCGGCAGATGCCGTCGCTGCTGCTGATCACCCACGACATCGCCGTCGCCGCGCAGTTGTGCGACCACCTGCTGGTTCTCGATTCCGGCACAATCATCGAATCCGGTTCCACTGCAACGGTACTCAAGAATCCATGCTCGGATCGAACGCGACAGATGATCGACGTCGCTCGGGCGGCTGATCCGTTCCGGCAGCTGGTTGCATCGTGAGCCTGGACGAGGCTGCCGGTTTGGTGGGTACGGCACTCACCCGGCAGTACGACCGGCACGGCACGTCGCACACCGCGTTGGATGCCGTCACGTTCGCGGTGCCGCCGATCGGGCGTATTGCCGTCGTCGGTGAATCCGGTTCCGGTAAAACGACATTGCTGCGCCTGCTGCTTGCCGTCGATGCCCCGAGCGGCGGAAGGATCTCGCTCGACGGGCGAGTCGTCCGACCCGGATCGGCCGGATCGCTGCGGTGGTTCCGCCGCCGTGTGCAGTACATTCCGCAGGATCCGGCGACCAGCCTCGACCCGCGCCGCAGCGTCCTCGACCTCGTCGCTACTCCGCTACGCCTGCTCGGTATCGAGGGTGATCACCGAGCCATGGCCACCGGCGCATTGTCTGCCGTCGGACTCGATGCGCACTTCCTGGCTCGCCGTTCGGCCGAGCTGTCCGGCGGACAGAAACAACGAGTCGCCATCGCCCGAGCCGTGGCCTGCGCGCCGCACTATCTGTTGGCGGACGAGCCGGTCAGTGGGCTCGATCCCGACCTCCGAGAGCAGGTGCTCGATGTACTTGCCGGCCTACCGGGTGCGCTGCTGATCGTCAGCCACGACCTGTCGGCCGTGGCCAGACTCTGCAGCGACGTGTCGGTGATGCAGGAGGGTCGCATCGTCGAATCCGGTTCTGTCCGCAGCGTTCTCACTCGGCCCCAGCACGAGCACACCCGAGATCTGATCGACGCCGTTCCTCGGCTCACGTAACACAATCAGGAGCTACATTGACCAGCAACATGTTTCGCATCGGCGCGCTCGCAGCAGTGGGCACACTGACGCTCACCGGGTGCTTTTCGTCCAGTTCTGCCTCCTCCGACAACGGCGAGAACCGCGTGCGCGTGGCAATGCTGCAGCCACCTCGTTCGGGGTTGTCCCAGTTCAGTGACGACGCCTTCAAGCTGTCGCGCTGGTCCACCGCCGAGACGTTGATCGTTCTCGATGATCTCGGTGAGGCCGAGCCGGGTCTGGCCACCGCCTGGAACCGCGTGGACGATCGGACCTGGAACTTCGACATCCGGCCGGACGTCACGTTCCACAACGGAGCCCCGCTCGACGCAGCGGCCGTCGTCACCGCGCTGACCGCAGCCACGCAGTCGGCCCCCAAGCCGCGCATCCTCGACGGCGTCGAGATGACGGTGACCGCCACCGACGCCGACAGCGTCGCCGTGACCACTGCCGACGTCGATCCACTGGTACCGCAACGACTGTCGAGCCCACAGCTGGCCATCCTGGCACCCGACGCGTACTCGACGGGCAGCAGCAACCCCATCGGCACCGGCACCGGACCCTTCGTTCTGAAGGCCGTGAACGGCACGTCGACAGCAACTCTCGACCGCAACGAGAACTACTGGGGAGAGCCGGCGAAGGTCTCCGGCATCGACGTCGACTTCGTACCCGACGGCACGGCCCGCGCCGCCGCGCTACGCAACGGAACAGCCGATATAGTGGAGGCGATTCCGGTGTCTCAGGCCGCCAATGTCAATCAGGCACTCGTACACGAGGTGCCGATGCCGCGCACCAACACGCTATACCTGAACACAGCGTCCGGGGTCTTCGCAGACCCGGCCATGCGCGCAGCCGCACGCGAATCGATCGACCGCGACCGTCTGGTCGATCAGGTGTACGAGGGCCGCGCCGACGCCGCGAACGGACTGCTCGGCCCCGCTCTGCCGTGGGCCGCCGATCGTCCGGCCCGTACGCAGACCCCGGCCGGCGACGCCGCAGGGAAGAAGATCACCCTCGCCACGTTCACGGACCGAGCCGAACTCCCCGAGGTCGCGGTGCTGCTGCAGCAGGAGCTCGAAGCCAAGGGCTTCGTCGTCGAACAGGTCGTGCGCGAGTACCAGTTCATCGAAACCGATGCTCTCGCCGGTGCTTTCGATGCGTTCATCCTCTCCCGCGCCACCGTGCTCGACTCCGGAGACCCGGCAGCGTACATGTACTCCGACTTCGCCTGCGAGGGATCGTTCAACATCTCGCAGTTCTGCGACCCACAGGTCGACACCGCGCTGGCCGACGCCGCAGCCACCGAACCCGGCGACGCTCGCCGCACCGCGATCCTCGACGCCGAAAAACTGATCCTCGAAAAAGATGCTGCGGTACCGCTGCTGCACGAACGCGTCATCCAGGGAGAATCCGAGAACGTGACCGGCGTGGCCCGCGATCCACGCGAGCGCACGTTGATCACCAACCAGACCGCCTTCGAGTAGGCAGTGAGAACGACTGTCTCACGGCTGCTCTCGGTAGCGGGCGTCGTACTGCTCGTCGGGATGCTGCCGTGGTTGTCCGACCGAGATCCCGCACTGAGCATTCTGCGGGCACGCTCCGCCGAGCAAGAAGCGACGCCCGAGGCCCTCGCGGCCATCCGCAACGACCTCGGTCTCGACGCGGGGCCGCTACGGACATTCTGGAACTGGCTCACCGGCCTCGCGTCGGGCAATCCCGGAACATCCTGGAACACCGGCAAACCCGTACTGCCCGGTGCGCTCGAGGCACTGTCCGTCTCGCTGACCCTGATGGGTTTCGCGATGGTCGTCGCGCTCGTGACGGCCGCTCTCGTCGTCCTGCCGAGCATGCGGGCCGGGCTGCGCGGCACGCCGAAACGTACCGGCGGAAGCATTGCGGCCGCGCTGACGTCTCTGCCGGAGTTCCTGCTCGCCTCGGTACTGGTGGTCGTCGGAGCAGTGTGGTTGTCGTTTCCGGCGTACGGGTGGAACGGGCCGGAATATGCGGTGTTGCCCGCACTGGCACTGGGCCTTCCAGCGGGTGGCTTGATCGGTCGCCTCCTCGCCGACGCGGTAGCCGTGACCTTCACCGAGGGATGGGTGATCACGTGGACGGTGGCCGGGTTCTCGCGGCGGCAGATTGCCGTCGCTGTGTTGCGCCGGGCCGTCCCCGGACTCGCGTCGCAGGTCGGTTTGATCATGGTGGCCATGACGGGCGGCGCAGTGGCCGTCGAAAAGGTCTTCGCCATACCGGGATTGGGGCGCTCGACGCTCGGTGACGCGCAGTCGCAGGACCTGCCCGCCCTACAGATCGACATCCTGCTGCTGCTGGCCGTCAGTGCCGCCCTCGGTATCGCGGCGGAACTGTTACGCCGTCTACTGCTCGGCAGCGCACTGCACGAGAAGGCGATGCCAATTCCAGGCGGGGTGTTCCACCCCTCATCGCGTCGGTGGATCGTCCCGATAGCAGCCGCATCGATGCTCGCGGTGATGGTACTGGTGGGGCTGCCACGAGACGGCCAGGTCACCACCCGTGAGAAGTTCGCCCGACCATCGTCGACGTTCCCGTTCGGAACCGACGCGTCCGGCCGCGACTTGCTCGCCCGAGTGGCGGACGGGGCAGTGCGGTCGATCGGCCTGTCGCTGGCAGTCACGCTGGCGGCGTTGTGCGTCGGGGTACTGCTGGGGCTGATTCCCCGAGCGACCCGCGGCCTGGTGGAGGTCACCAATGCCGCACCGCCCGTCGTGACCGGCATCCTCATCGCCGCGATCTGGGGTCCGAGCGCCGGCGGGGCGGCTGTCGCGGTCCTGATCGTGACGTGGGCTCCACTCGCCGCGCACACCGCCGCACTCGTCGACGAGGCGCGAGCACAGCCCTACATCTCCATCTTGCCGACACTCGGTGCCCGCAACGGTCGAATCCTGTTCGGCTCCATCGTTCCCGGCGTGCTGCCGGCCGTGTTCCGGCACGCCATGATCCGCCTTCCCGGTGTCGCTCTGGCACTCGCCGCCCTCGGATTTCTGGGACTCGGTCCGCAACCTCCGACCGCGGATTGGGGACTGATCCTGTCCGACGGGGTAGCCGCCGTCGAGCGAGCACCGTGGGTCGCGGCAGCACCGCTGGCGTCGTTGATCGCGCTGGCCGTCCTCGCCGTCTCCGTCGCCAGCGCGACGTCGGGGCGGGTGAGAACGACCGGTAGCGTTGACGGCAAAGTCGATGCAGGAGGGCGCGTTACATGAGTTCGAGGACCGACAAGTCGCCGACGCGGTGGCGGTGGTCGTTTCTCGTCGACCTCGGGCGCGCCACGCCCACGGTGCGATTGCTGGTTCTCACCCAGATGACGTTCAACATCGGCTTTTTCATGGTGTTGCCGTATCTGTCGGTGCACCTGACTTCCGATCTGGGACTCGGAGCGGCACTCGTCGGCGTCGTCCTCGGTATCCGAACGTTCTCGCAGCAGGGCCTGTTCTTCGTGGGCGGCACCCTCGCCGATCGGTGGGGCATCAAGCCGGTGGTCCTCGTCGGCTGTGTCCTGCGAGTCCTGGGGTTCCTGGGCCTGGCCGCGTTCGATTCTCTCGCCGGTGTCGTCGCCGCGACGGTACTGGTCGGGTTCGCAGCCGCATTGTTCTCTCCCGCAGTCGAATCCGCGATCGCCATCGAAGCAGGCAAAAGCGAACGCACCGGCGGTGCCACCCGGGTTCAGACCTTCGCGCTGTTGTCGGTGTGCAATCAGATCGGATCGTTCACCGGCCCGCTCATCGGATCTCTGCTGTTGCTGGCCGACTTTCGGATCGCATGCCTCACGGCCGCAGTCATTTTCGTCCTCGTCATCGCCGCACACATCAGATGGCTGCCGCGCGAGCCCGGCGAACACCGCGACGATCCGTGGCTCTCGGGCTGGACCGACGTGATCCGAAACCGCACCTTCGTGCTGTTCGCCGTCGCCATGAGCGCGCAGTTGGTGGCCTACAACCAGCTGTATCTGCTGCTCCCCCTCGAGGTCGAACGGGCCTGGGGAACCCAGACGGTACTCGGCTGGTTCTTCGCAATCTCCGCAGTACTCGTCGTCACGACGCAGTTGCCCATCACCCGACGCGTCGCCGCGGTCTCGCCGCGCATCACGCTGCCGATCGGATTTGCCGTCATGGCACTCTCTTTCGCGTTGGTGGCGGTCCTCAGTCCTCTGGAGCTGACGGGGCTCGTCGGCCTGATTCCGGCCGCCCTGTTCGTGCTGCTGCTGGCACTGGGGCAGATGATCGCGATGCCGCAGGCCCGGGACCTCGTCCCCAAGATGGCCGCCGAACGCCGACTCGGTTCGTACTACGGATTCATGGCCTCCCTCGGCGGCATCGGGGTACTCCTCGGCTCGATCGCCGTCGGAGCGGTGATCGACGCGTCACCCGACACCGGCTGGGGAGCAGCAATCCCATGGTTGGTCGCTGCCCTGTTCCCCATCGCCAGTGTCATCGGCCTGCGAATCGTGTTGGCTCGACTCGACTGAGTTGGTTCTGGTGTCGCCGGCTTCTGTCGGCCGCCCGCATTTCCCCGCCCCCTTTTCTCCGCCCCCATCCCGCCGTCGTCCCCATCCCGCCGCCCCCATCCCGCCCACCCCATCCCGCCGCCCCCATTTCCCCGCAAAAGCGCGCGCGTTTGCCATACGCGAGCAGATTCGCCTCGAATTCGGGGCTATTCCGCGCGCACCTGGCGAACGCGCGCGCGTTTGCGGCAACCCCGACTGCAGCCGAGAGTCGACTCTCCCCCACGGGGAGGGGCGAGAATATCGACATGAACGGATTGCTCACGATCGGCGAGTTCTCTCGAATCACCCATCTGTCGGTGAAGACCCTGCGTCGCTATCACGAGTCGGGTCTGCTCGAACCCGCGACGGTCGACGACTACTCGGGCTACCGGTACTACGCCACCGATCAGGTCGGGGTCGCGCAGATCATCGGTCGATTCCGGAAGATGCAGATGCCGGAGCGGGAGGTGCGGGCAATCGTGCAGACACCCGATCCCGATGCTCGCGCTCGACTGATCACAGAACATCTCACTCGACTCGAGCGTCAGTTGGACGACACCAGATCAGCCGTGACGGCGCTGCGCCGGTTGCTCGATCCCACTCCGCCCGCGATCGATGTCCGACGCATTCTCACCGAACAGGGTTCTGTCGCAGCCATTTCCGAGGTGGTCGACGCGTCCGACGTGCTGGGCTGGTACTCGGACGCGATGGCCGAGATCGACGCGGTCGTATCGGACACCACCGGGCCGCCGGGCGGGCTGTACGACAACGAACTCTTCACCGACGGGCGGGGTGAGCTGACCGTCTTCGTTCCCACCATCGACGCGCCGTCCGTCGGCCGGGTTCGGCCGATGACGCTGCCTCCCGTCGAACTCGCGGTGACGGTTCATCACGGACCCCACGACGACATCGACGTCACGTACGGTGCGCTCGGGGTGCACGTGGAGACCAACGGCCTGGCCATCGCGGGGCCGGTTCGCGAGGTCTATGTCGTCGGGCCGCGGGATACCGAGAACTCGGCGCTGTGGCGTACCGACATCGGATGGCCGGTGTTCACGGCATCACCGGCCACGTAGCAGTCAGCGTCCCAGCTGCCGGCTTGCTCCGCCGATCTCTGCGTGGGCGCCGATCTTCGCGTTTCGTCCCGCTCGATCTCCGGCCTTGCGTGCGCCCTCGGAGTACCCGGCGCTCGCGCTCTGGCCTCGCCAGTGCCCGCGTGCAGTGGACGTCTGGCGGTAGTAGTCGCGTAGCTCGATCTCTTTGTCTCGCAATACCAGAGCGGTACCGGCACCGGAGGTCTCGTGCGCGATGGCCTTGGCCTCGGTGTCCTTCTTGACCTCCGCGAGCCGTTGACCGATGCGCGACGCGAATGCCGTCTGAAAGTTCAGACGCGCCGTCACGGCGGCGACGGGCACTTCCTCGCGTCGGGTGTAGCGGCGACGATTCTTGACCTCGGTGACGGTGCGGATGGCCGTCTCGGATTTGTAGGCACCGGACTTGATGTACGCGTCGGACGCTCGGACCATCTGAATCAGCAAAGAGGAGTACAGGGCCTCGGTGGTCTCGATGTCCGAGTCGAAACCGTAGGCGAACACCTGCGTCGACGATCTGGCGACGTCGCACTGCACATCGTTTGCGTGGGCGATGGCGACGAACAGTTGGACGTAGGTCTTGAGTCCACGCTTGCCCGGTTCACCGATGGGGATGACCTTCTGAGTCGACGTCGCCTGCCGTTCGCGGGATGCGCTGTGCGAACGCGCCACCGCCAGATCCACCGACGCCGACGTGGCCAAACGCTGCGCGGCCTCCATGAAGGCCTCGGCCTCGTGGGGGTTGTCGGTGGACTCCGCCTGACGCAGCAATCCGCCGATACGCGTCAGCATCTTGTCCGAACTCATGAGCGAAAGGGTACCGGGCACCTCCGACACGTCCGGGTTGACCGATTCAGGAACTCGATAATGACCCCTGCGCGGTGAGTTGTGTGCCACAGTACCCATCGACATATGTGTCGGGGGAGCATCACAGCACGATTCTGCGTGCCCATCTCCGGGCGCATACCACCGCGTAGAAGTAAGTGGAGAAAACAATGGCGTCTTTGATCACGAAGGTGGCAGTGGTTGCGACAGCAGCCACGCTGCTGACGCTCACGGCATGTTCGAGCGACAGCGGTTCGAGCGGCGATTCGGGTGCTGCATCCGAAAATGCCGACGGCCGTGGACCTATCACCTATGTAGAGGGCCAGGACACCACCGAGACCGGTGTCGTCCAGCAGATCATCTCGGAGTGGAACGCCGCCAACCCTGATCAGCAGGTCACCTTCAAGGAGCAGTCCGCCGACGCCGATCAGGCCCACGACGACTTCGTTCAGCAGCTCCAGGCGCAGCAGAGCGACTACGACGTCATGGCACTCGACGTCGTCTGGACCGCCGAATTCGCGGCCAAGGGCTGGCTCGTCCCGCTCGAGGGCGAATTCGCACTCGACAACGCAGGCGTTCTTCCGGCGACCGTCGCGAGCGCGACCTACAACGGCAAGCAGTACGCCGCACCGAAGAACACCAATGGCGGACTGCTCTACTACCGCAGTGATCTGCTCCCCGAAGCGCCCACCACCTGGGCCGAGCTCACCGAGGACTGCCAGGTCGCCCGCGACAACAACATCGACTGCTACGCAGGGCAATTCGCCCCCTACGAGGGTCTGACGGCCAACGCGTCGGAGATCATCAACGCGCACGGCGGATCGATCGTCGGCGAAGACGGCAAGACCCCCACCGTCAACAGTCCGGAAGCCAAGGCCGGACTGCAGACTCTGGTCACCGCGTTCGAGACCGGCGTCATCCCGGCCCAGGACACCACGTTCAAGGAGTCCGACAGCCAGCAGGCGTTCCAGGACGGAAAGACACTGTTCCTGCGCAACTGGCCGTACGTCTACGGCACCGCCGCAGAAGAAGGTTCGGCTGTGGTCGGAAAGTACGCGGTCGCACCGCTTCCCGGCGTCACCGGAGTGGGCACCTCGACGCTCGGCGGATACAACGCCGCGATCAGCGCGTACTCCGAGAACAAGGCCACTGCTGCCGACTTCCTGCGCTTCATGCAGGGCGAGAAGGCGCAGCGCATCATCGCCGAGGGTGCTTTGCCGCCCGTGCTCTCGTCGCTGTACGACGATCCCGCACTGATCGCCGCGATGCCGTACCTTCCCGCATTGAAGGCATCCATCGAGAACGCAGTCCCGCGTCCCGTCACCCCGTTCTACCCGGCCGTCTCGAAGGCCGTGCAGGACAACGTCTCTGCCGCCATCAAGGGTGAGAAGAGCGTCGACCAGGCGATCACGGACATGCAGGCCGGTATCGAAACCGCCGGCGCCAACTGATTTCGGGAGAACCAATGGCTGTACCTGCTGGTGTGACCAGTGGGGCCGCCGCAACCACCGCGGCCGGGGGCTCGTCCCCCGGCCGCGGTCGGCATGTGCGGTCCAAGAACAAGCGGTTCGGCCTGACGCAGGGTCGGGCCTGGCTGTTGATCGCACCGACGATGGTGATCCTCGCGATCGTCATCGTCTACCCGGTGATCCGAGCCCTGGTGATGTCCTTCTCCAAGGATCCCGGTCTCGATCCCGCCACCGGCATGTTCGTCACCGGTGGATCTGCCGGCTTCGACAACTACACGCACTGGATCCTGCAGCAATGCACCTCGGCGTCGGGCACATCGGTGCCCTGCCCGCCGGGAACGCTGGGGTCGCAGTTCTGGGGTGCCGTCGGAAACACCGCGTTCTTCACGGTCGTCACGGTGTCCATCGAGGTGGTCATCGGCTTCGGAATGGCCGTCATCATGGGCAAGACCTTCGCCGGACGCGCCCTGTTGCGCGCGGCAATCCTGATCCCCTGGGCGATCCCGACGGCGGTCACGGCCAAGCTCTGGTACTTCATCTTCGCGTACGACGGCATCGCCAATCGCATTCTGGGAACCAACATTCTATGGACCGGCGACGCGTGGCCCGCTCGCTTCGCCGTCATCATCGCCGACGTGTGGAAGACGACGCCCTTCATGGCGTTGCTGATCCTGGCCGGGTTGCAGATGATTCCCGCCGATGTCTACGAGGCGGCCCGCGTCGACGGGGCGTCGGCGTGGCAGCGGTTCACCAAGATCACACTGCCGTTGGTCAAGCCCGCGTTGATGGTGGCAATTCTGTTCCGCACCATGGACGCGCTGCGTATGTACGACTTGCCGGCGATCCTCACCGAGGGCAATCCCGCCACCCGGACCATCTCGATCCTGGTGGTGGATCAGATTCGGCAGGGATTCAACAGCGCTGCCTCGTTGTCGACGATCTCGTTCATCATGATCTTCGTCGTGGCGTTCATCCTGGTGAAGTTCCTCGGTGCCAATGCCGTTGCCACTCAGGACAATCAGCGCAAGGGGCCCGGCCGATGAAGCAAGCTCGCATCTATCTCGGCGTCGTCGTCATTCTCGTCTGGGGACTGGCGCCGTTCTATTGGATGGTCGTCACCGCATTCCGCGACCCGCGCTACACCTTCGACACGACGCCGTGGCCGACGCACGTCACGTGGGAGAACTTCGAGAACGCGTTGTCGACGGCGAACGGCAACAATTTTCTTCGTGCGGTGGGCAACAGCCTGATCGTGGGCGGCGCGACCACTCTGATCGCGTTGGTCATCGGCATCTTCACCGCATACGCACTCTCGCGCATCGACTTTCGATTCAAGTACGTGGTGACGGGCATCATCCTGGGTGCGTCGATGTTCCCCGTCGTCGCATTGGTGACCCCGCTGTTCCAGTTCTTCACCAACATCGGCTGGATCGGCAGCTACCAGGCGATGGTCATCCCGAACATCTCGTTCGTCCTACCGCTGACGATCTATACGTTGGCGGCGTTCTTCGCCGAATTGCCCTGGGAGCTCGAAGAAGCCGCGCGGATCGACGGTGCCGGACGATTCCAGGCATTCCGCCTGGTGATGCTCCCGCTCGCCGCGCCTGCCTTGTTCACCACCGCGATTCTCGCGTTCATCGCCGCAGTGAACGAGTACCTGCTCGCCAGTCAGCTCTCGAGTGACAAGACCGAACCGGTGACCGTCGCCATCGCGCGGTTCACCGGCAACGATCCGCTTGTGGTGCCGTATGCCGCGATCATGGCCGCGGGCACCATCGTTGCGATTCCACTGGTGATCATGGTGCTGCTGTTCCAGCGCCGCATCATCTCCGGACTGACGGCGGGCGGCGTCAAGTCGTGACAGCGCAGGACCACCTGCAGTTGTTGGCAGGCATTCTCGGGTTCTTCGCGCTGGTAGCTCTCGGTTTCGCCGTAGCCGGGATCATCGGAGGTGATCCCGGCGTGCTGCCGTCCGTAGCGCTGCTCGGCTTGCTGGTCGCACTGTGGTTCACCGTCAAGAAGATTCGCTGAAACTCGTCGTCGCTACGGCCACCAGTTCGGCGAGTGCCGGACTCATCGCGCTGCGCCACACCAGGGCCAGCAGGGCGGCGGTGTGCGAGTCGGTCAGCTCGATCGCGACGAGCCGGTCGCCGTAGAACTCGGCCATCGACCGGCTGAGAATCCCGACCCCCAAACCGCGGGCTGCGAGGTCGGCCACCGCGTCAGGTGCGCTGGCCTGCAACGTGATCGACGGTGACAGACCTACCCCGGCGCAGTCCCCGTCGAACACCGCACGAATTCCGGTGCCCGGCGGTAGGGCAACGATCGGATACTCGCACACCTCGGCGAGTGTCGCGTCCTTCTGCGCCGCCAGTGGATGCTCCGCCGGCACGGCTGCGACGATGCGCTCGTCGATCACCACCATCGATTCGAGTCCGGTGGGGGTCCGAGAAGCGAGACCGACCAACACAAGATCGAGCTCGCTGGATCGAACATCCGCGACGAGATCGTCCGAATTACCCTCGCGCAAAGCAATGTCGACGCCGGGATGTGCCGCGTGGAAGCCCGCCAACGCGTCGAACAGTGGGGGAACGGTGCAGGCGGTGACCATACCGATGCTCAGTGTTCCGCGCAGTAGGCCCGTCACATCGTCGACGGATTGTTTGACGGATCCGGCCGCGGCGAGTGTGGCCCGAGCCTGCGGCAACGCCGCCTGGCCGGCTGTGGTCAAAGTGGCTGTGCCACCGGATCTGTCGATCAGCTCGGCACCGAGTTCGCGCTCGAGCGCCCTGATCTGCGCGCTGACCCCCGATTGGCTGATGTGAACGCGGGCGGCAGCGCGGGTGAAGTTCGCTTCCTCGGCCACCGCGACGAAATACTCGAGCTGCCTCAGTTCCATTGCTGTACTCCCAGATCGGGACCTTCGCCGGCGTCGAGGCGGGCTATCGCGCGCTTCGGTGCGGTGACGCGGTAGCTGCAGTCGATCAGCTCGGCGGCTTCGGCCCAGACATCGCTGTCGGCCTTGTCTGTGCGGTCACTGCTCAGGTCGAACCCCACCCAGCCTGCGGGTCCGAGGTAGGCGGGATGAAAGTAGCGCGGCTCGAGTTCGCAGGCTCGCTGCTCCTCGGCGCTCTCGCATTTGACGATGATCGACAGATCGAACTGATCGCCGCCTTTGACGCCACCGCCGAAGTAGACGAACACCGAGGTCGTGCGGAAGGTCGGCCTGCCGTGCGAAACCTTCTCGGTCACGTCGGGGTACGCGAACGCCAGAGCGCGAACGCGTTCGAGAATCGGATGCTTCGAGGTGGGATCGATGGCCACGCGAGAACCATAGCGCGTAGCGTCTAGCTGCGGCTATGAGTAAAAGTTCTGGTTATGATCGGAACCAACTGTTGGACTTCTGACTGCGCCGGTTCGAGACTCGAATCCATGACACAGACACCCGCACAAATTGCAGCAACCTACTTCGAGGCCTGGAAGGCGAAGGACTTCGACACTCTCGCGTCGATCCTGCACGAAGACGCCACGTTTCGGGGGCCACTGGGCACCGCCGACAGCGGCGAAGAATGCGTCGCCGGGTTGAAGGGAATGTCGCAGATCGTCACCGACATCGACATCGCGCACGTCTTCGTCGATGGCTCGAACGTGCTGACGTGGTTCGAGCTGCACACGTCGATCGCACCCCCGGCCCCCACCGCGAACTGGCAACGAATCGAGAACGGCAAAATCACCGAAATCAGGGTGACATTCGACCCTCGCGCCATCGTCGCGGCGGGATAGCCGAACGCCCGCCGGTACTCAATGTGACATTTGGTGGCCTTTTGGGGGGTCAATGTCACGTTGAGTGGACCGGCGGGCGTCAGTGCCGCGGAGAGTTACGCGTCGATGATGAAGGCTTCGAGTTGTTCGCGAGCGACGTCGTCGGCCAGCTGCTTCGGCGGGCTTTTCATCAGGTAGGCGGAAGCCGGGATGACCGGTCCACCGATGCCGCGGTCCTTGGCGATTTTCGCGGCGCGGACTGCGTCGATGATGACACCGGCGGAGTTGGGCGAGTCCCAGACCTCGAGCTTGTATTCGAGGCTCAGGGGAACGTCACCGAAGGCGCGGCCTTCGAGGCGCACGTAGGCCCACTTGCGGTCGTCGAGCCAGCCGACGTGGTCGGACGGTCCGATGTGGACGTCCTTGGCGTTGAATTCCTTCTGCAGGTTCGACGTGACGGCCTGGGTCTTGGAGATCTTCTTCGACTCGAGGCGGGTGCGCTCGAGCATGTTGAGGAAGTCCATGTTGCCGCCGACGTTGAGCTGCATAGTGCGGTCGAGCTGCACGCCGCGGTCTTCGAACAGCTTCGCCATGACGCGGTGGGTGATGGTGGCACCGACCTGGCTCTTGATGTCGTCGCCGACGATGGGGACGCCAGCGTCCTCGAACTTCTTGGCCCAGACGGGGTCGGAGGCGATGAAGACGGGGAGGGCGTTGACGAAGGCGACGCCTGCGTCGATGGCGGCCTGTGCGTAGAACTTGTCGGCTTCTTCGGATCCGACGGGGAGGTAGGACACGAGGACGTCGACCTTGGCGTCACGCAGTGCCTGTGCGACGTCGACTGCTTCGCCGTCGGCCTCGGTGATGGTCTCGCGGTAGTACTTTCCGAGGCCGTCGAGGGTCGGTCCGCGCAGGACGTGGACGTCCTTCGGGGGCACGTCGGCGATCTTGATGGTGTTGTTCTCGCTGGAGAAGATGGCCTCGGAGAGGTCGAAGCCGACCTTCTTGGCGTCGACGTCGAACGCGGCGACGAACTCGACGTCGCGGACGTGGTACTTGCCGAACATGACGTGCATCAGGCCGGGAACGGTGGCGTTCTCGTCTGCGTCCTTGTAGTACTCGACACCCTGGACCAGGGATGAGGCGCAGTTGCCCACACCCACAATGGCCACGCGGATTGCGTTGTTGTTCTCACCCATGGTCGGGTTCTCCTTCTGTCTTGACTGTCCTGTTTGGTGCTGTGTGGGACGGTGCTGGGTTGGGGGCGGCTTGCTCGGCTGCGATGACTTCGTTGAGCCAGCGCACCTCGCGTTCGCTCGATTCGAGACCGAGCTGGTGGAGTTGCCGGGTGTAGCGGTCGAGTGTTCCGTTCGCCTTGGCCACAGCGTCGCGGAGGCCTTCTCGGCGCTCCTCGACCTGGCGTCGTCTGCCTTCGAGAATGCGGACCCGAGCTTCTGCCGGGGTTCGACTGAAGAAGGCCAGATGTACGCCGAATCCGTCGTCGGTGTAGTTCTGCGGTCCGGTGTCGGCCACCAGTTCGGCAAATCGTTCCCTGCCGAGGGGGGTGAGCACGTACACCCGTTTTGCTCGTCTTTTCACGAGCAGTTCGGGACCGGCGTCCTCGGCGATGAGCCCGTCGGTTTGTAGTCGACGGAGCGCCGGGTACAGCGATCCGTACGAAAACGCACGAAATGCTCCGAGCAGGCCGGTCAGCCGCTTGCGAAGCTCGTAACCGTGCATGGGTGATTCGAGAAGCAGTCCGAGAATTGCGAGTTCGAGCATGCAACTCCCCCTTCTCGAATCCAACGATCACATCCTGGCGATGCGATGAGCCACACTATCGGAGAATGTATCGCGCCGATACATGAAGTGACAAACCAATGGCAGGTTACATCGCGCGAACCGGCATTTGCGGACGTGTTTTTCGGGGTCCTTCGCGGGTATCGACACAGGACGGCACTACATCGAAGGAGCGCATCATGCACGAATACGATCAACCGCCCCCACTGTCGAACGCCGAGTCCGAGCGGGGCTCCCACGTGGCGGACCTGTCGACGGTGCAGCTGATCGAGCGACTGACTACTCAGGTCTCGACGCTCGTCCGGACCGAGATCGACGCCGGACTCGCCGAAGTCAAGAGCAAGGGAAGCCGCCTCGGGGTAGGCGTCGGAATCTCCGGCGCGGGTGCGCTGCTGCTGTTCCTCGGGCTCGCCACCTTGATCGCTACCGCAGTGCTCGGACTGGCAACAGTGTTGTCCGCATGGCTCGCAGCGCTGATCGTCGCGATCGTGGTGCTGGCGATCGGGGGCATCCTGGCCGCAGTCGGCGCGTCACGGGCAAAGAAGGCCTTGCCGCCGATTCCCGCGGACACCGCAGCACGTATCGGCGACGACATCACCGCAGTGAAGGAGGGCATCCGATGACCGACTCACCGGCCCACAGTGTTTCCGGCAACTCCGATCAGCCGCCCAGCATCGAGGAACAGCGTTCCGAACTGGCCGACACCGTCGCCGCTCTCGCGGCCAAAGCCGACATCCCCACTCGAGTGGGCAACGAGGCCTCTCGACAGGCGACACGTGCCTCCGATGCGGTGCGCAGTAGGCCCGGCACTGCCGCAGGGGCCGTGGGCTTCGTTGTGACCGCAGTGTTGGTGACGGTTCTTCTTCGTCGCCGACGTACGAGAAAGGTGTTTCGATGAGTGCAGTATCGAAGGCGTTCTACAGACCGATGTCGTTGGCGACGAGTGTGCTCGGCGGGCTGGCGGCCGGCGCGGTGTTCAAGCAGGTGTGGAAGCACGTCGGCGACGACGACGCGGCGGCCCCCGACCCGAAGGATCTGAATCGCTCCGTCCGAGAGGTGCTGATCGCGGCAGCCGTCCACGGTGCGGTGTTCGGCGTCGTCAAGGCCGCAGTCGACAGGGCAGGGGCAACCGGTTACCGCGCCATCACGCACGAGAGCCCGAAGTAGCCGACACGCAACATGATTCGCGGCGTCTATCGGCTTACCGAGACGATGTTGCCCGCGAAGTCCGCTTCGACGCGGCCGCCCTGGTCGTCGTCGTTGTGTGCGGTGATCGAGATGCGCTGCTCACCGCGGGAGCCGGTGATCATGACGTATTCGACGGCGGCGTCCGGGACCCCGACGGCCTCGGGCGTTCCCGCGACGAGGCCTGCCAGAACCGCGGAATCGACTGTGGCCCAATCGAAGAGCGCCTCTTGTTCCTCGGGCGGCTCGGTCTCGTGATACACCTCGAACCCCCCGGAGACGAATACGCGCTCTCGTCGGCCCTCTGCCGTCGGGCGATAGACATCGGCACGGTTGCCGTCCATCTGGACGAACACCTCGAGAACCTGCGAACTGCCGAAGCGTTCCACGTAGCGTTCTCGAAAATCGTCGAGTCCGGCTGCCGTGTCGAAAACGAAGGGACGGGCGATGATCGGGGTGACGTCGACCGGCAGGTCCATCGGCACGGTGGGGGTCACGCTGCGCGTCGTCGTGGACGCGACGACGGCAGCAGCCGGAACCGGTTGTTCGCCGGTCCTGGTCGACAGAAACACCACCAGCCCTACAGTCACGATGACGACCGAGCCGAGTGCCAGCAGTAGCCGGTTCTTCGGTTCGGATGTTCGCGGCGGTGGTTCCGGAAGGTCGACGTCGATTTGTAGGTCGGAGACCAGTCGTCGCAGATCACGCAGGGTGATGGCCACCCGCGCACGTTCGCTGCGTAGGCGGTGCTCGTCGAAGGTGAGCTGGCCGTCGGCGTATGCGGAATCCAGAACGGTGGCGGTCAGCGCGCGGTCAATTTCACGGGCGCGAAAATCGGGTCGTTGTGCCATCATGCGGCCTCCTTTCCGGACACATCAGCCGAACGAAAACGGCGTGACACGCAGGAAGTTGCCTGCGGGATCGAATAGGAGAGTTCCGCTTTCCTGATCGGTGTTGTCGGCGGAGACGGAAATTTGCGGACCGTTGTCGCTGCCGTGGAAGCTCACGTTGTAGCTGTCGATGCGACTCATGTTCAAGCTCTCGCGGGCACCGGCGATGATCCCCGCTGCCTTCGTCAGATCGACCGTCGCCAGGTCGATCTGAGGTTCGTCGAAGTCGCGGGTGCTCGAGAAATTGTCGTCGTAGTCGCCGATCACGCCGTTGCGATAGGTGTAGCTGACCTGTTTCTGTGGCACGCCGGGTGCGGGTGCCGAAATGACGGCGTAGTCGTCGTACAAACCGAGTCTGTCGACCACCGACGTGCCGATCTTCTGTTGCAGTGCATCGACGATGTCCACGACGACTGCAGGATTCTTGTACCCGGCCGACCCGAGACCCGATTCGGGGTCATCGGTGTTCGAGCACGCGCGAATGCCGAATGTGAGCGCCACGAGTGCGGCAACGGCAGGGACCGCGACGGCCATGAAGCCCAGGCGTGAGCCCTTTGCCGTCGTGATCGGATGCGCGAACTCGATCGGGTCGGCCATCGGCGGCAGATCGGTGTCGTTCTGAAGGTCCTCGATGAGGGCGTGCAGATCGGCGATCGTGTCGGCTTCCTTCGCCAGATCGATCCTTGCGGCGTGCTCGAAATCGGACAGCTGGCCATCGGCGAGTGCTTCGTCCAACGTGGCGCAAGTATCGGTGCGATCCACATCACGCGCTCGCGTACTGGGTGACAGTCGCGTCGGCACAGGTGGAGCATAGTTTCTCGGCCCAGGAATGGGGGTCGATCGTCGTCCAGGCGGGGATCGCAGGTCTCCATCGACACTGCCGCACGTACTCTGGTTCTCGTGCGACTTCAGCGACAGGTGGTGGACTACGCCCTTCAGCGTCGGTCGCTGCTGGCCGAGGTCTACTCCGGTAGGACGGGCGTGGCAGCGGTCTGCGATGCAGATCCCTATCTTCTACGTGCCGCCAAGTTCCACGGCCGCGGCAGCGACGTAGTGTGCCCGATCTGCCGGAAGGAGCAGCTCACGCTGGTGTCGTGGGTGTTCGGCGAGAAGCTCGGACCCCTGTCCGGCTCCGCGAGAACGGCCGACGAACTCGGCCGGCTGGCTGCCACCCAAGAGGAATTTTCGGTCCATGTGGTCGAGGTCTGCCGCTCGTGCAGCTGGAATCACCTCGTCCAGTCCTACGTCCTCGGGGCCGTGCCCGCACCCAAGCAACCCCGTCGCCCACGATCGGGATCCCGTCAACCGAACCGTCGAACTGCGAGTGAATGACACAATCGCTTCGCTGAACCCAGCCACCGAGAATTCGACGCGGCCGCCGAGATTACTGGAGATTCGTACGTGAGTTCCCCCTACGACAACAACCCGGGTAACAACGAACCTGGCCGTAGCGACTCCGGACGGCGCCCCGACGTGCCCGGACCACCGCGCGGCAGCCGCCATTCCGATCCGCCCGGACGTCGTCCGGTACCCCCACCGGGCCAACGTCCGCTACCGCCTCCGGGTCAGCGCCCCGGACCGCCTCCCGGGCAGCGTCCGATGCCACCGCAGGGTCGACCGCCGATGCCACCTCCGGGTCAGCGTCCGGTGCCTCCTCCGGGTCAGCGCCCCGGGCCCCCTCCTGGGCAGCGTCCGATGCCACCGCAGGGTCGACCGCCGATGCCTCCCGCCGGCCAACGTCCGGGTCCGCCTCCGGGTCAGCGTCCGATGCCACCGCAGGGTCGCCCGTCCGGTGACGGTCGCTACGCCGCGGCAGGTGTCACCCGATCGGGATCCGTCCCGCCGCCACACGAACCGAACGATCCATCAGCTAGCTCCTCGGGCAACGAACCGCCCGAGCCCCCCGAAAGAGGTTCCGCCGCGAAAACGAAGAAGAAATCCAAGTGGCGGGTAGTTCGACGCACGTTGTATGCGTTGGTCGCCTTGGGCCTGATAGTGCCGATTCTGCTGTTCATGGTGGCGTACACGCTGGTGGACGTCCCGCGGCCCGGTGACCTCAGGACCAATCAGGTTGCGACGATCTTCGCCTCCGACGGGTCGAGCGTGCTCGGCAAGGTGGTGCCACCCGAGGGCAACCGAACCGATGTCACGATCGACCAGATTCCGGAGCACGTACGTAACGCCGTGCTCTCGGCGGAGGATCGCGACTTCTATTCCAATCCCGGGTTCTCGGTGACCGGCTTCGGCCGTGCCCTGCGCGACAACGTGCTCGGACGTGACAGCGCGGGCGGCGGTTCCACGATCACCCAGCAGTACGTCAAGAATGCGGTGGTCGGCTCCGAGCGGACGTTGACGCGCAAGATGCGGGAGCTGGTCATCTCGTCGAAGATGGCTCGCCAATGGTCCAAGGACGACATTCTCGCGGCGTATCTGAACACCATCTATTTCGGTCGTGGCGCTTATGGCATCGCTGCCGCGTCGACGGCGTACTTCGGCAAATCCGTGGATCAGCTCTCGGTCGAGGAAGGCGCAGTACTGGCTGCGACCATCCAGCAGCCGTCCGGACTCGATCCGGAAGTCAACCCCACCGGTGCTCAGTCGCGGTGGAACTACGTGCTCGACGGCATGGTCTCGCAGGGCCAGCTCGATGCGACTCAGCGTGCGGCGATGCAGTATCCGCAGTGGGTCCCCATTTCTCAGGTCGATTCGGGCGATGCCGCCGACGCAGGTCCCAACGGTCTGATCAAGGCGCAGGTTTTGCGTGAATTGTCGGCTGTCGGGGTCAGTGATCAGGATCTGAACACCGAGGGTCTGCAGATCACGACGACGATCGATCCGAGGGCGCAGGCCGCCGCGGTCGAGGCCGTGGACAACAACCTGCAGGGTGAGCCGTCGGAGCTGCGCACGGCGTCGGTGTCGATCGATCCGCGCAGTGGCGCGGTCCGCTCGTACTACGGCGGCGCGGACGGGCGCGGTTTCGACTTCGCTCAGTCCGGGTTGCAGACCGGATCGTCGTTCAAGGTGTTCGGCCTCGCCGCTGCCTTGGACCAAGGCATTCCGCTGTCGAAGATGTACGACAGTTCCTCGCTCGACGTCAACGGCATCCAGATCAGCAACGTCGAGGGCGAATCCTGTGGCACGTGCACCATCGCCGAAGCCCTCAAGCGGTCGCTGAACACGAGCTTCTACCGCATGATGCTGGGCATGGACAACGGCCCGCAGGCGATCGCGGACATGGCACACAAGCTCGGTATCCCGCAGGAGATCGAGGGCGTCGGCCCCACGCTGACCGAGCCCGACAACGCGGGCCCGAACTACGGAATCGTGCTCGGCCAGTACCAGTCGCGGGTGATCGATATGGCCTCGGCCTACGCCACACTGGCAGCCTCCGGCGTCTACCACACCCCGCACTTCGTGCAGAAGGTCGTCACGGCCGACGGCACGGTGTTGCTCGATCGTGCACCCGAGGCCGGTCAGCAGGTCGTCTCGGCGGCGGTGGCCGACAACGTGACGTCGGCGATGCGTCCGATCGCCGGCTACTCCAACGGTCACAACCTCGCGGGTGGTCGTCAATCGGCGGCGAAGACCGGTACCGCGCAGCTCGGTGATACCGGGCAGAACAAGGACGCCTGGATGGTCGGGTACACCCCGTCACTGTCGACGGCGGTGTGGGTCGGTACCGAGCAGGGCTTGCCGCTCGAGAACAGTTACGGCGGTCCGATCTACGGATCGGGCATACCGTCGGACATCTGGAAGGCGACGATGGACGGCACGCTCGAGGGCACCTCGAACGAGACGTTCCCGACGCCCGAGGCCATCGCCGGTCAGGCAGGTGTCCCGCAGTACTCGGCACCGGCTGCCCCGGTCACGACGGTGGCTCCGTCCGCGCCGCCGCCCGTGACTCTGCCGATCCCGACGGAGATTTCGCCGCCGGTGGTCATCACGCCGCGTCAGGTCGAGATTCTGCCGGGCGTCACCATTCCGCTGCCGGGTCTGGCCCCGGCTCAGCCCGCACAGCCACCGGCAGCACCCGAGCCGGCAGCCCCCGAACCGGCGACTCCCGGCCAGTAGCACCGAACGGTGACGACCGAACCCGAGCGCAAGGGCAGAGCCCTTGCCAGTCCTGGTCGCCTGGACACGGCGAGTGCAACGGACCGTGACGCACCCAGCCGTACCGATCCGATGACCGAGGAACTGTCCTCGGTCATCGGCGGGCCGGTGGGCGCGCACGCTCTGGTCGGTCGGCAACGGTGGTTCACTGCGCTGCGGGTCATCCTGTTGCTCGCTGTGGTCTTTCTCTGCTTCGGCTGGTTCGCCAAGGCAGCGTGCATTCAACAGGCACCGGTGGGTCCGAACGGTGAACTCGGACTCGACTGGAGCGGCAGTCGCCAGTACGTGGCGATGTGCTATTCGGACACCGTGCCGCTCTACGGTGCCGAGCGGCTCGACCAAGGCGCGTTTCCGTACAAGAAGTCCTGGGAAGAAACGAAGGCCGACGGGTCGAGTCAGATCCGGTACATGGAATATCCGGTCATTGCCGGCCTGTACCAGTACGGCTCGATGGTCGTCGGAAAGGCATGGAACTCACTGAGTTTCCTGCCGCAAGCCCTGCCTGTGGTCGTCTACTTCAACGTCGTCGCTCTGGGATTGGCCGTCGCGTGGCTGGTCACCGTGTGGGCGACGGCGATCTCGGCGGGGCGACGCATCTGGGACGCTGCCCTGGTGGCTGCCTCACCGCTGGTGATCGTGCATGGATTCACCAACTTCGACGCTCTCGCAACGGCATTCGCGCTCACCGGTCTGCTGGCCTGGGCCAAGAAGCGGCCCGTACTGGCCGGCATACTGCTGGGTCTCGGCGGTGCCACCAAGCTCTATCCTCTGTTGTTCCTCGGGCCGCTGCTGGTGTTGTGCTGGCGGGCCGGCCGCATGCGCGAGTGGGGGCTGACCGCAGCGGCTGCCCTCGGGGCCTGGCTTGCGGTCAATCTTCCACTGGCCCTGCTGTATCCGACGGGGTGGTACGAGTTCTTCCGGCTCAACTCCGAGCGCGGAGCCGACCCCGATTCGCTGTACAACGTCGTCACTTCCTTCACCGGATGGACGGGCTTCGACGGCCCCCTCTATCCGGGGGACAAGCCGATGGTTCTCAACGCAGTCACGCTGCTGCTCTTCGCCGTCGTGTGTGCGCTGATCGCCTACATCGGTACGACGGCTCCGACCCGGCCGAGGCTGGCCCAGTTGGTATTCCTGGTGGTGGCCGGGTTCCTGCTGACCAACAAGGTGTGGAGTCCCCAGTACTCGCTGTGGCTGGTCCCTCTCGCGGTGCTGGCTCTACCGCATCGTCGAATCCTGTTGGCGTGGATGGCAATCGACGCGTTCGTCTGGTTCCCCCGGATGTACTACTACCTGGGCGTGGACAACAAGGGTCTGCCCGAACAGTGGTTCACCGCCACCGTGGTCGTGCGCGATATCGCAGTGATCGGCTTGTGCGCGTTGATCGTTCGGCAGATCTACCGGCCGTCGGAGGATCTCATTCGAAACGGCAGCGCCGTCGACCCGCTCGGTGGCGTACTCGACGGCGCTGCAGATCGAACCGGTCGGCGTGCGGTCACATATAGCGGCCGAGCTGCTTGACGGCTTCACCGGCGTGCTTGGCCTGGATGCCGTCGCCGATGGCCTGTAGCTTCCATTCACTGCCCTGGCGGTAGACCTTTGCCATCACCAATCCCGTGAACGGCATGCCGCCCTGCAGGGTGAAGCGGGCGAGTTCGGTGTTGGTGGTGTTGTCGACCAGCCGGCAGAACGCATTGGCAACCTGCTCGAACGTCTGGCCGCGGTACGAGGTGACCGTGAAGACGATGCCGGTGACGTGCTGGGGTACCCGCGTCAGATCGACGACGATGACCTCGTCGTCGCCCTCACCCTCGCCGGTCAGGTTGTCTCCCTTGTGCGTGATCGACCCGTCCTTGGCGTTGAGCTGGCCGTAGTACACGACATCGTTGACGTTGCGATCTGCCAGCATGATCGCCGACGCGTCCAGGTCGATGTTCGCCGCACGGCCTCCGCCGCCGAACAGTCCACCCTTCTTCGGTGTCGTCACCGGATCCCAGCCGAGACCCATGCGAATCACCGTCAGGGCCACGCCGCCGTCCTTGCGCAGCGTGACCTTCTGGCCCTTGGACAGACTGACGGGCTTGGACTTGGTGAGACTGACTTCCGGAGCCTCGGAGCGAACCGGTGCGGGCGGAGCGGGTGGCGCGGCCGGGGCGGGTGGCGTCGGCGGTGCAGGGGGCGGTGTGGGTGCCGGAGCCGGCGCGTCGTCCACGGAGACACCGTGATCGGTCACCAACGCAGCGAAACCACCCGCGTAACCCTGCCCGACGGCACGAACTTTCCAGCTCCCCTGACGGCGGTAGATTTCCAGCGCAATGACGATGGATTCGGAGCTGAGGCCCTCGATCGTGTACTCGTACAACACGTTTCCCGCTGTGTCGCTGACTCGCGCGACCGGGGGTGCCGATCGGCCGAAGTTGCTCGACGCGTCGTCGAGGGTGATGACCGCACGGATCTGCTCGATGTCGGACGGAACGGCGCCGAGTGAGACGGCGAGCCGCGCCAGCCCGCCCTGCCCGGGTTCGAGTCGGACACCGGGACCGGTCGGCTGATTGAAGAACACGAAATCGGCGTCCGTGCGCACCTTTCCGGCGTCGTTGACCAGAAGCGCAGACAGGTCGGCCGGCACCGCCAGGACGATGGACACGACGACGTCGCCGACGGTGAGGGGGCCGTTCTGACCCTTGGACAACGGTTGACCGGCCGGAGCAGACAATGTGGTGGACTCTCTCTCGAAGTGCTGGTTACCGTCATCCAATGTACTTGGTCGATTTGTCCGTCTGGTGTGGCTGCGACGGCGTACAGGTCAGACTTGGCGGAGGGTGAACAGGTCACCCGGGGTGCAGCCGAGCACCCGGCAAACCGCGGTCAGGGTGGAAAATCGGATGGCCTTGGCGCGGTCGTTCTTGAGTACCGACAGATTCACGACGCTGACCCCCGCCAGACGCGACAGCTCGGCGAGCGTCATGCCGCGGGCTTCGAGGATCTCGCCGAGATGACACACGACGAGATGGTCGACCAACTCCTCGGCCATCAGACCAGACCATCGGCATCACGAGCGAGCTTGGAGCCCTGGGCGATGGTGGCGTAGACGAATTGCAGGAACGTGGACACGAAGATTGCGATCCAGAGACCGGTGGCCGGTCGAGCGGTGTCCACGGTCCCGCTCAGCTCGAGCGCACCGACGACGCTGTTGGTGCCCAGCATGTTCATGAACCCAGTGATGATGGGGTAGGCGAGAATGCACGCGCCGATCACTACGACGTCGGTGCGTGCGGCGTTGGTGAAGGGATTCCCGGCGATGACGCGATCGCAGAAGCGGTAGAAGAACAGCAGGCCCACCAGGATGATCACCAGTCCGACGGCGAGGGATCCGTAGCGCATCACGTCGATGAAGCCCAGCAGTCGTACGATTTCGGCTTTCGGGACGCTCAGCTCGACCGAGTTCCCCGGTTGCAACTGGCCTCCGAACAACTCCACCGGCGGGGTGTTCCACTCGGGTTCGACCGTGGCAAGGACGTAGTCCGAGGAGTGGTATTTCCACATCTTCCAGCCGGTCCAGCCCACGGCCAGTGCTCCGTAGAACACCATCGCCCACTTGTTGGTCCTCATGGAACCCAGTCCGTATGCCATCCCGCCGCCTCCATATCGATAGTCGATAACAACGAATATCGATAACCTATCGAAAATCGATACGGTGTCAAGGGGTGGGCTGTGTCATCGGCGTAAGGCCGACTCCAACTGTCGCCCGATTTCGGCGACGAATCGGGTGGAATCGGCGGGCACGACGTCGATCGACGCGTGGGACCGAACGAGGTAGCGGCCGTCCCCGTCGAAGTCCATCCAGAAGAACGAGACGGCATCGGTATCGCGGCGGTGGTCGTAGGTGGCACCGCGCGCGACGATCACCTCGCCGACTGCCGATCGCGGTCGGGCGAAGAACGCCTCGAATTTCTCGTCCGCAGTCGCGTTTCGAGTGGCCGTGGACAGGATTGCTCCGCTCGATGTGGTTGCAGTGCAGGGATGTTCGAGGGTGGCGGCCGCACGGCGTCCGGCCTGCACGGTCGGCACGGACTCGGCGATCCGTACGGGGGCAGATGCCGGGGTCACCGTGTCGATCGTGACCGAACAGTCCGGCCCAGGTCGTTGGGTGAGGACAACCGCGAGATCGTGGGTCACCGCTGCATGAACGCGCACCGGGCTCTGCCCGAGAGCGTGTGTGTCGCTTCGGCATTCGATGCGTACAGCGGGGTCGATCACCACTCCGATTGCTGCCTCGAGCCGCTCGTCCACCAGCGCGTCGATCCTCGCCGACGCTTCGCGTCGCAGCCGTCGGAGCTGATCCTCGGTATCGACGTCGACGGTGACGGCCAGAGGGTAGGGCAGCCGATCCCGTCCGAAACGACTGCAGAGCATCGCGAAATCCATCCCGCGCACGGTCCATTGCGTCACCGTCAGCCGCCGAGCACAGGGGGTGCGACGAGTGGCAGGTCGCCGATCAGTTCGCTGCCGTTGCCGACGTCGATCAAATAGCCGGGGGTGGTGTGTTCTCCGTCGTTGTCGCCGGTGCCACGACCTCCCGCCGCGCCCATACCGCCCACTCCGGGCATACCGTGAGCCCCTGCTCGACCGGCCGCCGCCGCACCCGCGCCGCCCGGGCCGCCGCTGGAACCGCCGGGACCGATCGGAGACCCGAGAACAGAGCCGCCGTAACCTGCACCGGAACCCGCACCGCCACCGGATCCGTTGTAGCCCGAGCCGCCGTAGTTGGAGCCGCCGTAGTTGGAGCCGCTGTAGCCCGAGCCGCCGTAGCCGGAGCCCGGGGAGCCTGTCCCCGAGGATCCGCCGCCTCCCACGTTGCTTCCGAGTCCCCCGGGAGCATTTCCGGGGCCACCGGCTGCGGCGGCTCGGGTTTCCCCGGATCGATCTGCAGGCGGCAGCGGTCCGGATGGACTCGAACCCGGTTGCCCGGGGCCCGATTGTCCAGGCGTCGCGGTGCCGGCATCGGTCTGCTGCGTAGCCGACTGCGCTGCGGGATCGACGGCTCCTGCCGAGCCTGCGCCCCCACCGGACGTCGCACCGCCGCTCCCACTGGCGGCCGGATAATTGCCTGCCGGGAAACCGCCTGCCCAGCCGCCGGTGGGACCACCGCCTCCGCCGTCGACGGGATTGTGCGCCGTCGGCAGCACCGGAACGTTGGTGTCGGACAGCACCACGCCCGGTACGTACACCGATCGCATGATCCGGCGCGCTTCGTTCTGCTGCTCCTCCTGCACAGCCGTCGCCGTTTTCGTGGCGAACGGAACGGGGAGCAGGGAACCGATCAGGGTGCTGCTCTCGGACGCGACCACCGGCGGCATTCTCGACTTGGTCTGCTCGAATCCCGCGTGTGCTTCGAGCAGCTTGTTCCCGATCAGGCTCATCGACGTGGCCAGCGCGGACGCCGACGAGACGTAATCGCCCACGCCGCCGCGCACGGCGTCGGACATCGGCCCGGACCAGCCCGACGCCATGGCCGCCTCGATACCCGTTCGGAAGCCGTCGGATCCGGAGCCGGCGGCGGCCGAGAGGTCGTTCCAGTTCTTCGACGAGGTCGCAATGGGACCGATGGCCAACGACCCGACCATGCCCGCGATGTCCTCGTGTGACATCACCTCGAACGGTTCGGTGATCGTCACTTCGTTGGGTTCGTAGTCACCGCGGTAGTCGAAAGCTCCGTTCGCTTTCTCGAACGCCTCCCCGAGCATGGTGCCGACGAGCTCGGGCCCCACCGGGGTCACGAATATGTTGGTGACTATCCCGTCGATCGTCGCTTCGAGTTCCTCGTACGGATTCGCCATGCCCACCCCTTGCCACGCGCCTGTCCCCCCGACGAACTGTTAGACGCGGTGCGCAGTGGTTCGGTTCCGCAGCCAGTCGAGAATTTCCTCGCTGGCCCGCACGCCGGAGGAATCGGTGACGGTCAACCCGGGGCGGGTGAACCCCAGCAGTTCGAGCTCGCCGTGCCGCGGCCTAACTGCCTCGTCGGCGGCCATGAGCATCTCGGCGTCGAGCGCGCCGTCACCGGCAGCGAACACGCCGGCCTCGGCATCCAGGGAACCGTCCTGAACCAGCCTGGAACGGACCTCGGCCACGGCGGAGCTCTTGCACACCGCGTTGGGCATCGTGTAGATCTTGCGGCCTTGCTGGGACACGTTCCAGTCGCGTGCCGCGCACCACTGCGACCAGTCCGAGACGAAGTCCGGTGGGACGGCGGTGACGTCGACGACGAGGTAGCAGAACAGGCCGTCGGCCTCGCGGTACTTGAGTACCCAGTCCTTGGAGACCCTCGATCTCAACTCTGCGCCGATGCCGGCCAGGTCCAGATCGAAGCCCTTGCGCCAGGCCGTATCCGGCTCACCGTCGACGAGAATGTTGCCACCGTTGCTGGTGATGGCGTACCGCCACGGGGCACCCGGCAAGTCGATGCGCTGGAACTGTTCGATGGTTCGCGTCGTCGTCGGAACCACGGTGACGCTCTCGCTCAACCCGCGGAGCAGCGACATGGACCGAGTGCTCATGTACGACAGCGGTTTACCCTCGTACACCTCCACGCACTCGAACGTCTCGTCCAGTGGCACACCGAGCGCGCCTTCGGAGAAGATCATCGTGCGATCGAGGTCGACGGCGATGAGGGCGCTCACGAGGCATCCTCGGTCGAGACGTTCTTGATCAGACCCATGCACGAGTAGGCGAGGTCGGGTACCACGTCGACCGGTACTCCCCTGGCTTCGGCGAGCATCCGAATATGTTGGTGCTCCGGAGCATTCGCGTCGCGTACCAACACGCGCCACGGTACTCGGCGTAGCAGCACCCGCGTGGTCTCGCCGACACCGGGCTTGACGAAGTTGACGTGCGAGATGCCGTACTCCTGGCGGACCTTCTCCACCGATGCCCATCCCGACCAGGTGGAGGTTCTGTCGGACGCGAGCACCGACGACACCGTCTCCGCGACCTCGTCACGCACGTCGTCGAATCGAGCCGTCACCGCGTCGAGTAGGTGCCCCGAGACATCGTCGGGAGCGAGGTCTGCGTAGTACTTCGCGCCGTGGAAATCACCCGGCCGGATGAGGCTGTCGTTGAGTACAGTTCGCGAAACGAGGCCCGAGACGGTCGAATTCAGGCAGGCCGAGGCGATGAGGAAGTCGTCTCGGGTCCCGTAGGTGCGAGCGCAGTGTCCGGGATCGGCGAGCACGGCCAGATCGTCGTCGAAGTCCGCCCCAGGGAAGTCGCGTAGTGCCGCTGTGAGTTCGCGTGCGATGGCACCTTTGCCGGTCCAGCCGTCCACGAACACCACCGAGCGTGAATCGTGGTGCTCGGCGAGGTAGCGCAGAGCGACGCTGTCGATACCCCGATCACGCACGATCGAGACGGCGTAATGCGGTATCTCGATGCCGTGGGCGGCGAAAGCCCAGCGCCGCATCAGAATTCCCACCGGAGTACCGGCCCGGGCCAGTGACGCGAGCACGATGTCGTGTCCGCGCTCGGCGAGCACCACCTCGGTGACGGTTCCGACGGCGACCGCGAGCCGCGCCGCACTCTCGTGCAGTACCTTCTCGAACAGTTCGCGATACGCAAGATCGGGTTGGTATTCCACCGGCAGCGATTCGGCATAGTGCGCCGTGCCGGCCTGAATCGCCCTCTCGCGCTCCGCCGTTGCCGCTTCCAGCGAGATCCCTGACAGGTCTTTGAGTAGCCAGGTCACCTCGTTCGGCGCGTACGAGCCGAACTCGGGCCCACGCAGCGGACGGGCGCGTCTGGCGATCTCGAGCGCCTGCGGATCGGCACCGGTGACGACCACGACCAGCACGTCGGTGCCCGCCGCCGCGAGTGTCTCCGCCGCGGCGGTGAGTGCGTCGGTATCCGCGGGGGTATCGGCGACGAACACCAGGGTCGAGCCGGCCGGCGCGTCGGCGTTGTAGAGGTAGCGCAGAGAGGATTCGTCCTCGGGCGCTGCGAATTCGAAGCCCCGGCGCAGTGGGTAGCCCGCCACGTCGAGTACGTAGGCGGGCGAGCGGGTGGTCGTCTGGAACAGTGCGCTGTGTCCGCGTCGTTGCAGCGCTGCCGCCAGGCGTAACGGCAGGTACATCAGCTCCTCGTGCCCGACGACCACGACGGCACCCGAGTCGGGGAGCGACGCGTCGACGGTGGCCGCGACCGCTTCGATCGCGTCGGCGAACCCGGCCGCATCGGACCTGAGGAAGCCGTGGCGGCCGCCCTCGGGTAGAGCTGCGGGCCAGGGCGCGTCGATGCGGCGTACCGAACCGGGTTGTGTAGCAACCGGATTGAACGTCGGATCGGGGAGGCTCAGAACCGTCTCCACGAGCCCGGGTTCCAGCTCGACCGATCCCTGAGCGAGGCTGACGTTGTCGATCACGACGCCCAGTTCGGTGGCCGTTGCTGCGGTCGCGTCGAGATGCTCGGCGGTACGCATGTCCACCAGGGATGCGATGACGTAGTGGGAACGCGCAGCCGTGGAATGGATCTGGCGGAGCGCATCGAGCGCGGTGGCTCCGGTCGAGATCTCGTCGTCGACGAGAACGAGGGGTAGTTCGCCGCCGAGCAGGTCCGCCGAGGTCGGCATCAGCAGATGGTCGGTGGCGTGCGAGTGCCCTTCCTCGAACTCACCGTGCACCGTCATGCCCGATACCGTGCGGCGGGTGGAGTGCACATAGCAGCGCGCATCGAGGGCGGTTGCCACCGTGTGACCCAATCCCGTTGCCGTCTCCGCGAATCCGAGAACATCGACGTCGGAGCCGCCGACCGCCGCAGCGACCAGGCCGGCCAATTCATCGCCGGCACCGATGACGACGTCCGGATCCACGGGTATGTGTTTGCCGAGCACAGTGGACACCAACAGGTGTGCCCGTCGGGGATTGCGACGTAGGCCGGGACGCACCAGTTGTCGTGCCGTCCACGACGACGAGGAGCCGGTGTCGGTCAGGACGATGCCGTCGGCCGGGTTGTCGGTCATCGCTGAGCCAGCGCCGTCAGGAGGTCCACGAACGTGATCCCTTCGTTGGTGACCCCGAATGCCCGGGCGCGAACCATCGTCTGTTTCGCCCAATTGCGATGTGGTCCCAGCTCGTTCATCTTGTTCCGGTAGCCGGAGGCCTGCGCGCCGCCCTGGTCGGAGGCCAGAATGTCGAGGGCGTCGTGGTATTCCTCGTGCGTCACTGCGGACAATGCGTGCACGGCAGGAACGTGGGATGGATGGATGACGGTCTTGCCCTGGATACCGTTGGCGCGGTCGAGGGCGACCTCACGCAGCAGTGCGTCCAGGTCGCTGCTGACCAGTTGTTGCCGGAAACGCACGGCCTCCTGGTCGACGAACGGCGTCTGGCGCAGCAGTGGCCGGAACATGCGTTCGTGGTCTGCGAAGTACTCCCACACCGGCCCGGTGATGACGAATCCCGATCCGTCGTTGCGGCCCAGGTGGTTGACAATCGCGCTGATGACGTCGGCCACGACGCGGACGTCGTAGATCGTCAGGTCACGGTCGCGGCGAATGCCGAAGGTGCCGCACATGTCGGTGGCTCCGATGCGGACGGCCAGCACGATGTCTCGGTATTTTCCCAGTAGTTCTCGGATGGCAACGAGTTCGGTGTCGCGTGTTTCGCGGTGGACCACCTCGGCCGACTCGAGAACCGGCATCGCCAACAAGCGGGTGTCGTGCGCGGTGGACGCGGCGAGAATCTCGTCGAGGTACTCGGCTCCGGTTGCCGAGGTGAACTTCGGTACGACGAATCCGGCAAGTCCAGCGGCCCCAGGAGTCAGACCGGCGCAGACCGTCCGAATCTGTTGGGCCGTGCGGGCTCGGACGAACACCAGTGCATTCGAACCCGAGAGTTCGTTCAGAGTTCGGATGGTGTTCTCCACCGCGTACTGCAGATCATGATCTGCGACTGCATCTTCGAGATCGATCACGATCGATCGAACGCCCTCGTCGGTGCGCTTGTGCACCGTCGCGGTCAGGTCCGCACGGGTCGCGGGAATGTACAGCGTCGCACCGAGTGCTGTTGCTACGACGTTGTTTCCGTCACTGACCGCGATGTCCTCCGGTTGCAGGAAGAACATGCGTTCGCGGGTGTCGGCGTCGAGATGGCGAAAGTGTTGCACCATGATCCTTCGTGTGAATGCGGTCGGTGCTAGCTGCGCATGCGTTCGATCACGCCTGCGATGAAGTCCGAAATGGTAGCCAGATCCTGCAGATATGACCAGTAGTCGGGATGGGTACCCGTCAGTGCGTTGCTCGCCCTGTCGATCCGGGCGAGCTGAGCATCCAGCACCGAGCCCCATTCGGCAACCAGACCGCGATTGATCGCGAGTTGTTGAGCGTCACGAAGTTTGAACCGGACCTTGTTCTCGGTCTCGCTCGGATCGGCTTTGACTGCGCGCAGCAGGCGAACTCGATCGGTGACGGCGTCGACCAGGTGCTCGGCATCGGTCAGGTGCGACCGGGCCTGGGCGACGAGATCCAAGGCCTGCTCGGGGTTGCCCGTGTCGAGCGCCGAACGGGCCGCTCGTAGATCCTCGTCGGCCTGCTCGATGTGGCGCACACTCGATCGTTCGTTGTGCGACAGATCTGCCGAACTCTTGGCATTGAATTCGCGGAGCAGACTCGAGAAGGCCGGCGCGATCCCCTCGGATCTCGTTCGTACGGCTTCGATTCGGGTCCGCACCGAGACCAGTGCGGTCCGGGCCTCCTGCTGACGTCCGGGAGCCGAGCGAACCGCCTCGCGCAACGCAGTGGATCTGTCCCGGACGACGGCGGCCTGCTCTCGCGCACGCAGCGGATCCCGTCGAACATCGTTCAATTGTGTTGTGGCGGCATCCAGTTCGTTCCAGGCCTGCCGCAGTGATGGATAGGTGGCGTACTGCTCGTCGACGGTGGACCGCGCAGCGTCCGCCTCGGCCAGCGCGTCCTGCACCAGGCGCGGGGTGGCCGCGAACTGTGCAGAGGCGTGCTCGAGAGTCCCGCGATGAGCCTCGTAGAAACGGTCGACGGCGACACTGGCGTCGTGGAGCAGTCGCGTCGCGTTGTCGAATGCCGACCTGGCGGCGGCAGTGGTGATTCCGTCGAACTGTTCGACGGCAGCGAGATACGCCGCTCCCGCGTCGAAACACAGCTTCTCGGTATCGAACCATCGGCGGGCGAGTCCGTCCTCCGGACGCAGCGCGGTGGATGCCTCGACGCCGGCGGATGCGATGGACTGTCGCTTGTCCATGTCGAGAAAGGCGGCGACAGCGGCGTCCTGGGAACGACGCGCGGCGGCGTCCGATTCGGAACCTCGGCGAAACACCCCAGGCCAGCGACTTGTCACCTGTTCGATACTACCGACGGGAACCTCCGCATCACCGCGCTCGTTGGTCGAGTACGTCCAGAAACCGGACATTCCCACTACGGTTGTACCCGTAACGGGAAACCAATTGCGAAAGGACCTCTCAATGGGCGTCAGCCTCAGCAAGGGTGGCAATGTCTCGCTCACCAAGGCAGCACCGAACCTGACCGCGGTCGTGGTCGGCCTCGGTTGGGACATCCGCACGACGACGGGCACCGACTTCGACCTCGATGCCAGCGCCATCGCATTGAACTCGACGAAGAAGGCCCTGAGCGACGGGCACTTCGTGTTCTTCAACAACTTGAAGTCTCCCGACGGCTCCATCGAGCACACCGGGGACAACACGACCGGTGAAGGCGACGGAGACGACGAGCAGATCAAGGTCGATCTCGCCGCTGTGCCGCCGGAGATCGAGACCATCACGTTCCCCGTGTCGATCTACGATGCGGACGCTCGCTCGCAGTCGTTCGGTCAGGTGCGCAACGCGTTCATCCGCGTCATCAACCAGGCCGACAACTCCGAGCTTGCTCGCTACGACCTCAGCGAGGATGCCTCGACCGAGACCGCGATGGTCTTCGGCGAGCTGTACCGCAACGGCGCGGAGTGGAAGTTCCGCGCAGTCGGCCAGGGCTACGCGTCCGGACTCGCAGGCATCGCCCGGGACTTCGGAGTAAACGTCTAGTAAAGGCACTCCCAAGATTGGGGATACCCCCGCCTCGTCATTCATGATGGGCGGGGGTTTTTCCGTTTCGTCCCCCAACTTGGTCGCGCCTGCGGGCTCTGCTCCTAGCCAGAAAGGCCACTGACGTGGTTATGAGAATCTTCGGCTGGTCGATTGCGGTCACCATCGTGTCCGTCATCGTGGCCTTCTTGTACGGCGGACTCGAGGCGATGATTCTCGTCCTCATCCTCGGTGTGCTCGAAGTGTCCCTGTCCTTCGACAACGCCGTCATCAACGCCACCGTGTTGCGACGGATGAGTGAGTTCTGGCAGAAGATCTTCCTCACCATCGGCATCGTCATCGCCGTGTTCGGCATGCGGTTGCTGTTCCCGCTGGTCATCGTCTGGGCCGCGTCGGGCCTCGGTCCGGTCGCCGCCATCGACCTGGCGCTCAACCCGCCCGCCGACGGTGCCGCGACCTTCCCTGACGGTTCGCCCAGTTACGAGACGCTCCTCACCGACGCGCATCCGCAGATCGCAGCCTTCGGCGGCATGTTCCTGCTGATGCTCTTCCTCGGCTTCATCTTCGAGGATCGCGAGATCACCTGGCTGAGCTGGCTGGAGAAGCCTCTCGCCCGGATCGGTCGCCTCGATCAGCTGTCCGTTGTCGTCGCGGGCCTGCTGCTCGTGCTCAGCGCCGAATTCCTCGCCGACGACGACAAGATATCCACCGTCATGGTCTCCGGCGTGCTCGGCATGATCACCTACATTGCCGTCAACGGTCTCGGCGAACTGTTCCACATCGAGGAAGAGGGCGAAGAGTCCTCCGGCGGCCCGAGCGAACTGGCGAAGGCGACCGGCAAGGCCGGCTTCTTCCTGTTCCTCTACCTCGAGGTCCTCGACGCGTCGTTCTCGTTCGACGGTGTCATCGGAGCCTTCGCCATCACCGCGGACCCGATCATCATCGCGCTCGGCCTCGGCTTCATCGGTGCCATGTTCGTTCGCTCGATCACGGTGTTCCTCGTTCGCAAGGGAACGTTGTCGGACTACGTCTACCTCGAGCACGGCGCGCACTGGGCAATCGGTGCCTTGGCCCTCATCCTGCTCGTGTCGATCGGCGTGCACATCAACGAACTGATCACCGGCTTCGTCGGAATCCTCTTCATCGGTGCCGCACTGATCAGCAGCATCCGACGCAACAAGCGTCTCGAGAGCGAAGGCGTGGACACCGAAGTCCACGTCTGACCTACGCTCTCGAACCGCAACAGCTCGAAGACTTACAGCTCCGAGATGTCGACGAGTCCGTCCTGCAGGGCCCTGGCCACCAGAGCAGCCTTGGTCGGGGCGGACCGTCCGACAGAGGTGTATTTCGCGCGGATGCGCGTCAGGTGGGTGTTGACGGTTCCCAGCGACAGGAACAGTGCCTTCGCGACCTCGGTCTTGGAGTCGAGGCGAATCCAGCAGAGCAGTACCTCGATCTCACGGTCGGTCAGGCCGGGCCGCGTGGGGAACGTGTCCAGCTGCTCAGCGGGCGGCACCAGGCTGATCAGTCCGCGAGCGAGCGGTGCGGCAGAGATGGAGTCGCTGTGTTCCGAGGGCATGGGATCGAGCAGTGCGGACATCAGTTCTCCCGAGGGCCGAGGCAGGTTGAGACGGTCTAAACCTGAGTCGACTCATTCTCACAGGTCGATCACAGACTCGCTGCCCTGATTTCTATGGGCATTTGAACCGTCAACTCCGAGGATGCGTCATGAATCGCGTTCCAACCGGTCATCAGTCCTGCGAGGGGAGCTCGGGCATCGGGAGCCACCCGTCTTCGACCGCGCGTTTGTACAGATCGGTTTTGGTCGGTGCCGGACGCCCCGCCTCGGCGTATTTGTTGCGGATGCGCACGAGGTAGTCGTTCACGGTCTGTTCCGACAGTCCGGCCAGGCGGGCGACGCGTCCAGCCTTCTCGCCCGACGCGTAAAGGGCAAGCACCTCGCGTTGACGTGGGCTCAGGCCGACGTCGGGAAGTTGTGGATCGCCGTCGATCGCCGCGGCCCAGTCCGTGGTGACCACCTGCCCGCCGCTCGCGGCTCGCCGGATCGCGGACACGATGGCCGATGCGGGCGCGGACTTGCGCACCACGCCGAGCACTCCCGCGCGTGCCGCGGACCGAACCAGGAATGCGTTCTCGGCACCGGTGTACACCAGCACTCGTGATCCCGCGGCGTGCAACTGTTCCACGTTCGAGCGCGGAGACGATCCGTCGCCGAGGCGCAGATCGAGTACCACCAGGTCGAGCTGCTCTCGGTGGGCGAGCAATTCGTCCACGGTGGAGGCCATGATCACGAGATCGAGATCGGGTTCGTCCGCCAGCATGGCCTTGAGGCCGAGCGCAACGGATTCGTGGTCCTCGATCAAACCGATCCGACGTACCGCGGCAGTGCCGTCCTCGGTACTTCCCTGAGATTGCGACACCTGTGCCATGTCCCCGCCCCGCTCTGCGCCCTTTTCCCCCAGCGCCCTGTTTCCCGAAGCTCTAGTGCCTCGGTGATGCCGTCACAGATGTCGTCGACGAACGAGGCGACGTTACCGACTCCGAGTCGGTTTCGCCCGGTTGGGCGAACCGCAGGCGAGCGCGGGCGAACACCACGAACAGCACCACCAGCAGCAGCGCTCGCCCCCAGACTCCGACGAGGACGAAGAATTCCTCGTCGTTGGCGTCGACGCCGGAGGCCAGCGCAGCGAAGTACTTGAACACGCCGATCCCCATCGACAGATCGACCATCAAGTACGCGGCGACGATCCCCCAGGGGATCCGAAGCAACACGAGGAAGGGAAGCAGCCACAGTGTGTACTGGGGTGAGTGCACCTTGTGCAGCAGCATGAAGCCGCACAGCATCGACCCGCTCACGGCGACCCAGGGATAGGTGCCGATCGCGTTCGCGCGCCGGAAGCCGAGCCACAGCGCGAGCGCGAACGCGACGAACACCAGGAGCGGCGACGCCACGTCGACGACTTTCTGGAACGACGCTTCGGCGTCGTTGTACGCGTCGGGCGTCATGCGGTCGTTGACGTAGAGGTGACGCAGCCCCCAGTACCAGATGGAGTTGGTCGTCAGGTCCGCCTGGCGCAGCGACTGGAAGGTGAACGACGCGCGCCAGCCCTCGTAACCGATGACGGCGAACGGCAGGTTGACTGCGACGACGGTGGCGATCGCGGCTCCCGCGACCTGCAGGCCGCCGCGTATGTCGTAGCGGCCACGGACGGTCTCCGGTTTTTCTCGACCGTTCGTTCCGCCGGTGACGACATAGGCAATGAGCGGGAGCACGAACGCGCCCGGATAGATCTTGAGGCAGAATCCGATCGCCAGTAGTACCGAAGCCACAATTGCCTTGCGCCGCAATGCAATCGGCAATGTCATGACGAAGATCGCACCTACCGCAGAGGCGACGACCGGTAGCTCCCAGTTGTGGAAGGCGTACATCACCAGGGGTGGGGAGATGGACCACAGCAGCGCCGGCCACCCGGCCATCCGCCCGAGCATCCAGGCGGTGAGAAGCCCGAACGGTGCAAGGATCAGTGCCGAGGTCAACAGGAACTGCGCGTCGGTGTGGGCCGGGATCGCGCCGAGCCACATCAGCAGACCGCTCAGAACCGGATACTCCACCGTCCCTCCGGTGAGGATTCCATCGCTCGTGATTGCCCCGTGGATGTAGGGAAATATGTGATTGTCGATATCGCGGCCGAGCCACAGGAACTGGATGTCGGAGTAGCAGACGGACGAGTCCTTGATGACGTCGAACACCGTGCTGCGTCCGGACTCGTCGAACGGTGCGACGGCGCAGCGGGCCTTGTTCAGATATCCCAGAATCAACCCGATTGCTGCCATCGCGACGACCACGACAACCGTCGTCGGACTGGCGCGGACCCCGGATCGCATGGTGCAAGAGTATGACGAGCGAATGCCCGACTGTGCGCCCAGAGGGAATTAGCAGGTCAGGGCCCTGTCGTGTATCTTCGAGGGGTTGCTGACGCAACGACCCTCCTGCCACGGATAGTCCGTGGCCGTTTTCACTAGTCCACAGGAGGTGATGAGGTCTTATGCGTCATTACGAATTGATGGTCATTCTCGACCCCAATCTGGACGAGCGCACTGTCGCTCCGTCGCTCGATACGTTCCTCAACGTCGTTCGCAAGGATGGCGGCACCGTCGACAAGGTCGATGTATGGGGCAAGCGTCGTCTGGCTTACGAGATCCTCAAGCATGCCGAGGGCATCTACGCCGTTGTGAACCTCAACGCCGAGCCTGCCACCGTCAGCGAGCTGGATCGTCAGCTCGGACTCAACGAGTCCGTGTTGCGTACGAAGGTCCTGCGACAGGGCAAGTAATTGTCGGTGTCCGGCCCTAGGCTGGCACTCACAACGCTTACTACTGAAAGAGGAACCATGGCAGGCGAGACCGTCATCACCGTCATCGGAAACTTGACGGCTGATCCAGAACTTCGATTCACCCCCGCCGGTGCGGCAGTTGCCAACTTCACGGTTGCATCCACCCCGCGCACATTCGATCGTCAGACGAACGAATGGAAAGACGGCGACGCGCTCTTCATGCGCTGCAACATCTGGCGCGAGGCAGCGGAGAACGTTGCCGAGAGTCTGACCCGAGGCTCACGAGTGATCGTGAGCGGACGGCTGCGGCAGCGTTCGTACGAGACGCGCGAGGGTGAGAAGCGGACAGTCGTCGAGCTCGAAGTCGACGAGATCGGACCTTCACTTCGCTACGCCACCGCAAAGGTCAACAAGGCCAATCGCGGTGGAGGTGGCGGCGGAGGCGGCTTCAACTCCGGCTCGGGTTCCTCCGGCGGATCGGGCGGCGGCCGCTCGAACTCCTCGTCCAACTCCGGTTCCGGTGGAGACGATCCCTGGGGCAGTGCCCCGGCGGCGTCGGGCTCCTTCGGCGGACGTGGCGGAGACGAAGAGCCACCGTTCTAGATCCTTCGATCGAGAACAACCAGATGTAACGGAGAAAGACCCATGCCCAAACCGCCATTGCGCGACAAGGTGCTCAAGAAGAAGGCGTGTTCCTTCTGCAAGGAAAAGAACACGGCGATCGATTACAAGGACACGACGTTGCTGCGTAAGTACGTCAGCGATCGCGGAAAGATCCGTGCTCGCCGTGTCACCGGCAACTGCGTCCAGCATCAGCGTGACGTGGCCGTTGCCGTGAAGAACTCGCGTGAGGTAGCACTGCTGCCTTACGCCGCGACGGCTCGATAGAAAGGGGCGATTGGTATGAAACTGATCCTCACCGCTGATGTGGACAACCTCGGTGCGCCTGGCGACACCGTAGAGGTCAAGGACGGCTACGGCCGTAACTTCCTGCTGCCCCGCGGATTGGCCATCCAGGCCACCCGTGGAGCTCAGAAGCAGGTCGACGGCATTCGCCGCGCTCAGGAAGCTCGGGCCGTTCGCGGCCTCGAGCACGCCAACGAGCTGAAGCAGGCCATCGAGGGCCTCGAGTCCGTCACGCTGTCTGTCAAGACTGCCGGCGACTCGGGCAAGCTGTTCGGCTCGGTCACCGCGTCGGACGTCGCTTCTGCACTCAAGGCTGCCGGTGGACCGGTCGTCGACAAGCGCAGCATCGATCTGCCGAAGGCTCACGTCAAGAGCACGGGCAAGCACGACATCGTCGTGAACCTGCATCCCGACGTGACCGCCAAGTTCAAGCTGGAGGTCGTCGGAAGCTGATTTTCAGCTTTCGGCCCGAAACGGCTGCAAGAAACCCCACGAACTTCGGTTCGTGGGGTTTTTTCGTGCCATCTCACAAAATTCAACTGTCACAACGGTTTCCAAATTGTGAAGGATCTCTCTCGGTGCCACCTTCGGCCGAGGTTTGCGTACCCTTTACTTGGGGGCGACATTCCAAGCCGGAACACGATCGACCGACCTGACGCCTAGACGCCCGGAGGAACTGCCGTGACAACGACAGCAGAGCACGATTCAGAACCCAGTCCGAAGACCCGATCCGAGCCGCCGTCTCGGGTCGGGTCGATAATCAAGTACGACCTACCGGCCTCGCTGGTCGTTTTCCTTGTGGCAGTGCCACTTTCGATCGGTATCGCTGTCGCCTCCGGCGCTCCCATCATGGCCGGCCTCATCGCCGCTGTGGTCGGCGGCATTCTCGCCGGTATTCTCGGCGGATCGCCGTTGCAGGTCAGTGGTCCGGCTGCGGGTCTGACTGTGGTGGTCGCCGAGTTGGTCAATCAATTCGGTTGGGCCACAACATGTGCCATCACGGTGTTGGCCGGCCTCGTCCAGGTTCTTCTGGGCATGAGCCGCATTGCTCGTAGTGCACTTGCCATTTCGCCGGTGGTCGTTCACGCGATGCTCGCCGGCATCGGTATAACCATTGCGCTGCAACAGATTCACGTGCTGCTCGGTGGAGAATCCGAAAGCTCCGCGGTGCTGAACCTCCTCGCCATTCCGCGTTCCGTGGCCGACGGCCAATGGCCGTCCATCGTCGTCGGCGGCATCGTCGTCGTGCTGATGTTCTCGTGGCCGCGACTGGCCGGCGTGTCCAGTGTGATGGCCAAGGTTTCCAAAGTGCCTGCGGCACTGGTTGCAGTGGTCACTGCAACCGCGGTCTCGATCTTCTTCTCGCTCGACGTCGAGCGAATCGAGTTGCCGGGCAACCTCATCGAGTCTCTGAGCTTCCCGATCATGCCCGACGGTCAGTGGGGTGCATTCGCCACCGGTGTCATCACCATCGCGCTGATCGCCAGCGTCGAGAGCCTGCTGTCCGCTGTGGCCGTCGACAAGATGCACAGCGGTGAGCGCACCAACTTCGACCGCGAATTGATGGCTCAGGGTGCGGGCAACATGGCCTCCGGTGCCATCGGTGGCCTGCCGATCACCGGCGTCATCGTGCGTAGCGCGACAAACGTCAAGGTCGGTGCCAAGTCTCGTGCGTCGGCGATTCTGCACGGCGTGTGGATCCTGATCTTCTCGGTGCTGTTCATTTCGATCGTCGAGCTCGTACCCTTCGCGGCGCTCGCCGGGTTGCTCGTGATGATCGGTGTGCAGCTCATCAAACTGGCCGACATCAAGATCGCCAACAAGACCGGTGATATCGCTGTCTACGCAGTCACGGTGCTGGGTGTCGTGGCGCTCAACCTGCTCGAGGGAGTGCTGATCGGCCTGGCGCTCTCGATCATCCTGGTTCTGCGACGCGTGGTGCTGGCGAAGATTCGGGCCGAGGAAACGGTCGACGGAACCTGGCGGGTGACTATGGAGGGCTCGCTGAGCTTCCTCGCGCTGCCGCGACTGACTCGAGTGTTGGCCACAGTGCCCGCAGGCACGTCGGTCGCCGTCCATCTCGGAGTCGATTTCCTCGACCATGCTGTGCACGACGCGTTGAACGAGTGGGTCCGCCAACACGAGGCGACCGGTGGTTCCGTGCGCGTCGAGGAGGTGGGCACGGCGTCGATGGCTGCGGCCACCGAAGGTCCGCCGCGGCGCGGATCTGCGACGGTGCGCAGTTCGTTGGCACCGTGGCGGGCGTGGCAGCTCAAGAGCGACGACACGCAGGAGGATTCGCCTGCTGCTCTGCGTCCGGTGTTGAGCGGAGTGGCCGAGTACCACCGCACTCATGCCCCCAACATTCGTCCGCACCTGGAAGGTCTGACCGAGTCTCAGGACCCGGACACGCTGTTCCTCTGCTGCGTCGACTCACGCGTCATGCCGAACACGATCACCAGCAGCGGCCCCGGTGACCTGTTCACCGTGCGCAATGTCGGCAACATGATCCCCACCCAAGGTCAGGATTGCTCGGTGGAGGCAGCCCTTGCCTTCGGCGTCGACGAAGTGGGTACGTCGTCGGTCGTGGTGTGTGGCCATTCCGGTTGTGGTGCCATGAAGGCGATTCTCGGCGGGGCGGAGAATGCCGCCGACCCGTCGGTGGCCGAGTGGCTCGGGCACGGGAGAGCCAGCCTGGACGCGTTCCGCAGTGGGCACGCGGTGGGCCGTCAAGCGGCGGAGTTGGGCTTCGGCGAGGCCGACCAGCTCGCGATGGTCAATGTGGCGGTGCAGCTGCAGACGTTGACCCGCCACCGGGTGGTGGGACGGGCGAACGCGGAGGGTCGTCTGCGGATCACCGGTCTCTTCTTCGACATCCCGTCGGCCCGGGTGCTGCAGATCGGTACGAAGGAGATCACTGTTCTCGACCCGGCGCTGTGCCCGCAGAAGGCCGATCTCTGACGGCCTGTTCGAGCGAAGTACGAGGGCCCGATTCCCGACGGGGGTCGGGCCCTTCGGCTCGAAAACCAGCACTAAGACTCTTTCGGTGCCAATTTCCAGCCGGTGTGACGTACTTCACCACGGAGTTCACTCGGCATTTACTCAACACGCCCGAGTTGTCAATTCGGCCGACACGCCGCCCCCAGAACGATGCACAGGCAAAAACTTTATGTACACGCCTTGACGTGCGGGAATGGTTCAAAGTCCAAAAGTTATACCCAGGTTATCCCCAGACGGTCAACACCGTTGTTCAACCTCGTCCACATTTCATCCACAGATCCATCCACAGCCTGTGTTGTGACTCCTGGCGATACCGCTTAACGTCCCTCCAGCGTCTCTCTCGATGCCGTCGAACGGTGCCGGGGCAGCGCGGATCCGGTACCGAACAGGACCTGTCGGTGCCCGGGGGTAGAACTTGCTTGACCGCACGTCCGGGTGTTATCCGGCCGTGCTCGGACTATGGGGAGAGGACGGCCGGTTCGCGTGGCAGTTGTGGACGATCGAGGACAGTCCGACTACTCCGGCTCCTCCTCCAGCGAAGGTCCGGGCGAAGACTTCGGGCGCCAGCCGCCACAGGACATGGCCGCCGAACAGTCCGTGTTGGGCGGCATGCTGCTGAGCAAGGATGCCATCGCCGACGTGCTCGAGGTGCTCCGTCCGGGTGACTTCTACCGGCCGGCACACCAGAACGTCTACGACGCCATTCTCGACCTCTACAGCCGCGGTGAGCCTGCCGACCCGGTGACCGTCTCGGCCGAGCTGGATCGCCGCGGCGAGCTCAAGCGCATCGGCGGCCCGCCGTACCTGATCACGCTGACTCAGACGACGCCCACCGCCGCCAACGCCGGGTACTACGCCGAGATCGTGGCGGAGAAGTCCATTCTCCGGCGGCTCGTGCAAGCCGGTACCCGCATCGTGCAGTTCGGTTACGCCGGAGCCGACGGTCAGGACGTCGCCGAGGTCGTCGACCGCGCACAGGCAGAGGTGTACGAGGTCACCGAGCGACGTACCTCCGAGGACTTCCTACCCCTCGAAGAGTTGCTGCAGCCCACGATGGACGAAATCGACTCCATCGCCAGCCGCGGCGGCATCTCCCTCGGCGTGCCGACGGGATTCGCCGAACTCGACGAGATCACCAACGGTCTTCACCCTGGTCAGATGATCATCGTTGCGGCAAGGCCCGGCGTAGGTAAGTCTACCCTAAGTATGGATTTCATGCGTTCGTGCTCCATCAAGCACGGCATGCCCAGTGTCATCTTCTCTCTGGAGATGAGTCGCACCGAGATCGTCATGCGTCTGCTGTCCGCAGAGGCGAAGATCAAGCTCGGCGACATGCGTTCAGGAAAGATGACCGACGACGACTGGACCAAGCTGGCCCGTCGAATGAGCGAGATCAGCGAAGCACCGCTCTTCGTCGACGATTCGCCCAACCTGACGATGATGGAAATTCGAGCCAAGGCGCGACGCCTCAAGCAGCGCAACGGTCTGAAACTCATTGTGGTGGACTACCTTCAGCTGATGTCGTCCGGCAAGAAGGTCGAGTCGCGTCAGCAGGAGGTCTCGGACTTCTCCCGTCAGCTCAAGCTGTTGGCCAAGGAACTCGAATGCCCGGTGGTCGCGGTCTGCCAGCTCAACCGTGGTCCCGAGCAGCGAACCGACAAGAAGCCGATGGTCTCGGACCTCCGTGAGTCCGGCTCACTGGAGCAGGACGCCGACATGGTGATTCTGTTGCACCGCCCCGACGCCATCGAGCGAGACGACCCCCGCGGCGGCGAGGCCGACTTGATCCTCGGCAAGCACCGTAACGGTCCGACGGCGACAATCACTGTGGCGCACCAGCTGCACCTGTCCCGATTCGTGGACATGGCACGGGGCTAGGGACAGCGGCGCTGGTCCAACGCTACGTCGCGTATTCTTCATGGGGTTCAGACCCCAGCACCCAACGCAGCACATCGACGAAAGTAATCATGCCCGAGGACCAGAACGCAGACGTTCCACCGAATCATCTCTCGATCGATCCGAGCAGCCGCTTCTACAACGAAGAGGTTCTTCGCCGCGACGTGGGCATTCGCTTCAACGGCGTCGAGAAGACGAGCATTCGCGAATACAACGTGGCCGAGGGTTGGGTGCGTGTCGAGGTCCCGACCGCGAAGGATCGCTACGGAAACCCCATGCTCGTCAAGCTCAAGGGCACGGTCGAACCGTACTTCCGCGACGCAAAATAGCGAAGTAGGTACCGGACACCTCGCCCTGGCGTTCGGTACCTACTGATCAGAGTCGGTATCGGATCAATCGCGAACTGTTGCCGACCACCGCGACCGACGAGGCGTTGTGCAGGATTGCCGCCAGCACTGGGGACAGCGCACCACCGGCGCTGACCGCCAAGCCGAGAGCGTTGACGGCGATGGACATTCCGTAGTTCTGACGGATGACCGACACCGAGTGCCGGCCGAGGTCACGTACGTCGAGCAGACGCGACAAGTCGTCGCTCGCCAGTGCCACGTCCGCGGTCTCGACGGCAACGTCGGTGCCCGCCAATCCCATTGCGATTCCGATATCGGCGACGGCCAACGCAGGAGCATCGTTGGTGCCGTCACCGACCATCGCCACGACGTAACCTGCGTCCTGCAGTTCTCGGACGGCTCCGAGCTTTTCGTCAGGCATCACTTCGGCCCGCCACTCGGTGATACCGAGTTCCGCGGCGACCGCCGCCGCTGTCTTCGGGTGGTCGCCGGTGAGCATGATGATGCGTTCGACACCGTCGGCACGGAGCGCGTTCAGAACGGCCGATGCGTTGGTACGGACTTCGTCGCGGAGACTGATCAAGCCGACGAGTACGCCGTCGACGGCCAACAGCAGCGGAGTCTCGGCCTCATCCTGCAGTCGCGAAACCCATTGCTGCGCATCCTCGGACACCGCGACGTCCTCGCTGCGTAGGAGAGATGGACTGCCCAGGAGCAGCGTCCGTCCGTCTGCGACCGTCCGCATGCCGAGTCCGACGATCACCTCGCACTCCTCGTGCGGCGGGATGACGATGTGTCGTTCCTCGGTACTCCGAATGACAGCCTCTGCCAGAGGATGTCGAGAGTGGATCTCGGAGCTCGCCGCGTAGGCCAGCACCTGCTCGGGTTCCCAATCGTCCTGAAACGAAACGACATTGGTCACCACTGGGCGTCCCACCGTGAGGGTTCCGGTCTTGTCGAACACAAAGGCGTCGACCCTGCCGGCCTGTTCGAGGTGAGATCCGCCCTTGATGAGAATGCCTCTGCGGGCACCGTTTCCGATGGCTGCGCTGATGGCGGTCGGCGTGGACAACCCGACCGCGCACGGGCACGCCACGAGCAGCATCGTCATGGCACGTCGTACATCCCGGGTGACGACGAGAGTCAGCGCCGACAGGATGAAGGACGCGGGGACGAAGCGTCGTGAAAAGTTCTCTCCTACAGTCTGAATCGGTGCACGATCTTCCTGCGCCTCCTCGACGCGAGAAATGATGCGGCCGATCGTTGTGTCGCGACCGACGGCGGATGCGCGCACGACGAGGCGGCCACGGACGACGACGGATCCCGCATGAATACGGTCTCCGGCGACGATCGATACCGGCAAGGTCTCGCCGGTGATCGCGGACTGATCCACCACCGCGTCACCGTCGACCACGGTGCCGTCGACGGGAACGCCCACGTGGTCGTGCACGACGACCTCGTCGCCGATCTCGAGTCGATCGACGTCGACGGAGATCTCGGAGCCGTCGGGCAGCCTGATCCAGGCGGTGTCCTGTGTGCCGGTCAACAGATCTGAGATCGCGCGTCGAGTTCGCTTGAGGGTCAATTCCTGCAGGTACTCGCCGATGTTCAGGAGCCACAGCACGGTGAGGGCGACGACGTTCTCGCGCAACACGAGGCTGGCCACGGTTGCGGCGCTGACGAGTGCGTCGGTTCCTGCCGTCCTGTTGCCGGCCAGCGAGCGCACGGCTCCTTTGAGGAACGGGTAGCCGGTGAAGATCGTTGCGCCGGTGGCAACGAGACGGCTGGTGGGGCCGAGGATGGGCGGCCGACGGAACGCGTAGCGGCGAAGACCGAGAAGGACCAGTGCCGCGCCGCCGATGGTCATCCGCAGCACGTCGCCGCTGGTGACGTCAGCTGAGCGCGGACTACGGACCGGTACCAGGGCCCAATTCGTCGAGCGCCCCGCGTTCACTGCGTCGAAGAGTTCGGCCCTGTCGATTCGTGTGCGGGAGTACCAGATGACGACCGACGCCGTCCGCGGGTACGCATGAACGGCGCGCACTCCGCGGATCTTGTCCACATGGTCCTCGACCGCGACAGCACGGCCCGGGCTCGAGCGGAGCCAGTCGACGCAAAGGCGCATACGGCCGGCGGCGTCGGAGAGGATCTCGATGCCGTCTGCCTGCGTCGCGTCGATGTCGAGGGGGCGTTGGGCGAGGGTCGTCATAATCGGAAGCAGTCCCGGTCAGTGCGCGTGGCCGTGGCCTGCATCGGAGGCCGTGGGCGGCTGAACCTCTTCACCGATCCGGTCCCGGGCCTCGGCGACGACGTCGGACACGGCCAGTCGGGCCGATTCCGCGTGAACCTCGGCCTTGCGCGCTGCGCGCAGACCGAGTTCGGTGGCCGACACCGCAGCCTTGCGGACGGGGGCCTTCTCGTACAGCTTCTTGGCACCGTTGTATGCGGCGACGCCGACTGCACCCGTCACGACCGTCGATACTGCCTTCGCGACGATGATCGGAAACGCCATGTTGTAGCTCCTCGTATTCGAACCGGTACCCACTTATTGGGAATCATATTCGTTTCATGTGATCATGGCGACTTGCGGGGTCCCCGGGGCGCAGGGCCACCCATACGTTGATCGGGCCCGGGTGAGGTTGGGCGAGCCACTGGTAGGCCCTTCGATCGAGGTACAAATACTCCAATGTGACCACCAGTGTTCCGTCGCTGTCGCGATACGCCCCTGACGCGTTACGAAGATCCGACTCGCTCTGCTTTACAGCCTCCAGGACGGCATGGTTGGTCCAGGCGCCCCCGGCCGGACCAGGAATGCGCAGTGCGGGTTCCCCCGGATATTCGGGCCTGTCGATGCCGTCGATCACGTCGGCTTCGATGGCTCCGTCGAGCAACGTGCCGCTCAGCGACACCCACCCACCCGATGGCATGACGGAGTTACGTCCCGTCACCGGGATGGTCACTGCGCTCAGGGTCGCTGCCCGCTCGTCGGGGGCATTGGGCGTGAGGCGGATCGATCCGTCGTCGACGAGTAGTGCGCCGATTCCCACGATTGGATCGCCTGATTCGACTGCGAACGAATCGATTTCAGATGTCATCGGTTCGGCCTTGTGGATCGGAAAGCTCTGGTCACGTATGGCAGGTCGATCGTTGTATCCCCATGCAGCCCTAGCTCGTCGAACAAGGTGGCGAGATTCTGATCTATGCCGTTGCGCTCGTCGGCCGTCGCGGTGATGTAGAAACTGCGCGATCGAACCAGGTCGGTCAACAGCGATCGGTTCACCGTGCGAGACCACGCCCATCGTCGCTCTTCGAGATGATCGAAGGGCTCCGCTATTGGTGGCGGACCGTCGTCGAACATGGCCATCGCTCCACCACGTGAGACCACGGAGTTGAGGCGTCGAACCCAGGGCTGCGACTCGTCGCGAATGTTCCAGATCAATCCCAGCACACCGCCAGGGCGCAGGACCCGTCCGATCTCGCGTGACGCGGCCACTGGATCGACCCAGTGCCAGGCCTGTCCAAGCAGCACTCCATCGAGACTCTCGTCGTCTATTGGGAGGGACTCGGCAGTACCGACCTTGGTCGGGACACCCGGTACCGCGATCCGCAGGGCGTCGAGCATGGCGTTATCAGGGTCGACGGCAATGGCGTCGCAACCAGCGGCAACGATGCTGCGCGTGAGCTTGCCCGTGCCGGCACCGACGTCAGCGACTCGTGGACGACGATCGGACGCGAGAGTGGGCTCCAACATCCACGCGACTGCGTCCGACGGGTATTCGGGACGAGCAGATTCATACACCTCGGCGGCGGTCCCGAACGACGTCGAGCTGTTATCTCGGCTAACCATAAGGTCACGTTACCCGTCCGGTTCGAGCTCGAGTTCGTAGTAGAGAGCCTTTGGTCCCTCGCCGCGTCCTTCGTGACAGTCGAAGCCGCGCTTCTCGTACACGTGGCGGGCTGCCTCGTCGTCTTCCGAGGTATTGAGGTCCATATAGGTCGCACCCCTACCGCGTGCGTGCTCGATGACATTGTCGAGAAAGGTTGTGCCGTAGCCTTTCCCGCGCAGCCCGGGCTGGATGTAGAACTCGGCGAGATAGGCCTCCATGTCTGCGCTCAAACTCCCGATCCGAAAACGCACAACCGCTACACCGATGGCGGGAGTCCCAAACGTCAGCACGCTGGTGTCGCCGGACTTCACCAGAGTGTCGAGATGTGATGCAAGCCAATCCGGCTCGGGCACCGGGTAGTCGTACTCGCGATTGAAATCGATCAACAGGGTTGCGGCCTCGATGAATTCGGCGGGATCCTGGACGGCACGTGTACCGCTGACCGATGTCATCGACTTCTCCCCTGTCAGTGATCCGGTTGAACGAGATTCTTGGCGTCGAGCAGACCGAGGCCGGGATGCATCTCTCGCAGCGCTTTGATGGCGTAGACAGTTCTGCCGCGTTCTTCCACTAACGCTTCGACATCCTCGGCGGGTACGGCCTCGGGTCCGATCTTGTCGACGCTGGCTCTTTCGGGACGCAGATGGCTGTACACCAGCCAGGGGATGGCTACACCCGCAAGTGACAGCTGGATCCAGTCCCAGGTCGAGGGTTCTGAGATCACGTCGGAAATCAGAATGAACGCAATCCAGGCCATCCAAGCGACGTACAGGTACCGGACCCACGGACGTCGACTCATGTGTTCCATGCTGTCATCGCCGATGGATCAGGGCAATGGCTCAGCGACGCAATTCGCTATCGAGCTGCGCCAGGAGCTTGCCGAACGTGGTGCGCCCTGAGGCCGGTTGTGGAAACCGTCTAAGGACCGACCGGAATGTTGCATCGGCTTGTGTATGGATCCATTCGATCTGCTTCGCAACAGCTTTGGAGTCCGTCAGCTCGAGATGGACGGCAGAACCAAGAATATGCTTGACCTGATGCGAGCTGTACAGCGGATGGAGGAAGGCGGCCCCAGCTGCATGCATGGCAGCAAGGGCGGCGTCGGTGGCCGCGGAGTTCGTGACCTCGCGGGCGGCCTTGTGTGCGTCCCATGCGAGCCTGCGTAACTCCGCCGTTCGGTGGCCGGTCTTGGCGAAGGACTCAGCACCGTCGATCGCCGAACGTGGACGGAAATCGTTCGGGTGCGAGGCCTCGAAAATCGGCAAGGCCCGACGGGCACAAGCAGCTGCGAACGCAGCCACATGCCGAATGTCGTCGAGACTGAGATCCACTCGAGGGGGTTGATCCACTTCAGGCATCGCGGGTCCTGTTGCGGTTCAACATGAATCCAAATCGTCCGAGAACCAGTCCGGTCAGCGCGCCGAGAGCTCCGGTCGCCACTGGCACCAGGTACAGCCACGCAGAGCGAAAGATCAATGGATCGCCATTGAGATCCCTATCCAAATCGGTGGAATAGCTCCGGCTCATCGTCACGCCCTTGAGGGGCTCATATGAACCTTGATACACAACGTCGTCCAGGTCGGTGGTCCAATCATCGATCAGGTACCAACCCAGTGGAGCCAATCCGACGACAAATCCGAACAGCAGCAGGAGGATGACGAGATTGCGCACCGTCTCAGGCTATTGCCCCCGTCAACCGTCGAACACCTCCGTAGTGATGCAGAAGGGGTGGCCGGCGGGGTCGAGGAGAACTCGCCACCGCGGGTCCGGTTGCTCCGCTGCTTCTGTTGCCCCGCATTCGAGTGCATGAGCGACGGATTCGTCGAGGCTCACTCCCGCATCGAGATCGAAGTGCACGATGGACGCCGACGCCCATGTAGGCGGGATGTAGTTCGCCACTCTTTGCGCAACGATGTTCAGACCCGAGTGCGTGCGAATCCCCGAGCTCGACGGGTTCTCCCACAACAGGTCTCCGCCCAGAAGCGCAAGGTAGAAGCGAGCGAGGGCTACCGGTTCGGGGCAGTCGATGGATATCCCTGCTACGTCGAGGTGTGGACGCGACATGTCACGAGAATACGGTGGCCCCCAGCGTGACGACGACTATCACGAAGACGAACAGGAGTAGCCAGCCCTCCCAGGTGTGCGGGCTGATTCCCCAGCCGTACCGTTTCGGGCCGAACCAACTTCGGGGTGGATTGAAAGCCATAGCGCCGTCCTGCCTGTTCGGAGTCGCGTCCACCCTATGAAGGCACCAGACTATTCGCAATGGTAATGACTTGGTCGTCGGTGGTGCGCTGAGTGTCCATAATTCGGCTCGAGAATCGGGAAAGCGCGCCGGCCTAGTAATAGTGGACACTGAGCGCGCCTTCCCAGAAGATCCAGCCGCGACGTCAGCTGTACAACCGCGCCGTTGCCGTAGCCCGTTGAGCCAATTCGTCGCGAATTGTGTTCGGCTGGAGCACTGTTACCGCAGGTCCGCAGTGCCACAACGCCCCCACAGCGTGATTGTGGCCGGAAAACTCGATGACTGCGAGGCGTCGTCCGTCGTCCTGTACTTGGTCGCTGATCACGCGAACGACGTTCTTCGTCAACGAGATCCATACCGATTCTTCTGCGAGGCAGGTGATTTCGATGTGGGTCAAACTCGCACGGAACGACTTCCAGTGTGCGGTGAAGGCGGCCTCCAGGTCCACGGTGGAAGCGCGGTGAGCCTGCTCGTCGAGCACAGTCAGTTCGTCGATCCGCGATACCCGGTAGACACGTTCGGTGCCGTCACGCCCGGCGAGTAGGTACCAGTGATCGCCGGCGTAGACGAGCCCGATTGGGTCAAGGATTCGATCGTTCATCGAACCGCTGCGATCGCGATACGTGATTCTTATCCGCACACCGTCTATGACGACCCGTTGGAGTTCCACCAGATGTTCCTCCGGTTCGTGGGGATACGCGAAACCGTCGGGCCGGACCAGGATTCGTTGTGAGGCAGTGCTTGCCGCTGCTCGGTGAGCGTCGGGTATCGCGGCGATCACCTTGCGCATGGCGCTCGCGAACGCCGGGGTGGCGACGCGTCCCGCGCCGGAAGCGAGCAATGCCGTCGCCTCGGCGGCCGTCAGACCGGTCAGCTCGGTGCGATAGCCCTGCAGCAGACTGATGCCACCACCGCGACCGCGATCGGTGTAGACCGGAATGCCCGCCGAAGACAAGGCTTCGATGTCACGCAACACGGTGCGCGTGGACACTTCGAGCTGGGCGGCGATCTCGGCAGCGTTCAGTCTGCCCCGATGTTGGAGCAGCATGACGATGGACAACAACCGGTCTGCGCGCACCCGAAAAGTCTCTCACCAAAACATGACAGAAGATGTCATGTTCACCCGATCTACTTCTACCCAGCAGGCCACACCCGGTGGCCGCGAAACGGAAGGATCGACAATGAACACCATCGAGACCACGCAGCAGACGGATCCGCGCGAGGTGTACTTCACGTCCGCCGCATGGGTGAGCGGTCTGCTCACAGGCGTGCGCGCCGACCAACTGGACCTTCCCACTCCGTGTGACGAGTTCGATGTCCGGACGCTGGCAGGCCATCTCGTTGCGACGGTCCGAAGGCTGATTGCGATCGCCGAACTCGGGAGTCCGGACTCTGTGTCGCCCTTGTGCTCCGATCATGACGCCGCATCCTTCGACACGTCGGTGACGCAAGCCCGTGCCGCGTGGGCCGACGATGAATTGCTCGATGGCCCGGTCGCGGTCCCGTGGGGTGAAGTGCCGGGGCGATCGGCTGTGTGGGGATATGCGCGGGAGTTACTGGTGCACGGATGGGACCTTGCCGTTGCGACAGGACAACCGGCCCACGCCGACCCGGCTCTCGTCGATCCGGTCGCCGTGGAACTTCGAGCACTGCTGCCGGCGGAGAGTCGGGTTCCAGGAGTCCCCTTCGGGCCCATCGTGGAACCCCGTTCCGAGGCAGGGCCGTTGGAACGCCTGGCGAACTTCGCGGGACGGTCGTCGGACGGCTGGGTGTAGTACGTCGCTCTTGACCTCGAGTGCACTCGAGGTTGCAGGGTGGTCCCATGCAGATGACTTTCGAAGAGTTGCCTCAACTCATGACGCTGATGACCGGCGACGAAAAGCACGGTGCGAGCGCCACATCCACGCTGGACGTGCTGTGGGTGCTGTACTCCGACATTCTTCGTCTCGACGCGGCGCAGCCCGACGATCCCGATCGCGACAGGTTCTACCTCTCCAAGGGGCACGGCCCGATGGCGTACTACGCAGTGCTCGCTGCACGGGGCTTCTTGACGCCGAACGAGCTTGCTTCGTTCGGCAGCTACCACTCACCGCTGGGCAATCATCCGGACCGCACGCTGATTCCCGGGGTCGACATCGGATCGGGATCACTCGGCCATGGTGTGGCGTTGGCGGCCGGAACTGCTGTGGCGCTTCAGATCCGGCGAAGCCAGGCACAGGTGTTCGTACTGATCGGTGACGCCGAGCTCGATGAGGGGAGCAACATGGAAGCCATCCAATTCGCCGGGCGATCACAGCTGGCCAACCTGACCACCGTGGTGATCGACAACGATTCGGCTGGTCTGGGTTGGCCCGGCGGCATCGCGTCGCGCTTCGCAGTCGAGGGGTGGTCGACCTCCGACGTCGACGGGAGGGACCACAGTGCGCTCCGGCGGGCGTTTCGCGTCGATCACGGCGACCGACCTCACGTGGTGGTCGCCCACGTGGAGAAGAAGGAGAACTAAAATGACGTCGACGATGAACAGGACCGCGGATCAACGCGAGTCCTTCTACCGACTGCTGCCGGAGTTGTTGGTGCAGGACGAGCGAGTCGTGCTGGTACTGGCCGAGATCGGCGCCGCCTATCTCGAACCGCACCTCACTCCTGACATCCGATCGCGTGTGGTCAACGTGGGTATTCGAGAGCAGGCGATGATCGGTGTCGCAGGCGGTATGTCGCTCGCCGGAATGCGTCCGATCGTGCACACCTTTCCACCGTTTCTGATCGAGCGACCCTTCGAGCAGGTGAAACTCGATCTGGGACATCAGGATGTCGGCGCGATCCTGGTCAGCTCGGGCGGCTCCTACGGGTGGCCACAAGGCGGTGAGACGCACTTCGGCCAACGCGATGTCGCACTGCTGGACACCCTGGACGGGTGGACGGTGCACGTGCCCGGGCACGTCGACGAGGTCGAATGGATGCTGCGCGGTGCCGCTGCATCCGACGACCGCGTTTACATCAGGCTTGACGGCGTCTCGAACGATCACTCGTACGGTCGACCCGGAGGTTCGATGACCGTTCTGCAACAGGGTAATTCGGGCACTGTGATCTCGGTCGGTCCGATGACGGACCGGGTCCTGGCCGCGGCCAGTGGACGTGACGTTACCGTGCTGCACGCGTCGACGATCAGGCCCTTCGACGGTACGACTCTTCGAGAAACGCTGACTGCGCCGGACATCATGATCGTCGAGCCCTATCTCGCGGGAACCTCTGTGCCGCAGATCGATCAAGCGATGGCAGACATACGGCATCGCGTACTGGGGATCGGGGTGGAGCCTGGAGAGCGTAGGAAGTACGGAACGGTGGCCCAACACGACCGAGCCAACGGCCTCGACATCGAAGGACTGTCCCGATCGATGGACGACTTCTTCGAGTGATCAGTGTCGGCGGCGCTCGTACCTGTCCTTGGTGACGCTGTACGCAGATTCGAGGAGTTCCCCGATCTGCGATTCGGTCTGCGAAGACGGGTTGACCACCGACAACCAGCCCGCAGTGCCGTACTGAGGGTGGGCGGCAAGGGTGTCGTCGGTATCGGCCTGGGGTGCGTGGGCTGCTTCGCGTGGGGGCACTCCCAATAGCCGCTCGAACTCCTGCTTTCCTGCAATGACATTGACACGGAACGCGTCGGGCCGGTCCAGCCGGGACATCTCGTCTCCCGGATAGTTCTTCGTCACGATGGTCGCGAACGGCTGGGTGGACGACGGAACAGTTCCGTCCGGCGAGTAGTAGAAGAACACATCGCCCCATGCGAGTTCCGGAGTCCCATCACCCTCCCGAGGCCGCTGCGCCAACGTGCCGTCGAAGCTGCCGACCAGATTCACGATGTCATCGAGTGTCATTCATCGATCGTCACATGTTCTGCGGTCTCTGCCCAGAGTTCAGCCGACTTTGTAGGTTCCCGTGCCGGTTGCGACGAGGCGGCCGGATTCGGTCCCGACGATGTCGACTCGACACGTCTTCAGGCTCCGACCCGCGTGCATCCGAGTACCGACGATGTCGACACCCTCGGCATATACCGGTTCCATGAACTGCACAGACATGGAGACCGTGACGCCCCGAAGCTTCTCGGGCACTTCGGATCCGGCCCATGCTGCGGTCATGATCCCGATATCGATACAGCCGGCGATCACGCCGCCGTGCAGCATCTGGCCGACGGTGGACAGCTCGTCGCGGTACGGCAGCCGCAGTCGAGCTGTGCCCTCGTCGATGTCGACCAGCTCGATGCCCAGTTGCTGCACGAACGGTGATTGCGGGAGAAACATGGTCATCGCCGCGCTGCCGCTGTCCGGTGCCAGTACTTCGTTGGCTGTCATCGCTACCCCTCTATCATAATTGGATTCCGATATCGGAATCAGAGTACGATAAAGTTATGGTCTTGGATACCCCCACCGACAAGCGGAAGCGTCGAACACACACTGCGGTGCTCGACGGCGCTCGTTCGCTCTTCCTACGCCACGGATATCGGGCAACGACGATCGAGATGCTGGCCACCGCAGCCGATGTGGCGGTGAGTTCGATCTACGCAAACTTCCCCGCCGGCAAGGTGGACATCTACGCCGCTCTCGCGTGGCGAACCGCCCAGAGCCACGCTGAGCAAATGACTGCCCCCACCGATGCGGTCGATTCTGCGCACGTCGTTGCCGAGTTCCTCGATCGCTACATCGCGTTTCACCGCGACGATCCATTGGCGTTGCGGCTGCTGGCGCTGACGGATGTGGACAAGTCCGAGTCCGCGTCGGTCGGTGAGGCGAAGGAAAAGATCGACACTGCGCTCGGTGAACTCATCGATTCGGTGACGCGTGCGGTGGAGGACGCCGGTGCCGACGTCCTCCCCCGTGCACTGGTTCTGAATGCCTGGGCGGCGATGAACGGTGCTGTGTCACTGCATCAACGACGCATCGTCGATCGATCCATGCTCGACGCCATGCTCGCGATCACGCGGGCGGATATGCTCCGCCACCTGAAGGGAACACCCGATGAAACCCGGTGAGCTGAGCGCAGGTCATCGTGCGCGAATAATGGCAGCTGCTGTGCGAGAACAACTCACTATGTTGCCCGGTACCGTGCTCGGTCCCCGGCGACGTTCGGCGGGTTCCGCATGGCACACAGCCGATGCTCCGGATTCACGGTTGTGCCGGGAAGCACTGGAGGAGGCCAGAGAGTGCCTCAGTGAGCCCATGTTGATGCACAGCGTGCGGTGCTGGCAGTACGCGTCGGCGTTTGCGGTCATCGACGGTCTACGGCCGGATCGGGAGGCGCTGTACGTCGCGTGCCTGTTGCACGACATAGCTCTCGGCGCAGAACAGAACCCGGTGGCTGGATGTTTTGCGGTGATCGGAGCCGGGAGAGCCGAAGAGTTCGTCCGCCGACACGAAGGCGACGACCGAACGGCGCAGATCGTCCACGAGACTGTAGCCAGGCACATGGACGTCGAGACACCGATGGGATCGGAGGCGGCCCTGCTGCACGATGCGGCACACCTGGACGTCAGTGGCCGTCGGATTCGAGACCTCGATCCGCACTGCGTGGATGTCATCGAATCCAGCTATACGCGAGAAGGTTTCGCCGCAGACTTCGCATCCAGGATGAAGATCGAATCGAGAAGGAGACCGCAGTCGACGGCTGCGACCTTGTGGCGCTCAGGAATGTACCCGGCGATGAAGGCGAACCCCCTGGAGCGCAGGGTCATATCGTCGAAGTAGCTGTTGCGCGATGGATGATCTGTTCGATTCGATCTGCGTCGTCGGAGTCTCTCGGTGCGTAGAGGAAGACGTAGGTTTCGGGAAGTCCGAGGCCAGGGCGTCCGGCGAGGGGGTGTAGCTCACCCCAGCCCGCGGAGATGACGGTCTGAGCATCGTCGGGCTGCATGACGACGTGCATCGATCCTTCGGTCTCGTGGACGTGGAGTATCTCGCCGTTGGTTCGCGAAATCCACGGTGCAGCAGTGGTGACATCCGTCAGATACAGCGCGTCCCCTCGCCTCTCGAAGTGGCTGCGCGCCAGGTGGTATCGATTGTTCGTGCGCGCTTCGGTAGTAACTGCGCCGGTGATCCTGTCTGTCAGTACGGGCGTAGCACGGTCGGTGAGCTGGCGATGTGGAATCGGGTACGGGGCGATCGTCGGCCGTGGTCCTCGGCGCGGTTCGAGGTGCCAGTGCCGGCCTGCGGGCGACGCGCCGGCGACGGTCATAAGGTCACGTCTGGACAACGGTCGTAGCGCGGTGGCGATCAACCACCCACCGACGTTGGCCGGTAAGCCGCCCGGCCCCAGGGCCCTCCACGTCGTGTAGTCGTTCTTGACGGTCTGCACAAGTCCCCCCAGGTCGGATACGTCCGCACCACGGTAACTGCGCGACGACTCCGGCGGTAGGCCTACATCGTCCGATGTACGACGAGATACACGTGCAGACCGATGTGCAGGAACGCTCGGGTCCATAGCGTTGTGGTCGTCAACGAAACAGCGAAGAACAAGCACAGCAGAGGAACCGTCATGCACGCCGCAGTACTACTTTCACAACAACACTCGACCACCGAGCAGGTACTCGGGTTCGGGCTGGGAACCATCGTCTTGGTGGCAGTGCTCGGCGCGGTCGTTCTGTTCGTCGCCGCGCTCGTCAGCATCCTTCGCTCACCCAATTACAGTGTCGCAGGCCGTGCGGTGTGGATCTTCGTCGTGCTCGCGTTTCCGTTTCTCGGGCCTCTGGTCTGGTTCGTATGGGGCCGCACCTCGACGTTCGCCGTCGAAGCGTCGAACAGTCTCAGATGACCGATCCGATCGTGCGTGCCGCATCCGGGAACTCACCGGCGTTCGAGCCCGCGTAGTTCAACCGCAGGAACTTGCCGGTGGGTTCGGCCGGGAAGTAATCGTCTCCCGCACCGACGATGACACCCGCCAATTTGCATTTGTGCACAACGTCTTCCAGGTCGATGTCGTCACGCAGGCGCATCCACAGATTGAGTCCGCCCCGGGGGATCCGGTCGAGATGACCGCGAGGAGCGAACTCGATCAGGCTGTGGGCCAATAGGTCTCGACGAGCTTCGAGTTGTGTGCGTAGGCGTCGTAGGTGTGTGCGCCAGGCGGGTTGGGTGACGACATCGAGAGCGACGGTTTGCAGGATGCCGCTGACGTACATCGATTCGGCTCCCGTGTCGGCGAGGATACGTTCGTGGGCCGGGCCACGAGCGATCAAGCCTGCCAATCGAATCGACGGTGATACGACCTTGGTCAGCGAACGCAGGTACACCACATGTCCGCCGTCGTCTCGTGCGGCCAATGGGCTGGGTTCGGCGGTGATGCCGAAATCGTGGGCGGAGTCGTCCTCGATCAGGAACGCGCCGTGTCGTCGAACGATGTCGAGCACACGTTCGGACAGGTCCGGAGACCACTGCGCTCCGGTGGGGCTGGCGAAGGTCGGTTGAGCGTAGAACGCCCGCGCGCCGGACTCGGCGAATGCCTGCTCCAGCGCGTCCGGGTCGGGTCCGTCGACGCCGGTGGGGACCGGGACCACGCGAACGCCCGCCTGCGTTGCCGCCAGGATCGCTCCCCAGTACGTCGGCGATTCCATGAGAAGTGGGCGTCCCGCACCGACGAGCGCCCGAAAAGCCGTGCTCAGGCCGGTCTGGCTGCCCGGGATGATGACCACGTCGCTGGCCGAGGGCGGCGTGACGCCCAGCGGGGTGGAAGCGCCGAGTTCCGCAGCGAACCAAGCTCGAAGCTCGGGCAGGCCTGCGGTCGGCGGCCGGGCAACCACTGCGTCGGTGCGTGCGGCTCGGGTGAAAGCAGCGTGAACGAGTCGCTCCGGCAACAGCTCTCGGGCCGGGTAACCGGAATGCAGAGCGATCACGTCACTCGACGTGGACTGCAGTGCGGCGGGCAGTTGCAATCTGTTTCCGGGTGCACCGAGCGCGGCAGTCTGCCACCCGTAGTCGTTCGGGCGGGCCGTGTGGACGGTCTTGACGAATGTTCCGACGCCAGGCCGTGTTTCGATGACTCCCTGCGACATGAGGGTGCGCAGTGCTTTCTGTACCGTCACGGGGCTGGCCGAATGCTGGGCCACCAGCGCCCGAGTGGATGGCAGCTTCGCCTCGGGCGGGGCGGTTGCGATCCAGGTTCGCAGTGCAGACACGATCCGGGAACTGCTATCGTCGGGCATGACACAGCATAGTAGCGCTACCCGGCTCGCGCCGGGACTGCTATCCCGAGCCGGCCTCTTGTGGGGACTGGCGGGTGTCACGGCGTTCTCGTTCACCGTGCCGCTGACTCGGATCGCCGTGACCGGTGGCCTGTCGCCGCTGTTCGTCGGGTGCGGACGCGCCGTCGTCGCCGCGGCCCTAGCTGCTGCCGCCTTGGCCCTGACCTCGCAACGGTTGCCACGCGGACGGCAATGGGTTCGACTGTTTGTCATCGCGGCAGGGGTCGTCATCGGTTTCCCCGTGCTCACGTCGTTCGCTCTGACCACCGCCTCCGCAGGCCACAGTGCCGTCGTCATCGCGCTTCTGCCGGCTGCGACCGCGGCCTTCGCCGTCGTCCGCGAGCGGCAACGCGTCCGGCCGATGTTCTGGTTGGTTGCGGCCATGGGTGCTGCGGTCGCTGTCGGATTCGCGGCTGTTCAGGGCGGCGAGGTCGCCGGACTGGGGTGGTCGGATCTGCTTCTCCTCGGAGCCGTCGTGGCGGCCGCGGTGGGATACGCGGAGGGCGGGCTGCTTGCGCGTGAACTGGGTGCGTGGCAGACGGTCTCGTGGGCGCTTGTCGTCTCCGTTCCGGTGACCGGAGCGATGACGGCGTTCGCGTGGTGGCATCAACCCACGAGCGGAGGCGTCTCGGAGTGGGCTGCGTTCGCCTATTTGGCCGTCGTGAGTATGTATCTGGGGTTCTTCGCCTGGTATCGGGGGTTGGCCATCGGTCCGATGTCGAGTGTGAGCCAGGTGCAGCTCGTTCAGCCGGTGCTGACGATCTGCTGGGCCGCGATTCTGCTCCACGAGGGACTGACGTGGCCGGTGGTCGTGGGTGGAGCAGCAGTCATCGTATGTGCAACAGTGGCGGTCCGAACTCGGATGTCGCCGTCCGTTCGACAGGAGGAACTTTCGTCATGACGCGATCGATCGATCAGGCACGCAAGCTCGAGAATGTTCGCTACGACATTCGTGGCCGCATCCTGGACAAGACCGAGGAACTCGAGGAGCAGGGGCACAAGATCCTGCGCCTCAACGTGGGTAACCCGGCCCCGTTCGGTTTCGAGGCACCCGACGAGATCATGATGGCGATGATTCGCAATCTGCCTACCGCGCAGGGATATTCCGACTCGCGGGGCCTGTTCTCGGCGCGCACCGCGGTGGTGCAGTACTACCAGACCAAGGGCCTGAGCGACCTCGACGTCGGCGACGTCTACCTGGGCAACGGGGTCTCCGAGCTGATCACCATGACGATGCAGGCGCTGTGCAACCCCGAGGACGAGGTGCTGATCCCCTCCCCCGACTACCCGCTGTGGACGGGTTCGGTTGCTCTCGCCGGAGGCACTCCGGTCCACTACTTGGCAGACGAGACTCAGGACTGGGCTCCGGACTTCGAGGATCTGGAATCGAAGATCACCACCCGTACCCGGGCCATCGTCGTGATCAATCCCAACAACCCCACTGGTGCGGTGTACTCACGCGACGTTCTGCAGCGTTTCGTCGACCTCGCGCGCGAGCACGATCTGATTCTGCTCGCCGACGAGATCTACGAGAAGATCGTGTACGACGGTTCCGAGATGACCAATCTCGCAACTCTCACCGGCAAAGATGTGCTGTGCCTGACCTATTCGGGGTTGTCGAAGGCCTACCGAGTGTGTGGATTCCGTGCCGGATGGCTGGCGATCACCGGTCCACGACGCCGTGCGGCGAGCTTCATCGAGGGCATCACGTTGCTGTCCAACATGCGCATGTGCGCGAATGTGCCTGCACAACATGCAATACAGACGGCGCTCGGCGGCCGTCAATCGATCGAGGACCTTCTGCTGCCGACGGGTCGGTTGACCGCGCAGCGGGATCTGGCGCATCGAATGCTGAACTCCATCGACGGGATCAGCTGTGTGCAGGCTGCGGGCGCGCTGTACATGTTCCCCAAGCTCGACACCGACCGTTTCGGCATCGTCGACGACGAGGAGTTCGTCCTCGACCTGCTCGAATCCGAGAAAATCCTGGTCAGTCACGGTCGAGCGTTCAATTGGGATGTGCCCGACCACTTCCGGCTCGTCACCCTGCCCAACGTGGACGATCTCTCGACCGCACTAGAGCGGCTCGGCAACTTCATGAGTTCGTACTCGCAGTAGAACCGATTCTGCTCGAGCTGATTTTAAGTCCGTGCGGGCGCTCGGCAAGGGCGTATTCGCGCAGATGAACCCGCGTATCGCTCTGCTGCACGGCCTTTGGCGAACCCGCATTTCCCCGACGCCCCGGGGAAATGCGGGTTACGCTCGTCGTCCGATCTGCCGGGCGAGAGGGAATTCGTGGATCTATGGGGCTATTTGCAGGGGCGGGGTGAATCCCTCGCGTTTCTGACCTATCAACATGCGTCGCTGGCGTTTCAGACGGTTCTGGTGGGCACGGTCGTGGCCGTGCTCATCGCGATCGCAGTCCATCGTCTGCCTCTCTTCTCGGCACTGACGCTGACGACCAGTCGAGTAGCGCTGACGATTCCGTCTCTGGCGTTGCTCGCGCTGCTCATCGTCCCGTTCGGCTTGGGTGTGGTGCCCTCGTTCATCATGCTCGCGTTCTTCGCCGCCATGCCCGTGATCGGCAACGCCATCGTCGGACTGCGTGGAGTTCCCGACACCGTGATCGAGTCGGCGAAAGGAATCGGGTTCTCGCGCAGCCGCATCCTCGTCTCCGTCTCGCTGCCCATGGCATGGCCGGTCATTCTCACCGGAATCCGCGTCTCGACTCAGATGGTTGTCGGCGTCGCGGCCATCGTCGCGTACGTACTCGGGCCGGGCCTCGGGTCGCTCATCTTCAATGGCCTGTCGAGACTGGGCGGGACCAATTCCGTCGAGATGGCAGTGACCGGCACAGTGCTCATCGTCGTCATCGCCCTGGTGTTCGACGGCCTGCTCGTCCTTCTCGGGCGCCTCACCATCTCGAAGGGATTGTCATGACGGACAACACAACCGGCGAGCGAACGGTCACCGGCGCCTCGATTCGCCTCGACGGTGTGGTCAAGCAGTACAAGGGCCAGAACAAGGCGGCGGTGCAGAAGATCGACCTCGATATCGAGGCCGGCCACATCGTTGCGTTCGTCGGTCCGTCGGGTTGCGGTAAGACGACCACGCTGAAGATGATCAACCGCCTCATCGAGCCGACGGAGGGCCGAATCTTCATCGGCGACCGTGACGTCACCGGTGAGGATGCGGACAAGCTGCGGCAGTCGATCGGGTACGTCATTCAGTCCGGCGGACTCTTCCCACATTGGTCGGTCGCCAAGAACATCGGAGCCATTCCACGGGTACTGGGGTGGGACGCGAAGAAGATCGACGAGCGAACTGATTACCTGCTGGATCTGGTGGGACTCGACGTCGCCGACTTCCGCGATCGTCTACCCAAGGACATGTCGGGCGGACAGCAACAGCGAGTGGGTGTGGCGCGAGCACTCGCCGCCGATCCACCGGTGTTGCTGATGGACGAGCCGTTCGGTGCCGTCGACCCGATCACCAGGGTTCGACTGCAGGACAGCCTCATCGCCATCCAGCACGAACTGGCGAAGACGATCGTGATCGTCACCCACGATTTCGAGGAAGCGACGAAGCTCGGTGACAAGGTACTGATTCTGTCCGAGGGCGGCCACATCGAGCAGTATGCGACGCCGGAAGAAATCTTGGCCAAACCCGCGAGCCCGTTCGTCGAGGAGTTCATCGGATCCGGGGCCACGCTGGCACATTTGACGTTGTCCCGCGTCAAAGACGTCGACCACGACTCGGTCGTCACCGCCGAGGTGGGCGATGCGTCGCAGGAGGTCATCGCTCGTGCTCGGGCTCAGGGTGCCACCTGGATCGTCGTCATCGACGAACACGGCCGGCCCCGCGCCTGGCCGTCGCTGGACGAAGTCGCCACCAAGGAGCGCATCACCGACTATGTCGACGAGCGATTGCCCACCGTCGCACCGTCGTCCACGCTCAACGACGCACTGGACACGATGTTGGCCGCCAGTCAGGGCGGCGTACTCGTCACCGACGGCCGCGGTGCCGTCACCGGCGCACTGACGATCGCAACCGTGATGGCCGTCATTCGGGGCCAACTCTCGGATGCTCGCTCCGGTGACGGTCACGTCTCGTATTCGGCCCATACCGAGGGCGCAGCAACATGAATCGACTTCGACGCGCACCGTTGGACGTGTGGTTCGAGCCGCTCCTCATCGTCGTGCTCGGGGTCGGTTACATCCTGTGGTACCGCTCCACGACGCTGACGACTACCGAGCAGGCATCACTGGGCTGGGACAATCTGAAGACGACGATCGTCGACCACATCGTGTTGACGTTGACCGCGACCGTGATCGTCGTCGCCATCGCAATTCCGTTGGGCATCCTGCTCACCCGCGACAGGGCAAAGAATTTCCGACCGATGGCCGTCAACTTCGCCAACATCGGCCAGGCCGCTCCGGCAGTGGGTCTGATCGTGTTGCTGACGATGTGGCTCGGAACCGGGTTCCGCACCGCCGTCATCGGATTGGTGGTCTACGCGATACTGCCGATTCTGCAGAATACGATCGTCGGAATCCAGCAAGTCGATCAGCGGACCATCGAAGCGGCCCGGGGAATCGGGTTCTCCGGCCTCCGCACGCTGGTGCAGGTGGAGTTGCCGCTCGCGGTGCCTGTGATCCTGAACGGCGTACGTACCGCGTTGGTCATTCTCGTCGGCACCGCGACACTGAGCACCTTCATCGGGGCGTCCAGCCTCGGCACGCTCATCACCACGGGTACCACGCTGTTCCTACCGAAGTTACTCATCTCCGGTGCCGTTCTCGTCGCGCTGCTCGCACTGATCATCGACTGGCTCGGCCGTGTGGTCGAACTGATCGCGACCCCACGAGGAGTGGCATGATTCGCCGACTGTCCACGGCAGCAACCGCTCTCGCGCTGACGGCAGCACTCGCCGGTTGCGGGTTGGTCAGCTCGTCGGGAACGTTCGAGAGCACGTCACTTCCGGACGGTGCGACCCCGTTGGACGGCGCATCGCTGGTGGTGACGAGCAAGAGCTTCACCGAGGGCGTATTGCTCGGAAAGATCACGGCCACATACCTTGCCGCTGCCGGCGCGAAAGTCACCGACCTGACCGGAGCACCGGGGTCGGCGTCGTCGAGACAGGCACAGCTCAACGGTGACGCAGACATCCTCTGGGAATACACCGGTACCGGGTGGGTCAACTACCACAGCCAGACCGAGACGATCAGTGATCCGCAGGAGCTGTGGGAGCGCGTCCGCGACATCGAGAAGAGTGAGCACAACCTCGATTGGCTACCGCCCGCGAATTTCAACGACACGTATGCGTTCGCCGCCTCGGCCGAGACGGCACAGCGTCTGGGTGTCGCATCTTTGTCGGATGTGGCCAAGCTCCCCGTGGCCGACAGGACGTTCTGCGTCGACGACGAGTTCTTCTCTCGCTCCGACGGTTTCGGACCGATGCTCGACACCTACGGCATCGGACTGAACGCACCCGACGGCGTACCGTCGGGCAACGTCACGCGGATGGATGCGGGTGTCGTCTACACCTCGACCGCCGACAGCTCACCGTGCAACTTCGGCATGGTCTACACCACCGACGGCAGAATCAAGAACTTGAATCTGACGGTGTTGCAGGATGACAGGGCCTTCTTCCTGCCCTACAGCGGGACCGCGGTGGTGCGCGACGCGGTGCTCGAACAGCATCCCGAGATCGCCGATCTTTTGGCCGTCGTATCCGAGCGATTGACCGACGACCTGATGCAGGACTTGAACGGGCGGGTCGACATCGAGGGCGAAGACCCATCCGATGTCGCCTACGAGTGGTTGAAGAGCGAAGACCTGGTGACGTGAGGTCCGGTCAATTCGAATCCGGCTCGAACAACTCCTCGATCGTGCAGTCGAATGCTGCGGCAAGACGGAAGGCGACGGGCAGGCTCGGGTCGAACCGCTCCTTCTCGATGGAGATGATCGTCAGTCGGGTGACGTCGATTCGCTCGGCCAGCTCGCTCTGAGACCACCCCTTCTCGGTGCGACGACGTCGAACATCGTTCTTCACTCGGACAGGGCCCGGTAGCGCGCGAACGCGTACCGCGCAGTGAACGATGCGAATGCCGCCAACAGCAAGCCCGTCAGCAGCAGCGTGGCCGGGGGGTCGACTCTTGCGATGGACACCACCGCAAGAGTCAGACCCAGTACGGTCACCAGATCGGTGGCCGTACCGCTGGACGCGGATGTCGTCCAATGGCTTTCGATGCTGTCGCCCGAGGTGTAGGTCTGGTCGGTGGTGACCGGCGCGACGAACAGTATCCAGCCCAGCATCGCGCCGAAGGGCAGCGCGGTGACGCCGAACACCAGCGCGGAAACCCCTGGCGCGATGGGTGACACGAGCCAGGCGAGCAGTGCCGTCGCCGATGCAGTGGCCAGGCCGACAGCGGCGACCGATATCCATCTGAGTCTCACCTGAATGCTCCGTTCGTTGGTATAGCTCGCTATACGTATAGGTAACCATACATCCCACTCCGATGTGTGGTCCGCAGCGAGCTACTGGCGGTATGGTTCGAGCACGTGGATTGCCGGATTTCGGCGTCGTACTCAGCCCTAGGAGCCTGATCGTGCATTCGTCTTCACTCGGAGATCACTGATGGCCGGCGGACTGGTAGCCCTGCTCGACGACGTGGCCGCGCTGGCACGGCTGGCGGCAGCATCGATCGACGACGTGGGAGCCGCTACCGGCAAAGCGACGGCCAAGGCCGCCGGTGTCGTGATCGACGACGCAGCGGTGACCCCGCAGTACGTTCGCGGCCTCGCGGCCGAGCGGGAACTCCCGATCATCAAGCGCATCGCCGTCGGCTCGCTTCGGAACAAGCTGCTGATCATTCTGCCGATCGCCCTGCTGCTCAGTCAGTTCCTCCCATGGCTGCTGACGCCTATTCTGATGCTCGGTGGCTGCTACCTCAGCTACGAGGCAGCGCACAAGATCTGGGGAGCGCTGTTCGGCCACGGCGATCATCACGCCGAGGCAGAGGACGAGCCGCGGGACGAGGACAGCGTGGTGTCCGGCGCCGTTCGGACCGACCTGATTCTCTCCGCCGAGATCATGGTCATCGCTCTCGACACCATTGCGAGCGAGGGCTTCTGGAGTCGCCTCATCATCTTGGCGGTCGTCGCGGTGGTCATCACCATCGTCGTCTACGGCGTCGTCGCCCTCATCGTCAAGATGGACGACATCGGTCTGAAGCTGGCCGAGGGCTCGTCCGGGTTCGTCGAAAAGTTCGGCCGCGGACTGGTCAAGGGCATGCCGAAGGTGATGGCAGTGCTGTCGGTCGTCGGCACCGCAGCCATGCTGTGGGTCGGTGGGCACATCCTTCTCGTGGGCATCGACGAGCTCGGTTTCCACCCCATCTACGAGCTGGTGCACCACGGTGAGGATGCGGTGCGTGGGGTCGCGGGTGTCGGCGGAGTGCTGGCGTGGATCGTCAACACTCTTGCGTCGGCAGTCATCGGTGCGATCGTCGGCTGCATCATCGTTATTGCGCAGCTCGGGATCTCGAAGGTACTCGCCAAACGGGCCGCCGCGAAGTAGTGCCTGTATCGGCGACGTTCGCCGTCGTTCATCCCTCCTCGGAGCCGGCGCTCGACATCCTGTTTCGCTACAACGTCGATATCGTCGGACGCTTCTACGGCCGCGAGGCGTCGGACGAGGAAGTACGACAAGTCATGGTCGACGAGCCGAGTGACGATCTCGTGGGTGATTCGGGTCTGTTCGTTGTCGCATACCTGGGCTCGACGCTGGTCGGTTGCGGTGGTGCTCGTTTCGTCTCCGACGACATCGCAGAACTGACTCGGGTCTTCGTCGACGCGCGTGCCCGTGGAAACGGCGTCGGGTCGTCGATCGTCGAGTTCGTCGAAGGATCGGTTCGCCAATCGCGCCGTACGACAATACGATTGGACACGCGAGCGGACCTCGTCGAGGCCCGGGGCCTGTACTCCAAGCTCGGCTATCGGGAGGTACCGGCGTTCAACGCCGAGCCCTACGCCGAGGTATGGCTGGAAAAGCGACTCCCCTGAACAGCTTTCGTCACCGACGAGCCAGCTCGAGGACCCGTCGCTCGGAGACAGAAATCAGTCCCGCCAGATGGCTGTGAATTCGTACCACGGACCGTCCAGGTGCGTGGCGGTGAAGTCGTCGAATCCCGCGGGCGGCCCACCTGGTGCATACGCCCAGCCCGAGGCGCTCATGAGGGAGAAGCCGCTGTCTTCGGTGAAGTAGACCTCGCCGCCAGATGTGGCGCGTGCCGAGCTGATGTCGAACGGGCCGATCTCGATGTGTTCGCGGCTACTCGAGGGCTGTGCACTCAATTCTCGCGCAACGGTCTCGAATTCGTCGCGATGGTCCAGCATGTTGTCCGGTGGCAGCAGTACCAGAACAGCCGCTGCCAAGCCCACCACCACCGGAGCCGACGCTATCCACCACGACCATCTTCGATCCTGGCCGACGACGTGGAGGGTGCGAATTGCCCAGATGAGCCCGACGATCAGCAGCACCAGGATCGATGACGCGCCGGCGAGGAGCGGATCGAACCAGGCGAACTGTCCGTAGGGCGAGGGCCACCAGTTCCTGGACACGCATGCCCACGTGACGGCGGCGATCGTGGTGAACACCAGCAGAATCGGCCCGGGCGGTTTCGCAGCTTTTTGAGGTGCGTTCGCCGACTCGGTGAGGCGGTTCTTCAGGCGCTCGATGATGGTCGTGTTCCCTACGCGTCGGAGGTGGCATCCGCGCTCAGGGTCCCACATTTGTCGATGACTTCGGGGCTAACTGCTGTGCACGGTGACGGCGTATCCGTCGGGGTCACGTAGGACGAAGGTCTTTCCGAAGGGGCCGTCGAAGGGGGCGGTCACGATCGTCACGCCGGCGGCGACGAGATTGTCGTGGAGCGCTTCGGCGTCGTCGCACACCAGCCAGAGGGCAACTCCGAGTCCCGGTTGACCACTGTCGAGATCTGTTTCGGGAGCGGGGTTTCGGACGGCGAACGGTATCGGTGAGGTGGTGAACACCACTGCGCCGGGTGGTGCCTGGGGTGCGCGGACGAGGCCCAGCTGCGATTCGTAGAAGTCTGCACTGACGGCGAGGTCGCGTACTTGGAGGGAGAGGAAGCTCGGTCCGGAAACGGTTGCAACGGTCATGTCGTGTCCTTTCGGTAGTTCGTCAAGTTCTTGACGAACTGAATGTATGTCAAGATGTTGACATGAGTCAAGTGGATGTCGACACCTCGATCGGTTACGCCCTCAAGCGGGCCACGTCCGCCCTGCGTTCGGCGATGGACGAGTGCCTACGCGATCTCGATATCACCGTCTCGCAGTACTCGAGCCTCGAACTCCTCGCGCACAAACCGGGACTGTCCAACGCCGAACTCGCGCGCGCGGTATTCGTCAGCAGGCAGGCAACCCATCAACTGCTGGCCGGGCTCACGCGCGGCGGCCTGGTGGAGATCGAGGGGGTAGGTCGAGACCAGCGTCTGTACGTGACAACCCTGGGCAGGGAGCGCCTGCGGCAAGCGTCGGCCGCTGTCGCCGCGGTGGAAAATGCCATGATTGCGTCGCTGTCCAAGAGTGAGCGAGAAGTGTTGCACCGCAGCCTTGTTACGTGTGCTGCGGCTCTGGACGGTCGCGAGCAGTCGTAACCTCAGTCGATCGAGTCGAGGAATTCCAGCATCGCCGCATTGAACTCGTTCGGCCGGTCCATGTTGGCAGCGTGACCGCAGTTCTCCAAGACCACAGATCGACCACCCGAATTGAGCTTCGCGGACTCGGAAGCATGTGCAGCAGGCCAGAACTGGCTGTCGCGTCCGGCGATCATGAGGTACGGCCTATCGGTACCGGACATGGTTGCGCGCCAGTCCTGCGCCGCATGATCGGCCAGTAGCGCCTTCATCGGGGCCGTGTCGGGTGATGCCATCTTCGGCATCGCGCGCAATGCAAACGCGAGTTTCAGTAGTGCAGGCACCGACTTCCACTGCGGTCGGCCGTGGCCCGTGTCGGGTATTCCGCTGTCGAAGAACGACGTTCGATTGCTGTCGGTCAGACCGTAGAAGCCGTTCGACCAATCGTCGCTGTTCGCCATCTTCGGTGTCTGATCCACCGACACGATGGCTCGAACGCGGTCGGTGCCGAACTGCGAGACGTAAGACCAGATGGTGTTGGCCCCCATGGAACCTCCGATCAAGACGGCTTCGTCGACGCCCACCTCCGAGAGGAAATTCGCGATATCGCGTCCGTGCCGCTCCATCGACGCTCCGTGTGTCGGTGCATCGGAGGCGCCGTGACCCCGTCGATCGAGGGCCAGAACACGGTATCCGGCTCGCACCAACGCTTTCTGCTGCAACATCCAGGTGGTCGCCGGTGCGCAGAAGCCGGCGACGAGAACCACGGCCGGGCCGGTGCCTTCGTCGAGATAGTTCAGGGAGACGGCATCGTCGGTGACAACGGTTGGCATGGTGAATCTCCCTGTGTCAGAAGAACTGGGTCAGGCGAAGCCGGCGTGCATTTCCCAGATCAAGATCTCGCTCGCCGTCGATGCTGTCACACGGTGACCTCCGGTGGCGGTGAGTCGTACCGCGTCACCCTGGGCAACGTCTCCGACGGTCTCGAACACTGCGGAACCGTCGGCGACGAAGACGTGACCGTACGGCGCGTCAGGGACGGTGACGGACTCCCCCGGTGCGAGTCGGGCGGCATGCAGCGTCGCGTAGCGGTTGCCGATCCAAACGCCGCCCCGACCCGGCATGCCGGACGCCACCGGAACCAGCTCGCCGCTCGCCAGCTGGTCCTGCACGTCCAGCTCTTCGTACGACGGGTCGGTTCCATCGGTGTCGGATGGGATCCACATCTGCACCACGCGCAGCTTTTCTCGGCTGGACCGGCTCGACGCATTGGTCTCGGTGTGCCGAATTCCGGTTCCGGCACTCATGCGTTGAACGAGGCCGGGGTAGATCAGCCCCGAATTACCCTCGGAGTCAGTATGTTTCAGCGTCCCTTCCAACACCCACGTGACGATCTCCATGTTCTCGTGCTGATGGGAGTCGAACCCTTCGCCGGGAAACACCGTGTCCTCGTTGTGCACCATCAGTAGCCCGTGCGCATTGGCCGCCAGGTCGTAATTGCCGGTGGCGGGAAACGACTGCTTGGAATCGAGCCATTCGTTCCACCAGTGATGGCGTTGCGCACCGGGTAAGTGCGTGACCTGCGGCTTCGATGTCATGACGTGCTCAACGCGCACGTCGGATCCCGCATTCCGGTGGGTCTCCGATCTCGACAAATGCTCATATGAGCATAATTACGCTCAAGTGTTGACCGTGACCCGAGTCACTGCCTACGTTTGAGCCCGCCCCACATCGGCCCACACTTTTTCGGAAGGACCCCATGAAACTCGCCACGACAATGAAGTCGGCCGGGCTGGTTGCCCTCGCGACCGTCGTCATCGCAGGATGCTCGACCCCCGGCGACGGCAGCTCGACAGCAACCAATTCTCTACCCGAAGGTGCCAAGGCCAAGATCGGGTTCAGTCAGGCCACCCAGCAGAGCCCCTTCTACGTCTCGCTGACCGATGCAGCGACGGCCGAGGCGCAGGCGCAGGGCAACGAACTACTCAACGTGGACGCCAACGGTGATGTGACGAAGCAGAACAACGACGTTCAGGACCTGATCACTCGCGGCATCAACGTTCTCATCATCAATCCGGTCGACCCCAAAGGCATTGCCCCCGCACTTGCTGCGGCCGAGGCAGCAGGTGTGAAGGTCGTGACCGTCGACCGTCCGATCGACTCGGGAGCCGAGTCCTTCGTCGGACGTGACAACAAGGCAATGGGTCAGCTCGTCGGTGAGGCCATGGTTGCGACTCTTGGCCCAGACGGCGGCAAGGTCATCGAAATCCAGGGTGACGCAGGTGGAACCGTCGCGAAGGACCGAAGCGACGGCTTCCACGCCGCCGCGGATGCCGCATCGAACATCACCATCGTCGAAGGTCCGTACGCGAACTACATCAGGTCCGAGGCGGTGACCGCCATGCAGGATCTGCTGCAGGCGAACCCGGATGTCAAGGCCGTATATGCGCACAACGATGACATGGCTCTCGGTGCACTGCAGGTTCTGCAGGAGAACAACCGCACCGACGTCAAGGTGTTCGGTGTCGACGGTTTGATGGAGGCAGTCAAGGCCATTGCCGACGGAGACCAGTACGTGGCCACGGCGTCGAACGATCCGGGCAGCGAGGGCCAAAAGGCAGTACAGACGGCCATCGCCGTCGCGAACGGCGACAGCGTCGAGTCCTTCGTCGATGCGGGCACTGCATTGGTCGACAAGTCCAACGCCGAAACCCTCGTCGGAGATACCACTTTCGCAGAGTCCTCAGCTCAGTAGCGTCTCTGCTCGATTCAGATCCGCTTCTGTAGTTCAACATATTTCGAGAAAGTCGAGTTCGATAATGGTTCCCCAGCAGATGACTGCTGCCGTGATGTATGCGCCAGGTGATATTCGAGTCGAGCAGGTCGCTGTACCCGAGCCCAAGGGCGGAGAGGTCTTGCTCGAGGTCGCGGCGTGCGGAGTGTGCGGGTCCGACATTCCCCGAATGTTGCGCAACGGTGGCTACAAGATGCCGATCATCTGTGGGCACGAGTTCTCCGCTCACATCGCAGTTCTCGGTGATGGGGTGACCGGCTTCGAGGTGGGCGACCTCGTCTCTGTCCCGCCTCTCATCCCGTGCTACAAATGCGAGTACTGCCTCAAAGGTGAGTTCGGCTTGTGCGAGGACTACGACTACTTCGGGAGTCGTTGCGACGGAGCGTATGCGCAGTATGTGACATCTCCTGTCGGCAATCTGATGAAGATGCCCGACGGGATCGATCCGCGGGCGGCAGCGATGCTCGATCCCGCCGCCATCGCACTGCACGCACTGTGGAAGACCAACCTGCGGACCGGACATCGCGTCCTGGTCATCGGTGCCGGCCCAATCGGCCTCTTCGGTATTCAGTGGGCGAGAATGGCTGGTGCCAGCCAGGTTGTGGCACTGGATCTGAGTCCCGAGAAGGCGGCGATGGCACTCGAAGCCGGTGCTACCCATGCAGTGCAGTCCGCCGACGAGGCTCGCGAACTCGGTGGTCGTGGATTCGACATCGTTCTCGAATCCGCCGGTGTCGCTTCGACAGTCGACCTGGCAGCCGCACTCACCGGACCGCAAGGGCATGCAACGTTCATCGGCATCCCGCATGCACCGGTGACGCTGGAGAAGGAGACGTTCAACAACTTCCTTCGGCAGGAAACCAGCTTGCACGGTTCGTGGAACTCGTTCTCCGCTCCGTTCCCCGGATCCGAATGGCACACCGCTGCACAGAAATTGGCCGACGGTTCGCTGAAGTGGGAGTTCATGATCACCCATCAACTGCCGCTTTCGGAGCTGCCCGACATGATGAAAGCGCTCGGTGACCGGTCTGTCTTCAGCTCCAAGGTCATCTTCATGCCCAACGAAAGCTGATACATATCATGGGAATATTGCTGAGCCTCGATCTCGGCACCGAGGGCGCTCGGGTAGGAGCATTCACCGATGATGGAGTCGCTCTCGGCTCCGTTCATCGGCCCTACCCGACGGTCTTTCCTCGGCCCGGTTGGGCCGAGCAGAATCCCTCGGACTGGTGGGGTGCCTGTGTCGGCGCTACGCGTGAGTTGCTGGCGCAGCCCGAATGCGTTGCTGCAGGCCCTGTGCTGGCGGTGGCATCGTCGACGACAGCGTCGACTGTCGCCGTTGTCGACGAGGCCGGGAATGCACTGCGCCCGGCGATCCTGTGGATGGACTCCAGAGCCTCTGCACAATCGGATCTGACTGCCACGTTCGTAGCTGACCATCCCATTCTGAAGTGGTCGGGCGGGTCCGATGCGACCGAGTGGTTGCTTCCCAAGGCCATGTGGCTGCAGCAGTGCGAACCGGATACTTTTCACCGAGCAGCTCGGATCGTCGAGGCCATCGACTTCATCACCTTCAAGTTGACCGGCCGGTGGGTCGGGTCGCAGATGAACGCCGTCTGCAAGTACAACTACGACTCGGTCGCCGGCAGGGTCCCGCAGGAGCTGTACGACGCACTCGGAGTCGGGGAGCTGACTGGAAAGCTGCCCGATACGATCCTTCCGGTCGGATCGAGTGCCGGAGTGGTTCGTGCCTGTGCTGCAGAAGAATTGGGAATCTCATCTGACGCCGTCGTCGGGGTGGGTGGCATCGACGCACACGTCTCGCTGCTGGCATGTGGCGGCAAGCCCGAGGGCCTGGTGTCGTTGGTCTCGGGTACCTCCACGGCGATCATCACCGAGATCGACGATCCGTGTGACACCGGTGAAGTGTGGGGCCCGTACCCCCACGCCCTCCGTCAGGACAAGTGGCTGGTGGAAGGTGGCCAGATCACGAGTGGATCCATTCTCAAGTGGGTCGGTGAGGGAATCATGGGTGTGCCGAGGGAGCAGATCGGTTCTCTCATCGATGGCGCTGCTGCCGTAGATCCGAGAAGCCACGGGTTGCTGGCGCTCGACTTCTTCATGGGTAACCGAACACCGCATCGGGACGCCCGGCTGCGCGGGGCAGTCGTCGGTCTGACGCTCGGGACCACCCGGGAAGAGTTGTACCGAGCGGCCGTTGAGGCGGTTGCATGTGGAACCAAGTCGGTACTCGATTCGTTTGCACGCGGGAGCATTTCGTGCGATCGGCTGGTGTTCTCGGGTGGAATGCACAGGAATCGGTTGTGGCAGCAGATCACGACGGACGTACTGGGAATCGAGACCGAGATGGTTCTGAGCGACAATCTGACGCTGCGTGCCTGTGCGGTCATCGCCGCCCGAGCCGCCGGCCTCGTCGGATCTCTGGACGAGGGCGCGGCTCTGTTCAGCCCTCGCACAACGACGTTGGTGCCCGACGCTGCTTTACACGAGCATTACGAACAGACGTACGCGAGCTATGTCGAGCTGACCTCGGTTCTCAAGCCCGTCATGCATCGATCGGTGATCGCATTGGAGAAGCGATGACGACACCGGACAAGGAACATGACGCGCTGTTGCTCGAAGTGGCACAGCTCTACTACGAACAGAACCGAACTCAGGACGACATCGGTCGACAGCTGCATCTGACCCGATGGAAGATCGGTCGATTGCTCGACGAGGCTCGCAGGTGTGGAATCGTCCGCATTCAGATCGTTCATCCCCAGGCGCGGCAGTCGACCCTCGAGTTGGAATTGTCAAGGCGGTTCGACCTGACCGAGTGCATCGTGGTGCGGACTCACGCAGATCTCTCGGATCAGCGAGCACAGGTGGCGAAGGCTGCTGCCGATTACCTGCAGGGCAGGGGACCTCAGGTTCGTACTCTCGGTGTGTCGTGGGGAAACACGATGCAGGACATTGCCGCTGCGCTTCCCTCGGGCTGGAGTGACGGCGTGGAAGTCATTCAGATCAACGGCAGCATCAGTCGCTCGATCAAGCCGACGACCGCTGCCAACGTGGCGACGAGCATCGCGCACAGTGCCCACGGGCATGCAGTCCTGTTGCCGGTACCGGCGATCGTGGAGCAGGTGTCCACCAAGCGTGCACTGGACAGTGAGCCGTTCATGCGTGAGGTACTCGACAAAGGGCGTGCAGCTGATGTCCTGCTGTTCTCGCTGGGTGCGCTCGATGCCAATTCTGTTCTGGTGCAGAGCGGAGCGATCAGCTCGGACGAGCTGCAACGTCTGCAATCGGCAGGTGCCTGCGGTGACGTTCTGGCGCACTACATCACTCCCGACGGCACACTCGCCGATACCGACCTGGAATCTCGCACGATGGGCCTCTCACTCGACGACCTGCGAGCTGCCCGTTGCTCGGTGGCCGTCGCAGCCGGGCTGCGCAAGGTCGATGTCGTTGCGGGCGCATTGAGAAACGGTCTGTGTTCGGTCCTGATCACGGACGAAGAGACCGCACGCACAGTTCTGGAGAGAAAGCTATGAACGCAGCACTGCGTATGGAGAACATCGTCAAAGAGTTCCCGGGAACGTTGGCCTGCAACAAGGCCACGCTCGAGGTGGCCAAGGGCGAGGTTCACTGCCTGCTCGGGGAGAACGGTGCAGGCAAGAGCACGATGATGAAGATCTTGTCCGGCTCCTACCGTCCCGACGGCGGCACCATCACCGTCGACGGTGAGCCGATGAACTTCTCCAGCCCCCTGGACGGGGTCAAGGCCGGAATCAGCACGATCTACCAGGAACTCGATCTGGTTCCCGACCTGACGGTGGCGCAGAATCTGTTCCTCGGACATGCCCCGACACGGGGAATTTTCGTCGACAACAAGGCCCGCAATGCTGCCGCCGCCGACGCCATTGCGCGGGTCGGAGGAAAGTTCGCGCCCACCGCGACCGTGGGTGCGCTGTCGGTGTCGGACCAGCAACTCACCGCCATTGCGCGCGCGCTGACCACCTCCGCGCGGATCATCGTGATGGACGAGCCGTCGGCGACACTGACGGATCATGATCTGTCTGCGGTGTTCGACGTGATTCGCGAACTGGTGGCAGAAGGGAAATCGGTCGTCTACATCTCGCACCGACTCGACGAGATCAAGGAGATCGGACACCGGGCGACGGTCATGCGCGACGGTTCGACGGTAGAAGTGTTCGATGTCGCCAGTACATCCAAGGCCCGGATGGTCGACGCGATGATCGGACGGGCAGTGGATTCTGCAGGCACCACTCGCGGTCCGTTCACCGGTTCCGGGCAGCTTTTGAGCATCGACCAGGCCACCATCCCCGGCGTTCTCGACATTCGAGGAATCTCTGTTCGCCCAGGGGAAATCGTGGGTCTCGCAGGATTGGGCGGCGCGGGCCGCTCCACGCTGCTGTCCGCCGTGTTCGGCGACAATTCAGCAGAACTGGACATGACGTTGCACGGGACGCAGTTCACGTCGATGAATCCGCAGCGAGCAGTTCGGTTGGGCATCGGACTCGTTCCCGAGGACCGTAAGAAGCAGGGTCTGTTGCTTGAAATGTCGGTGGTTCGCAATGCCGGATTGGCAGCCTTGAAACTGTTCGGCATCAATCCTTCCGGACGCGCCGCTTCAGTGGCCCGCGAACCCCTGCAGAAATTGGGCGTGAAGTTCGCGTCCGAAACTCAAGCAGTGGGGCAGCTTTCGGGCGGAAACCAACAGAAGGTGGTACTGGCCAAATGGATGGCCCGCGGTATCTCGCTGCTGCTGCTCGACGAGCCGACTCGTGGTCTCGACATCGGTGCGAAAGCGGACCTGTTCGAGCAGGTTCGAGCACTTGCCGATTCCGGAGTCGGAGTGCTGATGGCGAGCAGTGAACTGTCGGAGCTGACCGAAAACTGCAACACCGTCTGGGTTCTGCACGAAGGCAGGAACGTAGCCCAGTACGACCCCCACACAACCCCATCGGCCGATATCGCACGAATGGTCGTCACAGGAAGCATCGAAAGCAATGTCTGATACATCTGTCGCCGTCGCCGAAACACTGTCGACGCAGAAGCAGCACCGGCAGAACATCATCGTCAAGTTCAATCTTCTGTTCATCTTCGCGGCGCTGTTCGTCGTTGCCTCACTCGTGGCACCACAGTTCTTGACGTCGCAGAATCTGGCCAATCTGCTGCAGCAGTCGTCGTTGACCGGCATCGTGGCCATCGGAATGACCTTGGTGATTCTGACGGCAGGCATCGATCTGTCGGTGGGAAGTGTTGCGGCACTGGCAGGAATGCTGGTGGCCATCTTCATCGGGATGGGAATCGCCTGGCCCGTCGCGTTGCTGCTCGCTGTGCTGGCGGGAGCGGTCTCCGGCGGTATCGTGGGAAGTTTGAGCGCCTATCTGATGCTGCCGGCGTTCATGGTGACTCTCGCTGCCCTCCAATCGGTGCGTGGACTGACGTACCTGACCACCAACGGAACTCCGACAACATCGGAAATCCCTATGGGACTTCGCTTTCTGGGGGCCGGCTCGGTCGGGCCCATCCCCACGGTCGGAATCATCTTCATCGTGGTGGCCATTGTCGCCGGCATCGTATTGAACAAGACAACATACGGCGAGTACATCTACGCCGTCGGAAGCAACAAGGACGCGGCGCGGTTGTCCGGACTTCCGGTCAAGAAGATCTTGGTCAGCGTGTACGTGATCTCGGGTTCGCTCGCCGCCTTCGCCGGCATTCTGCTGACCGCCCGACTGACCATCGGGCAACCGACCGCCAACCAGGGACTCGAATTGGACGCCATCGCAGCGGTGGTGTTGGGCGGGACCAGTCTGTTCGGCGGCAAGGGCAGCATCTTCGGAACCTTCGTAGCCGTACTGCTGCTCTCGGTGTTGCGAAACCTGTTCAACCTCATGGGATTGAGCTCGTTCTTTCAGATGCTCGTCACGGGCCTCATCCTTGTGGCCGCCCTCATCCTCAACCACGTCCTGGACAGGCGCGGCAGTCGCTAGTTCCGTCCACACCATTCTCGTTACTCGACAAGGAAGTTCCTATGCCGTCTCCGATTTCACCCGCACAACTTGCCCGCTACATCGACCACACTCTGCTCAAGCCGGAAGCGACCGCTGCAGACGTTGCGGCCACCGTCGCCGACGCTGCGAGATTGGGAACGTATTCAGTGTGCGTATCCCCGTCGATGCTTCCGATCGAGTTGCCTGCGGGCTCCAATGTGAAAGTAGCCGTGGTGTGCGGCTTTCCGAGCGGAAAACATGCAACGGTGGTGAAGGCCGCGGAGGCCCGGCTCGCAGTGAGCCAAGGGGCCGACGAGATCGACATGGTCATCGACATCGGCGCAGCCAAGGAGGGCCGCTTCGATGCGATCGAAGCCGATATCGCCGCCGTGCGCGCTGCGGTCGAGCGGCCTGCAGTTCTCAAGGTGATCATCGAGTCGGCCGCGCTTACAGATGACCAGATCGTCAGGGCGTGCCGAGCCGCTGTCGCCGCCGACGCAGATTTCGTCAAAACGTCGACGGGCTTTCATCCCACCGGTGGAGCATCGGCGCATGCGGTAGCCCTGATGTCCGACACCGTGCAGGGCAAGTTGGGGGTCAAGGCGTCGGGAGGAATCCGTAGCTACGACGACGCAGTGGCGATGATTGCGGCCGGTGCGACCCGGCTGGGCGTGTCGGGGTCGGAAGCGGTGCTCTCCGGTGCGTCGAACACCGAAGCTACCGCCGGATACTGATCACGACGCGTGATTCCGCATTGCCGTGAAAGTTCGCGTCAAAGCCGCGAGATCGTTCGGGTCAACCAGATCGAACATTTTCTCTCGTACTGCCTCGACGTGTCCCGGGCTGGCGGCGGCGAGGGTGTTCATGCCTGCTTCGGTGAGTTCGGCGGACATTCCTCGCTTGTCGTCGTCGCATTTGACGCGTGTGACCCAGCCGTTGTCGACGAGTCGGCTGATGGCTCTGGTGACGCCGCTACGAGTCGTGGTGACGGCGTCGGCCAGTTCGCTCATTCGTCGGCGACGGTCGGGTGCCTCGGACAGTACGACCAGCAGCTCGAAGTCGGTGAAGGAGATCCCGGAGTCGCGTGTGAGTTGATTGTCGAGGTCGCGAAGCAGCAGCCGCGTCGCATCGAGGTATGCGCGCCAGGCCTGCTGTTCGTCGGCACCGAGCCACCGTGGTGAGTCCATGCCCCCATGCTAGTTGACAACGCAACTAACCGGTGTACTGTTCTCGGTAGTTGACGAAGCAACTACCTGACCGGAGGCCGAAGCGATGACCGAAACCAACGAACTGACTGCAGACGAGACACGCCGCGCGCAGGAGCACGCCGAGCAGCGGGACCGCATCCGTCAGCAGTACATGAAGCCTGCAGGCGAGCGTCCGGCGTCGTCTGCCCGCGGACTTCATCACACGGCATTGGTCAGCAGCGATGTCGAGGCGACCGTGCGGTTCTATCAAGACCTGCTCGAGTTCCCTCTGACCGAGCTCATCGAGAACCGTGACTACCCGGGTTCGTCGCACTTCTTCTTCGACATCGGCAACAGCAACCTGCTGGCCTTCTTCGACTTCCCCGGACTCGACGTCGGCCCGTACGCGGAGGTGCTGGGCGGTCTGCACCACGTGGCCATCAGTGTCGAGCCCACCCGCTGGGAGCACCTGCGCACCAAGCTGATCGACGCGGGAATCGAATTGATCGAGCACAGCGAGGTCTCGCTCTACTTCCGCGACCCCGACGGTGCACGGCTCGAACTGATCGCCGATCCGCTCGGTGAGATGTACGGCTCGCACGTTCTCTGAGAACCCACCTACTTCGAGATTCGAGGCAATGATATGACCTCTGCAGCAACCACACTCGACCTCCGCCGCGCCGACGACCGATTCAAGACCAAGATCGGCTGGCTGGACTCCAAGCATTCCTTCTCGTTCGGCAACCACTTCGATCGCAGTAACACCCACCACGGCGTCCTCATGGTCAACAACGACGACATCGTCACCCCGGGAATGGGATTCGATACCCACCCGCACCGCGACATGGAGATCATCACCTGGGTTCTGCAGGGATCGCTGGTGCACCAGGATTCGATGGGCCACTCCGGAGTCATCTACCCCGGCCTCGCACAGCGCATGAGTGCGGGCACCGGAATTCTGCACTCGGAGAAGAACGATTCGTGGCGACTCGGCGATACTGCCGGCTCGTACTCGGGCAAGCACGGCAATCCTGTGCGCTTCGTTCAGATGTGGGTCGTGCCCGACGAGCAGGGCATCACCCCGGGCTACGAACAGCTCGAGATCGACAACGAATTGCTCAGCGGCGGTCTGGTTCCCGTCGCATCCGGCATGCCCGACCATGCCGATCACGCCGCCATTCGCATCAAGAACAAGTACGCCGCCATGCACGTGGCGCGCCTACAGCCCGGGCAGGCTCCGGTGGAGATTCCCGATGCACCGTTCGTGCACATCTTCGTGGCCGAGGGTGAGGCGATGCTCGAGGGAGTCGGACCCCTCGCGCAGGGCGACGCCGTGCGCGTCAGCGGAGGCGGCGGTCAGAAACTGAGCACTTCCAGTGGCGCCGAAGTGATCGTCTGGGAGATGCACGCCGCGATCGCCGGTTAATCGGTCTCTCGGTGTGGGCGGAACGAATGCTCCTCGTGGTCGAGTTCGTGTTCGAGGCTGCGCATGCTGTTGTCCGGTAGCCGGCCGGCATCGCGCCAGCAGAGCAACTCTTCTCGCTCCACATCGAGGATTCGGCGGCGCGTACTCATCGCAGCAATCTGTTCCGGTGAGATGACCGCGTCGCCGACGTCCGTCTCGTCGAGATGATCGAGTCGACGGTGGTAGCGGTCGATGCGATGCTCGAGCTCGCTCCGCAGGATCTCCCGGCCCTCGTCGTCGAGGTTCTCTTCGTCGGCGATGCGATCAAGCTGTGACAGTGCAGCTTTGGCCGATCCCTCACGTGCTTCGTTTCGCAGACGCGCCTCTGCGGCGGGGTCCGCGACGACGTTCAGCTTGCGCACCAGTGGAGCGAACGTGATGCCCTGTCCAAGGACCGTCACCAGCACGACGAGAAATGCGCAGAACAGCAACAGGTCTCGGCTCTCGAACGGCTCGCCCAAGTCGATCGTCAGAGGGAGCGTGAACACCGCGGCGACGGTGATGACGCCGCGGGTGCCGGCCCAGCTCATCACCACCGCCTCGCGTGGGGACAGCCCGGTCGTGAGCAACCACAGCGGGCGCAGCAGGAGCACGCCGGCCAGAGTGACCGTGACCGCGAGAGCGATGGTCGTTCCCGAGTAGGCCGAAAGGCCGCCGACCACGGTGGGCAACTGCTCACCGATGAGCAGAAAAACGAATCCCTCCAGCAGCAGATCGATCAGTCGCCACACAGCGCTGGTCTGCAGTCGGCTGGCCCCGGAGATGGCGTGGCGGGTGTGGTGCCCGATCACCAGAGCCGCGACGACCACGGCGAGAACACCCGAGGCGTGAACTTCCTCTGCCGCCAGGTACGCCACGAACGGCGTCGCCAGCGACACGATGTTGAGCAGCAGCGAATCGTGAACGTAGCGCTGTACGAGGCGAATCAGCAGGGCGACGACCAATCCGACGACGATTCCGCCGGCCGCAGCCAACACGAACAACCCACCCGCGTGGACGAAGGTCATGTCCTGACTGGATATTGCGGCGATCGCGACGGTCAGCATCGTCAGCGCCGTCGCGTCGTTCAGCAGTCCCTCACCTTCGATGAGGGTGACGAGTTTCGGTGGGATACCGGCGCGACGACCAACCGCAAGGGCGGCGACCGGGTCCGGCGGCGCAACAGCGGCACCGAGCGCCATACCGGCGGCCAGGGTGATGCCCGGAACGAGCAACCACATGCCGACGCCCACGAGGGCAGCCGTGGCCACCACGAGGGCGACCGACAGACTCAGGATCGTCCAGACGTTGCGGCGGATCGCGATCAACGAGGAGTTCAGCGCAGCGCTGTAGAGCAACGGCGGGATCACCAGGGTCAGCACGACTTCGGGGTCGAGAACGATGTCGGGCAACGCCGACGCCGAGACGGCCAGGCCGGCCAAGGTCAACAACGCTGCCGCGGGCAGCGCCGTCTTCTTCGAGATCACCTGCGCGGCGACGATCAGACCCGTCGCCGCCAGGACCAGGCCCAGAGTTTCTATCACCCGGCTGTATTCCACCAGGTCAGGGGTTCAAACTATCTCTTCAACCCGAACATCTTCGCAATCGTCTTCTCCATGAATGTCGCCGGCAGCAACCGTCGCGCCAGAAACACGACCGGTGCGTTGCTTCCTCTGGCGTACAAGGGTTTCGGCTTGTCGGCCTCGATGGCCTTCAGTACTACTTCGGCGACGTCCTCGGCGGAGATTCCGGTTCCCTCCTTTCGATCCAATGACGAGATCGCTGTGTGGAAGTCGTCTCGGTGGACCGAATCCGCGGCGATGTACTTGGTGCGTCGTTCGCTGATTCCGGTGTTGATCGATCCAGGCTCCACGGTGGTCATCCACACGCCGAACGGAGAGAGTTCCAGTCGCGCGGCGTCGGAGAAGCCCTTGATGGCTGCTTTCGTCGACGCGTACGAGGAGCGGTAGGCGAGCGGAAAGCTCGCAAGCATCGACCCGACCATGACGATGCGGCCGTACCCGCGCTCACGCATGCCGGGAATGACGTTCTGCGACAGCGTCACTGCGCCGAACACGTTCAATTGGAACAATCGCTCGATGGCGTCGGTCGGCAGTTCCTCGAAGGGCCCGGACTGGCTCTCTCCGGCATTGTTGACCAGAACATCGACGGCGCCGAGTTCGGTCACGAATGCGGTGATCGACGCGGAATCGGTGAGATCGAGAGCGCGATACTCGACGCCTGCTGCCCGTTGATCGGAGGTCATCGAATCCGGATTCCGAGAAGTGCCGATAACTCGGTAGCCGCGGGCGACCAGCGCCGACGCGACGGCCCTTCCGATGCCCGACGAAGCTCCGGTGACCACTGCGGTGCGATTCATGCCCAGATGGTACCGGTGCAGTCGGTTCGTAGCGCATGACGAAAACGCCCATACCGGTTAGTCTGTTACCCGTGCAAACGAATCCTCCCGCTTTGCTGCTCGAGCACATGTGCATGGCCTTCGGCCCGAAGATTGCGGTCGACGACCTGTCGTTGATGGTTCCGCCCGGGTCGATGTTCGGGTTGGTCGGCCCCAACGGTGCTGGTAAGACGACATGTCTGTCCATGGCGGTCGGGCTGCTCAGACCGCAGTACGGCCGAAGCCTCGTTTTCGGGCGTGACGTCTGGGCCGATCCGATCGCGGCGAAGGAGCTGCTCGGCGTGCTACCCGACGGACTGACATTGCCTTCCCAGTTCACCGGCCACGAGCTCCTGACCTATATCGGTCGACTGCGCGCGATGCCGGAGGACGTCATCGCGCAGCGTCGCGACGAGCTGCTGAACGCGTTGGGTCTGGCCGATGCAGGCGGAACCGTCATCGCCGACTATTCCGCCGGAATGACCAAGAAGATCGGATTGGCCTCGGCGCTGTTGCACGGGCCTCGCCTCTTGGTGTTGGACGAGCCCTTCGAAGCCGTCGATCCCATCTCGTCCACGACGATCCGCAACATCCTGATTCAGTTTGTTCGCTCCGGTGGCTCGGTGATCCTGTCCAGTCACGTCATGGCCCTCGTGGAACGGCTGTGCTCCCACGTCGGTGTCATCACCGGCGGTCGAGTCGTGGCGGCGGGAACGGTCGACGACGTCCGCGCCGGCGGGACCCTGGACGATGCCTTCGTGCGCCTCATCGGATCCCGAGACCAGAACCCGGACGGCTTGTCCTGGATGCGCTCGTGAAGTCGGTCGGTCGCACCGTCCTGCAGATGCGAATCACGCTCTACCGCAGGCAGTTCAAGGGCGGACAAGCAGTGGTCAAGACCGTGTTCGGGTTGCTGGGGCTGGCCCTCGCGGTTCTCGCATGCGTGATGGCGGCCCGAACCGACGCGTCGCAGGTATTGGTGGGCGGCACCGCAAGCCTCGGACTGACCCTGACGGGCCTGAGTTGGGTGCTCTTCCCGGTGCTGTCGGGTATCTCCGACGACAACATCCAGCCCCGCCACTTCCAATTGCTGTCCGTCGATCCTGCGCGACTGGCCCGTGCACTGCTGACCACGTCGGTGATCGGCATGGTGGTTCCGCTGACGATCGTTGCGGCGGCGTCCATTCCGATTTACGCCGCGTCCCGGTCGGTGGCAGCAGTGCCTCTGGCTCTGGTGGCCTGGCCCGCGACGGTGGTGTTCTTCGTGACGCTGTCACGGGTGGTGACGCTGGCCATGTCGCAACTACTCAAGAGTCGCCGCAGCCGCGAGTTCGCGTTGCTGGCGTTCGGCGCTGTCTTCGGAGGCCTGTACTTCCTGCAGTTCCCCATCACGCAGAATCTGGATCGTGTGCTGTCGGGTGAGGTGACGTGGCCGCTGACACTGGCCCATTCGATTCCCTTCGGCTGGGGTATCACCGGCGTCGATGCTGTGCTGGAGGGCAATTGGCTGTTGGCGATCGGCGCGGTGGTGGGATTGCTGCTGCTGGACGTCGCACTGGTGTGGGCCTGGCAGCGACTGGTTCTACGCCACTTCGAGGGACGGGTCTCGACGTCGTCGGGATCGACCCGCAAGCAGACGGTAGAGAAGGGACGCGACGGTGCAACAGGGTGGCGGGCAACGCGCGTCGGCGCGGTAGTGACGCGCGAGCTGTCTCTGTGGCGCGGTGACATGCGTCGTCGGAGTCAGCTGCTGTCGGTGCTGATTTTCGCAGTGCTGGCCGGCATCGGCCCGCTGGTGACCGACTCGATTCCGTTCAGCGCAGCCTGGGGCGCGTGGATCGCGATCTTCATGGCGATGGGTGCAGGATCGAATTCGTACGGTCTCGACGGTGGTTCGATGTGGCACCTGGTGATGATTCCGCAGGCCCTCCCCGACGACATCCGTGGTCGGCAGATCGCCTGGTTGCTGGTCGCGACTCCCTTCGCGATCGTGCCGGTCGTGGTGGTTCGAGTGTTCAGCGATCTCGGGCTCGACCGATGGGAGATCCCTGTCGCTGTGACGATCTCGATGCTCGGAGTCAGCGCCGGTCTGACGGCCGTGAACTCCGTACGCGGTGCCTACCCGGTGCCCGAAGCTACAAAGTCGTTCTCGATGAACACACGGGGGTCGTTCACAGGAAATGCATTCGTCTTCCTCATCCTCGGGATAGTGGTCCTGGCCGTGTCGGTCGTGCCCGCACTGCTTCTCGCACTGCTCCTTCCGGGAGCGTGGGCGTATCTGTCCATCCTGGTGGCCGTAGCGATCGGCTGGCTGGGGATGTGGTGGGGCGCGCGAATGGCAGTCGGCACGCTGGTTCGTGACTCCGACAGAATCCTGAACTCGGTGATCTCACGGTAGTGCGCGGATCGCCCGACACGGGTTCCCTGCAGCGAACGTATGCGGCGGTACGTCGCGGGTGACGACACTTCCGGCTCCGATCACCGAGTTCTCTCCGATCGTCACTCCGGGACAGACGATGACGCCTCCGCCGAGCCAGACATTGTCTCCGATAGTGATGGGAAGGGCGCTCTCCCAACGAGATCGACGAGCATCGTGGTCCTCCATGGGATGCAGCGCCGTCAGTAGTTGCGCACGTGGACCGATCGAGACATCGTTCCCGATCGTGATCGGAGCACAGTCCAACAGGATTGCGTCGTAGTTCAGAAAGCTGTTGGACCCGATGGAAATGTATGTGCCGTAGTCGCATTGGAAGCGCGGCATGATCCACGAGTCTGCTCCGATGGAACCAAGTAGTTCGCCGAGCAGTTCACGTCTTTCTGCGTCCTGGTCCGCCTCGGTTGCGTTGAATCTGTCGAGCAGCTTTCCGCACGACACCCGAGACGCCACCAGGTCGGGATCATTGTCTCGATAGAGTTCGCCGCGCAACATCCGGTCCCGATTCTCGCTCATGGACCCGACACTATCGAGCGGTCGGCTTCTCGAACAGCGCCACGCTGAACCACGAACTGCCACCCTCGAAGTCGCGACGGCCGACGTTCTGGAAACCCTGCCGAACGTAGTAGTTGCGTAGATCAGTGTTGGTCTCGGCGCAGTCCAGCCGTAGCAGCCCTCGGCCTTCCTGTCGGGTCCGCTGCGACGCCCACTCGAGCAGCGACGTCCCCAGTCCCGTACCGGCTTCGCTTCTGTCGATCACGAGTCCGTGCACGTAGCCTGCGTCGTTGTCCGGCTCCGGCCAGATGGCTGGATCGGCCCAGATCAGTCGTAGGGCTCCGACAATCGGGCCAGCGGGGTGGCGTCGGGCGATGTGGAACTGCCCTGCCTCGATCTGGGCCGCAACAGTCGACAGCGGTACCTCGCGCGGTGCCCACTGAGCGATTCGCCGGGCGGCCAACCAGTCCTCGGCGGCGTGCCGGAGGTCGAGTATCGTTGCTGCGTCGGCGGCAGACGCGAGTTCTACGGTGAGCACCCTGCCATCGTACGGAGGTGACGAGTCCTATGGTGAACGTGCTTGTGGTCGAAAGTGATTCGGACCGAAAGGCCTTCCCGTCGATTGGCGGAGTCGACTTCCGCAGTTGCACGATCCCCGAACTCGTCGATGCGGTGTCGTGGGCGGAGGTTCTACTGTTTCGCACGTTCGAGGCAATCGACCTGCAGAATGTGTGGCCGCACGCCGACAAGCTTCGCTGGATTCATGTGTCGAGCGCCGGGGTCGATCGGGTGCTGGATCCGGTGCTGCGGGACAGTCCGTGGGTGCTGACCAACTCCGGCGGCATTCTCGACCGTGCGATCGCCGAATACGTCGCTGCAGGCGTTCTGGCGTCGATGAAGAAGCTGCCCGAAGCGCTTCGGCGACAATGTGAACGGGTCTGGGAACATCGCCTCACCAGTGGAATCCACAATCGGAGGGTGCTGGTCGTCGGTCCGGGTTCGATCGGCCGCGCCATCGGTCGCGTTCTCGGGGCACTCGGCATGCGTGTCGACGCGGCCGGCACATCCGAGCGGCCGGGAGATGCGGAGTTCGAGAGAATTCGTTCGGTGTACGAGTTACCGTCCTACGCAGGTGAATACGACGTGGTGGTGCTGTCCGCGCCGCTGACCGAGAAGACCCGCGGGCTCGTGAATGCAGAGGTCCTCGGGGCGATGCGTCACGACGCGGGGCTGGTCAACATCGCCCGTGGGCCCGTTGTCGACGAACAGGCCTTGTGCGAGGCGTTGAATTCCGGGGCGATCGGATGGGCTGTGTTGGATGTCTTCGAGGTCGAGCCACTCCCGGCGTCGAGTCCGCTGTGGGAGCTCGACAACGTGATTCTGACGGCGCATCTGGCCGGTGACGCCGACGACTTCGCCGATCGGCTGTGGACGCTGTTCGAGGACAATCTCGATAGGTACCGGCGGAACGAGTCCCTGGTCAATGTGGTGGACAAGCAGGCGGGCTACGTCCGCCGGTAGAAGCCGACGTCAATCTATGTGTAACACGCCGTCGCGTGTATTAGTGTCGGTGGAATGCGTGAGATAAACCATTCGGCGGTCGCGTCGACACCCCGCGATGCGGCTTTCGCCTACCTCGACGACTATCGAAACGTCCCGCGGTGGATGTTCGGGATCACGCGGTTCGAGCCGAGGAGCGAGACCACCTCCGGTCTCGGGGCGACGTACGACGCAACCATGCAGATCGGCCCCAAGTCGTTGAATTCGATCGTGCGCGTCACCGAATGGGTCGAGAACGAGCGACTCACGCTCGAATCGGTCGAAGGCCTGTCCAACTCCTCGACCTGGTCTTTCACGGACCTGGATGAAGGCCGGACCCGTCTCGACGTCATTTTCCGTTACAGCCTGCCCGGGGGCATCGCCGGTAAAGTTCTCGGGGCCGTTGTGGAGCCCGTCGTCGGGCAGGCGATTCGGCACACCGAGTCCACATTGCGGTCGCAACTGGAATCGGCCGAACATCGGTAGTCCCGCATAATCGGTACTCTCGCTAACGTGACGGACCAGCCGGAACGACCCCGCGGATTGAGCTTCGGCAGAGTCGCCGAGGAGTACGACCGGGCTCGCCCTGGATACCCGGCGGCGCTGTACACGGATGTTCTTGCCGGCAGTGCGACCCGCGTGTTGGAAGCGGGAGCCGGCACCGGAAAAGCCACCGTCGCGTTGGCCGAACGCGGCGCTTCGGTGGTTGCGGTCGAGCCGGATTCGGGTATGGCCGAGGTGATCCGACGCCGCACCGAGAACATGGACGTCGATGTTCGGGTCTCCCGGTTCGAGGACTTCGTCGGTGCGCCTTCATCGTTCGACGTCGTTGTGGCCGCTCAAGCGTGGCACTGGGTCGACCCCGATCGAGGAGCCGCGGTGGCGGCTCGTGCGTTGGTGCCCGGGGGATCACTTCGGTTGTGGTGGAACATGCCCGGTCAGCTCGACGGCCCGGTGTGGGAGTCGGTACGCGCTGCGTACATCGCCACCGAGCCGGACGCCGCACCGCTGTTGGCGCACTCCCTCGGCGTGCAATCCGCGACCGCGGTACCCCCCGCGGCCGGCTTCGGCCCCTGGTCCACGTCGACGTACGAGTGGGTTCAGCGTTACTCCGCGGACGAATTCTGCGCGATGGCCGCTACATATTCGAGTCACTTGATTCTCACCGACACACGTCGGCAGGAAGTGCTCCGAGCGGTTCATGCGGCTATCGACAGCCACGGCCAGCTGGATTATCAGTACGTCACGCAGATGATGACGGCGACTCGAGGCTAAGCCACCGTCGTGGTGCAGACGACGAATTGCCGTGCTTCGTAGGCGAATCCGCCTTCGGGGCAGTCGTTGGGGTCCGCGGTACCGGTCTTGATCTCGGTGACCTTCTCCACGCTCGTCGCGCTGGGGTCTGCGCAATCGACGCGGGCGGGCTCGTCCATTCCGGTACTCGGCACGCTCATGCAGCCGTCGATCACCCAGTCGACGTCGAGGCACAGTGCGCCCTGCTCGACACCGTTCAGAGTCTCGTAGTACGTCTGATTGACGTCGGTGGGGCACTGCTCGTTCTCTGCGGCTTTGGCGATGACCTTGTAGTTGGACTCCATGCTGCCGCATTCGGCGTTGTCGATTTCGGCGGCCGTCATCGTGCCACCGAGCTTGACGCACTGGCCGATCTCGACGTCGATGTCGGTGGAGCCACCGGCGTCGATGCCTTCCTGGCCGGACACGTTGTCGGTGGTGGTGGGGGCTGCGGAGCTGCTGGAGGCGGTGGTGTCTGCGGCAACGGCGGTGCCGGCGTCGGACGACGAACAGCCCGCGGCGAGCATCAGCGTGAGGGCTGCACCCGCGGCGAGAAGGCCTCGAGATAGTGCGTGCATCGTGGCATGACCTTTTGGACTCGTCCAGGCGAAGGAGCATTCCTTCGTCGGCAGCCCCGCGGGCCACCGATGAAAGATTCTCGACCATCCGGGCGGTTTTGCAAAGTCACGAACGGAACACGATGCGCGCCACCCACTTGGTGTTGTGCACACCGGGAAGCGCGGGAACGATGACGCGTGCCGGGTAGCCGTGATCGAGCGAGAGATCGACGCCGTTGACTTTCAATGCCAACAGTGAATCGGGATGGAGCGCTTGATTACCCTGCAGCACAGCACGACCGAATGGGCCACCCTGTTCTATCGAGATGACTTCCGCGGACCTGGGTGCGGGTACCCCTGCCAATGCTGCGAGTTCGGCCAACGGAACGCCCGTCCAACTCTGCGTGGTCGACCATCCTTCGACACAGGCGATGGGAAGTTCGGCGGTGTGCTGAGTCATCGACAGCAGCCTGCCGCGGGAGAGCACCACCGGTTCCATGTTCTCCGAAGTACTTTCGACGGACAGCGTCCAGTCTGCGCCCGTCTGTTCTTCGGTGACTCCGGCCGCCTCGGCAGTGCGATTGATCTGAAAGTCGTTGGGCCCGTCGCCGTACGAACGCCCCCGCGGAAGGAGAATCGCTGCCTTGCGTAGGACGCCGCCGACGGTCTGCCCCACCGTCAACACGGCCACGAAACCCATTCCGGCGGCGACCAATCCGATCGCACCGCGTCGGCTCATGGTCTGGTGTGGCCGGCTCGGCGCTTCGTTGCGGGCGCGCAGGACGTCCATCAACGATTCCGATCGAAGGGTCCGCCACATCAGCGGCACCTTGAGGCCGAGGTGCACCAGGAATCCGGCGATGAACACCCAGGCACCGAAGTAGTGAGCGGCGTAGAAGTCGAAGCCGAACACGTAGTCGTATTGGATGTTCAGCACGCCGGTCACGATCTCGAACAGCAGGCCTCCGACGAGTGCCAGCAGCGACAGTCGTTCGAGTGCATGTGCCGGCGACCGCACCGGCGGCAGTTCGACGAGCTTGGGCATCACCGACCAGAGCTTGGCGATGACGAGCGGGACGATGATCAGGCCCAGCCCGACGTGCAGGCCCTGCGTCAGCTGGTACAGCCAGGCAGGGTTCGTCGGCCAGTCGAAGAACGGTAAGCGCAACCACCCGACTGCACCTGGTTTGGCCTGGCCGAACTGCGGCCCGTACGCACTGTAGGACAGTAGGCCCGTCAGAATCACGATCGGCAGCGCAACGAGCAGCACCGCGCCGAACACCGACGTCAACCACGTGCTGCGCAGCGGACTGCGAAAGCGCGCGAGCGGGTTGGGTGCGTCGGCCATGTATGGCATTCGCTGCCCGACCCGTCCCGGATGTGTGGCGGCGAGTTCCCCTTCCTGTTCCATGGCTCGGTAGAAGGCCTCGGCATCCTCGGCCGTCGACACCTTGGGGCGGCTGGACGCCCATCGGCGGAACAGCATTTCGTATCGGTCGCCCAACGCCGAGGGCAGTGCCGGATAGCGTGCCGCGATCTCGGCCGCTCGTTTGTTCAGCAACGCCGCTCGGACAGTGTCCACTGTCGCAGAATCGAATTCGGCGGGCAGTGGCCCACCTGCCACGAGAGCGCGCACCAACTCTTCTTGACGGCGAGCCAGGTCGTCGTTCACCTCGTGTACCCGGACGTCCGTACCCCGGTGATGCGATCGAGTCCCGCGGCATCCGCGATCGAATCCAGTTCTGCGAGAAGCTCGGCCTCGGGTGGATAGTGACCGTCGCGTTCGAGCATCAGGGGCGTGCGATGCCCAGCCGTCGCAAAGGTTCGTAGTAGTTCGAGGACTTCGTCGGGCACCGGCTCAGTGTGGGTGTCGTGATAGATGCCGCCGCGGACCGTGCCACCGGCGATGTGGCAGTAAGCAATTCGATCCAGCGGCAGGCGTTCGAGTTCGGTCCACGGGTCGCGGCCCCGATTGAGTGCGTTCGCGTACACGTTGGCGATGTCGAGCACCAGGCTCACGCCGGTCCGCTCGACGAGTTCTGCCAGGAACTCACTCTCGGTCAACTGGTCTTCCGGCCAATCGAACAGGGCTGCAATGTTTTCCACCGCCAGCGGAACCGGCACACCATCCTGCGTTCGTGCGATGTTTCGCGCGAGCGCCGTCAGGGCTTCGTGGGTGCGCGGCACCGGAAGCAGATGACCGGCCTCGATGCCGTCGGCGCGGACGAAGGCGATGTGCTCGCTCACCAGTGGGGATCCGAGCATCGAGGCGACTCGTGCCAGTCGGTCGATACGGTGCTGCTCCACCGGCTCCGCACCGCCCAACGACAACGAGATTCCGTGCGCGACGACGGGAACTCCCAATGCGACGAGGCGATCGGGTGCCTGCTCACCGATCGATTCGGCGATGACCTCGCAGAACGCCAGCCCCGGCAGTTCCGAGACGATGCCGGATATCTCCGAGCGCCAACCGATTCCGAGCCCCACGGGCACTGCGTCGACGTTCAACCTCCACAACCTCCGCCGCCGCATCCCCCACCGCCGCCACCGCAACTGCTGCTGCCGCCGTCGCCTCCGCTGCCACCGCTGTCGCCGCCGAAGCCGAACGACGCGGCCCCACCGGCCTGAGCGGTGCCGTAGCTGAGCGCACCGGCCATCGCTGGATCGAGCATCAGCAGGGCGCCTGCTCCGAAGATGGCTGCCGACATTCCAGCGCGAGTCGGCCCGTATGCGGTGAAGGACGGTCGCGCGCGGGGTGAGAGGTAATCGTTCTCGGCGCGGAGCCGGCGTAGTTCGGTATCTCCCGCGGCTGTCCGACGGCGTCGACGAAGCAGAACCGGCACGGCCGCGAACAGGACGAACACGATCGCGACGAGAAACCAGACGGGCTTGCCGTTCGCGGTGCCGGCGACGATGCGGGCAATTCCGACTGCGATGACGAAGACCACCGGGAATACCCGTGTGACAGCGGAGCCGCGTGCGCCGTGCAGCAGACCCTCGTCGACGAGAGTGCTCCGCAGTTGCGCGCATGTGCCCGACATGTTCGCCACCAGTCGGGAGCGAACCAGGGGTGCTTTACCGCTACCGAGGCGTTCGAGAACGGTGCGGGTGAACCAGTCCAGCTGTGACCGCTCGATGGCGCTCAGCTCGCGGCGCTTTCTTCCTTGCGAGTCGATGATCTCGGCACCGCGAAGTATCGCCAACGACGCCATCACCGCCTGGGAGTCGCTGGTGAGCACACCGACCTCCGGTGGTGTGAGCACGCGCCCCGCCGACGTCACCGGGGTCGATCGGTGAGCGGCAATCCAGTTCCCCGCCATCGTCAGGAGTATCGCGAGAACGGCTGCGAGCAGGTACCAGCGGAGAAAGTCCGAGCTGGGGATGCCCCAGGTGTCCGAACCGCTCATGGCCACACCCACTTTCCGTCGGATCCAGCATCTGATGCTCAGTATCGGGCCCGCGGGCGAGAAAGCAACCCCGACGACGTCCCCGCGGGGACGGGTGCGTCGGTTTCTCGCCGTTCTTGTCGGTGCCTCGTCGTACTGTTCGTCGAACATACATTCGACGAGTGGGGGCATTCATGGTCGAGATTGCAGACATCGAGACGGAGATATGCGCGCTGGCGGGCCAGATCGCGGCTGCATCTGCGCAGTATCTGATCCTGGTCGGTGAGTTCGGTGCTCGACGTGGGTGGGCCGCGTGGGAGACGAGGTCCTGCGCGCACTGGTTGTCCTGGCGCGCGGGAGTCGATCTGCACACTGCCCGTGAGCAGGTACGGGTGGCCAAGGCGATGCGAGAGCTGCCCCTGATCACCTCTGCGTACCTGAGCGGCACGGTGTCGTACTCGAAGGTGCGCGCGATGACCCGTGTCGCAACAGCCGACAACGAAGCGTCACTGTTGCAGAAGGCGCTCGATGCACCCGCCGCGCACATCGAACGTCTCTGCCGTGGTCTGAAGAAGGCGATGCGGCCGACCAGGGGCAACGGTGTCGATCTCGATCCGTGTGTGGGGCGGTGGCGCTGGGACGACGAGGACGGCTCGCTCGTGGTGACGGCGCGCTTTCGGCCCGAGGACGGTAAGCGATTTCTGGCCGCCGTGACCAGGGCCGAGTACGAGCGCACTCGCACGGAGGTGGAATCCGAGGGTGACCGGTCGGCCCCGGCACCGCCGAACCCCGTCCCTGCGCTCGTCGCAATGGCGGAGATGGTGTGTGACGCCATCGATTCGCCGGTCGTCTCACCTGCCGCGGAAGTGTTGGTACACCTCGGAGACAGCACTGAAGCCGGGTGCGATCATGCTCATTTCGATGACGGACCTGGTCTCGACGACGAAACTCTCGCTCAGGTGTTGTGTTCGTCGGTCATGCGAGTCGTCGGTCACGGCCGGTTGGGAAAAACTGTGCGGTGGAGTACCACGGCCAAAGCTCCGAGTCGAACCCAGTTGCGCCAGTTGATCATTCGCGATCGATGCTGCTCGGTGCCAGGCTGTGGACGCACCCGGTTTCTGCATGCTCACCACGTCACCTACCGCTCGCGGGGAGGTGCAACATCGCTCGACAACTTGGTCCTGCTGTGCGGCGAACACCATCGAGCACTGCACGACGGCTACTTCCTCATCGAATCCCTCGGCCACCAACGATTCACGTTCCGGCACCCATCGGGAGCAGAGATGGTTCATGCGCCGACGCTGTCCGGAAACGCGGAGGTCCTCCGGCGGCGATATCAGCACATCGAACCCGACGCCATTGTCCCGAACTGGGGCGGGGAAGGCCTCGACCTGAGCTACGCGACCGACGTTCTGATCACCAACTGGCAGCAGGCTGCATGAAAAGGGGCCGTTCAGGGCAAGTTAGTGTGACGAAGAGACTCGGACAAGAAGCGGTGGGATATGAGCGTCGACAGATCGATGGCGGACGAACAGTCCTGGCCGGTGGAAAAATGGCCGAGCTGTGAGGACGCGACCAGGCCGGAGAACGACCCGTTCTACGCCGCGCCCGAGGGCTACGAAGCAGCTCTACCGGGGACGATCCTCAAGGTGAGGCCGGTCGAGGTCGCGATGTTCGGCCACGTGCGACAGCGAGTCGACGCATGGCAGCTGCTGTACCGAACCGCCGATCTGGGCGGTGTACCGCAGGCCAGTGTGACGACGGTGCTGCGGCCGCAGAATGCCGAACCGGTGTTGCTCTCGTACCAGTGCGCCATCGACGGCGTTGCGTCCTCGTGCTTCCCGTCCTACGCGCTTCGACGGGGCTCGAAGGCCCTCGGCGCAGTTCCCCAGTTCGAGTTTCTGCTGGTTCTGCATGCCCTGCGCCGCGGATGGACCATCTCGATCCCCGACCACGAGGGACCGGACGGACATTGGGGGTCGCCGCAGGAGCCAGGATTCTGCACACTCGACGCGATCCGCGCGGCGCTGTCGTTCGAGTCGTTGGAGCTGCACGAGAGCACACCCGTCGCATTGTGGGGATATTCGGGCGGCGGGCTGGCGACGTCGTGGGCCGCGGAGATGGCCCCCGAATACGCGCCGGAGCTCGAGCTCGTCGGTGCCGCCCTCGGCTCCCCCGTCGGCGATCCGGGTTCTGCGTTCACCAGGCTCAACGCGACGCTGCACGCGGCTCTGCCGACGCTTGTTGTCGCGGGACTGCGACGCACCTACCCCGATCTCGATCGCGTGGTGCGTCAGTACGTCAGCGAGGACGGAATGCGCATTCTCGATTCCGTCGAATCGATGACGACCGTTCGCGCCGTCAGGCGGCTGGCTCGGCACGATCTCGACAACTACATCGACATTCCGCTCGCCGACCTGCTCGCCCTACCCGAGATCGTGCAGGTGTTCCAGGACATCCAGCCCGGTCGCACTGCGCCGTCGGTGCCGCTGCTGGTCGTGCAGGCCGTGCACGACCAGATCATTGCCGTCGACGACGTCGACGGCCAGGTCGATCGGTATCTCGAAGCCGGCGCACACGTCACCTACCTGCGAGATCGGCTGAGCGAGCACCTGTCGCTGCATCCGCTCAGTGCGCCCCTGACCCTCGACTGGCTGGCCGATCGCTTTGCCGGCCTTCCTGTTGCCGAACCGGCGACCAGAACGGTGTGGTCGACGGCGTTCTCGTTCGCGGCTGTACGGGGCTTGATGTCTCTGACCTGGACAACCGTCCGAGCATTGACCGTCGGCGTCAGGGCGTAGCTACTCTCGGTGCGATGCAGCGAACCTGGGTACGGATTCTCACCGGAACGATCGCGACGCTGGGCATCGTCACCGGACTCGTCGCGATGGGGGCGTACTACACCGACACCCGCATCAACGTTCTGATCGCGCTGGCATCGTTCGTTCCCTTGATGCTCGTCGCTGTCGTGGTCGGTGCCGTCGTCGCGCTGATCGGTAGGCAATGGATTCTGGCGGCGGTGTCCGCGGTCGTGTTGGCAGCAGCCGCAGTGGCGTACGCACCTCTGTACGTGGCCGACGCGGCATCCCAGGACGAGGCGAGCGGCGATGCCGTCCGGCTGCGGGTGATGCAGGCCAACCTGATGGTGGGCAGCGCCGATCCGTCGGTCGTCGTCGGATCGGCACGCGACAACGCCGTCGACGTCGTGACGATCCAAGAGCTGACCGATGCGTCGGTGCTCGGGCTACGGGATGCCGGCATGGAGCAACTCTTTCCGTACAGCTACCTGCGAGCGTTGCCGACGGGTGGCGGAGGTGCCGGAATCTACAGTCGGACACCGCTGTCCGACAGCCGCGAACTCGCCGGCTACGGGCCCGTGAACCTGGCCACCTCCGTCGACGTTCCCGGATCGGAGCCAGTGACGCTGCTGGCCGTCCATCCCGGCCCCGCATACGTCACCCCGGCCGATATCTGGACCGCCGAATTGGACACGCTCCGTAGCGATCTCGAGGCGGTGTCTGCGAGCGGCCCCGTCATCGTCAGCGGTGATTTCAATACCACGTATTCGCACAAGAAGTTCAGGAACCTACTCGATGCCGGATATGCCGACGCTGCAGCACAATTGGGGATGGGGCTGATACCGACCTATCCCACGGACAAGGGCACTCCGGCTGTCGTCGGCATCGACCACATTCTCATCAATTCCGGGCACGCACGATCACTGGAAAGAATCGACCTCCCGGGATCGGACCACCACGGTCTGATCGGGGAGATCGAGTTCTCCGGAGTCAGCTGACGCGCGCCGACTGCTTGCGAGACTTGCCGCACTGCAACAGAATTCGCACCTTGGCTGGAGTTCCGTCGAGTGAGGTCACGATGTCGTCACGGGTCCGTGCTGCGGCGTCGGAGACCTGCTCGAGGGACGTGACGGCCGGGTCGAGCGTCGCGACGATCTCGACCACGCGCTGTCCCCTGTCCGAGACAGAGCGACCGGAGGCCGAGACGATTCCATCGTGACCTGCCAGCGACTTGGCTGCACTACGGGCGGCGGTGCCGAGGTCGACGCTGAGCCTGCCGTCGACCTGCTCTCCGTCCACGTTCGTGACCTCGGCCGACGTGGATCCGAAGGCCACGGTCCCGACCGATCGGCGCGGCAGGTGCGCGAGCAACCACCACAGACCCAGCAGGATCAGCACGACAGCGGCTACGCCGAGAGCCCAGGGCCACCAACCGGCGTCGACGGCGGTGTCGACGAACGCGGCGTCCAGCCGCTCGCGGCCGGGAAGCTCGCCGCGTTCCCACGCGATGGCTCCGCCGCCGAGAGCGATCAGAGCCAGCCCGACGACGGCTGTGCCGGTGCGGTCGAGCGATGCGGTTGCACGTTTCACAGCTGCTGTCCTTTCATGAGGCCTGTCCTGTCGTGCGCACTCGGGTGCGCACCTTGGGTGCCGACGCGAGTGGGCGGAGGGCGTCGTCCACGGACGTCACGACCGCGGACTTCAGAGCCGAGGTGTTGGTACCGGCCACGGTGGATACGGCGACGGTGACCTTCTTGTTGCCTGCCTTGGCGGACGCGGTGTCGACGCCCACACTGTCCAGGGCGGCAGATCGCGCGACGGCAGCGACGTCGCCCTTACGAAGCCAGACGGCCTGCTCGTTGAGAGCACGGTGGGTGCGACGACGTGGGCGAATTGCCACGAACACGAGAACGAATCCGACGACGACGGCCGCGATACCTGCGGGCAGCATCCACTGCTGAGCGGTGAGCCCGTCGAGGTTCGATGCGGCCGGGCCGACCCACTCGGAGCCGTCGAGAGCGCCCAGCTTCAGCAGCGCCTCGCGGCCGAGTACGACTCCGGCGGCGATGAGAACGAGAGCGAACAGGACGGCCGGAACAGCTGCGGTGGGGTTGGCCACCGGCTTCTTGCTTGCTTGCTCTGTCACTGCACTCTCCCTTCTTCGCTGGTGGGCTCGGCCGGTATGCATTCGACCGTCACGTCGACTCGGTCGACGGTGTAGATACCGAGTTCGGACAGGTCTCTGGCCACGGCGGCGCGAACGTTCGCAGCCACTTTCGCCAACGGCGAGGGCCAGGTGACTCCGACGGAGACCTTCGCTCGCACGCGCTCGCCGGTGATCGTCACATCGGCCTTCGGCAGATCACGCCCACCGAGGAGGTGCAGTCCGGGCTGGCGGTCGGTGACGGAGTCGGTACCGCGGGCCGCCAGAACGGCCAGGCGTTCGACTGCCTTGTGCTTGATCTCCAGGGAACCGCGATCGCCGGGGTCCGCGAGTGACCCCGGGGTTGCTGCCGGTGTCCCTGGGGTCGTGGGGGCTGCTGCTGTGTCAGTCACGACCGCGACCACGCATGATCGAGTTCAGATCCAGTTCACCGTCGATGTAGCGGCCGACGAAGAAACCGAGTCCGCCGAGGACGATGGCGATGAGGAAGCCGGTGAAGCCGCCGGCTGCTGCGGCGATGGCCAGCAAAAGTCCCACGAACAAACCGATGGTTGCAGTGGTCATGGTCTTGATCTCCAGTCAGAGTGTTCGGATGTCGAGAGTTCAGATGTCGAAGTAGTTGCGTCGAGTGACGCGTTTGCGGAGCCGGGCGATGCGTTTCGGCAGTGTGCGCAGTGGCGTCGGTACCGAGGACGAGCGGAACGCTGTCGGTGCGCTGGCAGTGTTGATCGGAGTCGACGGAAGTACGGCGAACCGGCGGTCGACTTCCGCGAGCTCTGCCATGTACCGGGCGGGATCACCACCGATGTCGGGGTGGTGTTCTCGGGCCACAGCGCGCCGGGCCGCCTTGTACGCGGCGGCCCGGTCGCGCGCTGAATGCTCGTTCACCTGGTCAGACTCGCACAATTCAGACCCGGACGACATCCTCGACTGTGACGTGCACGGGCCCGTCGACCATTGCCGCGACGGTGCTACGCACTGCCTCGGCGGTCTCCCGTACGGCGTAGCCGAACTGGAGAGTGACGTGTACCTCGGTGCCGTCGTCTGCGATCCGGATGCCGGCGACGCGGCGTCCGGGTAGATAGGTCGCAGCCTCGCCGAACATGCCGCCGTGCAGCCCGACGACACCGTCGATCGCCTGCACGGCGTCGGCGATGTCCTCGGACTTGTCACGGTCCGTCGGGTTCGGGTCGGTCACTGCACTCGGGTGGAGGCGGTCTCGGTGGTCTCCTCTTCGTCCGAGCCGTCGTCCAGGTAGATGTCGTGAACGACGATGTTGACCTCGGTGACCTCGAGGCCCGTCATGCGCTCGACGGCGTTGATGACGTTGCGACGAATGCCTGCTGCGAGGTCTGCGATCGAGACGCCGTAATCGGCGACGATGTCGATGTCGACCGCTGCCTGACGCTCGCCGACCTCGACCGAGACGCCCTGCGACTGGTTGACGCGGGCACCCGGGATACGCTCGCGCAGGGCACCGATCGCGCGGCTCGCTCCGCCGCCGACGGCATGTACGCCCTGGACCTCACGGGTGGCGATGCCGGCGATCTTCGAGACGACGGTATCGGCAATGGTGGTGCGGCCCTGCGAGCTGACGAGCACGGAATCCGACTTCGTGGTGATGTCGGTCTTGCCTTCGCCTGCTGCGGATACGGTTGCCTTGGTGTCCGTCGTGGAGCTCATGACTGCCTCTCTTCGCTGAGTAGTGGTGCACAGTGTGTGTCAGGAGTTGGTCGTAGCTCGATCACCGAAACGCACGTACAAATAAAGTGACCTACGTCATAGATTACGTCTGGGGGCCCGATGGAGTGGAGAGATGCGTCGGACCGCGTACTCGTCGGCGCAGCCGCGCTCGGCGAGACGGATGCGTTCGAGGAGATCGTGGGCCGATACGGACCGGAGATGTTTCGGTACGCCCGAAACATGCTGTCCGATCAGGGTGCAGCAGAGGAGGTGGTGCAGGACGCGTTCGTCGCAGCGTGGAAGGGGCTCGACAACTTCCGTGGCGATTCGGCTCTGCGCACCTGGCTGTTCTCGTTGGTCTCGCACAAAGTGATAGATCATCGCCGGCGTCGCAGCGTTCCTCCTGCGGAAGACTGGGTATTCGAGCGCAAGAGCACGGGCGCGGGAAGTGATCCCGAGGCGGACGTCGAAGCAGACAGCTTCATGGCCGAATTGGGTGTGGCACTGGCGGAGTTGCCCTATCGGCAGCGGGCCTGCTGGTTGCTTCGGGAGGTCGAGGGCCTGACCCATCCGGAGATCGGCGCGATCATGACGTTGTCCGCAGGAGCAGTACGAGGTCAATTGACCAGAGCACGAGCAACATTGAGCGAAAGGTTGGCGACATGGCGAACCCGGTAGAACCGAATGCGGTTCTCGCGCGTGCTGCCACCGAGCTTCGGGAGGCACCGCAGGAACCGAACTGGGTGGACATCAGCTCATCCATCCTCGCGAAAGTGCGCAATACGACGCGTCGCACCTGGCCGATCGACAGCGCCTTCCCGGCGGGTTCAGCGGCCGATCCACGGGACTCACTGCGGATCAGCGATCACATCGTCAAGACGACGTTGCGCCGTGCTCTCGCGGGCGTACACGGTGCACAGCCCACCGAGATCGACCTCGACCTCGACGATCACGCCTGCTCAGGTCTGTTCGTCGCGGTGATCGGCGTGTACGGCGACGATCTGCAGGCGGCAGGCGAAGAACTGGCATCGATCGCCATCGACGTGGTCGCGGACCTGCTCGGCGTCACCCTCGGCAGGGATGCGGTCGAAATCCGCGTCGACGACATCGAGGAGCGCTAGCGGGGTCGGCGTAAAAACTCCGTCATGACCGCAGGTCGTGAGCGTAGGAAAGCGTAAGGAACGCGTTTTCGCTCGGTGGTGGGATTCAAGATCGAGCAATGACCGAATTGCTCTGTCTCACGGTGGCCGCGTTCGTCGCGGTCTACCTGTTCGTCGCTCTTCTCGATCCGGAGAGGTTCTGACGGCGCCATGAATCCTGCTCTGCTTGCCGGTCTTCAGATCGGCATCGTGATAGTCGTGTTGGCGGCGGCGTACGTGCCGCTCGGGGACTACATGGCCCGGGTGTTCGGTTCGACCCACGACACTCGCGTCGAGAGTCTGCTCTATCGGGTGGCCCGGGTGAACTCGTCGTCGGAACAGACCTGGGTCGGCTATTCCACCAGCCTGCTCGGGTTCTCGTTCGCCGGGGTCGTATTCCTGTTCGTACTGCAGCGAATTCAAGGTGTGCTCCCGCTGAACGGTGGCCTGTCGGGGGTGAGTCCGGCGATGGCGTTCAACACTGCGGCGTCGTTCGTCACCAACACCAACTGGCAGTCGTACGTTCCCGAGACCACGCTGTCGAATCTGACGCAGCCGCTGGGGCTGGCGGTACAGAACTTCGTCTCTGCTGCAGTCGGTCTCGCGGTGGCGATCGCCGTCGTGCGCGGCTTCGTTCGGGTGTCGACGGGCGGTGAGCTCGGCAATTTCTGGGTCGACCTCACGCGCGGGACGCTCCGTATTCTGCTGCCGCTCTCCGTGCTCGTCGCGGTGATCATGCTGACTCAGGGCACCGTGATGTCGTTCTCGTCCGGCTTCACCTCCACCGGTCTCGATGGGCAGACGGTCACCAATGCGCTTGCGCCCGTTGCCTCGCAGGAGGCTATCAAGGAGATCGGCACCAACGGTGGTGGCATTCTGGCGGCCAACTCGGCGCACCCGTTCGAGAACCCGACACCACTGACCAACATCGTGCAGATCATCTCGTTGCTGCTGATCCCGGTGGCCCTCACTCGTACGTTCGGCACGATGATCGGCAACCGCAAGCAGGGTCTGACGCTGCTGGCGGTGATGGCGACGCTGTGGGCGACGCTGTTGGCGGTGACGTTGTTCGCCGAATCCGCTACCCGTGGAGTGGCAGCAACGGCCGCGGGCGCGATGATGGAAGGCAAGGAAGTTCGCTTCGGCATCCCGGCGTCTGCGCTGTTCGCGGTGTCGACGACCGGAACATCCACCGGCGCAGTCAATTCGGCCCACGACAGTATGTCTGCGCTGGGCGGCGGAGCGGTGTTGCTGAACATGCTGTTCGGCGAGATCGCGCCGGGTGGCGTCGGCACCGGTCTGTACGGATTGCTGGTTCTCGCGGTCATCGCCGTCTTCGTCGGTGGTCTGCTCGTCGGCCGAACTCCGGAATTCCTCGGCAAGAAGCTGGGTCGACGGGCCATCACGATGGCCGCGCTCTCGGTTCTCGTGATGCCGATCCTCGTGCTCGTCGGCACGTCGATCACGGTGATACTCGAATCGACGACGAGCTATCAGGGCAACCCCGGCATCCACGGATTCACCGAGGTGCTCTACGCCTATGCATCGGCATCGAACAACAACGGCAGTGCTTTCGGCGGCCTGACGGTGACGAGCGACTGGTTCCAGATCTCCCTCGGTATCGCGATGCTGCTCGGCCGGTTTCTGCCGATCGTCTTCGTATTGGCCCTGGCCGGTTCGCTTGCGACGACCAAACGCAGCGCGCCCAACGCCGGCACCCTGCCGACCGATGGACCGTTGTTCGGCACGCTGCTGATCGGTACCTCGATCCTGGTCGCGGCCCTCACCTTCTTCCCCGCACTTGCTCTCGGACCCATAGCAGAGGCCATGCAATGAACCTGTCACTGAACACCGCTCTACCCGGCGCGTTCCGCAAACTCGATCCGCGTCACCTGGCCCGCAACCCGGTCATGTTCGTCGTCTTCCTCGGCTCGATCGTCACGACGATCCTGTCGATTGCTCAGCCGTCGGTGTTCGCCTGGTTCGTCACCGGCTGGCTGTGGTTCACGGTGCTGTTCGCGAACCTCGCCGAATCCGTCGCCGAAGGTCGCGGCAAGGCGCAGGCCGCCAGCCTGCGAAAGGTCAAGCAGGACACTGTTGCTCGCAGACGGACCGCCGCCGGTGTCGAGGAGGTCGCAGGTGCGGAATTGGCCGTCGGCGACGAGGTCGTCGTCTCGGCCGGTGAGGTCATTCCCGGCGACGGCGATGTCATCGAGGGTATTGCGACCGTCGACGAATCTGCCATCACCGGTGAGTCGGCTCCCGTGGTCCGTGAATCCGGAGGTGACCGGTCGGCCGTCACCGGCGGCACCATCGTGCTCTCCGACGAGATCGTCGTCAGAATCACTGCAGCGCAGGGCGAGACGTTCGTCGACCGGATGATCGCACTCGTCGAAGGTGCGGCGCGGCAGAAGACGCCGAACGAGATCGCCCTGAACATCCTGCTCGCGTCGCTGACCATCGTCTTTCTCTTCGCGGTCGTCGCCATCGGACCGATGTCCAATTACGCTGGGCAGCAGCAGGACCCGATTCAATTGATCGCTCTGCTCGTCTGCCTCATCCCCACCACCATCGGTGCTCTGCTCTCCGCCATCGGCATCGCAGGCATGGACCGCCTGGTGCAGCGCAACGTACTGGCGATGTCCGGCCGCGCAGTGGAGGCCGCGGGTGACATCGACACACTGCTGATGGACAAGACCGGAACCATCACGTTCGGTAACCGTCGCGCCACCGGCCTGCATCCGGCGACGGGCGTCGACGCCGCCGAATTGGCTCGCGCCGCTCGGCTGTCGTCGCTGGCCGACGGCACCCCCGAGGGACGCAGCATCGTCGAACTGGTCGAGCGAGACTTCGAATCCGTCACGGCAGAGGGTGAATCCGAGCGCGGCGAGTTCGTGGCGTTCACGGCGCAAACCCGGATGAGCGGGTTGGACCTACCGGGCATGGAGATCCGTAAGGGCGCAGCGGATTCGGTCTACAGCTGGATTCGCGACGGCGGCGGGACGGCCGATCTGGACGGCACCGTGCACGACATCGCCCAGAACGGCGGCACTCCGCTGGTGGTCGCGGTACGCGAAACTGGCTCCGCTGCCCGTGCTCTCGGCGTCGTCGAACTCTCGGACGTCGTCAAACCCGGCATTGCCGAACGGTTCGCTCAGCTGCGGGCCATGGGCATCCGAACGGTGATGGTCACCGGCGACAATCCGCTGACCGCCAAAGCCATTGCTGCCGAGGCAGGTGTAGACGACTACCTGGCCGAGGCCACTCCTGAGGACAAGCTCACGCTCATCCGGCAGGAGCAGGGAGGCGGCAGGCTCGTTGCGATGACCGGCGACGGCACCAACGACGCCCCGGCTCTCGCGCAGGCCGACGTCGGCGTCGCGATGAACACCGGCACCTCGGCGGCCAAGGAAGCCGGCAACATGGTCGACCTCGATTCCGATCCGACCAAACTGATCGAGATCGTCGAGATCGGTAAGCAGCTGCTCATCACTCGGGGTGCTCTGACGACGTTCTCGTTGGCCAACGACCTGGCGAAGTACTTCGCGATTCTGCCGGCGATGTTCTCCACCGTCTATCCCCAGCTGGGCGGGCTCAACATCATGCACCTGGCGACCCCGGAATCGGCGATCCTGTCCGCGGTGATCTTCAATGCGCTCGTCATCGTGGCGCTGATTCCGTTGGCACTCAAAGGTGTTCGGTACACCCCGGCATCCGCGGCTGCGTTGCTGCGGCGGAACCTACTGGTCTACGGCGTCGGCGGCGTCATCAGTCCGTTCGTCGGTATCTGGCTCATCGACCTGCTCGTTCGACTCATTCCAGGGATTGGCTGACCATGCGTTTCGTACAGGGATTTCTCCGTCAGGTCGTCGCCGGCTTCGCAGTGCTGCTGGCGCTCACCGTGATCCTCGGCATCGCGTATCCGGCTGTGGTCTGGGGCATCAGCCGCATCGGCACCGACTCCGCCGAGGGGTCGCCGTTGCGTGACGCCCAGGGCTGCGTCGTCGGCAGCTCGCTGATCGGCGTCGATCCGCAGGTGGCTCCGGGAGAGCCGGATCCGTTCTTCCACACCCGCGTCACGGGCTCGGTATCGGACGACGACGCGTTCGCGCCCGGTGATCCTGCTGCGGCACTACCGACCAATCAGGGCCCGTCGAGCGAGGTACTCGCGTCGTTCGTCGAACAGCGTCGAGCCGCCATCGCCGCCCGGGAGAACGTCGACCCGTCCGCGATTCCGGCCGACGCCGTCACCGGCTCCGGATCCGGTATCGATCCCGACATCAGTCCCGCCTACGCGGCCCTCCAGGTCGCCCGGGTGGCCCAGGTCAACGGAGCGCCGGTGAACGAGGTGGAGGCTCTGGTCGACAAGTACACCCGCGGCCCGCAGTACGGTGTACTCGGTGCCGAAGCGGTGAATGTCCCGGAGTTGAACCTGGCACTGCGGGACGCATACCGGCCGGGTGAGGAGACAGGCTGTGGCGGACAGGGGTGAGCTGCGGATCTATCTCGGTGCCGCGCCCGGCGTCGGCAAGACCTTCGCCATGCTCGGCGAAGCTCGTCGGCTGCAGGATCGCGGACGTGACGTGGTCGCGGCCGTCGTGGAAACGCACGGTCGGGCGCGAACCATCGAGGCACTCGAGGGCATCGAAGTCCTGCCGATGGCCACGGTCCGTTATCGCGGATCCTCTGCGCAGGAACTCGATCTCGACGCGGTCCTGACGCGTCGCCCCGAGGTGGTGCTCGTCGACGAACTGGCGCACACCAACACTCCGGGCAGCGTGCACGACAAGCGGTGGCAGGACGTCGAAGTGCTGCTCGACGCGGGCATCGATGTCATCTCCACCCTCAACGTGCAGCACCTCGAATCTCTGAACGACGTGGTGCAGCAGATCACCGGTGTTCCGCAGCGAGAGACGGTTCCCGACAGCGTGGTTCGGGCCGCCGACGAAGTGGAGCTGGTCGACATCACACCCGAGGCGCTGCGGAGCAGGCTGCGGCACGGCAACGTCTACGCCGCCGACAAGGTGGACGCCGCGCTGAGCAACTACTTCCGCGGCGGCAACCTGACGGCTCTGCGTGAGCTCGCACTGCTGTGGATCGCCGACCAGGTCGACGCCGCATTGGTGAAGTACCGCAAGGACAATCGCATCACCGACACCTGGGAGGCGCGCGAGCGGGTGGTGGTCGCGGTGACGGGCGGCCCGGAGTCGGAAACCCTGCTGCGGCGGGCGAGTCGGATCGCCTCGAAGTCCAGTGCCGAACTGATGGTGCTGCACATCGTTCGCGGAGACGGCCTCATGGGCGTGTCCGCACCGCAGATGGGTTCCGTGCGCAAGCTCGCCGCCGGCCTCGGTGCGAGTGTGCACAGCGTCGTCGGGGACGACGTGCCGACCACCCTGCTCGATTTCGCGCGCGGAGTGAACGCCACGCAGTTGGTGATCGGTACCTCGAGAAGGTCACGTGCCGCCCGCATCCTCGACGAGGGTATCGGTGCGGCCGTGGTGCAGAACTCGGGGAAGATCGACGTGCACATGGTCACTCACGCCGAGCAGGCCCGTCGGCGGAGTCTGCAGGTCGATTCGGGGCGTCGACGGGTGATCGCCTGGCTGGCCGCGGTGCTGGTGCCCTGCCTGGCCGCCGCGGTGCTGAGCACGGTCGGTCCCGACTTCGATTCCAGCGGTGAGAGCGCCCTGTTCTTCATGGTGGTGCTGTGTGTGGCGCTGCTCGGAGGTGTTGCACCGGCGGCACTCTCGGCGCTGATCGCAGGATTTCTGCTGAACTATTTCTTCACCACACCCAGATACAGCCTGACGATCGCCGAGCCGGACAACTTCGTCGTGACAGTCGTACTGCTGCTGGTCGCTGTCGCGGTCGCGGCCCTGGTGGATGCGGCTGCTCGGCGGACGCGTCAGGCACGGCGCGCGACGCAGGAAGCCGAACTGTTGACCCTGTTCGCGGGGTCCGTCCTGCGCGGGGCCGATCTGGGCGCGCTGCTCGAGCGCGCACGGGAGACATATCGCCAGTCCGGCGTCGCACTGTGGGACAACCAGTCCCGGTCCATCGTGGGCAGCTCGGGCGAACACCCGCCGACCGATCGCAACGGGGCCGACACCGAGATCGACGCGGGCGATTTCACGCTGCTGCTCGTCGGCGAACGCACCCGCGCCCACGATCGCCGCGTCCTCGCAGCCGTGGCCAACCAAGCCGCGGGCATGGTGCGCCAAGCCCGTTTGGCCGAGGAAGCCAGCCGCGCCAACGCACTGGCCGAGGCCGACGCGTTGCGTCGAGCATTGCTCTCGGCCGTCAGCCACGATCTTCGGACGCCGCTGTCGGCGGTCAAGGCAGCCTCGTCGTCGCTGCGCAGCACCGACGTTCAGTTCTCGCCCGAGGACACCGACGAACTGCTCGCCACCATCGACGAGTCGGCCGACCAGTTGACGGCATTGGTGACCAATCTGCTCGACTCCTCGCGGCTGCAAGCCGGTGTGGTGCAACCCAGCTTGCGTCCCGTCTTCGTCGACGACGTACTGGCAGGCGCACTGGTAGGGGCCGACGAGCGCGTGCGGGTCGAGGTGGGCGACGTCGAAGTGCTCGCCGATCCGGGTCTGCTCGAACGAGTGCTCGCGAACCTGGTGGCGAACAGTGCCCGCTACGCCCCCACCGGCGAGATCACCGTGCGCGCCGCAGTGCACGGGGACATGGCCGCCATCTCCGTCGTCGACCACGGCCCCGGCATCACCGTCGGGGCCGAAGCGACCATGTTCGACGCGTTCCAACGCCTCGGTGACCGTGACAACTCGGTGGGCGTCGGACTCGGCCTGTCGGTGGTGCGAGGATTCGTACGGGCCATGGGCGGTACCGTCACGGCGTCGGACACCGTCGGCGGAGGGCTGACGATGACGGTCGAGTTGAAGGCGGCGAGCAGGTGAAGGTACGGGCGCTCGTCGTCGACGACGAACCACAGATCGTGCGGGCGCTGCGGATCAATCTGAACGTCCGCGGATTCGAGGTCGTCAGCGCGGCTACGGGCGGGGAAGCACTGCGGGTGGCCGCGAACTTCCACCCGGACATCGTGATCCTGGACCTCGGCCTGCCCGACATCGACGGTATCGATGTCATAGCAGGTCTGCGCGGATGGACCGATGTGCCGATTCTGGTGCTCTCGGCGCGGACCGACTCGGCCGACACCGTCGAGGCGCTCGATGCCGGGGCGGACGACTTCGTGACCAAGCCGTTCGGCATGGACGAGCTGCTGGCGCGACTGCGCGCGGCCCTGCGCCGCGGTCCGCAATCGGTGGCGGATCCCATCGTCGAGACCGCGGACTTCACGGTCGACCTCGCCGCCAAAACCGTTGTTCGACAGGGTGAGAACGTGCACCTGACGCGCACCGAATGGGGCGTCCTCGAACTGCTCGTCCGCAACGAGGGGAAACTGGTGTCGCAGAAGGAGATTCTGCGTACCGTGTGGGGACCCGGGCACGAACGCGAAACGCATTATCTGCGAATCTATCTCGGCCAACTACGCCAGAAGTTGGAACGAGACCCAGCGGCACCGGTACATCTGATCACCGAAACCGGCATGGGCTATCGATTCGTGAGCTGAGCGCTACCCGCGCCCGCACCTATCCACCCAGTACCTCACCTTCGCGGCGTGGGTCCGCTCCGCCGATCCAGCCACCGTCGGTGCGTTGCAGCGCGCTCAGCCCGCTCGACTGGTCGGCAACCGAGACCTGGTGGCCCTTCTCGCGCAGCGTCACCACGACCGGATCGTTCTCTCCGGTCACGTTGGGATGTTCGCCGCCGTAGTTGGTGGACGGGGTGTTGGCCGCTCCGAAGTCGACCATCGACACCGCCTGCTGCGGGTCCATTCCCCAATCGAGCAGTCCTACCAGTGTTTTGACGACGAACTGGATGATGACAGACCCGCCGGGTGAGCCTGCGACGAGAACGAGATCTCCGCGTGTGCCGTCGTCGCCGCGGTCGAACACCAGGGTCGGGGCCATCGAACTGCGCGGACGCTTGCCGGGCTCGACACGGTTGGCCATGGGAGTTCCGTCCTCGGCCACCGGCGCGGCGGAGAAGTCGGTCAGCTGATTGTTGAGCAGGAAGCCGTCGACCATGTGGAACGAGCCGAAGGCCGACTCGACAGTTGTCGTCATCGAGGCCGCGTTGCCCTCGCCGTCGACGATCGAGATGTGGCTGGTGCCGTGCTCGGGATCGGTGGACGAGGCGAACTGCACCGGTCCGAAGTCGCCCGGTTTCGCGGTACCCATCGACTTGCCTTCGTCGATCAGTCCTGCTCTGCTGCTGAGGTACTCGGGGGCGAGCAGGGTGTCGGGCGAGCCGCCGGGTAGGGGTACGAAGTCCGGATCGGCGACGTACTTGTCGCGATCGGCGTACGCCAGACGCTCGGCCTCGGAGATCAGGTGCACGGCCTCGGCGGTCGGCTTGCCGCCGTTGGCGTCCATGTCCGTCGGGGCGTACTGCGCCAGATCGAAGTTGGACAGAATGCCCATTGTCGACGCCACTGCGATGCCACCGGAGGACGGCCCCGGCATTCCGCAGATGTCGTGATCGCGGTACGGCGTGCACACTGCGGTACGGGTCTTCGGCTCGTAGCCGGCGAGGTCGTCCACCGTGATCTGCCCCGGGGTACGGCCGGCGGTGGTATCTGCTGTCGCGTCGACGATCGCCTGGGCAATGTCGCCGGTGTAGAAGGCATCGGCACCGTCTGTTGCGATGGTGGACAACGTCTTCGACATCGCCGGATTGTTCAGCACCGTGCCGGCGGGCTTACCGGTACCGTCGGGCTGCAGGAAGTAGTCCTTGGACGCCGGGTCGAGTGCGAGCTTCGGTGCCGAGTCCGCGATGGACGAGGCCATGCGCGGGCTGATCTCGATTCCGTTGTCGGCGAGCTCGATCGCGGGTCGGAACAAATCCCCCCACGGCTTGTCACCGTGATCCTCGTGCGCCTGCTCGAGCATGCGCACAACGCCCGGCACGCCGATCGATCGGCCACTGGACCGCGCATCGGGTTGCGGCACAGTGCGGTTGACGTCGTCGATGTACCGCAGGTAGTCGCCGGTGGCACTCATCGGCGCGGTCTCGCGGCCGTCGTAGCTCTGCACCTCGCCCGACGCGGCGTCGTAGTACATCAGAAAAGCGCCGCCGCCGATTCCCGACGACTGGGGTTCGACGAGCCCGAGCACGGTCTGCGCCACGATGAGGGCGTCGGCCGCGGTGCCGCCGTCGCGTAGTACCTCGCATGCGGCCTCCGTGGAGACCGGGTTGGCGGTGGAGACCGAGTACGACGGCGTCTCCACCGGAGTCATGTTCGACCGATATCCGGTCGCCACTTCCGGATTGGTGGAGATGTCACCCGAGCCGGTGCTCGGGGTCTTTCCTACCGGGGTGCCGCCACTGGCACCGAGTACGCAACTGTCCGCCGCGGCGGTGTCGGTACCGGCGTCGTCACTACTGCTGCACGCGACGAGCGGCACCAGCAGGAGAGCACAGGCGAGGGCGGTGTAGCGAACAGGGCGCATTCCGGTTGCAGACACCGCTCGACGCTAACACCGTGGTCACCGTTGCTGCGCGGATTCGAGAAGCCAATGCGCGATGGGGGCGGGTCTGCCGTACAGATAGCCCTGCGCGAAACGGCAGTCGAGTTGCTCGATGATCGCGGCCTGTTCCTCGGTCTCGACCCCCTCGGCGACGGTAGTCACGGAAAGCGCGGACGCCATGGCGGTGATGGCGCGAATCAGCTGGACGTCGGAATCGGAGACGCCGATCTCGTGGACGAAGGACTTGTCGATCTTGAGCAGCGCAATCGGCATCTTGCGCAACCGGTTCAGCGAGGAGTAGCCGATACCGAAATCGTCGAGGACGATGAGTACGCCCATGGCGGCGAGCCGATCGAGCACGGTCTTCGCTGCGCCGACGTCGTCGATCAGAACACTTTCGGTGATCTCGAGCGCCAGGTCCGCACCGGCGACGCCGAAGGTATCGAGCACCCGTTGGACGATGCCCGGCAGCGAGTCGTCGCGCAACTGCATCGGCGAGACGTTGACCGACATGGTGACGTCCTGCCCGTTCGCGCGCAGTGTCACCAGATCGGAGATCGCAGTGCGCAGTACCCACTCACCGATCTCCTCGATGAGATTGGTCGATTCGGCAATCGGGATGAACTCGTTCGGCGTCCGTACTCGACCCTGCCAGTTCCAGCGCACGAGCGCCTCGTAGACAACGGTCTTGCGGGACTTCGTCGCGACGATCGGTTGGTAGTAGACCTCGAGCTCCCCGCGCCGGATCGCGCCGCGAAGTGCGGTGGCGGTCTCGATCGCCGATGTTGCTCGCGCACGCAAGGACTCGTCGAAGAACGCGTAGCGAGACGCCCCGAGAGATTTCGCGTGATACATCGCGGTGTCGGCCTCGCGGATGGCGTCGTGCAGTCGTTCGGCGTCGGCGATGCCCACCGAGGCCGAGACGTAGGCGGTGGCAGCACTGAGCGGGAACGGCTCGCTCAGTCGCTCGATGATGCGGCGCGCCAACAGTTCCGAACCGGAACGGTCGCGGCGGGTGAGCACCACGAACTCGTCGCCGGCATACCGAACGACGGTGTCGGCGGCACCGACAGCCGCGCGGATGCGACGTGCCGCGGCGACGATCAGCTCGTCTCCGACGCGGTGGCCGTACGAATCGTTGACCATCTTGAAGTTGTCGAGGTCGACGAACAGAGTGCAGGTGCGTCCGGGCCGCTGGGCGCGTTCGTGTCGGGCGTACTCCGCGTCGAGCGTCGTGCGGTTCGGCAGTCCGGTGAGCAGGTCGTGTGCCGCGAGGTAGCGGGCATGCTCCTCGCCGGTCTGCACTCGGGCCAGGGCGCGTTCACCGCGCAGGAAGGCACCGACCAGGATCGAGGCGAGCAACAGCGAGCGGACGATCAGGTCGCCGGTGGAGACCGCCGAACCGAGCAGCGGCACGGTCGCGCAGACCACCAACATCAACACCACGAAGACCACCCGACGGCTGCTGTGGGCGGGTGCGGGGGTCTGCCGGTGCGACACCGTGCGCATCGACGGGTCGAGCGCTGCCATCGCCAGCGACAGGTACGCGAAGAGGTAGATGCCGTCGAGCAACCCCGAGGACGGAGCGTCGTCGGTCGTCGCCGCGAAGGCGTAGGACACGTCGCCGACGAATGTCGCCACCAGGGCGAGCAGCGCCCAGAACAGCGCGGCGGAGCGGGGTTTCGAGGAGAAGAGCAGATATGTCGTCAACGTGATCAGCGCCGCGTCGATCGCCGGATAGATCCCGTTCACCACCGTCGACACGGACGAACGCGGCAGGTCGAGGGCCGGAGAGATCAGCAGCAACCACGACAGGAACAGCGTGCCGAGGAAGATCAGGCCTGCATCGACGAGTGGGGTGATGTCGTCGATTGATCGGCGGTCTCGGATCCACCGAGACAGGGCGTATCCCACCAGGGCGTACCCGGTGAGAGTGAACAGATCCGGAAGCAGCGAGAACGATCGATCCAGCGCGTTCGGGTCGCTGCGAAACGAGACTCCGAACATGAACAGCACCGAGGCTCCGAACAGAGCCCACCAGCATCGGGCGTCGCTCGGGCGGTAGCGACGAATTGCCGCACTGATCGCCACGACCGATCCCACGGCGACGACGGCCAGAACGCCGGCACGCACGTCGGCACTGCCCTGGACGAACACCGTCACCGCGATGACGGCCACCGCAGCCAGGAACGCGGTCCGCACCGACGGCACGGCGAAGGGCGCAGAGGCCTTCGCATTCATCGAAGGACCCCACTTCCCCTCGCCGTGCGGCGCTCGCACCTTCTCCGCTGACGCCTTCATCGGTGAATATACGTCTTTGCCTGCACAAACGGTGACCAGGGTCACTAATTGCCTTCGAACAGACCTCGGCTCCACCCACCCGTCGAAAACTGACGTCAACCGAAGGTTGACGGCAGGCGGTCGTCAACCTAAGGTTGACGAATGACCGAATCAACGAAGATCACCAATCCAGTCCGACTCGACGACCTGATCGCCGCCATCGAGAAGGTGCACACCGACGCCCTCGATCAGCTCTCCGACGCGGTGATCGCCGCCGATGCGCTCGGCGACATCGCCGACCATCTGATCGGACACTTCGTGGATCGAGCACGTCGTTCAGGTGCGTCCTGGACTGCCATCGGCGCCTCGATGGGTGTCAGCAAGCAGGCGGTGCAGAAACGTTTCGTGGCCAAGGGCGGCGACGACCCTGCCGAGCTCGACGCCAGCCAGGGCTTCTCTCGCTTCACTCCGCGCGCACGAAATGTGGTGGTGGGGGCGCAGAACGAAGCCCGGGCGACGAGCAACGACCACATCACCACGGGCCACTTGATCCTCGGCCTGCTCGGCGAGCCCGAGGGCTTCGCCGCGAAGCTGCTGGGTGCGCAGGGGCTCACCGACGAGCAGATCCGCGCCGCGGTGACGGCGACGCTGCCCGCACCGGCCGATCCCCTGCCGGCGCTGATTCCATTCGACGCCGGTGCCCAGAAGGCACTGGAATTGACCTTCCGTGAGGCGCTTCGGTTGGGACACAACTACATCGGCACCGAGCACATCCTGTTGGCGTTGCTCGAGAACGAGGATGCCACCCTGACCGAGCTCGGGGTCCGCAAAGACGCCATCGAGAGCGGACTGGCAACCGCGCTGGGAAGCTGATGAACCGCCGTCAGGAGGCCATTGCTTCGGCCTGCTGTACGGCGAACCGAACGTCCTCCTCGATGAGATCACCGTTGATCGCGGCACCGGCCTTCACGCCTGCCGCAGATGCCGCGACGACGGTGTCCATGGGTGCCGCTACGTTGCCGGCCACCCACACTCCTGGCACGGACGTCGCCCCGACCGGGTCGGCCTCGATGTAGGTGCCCAGGACGTGCCCGTTCATCACCATCTCGGTTGTCTCGAGTCCCAATGACTCGAGAACGTCCGCGCGGGAAGTGAAGTTGGGGCCGACGACCACGGCGTCGAGCGCGACGGCGACGCCGTTCGCCAACGTGACGCCGACGATGGCGTCGTTCTCGACGTCGACTCGCGTGATCTCTTCTTCGACCACGACGATCCCGCGGGCGCGCATCCGCGTCAGATCCTCGGGGCTCAGTTCCGTTGCAGTGTGGGTGAAGACGGTGACGTTCTCGGACAGCTGACGCCACATCTGGGCCTGGTGTCCGGACATGACGCTGCCGATGATGCCGATCGCCCGGTCTCGGACCTCCCACCCGTGGCAGTACGGGCAGTGCAGTACATCGCGGCCCCAGCGCTCGGCGAGCCCCGGAATGCTGGGAAGAATGTCGGTGAGACCGGTGGTGACCAGAACGCGACGGCCTCGAACGACGGTGCCGTCGGCGAGGGACACGTCGAACACGGAGTCGGTCCGCACCGCCGACGTCGCGGTGCCGTCGACGATGCGGACGCCGTAGTGCTCGGCCTCGATACGGCCGAGGCGAACGAGCTCGAGCGGAGATTCGCCGTCGCGCGTGAGGTAGTTGTGCGAATGGGCGGCCGGAGCGTTGCGCGGATCGCCGGCGTCGATGATCGTCACGGATCGGCGCGAGCGTCCGAGAGCTACCGCGGCGCTGAGCCCGGCGACTCCGCCGCCGACGATGATCGCATCGACGCGGACATTCTCGGTGGGCGCTGGGGCGTTATCTGAAGTCATGCCTGCAGTGTGCAGACGGGACTACCGCCTTGGCAAGATAAATTGCCAAAACAGCAACTCGTGAAAGACGAAAGTACCTCCAGGCGGTGCTCGCACTCGAAACGAGGTAGCTACCCCGTTTTTCGGCGCCTTGACAACGTCACCGGTCGCCATCGCCAGCCGTAAGCGCGGATCCACCGCTTGAACAGGCTGTTCGGTTGCGGTGTACTGGTCGGCAGGAACAAGTTGGGGGCGCTATGGGGAATTTCCACATCGGGGATACGGTCGTCGCTATCCGAAATCTGGGCCGCGTGCGGTGGCGAAGCGGCATTCCCAAGGGAACCGTGGGGATCGTCGTAGGCATCGACTGGCTCGGCGACGCTCGAGTGGACTTCACCGCCGACGCATCGATGCGAGCGCGCGGAGAAGCGCTGGAACACATCGTGGCCGACGGTGACGTCCGAACGGTGCGCGCCGCGCCTCGCCGCTTGTTCGGCTAGTTGCCGTCGGTTCGCTCGTCGTCGGTGGCCGGTCCGGTTTCGATGGCCCCGCCCTCGCTGGACCAGTCGTTGGTGTCTGCGCCCGCAGCCGGGTCGGACTGCACGTCTTCTTCGGCGTCGGGGGTCGAGTTCTCGTCGTGCTTCGGATCAGTCATGTGAGGTGTGTACCCGTGCGGTGCCGGACGAACCGTCGGCACCGCACGGATAGCATACTGCCGGTCCTACAGTCCGAAGGGCAGCGTTCCCGGTGCCAGTTCGAAGCCGCTGCTACCAGCGGAAATGGAGCCGAAGCCGGCGAGGATCGCGTTGATGAAGTTGGTGATCATGAGATGTTCCTTTGCTTCGATGTGTAGACGTACTCGTGGGACAACCCGGTCGAGGTTACCGGCCGCGGTAGCGTCGAACCTGTGAGGAACCCTGGGATCTACGTCGGGATTGCTGTTGCCGTGAGCCTGCTTGCGGCGTGTTCTTCGCCCAGTGCACCGGACGCCGACGTCCCGGACACCCCGGCTTCGGCGCCACTGAACTATGTGGCGCTGGGTGATTCCGCGGCGTCGGGGCCACGCATCCCGGAGCAGGTGGGTGTGCCGGGCTGCGAGCAGTCCGACTCGAACTACCCGCACGTCGTCGCGGCTCAGCTCGAGGTCGCGTCCTTCGTCGACGTCACGTGCGGCGGGGCAGTGACCGAGAACCTGGTCTCGACGCCCCAAAGCACCTCCAGCGGGGATCAGCCTGTCCAACTCGACGCGGTGACGCCCGAGACCGATCTGGTGACTGTGACGATCGGTGGCAACGACATCGGCCTCGTCTCGACCGCGGTGGGCTGCCTGACGTTCGCGAATTCCTCGACCGGCAACGTCTGCAAGGACCGACTCACCGCCGGCGGAGTCGACACCGTCGCCGCCACCATCGAGGCCGAGGCTCCGGGCTGGGGCGCGATGCTCGACGCGGTGGCCGAGCGTGCGCCCGACGCGCGGATCCTCGTCGTCGGATACGGAACGTATCTCCCCGACGGCGGCTGCTTCCCCACTCAGCCGGTTCTCCCCGAGGACGCCGACTACATCCAGAGCAGCATCACCGCCATGAACCAGGCGCTGAAGACACAGGCCGAGGAGCACGGGGCCGAGTTCGTCGACACCGAGGCACTCAGCGTCGGCCACGATGTCTGTGCGGCAGTCGATCAGCGGTATTTCGAGGGCGTCATCCCGGAGAACCCCGCTGCGCCACTGCACCCGACGGCAGCCGGCATGGCCGCCATCGGTGACGAGATCGCCTCGATCGTGCGAAGCGAATAGGTGTCCACGGGAAGGTAACTGGCTCTACCCGGGCGTTCGACTATCGGGAAGTGTCGACCGTATGGTCTCGTGGTCCGCAGTATTCGGCGTGTTCGCCGTCGCCCTCGTGTTGGTTCTGACACCGGGTCCCAACATGATCTACCTCGTCTCGCGCAGCATTTCGCAAGGCAGGCGGGCGGGGATGGTGTCCCTCGTAGGTGTGGCTGTCGGCTTTCTGGTCTACCTGACGGCCACCAATCTCGGCCTGGCAGCGGTGTTCACGGCCGTGCCCGCGTTGTACATCGCGGTCAAGCTCGCCGGCGCGGTCTACCTCGGTTGGCTTGCCGTGCAGGCGCTACGCGGAACGGCCTCCGCCTTCGAGGCGACTGCGCTGCAGCAGGATTCGAACCGCAGGCTGTTCATGATGGGGCTGGTGACCAACCTGCTGAACCCGAAGATCGCCATCATGTACATCTCGGTCATTCCGCAGTTCGTCGATCCTGCTGCCGGACCCGTTCTGCTGCAGGGTTTCGCACTCGGCGGCGTGCAGATAGCTGTAGCGGTTGTGATCAACCTGGCCATCGTGGTGCTGGCCGGATCGATCGCCCGATTTCTCGCCGTCCGGCCGACGTGGCTGAAGGTGCAGCGTTACCTGATGGGCACAGTGCTCGGGTTACTGGCGGTCCGTGTCGCTACCGACGGCGGGCGACCGCTCCCGGCGTGATCGACGCGTGGCACGCAGATCCGGATCCAACCGTCGCCGTATGCCTTCGGATGCAGCCGGCCCCGGAAGGAACTGCGCGTGGCTCTCGCGCAGAGTCCTTCCTGTCTCGCGGTCGACGAGGACCGGATCGATCGGTCGGCCATCTCCGTCCACCAGCACCACCCGCCGATCCCGTTGCGGCACATGCTTGTTTCCCCATGCATACAGAGCGACGATGACCGTGCTGAGTTCACGGGCCCGCGCCGTCGGTACGTACTCGTGGCGCGGGGGGTGCTCACTGTATTGCACCTTGGTCAGCATCCCGCCGTCGACCAGGCCTTTGAGTCTGCGCGCCAACATGTTCGGAGCAATACCGAGATTGGACTCCAGCTCGTCGAAGCGAGAGAAGCCGTCGAGCACATCCCGCAGGATCAGCAGCGTCCACCATTCGCCGACCTGCTCGAGCGCCCCGGCGATGGGGCACTCCATGTCCGCGAAACTACGGCGTTGCATTGCTACTTTCCAGGGATGACGAGCAAGGAACTCGTCCCGGTCGCGACGACCCTGCCGGTGTTGTCGACCACCGAACCCTCGGTGAAGATCACTCGCGAGCCGCTCTTGACCACGGTCCCCGTGGCCGTCAAAGGTCCGCTGTGAGAGTGCACCGGGCGTTGGTAGCTGACGTTGATGTCGATGGAGGTGTACCCGGTGCCTGCCGGGAGCGTGGTGTGGGCCGCGCAACCGAGGACTGTGTCGAGAAGCGTGCACACCAGACCGCCGTGCACCATGCCGATCGGGTTGTAGTGCGCCTCGGACGGTTCGCACTCGAACACCACTTTGCCGGTCTCGACCAAGACCGGGGAGAACTGCATGAGGGCGGCGATGGGCGGAGGTGGCAGCTCGCCACTGACCAGCGCACGCATGGCGTCGAGACCGCTCATGGTGGACGCAGTCTTCAGCACCTCGGCGGGGTCGACCCACGAGAAGGTCTGCGATCGTCGTTGCTCATCAGTGATCATGTGTCTCGCCTGTCCTCGAGTAACTATCACCATGATAGTCAGCTGCTCAGGATAGTAACCCCTGATCGCGGTAGGCGCGCCAACCGCCGTACTCGGTGATGTCGGTGCCCTTCTCGGCCGCGTCGTGGGCGCAGCAGAACCCGGTGACCCAACGTCCGTCCGACAACTCGACGGGACCGAGGCCCATCGGCGCGGGCAACCCGGCGAGGAAGGTGCCGAGCGCGGCGGCGGACATCCGGTACAGCTCTCCGGCTATGGGTGCGCCGTCCCCTTCCCGCCGCACCAGACCGGGCTTGGGCGGTGTGGTGTGCAGATCCACGAGTCGATAGTCCGCAGACGTGGTCACCTCGCCGCTGAACCGTGCGCCCCGATCGGTCAGTTGGCTGTGCACCGGAAAACCGTGCAGGTGCGCTCCTACGACCAACACCTCGATACCGTCGTCGATCAGCGAGGGTGACGGCACTTCGCTCAGCCGAGCAGCGAGGTCGATCGCGATCTGATCCTCGAACGCAGGGACGACGAACATCACTCCGAACGGATTGCCGTCCGACGTCGGGGCACCGGGGACCGCGACCGCCGCCATGTCGAGCAGGTTGCAGAAGTTGGTGAACGTGCCGAGGCGTCGGTTGATGCCGACCGGATCTGCCTGCACTGTAGCGATACTCGGATGTTCGGTGGTGGTGGGCAGCAGTAGACCGTCGACCTCGCGTAGCAGTTCGCGGGCAGCCGTCTTGGCCTGGGTGAGTGTGCCCAGATCGTCCACGTAGCGGTGCGCGGACGGGCCGGCTGCAGAGCGGACGATGGCAGCGACCGTGGGATCGGCACCGTCCGGCGCGGTATCGAGAAATTCTCCGACGGCCGAATAGCGTTGCGCCACAATGGCTCCGTCGTACAGCAGTGTGGCCGCATCGAGGAGATCCGAGATGTCGACTTCGAGGTGGGTGAAGCCCTTGTCGGCCAGGCCTGCGACCGTCTCCTCGAATGCCCGACGGTATTCCGGGCTCAGCGATACCAGATCCGCGGCACGTGGAACGGTGACCCGGGGCTCCGGCGACGCGGCCAGTCGAACGTCGGCGGGCCAGGTCCGGCTGCGCGGATCGGTGGTGGTCGGACCGGTCATCACTTTCATCGCCGCCGTGGCACTGTCGAGATCGTGGGCGAGCGCGGTGACGCAGTCGTAGTCGGCGCAGGCGGGAACGACGCCGGTGTTCGGCACAATCCCGAGTGTCGCCTTGATTCCGACGAGTCCGTGGAACGCGGCGGGGACTCGCCCGGATCCGGCTGTGTCGGTGCCGATTCCGATGTCCGCGATCCCCAGTGCCACCGCCACTGCCGAGCCGGAACTGGATCCGCCCGAGACCAGCGTGGGGTCCCAGGCACAGCGCACTGCTCCGTAGGGGCTTCGGGTGCCGACCAGTCCGGTGGCGAATTGGTCCAGGTTGGTCTTGCCGAGTATCAGTGCGCCCTGGCTCGTCAATCGTTCGATGGCGACGGCGGAGACTGCTGGTGTGTAGGCGAATTCGGGGCACGCCGCAGTAGTGGGCAGACCGGCGACGTCGATGTTGTCCTTGACGGCAACCAGCACGCCGGCGAGCGGCAGATCTGCACCTGCCTCCAGTGCGCGTTCGAGCGCCACCGCCTCGGCCAGTACGTCGTCCTCGTCGCGCAGGGTGATCCACACTTCGGGTCGGTCGACCTCCGCGATTCGCTTGTAGGCCTGCAGAACTCGTTCCCGTACCTCAGGCAGCATCGATCTTGCCTCTCTTGTCGAATTCTCCGGCGGCCGACCACGCGTCCCGCTCGGCCCCGAAGGCCACGGCCTGGGTCGCGCGGAACTCGGCGATGGATTCGGCGTTGGTCTCGAGGAAACTCTCGTGCTCGGCGAGCGAGAACTCACCGTCGGTGATCTCGACTCCACCGCCGCGACCTGCTGCCAGATCGGCGCGCAGGTCCATCAGCTCCTCGGGTTCGACCGAGTACCAGGAGATTCGGTCGAAGAACCGCAACAGCCACGGGGTTCCTTCCTCGAACGGCCCGCCGCTGTACGTGGCACTGTGGTTCCACACCTGCGTGGTTCGGCCGACGAACTGGTATCCGCCGGGACCCTCCATGCCGTAGATGCACAGGTATGCCCCGCCGATGCCGACGGCATTCTCCGGCGTCCACGTGCGTGCCGGGTTGTACTTCGTCGTCACCAGGCGGTGACGCGGATCCAGCGGAGTCGCCACCGGGGCACCGAGGTACACGTCACCGAGCCCGAGCACCATGTAGTCCGCCGCGAAAACGGTATCGAAAACGTCTGCGACGGAATCGAGTCCGTTCATCCGCCTGATGAATTCGATGTTCCAGGGACACCACGGGGCGTCGGCACGCACGCCGTGCATGTACCGCTGAATTGCTTCGCGGGTCGACGGGTCGTCCCACGAGAGCGGGAGCCGAACCTGACGGCTGGGGACCACGAGTTCCGAGGCGGCAGGCAGATCATCCTCGACCTCGGCGAGCAGACCCATCAGCGAATCGATCGACAGCACATCGGGATTCACCTTGACCTGCAGTGAGCGGATGCCGGGGGTCAGATCCAACAGGCCTCGGGGCGCGATGGCTTCGACACGCTGATGCAGCGCGTGCACCCGTGCTCGCAGGGTGAGGTCGAGTTTCATGTCGCCGTATTCGACCAGCACGTTGTCGTCACCAGATCGCCGGTAGGTGACGCAGGTATCGGCGTCACGCCGAGCGATGACGCCGTCGTCCCCGTCACCGCCGGCGGAGAAGACCGCGGGCAGTGATGCGCGCCGGGCGAGGCCGAGCGATCCCAGCGGCGCGGTGGCTGCAGCCCGGACCGGCACGAATCGGATGGTGTCACCGGGCCGAAGCTGGCCGAGCTTCCAGCGTTCGGCCGCGACAACGGTGACAGGACAGACGAATCCGCCGAGACTCGGGCCGTCGGGGCCGAGCAGGATCGGGGTGTCACCGGTGAAGTCCAATGCGCCGACGCTGTAGGCGTTGTCGTGGATGTTCGACGGGTGCAGTCCGGCTTCACCGCCGTCGGCGCGCGCCCACTGCGGCTTGGGGCCGATCAGCCGAACTCCGGTGCGATCGGAGTTGAAGTGCACCTCGTAGCGGGTGGCGTAGAGGGTGTCGATGTCGTCGCGGGTGAAGAACTCCGGTGCGCCGTGCGGGCCCTCGGTGACTGCGATGTCCCAGCTCGACGTCAGCACCGGCAGGTGTTCCATCGGGATCGGCCCGAGGACGGAGGAGTCATCGGAGCGGCCGGCCAGTCCGATGATGTCACCCTCGCCCAGGATGCCGCCGCGATGCCCGCCGAACTTGCCGAGCGTGAATGTGGCTGCGCTGCCGAGGTAGTCGTCGACGTCGAGGCCACCCTGGATCAGGACGTACACCCGCAGCCCGTGGCCGGTGGTGGTGCCGACATCGAGGGTGGCACCGGCGGGAACCAGGACCGGTTTCCACTGCGCGGCCGATCGGCCGTCGATGCGTACCGGAACCGCTGCACCGGTCACACAGACGTAGGTATCGGCGTCGAACGTCAATGCCGGCCCGGCCATGGTCGATTCGAGACCCGGTAGACCCTCGGGGTTACCGAGCGCGGTGTTGCCGAGCCGGAACGACAGATCGTCCATCGGTCCCGACGGCGGCACGCCCACCTTCCAGTAGCCGACGCGTCCTGGCCAGTCCTGCACCGTGGTGATCATGCCGGGCCGCTGGACGGTCATCTTGGTCGCGGTCATGATCGCGTCACGATCATCTGCACCGCGGTGGGGTCGAATCCGTTGCAGGGGTTGTTGATCTGCGGGCAGTTCGAGACCAACACCAGCGTGTCGATCTCGGCACGCAACGAGAGCGTCTTTCCGGGAGCCGACAGACCGTCGACGATGCCGAGGGTGCCGTCCGCGTCGACGGGGACGTTCATGAAGAAGTTGATGTTGGGGGCCAGGTCTCGCTTGCCGAGACCCCACTTGGAACCCTCGATGAGGAAGTTCTCGACGCACGCGTGCTGGTGCTGGGTGTGATGGCCGTAGCGCAGAGTGTTCGATTCCTTGGAGCACGCGCCGCCGACGGTGTCGTGGTTGCCGACCTCATCGTCGATGATCGTCATCAGAGGTGTCGAATCATCGCTGCGCAGGACGGTTCCGGTGGTGAGGAACAGGTTCCGTTGCGCGGTGACCGTCGCGGCGGCGGAGTACCGGAGCGAATGATCGTGTGCGCCGTACAGCAGGGTGTCGACGGCCTGGTTACCGTAGAGATCGACGATCGTCAGGACGTCACCGGCCTCGACGACTGCGGACCAGGGCCCGAACGCGGGGGCGATCTCGTCTCTGATGATCACTGCACTGGTGGTCACTGCGCTGCCTTCCATGCGTTCTCGGTGTTCTGCACTGCGCGTTGGTATTCCGGCTCGGTGTTGTCGAGTGTGAGCAGCTCTTCCGGTGCGCGCCAGGCCAGTACGTCGAGTGTCGTCGTGTCGTACTCGGGACTGGGGTTCAATGGGTGAGCGGTGTTGGCGAGCAACACGATCACCGGCAGGTGGATCAGCAGATCCACCGAGCGGCCCGGTCCGGCAGAGCCGGTGCTGACGAGGCTCCCGTCCGCGTCGACGGTGATGCCGTGGAAGAACGACAGCGACGGTCCAACGTCGCGCGGCTCGAGTCCGTGCTTGGCCGCGGCAAGGGTGAACAGCTCGCGTCCGGCCGGAGCGGACGAATGCGGTCCGCTCACTCCGTATTTGGCGATGTTCGTCGCCGTGGACGTGGTACCGCACAGCGCGTCGTGGTGACCGGAGGTGTCGGCGACGATGGTCGCCAGCACGCGGCCCTGATCCGAGAGCAGGGGGTGGCCCGCGCTCAGGTACGCCTGCCACGGAACCTTGACGGTGTCCGCGGTGTTGAGGCGCTCCCATGGTGCGTCGACGCGATAGAGCAGCAGGTTGGCGCAGGCGGCACCGTCGACGTCGACGAGGCGCAAGCGGGTTCCGCGAGCCAGAACCTTCGTGGTGTAGCTGCCGCCGGGCACCGATTCTGCCCATGTCAGTTCCGACACGCCCTCCGGTGCTGTGGGGGCCGGTGCGAGGGTCGCCTGGGACCGCGCGTGTTCCTTGGCCGAATGGGTGGTTGCTGTGCTCATGGTGGTTCAGGCTCCGATCGTGACGGGCTTCGGGTGGGCTTTGCCGCGGGGCAGGCAGGCGATGCCCACGACGATCACTGCGAGGACGGTCAGGGGTGCGGCCCAGCGCAGCAGTGGGAATTCGCCGGTGGGGTCGAAGATTTCGGCTCGTGGCCACGAGAGGTTGACCACCATGAGCCCGCCGTAGAGAACTGCGGCGATGTTGACCGGCAGGCCGAGGCGGCCGAGGGTGAAGAGCTTCTCGCCGGCGCTGTCCTTCTGCGCTCCGCCGTGCGGCCAGCCTTTGAGTCGCTGGATCAGCAGCGGGACGGTCACCATCATGTAGGCGAGGTAGATGAGCACGATGCAGACGCTCGACAGCGTCGTGAAGATCGCGGAGTTCCCGACGTTGACGGCGAGGATGGCCACGCAGGCCAGGCCGATCAGCACCGAGGGTGCGATGGGAGTTCCGGTGCGCGAGTTGACCTTGGCCAGTGCAGCGGATGCCGGCAGTCGTCCGTCGCGGGCCATGGAGAACATCAATCGGGAGGCTGCGGTCTGGATGGCGAGGGTACAGATGAACACGGCGATGGCGACGTCGACGAGCAGGACCTTGCCCCACGGCGAGGTGAGAATCGAATCGATGACGTACGGAAGTCCCTGCGTCGCAAGCTGACCGTCGGTGAGACTGGGTGCGGCCATCAGTGCGCCGACGATCATCAGGCCACCGCCGAGTGCCGATGCCGAGAGCGCGAGGCGAATGGTGCGCGGTGCGACGCGTCGGGGATTGCGGGTTTCCTCGGCGAGCTCGCCCGCCGACCCGAAGCCGACCATGACGTAGGCGGCCATCAGACCCGAGACGATCCAGGCCCCGATGTAGCCGGGATCTGCTCCGGCACTCCCGGTGTCGAAGACCACCTGCGGGCCGCGCTCGGCGTGGGTGAAGAACACCAGCACCAGAGCGATGACGCCGACGATCTCGCAGGTGACGCCGATGCTGTTGATGCGCGACATCCAGTTCACGCCGATGCAGTTGATGGTGGTCGTGAGTACCAGCAGAATCGATCCCAGCACAACGGCATTGGCTGCTCCGCTCGACGAGGTCAGCGCGGTGTCCTCACCGATGAACTGGAATCCGCCCCAGATGCTGGGCAGCACCACCTGCAACGCGATCGCGGCGGCGGAGGCGGTGACGATCTGCGCGATGATCATGAACCACCCGGCGAACCAGCCGACCAGTTCACCGCCCATGCGCCGGGACCAGTGGTAGATGGCCCCCGAGATGGGATAGCGCGCGGCGAGTTCGGCGAAGTTCAAGGCGACCATGAACTGGCCGAGGAACACCAACGGCCAGGTCAGGAAGAAGGCCGGGCCGCCGAAGCTGAAGCCGAGGCCGAAGAGCTGGAAGATGGTGGTCAGGATCGAGACGAACGAGAAGCCGGCGGCGAACGACGCGTACTTGCCGAGGCTACGGTGCAGCTGCTGGTCGTACCCGAGGGCAGCAAGATCCGAATGGTCCGTCGTACGAACCGGTTCCGATCCCGCGCCGGGGGCCGGCAATGTTGTCGAGCTCATGTTCACTCCTACGGGCGAGGTGGGTGGTGAGTGACCGCCCGCTGCATCGCCGAGGCGGGTTTCTGTCAGTTGATAGTTTTCGGCACCGCCGTTCCCGGGCGGTGTCCGTCGTGAAACAAGCTCGTTTCGTCTATTTCGATCAGATGACAGAAATCTCACCGTCACGTGGACCTGACAAGATGCAGTCATGACCGGCGCAGGCAGACCACGGCTGAGCACAAAGAAGCGGGCAGGTGACACCGCTCGCGAGGAAATACTCGACGCGGCAGCCGAGCTGTTCACCACTCGCGGATTCACCAATACCTCGACCCGCGTGATCGCCGACGCCGTCGGATTGCGTCAGGCCTCGCTGTATCACCACTTCGCCACCAAGGACGACATCCTCGACGCACTTCTCAGCGGCACCGTCGACGCGCCGTTGGCCGTTGCGCAGCGAATCCGTGATTCCGGGGCCGAGGCCTCGACCCAGATGTACGCGCTCGCCTACTTCGACGCCGGGCAGCTGGCCGCGTCCACCTGGAATCTGGGTGCGCTCTACTTGCTGCCCGAGCTGCGCAGCGAGCGCTTCGAGACCTTCCGCGACCATCGGTACACGCTGATGAGCCTGTATGCGGCCATCGCGTCGGACACTGTGGTTCAGCTGGGTTCCGAGCGTCGGCCGGGCACCGAGGACCTGCCGTTTCGCCTGGTGGAGACCGTGGTGAACGCGCGAGCTGATCGCGAGAACGGACGCCGCGACCCGACGGTGGATGCGGAGGGGATCGCCGAGGCCGCCCTCCGTGTCCTCGGTTGGACAGGGGATGTCACGTCGTTGCATCGGAGTGCGGAGGCCCTGCTCGAGGCGGTCGTCGGAATAGTCGAGGATTCTCGGTCCTTGCATTCGACATGACGTCCATAGCAATAGTCGGAGCAGGTGCAGGTCTCGGAGCAGCAGTGGCGCGTAAGTTCGGCGCGCAGGGCTTCTCGGTCGGCCTCATCTCCCGCAACCGGTCCCGTGTCGACGCGCTCGCTGATCAGCTGGTGGCCGACGGTGTATCCGCGAAGGGCTTCGTCGCCGACGTGCGCGATCCGGCCTCGATCGCCGCGGCCTTGGAGCAGGTCACCGAAACACTCGGTCCCATCGAGGTGCTGCAGTACAGCCCGCTTCCGCAGAAGGACTTCATGCGGCCCGTGCTCGAGACCACCCCGGCCGACATGGTCGGCCCGGTCGAGTTCTCCATCTACGGGCCCATCGCTGCCGTCCATCAGGTGCTACCTGGAATGAGATTCCTCGGCGAGAACAAGGGCACGATCCTGTTCGTCAACGGCGGCTCTGCGGTGAAGCCCGGACGTACCGTCACCGGTACGTCCATCGCGTTCGCAGGCCAGGCAGCATACGCACAGCTGCTCAACGAAGAGTTGGCCGCGGAGGGAATCCAGGTGTCGCAGTTGATCATCGGCGGTGCCATCGACGGTAGCGATCCGAAGAAGAGCCCCGAGGCTCTCGCCGAGCAGCTGTGGAGCCTGCACACCGAGCGCGACAGGTTCCGGGTTCAGGTCGCCACGGACTGACTAGGCTTGCCGGCATGACATCGTTGCCCGACTGGGCTCAGAGCCTGGACCTTGCACCCCACCCGGAGGGTGGATGGTTCAAGGAGACCTGGCGCAGCGAGGTCACGATTCCACTGGCAGCTCTGCCCGACGGCTACCCGGGGTCACGTGCGGCAGGGACGGCAATTCTGTTCCTGCTCATGCCCGGTCAGCAGTCGGCCTGGCACACCGTTCGCGGCACCGAGATGTGGCTCTATCACCGGGGCAGTCCGGTGCAACTAGACCTGGGCAGTGATGGAACCCAGCCGGGTGAGGTGACCACGCTGCTGGTTGCGCCCGAGTCTCCGCAGCAGATCGTGCCACCGTCGGTGTGGCAGCGGGCGCGGCCGGTGGGCGAGGAGCCGAGCTTGGTCAGTTGCATCGTCACCCCGGGATTCGATTTCGAGGACTTCCGGCTCGAGGACTCCCATGGGTAGGAAGCGTGAGTCCGCTGGAGGGCTGAAGCCCGGCCTGTTCGAAATCGACTCGGGCACCTGCGAACTGGTGCGCGATACCTTCTCCGACGACGGGTGGGTAGTCAACGTCAACGACGTCCCGAGCTCGCACATCGACATGAACGACCCCACGGTGCTCGAGTTCGAGTACATGCGGTGGATCTCGGGACTGGTTCGAGCGCAATGGGATTCGAGCTTCCCGCTGCGGGCTCTGCATCTCGGGGGCGGAGCGTGCACACTGGCGCGCTCGTTCACCGCGGAGTTTCCCGGTGCGCGTCAGGTGGTGGTGGAGCTCGACGGGAAGCTCTCGGAGCTGGTTCGTGAATGGTTCGACCTCCCTCGGGCACCGCTGCTGCGTATCCGCGTCGGCGAGGCACGTGCCGTCACCGAGACGCTGAGCGAGAACAGCCGAGACCTGATCGTGCGAGATGTGTTCTCCGGAGCCACAACTCCGACCCCGCTGCTCACCGCCGAGTTCACCGAGCATGTTCGACGCGTTCTCTCACCCGGCGGCATGTATGTCGTCAACTGCGGTGATCGACGCGATCTGTCGCTCGCGAAGCAGGAGGCGTCGACCATCGGAAGTATATTTCCGCACACGGCGATCGTCGCCGATCCGGCGATGCTCAAGGGCAGGCGCTACGGCAACATCATCATTGCCGGCAGTGACGTCCCGATCGGGGACTCCCCGGCTCTGGCGCGGGAGCTTCTCGGCGGAGCAGTCCCGGCGCATGTGTGGTTGACCGAGCAGGTGCGGTCTTTCGCCCGCGACGCGAGAGTGTTGAAAGATTAAGGCGCTGGGATGTTGCTCGCGAGATCTTTCGCCAGGCGTTCCGCGGCCGAGATCAGCAGGGGTACGAACTGCTCTGCCGACTCGAGCGTGACCCGAGCGGTGGGCCCAGCAATGGACATCGCCGTGAGCGTCGGAGCGCCGATCACCGGAACGGCGAAGCAGCGCACTCCCACTTCCTGCTCACCGTCGTCGACGGCGTACCCGCGTTCGCGGATCAGTGCGAGATCCTCGAGCAACGCATCGAGTGTGGTGATGGTGTTGACGGTGCGTGGGGCCATGCCGAGGCGGCCGACGATCGCGCGGACGGCGTCGTCGTCCAACTGCGACAGCAATGCCTTGCCAACGCCGGTGGAATGCGGTAACACGCGCTGACCGACCTCGTTGAACATCCGCATCGCGTGTTCCGATGGGACCTGCGCGACGTACACGGCCATGTCGTCCTCGAGAAATGCCATGTTCGAGGTCTCGTGGGTGATCCGCACCAGCTCGGCGAGATACGGCTTGGCCCATCCACCGATGAGCTTGGACGCGCTGTCACCCAATCGAATCAGTTTGGTGCCCAATGCATATCGGCGTGACGGCAAACGCCTGACGTAGCCGAGGGAGACAAGGGTGCCGATCAGTCGGTGCACCGTCGGCATCGGCAGGTCGGTGCCCTCGGCGAGTTCGCTGATGCCGATGGATCCGCCCGAGGAGGCCATGATGTCGAGCAACTCGAACGCTCGCTCCACGGACTGCACCCCGCCGCCTGCCGCCACAGTCCACCTCGCACCGTCGTAGTCGTACCCGTCCCGAAGAACTCTACTGGTGATGCCGCGTCGCCACCGGCGGTGCAGCGGTCACCACCGAGGGCGAGGGCTTCTGACCCTTCGTGATGACGTTGAACAGGATGTTCAGCACGACGGCCACGATGCTCGCGGCGCTGATGCCCGAGTCGAGCACCACGTGGACCCAGTCGGGGAAGGCCGCGTAGAAGCCCGGCACGGCGATGGGAATGACCCCGAACCCGATCGCCACGGCCACGATGACGAGGTTGAGATTGCCGTCGAACTCGACCTTGGACAGCGTCCGGATACCGCTGGCCGCCACCGAGCCGAACAACACGATGCCCGCGCCGCCGAGTACCGGCAGTGGAACCGATGCCACGACGAGCCCGAGGACGGGGAAGAGGCCGAGGAACAGCAGCACCGAGCCGCCGGCTGCGACGACGTAGCGACTCTTGATTCCGGTGACGGCCACGAGTCCGACGTTCTGGGCGAACGCACTGGCCGGGAAGGTGCCGAACACGGGAGCGATGGTGGTGGCGACCATGTCTGCTCGCAGTCCGTCGCCGACGCGTCGGGCATCGACGTCGGTGCCGACGATCTCGCCGACGGCCAGGATGTCCGCGGTGGTCTCGGTCATGATCACCAGGATGACGACGACCATCGACATGATGGCTGCCACCTGGAATGTCGGTGCTCCGAACGCGAACGGCTCCGGGAAGCTGAAGATTTCACCGTCACTCACGCCGGAGAAATCGGCCTTGCCGACCAGGACAGCGAACACTGTGCCGACGATGATGCCGATGAGGATCGACAGGCGCGAGAGCGTGCCCTGCACGAGCCGGCTGACGAGCAGAACCACCACGAGGCTGAACGCCGCGAGCCCGATGTTGGACATCGAGCCCCAGTCGGCGGCCTGCTGATCACCGCCCATCGCCCACCGAACCGCAACGGGCAGTAGCGAGATCCCGATGACGGTGATGATCGTGCCGGTCACCACCGGTGGGAAGAAGCGAACGATCTTGCTGAAGAACGGGGTGATGAGGATGCCGATGGCACCGGCGGCGATGATGGCTCCGAACACCGAGTTCAGTCCACCCGGGCCGCTTGCGATTGCCACCATCGTCGACACCGATGCAAACGAAATTCCCTGTACCAGAGGTAGCTTGGCACCGAAGTAGGGCACTCCGAGTGTCTGCAGCAACGTGGCCGCTCCGCTGACGAACAACGCGGCCGAGACCAGCAGCGCGATCTCGGTGCCGGTCAATCCCGCTGCGCCGCCGACGATCAGAGGTGGTGCGATGACGCCGCCGTACATCGTCAGGATGTGTTGCAATCCGTAGACGTACGACCTGCCGATCGACAAACGCTCGTCCTCGGGACGGGCGGGGTCGTGCGGCGCATGGGTCTTGGTCGACGCGCGTTTCGTCAGCTTCATGTCGGCTCGCTCCTAGCAGAATCCGGGCACGGTATCCCAGGCGCGGCCTGCGTCCGGGGCATCGTCGCGTTCCACCGTGGCCTCGATCAGACCGTAGGGGCGATCCGCGACATAGAAGACCTCACCGGGGTTGTCGAGTCCGAACGGCTCCAGATCGACGAGGAAGTGGTGGATGTTGGGCATCGAGAACTTGATCTCGCCGATCTCGGGATGCGCCTCGAGTACCTGCTTGCCCATCTGGAACAGGCTCTGCTGCAACGCAAGAGAGTGAGTCGATGCGAAGGCGTCGAGCATGATCGAACGGACGTCGTCGAAGGTCTTGTCGAAATCGAGATCGGTGGTGAGGTACCGCCAGCGGGCGCTGACCGACGTCGCGAGGATTCGGTCGGTGGTTTCCTTCAGCGTGGTGTAGCGGTCCTTCGGGTAACCCCAGAACTCCGACGCCGTCGAGTTGAGGACCACGAGGTCGCTGATTCCGGAGACGATGGAGATGTTGTCGCCGTCGACCGTGACGATGGTGTTCCGCTTCTCGTCGCCGGCCTTGACGAAGGAATGGTCGTAGCCGTCTTGACCGTTCGCGATACGCGACCACTGGTATTGCTCGATTTCCCAGCGACCGCCGGTGATCCAGTGGAAGTTGCCGGTGAAGTGCGCGCCGAGACGGAGTGCGAAGTCCTCGATGGCACCGATGCCGTCGCGGGCGAAGGCGTAGACGGTGTTCTTCTGGGTATCGGTGGCAACGACGTGGGCGTTGTCGCCCTCGGTGTGCACTGCCTCGAGGTCGCCGCGCAGTTGCGAGGTGACGCTGACGTCGGTGATGCGGTGGCGGGGCGTCTCGCGGTCGATGCGGACGAGTCTGCATTCGGCCTTGCCGTACTGGTTTGCTCCGAGCACGATGGTCATGGGTTCTAGCTCCCTCGATAGGTGGTGAAAGCGAACGGGCTCAACAGAAGTGGGATGTGGTAGTGCTGGTCGGGTGCGGTGATCTCGAAAGTGACGACCACCTCGGGGTGAAAGCATTCGGTGTGCTGGGCCGCGAAATACGCGCCGGTTGCGAAGGTGAGCCGGTAGGTGCCCGGCGTCAGTTCGCTCGGTCCGAGTGAGGAGACTCTGCCCTGTTCGTCGGTGACGGCGTGGGCTGTCTGTGTACCTGTAGCATCGGCCAGGGAGATCGATATCCCTTGCGCGGGAACGCCGTTCGCAGCATCGAGCACGTGAGCGGTCACGTGGCTTCTCGGGTCAGGCATCGCCGAGGCTTCCCGTTGCGCGAATCTCGGCGATCTCCCGCAGTTCGTGTTCGACGACGGCTGCCTCGGTCTCGGGGTCGTTGTCGAGCCTGGACTGCAAAGCGTCGAGAACTGCGTCGGCATCCCGGCCGGCGGCCCTGATCAGGAACACCTGCCCGAAATGGTTCTCGTAGGCCAGATTTCCTGCTCTCAGCCGCTGTTCGACGGTTGCGTCGGAGATGTCGACGCCGGATTGCTCGTTGCTCGCGTGCCGAGCGCTTGCGTCGTCGCCGTCTGGTCTCTCGCCGATGCGCGGATGTACGGCAAGTGCGCGGTGTACTTCGTCGGCCGTCAAGGGTGCGGCAGCGTGATGAACGGCGTGACGCAGGGCCTGCATGTCGGTGAACGGGCGGGCGCTGATAACTCCCTCGACCCAGCGAGGCACGTCGAGGCAGAGCGAGAGCGTGCGTACCGCATCGGTCTCGGAGGCCGTGTTCAGATCGGCAACGGCTCCGTGTGCCTCTGATTCCGTATTACGAAATGTTGATTCCACCAAACGAGCGTGACACCGATCACACCGACTGTCAAGGGTTGATCCATGGCAGTCCATGTCGAGCCTTTCGGTGTTGCTGCACTGCGGAATTCGGCGGTTCGCAAGGGCCGCCTGGGCGTACGGGTCTTGACAGAGCTGCGTGGCGCACGCCACACTCGAAACACATTACGGAATCAATATTCCGTATGACGGACTTTAGCTACGAACACTCGCCCCCTAGGAGGCACCACTTCATGACGGAACTCTTCTGCAACGGCGGTGCCATGCGCGGCGGCAGCCTGCACCACAACGTCTCCTCGCACCCGTTCGTGGGCACGGTGCGCACCACACCCAACTACCGGTTCTTCTCCGTACGGGACGAATTCCCGGCGCTGTTGCTCGATCACACCGCCGGTGCGGCCATCGAAGGCGAGCTGTACGACATTCCGCTCGACGACATCCGAACAGCGTTCCTCCCGGACGAACCACCGGAACTCGAACTCACCGTGGTGGCGCTCGAGGACGGTCGCTCGGTCCTCGGCGTCGGCTTGCGGCCCGGGGTGCTCGACGCGCAACCGGATGAGCTGACCGACATCACCTATGCAGGCAGCTGGCGTCGATACCGCGGACTGCCGCAACCTCAGAACTGAAAGGCACTGCGCATGAATATCTTTGCTGATTCTCGACTCCAGTACACCGTCAACTGTTCGATCCTCTTCACCGATATCCCCCTCCTCGATCGCCCGCAGCGTGCCCGCGACGCCGGCTTCGACGCCGTCGAATTCTGGTGGCCGTTCTCGAACCCGGTCCCGTCCGATGCCGACGTCGATGCATTCGTGTCGTCCGTCCGCGATGCGGGCGTACAGCTGACCGGCCTGAACTTCGCCGCAGGAGACATGCCGGCCGGTGATCGCGGAATTCTCTCCGATCCGGCGCAGGTACAGGCGTTCCGCGACAACATCGACGTCACCGTCGGAATCGGCGAGCAACTGGGCACTAAAGGATTCAATGCCCTGTACGGCAACCGCATCGACGGTGTGGATCCCCTGGATCAGGACGAGGTCGCCATCGAGAACCTGGCCGCCGCAGGCAGAGCCGCCGCGAAGATCGGCGGCGTCGTCCTGGTGGAGCCGGTCAGCGGCGCACCCGCCTATCCGCTGAAGTCCGCCGCCGGTGCCGTCGCGACCATCAGGCGCGTCGCCCGCGAGCAGGACGTACACAACCTGCGTCTGCTCGCAGATCTGTACCACCTCGCCGTCAACGGAGACGACGTTCCCGCAGCACTCGAGGCCCACCACGACCTGATCGGGCACGTGCAGATCGCCGATTCCCCGGGTCGCGGAGAACCCGGCACCGGCTCGCTCGACCTCGGCGGACAACTCGCCGGCCTCGCAGCACGGGGTTACGACGGCTACGTCGGACTCGAATACAAGGCCACCCAGCCGGATCCGTTCGCGTGGCTCGAACTGGCCACCACTACCAAGTAGGGATTTCTCATGAGCACCATTGCATTCATCGGCCTCGGAATCATGGGCAGTCCCATGTCCGTTCACCTCGCGAAGGCCGGCCACCAGGTGGTCGGCTACAACCTGACCCCCGATCGCACGGGTCCTCTGGTCGAGGCCGGCGGCACCGCTGCCGATTCGATCGCCAAGGCCGTCCACGACGCCGACATCGTCGCGATCATGGTCCCCGACTCCCCCGATGTGCAGGACGTTCTCGCCGGTGAAGGCGGGGTGTTCGACAATGCGCGACGCGACGCGCTGATCATCGACTTCTCCAGCATCCGCCCCGACGTCACCGCCACACTGGCCGCCGACGCGACTGCGCGCGGCTTCCGGATCCTCGATGCCCCGGTCTCCGGTGGCCAGGCCGGAGCCGAGAACGCGACGCTGTCGATCATGGTCGGTGGCAGCGCGGACGACTTCGCCACGGCGAAGCCAATTCTCGACGTTGTCGGCAAGACCGTCGTGCACGTGGGTCCGAGCGGATCCGGGCAGACGGTCAAGGCGGCCAACCAGTTGATCGTGGCCGGCAACATTCAGGTGCTCGCGGAGGCGATTGCGTTCCTGGAGGCCTACGGCGTCGATCTGCCTGCATCGGTGGAGGTTCTCGGCGGGGGCCTGGCTGGTTCGGCCGTGCTGAACCAGAAGGCCCAGAAGATGCTCGACCGGTCGTTCGAGCCCGGGTTCCGCATCGACCTGCACCACAAGGATCTCGGCATCGTCACCTCGGCTGCGCGTGAAGCGGGCGTCGTGATTCCCATGGGTGCAGTGCTGGCGCAGCTGATGGCCTCCGCCCGCGCCAACGGTGATGGTGGACTCGATCATTCGGCGCTGTACCGCGGTGTCGCTCGCCTCTCGGGCTCCCCGATCACAAACAAGGACAACTGACATGGCCAAGATGCGCGCGGCAGATGCCGCAGTGAAGATTCTCGAACTCGAAGGTGCAACAACCGCATTTGGCCTACCCGGTGCAGCGATCAACCCGTTCTACGCGTCGATGCGCAATCACGGCGGCATCCGCCACGTGCTGGCCCGCCACGTCGAAGGTGCCTCACACATGGCTGAGGGCTTCACCCGGGCCGCACCGGGCAACATCGGTATCTGCATCGGCACCTCCGGCCCGGCCGGTACCGACATGATCACCGGGTTGTATTCGGCCATGGCCGACTCGATTCCGATCCTTGCCATCACCGGGCAGGCCCCGGTCGCGCGGTTGCACAAGGAAGACTTCCAGGCCGTCGACATCGCGTCGATCGCGGCACCCGTCACCAAGATGGCGATGACGGTGCTCGAACCGGCCCAGGTTCCCGGTGCCTTCGCGCAGGCGTTCCACCTGATGCGGTCCGGACGCCCCGGTCCGGTGCTGATCGATCTGCCCATCGACGTGCAGCTGGCCGAGATCGACTTCGATCCCGACACGTACCAGTCGCTGCCCGTGCACAAGCCCGTCGCCTCGCGTGCTCAGGCCGAGAAGGCCATCGACATGCTCCTGGCTGCCGAGCGCCCGTTGATCGTGGCCGGCGGCGGAATTATCAACGCCGATGCTTCTGACTTGCTCGTGCAGCTCGCCGAGATCCTCGACGTGCCCGTCATCCCGACTCTGATGGGCTGGGGCACCATCCCGGACGATCACCGACTCGCGGCAGGCATGGTCGGTCTGCAGACCGCACACCGATACGGCAACGCCACGCTGTTGGCCTCGGACTTCGTGCTCGGTATCGGAAACCGTTGGGCCAACCGGCATACCGGTGGACTCGACACGTACCGCAAGGGACGGAAGTTCGTCCACGTCGACATCGAGCCGACTCAGATCGGACGCGTCTTCGCGCCGGACTACGGCATCATCTCCGACGCCAAGGCGGCCCTCGAGCAGTTCGTCGCCGTCGCCGAAGAGCGTCGCGCGGCAGGCTCGCTGCGTGATTTCTCGGGCTGGGTCGAGGACTGTGCGGCGCGGAAGCGCACGATGCATCGGCGTACCCACTTCGACAACGTGCCGATCAAGCCCCAGCGCGTCTACGAGGAGATGAACAAGGTCTTCGATCGCGATACCCGCTACATCAGCACCATCGGGCTCTCGCAGATCGCGGGCGGTCAGTTCCTGCACGTCTACTCCCCTCGCAACTGGATCAACTGCGGGCAGGCCGGCCCGCTCGGCTGGACCATTCCCGCGGCGCTGGGTGCGGTAGCTGCCGATCCGACGGCGAATGTCGTTGCACTGTCCGGAGATTACGACTTCCAGTTCATGATCGAGGAGCTGGCCGTCGGTGCGCAGTTCAATCTGCCGTATGTGCATGTGGTGGTGAACAACTCGTACCTCGGGCTGATCCGGCAGGCGCAGCGTGCGTTCGACATGGACTTCTGCGTGCAATTGGGATTCGACAACATCAACCACCAGGACACGTTGGACACTCAGCCCGGTATACCCAAGGGCTACGGCGTCGACCATGTGCAGGTCGCAGAAGGCCTCGGCTGCAAAGCACTCCGGGTCACCGAGCCCGATCTCATCGGTGAGGCGCTCGCGCGGGCCAGGACTCTGGCCAACGAGCACAAGGTTCCCGTCGTCGTGGAAATCATCCTCGAACGGGTCACCAACATCTCGATGGGCACCGAGATCGACAACGTCGGTGAGTTCGAGGAACTGGCCAACACGTCGGCGGACGCACCTACCGCTCTGCTCCTGCTGGACTAGAGATGACGCGAATTCTGCTGGTTCCCGACAAGTTCAAGGGCTCGCTGTCCGCGGCCGGGGTCGCTCGGGCGTTGGCCGAAGGTCTGGTCGCGGGCGATCCGTCCCTCGAGACGGTGTGCCTACCCGTCGCCGATGGGGGTGACGGCACCGTCGACGCAGCCGTCGCCGCCGGATGGGACCGGATCGCAGTCACGTGCTCGGGCCCGACCGGTGAGCCGGTCGAGACGTCGTATGCCCGTCGTGGTGATACCGCCGTCGTCGAACTGGCATCTGCAGTCGGACTCGAGCTCCTGCCGGACGGACGGCCGGATGCGCTGGGAGCCAGCACGTTCGGGCTGGGGACTGTCATCGCGCATGCTCTCGGCGCCGGCTCTGTTTCAGGTGCGCGGCGTATCGTCGTCGGGCTCGGGGGCAGCGCATCCACCGACGGAGGGGCCGGAATGCTCACTGCACTCGGTGCGCGGATCCTCGATGCCGACGGCAATGACGTCGCGCTCGGCGGTGGTCCACTGCGCGGTGCAGTTCACCTCGATCTGAGCGGCTTGTTGCCTTCGGCTCGGAATGCAGTGTTCGAGTTGGCGTGCGATGTCGACAACCCGTTGCTCGGCCGGACCGGAGCGGCGGCGGTATACGGCCCGCAGAAGGGTGCCGGACCGCAGGAGTTGCTGTACCTCGAACACGGAATGCGGCAGTGGGCACATCTGGTGCGCAACGCAATCGGCCGGGATGTCAGTGGGCTCGCCGGCACCGGCGCAGCAGGTGGTACTGCGTTCGGTGCCATGGCTGTACTCGGTGCGGTTGCCAAGCCAGGGATTGAGACGGTGCTCGAGCTGATCGACTTCGGCAGCGCTCTGGCGTCGGCCGATCTGGTCGTCACCGGCGAGGGCTCGCTGGACGAGCAGAGCCTCTACGGCAAGGCACCCATCGGAGTCGCGCACGCGGCGCGCGAAGCGGGTGTTCCGGTGATCACCGTCGCCGGGCGCAGCGTCATCGACCTGGACCGGCTGCGCAGCCACGGGATCGTGGCCTCCTACGCATTGTCCGATCTCGAGCGGAACCCTCGAATCTCCATGCGCGACGCGGCCACGCTGCTCCACGAGGTAGGGAAAACGATAGCCACCACACACATTTCGGAAGGAATATCATGAGTACCACTCATTTCACCTCGCTGACCGATCTCGCGTCGCGCGCACTCGGCGGCAGCGTCTCGGCGGCGAACGACGAACTGTTCGCGCAGCGCGAGAACCTGATCAAGCCCGACGCCCCGCTGTTCGATCCGGCGGACTTCGGCCACAAGGGAAAGGTGTACGACGGGTGGGAAACTCGGCGTCGCCGTGACGAGGGCAGCCACGACTGGGCGATCGTACGGCTCGGTGCGCCGGGAATCGTCCACGGTGTAGTCGTAGACACCGCACACTTCACCGGAAACTACCCGCCGTTCGTCTCCGTCGAAGCCGCGTCGATCGAGGGTTACCCGTCCATCGACGATGTCCTGAAGACGGAGTGGCACACCATCGTCGACAAGTCTGCGGCAGTGGGGGACACAGCCAATACCTACGAGGTAGCCGATCGGCACCGGTGGACGCATGTGCGTCTGTCGATCTATCCCGACGGCGGTGTGGCCCGGTTCCGTGTGCACGGTGAGGTTGTGCAGGATCCGCGCTTCCTCGGCGGCACCATCGATCTGCTCGCCGCCGAGAACGGTGCCAGGCTCACCGACTGCTCCGATGCCTTCTACTCTTCCCCCGCCAACATCATCCTGCCCGGGCGGGCACGCAACATGGGTGAGGGCTGGGAGAACTCCCGCCGGCGTGGCGGCGGCAACGACTTCGCAGTGTTCGAGCTTGCGGCAGCTGGCGCTCCACGTTTCGTCGAGGTCGACACCAGCTACTACGTCGGCAACGCCCCGGGCTGGGTTCGGCTCAGCGCCATCGATTCTCGTCGCCGACACACCTCCGACCCGACGGCGTGGACCGAGATCCTTGCGCGCACCGCGGTCCAACCGGACACGCGTCACCGCTTCCTGCTCAACGCGACCGAGGCCTACACACACCTGCGGCTCGACGTGTATCCCGACGGCGGCTTGTCCCGATTGCGACTGTTCGGCGAACTGGACGCCGATGCCCTCGACGCGGCAGATGTCGCATGGAAATCCGCCGAGCTCCAGAGTGCCTCCAGTGCAGTCTGATCTGGTCATTCGGGCTGCCCGCGCGGTGATCGATGGGCGTGAGGTGGCGGCGACTGTGTCTGTCTCGAACGGCCGGATCGTCGCAATCGACTCCCTGGATGCCGGCGTATCTGCGACGACGGTGGTCGAGCTCGGACCGGACGAGGTGTTGCTGCCCGGGCTGGTCGACACCCATGTGCACGTCAACGATCCGGGTCGAACCGAATGGGAAGGCTTCGCCAGCGCAACTCGAGCTGCGGCCGCGGGAGGGATCACGACCATCGTCGACATGCCGCTCAACAGCATTCCGCCGACGGTCGACGTCGAGGCGTTGGAGATCAAGCGCCGGGTGGCGGTCGAGAAGTCGGTCGTCAACGTCGGATTCTGGGGTGGGGCAGTTCCCGGAAACGTCGAGCAGCTGCGACCGATGCACGACGCAGGAGTCTTCGGTTTCAAGTGCTTCCTGTTGGCGTCGGGCGTGGACGAGTTTCCGCCGCTGACGCTGCCGGAACTGGAGAAGGCGCTGATCGAGATCGCGTCGTTCGACGGGCTGATGATCGTGCATGCCGAGAACGCCGAGGTGATAGCCGAGGCTCCGGCGGCAGTGGGCCGTGAGTACTCGGGATTCCTCGAATCGCGTCCTCGGGCGGCCGAGAACCGGGCCATCGAGCAGGTGATCGAGCTATCCCGTCAGACAGGGTGTCGGGTCCACATTCTGCACTTGTCGAGCGCGGATGCCCTGCCGATGATTGCGGCGGCGAAGCGGGACGGCGTGCGGGTGACCGTCGAAACTTGTCCGCACTACCTGTGTTTCGACGCCGAAAGCGTGCCGGCGGGCGCGACTCAGTTCAAGTGCTGCCCGCCGATCCGCGAGGCCGGTAATCGCGAGGCGTTGTGGCAGGGTCTGCACGACGGCACGATCGACACCATCGTCACCGACCACTCCCCCTGCACGCCCGACCTCAAGCGATTCGACACCGGTGACTTCGGCGATGCCTGGGGTGGGATTGCGTCGTTGCAGGTCTCGCTTGCTGCGGTGTGGACCGAGGCGCGTGCCCGTGGGTTCGCGCTGACCGACATCGTGCGGTGGATGGCCACGAACACCGCCGATCAGGTGGGCATGACTGATCGCGGACGCATCGAGGTCGGTTGCGCTGCAGACCTTGTGGTGTTCGCGCCCGACGAGACGTTCACCGTCGACGTGGATCGGCTGTACCACCGCAACCCGGTGAGTGCCTACGATCGGCTGGGATTGTCGGGTGTGGTGCGACGGTCGTGGATCGCGGGTTCGGAATCTTCGACCGGGCGTTTGTTGGCGCGCGCCTAGAACGGCGGTGCTGCCGTGTCGTCTGTTTCCGGCTCGTAGTTGTCGGGTGGGTCGGGGTAGGCAATGCTGCCGGATCGTCTGGGTTTGGTGGGGATACAGGGCCGGAGGTCGTTGCCGAGGATAGGTACGGCTGTTCCTTTGGCGGGCAGGGTGATTCGGGTGGTCTTCGATGTCGACGGTGATCATCGTCAACGGCACCTGACGATCCGGCAATACGGTCTCGGTCTCGGTCTTCGGGCAGCCTGGGCGTTGGCACAGGCATGTCAGCCTGGGTTCTCCGTGCATTCGCGCCATGAAGGCATCACACAGTCGTTCCTGCTTACCGCGCGGATCTTTCGGGCAGACCGTGTCGGCCATTTCCTCCAGGAGCTGCCATGCGGCTGCGGCTTCGGGGGCGGTCAATTCTGCTCGGATGCGGGCCAATTCGCCGGCGGGACTATAGGTGACGGTGCGGAATCGTTTGGCGAATTCGCGTAGTGCTGCTGCTTCCTCGGGTGCGACGCGCAGCAGGATGTCCCAGATCTCTTTCTCCAGTGGACCCGGTGACGACCGTCGGGCCGCTTCGACAATCTCGTCCTCGACGGACTTGACGATGTCGTCGGAGAAGTTGTCGAGGATCCGGCACACCGTGCGTACGCGGGCAAGGTCGATGTCGCCGGCTTCGAATGCTTTTTTCAGCAGAGGAAGCCGGGTGTGCAGTGCGACGCCGACGGACACGTACGCTTCGGCGACGGTGGCGGAGCAGCTCAACGCGAGTGCCATTTCGGTGCGTCCGTACCGGCTGTACTGCCGGTGCTTCGCATCCTGGGCGATGCAGGTGAGGTGGAAGTCGTAGCAGGCAGAGATCTTTCGGGCCGCATGCCGATTCTCTTCCCGCGCGGCGGCCGTCAACGCCTCCAGCGACACGGTCGGTACTGCACCCATTTTTCACCCCCCGGTGAGCAACAATTCAGAACATGCGTTCGAACTGGGGAAAGCGTATCTCGACCTACCGACAAGAAACGGATTTGCCCAACTCGAGCCTGTGAGCAGGCACTCTGTTCGGTCCGGGTGGAGTGCGTGGAGTGTGATGTGGGCCTAAGCGTATTTCGCAGTCTCGGCGTCGTGGTGGATCGGGCCGGCGGTGTGCGTCAATGGCAGCGCACTACCCCCGCGTCTGGCCGCGACGAATTCCGCCGCGATGGCCAGCGCAGTTTCCTCGGGCGTTCGGGCTCCCAGGTCCAAGCCGATCGGCGACTTCAAGCGTGAGAGCTCCTGCTCGGTCAATCCGACGTCACGCAATCGGGCCGCGCGATCCTCATGGGTCCGACGCGATCCCATTGCCCCTACGAACGCCACCGGCAGGCGCAGGGCCACCTCGAGCAGCGGCACATCGAATTTGGCGTCGTGAGTGAGTACGCAGATCACCGTGCGGGCATCGACAGTCGTACGTGCCAAGTAGCTGTGCGGCCATTCGGTGACCACCTCGTCGGCATCGGGAAATCGTGCAGCAGTCGCGAATACGGGTCGAGCATCACAAACCGTGACGTGGTATCCGAGAAACTTACCGACACGCGCCAGCGCTGCGGCGTAATCGATGGCTCCGAAGATCAGCAGCCGCGGGGCGGTGGCGTAGGACTGCACGAACACGTCGAGATCCGGCCGGCACCGCACCGAGCGTATGCCGGTACCCCCGGAGTCCAGCATCGCCAACGCCTCGCCGACAACGACTGCATCAACGTCCGGAAAACCGGTAGTGCCCATGGTTGCCGAGGACGAGACCGCAAGCGACTGCCCGGCCCCGGCGAGCATCGTCACCGTCGCCACTGCAGTGTCCGACGCAACGGCTGCCAACACTGCTCGCGGAGGCCCGAGGCGCACGAACACCTCGATCTCACCTCCACAAGTCAGCCCGACCGCAAAAGCGTCGACGTCGCTGTAGCCGAACGACTCTCGCTTGGACTCGCCGGTTTCGAGAACCTCGCGACACAGCTCGTACACCGCGCCTTCGACGCAGCCACCGGAGACACTGCCGACTGCCTCGCCGTCGGCGCTGACCGCCATCGCGGCACCCGGAAGCCGAGGGGCACTTCCGGATACCGCGATGACCGTCGCCACCGCGTAAGGAACACCTGCGTGGTCCCAGGCGGTCAGACGATCGACGATCTCTTTCACGTTACGAGATTCCCAACGCTTCTTCGATGGGGTGCAGGGCGAAATAGATCAGGAAGATCCCCGACATCAGGTACAGCAGCCAATGCGTCTCGCGTGCTTTGCCTTTGGCGAGCCGGACGACGGTGTATGCAATGACGCCAGCGGCGACTCCGACGGTGATCGAATACGTGAAGGGCATCAGCACGATCGTCAGGAAGGCAGGAATCGCGATATCGGTGTTCTGCCAATCGATCTTGCGTACGTGCGTCATCATCAGTGCACCGACCAGAACCAGAGCGGGAGCGGCTGCACCCACCGGTACGACCCCCGCCAGTGGCGTGAAGAAGATCAAACTCGTCAGCATGCCACCGGTCACGATACTGGCGAGACCGGTTCTGGCACCCTCGGTCACGCCGGCCGCGGATTCCACCACAGCTGTGTTCGCCGAACCGTTGATCGCACCGCCGACGATGGCTCCGATGCCGTCGACGGTCAGAATGCGGCTCAACCCTGGCATCTTGCCCTGTTTGTCGACCAGGCCTGCCTCTTCCCCCACTCCGAGGATAGTGCCCATGGCGTCGAAGAATCCGGAGAGTACGAGCGTGAACAAGACGACCGAGGCCGTCACGACACCTGCTCGGGCGAACCCGCCGAACAAGTCGACGTTGAACAACAGATCGAATTGTGGTGTGGCGACGATGGAATCGGGCACCTTGGGCACCACCGGCCCCCACGCCTTCGGATCGATGTCGAAGACGGCATTGAGTACGATCGCCAGATTGGTGGCGACGAAGATCCCGATCAGCATCGCACCGGGCACTCGGCGGACGAACAACATGATCATCAGGATCAGACCGACGCAGAACACGAACACGGGCCACCCGGCCAACTTGCCGAACGTGCCGAGAGTAACTGCAGTGGAGGCGGTTTCGTGATGACCGACGAAACCGGCGTCGACCAATCCGATAAGGGCGATGAACGCACCGATGCCGACCCCGATCGCCTGCTTGAGCACCAGGGGAATTGCGTCCATGATGAGCTGCCGGACCCCGGTGAGTGCGAAGACGACGATGACCACGCCTTCGAGCACGACGAGACCCATCGCCTGCGGCCACGTCATGTACGGCGCAGCCTGGAACACCACGATGGGTGTCACACCGAGTCCGGCCGCCATCGCGAGGGGCGCGTTACCGACAACTCCCATCAGGATCGTCGTCAGGCCGGCGGACAGAGCGACCATGGTCGACAGTTGTGCCGCATCGAGCGTCGCACCCGTGACGTCACGGGCATCGCCGATGATCAACGGAATGAGAACGATCAGGTACGCCATGGCCACGAATGTGGTCACCCCACCGCGGATCTCGCGCGAGATGGTGGAGCCACGACCCGTGATGTCGAAGAACTTGTCGATCTGGGATCGACCTCGTCCGCTCCGACGGGTGCTGGGTATGTGTACATCGGTCATGATCGGCCCTCCCAGGGCGTGATCAACCTTGCCGGGCGTCGGGCCGGGCCGACGTGCCGGGGGAGTTGGCGTCGGTGCGGTTGTGCCCTGGAAGGTTTCGTCGAATGAATCAGGGGTTGATGATGTGTTCGGGTCGAACAGGAACGCGCGTCAACGCGAGCCCGGTGGCGTTTCGGATGGCAGCGACGACGGCCGGCGTCGACGAGAGGGTGGGTGGCTCGCCTGCACCGCGAAGACCGTACGGTGCCAATGGATCCGGATTCTCGAGGATGTCCAGCTTCATGGGCGGCATGTCGAGAATCGTCGGGATGAGGTAGTCGGTGAACGACGGGTTCTTCACCAAACCGTCGACGACGACGATCTCCTCCATCACCGCAAGACCGAGCCCCTGGGCTGTGCCGCCGTGGATCTGGCCTTCGAGCGAGAGTCGGTTGAGGATCTTGCCGACGTCCTGGACGGCGGCCATCTCGACCACCTTCACGAGCCCGAGATCGACGTCGACGTCCACCACGGCGCGATGGACACACAGGGCGAGCTGGGTGTGGCTCGCGCCCTGCCCGGTCACCGGATCCATTCCGCTGGTGGGGCGATGGTGGAATTCGCGCGTCTGCTCGATGACGCGGTCGCCGAGTACATCCTCGATCGTCGCCAGCACGCCGTCGGTGGCCGAGACGATCTTTCCGCCGTCGAGGCTCAGGTCGGCCACTGCGCGCCCGAGGTACAGGCCGGCAAGGACGAACACCGCCTCGCGGACGGCCTCGCACGCGGTCTTGACGGCACCGCCGGTCATGTACGACTGGCGCGATGCCGAGGATGATCCCGCGTTGCCGACCTTGGTGTCGGCCGGGTGGATGACGACCTTCGTGACGCCGAGTTCGGTGCGCGCGATCTGCGCTTCCAGCGTCACGAGTCCCTGACCCACCTCCGCGGCAGCGGTGTGCACCAATGCTGTTGCCTCACCGCCGATCACCTCCAGTCGAACGCGGGCGGTGGAGTAGTCGTCGTAGTTCTCGGAGAAGCAGATGTTCTTGATCCCGACGCCGTATCCGATCCCGCGTACGACGCCTTCGCCGTGGGTGGTCTGCGATGCCCCACCCGGCAGATTACGGATGTCCGACGCGTCCAGTGGCTCGGGCAGTTCCATGGCCTCGGCTCGGGCGAGCATCTCGGCCAGCGGCGCGGGCGCTTCGATGACCTGACCGGTCGCCAGGATCGAGCCCTGGCTGACGGCGTTGATCTGGCGGATTGCGACCGGTCCGATGCCGCAGGCTTCGCCGAGCTTGTCCATCATCGACTCGTAAGCGAAACATGCTTGTACTGCGCCGAATCCACGCATCGCCCCGCACGGTGGATTGTTCGTGTACACCCCGTACGCGTCGATCTCGATGTTGGGGATGACGTACGGCCCGACGCCGAGCGAGGCCGCATTGCCGACGACGTTCAGGGTGGCCGAGGTGTACGCCCCGCCGTCGAGGATGATCTCGACGTCTGCGAACACCAGCTTGCCGTCGCTGGTCGCACCGTACTCGTAGTGCATCTGCGCCGGGTGGCGGTGCACGTGACCGAAGAACGACTCGTAGCGGTTGTAGACGATCTTGACGGGCTTGCCGGTGTGCATGGCGAGCATCGCCGCGTGGATCTGCATCGACAGGTCCTCGCGCCCGCCGAATGCTCCGCCGACACCGGCGAGCGTCATCCTGATCTTTTCCTCGGGCAGTCCGAGGCACGGGCCGATCTGGGCGAGGTCGTTGTGCATCCACTGGGTCGCGACGTACAGATCGATTCCGCCGTCCTCGGCCGGAACAGCCAGTCCCGATTCGGGTCCGAGGAAAGCCTGATCCTGGATCCCGACGGCGAAGTCGCTGCTGACGATCACATCCGCGCGGGCACGGGCGGCGGCGACGTTGCCGACGCGCACCGGCTGATGGCGCGCGACTCCGCCGCGTTCCTGCACCTTCGGGTAGTCCGGATCCAGAGCGGCGCGTCGAGCGTCGGTCAGGGGCTCGAGCACGTCGTAGACCACGACGATCTTTTCCATTGCGCGCCGGGCAGTTTCGGGATGATCGGCCGCGATCAGAGCAATGGGCTCACCCTCGTGCCGTACCTCGTCGAAGGCCAGTACCGGCTGGTCCCACGTGTGGTCGAGTCCGAAGCACTTGCGTCCCGGTACGTCGTCGTGGGTGAGCACCGCCTCGACGCCGGGCGTTGCCAACGCCTTCGAGATGTCGACCGAAACGATCTTCGCACGCGGATGCGGGCTGCGAAGCGTTGCGCCCCAGAGCATGCGGTCGATGAACAGATCCGAGGAATATGCGAACTCGCCCTTGACCTTCAACGTTCCGTCGGGCCGGAGCGGGCTGTCGCCTACGCGACCGCGGCCCGGGGCGGGGATATCGGCGGGTACTTGCCGGGGTGTAGTGGTCGGGGCGCTCACAGCACGTCCTCCGCGAGTTTCATGAGGCGACGGTGCGCATCGGCTCCGGCACGGCCTATTTCGTCCTGCGGGGCGCTGGTCAGGACGTCGTTCTCGACGATCGTTCGACCGCCCACCATCAAGCGAGCCAGCGGTGGCGTCTGCCCGTAGGCGAACGCGACGACTGGGTCGTCCACCGCCGAGTAGAAGCCATCGGTGCGCCAGATCGCGATGTCGGCCAGCTTGCCGACCTCGAGCGAACCGATCTCGCTCTGCCGGCCCAGTACCGTTGCGCCGCCCAGGGTTCCGATCGCGAGTGCCTGACGCGCGGTCAGTGCTGTCGGACCGTACTTGGCTCGCTGCATGTACATCGCCTGGCGGACCTCGCCGGCAAGCGGCACCATCTCGGCCGAAGCGGAACCGTCCACACCGAGGCCGACGGGTGCGCCGGCCGCGAGCAGGTCCGAGATCCGCGCGATGCCTGCGCCCAGACGTGCATTGGAACTCGGGCAGTGCGCAGTGCCGGTGCCGGTGGCCGCCATCTTCGCGATGTCGGAGTCGTGCAGGTGCACCGCGTGGGCGAACCACACGTCGTCACCGAGCCAGCCGACCTGCTCCATGTATTCGACCGGGGTGCAGTTCATCTGGGCCAGGCAGTGCTCCTCCTCGTCGAGGGTCTCGGCCAAGTGAGTATGCAGCCGAACACCTTTCGCGCGAGCGAGCCCGGCGGACTCCACAAGTAGCTCTTTGCTGATGGAGAACGGCGAACACGGCGCGACCGCGATGCGAAGCATCGAACCGAAGGAGGCATCGTGATAGGTGTCGATGGCGTCGGAGGTAGCGGTGAGGATGTCGTCGAGCGACTCGACCACCTCGTCCGGCGGCAATCCGCCGTCGGACACACCCCGGTCCATCGAGCCGCGGCACGGTTGGAACCGCACACCGATGCGCTGGGCCGCGTCGATCTCGGCGGCGAACAGGTCGCCTCGTCCCTTGGGGAAGATGTAGTGATGATCGGTACTGGTGGTACAGCCCGATTTCGCGAGCCATCCCAGCCCGGCTGCGGCAGCACCACCGACCACCTCGGCGTCCATCTTGGACCATGGCTTGTACAGCGCAACAAGCCATTCGAAGAGTGTGCTGTCCTTGGCCAGGCCCTGGGACGCCCACTGGTACAGGTGATGGTGAGTGTTCACCAGGCCGGGGGTGACGAGACAACCGGAGGCGTCGATCGTCTCGGCCCCGGGGATGATCGGTGCCGTGCCCGATCCGATGGCGCTGATCGTGGTGCCCTCGACGACGAGGTAGCCGTTCGGGATTTCGTCACCGACGATGGGTGCGATGTACGCACCCGAGATGACAGTGGTCATTTTGCCTCGGCCTTTCGTGTCGCAGCGAGCCGAACTGCATCCAGAATCTTCTCGTATCCCGTACAGCGGCAGAGGTTTCCGGCGAGAGACTCACGAATCTCGACGTCCGACGGGTTGGGAACACGCTCGATGAGATCGTGCGCCTGGACTACGAGTCCGGGGGTGCAGAAGCCGCACTGGACGGCTCCGCACTCGACGAACGCCTCCTGCATCGGGTCCAGCTTGTCGCCGTCGGCGAGGCCTTCGACGGTACGGATCTCACGGCCCTCGACCTGTCCGACGGCCACCAGGCAGGCGCACGCCGGGATACCGTCGAGATAGACCGTGCACGAACCGCATTCACCTTGTTCGCACGCGTTCTTCGATCCGGGCAGTCCCATGCGCTCGCGCAGCAGGTAGAGCAGGCTTTCGCCCTCCCAGACGTCGTCGGCTTCCATGTCTTTTCCGTTGATGGTGCAGTTGACTCGCATGTTCAGGCCACCTTCCGTGCGGCTGTCAGGTCTCGCCATGCCCAGCCCAGCGTTCGCCGGGCCATCACGGACAGGGCGTGCTTGCGGTAATCGGCAGTGCCACGTACGTCGTCGATGGGACTTGCTGCCGCACTGACCAACCGACCGAACTCCTCCGATACCCGAGGATCGAGGGCACCGTCCCACTCGAGTTCGGCCGCGAGGTAGTTCTCGGCATCGTAAGCCCGCCGCGGCGTCGGCGCAGCGGAGCCGAGACCGGTGCCGACGCGGCCGTCCTGTGGAAACAGTGCGATGGAGAACGAGCACACGGCGATGACCATCGCGTTACGGGTGCCGATCTTCGAGAAGTATTGCGGCCCAGCGGCCGGCGCAACGTGAAAGGCTCGGATCAACTCGTTCGGCTCGCACGAATTGCGCTTGACGCCGACGTAGAACTCGGTGGCCGGGATCATCCGCACCCCGCGCTCGGCCGATTCCACTTCCACGGTCGCGCCTGCAGCGAGCAGGGGCGCGTGCAGATCGCCTGCCGGTGACGCGCCCCCGAGATTGCCGCCCACAGTGCCGCGATTGCGGATCTGCGGCGAACCGACGGTGCGGGAGGCCTGGGCGATGCCGGGAAGCCGGTCGCCGAGCTCGGCGATGATGCGGACGTAGGGCACGCCTGCCCCGACGCGTAGGGTGCCGTCGGCGAGCTCTTCCCATTCGGTGAGTTCGGTGATCGGGTTCAGGTCGAGCAATCCGCCCGGCCGGTGCAGGTCGAAGTTCATCTCGACCATGACGTCGGTGCCGCCCTGAATAGGGACGACGTCGACGTCGTCGGCTTTGGCGGCCAACGCGTCGCTCCAGGTCTGTGGTCGTAGAAATTCCATCGTGCTGCTCTCCGCTCACGTGTCTTTCGGTCGTGTTCACCCAGTACAGCCGCCGGCGGTGCTGCGAACGAGGGACAGGAACGACGAAGTATGACGACGATCACAGTGCTACTTTTGGAGGATCCTACGAAGAGCGAGGTCGATGTCACCGTGCGGTTGCGTGATCTGGCCGATTTGCCCGACCTGATGCTCCAGCCGATCGTCACACCGGATCATTTCGACCCGACGATCCGGTGGGTCGTCACCACCGACATGCTCGATCCGAGTCGGTACCTCAACGGCGGAGAACTGGTGCTGACCGGGTTGATGTGGCGGACCGGGCCCGCGGATTCGCAGACCTTCGTCCGGGCGGTCTCCAAGGCGGGTGTGTCGGCACTGGCGGCCTCCGACGGCGGTGTCGTTCCCGACGACTTGGTCGCCGCATGCCGCGAGCACGGACTGCCGCTGTTCCGGGTCCCGGCCGACATCGCGTTCGCGACGGTCACCGAGAGCGTTGTCCGGCAGCTGTCCACGGCACGAGCATCGGATCTGAGCCTCGTGCTGGATCGACATCGTCGCCTGGTGGCGAGCGCCGGGCCCGGCGGAGGCCTCGGTCCGCTGCTGGACATGGTGAGTTCGGATCTGGGCATGAAGTGCTGGGTCGTCACGTCGTCGGGACGCGTCCTCGCCGGATCGGACGGCCCACCCGACACCGAGGCGCTCGCGCAGGAGTTCATGACTGCCGCTCGGCTACCGAAATTCAGCCGAGAGCATCGTGTGTCGATCTTTCCGGTCGACGGGGAGGCGTCACCTCGGGTGGTGGACTGGTTCGTCGCCTTCGAAAGTGATTGGCAGACATGGGATGCGCCGAGAATTTCGCTGGCCGGGCAGCTGGCGTCGATCGTCGCGGTCGAACGCAGCCGGGCCGACGACCGTCGCACCGGTTCGGCCATCCTGGCGCAGGAGTTCGTCAAATCAATCGTCGGTGGCGCGTTGCCCACCGACATCGTGGCGCAGATGGGCATCATCGGTCTCGACGTCGAAACTCGGTATGCGGCAATCGCTGCCGCAACATCGGGAGAGACGGTTCGGCTGGGTGAGCTGCGACCGCTGCTCGGCGAAATCGTGGCTCCGCTCGACATCACCGTCGCCACTGTCGACGGTGAGGCGATCGCGCTGATCGACGCCGCAGCCGACCGGACCGAAGCGGTCAGGTCGGCGGTCCGTGCTCTGATGCCAGGGTTGGCCGGAAGTGGCATCTCGATCGGTGTCAGTGCTCCCGCCGCGCCCGGTGATCTGCGGAGCGCGATCGAAGAGGCACGCTACGGCCGCCGCCTCGCCGAGCGTCGGGGCGGCGACTGCGCCGTCGTCGGGCACGACGAACTCGCTACGCTGACAATACTTCTCGCCAACGTCCCCGACGACGTTCGACGCATGTTCACGGCTCGCCTGCTCGCCCCGCTCACCGAGTACGACGCCCAACACCACACCGATCTCATCGCCACGCTGTCGGTGTATCTCGACACCAACGGTGCGTGGACACGGTGCGCCGAGCACCTGCACATGCACGTCAACTCGGTCCGATACAGAATTGCGCGCATCGAGGAACTCACCGGACGGGACCTGTCGCGCCTCGAGGACCGGATCGAGTTCTATCTGGCACTGCGATTGAGATGAGTCTGCGACGCGCTCGCGGAGCGGGTCTAGGGTGACGGTATGGCTCTCATTGCACTGTTGGATCTGACGTTCAAGCCCGAATCCCTTGCCGAAGCACGGGCGCTGCTGCGGACCGTTCTCGCGGACACCCGCGCGTTCGAGGGGTGCCTCGGCGTCGAGGTGTGGGTCGACGAAGAGAACGAAGCGCACGTCGTCGCGCACGAGACGTGGGAATCGGCGGAGGCCGACGCGAAGTACCGCGAGTTCCGCGCCGGACCGGGCAAGATCGTCGAATTGCCGCCGCTGCTCGCCGCAGCACCGTCGTTGACTAAATTCACCGTCGATTCCTCGGTGTAGCGGATTCGTCGATCCGGCCACCGGCCACGGTGGCCGGTTGTGGTCGACCGGTGAGGAACCCCTGCACCATGTCGGCACCGAGATCGGCCGCCACCCGCAATTCCGCGTCGGTCTCGACACCCTCCATGATCACGCCGGCACCGATCTGTCGGGCGAAGTCGATGATCGCCGTGGCCGCGGCGCAACGGAACGAGTCCCGATCGATTCCGTGCACGAGTGCGTAGTCGATCTTGAGGGTGTCGGGCCTGAGCTCGACGATGTGGCGCATACCGGCGAATCCGGCTCCGACGTCGTCGATGGAGATTTGGACCCCCGCGTCGCGCAGGCTCTCGATGGCGCGCGTCACCGCACGGTAGTCGTCGACGCGTTCGTGCTCGGTGATCTCGAGGTGGAAGGTTCGGGTTGCCAGATGCGGACGCAACCGGTCGAGTAGGTCGGTCGTGCGGATGGTGTCGGCCGACGCATTGAGCGACACGAACGGCCCCGGTGGCAGCAGGTGAACATCCGCTAGTGCCCGTTCCAGTGCGGCGCGTTCGAGCCGTGGACCGACGCCGGCCTCGGCTGCGTCGCGGTACCACGACAGGGGCGATCCGTGGCCGAACGGGAATCGCGACAGTGCCTCGTAGCCGACGGTCGAACCGGTGACCGTGTCGCAGATGGGCTGAAAGAAGATGTCGGGACCGCCGGATTCGATGAGCGCATCGATTCTCTGCCTGGCCTGTTCGCGGGCGTCCGCTGCGGACAGTCCCGTCTCCGGAAACTTTCCGGAGGTCCGTGCTTTGAAGCGATACATCTCGATGTCGGCGAGTGCGATCAACCGTCGGACCAGTACGTGCAGGCCGGTGTCGGCGGGTGGCGTCTCCACGGCCGAGCCCACACTGGTGGTGAACGGCGGGCCGTCGAACGATTCCTCCAGCGATGCGCGAATCCTGTTGTCCGATTCGGCGATCGACTCTCTGGTTCCGACGCTGACGACCACGAACTCGTCGCCGCCGAGTCGTGCGACCGCGGACTTGTCCCCCACCGCACAGGACAGGCGACGGGCGACCTCGACGAGCACTGCGTCACCGGAGGGATGGCCGAACCTGTCGTTGATGTGCTTGAACCGATCGATGTCGAGGACGGTCACTCCGACCGCCTGCTGTGCGCGGTCTTCGGCCGGGGACAGGCGCAACGAGTCGACGGTATCGAGCAGCCCACGTCGGTTCCACAGACCGGTCAACGGATCTCGCAATGCCCTCGCCGCGCTCGTTCGCAGCTGACCGATGTACGACTTGATCATGAAGGGCGCGGCGTAGAGGGATCCGATGGTCACCATCCGAGAAGTGGTGGACCATGGATCGGCACCCTCGGAGACAGCCAGAGCGGCAAGGCCAGCAAGGGTGAGTGCACCGATTGCCAAGTGAATCAACATGACACGGTGCGAGCTCGCGACGACGATGAACGCTGCGACGATCGAGAACATCGCACAGCCCGGCATCGCGTCGAAGTGGGTTTGGAAGGCGAACAGAACGGTCACGATACCGACGTCGGCGTAGAGGATGTAGACGATCGCCATTCTCGGGGATGCCCACGGCCGGAGGTACCAGGCAATCGCCACCGGCACCGTGGTGACGGACGCCAGGAGCACGGCGATCGACATGGGGTTGGAGAACTGACCGGCGGGGACCATCAGGGCCCCGGCGAGGCCGAATGTGAGCGTCATTCCGCTGATGAACAGCCGCACCCAGCGTTCCTCCGCGGTGGGTGCGAAGTCTCCCGGTTCGGAAATGGTGACGCCCTCCGTAGAACCAGCCACTAACCTGCGTGAACGCTAGCACCCACACCTGGTCCCGTAGTGGGGATACAGCCGTTCAGACCATGTCGTGCTTGGTGAGCCAGCGCAACGTCGGCCAGCCGAGAAACACCGGTAACCAGCAGGTCAGTACGCGATAGAGCAGCACGGACGGGACTGCGATGGAGGCGGGGAGGCCGAACGCGGCAAGCCCGCCGATGAGGGCTGCTTCCACGGCCCCCACACCGCCCGGCGTCGGGGCGGCCGAGGCCAATGTTCCACCGATCATCGTCACCACTGTCACCGTCACGAACGTCGTTCCGCCGCCGAACGCCTCGACACTCGCCCACAGGGCGAGCGCAGCACCCAAAGTGGTTGCGGCGCAACCCAAGATGATGATCGAGAACCGTTTCGGGTCGCGGGCGAGTTCGCCGAGCTCGGTGAGCACTTCGGCAACCTGGGGCCGGACGGCCACTTTCAGCCACAGTCGCAGCTTGGGCACGAACATGAAGGTCCCGACGACTCCGAATGCGACGCCGGCGATGAGGTACAGCACGGTGTTGCCCGGCACCATGTTGGACAGCCCCGACGACGTTCCGGCGACGACGCTGAAGAAGATCAACAGGCTGACATGGGTGATCACCTGAACCGACTGTTGCAGTGCCACAGCGGCCGTCGCGCGGACGGTACCCAATCCACCCTTCTGCAGAAAGCGAACGCTCAGGGCCAGGCCACCGACGCCCGCAGGTGTCGTGGTCGCGGCAAAAGTATTCGCTACCTGCATGATCGTCAGATTCCTGAAGCTGACCTTGCCGAATGCGCAGGCCCACAATGCGGCACCCGCACCGATGTAGGTCAGTGCGGAAACGGCCAGACCGAGCAGTGCCCACCACCAGTCGACCGAGCCCAATTCGACGACGAACGCGGGAACTGCACTGATGAACGGGTATGCGACGTAGACCAATCCGATCAGCAACACGAGCGAGATGATCTGGTTGCGGCTGAATCGAGTCACCTGCTCGGCCTCGATCCTCGCGGCACCGGTCTGATCGAGGACTTCGAGCCGGACGGACTTCATCGTCTTTCCTGCATCGGCGACCGACTGGCGCACCCGAAGGGGGATGGCGGACTTGGTCAATCGACCGGACGCCGCGATCACGACGTCGATTCCCAGTACCTCGACGGCCCTGGCCACGGCGCGATGGGAGCCGAAAAGGTCTGCGGTGGTGAGTAACAGCTGTGCGACGTCGGATTGCATCTGGGCGTCCGACGCGCCGAGTTCTGCGTGCCCGAACCCGCAGAACAGTGCCGCGCCGTCGTGGAGCCGCAGTTCACCCCGATGCAGGTCACCGTGCGAGATCTGATTCTCGTGCAACGTGTTCAGAGCCGACCAGAGAGCTCTGAGCGCGGCATCGTCGAGCTCGGCCTCGATGGGGTCGCCGATGGGCTGGCTGTGCGCGTACAACGTCCAGCCGCGGTCGAGTGCTGCTACCGCCAACGGGTGGCTGCCTGCGGCATTCATACTCTTGATGGCCAGGCCCATCAACGCGCGATGCTCGACGGCGCGGCGCATGGACGCGTGCAACGGCGCCGTCTCGCTGCCGCGGCGGGTGATCCATCGCCAGAACTGGCGCAGCGCACCGCCACTGCGTTGGTTCTGTCCGTAGAGTTCGACCACCACATCGGCGTCCGGGGTGTGTGCGTTCAGCACCAACGGGCCCGGGCCTGCGGGGCGCACGACGGTGAAGCTGCGGACGTCGACGCCCCGGCTGCGGAACAGGCGCACGGCCGCGTCGAGTGGAACCTCCAGTGCCGGGGTGCCGACCAGCAGCACGATGATCGCACCGACGAGCCAGCCGACGGCCAGCCCGAGCAGCGAACGGGCCGGGACCACCGTGGACACGACCAGGTGTATCGGTACGAAGGCGAGCAACAGTGCCCACCATGCTCGACGCCACCGCGCGGGCAGGCCCGGGCCCGACACCGTAAGTGCCGCGGCGAGCATGGCGATCCAGCGCGAATCGTCGAGGAATTGTGACAGGAACGTGTCGAGTCGCTCGGGCACGTCCAGGTCCCACGTCGGAGTCGAGATTCCGGTACCGGTGATGGACAGAGCCAGCGCGGCGATCAGAGCTGCTGCGGCATACCCGGCCAACAGTTTCCATTTGCGCCCGGCGATCAGCCCGATCAACACTCCGAACGGGAGGGCGAGGATCGCGACGCCGTAGACGATGTAGACAGCGTTGGACTGATCGGGGCTGAGCACGCCGACGATGTTGGACACCGATTGTTCGAGTGCGTCCCACTGATTTCGGGTGATGAGCGAGCCGGCGATGACCAAGCTCAAGAACACCGAGGCGGCAACGACCCGAATGATGTCACTGGTTCTTCTCACCAGCGGCTGCAGCAGGTTTCCCGCTACGGGAACGTCCCGCCCATCCACGCGCATGGGCTCAACTTACCGTGCGGTACGCCGACGGAGTTCGTTGCGCACGGCGGGCCATTCGGATTCGATGATCGAGAACACGACGGTGTCGCGCAGTGAACCGTCGGCCATGCGTTGGTGATTGCGCAGAATGCCGTCCTGCTTGGCTCCGAGTTTCGCGATGGCCGTCCGCGATTGGAGGTTCATCCAGTGGGTGCGGAATTCCACCGCGATACAACCGAGTTCCTCGAAAGCGTGCGTCAGCAACAGGAGTTTGCTCGACGCGTTGGTACCGGTTCCGTGGGCGGAGCGCGCATTCCAGGTGTACCCGATCTCGACGCGACGGTTGTTCGCATCGACGTTGCAGAAGGTCGTCGCGCCGAGAATCTGCCCGGTATCGTTGCGCCGCAGAGTGAATGGAAGCATGGTTCCCGCGTCGAGCAGTCCCAGCCGGCGATCGATCTCTGCGGCCATGTCTTCCGGTTTCGGAACGCTCGTGTACCAGAGGTTCCAGAGCTCGCCGTCGCGGGCGGCATCGCACAGCCCCTCGAAGTGATCGCGGCTCAGCGGCTCCAGGGTCACGAGGTCGTCAGTGAGGGTCACCGGTTGCAGAAAGGACATTGGCCGACGATACGTCCCGGCGTGGTGTTCGCAACAGCGAGAAGATCACCGCCGCGGTCACGACGAGAGCTACGACGACGATCGACACGACCTCGGTGTAGGCGTGCGCGTAGGCGTCGGCAAACCCGGGGCGTCCGGCTGCTGTGGCATCGGCGTCGGCTCGGTCGGGTAGCTCGCCGCGGACCAGGACGGTCAACAACCAGGCATATCCGGCCACCATCAGGGCCTCGCTGCCGATGCGAAACAGGTTCAGCACGCCCGCCGCGGTACCGCTGCTGTGCGGCGGCACCGCAGCCAGTGCCTCGCCGTCCACCAAGCCGATCGGAAGTCCGAATCCGAGCCCCAACGCGATCATCGGGACCACGACGGCACCGAGCGGGACACCTGGTTGCAGCGCCAGCATGCCCAGATTGCCGAGTACGAGGCAGCCGAGGCTGACCAGCACGACGCGAGTGGGGGTGATGGCGTCGAACATGCGGCTCAGGCGGGCGACGGTCAACGGAGCGAGCAGAACGGGGATGGTCATGGCCAGCATGAACACTCCGGCAAGCCCCGGCGTCAGCGACGCGACAGCGCTCAGCGCAGCGGGCAGATACGTGAGCAGCGTGACGAATCCGATGGCCCCGGCCACCGGAACGAGGCACAGGGCCAGGAATCTGCGGTTGCGCAGCAGCGAGAAATCGAGCAGGCGGTGCGCCGTCGATTCGGTTCGCAGAGCCGGCAGAGCGACAGTTCCGATGGCCGCCGCAGCCAGGACGGCCGCCTGGGCGGCGAACACGCCCCGCCACTCGAACGCCGCGACGAGCAGCCCGGAGATGGTGGGCCCGAGTGCCAGACCGAGACCGTTCACGGTGCCGAACAGTGCGAACGCGGTTGCTCTGGCCGCGCCGTGGAAGTGAAGCGAGAGAATGGAAGTGGAGCCCACCAGAACCGCTGCGGCTCCGATGCCCGCGAACACCCGCGCGACATCGAGTAGGTACAACGACGGCGCGACGGCGCTGACCGCACTCGTGACGGCCGTCAGTACCACCCCGATGCGGAACGACGTGCGGTGACCGATTCGGTCCGACACCGCGCCCCAGACGACGGTGAACAGCGCGAACGCGATGTTGAAGCCGTTGACGACCCACTGCAGAGGCGTCGGGTCGGTGCCGAGGTCGCCGGCGATGACCGGAAGGGCGAGTGCAGTACCCGAGATGGACATGGGTACGACGAATTGAGCCGCGAGTACGACCGGTAGCACTGCCTTCATGTGTCCCCCTGAACCGTAGGTACGATGATTGTCGTACTAGACCAGGTTTCAAGGTACGGCGCAAGTCGTACCTTGTAGGAGGAGCGCATGGCGGACAAGGACGGGCATCCCGAGCCCGAGGAAATGCAACTGGGTGCGGTGATGTCCGCGTTGGCCGATCCGTTGCGTCGCCAGGTGGTCACCGAACTCGTCGGCGACGACGACGGGGCCGAGCGGACGTGTATGTCGTTCGAGCTCGGTGTCACCAAATCGACTCTGACGCACCATTTTCGAGTGCTACGCGAGGCAGGCCTGGTGTTCCAGGTCGATCGCGGAAACAGTCGCAAAGTGACGCTGCGTCGCCACGAGCTCGAAGAGCGATTCCCCGGTCTGCTCGATCTGATCGCCAACGAAAACCGGTAGCCCCGCACCCTCTTCGCGTCCTACGGTGGGCGGCATGCACTTCGCGATGATCGGCACGACGGCGCCGAGCCACATCTACCCCTCGCTCGCCGTCGTCGCCGAATTGGTCCGACGCGGGCATCGCGTCACCTATGCCGTCGGCGAGTCGTTGCGGCACTTGGTGGAACCCGCCGGTGTCGAGGTGGTGGCGTTCCCCTCGATACTTCCCGACGGTGAGGGCTCCTGGCCGGACGACCCGGCCTCGGCGATGCAGGTGTTCCTCGACGAAGCGATCGCGTCCTTTCCCGTGCTCACCGCGTTCTACGACGACGATCAGCCGGATGTGATCCTCTACGACATCGGCGGCCTGACCGCCCCGATCCTCGGCGTCCGGTACGGCGTGACGGCCGTGCAGCTCTCCCCCACGTACGTCGCCTGGGACGGCTACGTCGAGGATCTCGGTGACGGGATGACCTCTATCCGCGAGTCGACAGCCGGCGTTGCGTATCGCGATACCTATGCGACCTGGTTGCGAGAGAACGACATCGACGCAGACCCGTGGGACTGGATCACGTACCCGGAGCACTGCCTGTCGTTGATCCCGAAAGTGATGCAGCCGAACGCCGATCGAGTCCCCAGCTCGGTGCAGTTCGTCGGCCCGTGTCTCGATCCGGTGCGACTGCACGACCGATCGTGGTCCGCGCCCGAGGGGCCCGTTCTCTACGTATCGTTCGGCACCGGGTACAACGAACGCCCCGACTTCTACCGGCTGTGCATCGAGACGTTCGCGAACACGGACTGGCACGTGGTGATCTCGATCGGCCGTCGCGTCGACCCCGCCGTACTTGGGGAGCTACCGGCGAATGTCGAAGTCCACGAACATGTTCCGCAGCTCGCGGTGCTCGACGCCGCCACCGTGTTCGTCACCCACGCCGGAATGGGTGGGTGCACCGAAGCCCTGTGGTTCGGCGTGCCGACAGTTGCCCTACCGCAGGCGGTCGACCAATTCGGTAACGCGGCGATGCTCGCCGAACTCGGCGTGGGAGTGCAGGTCGACTTCGACGGGGTGACGGCGACAGGACTGCGCCACGCCGTCGAACAAGCCCGGGGACTCGCGCCGCGCGCACGTGAGATCAGCGCAAAGGTGCGCGCGCTTGGCGGCGTCGACCAGGCCGCGAATGCGATCGAAGCATTCGGTGTCGATGCCGGCGGCGCGGCTACGTAGCCAGCGTCGCCAACTCCTCGAACGTCTCGGCGTACGTGTCTCGGACCTGATCCCAGGAAGCCGTCATGTCCACACTCTCCGGACCGGCGATCGGCAGCGCATAGCCGTACTGCGAGCGCGGCACCGGGCTACCGGGCAGAACGAGTACCTGTGTGAACGCCGCAGAATCAGGATTGAACGTCAGAGTGTGCGAGGCGACGTTGCGGCCCCAATCCTCCGACGGCCACGACAGGAAGATCACGTGCCGAGGACTCTCGGCGGGGTCGGTGTACGAGACGTAGCTGCCGTAATGATCTTCTCCCGGAGACATGATCTTGTATGCGCCGTTGTCGGTGTAGATCAACAACGCCTCGGCGAACGGCTTCTGATCGAACAGTGCGGTGTACCTCAGCGCCTGAACGAACACGGGTCGGCCCAACGGAATCGAGATTGCATCCTGCTGTGTAGTCACGAGAATCAAAGGTACCGATTCAGTCCTCCAGAACGCTGACGCTCACGCCGTAGGGCAGGAAACGAACCCGTCGACGCGGGTCGGTGTTGTCCTTGTGTGCCCGCAGCGCATCGAGTTCGGTGGCGTAGAGCTGATCGATCTGCGCCGAGCCGGCATCGTCGACGCTGTAGATCGCCCAGACGCCATCACCCTTCTGGCCTGTGGTTTCCGGCTCCGGCGGGGCTTTGGGTGCTCCCGTGTTGGCGAACAGCGAGCCGACGACCTCGCGCAGGCCCTCGGTTGCTTCACGCGCGAACTTGTCGAAGTCGTCGGATCCGAATCCGAAGGGTCCCTGGTTGGCCATGGCGCTACCTCCTGAGTGAAACTCCAGTATGCGCGCTTTCTCCGAACGGACGAGAAGCTACTGCTGCAGTCGGGCCCCGATGGTGTTGTGCAGAGCCCGCAGTGAGTTCTGGCCGAGCGAGACCGTCTGCGATTCGATGTGCCGCAACAGATGGGTGTCGTTCAGAACCTTCTCGCTCGACTGGATCAGCACCGTGCCCGCGCCGGTGAAATCGAACTGACGCTCTTCGCCACTGTTGGCCCCGAGAAATCCGCGCGCGGCACCGAGGAAGTTCTGCATCCAGGCGGCATCGAAGTGATGCGAGGGTGACGGGCAATCTGCCCATCCGACGAGCGCTTCCGGGTCGATCCGCAGCGGCGGCTCGGCGAACATGACCGTGCCGTTGGAGGAGGCCAAGAACTTGCCGGTACCGAGCAGCGTCAGGAAGCCGGGCACGATGGACTGCTTGAGGTCGAGAGTCGGCTCGAAAGCCAGCAGATTTGCGGCTCGGATCGTCAGGTTGCCGTCGTCGAGGTCGTAGCTGTTTATGTTGAAGCCGCGATCCCCGAGGATCAGCTTGCCCTGCCCCTGCGCCACCACCCAGTCGTTCGAGTACAGCGGCGACGAGAACCGCGCCGCCACGATGGCGGGCATGGACGTCTGCCCGAGTGGTTCGAATCGGACGTTGCCGTAGTACGCGATCATCGCGCCTTTGGAGGTGAACCACGGCTGGCCTGCGAGTTCGACGCAGAACGCGTAATCGTTGCCGGGGACGTTGTCGTTGACCGGCAGGGTGTACGGGGTGTGAATCTCCAAACTCATTGCCGCTCCCTAGAACTTCTGCTCGGACGCCTGCACCCACACGGTGCCCATGCCGGTCATCTTCAACTGAATCGCCTCGCCGCTGCCCTTGCCGACGGCGTCACGCCAACCGACGTTGGCGGAGATGTCGACGTTGATGTTGCCGATATGGCAGACGTACGCCTGCGGATCGACCACGACCATGGGGTTGTTGGGCCCGACCTGCAGCGGAGTCGCGCCGCCGTGCGAGAGGACCGCGACGCTGCCCTGGCCGGTGAGTTGCGTCGTGAACAGACCCTGCCCGGTCATGGCACCGCGCACTGCTCCGCGAACGCCGCCCTGGGAGGTGAGCGCAACGATGGAACTCTGCAGGTAGCCGTCGTGCACCAGGAGCCGGTCGGCCTCCACGGTGAGCATGGACGAGCCGTCGAGATGGATCACTTCGACGTACAGCCCGGCGTGGCCGTAGAAGACCTCGCCCCGACCCTCGGCGGCCATCATCGCCACGTGCTCGCCTGCCATCATGCGGCCGGCCATCCCCGCGACGCCGCTCATGCCGGGCATGGCACCCGCGCCGCCGCCCATGGAATGCGGGACGAACCGGACGTCGCCGGTGTAGTAGAGCATCGATCCGCGTCGAGCGAGCACGCTCTGATTCGGTGCCAGAACGGATTTGACGACTTTGCTGTTGACGAGTTCGAGCGGCACGTCAGCGCTCCTCGGGTTGGATGTAGACGACACCCTGGCCGTCGAAGCGGAGGGAGAACGCCTCGCCACTGCCGCCGCCGATGGCGGAGCGCCACGTGACGTCGGTGACGAAACTCTGGTTGAGCTGTCCTCGATGCGCGACGAAGGCGTCGGGGTCGACGACGAGCGGATACTGCGGATCGACGGCGAGCGCGATGATCGGCCCACCCTTCGACAGCAGCGCCACCGTCCCGGAGCCGCTCACGACGGTGGTGAACAGTCCCTGCCCCGACGTCGCACCACGAAGGCCGGAGAACTTCACGTCCGTCTTCAATTGACCTGTGAGAGCAAGTAATTGAGACGATTCGACGTGCAGGTTGTCGCCTTGCACCTCGACCAGAGTGATGTCCTGGGCGTCGACCGCGAAGTACACGGTGCCTTTGCCGGACACGTCCATCAGCGACAACGACTCGCCGGTCACCTTTTGTTTGAGCGCGGCGCGAAAACCGCCGCCACCGCCCATGCCTGCGCTCTTGAAGGCGACATCGCCTTCGTAGGCAACCATCGAACCCGACATCGCGCGCAGAGAGTCACCGGTCAGGTCTGCGACCAAGACACGGTGCCCGTTCATCCTCAGCTGAGCCACGGGGGAACTATGCCACCGCTCGCACCCCCGCGGCTACTGCTGGAGAAAATCTAGACGAGCGGCTTCAGAGCCTTGCCCGCTAATTCGACGGCACCGGGCTGGTGTCCGTTGGTGATCAGGTTGATGATGACGCCGTCGATGCCCTGATCGAGTACGCGCTTCTGCACCTGCTCGGCTACATCGTCGGGGGTTCCGCAGAAGTGGCGGTCGGTGGCCTTCGCTGCGTCCTCCTCGGACAGGTTCGTCAGATCGAGGCCCTGCTTCAGCACGAACTCCCGCTGCAACTCCTTGGCCTTGTCGCCGTCCTCGTCGATGATGACGAAGGCGAGGAAGCTCGTCTCGAGATCCTTCGGATCGCGGTCGACTTCCTCGCAACGGGCCTGAACGGCCGCCATCTTGCGGGGCAGTTCGTTTGCGTCGCAGATGATGTTGAGGTGATCGGCGAACTGGGCGGCCAGGCCGAAGGTCTTCTTCTCGCCGCCACCGCCGAGCATGATCGGCAGATCATCGCGGATGCGGGGCTCGTTCATCGCGTTCTCGACCTGGTACCACAGGCCGTCGAACGTCGGGCGCTGGCCGCGGAGCATCGGTTCGATGATCTGTAGGGCCTCGTCGAGGCGCTCGAATCGGTCGGTGAACGTACCGAATTCGAGTCCGAAGCTCTGGTGCTCGAGTTCGTACCAGCCGGCACCGATACCGAGAATGGCCCGGCCGCCGCTGACGACGTCGAGGGTGGTGACGGTCTTGGCCAGGATCGCCGGGTTGCGGTACGTGTTGCCGGTGACCAAGGCGGAGAGCTGGATGGTGTCGGTGGCCGTCGCGAGCGCCGACAGGGCGGAGTAGGCCTCGAGCATCGGCTCGTCGGGCTTTCCGATTCCGGGGAGTTGGTAGAAGTGATCCATCACGAACGCAGTGTCGAACCCGGCCGCTTCGGCCTCGCGCGCCTGCGCGATGACCTGGGGAAAGAGTTCCGCGACCGAACCGTCGTAGCTGAAGTTGGGCATCTGGTAACCGAGGCGAATAGTCACGGGAGCCACGCTACTCGGATATCGGCCCGCAGCACGTGGGAGAGGGCGATAATTCGTCCATGACCACCATCGATCTGGCCCGAGCACCGTTCTCCGGATTCGCCGTCGACGACCTGCCGGCAGCTCGCACGTTCTACGCGGACACCCTCGGTCTCGAGGTGACCGAGAACGAGATGGAGATGCTCGAACTTCACCTGGGAGCGGCGACGGTACTGATCTATCCCCGGCCCGGTCACGTGCCGGCGCAGTATACCATCCTCAACTTCCCGGTGGTCGACATCGAGGCCGCAGTCGATGCATTGATCGCCAAAGGGGTGGTATTCCAACAGTATCCGGACATGGACACCGACGAGAAGGGGATCTTCCGGCACGGCGGACCGCTCATCGCCTGGTTCACCGATCCGGCGGGCAACGTGTTGTCGGTGCTGCAGGACTGAACTCGACCGCTCAGGCAGCCGGGGTTCCTTCCGCCAAAGCCGTTGTCGCGGAACGTCGTACGCCCTGAGGATCGACCCACTCGACGACGGCGACATCACCGGGGTGACGTCCGATGAGAGCCTGGGCAAGATCCGACGACGAACCGACACCGGCACCGTCGAAGGCGACGATCACATCGTCGCCGGACAGTCCGATTGCCGAGGCCGGAGAATCGGTAGCCACCGTCACCACCTCGGCACCCATCGCCGGCTTGTTGTCGAACACGGACACATCTCGCACCGACACCCCGAAGTACGGGGTCCGGCCCACATGAACCGTCCCGCCGGACTGCCCCGCGACGACCTGATCGAGCACGGCAGCAGCCTCCGAGATGGGAACCGCATACGCCTCGGGGGCTTGCGGAGGCCTGCTCTCGGAGCCGGTGCGCGCCTCGTCCGAGAGGCCCGCTGTATTGACGCCCACCACACGACCCCAGGCATCGAACAGTGGGCCACCCGAATCACCTGCTCGCACATCGGCATCGACTCGAATCATCCGATCCAGAGTGTTCCGCGAACCGTCCACCGAACTACGGGTACGCACCTGCTGATCCAGAGCCGTCACCGCACCCGGGGCAGGCACCAGAACACCTGCGCCAGCGGCATTCCCGACGGCAGTGACCGCATCCCCCACCTCGGGAGGTGAGTCCGGAGCGAACTCGACCACCGGCAGGTCGGCCGCGGATATCAACTGCATGACCGCCAGGTCACGAGATTTGTCGTAACCGAGCACGGTGGCGTCGTAGATCAGTCCGTTGCCCATGTGCACCGCGCTGATCTCGGTCGCGTTTTCGACGACGTGGAAGTTGGTGAGCACCAGGCCGTCCGGGGCAACGACGAAGCCGGTACCTGCGACGCCGGAGTAGCCGGCCGTGGCCGAGATCGTGACGACGGTGGGGTTCACTCGCGCCGAGAGGTCCTCGAGAGTGAGCGGGGGCGGCTCGACGACGGGGATGGACGTGACCTCGGGGGCCTGCAGCTGGACGTCGGTGCCTACAATTCCGGGACTCAGCACTCCGGGACTCAGCACTCCGGGACTCAGCGGCGTGGCGAGGAACCAGACACCGGCGGCGACCAGCGTCAGTACCCACGCTCGACCACCCGACTGCATGAAAATCGATTATGGTCCGATGCCGAGCACCGTGCCAGTCAGTCTGCGATCACCGCTCGGGGAACGTCGGCGCGCAACGTGAAGTCGGTGACGAATTCGCCGTCTTCGGGGCCGTATCGATTCTTGATGTCGTAGCTCTCGACGTCGAACGCGTCGAGGGACGGCGAATGGGTGGTGACGGCCATCGAGCCGCCGTCGATGTCGAATTGGAGCAGGCGTTGAAAGCCGGTGCTGCGTTCGCCGTCGACCTCGAAGTACTGGTAGTCGGCCAGCAGTTGCACGACGGTGCGGTCGGTCTCTCCCACGTGCTCGTCGACGACCGCGACCTGGCCGTCGACGTGCCCGGACAGGACGAGGAAGACGGTCTCGTGTGGAACGACCAGTCGATTCCAGATCTGTTGGCCGGAGCTCGACCCGATGTCGCCGAACCCCATCAGTTTCTTCTCGCCGAGTTCGTCGAGGTAGTAGTGCGTGCCGATGACGACATTGCGGTCGGGGTTCTCGTCGAGAACTCGTTCGGCCCACTGCATGACCTTCTCCGGCGGGTTGTAGCCGATGTACAGCATCAAGAATTTGGCACCCGCGATGTCGACCAGGTCGTAGTGCGCCGAATTGTCCTCGTCGGTGAACGAACCGCCCCAATAGGGTTGATCCCGATAACGCTGAGGGCCGAAGTACTCGTTGTAGAGCGCGTGATTCTTCTCGTGCTCCCCGGGGACCAATTTGCCTGCGGCGTTCCAGATGTTGTCGTGGTTACCGGGCAGAACGCCGTGGGCGATGCCGGCATCCTCGAGGATCTGCATCGATTCGCTGGCGGCCTCGAACTCCTTGCGCGCCTGAGTATCCGGACGCCCCGGGCTGATCCAGCTCTGAATCAGGTCGCCGGTGTGCATGCTGTAGTCGATCTTCAGCTCGTCGGCGTTGTCGGCGGTCCACTGCGTCATCTCCGAATACACACCGGGATCGTCGCGGGCTATGTACTGCGTGTCGGTGATGTGCTGGAGCGCGAAATCGTACGTGCTCGGATCGGCGAAGCTGCTGTCGGGGCGCGCGTTGGTTTCGGCGAAAGAACGATCTGCACGCGGGTTGTCGATGACCAGTACTTCGACAGTGCCTCTCTCGGTGGAGATCTCGGCACTCAATTCCACCTGACCGCCGGGCGCAACCGGGTCGGCCGTGGCAATGGCCGGGCCCCACGTGTTGCCCGACTGGTCCCATACATGCAACGCCAGATCGTTGGTGTTCACCGATCTGCCGGACCACGTCAGCGTCGCCGTGTCCGTACCCGGCGCGAACGTCGCGGTGTAGCGGAGGTAGGGGTATTCGTCCCACCCCGAGGTACGCATCTCCGTCATCGACGACTCGACACCGACCTCGTGAGTCGGCGGATTCGGCGCGTCTGCGACACCCGCGACCATGGACGTGGTGATCGCCGCGGGCACCGTCGTCAACCCGATCCCCGGTACCGCAGCCGCCTGGCGAGGCGTCGGCTGGTCGCGGCGCTCGGCAGCCGCATCGGCACCGGTGAGGGCAAGCAGCACACAGGTCAGCGCCAGGGAGCCGAATGCCGATGGGCGCTTCATGCCATCGAGGTTACCGATACCAGCGCCAGAGCTGCGGAGTTGCAAAGACGAGGGTCACTGCTAGGGCGGTGACCACAGCCTGGCCGATACGGCCTGCCGTCACACCCTCGGACGGGCCGTGCAGTGGGTAGTTCACGACGGCATTGGCCACGGCATCGAGCACCAATGTCGTGGAACCGATCAGCAGCCCGATCCGTCTGCGCTGTGCGATGAGAACCGCCGCAAGCGGATCGAGGACGACGAGCGCAACGAAGAACCACGCGATCACCGCGGGTGTGCCCGGGTAGGGGTTCTCCCCGCCGCCGGCCAGCTGCACCAAGTGAACCGCTGTGCCGTAGGCGAAGACTGCGGCGAAGAGGTACGTCAAAATCCGGACGTGTCGAGGGTCTGATCGCACGAGTCCGACGCTACTGCCCGTCTACAGTCGGCTCATGTCCGCGCAGCATCGCCCTCGGGTTCTGATCGGTATCTCCGGCTGGACGTACGCGCCGTGGCGAGGGGATTTCTACCCGAGCGGTCTCGCGCATCGCAAGGAACTCGGGTACGCGTCCGAACACCTGACGTCGATCGAGATCAACGGCACGTTCTACGCGATGCAGAAGCCGTCGAGCTTCACCAAGTGGCACGACGAAACTCCCGACGACTTCGTGTTCTCCATCAAGGGTGGGCGGTACGTCACGCACATCAAGCGGCTCGTCGGCGTCGAGTCGGCATTGGCGAACTTCTTCGCCACCGGGGTCCTCACCCTCGGTGACAAGCTGGGGCCATTCTTGTGGCAGCTCCCACCCAATCTCGAGTTCGACGCGCAGAAGATGACGGACTTCTGCGCCCTGTTGCCCAGAACTGTTTCTGCTGCAGTAACTCTGGCGGAGTCGCGGGACGACAAACTGGCCGAGGATCGAGTGCTGTTGCCGGCTGCGTCGTCTCGGCCACTGCGGCACTGTATCGAGGCCAGACATGCAAGCTTCGCCTCCGACGAGGCAGTGGAACTGTTGCGCGAGAACGATATTGCGATCGTGGTTGCCGACACTGCCGGAAAGTACCCGTACATCGACACCCCCACAGCGGATTTCATGTATGCCCGACTGCACGGAGACGAAGAGTTGTACGCCAGCGGCTACACCGACGACGCTCTCGATCGATGGGCCACCAAGATCTCCGAGTGGACGTCGGCGGGCCGGGACGTCTTCGTGTACTTCGACAACGACATCAAGGGCTACGCACCCTTCGACGCCATGAAACTCATCGAGCGCGTCGGTAGCTGAGTATTCGTCTCTCTAGGATCGAAGCTAGAGGAGCGAATACTCGTGTAGCTACTGACTCGATGCAGGTAGAGCCTCTGCGACACGTGAAAGGCTGCGCGCCGCCGCGAGAATCGTCTCCACCTTGTCCGTCAAGGCGTCGCCCTCGAATGTCTCCACGCGGCCACCGACGCTGATCGACGCGACGACCACCCCGTCGCGTCCGAGAATCGGTGCGCCCACCGCCGCGACGCCGGCCAGGTAGTCGGAGTTGCTCAGCGCGTATCCCTGCGTTCGGATCCGGTCGAGATGATCCATCAACTGGTCTGGTGACGTCAGTGTTCGGCTCGTGTATGCAGCAAGCTCTCCGCCGAGCCAGCGGTCGCGAATGCGAGCGGAGAACGCGAGCATCGCCATCGGCCCGGCCGTGGCGTGATACGGAAGAACGGATCCAATCGAAATGCCAGCTACCACAAGGGGATTGCTGCCCTCGTGGCGGTCGATGCACACCGCGCCCTCGTCAGCGGGAACCATCAGATAGGCGGTGTCGCCGAACTTTTGGGCGATGTCCGACAGATACGGCTGGGCGGCACCGCGGATGTCGAGCTGTGTCAACGCGGACGATCCGATCTCGAACACCGGCATGGCGATCCGGTACGCACCCTCCGCTGTTCTGTCCACCCAGCCGGCATGGATCAACGTCGTCATCAGGCGATGCACGGTCGTCTTGTTCATTCGACTCGCCGTCGTCAGGTCGTTGAGCGTCCACACAGGATGCGTCGTGTCGAAATGGTCGAGCAGAGCGCATGCCTTCACGACGGCACCGACGATGTCGCGGCCGGCCTGGGCGTCGGACTCGGTGGGAACTGCCACGAGTTGTTCCTTCCGGTCGGGTGGAGCGTCGTCGCCATCCTACGAACCGACGCGCGATGCGCTATCGATCCACGGGTATTGACTTGTGATCCGAGCCACTCTAAATTCGGAAGGCGTTCCGCAATACGAAACGGAGAGTGCTCGTGACGATGACTTTGAGAGGCCTGACCGAACAAGGCCTGGTGTATGCGCCCGGCGTCTGGGACGGGTTGACGGCCAAGCTGGCCGAGCAGGCGGGCTTCTCGGCGCTGTGCGCGTCCGGCTTCGCCGTATCGGCTGCGCTCGGACTGCCCGACGCCGAGCTGTACACCATGACCGAGAACCTGCAGGCCGTCCGGACCATTCGCGAGGCATCGTCTCTGCCCCTCGTCGCGGACATCGACACCGGCTACGGAAACGCCGTCAACGCCGCGCGCACCGCGACGCGGTTCGCCGAGGCCGGCGTCCAGGGTGTGTTCATGGAGGACCAGCTGTCGCCGAAGAAATGCCCGATCTGCGTCGGCGAGCCGGTGGACTTGATCTCCGTCGAGGAGGCGTCGGGCAAGGTTCGGGCGGTGCGTGATTCCATGCCGGACGACGTTCTGCTCATCGCACGCACCGACGCACGTGGCGACGAGGCGATCATGCGCGCACAGGCCTACGTCGACGCCGGAGCCGACATGATCATGCCGGTGACGAAGACGTTCGAGACCGTCGAGCAGTGGGAGAACTGTCACCGAGCGGTCGGGGTTCCGCTGATGGCCACGCTCACCGCGTCGACCTGGACCGAGCGGGAGTTCACTCCGGAGGTTCTGGCACAGATCGGAGTGCGGCTGGCCCTGCTGCCCACTCAGGTGCTGATGGCCGCAACCGGTGCCGCACGCGAGACTCTGCGTCGCCTGGCCGCAGGCGAAGCTCCCGCCGACGTCAGTGCCGACGCGCTGCAGCACCACGAGTTCGTGGACCTCATCGGTTTTCCCGAAGTCGAAGCGCAGCAGCGTAAGTACCTTCCTGCGGAGGCGAACCGATGACATCGGCCGCGTTCACGATGGTCGAGAAGATCCTCGGTAGGACCTGTGGCGGTGATCCCGTGCGTGCCGGTGAGAACCACGCGGTTCGACCGGCTCGGATGATCGCGTACGACTTCCCCGGGTACACCGATGTGATGTTCCGGCAGATGCGCGACGACTTCGGTATCACCTCACTCGAGGACCCGTCTCGGTACGTCGTCTTCATCGATCACATGTTGACCAAGCGCAACGACCGGGAACAAGAAGTACACCAGGTCACCCGAGAGTGGTGCGAGTACTACGGAATCGAGTTGCACGAGGGCCGCGGCATCGGGCACCAACTCACCGCTGAACTCGGCCTTGCCATCCCCGGTGACTTCCTCGTCCACTTCGACGGCCACATCAGCGGAATCGGCGCGTTCGGTGCGTTGGGCTGGGGTATCCGCCGAGATCTGATCGAGGCATGGGTGACCGGCCAACTCTACGTGGACATTCCGGCGACCACGCGGTTCGACCTGTACGGAGAATTCGCGCCGGGGGTGGACAGCCGCGATCTGGTGCACACCATCATCGACCTCGTCGGGGCCGACGGGTGCGCACACCAGGTGATGGAATTCGGTGGCCCCGGTGCCCGGTCGATGAAAATCGATCACCGGCAGGGATTGTGCGGCATGGCGATGTTCACCGGAGCCGTGTCCGCGATATTCGAACCGGACGAGACCTCACTCGCCTACGCCAACGATGTTGCGAGACAATCGTTCACGCCGGTCTACCCAGACTCCGATGCGACCTACGCAGCTCGGCACACCATCGACCTCGCCCAGATCGTGCCGCAGGTCGTGCAGCCCGGCTCGGCGCGTGCAGCCAACACCCACACTGCAGCCGAACTCGCCGGCACTCCGATCACCAAGGCGTTCATCGGATCCTGTGCCAGTGGACGAATCGAGGATCTGCGGGCCGCGGCACTCGTACTCGACGGACGCACCGTGGCTCCCGGTGTGGAGCTCAATGTCGTGCCCACGTCGCAGAAGGTGCACGATCAGGCCGAGCAAGAGGGGCTGCTCGACGTACTGCGCGCGGCGGGTGCGCACATTGCAGTGTCGAGCTGCGACTTCTGTTTCGGCTATCAGAAGCCGTTGGCGGCGGGCGAGAATTGCATATCCACCGGCGTGCTCAACATCTCCGGCCGGATGGGTAGCTCGGACGCCAACATCTACATGGGTTCTCCGTACACCGTCGCCGCCAGCGCGCTGGCCGGCACGATCCAGCAGGTGGGCTCGTGAGCGCCTACCCACCCCCGCCCGACGTCATCTCCGGCCGAGTTGCCTGGGTCTTCGGCGACGACTTCGACATCGATCTCGTTGTCGGCGTTGCGAATATCAAGTCGTACGATCCCGAACACCTGAGGTCGGTCTGCATGACCGCATACGATCCGGGTTTCGTCGATCGTGTTCGGCCGGGCGACATCATCGTCGGCGGCCGCAACTTCGGGTACGGTCACCCGCACTATCCGCCGATGGTGGCTCTGCGCAACGCCGGTATCCAGGCCATCGTGGCCGAGTCGTTCTCGCCGGGATTCTGGCGCGGAGAGACATTCAACGGAGTACCCCTCATCACCATTCCGGAAGTCTCCGGCGCGGTCGTCACCGGTGATGCCGTCGAACTCGATTGGCGACGAGCAGCATTGACCACTGCCGATGGGCGATCCCTGGTAGGTAGTGCGCCCAGCCCTCGTACTGTCGCAGTCATCGAGGCCGGCGGATCGTACGAACTACTTCTGGCCGAACACCGAAGCAAGCAACCACTCACAGGACAGGGAACAGCGCGATGACGAACGTCGACCAGCCTTCTGCGGTCACCAGCGCACCGAAAGCCGACACCACCACCGCGCGCCGTGCCGCGCTCGCCGGTGGCGTCGGCACGCTCATCGAGTATTACGACTTCGCCGTCTACGGATTTCTCGCCGTAGTCATTGCGCCACTGTTCTTTCCGTCCACCAGCCCCGGCGTGTCCATCCTCGCGACCCTGGCGGTATTCGGAGTCGCATACGTCGCACGTCCGCTCGGTGGAATCTTCTTCGGACGCCTCGGCGACAGAAAGGGTCGTCGACAGGCTCTGGTCGTGACGGTGGTCTGCATGGGCATCGCGTGCGGAGTCCTGGGAATGCTGCCCACACACTCGAGTGTGGGCGTGCTGGCACCGATTCTGCTCGTCGTCATCCGACTCGCCCAAGGGTTCTCTGCAGGAGGTGAAATCGGTGGTGCAGCAACCTATATCGCAGAGTCTGCACCGCCGAACCGTCGCGGCTTCTTCGGGTCGTTCACGCCGGTCGGTTCCACCCTCGGATTCGCGGTCGCCGCAGCCGTTGTCGGAGTGGTCGCCCTCATCACCACCGACGACCAGATGTCGTCGTGGGGATGGCGCATTCCGTTTCTGCTTGCACTTCCCCTCGCTCTGGTCTGTCTGCGAGTGCGGCTGAAGCTGGAGGACAGCCCGGAGTTCGAGGAAATGGCGGCGAAGAACGAGGTTGCGAAAAGCCCGTTGAGCGATGTCGTGAAGAAGCAGCCGTGGTCGGTGCTGCGCGTCGTGGGCATCGCCATCGCGATGAACGGATCCGGTTACATCGGTCTGACGTACTTCAGCGTGTACCTGATCAATGACCTCGGATTCTCCAAGGACTCGGTCTACTGGACATCGGCGATCGCAATTGCGTTGGCCTGTGCGACCTTCCCGCTCAGCGGCATGCTCACCGACAGATTCGGGCGCAAACCGGTACTGCTCAGCGGCTACGTTGCATATGTCGTCATTGCGTTGCCGGTGTTCATGATCCTCGGCGCGACGTCGTCGATCATCGTGGTGGGCTGTGTGTACTTCGTCTACATGGTTCTCAACGGAGTCGTGCAGGTACCCGCGTTCCCACTGTTCACCGAGCTGTTCCCCCGGGCAGTCCGATACACCGGAGTGTCGTTGGGCTTCAACATCGGCACCATCGCCGCAGGCGGAACTGCACCGTACGTCGCCGCCCAACTGGTCGAGTCGACCGGTAACGCCATGTCACCCGCCTACTGGGTCATGGGTGTCTGCGTGATCGGCGTACTCACGGTGCTGACCATCAAGGAAACCGGACGCGAGAAACTCCCGGTGTAGTGCGGCGTAGATGCCGGCCGTAGTTCGAGACTCGCCCCACCACGTGCACTCGGCGTGGTGGGGCGTCCCGCGTGTGTGCGGTCGAGGACGCGCCGACCGGGGTGACAAACGCGAGCGCACTTGCCAGATGCGCGCAGAATAGCGACGTGATCGGCGTCTAATTTGTGCGCGTCTGGCAAACGCGCGCGCGTTTGCGGAAATGGGGGCCGCTACCCCAGTATTCCGCACTCTTGCGTCAAAGCTAGATATGGATAGACAGCGCTACGGAGCGCAGAGTCGACGCACGGCGGCTTCGATTTTCGACGCCCGACGCTGAATTTCGGCGTCGTCGGCAGGCTCGCAGTGCGGGCTCGGCGCGGTCATCCACGCCGAGGTGATGCCGAACATCATGGTGATCAGATCCTCGACGGTGAAGGCGTCGGAGATCAGTCCGTCTCGCTGGGCGTCGGCCATGGCCCTGTGTCGCTCGGCGATGACCGAGTGGATGTCGTCGGTGCCCGAGGTCGCCATACCGCCCTGAAGCTGAGTCCACAGCAGGAGGCGGTGCTCCTCGGGATGCGCAGCGAGGTGCAGGTATTCGCGCGCTGCGTATCCGCCGAGGTCGTCGACGGCGAAGGGTACTTCGTCGATGAACCGCGCGAACCCGTCCTCGACGACGGCCCGGAACAGGGCTTCTTTGTCGCCGAAGTAGGCGTACAGACGTTCTTTGCTGGCCTTGGCCGCGGCCGCGATCCGATCGACGCGGGCCCCGGCCAGCCCGTGTACCGAGAACTCGTCCCGGGCGGCGACGACGATGCGGGCGCGGGTCGCACTGGCGTCAGGTTTCATGGCGGTCACCATACCCCCAACCAACTAGTTCGTTTGACTATTGGTTCTGGGTCGCCTACCTTTTTGCTCGGGACATTTTTCGTGCCCAGAATCAACGAGTACGAGTGGGGTACAAGCATGTCGCAGCACTCCGAGCGCGAAGCGCCGGATCTGAATCCGAACTACGAGCGCCGATGGCTGGTGCTGTGCATCGTCGCCATCACGCAGCTCACGATCGTGCTCGACGGCACGATCGTCAACATTGCGCTGCCGCAGGCTCAGCTGGATCTCGGCATCAGCGACAGCAGCCGCGCCTGGGTCATCACCGCCTACGCGTTGTCGTTCGGCGCACTGCTGCTGCTCGGCGGACGCATTGCCGACTACTGGGGACGCAAGCGCTCGTTCATCGTCGGCATGGCAGGCTTCGCCGTTGCCTCCGCTATCGGCGGACTCGCTCAGGAAGGCTGGCAGCTGTTCATCGCGCGCGCCGGCCAGGGTGTGTTCGCTGCACTGCTCGCCCCGGCAGCACTGGCCATCCTGACGGTGACGTTCACCGACACCAAGGAACGCGCCAAAGCGTTCGGCGTCTTCGGCGCCATTGCCGGTGGCGGCGCAGCGGTCGGCCTGCTCCTCGGCGGAGTGCTCACCGAATACGCGAACTGGCGCTGGTGCCTGCTGGTCAACATCCCGGTCGCAGTGTTCGCCATCGCCGCAGCGGTGCCGCTGGTGAAGGAGAGCAAGGCTCACGGAGACACCCGCTACGACCTGCCCGGCGCGATCCTCGTCGCTCTCGGTCTGGCATCGCTGGTCTACGGCTTCACCGAGGCCGAAGACGGCTGGGCGACGGTACCCACCATCTCGTTCATCGCGCTCGGCCTCGCTCTGCTGGCCGCGTTCGTCGTCGTCGAGTCCAAGTCCGCCAACCCACTGCTGCCGTTGAGTGTGTTGCTCGACCGTGACCGCGGTGCCGCGTACATCGGCTCGGCCGTCATCGGCGCTGCCCTGCTCGGTGGCACGTTGTACCTCACGTTCTACTTCCAGATCGTGCTGGAGATGAGCCCGGTGATCGCCGGCGTCGCGTCGCTCCCGATGACCGGCGGCATTTTGATCACGGCCGCGCTCGCTTCTGCACTCGTGCCGAAGATCGGACCCAAGCCGCTGATGGCCGTCGGTCCGGTCGTCTCCGCAGTCGGCCTGCTGCTGCTCACCCAGATCGGCGTCGACACCTCGTACTTCACGCACGTCCTGCCGGGCGTCGTGCTGCTCGGCCTCGGCCTCGGTCTGCTGATGGTTCCGATGCAGAACGTCGCACTGATCGGCGTTCCCGATCACGACGCAGGTGCCGCATCGGCGCTGATCAACGCCACCCTGCAGGTCGGTGGTGCACTCGGTGCTGCGGTGTTCACCACCGTCTACACCTCGTCGAAGACCTCGTACCTGGCCGAGAATCCGGCACCGACTCCGCCCGCCGGAGTTCCCGCGGAAGCTCTCGCCGGCCAGGAAGTGCCCAGCGACGAGATGTTGGCCGCGCTGCCGGAGCCGATCCGCAACTTCGTGCTCGCGACCATCGACCACGCGTTCTCGGCCGAGGTCTCCGGCTACGCCTGGGCATTCGGTACCGCCGCGATCCTCGTAGCGCTGGTGAGCCCGGTCGTGTTGCTGCTCGTCCGCGCGAAGAAAGACGACCTGCCCGTCGGCGACACCCCGGTACATATCGGATAACGCAGGCACGAACCGACAACCCCGCTGCTCAGCCGTCGAGCAGCGGGGTTGACGTTCTTCGAAGGCATCGTCAGTCCGGGTCGATTGCTTCGGCCTGCGCGGTGAGCAACATGTGCAGCAGCTCGGGAGGCAATGCCATCGGAGGCATCGCGCCGAGAGTGATGGAGTTGTCGGAATCGCCGTTCAGTTCCTCCACCTCGTCGTGCAGGCTTTCCATCTTCTCGTCCAGCGTGTTGGCCGTCTCGGCGGCCTCGGTCAGTTCCGCCAACAGGGTGGGCGGAATCTGGCCGCGGTACTTGTAGAAGATCTTGTGCTCGAGGCTCGCCCAGAAATCCATGGCAATCGTGCGGATCTGGAGTTCGACCAAGACCGGTTGGACGCGATCGGACATGAACACCGGAATTTCGACGATGAGGTGCAAACTCTTGTAGCCGTTGGCTTTCGGGTTCGCGATGTAATCCTTGACCTCGACGACTCGAACGTCGGTCTGACTACTGAGCATGTCCGCGATGCGGTAGGTGTCGGAGATGAAGCTGCACGTGATGCGGACACCTGCGACGTCGAAGATGTTCTCGCGAATGGCGTCGAGCGTCAGTGCGCACTTCTTGCGCTGAGCCTTGTCGACGATGCTCTCGGGCGTCTTGAGTCGCGACGAGACATGCTCGATGGGGCTGTAGCGGTGGATGTGAGTGAATTCCTGCTTCAGGATGTTGATCTTGGTGATCAGTTCGTCGATTCCGAACTTGTAACTCATCATGAAGCGGGTGAAATCGTGCCTCAGCTGCACCAGGTCGACGACGGCTTCACTGTTGCTCATGCCCCCGATTGTCCACGATCGCCGGACGTGACCGCGCCGCGCGAGAATCGAAGCTGGCGTCGCTGCACGTGGCACCGAGTTCTGGGGTGAACCGCACGAGATTGCACCTCTGGCACTGATGGGTACGGTGATGCCCCCGCTCACACGAGCAAGCACGCGAACCCACCAGTACCGAACCGGCGACAAGCGGATGGCCGTTGGTGCAGTGAGTAGGTGCTCGTTCTGCCCACCGATCGCCGACGCGGTAGAGCGAGCCGGCAACCGGGTCGGTGTCGCGCTCGTCGGATGCCATCGCGCGCAACCGCCTTCGACACTGTCTACCGCCCGATTTGGACCGCCCGAAGTGGCTCCGCTGGCCGCATCGCCAACTCCGGGGGCCCGCTCAGACTAACAGAAATCGAACGTATGTTCTAACGTGGATGTCAAAACCACGTCTTGCGGCCACCGACTGCGCGCCCCATCGAACCGAGCAACGTCAGAACCGCGCCGACGACCACCAGAATGATGCCGATAGTCGTCAAAATTGAAATGCCGGCGAAATAGCCGATGAGGGCGAGGATGATTCCGAGAACGATCATGACTACTCCTGGTGCCAAAGTGAGCCCACTATCGACGAATTGTCGATGGGACCGAACCTACTCGGGCGCGTGGACGATTGCTCACAATTGTCGCTATTTTCCGGCATCCACTTTCGCCGCGAGGAAAGCCTCCGGATCGATCAGATCCGCCTGCCCCACGATCGATCCCAGATCCGCGATGCGCTCGATCCCGGTGAGCACCATCTCCTCCTCGACGGTGCCCTCGGCGTAGCCGTAGTAGCAGGTCGACGTGGTGTGGTTGTGGTCCTTGTCGATGCGGTTGGCGCGGCCCTCGATCTGCCTGATGTCGATGGGTGTCCACCGAGGATCGTGAATCAGCGTCACGCGCGGTGCGAGTGTGGAGACCGTCCCCTCCGGGAGCAGTAACTCGTTGGTGTGCAGGTTGATCGCGCTCGTGGTGGTCGAGACGATGACCGACGCGTCGCCGGTCTGAAAACGACGAATCGACGCCTCCTGCTCGGGACTGCTCATGCTCCCGTCGACCACGGCGACCTCGAGCCCCTCGTCTCGAAGTGTCTGGGCCAGAGCAGCGACCGACTCGCGGTAGAACATCGAGACGAACACCTGATTGCCTGCCTTGACCCACGTCCGGACTTGATCCGCAGACGCGGGAATGCGCAGGTACGAGCACTTCTGGCGAAATCGCAGCGTCGCCGCACGAGTACTCGGATTCTTCTGCAGCACTCGCTTTCCGCCGACGGCCTTCCAGATCGGCAGGCCGACTTCCTTGCGGTAGTCCACCCACGCCGAGTTGTACAGCCGCTTCTGCGCGGCCGTGAGTTCCTGACCGAGGGGCTCCCGCGGAGTCGGTGGGGACGGCCGCGAAATAGACCACGGCACAGCACCTCCCGAGAGCCAGCCGTGCACAGACGCGATGTCGCGGGCTCGCTTCGTCGCGTCCTCGGGCTCCCACCGCCACGTGGTCAACCCCGTCGTCGCCTTCCCTGCCTTGACAGCGAACCCGGACTCGATGAGGAACTCCGCCCACTTCATGGTCACGGCATACCCGAGATACTCGTCGTCGCCGAGGATCTCGACGCCGCGGCTGCGTTCGACGGCGCGGGCCATGTACGCGAAATGCAGCGGCTGATAGCCGGGAGTGGCAGACATCCACACCACGGATCGGGCCGCCTCTTGATACCGCCACAGAATTTGCGACTGCTGCGACTCGATATTCATCAACGCATGCGACTCGTCGGCGATCACCACATCGATGTCGAACCGCAGCTCGCCCAGCGAGATGGTCCGCTTGTTCTGCGTCCGTTTACGTTTGCCCAGATCGGTCTCGGGCGGAACCGACAGCAGCTTCTTGGTGGACTGATAGGTGATCAGCAACCAACGCTTGCGGTCGGATGGTTCGATGTCGGCCTCGCTGTCTGCAATGGTGCGACGCCACCCCGGCAGCGCACCCTTGGGTGCCACCACCAGAACCGTGCCGATCTCGGCGGCCGACATCTGCCGCACGGCCTCGCACACGGCCAACGTCTTACCCAGACCCGTCGAATCCATCTGCGCGAAGTACGGGAAGCCGGCGTCGAGCGCGGCCAAATGGCGTCGGACCGATTCGAGTTGGGTGTCGCGAGGCTGCATCGCCCGTTCGCGCACCTCTTCGTCGCGCCAACTGTCGTTCGCGTCGTCCTCGAGCCACCGCTGCAGGCTGTACGGCATCGATTCGTACGGCTGCAGGTACTCGGGCAGTTCGGTTCCGTAATACGCGAACACGCGCGGTCCGGGGTACCAGCGCGCTCCCGCTGCGCCCGCCGCGGACCGATCCTCGAACGGCACGTCCAACACCCAGACGCGCTCGCCGGGATCGGGCACCCGAAGATCGGGGGCGGCGGACTTGCGGGGCGAGGTCTTGCGCGGGGCTGCTCTCTTGCGAGGTGCGGCCTTCTTCGGGGCAGCTTTCTTCGCTGCAGGCTCACCGTTCTTCGCAGCCGCGAACTTTCGCGCAGCGCTGCTCTGCCCGGCCTTGACGGTGCGGGCAGTGGTGGATCGGGCAGTGCGTTTACGAGGTGGCATCGGATCCAGTCTGTCGTACGGTGTGCACGAACACCGTAAAGGAGCCCTGTGACATACCCGAACGACCCGCGCGCCGTAGTTCTCGTCCACGACCGGGACCCGTCCCTGGCGCGTCGCGATATCGGCACCCTCGCCGCCGAATTGCGCACCAGGGGTTTCCTGTTGGACGTGCATTCCTTCGACCACAGTCCCGATGTCGCACCACCGACGCTGTCCGACGCGCAGGTGGTCGTGGTCATGGGCTCACCCGACGCTGCGTACGACGACACCCTGACGTGGCTCGCGCCGGAGATCGCGTACGTGCAGCAGGCGATCGATGCGCATGTCCCGGTTCTGGGTGTGTGCTTCGGCGGCCAGTTGCTTGCTCGCGTGCTCGGCGGATCCGTCCGCAAGTCCGAGTACCCCGAGTACGGATTCGTCGACGTCGAGACCTCCGATCCCGAGCTCGTCGCCTCGGGCCCGTGGATGGAATTCCACGGCGACACGTTCGTCGCGCCGCCGGAGGCCACGGTCATCGCCCGCAACGCGGCTGCGCAACAGGCCTTCGTCTGCGGCCCGCACCTCGGGTTGCAGTTCCACCCCGAGATCGACCTCGACACCTACGATGCATGGGCGGCCGCGTGGGAGCGCGACGGCGTCGAACACGCGGTGGACGTGCACCAGATCAGGCAAGACATTGCCGACTCCGAAGCAGCAGCTCGCAAGCGGTGCTCGGCCCTGCTGGACGCATTTCTCGCCCGATCCTCGGCGGTGCCCCGGTAGGGTCGAACGATGACCGAGGCCAGGCCCAGCAACTTCAGCGATCACCAGCTCGGCATCTACGCCGCCGGAATGTTCGCTCAGCAGACACCGTCGATCACCACCAACCTGGCAAGGCTGGAGGACCAGGCTGCCGAGAAGCTCTCGCCTGAGGCGCTCGGCTACATCGTCGCCAGCGCGGGCAGTGGCTCGACGGCGCGGGCGAACCGGGCCGCCTTCGACAGGTGGGCCATCACGCCGCGGATGCTGCGCAGCTCGGCCTCGCGTGATCATGCGTGCACCGTGCTCGGCACCGACATGCCTGCACCGCTGCTGATCGCTCCGGTGGGTATTCAGACTCTCGCCCATCCCGACGGTGAACTCGCGACGGTTCGCGCGGCTGCGGAACTCGGTGTGCCGTACATACATTCGACGCAGGCATCGCATTCCTTCGAGCAGATCGCCGAGGCGGGCGGAGATGCGCCGCGCTGGTATCAGTTGTACTGGCCGACGGACGAATCGGTACTGCTGAGCTTCCTGCAGCGCGCGAAGGACACCGGATTCACCACGCTGGTGCTGACGCTCGACACCACGTTGCTGGGCTGGCGGCCCGCCGATCTCGACCGCGGGTACCTCCCGTTCTTGGCGAACCTTGGCATCGAGAACTATCTGAGCGATCCGGCGTTCCAAGCCGGACTCGCTCAGCCCGTCGAGGAGAATCCCGTTGCGGCCGCCATGCATTGGGCGCAGATGTTCCCCAATCCCGGCCTGTCGTGGAAGAACCTGGCGTTCCTGCGCGAGCATTGGGACGGCCCGATCGTGCTCAAGGGCATCTGCACCGTCGGCGACGCCCGACAAGCGGCCGCCCAGGGAGTCGACGGCATCGTCGTCTCCAACCACGGTGGACGTCAGATCGACGGTGCCAGGCCGTCTCTCGACGCATTGCCGTCCATCGTCGAGGCTGTGGGCGACGAACTGACGATCCTGTTCGACTCCGGTGTGCGCACCGGTGCCGACATGGCCAAGGCGCTGGCGCTCGGTGCCGATGCGGTTCTTCTCGGCCGCCCGTTCCTGTACGGTCTCGCCCTCGGCGGGCAGGAGGGTGTTGCGCACGTATTGCGTTGCCTGCTGGCCGAATTCGACTTGGTGACCAGCCTGTCCGGCCATACCGGCGCGGGCGAGCTCGGTCGCGACTCGATCGAGGCGTCCTGATGGAGTGGACGAAGCACGCCATCTGGTGGCACCTGTACCCGCTCGGCTTCACCGGCGCTCCGGTGCACGGATGGGACGGTGAATCCCAATCGGATCTGCACCGGCTCAACAGAATCGAGAAGTGGCTCGACTACGCCCTCGAGCTCGGAGCCTCGGGCATCGCCCTGGGGCCGATCTTCGAGTCGGAGAAGCACGGCTACGACACGGTCGACTTCTACCATGTCGACGGTCGGCTCGGCACCGACGAGGACATCGACTCCCTGATCGCGGCGGCGCACGGTCGAGGCCTGAAGGTGATGTTCGACGGCGTCTTCAACCATGTCGCGCAGAGCTTCCCGAAGTTCCGTGAGGCTCTGGCCGAGGGCCCGGACTCCGAGGCCGCCGGATGGTTCCACCTCGACTGGTCCGGAGACGAGCCGACGCACCGCAATTTCGAGGGCCACGACGAACTGGTGGCGCTCAACCACGAGAGCCCGCATGTGCAGCAGTACGTCGTGGACGTGCTGTCGCATTGGCTCGAACGCGGCGTCGACGCCTGGCGGCTCGACGCGGCCTACGCGGTACCGCCACGCTTTTGGGCCGCGGTGCTGCCGAAGGTTCGTGAGAAGCATTCGGACGCATACTTTTTGGGCGAAGTCATCCACGGTGACTACGACCGGATCGTCTCGGCCTCCACGTTGGACTCGGTGACGCAGTACGAACTGTGGAAGGCGATCTGGAGTGGGCTGAGCGAGCTCAACTTCTTCGAGCTCTCACACGCCCTCGAGCGCCACAACGGGTGGCTCGACTCCTTCGTGCCCGCCACGTTCGTGGGAAATCACGACGTCAATCGCATCGCCAGCGTCATCGAGGACGAGCGGCATCTGCTGCACGCGTTGGTGGTTCTGTTCACCGTGGGCGGTATGCCGATGATCTACTACGGCGACGAGCAGGCCTTCCGCGGTATCAAGGAAGATCGGGTCGGCGGTGACGACGAGGTGCGTCCGGAATACCCGGAGACATCCGAGGATCTGGCCCCGTACGGCTGGCCGGTGTTCCGAATTCACCAGGAGCTCATCGGTGTACGACGTCGCAATCCGTGGTTGTACTCCGCGCGCACCGAGACGCTCGAGCTCACCAACACAGCACTGCTCTACCGCGTGTACGCGGACGACAATTCCATGACGGTGGCGCTTAACCTCGGCGACGAGGCCATCGACTACCCGGCCCAGGGCAGCGAAGTACTGGCCGGTGAGGCGCACCTGAACGACGGACGGGTAAGCGTTCCTCCCCACGGCTGGGCTGTCATCGGCTGATCGCTGCATACGGTTGTGTTCGGCTGTCTACGTCGAGCGCAAGAAAGCAGTAGAGAGACCTACAGGTACAGTCGACCGCGACACGGGGTGCCCGTCAGGGCTGAGATGACACCCGTCGAACCTGATCTGGTTAGGACCAGCGAAGGGAATGTCGTGATGTCTCGGTATTTCCTGTCCCTCGTGACGGTCCCGACCTCGAACGAGAGGCATAGCGCATGAGACTCGACGAGCAGACAGTGTTGATCACCGGCGGTGGACGCGGGCTGGGAGCAGCGATCGCCGCGGCGTTCGCCGGTGAGGGCGCACGTGTGGTGATCGACTACCGCACCAGCAAAGAGGCAGCGGAGGTGTTGGCGGACAGGCTCGGCGACCGTGCATTCGCGGTTCAGGGCGACGTGACCGACGAGAGCGCGGTGGCCTCGGTGTTCGACTCGGCCCGTGCGCACTTCGGCACCCCGATCACCACCGTCGTCAACAACGCACTGGCCGACTTCTCCTTCGACGGAGATGCTCGACCGAAGGCCGACACCATCACCTGGGAGCGGTTCGACGCTCAGCTGCGAGGCAGCGTTCGCGCGGCACTGCTCACCACGCAGGCGGCCTTGCCGGGAATGCGTGAGGCGGGCTTCGGTCGAATCATCAACGTGGGCACCAACTTGTTCCAGAATCCGGTGGTGGCGTACCACGACTACACCGCCTCCAAGGCCGCCCTGCTCTCACTGACGCGCACGTTGTCGGTGGACCTGGGCGTGGACAACATCACCGTCAACATGGTCTCGGGCGGACTGCTGCGCACCACCGACGCCAGTGCCGCGACCCCGGCCGAGGTGTTCGACTTCATCGCGGCCTCGACCCCGCTGCAACGCGTCACCACGCCCGAGGAGTTCGCCGATGCTCTGCTGTTCTTCGCCTCGCCGTGGGCGCGGTCGGTAACCGGTCAGAACCTCGTTGTCGACGGCGGTTTGGTCAAGAACTGATATGCACCTCAACGCGTTTCTGTACGGCTGCGGACATCACAGTGCAGCGTGGCGGCATCCCGATTCGCGAGTGGAGGACCTGGGCGATATCGCGTACTACGAGGAACTTGCGCAGCTGGCCGAACGGGGAAAGTTCGACGCGGTGTTCTTTGCCGACGGGCATTCCGTTCGCGACCCGGCCGGCGCAGGAACCTGGTTTCTCGAACCGATCACGGCGCTGTCGGCCATGGCCAGAGCGACCACCCACATCGGTCTGGTCACGACTGTGTCGTCGACGTTCTACACCCCGTTCCATGCCGCGCGCATGCTGGCGTCGTTGGACCACATCAGCGGCGGCCGAGCCGGCTGGAACGTCGTCACCTCGATGTTCGACGCCGAGGCACGCAACCACGGGATGGATGTCATCCCGGCTCGGGAGGAACGCTATGCCCGCGCCGAAGAATTCATCGATACGGCACTGGCACTCTGGGATTCGTGGGATCCCGATGCCCTGACGCTCGATCGGACGGGGATGTACGCCGACCCGGCCAAGGTGCACTCGATCGACCACGACGGCAAGCACTTTCGAGTCGACGGCCCGCTGACGGTACCGCGGTCGCCGCAGGGCAGGCCGGTGTTGTTCCAGGCCGGGGCGTCGGGCCCGGGTCGGGACTTGGCGGCGAAGTACGCCGAGGCGATCTATGCCGTCGCCTACGATCTCGTTGCCGCGCAGAGCTATTACGACGATGTGAAGGCGAGAATCGATCGAGCCGGTCGCGACAGTGCGACAGTGGGCATCATGCCGGGTTTGGTGACGTACATCGGATCGACGATGGAGGAGGCTCACCGGAAGAAGGCCGAACTGGACGTCTTGCTGCCGACGGAACAATCCCTGGCGATGCTCTCGACGTTCACCGGACAGGATTGTGCTGCCTGGGAAGTCGATGAACCCGTACCGCCGCTGCCACCTGCGGCCGAGTTCACGGGACCGCAGGGTCGGTACGAGACCATCCTGCGCATCGTCGAGAAGGACCGGCCCACCGTGCGTCAGTTGCTGGGCACCCTCGCGGCCGGTGGCGGGCACGCCACGATGATCGGCACACCGGATTCCATCGTCGACGAGATGGAATCGTGGATCGGCCGCGGTGCCGATGGATTCAACCTGATGTGCCCGCGCTACCCCGACTCACTCGCCGACTTCGTCGAACACGTGGTCCCGATCCTGCAGCAGCGCGGCCTCTTTCGATCCGAATACACGTCGTCCACGCTGCGCGGGCATCTGACCGTATGACCTGAAGGTTCAGTCCAGCGAGTCGATGAATTCTGTCGTCAATCGTGCGATGTCGTCCGCATGGGAGATCGGCGACCAGTGACCCGCCGGAATGTCGTTGCGCGTGAGGTTCTTCACCCACTTGCCGGTGTCGTCGTAGTGGTACGGCCGCACCGCGACGTCCTCGGTGTTGACGATGAGGTGCACGGGGATGTCGATGTACCGATCTCGCGGATTGGTCAGAATCGGAATGATGTTGGCGCGGTACAGGTTGGTGCCGTTGGTTGCGTCCGACCACAGCGTGGGGTTCTGGGTGACGAGCTTCGGATCGACGCCGGAAAATTCTTGTAGAAATGCCGGCCAGCCCTTGGCGAACTGTCGCTTGATGCGCAGCGTCGACAGGCCGGGGATGTGAAAGGTGACGGTGTACCAGGACGCTCGCGTCTGGGCGAGAACCTGCTTGATTCCGGCAAGAGTGGGACGACGCAGGCGCGACTGCGACCACTTACCCAGGTGATCGAGGTTCGGTCCCGAAATCGATGTGTACGAACGGATTCGATCCTTCGCCTGGGGCTGGGCTGCAGCCTCCCATACCTCGACGGCGCCCCAGTCGTGCGCGAGCACGTGAACGGGAGCGTCGGGGCTGACCGCATCTGCCACGGCATAGAAGTCCGCCGCCAACCGGGCCAACTTGTACGCCGACTGCTCGACCGGCACCGTGCTCTCGCCGGCTCCGCGCGAGTCGTAGCTGATCACCCGAAAACGGTCTTCGAGTTGCGGGACGATGTGGCTCCACAGTTCGTGAGTATCGGGCCACCCGTGAACGAGGACGATGGGTTCGCCCTCGGGGTTACCGCTCTCGAACACCGCCAGCCGAATGCCTTCGTTGACGACCGTCATGCGAACTGCGTTGCTGCTCACTGTCTTTCCGTTCTATAGATCGAGTACGAGACGGGCGCTTCGAGCGCGCGAGACGCAGATGAGCATGTGGTCGCGCTGCTCTTCCGGGGTCAATCGCGATTCCAGGTGTTCGGGCTCGCCGGCGAGCACACGCACCTTGCAGGTACCGCAGAAGCCCTGTTGGCACGAGTACGCGATATTGGGCTTCTGCTGCTTGACGGCCGTGAGCACGGAGGCGTCGGCGGCGACGTCGAGCACGGCTCCACTGCTGATCAGCTGCACCTCGAACGGTGTGCCGTCGAGGATCGGCGGCGGGCCGAAGCGTTCGAAATGCAATGCGGTGGCGGCGCATTGGCGGAAGTCGCGGCGGACGGCGTCGAGCATGGGGGTAGGACCGCAGCAGTAGACCGCACCGCCTGCGGGTGCGCGCTCGAGCAATTCACCCTCGGTGGGGTACCCGTGCACGTCGTCGGTCCGGACGAACACGCGATCCGATTCCCAGCTCTCGATCTCGTCGAGAAAAGGCATCGTGTCCCGGGAGCGACCGCAGTACACGAACTGCCAATCCATCCCGAGAATCCGTGCGGCACGGACCATCGCGATGATGGGGGTGATGCCGATGCCGCCGGCGACGAACAGCGCGCTGCCCTCGGCGACGAAGGGAAAGCCGTTCCGTGGGCCGCGTACGGTGACCTCGGTTCCGGGCTCGAGTGCATGCATCTCGATGGATCCACCTGCGCCGGTGGGGATTCGGCGCACGGCGATCCGGTAGCAACTACGGTCGGACGGATCGCCGCACAGCGAGTACTGCCGACGGCGACCCGACGGCAGATGTAGATCGAGGTGGCAGCCGGGATGCCAGGTCGGCAGCTGCTCCCCCGTCGGCGAGGCGAGGGTCAGAGCGGCGACGTTCTCGTCCTCGGCGATGATCTCGCGGTCGACGACCACCAGCCGCAGCGCGGAATCGGGATTGTGGCCGGCTACCGCGTCGTCGTACTCCTTGCCGGCAGTCGCATGCATGTAGCCGTTGAGGAACGTTCCGAGCATCTGCATCGAGCGATCGGCGCGAGGGCGTCCGCGGAGATCCGGTGGCGCGTCCTTGGGCAACAGCCGCGGAACGCGACCCGTCGAGAGCTTCACCGCGCCGCAGCCTGCGCGGCCGGGGACGACGCCAGGTAGCGCACGGCCTGAGCCGTCGAGCCTTCCTGGCTCGGGTGATACGACTTCTTCAGGTAGCGAGACATACTGCGGCCGACGTGCGTCAGCGCCGGCAGCGTGCCGCGGCGAACAGACTTGCGCCACAGGGCCGATCGGGGCTTGCGGACCGACTTCGGGGCGCTCTGCAGCTCGGGGTCGTTCTTCATCAGGAAGATGATGCCGCGCATCCAGATGTACCCCATCAACGGAACGACCACGACGAACGTGCGCAGGCGACGTACCTCGCGCTTGTCGAAGTAACGAAGGGTGTCGTACGCAACCGAGCGGTGTTCCACTTCCTCGGCACCGTGCCACCGCAGCAGATCGAGCATCGTCGGATGGATGCCGGCGCGGTCGAGACCGTCGGCATTGAGTACCCAGTCACCGAGGAACGCCGTCACGTGCTCGATGGCTGCGATCAGGGCCAGCCGCTCGACGAGGTTGTTCTTCGATCGCAGACTCGTCACCGAATCCGATCCGAGGACCTTGCCGAAGGCCCATTCCATCTGATCGGTGAACGGAGTGGGGTCGAGTCCGTTGTTCTGCAGATGCACGAGGACGCCGGTATGAGCCTCGGCGTGTACGGCTTCCTGCCCGATGAAGCCGATGACGTCGTCGCGCAGCTTCTCGTCGTCGATGTAGGGCAGGGCCTCTTTGAACGTGTCGACGAACCAGTGCTCGCCGGCCGGGAGTAGTAGATGCAGCACGTTGAGGACGTGCGTGGTGTACGGATCGCCGGGCACCCAGTGCATCGGCAGATCGCTCCAGTCGAACTTGACGTTCCTGGCCTGAAGCATCACTTCGCCTGGGTCCGATGCGACGGCGTTGCGCTCGTTCATCGAGTCGACCTCCTCCACGTCAGCACTGTGGCCGCTGCCACAGTACGCGACTTAGTATAAACATCGGTTACAGGTAAAAGGAACCATGTCGGTAGACAGTGAGAGACTTGTGCGATGACCGACCCCTCCCCAGCGGCTGTTCCCCCGAGCAGCGTGCCCGTGGCCTGGCCCACCGAGTGGCCCGTCGATGTGCGTCGAATCGCGGACGCCACAGTCGATGCCCTTGCTGCTGTCGTGGCGCAGGATCCGATCGCGTTCGACGAGGCCGTCGAACTGTTGGACCGCTCGGACGCGGCCAAGGCCGGGAACGTGCATGCGGAGATGGTACGGAGTTTGCTCGAAGAGGTATACAGCGATGGCTTGACCGGGGAGAACGTTCAAGACGTACTGGGCCGGACCGTTCGGGGGGCAGGCTGGCTGCCGAGCTTGGACATCGCCGGATTCGTCGAAGTGCTCACCGGCGCGCTGGGTGTGACGGACGTCGACGAACAGTCACGTTCGCGGCCGCGGCCTGCACATGCTCTGTTGGTGGTGGCGGATCTGCTCGCGGTTCGGCGAAGCCGCGCCGAGACGTATGTGCGCCGCGCACTCGCCGAGATTCACCGCGCGCAGACAGTGGAGATGCCCTAGCGAGATCTTCGCCTCTCTTGCGCCGATGCTAGAGAGTCGTAGAAGGCACTACCGACGCCGACGACGAACTCGAAGTTATGGACACTTTTCGACGGATTCTCGTCCCCAACTTCGAGTTCGCGGCGTCGGACGTGGCTATCGATGCAGCAGATTGGCCCCGGCGACGATGGCCCGGATGGACGACAGGGTTGCGTCGGGCTCGATGGACATCGACCATTCGCGGCGACCGTCGTGCTCGGCCAGGACGAAGGTGGCGGTCTCGTCGCCGATGCGCTGCTGGTGGAACGAGAGGATCTCGATGCGGAATCCGGCGTCGTGGAGCATCGATGTCAACGCCTCGATCGGTCCGTATGTTGTTGCGGCACAAGCGAAAATGGTGTCACCGATACCGAAGGTGGCGTCGAACGACATCTTGCCCCCGGTGGCCCCAGTGCCGGACCAGGAGCCCAGCCGAAGAGGGCCGGTGGTGGGCGAGAAGCGGTCGACGAAGGCCGCCCACGACATGTGTTGCCCGGAGATCTCGTCGCGCATCGTGCGCGGCAGGGCGCAGCCGAAACGGGCATGGAACGGATCGGTGGCGTAGGTGGAAGCAAGTGAATTCATGAGGGTGGTCCTGGCGAATGTGAAGGGAGGACCGAGAGAGCACGACGACCCGCAGCGAGGGGTCGGTCCGAATCAGACCCCGCTACGGCGGCGTACTACGAGAATGCGCTTCACGGAGCCGACAGTAGCCCCGGCCTCGGGCGTCCCGCAAGTATCGAACGAATACGGATCTCTAGGACACGAGCTAGATGTCCGCATATATCGCACGATTCGTTGTAACTTTGGCCCCATGGACCCCGTGCGTAACCCTTACGCTCCCGGCGCAGGCCAGCGCCCACCCGAGCTCGCCGGTCGAAAGAAGCAGCTCGACGCCTTCGACGTCGTCCTCGAACGCATCACCCGCGGCAGACCGGAACGCAGCGTCGTGCTCACTGGGCTGCGCGGCGTCGGCAAGACGGTGCTGCTCAACCACCTCCGATCCGCGGCCATCGCGCGCGGCTGGGGCACCGGCAAGATCGAAGCTCGGCCGGACCAGGAACTGCGCCGGCCCCTGTCGTCGGCGCTGCACATGGCGGTACGCGGCATTGCGGCCTCGCATCGAGACCCTGAACGCGTCGACGAGTTTCTCGGCGTCCTCAAGGCCTTCGCGCTGCGCGCCACCGCGGACAAGGGGATGCGCGAGCGGTGGCAACCGGGCATCGACGTCCCGGCGAAGACTGGCCGCGCCGACTCCGGTGACATCGAGATCGACCTCGTCGAACTGCTGCTCGATGCCTCCGCGCTGGCCGGGGACGTGGGTGTGGGTATCGCCATCTTCATCGACGAGATGCAGGACCTCGGGCCCGCAGACATCTCCGCACTGTGCGCGGCCTGCCACGAACTCAGTCAGGACACCGCGCCGCTGATCATCGTCGGGGCCGGACTACCGCACCTACCGGCTGTGTTGTCGGCATCGAAGAGTTACTCCGAGCGCCTGTTCAGCTACCACCGAATCGGCAGGCTCGAGCGAGCCGCAGCAGACCTCGCGTTGATCGCGCCGGCCGACCGCGAGGATGTCGAATTCACCCCCGAGGCACTCGACGCGCTGTACGCAGCCGCCGATGGCTACCCCTACTTCGTGCAGGCCTACGGCAAAGCGACCTGGGATCTCGCCGCCGACAGCCCGATTTCCGCCGAGGACGTGCGTGTTGCCGCTCCGACAGCGGAGGAGGAACTGGCCGTCGGATTCTTCGGTTCGCGCTACGAACGCGCGACGCCCGCCGAACGCGAATACATGCGCGCGATGGCCGAACTGTCGGTGGACGACGGTTCGGTGCCGACTTCGGCCGTGGCCACCGAGCTCAAACGCAAGCCGGCATCACTGTCGCCTGCCCGCGACGGCTTGATCAAGAAGGGCCTGATCTACTCGGCCGAGCGCGGCACGATCGCGTTCACGGTGCCGCATTTCGGGCGCTACCTGAGAGCGCAAACCGACGAGCCCGCCGCGGTCTGAGGCGTCGACGCTACGACTGCGCTCGCGCCCCGGTCAGCTTCTCGAGGCGGCGGACCGCGGTGCGATCGGTCCGGTCGACGTTGACGAGGCTCGGGTCGCCGTCGTAGAAGTCCATCAGGCGCTGATCCATCACCTTGCGCCACAAGGGCGGAACCATCGAGCAGAAGATCATCACCGCGTATCCGGCCGGGAGTTGCGGAGACTCGTCGACGGTTCGTAGTGCTTGGTAGCGGCGCACCGGATTGGCGTGATGGTCGCTGTGACGTTGCAGGTGGTAGAGAAACAGGTTGCTCCACAGGTGATCGCTGTTCCAGCTGTCGCGGTGCGAGGGCTTGGCGTAGCGCCCGTCCGAACGCCTGGTGCGCATCAGGCCGTAGTGCTCGAGGTAGTTCGCCGCCTCGTACAGGACGATGGCGATGCCGGCCTGAATCAGTAGGTACGGCAAAACGATCCAACCGAACACTGAGATCAGTGCCCCGAACAGAACGATGCTCATCGCGGCCGCGTTGAAAAGGTTGTTGCGCAGCGTCCACGGTGACGAGCCCGACCGCGCGAGTCGACGGGTTTCGAGATCCCAGGCCGAATGCAGACCGTGGATCATCGTGCGTGGCAGAAACTTCCAGAACGATTCACCGAATTTCGCCGACGCCGGATCCTCGGGGGTGGCGACGCGCAGATGGTGGCCGTGGTTGTGCTCGACGTAGAAGTGGCCGTACAGCGTCTGCGCCAGAGTGACTTTGGAGAGCCACCGCTCGACGTTCTCGCGCTTGTGCCCCAGTTCGTGCGCGGCATTGATGCCGACGCCGCCGACGACGCCCACGGTGACGGCCAGACCGATCCTCTCCGGTGCGCCGAGTGGGCCGTGGGCCCACAGGTAACACGCGGCCACCAGGCCGGCGTACTGCAGCGGGAGGAAGAGGTAGACGCACCACCGGTAGTACTTGTCTTTGTCGAGTGCTGCGAGAGCCTCGTCGGGTGGATTGCTGCGATCGACGCCCGCGAACTTGTCGACCAACGGCAGCGCGATGCCCATGATCATCAGCCCGAGTGCCCAGAATGCGCCGGGTCCGAGGAGTGACACCAAGCCCCACGCCAGGAACGGGCTCAGCGGAATCGTCAGGCCGAGCGGCCAGAGATAACGCTTGGGATCGCGCCACGTCGGCGAGGCCCCTGCGGCGTCCTTGTCGGGCATGCGTGAACTCACTCCTGATCTTCGAGGCTGCCCACGCGGTACGAGGGGGTGCGGTGGTGGTCTGTCACAAGTACATCGCCACGCCTCTGAGGATAGTTACCTAGACGAATCTGTGGGGTTCGAGCGATGGGCCGTCGAAGGCGTCGCGGTCCTTGTACGGTGACCGAATGCAGCATGTCGAGTCGTCGTTCGCCGGGGTACACGGAACTCGTATCGTCTACGACGTCTGGACCCCGGACGCCGCCGCCGATAATTCCCCTACCGGCGTTCTGGTGCTGGCCCATGGCCTGGCCGAGCACGCAGGACGGTACCGACACGTGATCGAGCGGCTCGGCTCGCTCGGCCTCGTCGTCTACGCACCCGACCACCGCGGGCACGGGCGATCCGGCGGCAAGCGAGTCTCCTTGGCGAAATGGTCGGACTTCACCGACGACCTGCACACACTGTTCTCGATCGCGGCTGAGGAGCACCCCGGCAGCCGCACCTTCCTCCTCGGACACAGCATGGGCGGTGCCATCGCACTGTCCTACGCCCTCGACCATCAGGGTGATCTGGACGCACTGATGCTGTCCGGGCCTGCGGTCAACCCGTCCGTGGGCCAGCCGAAAGCGTTGGTCGCGGTGGGTGCAGTACTCGGCAGGTTCCTGCCGTCGCTGCCGGTGCTGAAACTCGACCCCAACGACGTCTCCCGCGACAAGGCCGTCGTCGACGCCTATGTCGCCGATCCGCTGGGCTATCACGGCAGCGTCACGGCCGGGCTCGCTGCAGCACTGTTGCAGGAGAGTCGTACGTATCCCGCCAGATTGCCGTCCCTGACCATTCCGGTGTTGCTGCAGCACGGAACCGCGGACCGGTTGGCCGACGTCTCGGGCAGCGAGCTGATCGCCGAACTGGCGGGATCCGAGGACCTGACCTTGAAAACCTACGACGGGTTGTTCCACGAAGTCTTCAACGAGCCGGAGCAGGAACGCGTGCTCGACGACCTGATCACGTGGTTACGTCCGCGGGTCGGCGGCGGGGCTGTAAGTTCCTGACGGGTCCAGCGGAAGAACGGGGTTACGACCATGGCCAGACGAGCGCTCGTATTGGGCGGCGGCGGTGTAGCGGGCATTGCGTGGCAAACAGGCGTCCTTCTGGGACTGGCCGAGGCCGGGGCCGATGTCAGCGACGCCGAGATGTTGCTCGGAACGTCGGCCGGTTCTTCGGTGGCCGCTCAGATCTCGAGCGGCACCCCGGTGTCGAAGTTCTTCGAGCGTCAGGCGGACGAGTCGAAGCAGGACAACGAGCCACACGCCGAGGCCACCATCGACGAGCTCGTCACCATGTTGGCCCGAGCAGCCCAGAACTCGGACGGCAGTGCGCTGGACACCCGCAGGCGCATCGGTGCCGAAGCTCTGGCGACAGCGACGATCAGCGAACGGGAACGACGAGCCATCATCGCCCGTCGACTGACGACGCACTCGTGGCCCGACCGTGATCTGCGGATCGTCACCGTGGACGCCCTGACGGGGCGCCATCGAGTACTGGACCGGGGATCGGGCGTCGAGCTCATCGACGCCGTGGCCGCGAGTTGCGCGATCCCGGGCATGTGGCCGCCGGTGACGATCGGCGATCACCGCTACGTCGACGGCGGTATCCGTGCGAGCGAGAACGCCGATCTGGCGGTGGGTTTCGAGAAGGTGCTGGTGCTCAAGGTCGGTGCACTCGACCTGGAAGGCGACCCCTTCGAGGTCGAACGGGGAAAATTGGTCAAGGGCGGCTCGAAGGTGGAAGTGATCGTTCCCGACGCGGCTTCGTCGGCTGCGATCGGACCCGACCCCACCGACATCGCCGTGCGCGCAGCGGCGGCAACAGCGGGCCGGGCGCAGGGCGCCGCCATCGCCGAGCGTATCGCCGATTTCTGGGTGGGCTGAGACCCGCGAACGGGACTCAGCCGAACAGGGCCGCGCCGTTGCTCCAGCACACGGCGCGAACCCACTCGTCGCCGAGTCCGAGACGGGTCACCGCCTGCAGCGCGTCCAGGTAGGGGTACGGGATGTTCGGAAAGTCGCTCCCGAACAGAATGCGATCCTGCAGGTCCAACAGCCGCGGCATCTCGTGCCGGGGAAACGGCGCAGCGGCTTCGGAGAAATCCGTGAAGGCCATGGTGGTGTCCAGACGTACGTTCTCGTATCGATCGGCCAGATCGAGAAAGTCGACGTACTCGGGCATGCCCATGTGCGCGACGATCAGCGGTAGCGTCGGAAACCGCTGCAGCAGAGCGGCGATCGGCTCGGGGCCGGTATACGAGCCGGGTGCCGGTCCGGAGCCGCAGTGGATGACCACCGGAATCTGCGCATCCGAAATGGTGCCCCAGACGCCGTCGAGCAGCGGGTCGTTGGGCGAGTAGTTCCCGACCTGGATGTGCGACTTGAAGATTCGAGTTCCGTTCGTCACCGCCTGCTCGACGTACTGCGTGGCTCCGTCCTCGGGATAGAACGTCGCAGTCTGCAGGCAATCGGGGGTGCGGGCCGCGAAGTCGGCACCCCAGGAGTTCAGCCAGGCCGCCATCGCAGGTTTGTGCGGGTAGATCATCGACGTGAATCGCCGCACGCCGAACCCTCGAATCACCTGCAGTCGTCGGTCTTCGGCGAAGCGGTACGAGATGGGCCAGACGCTGCCCGTCAGCGGGCCGGCGCTGTCGAAGTAGCTCCACACCTTGTCCATCACGTTCTTCGGCATGAAATGCGTGTGGACGTCGAACAGGCCGGGCAGCGACAACTCGGTCCAGAACGCGACGATGCGTTCGGTCTCCTCCGCGAGTTCGGCGTCGGAGCGAGGGTGCTCAGCGTGCGACATGCGCGTCGAACCACTCGAGGGTCTTGGTCCACGCGTCGCCTGCGGCTGCGGCATCGAACACGGCAGGGCGGTCGTCGCAGTGGAAGCCGTGCTTGCCGTGGGGGTATCGGGTGATCTCGGTGCCGACCGGTGCCGTGGCGGTGATCTCCCGCAGTGTCTCGACGTCCTGGAACGGAATGCCCTCGTCCAGATCTCCGAAGAAGCCGTGCCACGGTGTCTGGAGAGCGTCGCCCACCGAGGCCATCGCGGGATAACCGAAGCGGCCCTTCGTGATTCCGCCACCGTAGAACGTGGCGGCCGCACCGAGTTGCCGTCGAACCGCAGTATGGAAGGCCACGGTCCCGCCCATACAGAAACCGACGATCGCGATGGACGAGGGCTCGAACCCCAGTTCGGCCAGCGCACTCGCTGCTGCGTCCACGTCGGAGTCCACCTCGTCCGCCTCGAGTTTTCCGATGGCCGCCATGGCGGAATCCATGTCCGAGTAGTCGAGCACGCTCACCCCCTCCTGCCGGTGGAACAGATGCGGAGCCACGGCTACCCAACCCGCCGCAGCCGCGCGGTTGCAGACGTCGACGATGTGGTCGGTGACCCCGAAGGCTTCTTGGATGACGATGATGCCGCCGCGGGCGGTGCCGTCGGGCGAGACAACGGTGAGGGGAGTGGTGTTCACCCCTCGATTGGAGCACATCACCAGGAGTGGATGCCGGTAGCGGCGGTGAGTACGGCAGTTTTGTACCGTGGCAGGCAGGGAACGATCCCGACCGAGAGGACACTTCATGCGCGCGGTACAGATCTCCAGTCTCGATGGACCCGATTCGGTGACCGTTGCCGATATCGACGAACCCACCGCGCGTGACGGGTCGGTGGTCATCGAGGTCAGGGCCGCGGGCGTCGCGTTTCCCGACGCGTTGCTCACCCGTGGGCTGTACCAGTACAAGCCCGAGTTGCCGTTCGTTCCGGGCAGCGAGATCGCCGGCATCGTGCGGTCGGCTCCGGCCGATTCCGGCTTCTCGGCCGGAGACCGCGTGGCAGCGTTGACGGGGCTCAGCGACGGTATGGCAGAAGTCGCCGTCGTCTCGCCCGACATGGTGTTCGCGTTGCCCGAGTCCGTGTCGCTCACTGCGGGCGCGGGCTTGCTGTTCAACGATCTGACGGTGCACTTCGCGTTGCGCGAGCGCGGCCGCTTGGCGCAGGGCGAGACGGTGTTGGTGCACGGCGCGGCGGGCGGGATCGGAACCTCCGCTCTGCGAATGGCTCCGGTGCTCGGGGCAGCACGGGTGATCGCAGTGGTGAGCTCGGAAGCAAAGGCAGACATCGCGCGAGCCGCCGGAGCCACCGACGTCGTACTGGTCGACGGCTGGAAGGACGCGGTCAAGGAGCTGACCGGTGGCCGTGGCGTCGACGTGGTCGTCGATCCGGTGGGCGGTGACCGATTCACCGACAGCATCCGTTCGCTCGCGCCGTCGGGCCGAATCCTGGTGCTGGGCTTTACCGGTGGCGAGATCCCGACCGTCAAGGTCAACCGTTTGCTGCTGAACAACGTTGATGTCGTCGGCGTCGGCTGGGGTGCATGGTGGATGACGCGCCCCGGCTACCTGGCCACTCAGTGGGCCGAGATCGAGCCGCTGCTCGCGGACGGTTCGCTCGTGGCTCCCGAGCCGTCCGTCTTCCCCGTCTCCGACGCGGCAGCAGCGATCGCCTCGCTCGAAAACCGAACGGCAGCAGGCAAAGTGGTACTCGACTTCAGTCTGTGATCGGGTGCGCGGGCTGCCGGATCACTCCGGCAGCTCGATGCCCCGTGCCTCGGACAGCGCCGCGATCTCGGCGGGAAAGACGTTCTTGAACACGAACGGGTCGGTGCCCAACGCCCAGTTCGGTGCGAGTTCGATGGCATACCTCTCGAAGTAGCCGAGCTGCTTGGCCACCAGGATCAGTTCCTCGGGGCTCGACGTCTTGTACTGCTTGCCCATGCCGACCAACGCCCGGATGAAGTCCGCCAGGCTGAAGTGGGCGAGGGTGGCCGAGAGCATCGGCGCGAACACCGACTGCAGAATCGCGCCGACTTCGGCGTCCGAACCCATCTGCGGGGCAACGATTCCCAGACGTTTGACGGTACCGGCGAGGCGGGTGAAGTCGCCGTCGATCACCGTGGCGTGGAAGAGGTCGAGCAACAACGCGCGCCACTGCTCGTCCACCTCGCCCATGACGCCGAAGTCGAGAAAGGCCACTCTGCCGTCGTCGAGCACCCAGACGTTTCCCGCGTGCACGTCGCCGTGGAACAGGCCGTGCAGTACCAGGGCCTCCATCCAGACCTTGGCGGCACGGCGAACGATCAGCTCCGATTGCTCACCGGGCCGGTACCGGTCCAGCGGCGAGCCGTGCATGCGTTCCATGCAGATCACGCGTCCACCGCAGTAGTCGAGAAACACCTCGGGTGCGGTGACGTGCTTGTTGTCGCCGAATGCCCCGATTGCACTGCGAAAGCTGTGCTGGCGCTTGGCTTCCACTGCGCTGTCGAGTTCCGCGAACGTCGCGGCGTGCAGGTCGACGATGATGGCCGACGCGTTGGCCGTGGCAAAGAACGGAATGAACTTCTCGAGACCGCGCGCGATGAGATATGCGATTCGCAGGTCGATCTTCATGCGGTGGTAGATGCCTCGCCGCTGCACCTTCATGACCACTTCGCGGCCGTCGTCGCGGCGCACACACAGGTGCACCTGGGCGACCGACGCCGACGAGAGCGGTACGTCGTCGAACGAGGAGAACAACTCGTCGACGCTCCGGCCCAGGTCTGCCTCGATCACCGCGCGGGCCTGCGACCCGGGAAACGGCGGCACCTCGTCCAGGCATCGCAGACAGGTGTCGGCGAGGACCTTGGGAAACAGTCCGGGCGACGAACCCATCAGTTGCCCCACCTTGACGAAGGTGGGGCCGAGCACGAAGAACGCGTCGACGACGGCCTTGGAGGCGTGAACCGGCCAGCCGCGCCGCGGCGCACGAACCCAGCGGCCGATGGCGATGAACTGAAAGTACGTCAGCACCGATCCGATCACGATGAGTCGCAACAACTCTCGTATCCCGAAGGTCTTCAGCTCGGGTGCCGGCTTCGGCGTCGTGTCGTCAGGTGTCATGCGTGCACTCCCTCCGACACGCGTGCGGCCGAGGCTTCGAGTCGGGCCAACACCCGGTCGAATCGTGTGGCATCGTCGAAAGCCCTTGCCAGCACCAACGCCCCCTGGATTCCGGCCACGATCTCTTCGGCCAGCTCGGCCGCCGAGTCGCCGTGTCCGAGCCGCTGCAGCACCGGAGTGAGTGCCTCGATCCACTGGGTGAAATGCGCGGCGACACGGCTGGAGAAAGCGGCACGCTCGAGCCCGAGCGTGAACGCGCCGAACAGGCACACCAGGCGATTGGACCGAAAATAGCGGGCGGTCTGCTGAAACATGTCGTGGGTGGTCGACGCCGCGTCGTCTCCGTGCCGCAGCGGCTCGAAGACGTTGTGGTGGAACCACAGCTCGACGTCGTCGAGGACTGCCTCGGCCATTTCCTGCTTTCCCCGCGGAAAGTAGTGGTAGAGACTGCCTTTGCCGAGTCCGGTGCATCTGCTGATGACCGCGAGGGACGACCCGTCGAACCCGTGGTCGCGGAACACTCCTGCGAGTATCGGCACCACGTCGTGGCGATCGCTCATGAGCCGGTACTGTACCAATCGGTACAAGTCCGGTGCATCGGGGTCGCCGGGAGTGGAGCCTGCGGAATGACCCAGCTCTCGGGAGTGGAGCCTGCGGAATGACCCGTTGACGTGGGGGCAGTGAATACTGCAGTGGTGAAGCGATCTACAGTTCTGGCCGCCGCGGCGTTTCTGGTCGGTGGGTGTACCTACCTCGCTGCCGAAGCGGTTTCGGCGCTGGGCTGGACCGACCGACCGTACAGCTACGCGCGCAACAACATCAGTGACCTCGGGATTCCGGACATCTCACCGTGGCACCCGGTGATGAACATCGGCTTCGTGGTGGACGGGGCTCTGTTCGCCTTGGCGGGTCTGGGTCTGTCGGTGTTGTTCGAGGGTCGAGCGCGCTGGATCGTGCTGGGCACGTCGGTCGTGCACGGCGTCGGCAGCATCGTCGTCGGGCTCGCGCATGCTTCGGTCGACGGAGCATCGACTCCCCATGCAGCGGGCGCGGGTATGGCGATCATCGGTGGAAACCTGGTGCTCCTGGCTGCAGGCCGGTACGGCGGACGCGTCGGCGCACCTCGGTGGTACACGGCGGCCAGCGGCGTCGCCGGTGTCGCGGGGCTGGCCGGTTTCGCATTGTTTCTCGCCGATACCGGCATCCTCGGCGGTGGAGCGTTCGAGCGGATTTCCGTCTACACCATCATCGGATGGGAGATCGTCACCGGTGCAGCACTTCTCGCGCGGGCCCGGCTATCGAAAGTTCGGTGATTGCTTGGCGAGGAAGGCCCGTACGCCCTCTCGGCCGTCGGCCGACTCGAAGGCTTCCTCGAACACCGGCAGTGCGCGTCGTGCCGGTTCGTGTGGTGACTGCCCGAACGTGAGCGCGAGAGCTCGTTTGTTCGCGTGCACGGCCGAGCGGGACTTCGCGGCCAGCACGTGTGCCAGGTCCAGTGCCATCGACAAGGACCCACCGCGTGGAGCCACCCTGTTGATCAGACCCCATTCCAGAGCGGTCTCGGCAGAGATGGGCTCGCCGAGCAACACCAGTTCGGCTGCGCGCGACTGACCCACCCGCCGCAACGCACGCATGGTCCCGCCACTGCTGGGGACGAGCCCCAGATCGATCTCGGGCAAGCCGAGGCGGGCACCCGCGTCGGCAACGACGAGATCGCAGCACAGCGCCATCTCGAGCCCACCGCCCAGGGCGAACCCGTCGATCGCTGCGACCGTCGGGAGCGGTAGGTCGGCCAGTAATTCGAGGGTCGCGTTCTCGACATTGCTCTTGCGTTCGAGGACGTCGCCTGCCGCCTGCATCGCGGGCATTTCGGAGATGTCCGAACCGGCACTGAACACCCGGTCGCCGGTGAGCACGACGGCCCGGACGGAGGAGTTCTCGGCCAGCTCGCGAAGCATCGCCCGCAGACGTCGCGTCGCAGGCTGGGTCAAGGCGTTCACCGGGGGGTTGCTCAGCGTGATCTGTGCGACGGCCTGGTGTGGAAAGGACAGGACGGGTGACGACTCGGTGGGCATGAAAGAACCGTAGAGCGTTGACCTGGCGATTGGGAGTCTGCCACGACGGCATGTACCGTGGGTATCACCCGACGCGGGGTGGAGCAGCTCGGTAGCTCGCTGGGCTCATAACCCAGAGGTCGCAGGTTCAAATCCTGTCCCCGCTACTACGAAGATCAGGTCCGGCACCGATGGTGCCGGGCCTGATTTCTTTTCTGGGTTCGCCGGGATGGCTCCGGTCAGGGCTGAAGTCTGAATTGCACGACGGCCGTGACGTTTTCGATCGCGTCGTCGAGTGCCTTCAAGCGCGACGGGGCGTCCGGTGCCGACAGGATGTCGAGTCGGTCGGACTGGCCCATCGGGATCAACGAGGCCAGTGACCAGATCTTCTCGGCGGCCGAAATCGGGAGGCTCAGAAAATCCGGAACGCCCGGCGTCACGATGTCCCCGGAGGATTCGAGCCGACCGATCAGCTCGTACAGGTCCTCGACCTTGGCCCAGGTGGCGGCGAATTGCGTGTCGGCGATGACGGCATCGACGTCTGCGTCGGGCCATGCGCGAACGTCGGCCAGTGGGTAGGGGTCGTCCGGGAGCCACGCGTCGATGCGGATCCGTTCGCCTCCGACGCATTCGAGCAGATACCTGCCGTCTCCGATGGCCTCGTGACCGATGATGTGGGCGATCGTCGCCACGTCGTGTCGGACGTCGCCGCCGCCTGCTTCGTGTCCCCGGGCAATGAGAACGACGCCGAAACGGGGATCGTCCATCTTCAGACAGTCCTGTACCAGTGCCTGGTATCGCGGCTCGAAGATGTGCAACGGGAGACGTTCGCCCGGCAGCAACACGCTGCCGAGCGGAAACATCGGGATGACGCTCACGGGCGCTGCAGCGGCATGGCTGCCGGGGTGATCTCCGTCGGCGCGCCGGTGTCCGCGTCGCTCGAGTCGGTGTGGTTGGCGGCCAAGAACTCGTCCAGTAGCCGGAAGAAGAAGTCCGGCTCGTCGAGCTGCGGGAAGTGGCCGGCGTCGGGAAAGATCTCGACGCGACTGTTGGGTACCTCGCGTCGGATGTTGTCCGCATGCTTGGCGGGAATCATGCGGTCCTTACCGCCCCAGATCAGCAGCGAGGGAATGGACTCGAACTTCTCGAAATGCTGCTTGGCGCTGACGGTTTGGCCGCGAGGACCCACGACGGCCCGCGTCGACGCCAGAAATGCCTCCCGCGTCGACCGGTCTGCGACCGATCGGAACGAGCGCCACGTCTCGGCCATGCTGGGGCCGGGCTCTACCGGAACCCCCCACTTGCCCAGTCGAGCCAGCACACCTTCGGTGTTCCTTCGGAACCAATCCGAGGCCAACATCGGAAGCACCAGTTCGCTGCCGGGTAGCGTCGCGGCCTTGAGTAGCAGGCTCACCTCCGGGCCGAGCCCGCCGCTGCTGACCAGCACGAGGCGATCGACCCGTTCGGGAAAGAGGTACGTCATCTGCATGACGATGCCGCCGCCGAGCGAGTGGCCGACCAGTGGTGCCGAGTCGATGTTCAGATACTCCATCAGGTCGCGGATGGTGGCCGCGTGCGAACTGAGCGAATAGTCGCCGGACGGTTTGTCGGAGTCACCGTGCCCGAACAGGTCGGGTGCGATCACCCGATACCGGTCCGACAGTCGCTCGATCTGCGGGCCCCAGGACTTATGCGATCCGAGCAGCCCGTGGACGAGAATCACGGGCGGCCCGTCGCCGATATCGACGTACCGCAAGACGTCCTTGTGTAGTTCCACCGACTGCAGTTCGTACGATGCGCTCATGGTCGACCTCCCTGTCTCGGTTCGGGCCGGTGGCTCGGCTAATTAGCCGTCCGGCACAAACGTACAAGCTGTGCCGCCACCGCGACAGGCCGTCGCGGGTGATATTCCCAGTCAGCGCGCGTTGTCGACGGTGTCGTCGATGATGTCGGCCAGTTCCTTCGCCATCGGTCCGCGCAACATGTTCGCGTGGTGGCCGGTGATATCGACGAACGTCAGCTCGCCGTGAGCGACTGCTCGCCACGACCGGAGGTCCTTGACGTTCTCGGTGGTGCGAACCACAGTCATCGACCCCGACCACGGAGTCGGCACATGCTTGTTCAACGCCACGTACCCGATGCTGGCGAACACCAACCATTCCATGGTCGTCGGATACCGCAGCAGCCCAGCGAATTGCATACGCAGCCACAGCGCGGCCGTACCGACACGGCCCAGATGGAAGCCGGCGTCTTCTCTGGTCGGTGCGGGCGGCGCTGCCGGGACAGACGTACCCCCGGGAAGCCGGTCCAGGAGATGACGGAACAGCCGGGTGTCGAGAAGTAGCAGATGCGGGGTACCGACGCCGGAATCTCTGATCTTCTCTGCCATCGCGATGGCGATCCAGCCGCCGAGCGAGTGGCCGACAAGATGGAACGGGCCGTCGGGGGCCACCGTCCGGATCGCGTCGACATACCGTGCCGCAGTGGCTCTGATGGTCCGGTCCGGTCGCCCGCGTGTGCCTCGGCCGTGTGCCTGCAGGGCATAGACGGGACGGTCTGCGTCGAGGTGCTTGACCAGATCGAGAAACGCCATCGCGCCCACGCCGGCACCACCGATCAGGAAGATCGGAGCTCCGGTACCCCCGGTGCGCAGCGGGACCAGAACGTCGTGGACACCGGACGAGCTCCGACGTGCGGCGGCGGTGTCGCGAAGCCGAGCGTCGACGGTGGTCGCCAGCGTTCGCACGGTGGTCGACGCGAACACGTCCTGCGGATCGAGGTCGATCTTCAGGTTCTCGCGCAAGTGGGCGAGCATCGCCGTCATGGTCAGCGAGTTGCCACCGAGTTCGAGGAAATCCTCGTCCCGCCCGATGGCGTCCAGTCCGAGTGCAGTGCGAGCGGCCTCCGCGACGATGTATTCGGTGGGGCCGACCGCGGTGCGTTCGACGCGTCGGTCGGACGGCTCGGGCAGTGCTCTGCGGTCGATCTTGCCGCGTTCGTTGCGGGGCATGGCGTCGAGCGCGACGAGGTGGGTGGGCACCATCCATTCCGGCAGGGTTCGGCGCAGGGCGGCCCTGATGTCGGCCTGGCTCGCCCGGACGGTGCGGTCGGAGCAGATGTACGCGACGAGGTCGGTATCGGCGCCGGATCTCCTGCCGATCACCACGGCATCGTCGATGTTCGGCAGCGCGCGCAGTGCTGCCTCCACCTCGGCCGGTTCGACGAGGTAGCCGCGTACCTTGACTGCGTCGTCGATGCGCCCGGCGAGCTGCAATGTTCCGTCCTGATCGAACCGGCCCAGGTCGCCGGTGCGGTAGCGGAACAGGCCGTCGCCGAGGGCGGCGAATTTCTCCGAGTCCACGCCGACATCCTCGAGATAGCCGTCGGCCAGGCACGCCGACGTGACGCGCACCTCGCCGATGACGTCGGGTTCGCACGGGGAGCCGTCGGCAGCAACGACCTCGACGAGCTTTCCTGCGACGGGAGTGCCCGCGGGCAGAAAGCCGGACGGTAGCGCACGGTCGAGGGGGTACTCGCTGAACGCGACGGCCCCGGCCTCGGTGGTCGCGTACCAATTGACGAGTGTGGCGCGGTTGTCGGAAGCCAGGCGGAAGCGGCGCGCGTCGTCGGCGTGCAGTGATTCCCCGTAGGTGGTGACGACGCGCAGCGTGGGTACGGTGACCTGGCCCGCGACGGCGCGCAGCAGCGACGACGAGCAGTGCAACGTGGTCAGCGAGTGCTCCGATACCCACTCTGCGATGCTGCCGACCGTGCCGGATCGAGGGTCACGGCAATGAACGGTGGCACCGCTGAGCAGCCCGGCGAACAGAGTGTTCAGGCCCGCGCCGAAACTGACGGGAAGGGCATCGCCGACGCGATCGTGGGTGCCCAACCCCAGCGCGGTCGACACCTCGTACGCCTTGGTCAGGCACATGCGATGACTGAGTACGACGCCTTTGGGCGTACCCGTGGATCCGGACGTGTAGTTGATCACCGCGGTGTGGCCGCCCGAGACCGTCGGCAGCGGTACGCAGGAATCGACCGCTGCGTCGACGGTCGTCGAATCGAGGGTCGAGGCCTTGGCCTGTTCGACGATGCGGTCGCGGCGCTCGTGGGGGAGTTGCGGATCCAGCGGAACCAATGGGTGGCCTGCAGCGATGACGGCCAGCATCAGCACGATCGAGTCGACCGACGCGTCCGCCTCGACGGCGAGGGGCCGGTGATCGGACGGGCGCAGGGCAGCGATCTTGCGTGCCTGCGAATACACGCGATGCAGCAGCTCGTCGAAGGTCAGTGACGTCCCTGCCGCGTGCAACGCGGCTGCGTCCGGCATGGCGTGCGCTACCTCGCGGTAGCGAGCCATCAGCGTGTCGCGGCCGTCGGGACGACACAGCGGGGCGAGCGCGGATCGCGTCGGCACAGGTTCCGTCGACACAGCTCGACTCGACACAGGTCCCGTCGGCACAGATCGGCTCGACACAGATACCGTCGGCACAGATCGGGTCGGCGCGTACGCGTCCTGAATCGTCATGATTCTCCTTGCACGAGCCCGACCCGCGAGGTAAAGGTTCGTTTGCGGTACACAAACCTACTTGAAGACTGTTTTACCACCCTAAAGTAGACGCGGGCCGTCTTTCCGCGCAAGCCGAAAACCGGACATTTCGTAACGAACGGGTGTCGTTACGAAATGCCCGGTGTCGGGGCGACCCTGATCAGAGGTCGGCTATCGCCTCCAGCGGTTTGGTGCGCGCGGCCCGAACGGCAGGCCACAGAGCGGCCAGCACTCCGACCACCGCGGACCCGAGAAGCATCGCGACGACCTGCCCCCAGGGCACCGTCATGGCACCTAGGCCCTCGTCGCGCAGGGTCTGAACGAAGCCCCACCCGAAGGCGATGCCGAGGGCGACGCCGACGATGGCACCGAACAGGGCGATGAGCAGCGACTCGAGGTAGATGATGCGCCGCACCTGCGGTCGCTGCATTCCTATCGCCCTGAGCATGCCGATCTCGCGTCGGCGTTCGACGACCGACAGGGCGAGGGTGTTGACGATGCCCAGCACTGCGATGACCACGGCCAGGGCGAGCAGTCCGTACAGCACCGCGAGCAGTGTGTCGATCTGCTGGCCTTGGCTGCCCTTGAATTCTTCGACGTCCTGTACCTGCACCACCACGGACGGTTTGGTCGCGGCTTCGAGGTCGGTCCGCAACGTACCGAGATCGGTTCCGGGCGCGGCTTTGACGAGGACCAGCAGATCCGACCGCGTGATGGACGGCGTCACCTTCTCGTAGATGTCGCCCGAGACGATCCAACTGCCGATCAGTGGGTTGTCGGTGAACACACCGGTGACGGTGACGGGAACCGAAGCTCCGTCGACGGAGTCGAACACGACCTGGGTGCCGATGTCCCAGCCCTTGGTGGACGCTTCGGTCTCGGACACCGAGAAGCCGTTGCTCTCGAGGTCTGCGGTGCCCCGAACCATGGACAGGTCGAGCAGCCCTTCCGGGGAGCCGTCGATGGCAGCGCCGAATTCTTCTTCTCCGGCGATCGTGACGAACACCGGATGCAGCACAGCGGTTCGTTCCACCCCGTCGACCTGTTGTGCGGCCGCCGTGGCTCCGGCCGGGACACCGATCGACTGTGGACCGGACAGGATGTAGTCGGCTTCGACGCCGGTGTCGACGAGCGAATCGACACTCGCCTTCGCCGTCGACCCGAGTACCCCGATGACGGTGACGAGCATGAGGCCGAGCATCAACGCGAATGCGGTGGCTGCCGTGCGGCGCGGATTGCGCACCGAGTTGGTTCTGGCCAAGCGACCGATCGCACCGAACGGCCGGGTGAGGACGGCCCCGAGCGCTCCCACGACGGGCCGAGACAACGACGGTGCGGCCAGGGCCGTGGCCACGATCGCCGCCACCGCGCCGACGCCGACGGTTGCTGCGGCAGCGCCGCCGGTCGACTGAGCGCCGATGACTATCGCTGCCGCTCCGGCAATACCCAGTCCGACGCCGATGAACGTCCGGGTTCGCAGGGTGTCGCCGGCGGACGCGAACTCCTCGCGCATTGCGGCCACCGGTGGAATCTTGGCTGCTCGCCGCGCCGGTGCGTAGGCGCTGAGGACGGTGACGATGATGCCCACCGCGAAGGCGACGACGACGGTGCGTGGTTCGAGGGCGAGAGGGCCCGACGGCAACCCGAGGTCGAAGGCATTGAGCAGAGCGCGCAATCCGTACGCAAGTCCCACGCCGCCGGCGAACCCCAGCACACTTCCGATGACGCCGACGACGACCGCTTCGAGTACGACCGAGCGACTGACCTGCCCACGGCTGGCTCCGATGGCGCGAAGCAGCGCCAGTTCGCGTACCCGCTGAGCGACGATCATCGAGAACGTGTTGTAGATGATGAACGTGCCGACGAGCAGTGCAATGGCACCGAACGCGAGCAGGAAGTACGTGATGAACGACAGTGCCGACTCGACCTCGGCCTTGGTTTCGGCCTGGACGTCGGCAGCGGTCTGCACTTTCAGATCCGGGAACGCGGCGGCGATCTCGTCCCTGAGGTCGCTCTGCGTCTTGCCCTGTGCGGCGAGATCGTTGCCCGCGACGTCGATGTACTGCACGTGCGCACCGTCGGTGAACAACTCGTTCGCCTGGCTCTGCACAAACTGAATCCCGATGAAACCACCGGATTCTGTTGCAGTGGAATAGATTCCGGAGATCGTGATGTCGGTGATCCCCTTGGACGGCACGAGTACCTGGGTCGCGTCGCCCACCTTCAGGCCCGCTCGATCGGCGCCACCTGCGTTGATCGCGACCTGGCCGGGCGCGGTGGGGGCCGAGCCGGAGACGAATGTCGCCGGATCGCCGAGCCGCTGCTCGTCCGGCAGGTAGGACTCGCCGATCGTCGGTGCTCCGCCGGATTGCACTGCGGCACCGTCTTTACCCAGCAGAACGAGTTGTCTTCCTACATACGGAGAGACAGCACGCACGCCGGGAAGCGCCGAGATGGCGGCGATGTCCTCGTTGGGTACTCCGCTCGATCGCGCATCCTCGGGGGCGACTCGAACGTCGGCTCCCTGTGCGGTGTCGGCGAACAGTGACGAGAACGTGCGCTGCAGCGTGTCGGTGAAGACGAACGAGCCTGCGACGAAAGCGGTTCCGAGTACGACGGACAGAACTGTCAGTGCCAGCCGAACCTTGTGGGCGGCAAGGTTTCGCAGCGACACCTTACGCATGGGGTTGCCCGACGCGGCCCGCGTCGGGGCCTTGTCGGGATTCGATTTCTTGGCGACCGAGTGCGACATCAGTGGACCGTTTCCAGCTTCTTCATGCGCTCGAGGACGGCGTCGGCGGTGGGCGACGCCAGTTGATCGATGACAGCTCCGTCGGCCAGGAACACGACGCGGTCGGCGTAACTGGCCGCTCGTGGGTCGTGGGTGACGATGACGACGGTCTGATCGAATTCGTCTGCGGCCGTGCGCAGAATCGACAGCACCTCACCGGACGAACGAGAGTCCAGGTTGCCCGTCGGCTCGTCGCCGAACACGATGTCGGGTCGACCGGCCAGTGCACGAGCGCACGCCACGCGCTGTTGCTGCCCACCCGAGAGTTCGCTCGGGCGATGGCCCAGGCGGTCGCGCAGGCCCAGTCGGTCGACGACGGTATCGAGCCAGCCCTGATCCGGGGTGCGTCCGGCGATGTCGAGCGGCAGAGTGATGTTCTCGAGTGCGGTCAGGGTGGGCACCAGATTGAAGGCCTGGAACACGAAACCGATTCGGTCCCTTCGTAACCCGGTCATCTCCTTGTCGGACAGCGCCGTCAGCTCGGTGTCACCGATCGTGACCGTGCCCGAGGACGCGGTGTCCAACCCGGCCAGGCAATGCATCAGTGTGGATTTGCCCGAGCCGGACGGGCCCATGATGGCGGTGAATTCTCCGCGGGCGAACTCGACGTTCACCCCGGACAGTGCGTGCACCTGGGTGTCGCCAGAACCGTAGACCTTCGATACGTCGACCGCACGTGCGGCAATGTCGCTCATGGGTGCCAGTGTTTCAGTGTTCGGGCCCGGTCGCTATCAGGGGAGACCCTGAACTCGACCCCTATGATGGGCGTCATGCGCATCGGAGCACATGTCCGCGACAGCAGCGACCCTCTGGGCACGGCCGAGACGCTCGGCGTCGACCTGGTCCAGATGTTTCTGACGGATCCGCAGAAGTGGAACAAGCTCACCCCGCACCCCCAAGGTGAGGCTCTGTTGACCGGAGACGTCGATGTGGTGGTGCACTCGTCCTATGTTCTGAACGTGGCGAGCCTGAACAATCGCATCCGAATCCCGTCCCGCAAAGCGGTCGTCGAACAGGCCGCAGCAGCTGCCGAGATCGGTGCGATCGGTTTGGTGGTGCACGGCGGTCACGTCCGAGAGGGCGAGGACACCGCCAAGGGAATCGACAACTGGCGCAAGCTGTTCGAGCGTCAGGCCGAGCAGGGTGGTTTCGGCGTACCGATCTTCGTCGAGAACACTGCCGGCGGTGACTCGGCGATGGCGAGGCGCTTCGACGACATCGCGCGGTTGTGGGACGCCATCGGGGAGTTCGGTGCCGGTTTCTGTCTCGACACCTGTCATGCGTGGGCCGGCGGCGAAGACCTGATCGACGTGGTCGATCGCATCAAGGCCATCACCGGACGAATCGACCTGGTGCATCTGAACAATTCACGCGACGAGTTCGACTCTGCCCGCGACCGGCACGCGAACCTGGGCACCGGAACCATCGACGCGGACATTCTGACGGCCGTCGCGCTCGCCGCCGATGCACCGGTGATCCTCGAAACCCCGGCCGAGGGAATCGACGACGACGTGAGGCTGCTGAAAAGCCTGTAGCGAATCCGGCGGTTACGAGGGCGCTGCCGTCAGCTCGGTGGTCGCTGCGGCCCACAGCCGGACCAGTTCGTCCATTCCCTCGATGCCGACGGACCAGGTGACTCGGGCCGACACCAGCCCTGATTCCGTCTCGCCGATCGCGATGTCGATGGCGTACTCGTCATGACTGGGATCGGATTCGGATACATCGTGGCGGAACAGAATCTGCGCTCCCGGGCGGCAGGCCAGCGCCGGGTAGTTCCGGGTCAGCGGGTAGTCGCGGCCACCGTGAGGTGCCGAGTCCAGCCGTCTGCAGACGTCGTCGACGAGGTACGAGGCGCGGGCGGATTCGGTGAGGGCGTCGACCGGAACGGCGGGGAGCCGGACGGGATGGACGAATCCGGTGTCGTCGACGTCGGTATCGACCAGGACGCCCGACGACGAGCCGCGGCGGTTGTCTCGTTGCCACGTGGACACCGCGGATCCAAGGGCGGCGAGCAGCCGAGCGTCGAGCCGGTGCGTGTTCGCGGGAACGGGCAGCGTGACCGTGGTGCGCTCACGGAGCGGAGACGGCGTGACCTGCAGCGGACGTTCGGCCGGGGTCAGGACAGCGACCCAATAGGGAACCTGTTCGGCGACCTCGGTGCAGAAGGTACGTCCGAGCTGAGCTGGGCTGATCGTCTCGCGATGGGCGAGTTTCAGCGGTGCGAACACGGTCACGCCGAGGAACCCCACTTCCGGTGAAGATTGTCCTAGCCTTACCTAATTCTCTCAGGCTAGCTCGAGTCCGGCCGGTGCGCCAGGACGCCCCCGTCGGATCCCGATTCCACCGCCCGGCGCAGTGCGGGAACGCCTGGTGAGCTCGGTAGCGTTCCCGTCTCCAGGTCCTCGAGCAGGTCCTCGGACCAGCCGAGCAGACCCGTCACGTCGATCCGGTGCGGGGGCTCGACCTCGTAACCGATCAGGCGATCGTGTCCTTGGCGGAGCAACGAAGCGGCACCTACGCGGTTTCCTCGCATCAGGTGCGTCAATCCGACGGCCAGTTGCGCGAGGCCCTGCCACAGCTCGCGTTCGTCCGGGACGCAGTTCTTCCACGTGCCCTCGAGTACCTCGTGGGCGTGAAACGGCATACGTGCGTCCAGGAATCGCTGCGCTTCGGTGAGGGCGGCGTCCGGTGGAAGACGGAGATCGTCGGGAACCCGGGGTGTTCCGGTACCGCCGCGGGCCAGCGGGCGGCCGAGGCCGTCGCGCGGCCGGGCGTTGAGGGGCTTGCCCTGCGGGTCGCGCTCGCGTTCGGCCATGGCGGTCACCCTAGTGGGGTGACCGCCATGGCCCACACGATGACGCGAGTGAGGTCATCGACGTGCGGACAGGACGGTCACCGACCCGAGTGCGATCAGCGTCGCCGCCGAGGTGGCGACCATCGTCGTCGAGACGGCGATCGCGTCGTTGCCCAGTGCACCGACGATCGGTGCGACGATTGCCCCGAGCCCGAACTGCGCGGCACCGAGTAGTGCAGCTGCGCCGCCTGCCGCTTCCCCGTGGCGGGACAGCGCCAGCGCGGGCGCGTTGGGCATGACGAACCCGACGGCCCCGAGTACGAACCACAGCGGGACGACGAACCCAGCCATTCCGCCGACCCCGGTGACCGCCAGGACGACCATGACCGCGCCGGCGACGACGCCGAAGGACAGCGCCGACAGGACGATCTGCACCGGTGCGAAGCGTCCCAACAGCAGGACGTTGAGCTGGGATGCGCCGATCAGAGAGATCGCACCGGCCGCGAAGACGATGGCGAATTGTTGCTCGTCGAGGCCGAACTCTTCCTGCAGGACGAACGACGAACCGGCGACGTACGCGAAGAGTGCCGACATGGCCAGGGCGGCGACCATGACGAGGACGACGAACTGCGTGTCCCGCAGCAGCGATCGGTAGGTCCGTAGAACGGGCATGACGCCACTGGCTCGACGACGCTCGGGCGGCAGGGACTCGCGCAGCGACACGATTGCCAGCGTCATCAACGCCACGCCCATGATCGCCAACGCGGCGAACACGAGCCGCCAGGAACCGACGAGAAGTACCGCACCGCCGAGTGACGGTGCCAGAACCGGAGCGACACCCATGACGAGCATCAGGCGAGACAGGACGGTCGCGGCGGCGCGCCCGCTGAACAGATCTCGGACGATGGCCATGGCGACCACGGCAGCAGCTGCGGCACCGAGGCCCTGAATCACACGCAGGCCGCCGAGTACGGCGATGTTGGGAGCAACGATGCAGGCGAGCGACGCCAGGATGTGCACTCCGGTGCCCACGATGAGGGGCAGACGTCGGCCGACGATGTCCGACAGCGGCCCGATGACCAGCTGGCCGAGCGCGAGGCCGACCAAAGTTCCCGCGAGCGTGAGCTGCACTGCCGACGACGGGGTGTTCAGATCCTCGGCGATGGCAGGAAGTGCAGGCAGGTACATGTCGATGGTCAGTGGACCGAGGGCGATGAGCGCGCCGAGTACGAGGATCACCCGGAGGCGCTCGCGTGACGTCGGCTCGGTTGTGGGAGCCGACGTGCTGCTCTCGCGCGTGTCGGTCACCTGCGCGCTGGTTACGGATGTGTTCGATGCTGGGGCCACCCGAAGGTCAGCAGCGCAGGAGCGGATTCTGTTCCCGTTGCTGACTACAACTTTCGTGTCCTACGCCACCGCGTCGGACAGTCCGGTGAGTGTGTCCACCTCGTGGCTGGTCAGACGCAGTGTCGGCGCGTCGAGCAGAGCCGGTACCTGAGCGAGCGAGCTCGCGCTCGCGATCGGTGCGGTGATGCCCGGTCGAGCGAGCAACCAGGCGAGAGCCACACTCGACAACTCGGCCGAGCGGGAGTCGGCGATCTCCTGCAGGCCCTGCACCACAGCCAGGCCTGCGTCGGAGAAATAGCCCGTCGTCAGTCGCTCGCGCTGGGTACCGGCCAGATCCTCCCGGGTGCGGTACTTACCCGTCAGGAAGCCGGCGGCGAGGGAGAAGTACGGAAACACCCCGAGGCCGTTGTCGACGGCGAGGGCTTGCAGTTCACCCTCGTAGTCGCGACGGGCAACGAGGTTGTAGTGCGGTTGCAGTGCGATCGGTGCCGCAAAACCGTTGTCTTTCGCCAGGCCCAGCCACTCGCGGACCCGCGCGGGGGAGTAGTTCGAGATGGCGACGTGGCGAACTTTTCCTGCCCGGACCAGGTTGTCGAACGCGGCCAGGGACTCGACCAACGGCGTCTTGTCGTCGTCGTAGTGCGCGTAGTAGACGTCGATGTGATCGGTCTGCAGCCTGGCCAGGGATGCGTCGGCTGCGGCCCGAATGTTGTCGGGTGCCAGACCGCGGAACTCGGGATGCTGGCTCACCTTGGTCGCGAGAACGACGTCGTCGCGGTTGCCGCGGGCCGTCATCCACTTGCCGATGATCATTTCGGATTCACCGCCGGAGTTGCCGTCGGCGAACGCCGAGTACGAATCGGCCGTGTCGACGAAATTGCCACCTCCTGCGGTGAACGCGTCCAGGATGTCGAAGGACGTGTCCTCGTCGCTGGTCCAGCCGAAGGTGTTCCCGCCCAGGGCAAGCGGAAAGATGTCCAGATCGGACGTGCCGATAGCAACCACGAACTACTCCTTAGGTCGGCGAACAACTCGACTGTACGAGCAGGCCGGGATCAGTGCCAGGTGTGGTCCACCAGCGCGGTCCGTGGCCCGAATTTCGGCTTGGTCGCCTTGCCGCTGAGATACAGGAGCCGAATCGCGCGATGTCGATGTGGTGCCAAGGGCTGCAGATACTCGACCATCTCCGCGTCGTCGATCGGTCTACCCAACAGCGACCAGCCCACCACCGCGGCCAGGTGGTAATCGCCCACCGACAACGCGTCGGGATCCCCCAGGGCGCGCTGAGCGGTCTCGGCCGCGGTCCAGATGCCGACACCGGGGATCGCGCGCAGCCTGCGTTGCGCATCCTCGGGCGTCATCGTCGACGCCTCCTCCAAGCGTGCGGCTGCGCGCGCGGCACGGACGATGGTCTTCGACCGGGCCGGGTCGACGTTGGCGCGGTGGTAGTCCCACGACGGGATGCGTCGCCACACGTCGGCGGTGGGAAACACGAACATCGTCTTCGGGGTCGGGCCCGGTGCGGGGTCGCCGAACTTGCTCACCAGGTATCGCCACGAGCCGAACGCCGAAATGCCGTGTACGCGTTGCTCGATGATCGCCGGTATCAGTGCCTCGAGCACCAGACCGGTCCGGCCGAGGCGTAGGTGCGGAAGTTGTCTGTGTGCCTCGCGCAGAATCGGATGCTCGGGAGCGAAGCTCGAGGGGTCGTCGTCCCGGCCGAGGAGAGCCGGCACAGCGTCGAGCAGTTCGTCGGCACCGGGCCCCCAGGCGCGCACCATGACGCTGCTCGGTGAGGCCTGCACCAATCGGTACGTGACCGGGCCGGAAATCATGCGCGACGTCCGCCACACGGCGCCGTCCGGCGTGGACTCGTAGGTGGGGTCGCCGCGGCCCCGACGCAGCGGTGACAGGGACATTCGAATATCGACGCGCTGATCGAAGTCGACGAGGCGGGTGACGCCGTGATCGGTAGGGCCGGAGGAGGCGTTCTCGGTCAACGCTCGGTCACCTCCGTCGCAGTCGTGGTCGGCCGGTTCAGTGTGTCCCTGCCAGGGCCATATTCAACACCCTTGCGCAGACACGGGTGAAAATATATTGGACGAATGCCCACATCACCGGATCGCGACGCAGTGCTGCGTGAGGGCCGCTCGTGTTTGTCCGCTTCGCCGGAGAACCGGCGGATCCTGGTGATCTCGGGTGCGCGAGGCATCGGCAAGTCCACGGTTGCCAACACCATCGCGGGCGAGGCGACAGCGCTGGGTTTCCGGGTGGTGGATCTGCCGTGCCTCGCGGGGCTGCTCGATGAGGGGCTGCTGGGTGATCTGGTGGCGGACGACGCGACGCCGACGCTGCTGGTGATCGACGACCTGCATCTGTTGCCCGCGGGCTCGCGTGACCGACTCGCTCGTGCGGTGAAGACGGCGGTACGTAGCCCGCATGTCCGGTGTATCGCCACGACCGTCGACACCGTCCCGCCGCCGTTGTGGCGGGAGTTCGCCTTCCATCGTGTGCGACCCCTGCCCGACGACGCGGTGCGCGATCTGTTGACCGGCACCGAAACCACTGTGTCGCAACAGCAATTGATCATCGAGCTGTCGCAGGGAAACCCTCTCGTCGCGACCGAACTCGCTCGCGCTGCGCCGATCTGGGGCCGGGATCCATCCGTCGGCGGCGCGATGCTCGACCGCGCCCATCTCACCGATACGCTCGCCGACATCGGCGCGTTCGAGGTCGCCGGGCTCGACGAGGAGTCCAGGCGTCACATTCTCGGCGATGCGTTGCGACACATCGTCTCTCGCGAGCACGGTGGCGACTCCGTGGCCGCCCACCCACATGGCGACACTGTCGCACAACTGTGGATTCTTGCCTCCTCGACCGCCGAGGAGCGCATCTCCGTTCACCTCGAATCGGCTGTCGACACACGGCTGACGCCCGACGAGCGTCTGGTGCATCGAGCACTCGCAGCCCGAGCGCCCGACGCGCGCCTCGTCGCTGCGCTCGACGAGCGGGCGCACGACCTGGCGTCGCAGCATCGCTACCGCCGGGCGGTGGCGTTGCTCTGCCGTGCAGTAGCGCTCGAATCCGATCGTGGACGCGCCCAGGCCCTCGAGGCGCGGGCGGCGTCCATGGCGGCATTCGCCGGCTTCGTCGATCTCGCGGTAGCGATCTTGGACCGTATGCGGTCGGGACATCCCGATGCGGCCCTGTCCGAGACCGTTCCGGCCCGGGCCTTTGCCGCCGTGGCCCGGGGAGGCGACCCCCGTGCTGCGTTCGGCGTCGTCGTGCAGGCTCTCGATCGATTGCCGAATGCGGTCGCCCCGGACGTCGTCGACCAGTTGATCGGTTCGGCTCTGGCGTACAGCGCACTGAGCGGTGACAGCGAACTCGTTGCCCAGGGCCTGCAATGGGCGGTCAAATACGAACAGCATCTCGATCCGGTCAACGTGCTCGTCGCGCGGTCTCTCGGCGTCTCGGGTTCGAGAGTGCACGTGCGGGCACTCGACAGCCCGGCGCTGCTGGACGCGGTACGAGCCTCGCTGCGCACCGGAGACCCGTGGAAACCGATACTGCTGCAGCTGGCGTTGCCCACCCTGCTGTGGGATCCGAACGACAGTTGTCGGCTGTCGGACGTGCTGGACCCTGTCGCAGCTGGGTTTCCGGCCGCCGAGTCTCTGACCCGGCTGCGGCACCTCGCCGCACTCGCCGCTCGCGGACAGTTCTCTGCGTTCGCCGAGGCCGTCTCCTCGGGACTGCCGGATGGCCTCTTCGACGAGCAGGAGGGCCTGCTGAAATCCTCGGTGCCAGCTGTCGCTGGTGGCGAGAAGAGCTGTACTGCAGCCGAATCGGTGGCACTGGGCCGCTTCGACGTCGCCTACGAGCGGATGCGCCGCCGCGATCTCTCGGCGGAGCACTGTTCGATCACTCCGTACGGACCACTCGAAATACTGGATTACGTCGAATCCTGTGTACGGCTGCGGCGGTCGGACGAGGCGCGCACGTATCTCGACCGACTGCGCCGAACCCGGCCCGATTTCTGGGGAGCCCGCCACAGTGCGCTGCTGACTGCAGCCGAAGCGATGCTGGCAGAGGCCGGAGCCGAGGCGCTCTTCGAGGCGAGTCTGCATGAACTACGCACCGCTGGATGGTGTTTCGATGCGCCGCGGGTTGCGCTGGTCTACGGCGAGTGGCTGCGCCGCCACCACCGGGTCGTCGAAAGCCGCGGTCGGTTGAGGTACGCCGCAGATCTGTTCGCAGAACTGGGTGCACGCACGTGGCTGCGCCGAGCCGAGGACGAACTACGGGCTGCAGGAGCCGGCTCGCACCCGCGTGAGGGTGATGCGGGCTCGGGGTTGACCGGGCAGGAACTACGCATCGCGTCGCTTGCTGCCGCCGGTCTGACCAACAAGGAGATCGGCGAACAGCTGTATCTCTCGGCTCGTACTGTCGGCGGTCATCTGTACCGAGTGTTTCCCAAATTGCAGATCACCACGCGGTCCGCGCTGCGGGACGCACTCCTTCGTTACGAGGGCGGCGGACGGTGAGTGAGCACGTACTCGCCGGCTCTGGTTCGATCTCCTTGTCGACGGCACAGGACGGACGGCCCTTGCAGAACAGGAGATCAGCGTGACCCGATCGGACGAAAAGTCGTCGCCCCGCATGTCGGTGTCGAGTGCGACGGCATTCGTCGGAGTTGCGTTCGCGTTCGTGGTGGCGATGATGGGCACCACCATGCCGACGCCGCTATATGCGCTCTACGAGGTCGAGTTCCACTTCTCCGTCTTCGTCGTCACCCTCGTGTTCGCGGCGTATGCCGTCGGTGTGCTCGCAGCTCTGTTGGCGTTCGGCCGCTGGTCCGACTCGTTGGGACGACGCCCGATGCTGTTGGCGGCCATAGCATTCGGATTGATCAGCGCCGTGGTGTTCGTCACCGCCGGCTCGCTGACGGCCCTGGTGATCGGCCGCGTGTTGTCGGGAATTTCGGCCGGCATCTTCGTCGTTACCGCGACGGTGACGTTGATCGAGTTGGTACCCGAACGATGGCGTGACCGTGCATCCGCGATCGCTACCGCAGCGAACATCGGGGGCCTCGGCCTCGGACCGTTGGTGGCCGGAGTGCTCGCGGAGTACCTACCGCAACCGTTGCGTCTGACGTTCGTCGTCGACATGGTTCTGCTGGCTGCGGCAGCAGTGGCGGTGTTCCTCGCACCGGAGACGGTGCGGGTCGACGGCGGAGCACGCCCGCACATGCAGCGGCTGTCCGTTCCACCGGAGGTGCGCGGCACCTTCGTGCGCGCCTCGATCGGAGGATTCGCGGGGTTCGCCGTACTTGGCCTGTTCACTGCCGTCTCGCCGGGATTCATCGGCAGTGTGTTGGGAGTCGACAATCACGCCGTCACCGGGGTGGTGGTGTTCACGGTCTTCGCTGCGTCGGCGACAGCCCAGATTGCTTTGCGCGCAGCCGATCCCGCGTCGGCGCAGCGGTGGGGATGCGCGCTGCTGCTGCTCGGTCTGGTGTTCCTGGCCGCGTCGCTGCTGCTGACCTCGTTGGCCGTTCTGGTGGTAGCGGCGCTGCTCTGCGGCGTCGGTCAGGGCATGACATTCGCCAACGGCATGTCCACGATCGGTGCCGAGCTACCTCCGCACCGTCGGGCAGAGGTCACCTCGACCTTCTTCGTCGTGTTGTACATCGCGATCTCGGTACCGGTGATCGGGGCCGGAGCTGTGGCAACCGGATGGGGCCTGGTGACGGCGGGAGTGGTGTTCGCCGTCGTGATTGCGGTGCTCGCGGCGGTGGCGTTCGTGCTGTTGACCATCGATCTGCGCAAGTCTCGGGCTGCCGTGTCCTGAAACGGTCGACAGTGGGCCGGATTCGCACTCGATTCGGGACGGCGGGTAGGAGATGATGGTTGTCGACAGGAGGTCCTGACGATGGCCGAACGCTCGTTGCTTGCGGACTTCCTTCGGGTGCGCCGGGAATCGCTGCAACCCGAGCAGGTGGGTCTGGTGCGCGACGGCAACCGCCGAGTGCGCGGCCTGCGACGAGAAGAGATCGCCCGGCTCGCCGATATCAGCGCCGACTACTACCTGAGACTCGAGCAGGGGCGCAATCATCAACCCTCCGAACAGGTTCTGGCTGCGCTGAGTCGGGCTCTGCGTTTGGACGAGGACGAGCGGGCGTACTTCCACCGGGTGGCGCGCGCGCAGTCCGGCCCGGCCGTGGTCGAGGCGCTTCCGCCGCGAGTGACCGAGGCGTCGGCCCGGGTGTTGGAGCAGTGGGTCCACACGCCGGCGTACATCACCGACCGCCATCACGATCTGCTTGCGCTCAACGGTCCGGCTGCGCTGATGACGCCGGGCCTGAAAGTGGGTACCAACCTGATGCTCGATGTGTTCGCGCACGAGCACAGTGCCGCCTCGCCGGAGGACTGGGCCGTCACGGCGCAACGAATGGTGTCGGCGCTGCGATTCCACGCGGCACCGGGTCACCCGCGACTGACGGAGTTGGTGGGCCGATTGTCGGTGGAGAGCCGCGCTTTTCGCAGGATGTGGGCCAAGCACGACGTACGGCCGTTGTCGTCGAGCATCTCCGTCGTCCCGGTGGAGCCGTTCGGTCTGGTCGAATTCCGTTCGCAGACTTTGGAGATCGTCGGCGAGGGTGGGCAGTTCATCACCACCTACTTCGCCGATCCCGGTAGTCGGTCGGCATCGGCGATCCGGCATCTGGTTGCCGGAGTCCCCAGCCGCGACACTCAGTTCGTTGTTCCTCGGTCCGATTCGGACGATCGGACCGCGTCGGCCAGTTGACGTAGAGCTGCCCTCGACTGTGCTGTTCGGGGCCGCAGCACCATCAGTACGTGGTCCTCGGCGGCAGGCATGAACAGGTAGTCGAGCATCAACGGACCGACGACGGCATGTTCGATCGTCACGGTTCCGGTTTTTCTCGCGCTGGTCTCACCGGCCCACTTCTGCGCGAATGCCGAACTACGGGTGGACAGTTCGCCGACGATGCGGCGAAAGGAGTCGTCTGGCTCGTGCCGATCCAACGACTCACGAAGCATGGCGACCACCTGATCCGCCGACGATTCCCACCCAGTAGGCGGGTCGTCGGCGGGATCGTCTCGATCGCTGCAGAGCGAACCGGCGTCGACGAATGTGAACACGGCCAGATTGACCCCCTCGGCGAAGCTCGGCGACACCGCGCGAGCGAGCATCGTGGACGATTCGACGGTCAGATGCCGATCCAGCAGAACTGCAGGCGAATACGCCCAGGACTCGAGCGCCTCCACGTTGTGCATGGTTCGACCATAGATCCAGGCGGTCGCCGGTCCGCTAACCCTGCCAGGGCCACCTTCGGCCGGTGGTGAGCGATCCTCCCGAGGTGAACGAAAGCGTTGGGGCCGAGTATCACTGGGCTGGATCGGTCGTGCGGAACTTTCTCTGGTAATCCGACGGTGTCACACCGAACTTGGTGACGAACGCACGCCGAAAAGCAGCGGGCGTGCCGAATCCTGCGTCGGCAGCGGCCCGGGCCACCGAGTACCCGGACTCGAGTGCGGCTACCGCGATATCGAGACGCATCGCGGTCACGTAGTCGAGAGGCGTCGTGCCCAGTTCCTCGCGCACGATGCGATTGAGATGCCGCACACTGACATTGGCGTGTGCCGCGAGAGCGCTCAGGTTCGCGGGTCGTGTCGGGTCGGCATGGATGTAGTCGGTGATAGCGCGAGAGACCTGGGTCCGTGGCGGTGGACCCTTCAGCGACACCGAATACTGCGACTGGCCGCCGGAGCGCTGCATGTACACCAGCAGTAGTTGCGCGACCGTTCTGGCTATCGGGGCACCGTGATCACTTTCGACCAACGCCAACGCCAGATCGATTCCGGCAGCGACCCCGGCCGAGGTGTAGATGTCGCCGTCGCGAACGAAGATCGAATCCGGTTGGACACGCGTGTCGGGAAAGCGTTCCGCCAGAGCCGCCGTGAACTTCCAATGAGTGGTCGCACTCCGGCCGTCGAGCAGACCGGATCCCGCCAGCGCGAACGCACCACTGCAGATAGACGCCACCCGCCGCGCTCGGGGCGCGAGCAGCGCCACCGCGTCGAGCAACGCCGGGTCCTCGAAGACGGCCGGAGCCGATTCGCTACCGGGAACGATGAGGGTGTCGAAGTCGCCGCTGTCGGCGACGGCGGCGTTCACCGACACCGTCATTCCCATCGAGGTCACCACGTCACCGCCGTCGATCGAGAGGAAGACGATGTCGTAGCCGTCGACTCGCTGGTTCGCTTCGAGGAAGACCTCGGCCGGGCCGACGAAGTCGAGCATCTTGACCTGGTCGAAGAGCAGAATGCCGATGCGCCGACGCTGGCTCGGACCACGCCGAGACGGGTCGTCGTACACCCGAGTGGTCGAACGCGTCACGATGCTCGGATTCCGGCCTTCATGCCCACGGCACCCGCTTCACCGCGGGTCTTGACCTCGAGTTTCTTCAGGATGCTTGCGACGTGGAACTTCACCGTGCTCTCGCCGATGTTGAGACTCGCGGCAATGTCCTTGTTGCGCTTGCCGTACGCGAGGTAACCGAGAACTTCTCTCTCGCGACGGTTGAGGGCGGCGAGAAGTTGTTCGTCGGCTCGTGCGGGAGGCGGGTCGAGAGGAATCGCGATGCTCACGCGTGATCCCCACCCGGCGGTGGATTCGAATGAGATCGATCCCCGGAGGGTGTGCACGCGTCCGGAGAGCTGTTGGGTCAGAGTCTCGGTGTCGCAGGCGTGCAGGCCGTCGTTGCGGACTTCGAGCAGCAGGTTGGTTCCGTCGCAATCCCACGCGATACGTACCCGTCGAACATCCGGCTGAGCCACGTAGGCGAGTACGACGGTCCGAACCACGGCTCGCGCCGCGCGTGCGATCTCGCCGGGGACCGGTCTTCCGTCGACTGGGGGAGCGACGTATTCGACGTCGATCGAGGACTGGTCCAACACAGTGGCGAGCTCCCCCTGCAGCCTGGCGAAGGCGGTGGTCACTGCTTCCTGCCCCAGCTCACGGTTGGCTTCTTCGATGGAGCGAAGCTCGATCAGTGCCGCCGACGCGGTATCGCTGGCGGTTGCGCGTGCTCGCGCGTCATCGAGGTCCTTCGAGCGCAGCGTGGACAGCACGGACGTGAGGGTATCGACGTGGGCGTCGACCATCTCGGAGATCACCCGAGCACGCTCGCTCGAGGCCGCCAGGGATTCGGCGAGATACGCAGGACTCGCCTGTACCACCTGATGGCGGATGGAGGTGGCTACGATTCCGAAGGCAACGCCGACATCGGAATCCGGATCGAACTGCGGCGCAGCGGATTTGGGCACCAGAACCAGCAGGGTGTCGGTGGTGTCGTCGAGTTGCGTCGCGAGACGTCGCTGTGCACCGGCCAGGCGCCCCGGGCCGTCCAGAGCTCGGCGCCCACTCTGCTGCACCGACTGCTTGAGGTCGTCGAGCTCCTTGATCGTCACGCGGCTCGTCATCGACTCGTCGCCACTGACTTTTCTCGGACGGCCGGTGCATTCCCTGGTGAAAATGATCATCGCCGAGTGCGGATACCGCTGCGACGACCACCACGAAAAACGAGCAGCTATCTCGACCAGCGGACCGGTCAGGACCTCCCGGAGCGCGGCGAGCGAGTCGGTCGATTCGGACCTGGCGGGGGTCGACGGGGCAGAGCTGCTCACGTGCGCATCCTAGTACTCGGAGCGGCGTCGTGTGATGTCCGTTCGGCCAGTGATTGCTAGCCGTTGTGCGTGGTTCTTTTCTCGCGGTATGGCGACAACCTGGACATCGGATTCATCGACGAAGGGAACACCGTTGAGGACGACCACCGAAACCCTCGCGTCGACTCTCGGCTGCCCGGAAACGAAGCGCATGATCGACTTCGCGACCCGGTGGATGCCCTACGGCGGCGGGCCGGCCGAGGACATTCTGGTCGGGTTCGGAATCAGCCCGACCGAATACTTCACCAGGCTCGCCGCAGTGCTTCGCGAACCCGACACAGAATCGACTCTCGACCGCGACACGATGTCCGCGTTGCTCGAGGTGTGCCGCCGCAGGCTCTGGCTCGGCGAGTGAATCGTCCTCCGTACATCACCTGACCTCAGGAGTGCTTGTGTCACAAACCGTTCATGCCGTCGTCGCGAAGGCGAAGGGTGAGCCCGTCTCGATCGAGACGATCACCATTCCCGATCCCGGCCCGAACGATGTCGTGGTCACCATCGCCGCGTGCGGGGTGTGTCATACCGATCTGCATTACCGCGAGGGCGGCATCAACGACGAGTTCCCGTTCCTGCTCGGCCACGAAGCCGCGGGCACCGTCGAAGCGATCGGTGATGCTGTCACTCATGTCGAGGTCGGTGATTTCGTGGTGTTGAACTGGCGGGCGGTGTGCGGGGAATGCCGAGCCTGCAAGAAGGGCACCCCCTGGTATTGCTTCGACACCCACAATGCGTCGCAGAAGATGACTCTCGCCGACGGCACCGAACTGTCGCCGGCGTTGGGGATCGGGGCGTTCGCCGACAAGACTCTCGTCCACGAAGGCCAGTGCACCAAGGTCGACCCGGAGTCCGATCCGGCGGTCGTCGGGTTGCTCGGGTGTGGGGTGATGGCCGGGCTGGGTGCGGCGATGAACACCGGGAACGTTTCCCGCGGTGATTCGGTGGCGGTGATCGGGTGCGGCGGTGTCGGTGATGCTGCGATCGCCGGGGCCCGCCTGGCGGGGGCGTCGACGATCATCGCCGTCGACCGCGACAAGAAAAAACTCGACTGGGCTCTCGAACTCGGGGCCACCCACACTGTCGATGCCTCGCAGGTCGATGCCGTCGAGGCCATCCAGGAGTTGACCGGTGGGTTCGGGGCGGATGTGGTCATCGATGCCGTCGGCCGCCCGGAAACCTGGAAGCAGGCGTTCTACGCCCGCGATCTCGCCGGGACCGTCGTCCTCGTCGGGGTGCCGACGCCGGAGATGACGGTGGAGATGCCACTCATCGATTTCTTTTCCCGGGGTGGGTCGTTGAAGTCGTCGTGGTACGGCGATTGTCTACCGGAGCGGGATTTTCCGATGTTGGTCGATCTGTACGAGCAGGGTCGGTTGCCGCTCGAGAAGTTCGTGACCGAACGGATCGGTCTCGGTGATATCGAGGCGGCGTTCGAGAAGATGCATCAGGGCACGGTGCTGCGTTCGGTGGTGGTCCTGTGAGTGGGCAGTTGCGAGTCGAGAAGGTGGTCACGTCGGGGACGTTCGCGCTCGATGGTGGCGAGTGGGAGGTCGACAACAACATCTGGTTGGTCGGTGACGACGACGAGGTGGTGATCGTCGATGCTGCGCATACGGCCGGTCCGATCGTCGATGCGGTCGCCGGTCGTGCTGTGCGGGCGATCGTGTGTACGCATGGTCACAACGATCATGTGACGGTTGCGCCGCAGTTGTCGGGGGAGTTGGATGCGCCGATTCTGCTGCATCCGGCCGATGATGTGTTGTGGGAGCAGACGCATCCGGGCATCGGGCATTCGGTGCTCGAGGACGGTCAGCGGATCACCGTCGCGGGGACGGAGATCGTGGCGTTTCACACTCCCGGTCATTCGCCGGGGTCGAGTTGTCTGTATCTGCCCGAGGCCGGTCAGTTGTTCTCGGGGGACACGTTGTTCTCCGGTGGGCCCGGGGCGACGGGGCGGTCGTATTCGGATTTCCCGACGATCATCGGCTCGATCCGGGATCGATTGTTCGCGTTGCCCGCCGAGACCCGAGTCAACACCGGGCACGGAGACGGAACGAGTATCGGGGACGAGTCCCCGCACCTCGAAGAATGGATCGCCCGCGGGAATTGAGGTTCGATGTTTCGCTGCACAGTGTCACCGATGCCCAGCAGCACAGTGTCACCGATGCCCAGCTTGGGAGAAGTCTCTCCCGGCTGCCGGGGCGAGTCAGCCGGGGTTTGTCGGTGGCCCGAAGTAGGGTCCTGTCCGTGATCATCGTGAGTACGGACGGCTCTTGTCTGCGTAACCCCGGCGGAGCAATCGGGTGGGCGTGGGTCAATCACACGGGTCCGAGCAACTCCGGCGGCGAGCCCTCGGGCACCAACCAGGTAGCCGAGCTCCGCGCCCTTCTCGAGGCAGTGCTGGCCCACCCCGGCCCGGAGCCGTTGCTGATCGAATCGGACTCTCAGTACGCCATCAAGTGCGCGTCGGAGTGGCTGGCAGGCTGGAAGCGCAAGGGGTGGAAGACCGCGGGCGGCACTCCGGTGCGCAATCTCGATCTGGTGCAGAGCATCGAGCGAGCCATCACCGAACGCGAAGGGCCGGTGCGATTCCGGTGGGTTCGCGGCCACGTCGGCAATCACTTCAACGAAGCAGCCGACGCGCTGGCGGGCGAAGCCGCCCGTGCCATCGCGGCCGCCGGAGCGAACGCGGTGCCTGCACCGACCGAGGCCCGCAGCGGACCCGTTGCACAGAAGGCATCCGTTCCCGCTGCGCCGCGCCCGTCCGAACCGGAGATCGCCACCCTGTTCTGACGGCCGAGCCGCGCGCACGTTCCGGATCAGCCGCGGGGTCTCATCCGCGCGTTGGGTAGTTCCGGTGCGTGCAACCTGGGCCCGGGGTAGCCCTCCACGGTGCCGAACTGACCGTTCTCGGCCTCGTACGCGGCCCGATACTCCACCACGTCCTCGTGGCTCTGGCCGACGAAGTTCCACCACATGACTATCTGTTCACCGAACGGCGGACCGCCCAACAGGAGGAATCGAACCGGTTCGCGGGCGGGATTGTGGAGCTGCATCGACCGGTGCCCGGGTTCGAGGTAGCCGAGTTCGGCTGCGGCCAGATCGGTCTCGTTCAGCGTCACCGCTCCGTGGTCGACGACAACTCCGTGTTCGTAGGACTCGTCGATCTCGACACTGACCCGCGCCCCGGCGTCGAGCACGATCTCCGCTCCGAGCAGTGGCGTGTACGTCGACACCGGCGAGGTCCCGCCCAGAAGCGATCCGAGAAACACCCGAGCGGTCAGGCCGGGCCGGGAGATCGAATCGGGAACGTAGTGCTCGAAAGTCGGTGCCACGAAACGGGATACGGCGGGCAGTGCCACCCACAGCTGCATCCCGTGCAGGATGTCGGTGTCGGGTGTCGACACCTCGGAGTGGCTGATGCCCTGCCCGGCCGTCATCAGGTTGAGCTCCCCGGGCCGCACCATCGCATGAGATCCGACGCTGTCGCGATGCTCGATCTCACCGGAGAACAGCCAGCTGACGGTCTGTAGGCCGGTGTGCGGGTGCGGTGCGACGTCCATGCGCGAGTGCTCGGGCCCGTAGTGGTCTGCGAAACACCATGCGCCGATGAGGGATCGGTCCTTGTGCGGCAGGGTGCGGCGCACCTTCATGGCACGAGGGCCGCCGAGTGGAACCTCGCGTGGGGTGAGGACCTGGATCATCAGTGCTCCCGGATGTCGGTCTGGGCGAGTCTGAGCTTGGTGCACAGACTGTCGAGTGTCCTGAGTTCGTCGGTGTCCAATGCATCGCCGACGTAGCGCCTGATGCGGGCGGCGTGTTTGCGTCCGATCGAGGCCTGCAGGTCTGATCCCGCGTCCGTCAGGCAGATCACGGTCCCGCGTTTGTCCGACGGATCATGCTCTCGGACAACGTAACCCATCGCCTCGAGTCGGTCGCACATCCGGCTCAGCGACGGTTGGCTGAGCAGGATCTCGTCGTTGAGTCGACGCAGTCGGAGTCTGCGGCCCGGGCTGGTGCTCAGGGTGAACAGCACGTCGTATTCGCGCATGCCGATCGGATCCCAGATGTCGTCGGCGGCGAACCGGCGCATCAGGGAAACCTGGGAGCGAAAGAGCGACTCCCAGGCGTTCACCGCCACCTCCGTGTCAGACGGCAACGGCTGGTTCCTTCGCAGCGGCCGCGGCCTTCTCTGCCAGCATCGAGGCGTGGGTCGGAGGATTCTCCGGAACGCCGGCCGGGCGTCGGGCAGCGAATTCCTTGCGCAATACCGGTACGACGTCCTCGCCCAGGATGTCGAGTTGTTCGAGCACTGTCTTCAGCGGCAGGCCGGCGTGGTCCATCAGGAACAGCTGACGCTGGTAATCGCCGAAGTAGTCTGCGAATGCGAGCGTCTTCTCGATGACCTGCTGCGGAGATCCGACGGTCAGCGGGGTCTGCTCGGTGAACTCCTCCATCGTGGGGCCGTGGCCGTAGACGGGTGCGTTGTCGAAGTACGGTCGGAATTCGTTCACCGCGTCCTGGCTGTTCTTGCGCATGAACACCTGACCGCCGAGACCGACGATGGCCTGGTCGGCGCGGCCGTGGCCGTAGTGCTCGTAGCGCTCCCGGTAGAGATCGATGAGCTGGATGTAGTGCTCTTTCGGCCAGAAGATGTTGTTCGCGAAGAAGCCGTCACCGTGGTAGGCGGCGATTTCTGCGATCTCCGGGCTGCGGATCGACCCGTGCCAGACGAACGGCGCGATGTCGTCGAGCGGACGAGGAGTGGACGTGAACCGGTCGAGTGGCGTCCGGAAGTTTCCCTCCCACGTGACGACGTCCTCGGTCCACAGGCGTCGCAGCAGCTGGTAGTTCTCCAGAGCCAATGGGATGCCCTGACGGATGTCCTGTCCGAACCACGGGTAGACCGGGCCGGTGTTGCCGCGACCCATGATGAGGTCGACGCGTCCCTCGGACAGATGCTGGAGCATCGCGTAGTCCTCGGCGATCTTGACCGGGTCGTTCGTCGTGATCAGCGTCGTCGACGTCGACAGGATCAACTTCTCGGTGGTGGCCGCGATGTAGCCGAGCATGGTCGTCGGTGACGAGGGTACGAACGGCGGATTGTGATGCTCGCCGGTCGCGAAAACATCCAGACCAACGTCCTCGGCATGCTTGGCGATGGTGACCATCGATCGAATGCGCTCGTGCTCGGAGGGCGTAGTCCCGGTGGTGGGGTCGGTGGTGACATCTCCGACGGTGAAGATTCCGAACTGCATGGCGTGCTCCTACCCGAACGACAAGTTCATGCGTTTGCATTGACTATGCCGTACAACCGGGGTGCGGTCCGGGTTATTTCCGCGGCGGTCACTGCACGAGAGACGCGGTTCCGGTGAGCAACCGCACGTCGTACGACTCGGTCGGGCCGTGCTGCTCGGTGGTTCCGCCGTGCACGGTGTACAGCACTGCGTACGAGGTGAACGTGACGTCCTGGCCGTCGTCCGTATCGATGTTGACGCGGGGCAGAACGACGAGCAGGTGGGTCCGGTTACCGTCCGAGAGGGTCTCGACGACGGTCCGCACCTCGAATCCCAGATCGGATCGGGTGACGTCGGTGGATTCCAGCGTCTCTCCACTGAGGACGAGCTGCGCCGCCCACACTCCGGCGGAGCGATGGGCGTCGACGGTTCCGGTGAGGTCGTCACCGCTGAAGTCGTAGTGGTTCGCTGCTGTGAAAGGCATGGTCACAGGCTATGCCTCGGTCGGTGAAAAAACTTCGAAAGAATTTCCCATCCGCTACCCATCCACCCGGCGACGGGCCCCGAATGGACAATGAGACACCCGCTACTGCTGTCGCCCCCGACCGCCGTCAGTAGTGGGTGTCTCCCTTTGTGTTGCGTGGGTTTGTCGCATGGGTTTCAACGACACCGGTGACAGAGTCCCCTACCCCCTTGCTCCCCAGGAGCACGAAGCTGTGATGACCAAACTGCGTGCTGCGCGACCGTAGGCCCGTATTCGAGTTCGTTGGATGCACCGACGTGCCGCAGTTCGAATCGAGCGCGCGTCTAGGATTCGGAGATGCCGGCATCCAAGACCGAACTGTCCGCCGAACTTCGAGCGCTGCTGGGGCGAGACCGTCGTGATCTTGCTGCGGCACTGCTCACCTCCGCCTTCACGCCGGTCCTGGACGACATGTATCCGTGGGTGACCGGATCTCGGCTGGGTGAGGCGCTCGCCCGAGACGCCGGAATCCGAGTCAGTAACTGGTCGTGGAGCATCGGCCGCAATCCCGACGCCACTCTCGCGCGGCTGATTCTCGAGCTCGTTCTGCTGTGGGAAGGAGCCGGCCTGGCGTGCCGTGGGCTCGCGCTCGACGGTAACGAGGTCGTTCTCCTCGCTCGCGGTGAAGAGCTACTGCGAGCCGGGGATCCTGACTCTGTCCGCCGCGCACTCGCGTGACCGGGAGCCCAGTTCGCTCAGTCGACTGATCAATCTGTCGGTATCGAGTCCGGTGCATCCGACGGCGAATTCGGTCAGCGGCACCACGCTGTGGAATTCGGTACGCACATCGCGGTCGTACAGAACATCGACCAGATTCGCGAAGCGCTGAGCCGCGAAGTCGTCCACGCTCGCGAGAGCCGGAATGTCGGTGATCGTCAGCTGCGGTGCTTTCTGGACCATCTCGAGGTAATCGCCCGTCGAGCGGGCAGCGCAACACAGCTCGGCAAACGTTCGACCACCCGAGACGGGCCCCACGGTCCATGTCCCCGAGGCAAAGCGCGATCCACTGGCGCCGGCGGCGCGGTAATCGACGGGGCCGTCGACACGGACTACGTCGAGGCACTTCTTCAGCTTCTCGATGGTCGGGACGAACGCCGGGTGGAACAGCGGATTCGGCAGCAATTCGTCGGGCGCGTAGTTCGAGGTGACGACCAGGACGACGCCACGAGCGAAGAGTGCGTCGAGCATGCGCGTGATGAGGCGGGCGTCTCCGATGTCGTGGACGTGAAATTCGTCGAAGCACAGCAGTGCCGCCGGAGCCGATCCTGTCGACAGGACATCGTCGATGGCTGAGTCGATGGAAAACCCGTGGCGAAAGTACGCCGCGTGGAGATCGCGAAAGAAGCTGTGGAAGTGCACGCGCTTCTTCGCGGAGGTGTCGGCCGCGGCGAAGTAGCTGTCCAGCAGCCAGGTCTTGCCACGCCCGACCGGTCCCCACAGGTAGACACCTCTGTCGCCGGGTGTCGACAACGTGTCTGCCGCTGCAGCCTGTGCGTCGTCGAGCGTGAAGGCAGCGTCGAAGACGTGTCGCGATGCGGTCGGCCTCATGTGACGAACCGTACGCCCCGCGACTCTACATTTGTAGAGGGCGTGTGTACGGTCACTGCTGTGGACCGCCGCACCGCCATCGCCGACGCCGCGCTCGGCGTCATCGCCCGAGACGGCTTGCGCGTGTTGACGCACCGGTCGATCGATTCGGCGCTGGACTTTCCGGCAGGCTCGACGTCCTACTACTTCCGCACCAAGGCCGATCTGCTCGCCGCCGTGGCTACCCGCCTGATCGAGCTCTCGCGGGCATCGTTTCTGGAGATTCTCGGAACAGAAACCGATGTTGCGACGGTGATCGCTCGCTATCTCGACGCTGCGATCACCCATCGCATGGTCGAGCTCCGGGCTCGCTACGCGCTGATGCTCGATCCTGCGGTCCCGGCCGACATCAGGGCCGACTTGGCCCGTTCGTTCTTCTCACTCGAACGGGCCAGAGAACTGTTCGACGATCCAGCCCACGGAGACGGCTTGGTCTCGCTGTGCGAGGGACTGATGGCCGACGCGATTTTCGGCCGTGGAACCGCGAAAGGGGCTGCGGGACTACGGCTTCCGATATCGGTCTATCTCGCCGGGATTCCGTCTCAGAACGGGTAGCCGACTCCAGTGAGTTTCTCGCTGGCGTCCCACAGCTGGGCTGCGAGTGCGGGATCCTGGGCCATCTTGGTCATGCTCGCCGGGCCCGGCTTGCCGCGGGACTCGAACAGCGATGTGGGACCGCTGTAGGTACCGCCGCCTGCGACGTCGACTGCATAGAGCGTGGGAAGCGCTCCGGCACGGGCGGACTGAGAGATGAACTTCAGTCCGATGGGTGCCAGGGTCGCCAGGATCTTGTTGCTGCCCAAGCCATCGGGGCTCGAGTAGAGCTCGGTCGACGAGATGCCGGGGTGTGCCGCATTGCTGGTGACCTTGGATCCGGCCTTGTCGATCCGACGCTGCAATTCCAGCGCGAACAGGATGTTGGCGAGCTTGGAGTTCGCGTATCCGCGTTGCGCGTTGTAGCCACGCTCGAGCTGGAGGTCGTCGAAGTCGAGCTTGGGGCGCTGACGGTGCGCGACCGAGGCGACGGTCGTGATCTTCGCGTCGGCGGCGAGCTTGGGGAACAGCAACCCGGTCAGCGCGAAGTGGCCGAGATGGTTGGTGCCGATCTGGAGCTCGAAACCATCCTTCGTTTCGGTTCGCTTCGCCGGCATCATGACGCCCGCATTGTTGATCAGAATGTCGATCGATTCGGGAGCCGACTCGGCGTACTTGCGGACCGAACCGAGATCGGCCAGGTCGAGGGTGGCCGTGTCGACAGTTCCGTTCGGGGCCTCCGCGCGGATCTTCGCCGCTGCGGCGTCGGCCTTGTCCTGGTTGCGGCAGGCAAGCGTCACGTGATCGCCGCGCTTGGCCAGCTCCAGAGCCGTGTAGTAGCCGATACCGGTATTCGCACCGGTGATGACAACGCGTTTCTGCTTGGTTTCGGGCACGGCAACAGGCTACCGGTCTGTTTTAGAATGCGCCGGTGAGTACAGCAGAACCCCTTTTTCCGACAGAGATCGGAAACCCTGCGATGCGGGCATTGCGAGCTGCGGGATATACCTGTCTCGACGACCTGGCCGGGGTGCCCGCTGCTGAGCTCGCGTCACTGCACGGAGTCGGACCGAAGGCAGTGAGGATCGTTCAGGAAGCCCTCGAGCGCACCGGCAGATCACTGAGCTGAACGGTCACGTCCAATGTCCTGGACGGGCCAACGCATCGGGTAGCTGTGTCGATCGGTCACCGAGCGCCGCGTTGATCTGGAATTGCGTCGCGAAGATCGTCTCGCGCAGATTCGCACCGCGGAGATCGGCACCGCGAAAATCGGCCCCGATCAGGTCGGCCCAGCGCAAGTCGGCACCGCGCAGATTCGCCCCGATCAGGTACGTACCCCGCAAGCTCGCACCGCGGAGATCCGCACCTGCCAACTTGGCTCCGATCATGTCGCGTCCGCGATAGTTCTTCTTCTTGCCCGACACTTCCGCGCGCACCAGATCGCTGGCATCGAGCAGCACCTCGTTGATCCGCGAGCGCAGTACGGAGACGTCGACCGACAGCAGGCTCTCGGGAGTCCCCGACGTGAGAGTGTCCAGCTCCCTGTATTCGCGGGTAAGCCGGCTGTGCAGGGATGCGGTCGATGTCCGGCCACGTGCATCTGCCAGGTACCAGAGCAACTCGTGCAAATCCCGCATGATCGGGAACACCGCGAACATCTCCGACGAGTTCGACGGCGTTTCTCGCCAGTCCCGTCCCGCGAACGTCGATTGCGACACTTTCTGCCCCGCACCGAAACAGTCGTACACCGTGCATCCGGGAAAGCCCTTCTCCCGAAGCGACGAGTGGATGCCGCAGCGGGAGTCCTGCTGCAGGTTGCGGCACGGTTCCCCCGCGGCTTTGTCGACGGCGAAATCCGACGACTTGGCGAAGGGCAGAGCAACGCAACAGAGTCCGAAACAGCTGCCGCAATCGGCGAGCAGATTCTCGGGTGGGCTCATGTGCTCACTCTGTCCTTCGGGCAGCCGCAGCGTCAAACGAGAATCGTCACTCCGGACGTCGGAGGAGTGCGACGAGCTTTTTCGGGGCCCGGGTGCAGTAGCTCTCCGTGATCAACTCGCCGAGTTCCGTTCGATCCACCGACTCGTCGAGCAGCATGCCGATGATCTCGGGTCCCCAGCCGGGGGCGAAGAAGCCGTCCTGCCTCGACAATGCGTCGAGTTCTGTTCCTCGGGAACGGAATACGAGGACGTGAGCCGGTCCGTCGGTCCCCGCTGCTGTTGCGAATGCCGGAGGAGTGCCGTCGACAATGTCGAGGACGTGGGCGAAGGTGCGGCCACGTACCCGCCATCGGGTACCGACCCACGCCTGCTCCTCGTAGGTCTCGGGCAACGCCAGACACATCTGTCGGACCTCGGGTTCCCAGTTCATTCGACTCCCTGTGACACATGCCGGGCTACAGTATTTCAGCGCGGGGCAGTTGGGCGCAGGCACTTGGAGGAGGCTCCATCCATGGTGAGACCCGAGTACGACGAGGTCGTGTCCGGTCTGCGCGGGGCCGGCTGCGTGTTCGCCGAAGAAGAAGCCGACATTCTGATCGAATCTGCATCGGACAGCGACGATCTCGCCGCCCTGCTCGCTCGCCGTGTCGCAGGGGAACCGCTCGAACACATCGTCGGCTGGGTGTGGTTCTGTGGTCGACGCGTCGCCGTCGAACCGGGGGTATTCGTGCCCCGTCGGAGAACTGAATTCCTGGTGAATTGCGCTGCAGCACTGCAGCCGTCGCGATTGTTGGACATGTGCTGCGGATCGGGTGCGGTAGGACTGTCGGTCGGTGGCGTCACCGAATTACATGCCGCCGATCTCGACGCGGCGGCCGTGGAATGCGCCACGCGCAACCTGGCTGCCGTCGGGGGCACGGTGCACCGCGGCGATCTGTACGACGCCTTGCCGCCGGAGTTGCTCGGATCCTTCGATGCGATAGTGGTCAACGCGCCGTACGTCCCGACGGCCCACATCGAACTGATGCCGCGAGAAGCGCGATTGCACGAGCCGCGGATCGCGCTCGACGGCGGCGAAGACGGTGCCCGCTTCCACCGTCTCGTGGCCGAGGGGGCGCCTGCATGGTTGGCCCCCGGCGGTCACTTGCTGATCGAAAGCAGTGCAGCACTGGCTGATTCGACTCTGCGGGCTGTGCGCGACTGCGGATTCCACGCGCGGGTGAGCGCATCGGACGAATTCGACGCGGTGGTCGTGATCGCTTCGCGTACGTGACGAGACGAGTGCCATACACGGCCGGTTTCGGAGGCGCGTTTCGACTGCGGCGTTTCGACTGCGGCGTTTCGTGGCATTCCCGAACGGATCCCGATAGAGAAAAGAGGCTGTTCGACCATGACTACTTTGCTGTTCGCGGTAACCGCTGCCGACCATTGGACCCTGAACGACGGAAGCAAGCACCCCACCGGGTACTGGGCCGAGGAACTCGTCGAGTCCCATCGCACATTCGTCGAGGCCGGGTGGGACATCACGGTGGCGACGCCGGGTGGCAAGGCGCCGGTCGTCGACGAAGGCAGCCTTGCCGTCGACGCGAACGGCGGCGACGAGCAGAAGGTGGCGGACCAGAAGAGCTACCTGGCCTCGATCGAGTCGATCCTGTCCTCGCCCGCGAAGCTGGAAGACCAGAAGGCCTCCGACTTCGACGTCGTGTTCGTCCCCGGCGGCCACGGGCCCATGGAGGATCTCGCCGTCTCGACGAGCTTCGGTGCCCTCGTGGTCGACTTCCTCGACGCGAACAAGGTGGTCTCGGCGGTGTGCCACGCACCTGCGGCCCTCCTGCCTGCCGTCCGTACCGACGGCTCCTGGGCTTTCGACGGGTACGAGCTCACCGGCTTCACCGACGAGGAAGAGACCCAGGCCGGGCTCGCCGACAAGGCCCCATGGCTCCTCGAGACCCGGCTGCGTGAGAACGGTGCCAAGTTCGAGAACGCCGACGCCTGGTCGCCGCATGTGGTCGTCGACCGCAACCTCTACACGGGCCAGAATCCCGCATCGACGCGTCCTCTCGCGGAGAAGCTGGTCAGCGCCCTTAAGTAAGACGCCGTGGACGGTCGGTGTTCTGCCCACGGAGAACATCGACCGCTCGGGGAACATCACTACTCCTTTCGAAGTTGAGCCCCTATAGCTCAATCCTTTGGAGGAGAAGTGACCGAAACCGTTCGTGTCCCCGTACTGTTCCTGACCGACCCGATCGTCCTGCCCGGAATGGTGGTGCCCGTCGAACTCGACGAGGCCGCACGCGCCGCCGTCGACGCAGCGAAGGCGAGCAACGACGGCTCGCTGCTCGTCGCTCCCCGACTCGAAGATCGGTACGCCGCTTATGGCGTCCTCGCCACCATCGTGCAGATGGGACGGCTCGCTGACGGTCGCCCGGCCGCCGTCATCAAGGCAACTCGTCGTGCGCACATCGGCCACGGGGTCAGTGGCCCCGGGGCGGCCCTGTGGGTCGAGGCCGAGCCCGTCGCAGACGTAGCCGCCAGTGATGACCTCAAAGCCCTTGCAGCCGAATACAAGCAACTCGTCGTGGCGATGCTGCAACGCCGCGACGCGTGGCAGGTGATCGACTCGGTCAACAAGCTCACCGACCCCGGTGCGATTGCCGATACCGCGGGCTACGCGTCGTACCTGACCGACGTCCAGAAGCGGGATCTGCTCGAAACACCTGACGTGGCAACGCGTCTGACATCGCTGATCGAGTGGACCAAGGCTCATCTCGCCGAGGTCGAGGTCAACGACAAGATTTCCGGTGACGTCCGAGAGGGCATGGAGAAGACGCAGAAGGAGTTTCTCCTGCGCCAGCAGCTCGCCGCTATCCGAAAAGAACTGGGCGAGGACGAACCCGACGGCGCGGACGACTACCGCGGCCGTGTCGAGGCTGCGGACCTGCCCGAGAAGGTGCGCGAACAAGCGCTCCGTGAAGTGGGCAAGTTGGAGCGGGCCAGTGATCAGAGCCCCGAGTCGGGGTGGATTCGCACCTGGCTCGACACCGTGCTGGACCTGCCGTGGAACAACACCACGACCGACAACACCGACATCGATTCGGCGCGAGCCGTTCTCGATGCCGACCACCACGGCCTCGACGACGTGAAGGACCGCATCGTCGAATATCTGGCCGTTCGCGCACGGCGCTCCGAGCGGGGTATGCAGTCCGTCGGCGGACGCGGCTCCGGTGCAGTCATGGTTCTCGCCGGACCTCCCGGTGTCGGTAAGACCTCGTTGGGCGAATCGGTGGCCCGCGCTCTCGGTCGTACCTTCGTCCGTGTTGCCCTCGGTGGGGTTCGCGACGAGGCCGAGATCCGCGGCCACCGTCGCACCTACGTCGGCGCATTGCCGGGCCGCATCGTGCGGGCGATCGGCGAGGCAGGATCGATGAATCCTGTTGTGCTGCTGGACGAGATCGACAAGGTCGGTTCGGACTACCGTGGTGATCCCAGCGCCGCGCTGCTCGAGGTACTGGACCCGGCGCAGAACCATACGTTCCGCGACCATTACCTCGATCTGGATCTCGACCTGTCCGACGTCGTGTTCCTCGCCACCGCCAACGTGATCGATCAGATTCCCGGCCCACTGCTCGATCGCATGGAGCTGGTGACCATCGATGGATACACCGAGGACGACAAGGTGGTCATCGCTCGGAACTACCTGCTTCCGCGTCAGATGGAGAGGGCGGCAGTCACATCCGACGAGGTGACCGTCACCGACGCCGCACTGCGCAAGATCGCTGCCGACTACACCCGTGAGCCCGGGGTGCGGCAACTCGAACGCTTGCTGGCCAAGGCTCTACGTAAGGTGGCGACGAAACTCGCGGGCACCACGGACGTGCTCGAGATCGACGAGCCGGATCTGGTGACCTACCTCGGTCGTCCGCGCTTCACCCCCGAGGCGCACGAGCGAACCGAAGTGCCCGGTGTCGCAACGGGTCTGGCAGTGACCGGGCTCGGCGGCGACGTACTGTTCATCGAGGCAGCCTCCACCGAGGGCGACGCGGGCCTCACGCTCACCGGCCAGCTCGGCGACGTGATGAAGGAGTCGGCGCAAATCGCGCTGTCCTACGTGCGAGCGCACGCAGCTCGATTCGGCGTCACTGCCGAATCACTGGATCGCAGTATCCATGTGCACGTTCCGGCCGGGGCAGTGCCCAAGGACGGTCCTTCGGCGGGCGTGACGATGGTGACGGCCCTGGTGTCGATGGCCACCGGGCGTCCGGTGCGGTCGGACGTGGGAATGACCGGAGAGGTGACGCTCAACGGACGTGTGCTGCCGATCGGTGGAGTCAAGCAGAAGCTGTTGGCGGCTCAGCGCGCCGGGCTGAAGACGGTGTTCATTCCGGCACGCAACGAACCCGATCTGGACGACGTCCCTGCGGAGGTCCTGGAGGCGTTGGACGTTCGGCCGATGACCGACGTGGCCGACATCCTGGCGCTCGCGCTGGAACCGGCGGAAGCTGCCGCGGCCGCGTGAGGTGACGGCGACCGTTCTCGGGCTCTGCTTGACCTCGAGTTCGGTCGAGGTTCTACGTTGGTGTCATGAGCATGGAGATGACCGCGTGGAACCAGATGTATCGCACGATGAACAGCTCCGGCGCGCAGTCTTCGTTCTCCAAGGAGACTGCGCGTCGGATCCTGTCGTTCGCAGCACCGCATCGACGCGCCCTCGGCGGCTTCCTGGTGCTCAGCGTCGCGCTGGCGGTGCTTGCGGTGGCAACTCCGGTATTGGCCGGGCGGGTGGTCAACGCGATCGTCGACGGGCGAGAGCTGCGTGTGGTGGTGCTGTTGGCTCTGGCCATCGCGGTGATCGCCATCGTGGACGCAGGCTTCGGTCTGATCAACCGGTGGCTTTCGTCCAACATCGGTGAGAGTCTGATTCTGGATCTGCGCACCGCGGTGTTCGACCATGTGCAGCGGATGCCGATCGCCTTCTTCACTCGCACCCGAACCGGCGCTCTGGTCAGTCGCCTCAACAACGACGTCATCGGTGCCCAACGCGCATTCAGCACCACGTTGTCCGGAGTCGTCAGCAACGTGGTGACGCTGGCTCTGACGCTCGTGGTGATGATCGGAATCTCCTGGCAGATCACTCTGCTCGCGCTGATCCTGTTGCCGGTGTTCGTGCTGCCGGCCCGTCGCATGGGTCGACGCCTCGCACGTCTGCAACGCGAAGCGGCAGCACACAATTCGGCGATGAGCACCCAGATGACCGAGCGTTTCTCGGCGCCGGGAGCGACACTGGTCAAACTGTTCGGGCACCCCGACCAGGAATCCGTCGAGTTCGCGGTTCGAGCCGCCCGAGTCCGCGACATCGGAGTTCGGAGCGCGATGGTGCAGACCGTGTTCGTCACGGCGCTCACCCTGGTGTCGGCTCTGGCCCTCGCCGTGGTCTACGGACTCGGCGGCTTCTACGCACTCAGTGGTCGACTGGACCCGGGTTCGGTTGTCGCACTGTCCCTTCTGCTGACCAGGCTCTATGCGCCGCTGACCGCACTGGCGAGTGCCCGTGTCGAGGTCATGAGCGCGCTGGTCAGTTTCGAGCGCGTGTTCGAGGTGCTCGATCTCGTTCCTCTGATCGCCGACAAGCCCGACGCGACGGTGCTGCCCCCGGGGCCGGTGGCCGTCGAACTCGACGACGTCAGGTTCGCATACCCGTCGGCCGACAAGGTGTCGCTCGCCTCCCTGGAGGAGGTCGCAACTCTGGATTCCCGTGGCGGCGAGGAGGTTCTGCACGGTGTGTCGTTCCGGGCCGAACCCGGTCAGATGGTCGCCCTGGTGGGTACCTCGGGTGCGGGCAAGTCCACGATCGCGCAACTGATCGCTCGGTTGTACGACGTCGACAGCGGCGCAGTGCGGCTCGGCGACGTCGACGTGCGGGACCTGACCGCCGAATCCGTTCGCAACACAGTGGGAATGGTGACTCAGGACGGTCATCTGTTCCACGAAAGCATTCGCTCGAATCTGCTGCTGCCGCGCCCCGACGCCACCGAGGACGAACTGTGGGACGCACTGTCGCGGGCCAGGCTCGCCGATCTCGTGCGTTCCTTGCCCGACGGGCTCGAGACAATCGTCGGCGAGCGCGGCTACCGCCTGTCCGGCGGAGAGCGTCAACGCCTGACGATCGCCCGGCTGCTGATCGCGCAGCCACGGGTGGTGATTCTCGACGAGGCCACGGCCTCACTGGATTCGACGTCCGAGGCCGCCGTGCAGGCAGCGCTGGCCGAGGCGCTCGAGGGCAAGACGTCGGTGGTGATCGCGCACCGCCTCTCGACCATCCGAGCAGCGGACGCCATCCTGGTGATCGAGAACGGACAGGTCATCGAGCGCGGAACACACGACGAGCTCCTCGCAGCGGGCGGCCGCTACGAGGAGCTGCATCGAACACAGTTCGCGCACACCGTGCCAGCGGAGTGACCTAGGAAGGCCGGGAGCGCAGCCTGCGGAGTGACCTATGAAGGCCGGGAGCGCAGCCTGCGGAGTGGCCTAGGAAGGCCGGGAGCGCAGCCTGCGGAGTGGCCTAGGAAGGCCGGGAGCGCAGCCTGCGGAGTGACCTATGACATCGGATCTGGGACCACGGTGGCCGGGTCGTTGTCGGTTGCGGCGGCCAGCATCGGGGTGAATCCGTCGATTGCGTAGTCGAGGGACAGTGGGCTCGAGTAGCCGAGAGCCGACGGTAGGTCGGTGCTGAACGATCCGATGTAGACGGTGCGGTCCTGCTTCACGACGTCGAGTGCGGCGATCAGCGGGTTTGCCTGCAGTTGTTCGCGGCTCTGTCCGGCGATGACGAGGACGTCGGTGTCGAGTCGACTGAGGTTTTCGGGACTGACCGTTTCGCTGGCGTCGGGGATCTCGAAGCCGAGGTCGGTGAAGAACAGTGCTCGGATGTCGTCCTTACCAAGAACGAAGTAGCTGCCGTCGTCCATGACGAACGCGAGTGTCAGTGCCTTGCCGGCGAACTGAGGGTTGTCGGTCTGGGTGGTCTCGAACTTCTGCTCGAGCTCGGCCGTTCGCTCGTCGGATTCCTGCTTCTTGCCCAGTGCCTCGCCGACCACGGCGAATTCCTGCTGCCACGTGGCCGCGGGGACGTCGTCGTATCCACCGATGTCTGCGATCGTCGGGGCCATCGCCGAAAGTTGGTCGTACTGGCCTTGATCGATGAACGAGTACGGTCCGAGGATCAGGTCGGGTGACTGCGCAGCAATCTGCTCGAGGTTCAGGTCGGTGCTGCCGACCTCGGGGATCTCGGTGCCGCCCAATGCTTCCTGGGCCCACGGGCGCTGACGGTAGTCGTAACTGAGATTTCCACGGGTGGCGACGGGCTTGACTCCGAGCGCCAGCGCGAAGTCCTGCTCGTTGAATCCGATGGTCACGACGCGGGAGGGTGCGGCGTCGATGACCGTCTCACCGAAGTGGTGCTCGATGGTGACGGGAAAGTTGGCACTGTTCTCGGAGTTACCTGAGGCAGTGGATTCGTCGCTGGACGAACAGCCGACCGCCAGTGCCATGACTGCGGCACCGGCGGCGACTACGTGGACGGTCTTCTTCATGGGGACTCCTCGCGCGTGTATTTGCGAGGTTAGCCTAACCGACCCATGTGCTCAGCCAGCACGCACCGGGTCGGACAATACGGTCAGCAGTTGGAAACGGCGGGCACTCCGGCGAACCGCTGATCGATCCATTCCAGAGCCTGCGGCAGGCCGAGTACGGCAGCGGTCAGGTGATCGTTGCTGGGTACCTGGACCTCGGTGACGTTGACCCCGGCCCGGCAGTACCGGGCGATCGTGTTGTCGATCGAGCTGACCGGGATGAGCGCATCGGTGGGACTGTGCCACTCGAAGTACGGAGCTTTCGGCACACCGGGGTACATCTCGACGCTGTTCTCGTTGACGGCCGCGATCATCTCCGGGCTGTTCATCAGGTCCAACGTGCCCGCGACCTCCATCGCGCTCTTACCGGCTCCGGCGGCGATGATGTCGTTGGTGCACCCGTTCTGGATCTCGCTTTCGATCTGCTTGCCCAACGGGTTCAACTGGGAGCTGATCGGAATGCGAGTGGGATACTCGCGCTCGAGGCCGAGCGCAGCGGCGAAGGCGAGACCGAACACCGGGTGGGGTGCGAAACCGAGATCGCGAGCCATGCGCTCGAGGTTCATCGGAGCACCGCCCGCGGCGCTGCCGACGATGTTCAGCTCGGGCGCGTAGTCGTTCTGCAACGCTGCTGCCCACGCCGTCGCCATGCCGCCACCGGAGTATCCGGCCAAGGCAACCGGGCTCTGCCGCAGCTGCAGCGGATCGAAACGCTGGGTGGCGCGGATGCTGTCGAGCACGATCTGTCCGCCGAGCTTGGCTGCACCGTAGGCACTGTTGGGGCCGAGGTGATCGGCGATGACAACCGTCCAGCCACGCTGCAGAACGGCGTTCAGCGCGGGTGCCTCGCGGATCGCCAGATTGGGATCGTTGGACCAGAGCGCTTGTGACGGTGCACATTCGAGACCGAGTGCGTTGATGATGTGTTGGTAAGACAGCACCGGCCCGTTGGGGGCTTTGTTGCGGGGGACCAGCACGGTGTTGATCGCCGCGATGGGATTACCCGCCGAATTCGTGGAGCGGAACTTCAGCTGCCACACGTCGACGTCGAAGAAGCCGGGAGGTGGCGGCATCGGCCGGCTGGAGATCACGTCCCCCGGTGCCATAGCGGCGAGGTCGGCGGGCGGAGCATAGAAACCGTCCGATATCGGCGTCGGAAACAAGGGTGCCGCAGCGGCCTGACCTGGGCCGACAAGCGTCGAACAGAGAACGGCAACCGCCGTTATGCTGACAGCGCCTGCCAATTTGAGAACCCGCATCTGGTAAACCCCTCCATGCCTGAATCGAAACGGCGCGCGTCTCGACGATTCGGCAAGCCCCCGTAGAGCTGGCCCGCAACTCGATATAGCTATTGATCTGTGACTCGTTACGCCCCCCGGGCGACGATGAGCGCAACGGTACGCACCCGGCGATTCTATGGCAACCGAAGAACGGTCTTTCTGCCGGTTTCTGTGACTCGGCCAAATCCGCTGCTGGGCAGTTGGCGTCGGCTACTCGGGAACGACGTCCGCCGGCGTCTTGTCCGGGCGCAGTCCGCGCCAGCTCGGGTGACGCAGATGGCCGGATTCGGTGGCCTCGTAGAACCGCACTTCTCCGACGAGAACCGGCTCCACCCATACGGCACCGCGCCTGTCGGCAGTGGGAAGCGTCGTGGAGAAAGGACTCTCCGACGTTTCCAGCGGAGCCAGCGCTGCGGCCAGTGAATCGAGCGCGCGATCGTCGAAACCGGTGCCGACGCGACCGACGTAGCGAAGGCCGTCGCCGTCGGGGATTCCCATCAACAGCGAGCCGAATCCGCCGGAGCGACGTCCTTGGCCGCGTCGCCAACCGCCGATCACGACTTCTTGCGTGCGCCAGTTCTTGTACTTGATCCAGGTGTGGGCGCGCTTGCCCGGCTGGTAGATCGAATCGGTGCGCTTGGCGACGACTCCCTCCCACCCCCGTTCCCAGCTCTCGGCGATGGCGTCGGCAGCCGAACCTGTCAACAACGGCGGCACCAGAACCGAGTCGAGGCCGGTGGTGAGCAGTTCCAACAATCGTCTCCGGTCGGAGTACTTCTTGCGCACGAGGGACGTGCCGTCGAGATGGAGCAGGTCGAAGGCGATGAACCGGATGTCGTCGCGGGCGGCGTTCTGTAGCTTCTCGAAGCTGCTGATGCCGTTGCTGTCGAAGACGACCACTTCACCGTCGATGACGGCGTCGTGATCGGCCAGGTCCTCGGCGAGAGACCGGATGGCTCCGAACTTCTCGGTGTAGTCGTTTCCGCTTCGGGTGCGCAGGGTCATCGAACCGTGAGTCAGTTCGGCGACGATACGGAAGCCGTCCCATTTACCCTCGAACGACCACTCGTCCTCGGGTAGATCGAGTATGTCGCCCGCGGTTGCAAGCATCGGTGAGATGTTCTTCAGCACCGGCTTGTCCGTCGGCGGGCTGTCCTTTTTTATCGGGTGCTCTCCGGGTTGGTCCTTCATCAGGTGCATGAGCCATTGGTTGCCCTTGGTGCGGATGAGGGCGAACCTGCCGCGTGCTTTGGCTCCGTGCAGAACGACGATGACTTCGTCGTCCCTCCACTTCTCGAGCTCGTACGTTCCGTTGTCCCAGATCGAGACGTCACCGCCGCCGTACTCGCCCTTGGGGATTCGTCCGGCGAACGTTGCATATTCCAGTGGGTGGTCCTCGGTGTGGACTGCGAGACGGTTCTGCCCGGTCTCGACCGGGATGTTCTTGGGGACGGCCCACGACACCAGGACACCGTCGTGTTCGAGCCTGAAGTCGTAGTGCAGGCGTCGCGCATGGTGTTCCTGAATCACGAACGTATCGTCGTTACCCTGGGGCTCGGCGGTTTTCGGGATAGGCTCTGGAGTTCGGTCCGCGCTACGCATGCTGCGGTACTTGCCGAGCTTGTCCGTGTCGGAGGTGTCGTGCTCTTCCGCTGCCGGTTTCGGGTCGAGATCGGCGAGTAGGTCGCCGGTTTCGTGGAATCGTTCCAGAACCTCCTCGAATCGAAGTTGTTGCAGCCCTGGCGATTCGAGCTCCTCCCAGGTTCGGGGGGCCGCGACGGTGGGCAGGGACCGGCCCCGAAGTGAGTACGGCGCAACGGTTGTCTTCTTTCCGTTGTTCTGACTCCAGTCGACGAACACTCGACCCGTGCGCTTCGCTTTCGCCATCGTGGCGGTCACCCGATCCGGTGACCGTTCTTCGAGCAGGGTGGCGACGCGTTTGGCGACGGTGGACGCGCCGGACGTCGACAGCGGTTTGTCCAGCGGTACGTACAGGTGAATTCCTTTGCTGCCGCTGGTGACCGGGTACGCGGTCATGCCTATGTCTGCAATGAGGTCACGGATCTCGCAGGCCACCTCAGCGCATCGGGCGAGGTCGACGTCGTCGCCGGGATCGAGGTCGAAGACCATGCGGGTCGCAGGGCCGGGTTCGGTGCCGTCGAAACGCCATTGCGGCACGTGCGCTTCGATGGCCGCCTGCTGCCCGAGCCACACCAGATCCGCTGCGGTGGAGAACAACGGGTAGGTGACGACTCGGTCGGAGTGCTGCATGGATCGGCGGTCGAGCCAGTCGGGTGCGGATGCGGCGAGATTCTTCTCGAAGAACGAGGATTGTTCGACGCCGTTCGGCCACCGCTTGCGGGTCACTGCGCGTCCTGCGACGTGCGGCAGCATCGCCGGAGCGATGGCAGCGTAGTACTCGATGATGTCGCTTTTGGTGGTGCTGGTTTCTGGGAACAGCACCTTGTCGAGGTTGGTGACGGAGACCTTTCGGCCTTCGATCTCGAGCGTGGCCATCGTCTCAGGTTAGTGCTCGCCGTCTGAACCTGCGACCAAGTTGTGACAGGCTCGAATGCATGGCAACGATCAGTGTCTCGGTACAGATGCCCGAGAACCCTCAGGGCGCGTGGGACAAGGCTTCCGCCCTCGAGCGGTTCGACGAGTGGATGACCATCCACGGTGGTTGGTGCAGTCCGCCGCCGAACAAGGTCGGCAAGGGCACGAAGGTCGAGTCGCTGGTGAAGGTGAAGGGTTTCAAGAACACGATCAACTGGGAGTTCACCGAGTACGAGGAGCCGAAGCTGATCGAGATGTCGGGCCGCGGCAAAGGTGGAGTGAGGATCTCGCTGACCGTCCACGTGCGTGAGGCCGAGGGCGGTTCGGAGCTGACACTCGACGCGAAATTCGGTGGGGGCGTGCTGTTCGGTCCGGTGGGTTCGGTGGTCGCCCGTGCACTCGATACCGATGTGAAGCAGTCGGTGGCGAACCTTGCTGCATTGAAGTGACGGCATCTCGGGATTCCTGAAGTAGCTGTCGGACAATCTCTTCCAGCCCCGCACCGTGTTCTCGGTGCGGGGCTGGTGTTTGCGCGGGGCTGGTGCGTTCGAGGGTCAGGCGATGTGGGGGCCTGCTCGGGCGTGGGATTGTCGGGGTTGTCGGTAGGGGTCGACGGTGGCCGGCGGTACGAACCAAGGGTGGTTGTCGGTGCCGATGAATACTTCCCAGTCGCTGTGGTGGACGAGGCGGTGGTGGAATCCGCACAGGAGGACGAGGTTGTCCATGTCGGTGGGGCCACCGTCGGTCCAGTGCCAGATGTGGTGACCTTCGGTCCAGGCGGCGGGTTTGCCGCAGCCGGGGAACGCACAGCCGTGATCGCGGGCAGTCAAGGCGCGTTTCTGTTTCGCGGTGACGGTACGGGCGGTGCGGGCGAGGTTGAGTGGGTTGCCGTTCTCGTCCATGACGATGGCGGTGAGGAGGCAATCGCAGGCGAGTTGGCGAGAGGTGTTGCGGGAGAGGGGTCCCATCCACGGCAGCCAGCCGACGGTGGTGCCGTCGCCGAACAGGTCCCGGTATGCGCCACGATCCGCAGTCACTGAACCGGCCTCGTTGTTGGTTTCTGTTGTGGTGTCGATGTCGACCGGGTCGACCAGGTCTGAGTCGGATTCTGTTGCAGCGCGTGTGGTTTCGTCGTCGGTGATGTCGTCGCTGTTCTGACCGCTCAGGCTCTGGAGGTCCTGCAACCGGATGTGCAGGTTGACGTGCGGTTTTTCTCCGCCCTCGGTGGGGCGGTCACTGGAGGCGAGGTACCGGTCGAGGATGTGTCCGAATGCGTCGGCGCGTCGCCGTGCGGGACTGCGTTCGTCGGGGGTGCCGTCGGCGGCAGGGCGGGGTTCGGTCAGCGGTGAGAGTGCGGTGAGCAGCTTTTCTCCGGTGATCGCATCGAAATCCATCTTCGCCACGAGACGTCCGTTGAGGGTTTTCGAGGCGAAGAGTTCGTTGCGGTCGGTGTCTTCCGGTGGTGGCTTGTCGCCGCCGTAGGTGTCTTCGAGTTTGGTGATCGCTTCACGGATCTTGTCGGTGCGTGCCCCGGGCCCGGTGGCGGCGGTGATCATCGCGGTGCGGGCGATGTCGCGACCCTCTTGCGGGAGGTTCTTCGGTGGTGTTTCGGCGAAGGTGAGGATCAGGGCGGCGTGGTCGACGGTCATGCTGCCGGTGTTGACGGCGTCGGCGATGTCGGGGAAGTTCTTCAGTCCGCGGGCGAGGGCCACGATCTTGGTGGCTTTGCTGGGGGTGAGGAGGGTGGTGGAGGTGAGCCACCCTGCGGGTCCGGGGAAGCCGAGCTTCTCTCGGCTCACGCGGGTGTCGATGTCGGCGACCAGAGCAATCCGCCGGGCCTCCAACAGTTGGATCGTGTGGGAGACATCAGCAGCGTCGGCGAGGAGTTCGCTTTCGCTCAGTTGCCAGATCTCCGTGGTCATGGAGATAAGTGTATCGAACGGGTGTTCGATGCGCAATGATGGTGCAATCGAAAACTATTGCTGTGCACAAGGATTCGGAATACGGAACCTGTCGGTGGCCCGTGATAAGGCCGCAACGTCAGTCGAGTGAGGATCGCCCGGGACCGCTGAACTCGAACGTGGCGGCGCGCAGTGGCCTCGATGTAGGGGCCGGCCGGCAGTGCAGGTGAACATCGATTAAGCAGATGCTGCGTCGCCGCCACAGAGGTGCGTCGACACCTGACACAGTTGCGCGAGATGTAGAGCAGACCTCTACTGCTGGCGTGTCTTTCGCAACCACCACAGTCCTGCGATGGGTAGCACTACCGGGATGAAGACGTAACCGGATCCGAAGTGCGACCACACCGTCGGCTCCGGGAAGTCCTGGGGCTGGATGTAGCTGAGGGTGCCGATGCCGAGGACCCCGACGAGTTCGATGATGCAGGAGACCGTCACCACTCGTCGTGATGCCTCGGTTGCTCGTGCCAGGCCGACCGTCGCGATGATGTAGACCACGGCTGCGAATGCCGACAGCAGGTACGCGACCGGTGCGTTGTCGAATCGGGTGGTGAGTTGCACGATCGATCGCGATGTCGCGGCAACGGCGAACACGGCGTAGACGGCGATGAGGAAGCGTCCGAATCCGGTGCGCGTGGCTTGCTGAAGTTTGTCAGGCATATCCGGCCCAAATCTGGCTCAGTCGCAACACCATGGCTGCGAGGGTGAGGACGGCTACGAGGAGCACCGCGGTACCGCCGCGGGAACGGTCGCCCAGAGACCACCAGGTTCCGAGTGGGAGCAGGAACAGCAGTCCGACGAGGTACGACCCGAACGTGAGCCGGTGAATGTCGCGATCGGAGGCGAACATCATCACGAACCCGATCACGGCCTGCAGTGCTACGACGCCTTCGGTAGCCGCGATCGTCCAGAACAGCGCGCGGTCGGCCTTGTTCTTCAATAGAACGGGCCTGTTCGTGGCGAGCTTCACGAGCACCCAGATCCCCACTACCAGGGACAACACGTACAACAAGCCGGTGACGGCGCCGATCATCGAGTTCCTCGTCATGCTGCGGTGGGTGGATGGACTTCCCTTCACAGTAACCGCGTAACACCACGTCAACACTGTGAGGCCCTTGAAACACGACGTTGTTCCGAGCGTGACCAATCGGAAATCGACGAGGCCTGTACTTGTTCCATGGCCGCAGAGGATCTGCCCTCTCGTCGGACATGACGGTTTTCTCGGGTGGACATCGGTGTCCACCGCATCCAGCCCGCTCTGCGAACCTCAGGAGACGCACGTGTCAGATCTCGACCAGTCCATCGCCGAGAACATCAAGAAGTCCCTCGAGGAGATTCCGCATCCCTCACTTCCCAAGGGCAGCAACATCTACGGGTCCACCAAGATCTTCCCCGACTACAAGGCGGAGAACGGCGAAAGCTACTTCACGCTGGTGCACGGCATCGCCCACGAGTCGTCGGTATCGTTCGTCGCGGTGCTGCAGGCCACCCGCGCTCTGCGCAAGGGTTTCGAGTCGGCGATGTACTTCTACGGACCCGGTGCTATCAATTGCCTTGCCACACGCGGTTTCCCGACCACCGGAGACTCGGGCTTCCCGGGTGAACAGAACATCAACGACTCCCTCGCGACGTTCATCGCCGAGGGCGGCACCGTGTTCTGCTGCCGCTTCGGACTGGCCCTGCACGGGGGTCGTGAAGAAGACCTCATCGAGGGCGTCATCCCGGCCCACCCCCTGGACGTGCAGGACGCATTGATCCATTACGCGCGCAAGGGTGCCATCATCAATTCGACCTACATGGTCTAGGGGGCGGTTATGTCCATCTCTACACGTGTGGATCTGGCGTTGCTCGGGATTCGAGGAGCAACGCCGGTGTCCAGAACTGCCGGTGCCGGCCCGAGTGACGATGGACATGTCCGCATCGATGGTCTCGGCGCAGCAATCCCGCGCAACCCGCTCAGTCCGTACGTACTCGAAGAAGGGCGAGTTCTGTTCGACGGCAACGACATCGGCCTCGATGTTCAGGCCGTCGATCGCCCGAAGTTCTACGACCTCTCCACCGCCGACGGCGTCGCCTACGAGAAGATCGCCAAGCTGCACGGCACCAGTGTCCTGGCCACGACCGTGGTCCAGACGTGCATTCGCTACGACGCCGATCAACGGTGCCGCTTCTGTTCCATCGAAGCGTCTCTGGACGCGGGCGACACCATCGCTGTCAAGACGCCCGCGCAACTTGCGGAGGTGGCGGAGGCCGCTGTCCGGCTGGACGGGGTGACGCAGATGGTCATGACGACGGGCACTTCGGCCGCGAAGGATCGCGGTGCCCGTCATCTGGCCCGGTGCGTACGTGCCATCAAGGCCGTGGTCCCGGAACTGCCGATCCAGGTGCAGTGCGAACCTCCGGGTGACCTGCAGACCATCCAGGATCTGTACGACGCCGGAGCCGAGTCCATCGGTATTCACGTCGAATCGCTCGACGACGACGTGCGCCGCAGATGGATGCCGGGCAAGGCATCGGTCTCGATGGACGAGTACCGCGCGGCATGGAAAGAAGCGGTCCGGGTTTTCGGGCGTAACCAGGTCTCGACCTACATCCTGGTCGGTCTCGGCGAGGATCCCGACGAATTGGTCTCGGGTGCAGCGGAACTGATCGAGATGGGTGTGTATCCCTTCGTCGTCCCGTTTCGGCCGCTCGCAGGCACGTTGGCGGTGGATGTCGACCGGGCGACGGCTCCCGCTGCCGACGTCCTCGAAAGCGTCACCCGACGCGTCGCCAAGGAACTTCAGGCAGCGGCGATGCTCGGGTCCGACCAGAAAGCAGGCTGCGCGGCCTGCGGTGCGTGCAGCATTCTGCAGAACGCGGGAGGGTGACATGTACGGCGTCGTGGAGGGTAACGACCTCGCCGGATTGTCCGGCGCTGCAATCACTGTCGTGCAACCGGAGTTCATCGTCCAGCCGTGCAGCGGGACAGCAGAATTGAATGCGTACCGGGCGCTGCGCAGAGAGACGTTCGTCGCCGAACAGGGCTTGTTCGCCGGCACCGATCACGACGACGTCGACGACGATCCTCGCTGCGTCGTTCTCGTGGCCACCGATCGAGCCGGCACCGTGCTCGGTGGGGTGCGCCTGGCACCCTGCACGGCAACGGATCTGGGGTGGTGGGCCGGCAGTCGCCTGGTGGTCACCACCTCTGCGCGCACTTCCGGTGTGGGCCCAGCGCTGGTGCGTGCGGCCTGTGCTCATGCCGAAAGTCGTGGCGTTTTGCGCTTCGACGCGACGGTGCAGAAGCGCAACGAGACACTGTTCACCCGTCTCGGCTGGATCAGGCGTGGAGACGTCGAGGTCGCGAATACTCCACACGTGGCGATGTACTGGCCGATCGACAGGATCGAACGGCTGGTGTCGTCGACCAAGGCGATGCTCGCCGGCGTCCTCGCACCGCTGAAGGCGCAGCCACTCGGGCTCGGTGCCAAAGGATTTCGAGGTGACGACGGGGTCCCGGTTCCCGGGAGCGACATGATCGCCGCCTGCGATGCGATCATTCCCTCGATGGTCGACCGCGACCCGGAGTGGGCCGGCTGGTGCGCGGCCCTGGTCAACCTCAACGACCTGTCGGCGATGGGTGCCTACGCAGTCGGCATGCTCGACTCCGTCGGTGCACCGACGCAATCTCGACTGACCCGCATCATCCGCGGCCTCGCCAATGCGTCTGCGGCCTGGCAGGTTCCGGTACTCGGTGGCCACACCCAGGCCGGGGTGCCGTCGTCGCTGTCGATCACTGCGCTGGGCCGCACGACGAACCCGGTACGGGCCGGCGGGGGTAGCGTCGGCGATCGGTTGACACTGACGGCGGACGTCGAGGGTGGCTGGCGTCGTGGGTATCAGGGCCAGCAATGGGATTCGACGTCACGGCGCAACTCCGCCGAACTGACGACCATGGCATCGTTCGTCGCCCGTACCGCGCCCAAGGCCGCCAAGGACGTCTCGATGGCGGGACTGGCCGGGACCACCGGGATGCTAGCCGAGGCAAGCGGAACCGGTGCGGTATTGGACATCTCCTCGATTCCGAAGCCCGACTCGGCCTCGATGGGCGAATGGATCACGTGTTTTCCCGGGTTCGCGATGATCACCGCGGACCGTCCCGGTGCACCGACTGCACCGTCCGGACCTGCACTGTCCGCAGAATGCGGAGAGCTCACCGACATTCCGGGCGTCGCCTTGCGATGGCCCGACGGAATCACCACGCGCGCGGTCACTTCGACGGTGACCGGATTGGGAGAAGCATGAACGACATCACGATCTCCGTGGCCGCAGCCGAGTTCGGCCGCGACATGGAACAGGGTTACGCCACCATCGCCGCCCTGCTCGAGGAATCGCGTAATCGCGGTAGCCAACTGCTGGTGCTACCGGAAGCGTGCCTGGGTGGGTACCTGCCCAGCCTCGGTGGCGGCGACGAAACCGAAGAATCGAGACAGCGTCGACTGAAGGCACTACCGCCGGCTCTGGAACTCGACGGCCCCGAGATCAGGCGTGTCATCGACATGGCGGGCGATACTGTCGTCACGTTCGGATTCTGTGAGAAGGACGGCGATACCCGCTACAACGCCGCGGTGACGGTCGACGGCAGTGGCATCCTCGGTTCGTATCGCAAGGTGCACCAGCCACTCGGCGAAAACCTCTGCTACGCAGCGGGAGAGAGCTACTCCGCCTTCGACACTCCGGTCGGCCGGATGGGCATGCAGATCTGCTACGACAAGGGGTTCCCCGAGGCGGCCCGCGAACTCGCGCTCGACGGAGCCGAGATCGTCGCGTCCATCTCCGCGTGGCCGACTGCACGTACCGCGACGACCCCGAACATGGAAGAAGATCGGTGGAAGCAACGCTTCGACATCTACGATCGCGCTCGTGCACTGGAGAATCAGATCATCTGGGTCGCAGCGAATCAGGCCGGCACGTTCGGGTCTCTGAGGTTCGTCTGCAGCGCCAAGATCGTCGGGCCCGGCGGTGAGATCCTCGCGGGCACAGGCGTCGAGCCGGGTTTGGCCACAGCCACCGTCGATGTCGAGGCGCTCATCGGCGCGGCACGTGGCGGTGGCATGTACAACCTGCGCGACCGACGGCCCTCGGTCTATCGCACCATCACCAAGGAGACCGTTCATGCCTGAGATGTCGTTCGTGGTGCGGTGGCCCGACGGACGCGAACAGTCCTGCTACTCGCCCTCTTTGGTGATGCACGACTATCTGAGCCCCGGGCAGGAATACCCGGTGGCCGAGTTCGTCCAGCGAACGTCCGAGGCATTGACCGTGGCGAGCGATCGAGTTCTCGCCAAGTTCGGGATGCGGTGCACGTCGGCCGCGCAGCAGATGGAAGAGATTCACGGTGTCAGCGCGTCGTATCAGGCCGGTGCCGTTCGCGTACTGAGTATGTCGGGAGCTGAATTGCTATGAATCCGAACAGCGTGACAGAGAACCACAGTGCAACAGAAAACTACTCGGTGATCGTCATCGGCGGCGGGCAGGCCGGACTGTCCATCAGTTGGCATCTGACGCAGCGAGGCATCGACCACGTCGTCCTCGAACGCGACACCATCGCGCACGAATGGAAGGACTCGCGCTGGGACAACTTCACCCTCGTCACACCCAACTGGCAATGCGCGCTCCCCGGGTACTCATATGACGGTGACGATCCCGACGGGTTCATGCAGCGCGACGAGGTCTACGCCTTTGTCCGACGCTACGCCGAGAGCTTCGATGCACCGGTCCGAGAGTATGTTTCGGTGAATCAGGCCTTGCAATCCGCGGCAGGCGGCTTCGACCTACAGACCTCCGCCGGCCCCATGCACGCCGATCAGATCGTCGTTGCCGTCGGCGGTTACCACATCCCCACCATTCCGCGCTTCGCCGAGAAGCTTCCCCGCGACATCGTCCAGATCCACTCGTCCGAATACCGCGGCTCGCAGCAGTTCCCGAACGGCGACGTACTGGTCGTCGGCACCGGCCAGTCCGGAGCGCAGATCGCAGAGGATCTCCACCTCGACGGCCGCCGGGTTCATCTCGTCGCCGGCACCGCACCTCGCGTCGCACGCTTCTATCGGGGGCGTGACTGTGTCGCCTGGCTGCACGACATGGGCGTCTACGATGTCTCCATCGAAGATCAACCCGGTGGCGTCGGCAAACGCGAGAACACGAACCACTACGTCACCGGCCGTGACGGTGGTCGAGACATCGACCTGCGCGCGTTCGCCACCGAGGGCATGCAGCTGTACGGCCGTCTGCTCGGCGTGGAGGACGGCATCCTGCAGTTCGCCCCGACCCTCGAAGCGTCCCTCGACGCTGCCGATCGGGTGGCCGAGAGCATCAAGGACAACATCGACGCGTACATCGAGCGCGAGGGCATCAGTGCGCCCACCGAGGGCCGCTACGTGCCGGTGTGGCGTCCGGAATCCGAGACGACCGAACTCGATCTCGCTACCGCGGACATCAAGGCCGTCGTCTGGTCGGTCGGGTTCCGTACCGACTACCGCTGGCTGAAGGTCGGGGCGTTCGACGGCGAGGGCCACCCGACGCACAACCGCGGCGTCACATCGGTTCCCGGCCTGTACTTCCTGGGCCTGCCCTGGCAGCACACCTGGGGTTCGGGACGCTTCGCCTCGGTGGCGCGCGACGCCGCATTCCTGGCCGATCAAATCGGCCTCGAAATCAGTGCTGCGCAGTCCCGAAACTCGACGCAGTCCCGAAACCCCGCGCAGCCGCAGAGTCAGATGGTCTGATCTCGACGTGGCTCCCATCAAGATCGGTGCATTGGCAGCACATTTCGGTAGAGATGTCGATCGGGCCGTACTGAAGATCACGACGATCATCTCCAGTGCGGCCCGCGAGGGAATCGATCTCTTGGTGCTGCCCGACGCATCCCTCGGGGGTTACATCAACAGCCTGAGCAATCCGGATCCGTCCGAGTTGCCGCCCACTCTCGATCCTGACGGTCCGGAGTTGGCTGCGATCATCGCAGCGGCGGGTGCGATGACGGTGTGCATCGGGTACACCGAGTTGTCGAAGGGGCTGCGGTACAACGCTGCTGCGTGCCTGACGGGCGACGGGATCCTCGGCAGTCACCGCAAGGTGCATCAGCCGCTCGGGGAATCCTTGGCCTACGCCGCCGGAGATCGGTTCGAGGCCTTCGATACACCGGTCGGACGGATGGGCATGCTGATCGACTACGACAAGACGTTCCCGGAGTCGGCCCGCACGCTCGCATTGGATGGCGCGAGAATCATTGCGGCGCTGTCGGCGTGGCCGGCCAGCGTCACCGATCGGGCCTCCTCGCTACCGAACGATCGGCAGTCGCGACTGTTCGATCTGTACGACGCTGCGCGCGCCGCCGAGAACCAGGTGGTGCTCGTCTCGTCCAACCAGACCGGGGTGATGGGATCCCTGCGGTTCCTCGGCCAGGCGAAGATTGTCGGGCCCGGCGGAGACGTGTTGGCCAAGACGTGGTCCAAAGGCGGTTTGGCCGTGCACGAGATCGACGTCGATGCCGAGGTGGATCGGGCCCGGAGAGGTCTGCATCACCTGGCCGAGCGACGCGTCGACGCCTATCCGAACTTGTTGCAGGAGAAGCCGGATCGATGAAGATCGCGCTGTTGACCTATTCGTCCAAACCGCGCGGAGGCGTGGTGCATACGTTGGCTCTGGCCGAAGCGCTGGCACGCGCCGGCCAGGATGTGTCGGTGTGGTCGCTGGGCCGCGGGGGCGACAGTGAGTTCTTCCGCAAGGTCGACCCGGCTGTCACCGTTCGGATGGTCCCGTTTTCCCACCGCGAGAACGAGACCGTCGGCGAGCGGATTCTGCGATCGATAGGCGTTCTGCGGCAGGCTTTCACGCCCGACGAGTACGACATCGTCCATGCTCAGGACTGCATCTCGGCCAACGCCGTCGGCCGGTGCATCAGGACCATCCACCATCTCGACGAGTTCACCACTCCCGAGCTCGCGGCATGTCACGAACGAGCGATCACCGCGCCGTACGCGCGAATCTGTGTGTCCACTGCGGTGGCCGACGACGTCCGACGCGGCTGGGGGTTCGATCCGGTCGTCATTCCCAATGGAGTCGATGCCGGAAGGTTCTCGGCAGCAGCCGAATCGGGCCGATCGCACTGGAACGGGAAGTTCGGCAGGTACGTGCTTGCAGTCGGCGGCATCGAGCCACGCAAGGGCAGTCTCGATCTACTCGACGCCTTCGCCGGGCTGTCCGATCGGCACGTGCAACTGGTGTTCGCCGGCGGCGAGACCCTGTTCGACTACCGTGACTATCGGTCCGAATTCGACCGTCGAGCAGTAGAACTGGGCATCGAGCCGGTGATACTCGGAACCGTCGACGACGACGAGCTGCCGTATCTCGTGGCGCAGGCTGCGGTACTGCCGTTCTTCTCCACCAAGGAAGGCTTCGGCCTGGCCGCGATGGAGGCGCTCGCCGCATCGACTCCGGTGGTGGCGCGTGATCTGCCGGTACTGCGAGAGGTGTTCGGAGACAGCGTCACCTACGCGTCGTCGGTGGAGACCATGACCAGCGAATTGGACCGTGCGTTGCACGAGCCGCACGATCCGTCACCGGGGCTGGCGCTGGCGCACAGCCTCACCTGGGACGAGGCTGCGCGTCGACACCTGGAGTTCTACTCCTCGCTACGCTGACCGGTTCGCTTGTTGCGCTTGAGCCGGTGAGGCTTGAGCTTGTGGAACCCTTTGACCCGTAGTGAACGGACCGATTTGAGGTAGAACTCCGAGTCGTGACGCAGTTCATCCGTCATGACGGTATCGACCAGGATCGTTCCGGGATTGGCCGAACTGGTCAGGCGCGCAGCAATATTGACCACCGACCCGTACAGGTCGCCGTACCGTGCCAGTACCGGGCCCCACGCCAGCCCGACCCGCAGGTCCGGCATGTCCTCCTGCTCGTCGAAGGCGTCCTGGAGGTCGAGGGCGATGTGGGCGGCATCCTCGGGGGTCTGCGCGCTGAACATCACCTCGTCGCCGACGTTCTTGATCACCGAACCGCGCCCTCGCGCAATGATATTGGTGGCCAATGACTCGAACTCCTCGAGTAGCGTCGTCAACTCGCCGATGTCGAGTCGACGCGTCAGGCTCGTGTAGCCGACCATGTCGGCGAACCCGACGGCCATCGTGGGACTGTCGGCGGCGTCGTCGGGAGCGGCGATGGATCGACCGGCCGCTGCTGCCAGGTGGCGTCGCCAGGTGTATCCCTGGAGCGCTTCGAGGGTGGGGACGGTTTCTGCGGCGATGGCACGGGCGTTCCGGCGAATCGCGTCGATGTCGTTCGTGTCTTCTTGGCTGTCGATGATGCGTTCGAGTATGTGAGAGTTCACAACGCCCACTTGCCATTCCGCGAGCCGGGACATCGACTGCCCGAGGGTGCGTGCGATCGCAACCTCCATCTCGGGCTTGATCACCTTCTGCGCGGTCAGTGCGGTGATCAGCTTCAGAGCTTCGAGATCGGCGTCGGTGTAGACGAGTGCGTCGGTATCGGTGTGGACGGGGAAGCCCATGCCGATCCACAGGGCGATGACCCGCTCGAGCGGAATCCCGGACTTCTCGACGATGTCGGCGCGGTTGTACTTGGGCTCGCCGCCCAGTAGATTCCGCTCGATCTCCGTCTGTACTACCGAGTTGATCTGATTCTCAGGCATATCCCAACGTTCTGTCGAAATAGGAACGGACGGCGTCCACGTACTCGTCGATCTTGTCGGGATCCCAATCCGTGGTGGGTATGGGCTCGCCGACGGTGACCTTGACCGTACCGGAGTGAACGGTGAAGTCCTTCTTCCACATCACGTCACCGGCGTTGTGAATAACGATCGGAACGATCGGCACGCCGGCCTGCATCGCCAGGTGAAAACCGCCCTTCTTGAATCGGCCGAGACGGGACGTCGGCATGCGAGTGCCCTCGGGGGCGATGGCGACCGAGATGCCGCTGTGCAGCTTCTCGATCGCGGGCCGCATGGCCTCTCGCGCTTGCGCAGGATCGCCGCGGTCGACATAGGCGACGTCGAAGATCCTGCCCAACAATGCGAAGCGCGGGTCGCGTTCGAGTTCCCGCTTGGCAACGGCGGTGATGTCGCGTCGCAGGATGGAAGTGACGATGATCGAGTCGGCGGTGCTCTGATGGTTGAACATGAAGACGGCGGGCCGGGCTGACCACGCATTTTCGGTTCCGGTGACGTCGAGCTTGACTCCGGCGAGGGTCAGCGCGATGTCCGGGGCGATGGTGCTGGTGATATTGGCACCGGTGCGGCGACTGCGGGTAAGCAATCCCAGGCCGAGCCCGATCGACGCACTCGCGAGCACCGATCCGAGCGCCGCCGTGCTGCGTACGGCCGACGTGATATCCGTGCCACGCTTCGGGCTGTCCAGCGTCAGGGCCGGCCAATTCTTCTTGGCGGCATAGCGCGCGAGATCAGGATCGGGGTTGAGGGCGATGGGACGGCCCACGGCTTCGAGCAGTGGCACGTCCTCACCGCCGTTCGAGTATGCGAAACAGCCTGCCAGAGCGATGCCTTCACGTTCGGCGTAGTCGATCGCCGCCTGCGCTTTGCGGGGTCCCCAGAGCGAATCGCCGACGAGCTCACCGGTGAGAATCCCGTCGGTGACCACCGGAGTCGTGCACAGCAACTCCTCGAACATCATGTCCTGCTGCACCGGCAGTGCCTGGTACGGCGTGGCCGAGGTAGCCATCACGAGGCGATGCCCGGCGTGCCGGTGAGCCTCGACGAGGGCCCGGGCCTGCGGGTAGATCATCGGCGCGATCTCGTTGCGGAACAGGGTGTATGCCTGTTCCATCAGGTCCTCTTCGCGACGGCCTTCGAGGCCGCGGACGGCCTTGCCCATCAGATTGTCGACGGGGGAGTTGCGCATCCGCATCTCGACGACGGCACTGGAGATCTCCCACAGTTCCTTGACCGTGACGTCGAGGGTCTTGAGGCGTTCGAGAAACACTGCGCGAGCAGAGAATCCGTTGATAAGGGTGCCGTCGAGATCGAAGAAGGCGATGGTGTCTCGGCCGGGTGGGGCGGCGGCGATCGCTATCAGTCGATCGTCGAAGTCGGTCATGGATTGTTCTCCTCGGGGGCAGAGATCGGTTCCACCTCACGGAGCATTCGGTGCGCCATATCCCGGATGGTACGTACCTTGCGGGCCCATTCGTCGATCTCCAGCGCGAAGTCCCTGCGGCGGCGGGCAATGCCGTCCGAGCTGGAATCGATCAGGTCGCGGTTTTCGGCCAGTTGCAGTGCAGTGTCGAACAGTTCGCCCGAGATGGACTCACTGTGATCGAGCTGCTGGCGGAGCCGCCTGGCCTGGGCAGCGCCGAGGCATTCCGAGATGAACTTCGGTTTGTCGAATTCTCCGCTCTGCGGCAGCAGCATCAGCTGGTCGGCCACTACCTGATAGGCCTCGAAGATCGGCTGCAGTACGCGGTGCGCCAGGTGCAGATCCTGCGATTCCAGCTGTCGCGCAGCATAACCGGGGTCGCTGATGCTGGTGCGCCAGTCCGGGTCGATGAGATCGACCTCGGATTCGAGACGCTCCCCGAAGTCCTTCTTGTCGCCGAAGAAGAACTCGAACTTGAGTAGATCTCGCAATTGCAGGGCCGCCGTCCACAACGATTCCTGAGTCAGCGGCGTCGAGTCACCCTCGGTCGGTAGCACCACCAGCTCGCCGATGGCGCGCATCACGAAGAAGTGAATGGCGTTGTTGCGGAAGAACGCTGCCACCAGATGCTTGTCCTGCGCCAGGTAGAACAGCGGTTCGGGGCCGTCGTCGAAACGCTTGACGACGTTGGCGTTGACCTGTGCGATGACGGCCGAGCGGACGACGTCGACGTCGGCGATGTCCACCCCGCCCGCAGTGGGTAGGTTTCTGCGTTTGATGTAGCCGGCCAACGGCGAGATGATGGCCCACATTTCGTTGACGTTGAGTGCGCGATCCTCGATACCCAACAGCGCCATAGTGACCAGTGCTGCCGGGGTCACCGGCGTCGCATCGTTGATCGCATGGGAGACACCGAGCGCGATCTTCTGCACCGCGACGCGCTTGTCGGTGTTCTCGGCGACGATCGCCGCCACCGACATCGGCTCTCCGAAGTTCAGATAGACGTTGCCGCGCAACGTGCCCTGAGCGCGGATGTACCCGATGGCCATGCGAATGCCCTCGGCTTGCTTCTTCGCCCCGTGCGATTCTTCGGCCATCGCGCCGACCTCGTGCAGTCGGTCGTAGGTGATGGACGTCGGGATCAAATAGACGTCCTCCGCGTCGCTCGACTCGAGGGCGTCGACGAGGTAGGTCAGCAGACCGAACCGCGGCGGTCGGAGCTTTCCGGTGCGGCTGCGTCCGCCCTCGATGTACCACTCGAGGTTGAACCGCTTGCTGAGCAGAAAACTCATGTACTGACGCAGCGTCCATTTGTAGATCGCGTCCGAGAATTTGCGCTGAATGAGCACCACGCCACTGCGTTTGGCTATCGGGCCCAACGGCCAGAAGCCGACATTGATGCCGCCCATGACGTGATTGAGCGGCAGTCCCTCGGCGAGAAGCGCGGGACGCAGCACGAGTGGGTCGAGGTAGGAACGGTGATTGGGCAGGAACACCAACGGATAGTTCTTGTTGAGTTCGCGAACCTTCTGCAGCTGATCGCGATCGACGTCGACCTTGTACGCCCGCGAGAAGTACGCGCCGAGGGTGCCCCACATCTCGACGGCGCGCCTGGTTTCGGTCGCCACCATCTCGCCGAGGATGTCCTGAACCCTCTTGTCGACGGTGTCGCGATCCTGGCCGACGTGGTCTGCGAGCTCGGTGATGCCGTCCCTGAACTTCTTCTGCTCCGTCATGTCCTCGACGACGAAGCGCGGAATCTTGTACTCCGAGCCGATGACTCCGCGTTCGGCCTTGTCCAGTGCGAGACTGGCCTGCCGCAGGATGAACGACGACAACGACGTGCCGCCGCCGCGCTCGAACCGATCCTGGAGATCGCTCAGGGTTGCGGGTTCACCGACCAGCACTGCGGAGTGATCGGGATCGTCGTTGGCCACCCACCGCTGCCACACCCGTGTCGGCTTCGAGCGGCCTCTCGGGGCGAAGATGCGGTGCAGAATGCCGGTGCTTCGATCGGTCAACGTGACCCGCAGCGGAATGAGCAGCGGATCGTCGGCGTACCCGCGGACGGTGTCCGACAGTGATGTCCTGGCCTCACCGGACAGAACGACCGATGGGGGCCGACGTTCTCCGTCCGGGGTGGTGGCGTCGATCCACTGATTCAGGGCCTGAACCTCGAGAGTGCTTCTGGCATCGAGCAAGTACACGTGCGGACCGTCGCTGAGCGATTGCTGGTCCGCGTCGAGGTGGTACATCGAAGCTCCTGTTCCGTACCTGCGCAAGAAGGTACGCCGTCAGGCTACGCGGGAGAATCCCGGCGCGAGGGCGGTTCGGCGAGGTGGTCGACGGCACTCGACGGGCGCTCGGACGGCCTGTCCGTTAGAGTCGTGTCATCGGCCTTCTCTGGCCAAGCCTCTTTAGTGTTAATCGTAGTAACTGTTACTTCTGGTTACGGTTACCCGGGGTTACACATACTTGGGATCCACGTCATTCTCGCGACCGATACTCGATGCCGTGCTGCCTGCGCACGTGAATCTGTGCGACAGTATTCGCAAACACTTTCGAGAAAGGCCGGTAGTCGATGCCACCCCGTGGGCGCGCCGTGAACGATTCGCTGACTCCCGAGAACCTGACGACGCTGGCAGCAGCGCTCGCCGAGGGGCGTCGCGCCACCGTGTATCTCCGCGAGCCGAATCCGAGCCTCGGCCTGCCCGACGGTACGTCGGCCAAGGTGGTATCCATCGACGGCAACACCGTCACCATCAGCCCGAAGGGCGTCAACGACGAACTGCCCTACGAGGCCGAGGAGCTGCGCATCACCCGCAACCCGGCGACCCCACCCGCGCCTGCCAAACGCATCCCCGCGAAGAAGACGGCATCGGCCGCGCCGGTATCGAAGCCGGTCGCTGCCTCCGAGCCGGTTGCTGTCTCGAAATCGAGCCCTACTTCTACATCGGTCACGGCTTCTACATCGGTCACGGCGTCGACATCGAGCGCTGCTCCGAAGTCGGTACCGGCGACCGACGTGGCCGCCAAGCCTGCCGGTGCGGGGTCTGCGTCGACCGGCTCGGCCCCACGTCGTCCGAAGAAGGCACCGGGCGGAGTGAGCGTGACCATTCATGCCGGTGCCGACAACGATTGGTCGGTCACCGTCACGCAGGGCGCGAAGAGGCCCACCAAGGCGCAGCCGGTGAGTCCGGAAGCGGTCGGTCGGGCCGTCCGTGAACTGGGCGACGTCACCGCCCGCGATGCCGTCGAGGCTGTGATCTCCCATGCACGTGAAGAAGCGGCACGCCGCGTCGCAGAACTGAGTCGTCAACTCGAGGAAGCTCGGACAACTCTTGCGGCCCTCGAGCAGGACGTATGAGCGACTAGCTCGTGTTACGACACGTTCTGTTGCTAGGGTTCTGCCGACACCGCTGAGAGGGAGTACATGTTCAAGAAATTCATGCTCGTCGTCGTGGGGGCGGCTGCAATCGTAGCCAGCGTCGGCGTGGGGACCGCATCCGCGGCCGCTCCTGCAGCTCTCGGCGGTGGGTCCGGAATCATCGTCGGAGGCCAGGCGGAGTGCACGCTGACGACGATCGGCAACGACCGCAACGGAAATCTCGTGGGCTTCACCGCCGGTCACTGTGGCCAAGCGGGTGCCTCCATCGTCCCGGAGTACGACACCTCCCTCGGTGAGGTGGGCCGCATCGCATTCTCCAACCCGGAGTACGACTACGCCCTCATCGAATTTCAGCGTGACAAGGTTGCCCCGATCAGCCGCGTGGGCAACGTGACCATCTCTCAGGTCGGCCCGCCGACGGCGTTCCCGAACATTGTGTGCAAGGAAGGCCGCACGACCGGCAACACCTGCGGCCTCGCGTACGGAGACGTTCTGCAGTCGCAGGAGACTTGGGCGCAGCTGTGCGTCGTCGAGGGTGACTCGGGTAGCCCGGTCGTCGTCGGCAACACGCTCGTCGGCATGGTCAACGCCTACCTGGGCGTCGCGTGCTTCGGCCCCGAGGTCGGCACCAACTTCGATGCGATCCTTCGCAACGTCGATCAGGGCAACGGACTCGGCGCAGGATTCGTCCCCGCTCCCTGACCCGCACTCGTAGACCGATGTCCCGTCGGCGCAATCACATTGCGCAGGCGGGGCATTCGTCGTTTCAGGGGTGGGCTCCGGCCGGCGTGTCCGCGGCACGGACACCGATCACGATGCGTTCGGCTTCGTCCGGTGCGATTCCGAGCAGGACCAGACTCGACGTGGTGGCCGCACCTGTGGGGTCGGTGAGCAGCCCGGCATTGGTGGCCTCGAGGATCGACAGCGCGATGGCTTCGATGTTGAGGATCAGCACCTCGGCCGGCAGATAGGTGGAGAACACACCCTCGCGCTGTCCACGTCGAATGACAGCCGCAGCCGACTCCCGCATCGGTCCCAGCAGGTCGTGAAGACCGTTGTGCCCCAGGTCGGTACGCGCAACCGCAAGTAGGAGCCGGTACTGATCTCCGACGCGGGCCAGTGCCAGCGTCTGTCGCACGAATACGGTGACGGCGGATTCGTCGACAGCCGGATCACGTTCGAGCGCGGCCGAGATGCGTTCTGCGGCTTCGAGTGCGATGCCGTCGATCAGGGCTTCGCGAGAGGCGAAGTGCGAGTACACCGTTCGTCGGACCACGCCGGCCGCGGACGCGACGTCGTTGATGGTCGCGTCCGGGTTGTTCGCCAGTACCCCCTGCGCGACATCGAGAATTCGCGCTCTGTTCGAGCGGGCGTCACTTCGCTGCACGGGCGATCGGTCTGTCCGTGCGCTCGGTCTCGACTCCGTCGTCTTCGGCACACGTCCACTTCTAGCACGATCGCGCCGACGCAGTGTGGTTGCCGCCACAAAAGATTGCCGATCCTAGCGCGAATTTCTTAAGCTGCACAGCACTGTGCAAGGTGTGTCGCACTTTGCCAACGGGGGGAACACATGACACTGCTTGCGATGACACCTGTCCAAGAAATGCACAAACCCTATGCCCGACGATGGTCGGCCTTGGTGGTGTTGTGCCTGAGCCTGCTGATCGTGGTCATGGCAAACACGTCCCTGCTCGTCGCCGCGCCGTCGATGACGATGGATCTGGGATTGACCAGCAGTGATCTTCAATGGGTGATCGACGGATACACCGTCCCGTACGCGTCGTTGATGCTGTTGTGCGGAGTGATCGGCGACCGGTACAGCCGACGCGGCGCGCTGATCATCGGACTGATCATCTTCGTGGCGGGGTCGGTGGCGGGGGCGCTGACCGATGCCACGCTCGGCGTGATCCTGGCCCGAATCGTCATGGGTGTCGCGGCTGCGATCGTCATGCCTGCGACGTTGTCTCTGCTGGTGGCCACGTTCCCCAAGCGTGAGCGGGCCACAGCCGTCACCGTGTGGGCGGCCACGTCCGGCCTCGCCATCGCCGCCGGGCCGTTGCTGGCCGGGTGGCTTCTCGAGAGCTTCACGTGGAGTTCGACATTTCTGATCAACGTCCCGATTGCGCTGGCCGCCATAGCCGGAGCCGTCGTACTCGTCCCGCCGTCGCGAGCCGTCGATGCCGGTGCGATCGATTGGATCGGCGGGTTGCTGTCGGTTCTGGCCGTCTCGACCATCGTCTACTCCATCATCGAGGGCATGCACTTCGGCTGGACTGTCGGGCCGCTGTACTTCGGCCTCGTCGGACTGCTGTCGGTGTTGGGTTTCGTGGGCTGGGAACTACGACACCCCAATCCGTTGCTGGACGTGCGGATGTTCTCCTCGCGTGTTCTCGGGGGTGCCACCCTTGCGGTACTGGTGTTTTTCCTGGTGACGTTCGGGGCGATCTACCTCGTGGCGCAGTACCTCCAGTTCGCTCTCGGGTACGGCCCGGTCTCCACCGGAGTGCATCTGCTGCCGCTGGCCGGCGCAGTGTTCGTCGGGTCCGGAATCACGATGTGGCTGACCCCCAAGATGGGGCCGCGTGTCACCGTCACCGCAGGGATGATCGTGGGCACGCTGTCGGTCGTATCCCTCGTCGGAATCGATTCGACGGCAACGTATGTCGACTTCCTACCCGTACTGACGCTGCTCGGACTCGCCATCGGGCTGTCCGTCTCGCCCTGCACCGACGCCATCATGGGTGAGTTCCCGGACGACAAGCTCGGTGTCGGCGGCGGACTGAACGACACTGCACTCGAACTGGGCGGGTCTCTCGGCATCGCAGTATTGGGTTCGGTTCTGGCGGCGTCGTATCGACAGGGAATCGAGGGGTTTCTGCAGACCTTCCCCGGTAAGCAACCCAACGGCCAGTACACCGGTCAGGCCGCAGAAGGGCTTGCAGCATCGCAGGATTCGCTGGCCGGTGCGGTGATCGTCTCCGACATCATTCGCGAGCAGAATGCATTTCTGAGCGGCTTCGCAGACAATCTCGAAGCGAATGCCATCTCCGCCTTCGGCAGCGCCGTTGTGCACACCAGTGTCGTTGCGGCCGTGGTGTTCGGAACCGGAACCGTGATCGTGGCGTTCCTCATCCCGGCCAAGAACAAGGCGCTCGCGTCGTCGTCGGACATGATCGCGTTCGAGCCGATCGTGCCCTTCGTTGCGCCGCCGGCCATGCGCGCAGCGGCTGTCCGTGAGGTCGCCGAGCTCGAGCAGCTACTCGAACGGCCGTCGGCAGCCAAGCCCGAACCGAGTACGCCGCGTGTACCGCGAACATCGAAGCCGCACAACGCTGCCGCGCCGGCACTGGTCGACGCCGAACTCGAACGCCCCAGCATCTATCAATTGGCGCTCGAACTCGGCGAACTGCCCGTCACACCGACACCGCCGGACGTGGAGCCGACCGACCCCCTGCAGACGTTCTACCAACGAGCCAGCCGACAACACGCGACGTGCACCGAGATGAACGAACGCTCGAGCCCTATCTGGGCCATGCCGCTGTAGACCTCCCCAGCGCGTGAATGGACCACTGCACTGCCGCCGGGTTGGGATCAATGCGCCTTTGTTGCAGTCCAACTGACTGAAACCCACATTGATCCCAACCGGGGGGGGCTAGGGCCGGGGGCGGCGGGGGGCTAGGGCCGGGGGCTAGGGCTAGGGCGGGTGGCTAGATCAGCACCGCACCGTTCGATGCCGAACCGACCAGTTTCGAGTATTTGGCGAGCACTCCGCGGGTGTAGCGCGGAGGAAGCGGTGCCCAACCCTCCTGGCGTGCTTGCATTTCGGCTGTGTCGACGAGAACGTCGAGGGTGCCCTTGCCGACGTCGAGGCGGATCTGGTCGCCGTCGTGGACGAAGGCGATGGGTCCGCCGTCGACTGCCTCGGGTGCCACGTGTCCGACGCAGAGGCCGGTGGTTCCGCCGGAGAATCGGCCGTCGGTGAGCAGCAGGACGTCCTTGCCCAGGCCCGCGCCCTTGATTGCTCCGGTGATCGCGAGCATTTCGCGCATTCCGGGTCCGCCCTTGGGTCCCTCGTAGCGGATGACGACGACGTCGCCTGCCGCGATGGTGCCGTCTTCGAGAGCATCCATGGCCGCGCGTTCACGCTCGAAAACTCGTGCGGTACCGACGAATACGTCGGAATCGAAACCGGCGGACTTGACGACGGCTCCGCCCGGGGCAAGTGATCCTTCGAGAATGGTGATGCCGCCGGTCGGGTGGATCGGCTTGTCCAGTGCGCGCAGCACTTTGCCGTCGGGGTCCGGGGGAGCGATGTGTGCGAGGTTCTCCGCCACGGTCTTTCCGGTGACGGTCATGCAGTCGCCGTGCATGAGGCCGGCGTCGAGCAGAGCCTTCATGACCACGGGGACACCGCCGATGGCGTCGACGTCGGTCATGACGTGCTTGCCGAAGGGCTTGACGTCGGCGAGGTGTGGAACTTTCGCTCCGACGCGGGTGAAGTCGGCGAGGGTCAGTTCGACCTGGGCTTCGTGCGCGATGGCCAGCAGGTGCAGCACGGCGTTGGTGGATCCGCCGAAAGCCATGACGACGGCGATCGCGTTCTCGAAGGCTTCCTTGGTGAGGATGTCGCTGGTGCGGATGCCGCGTCGCAGCAATTCGACGACGGCCTCGCCGCTGGCGTGTGCGAAGCCGTCCCGGCGACGATCCGGTGCCGGCGGAGAAGCGCTGCCGGGCAACGACATTCCCATGGCCTCGGCGGCGCTGGCCATGGTGTTCGCGGTGTACATGCCGCCGCAGGCACCTTCGCCGGGGCAGATGGCGCGTTCGATGGTGTCGACGTCGGCGCGCGACATCAGTCCACGCGAGCAGGCACCGACGGCCTCGAAGGCGTCGATGATCGTCACCTGGTGCTCGCTGCCGTCGGACAGGGTGGCGAATCCGGGCAGGGTGGATCCGGCGTAGAGGAAGACGCTGGCGAGGTCGAGACGCGCGGCAGCCATCAACATTCCGGGCAGCGACTTGTCGCAGCCGGCGAGCAGCACGGAGCCGTCGAGACGTTCGGCGCTGATGACGGTTTCGACGCTGTCGGCGATGACCTCACGCGAGACCAACGAGAAGTGCATGCCCTCGTGGCCCATCGAGATGCCGTCGGACACCGAGATGGTGCCGAATTCCAACGGATACCCGCCGGCCGCGTGGACGCCCTTCTTGACCTCCTTCGCCAGTCGTTCGAGCGAGAGGTTGCAGGGAGTGATCTCGTTCCACGACGACGCGACGCCGATCTGGGACTTGACCCAGTCGTCGTCGCCCATCCCGACGGCGCGGAGCATGCCGCGGGCGGCAGTCTTCTCCAGACCGTCGGTGACGTCCCGGCTACGTGGCTTGACGTCGACTTCGGGTGGATTGTGCGGGGTCGTCATGACACTCCTGAACGGTCGGCGATGGTGGCTCCTCGGTCGCGTCCTCAGGTTCCGCCCCGAGTCGCATTCACCGTCAACACTAAACCTGTGGCGCTGCGCTCTTTCGGCATGCACCGGAATGCCCTCCATCGAGTGACGAACGGCCCTGTCGAGCACCGCGACCTCGGGGCGACAGTGGGGGCGGATCCACCGCATCGCGGTGGGAGGTCGAGGAGAGACGATGAGCGATCAGCCGGATACGGCCGTGGTGGAAATGCTGGTGGAGCTCGCGTGCCGCGCGCCGTCGGTGCACAACAGCCAGCCGTGGAGGTGGACCTACTCCGAACACGGACTCGATCTGTACACCGACACCTCCCGCGTGCTGGGGGTGATCGACCCGACCGAACGGCAAATGGTGATGAGCTGCGGGGCTGCGTTGGACCATCTCGAGAAGGCTGCCGCGGCGTTTAGGTGGAAGACCGAGATCGACCTGTTGCCCGCCCCGGGCACGCCGGATCATCTTGCTCGTATCCGCCTCGTGCACGACGCGCATCCTCGGTCGCGTGAGTTCGACATGTTGAGTGCGATCAATCGTCGGCACTCGGATCGTCGGGCGTTCGGACCGGTGCCGACCGATCGTGTTCTGACGCGGTATCTCGGTCGGCAGCACTACGGCACCGAGATGACCGTCTTGTCGGCAGAGTCGAAACAGACGTTGGCGAGGGCCTCGACGCTGAGCGCGGGCATCCGGAAGTTCGACGCGACGTACCAGGCCGAGATCAGATGGTGGGCCGGGCACTCGTTCCGTTCCGGCGGAATTCCGCCCGAGGCGCTGACGAACCGCGCGGATGCGTCGAGGGTCCAGGTGGGGCGAGCATTCCCCGAACCGCACCGCGTCGGCACGGTGGTTCCGCGGGAGCCGGTCGAAGACGAGTCCACGGTGGTGCTGCTCGGCACACCGTCGGACGAACGACTGGATTGGCTGAACTGTGGCCGTGCCATGTCGACGTTTCTGCTGGCAGCGACCGCGGACGGCTTGGCGACGTGCCCGTTGACTCATATGACGGAACAGGCCGGCAGCAGGCGACTCGTCCAGTCGTTGGCACCGCACATCGGCATGGCACAGGTGCTGATTCGAGTCGGTACACCGATGATCGGCGCCCCGGCACCTCGAACGCCACGACATGCGGTGGCCTCGGTGCTGTCTGCTCCCGCACGCGCAACGAACAGGAGACGATCGTGATTCTCGCAGCACATCAGAAAATCGTGGTGGGGGTGGATGGTTCGGCCGGCAGTATCGGCGCTGCGCTCTGGGCGGCGACACTGGCAGAAAGGGTGGACTCTCCCCTGCTCATCGCCGCTGCAGTACAGCAGCCTGTGATCTACATGGGCGAGCCCGCATATGTTGTGCCGAGGGAGGTGTGGGACGAGCAGCGCCGAGCTTCCGAACACATGGTGACCGACGTCGCTGCCGCAGTGCTGGCCCGTCATCCCGACCTTGCCGTCTCCACCTCGGTGGAGGAGGCGACGGCGTGCACGATGATGGTCGAACTCTCCTCCACCGCGCGGATGCTCGTCGTCGGCAATTCGGGTTCCGGTCCGATCGTGTCCGCATTGTTCGGCAGTACGGCGCAGGAGACCTCGAACGCGGCCCTGTGCCCGGTGATCGTGTGGCGGGAGGGCGACGCCGGTTTCGACGCGCCGGTCCTCGTCGGTATCGACGGCAGTGCAACGAGTGAGGCGGCCGTCGAACAGGCCTTCGATCTGGCCTCGTTGTTCGGTGTACCGATGATCGCCGCGCTCGCCTGGAACTCGTGGTCTCACGGCGCGGCACTCTCTCCGCCGGGGCCACATGACAGCATCGAGATCGAGCGTGAGCAGCAGATGCTGCTCTCCGAATGTCTGGCCGGGTGGGCCGAGAAATATCCGGATGTCAGTGTCGAACATGTAGTGCGACAGGGTAACCCGGCGCATCTCCTTGTCGATCTGTCCAAGCGAGCCGGCCTCGTGGTGGTCGGCAGTCACGGGCGAGGAGTGGTTGCCCGAGCACTGTTCGGATCGACCAGTAGCAACCTCACCCGCCACGCCCACTGCCCGGTGATGATCTGCAGAGACCGATGACCAACCGCACCGTACCGAATCGTGTGCGCGGAAGTGATGATCGTCGACGAGTTCTGGACTCCGACAACGCTCATCGGCTTGCGCAACGGGCGACCGTCGCCCGGCTGATCGGCCACGACCACTTCGGGCCCACCATCGACCCGGTCTCCATCGTGTGGAGCGGTAGTCGGGTGTATTTCTACGCCGAGGGGCGGTCGCGGTTGGGGTGGAGTGCGCTCGATTCCTCGGTCGTCCTGGAAGTGGACGCCGAGGACGACGCTCACCTGACCGTATCGACTGTCGTGATTCACGGAATCGCCCGTGCGGTCGTGGATGCTCGACTCGAAGTCCTCGAACAGCTACTGCCCCGGCCTCATTCGGACGGCCCACCGATGCACCGACTCGTCGAAGTGACCCCGACATCGGTGTCGGGGGTCGAGATGATGCGTGGACCGACTGCGGGCGAAACGAATTCACGAGGGTGAAGGCCGGGCCTCATGGCGGCAGGATCGGGACTTTCGACCCTGCCGTCGGCATCGAGAATTCGGCAATGTCGGTTCTACCGATTCGTCGACTTCGAGGAGTTCGAGATGAAGCAGCAAGTACACGACGGACACGACGGGCAGGCCGTGTTGGCCGAGGCCGAAAATGTCCTCGCCGAAGTGCTACTGGTGTGTGCCGTCGCCGCGGTAGGCCTTTTCCTGACGTTGCTCGCGTCCGGTGTGACCGGCTGGGCTGCGGTCTGCGGAGGTGCGGCAGCAGCGATGTTCGTGATGGCCGCAGTGAGCCTTCGTGCAGGGCAGCACGCCGCGCAAAGATCGCATGCGCCTTCGGGTTCCGATTCTGTGGCGGGGTCGATGTGACGCCGACTTCTGGCGGACGTGAGCCCGCGAGAGCAGGAACGACGAGGAGGACCGACAGTGAAAGGCCACAGGTGCCGGGCTCGATGCGGGTCGATTCCGACTCCGTAGTCGTCGAAATTCCGACGCAATCGGTACCGATGGTGTTTCCGGTGACCACTGCATCGATCGACGGTGTCGTCCATTCGGTGGTGATCGCCGAGTACGGGCCGCTCAGCGGGGTCTCGCCCGACGGACACATCCTCAGAACAGCTGTGCTCGAACGGTGGCCGGACGCACGAGTGTTCGAGCGGCGCAGCACGGGTGAGCGCGGTGCAGACCCGCGCGGCTACGAGAGTTTCTACGTCGAATTGGAGCCGAGCGGTTGCCGAACCGACATCGACCTCGACGAAGTGTCCGCGCTCTTCGGCCGCTGACCGGACGCGAGCGCGGACTGCCAATTCGACTGCAACGCAATTCATCATGTCATGGCGACTGTGCCGTGGCCGTCGACATCGAGACAGGAAGATCACATGAGTAATTCCACCGCCCGCACACTTCCGATCGTCGTGGGTATCGACGGATCGGTCGAGGCCGAGGCTGCAGCCCGATGGGCCGGCACCTACGCGGACAAGGTCCACGCGACCGTACGTCTCGTTCATGCAGTCCCGGTAGGGGATTGGTACGGGTCGGCAGCATTCGTCGACGGTGGCGCGCTGGAGAGGGATCTTCGCGCCATGGGCCGCAAACACCTCGTCCGAGCAGAGGGCGAGGTACACGCCGCCGCACCCGGGGTATCCGTGGACACCGTCAGTGTGGACGGCACCATAGCGTCGTACGTGGCCGACGTGGGAGCAGACATGGTGGTGCTGGGATCCAGGAAGTCGAGCGCGATCCGCGACCTCACCCTCGGTAGCAACACGCTGCGCGTCATGACGCACGCGAAGTGTCCGGTGTTGTTGCTCCGCAACGAAAACGACAAGGCCGACGTGGTCCGTCCGATAGTGGTCGGGATCGACGGCAGCGAACAGTCCGATCGAGCGCTGGGTGCCGCGCTCGAGATGGCCGACAACCTGGGCGCACCCGTGATCGCAGTCAACTACTGGGGGTCCGCGGCTCAGGCCGGCATCGGGATGAGCGCCGGCTACATCGACTGGCAGGCGGTGCAGGAAGACGAGAAGCGTTGGCTGGAAACACATGTGGAGAAGATGCACGAGAAGTATCCGGCTGTGCAGCTCACGACGGTCAGTGCCCAATCGAGCCCGACGCGAGGCTTGCGAGCGCTGTCTGCGTCGGCATCGATGCTCGTGGTCGGGTGCCGAGGTAGAGGTGCCCTCCGCGGTGCGATCCTGGGGTCGGTCAGTCAGAACCTCGTGCACCATGCCGAATGCTCGGTGTTGATCGTGCGGTGAGCAGTCAGTCGACGCTGCGTCTGTCGACCGGCGGTGCACCCAGATCGCAGTGCGGTGGGCAGTCGGAGGTGTCGCCAGTGCTCCTGATCAGCGCCGCCGCGATGACTGCGCCGAGTACCAGGAGCCCGGCGCACATCAGCATCGCCGAGTGGAACCCGGCCGAGAACACCTGCGGTGCAGAGTAATCGGACCCGGCAATGCCGGCCAACGCGGGCAGCGCAGCAACGGCGAGCAGTTGACTGGTACGGGCGACAGCATTGTTGACGCCCGATGCGATTCCGGCGCGGTCGTCCGGTGCCGCGCTCAGGACGGCTCCGGTCAACGGGGCCACCAGAGCGGACAGGCCGAGGCCGAACACGACGACGGCGGGGAGAACATCGGCGACATAGGTGGATCCGGGCCCGATGCGCAGCATCAGCAGCAGCCCCGCCGCCGACAGCAGCGGCCCGACCGTCATCGGAATGCGCGGGCCGATGCGCCCCGCGAGCCGGCCCGCGCGGGCCGACAGTACGAGCATCAGCACGGTGATCGGGATGGTGGCCAATCCGGCTGCGACAGGGGAGAACCCGACCGCGAACTGCAGCTGTAACACCAGGAGGAAGAACACCCCGCCGAGCGCGGCGTACACGGCGAAGGTCACGAGATTGGCTGCCAGGAACACGCGCGAGGCGAACAGTGACGGCGGTACCAGCGGATCGTGGGTGCGGCGCTCGATCACCACGAACATTCCGACCGCGACGATCCCCAACGCGAGCGCAAGAACGTGGGACTCGATCAGGCCGTACGTCAGCAGCCCGAGGGCAGCGGCGACCGTCACCGCGCCGGGGACGTCGAGGCGACCGGCAGCGTGCGGATCACGGCTCTCCGGAACATGTTTCATCGCCACCCACACGACCACCACGGCCAGCGGAACATTGATCAAGAACACCGCGCGCCAGCCGACGGCGTCGACGAGCCAGCCGCCGAGCAGTGGACCGATCGCCGACGCCACTCCGCCCAACCCCGACCACAGCCCGATCGCGGCTCCGCGATCGTCGGATCTGATGGACGCCGAGATCAGCGCGAGCGAACCCGGGGTCAGCAATGCCGCGCCGATGCCTTGGAGCAGGCGCGCCGCGATCAACACCTCGATGCTGGGGGCAAGACCGCACAGAACCGAGGCCGCCGTGAACCAGACGGTGCCCCAGACGAACACCCGCCTGCGGCCGAGCCGGTCACCGAGCGAGCCGCCGAGCAGGATCAGCGACGCCAGCGCCAACGTGTAACCGCTGAGCGTCCACTGCAGCCCGGTGACACCCGATCCCAGATCCCGACCGATCGCCGGCAGCGCGATGTTGACCACGGTGGCGTCGAGCATCGCCAGAGACGACCCGAGCACGGTGGCTGCGACGATCCATCGGCCCCGCGCACTGGACAGGGAAATGGCTACATCGGGCCGCTCTGCAGGCTGCTCGGTCACAACTTCTCGACGCAGACGACGAAGTTGCGGGAGTCCTTCTCGAATCCGTACAACGCGGGGTCGGGGCAGTCGTCGACCGATGTGGTGCCCTGCAGGATGGTCACGACCCGGCGGGTGTCGGCACCCGGGGTGGCGCAGTCGACGCGTTGCGCGAACTCGCCCACCAGGTCCATGCAGCCACCGACGATCCAGTCGATGTCGAGGCACAGGGCCCCTTGTTCGATGTCGAAGTACGTCTCGTAGTAGTACTGATCGGCGTCGGGCGGGCATTCGGCCGAGGTCGGAGTCTTGGCGAACACGACGTAGTTGGACTGTGGGGATCCGCAGGTCGCATTGGCCACGGTGGCGTTCTCGACCGTCCCACCGAGTTCGACGCACTGGCCGATCTCGACGTCGATGTCGACGCTGCCGCCCTCGTCGATGTCGGGGGTCGGGGAACCGGTGGTGGTGCGTGGCGGCGTCGTGGTGGTGGGAATGCTGGCACCGGAGATGGCGACGGCGGTCCCGGATACCTCCGAGGCGCATCCGCTCAGTAGCACCGCCGCGCAAGCGGACAGAGCGACGACGAAAGCGCGGACCGAACGAGTGGGTGACGCCATGGTGAGTCCTGCTCTCGACGAAAGAAGCGTGCTGGGTGCATCGACCGTATGTGTGTAGAAAATATCGGACTCGGTTGTCGGCCGCATGAGGCAGGATGAAGTGCGTGGATCTTCCTCTCGCCGTTCCGGTTGCGCCGATGCTCGCCAAAGCCGCGAAAGTGGTGCCTCCTCAGCCCGAGGACGGGCCGCCGGCGTGGTCGTACGAGCCCAAATGGGACGGGTTTCGCGCCATCGTGTTCCGCGACGGCGACGAGGTGGTGCTGGGATCGCGCGGCGGCAAGGACCTCGCTCGCTACTTTCCCGAGCTCGTCGAGGCCGTCAAGGCCGAACTACCCGAGAAGATCGTCATCGACGGAGAGATCGTGGTGCCGCGCGAGAAGAACGGTTCCACGCGCCTGGACTGGGAGTCGTTGTCCGAGCGCATCCATCCCGCGGCGAGCCGAGTGACGATGCTGGCGGAGAAGACACCGGCGCAGTTCATCGGCTTCGATCTGTTGGCCGTCGGCGACGAGGATCTGACGGGTGAGCCGTTCTCGACGCGGCGGGCGCGATTGCTCGACGCGGTGGGCACGGGCGGGCCGAGTTGCTTCGTCACCTCGGCCACCGACGACGCGGCCGTGGCCGAGGACTGGTTCGAGCGGTTCGAGGGAGCGGGCCTCGACGGCGTCGTAGCGAAGAAGCTCGACGGGCCGTACCTGCCCAACAAGCGCGAGATGATCAAGATCAAGCATGCCCGTACCGCCGACTGCGTGTTGATCGGCTATCGAATTCACAAGTCCGGCAACGGCATCGGATCACTGCTGCTCGGCCTGTACGACGGCGAGGATCTGCGCATGATCGGCGGAGCGTCGGCGTTCACCGACAAGCGGCGGCTGGAGTTGCTCGAAGAACTCGAACCGCTCCGGCTCGGTGACGACGTCACCTACGACGGCGAGGCGACCCGTTGGAATTCGTCCAACGATCGCAATTGGATTCCGGTGCGCATCGAGCGGGTCATCGAAGTGGCCTACGACCAGATGGAAGGCGCGCGGCTGCGGCACGTGGCCAGGTTCCTGCGCTGGCGCCCGGATCGCGACCCCCGCTCGTGCGCCTACGACCAGCTCGAAGTGCCGGTGCGCTACGACGTCGCCGATGTGATTGCTGGAGGGCGATAGACATGGCCGCGAAAACACCACCGGCGTTCGTGCAGGCGGGGGAGCGCGAAGTGCGAGTGTCGAGTCCCGACCGCGTGATCTACGAAACGACCGAACGCACCCCGGAGATCACCAAACTCCAGGTGTGCGAATACTTCGCCGCGGTGGGCGAACCGCTGATGCGGGCGATCGGCGACCGCCCGACCGCGATGGAGCGGTGGCCCGACGGCTACCGCGAGGGCATGCGATTGGCGCTCGGCCCGCAGGACAAGGAGGGCGACGGTTTCTATCAGAAGCGGTTGCCCAAGGGTGCGCCCGAGTGGATCGAGACCGTGAAGATCGCGTTCCCGAGCAAGCGCACTGCCGAGGAACTGTGTCCCTCCGAAACTGCGTCTCTGGTGTGGGCAGCCCAGATGGGCACGCTGACCTTCCATCCGTGGCCGGTGCGACGACCGGACGTCGACCATCCCGACGAGCTGCGGCTCGATCTCGATCCGCAGCCGGGGACGACGTTCGCGGACGCCCTTCGCGTCGCCGATGTGACGCGAGAGTTGCTGGAGGAGTTGGGATTACGCGGCTATCCGAAGACCAGTGGCAATCGGGGCATTCACATCTACGTGCGCATCGAGCCCGAGTACACGTTCGAGCAGGTGCGCCATGCGGCCATCGGCCTGGGCCGAGAACTCGAACGTCGCGACGACGGGGTGACCACCAACTGGTGGAAAGAAGAACGCGGAGAACGCATCTTCATCGATTACAACCAGAACAACCGTGACCGCACCATAGCCAGCGCGTGGAGTCTGCGAGCCCGGCCCGGAGCGACGGTGAGTACGCCGATGACGTGGTCGCAGTTGGCAGACGTCACCGATCCGCGTGACTTCAACCTCGTCACCGTGCCGGACCTGGTGCAGGACGGCGACCCGTGGGCCGACATGGACACGAAGGCCTACTCACTGGAACCGCTTCTGCACCTGTGGGAAACACTGCCGGGTGGTGAGCTGAACTTCCCGCCCGACTACCCCAAGATGCCGGGCGAACCGCCCCGAGTGCAGCCGTCGAAGAAAGTCGCCGAGCACTGGGATGCGGAAGGAAACCGCACCGACAGCTAGTTCCGCTCGGCCTGGGCAGGGTTGCACACTACGTAGCGTTGTCGACGGGATCCGGTCGATCGAGCCGTGTTCTGTGCAACCCGGCCCACCCTCACATGGATTCGAGTTCCCGGATCAACGTCGCCGCGTCGTACGGCCCCACGTGGCGGGTGAGGTTCTTGTCGCCGCGACCCAGGTAGAACGTCGGAGTGCCGCCCACGTCGGAGGAGGTGGCGTCGAGTTCGTCGTCCTCGACGCGCACCACGTAGTCGCCGGTGCGGATGTCGTCCTCGAATCTGTCCATGTCGAGGCCGAGTTCGCGTGCGTACCCGTCGATGTCGTCGGGTTCGAGGGCGTCGCTGTTGCGGAACAACACGTCGGCCATCTCCCAGAACTTGCCCTGCGCTGCGGCGGCCTCGCTGGCGTACGCGGCGTAGCGGGCATGGGGGTGGTAGTCGTCCAGCGGTAGGTGTCGGTAGACGTACCGCAAGTCGTCGCCGAAGTGCTTGCGTACCTCGGCGACGCTGCCGGTTGCCTTGCTGCAGAAGGGGCATTCGAAATCGGCGTATTCGACGATCGTCAGCGGAGCGTCGACGGGCCCGCGGATGTGATCGCGCTTGGCGCTGACCGGACGCAGAATACGCAGCGACGCTTCGGCTTTCGGCGGGTGGATCCTCGCGTCGATGCGGAACAGAATCCAGCCGAGCAGGGCAGCGATGACCGAGGCCGCCAGCACGCCGACGCGGGCCTCGTCGGCCAGCAGCGGATCGTCGAGCGCGAGATCGATGATGAACAGCGAGATCGTGAATCCGATTCCGGACATCGCCGCACCGCCCGCGATGTGCGACATGGTCAGCCCCGGAGCCAGAGCCGAGGGTCGCAACTTCGCGAAAATGGCCGAGGCCCCGGTGATTCCGATGAGCTTGCCGAGCACCAGGCCGGCGATGATGCCCCAGGTGAGCGTCGACGTGGAGGCAGCCTTCAGGGTGTCCGAGCTGAGCACCACCCCGGCATTGGCGAGCGCGAAGATCGGCACGATGATGAACGCGGTGTACGGCTGATACAGGCGCATCAGTCTCTCGTTGACCGAGACGGCTTGATCCAGGCCGAGTCTCGCGGCGCGGGCGTATTCGGGATTCGGCGATTGACGGAAGGCGCGGGTGAGGTCCGAGGCTCGTTCCACCTCGGAGCGACGCGGCGGGTACACCGGAAGAATCAGTGCGATCATCACGCCGGCGAGCGTGGGGTGAACTCCCGACTCGTACATCGCGACCCACGTGAACAGTGCGACGACGAAGTACCCGACACCGCGCCACACTTCGAGCCGACGCAACAGGAAGATCAGTCCGAGCCCGATGAACGCCAACACCAACGGAACCACGTCGAGATCGTCGGTGTAGAAGAACGCGATGATCGCCAGCGCGCCCACGTCGTCGGCCACGGCCAGCGTCAACAAGAAGATCCGCAGCCGCGCGGCCTTCTTCGGGCCGAGTACCGCAAGGGCACCGAGCAGGAACGCGGTGTCGGTGGAGATGACCACGCCCCAGGCCTGGGCGGCCGGGCCGGAGGGGTTGAAGGCGAGGAACAGCAGCGCGGGTGCGGCCAGACCGGCGAGTGCAGCCACGATGGGAATCGCTGCGCGCGATCTGTCGGTGAGCTCACCCATCGCGAACTCGCGTTTGACCTCGAGGCCGACGACGAAGAAGAACAGCGCCATCAGCCCGTCGTTGACCCAGTGGGCGAGGTCGAGGGAGATGCCGTGCTCACCCACGGTGATCGACAGTTCGGTGTGCCAGAACGACTGATAGGTGTCACCGAGTGGTGAGTTCGCCCAGATCAGGGCGATCAACGTGGCCGCCAGCAGGAAGCCCGCGGCCAAGGTTTCACTGTTCTTCTCGCCGCGAGCCCGCGAGATCCGTTCGACGAATCGTGCCATCGGCCGGTCCGTCGGCGTGATCTGATCTGCCATCTGCAGCCCGGGTCCTTCCTCGGAGGTGTTGTGAAGCAGTCTGTACCAACACGGCGGTCGACGCTTTACTTCCACGCAGGTCAGTACCCTGGATGGTTCTCTTGCCGGGAAGCGTTGTCGAAGAGATGTGCACGACATATTCGGCGAACGGCATTAGTCCGCCGAGAATCGGGAATACGAGCCCGACTCACCCCTGCCACTAAGGAACATCCATGCGTGATTTCATCTGCCGCAAGTGCGGACAGAAGCTGTCGTTCGAGAACTCACTGTGTCTGAGCTGCTCGAGCGCACTCGGCTTCCATCTGCCGAGCAGAGCCCTCCTGGTGCTCCCGGACAAGGAAGACGGCATCTCCGAGGCCGAGGTGGACGGTGCCATCTGGAAGACGTGCGCCAATCTCAACACCGCACGCTGCAACTGGCTGGTCGACGCATCCGATTCCGACGACCTCTGCCTGTCCTGCCGGCTGACGCGGACTCGCCCGGCCGACGACGACCTGGACGCCATGGCCGCCTACGCGGACGCGGAGACCAACAAGCGTCGCGTCATCCTCGAGCTCACCGAGCTGGGTCTGCCGATCGTCGGCCGGGACGAGGACGCGTCCACGGGTCTGATGTTCGATCTGCTCTCCAGCGCCAACCAGCAGGTGATGACCGGTCACAACAACGGTCTGATCACCCTGGACCTCGCCGAGGGCGACGACGTGCACCGCGAGCAGCTCCGCGTGGAGATGTCGGAGCCCTACCGCACGCTGGTCGGGCACTTCCGTCACGAGATCGGCCATTACTACCAGATGGTGCTGGTCGGAGACGGTGAACACCGCGCGGCGTTCGAGGAACTGTTCGGCGATCCGGATTCGAGCTACCAGGATGCGCTCGATCGCCACTACAGCGAAGGTGCACCGGAGGGCTGGGAGGACACCTACGTCTCGTCCTACGCCACCATGCACCCCGCCGAGGACTGGGCCGAGACCTTCGCCCACTACCTGCACATCCGCGACACCCTCGACACGGCCGCGGCCTTCGGGATGGCACCGGCCGGATCCACCCTCGAGAGCCCGCTGCCCGGCGAGGTCGGCTTCGATCAGATCATCGACTGGTGGCTGCCGTTGTCGTGGGCACTCAACCAGATCAACCGATCGATGGGTCACCAGGACCTGTACCCGTTCGTGCTGCCGGCGACCGTCGTGAAGAAGATCGGCTTCGTGCACTCTCTGGTGGCACCCAGCGCTCTGTGAGCCTCGCTCACGGTCGTTGAGCTCAGCGCCCAGGGGCGTATCCTGTGTTGTCGGCATCCGCCGATACCGGGTACGCCCCCTGCGCATTAGTGGGCAGAGTGCAGTCGCGGGCAGAGTGCAGCAGTAGGACGAGGTGACCACCATCAGCGAGCAGACACTGAACGCGTCGGGTGCCATCCCGCGGGTTACCGACTTCCAGCTGAGTCGCCGGCTGGCCGAGGTGGCCGAGAAGCTGCGGCGTCAGCATTCCGATCCCGATCGCGTACTGGCCATGATCACCGAGGCCGCGGTCGCTCAGGTCCCCAATGCCGAGTACGCATCCATCACGACGGTCATGCAGGGCAAGTTCGTGCACAGCGCCGCTCTGTCGGGAGAAGTTGCCGGGCACTGCGACAAGATTCAGGAGCAGCTGGGCGAGGGGCCGTGCCTCGAGTCGGCGATCGAACAGACGACCATCCGTATCGACGACATGGACAGCGAGACTCGCTGGCCTCAGTTCACCGATGCAGCGTCTGCGCTCGGGGTCAAGAGCATGATCTGCTTTCAGCTCTACGTCGAAGGGTTCAATTTCGGCGCACTCAACCTGCATTCGACGCGAACCGGCGCGTTCTCGGCCGAGGCCGAATCCATCGGTTCGTTGTTCGCTGCGCACGCGGCCATCGCGTTCTCCAGCGCCCGGGAAGAACAGCAGATCAGGGCCGCGCTGACCAGCCGGGATCTGATCGGGCAGGCCAAGGGCATGCTGATGGAACGCTACAACCTCAATTCGCAGGCGGCGTTCGCGTTGCTGGCCAAGCTCTCTCAGGACACCAACGTCAAGCTGGCCGATCTCGCCGTGCAGTTGGTCGACGACGCGGCGAAGTCCACCGAATAGCGACCGGGGCTTCGGGCCTCATCGCACGTCGAGTCCGTCGGTGCTGGCGACCGATACGGCGGGAGCATCGGTGGCGATGAACACCTCGATCCGCACGTCCTCGTCCAGATAGCGGCTCAGTGCAGCCAGTCCGGTTGTGGCAGCGATGATCTCGTGAACCCGGTCGCCCGAGATGGGATAGTCGTCCACGTCGTGACGCCAATGCGCGGCCACCAGTGTGCCTCCGGCCTCCAGCCGCCCGACGTTGCGGCTCATGGCGGCCGCCAGGTCGTCGGCGTCGAGGTAATAGCCCACCTCGCTGACGACGATCAGATCGAACTTCTCGTGGGGATTCGGCAACGCAGATACGTCGTCGGAGAGGGACCATAGTGCGAAATCGACTGCAGCACTCTCGCCTACGCGCGCGCGAGCCGTATCCAGTGCGCTCTGCACCACGTCGGTCGACACCAGATGCTCGCAGCGGGCAGCGAGCTGTTCGGTGAGCACGCCGATGGAGCAACCGGGTTCGAGGCCGCGTCGATAGTGGGGCTTGGGCAGCGATGCCAGGGTGAGGGCATACTTGCGACGCTCGTACCATTTGCTGTCGAGCATGAACGGATCCTCGTGCGCGGCATACACATCGCGGAAGTACTCCGGACTCAAGCTCATGCGGACAGCCTACTCATGCGAAGACGACTTCGAACGGACGTCGGAACCGCGTCAGGATGTGCGGTGGCAACACTGCGCGATCTGCCGGGTGATCGGACAGCGGTCGAATCTGAGATTCGAAACGCTCGATCGACGCCCGTTTCGCCTCGACGGCATGCGCGGGCAGGTCGATGCGGCGACTGCGTGACCACGGCACCGCTCGGTGTTCGGGAGTTGCCCAGTGCCACATCCAGATCGGATATTCCACCACCGGTATCCCCACGACGGCGGCCGCGGTGAGGCAGGCACGCGCCGTGGCTTCGTGATCGGGGTGGCCGTCCCCCCGCCACGGCGTCAGGCACCAGGTACCCGGAGTGGCGTCGAGCAGCGGTACCAGCGCGCGGGCCAGAGCGTCCTCGTGCCGCTCGACCTCGCCGTCGGTGAACTGCAGCCGCGTCGGCGGCTGAACGATGCCCAGTTCGGCGAGGGCACGCTCGGACTCGACGGGCCGCAGGGCGCGGAGGTCCTCGGCCGTCACCGTCGGAGATTCCGGATGCGAACCGTCGCCGTCGGTGACCGCGACGACCCGCACGTCGACGCCCGCAGCTGCGGCCATCGACAGCAACCCGCCGACGCCCAGTACTTCGTCGTCGGGATGGGGTGCCACGACGACCATGGTGACGACGTCGCTCCAGTGCAGACCGGGAATCGACCAATCTGCGGACAGCCAGTCCGATTCGGCGGTACCGAGGTCGACTTCGGCATCGAATGCGTTCTCTACCAAGGGTTGTCTTCCTGTGCGATGTCGTGTCCGAGGGCTTCGAGGTCGCGTTCGGCGTGGCTCTGTCGTAGATAGACGGTGAGGTCGGCGACGCGTCGAGCATGCTCTGCGTCTGCGCACAGCGGGCCGGCACCGAGCGCTCGCCCGACGCGGTCGATGCACTGCGTGGCGGCATCCTCGACGACGGCGCGCACGATGCGAGCACGGATCCGAGCGCGGCCGGAGCGGTCGAACGGATCTGCGTCGACCTCGGCCGCCGCGGTGGTCAGGGCACTCGACGCGGCTCCGAGAGCCGATGCGATGGCACCGAGGTGAGCGGCGCGATGTGGGTCGGGACGCGAGCGCACGGCCGCATGCAGGGTGTCGGCCACAGCGCAGGCGCTACCGAACCAGACGGCCGACACCCCGATCGCGCCATGCCAGAAGCCCGGCCGGGTCAGGTAGTCCGTCGGTCCACCGACCACGACAGCGGGGACACGATCGAATTCGACCGAGCCCGAGTCGCTCTCGCGCATTCCGACGGCATGCCACGTGTTCGGCACCGGGGCAGCACCCGGATGAGTCAGGTCCACTGCGAACAATCGCGGCTCGCCGTCGACGCGAGCGGTCACGAGTGCGTGGGTGCAGACGGACGCCCCCGAACACCACGGCTTGGTCCCGGACAGGAGCCACCCCGAATCGCCGCGTACCGCTTCGAGAATCGGAGCCGGGGGTTCCGCAGCCCACACGCCCCAGATCTGGCCACGCTCGGGCGTCGGGCCGTCGAGCTCGTGCAGAATCGCGAGCGCATCGGTATGTGCCTCGGCCCAGCGGCCCAGGACGGTGTCGTGCCGACCCAGCGCAGCCAGCGACTGCCACCGGTGGTCTGTGTTTCCCGAGCCGGGGAGAGCCAGGTCCAACCGCCCGTCGGCCTCGAACGCGAGAAACTGCGCGCGTAACGCCGACTCGAGATCGGTGGTGCGATCGGTGGTGTCGACGAATCCGGTGTCGGTCATGCAGAAGGCTCCAGAGAACGAAGGAAGCCGGCCATACCGTCGGGTGCTCTGCCGCGCAGGCGGCCCGAAGTATCGACCGGAATGTCACACACTCGGCGGCACACGGTGCCGCCGAGCTCCAGACGACGGACCAGGTCGTGATCCTCGCCGGTGGCGAGCGGCGCGAACCCGCCGACCGCCCAGTAGTCCGTCGCCCGAACACCCAGGTTGGCACCGTGGACGTGGGGATGGCCCACCTCGTTCACGTACTGAGCGTCATAGGAGGAGCGCAGTGCTTCGTCGTCGACGATGCGGTCCTCGAAGCGCACCGACACCGTCCCGACCACGGCCCGGGCACCCTCGGCGGCGTGCCGCAGATGCCCCACCAGCCACTGCTCGCCCACCGTCGAGTCGGCGTCGGTGGTGGCGTACCACGTGTCGGCGCGGCCCAGACCGCCGTTCAGGTCCTCTGCGAATCCGGCCGCCCGCGCGGCTCCCACGTTGCGATGGGCCACCGTCACGACCGAGACGGACGGGTGACGCGCCGCGACACGCGCCGAACCGTCCGTACACGCGTCGAGAACGACCGTCGTGGATACCGTGACCGGGGCGACGTCGGCGACGCGACGTGCGGCCTTCGCCAGGGCATTCAAGCAGGCGTCGAGCAGATCCTGTTCGTCGTGTGCGGGTACGACGACGACGATGCGACGGACTGGAGTGCTGGTATCGACAGTCACGAGCCACCCTTTCGGACACCGGACCTCGAGCCCGTTGCGGAACCGCCGGTGGCTGGACGGAGTACGTTGCATGCGACATACCCGTTCACAGACGATCGACACCTACGGCTCGAAGAAGGGGCTCGGGTGGCGGAAAGCTACTCGTCGTCGTGGATTCCGTCGTCGTTTTCGGCAATATCCGATTAGCAAAAGTCCGGGTGGTATGTGTTAATGGGCGTTGCCCCGCGGCAGCACTGCTACTGGGCATCACGACGCAGTACGAAGGATGGTCGGGTCACATGGCAACTCAGGTTCGCACTCGCAGGTTCGCCCGTATCGGGGCAATTCTCGCAGGTACGGCGCTCGCCGCCTCTGCAGCATTCGGATCTGCCCAGGCGGCTCCGCTGTGGCCGGGCGGCCCCGACGTGTCGATCCCCGGCCTGCCCGGATCCTCGGACCCGGCGGCACCGGCACCCGCCCCGCAGCAGCGGGTGGCCCCGTTGGCACCGGCGAACTTCGCCGATCCCAGCATCAGCCCGTCCGGCGGCGAGGTCGTCGGAGTGGCGCAACCCATCGCGATCCGCTTCGACGAGGCCATCGGAGATCGCGACGCCGCACTGCGCGCCATCCGCGTCACCACGAACCCGTCCGTGGACGGCCACTTCTACTGGATCAACGACACTCAGGTGCGGTGGCTGCCCAACGAGTTCTACCCGGCGCACACCCAGGTGACCGTCGAAGCAGGCGGCGCGAAAGCCGAGTTCTCCACCGGCGACTCGATCATCACCACGGCCGACGACAACACCAAGCAGATCACCGTCACCCGCAACGGCGAGGTCGTTCGCACGATGCCCACCTCCATGGGCAAAGTCGGCCACGAAACCCCGAACGGCACCTACATCGTCGGCGAGCGCTTCCGCGACATGTACATGGACTCCTCCACCTACGGGGTGCCGGTGGACTCCGAAGAGGGCTACCGCACGTACGTCGAGTACGCCACGCGCATCTCTTACAGCGGCATCTTCGTCCACTCGGCACCGTGGTCCGAGTCGCAGCAGGGCTACTCCAACTCCTCGCACGGCTGCCTCAACGTCAGCACCGAAGACGGCAAGTGGTTCTTCGGGAACGCTCAGAAGGGTGACCCCGTCATCGTCGTCAACACCGACGGCGGCACCCTCAGCGGATCCGACGGCCTCGGAGACTGGAACCGCTAGTGCCTGCGGCAGTGGTGTGGTTATGTGCCCTCCGCGGCACATAACCACACCACTGCGCAGCATTTGGTCTGCGTGACGGCACCAGTTGGGGCCGCGTTCACCATTCGTTAGCCGCGACTGAGCACAGTCCTCGCGGTGAGTGCAACAACCGAACGAGTGCTGCCCACGGCAGGCAAGAAGAGCTTCTTCTCGCGGCCGTGGACCGATTACGCACTGTTCCTGATTCTCGTGGGACCCAACCTGGTTCTGTTGGCGGTCTTCACGTACCGCCCGTTGGTGGAGAACTTCCAGTTCTCGTTCTTCGACTGGAACCTGTCCTCGCCCACGTCCACGTTCGTCGGATTCGAGAACTACCGCGAGTGGGCGTCCCGCGACGACACGTGGCAGATAGTCGGCAACACTGTCGTGTTCACCGTGGCCGCCGTCGTCGGCTCGCTGGTGCTCGGCCTGATACTCGCGCTGCTGCTCGATCGTAAACTGCGGGGCCGCAACTTCGTTCGCTCCGCAGTGTTCGCGCCGTACGTGATCTCCGGCGCCGCAATCGGTATCGCATTCCAGTTCGTCTTCGATCCCAACTTCGGGCTCGTGCAGGACCTGATGCGCAGATTCGGCCTCGGTGCGGTCCCGGATTTCTATCAGGATCCGAAATGGGCGATGGTCATGATCACCGTCACCTACCTGTGGAAGAACCTGGGCTACACCTTCGTTATCTACCTCGCGGCGCTGCAGGGTGTACGTAAGGAATTGATGGAAGCGGCCGAGATCGACCAGGCCGGCCGCTGGACCACGTTCCGCAAAGTGCTTCTGCCGCAACTGCGTCCGACGACGTTCTTCCTCTCGATCACGGTGTTGCTCAACTCCCTTCAGGTCTTCGACATCATCAATGTCATGACGCGCGGTGGCCCACTGGGCACCGGAACCACCACGATGGTCTACCAGGTCTACGAGGAAACGTTCCGCAACTTCCGGGCGGGCTACGGGGCGACCGTCGCGACCATCCTGTTCCTCGTGCTGTTGATCGTCACTCTCGTACAGGTACGAATCATGGATCGGGACGATCAGCGATGACCTTGGTGAGCAAGCCCGATGCTGCAGTCCCGGAAAAGCCTTCGCTCGGTCGGGACCCGCAGCGCACGCGTCGCAGCGCGAATGTCCTCGGCTACGCGGCGATGGTTGCCGTCCTGCTGATGATCGGCCTGCCGCTGTTCTGGATTCTGGTCACCTCGTTCAAGGACCGCCCGGACATCTACGTTCAGCCGGTCACGTGGTGGCCCAGCAGTTTTCATCCGCAGAACTACAACGAGGCGACGACGGAGGTGCCGTTCTTCACGTACCTGCGCAACTCGATCGTCATCACCACGGCGGTCGCGTCGATCAAGTTCGTCCTCGGTGTGCTCAGTGCGTACGGCCTGGTGTTCCTGCGCTTTCCGGGCAAGAACATCGTCTTCCTCGTCATCATTGCCGCGCTGATGGTGCCCAACCAGATCACCGTCATCTCCAACTACTCGCTCATCTCCGAGCTCGGTTGGCGAAATTCGTTTCAGGGCATCATCATTCCGCTGGCAGGCGTTGCATTCGGTACCTTCCTGATGCGTAACCACTTCCTGTCGCTGCCACCGGAGATCATCGAGGCCGCGCGCATGGACGGCGCGGGCCCGGTGCGGTTGATGTTCCGCGTCATCCTGCCGCTGTCGGGTCCGACGATGGTGGCGTTCGCGATCATCACCATCGTCACCGAATGGAACGAATACCTCTGGCCGTTCCTGATGTCCGACGACTCGTCGGTTGCTCCGCTCCCGGTCGGCCTGACGCTGCTCCAGAACAGCGAGGGCTACACCAACTGGGGAGCGGTCATGGCCGCGACAGTGCTCACCATTCTGCCGATTCTTCTCGTCTTCCTCGTCCTGCAGCGCCACATGATCAAGGGCCTCACCTCCGGTGCGGTCAAGGGCTGATCCACCTCACTATCAGGAGTCGAACACCATGGCACACATCATCAATCGGCGTGGCTTCCTCACGCTCACCGGTGCGGCTGCAGCGGCTGCAGCCCTCGCGGCGTGCAGCGGTCCCGGATCGGGATCGTCCGGCGGCGGCGGCGGCGTCGAAGGCGATGCGAACACCATCAACTTCTGGTCGAACCACCCGGGCAAGTCCCAGGAATTCGAGAAGGAGCTGATCTCGCGGTTCCAGGCGCAGAACCCCGGACTGACGGTCAATCTCATCGACGGCGGCAAGAACTACGAGGAGGTGTCGCAGAAGTTCAATGCGGCATTGTCCGGCAACGATGTGCCCGACGTAGTCGTACTCTCGGATGTCTGGTGGTTCAACTACGCACTGACCGGTGCGATCGAGCCCCTCGACAAGCACTTCTCTGCGGCCGGGGTCGACCAGTCCGATTACGTGGATTCGCTGCTGGCCGACTACAACTGGAACGGGAGCCACTGGGCTCTGCCGTACGCTCGCTCCACTCCGCTGTTCTACTACAACAAGGCCGTCTGGTCGGCAGCCGGCCTGCCCGATCGCGGACCGGCCACGTGGCAGGAATTCGACGAGTGGGGCCCGCGCATCCAGGCCGTCGTCGGAAACGGCAAGCTCGCCCACGGCTGGGGCAATGCCGTCGACTATCTCGGGTGGACGTTCGAGGGACCGATCTGGACCTTCGGTGGATCGTACTCCGATCAGTTCGAGCTGAATTTCGACGACCCCAATACCATTGCGGCAGGCAAGTTCCTGCAGGACATGATCCACACCAAGAAGTACGCGGCGGTCTCCAACGACATCGCCAACGACTTCGCCGCGGGCATCCTCGCATCCACGATCGCCTCCACCGGAGACCTGTCCACCATCACCAAGGGTGCCGCGTTCGAGTTCGGTACGGCCTTCCTGCCGGCCACCGACGGCGCGCCCGGATGCCCCACCGGCGGCGCGGGTCTGGCCATCCCGGCCAAGATCTCCGACGAGCGCAAGGTGAACGCACTCAAGTTCATCGATTTCGTGACCAACGGTGCCAACACTGCGTACTTCTCGCAGAACACCGGGTACATGCCGGTCCGCAAGTCGGCGCAGCAGGACCCGTCGGAAATCGCGTTCCTCGAGGCCAACCCGAACGCGAAGACGGCCGTCGACCAGTTGGCGCGTACCCGCTCCCAGGACGCTGCCCGCGTGTTCGTGCCCGGCGGCGACAAGATCATCGGTAGCGGTCTCGAGCAGATCGCTCTGCAGAATGCAGACGTCGCAACGACATTCGCGTCCGTCTCGGATCAATTGCAACAGATCATCGACCGCCAGATCACCCCGAAGCTGCCGAAGTAATGGCGACCGTTCACTATGCGGGTGTCTCGCACAGGTACCCGGGCGCGGACTCTCTCGCCGTCGACACGCTCGAACTCGACATAGCGGACGGCGAGTTCATCGTGCTGGTGGGACCGTCCGGATGTGGAAAGTCGACGAGTCTGCGGATGCTGGCCGGCCTCGAATCCGTCGAGAGCGGCCACATCGACATCGGCGGAGTGGACGTCACCTCGCTCGCCCCACGGGCGAGGGACGTCGCGATGGTGTTCCAGAACTACGCGCTGTACCCCAACATGACCGTCGGCGACAACATGGGCTTCGCACTGCGAAACGCGGGAATGAGCAAGGCCGACACAGCGGCTCGCGTACTGGACGCCGCGAGGATGCTCGAACTCGAGCCGCTGCTGGATCGCAAGCCCGGCAAGCTATCCGGTGGGCAGCGGCAGCGAGTGGCCATGGGGCGAGCCATCGTTCGTCAACCCAAGGTGTTCTGCATGGACGAGCCGCTGTCCAACCTCGACGCCAAATTGCGAGTGTCGACGAGGGCCCAGATCGCCGGACTGCAGAAGCGATTGGGTACCACCACCGTGTACGTCACCCATGATCAGGTCGAGGCGATGACAATGGGTGACCGGGTTGCGGTGTTGCGGGACGGCAAGTTACAACAGATCGCCGCACCGCGGGAGCTGTACGACAACCCCGTCAACACCTTCGTCGCCGGGTTCATCGGATCTCCCGGCATGAACCTCGTCGACGCTCCGGTACACGAGGGCGCTGCGGTCCTCGGAGACGTTCGGATCCCTGTTCCGTCGTCGGCGGGCCACCGCGTCGTCGTCGGGGTTCGGCCGGAATCGTGGGAGCTCGTCGGCGAACATGCGGGTGGACTCCGGCTCACCGTCGAATTGATCGAGGAATTGGGTGCGGAGTCGTTCGTGTACGCCTCGGCACCCAACGCCGACGGTCAGTGGACGACGTCCTCGGGACGTATCTCGGTGAGGGTGGATCGCAAGCTGTCGGTCGCCCTCGCCGAGACCGTCCGGTTGAAGCCGGTGCTCGACGAACTGTTCTTCTTCGACTCCGCTACCGGCCTGCGGTTGTCCTGACGGGTTCGCCCAGATCCACCGGAAGTGTTGCCCACCCGTGCAATACGCGCGTGTCGCGACGGGTTCCCTCGCCTGCCGAACGTAGGTGGGGGAACCTGTCGAACAACGTCTTCAGACCCACCTCCGACTCTGCTTTGGCCAGCGCCGCGCCCAGGCAGTAGTGGCGTCCGCCGGAGAACGACAGGTGCTTACCCGCGTTGTCGCGCGTGACGTCGAACCGGTCGGGGTCCTCGAACACCAGCGGATCGCGGTTGGCACCGGCCAGCACGAGGACGACCAGTGAGTCCTTCGTGATCGGCACACCCTCTACGACGACGTCGTGCTTGGCCGCCCGAGCAGTCAGCTGAACGGGAGATTCCATCCGCAACATCTCGTCGATCGCGGTCGGCCAGTGCGATGGATCCTGTTGCAGCACAGCCAGTTGATCCGGATGATCGAGTAGGAGTTGGATGCCGCTGCCGAGCAGATTGACGGTTGTCTCGAACCCGGCCGCCAATACCAATCCTGCCGTGGCCCTGAGCTCTTCGTCGTTCAGGCCGATGCCCTCGTCCTCGGCGGCGATCAGTTGGCTCATCAGATCGTCGCCGGGGTTGCGGCGAAGCTCGGCGATGTGCTGCGAGAGCCAGGCGTCGAAACCGATGAGGCCACGCTCCACCTGCTTGAACTGGCTCCACGAGATACCGATGTCGAGGCTGGGTGCCGCCATTTCGCCGAATTCGAGGACGCGCTGATTGTCCTTCTCCGGAACACCGAGGATGCGGCCGATGACTGCGACGGGAAGGCGAGCACAGTATCGGTCGACGATGTCGACGACAGGGCTGCCGTCGGTCAGTTCGTCGAGTAGCGCGTCCGCGGTTTCCTGCACCTGATCTCGCATCTGCGCGACCGCCCGGGCGGTGAAGACCGAGGACACCAGCTTGCGGTAGCGGGTGTGATCGGGCGGCTCGACCGACAGCAGGGACGGCGGAAGGATCGGATGCAGGGCACCGGAGCGGGTGTGGCGTTCCACCCACTTCAGCGGTGCCGGCAGCGTGCCGCCCAGCTGGGTGACCCGAAAATCGTCGGAGCGCAGCAGCGCGAACGCCACCCGGTGATGCACGGTGATGTTGGAGATTCGGGTCTTCACCAGCGGTGCCGTCGCCCGCAGTTCCTCGTACACCGGCGTCGGATTTGCCCGTGTCGCCGGATCGGCGACCAGCATGGCCTGCCGGTCACCGGCGGCCGCAGCACGCTTGGCCCCGAACCTGATGACCCCGTGTGCCGCGATCCACCGTACGAATTCCCTCATCCGACTGTCCTCCCCGTTGTCCCGCCTATGTGAGTGGTTTCTCGTAGCAGACTACGAAGTTCCACTCACGTGCTACCAGATCTTGACGCGCTTCCCCGGGTCCAAGTACAGCGCATCACCGGGCTGAACGTCGAACGCTTCGTGAAAACTGTCCAGATTGCGCACGACTCCGTTGCACCGGAACTCCGGCGGCGAGTGCGGATCGACGGCGAGACGACGGATCGCTTCGGCGTCTCGTGCCTTGGTGCGCCATACCTGCGACCAGCCGAAGAACACGCGCTGCAACCCGGTTAGGCCGTCGAGCACCGGTGCGTCCTTGCCCTCGAGCGAGATCTCGTAGGCGGCGACGGCGATGGACAGGCCACCCAGATCGCCGATGTTCTCACCGATGGTGAATTCGCCGTTGACCTTGTGGCCGGGCAGTGCCTTCGGCTCGAATTCGTTGTACTGCTCGATCAGGGCTGTGGTGCGCTTACCGAATTCGGTGCGGTCGCTGTCGGTCCACCAATCCACCATGTTGCCGTCGCCGTCGTACTTGGCACCCTGGTCGTCGAATCCGTGCCCGATCTCGTGCCCGATGACGGCTCCGATCCCGCCGTAGTTGGCTGCGTCGTCGGCCTCGGCGTCGAAGAACGGCGGCTGCAGAATGGCTGCGGGAAAGACGATTTCGTTCATCCCGGGGTTGTAGTACGCGTTGACGGTCTGCGGCGTCATGAACCATTCGTCGCGATCGACCGGTCCGCCGAGCTTGTCGAGATCACGCTGATAGTCGGCCTCGTAACCGCGGCGGTAGTTGCCGAGCAGATCGTCGGCGGCGATGACGACGCTCGAGTAGTCGCGCCAGCGGTCGGGGTAGCCGATCTTGGGAGTGAACTTGTCCAGCTTGTCCAAGGCCTTGCGGCGCGTCTCCGGGCTCATCCATTCGAGCTCGGAGATGTTGCGGCGGTAGGCCTCGGTGAGGTTGTCGACGAGCACCTGCATACGTGCCTTCGAGTCCGCCGGGAAGTGGCGTTCGACGTAGAGCTTGCCGACGGCCTCGCCGAGGACGTCCTGTACGAGCGAGACGCCGCGCTTCCAGCGCTCGCGGTTCTCCTCGGTTCCGGTCAGCGTCGTTCCGTAGAACGCGAAGTTCTCGTCGACGAGTGCGCTGGTCAGGAACGGGGCCCGGGCATGGACGACGCGCCACGCGAGCCACGCCTTCCACGTCTCGATGTCCTCCGACGTCCACAGGGACACGAACGTGTTGACGAACGGTGGCTGGCGCACGACGATCTCGGCGAACTGTTCGGTGGTGCCGCCGAGGCCGGAAATCCATGCGGTCCAATTGAATCCGGGCTCGTTCTGCACCAGAGTGTCGAACTGGACGAGGTTGTAGCTCTTCTCGGCGTCGCGTCGGGCGACGACGTCCCAGTGGCCCGCGGCGATCTTGTGCTCGAGATCGAACACCGTCTGCGCGTCGTACTCGACGCCGCTGAGCGCGAACATCTTCGCGATGTGCGCGATGTAGCTCGTGCGGATGTCGGCGTATTCGTCCTGACGGTAGTACGACTCGTCGGGCAAGCCGATTCCCGACTGGCTGAAGTGCACCAGGTAGCGGTCGGATCGCTTGGCGTCGGTGTCGACGTAGTGAGCGATACCGCCGCCGACTCCGGTGCGTTGCAGAGAGCCGAGAACGCCTGCGAGCGTGACCAAGTCGGTCGCATCGGCAACGGCGGCGAGCTCGTCGGCGATCGGGGTGGTGCCGAGCTGTTCGGCCCGGTCGGCGTCCATGAAGCTCGAGAACAGGTCGCCGATCTTCTGTGCGTCGCTACCGGCGGGCGGATTCGCGGCCGCCGATTCTTCGATGATGGTCTGTACGTCGACCTCGGCGCGGTCGTACAACGTCCGGAACGCACCGTCGACGGCGCGGTCGGCGGGAATGCTGTAGTCCTCCAGCCATTTGCCGTTGACGTGCACGAAGAGGTCGTCCTGCGCGCGTGTGTTCTCGTCCTGGTAGCTGAGATCGATGCCCGAGTTCACTACTGAAGTCATGTATCCATCTTTACACTCTTGCGCTCGATTGAACGGGTGTTTAATGTGCTGTACATGCGTTCAGCATCGGAGGATCTGACCACTCGCGCGCGGATCCGCGACACCGCGATCGACGTCTTCGGCATGCAGGGTTTCACCGCCGGTGTGCGGTCCATCGCCAGCGCCGCCGGCGTCTCACCCGGGCTGCTCAACCACCACTTCGGGTCCAAGGACGGACTTCGCGCGGCGTGCGACGAGTACGTCCTGCGTACGATCCGCGAATCGAAGGCCGCCTCGGCCGGTCCTACCGGGGTGATGGAACAGCTTGCTCGCATCGACGAGTACGCACCGCTCGTCGCCTACATCGTGCGGAGCTTCTCCTCGGGCGGAGCGCTGGCCCGAGAGTTGTTCGAGCACATGGTCGACGACGCGGTCCGGTACCTCGACGACGGAGTGCGCGACGGCCGATTCACACCCAGCCGCGACCCCGCGGCGCGCGCCCGGTTCCTGACGCGCCAGAACGTGGGCGGTCTGCTGTTGTACGTGCAGATGGCCGGCCCGGACGTCGATTTCCGTGCGGCTCTGAGCGCGCTCGGCGACGAGGTCATGCTGCCGGCACTCGAGCTGTACACCGATGGATTGTTCACCGATTCTCGAATCTTGGACACCTATCTGGAGGCCGAGCAATGACCGACGCCATCGCAGTCGACGATCTGGTGAAGACGTTCGGTTCGGTCCGGGCCCTCGACGGCCTGAACCTGCACGTCGAGACCGGTGATGTGCACGGCTTTCTCGGCCCCAACGGGTCGGGAAAATCGACCACGATCCGCGTCCTGCTCGGTCTCGTGCGCGCGACGTCGGGGACGGTCCGGTTGCTCGGCGGTGATCCGTGGGCCGACGGCGTCGCACTGCATCGACGGCTGGCTTACGTTCCCGGAGATGTGACGCTGTGGCCGTCGTTGACCGGCGGGGAGGTGATCGATCTGCTCGCCAGGATGCGCGGCGGTATCGACTCCGGCCGCCGGGCCGAGCTGATCGAACGGTTCTCCCTCGACCCAGGCAAGCGGAGTCGCACCTATTCGAAAGGCAATCGCCAGAAGGTCGCTCTGATCTCGGCCCTGGCATCGAACGTGGAGCTGCTGCTCCTCGACGAGCCGACTTCCGGTCTCGATCCCCTGATGGAGCAGCAGTTCGCCGAATGCGTGAAAGATGCTGCGCGACACGGAGTCACGGTGCTGCTGTCCTCGCACATCCTGTCCGAGGTGGATGCGTTGTGCAGTTCGGTCACCATCGTCCGGGACGGGCGCACGGTGGACGCCGGGACCCTGGCGTCGATGCGGCACCTCACCCGCACGACGATGACCATCACTGTGGATCGAGTACCCGGCGATCTCGACAGGCTCTCCGGGGTCAGCGGGGTGACCGTGGACGGGTCCACGATTACCTGCACGGTGGAGAACGAGGCGCTCGCTGCGGTGATGCACGTCCTGGCCGACGCAGGCGTGCAGAGCATGATCAGCTCCGCGCCGACTCTCGAAGAGCTGTTCCTGAGGTACTACGCATGAACAGCCTGAGCGGCACAACGGCATTGCTGCGGTTGTATCTACGCCGCGACCGACTCGTGTTGCCGATCTGGGTCGTTCTGCTCGGAGCGCTCCCGCTGCTGTACGCGGTCAGCTTCGAGGGGCTGTATCCGACGGCGGCAGACCGTCGAGCGTTCTATCTCGGCACCGAGGCAGTGCCGGCGCAAGCGGCTCTCGTAGGGCCGATCTTCGGTAGCGACCTCGGTGCCCTGGTGTCGTGGCGCGCTGGACTGATGCTGACCCTCGTTCCGTTGGCGGCGATTCTCACTGTCGTTCGGCATACCCGCGGTGAGGAGGACGCGGGCCGTGTCGAACTGGTCGGGTCGACTGCAGTGGGCAGATCGGCAGGACTGACAGCGGCCGTGCTGCTGGCGGGCGGCGGTGTGGTGGCGACGGGAATGCTGTCGTTCGTCTCGCTGTGGGCATTCGGTCTGCCGGTGGCCGGGAGCGTCGCGTTCGGTGCCTCGATCGTCGTCGTCGGTGCGGTGTTCGTCGGCTGCGCGGGGCTGGCGGCACAGGTGGCGTCCGGGGCTCGCGCGGCTCGCGGCTATGCCCTCGGCGTGTTGGCCGCAACGTTCGTTCTCAGAGCGATCGGCGACATCGGTTCGGGAACCCTGTCGTGGTTCTCGCCGATCGGGTGGTCGGCGCAGGTGCGACCGTTCGCCGACGAACGGTGGTGGCCGCTGTTGCTGTCGCTGGCGACCGCTACGGCGTTCGTCGCCGCAGCGTTCGTGGCAGCGAATCGACGCGATCTCGGCAGTGGTCTGCGGGCCGAACGCCGCGGCCGGGTGGCTGCCGTTCCGTCGCTGTCCGGTCCCGTCGCCCTCGCGTGGCGACTGTCCCGCGGAACCACCGTCGTCTGGACCGTCGGCCTCGCCCTGTTCGGTATCGCCATCGGATCGTCCACGGACGGCATCGGCGATCAACTCGGCAGCAGCGCCGCCATCAGCGACGCACTGGGCAAGTTCGGCGGCACCACGATCGAACAGTCGTTCATCGCCGTCGTGCTGAGCATGGTCGGCATCATGGTGGCGGCCTATTCCGCGTCGGCCGTGCTACGTCTGCACAGCGAGGAAGAGTCGGGTCTGGCCGAGATCGTGCTGGCCACCGGCATCTCGCGCCGTCGGTGGGCGGCGGGGTATCTACTCTTCGCCGTCCTCGGCCCGGCGTGGCTACTGCTGGTCGTCGGCCTCACCATCGGGCTGACGTACGGGTCGGCAACCGGCGACATGTCGCGCGAACTGCCGTCCGCCGTGGTCGGCGCTCTGGCTCAGCTCCCGGCCGTGTGGGTGGTGACGGCCATCGGCGTGGCACTGTTCGGCGCTGTCCCTCGATTCGCGACCGTCCTGTGGGCCGTCCTCGGCGGCTTCGTTGCCCTGGGGCAGATCGGAGCGGTGGTCGGGCTGCCCCAGTGGTCACAGGACATCTCGCCGTTCACCCACCTGCCCAAGCTGCCGGGTGGAGAGTTCTCGGTGCTGCCCTCGCTGTGGCTCGTCGCTATCGCCGCCGCCGCAGGCGGTGCCGGAAGCATCGCGCTGCGTCGACGGGACGTCCGCGGCTGAATGAATCGGCCGCGACTCAGTTCGGTGTCGAGTCGTCGTACTGGTTCTCGACGTTCTGCTTGAATTCGTCGGCACATTGCTGTTGCGCTGCAGTGTCGTTGCCTGCGTTGGTCATGCAGTCGGTGAAGTCCTGTCCGCCGACTGCGTTGAACAGGCCGACACCGACGACGACGAGAACGATCGACAGGGCCGCCGCCACGAAACCGAGAATGATCGCGATGAGAGACACGGTGCCGTTGGTGGCGACGCGTTTCTTGTACCTCGACCGACCGATGAAGCCGAGGACGATCGCGATCAGACCGAGAACAACTCCGCCGACGATGGTCCAGGAGAACAACACACCGAGAATCGCGAGAACCAGCGCCACTGTGCCGATGGTGTTCTTCGGCGCTACCGGCTGTTGCTCGTATCCACCCTGCTGATATCCGCCCTGCTGGGGGTACTCGCCGGGTGAAGGATAGTTTCCGGGCGGGGGATAGTCATTCGACACGTCTGATACCTCCGAGATCGGCGATCGTGAACGCTCGGAGTGTATGCAGATCTCTGTCGTGCGCGCAGACGCCACGTGTCCCCGTGATCAACTTGTCATCGAGCGTCCCTGTCAGCCGCCCAGTCGCGAGTGCATCTCCCAGATCAGGATCTCGGCTGGTTCCGAGGCCGTAATTCGCTGTCCGCCAGTGGAACTCATGCGTACCGCGTCACCCTCGTACAGTTCTCCGACACCCTCCATCGAGACGGTGCCGCGGACCACGAACACGTGCACGAACGGTGCGTCGGGAACGGTCACGGTCGAATCCGGTGTCAGTCGCGCAGCGTGCAACGCGGCAGATTTCTGGCCGATGCCGATGGCCGCCTGACCACGGTGTCGGTTCATTCCCGACGCGACGGTGACGAGTCCGCCGCGCAGCAGTTCGTCGTCGATCTCGAGTTGCTCGTAGCCCGGTGCGGTGCCGGGACTGTCGGGCATCACCCACATCTGTACGAAGCGGACGGGTTCGGTGTGCCGATTGCCGTCGATACTCCAGGAGTCGTTCTTCTCCGAGTGCATGATGCCTTTGCCCGCACTCATCCGTTGCGCCAGTCCGGGATAGATGATGCCGGAGTGCCCGATCGAATCCTGATGCACCAGAGAGCCCTGCACCACCCACGTGATGATCTCCGTGTCGCGGTGCGGATGCGTTTCGAATCCCTGCCCGGCAGTGACGATGTCGTCGTTGTTCACCAACAACAGGCCGTGGTGGGTGTTCTCGGGGTCGTAGTGCTGACCGAAAGAGAACGAGTGCTTCGAGTCGAGCCAGGACACACGGGTTTTCAGTCGATCACCGGCACGATGCACGTCGATGTGGGCGGTCAGTGGAGCGGACATGTCCCCACTGTACGAGCATGTCGATGCACCGGCGTACGACCTGCATAACGTTCGGGTGTCTTTGCTGCCGGGGTGTGACGGCGGCCCCGAGTGGGTAGGTTCGGACACGGTACGGTCACACGCTCTGCAACTCCCCGAAGGCGGCGAGAAATACTCATGGTCGGTTCCAGCTCGAGCGCGGCACACGCTGTTCGACACCTGCTCGAGGACGCACTGGTGTCGTGGTTGCCAGGTCAACGATGGTTCGGCGCAAAGGGTTCGACGGTGGGTGCCGTACGGATCGTCGCTCGGGACGTGCTGCACGACGAGCCGCATTTCGCCGCCGAGCACCTGCTCGTCGAGGTGGACCTCGTCCAAGACGGCACGTCGGTGACCCAGACCTATCAGGTGCCCCTCGGTTTCCGCACCGAGGTACCCGAGGAACTACGCCCGTGGCTGTTGCCGGTGCCCGGTGAGGTGGCAGTGTTCGACGGGTTACGTGATCCGGAGATCATCGCCCTGTACGGTGACGCGTTCTCCGATGAGAACCCTACGGGCAGTATCGAATTCAAGGTCGTCGACGGTTCGAGCGTGCCGCAGGGCATGCGCGGTCGGGTTCTGGGTGCAGAGCAGTCCAACACGTCGGTGATCCTCGGTGATCTGCTGCTGCTCAAGCTGTTTCGTCAGGTACCGCCCGGAATCAGTCCGGACGTCGAGTTGCACCGCGCGCTGGCCGAGGCCGGCAGCGTCAACGTGGCACCGCTGCGAGGGTGGCTCGAAGCGCAGGTCGGCGGTGAGACGACCACGCTGGGGATGATCCAGGACTTCGCCGCGAATTCTGCCGAGGGATGGACCACTGCGCTGGCCAGCGTGCGCGAGGTGTTCGATTCCCCCGCCACGCCGATCGAGGATTTGTCCGCCGATTTCGCTCCCCACGCGTATCGACTCGGCGCTGCCGTCGCGCAGGTACACCACGACCTGGCCTCGGTCTTGGGGACCGCCGAACGGTCCGTGGAATCGACGGCCGTCGAAGAGATCCTCGAGCGCATCTCCGGAGTAGCGCGAGTGGTTCCGGAGATCGCCCAGTACATCCCCGCCGCGACGGCCCTGATCTCACGGGCCGAGGCGTCGAGCAGTACCACCGTCCAACGCATTCACGGCGATCTGCATCTGGGGCAGGTATTGGGGACCCCCGAACGGTGGCTGCTCATCGATTTCGAGGGAGAGCCGGCCAAGACGCTGGACGAGCGCAGACAAATGGACAGTGCTTTGCGCGACGTCGCGGGAATGTTGCGGTCGTTCGACTATGCCGCCAACCACCTGCTCGTCGACCTGCCGGAGGACCCGGCGCTACGGGAACGCGCCGAGCAGTGGGCTGCGCGGAGCATCACGGCCTTCTTCGACGGGTACGCGTCGGTGGCCGGCCACGATCCTCGCGACGATGCCGATCTGCTGCGCGCGTACGAACTGGACAAAGCGGTCTACGAGGTTCTGTACGAAGCGCGCAATCGACTGACCTGGCTGTCTCTGCCGATGCGCGCGGTCGAACGGTTGGTCAGCTGACGGCCGTGAAACGGGCTGTAGGGGCGGGCGTGGACCGGCCCGTCTACGACAAGTACCGTATTGCCTGACACGGGAGGCAGGACATGAACGGTATTTTGGCAATTTTCGGCATCGCGGTGGTAGTCATCACCATCGTCGTGGTGGTCGTGCTCGTCGCGGTGTTGTTCGTCGCGTCGATCAAGCCCGACAAGCTGAACATCGACCTCGGTCGCAAGAAGCGTGAACGGGAAGAAAGTTCCTCGAAGGTCTGAGACCTCGGTCACCTCTGGCACCGATTCGCGCAGACGCGGAGTTGTATCGATTCGAAGCGTCGGTCGACGCTTCCGGTTCTACAACTGGAGACCTCGTGAGCACAGCACTGTCAGCGCCTACGGAGCCCGACTGCAGGGCACGCCTGTTCGGTGAGACTGTGCCGGCCCAGTTCGCTCGTTTCGTGATAGTCGGGGTATCGAGCAACGGCGTCTATGCACTGCTGTTCGTCGCTCTCGCGTCGTTCGGATCTTTCCCCGCCAATCTGGCGGGAGCGTCGGCGAGCACCGTTCTTGCCAACGAGTTGCACCGTCGTCACACCTTCCACGCCGCCGACCGCGTCGGCTGGTTCCAGACCCAGTGGGAAGCGGGAGGACTCGCCCTGATCGGGCTGGGTCTGAGTACCGCCGCGCTGGCCGCAGTCCACCTCCTCGTTCCCGCCGCCGCCACGTACGTTCAAGTTCTGGCTGTGATCGCCGTCAGCGGTCTGGTCGGTGCCGCTCGATTCCTCGCCCTTCGCGGATGGGTGTTCCGCTCGCCGAGCCTCCCCGGGATGGAAGCGGCCCACTCGTGATGCTGTGACAGAGCACGACCGGTCTCGAAGATCGGTTGCTACCTGTAACAGAGTTTCGGCGAGGCTTCGTGATAGTCGCCCGTATCGACCTAGGCTCGTGAGCTGACGTCAATGCGAGGAGGCATGTCGAATGGCCAGGGATCTGACACAGCTCGAGCTTCTGCAGGAGCTGGTGCCCACTGCCGAGGACAATGTGAACCGTCATATTTCGATGGCGCGCGAATGGCATCCCCACGACTACGTGCCGTGGGACGAAGGCCGCAACTTCGCCGCGCTCGGCGGTACGGACTACGACCCGGAGCAGTCCAAGCTCTCCGACGTCGCGCAGGCCGCGATGATCACCAACCTGCTCACCGAGGACAATCTGCCGTCCTACCACCGTGAGATCGCCGAGAACTTCTCCCAGGACGGTGCCTGGGGAACCTGGGTCGGCCGGTGGACCGCCGAAGAGAACCGTCACGGCATCGTCATGCGCGACTACCTCGTCGTCACCCGAGGCGTCGATCCCGTCGCCCTCGAAGAAGCCCGCATGATCCACATGACCAACGGCTACGCGTCGCCCGCCGGCGCAGGGGTCGGTCTGTTGCACTCGGTGGCGTACGTGACGTTCCAGGAACTCGCGACCCGCGTCTCGCACCGCAACACCGGCAAGGTCTGCGACGACCCGATCGCCGACCGCATGCTCCAGCGCATCGCCGCCGACGAGAACCTGCACATGATCTTCTACCGCAACATCACCGGCGCAGCGATGGACATCTCGCCGGATCAGACGTTGCAGGCCGTCTCGGACATCGTGACGAACTTCGTCATGCCCGGTGCCGGCATGCCGAACTTCCGCCGCAACGGTGTGTTGATGGCCAAGCACGGCATCTACGACCTGCGTCAGCACCTCGAAGACGTCGTCTGGCCCGTGCTGCGCAAATGGCAGGTCTTCGAGCGCAACGACTTCACCGCACGCGGTGAGAACAAGCGCGAAGAACTCGCCGCGTTCCTCGAAGACCTCGAGCGCCAGGCCACCAAGTTCGAGGAGATGCGAGATCGCTCGCTGGCCCGCGAACGCGCCAAGGCCGAGGCGCGCGCGTCCTGAGGTGACCCATGTGAGCGGAACTTCGTAGTCTGCTACGAAGTTCCGCTCACATAGGGTGTGGTGTGAACGAATTCTGGGACCGCATTTCCGCGGTGAGTCCTGATCCACCCGTGTGGATCGTCCAAGTGGCTGCCCTGGCGGCGCTCGTCATCGTCGTGTTGCCGCAGACCTGGCGGATTGCACGCAACGTGGTGACCATCGCGCACGAGGGTGCGCATCTGTTCGTCGCATTGATCACCGGGCGTCAGTTGATGGGTCTTCGGCTGCATTCGGATACGTCCGGCGTCGCGATCTCCAAGGGCAAGCCCACCGGTCTCGGTGTCATCGCCATGACTTTTGCGGGCTACGTCGGGCCGTCGCTTCTCGGACTCGGAGCCGCTCTGGTACTGGGTACACAGCGAGCGTCGGCGGTGTTGTGGATCGGCATCATCTCGATTGCGTTGATGCTGTTGATAATTCGTAATATCTACGGACTGCTGTCTCTCGTCACCGTCGGTGGGCTGCTGTTCGTCGTGTCCTGGTGGGGTACCGGGGAACAGCAGGTCGCTGCGGCGTACTTCATCACGTTCTTCCTGCTGATCGCCGGTCCGCGCCCCGTTCTCGAACTGCAGAAATCCCGAAGTGCCGGACGGGCGCGGGACTCCGACGCCGATCAACTGGCTCGGCTCACTTTCCTGCCCGGCATCGTCTGGGTCGGACTGTTTCTCGTCGTCACCGTCGGCGCACTCGCACTGGGGGCGTGGAGAATCCTCGTTCCGGTGCAGTGACGGCGGCTTGGATGAGGCGCTAGAACACCACCCACAGCAGCGACGCGAGGGCGAATATCGCCAGTCCCAGTGTCGTTTCCATGACGGTCCAGGTTTTCAGTGTCGTCTTCTCGTCCATGCCGAAGAAGCGGCTGACGAGCCAGAAGCCGGAGTCGTTGACGTGGGAGAGGACGGTGGCTCCGGCAGCCAGTGCGAACACCAACAGCGCGATCTTGAAATTGCTCAGATCGAGCTCGGCGACCTGGACCGAGATCAGCCCGGCGGTGGTGGTCAAGGCGACGGTGGCCGAACCCTGCGCGACGCGTAGCGCGGTGGCGATCAGGAAGGCCTGCAACAGGATCGGCAGTCCGAGATCGGACAACGAGGCGGTCAGAGACTGGCCGATTCCACTGGCCCGAAGTACTCCGCCGAACATGCCGCCGGCACCGGTGATCAGGATGATCGAGCAGATCGGACCGAGGGCCTGGTCCATGTACTTGGCGCCGTCGGCGACAGGGAAGCGTCCGGGCGCGAGGATGAACAGGGCCAACAGCAAGGTGATGAGCAGCGCGATGGGCGTTTGACCGATGAGAGTCAGGGCCGCTGCCCAGGTTTCGTCTCCGGTCAGCACACCCGAGGTGGTCAGTGTGTTGACCACGGTGTTGAGCGAGATCAGTACGAGCGGTGTCAACAGAATGAACAGCACCGCACCGAACTTCGGTGCCGGGTCGCGGAGGCCGGCCATCTCTTTGTCGTGTTCTTCGGAGTTGGCTGCGCCGTCGGCGAAGAGGTCGGCAGGCGCGGTGACGAATCGTTTGCCGAGCTGGGTACCGACCAGGTAGGAGCCGACGAACCAGGAGACGACTGCGACGGGGACGCCGACGAGAAGCACCGAACCGATATCTCCGCCGAGGAGTTCCGTGGCGGCGACGGGACCGGGGTGCGGGGGAACGATGGCGTGCATCGCGGCGAACGCGCCTGCGGTCGGCAGCGCGTACAGCAGCACCGACCCGCCGAAGCGCTTGGCGACTGTGAAGATGATCGGTAGGAAGACGACGAGTCCGGCGTCGAAGAAGATGGGGAAGCCGAAGATCAGCGCGGCGACACCGAGGGCGAGCGGTGCGCGCTTGGCTCCGAATCGGTTGATCAGGGTATCGGCCAATACTTGAGCGCCACCGGTGATTTCGAGCAGTCTGCCGACCATCACACCCAGGGCGACGAGTAGAGCGACAGAACCGAGGGTGGAACTGAAGCCCGAGAGCAATGCCGACGGTACGTCTGCCAGTGGGATCCCCGCTGCGACGGCGGTGACGGCGCTGACCAGAACCAGCGAGACGAAGGCGTGCAGTTTCACCTTCATGATCAGGAACAGCAGAACTGCGACGGCTGCTGCGGCGATCAGGAGTAGGGGAGTCGTCCCGTACGCCGGTTCGATCGGATCCATCTGTGTACCTCGTTCGCTCGGCTGGAGATTCGACCATAACGGACAGCTCGATGTCCGCGCGGGGATACCGAGCACGGTCGTCGGACCTGGAGTTCGTGGTGGAGTACCGTGCGGGTATGAGTGATGGGGATCACGTAGTGGGTGGGGACAGCTCCGACAAGCCTTCGAAGGACGCTCTACGCGAGCAAGCGCAGCGCTATGCCGCAGCGGCCCGGCTGAAGATGAAGGAACGACGCGAGAAGGCGTCGGGGGGCCTCGGGTCCGTGGTCGCCGACCGTGCAGGAAATTGGGATCTCGACGATCAGAACACCGTGGCGATGGACCGTCAGCAGAAGCTCTGGAACGGGGTGATGGATCGCTACTTCCGGATGGAGATCGACGGGTGGGAGACGATTCCCGAGTCGCCGGTTCTCGTCGTCGGAGTGCATTCGGGTGCGCCGTTCGTGTGGGACGCGTGGACGGTGGGTGCGCAGTGGTGGCGGCATTTCGGCGAAAAGCGCATCCTGCACGGCACTGCGCACGACGCGCTGATGGCATTTCCGTTGATCGGCAAGGTCTTTCGATCCATGGGTGTGTTGCCGGCGGCTCCGGACTCGATGTCGACCGCATTGGCCGAGGGCCGAGACGTGATCGTGTGGCCCGGTGGTGAGGTCGATTCGCTGCGGCCGTGGAGCAAGCGTGACGAGGCGACACTGGGTGGTCGTACCGGTTTCGTCAAGCTTGCGATCCGGATGGGTGTGCCCATCGTGCCGGTGGCGACCGTGGGCGGGGCCGACGCCATGCCGGTGCTCATTCGAGGCGACAAGCTCGCAAAAGCGCTCGGACTGGACAGGTTTGCGCGCCTGAAGGTCTTTCCCATCGCCATCTCGCTGCCGTGGATCATCGCGCCTGCCGCGCTGCCGCAGATTCCGTTGCCCGCCAAGATCCGAACCCGGTTCATGCCTCCGGTCGAGCTGGACCACGATCCGTCGCGCTGTGACGACGAGGCCTACGTCGACGCGAAATACGACGAGGTCCGCGCCAGTATTCAGGCCGGCATGGACGAGCTCGCCAGCAAGCGCAAGTTCCCGGTGTTCGGCTAGTTCGCTCGCGCCGAGCATCGCGGACCGTAGCTGACCGCGATCGTTTCTAGCGTCTCCTCTCGTACGGATTCACCGATACGACGAGGGGCGCACGAGATGATCGAAACATCGGGATTGACCAAGACTTTTCGGCAGGGCAAGAAGACCGTGGAGGCGGTGCGCGGCATCGATCTGACGATCGGTGAGGGAGAACTGGTCGCTCTCCTCGGCCCAAACGGTGCGGGCAAGTCGACCACGCTGCGAATGCTGACCACGCTGCTGGCACCGACGTCGGGTTCGGCCCGGATCGCGGGGTTCGACGTGGGCAGGGACCGGGACAGTGTCCGGCGCAGTCTCGGCTATGTGGGGCAGGGCAATGGCGCGGGACACAACCAGCGCGTGCGTGACGAACTCGTCGTGCAGGGCCTGTGCTACGGCATGACTCGTCAGCGATCACGAACTCGCGCAGACGAATTGATCGACGCACTCGAGCTCGGCGAACTGCGCTCGCGCACCGTCTCGACGCTCTCCGGCGGACAGCGTCGCCGACTCGATATTGCCCTGGGGCTGGTGCATCGACCGGCGCTGCTGTTCCTCGACGAGCCGACCACCGGAATGGACCCGCAGAGTCGGGCCAACCTGTGGGATCACATCCTCCGGCTGCGACGCGAGATGGGCACGACCATCGTTCTGACCACCCACTACCTCGACGAGGCCGATTCGATGGCCGAGCGGGTCATCGTCGTCGACCACGGAACCGTCATCGCCGACGACACCGCCGCGTCGCTGAAATCGGAACTGGCAGGCGATCTGATCGTTCTCACTGTGTCCGACGCGTCGGCGCTTCTTCCGCTTCTCGACGGAATGGACGGCATCAGAGATGTCACGAGATCCGGTTCGCGCCTGAACCTGCGTGTCGGGCGCGCCGAAGTCGTTCTTCCGGAAGTGCTGCGGCGGTGCGAGTTACACGGTATCCGCGTACATACTGCGGACATGACCCGACCGACTCTCGACGACGTGTTCCTCGGACTGACCGGCCGTAGTCTTCGAGAAAGTGCCGCAGCGCTCGACAACGCGAGCGTGGCAGGAGAACTCCGATGAACGTTCTCTCCGGAAGCACTCTGGTGATGGGTCGGGAATTGCGGCCGATGGTGCGCGATCCGTTCACCGTCATCTTCAGTCTCGTCCAACCGCTGATCCTGCTCGCTCTGTTCGGCCCACTGCTCACCGATGTCCCCGGTCTCGGCGACGGAAGTGTCTGGGACTGGTTCGTGCCGGGTGTTCTCGCGATGATCACCATCTTCGGCACCTCCATGACGGGCTCGAATCTGCTGGCCGAGTTGCAGCAGGGTTCTCACGAGCGAATGTTGGTAACTCCGTTGCCGCGATCGGCGCTGCTCGTCGGGCGCGCGTTCAAGGAAATGGTGCCGCTCGCTGCGCAGGCCGTGCTGATCGTTCTGGTGGCATTGCCGCTGGGGTTGTCCGTGAATCCGATCGGTGCCGCTGTGGGAATCGTGCTGCTCGGGGTGTTCGGCGTCGGGCTCGGCGCGCTGTCCTACGCGTTGGCTTTGGCTGTGCGCGGACAGGATTGGGTGTTCTGGTCCATCCAGCAGACATTGATGTTCCCGCTGCTCATCCTCTCCGGCACGATGCTGCCGCTGACGGCCGCCCCGGGGTGGATGCAGTTCCTGGTGAACATCAACCCCCTCGGATATCTCGTCGACGCCGAACGTGCACTGTTCGCCGGAGACTTCGCGAGTTCGACGGTGATGGCAGGTGTCGTCGCAGCCGCAGCCACTGCGGCGGTCGGACTTGCCGTCGGGATCCGGGCAATGGGTTCCTCGCGGGTGTGAGGCAGGCTCGAACCGTTCGCGGTGCTCACAGCGCTGCACAACCGAGCCCACAGGCGCAGACTTGCGGTCTTCCAGGCAGGGTTCACGAGGAGTGCAACGCCGATGAACAGTCGATCGACTTTGGGATGTGCGGTAATTCTCCTCGCTGTCGCGGGGTGTTCGTCCACTGAAGAGAACCCGTCTATCACCGCTGAGCCGTCGGCCGCACAATCGGTGGAATCCGTGGAGTCGGTGGAAGTGGATTCGGGTGGGTCGGACTTCTGCACGCTGTACGCCACACAGGTGGCGCAGGGTCTGACCAACCTGCGGGAGGTAGAGGCCGGTGGTGTCGAAACGGCCAAATCCATTGCCGAAGAACTCGCTGCGAAGGCCCCGGTGACCCAGTCGGAGCTGCAAGCCGTCGCCCCACCGGAACCGTTGGCGTGGCTGCAGGCCATTGAAGAGGCCGACGCCAAGGGTGCGGCCGGCGACTTCGACGCGATGAATGGAGTGTTCGAGAACCTCACCCTTCTCACAGACTGGTCGATCGCGAACTGCGGCCCCGAGTACGCGCCGATCTTCACCGAATACAAGGCGATCATCGGGTAGGCGGTCCGAATGAGGCCTCGGCCTCGGCGGCACAGCTCGAACCATTAGGCTCAGCTCATGGAGCGGCCTGCGGTAATTCTCGAGAACGACGAGACGGTGTACGACTTCTATCTGCGTCATCAGCAGAATCGTCAGGTTGCGAGGCTGGCGTACGCCGCCCTCGCCCGACGCTTCCGCCCGCGGGTGTCGTACTTCGACGGTGCCCGAGAGGAGCTGCGGCGTTTGGTGTACGACAACACGCGTCTGCTCATCGCGGTCAATCACCTCACCGAGAGTGATCCGTACACCCTCGCAGCGGCGGCCTGGGCGTCGCCGCTGCGTCCGGTGATCGGGCGCACCAGAGTGCTCGCGAAGGACGAATTGTTCCAGGACCCCAAGCAGCGCAAGCGAATCGACATGATGGGCGGCATTCCCGTCTTTCGCGGCAAGAATCACGGGATGCGGGCAGTCAGCGCGGCAGGCAACCGCATGATGGACATCAGTGCCGAACGAATGAAGCGCGGCGACGACCTCGCGGTGTTCCCGGAAGGCACCTGCAACCTCGAGGACCCGACGACGGTGCAACACGTCGGCAGCGGAATCGGCCACATCGCGATGCGGGCCCGCAAACTCGGCGTCGAACCGACGTTGATCTGCATCGGACTGAGTTACGGCCCCGGCTCGGCAAAAGTGAAGCAGGCGAGCGTCTACTTCGATACGCCCATCACTGATCTGCCCCAGAAACCGATCGACATCACCCGTGTGGTGGCAGAGGGAATGCAGAAAGCACTCGACGGAGCGGTGGCTGCGTACTGACTGCGCCGCCGGGGTTGGTAGAAACAGATGACAGATAATTCGATTCGGCGTTGTGTCAGGAGATATTCGTGAGCGATCAGATCAAGACGGCCATCGTCACCGGTAGTGCTCGGGGCATCGGTGCAGCAGTGGCCAAGCGACTGGCCAAGGACGGCTTCGGCGTCGCGGTGGTCGACCTCGACGAGGCCGCGTGCAGCGACACCGTCGGCGCGATCGAGGCCGCAGGTGGGCAGGCCGTGGCCATCGGCGCAAACGTGGCCGACGAGGAGTCGGTGCAGACTGCAGTCGACCGCATCGCGAGCGAGTTCGGTGCACCGACCGTACTGATCAACAACGCAGGCATCACCCGCGACAACCTGCTGTTCAAGATGACGGTGCAGGACTGGGATTCCGTGCTCGGTGTGCACCTGCGCGGCTCGTTCCTGATGACGCGTGCAGTGCAGAAGCACATGATCGACGCCAAGTGGGGTCGCATCGTCAACCTGTCGAGCACCTCGGCCCTCGGCAACCGCGGTCAGGCTAACTACTCCGCGGCCAAGGCCGGCATGCAGGGATTCACCAAGACTCTCGCCATCGAGCTCGGCAAGTTCGGCGTCACCGCCAACGCCATCGCCCCCGGATTCATCGAAACCGAGATGACGGCAGCCACCGCCGAGCGAGTCGGAATGTCGTTCGACGACTTCAAAGCTGCTGCGGCGTCGCAGATTCCGGTCAACCGCGTCGGACATCCCGACGACATCGCCCACCTGGCGTCGTTCTTCGTCAGTGAGGGTGCCGGATTCATCTCGGGTCAGGTCGTCTACGCAGCCGGTGGCCCGAAGGACTGACGTCTCCCGAACGCGTGAATGGACCATTCACGAGCCCGGACGGGTGTGAATGGTCCATTCACGCAGAGCGCACAGCGACTACGGCGTCGGCATTCCGCCGTTGACGTTGAGGGTGTCTCCGGTGACGTATCCCGATTCGGCCGACGACAGATAGACGTACGCACCGGCGATCTCGGCAGGCTGCCCGGCGCGTCCGAGCGGTGTTTCCTTGCCGAATTCCGGCAGCGCCGAGGTCGGCTGACCGCCGGCTGCCTGCAGCGGTGTCCAGAACGGTCCCGGCGCAACCACATTGACGCGAATTCCCTTGGGTGCCAACTGCTGGGCGAGAGCCTTGCTGATGGTGTTGATGGCCATCTTCGTCGTCGCGTAATCCACCAGTCCGGGCGAAGGTGTGTACGCCTGGATGGAGCTGGTGTTCACGATCGTCGAGCCGGCAGGCATGTGCGGCACTGCTTCCTGAATGATCCAGAACAGTGCGTACACATTGGTTTTGAAGGTCTGGTCGAACTGCTCCGACGTGAGATCCGCCAGATCCTCGACGAACTGTTGCTTGCCTGCCACGTTGACCAACAGGTCCAGGCCGCCGAGCTCGTCGACGGCGGTGTGCACGAGGGCGCGGGCAGCTTTCTCATCGGTGAGGTCTGCCGGTGCCAGGACGGCGGTGCGACCGGCGTCGCGAACGAAATGGGCGACGTCCTGAGCGTCCTTTTCCTCCGACGGCAGGTAGTTGAGAACTACGTCGGCACCCTCGCGGGCAATGGCGATGGCGGCCGCACGGCCGATGCCGGAGTCGGCACCGGTGATCAAGGCCTTACGGCCGGTCAGCCGTCCGGACCCGCGGTACGTCTGCTCGCCGTGGTCGGCCAGGGGTTGTAGATCGGCAGCGAGACCGGGCGGATCCTGGTGCTGCTCAGGGAATCCGTCCTGGCGGTACTGCGTGACGGGATTGGTGAAGGTGTACTGATCACTCACGATGGGGCTCCGAACCTGGTATTCATTGCGTGGGGAACCTGCTGCCCGATTCCGTCTCCACGCCGAATGCCCAGAGTCGCCCGCAAACAAACTGAGTCGGGTCTCTCCCTGGCTCACGCCATCCCCCAAGTTCACACCATCCCCGCCAACGGATGAATGCGGCATTCAGCTACTTGGAGTAGCTGAATGCCGCATTGATCCAGAAGGGGGCGGCGTGCCGGACAAGCAAGGTTGTGGGCTAGGAGTACGTGTAGAAACCCTTGCCGCTCTTGCGACCCAGCATTCCCGCGTCCACCATGCGCTGCAGCAGCGGGGGCGGAGCGTAATGCGGCTCGCGGAATTCGGCATACAGCGATTCTGCGACCGCGAGGGTGACGTCGAGGCCGACGGTGTCGGTCAGACGCAACGGTCCCATGGGGTGGGCGCAACCGTTGACCATGCCGTCGTCGATGTCCTCGGCGCTGGCGAAGCCGGATTCGAGCATCCGGATGGCCGAGACCATGTAGGGGATGAGCAATGCGTTGACGATGAATCCCGCACGGTCGCCCGCACGAATTGTCTTCTTGCCCAGGGTGTTCGCCGCGTAATCGGTGACGGCGTCGACGGTTTCTTCGCTGGTGAGGAGGCTGACGACGATTTCGACCAACGGCAGTACCGGTACGGGGTTGAAGAAGTGCACTCCGACGACCTGGCCGGGTCGCTTCGTCGCGTTGGCCATCTTGATGACGGGGATCGACGAGGTGTTCGTCGCCAGGATTCCTTCGGGTTTGACGATGGAATCGAGCTTGCCGAACAGATCCAGCTTCAGTGATTCGATCTCCGGTGCCGCCTCGATCACGAGATCGCGATCGGCGAAATCGTTGATGTCGAGCGTCAACGAGATTGCGGCGCGGGCTTTCTCGGCCGCATCGGCGTCGATGCGGCCGGACTTGACGGCCCGTGCGAACGACTTGTCCAGGCGTGCTTCGGCGGCGTCGGCGGTGCCCTGGCTGGTTTCCAGGATCAGCACCGAGCTACCGGAGCGGGCGCACATTTCGGCGATACCGGCACCCATGGTGCCGCCGCCGATGACGCCTACGAGTTCGATGTTGCTCATTTGAGCAGCGCCCGCGACATGACGACACGCTGAATCTGGTTGGTGCCCTCGTAGATCTGCGTGATCTTGGCGTCGCGCATCATGCGCTCGACGGGGAAGTCGGTGGTGTAGCCGGCACCGCCGAAGAGCTGGACGGCGTCGGTGGTGACCTCCATGGCCACGTCGGAGGCGAAGCACTTCGCTGCGGCAGAGATGAATCCGAGGTTCTTCTCGCCGCGCTCGGCGCGTGCCGCGGAGCTGTAGACCATCAGGCGGGCGGCTTCGACCTTCATTGCCATGTCGGCGAGCATGAACTGCACGGCCTGGAAGCTCGAGATCGACGTGCCGAACTGCTTGCGGTCCTTGGTGTATGCGATGGCTGCGTCGAGAGCGCCCTGAGCGAGGCCGACGGCCTGTGCACCGATGGTGGGCCGGGTGTGGTCGAGAGTCTCGAGCGCGGTCTTGAACCCGGTACCGGGCTCACCGATGATGCGGTCTCCGGGGATCTTGCAGTTCTCGAAGTAGAGCTCGGCGGTGGGCGAACCCTTGATGCCGAGCTTCTTCTCCTTGGGGCCGACGACGAATCCTTCGTCGTCCTTGTGCACGATGAACGAGCTGATGCCGTTGGCACCCTTGTCGGGATCCGTGACGGCCATGACGGTGTACCAGTCGGACTTGCCGCCGTTGGTGATCCAACACTTGGAGCCGTTGAGGATCCAGTCGTCTCCGTCGGCCTTCGCGCGGGTCCGCATGCTGGCGGCGTCGGAGCCGGCTTCGCGTTCGGACAGTGCGTACGACGCCATCGCGCCGCCTGCGAGCGAGGGCAGAACCTGCTTCTTGAGCTCCTCGGAGCCCTTGAGGATGAGGCCCATCGTGCCGAGCTTGTTGACGGCGGGAATCAGTGAGGACGAGCCGCAGACGCGGGCGACCTCTTCGATGACGATGCAGGCGGCAACCGAGTCGGCACCCTGACCGTCGTATTCCTCGGGTACGTGCACGGCGTTGAAGCCGGAGGCGTTGAGGGCATCGAGTGCCTCCTGCGGGAAGCGCGAGTCCTCGTCGACCTCCTTGGCGTACGGGGCGATCTCCTTCTCCGACAGGGCCCGGATCGCTGCGCGCAGCTCCTCGTGCTCCTCGGGTGACTGGTAGAGATCGAAGTCGGGATTTCCGGCCATGTCGGCCACGCTCCTCGCGATGTCGGGGGTACAGCACTGCCCAGAAAGGGCACTCAGTGCCAAGCTTCACCCCAGTGTACGACCGGACCGGCCTCGATTCAAGGGTGGGGCTCTCCAAGACGGCACTGAGTGCCATCTTGGGTGGGGGTCACTCGGGGAGGTGGCGGGCCAACGCGTCGGCGACGGTGTTCACGGACGTGCCCCGCGGGAATGTCGCGACCACGACGTCTCCGGAGGACTGGGCGCGGACCTGCGCCAACGCTGCGCGCAAGTCGGTGACGGACGTGGGCAGGCCGTCGCGAATCATCCGTCGTAGAAAGTAGTTGTGGGTCGCGGTCACCGAGGCGGAGAACTGCAGGATCTCCAGATGAGGGTGGTCGGGTAGCGCCCGCTGCAGATATTCGACGAAGAGACGGTCGTAGCGGAACACGGTGACGATCTCGCGATCGCGGAGGGCGGGAATTCGATGCACCACCTGATATCGCAGCCGCGACATCTCTTTCCAGTCCGAGAATCGCTCGTACACCAACTGGGCGGCATCGCAGACGGCCTGCCATGGGTCGCCGGTGTTGGACGCGAGCAAAGCGCCGACCTGTTCGAGCAGAATCTCGTGATCGGCGAAGACGACGTCTTCCTTGGCGCGGAACTGCCGGAAGAACGTTCGACGCGAGATTCCGGCCGCCACCGCGATGTCGTCCACCGTCGTCGAGTCGTAGCCCTTGACCGAGAACAGATCCAGGGCCGCGGTGGCCACGGTCAGCCTGAAGTCGGTGGATTCCTCGGGTTCTCCGCGCATGCCAGTGAAGGTAGCGGAGTTTCGGCAGGGGCACTGAGGTCGTCCTTCTCGGTGGCTGATTGCTAGTGTTCGCAAGTAGCCTGCTTCGCAGTGCTCGGCGAAGCGGAAGGACGTCATGGCCACGGATTCGAGTCGACCGCTGTACAGAATGAAGGCCGACTTCTTCAAGACGTTGGCTCATCCCGCGCGCATTCGAGTGCTGGAACTGTTGAGCGAACGTGAACACGCAGTGTCCGAGATGCTGCCCGAGGTGGGCATCGAGCCGGCGAATCTGTCGCAGCAGCTGTCGATTCTGCGTCGCGCGGGTCTCATCGAGGGCACTCGGGAGGGATTGTCGGTGTCGTACACGCTGACGTCGCCGAAAGTGGCGGACCTCCTCGTGGTGGCCCGGGAGATATTGACCGGAGTGGTGGCCAACCAGGTAGAACTGCTGGACGGCGAGTCCGGATCGCGCACCTGAGCCGACCGTCGAGGGAGGTGTGCAGCATCTCTCCGCATCTGATTCATTACTTGCTAAACTTAGCAATCAACTGGATCAAGAACGATGAGCTTTCAGGAAGCGTCGCATGTCCGAACCGACGAAACGCACCCGCACGAACGACGCCCTGAGGGCGGTATCCGCCCTTCTACCCCGCTGGAGCGAGTGGAAGCCCGCGCTACGCGCACCCGGTTCGGATCTTCTCGCCGGCCTCATCGTGGCGCTGGTGGCGCTGCCCCTCGCGCTCGGATTCGGAGTCAGCACCGGGCTGGGTGCAGCGGCGGGACTGACCACCGCCATCATCGCGGGAGTCGTGGCCGCGGTATTCGGTGGCTCACGGTTTCAGGTATCGGGTCCGACCGGTGCGATGACGGTGGTGCTGGTCCCGATCGTCGCCGAATACGGGCCGACGGGAGTGCTCGCGGTCGGGTTGCTGGCCGGGATCATTCTGTTGGTGCTCGCGGTAGCAGGAATCGGCCGAGCCGTGCGGTACATGCCCGCGCCTGTCATCGAAGGATTCACCGCGGGCATTGCCGTTGTCATTGCACTGCAACAGGTTCCGTCGGCGCTGGGCATTACGGACGCGGAAGGCGACAAGGTCTGGCAGTCCGCGTTCGATGCTGTCCGTTCGTTCGTCGCGCATGCAAGCATCCTCACCCCCGCTGTGGCGATCGCCGTCGCGATCGTCATGCTCGTCGGCGGCCGCCTGGCACCGAAGATCCCGTTCTCACTGGTCGCGGTTGCTGCCGCTACCGTGGCCACCCAGCTGTTCGATCTGGACATCGCCCGCATCGGCACCATTCCGTCGTCGTTGTCCGCCCCGAGCATGGGCTTTTTCCACCTGGGTGACGTGACGGCGTTGCTGGCCCCGGCGTGTGCCGTCGCCGCTCTGGCTGCCCTGGAATCGTTGCTGTCCGCCACCGCCGCGGACTCGATGGGCGTCGGCGCTCGCCACAACCCCGACCGGGAGTTGTTCGGACAGGGCCTTGCGAACATCGCCGCACCCCTGTTCGGGGGCATCCCCGCCACAGGGGCCATCGCCCGGACCGCGGTCAACGTTCGATCCGGTGCCCGCACCAGGCTCGCGGCCCTCACCCACGCGGTGATCCTCGCCGTCATCATGTACTCCGCGGCGGGGTTGGTTGCCGATATCCCGCTCGCGGCCCTGGCCGGAGTGCTGCTCGCAACCACGGTGCGGATGGTCGAGACCGCGTCCATCCGGGCGATCACCCGCGCCGGCCGCGGTGACACCGTGGTGATGGCGGCGACCTTCCTCGTGACGGTGGTCTTCGATCTCGTGACGGCGGTGGCGGTCGGCGTCGGGTTCGCTGCCGTCCTGGCTCTCCGGGCCGTTGCGCGATCGGCCACGGTCGAGCAGGTCCCGTTGAACACACTCGATGCGGTCTCGAAGGAAGAAGGCGACCTGCTGCGGGAACACATCGTCGCGTACCGCATCGACGGTGCGCTGTTTTTCGGTGCCGCGCACAGCTTCCTGCTCGAACTCGCCGACGTCTCGGACGTGAAGGTGGTGATCCTGCGCATGTCCCGAGTCACCACGATCGACGCCACCGGTGCCATGGTTCTCAAGGACACCATCACCGAACTCGAACACCGACACATCACCGTCCTGATCTCCGGTGCCAAGCCCGAGCATCTGCGGCCACTCGCAGCCCTGGGTGTGTTCACCACCAAGGACGACGACGCTCGACACGTCTTCGACACCACCCCGCAGGCCATCGCCTGTGCACGCACGCTGGTGACCGAGGCGACCACGCCCCGCGGGTAGGGTCGTAGGTCACACTTGCGTACGAAAGGACCAGCTCATCGTGGCTCTCGTTGCCGGAATCGACTCTTCCACCCAATCGTGCAAGGTTTTCGTTCGCGATGCCGACACCGGGGAGTTGGTGCGTCACGGCCGTGCCGGTCATCCCGACGGCACCGAGATCGACCCGCAGCGGTGGAAAGAAGCACTCGACGAGGCCGTCGACGCCGCCGGCGGGCTGGACGATGTCGCTGCGGTGTCGGTCGGCGCGCAACAACACGGCATGGTCTGCCTCGACGACAACGGATCCGTGGTCCGTAAAGCATTGCTGTGGAACGACACTCGGTCGGCCCAGGCGGCAGAGGATCTGATCGCGGAGCTCGGCGAGAAGACCGGTGGCGACGGCGGTCAGGCCTGGGCCGACGCGGTCGGCGTGGTTCCGTTGGCCTCGATCACCGTCGCCAAGCTGCGGTGGCTCGCCGACAACGAGCCCGACAACGCCGATCGCACTGCGGCGGTGTGCCTTCCGCACGATTGGATCGGCTGGCAGCTCGGTGGCGCGTCGGGGCTCGACGCCTTGGCCACCGATCGCGGCGATGCGAGCGGCACCGGATACTTCTCGGCGGCCACGAACGAGTATCGAACGGATCTGTTGCAGTTGGGCTTTCGTGGCCGCAACCCACTGCTGCCCCGCGTGGCTGCGCCGAACGAGGCGATAGGCCACACTGCCGCCGGGGCGCTGATCGGCCCGGGTACCGGAGACAATGCCGCGGCGGCGCTTGCCCTCGACGCACAGCCCGGTGATGTGGTGGTCTCGATCGGCACGTCCGGCGTCGTCTCGGCGGTGACCACCGCAGCCGCGGCCGACGGTTCGGGCCTGGTCGCCGGATTCGCCGACGCCACCGGGCGTCAGCTGCCGTTGGTGTGCACGCTCAACGCGGCGCGTGTCCTCGATGCGACGGCGCGAATGCTGGGCGTCGATCACGACGAGTTGTCGCGGTTGGCTCTGTCGACGACGAGCGACGGTGTGGTGATGGTGCCGTACTTCGAGGGCGAGCGGACGCCCAATCTCCCCGATGCGTCCGGTGCGATTCATGGACTACGACTGAACAATTCGACTCCGGGCCACCTGGCTCGCGCTGCCGTCGAAGGACTGCTGTGCGGACTGGCCGACGGTATCGACTACCTGCGTGCACAGGGAGTGGACGTGCGGCGCGTACTGCTCATCGGCGGCGGTGCCAAGTCCGCGGCGCTCCGAGCCTTGGCCCCGGCAATTCTCGGGGTCCCGGTGGCCGTACCCGAGCCCGGTGAGTACGTCGCCGACGGGGCAGCGCGCCAGGCAGCATGGACTTTGGCCGGGACCAGTGAGCCGCCGACCTGGGCGCAGGCCACCTCGAAGACATACGAGGCAGACCCCACGCCGGCGGTGCGAGAGCGCTACGCGCATGTGAGTGGAAACTCGTAGCAGGGGTCGAGTTTCCACGCACATGCGGCGCAGCCGCTCAGGGAATCAGGCGCGCATCTCGGTAACGCTGGATCACCGAGGCGATGGCATCCGGCGTGGAGCGGAAGCCCAGGAAGCCGGCCTTCTTGGACTTGTTCATGTCCGTCAGGCATTCCATGTCGCGGCCGAGGTCACCGTCGGTGTGCCACCACGATGCGAGGCGGGTGACATCGCTCTCCACCAGATCGTGCTTCTCGGCGATGCGCTTCCACGCGGCGGCCGCATCGGACATGCGGGGTTCGAGGGGACGCGGCTCGGTGTCGAAGCCCTCGGGCTCGACGCCGAAGTGCTCGGCGAACTGCGGCCACAGCCAGCGCCAGCGAAAGACGTCACCGTTGGCGATGTTGAACGCCTCGTTGCGCGCGTTGTCGTCGGTTGCGGCCCAGACCATCTGCTCGGCGAGCAGGTCGGCGTCGGTGAGGTCGGTCAAGCCGTTCCACTGGGTTTCGGAGCCGGGGAAGACGAACTTCTCGCCCAGTTCCTTACAGATCGACGCGTAGACGGACAGCGTCAGCATCATGTTCATCGCGTTGCCCACGGCAAAACCGGAGACGGTGTGAGCGCGGTGCACACTCCATCCGAACCCGTATTTGTCTGCGCCGGCGAACAGTTCGTCTTCCTGCGCGTAGTAGAAGTTCGGGGTGTCGAGGCGGGCCTCGGTTTCGTGGAACGGCGTCTCGGCCATCACGGCCTCACCGTATGCATCGAACGGGCCGAGGTAGTGCTTGAGTCCGGTCATCAGCGCGACGTGCTTCACCGAATCGAGGGGGCCGAGAACATCGAGCACATTGCGTAGGGTCGCCGAGTTGACCTCGATGTTCTCCTGCTCGGAGTCCTTCTTCATCCACGCGGTGAAGAACACGACCTCGGGGCGGACGTCCTTCAGCGCGTCTTCGAGGGACTTCGGGTCGAGCAGATCCGCCGCGACCGGCACGACGCCGTCGACGGGGGTACTGCCGCTCCGACTCAGTCCGTAGGTGGTCCAGCCTGCATCGAGTGCTGCGCGGCACAGCGCCTGCCCGGAAATGCCGGTGGCACCGACGATCAACGCGCGCGTGGTGTTCGTAGTCATCGGATCCGGTTACCCACTGGAGCCGATGCAACACGTGACGCTTCACTCACGTCAGGGCCAGTACTTGCTGGACGACGAGCACGATCGCGCCCACGGCCGAGACGGCGATTGCGGTGATACGTAGGCGTCGCCGATCGAGAACTCGGTTGATCACCCGAGAGAGCAGGAACCCCAGAACTGTCGCCGGGGCCAGGAAAGCGAACAGCGTGGCGGTGTGGCTGTTCACCGCTCCGGCCACCGTCAACACCGCGATGGAGATGATCGAGCCGACGAGGAAGAAGCAACTCATCGTGCTGCGGAGTTCGGCTCCGGAGTTGCCTTGCCACACCAGAGCCATCGGTGGCCCACCGATGGAGGTGGCGGTTCCCAGAACTCCCGACGCCGCCCCGGCGACGACGAGATTACGTCTGTGCGGCAACGGAACCCAGCCGAACGACGTCAGCGCGACGCCGCCCAGGACCACGAGTGCCAACAGTATCGCCAGCCCGCGTTCGGGCAACAGGACCAGTAGCAGCGCACCCACCACCGAGCCGGGGAGTCGTCCGGCGAGTGCCCATCCGGCTCCCGAGAGATCGAGAGCCGTCCGGTCGCGTACCAGTACGAGCACGCTGACCACGACCGCGAGCATGATCAGCGTTCCCGGTACGAGTCCGGGGTCGACGATGGCCACGATGGGGGCGGCCAGCATGCCCATGCCGAAGCCGATCGACGCCTGCATCGCGGATGCGAAGAAGATCGCGAGGGCGACGACGACGAAGCCGGTGACACTCAGGTGCGTGAGTGTCATGTTCCGGCGGCGACGAGACCGAGATTCCCTGCCACGAGCGGATAATGGCATTCGGCAACATGATCGGCCTCGTCGGCGTCGTGTGCGACGGGTGGTGCGTCGCTCGCGCACAGGTCGGTCGCCTTCCAGCAGCGAGTACGGAAACGGCACCCCGACGGCGGATTCAGTGGCGACGGCACCTCGCCTTTCAGCAGGATCTTGTCGCCGCGGCTCGACGCGTCGAGTGTGGGTGCGGCCGACATCAACGCTGCGGTGTAGGGGTGGGCGGGCCGATCGAATACTGCCTCCGTAGCGCCTGATTCGACGATGCGGCCCAGGTACATCACCGCGACTCGGTCGGCGACGTGCCGGACCACCGAGAGATCGTGCGAGATGAAGACGTAGGAGATGCCGAGTTGCTTCTGCAGATCGTTGAGCAGGTTGAGCACCTGGGCCTGGACCGAGAGATCGAGAGCCGACACCGGCTCGTCGCAGATGATGACGTCGGGGTTCAGTGCCAGAGCGCGCGCGATGCCGAGGCGCTGCCGCTGACCGCCGGAGAACTCCTGCGGGAACCGGTTCTCGTCGCTCGGTCGCAGGCCTACCAGGTGCAGCAGTTCGCGTACTCGTGCCGAACGATCGCGCCGAGTCTTGTACAGGCTCGTGTGAGTTCGCCACGGTTCGCCGATGATGTCGCCTGCCGTCATCCGCGAGTTCAGTGAACCGTACGGGTCCTGAAACACCATCTGCACGCGTCGACGCCACGCGAGGAGTTCCTTGCCGCGCAGAGCGAAGGGATCGATGCCGTCGAAGGCGACGGTGCCCGAGTCCGGGCGTTCGAGCATCATCAGCGTGCGCGCGAGAGTGGACTTGCCGCAGCCGGATTCACCCACCAGGCCGAGGGTCTCGCCGCGCCGCAGGTCGAGGTCGATGGAGTCCAGAGCGCGTAGCTTCCCGCGCCCGACGTCGAAGGTCTTGTTCAGGCCACGAACGGTCAACAGTTGCTCAGACATTGCGCGATACCTCGTTCGGGAAGTGGCAGGCCGACAGGCGGCCGTTGCCGACGGATTCGAGCGGCGGGCGGCCACTGATACAGATCCCACGGGCGATGGGGCAACGTGCCTGGTAGACGCATCCGTCGGGGATCGAGTGCAGATCCGGCGGGGTGCCGCCGATGGATTTGAGATCCTCGCCGCGGACGGCGTGCACGGGGACCGAGTCGAGCAGTCCCTTGGTGTAGGGGTGGCGCGGCGATCCGAAGACCTCCGAAACCAACCCGGTTTCAACGACGTTGCCGGCGTACATGATTGCCACTCGATCGGCCTCTTCGGCCACCAGGGCGAGGTCGTGGGTGATGAGTACGACGGCCATGTCGTGCTCGGTGCGCAATTCCTTGAGCAGTGCCATGATCTGCGCCTGCACAGTGACGTCGAGGGCGGTGGTCGGTTCGTCGGCCAGCAGTACCGACGGACTCAGGGCCACGGCCATCGCGATCAGTAGGCGTTGCCGCATGCCGCCGGAGAACTGGTGCGGGTAGGAGTCGGCGCGTGATTCGGGCTCGGGGATACCCACGCGGGCCATCAGGGCGATCGCTTCGACTCGCGCCTGCTTGGCCGACATACCCCGGTGGATCCGAAACGGCTCGGCCAGTTGAGTTCCCACGGTGTAGACGGGATTGAGTGCGGTCAGTGCATCCTGGAAGACGATGGCCAGTTCGGTGGCCGCGATCGTGCGTCGCACCTTGGTCTTGGCGGTGACCAAATCGACGTCGCCCATCTCCACCGAGCCGCCGGTGATGTCGGCGATCGGCTCGAGCAACCCGACGATGGCCTGTGCCGTCATCGACTTTCCACAGCCGGATTCACCGAGCAGAGCCAGGGTTTCACCGCGGCGTGCGCTGAAGGTGACGTTGTCGACGGCGCGGATGACACCCGACGGCGTTCGCAGGTCGACGGTCAGTCCGCGTACGTCCAGGGCGACACTGCCGGTGTCGGGTCGCGCCGACGGTGCGCTGGTTGCCGGTGCGCTCATGAGACGACCTTTCGTGCGGGGATCAGGCGAGACCGCTTGGAGCGGGGGACATTGAGTCGCCACCGCTGCGCGGGATCGGTGGCGATGCGGGCCCAGGCGGCGAGCACGGTGGCCGAGACGGTCGTCAACACGATCGCGAGGCCGGGGAAGAAGGAGAGCCACCAGGCGGTCTGCAGGTAGGTACGGCCCTGCGAGACCATCAGGCCCCAGGAGACGTCGGGCGGCTGAATGCCGATGCCCAGGAAGCTCAGTGACGACTCGGCGAGGATGACGAAGCAGAAGTCCAGGGTGGCGACGGTGAGCAGGGTCGGCAGCAGGATCGGGGCCACATGGCGTCTGATCACCGATCCGCTCTTCGCGCCGAACGTACGGGCGGCGTCGACGAACAGTCGGCTCTGCAGTTCGGCCGACTCGGCGCGAGCGGTGCGCAGGTAGATCGGGATTCGCGTGATGGTCAGCACCAGAACGATATTGGCGGCGCTCGGTGAGAAGACGTAGAGCACGACGACGGCCATCAGTAGTGACGGAAAGCTGAGGATGACGTCGGCGACGCGCATCGCCGCGGTCTCGCGCCAACCGCGATGGAAGCCGGCCCACATTCCGATGAACGAGCCGATGATCGCCGAGAGGATCACGGCCGGAATGGCTACCGACAGTGTGGTTCTGCTGGCCACGATCAATCGGGCCAGCATGCTGCGTCCCAATGGATCGGTGCCGAGGATGTTCATCCAACCGGTCTCGAGGGTGAACGGTGGCAGGTTCGAGCGATCGAGATCTTGGTCGGTGGCGGCGTCCCCGACCAGCATCGGGCCGAAGATTGCGGTGAGGAAGACCAGTACCAGAATTGCGGCGGCCACGGTGGCGACCCTGTCCCGCAGAAGTAGCTTCCACAGCGGGGCCGACGCCTTGCGGGCTTCCACCGGAGCCGACGGTGGAACGTCCTCCGGCTCGGATGTTTTCGGTGCTTCGAAGTCGAGTGACATGTTCTTACCTAGACCTTCACCTTGTCGCGAACCCGGGCGTCGAGCAGTGCATAGCAGGCATCGATGACGATGTTGAGGACGAAGATGGACACTGCCGTCAGCAACACGGCTGCCTGCAGAACGGCGAAGTCGCGTTGGAGGATGGCGTCGATCATCAGTTTTCCGATACCGGGCCAGCCGAAGATGGCTTCGACGACGACTGCGCCGTTGACGAGCCCGACCATCAGGTCGCCGGCGACGGTCAACGCCGGTGCCGCGGCGTTGCGCAGAGCGTGGTGGGTGACGATCCGAAGGTCGCCCGCCCCTTTGCTTCTCGCCAGCCGCACGTAGGGTGCTGACAGTGCCGAGACCATCGCGCCACGGACGACCTGAGTCAGGACGCCGAGCGGTCGAATGAGCAGTGTGGCGATCGGCAACACCCATGAGAGCATTCCGCTGTCCACCCCGGAGGTGGGCAGCCAACCGAACAGGATGGCGAAGACGTAGACGCCCATGATGGCGAACCAGAAGTCGGGAATGGATGCGGCCGTCATCGACAGCAGGCTCGAGATGCGATCGGCGAGCGAGTTCGGCCGGTATGCGGCCCAGCAGCCGATGATCACCGCACCGAGGATGGCGAGGAACATCGTTGCGAACGCCAGCTGCAGCGTTGCGGGGAAGGCGCGCAGGGCCATCGCCGACGCGTCCTCACCGGTGCGCAGTGACTGCCCGAAGTCCAGTTGCACGACACCCTTGAAGTAGTCCAACAGCTGTGTCAGGACCGGCTGATCGAATCCGTTGGTAGCGCGGAATGCTTCGCGTTGGGCCTGGGTCGCGGATTCGGGGAGGTACAGGCTGGTGGGGTCGCCGGTGAGCCGGGCGAGGAAGAAGACGCCCAGCAGAACGACGAACAGCGGGATCAGGCTGGTGTAGATCCGTCGGCGCAGAAATCTGAACATGTCAGGGCCTCTCGGTCTCGGCGCGGGTCATCGCGGCCAGATGCATTTCGTCGACCGTGGCCGAGTCCGGGGTGTAGTCCACGGAGGCGGCCTTCGCCAACACCCCGTTCATGTGCGCGATGTAGGCCATCTGCATGATGTCCTTCGGTTCGTCGGCGAACACCTGGGCGTACGCGGCCTGCCTGTCTTCTCCGGTGAGAGCGCCGGCAGCGGCGATCTCCTTGTCGAAGTCCGCTGTGCCGTAGGCACTCTGGAACCCGTCACTGGTGAAGTACTGATCGACCGTGAAGGCGGAGTCGCCGGCCTGGTTGCCGTGCTGGATGACCAGCAGGTACGGACCGACGTCCGGGAACGGCCGCTCCTGGTACTCGGCAGTTCCTGCTGCGTCCATCATTTCGATCTTGACATTCATGCCGATCTTGGACAGCGAGTTCTGAATGACCTCCACCGTTTCGTTGATCTTCGGGAACTGACCGGTGCGTCCGATGAGACGGATCTCGGTGTCCACCGGAACCCCGTCGGCACGGGCCTGCTCGATCAACGTCCTGGCCTCGTCCATGTCGTAGGGCCAGGGAGTCAGGTCTTCGTTGTATCCCACGACGCCCTCGGAAATGAGCTGTGCTGCAGGTGAACCGAGTCCGCGGAACAACGCCTTGACGATGCCGTCGCGATTGATGGCGTAGTTGATCGCCTGCCGAACCCGCATGTCGTCCAGTGGCGGTTGCGCGGCCTGCATGCGCAGTGCCGTGGTCTCGTTGTTGGGATAGGCCACGCCGAGGTCGCCTGCACCGTCCTCCGGTCCGACCGACGTGGCGATCTCGGCCTCGCCGTTGGTCACCATCGACGCGCGGACACTGCCTTCACTGCGCCATTGGTATTCGGCCCTGGCGTATTCGGGCTTCGGGCCCCAGTAGGTCTCGTTGCGTACCAGGGAGAGCTTCTGGCCGTAGTCCCACCGCTCGATCGCGAACGGGCCGGTGCCGATCGGTTCGCGTACCCGCTCGGTGTAGCTCGAAGTGCGCGGAACCATTTCCACGAACGAGAGCCGCAGCGGCAGAATGGGATCGGGCTCGGGTGACTGCACCGTCAGCGTCAACGGGTCGACGGCTTTCACCACCAGGTCGGCGTCGCCGAAGACGTATCCCTCGACGTTGCATCCCAGTTCGGAGTTGACGGTGCGGTCGATGGAGAACGCTGCATCCTCGGCTTCGAAGGGGCTGCCGTCGCTGAACGTCACGCCGGGGTGAATGGCGAACGTCCACTCGGTGTCCGAGGTCTGCTCCCACGAGTCCGCCAACTTCGGTTCGAGATCACCGGTACTCGGATTGCGCTCCATCAGCGGCTCGGTGATGTTCGAGCGCGTGACCACTCCGACCGACGTCAGCGATACGTCGCAGGCTTCGAGGGTGGGCGGTTCCTGAGGCAGAACGATGCGCAAGGTGTCTGCGCGGGCTGCGGCTCCGTTGCTCGAGTTCGCGACGGTGCAGCCGCTTGCGATCAATGAAAGTGCTAGTGCGCCAACAGCAATAGCGGCGACGCGATGGGTCCGTCCCTGCTGCACGGAGAGTGCAGGGCTCATGGTGGCCTCCAGTGGGAAAAGGGATACGCGTCATCGAGCCGCATTCGGATCTGTGACGGTAGACACACGGTAGGAGTGGGTGATCTCCACCGTCAACCGGACGAAAGCGACGTTTCGGCCCGTTATCCACGTCACAATTGTGCTGAATCAGTGCGGCTGCTCGCAGTTCAGCGCCTCTGAGCAGGTCGAACGTCCAAGCGGGTTAGGTATACCTGCATGCTGAGGGTCATGTTCATGCCGTTTGGGTATCGGTCCATGTTATTTGCGTGTTGGACAGGTATCCGAGAAGCGGCATACCGTACAGGAAACGCGCACGCTCCACCACATCGCGAGGAGAACAACGGTGACCACCGGTCAACAGGAAAAGTCTGTGTTGCAACAAGATTCACGTCAGGGGGGCCGCGTGCTCCGAGTCGGGCCGCTGAAGCCGTCCCTGATGGACACTCTGGTTGCCGACTACGACGCGCTGACCTTGCCCGACGGGGACGAGCGTGAGCAGTTCCTGGCCGAACACGGCCCGTCGATCACCGCCGTCGTCACCTCCGGCCGAACCGGCGTCGACGCAGCGCTGATGGAGCGGTTGCCGCAGCTCGGAGCCGTCGTGAACTTCGGAGTCGGATACGACACCACCGACGTCGACGCGGCCACCGAGCGTGGCATCGGGGTCAGCAACACCCCGGATGTGCTCACCGACTGCGTCGCGGATCTCGCTGTCGGCCTGGTGATCGACACCGTGCGTGGGCTCTCGTCCGCGGAGCGATTCGTACGGGCCGGCCGCTGGCCGGCCGAGGGCAATACTCCGCTGACCCGCCAGGTCACCGGCAAACGAGTCGGGATCATCGGGCTCGGCCGGATCGGATCTGCAATCGCGGACCGGCTCACCGCATTCCGATGCCCCATCTCGTACCACAACCGCAACGAGATCGACGGTTCACCGTATGCGTACGCGGCCAATCCTGTAGCGCTCGCCGAGAGCGTCGACGTACTGATCGTCGCCGCCTCGGGCGGCTCGGGAACGGCCCATCTGGTCGATCGCGCGGTGCTCGAAGCGCTGGGGCCGCAGGGCTATCTGATCAACGTGGCGCGCGGAAGCGTCGTCGACGAGGAGGCGCTGATCGAACTGCTCGCCTCCGGGCAGCTCGCCGGTGCGGGTCTGGACGTGTTCGCCCACGAACCGAACGTGCCCGACTCTCTGCTCGCGATGGACAACGTGGTGCTGTTGCCGCACGTGGGCAGCGCAACGGTGGAGACTCGCGCCGCCATGGAAGCACTGACACTGGAGAACCTCGATCGATTCCTGGCCGACGGCTCCCTCGTCACGCCGGTGACGAAGTGACCGTCGTCGTCGGCTACTCGCCGACCACCGAAGGAAAGGGCGCGCTGCCCTTCGCATTTCGCGAGGCCCAGATGCGCGGAACGGATCTGCTCATCGTCGCCGAGGACAACAGCGCGGCAGACGCCGACTTCGCTGCCACCGTCGAATCGGCTCGCGAGGAGGCGTCGGCGGTCGGTGTCACGACGAAAATTCACGACAACGAGGCCGGCCGCTCGCACGCCGACAACCTGATCGACCTGTCGTTCGACGAGCAGGCTCAGCTGGTCGTCATCGGCATCCGACGTCGATCGCCCGTCGGAAAGTTGTTCATGGGCAGCATCTCTCAGCGCGTACTGCTCGAGGCGCACTGCCCGGTGACGGCCGTCAAGCCGCCGGTGGGGACGCCGCGATAGTTCGGTTGCGTGTGCGGCGGTTCTGGTGCCGAGTGGCCGGACGATGCCGGTGAGCAGGTTGACGTTGCGAAGCGCAGCCCAGAAACTCATCGGCAGGAAACTCCCGGTGGGTATGCGCTGATTCATCGCTCCAAAGCGATCGCCGACATCGACCTCGACAGCAACGACCTAGCGGAAACCGACGACAACAGCGACAATGGGGCTACAACACCCCGCGAGGAGCGCCCATGACCACCACCGAACCGCGCCGGGCCTGGACCCCCGAGCAGCGCCGGAAGGTACGCGCAGCAGCCGCAGGAACGTCCATCAAACTCCGCGAGTACGACAACAAGCCGGTCCCGCAATGGCTCCGCGACGTCGCCGCTGGCAAAGACGCCAATCCGCCCAAAGACTGAGCACCCACGAACCCGACAAGGCCCGCTCCCAACCAGGTGCGGGCCTTCGTCGGCTTTCGAGGCGCGCCGTATTCACACGAGTACTCGACCGAGACCGGCTTCGGGCACTGTCGAACCACGGCTCGATCAGCAGGAAAAAATCACGACCACTCACGCGTCGGCAGCACGTCGGTCATGAAGCGGTGCAGTGCCGGGTTGTCGTTGTCGACGCGCCAGGCAGCGTCGAGTTCGACGGGGCGTTCCTTTACGGTCCGAACCGGCCGGAACACAACGCCTTCCGGCCGCATGGTCGACGCCGACTCGGGTACCAGCGCCAGTCCGATTCCCGAGCGAACGAGCACCAGCATCGTGTGCACCTGGGTCACGTACTGCACGTAGCGCGGCGAGACCCCGACGATGGTGAAGGTGCTGATCAGCAGTTCGTGGAAGTACCGCGCATCGACGGGCGAGTACATGATGATCGGCTGCTCGTCGAAGTCCTCTACCGACAGCTCGTCCTTCGCGGCCAGTGGGTGTTCTTCGGGCATCGCCGCGATCAACGACTCGTGCAGCACCGGCCGGGACGCGATGCCCGGTCGCTTGAGCGGGGGTCTGGCCAACCCGAGATCCAGATCGCCGATGGCCAGAGACTCCATCTGTACCGCCGAGACCATTTCGCGTAGAACGATTTTCACGTCCGGTAGCTTCTCGCGCGCAGCGTCGAGCAGCTGCGGGAGCACCGCATGCGCCGATGCCCCGGTGAATCCCACGATTACGGTCCCCAAGTCTCCGGTGGGAACGCGTCGCACCGTCAGCAGTGCGCCCTCGGCGAGGTCGAGGATGCGTCGGGCCTCGGGTAGGAAGGCCAATCCCGCGGCCGTCAGGGTCACCGACCGGCTCGTGCGGTCGATCAGCTGCACGCCGACTTCGCTCTCGAGTTGTTGGATCTGCCTGCTGAGCGGCGGCTGCGTCATGTGCAGACGTTCGGCGGCGCGGCCGAAGTGCAATTCCTCGGCGACGGCGATGAAGCAGGACAGCCTGTTGAGCGAGAACATCGATTCATTCCTTGCATCGCGCTGGGAGTTCCGGCGTGCCTTTTCGTATAAATCTAGCGCACGTGGTCCACGCTTCGATGATTAGTAACCTTCCCTCCGGTAAGAGTAGAGTTGCTCGCGGAGTGGACGCCCATCCCGGTTGTCGTCCCTCGTAACCATCGAACGGAGTCGTCGTGTCTCGAGCTGCCCAGGTGCCCGGCACCGCCGTCGAAGACGTCTCGGTGCTGGGTGCGTTGCGCTCACCGAGGCGACTGAAGACCGAGGTTCTTGCCGGGCTGGTGGTGGCGCTGGCGTTGATCCCGGAAGCGATTTCGTTCTCGATCATCGCCGGTGTCGATCCCCGCGTCGGCCTGTTCGCGTCGTTCACGATGGCGGTCACCATCTCCATCGTCGGGGGTCGACCGGCGATGATCTCCGCGGCCACCGGAGCCATCGCCCTGGTGGTCGCCCCCCTGGCTCGCGAGTACGGCCTCGACTACCTCATTGCCGCGGTTATCCTCGGCGGAGTCCTGCAGATCGTGTTGAGCGTCCTCGGTGTCGCCAAGTTGATGCGATTCATCCCGCGCAGCGTCATGGTCGGATTCGTCAATGCGCTGGCGATCCTGATCTTCACCTCACAGGTGCCGTACCTGATCGGGGTGCCGTGGTTGGTCTACCCGATGGTCGCCGTCGGACTGCTCATCATGTTCTTCCTGCCGAAGCTCACCACTGTCGTGCCTGCACCTCTGATCGCCATCGTGATCCTCACCGCCGTCACGCTCGTCTTCGCGCTGGCCGTCCCGGACGTGGGCGACGAGGGTGAACTGCCGTCCTCGCTGCCGTCGTTCCTGATCCCGGACGTACCGTTCACGTTCGACACCCTGTCGATCATCGCGCCGTTCGCTCTGGCCATTGCCCTGGTCGGTCTGCTCGAATCACTGATGACGGCCAAGCTCGTCGACGACATCACCGACTCGCACTCCAACAAGACTCGTGAGGGCTGGGGTCAGGGCGTGGCGAATCTGGTCACCGGATTCACCGGCGGTATGGGCGGCTGCGCGATGATCGGCCAGACCATGATCAACGTGAAGGTCTCCGGTGCCCGCACCCGAATCTCCACGTTCCTCGCCGGCACCTTCCTGCTGATCCTGGTGGTCGGTCTCGGCGATATCGTCGCGCTCATTCCGATGGCCGCATTGGTCGCCGTGATGATCATGGTGTCGGTCGGCACCTTCGACTGGCACAGCATTCACCCGAAGACGTTGCGCCGCATGCCCAAGAGCGAAACTCTCGTCATGGTGGCCACCGTCGCTGTCACCGTGGTCACCCACAACCTCGCGTACGGCGTCGTCGTCGGAGTGATCACCGCGATGGTCTTGTTCGCCAGGCGGGTTGCGCACCTGACCGAGGTTGTCGACGTCGCACATCCCGACGACGACACCCGCGTCTACGCCGTCAAGGGCGAGTTGTTCTTCGCGTCGAGTAACGATCTGATCTACCAGTTCGACTACGTCGGAGATCCGAAGAACGTCGTCATCGATATGTCCGAGTCGCACATCTGGGACGCGTCGACCGTTGCGACCCTCGACGCCATCACCACCAAGTACGCCGCCAAGGGCAAGACGGTGGAGATCGTGGGCCTGAACGCGCCGTCGACCGAGCGGCACGATCGTCTCAGTGGAAACCTGGGTGGCGAGCACTGACTAGGGTGGTTGGTCGGGCGAAGAGAGGCGGCACATGACAGACGACGGCGTACACATGCAGATCGGGCAGGTAGCTCAGCGAACCGAGCTGTCGATTCGCACGGTTCGTCACTACGACGATGTCGGTCTGGTCACGCCCTCTGCTCGGACCGTCGGCGGCTTCCGGCTCTACACCGAGTCCGACGTCGAACGCCTGCTCGTGATTCGCCGGATGAAGCCACTCGACTTCACGTTGGCCGAAATGAAACAGCTACTCGAATCCCTCGACATTCTCGGCGACGAGAACGCGACCGACGACGCAAGGTCGTCGGCCGCGGCCTTCGTTCGTGATTGCCACACCAAGGCCGAGGAAAGCTGCCGCACGTTGCGGCGGCAGCTCGCCTACGCCGAGGAGCTGACCGAGGTGCTGTCGACTCGCGGCGCAGCGGCCCAAATCTGACCGGCCCAGATCTGACCGGACCGGCTCTAGCCGTCCACGACCACCGGGACTATGAGGGGCTGGCGGCCCAAGGTCTGCTTGGCCCAGCGGGCCGATTCCTGCACGATGCGCTTCTCGATGTTCTCGCGGGAGGCAACCTTGACGTCGCTCTCGCGTGTGAGGGTCTTGCCGATCGCCTTGGCCAACGAGTCGAAAGCGTTTGCCTCATGGGCGAATCCGCGTCCGATGAAGTCGACGTCGTCGACCAGCAGCCCGGTGTCGGGATCGACGATGGCGATGACGGTCAGCACGCCCTCGTTCGCGAGGAGGCGACGCTCGGCCAGTGAATCCTCCGTCACGCCACCGACGGCGCTGCCGTCGACGTAGATCAGTTCGATGGGGACGGAGCCGGTGATCTGCGCGACGCCGTCGTACAGGTCGATGACGCTTCCGTTCTCGGCGATGATGACGCGATCGCGAGGAACACCGGTCCTGATTGCGAGATCGGCATTGGCACGCAGGTGCCGCGATTCACCGTGTACGGGAAGCACATTGGCGGGTTCGAGGATATTGTAGCAGTAGACGAGCTCGCCGGCGCTGGCGTGACCGGAGACGTGCACCTTTGCATTTCCCTTGTGCACCACGCGTGCACCCTTGTCGACGAGGCCGTTGATGACGCGGTAGATCGCGTTCTCGTTGCCGGGGATCAGGCTGCTCGCCATCAGCACGGTGTCGCCGTCGCCGACCTTGATCTGATGCTCACCCGACGCCATCCGCGACAGCGCCGCGAGGGGCTCGCCCTGGGAGCCGGTGCAGATCAGGGTGATCTTGTTGGCCGGGAGCCGGTTGAGCTTCGGGAGGTCCACGACGAGGCCGTCGGGAACGTCGAGGTAGCTCAGGTCGGTCGCGATCTTCATGTTGCGCACCATCGATCGGCCGACGAACGCCACCTTGCGGCCCTGCGCGTGTGCGGCGTCGAGTACCTGTTGAATGCGGTGCACGTGACTGGCGAAGCTCGACACGATCACGCGTCCCGTTGTTTCGCGGAACACCTTCTCGATGGCCGGGACCAGGTCGCGTTCGGAGACCATGAACCCGGGCACTTCGGCGTTGGTGGAGTCGACGAGGAGGAGATCGAGCCCTTCCTCGCCGAGGCGTGCGAAGCTCCGGAGGTCGGTGATCCGACCGTCCAGCGGGAACTGGTCCATCTTGAAGTCACCGGTGTGCAGCACCAGCCCGGCGTCGGTACGAATGGCGATGGCCAGACCGTCGGGAATCGAGTGGTTGACGGCAATGAACTCGAGCTCGAACGGGCCTTCCTGCCGGGTTTGCCCCGCCTCGACCTCGATCAGCGTCGTCGAGACCTTGAACTCCTCGAACTTGGCAGCCAGGAAATGCAGCGTCAGTCGCGACGAGATGACGGGAATGTCGCCACGCTCGCGCAGCAGATACGGAACGCCGCCGATGTGGTCCTCGTGTCCGTGCGTCAGAACGATGGCGACGACGTCGTCGAGGCGATCCCGGATGCAACTCCAGTCGGGGAGGATGACGTCGACGCCGGGCTGATGCTCCTCGGGAAACAGCACGCCGCAGTCGACGATGAGCAGCTTTCCGTCGAATTCGAAGACGGTCATGTTCCGGCCGATCTCGCCGAGACCGCCCGTCGCGATCACGCGAAGGTGCCCTGCCGACAGCGCTGAGGAGGATCGCTTTCGAGGTGCGGCGGGGGATCTGCGTTGGCGTGGTGATCTAGACATGACCTCAACGCTACGGGGGACTGCCGACCTGGCGTTCACCCCGGTCCGTAGATCGCGGATTTGCGTCAACTCTACTATTGCGTAAGAGTAGAGATCAGTTCCTGTCTGTACTTCCCCGCCGATGTGTGTGGGACGCGCGAGATGCCCATCGGGCTCCGCGAAGTAAGCCTTCGGGCGCCGCGATGCGCCCACCCGTGGATGAGACCGGCCGTTCGTCGGCACGTCCCATCCATCGATCACGAATGGAGAGATATGAGCGACTCCGCCGAGCGGATTCCGACCGTCATGGGTGCCTTGCGGTCCCCCCGAATGCTGAAGACCGAGGTGCTGGCCGGCCTCGTCGTCGCACTGGCGCTGATTCCCGAAGCCATTGCTTTCTCGATCATTGCCGGCGTCGATCCGCGAGTCGGGCTGTTCGCGTCGTTCACGATGGCCGTCTCCATCGCCTTCCTCGGCGGTCGCCCCGCGATGATCTCGGCCGCCACCGGTGCCATTGCGCTGGTCATCGCTCCGGTCGCCAAGCAGTACGGCCTCGACTACTTCATCGCCACCGTCATCCTCGCCGGCCTCGTGCAAGTGGTTTTCGGCGTCCTCGGTGTCGCCAAGTTGATGCGCTTCATTCCGCGCAGCGTCATGGTCGGCTTCGTCAACGCACTGGGAATACTGATCTTCACCTCGCAGTTCCCGTCACTCATCGGGGTGCCGTGGCTGGTCTACCCGCTGGTGGCGGTCGGTCTGCTGATCATGTTCCTGCTGCCCAAGATCACCTCCGTCGTTCCCGCGCCGCTAGTGGCCATCGTCCTGCTGACGGTCGCCACGGTCGTATTCGCGCTCAATGTCCCGAACGTCGGCGACGAAGGTGAGCTGCCGTCGAGCCTTCCCGAACTGCTGATCCCCGACGTGCCGCTGAACTTCGAGACGCTGAGCATCATCGCGCCCTACGCGATCGCGATGGCCATCGTCGGTTTGCTCGAGTCCCTGCTCACCGCCAAGCTCGTCGACGACGTCACCGACACGCACTCGAACAAGACCCGCGAGAGTTGGGGCCAGGGCGCAGCCAACGTCATCACCGGCTTCTTCGGTGGCATGGGTGGTTGCGCGATGGTCGGCCAGACGATGATCAACGTCAAGGCCTCAGGTGCCCGGACGCGCATCTCCACGTTCCTGGCCGGGGTGTTCCTGCTGATTCTGGTGGTCGGTCTCGGCGACATCGTGGCGCTGATCCCGATGGCCGCACTCGCCGCCGTCATGATCATGGTTGCGATCGGCACGATGGATTGGCACAGCATTCACCCGAAGACGTTGCGGCGCATGCCCAAGAGTGAAACAGCAGTCATGCTGGCAACCGTGGTCGTCACCGTCGCCACCCACAATCTTGCGTACGGCGTCATCGTCGGCGTCGTCACTGCGATGGTGCTGTTCGCTCGGCGGGTGGCGCACCTGACCGAGGTCGTCGACGTAGCGCATCCGGACGAGGACACCCGCGTGTACGCGGTGAGGGGCGAGCTGTTCTTCGCGTCCAGCAACGATCTGATCTACCAGTTCGACTACTCGGGCGATCCCGAGAACGTCATCATCGATCTCAGCGATGCCCACATCTGGGACGCGTCCACGGTCGCGACCCTCGATGCCATCACGACGAAGTACGAGGCGAAGGGCAAACGCGCCACGATCATCGGGCTGAACGCGCCCTCGGCCGAACGGCACGGTCGATTGAGCGGACAGCTGTCGAGCGGGCATTGACTCACGAGACTGCAATCGCGGAACCATTGCGGAATCGAGCGTCATCACTTTAATGTGATGACACGCAACATCGGATTGCGTCTTGTGCTGGAGGGGTTCGTCGACATGCGTATTCACACCGTGGTGATCATCGGTAGCGGCTTCGGAGGTCAATGCGCCGCCAAAGCCCTGCTCGACCGCGGTATCGACGACCTCGTCATTCTCGAGCGAAGGCCCTTTCTCGGTGGAACCTGGAAGCAGAATCGCTACCCGGGCGCGGCAGTCGACGTGCAGAGTCCCCTGTACTCCATTGCCTCCGAGCCGTTCGAGTGGTCGCGCATGTTCGCCGAGCGGGAGGAACTGGAGCGCTACACCCAGCACGTGCTCGAGTCCAACGGGCTGCCGCAACGCACACATGCCGACACCGACGTTCGGAAGATCCAGTGGGTCGGCGATCACTGGCTGATCACCACGTCTCGCGGTGACTACGCAGCGAAGTTCGTCGTCAATGCATCCGGCCCGCTCAGCACCCCGGTGATCCCACCGTTCTCGGGTCGAGAGAAGTTCCGCGGCAAGCAGTTCCACACCAACGACTGGGACACTTCCTACGATCACGCCGGAAAACGGGTAGCCATCGTCGGTAGCGGTGCCAGCGCCGCACAGGTGATCCCCGCGATCCAGCCCGACGTCGAAGCGTTGCACGTCTTCCAGCGCACGCCACACTGGGTGATGCCGCGTCACGATCGCGAATTCACGCCGCTGCAACGAAAGTTGCTGCGATTCGAGCCCATTCGTCGGCTGGTGCGAGCCGGCATCTACTGGAGCCTCGAGACCCGCATCATCGGATTCAAGTACTCGCGGCGGATGCTGAAAGCCGTGGCCCAGCGGACTGCCCTGAAGCACATCGAGTCTCAGGTTCCGGACTCCCAGCTTCGGGCGAAAGTCACCCCCGACTACACCATCGGGTGCAAGCGGGTGCTGCTGTCCAACACGCTGTATCCCGCACTGGGAGAAGCGAACGTGACCCTGCACGACAAGAACGACGGCATCGCCGAGATCACCGAAACCGGGATCGTGACCACCTCGGGGGAACACGTCGACGTCGACCTGCTGGTGTGGTCGACCGGATACGACGCCACCGACGGGGTCATCTCGTATCCGGTGATCGGGCGGGACGGCCGGGCGCTGTCCGAGGTCTGGGATCCCTACCCCCGCGCTTACCTCGGCACCACGATTCCCGGTTTCCCCAACCTGTTCGTGGTCACCGGGCCGAACACCGGAATCGGGCACACCTCCGCCATCTTCCTCATCGAGGCGCAGATGGAATACATCGTTCGAGCCGTCGACGCAGTTCAGCGCTCGGGTGCAACCGCCATCGAGGTCACTGCCGCCGCCGAGCAGGAGTACACCGACACGATTCACCGCGAGATGGACGGCACCGTCTGGAAGGACGGCGGCTGCCACAGCTGGTACCAGTCGAAATCCGGGCATGTTGTCGCAATGTTCCCCGGCTTCAGCTTCACGTTCCGACGGTGGGCCAAGCGTTTTCGGCCGGAAGCCCATCACATCCATCGGTCGTCCACCGACGTGACGACGAAGGACGAGGTATCGGCATGAAGAATCATTCGGGCCAGGTAGCGCTGATCACCGGTGCGGCAGGCGGTATCGGCTCTGCTGTGGCGGCAGCACTGCATCGGCGCGGTGCCTCGATCGTCCTGGTCGACATGGCGTCGACCGATCTCGAGTCGGTAGCAGCGAAGCTGGGCAACCAACGCGTGGCAATCGCCCATGCCGACGTCACCGTGCGAGAGCAACTCGACGCGGCGGTCGCCACCGCGATCGACACCTTCGGCTCGCTCGACATCGTGATGGCCAACGCCGGAATCTCCAGCGGTGCACAGGCATCGACGATCCGTTCCGTCGACGATGGTGTTTTCGAGAGAGTCATCGGGGTCAATCTCGTCGGTGTGTGGAACACGGTGCGAGCGGCGCTGCCGCACATCGTCGAGTCCGGGGGCTACGTGCTGCTCACCTCCTCGACGTACGCCTACCTCAACGGGCTGGCGAACGCGCCGTACGCAGCTTCGAAGGCCGCGGTCGAACAACTCGGTCGTGCTCTGCGTACAGAGCTTGCCGGCACGAAAGCGACAGCGGGAGTGCTGTATCCGGGATGGGTCGCGACGCCGATCGCCGACGTTGCGTTCGGCGGCGACACCGTCGCGACGGCGATGACTGCCCGCGCCTTTCCCTCGCCACTGCTCCGCCCGATCACATCGGACAAGCTGGCCCGCGTGGCCGTACGAGGTATCGGACGCCGGGCGGCGCGCATCGCCGTGCCCGGTCGCTGGATTCCGATCTCGATATTGCGCGGCATCGTCAACCCGATCATGGACGCCGCGATGGAGCGGGATGCCGAATTGATCCGTCTGACTGCCGAACTGGATGCCCGGCGGTCATGAGCACCGTGTCCGAAGCGGCCGGCCGCGCCTACGGCGGTGAGAGCGCGGCCGACCGCGACGACCGCAGGCGGCGGCAGCTGCTGGATGCGGGACTGCGGGTGTTCGGCAGCGTCGGGTACCGCGCCGCGACCGTCCGTGGACTGTGCCGTGAGGCCAAGATCGCCGATCGCCACTTGTATCAGTATTTCGACAAGACCGAGGATCTTCTGCTCGCCGTCTATGCCGAATGCATTGCACGCCTGACCGATTCGGTGTCCGACGCAATTGTGCAGGTGAATCGGGACGGTGATCTGAGGGCTGTCACCGAGCAGTTGCTCGACCCGTTCTTCCGGGTCGTCGAGGACCCGCACCTGGCCCGCGTGGTGTGGATGGAGGTGCTCGGCGTCAGCCCTCGCGTGGAGCAGACGTATCTGACGGTGATGCAGCAATTCGGCACCCTGCTGCTCGGCTACCTCCGCACGTTCGCCGGCGAGGTGCCGTCGGGCCCGGAGCTCGACGTGGACCTGCTCGCCACCGCTGCCATCGGCGCAATCAGCCACACCGCCATGACCTGGTACCAGAGCGGCTACGCCGCAGAACGACGCATCGTCGTCGCCACGATCGCGACCATGCTCGCCAATATCGTCGCGCCGCTGCAGACGTAGAGTTCGATCACCAGCGCGGGCAGGTGTTCTCGAAGCTCGGATCGATGCTCTGCATGTATCCGGTGTCGTCGCGGTCACGAATTCCGCAGTCGAGGTACTGCTGATGCAGTGCCGCGAGCGCGTCCTCGTCGATCTCGATGCCCAGACCGGGTCCGGTGGGAACGGCCACTGCGCCGTCGACGAAGTTCAACACCCCCGGCACGACGACATCCTCGTTCTTCCAGGGCCAATGCGTGTCGCAGGCATAGGTCAAGTTCGGTGTCGCCGCTGCGAGATGAACCATGGCGGCCAGACTGATTCCGAGGTGGCTGTTCGAGTGCATCGACAGTCCCATCTCGAACGTCTCGCAGATTCCGGCGAGCAACCTCGATCGCTGGAGTCCGCCCCAGTAATGGTGGTCGGACAACACCACCTGCACCGAATCCTTCGCCACGGCAGGCTTCAGGTGATCGAAGGCAACGACACACATGTTCGTCGCCAGCGGCATCTTGGCTTCGCGCGCAACCTCGGCCATCCCGTCGAGCCCGGGTGTGGGATCTTCGAGATATTCGACGATGCCGTCGAGTTCGGCGGCTACCCGGATGGATGTGTCGACAGTCCAGGCGGCGTTGGGATCCAACCGCAACGGCAGCTCCGGGAACGCCTGCCGGAGCGCCTTGATTCCGGCGATCTCCTCGTCGGGCGCAAAGACGCCGCCCTTGACCTTGATTGCCCCGAAGCCGTACTCGTCGATCATCTTTCGGGCCTGACGAACCAATCCGTCCGGATCGATCGCCTCGCCCCATTCGTCGGGCTCCTGGCCGGGATGAGCTGCCCACTTGTAGAACAGATACGCACTGAACGGAACGGAGTCCCGAACCTTGCCGCCGAGCAGGTCGGACACCGGTCGACCCAGGACCTTGCCCTGCACGTCCAGGCACGCGATCTCGAACGGGGAGAACACCCGATCGGTGGTGCTGGCCGTGGTGATCATGCCTGCGACGCCGTCGCCGCCTGTGATCGACAGGGTTCCCAGGACGGCATCGATGGCATCTCGGATCTCGTTCAGCGCGAACACGTCCAGACCGGAGATGACGGTGGAGGCCGCTTCCAGTCGAGCCAGATGAGCAGTGTCGGCGTACGTTTCACCGAGTCCGACGACACCGGCGTCGGTAACCAGCTGAATTATCGCGCGGAGCGCATACGGCTGATGCACGCCGACGGTGTTGAGCAACGGAGGATCGACGAAGGCGATCGGTGTGATTCGAGCGCCGGTGATCAGGACCGGTTCTTGCATCAGTGCACCGCAAGCTCGTCTGCCAACACGGCCCGGCCGGCGGCAACGATTGCGGTGAGTTCCTCGAGGTGCGGTGCGCTGATGTCCACCAGGGGTGGGCGAACCGGCCCTGCTTCGATGCCCTCCATCGTCACGCCGGCCTTGATGAGAGAGACGGCGTAGCCGGGAACCTTGTCGCGCAAGCGCACGAGCGGGTGGAAGAACTCGCGGAGCAATGCGGCAGTGAGCTTTTCGTTTCCGCTGTCGAGAGAGCGGTAGAACGCCAGTGCCAGTTCGGGTGCGAACGCGAATGTCGCGGAGGAGTACAGCGTGACACCGATCGCTCGGTACGCCTGCTGGGAGACCTCGGCGGTGGGTAGTCCGTTGAAGAACTGGAAGGGCTTGCCCGACGGCTCCAGAGCGTCCAGTACCGCGCGGACGATGCGGCCGACCTGATCGAGATCGCCGGTGCCGTCCTTGAATCCGACGACGGTGGGAAGCTGCGCAACCTCGACGGCGGACTCCTCGGTGAAGCGAGCGTTGCCGCGGTTGTAGACGATCAGCGGCAGATCCGATGCGGCGGCAACGGCCTTGGTGTAGTTGACGAGACCGGCTTGCGGCATCGTCACCAGGTACGGCGGCAGCAACAGGATGCCGTCGGCTCCGTTGGCCTTCGCAGCGTGTGCGAATGCCTTTGCCTGCGCGACGGATCCGCCTGCACCGGCGTAGACAGGAACGCGGCCTGCGACGCTGTCGACTGCGGTACGGACGATCTTGCCGAACTCCTCGAGTTCGAGGGCATGGAATTCGCCGGTGCCGCAGGCAATGAACACTCCACCGGGTCCCGCATCGACACCCTTCGTGATGTGAGCGGCCAGGAGGTCGTAATCGACCTCACCGGATGCGGTGAACGGGGTGACGGGGAAGAACAGAACTCCGTCGAGCATGGGGGTCTCCTCGAGAACTAGGTGGGGTGTGTCAGTCTTGGGTGAGCTGGCCGTCGATGCGGCGGAAGATGCCGTCCGGGTTTCCGTCCGCGATGGCGTTGGGCAACAACGATTTCGGAACGTCCTGGTACGCGACCGGGCGCAGGAAACGTTCGATCGCGAGCGATCCGACCGACGTGGTGCGGGAGTCCGAGGTCGCGGGGAACGGCCCGCCGTGCACCATCGCGTGGCCGACCTCGACTCCGGTGGGCCATCCGTCGAACAGGATCCGGCCGGCCTTGAGTTCGAGCACCGAGAGCAGCTTTCCGGCCTCGGAATGATCGGATTCGTCGGCATGAATGGTGGCGGTGAGCTGACCTTCGAGCTGTGCCGCCACCCGCCGAACCTGCTGAGCATCTGCACAGCGCACGACGAGGCTCGACGCGCCGAACACCTCGGCCTGCGCTGCCTCCGAGGTGAGGAACGTGTCCGCATCGGTGTCGAACAGCGCTGCGCGGCAGGCATTCGGGGCGTCGGTGTCGGATCCCCGCGCTACCACCGTCACCGCGTCGGACAGTGTTCGCACACCCTCGGCGTAGCTCGAGGCGATGTTCGGCGTCAGCATCGTGGAGGGAGCGGATTCTTGCACGGCGGCGGCAGCGGCGTCGATGAACGACTGCAAGCCCGGGCCGTCGACGGCGATGACCAGACCGGGGTTGGTGCAGAACTGACCCGAGCCCATCGTCAGCGATGCGACGAACGCGCGGCCCAATTCGGCTCCACGGGTGGCGAGTGCACCGTCCATGACGAACACCGGATTGATGGAACTCATCTCGGCGTACACCGGGATGGGCTCACGTCGACCCGCCGCAGCAGCAACGAGAGCTGTTCCACCCGAACGCGATCCGGTGAATCCGACGGCCTTGATGCGAGGGTCGGTCACCAGAGCGGTGCCGAGTCCGCGACCGGAGCCGAACAGCAACGAGAATGTGCCGGAGGGCATTCCGGTGGAGACAACCGCGTCGGTGATGGCGCGGGCGACCAGCTCGGACGTTCCTGGATGGGCGTCGTGTGCTTTGACCACTACGGGGCATCCGGCCGCGAGGGCAGAGGCGGTGTCGCCACCGGCGACGGAGAAGGCGAGGGGGAAGTTGCTGGCACCGAACACGGCAACCGGCCCGAGGGGGATCTGGCGCTGACGGATGTCTGCACGCGGCAGCGGGCTGCGCTCGGGCTGAGCCGGGTCGATGCGGGCTCCGTTCCAACTGCCCTCGCGCAGAACCGAAGCGAACAGACGGAGTTGACCGGTGGTGCGGCCGACCTCGCCGGTGATGCGTGCCAGCGGCAGACCGGACTCGGCGACCGTCCGCTCGATGAGTGTGTCGCCCAGGGCCGCGATGTTGTCGGCGATGGTCTCGAGAAACCGTGCGCGAGTGTCCGACGAGGTGGCGCGGTAGTCGGCGAAGGCGTCGGCCGCTGCGGCACAGGCCCGCTCGACATCCGAGTCGTCGCCGTGGCCGTAGGCGGGCTCTAGATTCTCTCCGGTACCGGGATCGATTCCGTGAATCTGCGTCCCGGCACCGAAAACCGGAACGCCGGCGATGATCATCCGACCGGTGAGGTCGGTGGACTGTGTCGTCGACGCTGTCATGGGGTGACTCCTAAGGCTGTGGTGCGGTACGTGCAGTGACGCCGAGGCCGTGACCTGGCTCATAACTCACCACCGTAGGAGCCTGATCGATACATGTCCAAGTCTAAAAATGTTGTGTTTGATGCAGTCTCGGTATCGCCTGGCTGACCGTCTACTCGAGCGTGGATGCCGATCCTCGATACCTCGACTGCATCAGTCGATGCGCAGATGGTGTTGGACGGGAATCAATAGCTGGCCCTACTGTCGTCTGTGAGCCGAACACCAGAGGTATGCGAGAAAGGTCGGGCATGGTCGTCCACACCAGCACCCCCGTCGTCACCGACATGCGTGTCATTCCCATTGCCGGTCACGACGACATGTTGCTGAACCTCAGCGGCGCGCACGCGCCGTATTTCACCCGCAATCTGGTGGTGCTCACCGACTCGGACGGGCGCACCGGCGTCGGCGAAGTGCCGGGCGGGGAGCCGATTCGGCAGACGCTCGAAGACGCGCGCGTGCTGGTCGAGGGGCAGAACATCGGCCGGTACAACGCGGTGCTGGCCGCAATGCGTCGCGCGTTCGCAGATCGTGATGCCGGTGGCCGCGGCGCGCAGACGTTCGATCTGCGGATCGCCATTCATGCGGTGACCGCAGTGGAATCGGCATTGTTGGATCTGCTCGGTCAGCATCTCGGCGTGAGCGTCGCGGCGTTGTTGGGCGAGGGTCAGCAGCGCGAGAAGGTGCAGGCGCTGGGCTACCTGTTCTTCGTCGCCGATCGCAACAAGACCGATCTCGCGTACCGGAGCAGCGCCGACGAGGCGGCCGGAGCCGACGACTGGCTGCGGATAAGGCACGAGGAGGCGATGGATCCGGAGTCGATCGTGCGCCTCGCCGAGGCTGCGCAGGCACGCTACGGGTTCCAGGATTTCAAGCTCAAGGGTGGTGCACTGCCGGCAGCCGAGGAGGCCGCCGCTGTTCGTGCTCTGGCCGAGCGCTTTCCCGAGGCGCGAATCACGTTGGATCCCAACGGCGGTTGGTTGCTGAAGGATGCGATCGAGACCTGCCGAGGGCTGCGTGACGTGCTGGCGTACGCCGAGGATCCCGTCGGCCCCGAGGGTGGTTTCTCGGGCCGCGAGGTGATGACGGAGTTCAAGCGGGCCACCGGGTTACAGACCGCGACCAACATGATCGCGACGGACTGGCGCGAGATGGGCCACACCGTCCGGTCCGGTGCCGTGGACATCCCGCTGGCCGATCCGCACTTCTGGACGATGGCCGGGTCGGTGCGTGTCGCGCAGCTCTGCGACGCGTGGGGCCTGACGTGGGGATCGCACTCCAACAATCACTTCGACGTCTCCCTGGCGATGTTCACGCACGTCGCTGCTGCAGCTCCCGGGAACATCACCGCCATCGACACCCACTGGATCTGGCAGGACGGGCAGCGAGTGACCAAGGAGCCGTTTACGATCGAGGATGGCTACCTCACGGTGCCCGACAAGCCGGGTCTGGGTGTCGAACTCGACTTTGAGCAGATCGATGCGGCGCACGAGCTGTACCAGAAGGAAGGACTGGGGGCCCGAGACGACGCCATCGGCATGCAGTACCTGATCGAGGGCTGGACATTCGACGGCAAGCGCCCGGCCCTCGTTCGATGAGTTCTGGTGCGTCGAGTTCTGGTGCGTCGATGAAGATCGTCGTCGGTGACCGCAACGTCGTGCCGCATCGCAAGCAGTTCGAGGCGGGTCTACCGGCGAACGCCGAGGTGGTGTGGAGCGTTCCCTTCGACGAGCAGGACGTGATCGCGCATCTGCACGACGCCGACGTCTATGTCGGCGGCAAGTTCAGTGCGGCCATGGGCGCGGCTGCCCCGAGGCTGCGGATGGTTCACGTTGCCGGTGCCGGTACCGACAACGTGGATCGATCCAGAATGCGGTCCGATGTGCAGGTGTGCAACACCTTTCACCACGAGAAGTCGATTGCCGAATACGTCGTCGCGGCAACGGTGATGTTGCGACGAAAGTTCCTGCAGCAGGACCGCGCCCTCCGCTCGGGATTGTTTGCCACGTCCGTGTACGACCCGACCATCCCGCAGCCGTTGTCGCTGAGCGGTGCGCGGATCGGGTTCGTCGGGTTCGGACATATCGGCCGGCAGACCTGGCAGCTTTTTCGGGCATACGGGGCAAGCGGTGCTGCCGTCACCGGGAGCGGTCGGGCTTCGGACGAGGCTCTCGAATGGGTCTCGGATGCACAGGATTTGGGAAAGCTTGCCGAGTTCGCCGATGTACTCGTGGTTTCCGCACCGCTGAACGAGCACACCCGCGGCATGATCGGTGCCGAGGAACTGTGCAGGCTGGGAAGCGGAGGGGTCGTTGTCAACGTCGGCCGAGGCCCGCTGATCCAGGAACAACCACTGTTCGACGCCCTCTCTCGCAACGAGATTGCAGCCGCCGCCATCGATGTCTGGTACAGCTACCCGGGGCCGGACGGGCGTGGTGAGCCCAGTTCCCTGCCGTTCCGCGAGCTGGAGAACGTGCTGATGACGCCGCACTCGTCGGGCGTCACGCATCACACGTTCGTCGGCCGGGTCGCCGACATCGCGTCGAACATCAATGCACTTGCCGTATCGATGGCCCGCTGAATTGTGTTGGACGCGTATAGAAACCCGAATTAGGCTGTGAGGCAACACCCTTCGCAATCACAGGAGACGTGAGATGACAACGTACATCGACAAGCCCTCGAGCGGACTCACCGCGCCCGATGCGGCGATTCGGGCCCTCGCATCCGGTGACGCGTCCGTCGACAGCATCTCCGAGGTGACGCTGTCCTCGATCGTGCTGCCGCTGCGCAATCCGATCAGCGACGCCAAGGTTCTCACCGGTCGACAGAAGGCGATGACCGAGGTGGTGTTTCTGTTCGTCGAGATCCGTACCGAACAGGGCCATGAGGGAATCGGTTTCAGCTATTCGAAGCGGGCGGGTGGGCCTGCCCAGTTCGCGCACGCCCAGGAGATCGCGCCGGTGCTCATCGGTGAGGACCCGAACGATATCGGCAAGGTCTGGACCACGTTGGTGTGGGCCGGAGCGTCGGTCGGCCGCAGTGGCGTTGCCACACAGGCCATCGCTGCGATCGATATTGCCCTGTGGGATCTCAAAGCCAAGCGTGCCGGGTTACCGCTGGCGAAGCTGATCGGCGCGTCCCGCGATTCGGTGCAGACGTACAACACCTCCGGTGGATTTCTGCATACTCCGATCGAGGAGGTCATGGACAACGCGGCCCGGTCGCTCGCGAACGGAATCGGCGGTATCAAACTGAAGGTGGGCCAACCTGATTGGCGCACCGACATCGCCCGCGTCACCGCGGTACGCGAGTTCCTCGGTGACGACGTCCCGCTGATGGTCGACGCGAATCAACAGTGGGATCGTCCGACGGCGAACCGCATGTGCCGCATCCTTGAGCAGTTCGACCTCGTCTGGATCGAAGAACCGCTCGATGCCTACGACGCCGAGGGTCATGCGATGCTGGCGAGAAATTTCGACACCTCCATCGCGACGGGGGAGATGCTGGCCAGCGTCGGCGAGCATGTCCGTCTCCTCGAGGCCGGCGCGGTCGACATCCTGCAGCCCGACGCACCCCGCATCGGCGGCATCACCCAGTTCCTGAAATTGGCCGGGCTGGCCGAACATCACAACGTGCAGCTTGCCCCGCACTTTGCGATGGAGATTCATCTGCACCTCGCGGCGGTGTACCCACTGCAGACATGGGTGGAGCACTTCGACTGGTTGGACCCATTGTTCGACGAGCACCTCGAGACGCGCGACGGCCGGATGCACCTGTCCGCTCGCCCGGGGCTGGGATTCACACTGAGCGAGCAGGGCCGGGCCTGGACGGTGGCGAAGGCAGTGGTGCGCTGACGCGCATGTGCGCGGAAACTCGACCCCTGCTACGACGTTCCGCGCACGTGCGGCGAAGCGGCTCTACCGCACTCCCTCGGCTCGCAGTTCTCGGGCCCAGGCCGCAGCATGGTCGGTGAGGACGCCCGCGATGCGTTCGAGTTCGCCCGGGTACGACGCGACTTCGGCAGGCATGGAGACGCTGAGTGCGTCGGTGGCCGGAATTCGGTACGGCACCACGGTCGCGATGCAGACGACGCCGGGGGTGCCCTGCTCCTGCTCCAGTGACCAGCCGCGACGGCGAACCTGCGCGAGTTCGGCGATCAGGGCATCACGGTCGACGATGGTGTTCTCGGTGTACCGCTCGAGTTTCTTCGGCAGCAGCTGTGTCACCTCGTCGGTCGTGAGTTCTGCGAGCAGTGCTTGACCGAGCGCGGTGACGTGGCACGGCAGCTTGCGTCCGACACGGTGCATGCGCCGCACCTCGAGCTTGGAACCGCGGCTGGCGAGGTAGATGACGCAATCCTCGTCGCGCCGGGCGAAGTGGACGGTGTGCCGGACGTCCGAGCGCAACGTCTCCAGTACCGCTGCGGCCCGACCGACGACGGAATCCTTGTCCAGGTAGGACGTGCCCGTGAGTAGCGCGTGGGTGCCGATGCCGTATCGCGAACCGGATTCGTCGGCCTCGATCCAGCGGAGGTCTTTCAGCGTCCTGAGCAGTGCATGCAGACTCGACCGCGGATACCCGCAGGCCTCCTGGAGCTCGCCGAGACTCATGCGGGTGGGAGACGCGGCCAGGGTCTCGAGGATGTGGATCGTGCGTTCGGCGGACTTCACCGGCTGGCTCTCCGGCGCAGCTGTTGCCGTGACATCGTTCACCATGGAGACAGTGTCCCCCATGATGAACGACGGCTCATACGCGGACACGAATTTGTGGACGGACATCAGTACTCGGCGACCAGATTGTTCGAGATGTACTCGAGGTCGATGTTTTCGCCCAGGCCCGGGCGGGTGGGCATCTGGACCATCCCGTTCGCGTCGATCGGATCGACGATGGACTTCAGATGCGGTGGTACCCAGTCGTAGTCCACCAGCGGATGCAGCAGGCCGCGCTCGTACCACTGGATGTTCGGAGCACCGCCGACGAGCGCGAGGTTGGGTGCGCCGTTGCCATGGATCTCGCAGTCGAGTCCGAAGCCGTCGGCCATGTGCACCGTCTTGAGTGCAGGCGTGATGCCGCCGCCGTTCATCGCACCGACGCGCAGGATGTCGCAGGCATCGCTCGCAATCCAGTCCGCTCGCGAACGATGCCGACCGGGTGTGGTTTCGGGACCGATGACGGGTGTGTCGATCTGATCCGCCAGCCACTTGTAGGAGCGCATCGAGAACTCGTCCATGGGCTCCTCGAACCAATCGAACTTCAGCGCATCGAGTTCGCGGCCGAGCTTGAGAGCGTCGGTGCGGGAGTACCAGTGATAGCCGTCGAGCATCAACGAAAACCCGGGCCCGACGGCATCTCGTACCGCGGCGCAGGCCTCGATGTCCCGAGTCAGGTTCGGAGCCCCTTCCAGGGGTGGCATCCAGGTGTGCAGTTTGATTCCCTGATAGCCCTGATTCTTCAGTGCAACAGCAAAATCCGCGTACTCCTGGGGACTCGAAAGGCCGCCCTCGATGGTGTCTCCGCACATGGTGCTCGCGTAGGCCTTGACTTCACTTCGGGCTCCGCCCAGCAGCTTCCACACCGGGGTGTCGAATCGGTTGCCGGCCAGATCCCACAGGGCCTGATCGAGGTAGCTGCAGGTGTGTTCGGGAAGCTCGACGGCCCTGGTGCGTTGTCGAATCGCGAACTTGCGATCCATCTCCTCGCGATGCAGCGGGTCGGTACCGATCAGCACCGGCCGAAAGTGCTGCTCCACTTGATCTTCACGCAGATAGTTGGTCTTGCCCAGCACGTGCCCGCTGACTCCGTCGGAATCGGTGATGCGCAGCAAAGCCTGGGTTGTGGGTATCGACGGTCCGGGGTGTCGATGTCCGTAGGAGTCGACGGCGGTACGGGCCTCGGTCTTGAAGACCTGGACGGCAATCTCGGTGATGACGCTGGACATAGTAGTGAAACCCCTATTTACCCTGTCGGGCATCGTATTTGGCCTTGGAACGGTTGAGCTTCTCGGCGAAGTCGTCGGCGAAATCCTGGGCGCTGAGCTGCCCGATGAGCACCTTCTGCCACTGCCCGAGCATCTGAACCTGCACGATCTTTCCGAAATCGGGTAGATAGTCCGGCGGGGTGACCAGCACGGTCTTCGGATCGTCGAGGGCGGACTGGGCCGCCTGGACCGATGGCATCGTCTGGAAGGACGGTGCGGATCTGGCGGTGGCATTGACCGGGATTTGGCCGACGTTCTCGTTCCAATAGGCCTGCGAATCCGGCGAGGTCATGAACTCGAGGAACTTCCAGGCCGCTGCCTGGTGCTGGCTACTCTTGAACACTGTGTAGGAGGGGAACGGATCGGTCATCACCGTGCGGACGCCGTTGTCCGCGAGTGGAAGCGCAACGGCACCGACTTTGTCGCCGAGTGCCTTGCGGTGGTTGCTCAGTGATCCGAGGTTGTGCTGCATCATCGCCACCGAACCACCGCCGAAGCTGGCGACCATCTGTGGAAAACCGTTGTTGACGTCGGCGGTAGGTGTGTCGACGTCGTAGAGGGCCGCAAAACGTTCGATGGCGTCCACCATCTCGGGCCGGTTGACGGTGGATTCGCTACCGTCGAAGAAGTTGTCGATGCCGGTGGTGGCGAACATGTGCTGCAACAACGGGTAGATCGAGCCGGCACCGCCTCGGATGGTGAACCCGTAACGACCCGCGGACTTGTCGGTCAGTTCGTCTGCGGCTTCGTAGAATTCGTCCCAGGTGTCCGGTGGCTCGATGCCGGCCTCCGCGAACCAGTCGGCTCGGTACCACAGCGTGGCGTTGTTACTGGTGAACGGCAGACCGTACAGGTTCTCGCCGCCTCCGGACTCCATCGCCGACTCGATGATCTTCGGGTCGTACTGGTCCTTCTGCGGAGAGGCTGCCATGAAGTCGTCGAGCGGAATCACGGCACTCTGGGCAACGAGCGGTGCGAGGTACGCGGTGGATACGATGCCCAGATCGGGAGCCGACCCACCGGCGAGGGCTGTCTGATACTTCTGCTGGGCACTGTCGGACGGTAGACCGACGTATTCGATGTCGATGCCTGGGTTGATGTTCTCGAAGCGTCGAATCAGTTCCTCGTACAACGGGGTTCGATCAGGCCCGGCGTTGTTGTCCCAGAACGTGAGGGTTCCGCTGTTCGGATCGCCGAGGGCACCGTCGGGCAGGGAGGTCTCGGAACTGCAGGATGCCAGCACGAGCGTGGCCACCGCACCGACGAGGGTGGTGCGCAGCAGGGTGCGTCGATTCATGTCGATTCTCTTTCCGTACGTCATGATCAGCCCTTCACCGCACCGGCGCTGAGGCCTTGGACGAGGTACTTCTGGATGACGGCGAAGACCGCGACCACGGGCACTGCGGCGATCAGACCGCCGGCCGCGAGGACGCCGAAGTCGACGTTGTAGGAGCCGATCGTGTAGCTCAAACCGACTGGGAGAGTGAACTTGTCCTGGCTACTGATGAACATCAGACCGAACAGGAAGTTGTTCCAGCTGCCGATGAATGCGAAGGAACCGACGGCGATCAACCCGGGCCGCAGAAGCGGGAGCATGATGATTCGGAAGGCTTTCAGACGCGAGCAGCCATCGACCATCGCGGCCTCTTCGAGTTCGACGGGGATCTGAGAGATGAAGCCTGCCATCAGCATTGCTGCAAGTGGTAGTTGGAAGACGGTATCGGCGACGATGAGACCGAAGAGGTTGTTCACCAGGCCCATTTCGCGGAAAACCTGGAACAGCGGAATGAGCAGCATCGCGCCGGGGACGAACTGGCTGCACAGCAGAGCCATCACGAGGGGAATCTTGGCGCGGAATTTGAAGCGTGCCAACGCATAGCCGGTCGCCAGCGCGACGAAGGTGGTGAGCACGAGAGACAGGCCGGCCACGATGAGGCTGTTCTTGAAGAAGAAGCTGAAGCCGAGGGTGTTCCAGACGGTGTCGAAATGGTCGAGCGTGATAGGCCAGGGGAGCATCGAATTGGACCCGGCAGGCCGGAACGCGAAGACGATCATCCAGTAGAACGGGACGAGGGTGAAGAGCAGGTAGACGGCCAACGGAAGGCCGACGCTGAACACGCGGGGCTTTGCGCGATGCACGCGCACCTTCTCGGAGTGGTCCTGCGGCGGAGTGGTCACGACGGGACGGTCTGCGGTAGTGGTCATGTGCGTCAGGCCTTATCGCTGTTGAATTTGCTGAGGCGCAAGTAGAGGATCGAGCAGAAGAGCAGGATCACGAAGGCCACGGTGGTCAGAGCCGATCCGTACCCGAAGTCCTGCGCGGTGGTTGCGAGCTGAGAGACGTAGAGCGGCAACGTGGTTGTCACGTCGGCCGGTCCGCCCGCAGTGAGGGTGTAGAGAAGATCGACGTTGTTGAACTCCCAGACCCCGCGCAGCAGGGTGGACAGAATAATCACGGCTTTGAGGTGTGGCAGCGTCACGAACCGGAAGCGTTGCCAGCGGTTCGCGCCGTCCACGTTCGCGGCCTCGTACAGATCCTTGGGCGCACTCTGCAGTTCGGCCAGGATGAGAATGGCGAAGAACGGAACTCCGCGCCAGAGCTCGGCAACGCTGGTGGCCCAGAACGCGGTGTCCGGATCGGCGATCGGCGCGGCGGTACCGTCGCCGATGCCCATGTTGCCCAGCAGTTTGAACAATCCCGTCGACGGGTTGTAGATGAGCAGCCAGATGCCGGTGGTGAGCACCCCGGAGACGGCCCAGGGAGAGAACACCAGGGCACGGGCCAGGCCGCGTCCGCGGAACACCTCGTTGACCAGCAGGGCCAGTCCGAGGCCGAGGATCAGCTGGAACACGACCTGCACGCCCACCCACTTGGCGGTGACGACGAGGCTGTTCCAGAACAGGTCGTCGGCGAACATCAGCTTGAAGTTCTCCAGGCCCGCAAAGCCGTTGTCCCAAGGCGTCGTCGGGTTGTAGAACTGCAGGCTGTAGTAGAAGACGCTGCCGACCGGGTAGAAGATGAACACTGCCAGCAGGATGACGACGGGCGCGATCAGGATGTACGGGGCCGAGATGCGGCGCTTGCGTTTCGGTCGAACGGGAGGGATGGCCGCGCTGGACGCGCGGGTACCTCCCGACCGGGGTGGTGTGGTGGTGACCATGGGGACGCTCCGAAGCGTTCGGGGCCGGATGGAAAGCCGGCGAGCGGGTCTGGCGGGATGTCTTCCGACCCTGAGTGAGCCGGGTCGTGCAAGTTTTGTCTGTTCACATATCTGAACGAGCGTCTTCTATGTGAATTTCTGGACCAACTATGACGGCAGTCACAAGCGCTGTCAAGCATTCCCGGTCACACGTGCAGGCTCAACCAGCCGGCCGCCGCGTCCTGCATGGTCGTGGTGAATCGATGCGGTTCCGAAAACCATTGTGTGAACAGTGTTTCCGATTCTCCGTAGTCGCGGCGCAATGATGCCTCGGCGTCGCGCATGCCGGGGATGCCGAAATGGGAGTCCAGCTCAGCGAATTGGACCAACAATGGGGTCGGGGCTGCTGCCCCGGCGATCTCCGGCCAGTCGCACACCGCAGGCAGGCCCGGGGTGATCATCAACCAGGTGGTGTCGTCCGCGTGACCGTTCGCGATATCGGCGAACGTGCTCATCGATGCCGTAATCACTCCTGCCCGCAGGCGATCGCTGCACGCCAGTAGATGTGCGACGCGCACTCCGCCACCGGAGAAGCCGGCAGTGGCGATGCGGTGTGCGTCCACCTCGGGGCACTCCGTCATTACCTGCAGCGCGATCAGGTCCTCGCTCAGCACCTGCCCGGCCAATGAACTGCCCCGTAGCGCTGCCATTTTTGCGAGTCCGTGCTCGTGCTCGCGTGCGGCGGCCTCGTATCTCGGCAGCCCTTCCAGTTGGGCACCGGCACGTCGAGCCCGCTCGGGGAGGTCCTCCCACGGCACCCGGCGACTGCCCCACGGGAACACGTCGTGGACCAGGACTGCGAAACCCGCTGCAACCAGACGGGCGGCGGGCGCGCTGCCGCCGTATCCGCGCCTGCGCAACTCCTCGAGGTCGGGTGCCATGCCGTCAGGGCCCTCTGCCACCTTCTCCTTGCCGTAGAACTTCATCCCGTCGTGACCGTGCATGAGCAGGATCGCGGGCAGTGGAGTCTTTGCGTCCGGGGGCGTCAGCAGCCATGCGGACGTGTCATCCCAGTTCAGCTCCACGCCGGAGATGCCATCGCGTGTCCAGGTCCGACCGCGGGTCACGTGCGGACGCGAAGGATCGTCGAATGCCCCCAGGGCTCGCCGGATCTCTGCTCGTCGCGTGAATCGTGGACAGTTGGGCTCGAATTGTGTTCCCATGTGTGAACTCAGTTCTCTCTATCGAACAAATCAGCCATCGAAGGATGATCTTCATGACCGTCGACCGCATCGTCGCGCACGCCTACCCCTGGGACGTCCTGGGCGATCCGCATTTCGTCGAACGCGCCAACACACTCGGGGTGCACGAGATCTCGCTTGCCGCGACGTACCACTCCACCAGAGCGGCAACCCCGCTGCATCCGCAGCACAAAGTGGTCGACGCCCACCACGCAGCGCTGTATCGACCGGTTCGTCCCGACGCTTGGGCCGGGCACACGATCACTGCGCGGACGGCCGCCTGGGGCGGTGCCGAGGACGCGTTCGGCGAGGCAGCGGGTGTGCTGCGGGAGGCCGGATTCCTGGTGAACGCGTGGATCGTGCTGACACACAGCACAATTCTCGGCCACGCCCATCCCGAGGCGACCGTCGTCAACTGTTTCGGAGATGCCTATCGCTATGCCCTCGCACCAGGGCATCCCGACATCGTGCGTTACAGCGCCACGCTCGCGGCCGAAGCGATCCGCGGCGTCGAAGTACACGGGGTGTCCGTCGAGGCCTGCGGGCAGCTGGGCTTCGCTCATGTCGGACCACACGAGAAGACGGACGGCGCGTTCCCTGGCATCGGCGACACGCTGATGTCGATCAGCTGCACACAGCGGGAGCTCGACGCCTGGAGCGAACGAGGCGTCGACTCGGGGAAGGTGACGCACAAGCTGCGCGACGGTGTCGACGCCCTGTCGGCCGGAACCTTGCCTGCCGGTGCGGCGATCACGGACGTGTTGGCCGCCGACGAGATCGACGCGGTGCTCGCCGTCCGACACGCCGACGCCGATCACCTTCGCGCGGAAGTGCTTGCCGCCGTGCGTGAACAGGCGCCGTCGGCACGCGTGACGCTGCACGGTCACCCGGATCCATGGAAGACCGGGCCTTCGCCTGCGTTGACCGCCTCCGCGCCCGCCGATGTCGATGCGGTGCTCGTGTCGGCCTGGCCGGGAACGGCCGAGACGGTGTCGGTGGTGCAGGCAACCCGCGCGGCCGTCGGCGACGGGGTGGACGTCGGTGCCTACGTATCGGTACTGCCGCCGAAGAAGCTGGACGAGGTCGCTGCGCATGTGGCCGCGACCCTCGACGCGGGGGCGAACGAGCTGCACCTCTATCACCTCGGTCTCGTCAATCGACCCCAGCTCGATGCGCTGGGGTCGATCGTCACAACGTATTCGTAGGGGTCGACAACGGGTGCTCCACTCGACCGGCCTCGGCGCGGAATCCCGCAGTCCGGGTGGTCGAGTGGAGCAGAGGGTGCATCACCGCATCCGTTGGCCGAGCGGGTGATCACAGAACGCGCCGCCGACTCGCTGCAGGATCGGATCGCTGAACGTCCACTCGTGTTCGGCCAGGAATTGCTCGGCGAACTGTTCCGCGTCGTCGCGAGGCAGGTATCCGATCTCCGTACCCTCGTTGCCCGACCACCATGCGCGCGAGTTCTTCGAGATTCCCCACACGGTGTGAAAACCTTTGGCGCTGTCCGACAGTGAGGCCTCGATCAGTCGCGCAGTGTCGGCGGGCGACATCCAGGTGGCCAGGCCGCGGTAGTTGGGCGGCGCGGCGAAGCTCGAACCGATACGCAGATTGACGACGTCGATACCGAAGCGGTCGTGGTACATCCGGCCGAGGGCTTCGACCGCTGCCTTGCTCCACCCGTAGAATCCGTCGGGTCGCGGAACGGCGTCGCCCGGAAGTGGCGAGTCGCCTGCCTCGTCGTGCGTCCAGAATCCGACTGCGTGATTGCTCGACGCCACCACTATCCGAGAAACCCCCTGCGCCACAGCGGCTTCGAAGACTGCCTGAGTGCCGTCGACGTTCACCGACAGAATGTTGGCCCACGAGTCCTCGGTGCTCAATCCCCCAAGGTGCAGGATTGCATCGACACCGTCCACCGCGGCGGCCACGGCAGCGCGATCGGTGACCGAACCCTGTACGAATTCCTCTGTGGCCGAATCGATGTCGGTGATCTCGGCGATATCGAACAGGCGCAGCGTGCGGCCGGGAGTCGCCAGTAGAGGCCTGAGCATCGCCCCCATGTTGCCTGCGGCCCCGGTGATGAGCACTCGTGAAACGGTGTCGGTCATTCTTCTCGAACTCCTTCGATGGAAACCTTGTAATGGGCATCACAGTAATACATACTTCTAAACGAAGTCAGCATTCTGGCATCCATTCACATACATGAATCTCACTCGGATCGTCCGGCACGTTCCTGCCGGTGAAGGGACCACCATCATGGCCACCGTTGCATTTCAGGGCGTCACCAAATTGTTTCCCGGCGGCGACAAAGCTGCAGTCGACCAGCTCGATCTCGACATCCAGGACGGTGAATTCCTCGTCCTCGTGGGCCCGTCCGGCTGCGGAAAGTCGACGTCGCTGCGCATGCTCGCCGGTCTCGAAGAAGTCGACAGGGGAGCCATCACCATCGGCGGCAAGGACGTCACCGACCATCAGCCCAAGGATCGAGACATTGCGATGGTCTTCCAGAACTACGCCCTGTATCCGCACATGACGGTCGGCGAGAACATGGGATTCGGACTTCGCATCGCCGGCGAGGACAAGGCCGAGATCAAGCGCCGCGTCGAGGACGCTGCCAAGATCCTCGATCTCACCAAATTCCTCGACCGCAAACCCAAAGCGCTCTCCGGCGGCCAGCGTCAGCGAGTCGCCATGGGCCGCGCCATCGTTCGCAAACCCCAGGTGTTCCTCATGGATGAGCCGCTGTCCAACCTCGACGCCAAACTTCGAGTGCAGACCCGCGCGCAGATCTCTGCACTGCAACGCAGGCTCGCCACGACGACCGTGTACGTCACCCACGATCAGGTCGAGGCCATGACGATGGGCGATCGCGTGGCCGTCCTCAAAGACGGTGTGCTGCAGCAGTGTGACTCGCCGAGGCGCATGTACGAACACCCGAACAACGTGTTCGTCGCCGGCTTCATCGGATCGCCTGCAATGAATCTGCTCGAGCTACCGCTCGTCGACGGCGGCGTCCGCTTCGGCGGTGAAGTGGTTCCGGTTCCCCGCTCCGCCATCGCCGGAATCGGCGAGAACACAGTGACGCTCGGTGTGCGGCCCGAGGACCTGCAGATCACCACCGGGGCAGGCCTCGAAGTGACCATCGACGTCGTCGAAGAACTCGGAGCCGACGCCTACGTCTACGGCCAGGCCGATATCAACGGCACGCGTCAGCCCATCGTCGTCCGCGCCGACGGCCGCATCCCACCGGAACGCGGATCGACGATCACGCTCTCCTACGCCGCCGAGCGCACCCACCTGTTCTCCACTGTGACCGGGGAGCGCTTGGTCGACTGATGCCGTAGGCGGTGGAGCGCTGACGCGCATGTGCGCGGGAGTGGAGCCTGCGGAATGACCCAGGTGCGCGGAAACTCGACCCCTGCTACGAAGTTCCGCGCACGTGCCGCGAAGCGGCTCGTCCCACCGGTACTGTCTGCCGGGTGACAGACGCTCACCAGGCATCACGACGGTTCGCGCTCTTCAGGCCGACGCCGGTCAGAGTGATGGCAACGGGTTTCGCGGTGGCCATACTCCTCGGTGCGGGCATCCTGATGGTTCCGGCGGCCACCGTGCCTGGAAACGACACCGGGATTCTGCAGGCGCTGTTCACGTCCACCTCGGCGGTGAGCCTGACGGGTCTGATCGTGGTGGACACCCCGGTGTACTGGTCGGGTCTTGGCCAGGGCGTCATTCTCGGCCTGATTCAGATCGGCGGGTTCGGGATCATGACGATCGCGTCCTTGGTCGGTCTGCTCCTGGCGGATCGGATCGGTCTTCGGGGCAGGTTGAATGCGGCAGCCGAGGTACGCACATCCGGGCTGGGCGACGTTCGTAGCGTCGTCGTGGGTGTGTTCCGTACCAGTCTGATCATCGAGGGTGTTGTCGCGCTCTGTCTGGCGGCGCGCTTCTTCTTCGGATACGACGAGCCCCTCGGGCGTGCGCTCTGGCTGGGGATCTTCCATTCCGTGTCGGCGTTCAACAACGCCGGATTCGCGCTCTTCAGCGACAACATGATCGGGTTTGCCACCGACCCGTGGATCTGTGTGCCGTTGTTGATCGCGGTCGTGCTGGGCGGCATCGGGTTTCCGGTTCTGTTCGAGATCGCCCGTCGTATCCGATCACGTGCTCGCGGCGTTCGTTCTCGCAAGCGCTGGACCTTGCACACCCGGATGACGTTGTCCGTCACCGCCGTTCTGTTGGTTCTCGGTCCGACGGTGGTGTTGCTTTTCGAGTGGTCGAGAACCCTGGGCGGATTCGGGTTCTGGGACAAGATGCTCGTCGCGACGTTCCAGGGCGTCATGCCCCGCACCGCAGGCTTCAACAGTGTCGATTACGCGGATGTGGACAACGCGACCCTCTTGATCACCGATGTCCTGATGTTCATCGGTGGTGGCAGCGGCGGTACGGCAGGCGGCATCAAGGTCACCACATTTGCCTTGCTGCTGTTCGTCATCGTGGCCGAAATCCGCGGTGACCGCGAGGTGACGGTGTTCGACCGTCGAATAGATCCTCGGGTGCAACGTCAGGCATTGACCGTCGCGTTGATCGGTGTTGCGTTGGTGTTGGTTCCGGTGGTGGCGCTGCTGGCGGGCACGAACTTCGACCTCGACGTGCTTCTCTTCGAGGTCGTCTCGGCATTCGCGACGGTGGGCCTGTCCACCGGAATCACCGCACAGTTGCCCGGCTGGGGCCAGATGATTCTGATCGTCCTGATGTATCTGGGCCGCATCGGTTCCATCACTCTGGTCAGTGCTCTCGCCGCCCGCGACCGCGGTCGGCGCTACACGCTTCCCACGGAAAGGCCGTTCATTGGCTAGGAAACCGTCCTCCGACGTCGTCGTCGTTCTCGGTCTCGGCCGCTTCGGTAAGTCGCTGGCGCTGGAACTGATGAGCCAGGGAGTCGAGGTGCTCGGCGTCGACAGCGACGAGGCCGTAGTGCAACGCGTGGCAGACCGTTTGACGCATGCTGTGGTGGCCGATACCACCGACGAGGAGTCGTTGCGACAACTTTCGGTACACGAGTACGACCGCGCCGTCGTGGGCATCGGTTCCAATCTCGAAGCGAGCCTGCTCACCGCATCGGCTCTGGTGAATCTGTCGATGTCGACCATCTGGGCCAAGGCTCTGAGCAACGCGCACGCCAAGATTCTCAGCCAGATCGGCGTCCACCACGTCGTCAGGCCCGAGCACGACATGGGCAAGCGAGTAGCTCACCTGGTACGTGGTCGGATGATGGACTACATCGAGTTCGACGACGGCTTTGCCATGGCGAAGACGTCGCCCCCGGCCTCGCTGCTAGGAAAAACTTTGGGCGAGACCGGAATTCGCACCAAGCACCGTGTCACCGTCGTTGCAGTCAAGCGTCCGGGTGAAGGGTTCACCTACGCCACGGCGGACACGGTGATCGGCGCAGGCGATACCGTCATCGTCTCCGGCCAGGTTCGAGACACCGAAAAATTCAGCGAGTCGACATGAGCGCCTCCAGGGTCGCGCGCGCACCGTTCTTCTGAAGTGACGCCAACTGTGTCGTGTACTCGGCGACGAAACGGTCGTTGTCGATCAGATCGCCGAACACTGCGCGATTGGCGATGAAGGCCGTCGGATGCTCTCGCTGACTCTGCGCGATCGGAACGAGTGAATCCTTCAGTTGATCGACGATGTCGATGGGCTCACCGGCCTCGTCGACTGCCTCGGCGTAGCGTGCCCAACTGGCAACGACTGCGGTGGAGCGAGTGATCTCACCGCCGCTCTCGAGATTCTTGCGGATTACGGGCAACAGCCACTTGGGAATTCGATCCGAGGACTCGGCGCACAGGCGGGCGACGGTGTCGCGGATTTCCGGGTTGGAGAACCGTTCGATGAGCGTGTGCTTGTATTCGGCGAGGTCGATGCCGGGAACGGGTTGCAACGTGGGCGTTGCTTCCTCGTCCATGTATGCGAGTAGGAACGCGGCGAACTGCGGGTCCTGACAGACTTCGTGCACCAGTCGAAAACCGCTGAGGTAGCCGAAATACGCGAGCGCCTGATGGCTGGCGTTGAGTAGGCGCAGCTTCATCAGCTCGTACGGCGTGACGTCGTCGACAACCTGAACTCCGACGTCCTCGAGAGGCGGTCGCCCCAGCGTGAAGTTGTCCTCGAGCACCCACTGTGTGAACGGCTCACCGGCTACGGGCCACTGATCGTCGATGGCGTAGCGGGCCGAGAGTTCCTCGATCACTTCCGGTGTCGTGACCGGAGTGATGCGGTCGACCATGGAGTTGGGGAACGCCCCTTCTACGGCGATCCACTCTGCGAGAGCCGGATCCTTTAGGCGGGCGAAGGTGGTGAATGTCGATTGTGCGATGTGGCCGTTGCCTTCGATGTTGTCGCACGACATGATCGTGAACGGCTTCAGTCCGCGTTCCTTGCGCCGTGACAATGCCTCCACGACGAGCCCGAACGTGGTTGCCGGAACGGCCCCGTCCATGAGATCGGCGACGATGGCGGGGTTCTCGACGTCGAACTCACCCGTCGTCGCGGAGAAGTTGTAGCCCCCCTCGGTGATCGTGAGGGAGACGATCCTCGTGGTCTCCGCGGCCATCTTCTCGATGACGGCCTCTGTGTCGTCGGGCGCGAAGAGATATTCGACGATGGATCCGATGACGCGGGTGTCCCACGTGCCGTCGGAATGCTTGAGCGCCAACGTGTACAGGCAGTTCTGCGCCTCCATCACGTCCTTCATCCGGCGGTCTCCGGGAAGTACGCCCACTCCACAGATGCCCCACTCGGACCCTTGCCCCTGTTGCAACAACCGGTCGATGTACATCGCCTGATGTGCTCGATGGAAGCCGCCGACACCGAAATGCACGATGCCCACGGTGACGTCGGAACGGTCGTAGGTGGGAACGGCCACGTCCTCGATGAAGTCGTCGAGATTGCGCGAGTTCAACTTCATACGTTCGTCTCCTTCGATGGGCTCTGGGAAAGACCGGGAATCACAACGGCTTTGATGCTGCCGGGTTGCTTGTCTGCATTCAAGGCATCCTCGACGCGATCGAGGCCGAAACGCGCGGTGACCATAGCATCGAGGTCGACGCGACCGGCCAGGACGAGCTCGCGCGCGATCGGCCACGTGTTGGCGTACCGAAAGACGCCGGTGAGAACCAGTTCTCGGTTCTGAATCAGCGAGATGGGAAGCGGGTAATCCGAACCGCCCATGCCCACCAGTACGACGGTACCCGCCGGCCGCACAGCATGAATGCCGTCGACGACGGCCCGAGCAGCACCCGATGCGTCGATGAACGCGTCCACTTCCAGCGCACGTACGTCGTCCACTGCTGGATCGAGCACCCGCGTCGCACCGAGCTTCGCGGCATTGTCACGTCGCGGTGCGTCGATGTCACTGACGATCACCTCGGTGGCACCGAAAGCGCGGGCCACCTGGGCGGTGACGATGCCGACCGGACCTGCGCCAGCGATGAGCACGCTGGATCCGGCGGTGATTCCGGCCTTCTGCGCCGAGGCGATACCGACCGACAGCGGCTCGAACAGTGCTGCGGCCTCGTCGGAGATCGAGTCGGGGACGTCGTGGGCGAACACCGACTGGATCAGTACGTACTCTGCCAGCGCGCCGTCGATCGGAGGCGTGGCGAAAAATTCCATGGCCGGGCACAGGTTGTAACGGCCGGCGCGCGACTGGGCGCTGGTGGGATCGGGACGCTGCGGTTCGATGGACACCCGCTGCCCGACGCGGGCGTCGGACACATCGGAGCCGACCGCGACGATCACACCGGCCGCCTCGTGACCGAGGACCAGCGGGCCGTCGACCAAGTACTCGCCGATGCGTCCCTCCCGGTAGTAATGCGCATCGGACCCGCACACGCCGACGGCGGTGACCTGGACCAGTACCTCGTCGTGGGCTGGGGTCGGCACCGGCCGGTCTTCCATTCGTATCTCGTGCACGCCGGTGAGCACGCTGGCCTGCATGGACTGTGGCACGGGCCGCTGGATGCGGGGGGGTGTTGTGTAGATCACACCTTAATGTTAGCTTAGTGAGCAGATGAACACGAGCTGAGCATTTGCTCACTGGTCAGGGAGGCGTCATGGACGGATCGGAGCCCGGTGGGGCGAAGTCCGCGCGGTCGGGAGAAGATCTCCGGCTGGCTCTGCGCGCCGCCACCATGTACCACCTCGAAGGTGCGACGCAGGCCGAGATCGCCGTGAAGCTGGGCGTCTCGCGCCCGACTGCAGGACGGTTGGTCGCGCGGGCTCGTTCCCAGGGGCTCGTGACGATCGAGATCAACGTCCCCGACGATCTGCAGGGCACCGTGCATGCGGACGTCGAGCGTGAGCTCGAAGCGAAGTTCGGACTCACCGAGGTGTTGGTCGTCTCGGACGTCATCGACGGCACGGACACCGGCTACGGATCCCTCGGCCGAGCGGCAGCAACGTTGCTCTCGCGTCGACTCAAGGATCGCGACGTCCTGGGGTTCACCTGGGGCCCCGAAACGGTGGCGGTGGCGAGCTCGCTGAAGACCCGATCCACCAAATGTGCTGCGGTGGTACAACTCGACGGCTCCATCACCTCGGCCGACTATCAGACCGGTGTCGAGTACACACTCGGACGGTGCGCTGCGTACCTGCAAGCGACACCCATCAGGCTCAACGCGCCGCTGTACGCCGATCAGGCGACAGTCGTTGCGTTGGAGCAGGATTCCGTGATCTCTCGCGCCCTCAAAGCCGGGACCGATGCCGATGTGATGATGTACGGCATCGGTCCCGTTTCCACGTCCACCACCTTGTTCGAGGGCAGCTTCATCGACCTCGACGTGCTCGAAGAATTGCGCCGCCTCGGTGCAGTCGGCGAGATCGGCGGACGGTTCTACGACGCCGACGGCATCGATACCGGAGGATCACTCCCCGGCCGAACCGTGTCGGTGGGGCTCGACGCCATCAGGGCGTGTGATCGGGCTGTGCTCGTCACCGGTGGGCAACGTAAACACGAGGCGCTCCTCGGTGCTCTGCGCGGCGGACTGGCCTCGATCCTGGTGACCGACATCGAAAGTGCACGCTGGCTCGTTGCGCAAGCTCCTGCAACGGCGACCTCCAATGGAAAGGTATTTCAGTGAGGGTTTTACCGAAAGTGGCTGTCGCGGCATCGCTTGCGACAACCTTGGTGCTGTCCGGCTGCGCCGGAGCCGGCTCGTTCGGTGGTGACGGTGACGGCAAGACGATCACCGTCGCGATCGTCTCCAATTCACAGATGTCCGACGCCATTTCGCTCGCTCCGGAGTTCGAGGCGGAGAACCCCGGCATCAATCTGAAGTTCGTGTCGCTGTCGGAGAACGAGGCGCGGGCCAAGATCACCGCCTCGGTCGCCACCGGCGGCGGCGAGTTCGACGTGGTGATGATCAGCAACTTCGAGACCCCGCAGTGGGCCGAGAACGGCTGGCTGACCAACCTGTCCGAGTATGCCGACGCAACACCGGGCTACGACGAGGACGACTTCATTCCCACCCTGAAGGAGTCGCTGTCGTACGAGGGGAGCATGTACTCGGTGCCGTTCTACGGCGAATCCTCTTTCCTGATGTACCGGAAGGACCTGATGGAGGCTGCCGGCATCACCATGCCGGAGGAGCCCACCTGGCAGGAAGTCGCCGACGCCGCCGCGAAGCTCGACAGCCCGGACGTATCGGGAATCTGTTTGCGCGGCAAACCCGGTTGGGGTGAAGTACTCGCCCCGTTGGATACCGTCATCAACGCATTCGGTGGTCGGTGGTTCGACGAGAACTGGAACGCACAGCTCAACAGCCCAGAGGTGGAACAGGCCGTTCAGTTCTACGTCGACCTGGTACGTGAGCACGGTCAGGCAGGCGCAGCGACAAGCGGTTTCAGCGAATGCGGAACGCAACTGTCGCAGGGAAATACGGCAATGTGGTACGACGCCACATCTGCAGTGTCGGTCCTCGAAGACCCGACGTCGTCGAACGTGGTCGGCAAGATCGGATACGCCAAGGCACCGTCGGCCGCCAAGGGCGACAACGGGTGGCTGTACTCCTGGGCCCTCGGAATCCCGAAGACGTCCGAGAATCCCGACGACGCCTGGAAGTTCGTCTCGTGGATGACCAGCAAGGAATACCTGAACAAGGTCGGCAATGAATTGGGTTGGGAGCGAGTGCCTCCCGGCAGTCGTCTGTCGACCTACCAGATTCCCGAATACGAGGAGGCGTCCGCTGCGTACGGTCAGGTCACCCTCGATTCGATCAACGGCGCGGATCCGAACAATCCCACTGTGGATCCGGTTCCGTACACCGGAGTGCAGTTCCTGACCATCCCCGAGTTCCAGGACCTCGGAACCCGTGTCAGTCAACAGATCAGCGCCGCAGTAGCAGGACGAATCAGCGTCCACGACGCGCTCGAACAAGCGCAGCAATACGCCGAAGTGGTCGGTAAGACGTACCAGGAGGACCAGGGATGACCACCACCGCAACACGATCGGCGCAGGCCGATTCCGAGGAGTTCGTACCGAGACCGAGGACGATCTCCAAGGCCGAAGGGTGGCGTCGCCGCGGCCCGCTGCTGCCGGCCATGGTGTTCGCCATTCTCGTCACCCAGGTTCCGTTCCTGTTCACGCTGTACTACTCGACGCAGTCGTGGAACCTGGTTCGACCGGGTTCGCAGAAGTTCAACTGGCTCAACAACTATGTCGCTGTCTTCCAGGACAGTCAGTTCCGCGAGGTCGCCCTCAACACGGTGATCATGATCGTCGGAACCGTCATCATCTCGGTGGTTCTCGGGTTGTTCCTGGCTCTGCTGTTGGACCGGAAGTTCATCGGCCGCAGCCTGATTCGCACCCTACTGATCACCCCGTTCCTCATCACCCCGGTCGCCGGCGCGTTGATCTGGAAGACCACGATGTTCGATCCCGTCTTCGGCCTGATCAACTTCGCGCTGAGCCCGTTCGGTGTCGATCAGATCGACTGGGTCTCGCGCTACCCATTGCCCGCCGTCATGGCGAACCTGATCTGGCAGTGGACCCCGTTCATGATGCTGCTGATCCTGGCCGGCCTGCAGTCGATGCCGAAGGACATCGCCGAGGCGGCACGGGTCGACGGGGCAGGGCCGGTCAAGCTCTTCCGTGAGCTGACCCTCCCGCATTTGCGCCGATTCATCGAGCTCGGCGCGGTGCTCGGGGCCATCTATCTGGTCAACACCTTCGACGCGGTCTACATGATGACCTCCGGCGGACCGGGTGTGGCGAGTGCGAACCTGCCGTTCTACATCTACCAGCGAGCGTTCCTCGGCTTCGACATCGGCCAGGCCGCGGCCATGGGCGTCGTCACCGTCGTGGCCACCATCATCGTCAGCACCCTGGCGCTGAGACTGATCTTCAAGAGCTTCAGCGGAACCGAGGAGGCTGCGTGATGAGTACCGCAACTGTAGACAAGACAACTACTTCCGCGCCGATCAAGCGCAAGAGCAAGTGGGGCCTGGGGTCCATCTGGTCCTTCGTCGCCTGGGTCGCAGGCATCGCGTTCTTCTTCCCGGTGCTGTGGATGGTCCTCACCGGTTTCAAGCAGGAGGCCGACGCCTACTCCGATCCGCCCAAGCTATTCTTCACACCGACCCTCGATCAGTATCGAGGGGTCCTGGAGAGCGGCATCGGCACGACGTTGCTGAACTCGGCGTTCGCGACCGTCGTCTCGACGATCTTCGTTCTGCTGCTGGGTGTTCCGGCTGCCTTCGCGCTGTCGCTGCGTCCGGTCAAGAAGACGAAAGACGTGCTGTTCTTCTTCATCTCCACCAAGATGCTGCCCGTCGTCGCCGCGATCGTCCCGCTGTACGTCATCGTCGGTGACATCGGAATGCTCGACAACATCTGGACTTTGGTCGTGCTGTACACCGCGATGAATCTTCCGATCGCCGTGTGGATGATGCGATCGTTCTTCCTCGAAGTGCCGAGCGAACTGCTCGAAGCCGCGAGTATGGACGGCGCGTCACTGTGGACCTCGGTACGTGAGGTGATCCTGCCGCTGGTTTCGCCCGGCATCGCGGCCACGTCGTTGATCTGCGTCATCTTCTCGTGGAACGAATTCTTCTTCGCAGTCAACCTCACTGCCGTTCAGGCCCAGACGATTCCGGTGTACCTCGTCGGATTCATCACCGGTCAGGGCCTGTACTGGGCCCAGCTTTCCGCAGCTGCGACGTTCGCAGCACTTCCCGTCGTCCTTGCCGGATGGTTCGCGCAGAACAAGCTCGTGCGCGGCCTGTCCTTCGGCGCAATCAAGTAGGAGAAAGTCTCATGGCTGCAATCACGTACAAGAAGGCATCCTGCGTCTACGAAGGTGCCGACAAGCTCGCCGTCGATTCACTCGACCTCGACATCCAGGACGGCGAATTCGTCGTGCTGGTCGGGCCTTCCGGCTCCGGCAAGTCCACTGCTCTGCGGATGCTCGCCGGTCTCGAGGAGATCGACGGTGGTGCCATCGAGATCGGTGGCAAGAACATGGTGGGTGTGCCGTCGAAGGACCGCGACATCGCGATGGTGTTCCAGAACTACGCCCTGTACCCCAACAAGACCGTCGGGGAGAACATGGGTTTCGCCCTGAAGATGCGTGGGGTGTCCCTCGAGGAGCGCACGAAGAAGGTGGCCGAGGCCGCAAAGATCCTCGACCTCACCGAGTACCTGGATCGCAAGCCCGGCAAGCTCTCGGGTGGTCAGCGTCAGCGAGTTGCCATGGGGCGTGCCATCGTTCGTGAGCCGCAGGTGTTCTGTATGGACGAGCCCCTGTCCAACCTCGACGCGAAACTGCGAGTCCAGACGCGAACGCAGATCGCGGCGTTGCAGCGTCGACTCGGCACCACGACGGTCTACGTCACCCACGACCAGGTCGAGGCCATGACGATGGGTGATCGCGTTGCCGTGTTGCGCGGTGGCAAACTGCAGCAGTTCGCCTCTCCCACAGATCTGTACGACAACCCCGTCAACGCATTTGTCGCCGGCTTCATCGGTTCGCCTGCAATGAACCTGATGACGGTTCCCATCGGCTCGGGTGGCGTTCAGATCGGCTCGTTCCTGCTTCCGCTCGAACGCGACGAGCTGACCAAGCTCGCGAGCCTCGGCCTCGACAACGTCACCGTCGGGCTACGCCCGGAGCAGCTCGGCATCGTGCAGGGCGGCGGCGAAGGCTTCGAGGGCAAGGTGGATCTGATCGAGGAACTCGGCAGCGAGTCCTACCTCTACGCACACCTCGACGACCCGAAGGTCAAGGGGCTCGACGGCGGGCCGGTCTCACTCGTCGCCCGCTCGGCCGTCCGAGCTCCGGCCAAGATCGGCGAAAGCATCGGTCTGACGCGACTCGACGGTGCGATCCACCTCTTCCACCCTGAGACGGGGGAGCGCATCTAACGCGGTTGGTACGGGGCTTTTCTCGACAGGATCAGTGCCGTCAGAAGCGCTGCGCCCCAAAGCAGGAAGATGCCGTCGAAGAACAGGTGACCGTACTTGACCGATCGGTTCTCGTCCGAGACGACCAACCCGATCACCGCTCCGATGAACGACGCACCGCCCCAGACAATTAGCAGTACAGAGCCGGGCCAGGATATGCCGAAGATCAACGACGGCACCCTCGTCCGGTTCTGTGCTGCCAGGCGCGGCCGGTTCAGATAGGCGAGGGCCGGAAGAATTGCTGCGGCGAGTTTGACGAGGGCAAGCACCAGCAGTGCCGTTCGTGCCGTTGCCGGTTCGGAGTCGGCCCACTCCGTGGCGAAGGCACCGACGGTGTCGAGCAGCCATCGACCGCCTGCAGCCCAATAGGCGGAGAACGCGGCGTGAATGATCCCCAGTACGCACGCGATCGCAAAGAATCGGATGGCCACGGAGATCGAGGCTAGCCGAGTTGCCACCCCCGTTCAGGGGTAGCGAGGAATTGTTCATCTCCCCTACCGTGGCGGTGATGGGCATCACAGGCGCAGGAGGAAACATGGTCGACTCGGCATATACGGCATTCAGAAACGCACGCGATCTTCTGCTCGACACCTACGGCGACTACGACCGTGCGGTAGCGACTTTCGAATGGCCGTCGTTCGGCGAAACGTTCAACTGGGCCATCGACTGGTTCGACGCGATTGCCCGTGGCAACGACGGCATCGCGTTGTGGATCGTCGAAGAGGACGGCAGCGAGGCCAAATACAGTTTCGACGACATGGCGCGTCGCTCCGATCAGGTGGCTCGTTGGCTCGAATTGCAGGGAATCGGCCGCGGCGACTCGGTGATCCTGATGCTGGGCAACCAGGTGGAACTCTGGGAGTCGATGCTCGCGGTGATGAAGCTCGGAGCGGTGCTGATGCCGACGACCACGGCGATCGGGCCCGCCGACCTGACCGACCGAGTAGTGCGCGGCAATGCTCGCGCCGTGATCGTGAACCCCTCGGACACCGGCAAATTCGACGACGTGCCCGGAGACTATCTGCGAATCGCCACTACCGCCCACGACGGTTGGGTCGACTATTCGGATGCCCGCTCCGTCGAGGCCAGGCCGTTCGAGTCCGTCACCGCACCCACCGACCGCCTGCTGATGTACTTCACCTCCGGTACCACCAGCAAGCCGAAACTCGTCGAGCACACTCAGATCTCCTATCCCGCTGGGCATCTGAGCACGATGTACTTCCTCGGACTACGCCCGGGCGACGTGCACCTGAACATCAGCTCGCCGGGCTGGGCCAAGCATGCGTGGAGCTGCTTCTTCGCACCGTGGATCGCCGAGGCGACCATCTTCATCTACAACTACGGCAAGTTCGACGCGAAGGCATTGCTCGAGCAGATCCGCCGGGCCGAGGTGACGACGTTCTGCGCGCCACCGACCGTGTGGCGCATGCTGATTCAGGCAGACCTTGCCGGCGGAGGTGGTTCACTGCGTGAGGCAATCGGTGCCGGTGAGCCGCTCAACCCAGAGGTGATCTCGCGGGTGCAGCAGGACTGGGGCCTGAACATCAGGGACGGCTTCGGCCAGACCGAAACCACTGCGCTAGTTGCCAATACGCCGGGTGCGGTGCTGAAGTCCGGATCGATGGGCCGGCCACTGCCCGGCGTCCCCGTGGTCATCGTCGACCCCACCACCGGCGAACTGGCCGACGAGGGCGAAATCTGCCTCGACCTGGCGCAGCAGCCGTTCAACCTGATGACCGGCTATCTCGGCGACCCCGAACGCAACGCTGCCGTCATGGCCGACGGTTACTACCACACCGGTGACGTCGCATCGCGGGATTCCGAGGGCTACATCACCTACGTCGGCCGCACCGACGACGTATTCAAGGCCTCGGACTACAAGATCTCCCCGTTCGAGCTCGAAAGCGTGCTGATCGAACACCCCGCGGTGGCCGAGGCGGCCGTCGTTCCGGCTCCCGACGAGACGCGGTTGGCCGTCCCCAAGGCGTACGTTGCGCTCGCAGCTGGCTGGGAACCCAACGAAGACACGGCATTCGAGATCCTGAAGTACGCCCGCGAGCACCTGGCCCCGTTCCTGCGAGTTCGGCGTATCGAGTTCTTCGAGCTACCCAAAACTATTTCGGGCAAGATCCGCCGCGTGGAGTTGCGCGCCCGCGAGGACGCGGCCGTCGGACCACTGGACAGCGAGTGGCGTGACGACCAGTTCCCTGCGCTGAAGAGGTGACGTGAGCGTCCACTATTCGCTGCTGGAGGCGGGATCCCGATTCTGGAGGCGAATTGTGGGCGCTCAGACCAGTTGTGGGTGGGGCTGGCAGGGGCGGTTGTCGTAGGTGATGTGAGCGCCCATTATTGGCTGCTCGCGGCGGGATCCCGATCCTTGACGCGAATTGTGGGCGCTCAGATCAGTTGTGGGTGGGGCCGGCAGGGTCGGTTGTCGTAGGTGACGTGAGCGCCCATTATTGGCTGCTGGAGGCGGGATCCCGATTCTCGACGCGAATTGTGGACACTGAGCTCAGTTGCTCCAGAACCGCTCGAGGAAATCGAGCACCTCGGCCGATGCGGCCATCGTCGTCGCATGGTCGAACCCGCGAACGATGTGCAGTTCGGAGTCGGGCACCAGGGCGGCAGCGGCACGGGTGTCGCCCAGCCGGGTTCGATCCTCGCTACCGACGTAGAACAGCGACGGTGGGGTGAAGTGCTGCAGGACGTCGTCGGGTAGGCCGGGATCGGCGTCGCATGCGCGGATGTACGCGGCCATGGCCTGAGCATCGTTGGCGGAGAACACCGCTCGTGTTCCCGGGTCGATCGGGAACATGCGGTGCGCGTTCCACGCCTCGAGGAACCCGTCCATGCCGCTGCGTTCCAACACGTCCGCGCAGCCCGGGAAGAAGAGCCTGTCGAACGCTCCCGCCTGAGCGCCGTGACTACCGCCGCCCACCGCGAGTGAACGCACGCGTTCGGGCCTCGCCGCCGTCAACGCGAGACCGGCCCGCGCACCGAACGAATAGCCGAGATAGTCGACGGTCGGAGCGCCGACCGCGTCGAGAACCGCCGTCAGATCTCCGACGATATTGGCCATGGCATAGGCGTCGGGAGTATGGGGCTTCTCGCTGCGGCCATGACCGCGACTGTCGACCAGTATGAGCTGCCGAGTCCCGCGCAACGCCTTCACATATCCGAACGTCCGCCAAATCGTGTGCGTCAGGAAACTGCCGTGCACCATCAACAACGGTGGCCCGGACCCCACCACCGTGTATGCGATTTGCGTCCCATCATCTGCATTCGAGGCGTATTCCACCTTCCGATTCTGACCCTGGACGTCCACTCAACGTGACATTGACCCCCGAAAAGGCCACCGAACGTCACATTGACTCCTCCCGGGTGGGTGTTTCCGCGGCCGACTCGGCCGACTCGGCCGACTCGGTGGGCTGGGCGATCGGCGTCAGGTCGATGGTGCGGGTAGGGGCGATCGCGTCGAGGAACGGGCGATCGTGGCTGGCGATGATCAGCGCACCCTCGAATGTGTTCAGTGCGTCGATGAGGTGTTGGCGGCTGGTGATGTCGAGGTTGTTGGTGGGCTCGTCGAGCATCAGTAGTTTCGGTGCAGGCTCGGCCAGCAGGATTCGTGCCAGTGCGGCTCGCAGTCGCTCGCCTCCGGAGAGGGTGGCGACGACGGCATCGGCGTCGGATCCGCGGAAGAGGAATCGGGCCAGTTGTCCACGGATCTGTTCGGCGGTGGCGTGCGGTGCCACGTCGGCGATGTTCTCGGCAACGGTGCGTGATTCGTCGAAGATGTCGAGGCGTTGCGGAAGGTATTTCCACGGCACTTCGGCGTCGGCGGCGTCGAGACTGCGCAGCAGGGTGGTTTTGCCGCTTCCGTTCGGCCCGACGAGCGCGATGCGTTCGGGACCGACGATGTGAACGTCGTCATGAGTCAGAACTACCTGTCCCGGATGGACTTTCGTTGCGGGTAGGTCGACGCGTATCTCGCGGTCGTCGCGCAGGAGATCCTCGGCTGCAGACAGTGACGTTCGGGCATCGTCGACGCGGTCGCTGTGGGTACCGCGTAGTTTGCCGGCCGATTCCTGTGCGGCCCGCTTGCGTCGGCCCGCAAGGACCGGTGGTACGCGCTTCTGCTCCGCCATCTTCTTGCCGTAGCGCAACCTGCGATCCAGTTTGATTTGTGTGTCGACCAATTCGCGTTCCTGCTTGCGCACGTCGTTCTTGGCGTCTCGGATGCTCGCCCGCGCGGCTTCCTGCTCGGCGTCGATCACCGATCGGTAGTGCGTGTAGTTTCCACCGAACAGGCGTACTCGGGAGGTGCCGCTGCGTTCGGCGCGGACCTCGGCGACGGTATCGACACGCTCGAGCAATTCGAGGTCATGGCTGCAGACGACGAGCACCCCGGAGTATCCGTCCACGGCCGCATACAGTCGTTCTCGTGCAACGAGATCCAGGTTGTTCGTCGGCTCGTCCAACAGCAGTACGTCTGGTTCGGCGAGCAACTGCGCGGTGAGAGCCAGCAGCATCGCTTCGCCACCGGACAGCGTGCCGACCGGTCGATCCAGGTCGTCGAGGGAGCCGACGATGCCGCCCAGCCCGAGCTTGTTCAGCAACGCCAGCGCGCGCTCCTCGACGTCCCAGGCCGATCCGACGATGGCGAAATCGTCCTCGGAAGATGTACCGGATTCGATGCGATGCAATGCCTTTCGGACCGAATCGATGGCCAGCACGCGATCCACCGGGAGCTCGGGGTCGAGTGCGATGTCCTGACGGAGATAACCCAGGACGCCGGGCATCGAGATCGAACCGCGCTGCGGTGTCAGTTCTCCGGCGAGCAATCTCAGGAGGGTCGACTTTCCGGCACCGTTCGATCCGACGAGACCTGTTGTGCCGCTGGGGAAGATGGCCGACAACGCGTCGAACACGGGGTCGCCGTCGGGCCAGGAGAACGTCAGATCGGAGACAGAGAGGGAAGATGAATGAGGCATGGATGCTCCAAAGGTGTGCGTGCGGTCGAACTGCAGGCGTCTAGAACCTTTGGAAGAGCAATGGCCTCTCCGAATCTGTGGGCAACAAGGCGATCTCCACGCTAATGCCGAACGTGGGCAATCCGCAAGCGATTTAGACCGAGGGCCCCTTCTTGCGTAGTTCGTCCACTGTCGACATGGCTCCGCGCAGTTCGTCCAACCAGTCCTGCGTGTGCTCGCCGACCAACTTCACGGCCCACGACAGAGCGTCTGCACGAGACCGCGCGACTCCGGCATCGACGAGGGTGTCGAGGACGCGTCGTTCGGGCTGACGCAGGCGGGTCATGACCGGGACGGCCAGGTGGGTGAACAGGACTACCTCGGAATCGGTCCGAACGCCCCAGGCGACCTTGCGGCCGTAGCGCTTCTCGGCCTCGTCGGCAATCTGCATGCGCTCGGCCCGTGTGCCTTCTCGGAATCGGGCGATGCGGCCTTCGGTGGCGGCAGGTGAACTGCCCTCCTCGGTGGGCAACGTCCCGACCACAACGATCTCTTCGCGATCCACCTCGACCGACGCGGTGCCCTCGAACCAGCTGTCGGGCAATCTGCCGCCGAACCAGTCGCCGGCATCGGTGGCGTCGGGAACATCTGCGTGCTGCCAGCCACCGGGGCGACCGAACGAGCGTCCACTGGGTTTCATGGTGACTCCTCTGTAGGTTCAGTAATACTGATTACATGATTACACCCCACCTCGGGTTCGCGCCACCGCCGATTCGTCGGAGGCCTGGGGCATGATCGACTCCGTGCGCACAACGAGAAGACCGACGACTCTGGCCGCAATCGTGTCCGTGCTGGCCCTGGTGGTCGCTGCCTGCGGAAACAGTGGGCCCGATCAGCCGCAGACGGTCGCCGAGCAGTTCGCGGCCGCCGTCAGCAGCTCGAACATCGATCAGGCAGCCGCGCTGACGACCGATCCCGCGGGCGCGGGCGCCGCGCTCACCCAGCTGTACGACGGGCTGTCCGGCGGCGGAACGGTGACGGCCACTCCCGATTTCGAGGCTGTCGACGCGAACGAGGATGCGGGCACGTTCACGCTGAACGCCGGCTGGCGCTTCTCGACCACCACCGACGGCACGGCGGAACCGGACGGCCAGCCGAAAGAGTGGAACTACACGACGTCTGCGACCGCAGCAGAGACTCCGCAAGGGTGGAAGATCACCTGGGACCCGGCCATCTTGGTCCCCGGACTGACGGCCGATTCCTCGGTCCGATTCACCCCGACCGACGCGCTGGTCGCGCCCAGGGTTTTCGATGCCAACGGCGGCGAGCTCATGTCGCAGCAGGTCGTCACCCTCGTCAACGTCGATGCGACGGCCGATCCGGTGGCCGTCGCCGCTCTCGTCGGATCCGTCGTTCCGGGGATCACCGCCCAGTCTGTTGCGTCGTCTGTTGCTGCTGCACAGGGTAATTCGGCGACCATAGTCTCGCTCCGTCAGGCGGACATCGATCCCATCGGAGCGCAGCTCGCGGCCGTTCCGGGAGTCACTCTGGCGCCACAGACTCGGCTGCTGGCCACCGATCGCAATCTTGTCTCGCCGGTTCTCAGCGACCTGACGTCGCTGTGGGAACAGGAGCAGGCGGCCAATCGAGGCTGGGCGATCCAATCGGTCGCTGCCGACAACACCGTCACCCAGCTTGCCGGTCGCGATGCCTCCACCGGTGACGACATCGCGACCACCGTCGACTCGGCGTTGCAGATCAAGGCCGAGAACGCCCTGGCGTCGGTGCCGCAGCAGGCTGCGATCGTCGCGCTTCGGCCGTCCACCGGAGAGGTTCTCGCCGTCGCGCAGAACGCCGCGGCGGATGCGGAGGGCCCGATTGCTCTGACCGGTCTCTACCCGCCCGGGTCGACCTTCAAGACGGTCACCACCTCGGCTGCTCTGCAATCCGGTGCCGTCACCCCCGACACCGTGTTGCCGTGCCCGGCGACGGAGAACATCGAGGGACGTCAGATTCCCAACGACGACAACTTCGCGCTCGGCGACGTTCCACTGCACACTGCCTTCGCGAAATCGTGCAACACGACGATGGGCCGACTCGGCGTCGCCCTGCCGCCGAACGGTCTGACCGACGCGGCCGCGCAGTACGGCCTCGGCGTCGACTACGTGACCCCGGGCCTGACGACCGTCACCGGTTCGGTGCCGTCGGCCGACACCCCGGCGCAGCGCGTCGAATCCGCCATCGGCCAAGGGCAGGTGACTGCGTCACCGTTCGGCATGGCGCTGGTCGCGTCGTCGATCGCGAACAACGGATTGCTCCCGCCGACGGTCGTCTCAGGTAAGCCCGGCGTAGGAAACATGCAGCCGGCAGCGGTGAACCCACAGGTCACCGAGCAGATCAAGGCCATGATGCGCGAGACCATCACCGGTGGTACGGCCACGGCACTGAACGACATTCCGGGGCTGCTCGGCAAGACCGGAACCGCCGAATTCGGGCCGAACAACGAAGGAGCGCACGGCTGGTTCGTCGGAATCTCCGGTGATCTCGCGTTCGCGGTCTTCGTGAACAACGCAGGAAGTTCGGCACCCGCTATCGAGGCTGCAGGACGCTTTCTGAGGTAACAGCGCGAGGTAAACGGACCACTCCGTATCTCAATCGTGACCGGCTCGTATGAATCCCGTGCTTGTTACTCGTGTGACTACAGTGAATATTGTGACTCATGAGTTCTATGAGTCGTGTCCGTCGTGGCCCGCGCAAGGTCCGCGGTCGCTACCTCGTCGCAGTTGCAGCATCGGCGACGCTGTCGGTCTCGGCCGTGTTCTGGATGGTCGACCGCCCACCGAGCGAGGCCGAGGTACTGGTCTCCAAATTCGTCGACGCGCTGGACAACCGCGATGTCGCGGCGGCGGCCGCACTGACGACGTACCCGAACGCCGCGACGGCAGCTCTGAATCAGATGTTCGACGGTTTGTCGGCCGACGGCAGATCGACGGGCGACTTCGACCTGACGCAGTACATGGATCTCTCCGACGAGAGCGGATTCTTCACGCTCGCGTCCGCCTGGAACTTCGGCGAAGGCAAGGACTGGAAGTACAGCGCCCAAGGCGCAACCAAGAAGCTCAGTGTCGGCTGGCGTATCGCGTGGGATCCGGCAACGCTCGTTCCGGATCTGACCTCGGGCGGGTCGGTTCGCTACACCCGCACCGACGCCGCTCCGCCGTTGATCTTCGATTCCGCGAACAACGTGCTGATGAGCGAGCGGACCATCAACGCCATCTCTCTCGACCCCGCCCAGATGAGTGATCCGGCGGCGTCGACTCAGCAACTCGCCGATGTCATCGACGTCGTCGCGCCGCTGATCACCTCCGAATCGCTACTGAAGGAACTCGATTCGGCCCACGGAGCTCCGATCACCGCAGTGACACTGCGCGACGACGACTTCGCCGTTCTCGAGGACGATCTGCGAGCGGTGCCGGGAGTGGTGGTCGCCCCGCAGCCGAAGCTCATCGTCGACGACCGTCGAATCACCTCCCCGGTGCTCGACTCCCTCCGCGACGCATGGCAATCCGGCCGCGACGCCACCGCAGGCTGGGCCGTCGACACCTACACCGTCGACGGAACCGGTGAACGACGCGTGGGATTCCAGGGACCGGGCGGACCGGACCTGCACGCAACGCTCGATCCGCGCGTCCAACTCGCGGCCGAGAACGCTGTGGTGATGGCGGGTACGTCCGCGTCGATCGTGGCGGTGTCCACGTCGACCGGGGCGATTCTCGGTGCGGCACAGAACAGTTACGCCAACGAGCAGGGCGACGTGGTGTTCGCCGGCTCCTATCCGGCCGGCACCGCGTCGGAATTGATCAAAGCCGTACAGGCCGACCGGGGCGACGACAGTGCCGAAGACGCGGCAGCACGCCTGGGTCTGGGAATTCACTATGCGATGCCCGGTCTCGACGCCTACACCGGCACCCCCGCCGACAGCCGGAGCGCGATCGACGGTATTCGGAACGTCTCCACCGCATCCGGAGCCGAGGCGACGGTGACACCGTTCGGACTTGCTCAGATGGCAGCAGCGATCTCCCGCGGCAGCGCGCCCACGCCGGCCATCGTTGCCGGGCAGACTGCAGTAGCAAACCGCGCAGCCGAGCCCATGGGCCCTGACGCTGCAGCCCGCTTGCGTGAGATCGTGGCCGCATCGTCGAACAGCAGTGGTCTCGATACGTTCGACGGCGTGCAGGGATTTGCCGGCGAGAGCGCAGACGATCGTTTCGTGCTCGCCACCAGTGGCGATGTTGCCTTCGCGGTGTATATCGAGGACGCCGACGGTGGAGATCAGGCAGTGCGCATGACGAGCCGCTTGCTGCAGGAGATGGCGAACCCCGTCGAATAGGGGCTCGATCGTTAGGCACGGTAGTTTTGTTCGGTGACTGTGCTCGATTTCGGACTGCTGGTGGTGGCCGGGTTCTTCGCCGGCCTCATCGGGTTCGTCACCGGGCTCGCATCCCTCGTGTCCTATCCGGCGCTGTTGGCGGTAGGGCTCCCCGCAGTCTCGGCGAACGTGACCAACACCGTCGCGCTGGTCGCTGCCGGAGTAGGTGCCACGGCGAGTTCGTCGGCCGAACTCGCCAAGGACGGCAAGCAGCTGATCCGATACGCCATCTACTCGGCGCTCGGCGGGACGGCCGGAGCCATCCTGTTGCTCGTCACCCCGGAGGGGTCGTTCGAAGTGATCGTGCCCTTCCTGGTCGCGATGGCTGCGATTGCACTGCTGCTGCAGCCGAAAATCCGAACGTTGTCCGGCGGCAGGCAATTTCCGACGCTGTACCCGCTGGCGCTGTTCGCCGTCGCCATCTACGGGGGCTACTTCGGAGCCGGAGCCGGGGTTATCTTCCTGGCTCTGGCGCTGATCTGTACGTCCGATACGTTTTGGCGCGCAAGCATTCTGAAGAGCTTCTTCCTCGGCATCGCCAATCTCATTGCGGCGATCATCTTCTCGTTCTCCGGCCACGTGAACTGGTGGGCCGCTCTGGCTCTCGCAATCGGCTGCTTCGTCGGCGGTGCCTGCGGGCCACCGACCGTCAAGGTGATCTCGCCGATCGTGCTCCGCGTCGGCGTCGGCATTCTGGGACTCGGCCTCGCCGGCTGGTTGGGGTACCAGGCATTCGGCTGACAGTCAGGTCAGTGCGATCAATTCCGGAGCCGCCGGGGCACCGCAGCATCCACCGGTCGTGGGGGCGTCGGGCTCGTCGAACAGGCCGGCCCCACCGCAGACGCCCGTGTCGGGCAACGTCAGCTCCACCTTTCGCGCGCCCTCGTGGTCGCCTGCCAGTTCGGCGGCGATGCTGCGAACCTGTTCGTATCCGGTCATCGCCAGGAATGTCGGCGCGCGGCCGTAGCTCTTCATGCCAACCAGGTACAGGCCGGGCTCGGGCTGAGTGAGCTCCTCGACTCCGTGTGGTGACACCGAGCCGCAGGAGTGGATGTTCGGATCCACCAGTTCGGCGACGAACTTCGGTGCCTGCAGAGTGGGATCGAGATCGAGGCGCACTTCGGACAACCACGAAAGATCCGGACGGAACCCGGTCAGTGCGACGACGCGGTCGACGTTCTCGATACGGGTGCCGCCGTCACCCACGAGGACGAGCCGATCACCCTGCACAGCAACGGCTTCGGTGCGAAATCCGGAGACCACGGTGAGGTAGCCGTCGTCGACGGCCTTCTTCGCGCGCTGGCCGAGTGCGCCTCGCGCCGCGAGTTCGTCGGCCGCACCGCCGCCGAAGACCTCCGCGGTGACGCCTCGACGCACGGCCCAAGTGAGCGTCGTGCCGGGCTCGTCGGCGGCGAGCTCTGCGAAGGTGATGATGGCGGTCAGCGCGGAGTGGCCGCTACCGGCGATGACGGTGTGTTTGCCCGCGAACTGGGAGCGAATCGCCGGATCGGCCAGATCGGGTACTCGGTAGTCGATGCGGTCGGCGGCGGCCTTCTCGCCGATGGCCGGAAGTCCCTCGCTCCCCAGTGGATTCGGCGATCCCCAGGTGCCCGACGCGTCGACCACGGCGCGAGCGAGGATGCGTTCCTCGCTGCCGTCGGAGTGGTGAACATGCACCGACAGTGGTTCGGTGTCGCGTCCGGCATCGACGACGCGGTCGCGTCCACGGCGGGCGACGCCGACCACTTCGCAGTCGACTCGTACGGTATCGCCGAGCACAGCAGCGAGGGGCGCGAGATAGTGCTCCACCCATTCGCGTCCGGTGGCGTAGGTGTCGCCGTCCGGTGGAGTCCAACCGGTGGGTTCGAGCAGTCGGGCGGCAGCCGGGTCGACGACCTCGGACCACGGAGAGAACAGCCGCACGTGATTCCATTCGGACACCGTCGACCCGGCCGACGGTCCACGTTCGAGAACGATGACGGCAGAACCGGTTTCGGTCAGGTGCGCCGCGGCAGCGAGACCGATGGGGCCTGCGCCGACCACCACTACGGGGTATTCGTTCATGACTGATCTACCTTTCCTCGTCGAACGAGAGTGTCCACTGCTACGCGTGCGGTCCGGCCGACGCCGATGAGCGTCGCCGAGGCCGGGCCGGTCCAGTCGCCGTAGCCCAGGAACACCAGCGGCGGTTCGCCGCGGACGTGATTGCCGTCCAGCATGATTCGTGATCCTTCGGTGTGCACATGCAGCGGCTGCAGATGCCGCAGTGCGGGTCGGAATCCTGTGCACCAGAGGATTACATCCAGTTTCTCCGTCGTTTGTCCGTCGGTGACACCGTCGGTGGTGATCGCGGTGAACATCGGCCGGGCGTGCAGCACTCCGCGATCCCTGGCCTCCCGCACCGGCGGGACCATGACGATGTCGCCCAGATCGGCGACCCCGCCGGTATCGGGACCGCCTGCCGCCAGAGTGCGGGACCGATCGCTGGCGACATCGAACAGCACCCGACCATCGACGTCGTCGGGGAGAAACTTGGGCTCGCGGTTGGTGAACCACAGGGTCTGCGCGACCGTGGATATCTCGGCAAGTATCTGAGCAGCCGAGTTTCCGCCGCCGACGATTCCTACTCGCTTGCCCACGAACTGACCCGGCGTTCGGTAGTCAGCGGCATGCAGCTGGGTTCCACCGAACTCGCGCATACCCGGGTAGCTCGGCCAGAACGGCCGAGACCACGTTCCCGTCGCATTGATGATTGCTGCGGCACCGTACGACTCGCCGTCGGTGTGGACTCGATAGCCCTCGGTCGTACGATGCACGGACTTCACGTCGACGGGCCTGTGCACCGGCAAGTCGTACTTCTTCTCGTACGCCCGCAGGTAGTCCACCACATGCGATGCCGGCGGAAAACCGCTGTGCCACGCCGGCATCGGCCAACCGGGTAGTCGCGAGTACTCGGCCGGCGAGAACAGATGCAGTGACGGCCAGTAGTCCTGCCAGGACCCACCGGCGTGCGTCTGGTTGTCGAGGATGACGAAGTCCAGACCGGCTCGTCGCAGGTAGTAGCCGGCGGCCAGTCCTGCCTGACCGCCGCCGATCACCACCACCTCGGTGTTCATTCGAATCAGGTTTCCGCGCTGCGCAATCGGGATACCAGTTCTCCGACGCGACCCGCGATGTCGTCACGCACCAGACGCATCCGCTCGATGCCGTCGATACTGCGTTCGGACGGTTCGTCGGTGTCCCAGTTCTCGAATCTGGGGCCGTCGACCACGTCTACCTTCGCCTCACCGCCGAGGATGACGACGTAGTCCATAAGGGCGAGCAGAGCGGGGTCGATCGGTTTCGGTACTTCACCCGACAGATCGACGCCGACTTCGAGGAGCGCCTCGGCCGAGAGTGCATTGACCGTTCCGCCCGGCTTCGTTCCGGCAGAGTGGACTTCGACCGAATCGCCGACGGCCTGGCGCATCAGGCCGGCCGCCATCTGTGACTTGCCGCCGTTCTTGACGCAGACGAACAGCACGCTGGGTGTCGTCATGACGCCGAACTCTGCTTCGCTGGAACCAGTTCGGCGATCAATTCTTCGATTCGACGCTTGATCTCATCGCGAATCGGACGGACTGCCTCGACGCCTTTTCCTGCCGGATCGGCCAGTGCCCAGTCGCGGTAGCTCACGCCGGGGAACACCGGGCACGCGTCGCCACAGCCCATGGTGATGACGACGTCGGACGTCTCGACGGCCTCGGTGGTCAGGATCTTCGGCGACTGCGACGAGATGTCGATACCGACCTCGGCCATGGCCTCCATCGCTGCCGAGTTGATGGTGTCCGCGGGAGCACTACCGGCAGAACGTACCTCGACGGTATCGCCGGCGAGATGGGTCAGAAATCCGGCGGCCATCTGAGATCGACCGGCGTTGTGGACGCAGACGAAGAGAACACTGGGTGTGTCGGACATCAGGAATCCTTCGATGACGTGGTCGTGGAAAGGCTGGGGGAGAACCGCTTCCGTAGGGCGAGGGAGACATAGACGAGGCCGACCAGGACCGGCACCTCGATTAGCGGACCGACGACCCCGGCGAGTGCCTGCCCGGACGTTGCGCCGTAGGTGGCGACGGCGACGGCGATGGCGAGCTCGAAGTTGTTGCCCGCAGCGGTGAATGCGAGGGTGGTAGTGCGTTCGTAGCCCAGGCCCATGGCGGCACCGAGTGCGTAACCGCCGCCCCACATCACCGCGAAATAAACCAGCAGAGGCAGCGCGATGCGCACCACGTCCCAGGGCTGTGAGGTGATCCGATCACCCTGTAGCGCAAAGAGAACGACGATGGTGAACAACAGCCCGTAGAGTGCCCACGGGGCGATCCTGGGGATGAACTTCTCCTCGTACCACGCACGGCCCTTGGCGCGTTCACCGAAGAAGCGCGATGCAAATCCGGCTATCAGCGGGATTCCGAGGAAGATCAGCACCGATTTCGCGATCTGCCACGGCGACGCTTCGATCGTGGTCTGCTCCAGACCGAGCCAGCCGGGCAGTACCGAGAGGTAGAACCATCCGAGGACGGCGAACATGAAGACCTGGAACACGGAGTTGATCGCCACCAGCACGGCCGCGGCCTCACGGTCTCCGCAGGCGAGGTCGTTCCAGATGATGACCATCGCGATGCATCGAGCGAGGCCGACGATGATCAGGCCGGTCCGGTACTCGGGCAGGTCGGGCAGGAAAAGCCATGCGAGAGCGAACATCAGCGCCGGTCCGAGGACCCAGTTGAGAACGAGCGATCCGATCAGCAGTCGCCTGTCGCCGGTGACGGTGTCGAGGCGGTCGTAGCGGACCTTGGCCAGTACCGGATACATCATGACGAGCAGGCCGACGGCGATCGGCAGCGACACCCCGTCGACGGAGATGGACGACAACGCGTCGTTCAGCCCGGGGATCATGCGTCCCAGGATCAGGCCGACGACCATGGCGACACCGATCCACACCGGGAGGAACCGATCGAGCGTGGAGAGTTTGCCGACGACGGCGGTGTCCGTGGTGGTGCTCATACCGTGACCACCGTGGGGTCCGCGGCGGTGAGTACCGACGACAGTTGTTGCAAGGCAGCTGGAACGACCCAGTAGTAGACCCAGGTTCCGCGTCGCTCACAGTCGAGCAGCCCGGCTTCGCGGAGCACCTTGAGGTGGTGGGAGATCGTCGGTTGCGACAGGTCGAAAGCGGGGGAGATGTCACACACGCACGCTTCGCCGCCGGCATGGCTGGCGACGAGGCTGAGCAACCGCAGGCGCACAGGATCGCCCAACGCCTTGAACATGCGGGCCAGATCCCCGGCCCAGTCCACGGTCAGCGGTTCGTGGACGAGCGGCGAACAGCATGCGCCGGCCGAGGAGGTCAGGTCTTGATTCGACATTGGTCTATATTGACCCTTGTCGAATCAGCCGTCAAGTGAACAGTCGCTGAACCCGGACCAGACGGTAGAGGACGCCGAGCAGTGTCACAACGGTGCCGATCGCGATCGACGACAAGGGCAGCGTGGCAACGAGAACCAGGCACCCGAGCGCTCCGAGCGCCTGCAGGGGGCGCGGATAGCGTCGGTGTTCGGTGCCCTGGGTGTACGCGCTGACGTTGGCGACGAGGTAATACAGCAGCACCCCGAAGGACGAGAAGCCGATGGCGTCACGAAGATCCACGACGAGAATTGCGGCACTGACGATCGCCGCCAGAGTGATCTCGGCCCGGTGCGGCACCGAGTAGCGAGGGTGGACCGCAGTCAGATACGACGGCAGATCATGGTGGCGGGCCATCGCCAACGACGTGCGTCCGATACCGGCGATCAAGGCCAGCAACGCTCCGAGCGCGGCCAGTCCGGCACCGATGCGCATGACGGGTGATGCCCACGAATGTCCGGACGACACAACGAGATCGACCAGCGGAGCCGACGACGAGGCCAGCAGGTCCGGGCCCAATACCGTCAACAATGTCACGGCAACCGCTGCATAGATCAGCAACGCGATGCCTAGTGCAGAGACGATGGCCCGTGGAATGGTGCGCTCGGGCCGCACCACTTCCTCGCCGAGGGTGGCGATGCGCGCGTAGCCGGCGAAGGCGAAGAAGAGCAATCCCGCGGACTGCAGAATTCCGTACCAGCCGTCCCCGGTGAGGGATCCCGAAGTGCCCATGCCGTCGCCGGGCGAGCCGGCAATGCCCAGAACCACCCCGATGACGAGGATGGCGAGCACCGCGGTGACGAGGATCTTCGTCAGCAGCGCCGTACGGGTGATGCCGAAGTAGTTCACCACCGTCAATGCGACAATGGCAAGGATCGCAACGACTTTCGTATGGCCGGTAGGGGCGACGTAGGCCGCGAACACCATCGCCATGGCCGCCGAGCTTGCGGTCTTGCCGATGACGAAGGTCCAGCCGGCGAGGAAGCCGGGCCACTCACCGAGTTGTTCACGACCGTAGATGTACGTCCCGCCCGACGTCGGATACTGGGCGGCGAGTTGAGCGGAGGACGTTGCGTTGCAGAACGCGACGACTGCCGCGATGGCGAGGCCGATCAGCAAGCCGGCACCCGCTGCGGCCGACGCGGGAGCGAACGACGCGAACACTCCCGCCCCGACCATCGAGCCGACACCGATGACGATTGCATCGACAAGGCCCAGTCGACGGGCCAGCGGCTGTGGGTCGGTCATGACTGGACCCGGATGTCGATCACGGCGACAACTGTAGAGGCCCCTCAACAGTGGCAACGGACCAGATGTCGGCCGCGGTCTACTTCTTCTGCTGATACACGTCCGGAATTCCGTCGTGGTCGTCGTCGCGCGTCTCTTCGATGTAGAAGTCTCGGTACGCCTTGTTGCGGGTACGCAGAATGATCGACGCGATGGACGCTGCGATGATTGAACCGGCGAGCACACCGACCTTCACGTGATCGTCGCGCTGGGTGCCTTCACCGAATGCCAGATCGCCGATCAGCAGCGACACCGTGAAACCGATACCGGCGAGCATCGCGACGCCGAAGACGTCGAGCCATTTCAAGCCGGCATCGAGGGTGGCCCGGGTGAAGCGCGAGACCAGGTAGGTGGTGCCGAAGATGCCGATGGCCTTGCCGATGACGAGGCCGGCGATGATGCCGATGGCAATCGGGTCGGTCAGGGCGCTGGCCAGGCCGGAGAAGCCGCCGACAGTCACACCGGCTGCACAGAAGGCGAACAGCGGCACAGCGATACCCGCGGAGATCGGCCGGATCTTGTGCTCGAAATGCTCGGCGAGACCGGGGCCCGCATCGGGGCCGCCGTTCGCCTTGCTCCGGATCACCGGGACGGCGAAGCCGAGCAGAACGCCTGCGACGGTGGCGTGGACACCCGACTCGTGCATGAGCACCCACGTCACCACGGCCAGCGGGATGAGCACCCACCACGAGCGGACGCGCATCTGCACGGCGACCGCGAACAGCGCGAGCGGGATCAGCGTCAGGCCGAGCGCAATGAAGTTGATGTCGTCGGTGTAGAAGATCGCGATGACGCTGACGGCCAAAAGGTCGTCGACCACGGCCAGAGTCAGCAGGAAGGTTCGCAGCGCTGTCGGCAGATGCGTGCTGATCACAGCGAGAACGGCCACGGCGAACGCGATATCGGTCGCGGTGGGAATGGCCCAGCCGAGCAGAGCGCCATCCCCGGTGCCGAGGTTGAACAGCACGAAAATGACTGCGGGAACGACCATTCCGCCGACGGCAGCGGCCACCGGCAATGCGGCGCGTGCCGGATCGCGCAGATCACCGGCAACGAACTCGCGTTTGAGTTCGAGTCCGACGACGAAGAAGAAGATGGCCAACAGCCCGTCGGCGGCCCACGTCGACAGAGTCAGATCGAGATGCAGAGCCGACGGCCCGACGCGAGTGCTCATCAATGTGTCGTAGGCGGCGGACCACGGTGAGTTGGCCCACACGAGCGCGACCACGGTGGCAACGAGAAGCAATGCGCCGCCGACGGTCTCCTTGCGTAAGACCTGTGCGATGCGGTCGGCCTCGGACCAGGAACCGCGAGAGAACAGCGGCAATCTCTCTTTGGGAATCGGTGAATCAGACACGGGAACAACGCCTTTCGGTAGCAACGTCGTGCTGAGCGCGTCCGCCGAGTCGACGGACATGTGCGCAGCACAGAACTATTGCCGACCAGACTTCCCGGCGCACCGTGAATGATCCTATCGCGAAAAGGTCCCTGTCACCGAACCGAGGGAATGAATCTGGCGATCGCGCGCCAGCCGAGCAGCAGAACCGCGGTGGAGATCGTCGCAACGACGATGAACGCGGTTGCGGTTCCCTGACCTGTCGCCGTGCGCAGGATCATGCCTCCGACGACCGTGGTGACCCACACCAGAATGCCCGTCGGAAGAACGAGGAACGCGTCGAACTTGTTGCGGTACAGAGCGAACGTCGCGATCCAGCCGACAGCGGCACCGACGACGAACGGCCACGCGGTGTGGAACAGGCCGGACAGCGCGGTGGCTTCGTCGTGACTGCGACGGCCGATCGCGGCGAACAGCACGATCATGACGAGATCGAGGACGGCAGCGACGGCCGGGGAACGAAACTTCACGGGCCCACTGTAGGACACCGACGCGAACGGCCCGCGCCTACGAGTGCAGGTGCGGGCCGTTCGGTGCCACTGGATCCCGCCCCCCAGGTCCGGATCAATGTGGGTTTCAGTCGGTTGGACTGCAACAAAGGCGCATTGATCCGGAAGGAGAGGGGTGAATCCGGAAGGCGGGGGGTGAATCCGGAAGGAGAGGGGTGAATCCGGAAGGCGGGGGTGAAACTTACGCCTGGAGGCCGGCCTCGATGTCGAGGTTCAGTGCGATCTTGTCGCCGACGACTGCGCCGCCGCCTTCGAGGGGCATGTCGATGCTGATGCCGAAGTCCTTGCGGTTGATGGTGGTGCTGGCTTCGAAGCCTGCGACCGGTCCGTTGCCCATGCCGGCGTTGACGCCGTTGAACTCGAGCTTGAGGTCGATGGACTTGGTGACGCCGTGGAGGGTGAAGTCTCCGGTGACGACGAAGTCTCCGCCGTCGGCCTTGACCGAGGTGGACTTGAACGTCGCGGTCGGGAACTTCTCGACCTCGAAGAAGTCGGCGGTCTTGAGGTGGCCGTCGCGCTGCTCGTTGTCGGTGGTGATCGAGGTGACGTCGATCTCGGCGTCGACGGACGGGGTGCCGTCGGCGGCGACGGTGACGGTGCCGCTGAAGTTCTGGAAGCGGCCGCGGACCTTGCTGACCACCAGGTGGCGGACGGTGAATCCGACGGTGGAGTGGGTGGGATCGATGGCCCAGGTGCCTGCGGTGAGCTCGGGAAGCGCGATGGCGGTGGTCATGAGGACTCCTTGTTGGGTTGAAGTTTCAAACTCATAGTACACAAGCGGACCGGGGTCCGTATATATTCCGGGTGAACGACCAGTGACGGATGCCATACCGAACAGCACGGGGCTAGGCGGTCTCCGGATCGCCTTTGGAGTCGCGATCGTGCTCGGCGGCTCGGCCGAGATCGGAGGTCTCCTGCCGCTCGAGGGCGATGTCGAATTCGAGATCGGCGTGCTGGTGCTTACGGAACAGGACGAGGAACACGATCCACCCCACGATGGCGACCAAGATGAAGCTGACCCCGCGATAGACCAGGGCCGACGCCACTGCCTGAGATGCGGTGATGGACGCGGCGCTGGTCAGGAACGCGATGAGGGTGGCGTCGACGACCACCAGGCCACCGGGTGCGAGAGGGACGGATCCGACGGCCTTGCCCGCCGCGAATGCGATGAACAGCCCGGACAGTCGTGGATCTGCGCCGACGGCGAAGCACGCGAACGCCAGGCACGCCACGTCCGCGAGCCGGTGCACGGCCGACCAGGACAGTGTGAGCGCGCCGTCCCGCTTGCCGAGCTGTACGGATTGGATCTGGCCGATGACCTTGTCGATGGCCTCGGCTCCGGCGTCGAGATCGTGGTTGCGGAACGCGTTGTACTTGCGCAGACCCCAGCGGGCGAACTGTTTGATGGACTCCGGGTGGTTCGAGATGTATCGGACAGCGGCCACGATCGCGATGACGCCGATGATCGGGAGCACCACGGTGAAGGTATTGAACGAACTACCGACCACCAGTCCGCCGGCAACGCCGAGCACTGCCAACCCGGCTGCGGCGATGACGCCGGAGATGGCGAGCTGCCAGGAGGCGACAACCGGACTCGCACCCCAGCGTCGGGTCTCGCGGTAGGTGAAGGCCGTCGAGAACACCTGGCCGGCGGGCAGAGTGAGCGACATTGCGGTGCTGCCGTAGATGACGGCCACGGACTTGCGTTGCCGCACCTGTACGCCGCCCGCGTCGAGCAGCTGCTTCTGGACTCGGCCGAACGCGCTGAGCGACACGGCTTGGGCAAATACGCACGCAGCCAGCCAGCCCCAATGGATTTCTCGTACTGCTGTCCAGGATTCGTGCAGCCGTGGCCACAGGTAGATCGCCTCGCCCACCAGCAGAGCGACCAGGGCAATTGCGGCGATCCACTTGACCCATCTCAGCCGGTTTCGCGGGCGCCGCACTGCGGGTCCGCTGGTCGAGCTGGGGTCGGGCATCCTGTCAGACTAACCGTCACTCGAGGAGGAGTCGGGATACTCCACCGGCCAGGCCAGGTGGGTTGCCCGTCGTCGGCCACGCAGTTGCACCTGGTCGCCCAACTCCCACTGTTCCTGCTCCTCGTCGTCGGCGAAGTACAGGGCCGAGGTGGATGCCAGAACGCGTCCGGGCCGCAGTTTCGCCAGTTCGGTGAGCCGCGACGCCTCGTTGACCGGGTCTCCGATGACCGTGTACTCGAAGCGCTCGGACGCGCCGATGTTGCCGGCGACGGCCAGTCCCGCCGACACCCCGATGCCGATGTCGAGTCCGGTGATCTCGTCCAGAGCGAAACGCAGTTCACGCGCCGCGGCCAAGGCCGCAGTGGGAGCGTCGGGACGGTCGAGCGGTGCCCCGAAGATCGCCAGCGCCGCGTCGCCCATGAATTTGTTGACGAAGCCGTGGTGGCGTCCGACGACGTCGACGACCACCCGGAAGAACTCGTTGAGCAACACCACGACCTCACTCGGCGGGCGTTCCGACGCGGTGGCGGTGGATCCGACCATGTCGACGAACAGCACGGCGACGAATCGTGTCTCGCCGCCCAGTTCGGTACCGAACTGCAGTGCTCGACGCGCCACGTCCTCGCCGACGTGCTGGCCGAACAGCTGACGCAGGACGCGTCGCTCGGCGGATTCCTCCATCATGCGGTTGAAGCCGACCTGGAGGCGACCGATCTCGCTGCCGTCGAACACGTCGACCTCGACGTCGGTCTCGCCGCGCTGCACGCGTTCGATGGCGTTGTGCAGTTGGCTGATCGGGTCGGAGATCTGGCTCGCCGTGAGCATCGACAGGACGAAGGCCTGCACGATGGCCAGCACGCTGAGCAGGATGATGGCCACGGCCAGTGCGTTCGGCGAGAACACCAGGTCGGTCGTCAACTGGGTGGCACACAGCAAGATGATGCCGATGACGGGCATCAACGTGCCCAGTCCCCACGTCATGGCCATGCGGGTACCGACGCCGGGCGTCATCGTGCGGTCGAAGCGGCCTTCGCTCAGTGCCAGTGCTGCGACCGGGCGCAGGATGCGTTCGCCGAGCATGTAGGTGAAACCGAAGGTGACGGTGGCGGCCATGCCGACGGTGACGATGACGGCGATGGACAGCGACGGCATCTCCGCGATGGTCAGCAGCACGAAGATGATGCCGCCGATGATCCACAGAATCAGGTGCACGATGGCCTGACGCAGCGGCGCGTGCAGCGTCGTCATCTGTTCCTTGCGGGTGGGCGGGCCGCCGCGGAGCTGCCACCTGATGACCGAGCGCAGCAGTGTGTACGCGTAGATCAGGCTGACCACCAGGGCAACGCCCAGATACGCACCGAAGATGTACACGTTGCGGACGCGGTCGGCGACGATCGATTGCGACTCCGGAATGGGCAGACCGTAGCGAACGAAGGCGAAGACCAGAACTGCGCCGAAGACGTTGGCGATGAGCATCGAGAGCATATAGAGCGGCCAGCGACTCTTCAGGGTGAGCGAGACCGCTCGGAAAGATGCCAGCACAGGTTAAATTTAGCGGGTGAGCACCGACGAGTTGCGGGCGCAAGGTACGGGGGCGTCCCCGCGCCTCACTTCGGCCGCAGATTCGGTACACCCGCTGGTACGGGTTGGGGCGGAATGGACGTGGCGACTGCTTGTCCTGTTTGCCGGATTCATCACTTTTGCCTATGCGATTGCGAAATTGAGCACGGTGGTCATCCCGCTGGGTCTGGCGCTGCTGGCGGCCGCTCTGCTGGTGCCGATCGTCGACTGGATGCAGCGCCGAGGAGTGCCGCGTGTCGCCGCGGTGATCATCGTGATCATCGCCAGCATCGGCGTCGTCGCCGGAATCATGACGTTCATCGTCGAGCAGTTCATCGAGGGGCTGCCGCAGGTGGGCGATCAGTTCACCCAATCGATCAACAGCGTCGAGGAGTGGCTCAGCAACGGGCCGCTGCACATCAGCGAAGACCAGATTCGGCAAGCGACCGACAATCTGGTCAAGGTCATCCAGGACAACCAGGAGGCCGTCACCAGTGGGGCGTTGACCACGGCGACGGTCATCGGCGAAATTCTGACCGGGGCGCTGCTGACGCTGTTCACGCTGATCTTCTTCCTGTACGGCGGTGATCAGATCTGGCAGTTCGTCACCCGGCTCGCACCGACGAAGGCGCGCAAGAAGATTCGCACAGCCGGCATCCAAGGTTTCGGGTCGCTCGTGGGATACGTCCGCGCGACGGTGGCCGTCGCCGCAGCCGACGCGGTGGGCATCGGAGCCGGACTAGCCATTCTCGGTGTACCGCTGGCACTTCCGTTGGCCTCGCTGGTGTTCATCGGCGCATTCATTCCGATCATCGGTGCCGTGCTGACCGGATTCGTCGCAGTGTTCATCGCCCTGGTGACGAAGGGGCTCATCACCGCCGTCATCACCCTGGGCATCGTGATAGCGGTCATGCAGCTCGAAGGCCATGTGTTGCAGCCACTTCTGCTCGGCCGCGCCGTTCGGCTGCACCCACTGGCCGTCGTGCTGTCCATCACCGTCGGCATTCTGCTCGCGGGCATCGTGGGCGGCTTGCTGGCGGTCCCGATCGTCGCGGTGCTCAACACCGCCGTCCGGTCGCTGCTCGCCGACGACCCCGACGAGGTGTACGAGGAACTCGATGTCAGCGACACGCTGTACTCGGCCGAACCCAGCGACCCGGACACCCCTCCCGGTTCGTCCGAGCCCGATCGACTTGCCAAGGGGGAGCTGAACACTGCAGACCCGAAGACCGATGCGGACGACTGACCGAGTGCGGCCGACGCTGAATTCGGCCGATCCCGACAGCCCGCTGTGGCGGGCCTCGCAGGCCTTCCGTCTGGTCACTCTCGTGTACGCCGTCAGTTATCAGGCCGCGACCGTCGACAACTACACCAACCCGCGGCTGAGTTGGGCGTTGGTCGCCCTGATGGCCGTATGGTCCGGGGCTTCGGCACTCCTGCTCTCGCGGGCCACCCTGCCGCGCTGGCAGGTGGTGCTCGCAGATCAGATCATCGTGATCGCCCTGATGGCGTCGACGCGGTTGGTGGCCGACTACGACTGGTACAGCACCCGCCAGACCCTGCCCACCACCCTGTGGGCCACCAACGCCGTCATCTCCGCCGCAATTCTGTTGGGGCCCAAGGGCGGTATCGCCTCGGGTGTGGTGATGTCGTTGGTCAGTGCCCTGGTACGAGACCGGTTCGACACCGACCTGTGGTCGGACGCCACCGCCCCGGTGCTGCTGTCGGCCGGGCTCGCGTTGGGATTGGCGTCGAACACAGCCCGGCGCGCCCACGAGGAATTGCGCAGTGCGGCACGGTTGGCCGCGATCACCGAGGAGCGTGAGCGACTGGCCCGACAGGTGCACGACGGGGTTCTGCAGGTGCTGGCCCTCGTCCGCCGTCGAGGTCTCGAAATAGGCGGGCCGGCAGCCGAACTCGCCGAGCTCGCCGGCGAGCAGGAAGTCGCTCTGCGCGTGCTGATCTCCGAACAGTCGGCTCCGCGCGACGATCACACCGGATCGATCGTCGACGTGCGCGCCCTGCTTCGTACTCAGGCCGGCACGTCGATCTCGGTGTCGACTCCCGCCGACCCGGTGCTCGTCGAATCCGACGTCGCCGAGGAACTCGCTGCCGTCGTGACCACTGCCCTGTCCAACGTCGAGCTTCACGCAGGTGCCGATGCGAAGGCCTACGTACTGCTCGAAGACGTCGACGGAGAGCTGATCCTGAGCATTCGTGACGACGGCCGCGGAATACCCGCCGGACGGCTCGCCGCCGCCGAGGCCGAGGGCCGGATGGGCGTCTCGAAGTCCATCCTCGGCCGGGTCGAATCTCTCGGCGGTACTGCGATACTCGACACCGGAGAGGGCGAGGGCACCGAATGGGAAATTCGGGTTCCGCGAACGAGAGGAGCGAGATGACCGGCGACGAGAATCCGAACGCCGAGATCGCGGTGATGGTCGTCGACGATCACCCCATGTGGCGTGACGGCGTCGCCCGGGATCTCGAGGCCGCCGGATTTCGGGTGGTCGCCACCGCGGACGGAGTAGCCGCGGCCGGACGCCGCGCCCGAGCGACCACTCCCGACGTCGTCCTCATGGACATGCATCTGCCCGACGGGAACGGTGCCGATGCCACCGTCGCAGTGCTGGACGCGTCCCCGAAATCCACGATTCTGGTGCTTTCGGCGTCGGCGGAACGCAGCGACGTGCTCGACGCGATCAAGGCTGGTGCGACGGGTTACCTGGTCAAGAGCGCATCGGCGGAGGAGCTGTTCGACGCCGTCCGCGCCACCGCAGCCGGACAAGCGGTGTTCACCCCGGGTCTGGCCGGTTTGGTTCTCGGCGAATTCCGGCGGATGTCGTCGTCACCGGAGCCGGAGTCCGATACCCGCCCCACGTTGACCGAGCGCGAGACCGAGGTGCTCAGACTGGTCGCAAAAGGGCTCAGCGCCAAGCAGATTGCGACCCGTTTGACGCTCAGCCACCGGACGGTCGAGAACCACGTGCAGGCGACACTGCGAAAACTGCAGCTGGCCAACCGCGTCGAATTGACCCGGTACGCCATCGAAAAGGGTCTGTAGGGGTTTGCGACCCGGCCCGACGGGCACTCTTGACCCCATGACCGACAACGAAGCAGTGGACACGACAGTCGATCCGACCGAGCACACGAAGGGCGTCGACGCCGACCAGGATCAGACCGGTGACGAGCGCGCCGAGGCCATCGACGAATTCGACGGCCATCTGGACGGGTCGGGCGAGGAGTCCGAGCTTCCGACGCCCGAGCCGACCGAAGTGGCCGACAAGAGCGACGAGAAGACCGTCACCCGGTCCGAGTAGCCCCTACTGGGCACACAGCCTGCCGAGCGCGAACTTGGCGATCGGCAGGTAGGGCAGCACCAGCGGCAGCGGGCCGTCGATGGTGATCCACGCCCTGGTTCCACTGGGTCGTGAGACGACTCCGTGTGTCAGATCCACGCCGATGGCCCTGTTCTGGAACCACGCCGACCACGCCCACGTCCACGAGTGTTCGTCCACCGAGTGCACCTCGAAGTCGATCGGCACCCCCAACGGCCCCAGCACTCGGCCGGAGGTATCGGAGTCGAGGCGTTCACCGCGGTATTCGACGCCCATGATCTGCGGAGCCCAGGTCTTCCAGACCGTCGGGTCCATGTAACGCTCCCAGACCTCGGGTGCCGGGGCGTCGCCGGTGGATTGCAGTGTCACTCGCATAGCTCTCACCTACCCGCTGGTAGCCGTCTCCACACGGATATTCGCCGAACGTTCGGTCACCATCCACCACCGTGGCATCGGGTGGACGTCCGGCTGGAGAGACTGAGCAGGTGCGCATCGTTCAACTGGCGAACTTCTACGGGCCGCGGTCCGGCGGTTTGCGGACGGCCGTCGATCAGCTGGGATCGGGCTACGTGGCCGCTGGTCACGACGTCACGTTGATCGTGCCGGGTGCCCGGTGGAGTGAGACGACGCTGCAGTCGGGAGTGACGCGCGTCGAGGTGCCGGCGCCGAAAGTTCCGTTCACCGGCGGCTACCGTGTGGCCGATCCGCGACGAGTGGCCTCGATCGCGTCGGGTCTACGTCCGGACGTGATCGAAGTGTCGGACCGGCTGACCCTGCGCGGAATGGGCAGGTGGGCGTCGCGGCGCGACATCCGCAGCGTCATGATCTCCCACGAGCGCCTCGACCGGCTGCTGGCTCAGACGATGCCGATGCGATACGCCCGGCCCCTCGCCGACGCGGCCAACCGACGCACTGCCGAGTCGTACGACGCCGTCGTCTGCACCACCGAGTTCGCACAGCAGGAATTCGATCGAATCGGAACACCCAACGTCCATCGAGTCCCGCTCGGCGTCGATCTCGAGCTGTTCCATCCCCGACGACGCCGAGCCGGCGCGCGCTCGGCATGGCTGGGTAGCGCCGACCGGCTGCTGGTCCACTGCGGCCGACTGTCGGTGGAAAAGCATGTCGAGACCAGCATCGATTCGCTTGCCGCGCTCTGCGATTCGGGTATGCGGGCTCGGTTGGTCATCGCCGGCGACGGCCCCCGACGAGCGGGCCTCGAACGACGCGCCCGCGGGCTGCCTGTCGACTTCCTCGGCTTCGTCGACGGCAGGTCGGCCGTCGCCGAGCTGCTCGCCTCGGCAGACATCGCTCTCGCGCCGGGGCCGCACGAGACATTCGGCCTCGCGGCATTGGAATCGCTCGCCGCGGGCACGCCCGTCGTCGTCTCCGAAACCTCGGCACTGGCCCAGATCGTCACCCCGCAATGCGGTGGATCCTCGATCAACACCGCCGACGGCTTCGCAGCGGAAATCCAACGGCTGCTTCGACTTCCGGCCGACGGACGCCGGATCGCGGCGAGGGTACGCGCCGAAGAGTTCGGCTGGCCTGCATCGGTACACGGAATGTTGTCGGTTCTCCGGGGGCACGCCGCCTGAGAACTTCGCTACCCTGGGCCCATGGAGGCAAGGGATCTGCGAGTGTCCGATGCCGAACGCGAGCACGTCGGGCAGCTGCTGCAACGAGCAGTCGGCCAAGGCATGTTGTCGCTCGGTGAGTTCACCGAAAGAATGGACACCGCTCTGGCGTCGAAGACCCGGGGCGAACTGAACTCGGTACTCGCCGATCTACCGGGCATGCAGATCGCCGGCGAGCACCTCCCGTCGCCGAAACCCTTCGCCGATCCCACCCCACAACCGACGCCGCGCCGCGTCGTGCAGGAGCACTGGGGACACGGTGGCGGTACCCCGGACACGGTGCGCGGCAGCATGTCCACCATCACCCGCAAAGGCCCGTGGAACGTGCCGCGCCGATTGAACGTGGTGACGCGGCTGTCGTCGGTGACACTCGACTTCACGCAGGCCGTCATGGTCAGCCAGGTCGTCGACATCCACGTCGACGACTACTGCAGCTCGGTCACCGTGATCCTCCCGACCGAAGCCACCGCCGACGTCAACGGTGCCGAGGCCGTCGCAGGTACCGTCACCAACAAGGTGCGCACCGGCCCGCCGTACGGACCGCTGCACGTGGTGCTCACCGGGAAGGTCCGCTTCGGTTCCCTCACCGTCAAGCACCCCTTCGGTAGCTCGTTCCGTAAAATTTTCGGATAGTCGGGCTGGACTACTCGAGGGATCCGAGTAGCACTACTCAGGCTATCGAGCCGCGCGGCCCGCAGGATCTATCCCATGACTTCTTCCCAGAACTCCGGGCTGGACCCGCAACTCGTCGCGCGCCTGTCCAGCCGCTTCGATTCCCTGGGCGACCACATGCGTCAGGTGGCCGTCGACCTGCAAACATTGCAGTCGCAGCTCGGTACTGCACCCACTTCCGTGACCGTTTCGGCTCCCGCCAGGCCACAGCCGGTGCCGCGGTCGTATGTGCCGACCGTCCCTCCGCAGACGTTCTCGGCGCCCCAGATGCCTGCACCGCAGCAGCCCTATGCCGCGCGCGGCCCGGTGTCGGCACCTCCGGTCACGCCGCCTCCTGCGGTCGGCCGGTCCATGGCAGCCCCGCCGTTGCGAGGGCCGGTGGTCGCGCCGCGGCCACCCGCTCCGCCCCGTGAGCCGTGGTGGCAACGAGACGGCGTCATCAGTCGCCTGCTCGCCGTCGCAGGCGCGGGTGTCACGCTCGTCGGCGTCGTGATGCTGCTGGTTCTGGCCGCACAGGCCGGCTGGTTCGGGCCGCCCCTGCGCGTCGCCGCAGGCGGGGTGTTCTCCCTCGCCCTGATCGGTGCCGGTGTGCGGGTGTTCGGCCGGTCCGGAGGACGCGTCGGCGGAATTTCGCTGGCCGCCACAGGTATTGCGGGTCTGTACCTCGACGTTCTGGCAACGTCCGTCCTGTACGGCTGGCTCGATCCGGTGATCGGCCTGATCGCTGCATTCGGAATCGCCGCTGCGGGAACAGCTCTCGCAGTGCAGTGGAAGTCGCAGCCGATGGCGGTATTGATTCTCGCCGGAGTCGCGGCGTGTGGCCCCATCCTGACCGACGGTCCGACCCTGGCCCTGATCGCGTTCTTCATCGCCACGTACATTGCGAGCTTCCCGGCCCAGATCGGCCGTGATTGGCCGCTGCTGCAGATCGTCCGAACCCTTCCCCTCGTCGGCACGGTCCTGATAGCGCTGGTCGGCACCGACCTGTCCGAACCGACCGACTATCGACTGCTTCTCGTCGTCCTGCTGGTGGCTGCGTCCGGGATGAGCATGTCTCTGGAACTGCTGCGCCGCAACGTCTCCGACGTGGTGGCCACCGTCATGACGGCTCTGGCTGCGCTGCCGCTGTTGATCTCGGCGAGCGTGTTCGATCGGTGGACCACCGTGACCGTGCAGTTGGTTCTGGTGGCCGCGGCACTGGTGATCGTGTTGCTGGTGCACTGGCTACCGGCGCATGCCCGCATCACGGTCTCGATCATCGGTGCCGTGGCAATGCTGCAGGCCGCAGTCGAATCGACGACGGTCGACGTGCGTCCGGTAGTGCTGTTCGCGGTTGCCCTGGCGCTGTTCGCCGCGGCCCACCGCACCCGCTCGTCGTTGGCGTACCTGATCGGAAGCGCGTTCGGTGTGATCGGTGCGTTGACCTTCGTCTCGATCTCCCCGCCGGAGGCTCTCCTGGATTCCGATCACGCTGCCGGGAATGCGGGCATCGTTATCGGCGGAATACTGCTCGCTGCAACAGCATTCGCGTTCGCCTATGTCCTGACCGAACTGAAACTCATCGACGACGGAATGCAGACCCTGGCCATCGTCTCCGGAGTGCTCGCCCTGTACGGCCTCACCTCGGCCACCGTGAGCCTGGGAACCTCGATCGGCGGCAACACCACCGGATTCACCGCCGGGCACACCGCCGCCACGATCGAGTGGATGATCGCAGCATTCGCCCTGCTGGCCTTCGGGTTACGGAGTATTGCCCACGCTCACCTGGCACTGCTGGCCGGACTGTCTCTGACCGCCGCCTCCATCGCCAAACTGTTCCTGTTCGACCTCGTCGCCCTGGACGGCCTGTTCCGCGTCATCGCCTTCATCGCAGTCGGCTTGTTGCTGCTGATCGCGGGGACCCGATACGCCAAGGTATTCGCGGACCGAGAGGGAGCGGTCACCTCCTGACCCCCGCTGCCTCCTGATCCCCACTGCGTGAATGGACCACTGCACACGTCTCGACGGTGTGCAGTGGTCCATTCACGCGTTGCGGGGGAGGGGTGCCTCCCGGCTGTGACTACTCGCGTCAGCGTGAGCGGTTGCGCTCCCGAGCCAACAGTTCGCTGACACTGAGCACCTGGCCGTTGTCGCCGCCGCGATGGCGGCCACTGTCGCCGCCTTCGGTGGACGGAGCGGCACGACGACCGGACGGCTTCTCCTCGCGATGCGATTCCGAACTGGCCCCGACACCGTTGCCGTTGCTTTCGGTGTCATGTCGTTCCGAGGTGCGGTGGTCGGTACCACTGCTGACGGAACCACTGCTGTCCGAACCGTTGCGATCGATACCGTTTGCGTTCGAGCCACGGCGTTCGGACCCGTTGTCGGCGTTGCCATTTCGCCCGGAACCGTTGCGTCCGGCAGCAGTGCCGCCGTGGGTGCCCGTACTCGAGCCGTTGGTGCCGTGCTTGTCGGCCCCGTTCGTAGCAGCCCCGTTGGTAGCGGCTCCGTTGGTGGTCGAGCCGTTGGACGATGACCCGTTGGCACCGGTGCTGTGACCGTTCGAGCCGTGACCATTCGAGGCGTGGCTGTCAGAGCCGTGGGAGCCGTTGGTGGGCGACTCGCTTCGCGGAGTGCTCGGCCGTGGTGCCTGCGATGCGCTCGGGGCTCGCAGATCGGCCAGCCAACTTTCGATGGATCGCGAATCCGGTTCCTCGACCCGTCCCGCTCGCGTGCTGCGGGTGCGGCTCGGGGGTGCGCTCGGCGGTTGAGGCGACTGTGCTGGTGCCGGTGCGGGTGCGGCACTCGGGGGAGCGGGTCGAACGACGTCCGCTGCCTGAGTCGGTTCGGCTTCGACGTGCGGACGCGGCGGAATCTGCTGAGCCCGAGTCGGCCCGGATACGGGTGGGCGCGGTTCGGCAGGACGCGGCGGAGTGGGACGCGCCGCGGGTGCCTGCGGCGAGTAAGCCTGCGACGGGCGAGCCTGGGGCGAGTAGGCCTGCGACGAGTACGGCTGCACCGAATCGGGCTGGGGCTCGGCCTGCTTCGGGGGAGTGGTCGGTGCCGCGCGGGTCGGCTCGGGTGGCGTCGCCGGCCGGCCGGTCACGCTCCGACGCGATTCCTCCTTCGCGGCGTGCGTGGCACGGATCGGTCCGCCTCCGTGCGGTGCCACCACCGGGATGGGTTCGGTGAGGGGCTCACCGCGGCGCGGTGTCGGACGCATCGGGGGTGCCACGGTCGACGAGGGCGCGCCGCCCGCGAGGGCGAGTTCGGGCACGTCTCCGGTGGGCAGCAGCTCGTCTTCGAGGATGGTCTCGCCGAGGCCGAGCTTGCGCTGAATGCGCTTCATCCACTGCGGAGCCCACCAGCAGTCGTCGCCGAGCAGCTTCATCGTGGCGGGCACGAGGAACATGCGAATCAGCGTCGCGTCGATGATGAGAGCGGCGATCATGCCGTAGGCGATGTACTTCATCATCACCAGATCGGAGAACGCGAACGCGCCGGTGACGACGATGAGGATCAGTGCCGCCGCGGTGATGATGCGTCCGGTATGCGAGGTTCCGATGCGGATGGCTTCGCTTGTGCTGGCACCCTTTTCGCGTGCCTCGACCATTCTGGAAAGTAGGAACACCTCGTAGTCCGTGGACAGGCCGAACACAATCGAGATGATCAGCACCAGCACCGGAGCCATGATCGGCCCCGGGGTGAAGTTCATCAGCCCCGCCCCGTGACCTTCGATGAAGATCCACGTCAGGATGCCCATGGTGGCACCGAGGCCGAGGACGGTCATCAGCACCGCCTTGATCGGCAGCACCAGCGATCCGAACGTCAGGAACATCAGCATCGTCACGATGAACACCACCAGCACGGCCATCAGTGGCAACTTGTCGATGAGTGCGCTGATCGAGTCCTGCTCGATTGCCGGGGTACCTCCGATCATGACCGTCGCGCCGTCCGGCACGTCGATGCTGCGGAGGAAGTCGATGGCCGGTTTCGAGTCGTTGCGATCGGTCAACCCGGCCTTGAAGACGATGACGCCGTCCTTGCTGGCACCGACGGGGGTGAACTTCTCGATCAATCCGGGAGCGTTGTTCGCCTGCGTGGTGATCGCGCCGAGCGTCGGACCCTGCGCGCCCTCGATGACCATCTTGATGGGTTCGGTGCGCTGGCCGGGGAACAGGCTGTCGAACTCTCCCTGCGCGACGCGGGTGACGTTGTCCGGCGGTAGGTACGTCTCGTTGATGCCACCGAATTTGATGTTGCCGACGGGCAGCGTCAGAAGGACCAATCCGAGCACGATGGGCACGGTGACCTTGACGGGGTTGCGCATCACCCAGCGGGTGAGCTTGCCCCACATGCCGTTCTCGATCTCTTCGCTCGACTTGGTCTTGCGCATGAACTTCAGACCGAGGGCGTCGACGCGTGGGCCGAGGATGGCCAGCATCGCGGGCAGGATCGTAATGGCCGTCAGCGCTGCGAGCGCGACGGTGGCGATGGATCCGTATGCGACGGATTTCAGGAAGCCCTGCGGAAACAGCAGCAGGCCACCGAGGGAGGCGACGATCATCGTCGCGGAGAACACGACGGTGCGACCCGCCGTCATGACGGTGCGGCGCACGGCCTGTGGCGTCGTATGTCCGTCACCGAGTTCCTCGCGGAATCTCGAGACGATGAAGAGTCCGTAGTCGATGGCCAACCCGAGTCCGACGAGCGAGACCACGGGCGCGACGAACGAGTTGACCTCGGTGAAGTTGGTGAACACCTTGACGATGCCGTTGGCTCCGACGACCGTCAGACCGCCAATGATCAGCGGGAGTGCCGCGGCGACGACGCCGCCGAAGATGAAGAACAGCAGGACTGCGACGGCCGGAATCGCCAGCAGTTCCATGCGGTGGATGTCGCCGGCCATCGTCGACTGCAGTGCGCCGGCCACGGCCTGAAGCCCGGTCACCTGGACGTCGACGCCGTCGATGTAGAAGGCGTCCTTGACGGCCTGGAAATTGTTGGTCAGTTCGGTGTCGTCGGCACCCTTCATCGCGATGCTGGCGATGGCATGTTGCTTGTCGTTGGTCCCGAGAGCTGCGAGGTTGGGTGCGCCGGGCACCTTGAAGTAGGTGCCGTTGACCTTCTCGATCTGGTCGGGATGGTCGACGGGGAGCGATTCGAGGCTCGAGACGACCTTCGACTGGAATTCCGGATCGTCGATCGACGAACCTTCGGGCGCGGTGTAGAGGACGATGACGTCACCCTGCTTGTCGCGTCCGAACGTCGTGTCCGCCAGACGGGCAGCCTGGGCCGATTCCGAGGTCGGATCGTCCCAACCGCTCTGACTGAGATGGCTGTTGAGATCGAGACCGTAGGCAGCGAAGCCCAACAGCCCGGCCACCATGACACCGATAACGGTGTACCGCAGGCGGTAGACGATGTCTCCCCATCTGGCGAACACTTAAGAAACTCCTTGGCGCCCGACGAGCAGGGCGGACAGCGGTCGGAAGGGCTGCAGCCACGCGCCCTCGTCGGGGAGCGAATCGAGACTCACCCGAGGCAGTGGCTCACGGAAGACGCCGGGAATGTCCTCGAGGTCGAGGAATTCCAGGATGTCCGACGTGACAGCCCAGCTTGCGTGCTCCCGGAATCCCAGTACCTGAACGGGTACTCCGGTTGCTGCGATGGCCTCCAACGGCCCCTTGAACGCCTGACCGTCGGCGGACGCGACCATGACACCGGCGAGGCCGCCGTCACGGTTGCGGAAGTCGATGTGGTCGAGCATGTCGGCGTCGACATCACTGTCTTCGTCGACCTTGGGCTTGGCGAACACCGCGAAGCCCACGTTACGCAATGCTTCGACCCAGGGGCGGACGACGTCGGCGCTGCCGGGTGCAATGTTGGTGAACACCGTTGCCTCGGGCTCGAGCGTCGCGGTGCCCGAGGTGGACAGTTCGGCGGTGCGGCTGAGCAGCCATCGGCCCAGCGCATCGAATCGTGGGCGGTAGGCAGCGGTGGGCCGGCCACCCAGGATCGCGCCGAGACCCATGTCCAGGTTGGGTGCATCCCACACGAGCAGGACTCGCTTGCTGTGGCGGGACTCACCGATCGCCCCGAGCTCGGCGGGATCGATCACGGTGTCGGGCATGTCCGTACTGACGCTCATGCTGTCTTCTTTCCCCAGATCAATTCCGTCACCGAGCTGCCCACCTGCTGGGCCTTGCCCTCGAACTTGGTCACCGGCCGCTCGTGCGTCATGGGCGACTCCCAATCGAGAACGGTCAGGCCGGGCTCGGCGTTCCCGGCCTCGGCAATCCACTCAGCGTATTCGGCGTGATCGGTGGCCACGTGCAGAACGCCGCCCGGCTTCAGGCGATCCGCGATCATCGCGAACGTTGGGCCCTGCAGGAGACGACGCTTGTGGTGGCGCACCTTGGGCCACGGGTCCGGGAAGAAGACGCGAACGCCGGTCAAGGACTCCGAGGTCAGCATGTTCTCGAGGACGTCCATCGCGTCGCCGCGGAACAACCTGACGTTCTCGATGTTCTCCCGCTCGATCTGCTGCAGAGTCTGCGCGAGCCCGGGTCGGTAGACCTCAACGGCCATGAGGTTGACGTGCGGCTCGGCCATCGCCATCGCCGTGGTGGCCGTGCCCGTGCCCGACCCGATCTCGAGAATCGCCGGACCGCTCCGCCCGAACCAGGCGTCGATGTCGATCTGCTCGTCGGCGACATCGCGGCCGATGCGCGGCCACAGGTTGTCCCAGGTGCTCTGCTGAGCGTCGGTCAGCGCTCCGCGGCGGGAGCGGAAACTGGTCACTCTGGGGTACAGCCGCGAGCCTCGTTCCTGGGTCTGCACCGAGTTGTCTCCGGTGTCGGCAGAGGTGTCCTGTGGCTCGTTCACCGGTCCATTGTCGCGCATCGGCGGAGTGTGTGACAGGTGGGTCTCGAGTTGAAGTTGAGACTTACCGTTCCATCGCTGATCAGCGGTAGGACCGCGTCCTATAACTACAACGGTGTAATTCTCGACGGCCCGTCCGGAACGGCCGTCGTGTGCCAGAATCGGTGCCGCAGCAGGGGGCTGCGGGCCACATGGCCGATCGTGCTCGACGAGCCGATCGCACATCTCGATGTGGCCGTTCGGTGGGTCGTTTCCGGGGGGATCGATGATGGACGGTGCCGAGGCAGGTCTGGGTCGATTGCGTGTGCGCTCGGAAGAGGTGGACGCGGCCGGGGCCGGCGCAGGCCGGAAGGCTGTCGAGAATGCTGTCGAGCGGCGTCTGCGGCCGCTGGAGGTGCACGTTTCCGGCCGCGTCGGAGTCGGGAAGTCCGTGATCGTCTCGGTGCTCGATGCCGCGCGACTGCATACCGACGGGTTCGAGGTCCGGTTGCACGAGAGCGGATGGGCCGATATCCCGCGTGCAGCGAAGGTGCAGCAGAGCCGCACCGCATCCGATATCGACGTTCTCGTCCACGTGCTGGCCGGTGCCGTGTCCCCGGACGACATCACCTTCCTGTCCGCTCGACCCGGCGGACCGCCGGCACACACCGTGATCCTGCTGAACAAGGCCGACACTCTCGACGAACCCGCGGCGACAGCCGCAGCGGCATCCGAGCAACTGGGGCGACGAGTGCTGCCGGTGATGGGATCTGTTGCAGCGGGCCTGGGCGGCGCGGACCGAGGCTCCGCTGTGGACATGGCCGATGTGCGGGCCGTCGCGGCCGGTGCGCTGCGTACTGGGGATCTGATGACGGTCGATCGGTTTCGGAGTGCTGATATTCCGCTCTCGACGCCGCGCCGAGAGGCACTGCTGGACCGGGTGGAATTACGCGGTCTCGCCCTACTCGTCGATGCGCTCCGGCGGCGTAGCGAAGTGTCCGACGCGGATGTATTGCGTGAGCTGTGGGAGGCCACCGGGGTCGACGCCGTGACGACGGTCGTGTCCGATGCTGTCTCGGCTGCTGCGACGGCCCGCGACGACGACCTGCACGAACAACTGCTGCAGATATCCGCCCGTCACCGAGACGTTCGAGGTGCCGTCGAATCGTATCTGGCTTCGGACGAGGCGGTGGCTGCCGATATGCGCTGTGCTGCAGCGCGATTGGGGGTACCGATCGAGACGGGCTCGGAGCGGGCCCTGCTGGAGCAGGCATTGGTGTGGAAGCGGTGTGCCGCCACCTCGGAGGACGACGCCGTCCGGCGCTCCGCCCTGGCCCTGTGCCGCGGCTATGTGCGGATGCTCCGACCGTGACCGATCCGAACCGGTTCCCGCTGCCGGACGATCTGAAAGGCGTTCTGCGTCGACGGAACTCGGAATCCCTCGTACGCATCGACCGTGCACGCAGCAGCCGACCTGCAGGCATTCACGTCACCGGCACCGCAGCATCCGGCAAGACCGAGATATGCCATCTGCTCACCCGGCGCGACGGCGCGGAGATCGGGTTCGCCGACTCGGTCGAGGAGGCCGCGGTGGTCGTGATCGTCGTCGACGCGTCGGCTCCGGTCGGCCGTGCCGACGTCGAGCGCTGGCGTCCTGCCTTCGAGTCGACACCGGTTGTGTTGGTGGTCAACAAGATCGATGTGCATCGCCGGTGGCGCGAGGTGGTCGACGCCGATATCGAGATCGTCGCCGAGCGTGTTCCGCGTGCGGTGGAACACTCCGTTCATCCGGTCTCGGCACGGTTGGCACGAGCCGGTAGGGAGATTGGCGATGCTGCCGTGTTCGCGGAGTCGGGTTTCGGGGCGGTCGCCGACAGAATCGACGCGTTGCTGATGCAGGCCGCGGCGGTAGGGGCACAGCGCAAATACGTTGCTGCAGTGCAGGAATCTGCAGCAGAGGCGAAGGCCGCCATCGTGGCCGAAGCTCGCGCAGTGACCGGAGGTGGTGACACCGCCCCTCTGCGTGCCCGGCGGGCGCGGCTGCTCGATGAACGAGAACATCTCGGTGGTGACCGACGAGCATTGCTGCACAACCGTATTCAACGGGTTCGGGTCGACTGTATTCACGCTGCGGTCGAGGACGTTCGGATGCTCGGCGCGCAGGTACGGCAGACGATAGAGGGATCGCGGCGGGCCGAACTCGGCCATCTGCCCGGGCACCTCGCCGAGTCCGTACAGGCAGTTCGATCTCGCGCCGACGCTGCATTGTCCACCGGTCTCCGCGCCGTGGAAGTCGAACTCGGGCTCGCCGACACGGTGCCTGAATCCGGTACTGCATGCGGTGAGATCGACATCGGCGAACCGACCAGGCGACGCGGGATCGAGGACGTCCTGATGGTCGCACTGGGGGCCTCGGCAGGGGTGGGACTGGGTCGGCTCGTCGTTTCGCCCCTGGCTCTGATTCCTACCTTGGCCGTCGCCAACACGATCGTCTCACTGGCCATCGGTGCCGCGATCGCGTGGTGGTTGACCCGCTCACGCGCACTCGTCGCCGACCGTGCGCACCTTCGCGGCTGGACCCAGGAAAGTCTGGCTCGCGTGAAATCGGACGTGGAACAGCGGCTGCTCTCTCGCATTCTCGACGCCGAGTCCGCACTCGCGTCGGCGTTGACCTCGGCGGACCGGGAGGCGGCGGCACGTATCGATCTGTCGCTGGCCGAGATCGACGCCGAACTTCGCACGCTCGCCGATCACAGATCGGCGCTGCTCTCGGCCTGCGATCGGGATCTGGCTGCACTCGAGCGCGGGCTGGAGCGATTTCGCGGGTCCGGGCGCGACTCGGTCGCGCCGTCGAAGCCCGTCGAATTCTCTCCCGGCGATCCGGAACCGATCGGCGCGTCGATGCGTCGAAGCGGGTAGGTGCACGTCCGAACAGGTTCGCAGGCGGCGAACAGGCACCCGACAGTGAGGAGCGTCGATGATCGCGGTGGATGGCTTCGCAGTGGGCGGTTTCGAGACGAACGAGCCGGCCGAGGACGCGTCGGACGACGGTGGCGGATACGTCTCGACGGACTGGTTCGATCTCGACGGCGACGGTCGTCACGAGACTTCCGTTCGGACGACGGAGGCCGGAACGACGGTGGGAACGGATGTCGATGGAGATGGTGTGACAGACAAGTTCACCGCCTTCGACCGTGACGGGCACTACGAATCCTGGGAGATTTTTCGGGAAGCGAACGGTTTCGGGCAGGGCAGATCGTCCGAATCCGGCCGACTGTAGGCCATTCGGTCTGATTTACATCGGCGCTGGTGGATGGCTTCTTGCGTCGGTCTTTCCCTATCTGAATCGGTCTTGTGACCAATCGGACAACACCCTGTTTCTGGAATCACGTCGCTCGGCGTTAACCTGATGAACAGGACATCCGGCGCTCGGTCCTCAGCTTGCTGTATCCAGTAACATGGTGTACTGCAGCTCGAACGGCCGAGCAGCGCCCCGCCGAGAGGGGAAAACCGAGATCTACTCGTGCGTGCTTGCCCACAGCGATCGTGCGAATTCTTCCCGGTTCCGGCTAACCCCAGGAGAGTTAGATGACCTCAGCGACCATTCCCGGTTTGAGCGGCACCGACAGCGTGCCGACTCGACACAAAGAACTGCTTGCCTGGGTTGCTCAGGTAGCCGAACTGACCGAACCGGACTCCGTGGTGTTCGCTGACGGATCCGACGCCGAATGGGAGCGCCTGACCGACAAGCTGGTCGAGGCAGGAACCTTCACCCGTCTCAACGACGAGAAGAAGCCCAACTCGTTCCTCGGCAACTCCGATCCGTCGGACGTGGCCCGCGTCGAGTCGCGCACGTACATCTGTTCCAAGGAAGAGATCGACGCCGGTCCCACCAACAACTGGATGGACCCGTCGGAGATGCGGTCGTTGATGACCGAGCTGTACCGCGGTTGCATGCGCGGACGGACCATGTACGTCGTTCCGTTCTGCATGGGACCGTTGGACGCTGCCGATCCCAAGTTGGGCGTCGAGCTCACCGATTCGGAGTACGTCGTCATCTCCATGCGTGTGATGACCCGCATGGGTCAGGCCGCTCTGGACAAGATCGGCGACGACGGGTTCTACGTGAAGGCGCTGCACTCGCTCGGTGCTCCGCTGGCCGAGGGTCAGGCCGACGTGCCGTGGCCGTGCAACGACACCAAATACATCACCCACTTCCCCGAGGACCGCGAGATCTGGAGCTACGGATCCGGTTACGGCGGCAACGCGCTGCTGGGCAAGAAGTGCTACTCGCTGCGTATCGCGTCGGCCATGGCCCACGACGAGGGCTGGCTCGCCGAGCACATGCTGATCCTCAAGCTGATCTCCCCCGAGGACAAGGCGTACTACATCGCGGCGGCATTCCCGTCCGCGTGCGGTAAGACCAACCTCGCGATGATTCAGCCGACCATTCCGGGCTGGCGTGCCGAGACCATCGGTGACGACATCGCGTGGATGCGCTTCGGTGAGGACGGTCGTCTCTACGCCGTCAACCCGGAGTTCGGTTTCTTCGGTGTCGCTCCGGGCACCAACTGGGATTCCAACCCGAACGCGATGAAGACCATCGATCAGGGCAACTCGGTGTTCACCAACGTCGGCCTGACCGACGACGGCGACGTGTGGTGGGAAGGCCTCGAAGGCAAGCCCGATCACCTGATCGACTGGAAGGGCAACGACTGGACGCCCGAGTCCGGAACCGATGCCGCACATCCGAACTCGCGGTACTGCGTGCCGATGGCTCAGTGCCCGTCGATGGCTCCCGAGTGGGACGACCCGCAGGGTGTGCCGATCTCCGCAATCCTGTTCGGCGGACGACGCAAGACCACCGTTCCGTTGGTGACCGAGGCCCGCGACTGGCAGCACGGAGTGTTCATGGGAGCCACCGTCGGCTCCGAGCAGACCGCTGCCGCCGAGGGCACCGTCGGTACCGTCCGACGCGACCCGATGGCCATGCTGCCGTTCCTCGGCTACAACGTGGGCGACTACTTCCAGCACTGGATCGACCTCGGCAAGAACGCTGACGAGTCCAAGCTGCCGAAGGTGTTCTACGTCAACTGGTTCCGTCGCGGCGACGACAAGCGCTTCCTGTGGCCCGGATTCGGTGAGAACTCGCGCGTGCTCAAGTGGATCGTCGAGCGGATCGAGCACAAGGCCGCGGGCGTCGAGACCCCGATCGGTGTCGTCCCCACGGCCGAGGCACTCGACATCGACGGCCTCGACACCACCGTCGACGACGTCGCCGAGGCACTCGCGGTGAACACCGACGAGTGGAAGGCCGAGATCCCGCTGATCCAGGAGTGGTTCGACTTCGTCGGCGAGAAACTGCCCACCGGAATTCAGGACGAATTCGACGCCCTCAAGCAGCGTCTGGGCGCGTAGTATTCACGAGACAGAACGGGGCTCACCGAGGGGTGGGCCCCGTTCTGGCTTTCGAAGTATGCGAGATCAGGCAGTGAGAGCGGCCGCGCCGTGCAGGGTGCCGAGTCCGCTCAACGCAGCCGGCACCACCTGCAGGCCGTCGAGGAACTTCAGGCGCGCGTGCAAGGCGATCGACTCCCGGATCGGATCCCACAGCGGCGGGCCGGCCTGAGCGAAGCCGCCGCCGATCACCACCATCCGGACGTCCACCAGTGCGACCGCCGATGCGATGGCCTGACCGAGCGCCACTCCGGCGCGTTGCAATGCGGTGACGGCAAGCGGTTCGCCCGCGGCGGCATCCGTAGCCAGTTCGACACCGGTGTTCCCCGGCCAGCCCTGCTCCCGAGCCCACCGCACCGCCGAGGGGCCGCTGGAGACGGTCTCGACGCATCCGATCCCGCCGCACGCGCAGGGCGTCGTCGAACCGGGGACGACGATGTGGCCGATGTGCCCGGCATTGCCACTGGCTCCGGCGACGATCTTCCCGCCCAGCACCAGGCCCCCGCCGATGCCGGTGGACACCACGAGGCTGAGCACGTCCGGTATCCCGACAGCGGCACCGAATCGATGCTCACCCAATGCCGCTGCGCTGCCGTCCATGGCCAGAAGTACCTCGGCGCCGGGCAGCGCGGCGGAGATGTGCTCGCGCAGACCGAATCCGTTCTTCCACTCGTCGACATTGATCGGCGCGACCGACCCGGTGACGAGGTCGACCGGACCGGAACACGCGACCCCGACCCGCGTCACGTCGACGCTTCCGACGACCCGGTGCAGCAGTTCGGCACAGGCCTCCCACACGCCGGTGGCCGGTGTCGGAACTGTCTCCGGGTGCTGCGGACGTCCGTCGTCGCCGACGAGTGCCGCTGTCATCTTGGTGCCGCCGATGTCGAGCGCGAGTGCCGTCATCGATCCAGGTTATGCGGGAGTGGAGCCTGCGGAATGACCCATTGGGTATGCGTTCGGTTTCAGGACCAGGACGAGGTTGCTGCCGAGGAACTCGCGGAGTATCGGAACGCGCATCATCCACCATGCCCAGCGCGGGTGATAGCGCGGAAACGCGGCCAGTAGCGTTGCGTTGGGAGTGCTTCGCGCCCAACGCAATCCGTCTGCCGCGCTGATGTCGAACAGAGATTCGCCGAATCGGTTCTTGGGTTCGTGTCCGGTGGTGCGGGCGTAGCGTCGGGCCGCGTATTCACCGCCGAGGTAATGCCACGGCCGGGTCTCGTGGCCGCCGAACGGGCCGAACCAGATGGTGTACGAGAGCACCGTGAGGCCGCCGGGTTTGGTGACACGCAACATTTCCTCGGCCATGGTCCACGGCTCGCGGACGTGCTCGGCGACGTTCGACGAGAAGCAGATGTCGACGCTGTCGTCGCGGAAGGGTAACGCCATGCCGGAGCCGCGCACCGAACCGGGGATCTGCAGTCCGGCGGCGTGCATTTCCGAGGCGTCGGGTTCGACGGGCAGATAGCGCGCGCAACTCGCGCCGAAGACGTCGGCGAAGTATCCCGGTCCGCCGCCGACGTCGAGCACCGTGGCCGCCGACATGTCGGTGCCGGTCAGGCCGCGGTAGAGGTCTCCGATCAGTTCGACCGAATCACGGGCCAGGGCACCGTAGAAGATGTCCGGAGAACTCTGCTCGTGCCCGAAGTCCTTCAGGAGTTTCACCGAGCGACGCAGTGTCGCGCGAGAGGCGAACAGTCGTGTCACGGCGGAAGTCACGAAAACGAACCCTAGCGGTTAGTGTGGCAGCGGTATTCGACGACGGTCGAGAAGCGAGCACGGTGGATGGGGTGAAGCGAGCGGTGCGCGAGGTTCTGTTGCTGTGCTGGCGCGATACCGGGCATCCGCAGGGCGGCGGCAGCGAGCGCTACCTCGAGCAAGTAGGCGCGGGCCTGGCTCGACGCGGTGTCCGTGTCACGCTGCGGACGGCGTCCTATCCCGGTGCTCCGGCCGAGGAGATCGTCGACGGCATCCGGATCAGTCGGGGTGGTGGTCGCCTGTCGGTGTATCCCCGCGCTCTGGCCGCCATCGCCGCCGGTCGGCTCGGTTTCGGGCCTCTCAAGGGGATCTCCCCGGATGCCGTGATCGACACCCAGAACGGCATTCCGTTCTTCTCCCGCGCAGTACTCGGTGTGCCGGTGACACTGCTGGTGCATCACTGTCACCGCGAGCAGTGGCCGGTGGCGGGCCCGATGATGGCCAAGCTCGGCTGGTGGCTCGAGTCGACGATCTCACCGAAGGTGCACCGCCGCAATCAGTACCTGACGGTGTCGTTGCCTTCTGCAGACGAGCTGATCGCTCTCGGTGTCGACCGGGAGCGCATCGCCGTGGTCCGCAACGGTGCCGACGACATCCCACTGTCTGTACCGGAAGGCGGCGAGGACACCCGCACGCCCCACCCGTCCTTGTCCGTGCTGTCGAGGCTGGTTCCGCACAAGCAGATCGAGGACGCGATCGACGTCGTGGCTGCACTGCGCGGCAGCATTCCCGACATCCATCTCGACGTCATCGGCGGCGGGTGGTGGGAACGGAATCTTCGCGAGTACGTCACGAGCCTGGGCGTCGATCGATACGTCACCTTCCACGGTCACGTCGACGAGGAGCGCAAGCATGCACTGCTCGGTCGGTCGTGGGTGCATGTGATGCCCTCCCGAAAGGAGGGCTGGGGCCTCGCCGTCGTCGAAGCTGCCCAGCACGGTGTTCCCACGGTGGGCTATCGCAGCTCCAAGGGACTCACCGATTCGATCATCGACGGCGTCACCGGTGTTCTCGTGGGTGGTTCGACATCCGGAGCCGAGGACCGCGATGTGTCCGCGCTGACCGGTGCCGTTGCCGAACTGCTGCAGGACGCAGAGGCCCGCACCCGCCTCGGTGAGAAGGCACGAGTCCGCGCGGGTGAGTTCTCCTGGGGCCAGTGCGCCGACGGCGTGTTCTCGGTGCTCGACGGGACGACGCGCGGCACCTGGTCGTCAGGCCTGGTGGGGGCGGCCGGCGCGCACACGCCTGCCGAATCGGCTCAGGAGTCCTACCGCTAGTCCGCCGAGCAACAGCAGTGCCCACGCCAGATGTGCGAGCACAACGGTTGTCGCCGAACGACGTTCGAGCATCGCCGGATCCGGCACCCGATAGAGGCTCAGTTCCTCGTCGGAGTACACGGCGTCGAGTCGGTCCAACGTCTGCTGCGCATTGCCGAGCTCGCCCGGAGTCGTGTTCTCCACCAGTACCCAGCCGACACCCAGGGCCGCGAGAGTGTCCGCGGAGTCGCCTGCGAGCAGAGCGTTCTGCACGTCCGTCGCCCGTTTCCCTTCCCCGCGGACCGTGCCGCCTGCGACGAGGAGCTCACCGGTCTGCAGTACGTCGACCGGCAGCATGCGGGGTGCGGGATCGAGAACGGGTGCTGAGCCGCTGTAGGGAAAGCGGCGAAACATTCCGGCGGGAAGGACGGCCACGTCGCCGTCCTGGTCGGCGAGTTCCGCCGAGACGGCCCGCCACGACTGCGGGTACGTCACAGGCTTCAGTGCGCTGCCGACGCCCCAGCCGAGGTCGGGGAGCGCAACGAGCAACGCCAGCACGGCCACGCCCCCCGGCAGCCATGCATTGCCGGATCGGGTGCGCCGGGACGCCAACCAGCTGACACCGGCCGCAGCGGCGAGAGCGTACATCGGCATGGCCAGCGCGACCCACTTCTGCGAATCGCGGAGCAGACCGGCCCCGGGGACGGTGTCGCCCAGTACACGAGCCGCCGCCAACCCCGGTCCGGTTGCTGCCAGCGCAGGAAGCACGATGGCAGCGAGCGCAACGACACCCAGGCCCACGATCACCGGATTGCGTCGACGCCGATACAGCGGCCGTATCCCGAGAGCGACGACGGTCAGCAACAGGACCGTCCCCACGACAGCGAAAAGTCCTGTCCGAGAACCGGGTACGGCATCGGAGTTCCAGATGCCGCCGAGACCGGCCAGACTACCCACCGTGCCCAGACCCGGTTCGGCGCGTGCTGCGAACGCGGCCCAACCCGCCGGATCCGCCGGTTCGACGCCACCGCCCGACACCATCGTCGCCGCCAGCCACGGCATCGACGCGCCGGCTGCGATCGCGAGGGTGGCGACCACGCGCAGGCCGCGTCGGGCACCCCCGGGGAGGGCGACGACGAGTAGCGCGACGGTTGCCGCCAGCAACGCACCGGTGGGAGTGAACCCGGCCGCGGCCAGGCAGACGGCGAGGGCCCACCAGGAGCGACCGGACCTGACCGCGAGTGCGGCGACCACCGTCCACGGGAGGGCGGCGTAGCCGACGAGCAGACTCCAATGTCCCTGCAGCAGGCGTTCGGCGACGTAGGGGTTCCACACGGCCACCGTCGACGCGACGAGCAGGGCAGGCAGTGGCGCGGTGGGCAGCATCCTCTGCGCCATCACCGCCGCGCCCCAGCCGGCCATCCACAACGCCAGCAGCAGAACGGCCTTGACCACAAGGCCACCGTCGAACACCGTGGTCAGGGCCGCGATCGCGGCATCCTGCGGCACTGCCCGCGCGGCCGCGTCGGCGATTCCCCAGGCGGAGTCGGTGAAGTAGGAACGGGGGGTGCTGACGGCGTCGCGAAGCAGGAGATACCCAGGGCCGAGCAGTGGCCCGAGAACGACGAGCGAGAGCAGCAGGCTGTAGAGCGGCGGCGTCCACCTCGACCTCGACCACGCCATGATCGGCACCCTATACCGTGGACGCATGTCGTTTCGCGCCTCGTCCGAGGCAGACCACCCGGCGGGTGCGTCCGTCGCCGGGATGGGGATGGTGACGGCCGGCTCGATGTTCGCCAATGTCGTGGCGTATCTGCTGCAGGTGCTCGCGAGTCGCATGCTCGGTGTCGAGGGTTACGGCGAGTTCGCGAGTCTTCTTGCGGTGCAATTGGTTCTGGCGGTCCCGGCGTTGGCGTTGCAGTCCGTCGTCGCGCGCGAGGTGGTGCGCGGCCGCAGTTCTCGCGAGCTGCGCGGTGTCGGCTACCGCTGTGCGGCGGTCGTGGGTGTGCTGGCTCTCGCTGTGTCCCCGGCGTTGTCGGCGGCCATGGACGTCTCCGCAGCGGCGACGGTGTCGGCCGTGATCGCTGCGCCGGTGCTGGTGTTGTTGGCCGCGGAGCAAGGGCTGCTGCAAGGACGCGGCCGGTTCGGCGCACTGAGCGTGGTGTTGGCGGCGGCCGGTTTCGGCAAGGTGGCGCCGGCGGTGGTCGTGTTGCTGCTCGGCGGCGGCCCGGGTTCGGTGCTACTGGCCACGGCGGCCGGTATCGGCGTGGTGGCCGTCGGCGCGCGGTCGGCCGCCGGAGCGCCGGTGAACGCGGTGTCGGAAACCAGGGTGACCGTTCTGACGGTGCTGCAGGCCTCGCAGGTGCAGTTGGTGCTGATCGCGATGTCCGCATTGGATCTGGTGCTGGCTCGGTCGTTGCTCAGCAGTACCGAGGCCGGGCTGTACGCGGTCGGTGCCGTCGCGTCCAAAGCGGCGTTCTGGCTGCCGCAGGCGGTCGGAGTGGTGTTGTATCCGCGCATGGCGAACCCGCTGCACTCCGCTGCCGCAGTGCGATCGGCGCTGACCGTCGTCGCCGGACTCGGCACGGTACTGGTACTCGGGGGCGCGCTGGCGTCGCCGCTACTTCCTTTGGTTGTCGGTGGCACGTATTCCGGTGTGCAGCAATACGTGTGGCTCTTCGTGCTGCAGGGGGCGTGCCTGGCGGTACTGCAGAGTGCGCTGCTGTGGGCGATCGCGGGGGAGCGCACCCGCCTGGCCCTCGTCGCCTGGTTCGCCCTCGCGGCCGAGGTGCTGCTGTTGCTGTTCGTGGCCTCCACCCTGGCCCAGTTCGTCACCGTCGCAGCCGTTACCGCCGCGGTCACGATGGCCGTCGTGTGCGGCGTTGTCCTGTTCGGCGACAGAATCAGTCGCGCGCGGGCCGGATCTCGCCGATGATCTCGAAGTCGACAGCACCGGCCAACGCCAGATAGATCGGTTGCGAGACGTGGCCGTCGGACAGAAACAGGTGCCCACGGGCACCGGTGAACGACACCGAATCGGATACGGATTCGATGATGCGAACATCTGCTGTGCCTGCCCTGTTCACCAGCGCGCCCAGCAGTTTGATGCCCTCGTAGCACGACTGTCCCAGTGCGCCGACGATCGGCGCATCGACCCCGAATGAACGAGCGAAACGAGCCGAGAATCCCAAACTTGCTTCGGTGGCGAGGGTTTCGAAATAGCCGGACGCGACGTACAGCCCGTGGGTGTTCTCGCCGCCGGCCGCCAGCAACATGTTCTCGTCCATCAGTGGACTGAGACGGATGCAGTGCCCGTCCAGCCCGGCCCCGGCGAATTGCTGGTGGAAATGGACTGCGTCGTCGCCGATGAGGAGGACCACGGTCGCGTCGGCACCCGACCGCTCGATCGCGGTGACGGTCCTTGCGAAGTCGCTCGTGCCGACCGGTGCGAACTCCGCGTGCACCACCGATGCGCCCAGCCCACGGAGCCGAGTTGCCGTGATGGAAGCGCTCTTTCGGGGCCAGACGTAGTCGTTTCCGACGATTGCCCAGCGGCGTCGTCCGAATTCACGAACGAGGAACTCCAGCGCCGGCACCAGTTGGTTGGCAGGGGTCTCACCGGTGATGAACAGTCCCGGGTAGCGGTCGCCGCCCTCGTACATGGAGGTGTACACGTACGGAATCCGTCCGAGCGTCACCGGAATGACGGCTCGCCGTACCGCCGAGGTGTGCATCCCCGCCACCGCATCGAGGGCACCGGCATCGAGCAGCGTCGCGACCTCGTGGGCCACCGTCACCGGATCGCGGCCGCCGTCGATGGACATCAACTCGACGCGGCGGCCCAACACACCGGCCGAGGCGTTGAGTTCGTCCCTGGCCAGCTGGGCCGACAGCTCGCTCGACGGTCCGATGATGCCGAACGGTCCGGACATCGGAAAGATCAGGCCGACGCGAAACGTGTCGAACCGATCGCTGTTCATCGTGCCGTCCGTCCGCTCGGTGTCTCTTCGCGGTTCGCTTCACCATAGAATCGCTGAGAGAGACTGTAGCGCCGACGCAGGAACCGAGCAGGGGGACGATCACGTGGATCACCAGGATGCTGCGTCGGCAGCGCGTTTGCTCACCGTGGTCGAGCGGGCCGTGTCGGATCGATTGCGCGCCACCCTCGTGCCGTGGGAATTGGACCTCGAAGAATGGCGAGTGCTGTCGCTGTTGTCCGACGGTGAGGGACACACGATGGCCGAGACGGCGGAGTTCGCATTGCTCTCGCCGCCGACGTTGACCAAGGCGGTCAACCGGCTGGTCTCCAACAATCTGGTGCACCGCCGTACCGGCACCGTCGATCGTCGGCAGGTGCTGATCCGCTTGACGGCCCGTGGGAAAGCGAAGCACGACGCGGCCGCCCCGATGATGAACGACGCCGCGGCGATGGTCTTCCCGTCGGAGTCGGATCGTGAGCTGTTGCAGTCTCTGCTCCGGGCCCTCGAGACCAACGCGAAGACGGCCTCGATCACCCACTGACCTTTCTCGGCGTCCGGTCTCGGACGCGGTCTCCGCCGTAACCTGCCAGGTCGGCCGCTTTCGTGATCTCTTTTTAACATGTTTCACATTGCAATAGTGTCCACGGAAAGTATTGTTCCGATGCAGCGCAGCCAGCGCTCTCGCCGCGAACCGAAGTGGACACCCGTTCATGAACATGAAGAAATACTTCGAGGGGCCAGCGACCAGCCTCGACGATCAGATCGAAAGCTACGCAACCTCCCGAGTGCCCGACGACCAACGCTGGCGGCGGCCGGCGATCCTGCTGGTCCTCACCGGCAACGTGACCGCGATGTTCTGGTTCGCCCTCGGCGGCCAGATCGGGTTTCTGGTGGGATGGCCGATGTTCCTGATCCCCGTGGCGTACATGGTGATCGGTGCGACGCTCGTCGGCAGCCTCATCATGCGTATCGCCAGCCAAGAGGGTCTGTCGCTGCCACTGCTCACCCGCGGGCTCGGGTTCGGAACCAAGGGTTCTGCCGTCGCCTCGCTCGTCTACGCGGTCAACTACGTGTTCTACTTCATCTTCGAGGGCAGCATCGTCTCGCACGGGCTCAGTGAGCTCGCGGGGATCGAGATCGACTCCGCCTGGGCCACAGTGGTATTCGCGCTGGTCGCACTCGTGGCGCTGTTCTTCTCCTGGCGCGGTATGCACTCGATGAACATTCTGCAGCGCTTCGGGATGCCGATCTTCCTGATCCTGTTCGCCGTCGGTATGTACATGCTCGCCAGCGGTTACGTACTCGTCGGGCCCGGCGAATGGGAAGCGACCGGTGGATTCACCGCCACCGCACTGTGGCAGGCGTTCAGCCTCGCGAACGGGCAGGTCGTGTTCCAAGCACTCATCGGCACCGACTACGGACGGTTCGTCAAGAAGAGCGTCAGCTATGTCGGAACGGCCGGACTGATGCTGGCAGAACTGCTGATGATCGTCGTCGTGATGATTCTCGGTGTGTTCCTCGGTTTCACGATGCTGCGTCATTTCACCGGAACCACTGCAACACCGGAACTCTCGGCCACCGACCCGGGACTGTACTTCGCCATCGTCATGGGTCTGCTCGGCGTGATCTTCGCGGTGGTCACCCAGGTGCGCATCAACGTCATGAACCTGTATTCAGGATCCCTCGCCCTGTCCAACGCGTGGGATGTGCTCTCGCCCAAGAAGGTCGGGCGTCAATGGTGGATGGTGGCGCTACTGGTGGTGGGCGTGCTGTGCTACCCCGTCAACATTCTGCAGTACACCGACAAGTTCCTGGCCGTCACCGGCATCATGACCAACACCTGGATCTTCATTCTGCTCGCGGACTACTTCGTGTGCAGAAGACTGCTCGGCCTGGCTCCCCGCGACAACATCGAGTTCCGCGAAGGGCGAGTGCGCAATTGGAACCCCTGCGGCATCATCGCCATGGCAGCGGGCGTCGCGGTGGGCGGACTCGGCGTGTTCGGCCTCTACCCGTCGTATTACGCGTCGTTCATCGCCATGCTTCTCGGTCCTCTTCTCTACGTTCCGCTCACGATGGCAACCCGCGGACAGTTCTACGAACCACCGAAATCGAACGATACCCTCATCGCCGAAAGGATTGTGGCGTCATGACATTCACTGCAGCAGCCGTACAATTCGAGCCCACGCTGTTCGCGAAGGAATCGAACGTCGCCGCTCTGAGCGATCTCGTGGAGAAGGCGGCGTCGGACGGAGCGCGCCTGATCACGACACCCGAGATGGCAACCACCGGCTACTGCTTCCACGACACCGAGGAAGCGGCAACCGTCGTCGAACAGATCCCCGGCCCCACCACCGAGACGTTCGCCGAGATCGCGTCCCGTCGTAACTGCTACATCGTCGTGGGCATGCCCGAAGTCGATGCGACGAGCGGATTGTTCTACAACAGTGCAGTTCTCATCGGTCCCGAGGGAATCGTCGGCACACACCGCAAGACGCATCCGTACATCGCCGAGCCCAAATGGGCGGCCCCGGGCGATCTCGGGCACCAGGTGTTCGAGACCCCGCTCGGTCGCATCGCACTGCTCATCTGCATGGATCTGCACTTTCTGGAGACGGCGCGTGTGGCTGCGCTTCAGGGTGCCGACGTGATCTGCCACATCAGCAACTGGCTCGCCGAACGCACTCCTGCCCCCTACTGGATCAGTCGGGCCTTCGAGAACAACTGCTACGTCATCGAGAGCAACCGCTGGGGTCTCGAACGAACCGTTCAGTTCAGCGGCGGCACCTGCATCATCGATCCCGACGGAAACGTGGCCGGCCGCCTCGACGTCGGTGACGGTATTGTCCTCGGCGACATCGATATTCGTCGCACACGAGAGGCCGGGCCCGTGCGCAGGCCGAATCTGTACCGTGAACTGCAGACCAACACGTACGCGTGGAACCCGCTCGATTTCTTCACCCTCTACGGCCACTCGCCCTTACCGGCCGGGCGGACTTCGTCGGTGAGCGTCGTGCAATGCACTCCGGGGACGTCGATCGACGGCAATCTCGACGACATCGAGCAGTGGGCCGCCGGCCTCGCGGGCGCGAGCGATCTCATCGTGTTTCCCGAACTGTCCGTCACCGGGCCGGTCTCCGCGGATCGCCCGCCGCGCGAGGTCGGGGAGTCGATCGACGGGACGTCGCTCTCACGCGTCGTCGCTATCGCTGCCCGGCATGGTGTTTCGATGGTCGTCGGTGTGGCCGAGCGCGACATCGGATCCGATCGGGTGTACAACTCCGCAGTGCTGGTTCAGCCGGACGGAACCTGCACGGCGTACCGCCAGATCCATCTGTCCGTCGAACACACCTCGCTGTTCGACGCGGGCGACCGCTGGACCGTCGTCGACCTTCCCGTCGGGAGAGTGGGAATGCTCGTCGGTCACGATGCACTGTTGCCGGAGGCCGGCCGAATTCTGGCGCTGCGTGGCTGTGATCTGATCGTTTGCCCGGCCGCACTCGCCGGCACTTTCGTCGGCTCCCACCCGGGAACCGACATCCCTCATGCAGCAGAGATTCCCACCGGAGCCGATCCCACGCACTGGCATCACATGCGCGTCCGGGCAGGCGAGAACAACGTGTACTTCGCCTTCGCCAACACGATCGACACCGACCGCGGAATTGCCGGGCACAGCGGGGTATTCGGGCCCGACACCTTCGCCTTCCCCAGAACCGAAGCCCTCGTCGACAGTGACGCACCGGGCCACGCGACCTGCGTCGTGGACACCACGAGCCTGGGTGGGGCGTACCCCACCAACGTCGTGCGCCGCAAAGACCTCGTACTGATGCGGCAACCACACCAGTACGGAATCCTCTCGACGGCCTGAGTGGCCGAAAACGCCAGTGGCGTGGTCATGTGCCCGCTGGGGCACACAACCACGCCACTGGCTATCTGGTCGTTCCGCAGGCTCCACTCCTGCATAGGCACTTACTCCTTGGAGAGGTTCGTCCTCGGAATCTCTTCCGTGCGATCGGTCGTCCAGTCGCGGTTCGGTGCGGTGCCGCCACTGGGGGTCGGGCGGGGACCGGCGTCGGTGCGGGCCGGCTGACGGTGTCCACCGTTGCCGCCGCCGCGCAGCAGCAGAACGACTCCGGCGATCAGCGAGATGACACCGAGGATGCCGGCGACGATCGGAACGGTGCGGCCGAAGAGCGACAGCTTGTCCTGTCCGTCCTTGGCCTGCTGGATCTGGTACTCGACGGTGTTCTCGTCGAACGTGATCGGGGCCTTCAGTACGTCGACCTCGGGACGGCCTGCCTCACGGCCGTAGTACTGGTGGATCTGCTCTTCGCCCTTGACGACGACGCCGGTCTCGGGCTCGACCCACAGGGTGCGGGTGTTCTCGTACCAGCGGGTCATCGTCACCGGTGCGGTTCCACCTTCGACGCCCCAGGTGTCGGCGGGCAGCGTGACCTTGTTGGTCGGCAGGTTCACCACGGTCGACAGGTCGACCGGTCCGACGGTCTGCTGGTACTGGTACACCGGCGTGCCGTTGATCTCGGTTTCCGCGACGAAGTCGATGTCCTTCGAGGCGCGCGCGTTGACGTCGAAGTACGGGTAGCTTCTCTGCTCGGCATTGAACGGGAACTTGTACTGCAGACCGGTGTGGGCCACTTCCTCGGCCGGCTTGTCGCCTGCCACCTGAATGGTGCCGATCGGGCTCTCGACGGGCATCGAGGTCTTGCGGTCGATGCTCACGCGGTCGACCGTGGCGGTCAGCAGTCCGGTGTCGGCCTGCTTGTCGGTGCGGCGCAACGTCTGTCCGGCCTGAAGAGTCATGATGTCGGCGTCGGAGGGATCCTCGACGGTGACGAATCGCTGTGAGGTCAGCGGAACGTTCTGATCGACCACGGCGCGACCGGCTGCCAGCGACCGCGCGTCGAGGACGCTTCCGGTGCCGGTGGAGACTGTGGTGACCTCGAGGTCGAGTGGAGTCTTCTCGAGCGCCGAGACGGTGTAGGTGGGGATGAGGATGGCGGCAACCACCAGAAATGCGCCCAAGCCGATGAGGAAAAGGGCCAATATCCGGCTCGGCCCTGAGCGCTCCGCCATGCTGAATCTCCTTAGTCGACCGCTTCACTGGAAGACACCGCAGGCGGGATCGTACGAATTCCCCGATGCGCTGCCCGATTTCTTACGACACGTCGCAGGTGACAGTAACAGTCGACAGTGGCACCGGTCTCGTCCATGCCGGTTCGACACGGCACACTTGAGCCACCATGAGCACTCGAGTCCACTCGGCGTCCGTCGTACCGTTGCGTGCCTTCGTGCCCGCTCTGGAGGGGATGCGGGCAGTTGCCGCGCTCGGCATCGTCGTCACCCACGTCGCATTCCAGACCGGGGCCGCCAATTCCCCGCTGATGGGCCGAGTCTGGGGCCGGTTCGATCTGACGGTGGCGATCTTCTTCGCGCTGTCGGGATTTCTGCTGTGGCGCCCGCATGCCGCGCAGGCCCGCGGACTCACGCAGGCGCAGCCCACTCGCCGCTACTTCTGGTCACGCGCAGTGCGCATCCTGCCCGCCTACTGGGTGGTCACGGTGCTCGTCCTGCTGTTTCTGCCGCACGCAGGCGGGGACTATCGGGTGTGGCTGGCCAACCTGTCGCTGACCCAGGTGTTCGTACCGTTGACACTGACCGAGGGCATGACGCAGATGTGGTCGTTGTCGGTCGAAGTGGCGTTCTATCTGTTGCTGCCGCTGTTCGCCTGGCTGATGATCCGGCTTCGGGGATCGTCGGCGAGGTACCGGGTGTGGGTTCTGCTCGCTGCGTCCGCGGTGACGCTCTCCTGGGCGTTCATTCCGATCGCGACACCGGAAGCCATCCATCACGACAACTGGTTGCCCGGCTACTTCCCGTGGTTCGCCGCCGGCATGGTGCTCGCCGAAGTATCGGTCGGTCCGCAGATGTGGGTGCATCGTTGGGCGCGTCGCACATGGGTGATGCCCGCGATCGCGGTGACGGCATTCGTTCTGTCGGCGACGCCGCTGGCGGGCCCACAAGGATTGGTGCGGCCCGAGCCGTGGCAGTTCGAGCTCAAGATCGTCTTCGGTGCCGTGCTGGCGTTCGCGATGCTTTCGCCGTTGGTGCTGGCCGATTCCGGCCGCAGGCATCGGGTGTTCGAGCATCCGGTGATGCTGACCCTCGGACGCTGGTCGTACGGGATCTTCATCTGGCACCTGGCCGTGCTCGCCGTCGTGTTCCCGGTGTTCGGCATCGTCCCCTTCTCCGGCGGCATGTGGTTCGTGCTGACGGTGACCCTGGCACTGTCGATTCCGGTCGCTGCCGCCAGCTATGCGCTGGTGGAAGAGCCGGCCCGGCGCAGGTTCGCGCCGAAGAAGGCGGTCACGGCTTCCGCATCGCGCTGACGGCCAACGCGACGATGCCGATCAACGATGCCAGCTGCACCGCGTAGGACCCGCCCACATATCCGTCGGCCGACCGCCACGGCCCGAGCGAGAGCAACGCTGCCCCCAGCATAGCGAATCCACCTGCTGCGCAGACCGATACGCGAGACGTGAGCTCGGACCCGTAACGGCGGTTCAGCAGCGCCGAGCCGACACCGAGAACCAGCACCGAGATCGCTCCGACGACGCCTGCCAGCACGATCGCCGCGCCGAGCAGCGCCGCGAACGCAACCGGAGTGCTACGCCAGGGCCTGGGCGCGGGGCCTGGATCGACGACGCCGCGAGGCCGTCGCAGCGCCGCGATCAGCAGCGGAATCAACAGCAGTAGTCCGCCGAAGATCCCGAGTCGATACCAGCGGTCGGTGGTGAAATCCAACGACACCGTGCCCGACGCCCCGGCCGGGACGATCCAGGCCTGCTGCCAGCCGTCGACGACCACCGGGGTCAGTTCGGTCCCTCCGGGTGTCGTTGCCCGCCAGCCGCTGTTGTTGCTTTCGGGGATGACGAGCAGGCGATCCGAGGTGCTCGAGGTGAGGGTCACTTCGCGGTGATCGGGGCTCCATGCTGTGGTGCGCGCCGCCTGCGGTGCAGACGTGTCCGGCCACAACGCCGGAATGGGCATGGTGCGCAGTCGAAGCCCGTCGACGAAGAACGACGCTCCGGGTTCGACGACGATGTCCTGGCGTCCCTCGGGGAGCGACACGGGATTGACGAAGTTTTCGTTCACCGGGATGTCCGCGTCGCAGACCGATGCGGGTAGAGCTGCGCCGGAACGGAATTGGTCTGCGGTGGCCGTCACCGAGGTGCGCACCGTCTGACCCGCGATGGACACCAGGGGCCCGTCGAAGCAGTCGACCGTGATCTGCCGGTCACCGTCGTACGGCGGCCCGATCGGCTCGCCGGCGGACAGCGGTGTGACCTCGGCAAATCCGGGCGGTTGAGATTGGATGAAGCCCAACGAGTTTCGGTCGAGTACGCCGTCCCAGTCCACGATGGACAGCACGATCCTGTCGGTCACGTACGGTGCCAACGCGAGCGTCGTCGAACCGTCGGTATCCACATCGCGCACCATCGGACCGTTGCCCAGATTCACTGCCACCCGCGTGGGGTGGGCAGGCAGCGCGCCGAGGCTGGGGCTCAGCTCGAGCCCGTCCACCAGTGTCGGAGCGGGCAATTGGATGGTGAGAGTGGGGTCGGTGCCGGCTCGATCGGTGATCGACTTCTCCGGTGCCGTCCACGACGTACGCGGGTCGCCGTCGGTGGCGGCGAAGGCAGAGCCGTCGAGGTCCGCGACGTCGGACGCCCCACTCGCCAACGGCCGGCCGGGCTGGGCCAGTAGGGCCTCGAGCTCGGGGGACTGCCGCGTGCGTACCGTCAGCTCGGGGATCACCGCGGTGCCCATCGGGACGTCGATCGTGCGCGAGAAGCGGCCCAGTTCCTCCGGCGACTTGGACAGTCCACTGCTGCAGCGGATTCGGTCGTCGGTGTCCAGGCAACCGGAGCGGCCGGGAAATTCTTGGCCCAGCTCCCACGCGTCGACGCTCGCGCCCGCAGGAGTGGGTGGCAATACCGCGCGATGCACGATGGAGACCGGCTTGGGGTTGTCTCGATCGGAGTAGTCGTCCACCGACACCTCGCTGATGCCGAACTGACTGCCCCGGGTGCCGTCGACCGTCGACTTCGCGGTGATGCGCAGCCACGGAGTTTCCCCACCGGGCAGCGACACCGTCATCGGGTCTCCCGGCTTGTCCACCCGGGCTGCCGTCGAGCCGTTCGGAGTGGTGACCTCGACCCACTTGACCGGGTCTCCGATCGTTCCCGGGCTGGTACGCATGTGCAGCAGCCCGCCGCGCACCGGAGTATCGAAATCAAGTTGAAGCCATTGCCCCACAGCGCGTTCGATGCCGTTGCTGATCCAACCGGTGGCCAGGTCACCGTCCACTGCGGCCGCGACCCCGCTGCCGGGCACACTGCCCCCGATCTGAGTCGCGTCCGACGCCGAACTCGACGCGGTCAACGTCGCGCCTTCCCACTCCGCGTCCACGGTCTGCGCCCCGTACACCGGATAGTCGGGCACCTCGTTGAGCGAACGGCGGGGCTCGTCGGCGGCCCGCAACGCGGAGTTGTGATTGTCCACCTGACCGAAGTCGGTCTCGCGATTCATCGGTGTGTCGGTCACCGTCACCGAATCGACGGGCAGGCCCGCAGCAGCTGCATCCGACGCCAACAGCGTCGGCCCGGCCGGAACCGGCAGGCGAACACCGTTGTTGCGCAACTCGTTCGATCGAAGAATCGACTCGGGCCCGCCCTGTACCACCGGCACCCGATCCACATCGACCGTGTACGGACCGGAGGCAGGTACGTCCGCTGCGGCATCGACCGCGTAGATCTCTACGGCCGGATACGGAGGCCGTAGATCGCCGTCCAGAACCACCCCGTCCACCTGACCCGGTGCCACGTCCTCGCCGAACTCTGCCACCTTCTCGAGCCCCGGCGCACCGTCGAGCACGCGGTGGACGGACGCCGGTCGGGTGGACCGCGAATCCTCCGGGTCCAGGTCGTTGCGCACGACGACGTAGTTGATGCCCTGTCCCACAAGGGTGTCGGCCAAGCCGGTCGACGGCCTGCCGTCGGCGAAGAGTCGTTGCACCGAGTCGAGGGCGCGAATGGCACCGGGCGGCGTGAGCGGCACCGCATCTCGGACGGCCCAGGGCGTGGTCGCGAGAGCCTGCAACGGCTCGTCGCGCGTCAGGCCCCAGGTCTGCAGAGCGAACGGTGCGCCGGGCACGATCAGTGCACGCTGCGCGTCGGAACCGTCGGGACTCGAGCCGGAGGCATGGTCGGTGAGCCAGTCCGCGGCGTCGTGCCAGTACTGCGGCACGGCCTCGTACGCACCGCGCGGCGCGAGCTTGCCCGTCCATGCCAGCGCTGTCGAGAGCGTCAGCGCCACCAGGATCAGCGCGGTCACCGCCATCATCGGGTGCTTCTCGGGATGCGCGACGGCCGCTCGCCACGTCGGCCGTGGAACCGAACCCGGCAGTGGAACCCGGGCCAGCAGATGAGCGAGGCCGAGTACCAACGGGATTCGGATGACCGGCTCTAGTTTGTGAATGTTGCGCAGAGGTGCGCCCGCGGAATCGAGGAACACTCGCACGGTTGCCGCGAACGGACCGTCGAGATCGCCGACGAACCCTGCGCCCAGGCCAACGAGGCCGACGAACAACATGACCGTCAATCGGCCGCGGGCCGGCATCGAGCGCATCGCCAGACCCGCAATGCCTGCGGCCGCGATCAAGCCGGTCGCGATCACGGCAGCAGGCTGAGTCACCAGCACGGCGCCCGCCACCCGCTCGGGAGAGACGAACGGGGTCCAGCTGCCGGTACCGCGCAGCACCTCGGTCAGCGACGTCCACTGGGTCGTCGTGCCGGACGATTCGATGTAGTCGAGAAACGGCGGAGAGACCTTGCCCAGCAACAGCAGTGGGACGATCCACCACAGTGTCGCCAGCACCAGAAAGCCGGTCCACCAGGCCGCGAACACCAGCCAGCGGCGGTTCGGTCGATGGCACAGCAGCCAGATGACGGCCACCAGAACGGCGGCGGCCGTCGCGACGGCATTGACCGCGCCCATCAACGCCACGGCCAGCGCCGATTGTGCCGCCGCACGCCGAACCGTATTTGTTGCGGACCGACTGTTCAGGCAACGAACGATGGGAACGAGCACCCACGGCGCGAGCATCATCGGCATCGTCTCCGAGGAGATCGACGCCAGAGTGGTGATCACCCTGGGGGACAGCACGAATGCTGTCGCTGCGATCAGACGGGAAGTGCGACTGCCGACACCGAGTGCCTCGGCGAGCCGGACGATTCCCCAGAAGCCGGCGACGAGCAGCAGCGCCCACCAGATGCGTTGGGTGATCCACGGTGGGATCGACAGCAGATCACCGCCGGCGAAGAACGCCCCGTGCGGGAAGAAGTAGCCGTAGGCCTGATTCTGCACCTGGCCCAGCGGAGCGGCGCTGTTCCACTGATGCGAGGCGCGTTCGAGAAATCCGACAGGGTTCTGCGCCAGGTCGTACTTGGTATCGGCGACGGTGAAGCCCGGGACCTGCAGAAAAGTGAGCAGGAATGCGAGAGCGGAGACTCCGAAGAGCCAAATCCGACCGAGCGGCTCGGCCGAGATCAACGATCCACGTGAGCGACCAGCGTCAGCGGCTGCCGTACTCAACCTGGTTCAGCAAGGACGAGTCGGCGTTTCCGGTGCGATCGATGTCCGGCCGAGAGTTGTCTGCTGCACCGGCGGTGACTCCGAATACGACCCCGGCACCCAGTACGGCTCCGACGACGGCGGCAATGACACCCGGGACAGCGAACTTCATCTCGGTTCTCCAGTCAGTCGGCTCAGTGAAGCAGTGGGCGAGGTTGTCCCCCACGCGGGCATCACGGTATCACCTGCACCCTGTGAACCGGCCGGTGGACGCGTTACTTTCCGGGAGGAACGATCAGCACGGGTCGATGGCTGTGCCGCAGCACGTGCTCGGCCACCGAGCTCTGCAGTAGGGCCCGCAGCCCCGTGGTGCCTCTGGTGCCGGTGACGATGATGTCGACGTTCATCTCGTCGGCCTTCTCCACGATCGCGCTCCAGATGGCGGTGGTGCATTCGGTGCACTGGCCTTCCACCTTCAGGCCTGCGGCCTCGGCCAGGGCGACGCCCTCGCTGTTGGTCACCTTCGCATCGGTGAGAGCGACGTCCTCGGCCTCGTCGTCCGGCACCCATTCGGGCTGCATGACACCCGACAGACCTGACATCCGCGCTGCTTGACGCACCATCGGTTCCCAGGCCGTGACGACGATCGCGCGAGAGGTGGTGAGAAACCGTCCCGCATAGTCGATGGCTCGTTTGGCGTTGTCGGAACCGTCGTAGGCAATGAGTATGAGGTCAGCAGTCATGGTGGTGATTCTCCTCATGTCGCTTTCGTCCAGATTACCCCGCCCCCGCCCCGGATCAATGTGGGTTTCAGTCGCTCGGAGTGCAACAAAGTCGCATTGATCCCAACCGGAGGGCGGTCAGCAACACGCAACTTCTCGGCTACCGTCGTATTCCATGCGACTTCGGTTTTCGGTTCGGTCCGCTGCAGCACTGACGGTCGGGGTGGGGTTGCTCGTCTCGTGTTCCAGTGAATCGTCGCAGGTGGCCTCGACGCAATCGGCCCCGTCCTCGACGACGACCGCACCGCAGACGACGGTCCCGCAGTCGACGCCTCCGCCGGCCGACGCGTGTGTCACCTTCGTCGACGGTCTGACCGAGCGGCAACGTCTCGCTCAATTGCTCACCGTGGGCGTCACCGGAACGCAGGACGCGATTCGGATCATGTCCACCGAGCAGGTGGGCGGGATCTTCGTCGGCAGCTGGACCGACGAGTCGATGCTCGGCAACCGTGAGGTTCCGCAGGTGCTCGACGCGTCCGCGGTGGCACCGATGGTGACGATCGACGAAGAAGGCGGACGCGTGTCGCGGGTTGCCGATCTGTTGGGTGCGGCACCGTCGGCGCGGGAACTGGCGCAGACGATGTCGGTGGACGAGGCGTATCAGGAGGCCTTGACGCGAGGCCGGGGACTGAAGGATCTCGGCGTCACCGTCGACTTCGCGCCGGTCGTCGACGTCAGTGCTCAGCCCGATGATTCCGTCATCGGCGACCGCTCGTTCTCCGACGATCCGCAGGTCGTCATCGAGTACGCGGGGGCGTACGCGAAGGGGTTGAAGGACGCGGGTGTCGAGCCGGTCATCAAGCACTTTCCCGGGCACGGCTCGGGTTCGGGTGACTCGCACACCGGGGCCGTCACCACGCCGCCGCTCGACGAGCTGAAAGCCAAGGATCTGCTGCCGTTCGCCGCGCTCGACACCACCGGAGTGGGCGTCATGGTCGGCCACCTCGACGTGCCAGGACTGACCGACCCCGGTGTTCCCGCCAGCATCAGCCCCGCGGCCATGGCGTTGCTGCGCGACGGCGTCGGATACGGAGCGAAGCCCTTCGACGGTCCGATCTTCACCGACGACCTCAGCGGCATGGCGGCGATCACGGCCCGGCTCGGGATCGTCGACGCGGTCGAGTCGGCGTTGGTGGCCGGAGCCGACGTGGCGTTGTGGCTGACCACCGATCAGGTGCCGGCGGTGTTGGACAATCTGGAGGACGCAGTGGCGACGGGACGCCTTCCCGCAGCCCAGGTGGACGAGGCAGCGGCGACGGTTGCGCGGTTCAAAGGGGCGTGCGGAGCCTGATCGGTCGTCGCTCGACCTTACTGTGGAGTAACGTCTAGTGCTTCGTACGTATTGGAGGATCCATGGCTGGCGGCACCAAGAGACTGCCCCGCGCCGTCCGCGAGCAGCAGATGCTCGACGCGGCAGTGGATGTGTTCTCCGACAACGGGTTTCACGAGACATCGATGGATTCGATCGCCAAGAAGGCGGCCATCTCCAAGCCGATGCTCTATCTGTACTACGGCTCGAAGGACGAGCTGTTCGCTGCGTGCATCCATCGTGAGGGCCTCAAGTTCGTCGAGGCCCTGACGCCCGCTGCAGACCCGACCCTGACGCCGCGCGAACAACTGCGCCGCGCGCTGGTCGGTTTCCTCGGCTTCGTCGGCGAGAACCGAAAGTCGTGGATGGTGCTCTACCGCCAAGCGATCGGTCAGCAGGCGTTCGCCTCGCAAGTGCAGAGCAGCCGAGACCGGTTGATCGAGCTGACAGCAGGTCTGCTGGCGATGAGCACCAGAGACCCGGAACAGTCACAGAACTTCGGGCTGATGGCCGTGGCGCTGGTCGGTGCCGGTGAGGCTGTGGCCGACCGAGTGGCAGGCGGCGAAATCGAGGTCGACGCCGCAGCGGACCTCCTGGAAAACCTGGCGTGGCGCGGCCTCGCCGGCAAGAAAACTGCCACTACCTAGCTGGCCGCCACCTACACAGCCGAACTCGAAGTTATGGACGGAAATCCGAGGAAATCCGTCCATAACTTCGAGTTCGAGCCAACTCAGCGCAGGGTGCCCGTCAGATGCGGGTAGCCCTTCTTCGGGTTCTTCAGTGACAGGTCCCAGCCGGTACCGACGGCATCGGCGTAGGCGTTGATCGTCGCGGGCAGGATGATCGGCTTGCCGAATCGGATGCTGTACTTCACGGCCTCCGGGATGCGGCCTTCGACCGTTTGCAGTACCGCTGCAGCACTCCACATTCCGTGTGCGATGGTCTTCGGGAAGCCGAAAGCCTTTGCGCCGAGCGAGGATACGTGGATCGGGTTGCGGTCTCCGGAGATGGCCGCGTACCGGCTGATGATCCGCTGATCGACGCGCAGGGTGCGGGTCGGGGGCGGCGGTACCTCGTCTGCAGGCGGTGTTTCACGGGGTCCACCCGAGAGCGAGGTCTTCTGCAGGCTCAGGAAGCTCGAGGTCTGCTTCCAGACCAGTTCGCGTCCCACCTTGACCTCGCTGATCAGGTCGACCAGCAAGCCCTTGCGGTGCTCGCGCAGATTCTCCGCGTGCACTCGAATATCCAGCGGCTCCGATGCCGAGATGCCGCGGAACTGCTCGATGACGTTCTCGGCGTGCACCGAACCGATGGCGGCGAACGGAAAGCCCTTGGACACCATCAGTTTCATGACTGTCGGGAACACGAGCGTGAACGGGTAGGTGATCGGGAGTTGATCGCCGAATCGCAGCCCCGTCGCGCGGCAGTAGCCGGCCAGGTTGTCCTGGTCCACTCGCAGGCCCTTGAGCTCGAACACGGTGCTGGGCACGGTCTTCGACTTGGACCCGAGGAAGGGCAAGGCACCCAGTGCAGCCGAGGTGTAGATCTGGGACGTCTTCGGCTGCTCGGTGAGCGTGACGGTGCTCATGCGCCGAGGAGGCTCTGGCCGCACACGCGCACGACCTGCCCGGTGACGGCGTTGGATGCGGGAGAAGCGAAGTAGGAGACCAACTCCGCGACGTCGACGGTCTCGCCGCCCTGCAGCAGCGAGCTCATGCGCCGTCCGGCCTCGCGGGTGGCGAATGGGATGGCCGCCGTCATCGCGGTTTCGATGAAGCCGGGAGCAACCGCGTTGATGGTGATGTTCTTCTTCGCGAGCACCGGTGCGGATGCGTGCACCAGGCCGATGACGCCGGCCTTGGAGGTGCCGTAGTTGGTCTGGCCGCGGTTGCCCGCGATACCGGCGATGGACGAGACGTCGACGACGCGTCCGCCGTCCTTGAGCGCGCCCGAGGCCACCAGCTCGTCGGTGATGCGCTGCGGCGCCGCTAGATTGACGCCGATGACCGAGTTCCAGCGGGCTTCGTCCATGTTCGCGAGGGTCTTGTCGCGGGTGATGCCGGCGTTGTGCACGATGATGTCGGCACCGCCGTGGCGCTCGAGCAGGTGCTTCGAGAGGACCTGGCCGGCGTCGGGCGAGGTGACGTCGAGGGCCAGCGAGGTACCACCGACCTTGTTGGCCGTCTGCGAGAGTGCTTCTCCCGCTGCGGGAATGTCCGCGGCGATGACGGTGGCTCCGTCACGGGCGAGAACCTCGGCGATGGTGGCACCGATGCCGCGGGCAGCGCCGGTGACGACGGCGACCTTGCCGGCGAGCGGCTTGTCCCACGAGGCCGGTGCCTGTGAGTCTGCGTCACCGACGGCGATGACCTGGCCGTCGACGAAGGCGGACTTGGCCGACAGCAGGAAGCGCAGGGTGGATTCGAGGCCGGAGAGTCCAGTCGACGCGTTGGGGGAGATGTAGACGAGCTGAGCCGTCGCGCCGCGCTTGACCTCTTTGCCCACGCTGCGGGTGAAGCCTTCGAGGGCGCGCTGCGCGATGTGCTCGTCGACGCTCGACGTTTCTTCGGGGGTGGTGCCGATGACGACGACGCGAGCCGAGGGTGCCAGGTTGCGGATGACCGGCTGGAAGAACCTAAAGAGCTGCTCGAGCTCGGCGACGTTGCCGATGCCGGTGGCGTCGAACACCAGTCCGCCGTGCTTGTCGTCGTGGGGCTGCGACTGCGGGTAGTCCGAGAGCAGCTCACGCAGCGGCTCGACGAGGCGGCCGCTGCCGCCGATCAGGACCGGTCCGGCCAGTGGCGGCTCGCCTGCCTTGTAGCGGCGCAGCTTCTCGGGCTGCGGCAGGCCGGCCTGCTTGGCGATGAAGGCTCCCGGCGCGGACGCGAGGAACGTTGAGTAGAGATCTGGGGCTCCCTTGGAGGCTGCCACTGTCGTACCTTTCATTCAGCGCTGCTCGCTTTGAGGGCGAGGCGCACGACCGGGTGTCGACAACCAACTTACTCGCCAGTAAGATGAAACTCCACCAGGGCCATTCCCCACATGCTGGGGACGATGTTTGGAGACGTCAGTGACAAGCAAGCAGCTACGACCGGTCGCAATCGTCGGTGGCAACCGCATTCCGTTCGCGCGTTCGGACAAGAAGTACGCGCTGGCGTCCAACCAGGACATGCTCACCGCCACCATCGACGGTCTCGTCGCCCGTTTCGGTCTGCAGGGCGAGCGTCTCGGCCTCGTCGCAGCCGGTGCCGTGCTCAAGCACTCCCGGGACTTCAACCTCACCCGTGAGGTCGTGCTCGGCAGCGCGCTGAGCCCGTACACCCCGGCGTTCGACATCCAGCAGGCCTGCGGTACCGGTCTGCAGTCGATCATCGCCGTCGGCGACGCCATCGCCTCGGGCCGGATCGACGCCGGTATCGGCGGCGGCGTGGACACGACGTCCGACGCTCCGATCGGTGTCAACGACGAACTGCGGGAGTTCCTGCTCTCGCTCAACCGGGCGAAGAGCACCACCGCTCGCCTCAAGCTGCTCGGCAACGTCCGTCCCGGCATGCTCGGCATCGAGATCCCCCGCAACGGTGAGCCGCGTACCGGCCTGTCGATGGGTGATCATGCCGCCATCACCGCGAAGGAATTCGGTATCCGCCGCGAGGACCAGGACGAACTGGCCGCAGCGAGCCACCACAACATGGCAGCCGCGTACGACCGCGGATTCTTCGACGACCTGGTGACGCCGTTCCTCGGCCTGACCCGCGACGACAACCTGCGTCCGGGGTCGACCGTCGAGAAGCTGGCCACCCTCAAGCCGGTCTTCGGAACCAAGCTGGGCGACGCCACCATGACGGCCGGCAACTCGACTCCGCTCACCGACGGTGCGTCGGCTGCGCTGCTGTCGAGCGACGAATGGGCTGCCGAGCGCAACCTGCCGGTGCTGGCGCACCTCGTCGATTCCGAGACCGCCGCGGTCGATTACATCCACGGCAACGGATCGTTCAAGGACGGCCTGCTGATGGCCCCGACGTACGCGATTCCGCGTCTGCTCGCTCGTAATGGCTTGACGCTGCAGGACTTCGACTACTACGAGATCCACGAAGCCTTCGCCTCGGTGGTGCTCGCGACGCTGCAGGCGTTCGAGAGCGACGCGTACTGCAAGGAGCGTCTGGGACTCGACGGTGCGCTCGGTTCCATCGACCGCAGCAAGCTCAACGTCAACGGATCCTCGCTCGCCGCGGGCCACCCGTTCGCCGCGACCGGTGGACGCATCGTGGCATCGCTGGCGAAGATGCTGGCCGAAAAGGGTTCGGGCCGCGGCCTGATCTCGATCTGCGCGGCCGGTGGCCAGGGCGTCACCGCCATCATCGAGCGCTGATCACCGCAGCTACGGCTGCTCCCCGATACGGGGACACGATCTGGGGGTCACAGGGTCGGCGGATCCGGCAAACGAGGGGTTTTCGGATCTGCTGATCACAACGTCGAAAAGGCACGCAGAGCTCGCTCTGCGTGCCTTTTCGTATCCGATCAGCCGGGTATACCGCTTTCCGGCGGAGTCGATTCGTCCCCGGTGTATTCCTCCACTGCCGAGTCTCCGATGTCGGTCTGCAGCACCGGAGTCAGGTACTCGGGTACACCCCCGCGGATCTGGAAGACACTGGCTCCGGAGATTCCGAGGTGGCTTTCTTCGGAGTATCGGAACGGGGCGAGCTGCGGGCCTTGGAAGTCCATTCCGCCGTCCTGGATCGCGGAGACGATGCCCTCACGGGTGGGGTTCTCGCCGGCCGCCTGAAGAGCCTGCACGAACGCGTACGCCTGGCTGAGTCCGTAGATGCGGTAGTTGGTCAGTGGGTCACCTGTTCCGTTCTGAGCCCAGACCTTCTGCCACAGTTGCGTCCACGGATTCTCGGGGGAGTCGACGCCGGGGATGTATTCGAGCGAAATCATGCCTTCGAGGGACCGGGCACCGTTGGTGACCGCGCCCTGGGAGAAGCGTCCGAGCAGAGAACCGACCAGGTCGACGTCGGAGCCGATCGAACTGTAGAACCACTCGGGATCGTAGTTGAGCCGCATCGCGGTCAGTTGGCTCAGTGCGGTGTACGACGGGACGTTGAAGCCGAGCACGAGGTCGGCTCCGGCACCCTGTAGAGCGGCGATCTGTGGTGCGACATCGGTGTTGCCGGAGGTGTAGCGCACGACCTCGACGATCTGGTCGTCGAGATACTGGCGTACCGCGGCTTCGCTGTCCCTGCCGAGATCGTCGTCCTGGAGGAACAGCCCGACCTTGGCGTCGGGCCGGTTCTTCGTCACCCAGTCGCCGATAATCTTGCCCTCGACCTGGTAGTCGGGCTGCCAGCCGAAGGTATTCGGGTACTTCTCGGGGTCGTTGCCCCACATGATCGCGCCGGAGGAGACGAAGAGATCCGGCACACCCTCCTCGTTCAGGAAGTCGATGACTGCGCTGTGCGTCGCTGTGCCGAGTCCACCGACGACGGCGAACACTTCGTCCTGGAGGACGAGTTCGTTGACGACCTGGGTGGTGGTCGTCGGATCGTAGGAGTCGTCACGAACGACGTACTCGATCTGCCTGCCATTGACGCCGCCCGCGGCATTGACGTAGTCGAAGTAAGCCTTTGCGCCCGTGGGTATTTCGCTGTAGCCCGGTGCTGCGACCCCGGTCAGGGGGAAGTGGGCTCCGATCTTCACCGAGGTGTCGGTGATGCCGATCGTCGAGCCTTCCGAGGATTCTGTTGCCTCGTCTCTGCCGCCTGCACCGCACGCTGCGGCCAACGAGACGACGGCGACGAGTGCGGTCGTTCTGACCGCCACCGATCCGAACTTCTTCATTTCATCTCTTTTCTGGTTGAACGCAACCTTCTAAACGTGCCCACCAGACCCAGTGGGGCGAACAGGATGACCAGGACGGTGAAGATGCCGGTCACCAGTGGTGCGAGTTCGGCGGATTGCAGACTGCTCAGCCCCAGGTCGAGTCCGAGGTTGGTGACCACCGGTGGGATGTAGGTGAGCAGCAGCGCCCCGATCAGTGCCCCGGACAGGGTGCCGAGCCCGCCGATGACGACGGCGGAGAGCAATGTCAGGGAGAGCGTCAGAGTGAACCCGCTCGGGGCCGCGATCCGCGCCGACATCGCGAGGACGGCACCTCCGGCACCCGCACATGCGGCGCTGACGACGAACGCCAGGATGCGTGCCCGCCCGAGATCGATCCCGGACAGCTCGGCGGCTACTTCGTCGTCCCGAACGGCCCGCCAGCGACGGCCGATCCGGCTCGACGAGACGTTCGCCAACAGGAAGAACACGACGACGAGCAGCACCCAGCTGACGTAGGCGACGAATTTGGTTCCGCTGAGCTCGTTTCCGGTGACGAAGAACATCATGTCGTCGATCAGGTCCGGCACTTTCGGAGCCGGGACGACGAGACCCTGTTCACCGCCGAGGTAGTCCGAGAAGTACAGGGCCAGTCCCGGTACGGCGACGGCCAGCGCCAGCGTCGCGCCGGCCAGGTACGGGCCGTGCAGTCGGGCGGCGGCCACTCCCACGACCACGCCCACCACGGCAGAGATCACGGTGGCGGCCAGCAGTACGAGGGGCACCGACCATCCGGAATCGTTGGCCCGCAGCATCAATGCCGCGGTGTACGCACCGACGGCCATGAACGCACCGTGCCCGAGTGAGAGCTGCCCGCTCAGACCGGTCAGCACGGTCAATCCGCCTGCTGCGATCGCCAGGTACGCGACCGACGTCAGCTGACTCTGACGGAAGGTGCTCAGTGATTCGAGCGCCAGCACGATGACGACGAGTCCGATGACAGCGCAGAGGAAGTGGCGGCGTACCGGGGTGGCCGTGATTCGAGTGAGAGTTGCGTTCACGTCATACCCTCCTGGCCGCTGCGCTGGCGAACAACCCGCTCGGGCGGACGAGGAGAACGACGATCAGAATGATCAACGCCGCGCTCGACACGAGGTCCTGGCCGAGGTAGCCGCTGACGAAACTGAGCCCGACGCCCATCAGCAGGCCTCCGACCACTGCGCCTGCCGGGCTGTCGAGACCGCCGAGAACGGCTGCGACGAAACCGAAGACGACGATCGAGTCCATGTACCCGGGGTGCACCAGCGAGCCACCCGCAATGAGCAGCCCGGCCAGCGATCCGACGACTGCGGCCAAAGCCCAACCGAGCGTGAGCATTCGACTCACCCGGACTCCGAGCAGCTTGGCCACCTCCTGCTCGAATGCGCTGGCGCGCATCTTCAGTCCCAGATCGGTGAACCGGAACAGCAGAATCAGCAAGCCCAGGACCACGAGAACGGCGACGATCTTGAACACGTCGTATCCGGTCAGGGCCACGTTGATCTCCCCGACCTTCTGGCCGGTGAGACCGAACGGTGCTGGGAACGAACGGAATTGGTTCCCGAAGATGATGGCCGCAACCGCGTGGATGATGATGAACAACCCGAGCGTCAGAATTACCGGGTTGATGTGCGAGGAGCTGTCGACGAACCGAATGACGAGTCGTTCGATCAACGCTCCCAACAGCAGTCCGCTGAGCAGCGCGACTCCGAAGCCCAACCAGTACGAGTAACCGGCGTCGATGACGACCAGTGCGACGTACGTGGTGATCATGGCCATCGGTGCCTGGGCGAAGTTGACGATGCGGGTCGATCGCCAGATGAGGACGAGAGCGAGGGCGAACGCGGCATAGACCATGCCTGTCGTCACGCCGTTGATGAGGATGGTGAGCAGTTGTTGCACTGTGGCTGGCGTCCTTTCGGCTTGCTCTAGAACCCGAGATAGGCGTGTCGGAGGGCGTCGTCCCCGGCCAAGGTGTCGGCCGGGCCTTCCACCGCGACCTTGCCCAGGTCGAGGACGACGGCATGTTCGGCGATGGACAGTGCACTTCGCGCGTTCTGTTCGACGAGCACGACGGTCATCGATTCGGAATCGACGAGTGCGCGCAGCGTTTCGAAAATCTGAGCGGCGACTTTCGGAGCCAACCCGAGCGACGGTTCGTCGAGGAGAAGAACCGACGGTGTTGCCATCAGTGCTCGACCGATCACCAGCATCTGCCGTTCTCCGCCCGACAGCGTGTGCGCCGACGAGGTTCGGCGTCCGGTCAGCGGCGGGAACATGTCGTAGATCCGATCGAGGGTCACGGCGTCGTGACTTCTGTTGCGTCCCAACGCACCGAGGCGAAGATTCTCGTCGACGGTCAATTCGGCTATCACGCCCCGGCCTTCGGGCACGTGTGCAAGCCCTTTGCGGGACATGCGATCCGGAGGTATGCCGACGATGTCGACGCCGGCGAGCTCGATACGTCCTGACGTCGGTTTCAGGAGTCCGGAGACAGTGCGCAGCAGCGTGGTCTTTCCGGCACCGTTCGCTCCGAGTACGGCGGTGATCGTGCCCGCGGTGACGGTCATCGACACCGAATCGAGGGCGGTGACCGGCCCGTAGTGCACGGTGAGGTCGGTGATCTTCAGGTGTGTCGCGTCAGTTGTCATGTGCCACCTCGTTTCCGAGATATGCGGCCAGTACGGCCGGATCCTCGCGAATCCGATCCGGTGTGCCCTGGGCGATGACCTTGCCGAAGTCGAGGACGTAGATCCGGTCGCACACGGTCATGACGAGGTCCATGTGGTGTTCGACGAGCATGACCGATGTTGCCGGTCGGTCCGGCTGGGAATCCTTGTTTGCTGATGTGAGAGAGCGGATTTCGTCACCGAGTTCGCTCATTTCGTCGTTGGACAGGCCCGAGGCGGGTTCGTCGAGCAGGATCAACGACGGTTCGCTCACCAGCGCGCGCGCGAGGGCCACGCGCTTGCGCACCGCGTAGGGCAGGCTCGGTGGCAGCCGGTGCGCGTAGCCGTCGATGCGCAGTCGTTCCAGGGTGTTCATCGCGGTCGAGCGGACCGCCGCGTCGTCGGCCGCGCTCGAGGGAAGGCCCAGGAGGCCGCTGAGGATTCCGGTGCGTGCCGTTCGGTCGGCCCCGACCATGACGTTGTCCAGCACGGTCATTCGATCGAACAGTCCCAGTCCCTGCAGCGTTCGGCTCATGCCGAGCCGGGGCAGGTCGTGTGGGCGCAGGCGGCTCAAGGTTTCGCCGTGTCGGCCGAGGGTTCCCGATTGGGGTCGAACGAGACCGCACGCAACGTTGAACAGTGTGGTTTTGCCTGCCCCATTGGGTCCGATGACGCCGAGGACTTCGCCGGGTCGTACCTCGATGGTCACTCCGGAGAGCGCGACGATGCCGCCGAAGGACACGTCGACGTCCGTCATGGTGAGGACCGGATCCATCGTGTCGAGAGAGTTCAAGTGATGCACCTCACAATCTGTTGGGTCCACTATGGGGCGTCCAGCACAACGCGCGGTATGGGCGCTCCGCACAGAATGTTTGGGTGTCTGGGCACCAGTAACGGTCAAATCACCCTGTGATGTGGGCTCTGTGCGCAAAAATGGGCGGATGGCTTCTCCCGGGGTGCGTCGCGCTACGTCGCGATCCGCTGCGCGCGGCGCTGTGAAGCCCTCCGACCAGGAGAAGATTCGCGGTGCGTGGGCCGCGCTGTTACCGCGGGCGGATGCGATTGCCGACTCGATCACGCTGGCGCTGATAGAGCAGGAACCCGCGTACCTGGCAAGCACCACTCCTGACATCGCCGGCGAAATTCGTCGCAGTACTCGCGCGCACATCAGCCAGGGCCTACGCACGCTGTCCGGTCTTGCGGCCGCGGGCGACAACGCCCGAGAGGTATGGCGTCGCACCGGGAGAGAGCGTGCGCGCCAAGGCATTCCGATGGAGTTGGTGCTGAAGGCGTACACGCTCGGGAGTCGGACGCTGTGGGAAGAGTTGATGCTCGAGCGTGAACAATGCAGGTCCGTGATCGACGAGCATCTCCTGCTCGTCGCCGGCCAGCAGTTGTGGAGAGCGCTGGACAGTCAGTACGAAACTCTCGTCGAGGCGTACCGCCAGGAGAGCGCGCGTATGCAGCAGCGTGATCTCGCCAATGTGCTGGTGATCTTGGACGGTCTCCGGTCGGGCCGAGGCGGCGATCCGGCTTTCGTGATCGAGGCCCGCGCGACCCTCGGCCTGTCGGCCTCACAGCAGATCGCCTGCGTGGTCGGCCCGCTCGACGATCAGGGGTCGCCTCCGCTCCCCGCACCCGAGGACGCGATGGACCAGATCGGCGCAGTGTCCCACTGGAACACTCGGGACGGGCACCAATTCGCGCTCGTGGCACTCGGGACCGGATCGTGGAGATCGGTCATAGACGCCCTAGCCGCGCGGGCGGTCGGCCCGGTCGGTGTCGCGCATTCGCCCGAGGGCGTGGCGTCGTTCGCTGCGGCGTATCGCCTGGCGGCACTGACGGCCGAGACCATCACCGAAGACAGTGGCGTCGCGTTGGCGACGGACCGACTGCCGAGGGTGATCATGGCCGCCGACGATCAGTCGTCGGAACTGTTGGTTCGCCATGCGCTCGGCGCTCTGTTCACGCATCCGGAGCCGCACCGAGAAACGTTGCTCGACACGTTGGCGCACATGCTCGCTTCGGACGGTTCGCCCACCAACGCTGCGAAGGCGCTCTACTGCCATCGCAACACCGTCATCTACAGGGTGCGTCGAATCGAGGAGTTGACCGGGCGTGACTTGACCGATGCCCGCGACCGGCTTCTGCTCACTCTTGCGCTGGTCAGGACGGGACATTGGGCGCGGGCCGTGGAGCAGGACGACGGTTCGACGACCCACGGTTCATTCAATCGAATGAAATGACGATGGCAATTCCGAACTCGCTGTAACGAGTGGTTGAAGTCTGCATATATTCCGTGTGGCTCCGTACTGCTGCCTGACCCCCGACCCGGCAGCAGTGCGGGGCCTTTTGCGTGCGGCGCGTGCGAGGGTCTCAGAACGAGCGGTGCTGTGCGGTTTGCGTAAGCTCGTCCGCGGGGTACGCCGCGCAGCAGGCCGGAATATGAATCGACGGTCCTGGAAGGGTCGAATGTGAGCGAGGGCAACAGTAGGTCGGGTGACGCGCCGAAGGGTGCCGAGCCCCGCCCCGACGTACCGCCGTACGACACGCCGACCGAGGTGTTCGGGGCCATTCGCGACGACGCCGAGGAGCCGAAGCACGCAGAGCAGCCGGTACCCGAGGGCCAGGACGCCACGGAATCCGACGCGAACGAATCCGATGCGAACGAATCCGATGCGAACGAAGCAGACGCGAACGATGCCGAGCTGACGCAGGCCGAGGGAACCGAAGCCGATGGCACCGCCGAGGTCGACCGATCCGAGTCGGTTGCCGACCTCGATACCGCCAGTGATCCGGACGGCGAGCAGTTCGAAGAAGGCGAATCTGCTGTACCCGGCGCGGACGCGCAGCCCGCACCGGTGGCAGACGAATCGCCGACGGTGGCGCAGCCCTTTGTTCTACCGTCCTCTTCTGACGCCGGGCAACCTCAGCCACCGGCCGAACCCCCCTTTACTCCCCCTGAGAACGGCTCGGCGGAGCACGACGGAGCCGGGTCCACGCCGCCGTGGAAGAAGATTGCCATCGGTACCGGCGCGGTGGTTGCCGTCCTCGGGTTGCTGTACGCGGCGGACTGGATTGCCTCCAGCGATCGGGTTCCGCGCGGTGTGACCGTTGCCGGTATCGAGGTAGGCGGCAAGAGTCATTCCGACGCCGAGGCCGTACTGCGTGCCGAATTGGGACCTCGGGCGGAGGAGCCGATTCAGGTGGGCATCGACGACCGGCAGGTCGAGGTGTTGCCTGCCGCGGCCGGGCTGGGAGTCGATTGGAACGCGACGCTCGATCGCGCGGGTACGCAGCCCATCAACCCGATCACGCGTCTGACATCGCTGTTCGGAAGCCGGGAGATCGGCGTCGTCTCGACCACCGACGAGCAGGCACTCTCGGTCGCCATCGACGGCCTGCGAGCGGAGACGGACCGTGCGCCCGTCGAAGGCGACGTCGTCTTCGAAGGTGCCACCCCGGTAGCCGTCGAACCGCTGGCCGGGCGAGTTCTGGACGCCGACGGGACGCGTCGAAACCTGCAGACCGAGTGGTCGACGGGTGCGACCGAGGTCGTCTACGAATCCACGCCTGTCACCGTGACGCAGGATGCGGTCGATCAGGCTCTGTCCAACGTCGCGGTCCCCGCAGTGTCGGCACCGGTGGTCATCGAAGGCCGACAGAACGTGGATGCGACGTTGCCGGTGGACCGTGTGGGTGAGGTCCTGCGCTTCGATCCGGACGGGCAGGGCGGCCTCACGCCGATCTACGACACCGGTATCGCCACCGGCATTCTCGCTCCGCAACTGGTCCGCACCGAAGTTCCGCCCAAGGACGCGTCGTTCACGTTCTCCGGCGGAGCTCCCACCGTCGTTCCCGGGGTGATGGGTGAGCTGGTCGAGTGGAACAAGACCCTCGAGCAGCTTCCCGCCCTGCTGGCTGCGGACGGTCCGCGCTCGACCGAGGCCGTCTACGAACCGGCGCCGCCTGCCCTCACCACTGAGGCGGCTGAGAATCTCGGCGTGCGAGAGGTGGTCGCGGAGTACACGACCGGAGGTTTCGAGTACGCGTCGGGCGTGAACATCGGGCTCACCGCGCAGATCGTCAACGGCGCGCTGGTCAAGCCGAAGGAGACGTTCTCGCTCAACGGGTACACCGGTCCGCGCGGGACCGCTCAGGGCTTCGTCGAATCGGGAATCATCGACAACGGTCGACCCGATCGTGCCGTCGGCGGCGGCATCAGCCAATTCGCGACGACTCTGTACAACGCGTCGTACTTCGCGGGCATGGAAGACACCGATCACACCGAGCACAGCTACTACATCAGTCGATACCCCGAGGCCCGGGAGGCGACGGTCTTCGAAGGTGCCATCGACCTGAAGTTCACCAACCCCAACGACACCGGCGTGGTGATCGAGTCGTTCGCGGATTCGTCCAGCGTCACCGTCCGGCTGTGGGGCACCAAAACCGTCGACGTCGAATCGATCACCGGGCCCCGGACGCGGCCCACCTCGCCCAATACCGTGACATTGCCGGCCGGTGCCGGCTGCGTCGCATCCGGCGGGGGACCGGGATTCACCGCCAGCGACACCCGGGTGATCAGCGACGCCGCGTCGGGCAGGGAGATCTCGCGCAACACCAGAACCGTGAAATACGACCCCATCCCGATCGTCAAATGCGTCCAGCCCGATCGTCCGGCTCCGACCCCCGAACCCGACGACCCCCCGCGCCCGAACGACGACGAGTGACGTCCTGTGCTCGACGTGTCACTTCGAATCACGCGGATTCGGACTGTGGCGTCGACGCTCGATCGGGTGTTTGCTGGATGTAGACGTATGCCCGGAACGAATGCCGCCGCGACGAGGTTGCAACAGTAGAGGTGCGCTCGGCACCGCACGATCGAAAGGGAGCATCCTCCATGACGCTCACACGCACCGTCCTCGATCAACAGACACTTCGTGAGGCGTACGCGCAGTTCCCCAGTGGCGTCGTGGCAATCGCTGCGAAAATCGACGGTGTCCTGGTGGGCTTGGCGGCCAGTAGCTTCGTGTCGGTGTCGATCGATCCGCCGTTGGTAGCGGTGTGCATCCAGAACACGTCGACCACGTGGCCGAAGCTGGAAGTTGCGCCGAACATCGGCGTCAGCGTGCTCGGGGAAGCACACAACGATGCCGTCCGCACTCTGGCTGCGAAGACCGGTGACCGCTTCGCCGGTCTCGACCTCACCGTCACCGACGGAGGCGCGGCCTTCATCGTCGGTGCCACCGCCTGGCTCGACACCACCGTCGAGCAACAAATCCCAGCGGGCGATCACGCAATAGTGTTGCTACGCATCCATTCCCTCGAAGTACAGAGTGAAGTGAATCCAATCGTGTTCCACGGCAGCAAGTTCCGCAAACTTCAGCAGTAACCGCTGTTCGACTTGGTTCGGCCCCCTTCAGCCTGTTCGGCCCGCCCACCGGTTCGGCCCTGTCCGCCCACCTTCGGCCTGTTCGGTTCGCCCACCGGTTCGGCCCTGTCCGCCCACCTTCGGCCTGTTCGGCCCGCCCACCGGTTCGGCCCTGTCCGCCCACCTTCGGCCTGTTCGGTTCGCCCTCCGGTTCGGCCCTGTCCGCCCACCTTCGGCCTGTTCGGTTCGCCCTCCGGTTTTCGCAAACGCGCGCGCACTTGCTGAACGCGCGCGAAATAGTGGCCCAATCGTGGGCAATTCTGCGCGCATCTGACAAATGCGCGCGCGTTTGTCGGATCGGTCTCGTGAAGTCGGCCGGCGACGCTTTGCCGAGCCGGTTCTCCTGGTGGTGCAGCTGCGCTTCGCTCGGTGCGGCCTCGTTTGCTCGTCCACCTGTTTCGGCTCCGTCTGCTTCGCAAACGCGCGCGCACGTGCTGAACGCGCGCGAAATAGTGGCCGAATAGTCGACAATTCTGCGCGCACCTGACAAATACGCGCGCGTTTGCGGGACTGACAGTTAGGCGAACTGGTACGCCGGTACCGGTATTCATCCACAAGCCCGGAGTTGTGCACAGTCGTCAACTTTCGAGCTCGACTCCGTCGACGCATGGCCGAGACTCGGAGCATGAAGGACGACCGAATGATTCGACGCTCCGAGGCGCTGGCAGACGGGAGCGCCGATCACGAGTTGCGCGCAATGTATGAGCGGGGTGGCTGGGAGCGTTTTGTGAATGGCGTCTACGTTCCGTCGTCGAGATTGGCCGGGCTGACAGAACAGGAGCGGCACAGACTGTTGATCGATGCGATTTTGCCGATCTTGTCCGGTGGTTACGTCGTCAGTCACCGTTCGGCTGCACTACTGCACGGATTACCCTTACCTACTGGCGGATTGGGCAAGGTTCACATCACCCGACACCGCCGCGGCGGCGGTCGTACGGATACGACTGTGACCGTGCACTGTGCACCGTCCTTATCGAGCGTAACGGTCGACGGTGTCTCGGTGACCTCGCTGGCTCGGACAGTGGTCGACCTTGCTCGAACCGAGACGCTGCTGTCTGCGGTAATCGCAGGTGACGTGGCGTTGAAGTGCTGTGACGAGAGTGAGCTCGACGCGGAGTTGCAGCGGGCTCGGGGCTGGAAAGGTGTGGCGCAGGCGCGACGAGCCGTGAACCTCATGGACGGGCGCAGTGAAAACCCCGGGGAATCGCAGAGTCGAATCATATTGCGCGAGGCTGGATTCGACGTCGAGTCTCAGGTGGAGATCCTGGATCCAAGTGGGCGATCGGTGGCACGGATCGATTGGATGGTCAATGGCCTCGTCGTGTGCGAGTTCGACGGTAAAGCCAAGTACACCAAGTACTTACGACAGGATGAGAACCCCGGCGACGTGGTGTTCAGGGAGAAGATACGGGAGGACGCGGTGCGCGATCTCGGCTATCCGGTGGTGCGCTGGACCTGGGCGGACCTGGCGAATCCAGCAGAGTTGGTGGCGCGCGTTGCCCGAGCTGTAGAACGGGCCGCTGCCCTGCCGGCACCGCGAGGGAGCGTGCGAATTACATCGAGTGGCGAGCAAACGCGCGCGCATTTGCCGAACGCGCGCGAAATCGCCTAACTATTCGGCAGAATCCGCGCGCATCTGACAAACGCGCGCGCGTTTGCGCCGCTACGCAGGCCGTCAACCAACCCACACCCGGCGCACAAACAACAACGGCCGCACCCGTGAACAGGTGCGGCCGTCGAAGGTTTCAGGGAATCAGAATGCTGCTTCGTCCAGTTCCATGATGTCGTTGTCGATGTTGGTGAGGATGGCGCGCGTGGCGGTGAGCTGCGGCAGGATGTTCTTGGCGAAGAACGAGGCCACTGCGATCTTGCCCTCGTAGAACGCCTTGTCCTTACCCTCTGCGCCGTTGTCCAGTGCGGCGATGGCGATTTCGGACTGACGCAGCAGCAGCCAGCCGATGAGCAGGTCGCCGAAGCCCATGAGGAAACGCACCGATGCCAGGCCGACCTTGTACAGCTCGGTGGGCTGGTCCTGTGCGCCCATGAGGTGCTGGGTCATCGAGGTGACGATGGCCTGGACGTCCTCGAGGGCGGTGGCGAGCAGTGCGCGCTCGGCCTTGAGGCGTCCGTTGCCTGCTTCGCTGTCGATGAACGACTTGATCTGTCCGGCAACGTGAGCCAGGGCTACGCCGCGGTCGCGGGCGATCTTGCGGAAGAAGAAGTCCTGCGCCTGGATGGCGGTGGTGCCCTCGTACAGCGAGTCGATCTTGGCGTCGCGGATGTACTGCTCGACGGGGTAGTCCTGCAGGAAGCCGGAGCCACCGAAGGTCTGCAGCGATTCGGCGAGCACCTGGTAGGCGATCTCCGAGCCGACGCCCTTGACGATGGGCAGCAGCAGATCGTTGACGCGGTAGGCGATGTCTTCGTCGGCGTCCGAGACCTGCTTGGCGGTGATCGGGTCCTGGTGTGCGGCGGTGTAGAGGTACACCGCGCGCAGGCCCTCCGAGTACGCCTTCTGCATCATGAGGCTGCGGCGCACGTCGGGGTGGTGCGTGATGGTGACGCGCGGTGCGGTCTTGTCGGTCATCTGCGTCAGGTCGGCGCCCTGGACGCGTTCCTTGGCGTACTCGAGTGCGTTGAGGTAGCCGGTGGAGAGGGTACCGATTGCCTTGGTGCCCACCATCATTCGAGCGTGCTCGATGACGTCGAACATCTGCGCGATGCCCTTGTGGACCTCGCCGACGAGCCAGCCCTTGGCAGGGACGCCGTGGCCACCGAAGGTGAGCTCACAGGTGGCGGAGGCCTTGAGGCCCATCTTGTGCTCGACGCCGGTGACGAAGGCGCCGTTGCGCTCTCCCAGTTCACCCTTCTCGAAGTCGAAGAGGATGGACGGAACGAAGAACAGGCTCAGACCCTTGGTGCCCGGTCCGGCACCTTCGGGGCGTGCGAGCACGAGGTGGAAGATGTTCTCGAAGAGGTCGTCGGAGACGGCCGAGGTGATGAAGCGCTTGACGCCCTCGATGTGCCAGGAGCCGTCGTCCTGCTTGATCGCCTTGGTGCGTCCTGCGCCGACGTCGGATCCGGCGTCGGGCTCGGTGAGGACCATGGTGGCACCCCACTGGCGCTCGACGGCGACCTTGGCCCATTCCTTCTGCTCGTCGGTTCCGTTGTGGTACAGGATGTTTGCGAAGCCGGGGCCTGCGGAGTACATGAAGGCGGCGGGCTGCGAGCCGAGGAGCATCTCGTTGATGCCCCACAGGAGGTTACGAGGCGCTGCCATGCCGCCGACCTCTTCGTCGAGGCCGACGCGCCACCACTCACCGTCGGCGAGGGCCTTGTAGGACTTCTTGAAGGATTCGGGCAGCTTCAGGCTGTGGGTCTCGGGATCGAAGACCGGGGGGTTGCGGTCGGCGTCCGCGAAGGATTCCGCCAGGGGGCCCTCGGCCAGGCGTACTACCTCGCGCAGCATGTCACGGGCTACTTCACCGTCCATGTCGCCGAAGTTGTCGCCCTCGAGGGTCTCGTCGAGTCCGAACAGCTCGAAGAGATTGAATTCGAGGTCCCGGAGGTTGCTCTTGTAATGGCCCATTGCTCGTTCGCTCTCCAGTCGGTGGTGCGGTCTCGTGAGTACCGCCCAAGTTAGCTACTCGTCGGTAACTTAACGGATATTACCCCCGATCGGTTCCGCTGCCAAGGGCGGACCTACTCGCCAGTAATAGAGCGTCGATCGCTGTGCCGCCGGTCACGTCTCGATACCGGTTCTCGGCCGTGGTGACAGTGAGTCGGTCCCCGACGTCCGACGCCAGATCCTCTGGCGTGTACAGGATCTCGGGCTCCTGTGGACCGCCGACACCGTCGGTGATGTTCGACGAGTGATGGCCGAGAATCATGAGGATTCCATCAGGTTTCAACGCGGACATCGCAGCCGACACGGCTCGGCGTCGCTCGTCCGGGGGCAAATGGAGGTAGAACATGAGCACCAGGTCATAGTTGGGCTCGGTTGCCAGCTTCGTCACATCGGCGTGTATCCAGGTCAGGCGCTCGCGCACCGACCGCGGGGCCGACTCGGCCACTCGACTCGCCCGCGTCAATGCCACCGACGAGAAGTCGACGGCGTCCACGGTCCAGCCGCGCGTCGCGAGCCAGATGGCGTTGCGCCCTTGGCCGGCCGCCAGATCGAGGGCTCGACCGCGCGGGATTGTCGTCGCGACTTCGACCAACGTCGCGTTCGGAGCCTCGCCGTAGACGAGTTCTCGGCGTTCGTATTTGCGATCCCATTCGGCAGCGTCCACGCCGGAAGCCTAATGGGAACTGCTACAGCGTGGCCCGCAGCAACAGCACGTTGTAGTTCTGGAACACCGTCGCCAAGAAGTAGAGGTCGCGGCCCGTCGAGAACGGGTGGATGTACGGGGCGTAGATCGAGCTGATCTCGCGAGTGTCGACCAGTACCTCGGGCGGGCTCCACGGTCCGACGGGCGATGAAGAACGCCACAGCACAATGGAATTAGCGTTGTCGGTGGTCATCATCAGGTACTGGCCCACCGCGGCGTTGTATGCAACCGACAGTTCGCCGACGCCGTCGACGATGGGGGCGGCCGCAGCGGGGTCGCCCTTCTTCCAATCCTTCCCCGTCCAGTATTCGTATTCGCCGAGCCTCGTGATGTCCGCATCTCTGACGCGAGCGACGTGGCCGAGTGTGGAGCGACCCGGCGGTGTGCCGTACTGGTAGATGTATCCGTTGTCCTTCAGGTAGGCGCTTTGCTGGAAGTTTCGATCTCCGCCAGCGCTCGGCCTGTGGGTCTCGGGTAGTGCGGCCCAGTTCTCTCCGTTGTCGGTCGAGGCGGCGAGGCCGGAGAAGTTGGTGTCCCAGGTACCTGCGGGTCCCCAGTTCTTGACCGACATGAGGTTGAGGTACTGGGTGTCGCCCACGGCGACTCCGGCGGTGGGGATTCGGCTGATTTCGACGAAGGGGATCTTGGGGCTGGGGACGACTTCTTTGGTCTGTCCGACGGCGTCCTTGACGACACTGTCGAAGTTCATGCCATCGGCGAGGTTTCGGTCGCTGCTGCGGACGATGGCGTTGCTGCGCCAGGACCAGAGGCTGCCTTGCAGGAGGTTGGGGACGCCGACGCCTGCGGTGTCGCCGAAGGCGGTCAGGACCTCGCCTCGGCCGTTGTCCCACATGATGCCGAGGTCGGTGCCGATCATGTTGACGTTCTGGGTCATGTTCGGGCTCGACATTCCGGTCACCTGGGCGACGGCCTGTGCGCGGCCGTGCAGTTGCGGCAATCCGAATGTTCCGTTCAGACCGGCGATGGGGTTGATTGCGTTGGGGTCGGCGAGGGCCGTTGGGCCTGTGACCAGCATCGATGCCGTCACCGTCAGTGCTGCGACTGTCAAGAGTCTGGATCCCACGCGTGTCAAAACTGCCCCGTTTCATGGTGTTTCCCCGATAACACCTCGCAACCATGGCAGCGGTTTGTTATGGGCAAGTTCAATCAACTCGTAGCCTGTTTCGCGAATCGGGCGAATGCCCCTCGGTGTCGTAATCTGGACACGTGAGTGATCTACCCGATTCCCAGCTGGCGCGGGATCTGTCCGTCAGTGCGATGCGGCTGAATCGGAGACTGCGTCTGCGGCATTCGAGCGACCGGTTGCCGGTGGCTCAGTTGTCGATTCTGACGACGTTGCTTCGTGAGGGGCCGATGACTACCGGTGAACTGGCTTCTCGGGAGCGAATCAAGCCGCCGTCGGTGTCGCGGTCGTCGCATCAGTTGGTCGAGGCCGGCCTGATTGTCCGTGAGCCGCACCCGACCGACGGCCGGCAGGTGGTGCTGCAGTTGACCGAGGCGGGCGTTGCGACTGCTCGCGACGAGGTGGCGTCTCGCGAAATCGCTCTTGCCGAACAGCTGGACGAGTTGTCGGCTCGGCAGCGGGAAACGTTGGCCGCAGCGTCGGCAATCCTGATCGAATTGGTCGATCGAGTCGACTGAGACCGTCAGTTCTCGTGTTGAACTTCGCGATCGAGACCGTCGATATTCCACTCGATGGTGGATCCGAGTTCCTCGGAATCTCCTCGGTGCGCGACGCGGCCGAGGACGGTGGCGACTATTGCAGCGCACACCATCCAGACGACTACGCCTATCAGCAACCCGGTCATGGACACTTTGTAGCACTGATGTCTGAGAAATCGCCGTGAAACGGTGGTTATGAAGTGTTGCTGTTCGATATACATCGCGTGCGGTCCGGCAAATGCGACAAAGTGAAGCTTCTTGTTCCCCAACAGATGTAGAGACTCGACGGATTGTTTTTCGTGTCCTTCTCGAAAACAAAAATCAATGAGTTTTGCGTAATTGTTCGACGACTCGGCGAAAGCGACTGTTCGGTGTGCACATATTCGACACCACATCGAGATCGGACTCGAAATCCACATCTCGCAATTGCGACACCATGGTGACCTCGGCTCCCGCAGCGGTCAGTGCCACCCGAGTGTCGTCGCCCGTCGACGGTGCCGACATCGGTACGTCCAGCAATGCCCGGGCCTGAGCAGGATTCCGTAGACCCAGGATCCACCAACCGCCGTCCTCGGCGGCACCGAGTAGATCGGTGTCGGCCAGCAGCGCGGCTGCGTCGCTGAGCAGTCGCCCGGTGACCTGCGGGGTGTCCATTCCGATCTGAAGTACCGCACCCGCAGGCGCGGCGTCGGCGTGCGCATTCGCCAGCCGTTCGCCCAGTCCGTCGCCGCGTTGCGGGATCACGGTGAACGACGCGAGGGCTCGGGTGAGTTCCTCGGCGCGGGCCGCGTCGTGAAGATGGCCGGTGAGGGCCACGACGCGGTGGTCGACGTCCGCTGCCGCGACGGCGTCGAGGGTGTCCAGCAGCGCGGCAGCTGCCACCTCGGCGGCGGCCGCGTTGCCGATCGTGGCGGCGAGACGAGTCTTGGCAAGTCCTGGAACGGGTGCTTTGGCCACGACGAGGGCGGTGACGGTCACGAGAGCACCTTCCAGAAGTCGCGCACGGCCACGATGGTGCCGCGGACCGAGCCCGAGACCTTGGACGTGCCTGCGGTTCGTGGTCGGTAGTCCACGTCGTGTTCGACGACGGTCCAGCCGGCCTCGGCCGCGAGCACGAGTAGCTGCAGCGGGTAGCCGGAGCGTCGGTCGGTGACATTGAGGTCGAGTAGCGCTTGTCGGCGGACCGCTCGGATGGCACCGAGGTCGTGTACGGGCAACTTGTACTTGGTCCGAAGTCGAAGAGACAGAACGGCATTGCCTATTTTTGCGTGCAGCGGGGAGCTTCCCTTGGCGGGCCGGCGACGGCCGACGGCCAGGTCTGCGCTGTCCAGTGCAGCCACCAGGGTGGGTAGGTCGCGTGGGTCCATCGAGCCGTCTCCGTCGAGCACGCAGACGATATCGGTGTCGGCGGCGAGGACGCCCGCGTGCACGGCGGCTCCGTATCCAGGCACGGTTTCCGCTACCACTGCCGCGCCGTGGGCGGCTGCCACCGCGGCGGTGGCGTCGGTCGAATTGTTGTCCACGACGATCGTTCGATATCCCGGCGGGATCGAATCCAGCACGGCCGGAAGCGATTCGGCTTCGTTCATGCAGGGAATGACGACGGTGACCGATCCGGGCTCAGACACGGGGTGGGCCCGTTCCCTCGGCGTCGCGCAACGGAGCATCGGCGAACGCGGTGAGACCGTCCTGCGGCAGGATCTGCGCGCGAAATCCCAGAACCTGTTCTGCCCGCTGTGGACTGGCCACGATGTGCCGTACGTCCCCGGCTCGGTACTGGCCGGTGACCTCGGGGGCCGGTCCACCCCTCGCGTCGGCGAGAACGGACGCCACCTCCCCGATGGTGATCGGATGACCCGAGCACACGTTGAGCGCGGTGAAGCCGTCCAGTTCGGCGGAGATGGACGCGATGTTCGCTGCTGCCACGTCGTGTACGTGGACGAAATCGCGGGCCTGCTTGCCGTCCTCGTAGACCGTGGGCGGCTTCCCGAGTTCGAGCGAGGACCGGAACATTGCCGCCACACCGGAATACGGGGTGTTGCGCGGCATGTGCGGGCCGTACACGTTGTGGTAGCGCAGCGCGACGACGGAACCACCGGTCGACAGTGCCCACGCGGAGGCGTAGTTCTCCTGCGCCAGTTTGCTCGCTGCGTAGGTGCTGCGCGGTTGCAGCGGTGAATCCTCCTCGACCAGTAGCCAATCGAGTGGCTCGCCGGACGCAGGGTCGCGGTTGTCGAACAGCCCGGCGTCCAGATCGGCTCGGGTACGCGGTCGCGGCACGACGGTCTCGCCGGAGGAATTGAGGTAGCGCCCTTCGCCGTAGACCACCATCGACGATGCCAGCACCAGGCGGGAACACCCTGCCTCGTACATTGCCGCGAGCAGGACTGCAGTTCCGAAGTCGTTGTGACTGGCGTATGCCGGCGCGTCCGCGGCGTCGACGCCTGCGCCGACGACAGCAGCCTGATGGCACACGACATCCACACCGCGTAGCGCTTCGACGAGTGAATCCTTGTCTCGCACATCCAGATCGGTGATGCCCTCGGCTGTCGCGCCGGGTCCGTGGGCCGAACCCAACATGGCGTCGACGGCGACCATCTCGAGATCGGTGTCGCGCGCTGCGTCGAGAATGTGGCCCCCGATGAATCCGGCTGCGCCGGTGAGCAGTACGCGAGTCATGGCAGCTCGACCGGCAGTGTGACTCCGGCGTGCACCCGGCAGTGGGGGCACTCGCCCGTCGGTGCGTCGCGCACTGCGGATCGGACGAGCGCCTTGAGCGGTTCGATGTTCTTCTGGAATTCGGCGAACACGTCCACTGCCTTGACTCCCTGACCGGATTCGATCCCGGCGTCGAGGTCGGTCACCAACGCTATCGGCGCGTAACAGAGTTCGAGCTCGCGGGCCAAGACGGCTTCGGGGTGACCGGTCATGTTCACCAGTGTCCAACCTTGGCGCGCGAACCATTGGCTTTCGGCGCGAGTGGAGAACCGGGGGCCTTCGACGACCACCATGACACCGCCGTCGACCGCGGACCCCTGGACGGCCGCGCTGCGCAACTCCGCGCAGTAGGGATCGGCGAATTCGACGTGGATGCCGCCGTTGTCGAAGTAGGTCTGGGTGCGGCCGGACGTCCGATCGACGAGTTGATCCGGAATCACGACGGTTCCCGGACCGTATTCGGCCACCAACGATCCCACGGCACACGGGGCGAACACGCGGCTGACACCGAGCATGCGCAGCGCCCACATGTTGGCCCGATACGGCAGGGTGTGCGGCGAGTATTCGTGAGCGCGGCCGTGTCGAGGAAGAAAGGCAACTCGTCGTCCTTCCACCTCGCCGACGGTGATCGGTGCGCTCGGTGATCCGTAGGGCGTGTCCAGCTCGATCTCTTCGGCGTCGTCGGCGAAGAACGAGTAGAAGCCACTGCCGCCGATCACCGCGATCTCGGCCTGTAACCCCGCTTGCGTGTTCATCTACCCATCCTCCATCACCGTCGGTCGATATGCTGGTCCGAAACCGTGTTCGTCTTCAAGTCCGCAGGGAGAAAACACTATCCGTTACTGGAGAGAAGCCGTCGCCGGTGCGCTGGCCGTCGTGCTCGTTGCCGTCGCGTTCGTCGTTCCGTATCTGGGCAACGAGATCGTCACCCCGATCATCAACAGAACACCGCAGCAGGTGCGCGATTTCGCCGACGCCGCACCGCTGTTCGGTTTTCGTGAGGTTCATGTCGGATGGGGAACGCCGTTCGCCGTCCTCATCGCGGTGGCGACCGTGCTGTGGGGACCGACCGTGGCTCGACGCCTGTCCTGGACGCGGCTGTTGTTCGTCGTCTGGGGTGCGTCGGCGGCGTGGACGATGGCGCTGGCGATGGTCGACGGTTGGAAGCGTGGGTTCGTCGACCGGTTGGCCTCGACGGACGAGTACCTGCACGAGGTGCCCGGCATCACCGACATCCCCGCGACACTGCGCGGATTCTCCGAGCGCATTCTGGATTACCAGGCGGATTCGTGGACCACTCACGTCTCGGGCCATCCGCCCGGTGCGCTGCTGACGTTCGTCTGGCTCGACCGTCTCGGTTTGAGCGGTGGGGCTTGGGCGGCAACGCTGTGCGTGTTGGTGGGAACCAGTGCCGCAGTTGCTGTGGTTCTCACGCTGGGTGTTCTGGGCGACGAGGACATGGCCAGGCGCGCAGCACCGTTCTTGTCGATCGCACCGGCAGCGATCTGGATCGCCGTCTCCGCCGACGCGTTCTATGCCGGGGTCGCGGCGTGGGGTATCGCGCTGCTGGCGGTCTCGACGAAGCGCTGGCTGTGGCCCGCGTCCATCGGTGCGGGAGTGCTTCTCGGGTTCGGAATCTATTTGAACTACGGCCTGGTGTTGATGGGTCTGCCGGCGGTCGCGGTGCTGATAGCGGGCCGAAAGGTTCTGCCGTTCCTCGGCGCGGTGATCGGTGCCCTGCTCGTTGCGGGGATCTTCACGGCGTACGGATTCTGGTGGTACGACGGGTACGAGCTGGTGCAGGAGCGGTACTACCAGGGCATCGCCAAGGATCGTCCGTTCGAGTACTGGGGCTGGGCGAACTTCGCTGCACTGTTCTGCGCGCTCGGCATCGCTGTGCCCGCGGCGTTCCCACGCATCGCCGCGCGGGTGCAGCCGATCAACCTGTTGGTGCTCGGCGGCCTCGCGGCGGTGGTGATGGCCGATCTGAGTCAGCTGAGCAAAGCGGAGACGGAGCGAATCTGGCTGCCGTTCGCGATGTGGATGTTGATCGCCCCGGCGGTGCTGCCGCGTCGAACACATCGATTCTGGTTGGCGCTGCAGGTGATCGGGGCCTTGGCCGTCAATCATCTGCTGTTCACGAATTGGTGAGCGGAGCCGGAGTCATCTGCGCGAACCAGCGGCCGTCGATCGGAGCCACGTCCACCATCTGCAAGCCGGCGGCGCGGGCGAGGTCGGCGGTGGCGTCGGCGCTGACACTCGACCAGGCGAACCAGTCGCCGACCATGGTGTCGGTTTCCCAGCGGACGGTGCGGTGCCGAATCCCGGAGTCACTCGGTTCGTCCACCTCGGCGATGATGGCTCCGTGTGGTGCCAGCAGATCGGCGGCTCGGCGTAGCAGGCGCACCGGATCCCCGCCGATGCCGATGTTGCCGTCGGCGAGCAGCACACACGACCACGTGCCGGTGCCGGGCAGAGGCTCGAAGAGGTCACGGAGAACGGCGTTTCCGCCGCGGCCGATGGTCAGGTCGACGGCAGCCTTCGACGTGTCGACGCCGAGCGCCGAGAGTCCACGTCGGGCAAGAGCTTCGGTCAGCCGGCCGGGTCCGCATCCGAGATCGATGGTGGACCCGGTACATCGGCTGATCATGGCGTGGTCGGCTCGGCGATCCTCTTCCGAGGATGCGCTTCCGCCCATCCAGCGGGCCGTGGGCAGACGTTCTCTCGAGCCGTCGGAATCGCCGATCCAGCAAGGCAATCCAGCGGCGGCGCGGTGGAAAAGGGTGTCTGCGGTGACGCTCATGTTCGGCTCCGTACCACGGTGAAGCGAATGAAGTAGACGACGGCGCTGGCGGCGAACAACACCGTTGTCAGAACCAGCCATCGTTCCAAGAAGGGGTCTTGGGTCAAACCTGTTGCCGCACGATAGGTCTCCGCGCCCTGGGACAGTATTCCGGGGAAGAACATCAAGAACGTCAGCGCTGTGCCGAGGGCCGGGACGCGAATGTAGTTGATGGGCGAGACGGTCAGCTGCAGTCGTCCGAGCCCGGTGAGAAGGCGATCGGCCGCCGAGTACAGCGGGAACAGAACCGCGTCGTGCAGCAGTACCGATCCGAAGAACCAGACGGCAATGGAATGCCACCAGATGTCGCTGTTCCACAACGTTTTCGGTCCGGCGATGTGGACGACGTAGCCGACCAGAGCGAAAGAGAGCAGCAGGCCGACGGCATGCAGAGGGTGGCCACCGTAGATCCGTCGGAAGGCTCTCATTCCCGGTCCCCTGTCGCGTTTTACGAAACGTCTGTGAAAGCACCAGAGCGCGAGCAGCACCGACGTCGTCGGTGACTGCCCGCGCACGGGTTCAGGAGCTGATTATGCGGCAGTCTTGACCGTGATGGTCGCAACGCCGACGAGCAGTCCCGGGGTGACAGCGTCGGTCTTGAACGTGTCGTTGAGCAGTCCGGCTGCGGTCTCCGAGATCTTCACCTGCGTGCCCTGCAGGATGGCGGTGTTCTCGGGGCCGGTTGCCAACGGCTGCAGGGTGCGGCCGTCGAGGTCGAACAGCACGGCGTCGGCAGCAGCCTCTTCGCCGTTGACCGTGACGTCACCGGTGAGCAGCGACGTGCCCGGATCGATGTCGAAGTTGGTCAGCTCGACCACGGTCTCGCCTGCGGTCAGCGACAATCCGCTGCCGTCGTGGTTGATCTCGCCCTGCACGTAGGGGTCGACCGTGCCGGGCTCCCAGTACTTCACGTCGCCACCGGTGATCGGGAAGCGAATGGAACCGTCTGCGAGAGTTGCGGTTCCGACTACGCCCGGCGTGAGGCCGAGGGTGGTCAGTGCGCCCAGGAAGCCGGGGTCGAGAGCAACTGCGGTGTCGACGCCGTTGCTGAGGTCGGCGACCTCGGCTGCGGGCTCGGGAGTGCTCTCGGTGGTCTCCATGGCCGACGACTCCGAGGAGGTGGCTGCGTCGGTGGTGCTGGATGCGTCGTCGCTGGAGCACGCGGCGAGCGGGACGATGGTGAGTGCACCGATTGCGGTGGCGGCCAAAGCTTTACGAACAGTGAACATGTCGGTCAACCTTCCGTGCTCGTCTCTCGAGCGTTGTGGGTTATTCGGCGCTGCTTGCCGATCGGATGGGTCTTCATCGCGATGCCTGCATTGAAGCGGTGCCGACCTGTTACCCCACGGTGTGAACGGTCAAACCAGACATGTTCACGTTCGGCTCAGCCCAGGATCAGATCCGCGGCTCGTTCGCCGATGATCACCGACGGTGCATGAGTGTGGCCGCGGATGATGCTGGGCATGATCGATGCGTCGGCGACCCGGAGTCGGTCGACGCCCCGAACCCGCAGCGCAGCGTCGACGACGCTGCCGGCATCGTTGCCCATCCGCGCGGTGCCCACCGGGTGGTACAGAGTGTGCGCGTTCTGCTCCAGGGCCTCGGTGAGCAGATCCGCCGGGGAGATGTTCGACGCCACCCTGGGGCGTACGACGTCCCCGAGCTGGCCCTTCAGGGACGGGGTCTCCGACAGCGCGACGCATACGCGCAGTCCCTCGATCATGGCCTTGCGGTCCATTCCGTCGGGGTCGCTGAGGTAACGCGGCTCGACGATGGGCTTGGCCAGAGGGTCGGCGGACCGGAGCGTGATCTCGCCTCGGCTCTTGGGTTGCAGCAGGACTGTGCCGATGACCGCGGCGTGTGCGTCGGCGGCGATCAGGCCTTCGTCGAAGAACGGGGCCGGTCCGAAGATGAGCTCGAGGTCCGGCAGCGGCAGATCTTCGCGGCTCCGGATGAAGCCGTATGCCTCCGCGACGTTGGAGGTGAGCATGCCGCGTCGGCGCGCGAGATAGTTGATGAGCTCCGGAATCTTCTCGGCATGGAACAGGGAGTCCTTCTCGGTCTTCCATCCGATGAGGGCGGCCAGGTGGTCGAGGAGGTTCTGCCCGACGTCCGGCGAGTGGTGCCGGACGGTGATGCCGTGGGCTGCGAGCTGCTCCTTGTCTCCGATGCCGGAGAGCATCAGCAGCTGCGGTGTGTTGATGGCTCCGCCGGACAGAATGACTTCCTTGTGTGCGCGCACCGTATGGGTGACGCCGTCGGAGGTGTATTCGACGCCGACGGCGGCGCTGCCCTCGAAGAGAACCCGGGTGGCCTGTGCCTCGGTGAGGACGGTGAGGTTGGTGCGCTTCTTGGCCGGGCGAAGGTAGGCGTCGGCGGTGCTCCAGCGGGCGCCGCGTTTCTGGTTCACCATGGTGCGGCTGAAGCCCGTGGGTTCGGGCAGGTTGGGTGTTTCGACCGAGTAGCCGGCTTCCTCGACGGCGGAGAGGAAGGACGAGGTGAGCGGGCGTGAGCTGCGCTGGTGGGACACGATCAGTGGCCCACCGGTTCCGGCGTCCAGTTCTGTTGTGCCCTCGATGTTCTCGATCTTGCGGAAGTATCCGACGAGGTTGCGGAACGACCACGAGTCGTCGGAATTGGCCGCCCACTCGTCGTAGTCGGCGGCGAATCCGCGTACCCACATCATGGCGTTCATCGACGACGAGCCGCCGAGCATCTTGCCGCGCGGCCAGTAGATGCTGCGGTCGCGTAGCCCCGGCTGGGGTTCGGTGAGGTAGTCCCAATCGACCTCGGTACGAAAGAGTTTGGAGAACGCGGCGGGGATGTGGGCGAACTTGTTCTTGTCTTCCGGGCCTGCCTCGAGCAGGATCACGCTGTTGCGGGGATCGGCGCTGAGCCGGTTGGCCACCACTGCGCCGGCCGAGCCCGCGCCCACGACGATGTAGTCGGCGGTTGTGTTCTGTGTGCTCATGATTGTCCTTCGGGTTCGTCGGCAGCTGTCGTTGGACGCTGCTCAGCCGCGCAGGGCGGAGGCGAATATTGCCGGGAGTTTGGTCCAGGACGGTGCTCCGGCGAATGCGGTGAGCAGTTTCCCGGTCGATGCTGCGGTTTTGTTGGTGACGAACCACGGCGGCTTGGGGGAGATGGACATCTCTCCGCTGATCAGCGACCTCGACAGTGGGCGGAAGGGTCCGCGTACCACGGTTCGTTCGGCACCGTCGATCAGTAATGCGTTGTGCACGATGCCGATTCCGCTCTGCACATCGTCGACGGTGTGGCCGGGGAACGCGCCCCAGGTGGCCGATGCGGTGAGGAATCCGAGGGCGGTCCAGGCATTGACGGCGATGGTGCCGTACCGCAGGTCTGCAAGCATGGAGTCGAACTTCTCACCGAGTTCCTTGATGGTGCTCGGCGTGCCGATGATGTTGATGCCGAGGGTGCCGGTGAACTCCTCGTTGGCCGTCTGGACGGCCTTGGCGGCGAATGCTGCTCCGGTGTAGGGCAACTCGATGACGCCCATCACGGGTGCGAAGTACTCGGTCTGCAGGAGCGGTGCGTACTCGCCGGGATCGAGGTCGGTGATGAGCACCCGGCCACCGCCGTCGCCGAGCCGTTCGGCCGACGGGTACGTGGCGGTGGCGTCGGACACTCGTCTGTCGCTGCCCGGGTAGTAGGGGGCGCGGGCCGGTGCCCGGTCGAGTGCGGCGCGCAGGGCTGCGATGAACTCGTCGCGCTGCTTCCATTCGGAGGACAGCACGACGACCTGCGAAGCGACACAGTTGTATCCGCTGTTGTGCAGTCGCTGGGTGGCTACGTGTTCGGCTTGGAACTCGATGTCCGCGCGGCTCCACTCGCCCGGCAACACGATGGTGGGTGAGACGCCACCGAGTTCACTGGAGATCTCCTTGGTCAGGATCGGCCGGTTCGCCGCCTTACGGGCGGCACCGTCGGGTCCCGGGCCGAAGACGATGGCGTCGTGGGTGATTGCGCTGCCCGTCATGTGGACGTGGTCGACGCGATCGTGGTTGACCAGGTAGGTGCCGACGTCGGCTCCGCCGGTGAGCAGACGCAGCGCGCCGATGTCCACCAGTGGGGCGAGGATCTTCTCGAAGACCGGCAGCAGTGGGTCCATGATGGGGTTGAGCTTGAGCGCGACGACGCGGTTGAAGGCGATCAGTTCGTACAAGGCGTCGAGCGGGGCGATCGAGGTGATGTTGCCCGCGCCCAGGACGACGCCGACGCCCGCGGTGCGCGTCGGGTCGAGTTGGGCGAGGCCTGCGGTGCGCTGTGCCGTGGCACGGTCGATTCCCGGCCGGAGCCACACCTCGGCACTGAATCCGTTGAGCAGTAGTTTCTCGAAGTTGTTGAGCGGCAACACCGATACGGTCGTTCGTCCGCCCGGAGCTGTTCCGAACTTCGCTCCGGCCAGCGGGCTACCGCCTGCCTCGAGCGCCGAGAGGGTGTGCGCGAGCGTGCCGAGACCGCCGAGAAGCGAGTACGGGCCGGAGAGCCATTCCTCACCGAGCAGGTTGGACGAGGGGTCGAGGCCTTTGACTGACGCGGCGGCGGTGACCCATTCCTGCGCGTGCGTCGTGGTGAGGGCGTGCATGCGCTCGAGCAGTGCCCGGCGGTCGGCCAGGCCGAGCCTGCCCCAGGTCTGCTCGCCTGCGTCGAGGTCGGCAAGAGCGGTATCGACCGCCAGGGTGGCGTCCGGTCCGTTCGTCGGTACAGGCTGCAGATGCGGGGTGACTTCGCTGGTCAACTTTTCGTCTCCACTCGTCGTTCGGATACACGGCTTCGAGTGTGATTCTGGTCGCATTCGGGGCGGCAGGCTATGGGCCGCCGCTGTCAATCGAGCGCAGCGGATTGTGCCGTCGCACAGTTTGGGTGTGGTGTGGCTTACATCGGCCGGGCTATGGTTCAGTCATGACCACCACCGAGTCCGCTCTGCATCCGTCACCGACCGAGCTGGCGGCGGCGATGCTCGACGACGTCGACGAGCTGGCGAGCGAACTGGTCCGGCGCATCCTGGGAGCCGAGCACGCGTATCTGGAGGCGACGCTGCTCACCGCGGATCAACTCCACGAAGCGTCTCGCAGCAATCTGGCGTCGATGTTGGGCAAGCTGTCCGGGCGTGCACCGGTTCGGCTCGAGTCGGCGCAGCAGGCGGGCAGGCTGAAGGCCGAGCAAGGTGTACCGCTGGCGGCATTGCTGCACGCGTTCCGGCTCGGTGGTCGGCTGGTCTGGGACGAGTTGATGGTGCGTTCGCACGGTAGGGCCAGCCACGCGCTGCTGGACATGGCGGCGCAGGTGTGGGCATTGGTCGACGTGTATTCCGACGAGGCGGCCGAGGCGTATCGAGAGAGCGCCGACATGCGAGCCCGCGAGAGCGCCGAAGCCCGCGGCCGGCTGATTCGGGTGCTGTTCGCCGATCACGCCGCGAATCCGGCCGCGGCGGCGGATGCCCTGCGTGCGTTCCGAATTCCGGATCGCGGCTTTTTTGCGGTGGTTTCCCAGGAACCCTCGTCGACGGGACTCGGTATCGAAGGCGTCGTCGCTCGGTTGCGGGCCGCGGGAACCGAGTCGGTGTGGGATGCCGAGGTGGACGGCAGCATCGGATTGTTCTGTGCCGCTAGGGAATCCGACATCGATACAGCACTGGCCACTTTCGGAGAACTGTGCCCGGGGCGGATCGGTGTCAGTTCGGTGTTCCGGTCGCCGTCGGGAATCGGTGACGCCGTGGGGCAGGCCCGTCTGGCCCGGTCGTGCAGCTTTCCCGATTCTGTGCCGTCGACGCCGGTGCGCTACGACTCGGTACCGGTGCCGCTACTGCTCGCGCGCGACCCGAAATCCGGCCGTATCGCGGCCCGTCAGATCCTCGGCGATCTGTTGGCGTTGCCCCGCGCCGAGCGGACGAGTCTGCTCGCCACTCTCGATGCGTGGTTCTCGTGCGGTGGCTCCACCAAGGATGCCGCGGAACAGCTGCACTACCACCGCAACACGGTGCTGTACCGATTGCGGCGTATCGCCGAACTCACCGGTCGCGACTTCCGTGATCCCGTGCAGGCCGCCGAACTCTATGTCGGGCTTCGAGCCCATCAACTACTGACCTGACGGGTCAGTGGCTGGCCAGCACGACGTCGAGGATTCCCGTTCCCAGCGGTACCGGAACGCAGGACGGCTGACGTGCATTCGCGGGGTCGAGTGCGTTGAGCGCCAGACGCAGCGCGGTCGGGTCGTAGGTGAAGGTGAAGTGGGCGACCTCGGTGTCGGGGCACACGTCCTGGATCACGATGTTGTGCGCTCCCGGATCTCGCAGCAGCGCATTGGTATACGGCTGAATGACCTCGTCGACCTTGGTGGCGATCGAGGTGTAGTCGACGCCGGGGACGGTGTCGCCGCCGGCGTTGAGGTTTTCGAGAAAGTCCGATCCGGCCATCAACTGGGCGAGGCCAGGGCCGAATTCGTCGGCTACCAGACCGGTCGCGCCGGGCACGGCCTGGACGACGGGGGCGACTCCGTACATGGTGCCGCCGTAGGTCGGTGACGCGATTCCCACCCATCGGTCGACGACATCGGCCCCGCCGAGCCTGTTGACGAAGTATCGGGCGACGGCAGCACCCTGCGAGTAGCCCACCACGTCCACCGCCGCGGCGCCGGTCGCGTCGAGGATGGTCGCTGTCATCGATTTCAGTTGTGCTGCACTGTCTTCGATGACTCCGTAGCCGTTGGACTTACCGTCCGGCGACGCGCCGTAGTTGATCGCGAAGACACAGAAGCCTGCGGCGCGCAGGATGGGTGAGAAGCCGGCCCAATCGGAGTAGGCGGTGGCGTCGGTGCCGTGGACGAGAACGACAGGATTGGGGTGCTCGGCAGAGGGCACGCAGCTCATGTCGTTGGCCCCGGGCGGGGCGGCGTCGCGGTTGGTCGACGCGTACCGAATGGCATCGGCGTGGTCGGGTTGCGGCGGTGCAGCTGCGATGGGCATGAGCGGGCCGGCATGTGCGAGTGGTGCCGCTTGGGTCGACAAGGCCGACAGTGCAGCGGTGAGTGCGACGACGAGAAGAATCAGACTTCGGCGTGGTCCGCGCATGACCACACGGTATTCCTGCAGTTGTGAAATGTCCCTACGAATTCGGACATGAACGCATAAAAGTCACAACAATAGTTCTGTAGCGATTATTGTGTCGCATGCCGATTGCCGACCGAGCTACCGGTGACGGCGAGGGTGCAGACGCAGGGATCGATCGAAAGACGGGTTTACCGCCGACAAGAGGAACGTGGAGCCGGTGACGGGAATCGAACCCGCCTCTCAACCTTGGGAAGGTCGCGTTCTACCAATGAACTACACCGGCGTGTGGTGCGGCGTCCAGATTAGCAGGGTGGCCCGACGTCGATGCGTACACCGTGCAGCAGGGCCTGGGCGTCCTCGGCCGGCACCGGTTCGGAGAAGAGGTAGCCCTGAGCGCGGGTGCAGCCCAAGGCCACCAATGTGCTCCTGGCACTCTCGGTTTCGACGCCCTCGGCGATGATGCTCAGGCCGAACGCGTGCGCGAGCCCGATGATCGACTGGACGATCGCGAGGTCGTCGGTCGCTCCCGATCCGAGGTCGGTGACGAACGCGCGGTCGATCTTGAGCGCGTCGACGGGCAGTTCCTTGAGGTGTGACAGCGAGCTGTATCCGGTACCGAAGTCGTCGATCGCCACCTGCACGCCGAGGTCCCGCAGTTCTCGGAGCGTCACTCGAGTACGCGAAAGATCCTGTACGACGGCTACTTCGGTGATCTCCAGGCACAGGTTGCAGCCCGCGATCGAGAATTCGTCGAGGGCGCTCGCCACGGTGGCCGCAAAGCCGGTGGTGACCAGCTGTACGGGCGAGATGTTCACGCGCATCACGATGTCGAGGCCGGGGATGTCCCGTTGCCACGCGGCCAAGGTCCGGCACGCGTGGTCGAGAACCCACCGACCGAGCTCGCCGGCGAGGTTCGTCTCCTCCGCCACCGGAATGAAGGCGGACGGTGGTAGCAGCCCGCGGGTGGGGTGAAGCCACCGAACCAGTGCCTCCACCGCAGTGATGCGCCCGGTGACGAGGTCGACCTCGGGTTGGAAGTGCAACGTCAGCGAGTCGCCTGCAATGGCGTCACGCAGATGGATCTCGACGTCGTTGCGGAGTTCGGATTGCGCGTGCATCTCGTCGGTGAACAGCGAGATGTGATGTCCACCAGCACGCTTGGCCACCAGAGCGGCTTGCCCTGCTTGTCGGAGCAGAGAGTCGGCGGTGTGGGTGCCGGGCACGCCGAAGGCGATTCCGATGCTGGCGCTGCGACCGATTCTCTCGACACCGAGAGTGACCGGTGCCTGTATCGACCCGGCGATCGTGCGGGCACGGTCGGTGGCGACGCGGTGGGAACACGGGCCCGCCAGGACCACGACGAACTCGTCGCCGCTCAGGCGGGCCGCGAGACTCGCCGATTCGTCGACGAACGTCTGCAGGCGCCCGGCGACAGCCTGGAGATACTGGTCGCCGGCGAGGTGTCCGAGAAAGTCGTTCAGCGCCTTGGTGCGGTCCAGGTCGATGTGCAACACCGCCACCGGACCGGGCATCGACGGATCGAGTCGGTCATGGAGGTGCTGCGTGAGTGCGGTGCGGTTCGGGAGTGAGGTGAGACCGTCGTGCAAGGCCGAGAACCTGATCTGTTCCTCGGCACTGACTCGCGCCTGCAATTGCGACAGGAGAGCAGCAATTGCTTTGAGGGCGTTCAGTTCTGCTTCGGACCAACTCCGGTCTCCCACTTTGATGAAGCCCAGAATTCCGGTGGTGCGTTCGGAGTGCAGCAGCGGCACGACGGCCATCGAGGTGGCGCTCAATCCCGAGGCGGTCTCGACGCGTCGGCGATAGTCCTCCTGCTCCGGGTCGGGCCGAAACACTGCCGGTTCGGACAGTGTTTCGGCCATCGCGAAGACCGAGTCGGCCTCGTCGAAGTAGACGACGGCCAGGGGGTCGGGATCGGGCACGCTCAGGCGCGGTGGCCATTCCGCGGTGAGTCTGGTTGCCCGGGCATCGAAATCGTGGTGCCGGAGAAAGCTGAAATCGATGCCGAGGTAGTCCACGAGCTGACGCAGTACCGACAGGTATGCTTCTCGCACCGTCGCCGCGTCGACTCCCATGAGTTCGGTGGCGACGCCGGTGACGAGGACCTCGAGTGTCCGACTGTTCTCCAGGGCCCTACTCCCGCCTCTCGTCGACGCGGTCTCGTGAACCGCTCCTGTAGACGCAGTGCAGGACTGTTCCCCCTGGTCTATGCCGGACTCTACCCCGGTAAGGACGCCGAAACCGCGACTCTGCGACTGTATATCGCGCCTCGTGGCGCGGTACCGAGCCGCAACACCAGAGCGATCGACTCGGCCTCGTCCAGTTCCGCCAACGTCCGCAGCTCGAAGTTCAACTGCTGCAACGTCTCTGCGTGGGTCGGAGACAATTCTCGGTGCTCGTCCATCGTGCGTGCGTAGAGGAACGGTGGCGAGACGGGTTGAACTGCCAGTGCGTGCAGATGTGAAGTCACCCAAACGTTCTCCGTGGCAAATCCACCCCGGATGTAATGCGCCGGAGTCGATCCGGGCACCACGATCACTGCGAGCGCAGAGCTCGCCGATACCCGATCGCGCATGTCGGTGGCCAGGGCAGCGCCTGCGTTCCAGGCAGCCACGAGGGCCATGACGTCGGGCCGCCCGATGATGTCCAGCGTGGACAGGTCTGCGGCGTCGATGCCGAGGCTGGCGACGTCGATGCCCCGATCCGGGTCCGGATCGCCTGCCCAGCGCAGTTCGGAGAACATCTCTCGGTGCAGATGCGGCGTGAGATACCGAATCCGATCGGCGGCCGCGAGAATGTCTGCTGCCGCGGTGATGGACTCGCGCGTCGTCAACAGCACGGCACGTCCGCCTTCGGCGGCTGCGGCCGCAACGAGATCGGCGACCACCGCATCGTCCAGCGTCGACGGTGACCCGAGCTCTCGGTCCGTGGATCGGGTGAGCACGGCGTCGAGGAGGCGTCGATCGGTGATCGGCTCGGCGGTACCGTCGCGCAACGACAGCTCGACCGCCTCGTCGGTGATCTCGATGCCGGCGAGCGTGCCCTGGGCGGCGGCGGCCACGCGCGCGTTGAATCCGGCTGCGCCCACAGCGACGAAGCTGCCGCGGTACGCGATATCGAGGGTGGACGTTCGGGATCGATCGACGTCGACCCGGAAGGTCGGCCCGTTCGAGGAGAAGGTCCACGGCTGACTGTTTCCGCCGGAAGGCGCTCGTCGTGCCGCTTCGAGTATCGAGTCGTGGGAATCCACACTCTGCGGACCGGCCGCATCACCCGAGACCTGTCTGCGGGTGGGGGCCGGCGTGTTCAGCCCGTCGAGGTGCACCTCGAGATCGATGCGGATACGTCCGGACGGTAGGTGCGCTCCGGTCCCGAAGCGTCGGACCGCCGCGGCGATGGTGGCACCCCCCAGTTGGACGTCGCCGCCCAGCTGGGGCCACGTCTCGATCGTTTCGCCCACCTCCACCATCGAGGCCGCCATCCGAGCCGAGAGCAGGGAGGCGTCGAGTTGATCGAGCACGATGGGAATCTTGTCGCGGGTTCCGAGTCCGTGCAGGCCGGCGGACTCGATGTCGCCGAGTACGCCGTGAAACACCGGCCGCTGTGGTTCGAGGTCGAATCGCTCGACGTCCAGCAGACCTCGATCGGAGGTCTCCATCAGTACGGGGATTCGACGCGACCTGGCCGCCTCTCGTGCGCGGACCTTGATGTCGAGGGAGTCGCATTCCTCGACGAGCAGGTCGAGTCCGTCGAAGAACTCGTCGATCGTGGTCTCGTCGATCCCGTTCCGAAAGACCTCCACCGTCAGGTACGGATCTATTTCGGCGATTCGCCGGGCGGCGACGATGGCTTTGTTGACGCCCAGATCGATGATCGACGCCGGAATCCTGTTGAGGTTCGACAGTTCTATCTCGTCGAAATCCGCGAGGCGAAGAGTTCCGCAGATTCCCTCGAGTGCGAGAGTGTGCGCAATGGCGTGTCCGACGCTCAATCCGATGACGCCGATCGTGAGATCTCCCAATTTCTGCTGTTCCTCGAGGGTTATCTTGTTTCTGTTTCGGTCCAGTCGGAGGTGCCGATACGAATTCGGACCGAGAACGGCGACGACGGTATTGCGCCACGGGAAATAGACCCACCTGTCGCTTTCGTCGAGAAGGCTCTTCTCAGGGCTCGGCAACAATGCATGCAGTCCGGCTCGCTGGGTGGCGCGTTCGTCGAGAACGGTGATCGAGGTGTCACCCCGTAGCTCGTCCAGGGCGGCCCGCTGTGTGGCGACCGTCTCGTCGAATATCACAGGCTGCCAGCTGTATTCGACAGTGTTCGGAATCGTCACGACGCCACCGCCGAGTGCAGGTTCTTCGACGTGCCGTGCTGCGCGAGCAGCGAGACCGTGTTGCGTTTCATGCGCCGCCACGTCTCGAGTTCGGCATCGAACGCGAGAGTCGTTCGGTCCCACCAGAACACCTCGGTTCGGTATCGGTCGTCGGGGTACGGCACCGGTTCGATGTGCGTTGCGATCGCTGCTCCGGTGCGCAGCCACGCGGCGCGGACGTGGGAGGCGGCAGTGGCCAGCGCGTAACGAGCGCCCAGCAGTGCTGTGCTGTACGCCGGTGACTGCGCGATCATGGTGGTGACGGCGCGACCGCGGGGTGCTCCCGGGGCAACCCACGCCGATTTGATCTCGACGACCCCGTCCTCGATACGGCTGTCGAGCATCGCGCGAACGCGATGACGGCCCTCGGGATGCGCGGCGAATTCGACGAGTGCGTGTGATTGATCGGCCGAAGAATACGGCCCTTGAACGCGAACGCCGCCGAGGATCGTTCCGGTTCGGTCGAGAGCGGCGAAGAACAATGCGGTGGTCCCGCCGTCGCGAATTGCCGATATCTCGAGCGCTGGTGTCACGTCGTGGCGTCGGTAGCTTTCTTCGGCACCGTCGAGAAATTGCGTCCACAAAGCGGGACTTCGGGTGGGAGTCGTGGCCAGAATGTGGCACTGGGAGGGATGATCGAAGTACGAAGGAACGTCGATTCGAATGCGCTTGGGTCGAATGTACATAGGGGCTCTTCCTGAGGGAGTGTCACCGAATGTGAGAGGTGTGACCGATCGATTGTCCGACTGTTCGGTCCGCACGTACCTGTGGAAGTGGTCACTCGGGTGCTTCGCGTAAGGCCCGTGAGGACCAGTAGCCTGCAGTGGTGCTGCTCTCCGACCGTGACATTCGTGCCGAAGTGACCCTGGGCAACCTGGCGATCGATCCCTTCGATCCGTCGATGGTGCAGCCGTCGAGCGTCGATGTGCGACTCGACAAGCTGTTCCGGGTGTTCAACAACACCCGGTACACCCACATCGATCCGTCCCAGCAGCAGGACGAGCTGACGACGTTGGTGGAGCCACGAGCGGGTGAGCCGTTCGTTCTTCATCCGGGGGAATTCGTCCTCGGTTCCACTCTCGAACTGACGACGTTGCCGGATTATCTGGCGGGTCGACTCGAGGGGAAGAGCTCTCTGGGCCGGCTGGGACTGCTCACGCACTCGACGGCAGGATTCATCGACCCCGGATTCAGCGGTCACATCACGTTGGAGTTGTCCAACGTCGCCAACCTCCCGATCACGCTGTGGCCGGGAATGAAGATCGGGCAGCTGTGTCTGTTCCGGCTGTCGTCGCCCTCGGAGAATCCGTACGGCAGCGCCGCGGTGGGCTCCAAGTACCAGGGGCAGCGTGGTCCCACTCCGTCGAAGGCGTATCTGAACTTCATCCAGTCGGACGTGACATAGACCAACGTTCGGTCTGTTTTCTTGGACGAAACCTGGTGAGTTCCCGGTTGTAGCGGTATTCTGGTGCTCGAACGTGGGTTGGGGCCTACCAGAATGAGGTTTCTCGTGTCCGCGGTACCCGATCCGTCCGTACTCGGCGCTTCCCTGGGGTCGAGTGGCGTCCGCAGTGTGATCAGCGACAGCTCGGGTGTCGACACGGTGCTCCACGTCCTCGAACCGGTTGCCACCGGGCCTGCGCCCAACGGTCTCGCCCCGGATCCCTGGGATGCCGTCGTCGCATCGGTGCACAGCACGGCAGACGAATACGCGTCCACTCGCCACTACCCGGTGCTCGCCCTTCGTGAGAGCGATCCCGACACGGCCTTCCGCGAGGACTTCTCCGACGGCATCGTGCTCGTATCCGAACTGGGTGCGCAGCTGGGCGCGTTACGAGAAACCGGAGTGCTCGCCGGTGAGCGTTGCGTCGCGCTGTTCGACGTCGGCGCATCCGGCACCAGCGTGTCGGTGGTCGACGTCGAGTCCGGTCGCGTCCTGGCCTCGCATCGCACCGAAGAACTCCGCGGCGACGACTGCGACCGTGTGCTCAGCGACCACCTGATCGAGACGTTCGGCGCGGCGGAGGCGTTGACGGTGGCAGCTCGTCGACAGCTCGTGCACGACGTGCGAGACGGGAAACACCAGCTGTCGATCCTGCGCAGCGTCTCCGTCGTCGGGCCGTTCGTCGGCGGTCGCGCCTCGTTGTGGCGACACGACCTCGACGAGCTCATCGGCGACGCCGTTCGTGCAGCAGTCTTCACTGCCGTCGACGTGCTCGAGTCCGTCGCCGCGAGCGGCGTTCACGTGGAGGCGATTGTCGCAGTCGGCGGCGGTGCCAACATGCAGATCGTTCGGCAGACACTGTTCGACGCCGTGTCGGTGCCCGTCTACGTTCCGGAACGACCGGAATTGTTGGCCGCCCGTGGGGCAGCCGGGATCGCGCGGACCGTGGGAGCCAGGCCTGCACCGGCCCCTGCCGTGATGGCCGTGACCGCCGTGCCCTCCCGTCGTCCGCGGCACAGCGGCAGCCCGTCGAGGCGAATGGCCAGGGCAGCGAAGTCCCGCCGCGTCGGGGGCGCACTCGCCGCGCTCGTTGCGGTGTGCGTGGCCGGAACCGTGGTCGCGGCAGCGGCCCGGACCACCGACGACACCCCCGAACCGTCGATCGCGACCTCGCAGAACGCGTCGCCCTCCGCCCGATCGCAGGCTGTGATGCCGGCGGTGGACGGCTCACCGTCCGTGTCGACGCCGCCCTCGGTGTCGGCCACGGACGTGGCCGCGTCGTCCTCGACGTCTCCGACATCCGGAGTCTCGACGTCCTCTCCTGCACCCACCTCGCCGAACAGTGCCGAGTCACCGCCTCCAACCCGCACGATTCCTGACGTCACTGTCCTTCGGCCCGCGCGTGAGGGCACTCGACTTCCGACGACGACCACGGCTCCGACCACCACGACGGCTCCGACTCACCCCACGACCACCACTGCGACGACCGCCACTGCGCCGACCACCACTTCGCCGACAACCACTGCGCCGACCAGAACGACGTTGCCGCACAACACCACTCGCGCCTCGACCCCGACGAAACCCACGATAACCACGCCTCGGCGACCGTAGACACCGCCGTTCGTTTCGCCGTGGCGGTGATAGATCTACGGTTTCGACCGCCACGGGGCAGCATCCTCGAGGCAGGATGGTCGGTATGGAGTCACAGACCGAGCGCGAAGACAAGTTCGATGTCGATGCAGACTTCGAGTTCCCCTCCCTCACCTCGCTCGTTCCTGCCGACGGCGCGGCGGTGGAGACCGACACCGAACTGGTCAGCGAGTACTTCGACACCACCGGTCACGATCTGCTGCGTCGGGGAATCACCCTTCGGCGACGCACCGGAGACTCCGACAACGGTTGGCACGCAAAGGTTCCTGCGGAGAAGGCGCGAACCGAGATCAGGCTTCCGCTCGGCCACGGCGACCCGCAGGTCGTGCCCGACGAGCTGGCCGACGTACTGCGCGGGGCGGTCATGGGCAAGCAGTTGTCGGCTGTCGCCACCCTGACGACGCGTCGGAAGATTCGTACCGTCACCGATGCATCCGGAGCCGTCGTGGCCGAATTCGCCGACGACGCGGTGTCGGTCGTCCTGATCGGCGGCGCGACCGGGCCGCAGTGGCGTGAGGTGGAGGTCGAGCTCGGGCCGGCCGGCTCGGAATCGTTCCTGAAGAAGGCGAGCAAGGTGCTTCGCGCGTCGGGTGCGACGCCGTCGGCACATCCGTCCAAGTTGAATCGTGCGCTGTCGGTGGTTCGGGAGGAGCCGGCGCACGACGGGCTTCGGTTGCTCGTCGATTATCTCGACGAGCAAGCGCAGGCCATCGTGGCCGGCGACGTGTATCTGCGCCGCGGACTGGATCCGATTCACTCCACGCGGGTGGCCATCAGGCGCTATCGCAGTACGCTTCGCGTCTTCGGCAGCGTGTTCGAGGACGAGCCCGCGGCCGCACTCGAAGCCGAATTGTCCTGGTATGCAAGCCTGCTCGGCGAGGTGCGAGATCGGCAGGTGCAGCGGGCGCGGTTTGCAGCGGCGCTGCGAGACCTTCCGTCGGAACTGGTTCTGGGCCCGGTGGCGTCGCGCATCGAGAACGACCTGCTGGCCGAGCAGATCCGCCACCGCGAAGCTGCGATGGCGGAGCTCGACGGCGAACGGTATCGAGAGTTGCTCACGACCGTGGCTGCCTGGTCGAGGGGATTGCCGATCGACGGCGAGGTGAGCGAGCGGTTGCTGATCAAGCTGGCGCGTAAGGCCGGTAAGAAGGCCGTAGACCGCACCGAGAAGGCTGTGCGAGGCACCGACGACGAGCAACTGCACCGCGCGAGGAAGGCCTCGAAGCGGGCTCGGTATGCGGCCGAGTTGGTGGCACCCGTCGTGGACAAGAAGGTGTCCAAGTCGAATATCAAGAGATACAAGCAGATTCAGGAAGTTCTGGGCGAGCATCAGGATGCCGTCATCGCGGCGGAGATTCTGCGCACCCTCGGGGCCCGAGCGGGAACCGCCTCCGGCGAGAACGGGTTCACGTTCGGACTGCTCTTCGAGCGTGAGCGCCGTGCAGCCGAACTGGCTCGTGACGAGGCGAGCAAGCTGGAGTTCTGACCCCGCACACAAACCATCGTTTTCCCCGTTTAGGCCCTCGAAGTGTACTGTGAGGCCGAATCGAGTAGGGGGGTCGACGGGTATGTCCGTTGCGTTGGGCGTTCACGTCGGAACCGACGAGATCTCGGCCGTCTTGGTCGAAACCGATCTCCCCGGTCTGGGCCCGGTCACCTCGCGACCCGTGTCGATCGCCGCTGCCCCCGGCGGAATCGGTGACGCCGTTGCGACGGTTCTCGGAATCATGCGTGTACAGGCCGCACAACGAGACCTGATCGTCGACGGTGCCGCCGTGGTCTGCGACAACCTTCTGCACGGCGAGATCGTTCGGGCCGCGCTGGCCGACCACCGCGTCGTCGACGTCGAGGTCTTGGCGATGGACGATCCGCGGTTGCCCGACGAGTACCCGTTGGACGTGGCCGCCGCCGTCGTCGGTGCCGCGTCCAGGACGGGCCGTCCGTCGGGTGACGAGATCGCTGCGGGGCAACCCGACTGGGACGATCGGGCCGGAGAATACGATGCTGCGTCGCGAGGATCTCGATGGACCATGGTCGGATTGGGTGTGGCCGTGCTGGCTGCTCTCAGTGGCGCAACCGTGTGGGCGTTCTCCTCGCCCGCGCCGACTCAGGACGCAGTACTCGATACCGCAGATTCCAGCATCGCCCCATCGGCGCCCGGTCGGCCGGCGTCGAGCGCGGGGCCGGTTGTTCCTGTGGCTGGGCCGTCCGCGGTTCCACCGATCGGCGCGGGTGTTCTGGATGTGTCGACCGTCGGCTCCGGGTCGGGCGACATCTGGATCGACGCGGTCCCGGCGGCGGCCCCGAGTGCGACGTCGAACGCACCGAGTTCGTCGTCGACGGGACGGGGCAACTCGGGTGGCGGCAATTCCGCCCCCGGCGGTCGGGATACGAAAACAGAGATCTCGAAGCCCGAGACCGAGACTCCGCCGACCGACGACGAAACCACAGCTCCCACCGATACGGACGTCCCCGATCCCACGGAACCGGGTCCGTCCGAGCCCACGGAGCCGACGGAGCCCACGGAGCCTTCGGAGCCCACGGAGCCTTCGGAGCCCACGGAGCCTTCGGGGCCGACGGATTCCGAGCCCGCGCCTCGGATGGAGGAACCACCTGTCACCGATCCGCCCGAGTGACGATTTCATCGATAATCCGTTGTGAGCGAGCGGGTTCGCTACTTCGAAGAGTCCGTGATGTGACAGGTGTGTGAATTCGACTCGGACACCTGAACTTCTGCTCGAGCCTGGCTACCATCGGGTGATCGACCAGTAGACGGTGAGTTCTCGATGACCGACAAATCCGCAGTAGAACCGGTGACGCGCACGACCATCGACAGGGCGGTGGGTGTCCTCATTGCCTTGCGCGGCTGCAGTCCGGATGAGGCGTTCGCCGAATTGGCAGCGCACAGTTTCCGTTTCGATGTTTCTCTCGTGCAGTCGGCTCGGTCCATCGTCACTGCGGCACGAGGAATGGACTCCGACAACGGCGTGGGCTGTGCCGCGATGTCGTCGGCGCAGGAGGAGTGGGGCTCGTTGCTCGCCGACCGTCGAGACGGATTCGGGCACGTCGCCTGACCCAACTCGTCGCCCGAGTGGTTGTAACGAATCCCAAAACAAACCGAAAGTTGAATAGAACGGGGCATTTACCGACTCCTCGATGGTTCGAGGCGCTACGATCGCCAGGTCGGAGTAGCTAGGCGAGTCGAGGGAACATGAGATCTGTCCTTGGTGTCTCGGTGGGTTCAGCCATTGCCCGGGGTGTAGCCCTGGATGCGTCGGACGAGTCGGTACGTTCTGCGCACGTCGTGCGATCGTTCGATCCCGACGACCATCTGCAGGTCGCGCTCGATCTGTTGGATTCGATGTCGCGGGATCAGATGGTGGATCGACCGGACATCGTTCTCGCCGTTCCGGACGATCCCGGTGCGCGCGGACGCGCGTCGGCGTATTCCACGTACGAGGCCGATCGTCTGCTGGTGGCGTCGGAGCTCGGGGCGCAACTTCGGTATCTACGCGGCACGGGGATGCTCGAGGGTGCGCGCACCGTGGCCGTGTGCGACATCGGGGCGTCGGGAACCACCGTGTCCATTGCCGACCCCGCCACGGGAGCGGTGCACAGTTCGGTCCGCACCACGTTGTTCGGCGGGATCGTGTGTGACGCCCAGATCTCGCGTTACCTTCTGTCCGTCTACGGGGCAGACGAATTGGCCTCGGAACGGGCACGCGCGGAGTTGCTGGTGTCCGTTCGCACGGCACGCGAACAGCTGTCACGCCTGCGGGTGGCCGAGGTCGCCGGGCCGTTCGTCGGCGGACCGGTCCGGTTGTGGCGCAACACGTTCGACGATGTTCTCGAGCGCAGTATCCGATCACTGGAAGATTGGGTGGCCAGCATCATCGTCGACGCACCCTGCGCCGTGAACGCGTTGGTGATGGTGGGCGGATGCGCCAACCTGCCGTCGCTGCGTCGGATGTTTCGACGCGATTTGATGTTGCCCGTCATCGCGCCTGCCAATCCCGAGTCCCTCACTGCGCACGGGGCTGCCCTGATGGCGATCGATGCGGTCGCGTCGCGCCAACACCGTCCGCGCGGCGCGATGAGCAGTGCGTCGGTGCTGACTCAGCCGGCCGCGATGGTGGGCATGGTGGGGTACCGGGACGCCCCGCGGCACCGTTCTGCCTGAGCCCCTTCCTGGCCAACGTGCGTCGTCGTTGGGTAGGTTGCTCGGGTAATGATGAACAGTAGGGACGAGACGGTGGGGCAACAGTGGCAGAGCAGGTAGCGGAGTCCGGCGCAGCAGCATCCGATGCGGGAGCATTCGACCCGGCGGAGCACGCGCGCAGCATGGTCGGGTATCACTACCGCACCGAGGACTACTACGAGGTGGGCCGCGAGAAGGTTCGCGAGTACGCCCGTGCCGTTCAGGATTTCCACCCCGCCCACTGGGACGGCGATGCCGCAGCAGCGCTGGGCCACAGCGCTCTGGTGGCCCCGCTGACGTTCATGTCGTTGGTCGGCACTCTGGCGCAGAAGAAGCTGTTGCAGTCCATCGCCGAGGGCTACGACCTCAGCCAGATTCTGCAGACCGATCAGGTACTGGTGTTCCAGAAGCCGATTCTGGCCGGTGACCAGTTGACCTGCGATGTCTCCCTCGACGCGTTCAAGACGGTCATGGGTCGAGACATGATGATCACCAAGAACGTCGTGTCCAACCAGAAGAACGAACTGGTGCAGACCACGTACACCACGCTGCTAGTCGGGCGATCCGGCGAGATCGATCCGGCCATCTCCGAGGCGGCTCGCAACATCGTGATGTTCGGTGCAACGACCGACACCAGCAGTGCCGAGGCGAGTGAGCACGACACCCTGTCCACTCCCCAGGAGCACGAGCCGCTCATCGTCGAGGAGTACCGGGGCCAGCCCACTCGGAAGTTCGACGAGGTCAATGTCGGAGACGAATTGCCCTCGCGCACTGTGCGTTTGACTCGCGGAGATTTGGTGAACTACGCCGGCGTCGCCGGTGACGCGAACCCGATTCACTGGGACGAGAAGTTCGCCAAGATGATCGATCTCGAGAACGTCCTGGCGCACGGCATGCTCACCATGGGTGTCGGCGGCGGATTCATCAGCGAGTGGCTCGGCGATCCAGGCGCGGTGAAGGACTACACCGTTCGATTCACCACCCCGATCCCGGTGGACACACACAAGCCGGCCGAAATCGTTTTCGGCGGCAAGATCAAGTCGAAGGACGAGGAGTCCCGTACGGCCGTCATCTCGATCGGCGCGACCTTCGAGGGCAAGCGAATCTTCGGCCACCGCGCTACTGCGACAGTGCAATTGGGCTGAGCCTGTTGCCGCGTATCGGCTCCTCGGTTTCGGATTTCTGACTCCGATCGGCGTCGGGTTTCCGAATGGGGGGAGCTGATGTGTCGGTGGGGGCGTGGATGTGTGGGTGGGGTCGCAATCTACGCCTCGGTTCGGAATTTACGCCCCGTGTGGGGGGTGTGGATTGCTGCTAGGGGCGTAAATGTGTCGGCTGCGCTTGTTGCCGCGTATCGGCTCCTCGGTTTCGGATTTTTGACTCCGATCGGCGTCGGGTTTCCGAATGTGGGGAGCTGATGTGTCGGTGGGGGCGCGGATGTGTGGGTGGGGGTTGCAATCTACGCCTCGGTTCGGAATTTACGCCCCGTGTGGGGGGTGTGGATTGCTGCTAGGGGCGTAAATGTGTCGGCTGAGCCACCTGGCGTACTGAACTGTTCATGATCCGCGCTTCTCCTTTGCGTGGTGTCGTGCCGCACGGGCTCGATTTCCGCATGCGCTGCAGCACCATTGCTGATTGGGCCGATCCTGCAGAAACAGTTGACCGCATCGCGGAGCGTCGCAGAGTGACAATCGTGCGCGATCCGGTCCGTTCAGTAGATCGATGACCGCTGACGCTGCACGGGCGCGTATCGCGTCGACCGGATCCGACGTCCCCACAACATGTTCGACGCCACCGCCGCCCCCGAGATCGAGCCGACGGGTCACCGGATGGCGTCGGGCAATGTCGTCGATGTGGTCGACGCTGGCTCCCGGAACTTCCATGTCCGACGCCACCGCCCGCAGTAGCGCCAGCAGGTGATCTCGCGTCAGCCGGAATGTGACGATATCGGCATCGTCAGGGATTGTCTCGGGTACCCGGGCACCCTGTAGCTCGGCCCATTCCTGGAGATCGGCGGTGGAGGCGATCAATTCGACGTAGGTGCCGCGTTGCAACTGCACGGTGTTGACCACGTCGAGCGCGAAGTGATCGCCGAGCCAGTTCCAGTCCATTCGCTGATTCTAACGGTTTACGGAAGTAAAAGCATCAGATACCGTCGAGACGATGACGGACATCCAATGGTTACCGTTCCTCGGCGTCGTGCTGTTGGCCTACGCGATACCCGGTCCGGACTTCGCGGTGGTGGCCCGGGCGGCAGCGAGCAGCCGTAGTGCCGGGTGGCGAGCGGGCCTCGGCGCGCAGACCGGACTGTGCGTGCACATGATCGCTGCGGTGGTGGGGCTGTCACTGCTCATCTCACGGTCACCGATGGCGCTGAGCATCATTCAGATTCTTGGGGGTGTGTACCTGGTGTGGCTCGGTATTTCCGCGCTGCGACAGTCGTCGTCGGAGAGGGGTGTGATCGCCGATGTGCGCTGGTTTCGCATGGGCCTGGTGACGAACGTGCTCAATCCCAAAGCCATTCTGTTCTTCGTCGCGCTGCTGCCGCAGTTCGTCGATGCCGACGGACCGCTTCCCCTGCAGATCGGGTTACTCGGAATCGCGGATGTGGCAATCGGTTTGGTGGTCTGGGCGGTGGTCACCGCGGCCGTGGGCCGTCTGACCGGTGGTTCGTCGAAGTCGACATCCTGGAACCGAGTGATCGGGGTCCTGTTCATCGGTATCGGAGTCGCACTCGCCGTCGAAGCGGTGTGACCCGAAGAAGGCACTTGCGCAAATCAGCGAACGATGTCCATGCTCGGGTCGTTCTTGGGTTTGTGGTCCCAAATGGAGGTGTCGGATTCCAGGGCCTGGCCCTCGTGGCTGGGCTGCACGGGGTCTGGTAGCTGTCGCCACTGTGCTCGCGGGTCATTCTCGGGTTCGATGCACGATTCATCGTCCATGGCGGAGACGCTACGCGTCGGCCCGGCAATCATCCGGCAACGCGTACTCGCAGCTCGTTCATCGGCACTTCGGAACCGACGCGGTCGGTGACCCGTACGCGCACGGGCTCGCCTCGGGAATCGACGACGTCGAGCGGTCCGTCGTCTTGTTGCAGGTACTGGTCGCCCCACTGCATCAATCCGAGTACGACGGGCAGCAGATCCTCGCCCATTCTCGTCAGAACGTATTCGTAGCGCGTTCTGCCCTTTTCGGGGCGGTAGGGCTTCTTGACGAAGATTCCGACGTCGACCAGTTCTTTGAGTCGGGCCGCACTGCTGGCGTCGGTGATGCCGACGCGTCGGCTGAAGTCATCGAAGCGGGTGGTTCCGTAGAACGCCTCGCGCAGGATCAGCATCGTCGATCGGGTGCCGACCACCGACAGCGCGCGTGCGATGGAGCAACGGTCACCTGCTGTCCAGCTGTCGAGATCGGACAGTGGGCCGTCCATGTGGAGGGGCATGCCACGATCTTACTGGCTTTACAAAACTATAGCCAGCTCGTACCGTGGTGTCAGCGATCCGATAGGAACGGATCGATCGGACAAGGAGCCGTCATGAGAGACGCAGTCATCGTCGAGGCAGTCAGAACCCCGGTCGGACGGGGCAAAGCGAACGGCACGTTGCATCCCGAGCATCCAGTCGACCTGATGGCCCACAGCCTGCGGGAAGTAGTGCAGCGCAGTGGGATAGACCCGACCCAGATCGACGACGTCATCGGCGGAGTTGTCACCGCGGTAGGGGATCAGGCGTCGAACATGACTCGGCGCGCAGCGCTGGCGGCGGGCTATCCGGAATCCGTACCCGCAACCACCGTCGATCGGCAATGCGGAAGTAGCCAGCAGGCAATACATTTCGCCGCACAGGGCGTGATCTCCGGTGCTTACGATCTGGCCGTGGCTACCGGTTCGGAGTCGATGAGCCGCATTCCGATGGGGTCGAACCTGGTGGGAACCGAGGATCCGGCAGGTGTCGGTTTCATCGAGAGGTATCCGGAAGGGTTGGTGCCGCAGGGCGTCAGTGCCGAATTGATCGCGGCGAGATGGGGTATCAGCCGTACCGAGATGGACGAGTTCGCTCTGTCGAGTCATGCGAAGGCTGCCGCAGCCACCGAAGAGGGGCGTTTCAAGCGGGAGATCACCGCAATCCGCGGGCTCGACCGCGACGAGGGAATCCGCACCGGATCCACACTCGATGCGCTGGCGGGACTGCGACCGGCCTACTACAGCGACGCCATGGCGCAGCGGTTCCCGGAAATCGGTTGGAACATCACCGCAGGCAACGCAAGTCAGGTCAACGACGGTAGTGCGGCCGTCATGATCACGACCAGTGAGAAAGCGAAGGAACTCGGCCTGACTCCGATGGCGAGGCTGCACAGCTTCGCGGTGGTCGGCGACGATCCGTTGATGATGCTCACCGCAGTCATTCCGGCGACGAAGAAAGTGCTCGCCAAAGCCGGGCTGACGATGAACGACATCGACCTGTTCGAGGTGAACGAGGCCTTTGCGTCGGTTGTGCTCGCCTGGGCGAAGGAAACCGGCGCAGACATGAACAAGGTCAACGTCAACGGCGGGGCCATCGCCATCGGCCATCCGCTCGGCGGCAGCGGTGCCCGAATCATGACGACCATGGTCCACGCGCTCGCCGAGCGCGAGCAGCGTTACGGCCTACAGGTGATGTGCGAGGCCGGCGGGCTCTCGAACGCCACCCTCATCGAACGCCTGTAATGCCTGCGGCAGTGGCGCGGATATGTGCTCTCGAGGGCACATAATCGCACCACTGCGGCGCAGCCGCACTCATTCCCAGCTGGAGACGACTTTGCGCGTCGGGCGTTCGTTGCTGTTGGAGAACAGGTGTGGGCTTTTGCTCTTGATGTACTCGACGTCGGCGAACACGGCGCGCAGGTGCTCGCGCATCGACTGGGCGGCGGCCTCGAAGTCTCGGGCTTCGAGGCCGTCGACTATTGCGGTGTGTTGTTCGATCAGGTCGGGGATGGGACGGGTGTCGCGTAGACCGAGTCGTCGGGCCCGATCCAGATGAGCTTTCGCGGATTCGACGGATCGCCATGCGGCGGAATGTCCTCCGGCTGCGAGGAGTAGCTGGTGGAATTGCTCGTCCAATTCGAAGAATTGGTCCATGTCGATTCCCGGCTCGGCCTGCGCTGCCAGATTGGCGCGCAACGCAGAGAGGTCGTGATCCGAGCGAGACGTGACTGCATCTTTCAAAGACGCGGTTTCGATTGCCTCCCGGACGAATTGGGCATCGGCAACACGGTCGGTGTCGACCCGCGAGACGAAGGTGCCGAGTTGTGGGAAGACCTGAACCAGACCCTCTTCGGCCAACAGGATCAAGCTTTCGCGAACGGGTGTGCGGCTCACGGACATCTGCTCGGCGAGGTCGTTCTCCGACAGCGGGCTACCCGGGGGGAGCGTCAGCGACACGATGCGCAGGCGCAATTCTCGGTACGCCCGCTCTCGTGCGGTGACTTTCCTGCTGCTCTGTGTGCTCACCTGTCAAGACTAACGTGACCTCGTGGGTGACCCACAGGGCCGAAGCCTTGACGAAGTGCTGCCCGTCACTAGTATGGCAGTACTGATATTCAAGGCACTACGGCGGAGGCTCTACAGCGATGGCAGTGATCAGCGGCAACGACGAGGCAGCCGTCCTACACGGTCCACGTGACCTGCGGATCGAGAAGATCGACCGTATGCAGGTCGGCGACGGCCAGGTCAGGGTGGAGGTGCACGGCGTGAGCCTGTGTGGCTCGGACCTGCACTACTACGCCGACGGCCGCAACGGCTCCAACTCGCTGACGCAGCCCACCGTCTTGGGCCACGAGGGATTCGGGGTCGTCACCGAGGTCGGCGCGGGCGTGTCCCAGGACCGGATCGGCCAGCGGGTGGCCATCGAACCCGCGATTCCGAACGGCACCTCACCGCTGAGCCTGAGCGGTCACTACAACGTCTGCCCCAGCGTCGTCTGCTTCGGATCCCCACCGAACCACGGCCTGCTGCGGCAATCCGTCGTTCTCGCAAACGAATTCGCGCACCCACTCCCGGATTCGATCGGCGACGACGTCGCTGCGCTGATAGAGCCCCTGGCCGTCGCAGCGTGGGCTGCCGCACGGGTCGGGTCGGTGCTGGGCAAGCGCATCGCGATCACCGGTGCCGGGCCCATCGGACTGCTGGTTCTGCAGACGGTCATCGCCCTGGGCGCGTCGGAGACGACCATCACCGACGTCGCACCCGCTCGGCTCGAGGTCGCGGCAGCGCTGGGTGCCACCACGACGTTGCGTTCCGGCGAAGACGCACTGCCGGAAGGCGCTTTCGACATCGCCTTCGACTGCTCGGGACATCCCGGAGCCATTGCCGACGCGGCACGCTCGCTCGGCCCGGCAGGCATTCTGGCGCTCGTCGGCGTGCCCGGACGCGCGTCTGCCGAATTCCCGATCGGGGCAGTGCAACGCTGGGAGCTCGACATCCGCGGGTGCTTCCGTTACGGCCCTTCGGCATTCGCCGACGCGATCGCACTCGCCGGATCGGCGCGAGTGGACCTCGCGGCGCTCGTCACATCGACGTACCCGTTGGCCGAATCCGCCGCAGCGCTCGAGGCCGCGCTCACCGACCCCACCCAGCTCAAGATCGTCATCGACACCACTTCGCAAGGACCGCAATGAAAATCATCGACGCCACCGTCATCGTGACGGCTCCGGGCCGCAACTACGTCACGCTCAAGATCACCACCGACGAGGGCATCGTCGGGTGGGGTGATGCGACGCTGAACGGACGCGAGCTCGCAGTCGAGTCGTACTTGAAGGACCACATTGCGCCACTCCTGATCGGACGCGATCCCCATCGGATCGAAGACATCTGGCAGTACCTGTACAAGGGTGCCTACTGGCGACGTGGGCCGGTGACCATGACGGCCATCGCAGCCGTCGACGTCGCACTGTGGGACATCAAGGGCAAGGCCGCCGATATGCCGGTCTACCAGCTCCTCGGTGGTGCTGCACGAGACGGGATCATGGTCTACGGGCACGCCAGCGGCGGTAGCATCGAAGAGATGCTCGACGACGTCCAAGCGCATCTCGACAAGGGCTACAAAGCAATTCGTGCCCAGTCGGCCATTCCCGGTCTCAAGAAGACCTACGGAATTCCGGTCGACGGCTTCTACGAACCCGCATCCGGCGCTGCACCGCAGGAAGATTCGTGGGATACCGCCCCGTACATGCGGTTCGCACCGCAGATGCTCGGTGCCGTGCGCGAACGTCACGGGTTCGACTTCCATCTCCTGCACGACGTGCATCACCGTCTGAGTCCGATCGAGGCCGGACGCCTGGGTCGCGACCTCGAAGAGATGCGGATGTTCTGGATCGAGGATCCCACTCCAGCCGAGGATCAGAGTGCCTTCGCCACCATTCGCCAACACACGACCACCCCCATCGCCGTCGGCGAGATCTTCAACTCGATCTGGGACTGCCAGGATCTGATCACCAACCGGTGGATCGACTACATCCGAGCGTCGGTCTCACACGCCGGCGGCATCACCCATCTGCGCAGAATCTTCTCGTTGGCGGATCTCTACGGCGTTCGGTCCGGATCTCATGGTGCGGGCGATCTTTCGCCCGTCTCCCTCGCAGCCGCATTGCATGTCGATCTGTCGATCCCGAACTTCGGCGTGCAGGAGTACATGGGTCACGTCGACCCGACCGGCGATGTGTTCCAGACCAGCTACACCTTCACCGACGGTTTCATGCACCCGGGAAACAAGCCGGGCATCGGCGTCGAGGTGAACGAAGAGGCCGCCGCGAAGTACCCGTACAACCCCAAGTATCTGCCCGTCAATCGCCGTCTCGACGGCAGCATGCACGATTGGTGAAGCGCCACATGACCACAACGCAATTCGATGTCGTCCTGCTCGGCGAGCCCCTCGTCGAGGTCTCGACCACCGAGGCCTTCCGACACGGAGCGCACGGGGTGCTCGGGGTGTCGGGAGATGTCGTCAACGCAGGTGCCGCTGCCGCGGCCGCGGGTGCCTCGGTCGCGCTGATCGCGCGGGTATCCGACGACGAGCTCGGCGACGCCGTCTGTCGGCGAATTCGTGAACTCGGTATCGACGACACCTACATTCGGCGAGTTCCCGGACAGCAGGGTGTCTATTTCCTGCACATCGATCCGGAGGGGAATCGCCAGTTCTCCTATGCCCGAGCCGGATCGGTGGGCAGTCAGCTCGATGTGGCAGACCTGCCCGAGGGTGTGATCGAGCAGGCGGGTGCCGTACTGGGCGGCGGAATCGCTGCGGCACTGTCGCCGACGCTCGCCCGCACGATGCTGCACGCGGCGCAGCGCTCGGGCAGATTCGTCTACGACCCCAACTTTCGCCCCAGGTTGACCACGGCCGACGAGGCCCGCGCATTCCTGCAGAGCGTTGCTCCCTGTACCGAGGTGATGGTGCCATCGGCACCGAGTGAGATCGAATTGCTCCTGGGCACAACCGAACCGGAGGCTGCTGCAGCTTTCCTGATGGGCTGGGGTGCACGTTCCGTGGTGGTCACGCGAGGGTCCGAAGGGTCCAGCATCTTCACCGCTGCGGGGACGTCGCACCAGCCGGTGATCCCCGCGCTCGAGGTCATCGATCAGACCGGTGCCGGTGATGTGTTCGCCGGCACCCTGACGGCGCGTCTCGCTCTCGGCGACGATCTTCGCGAGGCGGCGGCCATGGCAGCTGCTGCGGCATCGCTGAGCGTCGGCGGGCGGGGCGGCACTGGTCTCATCGCACCGCTGTCCGAAATACGACGTCACAGAGAACGAGTGACGACATGAGGGCCTCAACAAGGTTGTCCGATGCGACCGCCGAGGTCGTTCGTCCCACGGCCAGCGGAATCGTGCATCTCGGCGTCGGGGCATTCCATCGGGCGCATCAGGCCGCGTTCACCTACGAGGCGGCGCTGCTGACCGGTGAGACCAATTGGGGCATCACCGGTTTCACCCAGCGCAGTAACACCGTGGTGGAACAGCTTGCCCCACAGGACGGGTTGTTCACCCTGGTGCAGAAGGGAACCGAGGAGACGACGGCGACCGTCGTCGGTTCGATGCTCGACGTACGGAACGCAGCCGCGAACCCCGACGCGGTGGTCGAGGCCATCGCCGATCCCGCAACGCACATCGTCACGCTGACGGTGACCGAGAAGGGCTATCGACTCGACCCCGCGTCGGGTCGATTGCGCCTGGACGATCCGGAGATCGCGGCGGATCTGGCCGGCAGGCCGCCGCGCACCGTTGCCGGACAGTTGGTGGCGGGCTTGGCTCGACGCATGGCGGGCGATGCGCCTCTCACGGTGTTGTGTTGCGACAACCTACCGTCGAACGGGCGGATTCTGTCCGAACTCGTCAGTGCTTTCGTCGAGGCACGCGGCATGAACGACGTCCTGGCCGAATGGATCTCGCGTCGAGTCACATTCCCCAGCAGCATGGTCGATCGAATCGTGCCGGCTACCACCGATGAGGACAGGGCGGACAACGAACGAAGAACGGGACTGCGCGACGACGCCCTGGTGGTGTGCGAACCCTTTCGGCAGTGGGTGATCGAGGACGATTTCGCTGGTCCGCGTCCGGCCTGGGAACGGGTGGGCGTGCAGTTCGTGGACGACGTGGAGCCGTGGGAGACCATGAAGTTGCGCGTCCTCAATGCCACCCACTCGGTGTTGGCCTACCTCGGAATTCTGCGTGGACACAACACCATCGCGGAGGCGGTCCAGGATCCGGAGCTCGACGAGATATGCCGGGCCATGGTCCTGCGAGATGTTGCGCCGACGACGGCCGGCGGAATGGACGCTGTCGGGTACGGCAACGAGGTACGCACGAGATTCGCCAACCCAGCGCTGAAACACACCACCCGGCAGGTGGCGATGGACGGATCGCAGAAGCTCGGACCGCGCCTACTCGGAACCGTGCGGGACGCCACAGACGCCGGTGGTTCGACGGACATGCTCGCCCTTGCCGTCGCAGCCTGGTGCGCCTTCGTTCTCGCCGAGACGAAAGCCGGACGTGCACTGGACGATCCGTTGTCGGCGCAATTGGCTCGGGCCGGGTCGGCGTCGGACCTGCTGGCTGTCGAGTCCATCTTCGGGTCCGATCTCGGGCCCACGTCACCGTTCGGCACGCAGGTCGTTGCGTGGACCGACTTCCTACGGACCAACTCGCTCGGCGAGTGGAAACGAGTTCTGGTATGACCTCCGAACACGAAGCATTGCTCGAAAACCTCACTGCCCGAGATGTATTACACGTAAGTCCGGTGATTCCCGTCGTCGTAATCGATCGGGTGGAGGACGCAGTGCCGCTGGCGCGTGCACTCTATGCGGGCGGCATCGGCATCATCGAGATGACGTTGCGGTCCGAGGCCGGGCTCGGTGCCATTGCGGCGATCGCTGCGGACGTGCCGGAAGTGGTCATCGGCGCGGGAACTGTGCTGAACCGCGACGATGCCATGAGATCGGTGGATGCCGGCTCGAGGTTCCTGGTCTCACCCGGATCGTCGAAGGGTCTTCTCGACGCGGTACGCACGCTACCGGTGCCTGTTCTGTCGGGCGTGTCGACTGCGACCGAGGCTATGACCGTTGCCGAGGCCGGATCGACCGAGATGAAGTTCTTCCCGGCCGAGTTCTCGGGTGGCGCAGCGGCACTGGGCGCGCTGGCAGGCCCGTTGCCGCACTTGACGTTCTGCCCCACCGGCGGGATCACTCCGCAGAACGCTGTCGACTACCTGGCATTGCCGAATGTGGTGTGCGTCGGCGGTAGCTGGCTCACGCCGCGCTCATTGGTGCAGGCGGGGGACTGGGCCGCGATAGAGGAACTGGCCCGTTCTGCGAGTGCGCTCGGCACCGCGTAGTTCGGTTCGCGAAGGGTCATTGACGTATTGGTATAACAGTGCTTGTATATCACTGTGGCGAGCGCCACCAACCCTCCTCGATGAGGCACAGGTCTCGCGGAGGCCGCGGCGAACTCGCATCATGAACTCATCGATCATCACCAGCAATGGAGCTTCGGATGTCACAGGACACCAACGAGTCGACGGACGATCGCGGTAACACCGCCGTCCCGACTCGCAGCACTAAAGACCTCACCAAGGCGGCGATGTCCGGTTGGCTGGGTACGGCAATGGAGTTCATGGACTTCCAGCTGTATTCGCTCGCCGCCGCGATCGTTTTCAATCGCATCTTCTTCCCCGACGTGAGCCCGGCGATCGGCTTGATCGCGGCCATGGCCACTTATGGAGTCGGCTACGTGGCCCGCCTGGTCGGTGCCATCTACTTCGGCCGGATGGGCGATCGGATCGGTCGAAAGAAGGTCCTGTTCATCACCATTGCGATGATGGGCGCATCCACCACCCTCATCGGCGCACTGCCGACGTACGACGCGATCGGCATCATGGCACCGATCCTGCTCGTCGCCCTTCGCCTGATCCAGGGGTTCGGTGCCGGAGCCGAAATCGCCGGGGCGACGGTCATGTTGGTCGAATACGCACCGGACAAGCGTCGAGGCCTCATCGCATCGCTGGTCTCTCTGGGAACCAACTCCGGAACCCTTGCGGCCTCGGCTATCTGGGCCCTTCTGCTCGCTGTCCTGTCCGAGGATCAGTTGCTCAGCTGGGGCTGGCGAGTGCCGTTCCTCGCGAGCTTCTTCCTGATGATCTTCGCGGTGTGGTTGCGCTCGAACCTGAAGGAGAGCCCGGTCTTCGAGGAGCGTGCCGACGTGGTCGACGGTGTGGCTCTCTCGCGCGACGAGATCGAGAAGTCCGACGAGGACGTGAAGGTCAGCGTTCTCGAGTCCGGTCTCAAGCAGAAGAAGGGGCGCGCGTTCTTCATCGCGCTGGGTCTGCGGTTCGGTCAGGCGGGCAACTCCGGACTGATTCAGACGTTCCTGGTCGGTTACATCGCGTCGACGCTGCTGATCGATCGTTCCATCGCCACCAGCGCGATCGTCTACGGCTCGCTCATCGGATTCGCGACCATTCCGATCATCGGCATCCTGGGCGACAAGTTCGGCCGTCGTCCGATGTATATGGTGCTCAGTGCGCTCACCATGATCCTGGCGTTCCCGCTGATGCTGATGGTCACCAGCGGCAACACCGTAGCTCTCGTCGTCGCGATGGTGTTGGCTCTGAACCTCGGTGTCCTCGGCCTGTTCTCGCTCGAAAGCGTGACGATGGCGGAGCTGTTCGGCGCACGTACCCGCTTCACGCAGCTCGCGCTGTCCAAGGAGATCGGCGGCATCCTCGCCACTGCCATCGGACCGCTGCTCGCGGCCAGCCTCACCGCATGGACGGGTAGCTGGTGGCCCATCGCGGCGATGCTCGTGATCTACTCCGCGATCACCCTGGTGTCGGCCTACCTGGCCCCGGAAACCAAGGGGCGCGATCTCGTCAGACTGGCCGACGCAGCCTGAGATGTCCGCAGTGGTGCAGTTGAGCCCACAGCTGCACCACTGCAACACAATTGGATTGAAAAAAATCGAACTACCCTATTGGCACTCTCTGGTGGAGAGTGCTAATTTGGGTTCTGCACAGTGAAGGGCGGCCCGCCACAGGGGCGGACGCTTCGTCGTACAGGAGGTGGTTGCTGTGCTTCGCTTCGATCCGTTCCGTGACCTCGACTCCATTGCTGCCGGCATGCTCGGCGCGACCAGTGGTTCGGACCGTGCGCCCAGATTCATGCCGATGGATCTGTACAAGCTCGACGACCATTACGTACTCAACGCCGACCTACCCGGCGTCGATCCCGGCTCCATCGACGTCGACATCGACCGCGGCACCCTCACTCTGACGGCGCATCGCACTGCTCCGAGTAGCGATGGTGTGCAGTGGCTTTCGTCGGAGCGGTTCGCCGGAACGTACCGTCGGCAACTCTCCCTGGGAGACGGCGTCGACGCGGAGAAGATCTCGGCCTCCTACGACAACGGCGTCCTGACGGTCACCATCCCGCTGGCGGAGCGTGCGAAGCCGCGCAAGATCGAGATCGCCCACGACAACACGCAGAAGACCATCGAGCCGCAGAAGAGCTGAGTGCGCTTCGCGCAGTGGTGCGGCAAAGCGCCGCCCAGGGCACATAACCGCACCACTGCCGCAGGCACTCACACTGCGTTGTGAAATTCGTTTTCGGCGGCCAGCATCCCCTCGAACCACCTGTCGAGCGTCTCGTCGTCCACGGCGTCCATGCGGTCGACTTCATGGGCCAGTGCGTCGACCTGAGCGACGAAGGTCGACCGGGTGTGCATGGCAATCCATTCTTGAAGTGCCGGTTCGCGTTCGGTGGAGAACGTCAGCGCAGTTCGGCACCACGACAAGTACAGAGTCTCGGCAGCGAACATCGCTACCAGAGCGGCACTTCTACCTTCTCGCTGCACGAGTCCGAGGGCATAGTCCGACAGCGCCGAGGAACTCGCGATCAACTCTTCGGTATTGCCGTCGAACGGAAACTTCTCGCGGAGACCGGCGAAGTACGCTCGCTGTTCTCCGACGAGGTTCGACATCGACATCACATGATCCGACGCGTCGTCCAATGACGTCGACTCCGCGACGACCAGCCCCAGAATGCGGACTGCAGTGAGTACGAACGCCTCCTCGATCACCAGGTACCTTCGAAAGTCCTCATCGGAGAGTGATCCGTCCGTCGATTGCACGATGAACCGAACTTGCTGAGCAGCAGCGAGGTTGGGCTGTTGACGCTCGACGAGTTGCTGCGAGCGGGTCACGCGTCGGCAACCCACGTGATCAAGCCGTCGAACAGGTCGGTGTAACCGGGCCATTGTTCGCAGAACTCGGGCGGGGCCCAGTGCGGCGAGCAATCGGAGGTGAAGACCGCAGATCGGCCCGAGCCGTATTCGCCGACCGCGACGAGCGGATCTCCATTGATGGTGGCGGGCACGGTAACGCCCTCCTTCGGCACCACTCGGTTGTAACCGAGCAAGGCGGGCCACTGTGTTCCGCTGGCACCCAGTGCGGCGTGCGTGCTGCCGACGACATCGGGAACCATTCCGCCGGGAGCCTCGACTCGGTCGTCTTCGGCCAGCAGTGTCACCGGCAATACGTCGGCGAGCACAGTCTGCCGATACGCGGCGCGCGCTTGGAAACCGGAGAACGACAGGTACCCGCCGATCATGATCAGTCCTCCTCCGCTGCTCACCCACTCACGCAGTGCGGCAAGCCTGTCGTCGCCGGCCTGGAAACGGTCGAACACGTTGGGCGCGAGCTGAATCGAATTGGATCCGATATCCGACAGCACGATTACGTCGAACTCGGACAGGGCCTCGGCCGTGCCGGGGAATTGTGTGGGAACGAGGTGCGCGGGCATGTGAACCACTTCGTGCCCGCGCGAGGTGAGCGCGTCGCGCAGGGGGCCGACCCCTTCGACGTAGGAGTGGACGGTGAATTCGTCGACGCCTTTGACGTGGGTGGACGAGGTCATCCAGCTTTCGCCGGCGATCAGAACTTTCTTACCCATGGTGGTTCTCTATCCTTTTCCGGCGCTCTCGAAGAGCGACCTGGGGTTGTCCTGCATGAGCGAGGAGACGTGGTGTGCGTCCATTCCGCTGCGGACCAGCCGCGCTGCGAAAGAGACTGGAACGTAGGCCAATCCGTTGCCACCGAACTTGCGGAGCATCGACTTGAGAAACAGATCGTGGCTGAGCAGCAACTGGGATCGATAGCCGCCGCCGACGAGGCCGCAGATCGCGAACGCGGTATCGGCGGGCGACGGCGACTGGCCCTCGCCTGCGAACTCGAAGGGCATGCCGATCATGTCGAACTCGAGGAAGACTCCGCGATCGGCGAGGGCGCACTGATAGTCGGGGTCGTCGCCCGAGGGGTCCATGTGGCAGAGCACCACAGCTGCCGGGTCGACACCCATCTCGTCCACGACGATGTCGAGGACTTGATGCCCTCTGCGTTGCCAGCCCGGGAGATGGACGAACAAGGGGACGTAGGTTTCTCTTTGGGCGATGCAGGCGGCTCTCAGCGCTTTGGCTTCGGCGTCGGTGAACGACGGCGATACGCCGATCTCGCCGATCACCCCCGGCCGAGGCCCGTCGCCGGTGAATTCGGCGACGAGCGTGGCCGCGAGGTTGTCGATACCGAGCGCAGCGACGTCGGGAGGGTGCGTGGGTTCGAGGTACCAGCCCGAGCCCATGACGACGCGTACTCCGGACTCGCGTGAGTAGTGCTCGAGGATCTCGGGTCGCCGCCCGATGCCCGGCGGCGTGAGGTCGACGACCGTGGTACCGCCGTTGTCCGCGAACACTTTCAGGTCGTCGAGTACGGCCGCCGCGTCGTCCACTCGGCAGTTGTCTGCGCTGTGGTACGGGTTGTCGTGCAGCAGCCAGGCGCGGTCCGCCGATACCGGACCGGACAGCAACTGCGCCAGAGCCGGGTCGGCAGCTTCGGAATACGCGGTCGAGGCGTCGTTGTGCAGATGCTCGTGCGGTAGCACCAGTCCCAGTTCGCTGGAGTCGATCGGCCCGGTGACGGTCTGGACGATCATTGCTTACCCGGTGCGCTCTGCAGGTGCTTGAACAGCGAAGCCAGGGAGTGCCCGCGCATGTTGATCCAGATGGCAACGAGCAGAACGACACCGGTGATGATCGGTGTCAGGAACGGGCTCACACCGAGTAGCGTCAGGCCGTTGGCGATGATGCCGGTCAACACTGCACCGATGACGGTGCCGATGACCGTTCCCCGGCCGCCGAACAGGTTGGTGCCTCCCAACACCACTGCGGTGATGACGGTGAGCTCGAAACCATTGGCGGAGTTGGCCGATCCCGAACCGAGTCGTGCAGCGATCAATAGGCCCGCGATGCCCGCGGCGAGCCCGGTGAACACCAAGGTCATCATCAGCACGCGACGGGTGTTGACGCCGGAGCGTCGGACGGATTCGACGTTCGAGCCGATTCCGGTGACGTAGCGGCCGAATCGTGTGCGGTTGAGCGCAACAGCGCCGACGATCACTACGGCCAGAGCAATCCATGCGCTTGCCGAAAAGCCCAGCCACGACGCCGTACCCAGTTTCGCGAAGGCGGAACCGGGAGTGATCGGTACCGAGAAGCCCTCGGTTCGATAGAGCGCGATACCGCGGATGATGGACAGGGTTGCCAGGGTGACGATGAACGGCGGAATGCCCTGGTATGCAGCGAGCCAGCCGTTGACCAGGCCCCATGCTGCGCCCATCAGTGGTGCCGCGACGAATACCACCGACGAGTCGACTCCGGCTTGGATGAGTTCGGCGCTCATCGCGGCGACGAAGGCAACCGTTGCTCCGACCGACAGATCGATCTGACCGGTGGTGATCACGAACGTCATGGCGACGGCGATGATGAGAACCGGTGCGATCTGCGTCGCGAGGTTCGAGATATTGGTGAAGGTCAGGAACGAGGACGTCGTCACCGAGAACACCAGGGCCACTGCGATGGTGACCGCGAGCATGGCCAGGGTCGGTTTGTTGGTCTGCTGCCACAGAGTCGGGCGAGCCGCGAGTTTCTCCACGGTCGGCTGGGCTTTCTTGTCCACGGTGATCATGGGCGGCCTTCCGGCGAGGAGGGTGAACGCTGGGGAACCGGCGTGCGCGTGATCAATCCGACGAGCGACTCGATGTTCAGATCGCCGATCGGAACATCGTCGACGCTCTGCCCCTCGTACATGACGGTGATGCGGTCGCAGACCCGGAACAGGTCCTGTAGGCGGTGCGTCACCAGGATGACTCCGACGCCTTGGGCTGCGACGTCGGTGATGAGCTTGAGGACCGATTCGACCTCTGCCACAGCAAGAGCGGCGGTGGGTTCGTCCAGAATCAACACGTCCGGTCGAAACGAGACCGCGCGTGCGATGGCCACCGTCTGGCGTTGCCCACCGGAGAGTTGCCCGATCTCCTGGTAGGTCGACTTCACCTTCACGTGCAGGTCCGCCAGAATCTTGGCGGAACGTTCGTGCATCCCGTGGCGATCGAGGAACGGCCCCTTGCGTGGCTCGCGGCCGAGGAACAGATTGCTTGCGACGTCCAAGGTGTCGCACAGGGCGAGGTCTTGGTAGACGATGCCGATTTTTTTCTGTTGTGCGTCCAGCGGTGTCGAGAAGCGCACGGGTTCTCCGTTGACGCGCATCTCGCCACCGTCGTGTTGGACGGCACCGGCAAGGATTTTCATGAGCGTCGACTTGCCGGCGCCGTTGTCTCCGACGACGCCGAGTACTTCGCCGCGGGCGAGTCGAAGGTCGACTCCGCGAAGCGATTTCACCGGGCCGTACGATTTGGTGATTCCCGAGAGTTCGATCAGTGGCGCGACCGTCAGGTCTTGTTGTGCCATAGGGCTACTTCTCCAGGTAGTACATGTAGTCGCCGACGTTCTCCGGAGTGACGATCTGGGTCGGTACCGGGATGTCAGCGGGTGCGGTCCGTCCGCAGCCGAGGTCGATGGCGGCATTCATGGCCTCGTAGCCGAACTCGAAGGTGTTCTGCTGCACGACGCCTTTCAGCCACCCTGCGTTGAGAGCGGAGACGGCCTGATCGGACAGATCCCAGCCGACGGCCTGAATTCGGTCCTGGGCGTTCTGGCTGTTCACCGCGGCGACCAATCCGATCAGAGCAGGCTCCCCGGTGGCGTACACGTACTGCATGTCCGGGTTGCCGGTGAGCAGGTTCTCGGCTGCGGTCTGCGCGTTCTCCTGGATGTTGCGGCCGTCGACCACGGTGCCGACGGTCATCCCGGCCGCCGAGACGGTATCGGTGAAGCCCTTCTGACGTTCGAGCTGGATGGTGCTGTTGAGTGCGCCGACGATTCCCACGGTGCCGGTGTTGTTCGCCAACGCAGTGAGGGTGTCGCCGATCTGAACGCCGCCTTCGGCGTTGGCGGTGCCGACCTGCGTGTCCACGGCAGGATCGTCGACGGTCGCGTCGACTGCGACGACCGGAATGCCCGCAGCATCAGCCTTGACGATCGAGGGCTTGATGCCGTCCGTGTCGATGGCGTCGACGATGATCGCGTCCACGCCCGAGGCGATGAGATTGTCGAAAGCGTTGGCCTGGCTGACCGAGTCGTCGTTACCGCTGATGATCTGCAGCTCGACGCCGGTCTGGTCCGCGATCTTCTGGGCAGCATTGTTGATCTGATTGAAGAACAGCGCCTGGAGGTTGATGGTGACGAGACCGACCTTGAGGGCACCGTTCTTACCGTCGCACGAATCGGCGACGCGGCTCGGATCCGGGATGCTCGACGCAGCTGCGTCGGTTCCGCCCGCGGTGTCGCTGCTGGATGCGGAATCGCACGAGGTGAGGGTGAGCGCGAGTGCGGCACCGAGAACGAGGGGGAGTGCGCGTTTGATCATCGGGTCTCCTGAAGGTCGACAGTGGCGAGCGTGGTCGTGAAGTCGGTGAGTTCGGTCGGCGTGGGGCATCCGCGTGGTCCGGCTGTGGCGCAGGCCAGAGCTGCCGAGGCTCCCGCCATTCGGGCTGCGTGGATCGGGAGTTCGCCCGCGTCGATGAAGGCGATGTAGGTACCGCAGAAGCAGTCTCCGGCTCCGACGGCATCTATGACGTCGACCGGTACTGCCGGTTCGGTGATGGTCTCACCCGAGGGTGTGACCAGGGTCCACCCGCGTTCGCCGTCGGTGACGACGAGGTGGGTGTCGTGCTCGGCGGTCAGTATCGGCCACCGTTCGGCTGGAATGCCGAAGCTGTTCTGCCACAGACTGCGTCCGACGATGACGTGGTCGGCAAGGGCGAATGCGTGCAGTGCGGCGTCGAGGTCGTCACAGCCGTCGAGGTCGATGGCGAGGCCGACGTTGTCGGGGAGTGTGGGTGGGAGCATCGATGCGCGGTAGCCGTCGAGGAACACGCGTCCACCGTCGATCGAGAGCTTGTCGAGGACCGTGCGTAGTCTGCCTGCGTCGTTGGCGTCGTCCTGGCTGATGATCGATCGGTCCCCGCCGTCGGCGATGAGAACCACTGCGGTGGAAAGGAATGCGTCGCGCGGTGCCCAGCTGGTGTCGACTCCGTCGCGTTCGAGTGCCGCAAGGAACTCGGAGGATCGGATGTCCGGGCCCACTGCTCCGGCGAACGCGACGCGGGCTCCCATGCGGGCCGCCGACACTGCGGCGTTGGCATTCATGCCGCCGTCGATCGACTCGATCGTCGTGGCCTGCACCCTCTCTCCGAGGATCGGGACATGCGGAACATGGACCGTCACATCGTTGTTGGCGTAGCCGAAGAAAACGATCATCGTCTATTTCCCGGCTGCGCGGGACACGTCGCGAACCTTCTCGCCGGAGACACGGCCCCACCAGCGTGCGTTCTCCTTCACCGAAGAAGCGATGATGGCACCGTCGCACTCGTTCATCAGGTCGGCGATGTTGGCCGCCGTGATTCCCGATCCGATGATGACGGGGAGCATCGTGTTGTTCTTGATGACCGACACCTCGTCGACCGAGGCGGCGTCACCGGTTCTCGAGCCGGTGGCGATGAGCACGTCTGCGTCGAAGAATTCCGCGTCCTCGGTCTGTTCGGCGATGGTGCGATCGGCAACGATGGCGTGGGCACCGTGCTTGACGTGCACGTCGGCGAAGATCTTGACCGGGTCGGCACCGATGCGGTGGCGAAAGCGGGTGGTCTTGGCTGCCTGGCCTTCGATGAATCCCTCGTTGGCGATGTAGGCGTTTGCCCACTGGTTGACCCGCACGAAGCTCGCTCCGGCGGCCCACGCCGCGGCCACGCCGCATTCGCCTGCGTTGGACAGGATGGATACTCCGACTCTGCTGCCGAACTCACCGACGACGGAGGCGGTGACGACACCCATGCTGGCCGCTGTTTCGTATCCGTGCTCTCCGGGCTTGAGGAAGGGTATGTCCCAATGATTTTCGACGATGACGCCATCGAATCCGTTGTCGATGTACGCGTGTGCCTCCTCCACGGCGAAGGCTGCGATCTCGGAGACGGGCTGGCCCTTGTAGTGCGGGCTGCCCGGTAATGCGGGCAGGTGGATTGCGCCGATGAGTGCGGGTGCCGAGGTGAACATCTCGGCCAGCGCCGACGGCTTGGTCGGAAATACCCCCAGCGCGGCTGAGGGGTTCGGATCCGACGGGGACGTACTCACGTAGGGAGCTCCTCTGGTGTGGTCGTCGACCGAGGCGATGTAATCGATTGCCTCGTATGTATGCACCGTAGGCGATCGGGACCGGGTCGTGTCAAGGAATTCGCGAGTCGTTTATGTAAACGATTACCTCTACTGTGTAAACAGCATCGCAAGCGACCGTGCGGTTCGCTAGCCTCGGTTCACACGCGAGAGTAGGAGTTGGATGCGCAAAGCAACCATTCGCGACGTCGCGGAGCGCGCGGGCGTCTCGACAGCCACGGTGTCCCGGGCGCTCTCGGGGTCACGTCCGGTGTCGGACGACGTGGCCGCGAGCATTCGGCAGGCGGCGGCCGATCTCGGCTATTCGGGCAACATCATCGCCAGTTCGCTGCGCCGCAACCGCACGGACACGGTTGGGATGGTGGTGCCCAGTATTGCCAACCCGTTCTTCACCTCGCTCGTCGTCAACGTCGAACATGTTCTCTCGCAGCGTGGACTGCAGTTGTTCCTGTGCGATTCGCGATCGGATCCGGAAGTCGAGGCGCAACGGCTGCGTAGTCTGGTCTCGCGTCAGGTCGACGGCATCATCATCAGCCCGTGCCATGGGGAACGTTCTGCCGAGGCGGTTCGTGCGTCGGCCCGTGCGATCCCCGTGGTCCAGCTCGACCGCTTCGCTCTCGATACTCATACCGATTGGGTCGGCGTCGATGATGATGCCGCTCAGGGCCTGATCATGGATCACCTTGCTGCACAGGGTGTTCGGAGTGCCGCGTTCATCAGTTCCGAGCTGACCAATTCGTCGACGGAGTTGCGGCGGGCGGGCTTCTTCCGCCATGCCGAGCGCGTGGGGATTCGGACGCGGGACGAGTGGACGTTGTTGGGTGATTATTCGATCGACTGGGGGCGTGAGTCGTCGCGCTCGATCCTCGCTTCTCCCACGCGGCCCGATGCGGTGGTGGGTGCGGACGACCTGATCGCCCTCGGGGTGCTGCAGAGCTGCCAGGCTCTGGGATTGTCGGTCCCGGGCGATGTGATGGTCACCGGGTTCGACGACATTCCGTTCTCTGCATTGAGCAATCCGCCGCTGACCACCATCCGGCAACCCCAGGAACGAATCGCTGAAGAGGCCACTCGCCTACTGGATCAGGCCATGAACAGCGATCACACCGGCACTGCGCACATCGCGTTGCAGCCGGAGTTGGTGGTCCGTCAGTCGACGGTCGGCCACGCACGCGTCGCCGCGGTGTAGGCCACGATCGCCGCATCGAGTTCGTCGAGCGTGACGGTTTCGTCGGCGGCGTGCATCAGTGCCGGCGTCCCCGGCCCCCACACGACAATAGGGGCACCGGGGGCAGCGGATCCGATGATGGACGCGTCGGTGAAGTACGTGACCGGTTCTGTAGCAACGGTATGCGGAAGGCCATCCACCCATCGGTCGCCTTGGGGTGTGCGAACTCCGGGCAGATCGATGCGAGCGTCGGCGTGATCGACCTCGGGTTGATCGCGCCACCAGGACAACAGATCGGACCCGTCCCCGACGGTGCGATGGTCGACGACGACGTGTGCGGCGTCGGGGACGATGTTGGGTGCCGAGCCGCCGTCGATCAATCCCACGTTGAACGTTTCGGCGCCGAGGAACTGATCCGTAGACAGCGGGAGCTCGGTGCGGGCTCGTGCCAACACGTCGACCAGTTTCATGATTGCACTCTCACCCCGATGTGGAGTACTTCCGTGTGCTGCAATGCCTTTGGTGGTCACATCGACCCACAGTGCTCCTCGATGCCCCAGGTGTACCTGGTTCCCTGTCGCCTCGGGAACCACGACCGCTCCTACGGCGCACTCGGCGACGGCGTGGCGAGCGGCACGCGCACCGAGTGACCCGATCTCTTCGTCGCTGGTGAGCAACAGGGCGGCAGGAACCCCGTTGTCGAAGGCGTCCATCACCGCAGCGGTGGCGGCAACAAGCCCGGCCTTCATGTCCGAGGTGCCGCGGCCACGGAGAACACCGTGTTCGATATCTGCAGCGAAGGGATCGAACTGCCAATTCGACAGATCACCCGCCGGCACGGTGTCCACGTGGCACGCGAACATCAACCGCTTCGACGTCGGCGGGGAGGGATTGGTGATCAACAGCCATGGGTGGGGACCATCCGGATCGCCGTCGATGGCAAGGTCACCGACGCGGGCCCTGAGGACGGACACGATTGCGTCCATCGACGAGCGCTGGGGACGAGGATCACCCGACACAGTGGGCTGGGTGACCAGTTCGGTGAGAAGTCCGACGGAATCCATGACTCCAGTATGCCCGTGGTGCCTGCGGCAGTGGTGCGGCAGAGCGCCGCAGAGGGCACATAACCGCACCACTGCCGCAGGCATCTATGAGGAGTTGGCGATGATTGCCTGCGCGGCTTCGGTCGGTGCCTGAGTCGGGATCCAATGTGTCACTCCGGCAAGCACAGTCAGGGTGTAGCGGGCATCGACGTACTGTTGTGCGCGTTCGATGGCCGAGCGGCCGATGAAGGTGTCGCCGTCACTCCACACCATCGATGTCGGCACTGTGATGCGCAGACGGCCGATACCAGGGTTGGAGAACGGCAGTCCGCGATACCAAGTGACAGCGTAGGGAAGTGCGCCGTAGTCGACGATGTCCGTGCGCGTGCGCTCCAGGTCGTCCGCGTTCATACCGCTTCTCTCGTACCATTTTTCGGCCCTCTGGCCGGGCCGCGTCATCCATTTCTCGGGGAGCACCGGCAGTTGGAAGAACGCGAAATACCAGGAGTGGAGTATCTGTCGCGAGGTGAGCAGAGCCGTCATGAACGACCCCGGATGCGGGACGGAGAATGCCGTCAGCGACGACACCAGATCCGGGCGTCGGCCTGCGGTGACCCACGCGATCATCGCTCCCCAGTCGTGGCCGACCAGATGCACCGGGGATCCGATCGTGTCGATGAGGGCCACGATGTCGTCGACGAGCGCACCGACGCGATAGTCGCGTCGGCGTTTGGGTCGGGCACCCGGCGAGTACCCGCGCTGATCGGGCGCGATTGTTCGGAACCCCGCCTCGTTCAGGTCGTTCATCACTGCGGACCACGACGCGGCACGTTCGGGAAAGCCGTGCAGCAGCAACACAATCGGTCCGTCCAGAGGTCCCTGGTCGAGGACGTCGAACTCGAGTCCGTCATGGGTGTAGCGTGCGATCCTCTCGCTCACCGAAGAATCCTTTCGTTGGTCAGCACGTGCTGGGAACCGATGCACCGGCGAATTCGGCGGCGAGGAATTGCATGGCCTCGTCGTCGCTCACGTTGTGTCCCTGCTCTGGTTGTTCCTGAGCGACAACCCGATCGCCGAGCACACACGCTGCGCGGACGGCGTCGGCCGTCCACTGCGGTAGCACGATGTCGTCGCGCGCACCGTAGGCGACGAACATCGGCACGGTGGTTCGTACCTGGGGGAGGGCATAGCGGCCGATCAGATCGAACAGCTTTTGTTCTGCCTCGGGGGATCTCGGTGCGAACTCCGTCGGTGCCATCTCGCTGACCGCGCGCTCCTTGGTTGCGGTGTTCGTGCCCTGGCACGCGAGTAGCAGTTCTGTGTTGGTCTGAGCGACCGTGCCGCTGTAGTCCCGAGGGTCGAGGGTGGGGTCGACCTGTTGCGCCCCGTAGAGCAGGTACGGCAGCAAACCTTTCTGCGGTGTGGTCAGGGTGCCGTCCCTGGCGGCACGCGCAAGCGGTGCCAGATCCGTGGGCGGGGACAGTGAGACCGAGGCGATCAGTTCCAGCCCCTGCCCATAGCTGGAGTTCAATTCGTTTGCAGCCCAGGCGGCTTGCCCGCCCTGCGACAGTCCGACGGCCGCCCACCGAGCAGAGGTCTCGGGCAGGGCGTTGTGGACGGCGCGAGCCGCGTCGATCATGTTGTGGCCCGCAGTGCGCGGCTCCAGGTACGGGTGGGTGCCGTCTCCGCTGCCGAGTCCTTGATAGTCGGGTAGCACCGTGACGTAGCCGAGTTCGGTGAAAGCCTCGACCGTGGAATCCAATCCGAGTAGGTCGGGGTAGAGGGACGGTCCGCAGTCGGCCTGTACGCCGGTGGTGCCGTGGCCGTAGACGACGATCGGCCATCCACCTGCCGGAGGTGTGCCGGGTGGGACAGCGGCGACACCGGAGACCGCAGTCGCAGAATCATCGACACCGGATGTCGACTCGTACACGAAACGATAGACGGTCGCACCCGTCGCAGCGAGCCTGGCCGACCGGGACCCGAAATCCTCCGATTCGAGCAGCGTCCCCGCAGTACCCGTCAGCTTGTACTGCGACTGTGCTGCAGACGTCGTTGCGGGCGCGGGCGAGTCGGGCACAGCGGGCGGCGAACTGCATCCGACGGCCGTCACCAGCGTGAGCCCGCACGCAGCAGCGAAGACTCGACGAGACGACAAGGCAATGGATGCGGGCATATCGCGTGTCTACCAGAACGCAGCCAACAACTCGTCGGTCGCCTGCAGCGGCGCATACCCGTCGGGAATGGCGCGACGGCATCCATCGAGTTCGATGGTGAGATTACGAATGTTCGACGGCCAGTCAGCAACATAAGTCGTCACCGCCGTCCGCGTTGCGGACATCGAGCAGGGCTCGGCGGGTGCCAAGTCTTCGATCGATATCCCGATCTCGCCGGTGACTCCGGTGAATTCGGTGCCGGAGAACAAGCAGTACGTGTAGCCGATGGTCAGACCCGGTGCGCGCTCACTGCCGAGGAGAACCTCGGAGTAGTGGGGGGAGCAGCTCGAGACTCGTTGCCGGTCGTAGCTGATCACCGATACGTCGTGCTCGAATTCGGTAACCATATCGAGTGTCCGAATTTCGGCGATGGCGCTGTGATTCAGCAGCCCGCATTCCCCAGTAGGGAGAGTCGGTTCCATTGCGCGCCCTCGGTTGTCGACGAGCCATATCTGCGGCGGCTCGACGACGCTGTATGTCGGGCAATAGCCGCGGATCAGCATGCTTTCGGACGGCGCGTTGAGTAGGCGGATCACCTCGGTGAGGTCACCTTCGTATCTGTGCTCGCGGTACGGCACGGTGTCGGGGGCGACCCCCTCGTCGATTTGGTCGCAGACGATCGCGGCTACTGGAACGAAATCGTCAGGCACCGTCCCAGGTGTGGGCCGAGGGAATCTCAGACGCGGCTCGTCTATCTGGGGCCCTCGGTCGCACCGAAATGCCTCTGCAGATCCGATTTCGGCGACGACCCGGTGGGGACTCAGCGACGCCGGCGACGCACAGGTGACCGCGGTGATGGCGACGAGCATCAGTCCCACCGTCCATCGCCATGTCATCAGCACAACGTAGCGGCATCGCAGTTCAGGGTTTGTCGCTTCTGTTTTACGGGGACTATCGCAGCCATGAGGATTGGCGTCGTTGTCAGTGCGGTCGTAGCGGTTGTGGTGTCGTTTCTCGGCTCCGGTGCGTGGATAGGGACGCCCATTGCCGAGGCGGCCGGCGGGGCGCTCAGTGCGACGTCGACGCTGGTGGCTCCCGCTGGTCCCGCGTTCTCGATCTGGTCGGTGATCTACACCGGTCTCGTCGTCTATGCCGTCTGGCAGTTCTCACCCGGTCGAACTGCACGTCACGACGCCTTGCGGGCACCGGTCATCGCGTCGATGTTGCTCAATCCGGCGTGGATTCTCGCGATTCAGTTCGGGCAGGTGTGGCTCAGCGTGGTGGTCATCGTCGCGCTGTTGGCCGCTCTCGTGCGCGTCTTCGTACTCCTGCAACAGCAGCGCCCGGAATCCGTGGTCGACGCCGTGATCACCGATGGCACGATGGGTCTCTATCTCGGGTGGGTGTGCGTGGCCACCGTCGCCAACATCTCGGCGTGGCTGGTCGATCTCGGAGTCACCGGTGGCGCGACGGTCTGGGCGGTCGTCGTACTCGCCGTCGCAGCACTGGTCGGGGTGACTCTGGCGCGTTACTCGAACGGAGCGATCGCTCCGATGCTCGCCATCGTGTGGGGCCTGGGATGGCTGGCGCAGGGGCGTCTCGGCGGCGAGCTGACGAACGCGACGGTCGGATGGACGGCAGTATGTGCCGCAGCGATCGTCGCCGTTGTGACGGTGGGAATCAGGCTCCGATCACGGCGGTCGACGGTCCATCGCCCTGTCAGGGCTGTGTGACATAATCGAGAGTCCGTCGAGGGTTTCTCCGAGCCGCTTCTTGAAAGTCCCCTGTAGCGCTTTGCCGATGGGGCCGACCAGCAACGGGCTGGAGACGACGAGGTCGATGGTGACGGTCGTATTCTCGCCTGACGCTTGGCATCCCACGCGCATATGAATTTTCGAGCCGGTCGATCCTTTGCCGTCGAAGGTGATTTCGTGCGGCGGGTCGAATGCTTTCACCTCGAAGGTGATGGTGTCGACCAATGCCGCAACCTTGATCTTTTCGACCATCACCGCCCCGACCTCGATGGTTTGCGGTGGTAGTTCCTCCCATCCGACGTGCAAGGCATGCCAGTGCTCGAACGTGGTGACGTCCGAGACGGTGTCCCAGACCTTCTCGGGCGAGGCGGCGATGTCTCGGTTCATGGTGGTCGTCGTACTCATCACGGTCCCTTCGATGGCGGATGTTCCTGACGATTACGCACTGTTATTGACTCGATATCAATGTTGACTTCGAGTCAATCGACTCGTACGGTCGGGTGACTCAGATCTCCTGCCGCCTCAGTGACTCGGGGCCGAATCGAAGGGAACACCATGACTGCCGCCACAAACCCGCCCGTTCTCGAGAACCACCCCATCGACACCGGCGCAGCCGTGTTGGCCAATGTGGGCGCGTTGCTGCCCGAGCTGAAGAAGGGTGCCTCCGAGAACGAGAGGGCCCGTCAGCTCTCCGACGACACCGTCGACGCCCTCCGGCGAGCGGGCGCATTCAGGGTCGCGGCACCGACCCGGTTCGGTGGACTCGAAGCCGGCCTACGCACGATGCTCGACGTCTCTGCCGCTGTTGCCGAAGGTGATGGTGGCGCGTCCTGGGTAACCACGTTGTCCAACGTCAACCATTGGGCGCTGGGTTTGTTCTCCGAGCAGGCGCAGGCGGAGGTGTATGCCGACGGGCCTGACGTCATCATTTCGGGCGTCGTGTCGCCCACGGGCGTCGCGAAGCCGGTCGAGGGTGGGTATCGGGTCAGTGGTCAGTGGCCGTACGCGTCGGCGAGCCTGCACTCGGCGTGGTGCACGGGCGGTGTGGTGATCGAGGACGAAGACGGATCGGTGATGGATCAGGGCATGGCGCTGATCCCTCGTAGCGACTATCGCGTCGACGACACCTGGTACGTGGCGGGCATGCGAGCCTCCGGCAGCAACACCGTCGTGGCCGAAGATGTGTTCGTGCCCGAGCATCGGATGCTGTCGATGATGGGGGCTTTCAGCGGATCGTATGTCGCCGAACGCACGGATTCGGCCTTCGCGCGGTCCGCGTTCGGGCCGATGCTGGTGATGGTTCTGGTGGGTCCACAGCTCGGAATGGGCCGAGCTGCTTTGGAATTGGTACGAACCAAAGCGGCAGGGAAGTCCCTGGCCTACACGGTATTCGACCGCCAGGCCGATTCGGTCGCCTTCCAGATGATGGTTGCCGAGGCCGCGCTGAAGATAGACACCGCCCATCTGCACGCCTATCGCGCCGCCGACGACGTGATGCGGTGGGCCGACGCAGCTGAATATCCGGATTTGCTCTCACGCGCACGGGTGCGCGGGGACGCGGCAACAGCACTGCGCAGCATCAACGAGGCGTTGAACATTCTGTTGGACGCCACCGGAGCGGGAGCATTCGCAGATGTCAATGCGCTGCAACGTATCTGGCGTGACTCGAATGTTGGAGCACGACATGCGGTGATGCTGCCGCGAGTGTCGATCGAGACCTACGGCAAGGCGCTGCTGGGGGTCGAACTGCACGACCACATCACCCCGATCATCTGATCGAGACCGCACATGATGAAGCCCTATACGTCGACGCGCGTCGTGCCCGGGCCGATGGCCTAAGCTCGTCAGTGTTTCACGGAGGTGCCGTGAGCCGACGCGATGAGATGGGATCTACAGTGCCGGAGGCCTCGTCGAGAAAGCAGGCGCGCTCTGCGCAGGCGGCGGAGACTCGTCGACGGTTGATCGACACCGCGGTTGCCCTCTTCGCCGAGAACCCTTACGACAAGGTCGGTGTCACCGAGATAGTCGAGGCCGCCGATGTCGCGCACGGCCTCTTGTTTCACTACTTCGGTAACAAGCGGGGCATCTATCTCGAGGCCATGCGTGCGACGGCCGACGGGTTGTCCCAGTCGTTCGTCGATCTCCCGGATGCGGAACCCGACGTGCAGTTGCGTGCGGCGCTGAAAGCTCATCTCGCGTATCTCCGCACTCATCGGGGCCTGGCGCTACGCATGGTGCTGGGCGGCCGAGGGGCCGATCCGGAGGCGTGGCAGGTATTCGAGGAAGCTCGGGCCGGCGTTCTCACAGCCGGGGCGATGCTGCTCGGTCTCGATCCGCACAATGCTGCGATCGCTATGGCCGGGCGGGCCGCCGTCGCTGCCATCGACGAGACCACGGTCAGGTGGCTGGAAGACGAGAGCGCTTTCGAGATCGACACGGTCGTCGAGATGCTGATCCACCTTGTCGCTGGGTGCCTCGAATCGGTGTCGATACTGGACTCCAGTGTCTCGGTGGACGCCGCAGTGGCCACGATCCTCGGTAACGGAAATCGATCAGGCATCGATTCCCGGTCCTGACAACTCCTTGCCTGTCACACGGTCTCGGCGTAGTACCTCCTCCACTGCGTTTCGAGGAAGTCGGACAGCGAACTCCCCGAATCGTTGGTACGCCAGGCAACGTGACCGTCGGGTCGGACGAGGACCGCTCCGGTCTCACCCACCTCGTACAGCGATATCAGTTCGTTCCGATCGACGCCGACGGGTGCGTCCAGCACGACGAGCGACATACCCGGGCGTACATCACGCATACCAGCAACTACCGGTTCCCACGCAGAACCGTCGAAGGTGAACAGCATCAACATGTTCGGGTCCAACACGTCGTGCGGCGAGACGAGCTGCCCGTCGACCGAGACGAGCGCATGCGGCAATCGCGCACCGGGGTACGTGGTGGGCACGTAATCGACAACATCTTCCACGGGCTTCGTCGACGCGTCCTGGGCGATCAGTGGACTGTCGTAGAGGTAGCCGAATTGCAGGCCGGTGGAGACGAAATGCTCCAACTGCAGTGGAATCGCGGCTGCGATTTCGGCGCGCAGTTCCGCCGACCCGGGGACGTCCGGGCGCAGGCTTCGTGACCGACTCATCTGCTTGCGGGTTGCCGCGGCCGCGATGGGCGCGATCAGTCGGCCCGGAAGTTTGTTCAGTGGTGCCCGCCCCATGGCCTGAGTTGCCCTGGCCAGCATGGCGTTGGTGATCCCGACGCGCTTGCCGATGTCGTCCATGCGGAAGTGGTTGGCCACACTCTGTTCGGCGAATTTCTCCACCACGGGGCGGCGCTCGGTGTCGTAGGTGTCCAGTAGCTCCGGGCCGGCCGCACCCGAGAGCACAGCGTCGAGCTTCCACGCGAGGTTGTGGGCATCCTGCACTCCCGAATTGAGCCCGAAGCCGCCGGTGTGCGGGAAGCGGTGAGCGGCATCGCCCAGCAACAGCAGCCGCTCGTGGCGGAACGTGTCGGCCGTCTGTGACGTCATCACCCACGTGCCCGTCGATTCGAGCGTGAAGTCGTTCGTACCCAACGCCTTCGGTAGCGTCTTCTCCCAGTATCGGCGGCCGTTCCTGGCGATCTCCTGCGCTGGGTGCAGATAGGCCGTCATCAGGATGTAGCGGTGATCGGCGTGCGAGATGAGTACTCCGCACAGGTCCGGGGTGTAGATCCAACTCAACAGCGGACGTGCGTCGTCGGGAAACAGTGTTGTCGAGGTGAAGAACGCACTGCCCATGTTGGCGAGTACCGGTCCGGTCAGCGATATCCCGGCTGCGTCGCGGGTCGCGCTGTTGGCGCCGTCGCAAGCGAGGACGTACGGCGCACGTACCTCGGCGGCGTCACCCGTGAGGGTGCGGTAGGCGACGCGCGCGTCACCGGAGTTCGATTCGACCGATTCGACGGAGACTCCGCGGCGAAATTCGATCAGCGGTTCGGCGTCCACGGCGTCCCACAGCACGGGCATCAGAATGTGCTGGCCGATGTGCGACACCATGTACGGGCTCTGGCTTTCCACGATGGCTTTGCGCTCGGGATCGGACAGCAGGTCGATCGACCCGATGGCGTCGCCGGCCAGGTCGCCGTACCAGCTGATCAGATTGACCTGTTCGTGCGGAGGCGACATCGCCGCTATGGACTTGGCCAGTTCGGGGCTGTACTCGTTCCAGATCTCCAGCGTCCGAGCATTGATGACGTGAGCCGCCGGATGGAACAAGGGACTGGTTCGACGCTCCAGCAATACCGTTCGAATGCCCCTGCGCGCCAGCAGAAGCGCTGCAGTGGTACCCGCCGGGCCGGCACCGATGATGACGACGGGAGTGCTCATCGGACGACGGTTTCCTGGGTCCCCAGGTCGATCGACCCGTCCGGAGTGCGAATGGTGGCAGTGACGACGTCGTCGACCGAGAGGTACTTCGGATTCTTGGCTTGGCGTGCGAAGAAGAACTTCCACTTCAGCGCAGGCGGGATGAGTTCACCGATCTTCTGGATCGCTTTGGGCGGCGCGGAGATTGCCGTACCGATCGGAGTTCCGGTCAACAGGACGTCGCCTGCGGTCATGTTCTGAAAACGGGCCAGTCTGGTGAAGGCCTCGGCGGGAGGAGTGATGAGGTCGTCGCCGATGGTCTGGTCCTGACGGATCTCCCCGTTGACCGCCAGTGTCATGCGTAGCTCGGGCAGTCGTCGCAGCTCATCGTTGTCGAGCAGCACCAGCCGAGGGCCGAGTGGAGTGAAGGTGGGATACGACTTGCTCTCGTACACCTGCACTTTCGTCAACTGGATCTCACGAGCCGACACGTCGTTGGCCACGACGAATCCGGCCACGTAGGACGCGAGGTTGTCGTCGGTGACGGTTGTCCCGATGGGGATATCGGCACCGACCACCACGCCCAGCTCGATTTCGTAGTCGAGCAGAGCTACCTCCGGTGGCTGCCGAATGGGATCGTTCGGGCCACTGATCGACACGGACGACTTACGAAAGAACGTCGGCTGCAGGGTCTTCGGGTCCGATCCGGCGTCGACCGCATGGGAACGGTAGTTCAGCAACTGCGCCACCACTCGGCAGGGTGCGGTGATGGGTGAGACGAGCCGGAGCTCGGCGACGTTCGTCCCGACCCCCGATGCCGCCTCGATGGCCGCGCGATCACCCAGTAGCTCACGGGTGGTCTGCGCAGCGGTGTCGATCCTGACGGCCTGGTCGCCGTCGAGACGCCACCAGCCGCCCGTGGTTCGAATGATGTTGATGGGCATAGCTTTCGATCCCCCCTAGCCTTCGGTCATAAAGTTTTCGGTGTGATGGTCTTCTTGTTGGCGATCACCGGCCGGCCGGGCCTGGTTCCGGCCTCACGCTGCCGCAGTTCCTCGTGGGTCGCTCCGTTGCGGAGTCGGCTGAGGAGGTAGTCGGGGTCGATGTTGACGCCGATGGGATTGCGCGCGAATTCCTCGGTGAAGAAGAAGGCCGCGGTGTGATCGGGGTCGAAGTTCTCCACCTGGAACTCGAGCCGAATACCGTCCGGGTCCTCGTAGTACAGCGAGATCGTCGGCCCGTGGTTGATGGACCACACCGGAAGGATGCCCTGGCGCTTGAGCCGCACGTAGTTCTCCAGCAGTCGTTCCAGCGATCGGAACGTCAGGGCGATGTGATCGATGCCGTAGGCCTTGCGGCGCAGCTTGGCGAAGGGGAACAGGAACTTCACCGGCTTGGGCACGGCGATGATCGCGAGTCGATGCGACTCGTCGTCCCAGGTCAAGAACGTGATCTCGTCGTCCTGGTAGGCGATCTCGGCCCCGAACACCGTGCCGTACCAGCGCACCATCTCCTCGGTTCGCGCAGATTTGACGACCCAATGCGCGATGTAGTCGGGAGCGATCCGTTGCGTCTCGATCGGCGGTGCATCGTGCGTTGCGCTCATGAATCGACCTTTCGTCGCGATCGGAGTGTGATCCAGATTAAGTGCAGTTTGACTGTCAGTCAATAAATTGACTGATGGTCAGTCGAAAATCTGGAATGGGTGCGGTGCCGAGCGTGTCGTTGTAACAGAGCAGTTGCTCTGTTACGGTCACGTCATGCCCCGCCCACGCGTGCACGATCTCGACCACCTACTGGATGTGGCCGAGGCGTTGGCCGTCGAGTCGGGCCCGGCCGCGGTCACCATTCGCGCGTTGTCTGAGCTGACCTCGGTGTCCAACGGGGCGATCTACCACGCGTTCGGGTCGCGGGCCGGACTCCTCGGCCGAGTGTGGTTGCGCGGCGCGCAGCGCATGCTCACCGTGCAGCGAGGGTCCGTGGACGACGCATTGGCGACGGGCACCGCGGTGGACGCAATAGTGGCTGCTGCGGATGCGCCGGCGCGCTTTCTACTCGATCATCCGACGGCCGGACAGTTTCTCATGATTGTGTCGCGTCGAGAGTTGTTGGGCTCGAACGATATTCCGGACGCGCTTGCCGACGACCTTCGTATGCTCGATTCGACGCTCGTCGAGTTGTTCGTGCGGTTGTCGACCGAGATGTGGAACCGAGCGGATTGCACGGCCGTAGCCGTGATCAAGGATTGCACCGTCGAGCTCCCTGCCGCGTTGCTCCTGCGGGGTCGCCGTGCGCCAGACGCATCGGTGCGCGAACGACTCGCTGCCGCCGTGCGCGGCGTCCTCACTCTTCCTCCGCCCCCTCCACCGCCGAAGTCTTCATAGCCTCGGCACCCTCGAAAGGTAGCTCACGATGACTCCTACGCTAGAAATTCGCAGTGACATAGCGATTTTGACGCTCGGCTCGGACGAGAATCGATTCTCACCGGACTGGCTCGATGCGGTCGACGCCCACTTGGACCAGATAGAGCGGTCGGCGCGCGGGCTGATCACGGTAGGAGCGGGCAAGTTCTACTCCAACGGACTGGACCTCGACTGGCTGATGGCCCATGGTGATCGCGCCGATTGGTACGTCGATCGAGTGCAGACGCTGTTCGCCCGAATACTCACGTTTTCGATACCCACCGCCGCGGCGGTCAACGGGCACAGTTTCGGTGCCGGAGCAATGTTCGCCATTGCCCATGACTACCGCTTCATGCGCGAGGATCGCGGCTACTACTGCTTTCCGGAAGCGGATATCAACATCCCTTTCACTCCCGGCATGTCCGCTCTGATTCAGGCGAAGCTCTCTCCGCAGACGGCCATGGTCGCAATGACCACGGGACATCGGTACGGGAGCGCGGAGGCCCTCACTGCAGGTCTCGTCGACGGCGTAGCGGCCGAGGACTCGGTGATCGATGCTGCGCTGGAGCGGCTCTCGGCAATTGCCGGTAAGGACAAAGCCACCATCGGAGCCATCAAGACGACCATGTTCGCGTCGGTCACCGCTGCGCTGCGTCAGGGCCGACAGTGACGTCGTAGTCGGTCGCGTCGCGCCGCGCAGGCGGGATCAGAAGGTGAATACGGCCGACGAGGGTCAGAGCCGTGTCGGCGTCGGCACCGTCGAACACCGCTGTGTGGATGCCGCGCATGGCACCCGTGAGCAGTCGGGCTGAGGCAGGGAGGTCTGTGGCACTGTCGATCTGCCCTGCTTCGGCAGCGGCGCGGAGTAGTTCGGTGATGGCATCGACGAAGCTGTCGTGCCAACGCTCGGCTGTGCCTTCGGATTTGGGGACTCCGAGATTGCGGAACAGCACGTGCGTGCGCGGTGTCTCGTAGATGCTCTCGGCAGCTATTCGCAGAAATGTCTGCAGCTGCTCGAGTGGGGTGCTCGGCCAGCCGGCGTCCGCAGACCGTTCACGGATGCGTTCGATCAGAACGGTGGCGGCGTCGTCGACGGCGGCCTGAAAGAGTTGGCGTTTGTTGGGGAAGTGGTGGAAGGCCGTTCGGGGGGCCAGACCGCATTGCGCAGCGACACTTTCGATCGTGATGTCTGCATAGTCGGCGTGCCGAAGCAGTTCCTGGGTGGCCTCGATGAGGCGTGTCGGTGCGGGCCCGGGTTCGTCCGTGGTGGACGACCCGGCCCAGCGGTACAGCGTGGTGGTGTGGATGCCCAAGTCCGTGGCTACGGCTGTCGGGCTTTCGGAACCCCCGAATGCCCGTGCCACCGCCTCTCGGCGATCGGCGAGTGTGAATCTCGAGACCCTGGCCATGATCGTGACAGTCTAGTGCAGCATTCGTGCGAGGGCCGGGAGTAGAACTCGTGCGGGGACGATACCCGCCGTCGCCGCCTGCAGAGCATTGCGTCGACCCGAAATAACATGTGGCCGTGAACGTTTGGCGTCTAGTGCCTTCATGGCGGTGGCGACGACGTCGGTCGGTGTCTGGTAGGTACCGGTGGCTGTGGCCGAATCGCCTATGACGTCGAAGAATTCGGTGTGGGTGGGTCCGGGGTTGAGTGCGAACACTCTGACTCCGTGTTGCGCTGCTTCGTACCACAGCGACTGGCTGAAGCTCAGCACGAAGGCTTTGGCGGCCGCATACACGGCAAGAGTCGGGACAGGTTGGAATGCCGTCGTGCTGGCCACATTGACGATGGTGCCTGCTGTGCGGGCGATCATGTCCGGCAGGAACGCCGAGCAGATGTCCACGACCGCGCGGATGTCGACGGCGACGAGCCGCTCGAAATCGTCGGCGTCGCCGTCGACGAACGGTCCCTGGACCGCAAATCCTGCGTTGTTGACGATGAGGTCGATGCGCTCGGGAACGATGGCGCGGAGCCGCCGACCACTGGCCTCCTCCGACAAGTCCCAGGGCACTGTTCGGCAGCGCACACCGTAGGTCGATTCGAGCTCGTCCGCCAGCGCTGTCAGACGATCTTCCCGTCGGGCGACGAGCACCAGATCGGAGCCGCGGGCAGCCAGCACACGCGCGAACTCGGCACCGATTCCGGAACTCGCGCCGGTGACCAGCGAGCGGCCCGGACTGTATCGACCTGCTGTGCGGCTCATCGGTCCGAGCGCCCGAGCTCAGCGGCCGAGCGACGGGCGAACTCCTCGTACGAGGTGGGTTCTCGTCCGAGCAGGGTCGGAAGAACCGTCAGGTCTCCCGCGGGCAGACCATGGCCGTCGTAATGGGTCATCATCGTGCGGTACGCCTGACGTGCGTCTTCCGGCCAATTCTTCATATCGCGGGGGTTCGAAGCGGCCTGCGCGCCGCGAACGAGGTGCCCGAGCGCATTCAGTTTCGTCGATCGCAGGGCATGACCGATGACGGTGGGGACTGCAGGCAGCACGTCGAGCGAGTTGGTCAGCGACGAGGGCGGGATTCGGATGGCGGTCACCGCATACCCCAGCACGCGTGACCAGATCTCGGCCATCTGGTGTCGGGTGAGTTCGACCGTGGACAGGTCGTAGGTGCGGCCGGTGTGCGGCGACGGGTCGATCAGTACGTTCGCCGCGGCCTCGGCGACGTCGGCGAGATCGACGACACCCATGATGCTGTCCGGCGACACCGGGTACGGCATGACGCCCGCCTGCAGGAACTCCCACACTTCCAAGTAGTTCTGCATGTAGTGCGACGGCCTGAGCACCGTGGTGGGGATTCCGCTGTCGCGGAGCAGGCCCTCGGCGATGTCCTTCTGGTGGTGGTGTGTCAGCTGATGCAGGTCCGGATGGATCACGGAGTGAAACACGATGTGCTGCAACCCACTTGCCGGAGTCGTTGCGACCAGGTGCTCGATGATCGGTCTCTCGTCGATGACCTGGGTCGGTGCCGCGTGATAGAGCACGTCGGCTCCGGCCAGGGCTCTGTCGAGCGTGTCGGACGACCGCAGATCGCCCACGACGACCTCGGCTGCCCCGTCTCGACGGGTGGTCGCAGCCTGACTGTCGTTCTTCACGACAGCGCGGACGGGCATCTTCTGCGCGGTCAGCTGCCGGACGAGCAACCGTCCGATCCCGCCTGCGGCACTGGTCACTGTGATCATCGGACCTCCTCGATGGGGAGCGCGGCAGTCCCGGCTCTCTCGCACATATTGCAGATGATCTGCACATAACGCAAGAGGTCGACGCAAATGCCGACTCGATCTGCATTAGTCTCGGACGGTGCCCTCGAACGACGTCGACGATGCAGAGCAGTCGCGGCGCGCCCGCCCACGTCGCGATCGCCGTCAGGCGTTGATCGACGCCGCGATCGAGATGATCTCCGAAGGTGCCAGCGCAGACATCAGTGCGGCGGCGATCTCGCGCAGAGCGGGTGTGGCGCACGGGTTGCTCTTCTACTACTTCACCGACAAGCAGGGCCTGGTGCAGGCTGCGCTGGCCGACGTTCTGGGCAAGTTGTCCGACGCGCAGGGGCCGCAGTCCGAAGAGCGGACCGTCCGAGCGCGGCTGGAAGGATTCGTCCGACGGCACATCGAGTTTCTGCGGGATCACCGAGCGCTCTACTTGCGCGTGGTGCGGGAGGAGGAGTTCGGTGAGGCAGGCGTCGAGAGCGCCCTCCGGCAGGCTCGCGCCGAGGGTGAGCGTCAGGTCGCGGCCCTGGCCGAACTTCCGGATCCGTTGCCGCCGCTGGTCGCTGTTGCTATTTCGGGGTGGACAGGCTTTCTCGATCGAACCGCCGACGCCTTCTTCGAGTCGGCGGATCTCGATCTGGACGAGTCGGTCGCGCTGATCGTCGACGCATTCGAGGCCGTCATCGATTCCGCGACTCGCCGAGGTGCCGGGTCTCGGTGATCAGGTCGACCAGAAACTGCAAAAGCTGATTCCGGAAATTGCGCAGATTGCTCAATACCGAATACTTCTATTGCGCAGCCCGCCGGGTTCTGGTCGACTGACGCCGGTTGCATCACAGACGCGACTGACTCGGCGCTTCGCAATCCGAACGCTTGCCTCATGGAGTGACGGGACCCATCCGGTCCCGCCACTTCCACTCGATGCAATCTTTCGTCGCCTATTTCAGGAGTGCTCGCCATGACCAGCCTCAGCTCGACCACCGGCAATTCGACCGACGGTGATTCGGTCACCGGGGGCCGCGAAACCCTGCACGACATTTCCGAGCGGGTGCTGTGGCTGTCGACGTCGATGATCCACCACGCCAACCGAATCCGGCCCAATCCGACGGGTCTCAAGGTGGGCGGTCATCAGGCGTCGTGCGCGTCGATGGTCACTATCATGACTTCGCTGTGGTTCGAGCAGCTCGAGGCAGGCGACAGAGTGTCGGTCAAGCCGCACGCGTCGCCGGTGCTACACGCCATCAACTACCTTCTCGGTGAGCTGGACGAGAAGTATTTGACGACGCTGCGCTCGTACGGTGGGCTGCAGTCCTACCCGTCGCGCGCCAAGGATCCCGATACCGTCGACTACTCGACGGGGTCGGTGGGTATCGGTGCGACGGCACCTATTTGGGGCGCTATGTCGCGCCGCTTCGTCGACTCCGCATTTTCCGCAGACACCCCGAGTGGGTTTCGCGGACGGCAGTATTCGCTCGTCGGAGACGCCGAGCTCGACGAGGGTGCCGTGTGGGAAGCCGTCATCGATCCGGGCATCGGTGAGTTGGGCGAGATCGTCTGGATCGTCGACCTCAACCGGCAGTCCCTCGACCGAGTGGTGCCGAACATCGCCGCGCGTCGCCTCGAGAAGATGTTCGACGCGGCAGGCTGGCAGGTCATCACCGTGCGGTTCGGTCGGTTGCTCGAGAACCTCTTCGCGCGTACCGGTGGTGACGCCCTGCGGCGTCGCATCCTCGACATGCCCAATCCCGAGTATCAGCGGCTGCTGCGGTGCTCGGCGTCCGAATTGCGAGATCGACTGCCCGGCAACGGTTCCGATTCCACGGCGATCACTGCGCTCATCGGAGACCTCGACGATCTGATTCTCACCGAGTCGATTCGCAATCTCGGCGGCCATGATCTCGACGCGCTGCGCGAGGCCTACGCGCAGATCGACGACACCCGGCCCACGGTGATCATCGCCTACACGGTCAAAGGATTCGGCCTCCCCACTCAGGGGCATCCGCAGAACCACTCGTCTCTGCTGACTGTCGACGAATATGCGGCTCTGGCAGACACTCTCGGCACCGACGTCGGTTCGCCATGGGGCCGCTTCGACGACGCCACAGCTGCCGGGCAGTTGTGCGCCGATGTCGCCGAACGGCTGCGCCGCGAGCCGGTGCCCGTCTCGGCACCGCCTGCAGTTCCCACCGACATCGGCCGTACTCCCAAGGGCACGGCCACGACGCAGGCCGCGCTCGGCCGCACCCTGATCGACCTGACGCGTGAGGCCCCGGATGCGGCGCGGCGCGTGGTCACGGTCAGTCCCGATGTCAGCTCGACCACCAATCTCGGCGGTTGGGTCAACAAGGTCGGTGTCTGGTCGTCGTCGGAGCGGCACGATTGGTTCGGCGACGATGCCGAAACCATCATGCACTGGCGTGAGGGTCCCACCGGTCAACACATGGAACTCGGTATCGCAGAGACCAATCTGGTCGGATTGATGGGCGAGCTGGGTGCAACGTGGAGTCGGTGGGGAGAGCCGTTGTTCCCCATCGGGGTGATGTACGACCCGTTCGTCGAACGCGCCCTCGAACCGTGGTCGTACGGCATCTACGCGGGTGGTCAGTCGATTCTGGTCGGTACACCGTCGGGTGTCACGTTGGCCGCGGAAGGTGGTGCGCACCAGTCGATCAAGACTCCGTCGATCGGTCTGGAGCAGCCCGGGTGCATCTCGTACGAGCCGGCGTTCGCCATCGACGTGGAGTGGACGCTGCTCGCCAGCATCGCCAAGTTGGGTCGTCCCGACGGCACCTCGGCGTACCTGCGCCTGTCGACCCGTCCGGTCGATCAGACGTTGGCCGACGTGCCCAGCGATCCGGCGGCCCGCGAACGCAGGCGCAAGCAGGTGGTGGCCGGCGGCTACCCGCTCGTCCGACGAGACGGAGCCACCGTCACGATCGGTGCGATGGGTGCGCTCATGCCCGAAGCTCTCGACGCCGCAGCACGTTTGGAGCGCATCGGCATTGTCGCGGACGTCCTGTGCATCACAAGTCCGGGCCAGCTCTATCGAGCCGTCCAGGCTCGACAGGGACACGGCGACGCGGAGTCGTGGATTCTCGATCAGCTGTTGCCGGCCGATCGGGCGACACCGATGGTGACCGTCCTCGACGGCCATCCGCACACGCTGGCGTTCCTGGCCACGGTGAACCGCGTGGCGTCGACGTCGTTGGGCGTCAGCAACTTCGGTCAGGTGGGCTCTCTGGACGAGGTGTACAAGCATCATCACATCGACACCGATTCGATCGTCGGTGCCGCTCTGGATGTCACCGGGCAGTAGTGCCGCGGGTGCTCATTCGTCCACCCATTCCAGGAGGTCTCCGGGTTGGCAGTGCAGCACCCGGCACATGGCGTCGAGGGTGCTCAGTCGTACTGCTTTGGCCCGTCCGTTCTTGAGGACTGCGATGTTGGCAGGCGTCAGGCCGACGCGTTCGGCAAACTCGCCGACGCTCATCTTCCGCCTGGCCAACTGAACATCGATGCGCACCACGATGGCCATCAGATGACCGCGTCCATGTCGCTGCGCAGTTCCGTGGCCTGACTGAGCAGGGTCCTCATGACGACCATCAACAGTGCGGCGACGGCGACGACGACGAGCAGGAAGAGCAGTAGCGGCAGGCCTGGGTCGTCGGCTCCGAATCCGACGTAGAGAAAGACGCCGACCAGCACCACCCAGGCCGCGACGATCGACCACGTGATCGTGTCTACCCACACCAACGAAGCGCGGGTGAAGATGGCGTTGCGGTTCACCATCGTCAGCAACTTCCATGTCGCGATCACGACCACCTGAATGCACAGCACCCAGAAGATCGACACGATGGTCAGCGGCCATCGCAGGTACGCGGATTCGGGAGTTCCTGGGCCATGTGGGCGAACTGCCCGGGCAACGACATGACTTGCATCAGCACCAGCACCGCGAACAACGCGGCGAGAAACAGGCGAAGCAACAGGACTACCACTCGATATCCACTCAGCATATAGCGAGTATCGACAGGAATCTATCGAAGGTCAATAGATCAATACGGTGTCCGGATCATCCAGTTCCGATTGACAGCGGGCGTACGGTTGTAACATTCGGCGAGGGCCAACGCCGTAGGTTGCTCGTTCACGGCGAAGGGTGTGATGGCCGCATCGTATGGGGGCGGGACCACGTGACCGATCGGACATCCGAGGAAACGCCGGATGATTCGGCTGCCGAGAGAGCGGCCGCAGCCGCGTTCGACGAGCAGATCGCGGCGGCACTCCCGAGGCAATCACACATGCCGGGTGCGACGACGTATTTCGCGGAAGACACCTTCGAGGCGCTCGACGTGTTCCGCGGAATATTGCTCGAGCACAGCCGATTCGAGACTGTGCTGCAGGGCCTGTGCGAGCAGGCCGTCGTGGCAATTCCCGGGGCAGATATGGCGGGAGTGACCCTGCTGCATCATGATTCGGAGAATCCCGCCACCGCTGCATTCTCGGACGCGCGCGTGGTCGATATCGATGCCGATCAGTACCGCGCGGACGAGGGTCCGTGCCTCGAAGCGGCGCGCCACGATCGGTTGGTGTGCGTCCGAGTCGACGAGATCACCACTCGCTGGCCCGCATTCGCAGCCGCAGCAGCAGACATCGGAGTGCAGAGTTACCTGTCGGCACCGCTGGCAGTCGACTCCGAGCATGCAGGCTCGCTCAACATCTACGGCTTCGATGCCGGTGGCTTCAACGATATCGACGAAGTGGTGGTGAAGATGTTCGTCACGTCGGTCGAAGCGGCAGTATGGAATTCCCGGCACACGGTGGAGGCGAAGCAGGAAGTCGTCGGTCTTCGTGCGGCGATGGCGACCAGGGCGACCATCGAGCAGGCCAAGGGCATCCTGATGGCAACGCAGTCGATCACTCCCGAAGCCGCGTTCGCCGCGTTGGTGCAGCAATCGCAGCGAGAGAACACGCGAGTTGCCGTGTTGGCGGCTCGGATGGTCGATTCCGTCGGCCGATGGCAGGATGCCGAAGGGCCGTAGTGTCGGGGTCACACGGTCCACCGAGCACCATCAATGGTTCAGCGAAGCCGAACGATCTGCATCTCCGAAGGTCGAGAAGGTCAAGGCCCATGACGGACACTCCGATTTACGACGAACTCCAGCATTTTCTCGACATCGACACCGGCGGGGGGAGTCGGAAGATCGAGCCGGTAGCTCGGGCCGTTCCGGCCCCGGTAGCCGTGCACGGCCCACCCCGACATCAGAGGGGTTGACGGCAAACCCAGGGGGGCTCAGTGCGACGCAGTGGGGACGACGGCCGCGTGGACGTCGCCGCTGTAGGACGCCGGTAGTGGACTGCTGCACAGTGTGCGTGCCTCGTCGGTCGAAATTCCGAGTGCGCGGAGCACTCGCTCGGTGGTGCCGTCGACCGTCGCCGCTTCGTCGCGGTCGGGCTGTGCGAGGAGCAGACGGCCCATGGAGAGCAGCGAACCGGCGACGATCGCGAGGGCGAGATCCGGGTCGTCGACGTCGAATCTCCCTTGCGCTGCGGCCGATTCGATATCGCGACGCGACCGTGGTGCCAGGCCACCGGCCGCGGCGAATGCGGCGGCCTCGGAGTTGAGCAGGACGCGGCTCAGTTGCGGTTCGAGGCGGAACAGGCGCCCGGACAGTCTGAACGATTGGGTGAATTTCTCGACCGGGTCCTCGAAACCGACGGTGAGCGAATCGAGGTAGTCGCCGACGGACTCGAGAGCGGCGTCGATGGCGGCCTGCCACAGTTCTTCTTTGCTCTCGAAGTAGTTGTAGAACGAGCCGTTGCTGACGTCGGCGGCCTGCGTAATTTCGAGCACGGGTGCGTTGGTGTTCCCGTTGGCGAGTAACCCTTGGGCGGCCTGGATCAGCGCGGCTCTGGTGCGTGCCTTGCGGCGCTCGACGCGGTTGCCTTCGGTCACGATCTGCTCCTGCTCTGTGGGTCAGTGAGCGCAGCCTATCGCGAATCAAGTATGACGAATTCGTCAAAAAGCCTTGACTTACGACCGTGCCATGAGTGACGATATCGTCAACACCCTGTGAAGGCAGGGGCCTCGACTTCCGGCAGCACCGAAGGATCCCATGACAACGAACGCGACGATTCCGCAGTACCGCACCGACCTGTACTCCACCGACGCGATTCTCGATCCGTACCCGCACTATGCCCGGCTGCGCGCGCTGGGCCCGGTGGTGTGGCTGCCCCGCCAGCAGGTGTTCGCCGTCTCGCGCTACGCGGATTGCAAGGCGGTGCTGCTCGACGACGTGACCTTCATCTCGGGTGACGGTGTGGCGCTCAATCCCGTCGCCAATCGGCTCGGCCGCGGAACGACACTGAACAGTGACGGCGACGAGCATGCGACCAAGCGATCGGTGCTGGCGCATCGGCTCAGTCCGAAGGCCGTGCGCAAGATGAAAGCGGCTGTGGAGGAAAAAGCGAACAGCATCGTCGACGCGGCACTGAGCAAACAGTTCGTCGACGGCGTGGACGATCTCGCGACAGCGCTGCCGATGTCGATCGTGCCCGATCTCGTCGGGTGGCCGGAGGACGGCCGCGAGGATCTACTCCGGTGGGCGGGGGCGACCTTCGACTCCCTCGGCCCCGTGAATCGTCACTCGATCACCGCTGTCAAGGGTGCCGCAGAGATGCTTGCCTTCTCGCGGCGCGTGGTGCGAGACCGATCGGTGATTCCGGGAAGCATGGGCGACGACGTTCTGAAGGCCGCCGACGACAACAAGATTCAGAAGTCGACCTGTCCTGCGCTGATGATCGACTACCTCGGTCCCTCGCTCGATACCACCATCGGAGCGATTTCCGGTGCCCTCGACCTGTTCGCGCGGCACCCCAAGCAGTGGCAGGCGATCAGGCAGGACCCGGACCTGATCCCCAATGCGATCAACGAGGTCGTGCGATACGAGTCGCCGATCAGAGCGTTCTCGCGTCGTGCGGTCCGTGACGTCGAGATCGACGGATCACGAATCCCGAAAGGTGCTCGCGTACTGGTGGTCTACGCGTCGGCGAACCGCGACGAGCGTGAATGGGACAACCCCGATGCCTTCGACATCACGCGTGACGCGGCGCGTCAACTCGGCTTCGGTTCCGGCGTGCACGGGTGCGCCGGTCAGGGGCTCGCCCGTCTGGAAGCCCAGACCATGCTTCGGGTGCTGGCGCAGCGTGTCGAGAAGTTCGTTCCCGCAGGAACACCCGTACGCGCTGTCAACAACGTCATTCATCGATACGAACGGTTGCCGCTCAAATTGGTGGCAGCAGAAGGGACACAGCCATGAGGATCGACGTCGATTGGGATCGCTGCGAGGGCCACGGCATCTGTGCCGAACAGGCACCCGAGGTGTTCAGCCTCGATGACGAGGGCGAACTGCACTACGCCTTCGATGGCAACGACATTCCCGACGACCTCGCGGCCTCGGCCCGGTCTGCGGTCGGCGTGTGTCCGGTGGCGGCACTGCGAGAACAGGCGTGAGCTCTCTCGAGAGCAGGATCGTCGTCGTCGGAGACTCCATAGCCGCGTGCACTGCCGTCCGCGAACTGAGGGCCCGCGGACACGAGGGTCCACTGACGATGATCGGGGCCGATGCCGACGGTTGCTACGCGCGGCCGCCGTTGTCCAAGCACGTGCTCAAAGGCGAAGTAGCCGAGGCGGAAACGTGGGATCTGTCGGACCTCGGGATCGAGGCGATCGGTAGTCGGGCCGTATCGGTGAATGTCGAGGCCCACACAGTCACGACCGCCGCCGGTACCGAGGTTCCGTACGATCGGTTGATCGTCGCCACCGGAGCGGCTGCACGTCGCATCGCGGTTCCCGGGCAAACGGGCGAGACGGTACTGCGGACCTTCGACGATGTTCGGGCACTACGTCCGAAACTCGATGCGGCGCAGACGGCGATCGTCGTCGGTGCCGGATTCCTCGGCATGGAGGTCGCCAGTGCGTGCGTTTCTCGCGGAATCGCGGTTACCGTCGTGGACGTCGACCCTCCGTTGACACGGCTACTGGGTACCTACCTGTCCGACGCGATTACCGCGCGTGCCGAGGCCGCGTCGGTCGAGTTTCTCCGCGCGGACAGCCCGGTTACGTTGACGGGCAACCCCGTTACCGGGATCGAGTTCGCGGGCCGCACCCTCGACGCCGATGTGGTGGTCACCTGCGCCGGTGATGTGCCCGAGACGGAGTGGTTGAACGGCACCGGAATTGCCGACGATCGAGGTGTTGCCATCGACGAGCACTGCGCCACAGCAGTTCCCGACGTGTTCGCCGCAGGCGACGTCGCGTATTCCAGTGCCGGTTCCGGTCGAGCGCCGTTCTGGTCGAATGCCGTCGCGCAGGGCAAGGTCGCAGCGGCCTCCGCGCTCGGTCTCGAACCCACCTGTGCGCCCGCCGACGACTACTTCTGGACCGAAATTCTGGGACTGTCCATCAAGGTCGTCGGCCCTCTTCCGCTCCTGGGTAATCCGACTGTGCTCGAGGGTTTCGTCGACGACGGATCGGCGCTGCTGCAGTGGAACCACGAGGACGGCCGCACGACCATCGTTGCCTACGGCATGAAGAAGGCCGTCGGCCTGCTCCGACGGCTTGCTCGCGACTCCGCTGTTCCCACTACGTAAGGAATTTCATGGCTTTCGGCTCTGCGTCCGGTCTGGTTCGTCGACTTCCCGAGGCGGTCGGGCTTGCTCGGGCCGCGATCGGCATCGCCCACATGGTGGCGCCCACTCGCGCCAACGAACTCCTCGCCGGGCCCGATGCTGCGGTAGCAACGACGCGAGCTGCGGCTCGCACCTTCGGAATTCGGGAAATCTACATCGGCGGCGGCCTGTATGCGGCAACTCGGTTCGCGCCGAAGGCCGTGCGCACTCTGCTGCGAGCAGGTGTGGCCGTCGACGTCTGGGACACCGCGGCGTTCGCGCTCACCGCTCACCTGCCGCAACGAACGAGAACAGCCGGCTGTGCAATTGCCGGAGGCTTCGTGATCGCCGGCGCGCTGGCAGACCTGCAACTGGACCGGTAGTCGGCGGTGGACAACATCGCTCGAGTCGTTCGCGCGGCGAGCATCAGTGCTGTTCGCCTCTACAACCGATTGGAAGTGACCGTAGCGCAACCGGTTCCGGATACCCCGGTGCTGTTCGTCGCCAACCATGGGTTCGGCGGAGTCATCGATCTCAATGTGTTCGCATTCGCGGCCGCATACGACGAGCTCGGTATCGACCGCGAGTTGATCACGCTGACCCACCAGATCGCGTGGACTCTGCATGCCGAGAAGCTGATCGAACCGTTCGGTGCCAGGCCCGCCGGGCGACAAACGGCCCTGGACGCTTTTGCGGAGGGCAGCAGTGTCCTGGTCTTCCCGGGCGGTGACGTCGATGCTTTGAAATCGTGGCGGCATCGCAACGACATAGTGTTCTCGGGTCGGACCGGGTTCGCCCGTTTGGCAATCGAGGCGGGGGTGCCGGTCGTCCCCGTCGTCACAGCAGGAGCGGGGGAGTCCCTGCTGGTACTCAGCAGTGGTAAGCGGTTGGCGAAGGCGCTGAGGTTGGACAAGGTGCTGCGGCTCAAAACGTTTCCGTTGTCGGTGTCCATTCCGTGGGGCGTCAATCTCGGTCTGGTTGGGCTTCTTCCGTACCTGCCGCTTCCCACCAAACTCGAGACCTCGGTGCTCGCGCCCATGCACGCCGACGCCGACGAGACGGCGGAGGAGTTCGCGGGGCGGGTGCACGGGGCGATGCAGGCCGAGCTCGAAAAATTGACGAAGAATCGGCGGCCTCTCATCGGATGACTCGCCGAGCCGGCGATGCAGTCATACTCGGACCATGCGCTCGAAGCAGAAAATTCTCGACGCCACGCTCGGGCTCATTGCCGAGGGTGGTTTCGAGGACGTCACCATCGCCGCGGCGGCGCGGGCTGCGGGCGTGACGCGCCAGACGGTGTATTCGATCTTCACCACCCGTGAGGACATGATCTCCGAGGCCATGGTGGGTCTTGTCGTCGACGTGATCGGCGGCATCAGGGCCAAGGCGGATCAGGCCGAAACGCCGGCGGAGTTCGTCGTCGAGACGATCGTGGCTGCACGCAACCTCATTCGACGAGAACCGGTGCTCAATTCTCTGATGCGTTCAGGCAACGCCAACCCGTTGTTCGATCCGGACATGATGGATCGAGCCGAACCGGTGGTGCGTCAGTTCCTCGACGGTTACATCGAACGCAATCCCGGATTCGATGCGACGCGGTTCGACGGTATCGATTCCGTGCTTGTGCGTAACGGGCTGTCCGTAATCTTGTTCGACGACGCGCAGATCCACGACGACGACGGTTTGCGGTCATACCTGCGGCGCTGGCTGATTCCGCTCCTGTTCTGACGAACCCCCAAAAACTTGACACCATAAGCCGCATCTGTCTAGTTTTGCTTCGCACGTGCACGTGACACAGGTCTCGGTGCGCGCTGCTGCACACCATTGGGGGGTACGTGTCGAATTTGAATCGCCGTTCGTTTCTCGGCGCGACTGGAATTGCGGGATTGGCCGCACTGTCGGGCGCGGGGGTGGCGCGAGCAGCGGGCGGGCGACGCGTCCAGATCCCGCTGACCCGCGAGGATCATCGTGTGGTGATCATCGGATCGGGGTTCGGCGGTGGCGTCGCCGCGTTGCGCCTGGCCGAAGCCGGGGTGCCGGTTCTGGTGCTCGAGCGCGGAAGACGTTGGAACACAGGCCCGAACGCAGACACGTTTCCCGATGCCACGTCACCGGACAAGCGGATGCTGTGGCACGGTTCGAGTCCCAACCTGTTCGGCAGGCCAGTTCCGTTCGATCCGTACGTCGGCCTCCTCGAGGCGGTGCCCGGAGACAACATGACTGCGCTGTGCGCGGCCGGTGTCGGAGGCGGATCCCTGATCTACCAGGGAATGACACTGCAGCCATCGCAGCCGGTGTTCGAGGAACACTTTCCGGCCGGACTGGATTGGCCGACTCTGAATCGGGTGCACTACCCACGCGTGGCACGGATGTTGCAGCTCCAGCAGGCCCCCGACGAGTTGATCGGTACGCCCAATTATCAAGCAGCACGGGTGTTTGCGGCCAATGCTCGTCGAGCGGGTCTGCCGGTGTCCAAGATCCCGATGCCGATCGACTGGAACTTCGCCCTCGACGAGACGCGCGGGGTGATGGCACCGTCGTACACCGATGGGTCCGGTGCATTCGGAGTCAACAACGGCGGCAAGCACTCCGTGGACGTCACCTACATCGCCGCCGCCGAGGCGACGGGGCTGGCCACGGTCGCGACGCAGCACGATGTCACGAGTGTCGAGCGGCGTGCCGACGGCCGTTGGACGGTCTATGTCGATCGAATCGATTCCGACGGAACGGTTCTGGAGAACAAGGTTCTCACCGCCGGCACGCTGATCATGGCAGCCGGAAGCCTGAACACCACCAAACTGCTCGTCCGCGCCGGAGCGACCGGAGGCATTCCCGATCTCCCGAACGAGTTGGGGCAGGGCTGGGGCACCAATGCCGATCGCATCTACGTGTGGTCGAGCATCGAGCAGCAATTCGGTGCACCCCAAGGCGGACCGGTGGTGTTCGGCAGCCTCAACTGGGACGACCCGAACACTGCGCACACCGTCATCCAGGCCTCGATACCGCCGTTGTCGTTCGATGCCCACAGCACGATGCTCGTCGGGTACGGAGTCAGCAGCGGCCGCGGCCATTTCGGCTACGACTCCTCCATGGACCAGGTGCGACTACATTGGCCGGCCAACGGCGACAGCCTGATTCAGGACGGTTCGATCGATCCGACGGTGCGTCGTATCGCCGGATCGGGCAGTGTTCTCACCGATACCAATGCACTGTTCCCGTCCACCTGGCATCCGTTGGGTGGGGCCAACATGGGCGCAGTATGTGATCTTGACGGTCGTGTCCACGGCCAGCGAGGACTGTATGTCCTCGACGGGGCACTCATGCCCGGCACCACCGCAGCGTGCAACCCATCCATGACCATCGCCGCACTGGCCGAACGTGCGCTGGACAACATCGTTGCCGACGACATCGGCACCGTTATCTGACCCCCACCAGAAAGAGACCGATGCATCTGTACCGCAACATGATCGGCGTCGCAGTCACCGCCGTGCTCGCGTCTTCCCTGACCGTGCTTGGAGGCTCGGCAGCGAATGCCGACCCCGTCGACGAATTCTACGTCCCTCCGGCTCAGGTCGTCGACGACCCGGGGGCCGTGTTGCGGACGCAGCCGATGTCACTGTTCGCGGCTCTGCCCGGTGCGGACGGTGCCTACCCCGTTCAGGCGCAGCGGGTGCTGTACACGTCACGGACGCAGGACGATACGCCGGTGGGCGTGTCGGGCACGTTCATCGAGACCGAGGTGCCCTGGCGTGGTGCAGGCCCGCGGCCGACCATCGTCGTCGCGCCCGGCACGGTGGGTCAAGCCGATCAGTGCGCTCCTTCTCGTGCGTTTCCGACGACTGTCAACGCTGTGACACAACCATTGTCCATCTCGTTCAATCAGGAGTTGTTGTCTTCCACTCTGTGGGGATCGATGGGTGCCAACGTGTTCGTGACCGACTACATCGGGTTGGGAACGCCCGGTGTGCACACCTATGTCAATCGTGTCGAGCAGGCTCATGCGGTGCTCGACGGTGCTCGTGCCGCGAACGAGCTTCTCGGTGATACCGATGCACCCGTTGGTATCTGGGGGTACTCCCAGGGCGGTGGGGCGGCAGCCGCGGCGGCCGAACTCGCCTCGGAGTACGCACCAGGTCTGAATGTGAAGGGTACGTGGGCCGGAGCTCCCACAGCGGACTTGCTCGAGGTGTTGAAGACCGTCGACGGGACGCTGATCGGAGGGGTGATCGGCTATGCCCTCAACGGGTTCGTAGAGCGGGATCCGAGCTTGCTGCCGCTCGTCGAAGAGCGACTCACCGATCACGGCAAGGCAGTGCTGAACGATCTGTCGACGCAGTGCATCGGCGACACCATTCTGAAGTACCCGTTCCTGCGAACCGAATCGTTGACCGCGGACGGCAAGTCGATGCTCGAGAACTTGGGCACCATTCCGCAGGCGGGTCGCATCCTCGAGGCTCAGCGGATCGGTCGCAGTACTCCGAACGCACCGGTGATGATCACCAGCGGACTCAACGACGACACCGTGCCGTACGGTCAGGCCCGGCAGTTGGCTCAGGATTGGTGTGGGCGAGGTGCCACGGTCGAGTTCCGAACCAACCCGTTGCCGCCGATCCTGCAGGGTGCTGTGTTGCCCAACCACTTCGGGCCACAGCTGATCGACGGGTACGGCGGCGCCGCTGCAGCGTTCCTGATGGATCGGTTCGCCGACGTCCCCATGGCACCATGCTCCATCGACTGATCGGCGGCCGCAGGCGCTGGCGGCTGGTGCGAGAATTCGTACTCCGCCACCGCTGTCCCGCACGCCTGAGCGCCGAGCAACGCGCCGCTGACTATGTCGCGATAGCCGAATCTTTCGGCGCCTTTTGGCCTCGCGACACACGACGAGTTCGGGTGCTGATCAGCAGCTTCGGCGATCGGGATCCTGATGCAGTCGTTGCCGCGATGCGCCCGGTTGCAGCTCCGGTTCAGCTTCACCCGGTGGTGCGGGTGTGGAATCGTGCCGTCGACTAGGGCAGCGTCGACACCGCTACGCTCGACCCTGTTGCGGTCACGGCGTCGGGTGGAGGCTGCGATTGCAGGCGGTGGCCCGGACATCGTCTTTCAGCCGATCGTCCGTGCACGTGATGGGGTGATCGAGGGATACGAGGCCCTGTCGCGTTTCCCGGCGGGCGGCGGTGACACCGAGGCGTGGTTCGCCGATGCAGCGCAGTGCGGCCTCGGTCCTGCTCTGGACAGATCTGCGGCCGTCAAGGCATTGGGAGAATCAGCGCGTCTGCCGGATGGTTGCTTCGTTGCCGTGAACCTGAGTGCTGCAACGCTACTGGTCGATGCTGCCCTCGTGGATGTGCTGCTCGACTTCGGCCGACGACGGTCACTGGTAATCGAGCTCACCGAACATGCCGCCCAGGACGACGAGGATGCGGTGATCGCAGTGTTGGCCGAACTTCGACGCGGCGGCGTCGCTGTCGCAGTGGACGATGTGGGATCCGGATACGCAGGTATGCGGCAGCTCGTCGTGCTCGAGCCGCAGATCATCAAACTCGACGCGTTCGTCGTTCACGGCATGAAAGGCAATCGAGTCAAGTCTGCCTTGGCTGAACTGGTGCTCGAGTTCGCGCGAAAAACGGAGGCGAGGTGCGTGTTCGAGGGCATCGAGACCGACGACGACCTCGAAGCGGCCGCGTCGATCGGGGCAGACCTGCTGCAGGGCTTCCGAGTGGGCCGCCCTGCTGCGCTGTGATCGGATCTGACCAGCAGGTTGAGTACCGCCCAACTGTGGGTATGGCAGGAACAAGACAAGTTCAGAAAGGCCGATGCGGTCGAACGGGAGACACGCGGCACCACCACCGAGGGTGAATCGAAGGAGACGGACTGATGGCCGATGACGACAGTGACATCAAGACGGAGTTCGATGACCTCGTCAACATGACGGCGAAGGAACTCGACGAGTTTCTCGGCACCGACGACTCGAAGGACGTCGGTCAAAAGAAGGAGGGCGGCGAGTCGACGGGCCACGAGAGCGGCCGCCGCATCGTCGAAATCCTGAAGACGAAGAAGGCGGACCTGTCCGACGACGACTACGAGCACATGCGAAAGGTCGTCGGCTACTGCAAACGACACCTTGCGCAGCGGCCCGACGGGGACATCACCGACACTAAATGGCGCTACTCGCTGATGAACTGGGGCCACGACCCGAAGAAGAAATGATCTCGCTTCGCTGACGGGAGGTCTGCTTTAGTCGGGGCCCCGGCTGCGGGAATCCCGCCACCGGGGCTCAGGAGTGGAGCAGACATTGCTCGCACCGTGGAGGACCCGACTAGCGCATCTACGACGAGAAGCTCGCTCGCTTCGAGGCCTCGCGCGCCACCACTTCCTCGGCCGCGACGATGACGTCGTCCACATCGGAGCTCTTGACGACGACCACCCCGTCTGCGTCGGCGACGATGACGTCACCTGGGCAGACGACGACACCTCCCAGTGCGACAGGCTCGTTCAGGCGTCCCGGTCCGTTCTTGTACGGTCCTGCCGGTGTGACACTTCGGGCGAAGGCGGGTAGTCCCAGTTCGGCCAACGCGTCGGCGTCGCGGACGGCACCGTCGATGACGAATCCCGCAATGCCCAGTGATTTGGCGCGGATCCCGATGAGATCGCCGATCAGGGCGCGGGTGTCGTCGCCCGAGCCGTTGACCACGATGACGTCGCCGGGGCGGGCGTCGTCGAGAGCCTTGTGGATGTAGAGGTTGTCGCCCGATCGGGTCCAGACGGTGTACGCCCGGCCGGTGACTGCTGCTCCGGCCCAGATGGGCCGCAGTCCGGCGATGATGCCGAAGCGCTCCTGGGCATCGCCTACGTTGGCTGCGGGCACTCGAGAGAAGCGTTCGATCATATCGTCGGATACGGCAGTGGCGGAATAGGTTTCGGTACTCATGAGATCAATGCCTTTCGGTGACTTATTGCTGGTCGGCGAGCAGTTCGGCGATGATCGGTTCGATCTCGGTTTCACGCTGTTCCCACAAGGTCGCGACGTCGGCACCGGACACCCAATCGGGCTGCGTCGCTGCGCCGGTCAGCTTCTCGGCGACCGCCGGATCGGCCAGTGCAGTCTCGAGGGCATTCTGCAGCGTGGTCATCGTCGCGTCCGGGGTGCCCGCGGGAGCGCTGATGGCGAAGTTGTTGGTCATGAACGGGGCGTCGTATCCCTCGCTCGCAAGCGTCGGTACCTCGGGGATGAGCTTGTTCTGCTCCTCGGTGAGTACCGAGAGGATGTTCACCTCGCCCGATGCGAATTGGCCGTAAAAGCTCGAGACTCCGCCGAGGGCGAAGTCGGTCTCACCCGAGACCAGGGCCGAGATCTTGTCGGCACCACTGTTGTAGTGGACGATATTGAAGTCCAGGCCGAGGGTGTCTTCGAGGGTGCGGAGGTTGACGTGGTCGTCGCCGGCCCTGGAATCGGTGCCCACGGTGATGGACCCCGGGTTGGCCTTGACGGCGTCGAAGAGCTCGGCAATGTTTTTGTACGGGCTGGACTTGTTGACCCCGATCACGATGTCGTTGGAAGCGAACGAACCGATGGGCGAAAAACTTTCGCGATCGAACCCGGCTTTCTTGCTCGGGTCGAGGTATCGCCCGAGGATCGACGGGATGTTGGTGAAGCCGATGGTCTCACCGTCCGGCTTGGCGTTGGCCAGGTAGTTCAGTCCGACGACCTGGCTGCCGCCCTCCTTGTTGACGACCTTGACCGGTACACCCAGTTCGGTCTCCATGGCGGGGGCCATGATTCGGGCCAGGATGTCGTTGCCTGCGCCTGCGGCGGACGGGACGACCCATTCGACGGTGGCACCGTTCCGTGGGAACGGTGCTCCGGAATCGGTTGTGCTCGAGCCGCATCCGGCAATCAGGGCGGCAGCGGAGATGGCCGCGACCAGGGTGGGCAGTGTTCTCATGAGACGGGCTCCTTGATGGGCTGGGTTCGGGTGGCTCGGCGGGAGAGGATGCGAGCGAGGACGGGGCGCAGCATTCCGAACAGAACGGCTGCGATGAAGACGAGCAGGAGAACCTTGTTGATGGGACCGTCGACGAAGACGCCGTAGTCCCCGCGAGAGAGCGCGAGTGAACGCTGAAAGTTCTCCTCGAGCAGAGGCCCGAGGATCAGGGCCAGCACCAGTGGAGTCAGTGGAATCTTGGTGAGGTGGAACAGGTATCCGATGACGCCTGCGCCGAGCATGATGAAGATGTCGAAGACGCTGCCGTTGATGCTGTAGACGCCCAGGAACATGAAGGCCAGGATCATCGCCATCAGGTAGTGGAACGGGATCTTCAGTACGGCAATCCACAGGCGAACCAGTGGCACGTTGAGAATCAGCAGGATGATGTTGCCGACGAGGAAGCTGGCGATGATGGTCCAGGCCACTTCAGGGTTGTCGCGGAACAACAGTGGGCCGGGGATCAGACCGTTGATGGTGAAGGCGCTGGCCATGATGGCTACGGTCGCGGAGGTGGGGATGCCGAGGGTGAACAGTGGAATCATCGACGACAGCGCGAGTGCGTTGTTGGCCGATTCCGGTCCGGCGACACCCTCGACGGCACCCTTACCGAATTGCCCGGGACGCTTGGTGAGCTTCTTCTCCATCGCATAGGACGCCAATGAGGTTGCAGCACCCGGAGATCCGGGGAGCAGGCCCATGAAGAAGCCGATGACGGAGCCGCGCATCGTGGGGCCTGCAGACCTGGTGATGTCGGTCTTGGTGGGCAGCAGCTTACCGACGGCGAGTGGTCGTCGTCCGGCACCGCCTGCCGAGCGGGCTTGGATGAGGATTTCGGTGAGGCCGAAGCAGCCCATCACGACGGCCACGAGTGCGACGCCGTCGAACAGTTCCGGCATGCCGAACGTGAATCGCTGGATGCCTTGGCCGGAGTCGATACCCACCGACGCGATGGCCAGGCCGAGCCCGACGCTGATCAGTGCTTTCGCGGGGTTGTTGCCCGAGAAGCTGGTGATCAGGGCCATGCCGAGTAGTGCGACGAGAAACAGTTCGGGAGCACCGAATTCGAGTGCGAATCGGCTGAACGGGGCGACGACGACGAATCCGACGACGCCGACCAGTCCGCCGACGAACGACGCGAGTGCGGCAACGACGAGGGCGGGACCGCCGCGTCCGCTCTTGGCCATCTCGTAGCCGTCGAGTGTCGTTGCAATGGACGACGCCTCACCGGGAATGCGCAGTAGGACCGCGGTGACGGTGCCGCCGAATGCTGCGCCGTAGAGGATGGCGGCGAGCATGATCAGCGCCGTGGTGGCGTCGAGGCCGAAGGTGATCGGGATCAGCAGTGACACCGCGGCGGCGGGGCCGAACCCAGGGAGGACGCCGACGAGCATGCCCAGTACGCAGCCGAGGAGTGCGAACAGCAGATGCGTCGGAGTGAGGACGTTGACGAAGCCTGCCACCAGATCGGGAAATCCCATGGCTCACAACCCCCAATCGGCGAGGAAGGGAATGGACGATGCAGGCAGGGCCGTGCCGAGCCAGACGTCGAACACCAGTCGGGTGGCGAGTGTGGTGGCCACGGCGACGCCGATGGCGACCACTGGAGTCCGTTTGCCGACGAAGGTCAGCACGACGGCGAGCATCAGCGCCATGGACAGGGTGTACCCGAGGGTGGGCAGGACCAGCGCTGCGCCGGCGATCGCGGCGACGACCACTCCGATTCTGGTCCAGCCTGCGCGGTCGGGAAGTTCGGTCTCGTCGGCGTCCTCCTCGTTGTCGCTGGAGAGGAACGCGACGGCCGCCGAGGTGGCGGGTTCTAGCTCCAGTTCAGGTTCGGGGGTCGTCACCCGCGGTGCTCGGACGAGCTGTATCGCCCACATAGCGCCGCCGAGGATCATGCCGAGGCCGCCCACCAGGGGCAGGAAGCCCGCGCCGACGCCGGGGTCGGCGGCGATGCCGTAGCCGGTTGCCATGGTGACGGTCGCCAAGCCGACGACCAGCGTCGCGCCGAGCACGATCCATTCGATCGTGTGTTGTGTGCCGAGCAGTATCTTCACGGCCGGCTGCCTTTCTGACGATAAGTTCGATGTGGCCTGGAGGGGTCGGCCGGATTGCTGTGCTTCACGTCACTTGCAATCTTGCACAGGTTTACAGGATTGTGGTTGAGTGTGTCAACAGACACAGTGGAAAGTGGAGGGTATGAGCTTCCGAACAGTGGTTGCCAGTAGCGGGAAATCGCTCAGCGCGTCCGAAAAACGTGTCATCGCAGTACTTCTCGGAGAGCCCGAACCGTCGAGTCTGCGGGCGGCCCCGGTCGCGGCCCGTGCACAGACGCATGAGTCGACGGTAGTGCGTCTTGCGCAGAAGCTCGGCTACAGCGGCTTCCCCGACCTTCGTGCCGACCTGGAGCGTGACAGCCCAGAACCGGTTGCGGCATCGGCACTGATGAGGAGCGACACCGGGCATGAGCTTGCCGTGTTCGCTCGCGACGAAGCGCGTGCTCTCGAACGGTTGTCGAGCTTCATCCCACAGGAGCAGTTGGTGGAGGTGGCTACGGCGATTCACCGTTCGCGGGTGGTCTACCTGTTCTCCAAGGCCGACGAGCGGCCCGCGTTGGATATGCTGGCACGACGGCTCCGCAGGCTCGGCCTGGTGGTCGTCGAGCTCGGGCTCGGAGGGAAGGACCTTGCCGAGCGGTTCGTCAGCTTCACCGAGGACTCCGTCCTGATCGCGTTTGCCCTGCGCGAGGCACCGTCGCAGCTGCCTGCGCTGGTCCGGGAAGCGGAACGACGCGGCGGCACGTCGATCCTCATCAGCGACGCGCCGGGATATCACTTTCGCCCCGCGCCGACGCATCTGCTCGTCGCCCAACGTGGTGACGATTCGGAATACAACACCCTCATCATTCCCATTGCCATTGCGTACGCGCTGCAGTTGGCCATCTTCCACCTCGATCCCGATCGGTACGGGGCGGTGCGCGACGACATCAACGACGTGTCGAGGTTGGTCGGAGGAACCGACGAAATTCCCTTGCGCTGATGCCTTCTCGTGACTCCATTGCTCTGACCGTTCAGGCGACGACTGCGCAGGCCGGGTGGGTCGGGGTGCGGTTGATGATCGGCTATCGGGCGATTGCCGAGGGTGCCGACACTCGAACGCTTGCAGTGATCGCGGCACTGTTCGCTGCGCCCGCAGTATTGGCGGCCCTGCCAATCGGGCGCATCGCCGACAGGTTCGGCGGGCCGGTGGTGATCGTTTCGGGAATCGTGTTGTGCTCGATCACAACCGGTGTACTCGTCACGTTTTCGGCAATGTGGGCGTTGCTCGTGTGCACGGCTGCGTTCGGACTGGGCAATCTGCTCATCATGATCGGGCAGCAGGCGTTCGTTGCACACGCCCACGTCGACGGCAAGAACGAAAGTGCCTTCGGCGCACTGACTGCCGCCGCGTCGATGGGTCAGTTGGTGGGGCCGCTCGCCGTGACGGCCGTCGCGTCGAGATTCGGCGGCGCGAGCATCGAGAGCCCGAACACGACGGCAGGCATCCTCACTGCCGGTGCCTTCACCGCGGTCGCGCTCCCCACCGCACTGTTCTTGATGGTCGGCCGCAACCACATTCGTGCCGAGAAGCCTCCCGAAGGGGAAGCGTCGGGGCTGAAATTGCTGAAGCTGCCGGGTATGTGGCAATCGTTGACGGTCAGCGGCGCGGTGCTCGTGACGGTCGATCTGCTCTATGCCTTCGTGCCCGCGTGGGCCGTCGAGCGTGGGGTGTCGGTGACGACGGTGGGGTGGCTGCTGGCGTTGCGTGCCGGGGTGTCGGTGGTCAGCCGAGTGGGGCTGGGCAGACTCGACGCGAAGTTCGGTCGCACTGTGCTGCTGAATGTTTCGCTGGCGGCGGGCGCGACCGCTCTCGCCGTGCTGCCGTTCGTACAGGCCGTCGGAGCCATCGGAGTCATGATTGCACTCGGCATCGCGTTGGGTATTCCGCAGCCACTGACCATGTCGTGGGTGGTGTCGATCGTGCCGAAATCCACGCAGGGGGAGGCGCTGGGATTGCGCATGTCGGCCAACAGATCTGCGCAGATCCTCATCCCACTGACGGTCGGCGCGCTTGCCGGCCCGTTCGGGGTGACGGGCATTCTGCTCGGCAATGCACTCGTGCTCGGGGGATCGATCGTTGCAGCCTCGCATCCGCGGAGCCGACCCTGAGCAATTGACGCTCCACTCGACGCCTCGGTCGCGAGGATTCTCCGACTCGGGGCGCAGAGTGGAGCACAAGTTGCACACGCACCGACACGGGCCTGACTCAGCTGGGATGGGTGGACATCTTCACGTGCGGGATTCCCGCTTCCAGGTATTGCTCGCCCACTCGAGTGAATCCGAATCGCCCGTACCATTTTTCGAGGTGTGCTTGCGCGGACATCTCGACCACCCCGGGGTATGCCTTCAGCGCGGCCTCGACGAGCTGTCCGGCATATCCGCGGCCACGGCCCGCAGTTGCGGTCGCGACGCGGCCGATGTGGACCGTGTCGTTGACGAGCACTCGGAGAGTGGCCAACACCTCACCGTTTTCGTCCTGGATCCAGAACAGTTCGGTCGTCGGAAGTAGGTCCGCGCCATCGAGTTCGGCTTCGTCGACGATCTTCTGTTCGTGCACGAAGACCTCGACCCGAAGCGCCATGATGCGGTACAAGGTGCTCGGATCGACGCGCGAGAGCGGTGCGTGATGGAGGGTGGTCATCGGGTCCGTTTCGTCGGGAAGCATCAATTTACGCATCGTGTGCGGTGGACCGAGCGATTCTCCCACGTCGGTGTCGGATTCGGCTCAGATGAGTCCTTCCAAATCCGAGGCTCCCTGGACGAGGAATTCGAGCAAGGCGGAGTTGGCGGGATCGACTCTGCCCGCGATTCCCTGCAGACACAGAGCGCCGACAACATCGGAATTGCGCGTTCGTACCGGTACCGCCAGAGCGGCTCGGCCGATTCGTGATTCCTCGTTCTCGAACGAAACTCCGGTGGCGAGGATGCGGGCCAGATCGCTGTGCAGGGAAAGCTCGTCGACGAGGGTGTGTGCCGTGACCGCCCGCAACTCGAGGTTGTCGACGGCCCGCGGTGTGAACGCAAGCATGAGCTTTCCCACGGCGTGCGCATGCGGATTTCGCATGATCGTGGGTGCCGAGACAACCTCGTGGTCGGGGTCCACGTCGACCATGCGCACGGTGCCGCCTCGTATCGTGACGACGTAGAGGCCGTGCCGCGTCTGCTCGCGCATGTCGCCGAGAACGTCTGCGACAGTCCGGACCGGGTCCGATCCCGTTGCTGCATAGGCCAGTTCGGAAGTGCGCCGTCCCAACGCGAAACCCGACAGGTCCGGCACTCGTACCAGGAAGCCGTCGGCCACCAAGAAGTTCAACATGCGGTAGGCGGTGGCCGGTGGTACGTGCGTATGCGCTGCAATCTGTTTCGCGGTTGCACCGGCACCCAGGTACGCCACCGCTTCCAGCATGGCGAGAGCCTTCTGCACGGCTTTCGGCTGTTGCCCCCCGAACCCTGTTCCCGATCCACCCCGGCGCGCATCGTGTCGTTCGGTCACCACGGCTATCTCCCGTGACGAGGAGGAGTCAGTACGGGTTTGCCCGCCGCGCTCATCTCCAGTTCGGCCGATCCCGGTAACAGATCAGCTGTTTCGACGCTGTCGAACACTCCGATGGCCTCGATGCTCTCAGGTCTGAACCACCGCAGGAACAAATGCCAGATCGTGCCGGACGCTCCGAGCGCCACGAACCACGCGATGTACGCCCAGGCTCCGGATCTGGCTGTGTCGATCACAGCGAACCCCAACAGTCCGGATCCGGCTGCAGCGGCGCACAATCCGCACAGTCGAGTCCACACTGTGTGTTCGGATATTCGGCCGAGGAATCGCAACGCGGCAATCGACACCATTGTGTAACCGAGAACGAGCGCAATCTCGATCACGACGTCGTAGTTGTCCGGTGCGTGATCGGGGTTGTGCCACAGCGACCCGAACAACGACACACCGACGAAGATCACGACTCCTGCCCACGGCGTCCGGAAGCGAGGGTGCACTCGATCGAGAAAGCTCGGGACGATCTTCTCGATGCTCATCGAGAACAACAACCGCGAACCGGCCTGCGCGAATCCCAGTGTCGATGCGATCCAGGACGAGCACACGCCGATGTTCACCGCCATCACGAGAAGAAGGCTCGAGCCCGAATCGACGCCGCCGAAGTACGCGTTGAGGAGTGTGCCTGCATGCCCGGTCATACCGGCCCATCCGGCGAACACGTAGAGCGCCCCGACCAGTAACGGGGACACCAGTAGCGTCCGGGTCACCGAGCGCAAGGGCGTGCGGGCCTCCGGTCCGAAGAACGCGGCACTCTCGAATCCGGCCAGGCTGAGCACGGTTTGCATCGCAAGAAAGAGGACGAATCCGATCGGTGCGTCCGTAGAGGTGTTCGCCACGTCCAACTCGATCGGCGCACGCATCAGCAGCGCGGTGATGAGGACGAGGGTGCAGATTTCGATGACGAGAATGGTCCGGCTCGCGAAGCGCACGCCCCTCACGGCGATCGACACAACGATCACTGCGACAACGGCACTGGCGATCATCACCGATCCACCACCGAGGTGAAGTCCCGATACGTTTGCCACCTTGACGAGGTTCGCGCCCGCATTCGAGAGCACCGAAATCGACACGCCCACATAACCGACGAGCAGTGCTGCGCCGGCGGTCAGGGTGGCCCGTTTCCCGAGGCCATGGGCGACGAAGCTGTAGAGCGAACCCGATGCCGCGAGCCGGAGGGTGAACTGCCGGATGCAGAAGGCGACGAGGGTCATGACGAAGGTGGCACCGACGATGGCGACGAGCCCGGCGCTGCCTACCTCGAACGTCGACATCCACAGAGCGATGAACACCATGCAGGTCGCGGGTGCCATCGTCGACATCGATTGACCGAGCAAATCGAATGGAGTCAGTTGCTTACGTCCGAGCGCGCTCAACGGGGAGTACACAGGATTGAGAGGCCGCTCGGTCAGAGCGGCCTGTTCGAGGGCGGCACGCAGTGCACTGGTGTTCATTGTTGTCCTGAGGGCCGTGTCCTGAGCGGGAATGAAGCCGGTCGAGAAGCACAAGGTACGACGCGGTGGTTTCTTCCATGTTTCAACGATTTCAACGGTTGGAACTTCAAGTGAGAATCGGCGACCCAAAATCGAACCGGACGTCGGGCGGGCAGTGATTCAGACCATAGTCGGGCGCATCGGAACGCTCTGACCTGCGCGGATCGGCCACTCGACGCACCACTTGCCGTCGTCGCGCATGTAACTCGGGAGAAGCGTCGGCGTCGCATCCACCTCGCATGATTCGTACAGCCGACCGAGCGACGGGCGGCGTGATGCGAACGAGGTGACGAGTTGGCGATGCTCTGGGCAGCCCTATCGTGCGTTGTCGGCGCAGTTCTGTTGGTGGCAGGCATACCGAAGGTCACGGACAACCAGCGGATGATCCGCGCCGTGCGCGGGTATCGACTGCTCCCCGATCAGGTGGCCGTTGTCGTCGGCCGCGTCCTTCCCTGGCTGGAAATCGTGCTCGGTGCCGGCCTGATTCTCGGCGTCGCTCCGGTGGTGACGGGCGCGGTCGCGTCGGCGATGTTCGTCGTGTTCTTCGCCGGACTGACGATCAACCTGCTGCGTGGACGCCGTGATCTCGATTGCGGATGTTTCGCGTTCTCGGCCGGTGGCGAAGAGATCGCCCACATCGGATGGTGGCACTCCGCCCGCGCAGCGTCGTTCGCGATCCTCGCGGCGGCAGTGACTCTGACTCCTGAGATCGGCGTGTTCGACCGCCTCACCGGAACGGGAGTCGGTGTGTTCGTCGTCGCGCTCGTGTGCGTCGGGGTCTACGCGCGCTCGGTCATGTCCTTCGGGCGTCGGCCCATCGACGACTACCTCACCAACGCGGCAATCGAGCTCCGCGCAATCTCGTCCGTCAGCCGCTACTGATTTCTCTCATTCCGAAAGGCACGTCGATGACTGTATTTCTCGTGACCATGGTTCTCGTCCTCACCGTGGCCGTTGCCGGGCTGTTGCTCATGATTCTCGGACTGGCCCGCGAAATCGGCCGAGTACAAGTGCGTTTGGGGCCCCTCGGTGCGCGGATGATGGATACCGGCCCGAAGATCGAACAAGCAGGACCGAGCTTCCACGGTCTGACCGATCACGTCGGACGCACCGTCAGCGTCGGCGGACATCGCGAGCGGCCACAGTTGCTTCTCTTCACCGCTCCGGGCTGCTCGACGTGCAAATCCCTTCTGCCGGGGATGAAGTCGATGGCCAAGGGCGAATCCGACCTCGACATCGTCATGATCTCCGACGGCACTCAGTCCGAGCACGCGGAGTTCCTCGCCGGCGCAGGCCTGGGATCGGAGCTGAGCTACGTCGACGGCCGCGACGTGGGTATCGCGTACCAGATCGGTACCACTCCGTTCGGCGTCATTCTCGACGAACACGGCAAGATCAAGGCGAAGGGCCTCTGCAACCACATGGCCCAGGTCGAAAGTTTGCTCAACGCACTCGAATCCGGCACACCGTCGCTGCAGCACCTGCACACCCAGGCCGCCCGGAATCACGCAGGCGCAGCCTAGTCCCACTCGGATCCCTTCACACATCGGAGCGCACATGGACAATCACGAACATCCCCACCACTCGGAGTCGGGTAGTAGCGAGCAGCGGTACCCGGTCGACGAGAACACCGTGGCCGAGCAGGCCGAATGGATGGCAGGACGCGGAGGTAGTTTCGCGAGCCGGTCGGGTCGTAAACTGTCCGAACGTGTTTCACGTCGATCCATGATCTCGAAGATCGGCAGATGGACGCTCGGTGCCTCGGGAGTAGCCGTCGTCAGCGCGCTTCCGGTCTCTCGGGCATACGCGCAGGAGACTCCTGCGGCTCCCACACCCGAGCCGCAGGTTCCCGAGTACGACGGCAGCAACCCCGCAGAGTGCGACTACTGGCGCTGGTGCAGCATGGACGGAACGTCCTGTGCTGCATGCGAAGGCGGCGGATTGACCACCTGTGCACCAGGATCCAAGCCCGGTGCCGAATTCTGGGTCGGGTGCTGCACCAACCCTGCCGACGGCAAGACCTACCTCATCGCCTACTACGACTGCTGCGGTGCGCCGAGCTGTTCCAATGCATTCTGCGGTGAACCCGACATGCAGGCAACGATGTACAACCCGGTCAGCGGCAGCTACGACCAAGAAATCATCTGGTGCGTCTCGGACGAATCGCAGGCGTACACGTGCACCATGGCTCCGATCGTCGGCGCGGACTGCCAGGCCCGTCCCGCTGCTCGCCCGAAGGTAGGTGCCGGCTCGTGACACGTCTACGCCGCACCGCGGTACTCACTGCCGCGCCGTTGGCCGCCCTACTGGCGATGACGTCGTGCAGTTCGTCGAGCGAGGACACCGAGGACTCGGCCTCGTCGACCGAGGTCACCTACCCGTCCGTCGAATTCACCGCGCCCGGTGAGGGAATCGGTCTCGGTGAAGAGGATCAGGAGATCACGGGCCAGATCCCCGAGCCGCTCCACGTCGGCGAGATCACCCCGATCGGCGCAAACCAGATCCTCGGCATCGAAGGCGGCTTCGGCAAGCTCGAAATGACCGTCAACGCACTCGATCCCGCGACCGGCAAGGTCACCACCCGCGTGACCGTCGGTGCCGGAATCTGGGATCCGGTGGTGCACGGGTTCGTCGGCAAGACCAGTAGCGACCCGGCCATTGTCGCAGCCGAGGTGTGGCGTCCACGTGGATCACGTGGGGCAGCGGACTTCACCGTCAGTACCTATTCGGGAAACCTGCTCGAACCGAAGGAGGCGAAACTCCCCGATGTGGCACGAGTGCACTCACGGGAAGGATCGAACGCCGTCACCTCCGACGGCAAGTACTTCGTCAGCTGGGACGACGGGCTCTACGGAATTCGCGTCGTGGATCTGGGGGCCGGCAAGGAATCGGGCGCACTCCGCATAATCGGCTGTGGGCCGTTCACCTGGATGGTCGGCCATGATCTGTACAGCGTGTGCGAGGACACCCGAGAGCTCTTGCACGTCAACATCGGTGACGACGGCGTCCCGACCGAGGTGGGCCGCGAGAAGGTCCTCCCGGACGACTTCGTCAGTACCCGTAAGACGACGTTCGCCGAGGACGCGAAGAAGGCTCTGCTTGTCAGTGAGAACGGCGACGTGTTCGTCTTCGACTTCTCGAACGGACTTCCCACCGAGGCAGTGAAGCCGATCGGAAACGCCGGCGACCCGTCCGGACGCTTCTCGGAGAACGTCATCAACGCCGACGCGACCCGCATGGCCATCACCTACACCGACAGCATCATCCATCCGGACTCTGCGCGCGGCGGCTCGGTGGCGAAGATAGTACTGTCCGACGCTGCGAATCTTGCCCCCGTTCGCTCGTTGACGTTGGCGGACATCGGCATCGAGAGCTTCTCCTCTATGGCGTTCAGTCTGGACGGCAAGACGTTCTACGTACTGGGCGACGGTGCCGAGGTCGACGGCGAAGCGCCCCAGAAGCTCGTCGGATTCGCTGCCGCAACAGGACAGCAGGTCAGCTCCGTCGACATCGACGGCGCAGTCAACCCGATCACGAATCTGATCACGCCCGAGGAAATCGAGTGACTTCGCCCGACACCCGGTCGATGCTGGGCCGACGCCGCTTCCTGTCCCTCGCGACAGCAGGCGTCGGCCTGGCGGGAATCGGTGCACTCGGTGTCGCCGGATGCAGCACCTCCTCCGACGGGACGTCCGGATCCACGGACAAGTTGAACTACATCAAGCCGACCGACCCAGAAGTCGCTGCCGCCGAGGCGGCGCGCGCATCCTCCGGGAAGACAGCGACGTACGCCCTCGCGGCCGGCATGGCAGCGGTGGACCTGGGCGGGCGTCTGGTGAACACGTGGACCTACGGAACCGGTGCGGTAGCGCCGGAACTACGGCTCACTGCCGGAGACACGATGCGCGCATCGGTCACCAACTCCTTGTCGAGCGATACGAGTATCCATTGGCACGGCATCCGGATTCGCAACGACATGGACGGCGTACCACCGGTGACGCAGGAGGCAATAGGTCCGGGTACCACGTTCGACTACTCGTTCATCGCGCCCGATCCCGGGACGTACTGGTACCACTCGCATTCCGGCTTGCAGGCCGACCGTGGCCTGTTCGGGGCACTGATCGTGGAAGATCCCCACGACGATTCCGGTGCCGACGCCGATGCCGTTCTGGTACTGGACGACTGGGTCGACGGCCTGGGAACCACACCAGACGCGATCATGGCAGCGCTGAATCCGGAATTGCACGGCGGCGGTCACGCCGGTCACGGCGGGGCAGCGGCTCCGGCTCCGATCGGCGCAGACGAAGCCACGGTCGCCACGTCGTTGACCTCGTCGGGACACGGGCAGTCTCAGGTGCTCGGGGGCATGACGCAGCACATCGCCTATCCGCTCCACCTGATCAACGGCCGACCTCCCAATGATCCTGCTGTCGTCGAGGCCGCTGCCGGATCTCGACTACGGCTGCGAATCATCAACGCGGGAGCGGAGACTCCGTATCGGTTCGCGGTCGCCGGACACCGCATGACGATCGTTGCCGTCGACGGCTTCGACGTGGTGCCGGTCGAGACCGATGCGATTCTCATCGGTATGGCGCAGCGATACGACGTACTGGTGACTGTCGCTTCCGGCGCATGGCCGATGGTGGCCGCAGTGGAGGGCCGACCGGGATACGCGTCGACGGTACTGCGCAGCACAGATGCCGCACCCTTGGCGAATCCGGATGTCGGAGCATCGATTCCGGAGCTGGGACGCGAACTGGTTCTCGAGAGTGACCTCCGGCCGGCAGAGAAGTCGAAGCTGGCCGACAGGGCTCCCGACCGCGAGTTCTCGGTGGATCTGCTGCAGGCCGGTGATCGGTACGTGTGGGCGATGGCCGGGGCGGATGCGGGCAAGCTCGTCATGAAGCAGGGCGAGCGAATCCGCATCACCATGAACAACACGTCGACCATGTGGCACCCGATGCACACGCACGGACACACGTTCGCCGTTCCGGACTACGGCGGGCTGCGCCGAGACACCGTGAACGTCCTGCCTGGGACCTCCCTGGCGATCGACTTCGATGCCGATAATCCCGGCGAGTGGATGTTCCACTGCCACAACGCCTATCACTTCGAGGCGGGTATGACGGCGAACTTGATGTACATCAGATGAGAGGCAATCCATGAAGAAGATACTTGTCCTGGTCGCGGCGCTGGTTTCGCTGCTGGGCCTGACGGCGTGCAGTAGCGACTCGGGAAGCGATGCCCCCGCTGCGACGGTCCGAGTCGAGAACATGAGCTACAGCCCGGCGTCGGTGACGATCAAGAAGGGCGAGACCGTCGAGTGGATCTTCGACGACAACGGTCTGCCACACGATGTCGTCGAGACGGCCGACGAGACCTTCAAGAGCGAGCTGCTGACCGAAGGTAGCTACTCCTACACCTTCGAGGAGGCAGGCACATTCGACTATCACTGCACCCCGCACCCGATGATGCTCGGCACGGTCGTCGTCGAGGAGTGAAAACGGTGGTGGCGGTCTCCATCCTGACGATCGCCGCCGGGTGCTCGTCGGAACCTGGCATCGACGCCACCGTGCTCATCAGCAACGTCCGCTTCGATCCACAGGAGGTGAGCATTCCGGTCGGCGGCACCGTCGAATGGCAGTTCGACGATGGCGGACTGCTCCACGAAGTGCACGCCGACGGCGTGTTCGACAGTGGTGTCAACGGAGACAGTACTTTTCGGTTCACGTTCGACACGCCGGGTGACGTGGAGTACCACTGCTCGATTCACCCGTACATGTCCGGAACGGTTCACGTCGGCTGATGTGAACCACCACAGAAATCGAGGAGGTATCCATGACCACGATCATCGATCACACTGCACTGCAACAGGATATGCCCCAGATCAGACCGACCCTGCAGAGCTCGGTGGGGCTCGGCACACGCACCGTTCTGATTTCGGCTGCCGCCGCGATCGGCGCGGGTGCTGCACTCGCGTTCGGTCCGACTGCCGCGACCGGGCTGACCGGTGTCGTCGTCGCCGCGGGAGCCGTCACCGCACTCGCGGCCAACTGGTCGACGTGTGGGATGTCCGTCGCAGGAGTTGTCGTAGCACCGAAGCAGCCGGGGCGTAAGGGATCATCTACCCCGGTCCGTCGACTCGGTTGGCACGCACTGGGTTCCGTTGTCACCGGTTCTGTCACGGGTGCCACGATCGGTGCCGTTGGGGGAGTCATCTCGGGTGCTGTGCCGGTTGCCGCGATGCTCGGGGTGTGGGCCGCCCTCGCTCTCGCATACGGATTGCACGAACTGGGGCTGATCTCGATGCCGACTCCGATGCGTCGACAGCAGCTACCGCGTCACCTGCGGCGGAGTATGGAACCGTGGAAGGTGTCCCTGCTGTTCGGTGCCATCATCGGGCCGGGCTTCCTGATCTACATCAGGTCCAGCGCGTACTACCTGATGGCACTGGGTGTGGCAGCGATGGGCTCGCCTGCATTGGGTGCGGCTCTGTTCGTGACGGTCTCGCTCGGCCGCTGCATGCCGAGTGCGCTGGCTATCGTGCACACCCGCCGGGGCGGATCGATGCCAGGCTTCCTGTCGTTGATGTGCGTCGTGGACCGTCGCGTTCAGGCATTCACGGGTGCCGTGCTCGTCGGTGCAGCCGTGTTCGCGGGAGTCGTCCTGCTCTGAGCTGTGCAATCAGGGGTGGCCCGGGTTCGATACCCGGGCCACCCCTACTGGTCTGGTTGGAACCTCGACGCTCGGGGAATCATGTGTTGGTGGACGACGACGATGTTCTGGCGGTGTTTCGGCATGCATTCGACTGCGCGCGCAGCGGTGACGCCTCGTGGTTGCAGTCGTTTTTCGAGGCCGGAGGGTCCGTCGACCTGACCAACGACAAGGGCGACACACTGTTGATTCTGGCGGCGTATCACGTACAACCAGGTGCGGTGAGCATGCTTCTGACGCTGGGGGCTGCGGTGGATCGCGTGAACGACAACGGTCAAACAGCGTTGGCGGCCGCGGTGTTTCGTCGGTCGACGCCCATTGTGAGGATGTTGCTGAAGGCAGGCGCGGACCCCGCAGCCGGGGCTCGATCGGCGCACGCAATCGCCCAGTACTTCGAGTTGGACGACCTGGCAGCGATGCTGACCGAGCCCCAGTCGGGGTAGCCCTACTTCCTTGCCTTGGCCTTGGCTGCCCGCTTACGAGCAGGCTTGTCGGGGACCGAAGGCGGGATGTTCGACGCCATCACCGCGGGGGCACGATCCCAGGCTCGGTGCAGTCCGACCGCAGCGAACAACGCGTCGTTGAACGCTTTCACCGCTGTCTCGCCGATGACGACGCCTGGTTCGTCGGCACCGATTCCGGCCTGCTCGAGCAGTGCCGCTCCGTCGCCCCAGGCACCCATCGCTTTGCAATGACGGAATGCTTCCTGCAGCAGCAGGATCAGCTTGATGTCGTTCGTCGGTGTTGTTCCGCCCGCGACGACGAAGGCATCGAACTCGATCGAACGAACCGTGAGGAATGTTCGCTCGACCACCTGAGTGCGCATGCCCTTGCCGAGGATGCCGCCGGCCGCAGCGATGACGTGCACTGTGGCACCGCGGCGCGCGGCTGCCGTCCGTAGCTTGCCGATTCCGGACAGGTCCGATCCGGCGTCGGCGATGACGCCGATCTTGCGTCCGGCAATCGGTCCCGGAGCCTCGACGATCTGAGACAGTGCGGGGGAGAGCAATACGTCCTCAGCGGGTGTGCCGACGGGTGCAGGCAGGCCGAGGCCGGCGGCGACGCGCTCGCACAGATCGGCGTCGACGTTCGAGAGAACCTCGAGCTCACGTTCTTTGATCGATTGCTCGAACACTTTGCCCAACTCGAACGTGAATGCCTCGACGAGGTGATCCTGCTCGACGGCACTGAGGCTGCGATAGAACATGGTGGGCTGGGTGAAGTGGTCGTCGAAGGATGCGGGGTTCGCTCGTACCGCGCGGCCCTCGATGAGGCGTTCGGTCTGCACGTAACCGTGGTCCTTCTCACCTGCTACCGCTGGTTCTCCGTCGTCGACGGAGTTGCTGAGGTACGGGGCAAGGCCGGTGTGAACGGCGGTCTGGTGCATACCGTCTCGCAGCATGTCGTTGACAGGTGCATGCGGTCGATTGATCGGCAGTTGCGAGAAATTGGGGCCGCCGAGACGCGTGATCTGGGTGTCCAGGTAGGAGAACAGACGCGCCTGCATCAGCGGGTCGTTGGTGACTTCGATGCCCGGCACCAGGTGGCCCGTGTGGAACGCGACCTGCTCCGTTTCGGCGAAGTAGTTCGTGGGGTTCGCGTCGAGGGTGAGCTTGCCGATGGGTTGCACCGGAACCAGTTCTTCGGGAACGATTTTCGTGGGATCGAGCAGATCGATGCCCTCGTAGGTCTCGGTGCCGTCGTCGGGCATGACCTGAATTCCGAATTCGTATTCCAGTGGGGCACCGGCCTTGATGCCGTCGGACATGTCGCGTCGATGGAAGTCCGGATCTACGCCCGCTGCGATCTGGGCTTCCTCCCACACCAGCGAGTGCACTCCGGCAAGCGGCTTCCAATGAAATTTCACGAGGCTGGTCTCGCCGTTCTCGGCGACGAGGCGGAACGTGTGGACGCCGAAGCCTTCCATCGTGCGATACGAGCGCGGGATACCTCGATCGCTCATGTTCCACATGACGTGGTGAGTTGCCTCGGTGTGCAGCGAGACGAAGTCCCAGAACGAGTCGTGTGCCGACTGAGCCTGCGGCAGTTCGATATCGGGCTGCGGTTTGCCGGCGTGAATGATGTCCGGGAACTTGATGCCGTCCTGGATGAAGAAGACGGGCATGTTGTTTCCGACCAGGTCGAAGGTTCCTTCGTCGGTGTAGAACTTGACCGCGAAACCGCGGGTGTCGCGGACGGTGTCGGCGGAACCACGCGATCCGAGAACGGTCGAGAATCGCACGAAAACCGGTGTCCGCTTACCCTTCTGGGCGAGGAATCCTGCCTTGGTCACGGTCTTCGCCGACCCATAGGACTCGAACGTTCCATGTGCGGCGGCACCGCGTGCGTGCACGACGCGCTCCGGAATCCGCTCGTGGTCGAAGTGGGTGATCTTCTCGCGAAGATGGAAGTCCTCGAGCAACGTCGGGCCTCGATCGCCCGCCTTGAGCGAATGATCGGTGTCGGGTAGACGTACGCCTTGCGCAGTGGTCAGGAAATCACCGGTTTGGGCTCTCGTATCGCGAGCTCCGGTCGGGCCGTTGGGTGCCGGCGACGATTGATCCGGGCGAGGGATGGGTGGCATGTTCGGCCTTCTTTCGTTGTTGGAGCTGTCAACTCGGACGTTCGTGGTCGATGGACGGTGGGCTTCGATGTCACGCGCTCCCCGGGTCGTCGTAGAACAAGCCGTCTCCGCGGACGATGTCGAACGCGAGGGAGGAGATCGAGCGGGCATCGGCGTAGGCACGGGCACGCAGCCGCGCGGTTGCCTCGTCGAGCGACACATGCAGACGCTCGGCCAACACACCGACCGCAATGTTGATGTCGGACCGAGCGAAGCGAAATGCGCCCTCGGGTGGTCGAAGTGTCGACTCATCGAAAAAATTCGGTCGGGCTGCCACTTCTCCGACGACGATGTCACCGAGGGTCGACGCCGCAGCCTGGGCAGCGGCGATCTGTTGTGTCGTCATCGTTCCTGACTTTTGGGTGTAGAGCTCGAGGACCCCGAGTCGAGCACCACCACTGAACAATGGGAACGCGTACACCCCATGCACGTCGAGCTCCTGAAGAACTTCCGACGCGAACGACGGCCATCCCGTGGTATCGGGCCGATTACCGATGTCCGGGTGTAGTTGCGGCTCCCCGGTGACGAAGGCATCGATACAGGGGCCCTCGCCGGTGGTGAATTGGAGCTCGTCGATGCGGGCTGCTTCGGAGTTCGTGGCGTACAGCAGATCCCGAGCATCGGCATCGTCGGTGAGGATGGCGACCGCGGCTCCATCCACGCCGGCGTCGGTCACACACCTCTTGCTGACTCGTGCAACCCCCTCCAGATGGTGTCCGTACATCGATGCGCTGAAGCTATCGGAGTCCGGGGCGTGGGCGCGTCGGGACTCTTCCGTATTTTCTTCCTCGGCCACGTTGCCTTGCCTCTCTGTGTCATTCGAACCGCCACACCGAATCAGCGCACCACGCGGAACTGTTTCATCGATCGGTCGGTGGCGTCCGGGATGTTCACGGAGTTCGGTTGTGTTCCTCCCGCAATTTGCGACCCTCTTCGACAGCCTGCGCATCCTTTTCGTCGTTCTTGTCCGATACCCGGGTATCGCGGGGCGGCATTTGCAGGCGTTCTTCGGCGACGATGCCGGCCTGGAGTTGGCGGCCGCGTTCGAGTTCGGAGTCCAGTTCGGCACCGAACAGCAAGGCCAAGTTGGTGATCCACAGCCACAGCAGGAACACGATGGCTCCGGCGAGGGAGCCGTAGGTCTTGTTGTAGCTGGAGAAGTTGGCGACGTAGAAGCCGAATGCGACGGTGGCGAGAATCCATACGATGATGCCGACCGCGGCACCGGAACTGATCCATTTGAACTTGGGCTGCTGCACATTCGGTGTTGCGTAGTACAGAATCGCGACCGCGAGTACCACCACGATCAGAACGAGCGGCCACCGTGCGATGTTCCAGATCGTCAGTGCGGTGTCGCCCAGTCCGACGGCGTCGCCCACAGCTTTGGCCACGGGGCCACTGATGGCCAGCATGACGGCGGCGAGCGCAATCAGGGTCAAGGCGATGAGCGTGACCAGAAGCATCACGGGGCGCAGCTTCCAGATGGGCCGTCCCTCGTCCACCTCGTACATGCGGTTCATCGCGCGGCCGAATGCGCCGACGTAGCCGGACGCGGACCACAGTGCGCCTGCGATACCGATGATCAACGCGAACCCGGCAGTGGGCGCTTGGACGAGCTGTTCGATGGTCGGACGCAACGTGTCGACAGCGGATTGCGGGCCGAGATCGCCGACGACCTGCAGGACGCCGTCGACCGTGGCCTGTCCCTGGCCGAACACACCCAGCAACGACACGATGGCCAGGATGGCGGGGAAGAGCGAGAGCACGGCGTAGTAGGTCAACGCGGCTGCGAGGTCGGTGCACTGATCCCGGGAGAACTCACGGGCAGTCTTCTTCAGAACATAGATCCACGACGGCTTGGTCAGATCGGCGGGAGAGTCCGCTTTGCGCGGGTCATCCGGATCTGCCTCGGTGGGTGCGGGTGATGCTGCTGAATCGGCCATGGCGGTCGCATACCCGGGGTTTTTCGGTGGAAACCGGGAAATGCGACCGCCATGGCGGTGGTTCGATGCGTCGTCAGTTCACTTCGTTGCGCTCGTGCTCGGTACGCGCGTCGAGGTCGCTGTCGTCGAGATGCTTCGGCGTCTTGGCGTGCTCTTTGTGGTCGGGGTGAGCTTCCTCGGTGGGGATCATGACGTCGTCGAGGGTCGGTTCGTTGTTTTCAGTCATGGTGATTCGATGCCCGGGAGGATGGCGGCTCAAACCCGTGGATCACATCGGTTTCGATCGACGCACACGAGGGCACTTCGACTGGGGGGGGATCACCGGAGGTAGAAGATGCGAACAGTCGTCGTCGGAGCAACCGGAAATGCCGGCACGGCCCTGCTGCGAGCGTTGGCACGGGATCGTCCGAACGATTCGGTTGTCGGGGTCGCGCGGCGTCCACCGGAAACCGAATCTCCGTTCCCGACAATGGAGTGGGTATCGCTGGACGTGACGGCCGCCGACGCCGCGGATCGCCTGCCCGCGGTAATGCGTGATGCAGATGCAGTCGTTCACTTGGCCATCGCTTTTCAGCCGATGCGGGAGCGCTCTTATCTACGGGCAGTCAATGTCGACGCGGTGCGCACGGTGGCAACTGCCTGTGCGGACGCAGGAGTTCCTCATCTGGTGCACATGTCTTCCGGCGGGGTGTACGCACCGGGGTCGTACGGCGAGAAGGTGGACGAGTCATGGCCGAGAACGGGGGTGTCTCTGTCGACGTACAGCATGGACAAGGCCGCCGCCGAGGATGTGCTCGACGAGTTCGAGGCAGCGCATCCCGATGTCGCGGTCGCTCGAATCAGGCCGGGCCTGATCGGGCAGTACGAGTTCGGAAGTGCGCTACTGCGATACGCCCTGCCCGATCTCGTGCCGACGGCAATCGTCGATCATCTTCCGATCCTGCCCATCGACAGGTCGTTCGCCGTTCCGGCCGCACACAGCGACGATGTTGCCGATGCCATTGTGCGAGTGCTGGATCGGCGTGCAACCGGGCCGTACAACCTCGGCGGCCCTACACCCGTGCGAGCCCACGACGTGGCCGACGCGTTCGGTGCGCGCATCGTGCCCGTGCCCTCTCGGGTGTTGTCCGCTGCTGCGCGCCTCGGCTTCGAGACCCACGTGTCCGCAGTCCACCACGGTTGGGTCGATCTCGCGTTCGCCACCCCGATGTTGAACACCGACCGCGCTCGACGGGATCTGGACTGGACTCCGCGAATCGACGGTCCGGACGTCGCCCGGGAGGTCATTCGCGGAATGCGCGACAACGCAGGGTCCATCACGAGCGCGCTGCGCTCACGTACGGTTGCCGACCGCATCCGCGCCTTCGGTCGTCGAGGATTCATCTCCCGCGCGAAGAGGCCGTGAACACCGCATGTCCGACGCCGTGCCAGGTGTAAATTCGCGCTCATGGCATGTCGAATCAGTGAATTGGTACTCGAAGGTCGCGATCCCGAGGCCTTGGCGACGTTCTGGTGTGAGGTGTTGGACTTCGTCGTATTGGACAGGGAGGGTGACGGTTCCGTCGAGATCGGTGCGCGCGACGGTTTCGGCGGCTCGCAGCCGACCATCATTTTCATCCCTAGCGAGAATCCCGAGCCGGCGAAACCTCGACTGCACATCGACGTCAATGCAACCGATCGAGATCAGGACGCCGAGCTCGAACGACTGCTCACCCTCGGTGCCCGACGAGTGGACGTCGGCCAGACCGGCCAGGAATCGTGGCACGTACTGGCGGATCCGGAAGGCAACGAATTCTGTTTGCTGCGTCCGAGACTCAGTCCCGTCTGACGGTGCTGTTCTGGCGGTGATCGGCATCCGTCGACCGTCTGGACCAGTAGCTGGCGAGCAGCGATCCGGATACGTTGTGCCACACCGAGAAGACCGCCGCGGGGAGCGCTGCAGCGGGTGAGAAGTGAACCGAAGCCAGTGCCGCTGCCAAGCCGGAGTTCTGCATGCCGACTTCGATGCTGATTGCGCGGCGGCTGGCCACATCGAGTGCGCATGCCCTACCGATTCCGTAGCACACCGCGAGCCCCAGCGAGTTGTGCAGCACGACGGCAACGACGATGAGGGCACCGATCGACAGCAGGGTCGGCGCGCTGGCGGACACCACGAGGACAACCACACAACGGTGAAAATCCGGTGCAGCTGACCGCGGTGAGCGCGGTCAGCTGCACCGGATTCTGTACTCGGACGGTGTTAGTAGCTGACAAGCCTTAACTGGCCTGTGCTCACGTCGGTGGAGCGATGGTCGTCGACAACTCCAGTAGATGTGTGCGGGTGAGCGCGTGAGCGCGGTGCTCTTCGCGTGCGGCGATTGCCTCGACGACGTCGGCGTGGGTGTCGTGGTCCGAGTCCTCTCCGAACGCGCCCTTGATCTTCAGCATGTCGATCATCGCGGTCCGTAACCGTGGAGTCATGGAGTCGAAGAGTTCGAGCAGGATGTCGTTGTGCGACGCGACCACGATGGAGCGGTGAAAAGCCATGTCCGCCTCCACCAGATCGACCGCGTCGGCGCGGGCGGTGTTGCGTAGCTCGAGTGAGCGACGGATGACGTCGAGGTCGGTGGGAGTGCGTCGGGCTGCGGCGAGAGCTGCTGCCTCACCTTCGATGGCGAGGCGGGCCTCGAGGACGGCGGTGATGTGCGCGCGCTGGAGAACTTTGTCCCAGTCCGTCCGCGCCTCGTCGATCGATTCGACGAAGACTCCTGATCCCTGCCGGGTGACGAGGATTCCGCGCCCCGCCAGTTGTCTGATGGCTTCGCGCATCGTCGATCGGCCGACGTCGAACATGGGGGCAAGGGTCGTTTCACCTGGCAGTTTGGTGCCGACCGGCCACTCACCGGACTGAATTTTGGCATGCAACAGTTCGGCGGCCTGATCGGCCAACGAGGTTCGGCGTATCGCGGTCACAGTCGAACAATACTCCTCAGCTTGTCTGAGGAGTGGTGCTACATTGCTCGTATGCGCACAGATTTCCCCACTCTGTCCACTCCCGCCGGACCCGTTCCCGCCGGCGCGCCCACCTGGAATCGGCAGCGGCACTCCCAGATGCCGTCGCATCGTTACCGTGACGTCTACGCCAAGGTCGACATTCCGCTGACCCGGCGTCGCTGGCCGGAGCGACGGTTGACCGAGGCGCCGCTGTGGGTGCCGGTCGATCTGCGCGACGGCAACCAAGCGTTGCCCGAGCCGATGGATCCTGCCCGCAAAAAACAGTTCTTCGAGTTGATGGTTGCGATGGGCTACAAGGAAATCGAAGTCGGGTATCCCTCGGCATCGCAGACCGATTTCGATTTCGTGCGGCTGCTGGCACACACCGATCTGGCACCCGACGACGTCACCGTGGTCGTCTTCACCCCGGCTCGACGCGACCTGATCGAGCGAACCGTGGAGTCGATCCGCGGAATCACCAACGACGTCGTGATCCACATGTACACCGCCACGGCTCCTACGTGGCGCGAGGTCGTGCTCGGCCGGGAGGTCAACGAGCTTCGCTCACTGATACTTTCGGGCGCAGCCGACGTTCTCGAACTTGCCGGCGACCTGCCCAACGTGCGATTCGAGTTCTCACCCGAGGTCTTCAATCTCACCGAACCCGACTACGTCCTCGATGTCTGCGATGCGGTGACGACTCTGTGGGACGCGACGCAGCAGCGGCCGGTCATCCTGAATTTGCCTGCCACAGTGGAGGTCGCGACGCCGAATGTCTACGCGGACCAGATCGAGTACATGAACGACAACCTTGCGCGACGAGACAGCGTGATCCTGTCGGTGCATCCACACAACGACCGCGGGACCGGCATTGCCTGCGCCGAGCTTGCTGTCCTGGCCGGAGCGCAACGGGTGGAGGGCTGCGTGTTCGGTAACGGCGAACGCACCGGAAACGTCGACATCGCCACTCTCGCATTGAATTTGCACGCTCAGGGTGTCGATCCGATGATCGACTTCTCCGACATCGATCAGATTCGGCGCACCGTCGAATACTGCAACCAGCTCGAGATTCACCCGCGGCATCCGTATGTCGGCGACCTCGTACACACCGCCTTCAGCGGTACGCACCAGGACGCCATCAAGAAGGGTTTCGTCGAGCATCGCACTCGGGCGCTGAGCGAAGGCCGCTCCGAGCGCGACATCGAATGGCGGGTGCCGTACCTACCGATCGACCCCAGCGACATCGGTCGCTCGTACGACGCGGTCATTCGCGTCAATTCGCAATCGGGCAAGGGAGGAATCGCGTATCTCCTCGAAACCCACTACGGCATCGAACTTCCGCGTCGCCTGCAGATCGACCTCGCCCGGCACGTGCAGGCCCGCACGGATTCGATCGGTACCGAACTGTCGGCCGAGCAACTCTGGGACGTTTTCCAGAAGGTGTACATCGGTGTAGACGAACCCGACGTGACCCTGGTCGGTTTCGACTCTCACGACGACGACGGGTCCGCCGACACCTGCATCACGTTGAAGATCGACGGCACGTCCTTCGAGTCTTCACACACGGGAGTCGGACCCGTCGAGGCGCTCGTCGACGCGTTGTCTGCTCATGGCAGGCACGTGGACATCCTCGGTCTGACGCAGACGAGTGTGCGAGCCGGCAACGACAGTGATGCGGTCTCGATGCTCGAATATCGCACTGCCACCGGGTCTCGATGGGCGGCAGGGATCGATCGCTCCGTTCTGTCCGCCACCCTCGACGCGGTTCTTCGTGCCGCAAACGCGTCGACCTAACGGGATGGCCACTCACCGCCGTTGACGGCGAATGTCTGGGCGGTGATCTGACGGGCGCGATCGGAGGCCAGGAACTCCACCATCTCGGCTATGTCCCGTGGTGCTCCGGCGCGTCCGGTCATGGCAGACGCGGCCATACCGTCCTTCGCGTCGTCGGTCAGGACGTCGCGGAAGAACTCGGTGTCGGCAATGTAGCCGGGCGCAACAACATTCGCGGTGATTGATCGCGAACCGAGCTGACGCGCGAGGTCGATGTTCCACGACGCAATGGCGGCCTTGGCCGCGCCGTACGAGCCCGATCCTTTGTCTGCGGCGATCGACCCGATGGTGACAATGGCACCGCCGTCGTTCAGTCGCGGAAGCAGGCCGGTGGTCATCAGGACGGCCGTGAGCACATTGGACTCGAAGTTCGCTCGCCACGAATCGGCAACGTCGCTCAGGCTGTTCGGCGGTGTGCGGTCGAAATCGGTGTTGCCGCCGGCATTGTTGACCAGTACGTCGACCGGCCCGACTTGTGCTGCGAACGCCGTCACGGCCCCTGCATCGGTTGCATCGACGGGAGCCGCTTCGACGTTTCCGGCAATGTCTCGGGCGGCGTGTTCGAGAGCGGTCAGCCGTCGGCCTGTAATGATCACGTGCGCACCGTCTTCTGCGAAGCGGGTTGCTATCGCGCGTCCGATGCCGGTGCCGCCTCCGGTTACCACGACTGTTCGTGTCACTTCGATCTCCTCGACGTTGTAGACTTCGTTTAGACCTAAACGAAGCTACATCACATGACAGCGGGGAGCGAACAGTGACCGATCTCGATCCGGATGATCCCATCGACGCGATCGCCCTTGCGTGGACGAGAGAGCGCCCGGACACGCCCGTCGACTCGATTGCCATCGTGACTCGAATTGCTCACGTAGCCAAGCTGTTCGGTGACGATCGGGCTCGTCTGCTGAGGCAGTCCGGAGCCGACTCGGCCATCCTCGATCTGTTGTCGACGCTTCGCCGGGCCGGGCCTCCGTACCGACTCGGTACCCGGGAGCTCGCCGGCGCGGCGCTCGTCACGGCTGGGGCGATCACCCAACGCGTCGATCGTGCGGAGCAGCAGGGTCTCGTCGTCCGTCATCCCCGTTCCGATGGAACACGGCAGGTCGACGTCGAACTGACCGAATCCGGCCATCGCACAGTCGAACGCCTCGTGGACGAGGTACTGGGACGGGAGGCGGAGCTGCTCGAGAACCTCACTGCTCGGGAGAAAGAGCAGTTGGAATCGCTACTGCGACGACTGCTCGGGGAAATGCACGACGTGCTCGGCAGCGATCGTCGTCCGCCGCATGTCGGTGGCTGATCAGCGCAACATGTCGAGTATGCGGGGCAGGGCGTCGTCGACGGTTGCGGCAATGACGTCGTAATGAGTGGCACCGGGCACGGGCAGGTAGGTCACGTCGCGGATGCCCTGTGCCACCAGTTCCGCCGCGAGGGCGGTCGTCAGAGCCGGCGGCACGACGGTATCGGCAAGCCCCTGCTCGATGGTCACCGGCCGTGTGTAACCGGTGGTCGGCACGGATAAGTAGTCGCGGATAGCCGAGGTCATGGCGGGGTCGGAGAGCGATCGAGCCAGGAGCTGTTGTGGTGCAACGCCACTGGCCTTCTGTCGTAGGTCGCTGATGCAATTGTCCTCTGCATGCGCCAGGTAGTCGCGCCCCAGTTCGCTGAGATAGCTGTCCACGTCGAGATCCGGCCGAGAATCCCTGAGCCCGTACAGGACGTAGATCAGGGTGGCCGTGATGTTGTCGAGAGGTGCGATTCGGGGAGTGGTGGGTGAGAGCAGAGGAAGGACGGCTTCGAGGTTCGACGACGGTGCGAACGACATCACCCCGCGAAAATCCGACCGTTCTCCGTAGATGTCGGCGCGAGCCCCGGTGGTGAGTGCTGCTGCGCCGCCCTGAGAGTGTCCGGCGGCAACCCAGGTGCGCGACAGCTCGGGAAGTTCGTCTGCGGCAGCGCTGACCATGTCGGTGACGGCGTTCGCCTCCGAAATGCTGTTCAGGTAGTGGTGGGCGTCGGTGGTTCCGAGTCCGATGTAATCCGTCGAGACAACGGCCGTGCCGCTTCGTAGCAGCTGGGTGAGCAGGGGCTTGGACAGCTCGACGGCCATGGGGTCCTCGGCGGCACCGTCGTCGAGTGCTGTGCTCAGGGCGCATGAATCACCCACGCCGACGGTCCCTTTGGCCCACGACACGACCGGCCATCCTCCCGGTGGTGGTGTGCCGGAGGGGAGGTAGACCTGCCCGCGGGCAATCGCGCCGCGCCCGTGCTCGTCGGTGGTTGCGTAGGACAGTGCGTAACCCGCTGCGGCACCGTCGATCAGCCGCGGAAGCACATCGATGGACGTTGCCGGTGCCGCGTCGGCGATGGGGCTGAGAAGTCCCGCGCCGCCGAACACTGCCACCGCTGCAGGCAGAATCAAGATGGTGCGAATCTTCATGGCTTCCTTCGGTTCGACCGTCCATGGCGACGTTCTGCCCGAACCCGCCCCGCAGGCAGAGTACACAGGGGCGCAGCTGAAACTGGTCTGAATAGAACGAGACCAATCGGACTTGTTCTGGCAGAATCGACAACTACGCCGGGGTGCGGCCGCAACCGAAGGACGACCAACACATGACGTCACCGTGAACAAGCTATCGACGGTGGCACTGCTGATCCTGTTGGGTGCAGCCGGAACGTTCAACGGAATGTCGTTGACCTCCGACCCCACCGGTCGGTCACTGGGCTTGGATGTCGACATGCTCCCTGCGTGGCATACCTGGGACTACCGAATCTCCGGGCTGTTCGTGCTGATCTTTCTCGGACTCGGATCGTTGATCTCGGTTGCTGCTGTGCTCGTCGATGCATACGACGCTCCGACGTGTGTCGTGTTCGTGGGGTTGGTGACCATCGGGTGGGTGGTGTGGCAGATCCTCGTACTCGATATCGACGCGCCCCGCGCCCAAATCCCCCTCACCCTGTTGGGGGTCGCGTTGACCATCCTCGCGATCGGACAATTCCGCGCGCGTGCCCGCGACCGCAGCCGGCAGTAGTTACACGCCGACTGATCCGAGGAGCGCTTCTCCCGGATCGACGACCGCCACGACGGCGGCGACGAAGAGCAGAGCCATCCCGATCGTCATCAGCGCGCCGAGTGACCCGAGGGTGACGAACATTCGACGGTGAGCGGCGTCTGTCGTGTCCGTCGCCGCATATTGACGGAACGCGATCACGGTTCCGGTACCGACAACGGCGATCACCACACCCGTCGCGACGATCACCGCCCAGTTGTAATGCTCGACCTGCGTGAGCAGCTCGAGCAGAGGCGGCCTCGTATCTCCGCTCCGCACACCGTTGTCGATCAGTGACTGCGCCGTCTTCCCGTCCGCGTTGTCGTCGGAGAGCATCGGAAGCAGGGCGACGACGGGAGCTACCGTCGACTGGATGTTGATCACGGCCACGAACACCGAAAACAGTGACAGCACGGTCGAAGTACTCGCAGCGATCACGTAGCCCATGCCGGCAGTCAGAGATCGCCCCCACAGCGTCGCTGCCAGCAGGCCCAGAACGGCGGTCAGCAGTACCGAGATGACGATCTTGATGGCGTGCCATGCGAACCAGTAGTCCACCATCTCCGCCAACCCGGGAGGAAAGGTGCGAACACCGCTGCCCCAGTACTCGACCAATCCACGGCCGAGCAGCTCGCCCATGGCGGACTGATCCTGGAACTGGGGGTAGCTTCCCCGCAGCAGAGCGGCCGGTCCGAGAACGAACGCGGCTACCAATAATGCCCCTGCACATGCCAACAGAACGATCGACCAGCGGCCGCGGTGGATGGGCTTACTCATTGGGTGACTCACGGACGAGAGTCAATCATCGGGGGGCCGGGCGCACATCACTCTGTAGGACTAGATCGAGAAGCAGTGAGCCACCGATTGTCCCGAACTTCACCGAAACGGCGGCCCGTGGTCCATACTCTCGCTATGGTCAATGTAAGTGTGACGACGAGTAACGTCATTGCTCAGTCGGAAAGCGGAGGCGCGGCGCTGGACCAGGTCTTCGGTATGACGGCAGCCGCGGCCGTCGTGTCGTTGTTTCTGCTGTACCTGGCATTCATGCACCGCACTCGCCGCATCACGTGGTTGGCGAGGCTGGCGGACTACGCGGGATCGAAACTGAACTTGCCCGGCTGGGCGGCGTTGCCGCTCGTCCTGTTCGTTTCGACGATCCTGACGGCATTCTTCGGGTTCATCTGGGACGTCAGCCTGCACATCGGACGAGGGCGCGACGAGGGACCACTGGCCAACCCGGCCCACTACTTCATCCTGGTCGGCTTGTTCTTCCTGTTCATCGCGGGCGCGCTGGCGATCATTCTGCCGCTCGACGAGAAGCCCGGTCGCGCGGCCGTCAAGATCACCCGCACCTGGTACGCGCCCACGGGCGGTCTGCTGATCGCGGGCAGTGGACTGTATGCGCTCATCGGTTTTCCGTTGGACGACATCTGGCACCGCATCTTCGGCCAGGACGTCACGCTGTGGGGCCCGACGCACCTGATGCTGATCGGCGGTGCCGGACTGTCTCTGATCGGAGTCCTGCTGCTCGAGCACGAAGGCAGACTGGCGCTCGCCGCAGCACAGCAGACGTCCCCCGACGAGGTGGACGAGACTGCGCAGGGGCCCAGACGCTCGGTGTTGTCCTGGGTTCTCAAAGCCAGCGCCTTCGGTGGTCTCCTCATCGGGCTGTCGGTGTTCCAGATCGAATTCGATTTCGGAGTCGAGCAGTTCCGGTTGGTGTTCCAACCGATGCTCATCGTCGGTGCCGGCGCGTTCGCACTCGTCGCCGCACGACTGGTCGTGGGACGGGGCGCGACTCTGTTCGTCGTCGCATTTGCCGCGGTCATTCGCGAGCTGACGGCATTTGTCGTCGGTCCAGTTCTGGGTGAACCGCACAACGTCTTCGCGCTGTTCCTCGGGATCGCGGTGGTGGTCGAACTCGTCGGTCTCACTCCGCTCGTGGTGCACAGACTTCCATTCGGAATGCTCGCTGGATTCGCTGCCGCCACCGTGGGCCTGTGGCTCGAATCGTTGTGGATAGAGGCGGTATTCGTCTACCCGTGGCCGACGTCGATGTGGGTCGAGGCACTCGCGATGGCAGTACCCGTCGGCGTCATGTGTGGGCTGACGGCGGGACTGTTCGCGCAACTGCTCAGCGGTGACGGGCTGCCGGCACCTGCCGTCCGGCGCACGATCGTCGTCGCGTTGGTACTCGTCCTCGGCGGCGCGACAGCCAACGGATTGATGATCGACGTACCGGAAAACGCAACGGCGACGGTCACTCTCGCCGATGCCGCGCCTCAGGACGGTGGCCGGATGGTGACGGCGACGGTCCGTCTCGATCCAGCCGATCTGGTGTCCGACGACCCCGAGTGGGTGGCAATCCTGGCATGGCAGGGAGCCGGTGACACTCTGCGTGGTCTGGTCGTCGATCGTCTCGAACGAACCGGGCCCGGGATGTATCAGTCGACCCGTCCGGTTCCGGCGCACGGAACGTGGAAGACGTTCCTGCGTATCCAGGACGGTCGAACGTTGACCGGAACGCCGATCTTCATGGCGGCCGATCCCGGCATCGGCGCATCCGAGGTCTCGGCCGACGCCCAGTTCACGCGGCAGTTGCAGAGCGAGACTGCGCTGCTGCAGCGTGAGCGGAGCTTCGATCACCCGGCGTGGCTGTTCGGTGCCGCATCACTGGTTGTGCTCGTCTGCACTCTGGCATTGATCTGGGCTCTGTCGTGGGGCGCAGTGCGCATCAGTACCGAGACCCCGGGAGCATCGGTGTCCCGCAGGACGCTGGATTCGAGCTCCGTATGACGGCAGCATCCGACGTCGTCTATCTCGCCGATCACTCTGTGGTGTTGGCCATTCCGGCAGTCGCGCCCGCATTGATCATCGTAGCCGCGGTGCTGTACGTCGTCAGGAAGGACCGCCGGGCGGAGCGCGCAGAGAAACTCGAACAAGAAGGAGAGCACTGACATGGGACCGTCGCTACTGCGGGCAGCGATCATCGGGTGTGCAACGGTGGCGCTGGTGGCCGGCTGCGGATCGTCGTCCGGCGGTACCTCGCCCACCGCGGCAGAACCGGTGTCCAGCACCGACTCCACCCCGTCGGTCTCCGCGCAGCTCGATACTCTGCGGATGAATGTCTCGATCGTCGGAGACACGGTCGAACCGACCAATCAACGCCTCGACGCGTCTGTGGGGCAATCGATTTCGATGTCGATCAGCAGTGATATCACCGACGAACTGCACGTGCATTCGGTTCCCGAGCACACCTTCGAGATCGAGCCAGGCAAAGATCAGCTGTTCACGTTCACCGTCGACGTGCCTGGACAGGTGGATGTCGAACTGCACCACAGCGATCGCACTGTCGCCACGCTCGTCGTTCGTCCGTGATTCTCGCCCACGGCCTCGGCGGGTCGACCGATCTGCCGATCCCGGTCACCTATGCCCTGATCGGAGGGGCATGGGCGCTGGCGGCGTCGTTCGTGCTGCTGCTGTTCGCATGGCGTCGCCCCAGACTCGAACCCACGCGTGTCGTCGTGGCGTTGCCGCGGACGACGGTGGTGGCTGATTCGGCGCTCGTCCGCGGACTCGCCGGGACCTTGTCGGTACTGCTGGCGGGCACTGTCGTCGCAGCATCGGTGTGGGGGCCACAGGATTCCGGCAACGCGTTGCTCGGCACCTTCTACGTTCTGGTGTGGGTGGGCATCGTTCCGGCGTCGCTGGTGTTGGGGCGTTTCTGGCGAATCGTGTCTCCGATGCGGGCACTACACCGCGTCGTGTGCGGGCTGTTGCGTCGTCCGACGTCGGCGGCAATCGTCCCGTATCGACGCGAATGGGGTTGCGTACCAGCCGTTGTCGGACTCTTCGCGTTCGTCTGGCTCGAACTGGCTTCACCCGACTCGGGCTCGGTATCGGCTGTTCGTCTGTGGTGCGGGGTGTACGTCGTGGTGATGGCAGTCGGTGCGGCGATCTTCGGCGACGAATGGTTCTCTCGTGCAGACCCTTTCGAGGTGTACAGCGACACCGTATCTCGGTTGTCTCCAATCACCCGAGATGCCGCGTCCGGCCTGCTGGCGCTGCGGTATCCGCTCGACGGTGCGGTGAGCCTGCCGGTGCAGCGGGGCACGGTGGCCGTGCTCGCCGTTCTGCTCGGGTCCACCGCCTTCGACAGCATCGGGCAGATACCGGCATGGCGTTCGTTGGTCGACGAATCCGCTCTCGGATCGGTGCCGACCAGAACTCTCGGGTTGATTGCCGTTATCTGCGTTGTCGGAGCGGCGTTCTGGAGTGCGGCCCGTGCCACCGGGGGAGTGTCGCGTAGTCGTCGCTCCGCGCTACCCGGCCTGCTCGCCCATTCCCTGATTCCGATCGTGGTGGGTTACATGACGGCTCACTACCTCACGTACTTCGTCGAGAAGGGCCAGCAGACAATCATTTCGCTATCGGATCCATTGGGCAACGGAGCGAATGTACTCGGGCTGCAGGATGCATCGGTCTCCTACGTCCTGTCCAGCCACCCGTCGGTCGTCGCCGGCATCGCCGTCCTGTCGGTCGTGGTGGGGCACCTGGTGGGCATCACCCTCGCCCACGACGCGTCGCTGCGAACACTGCCGAAAGAACACGCGGCTACCGGTCAACTCGCCATGATGGTCGTGATGGTGCTCTACACATTCGGCGGATTGTTCCTGCTGTTCGGTGCGTAATCGGTCCCCTCGCGCCGGACCCTGACAATCGTCACCGCGGCCAACACCAACCCGGCGAGTGTGAGGAAGTCGGACTCGGTGAGACCTCTCTCTGCGTCGACCACGTACAAGGTTCTGCCTTCGATGGGGGCGTTGAAGAACAGCCACAGCACCGAGACGACACTCAGCGATATCGCCGCGGGCCACGACGGCCTGGCCAGACACCATGCTGCTGAGGCGAACACAGCGTTCATCAGAACGAGGGCATGGAACGGATCGATAGATGGCACCGGTACATCATGACGGAGTGCGTGCCAGACGACGACATCCCGAGCTCAGCGTTCACTGCGACAGAAAACCCGCGCTTCGGGATCTGCCGAGGGGTCTGGCACGAAGTCGGCACAATCTTTCATGACGGGCAGACCCTGGTAGTCGGCCAGTTGCGGACATACATATGCCAGTGCCGAATAGACAAGAAGATCGAACTGGGCTGCCTGATCACCAGCAATCGACGGGGCCGCCCGGTCGGTGGGATGCAGTTGCTCCCACATCTGGCGGACTCCGGAACCGGCGACCGAGTTGCACGCTGCGCGTCCATACTGTGCAACCTGGCCTCGGAGGGCGCGGAACTCGACCCCCGAGTGCAGCTGCCCGTCGTTGATGGGCAGACCGCACACTGCACGTGAGAAGGCTGCATCTCCGCCGCTCGGAACTTCGTCGTTCGGCCCTAGCTGCCACTCCGTGCGCTTGTCCTCGGCGAGTTGTGCAGGTGATGGGAACGATTGATCCGGGTAGGCGGCACGCTGGTCGTCGAACACCGTCTGCCAGTACGTGACGTAGTCGTCCTCGGTGATGTTCGGCTGGTCGGAGTCCACACAAACGGCGGTTTCGTCGACGGGGGCGTTGGTAGGAGCGGTCGTGTAATAGCGCTCGGACGTCGGCGACGCGGTAGTGGGTGGGGCCACGGCCGGTGTGCCGCATGCGGTTGCCACGAACACTGCAGCAACCGGGATGATCGACCACCTCATGCCGCCAAACCCTAACAGGGAGTAGCGGTTCGCATCTGACACCCGGCCGCCCATGTGCAGCTGGGATACTCACGTGGTGAACCCCTTCTTCCCGAACCGAGAGCAAGTGTTGACCGGGACATGGACGCCATCGAGTGGAGTCGAGATAACGCATGCTGACCTGCCTGACCCTTGGTTGCGTGCTATTCACCGACTCAGCCGTGATCTGCATGTGCGCCAGTACAGCGGTCTGATCGAACACATCGATTGGGTAGCCGAGTACGACCCCGACGGCGGCGCGGTGTGGCTTGCGAGCGCGGTCACCATCACCGGGCGGCGAGCCAACGGTCTGAACGGCAACGGCACCGGCGCGAACATCGATGCCGATGAAGATGCTGCGTTGTGGTCGATGGCGGATCTTGTCCAGAACGCAGTAGCCGAGGCCCACACAGCGTGGCCGTGGGGTGATGCCGGCGGGTTCATGAGCCCTCAGCTCGTCGACGACGTAGCTGTGTGGCGCGACAGGAACGGCACCATCACACGAATGGGCGAGCTCGCAGAGAGCACGTGATCGATCGAGGACCCGTGCCGTCATCGCCCGGCATCTGCTTGCAGCACATCGTCGATCGTGTGACCGATCCAGCGTTCGTATCGGTCGGCGGGGGCCAGTTTCGGAAAGAACTCGCGACGCACGACGGAGATGAGTCCCACATGGTCGTAATCCGGCCTTTGGAATGGCAACTGGTTCGGGTGGTCGACCTGATATTGCACCTTGAGTAAGGTTTCCAGGGCGTAGAACAGGGCTGTGAACGGCTCGTCTCCGCTGGCCTCGGTCAAAGAATTGATCGCTACTGAAGCCGCCGTCGGGACCTGCTCGCCGCTGTCCGATGTGACCCACATCTGGATGCGGGTGTCGGCGTTGAAGGCGTCCCACACTTTAGTGCTGTGCCTGTCGTCGAACGGTGCCGGGAGCGGGACGTTGTTCTCGAACGCCTCGAGTCCGGCACGAATCCAGTCGATATCTGCAACGCCGGCCAACGTGTAAGACCTGCGCACGGCCCATGCTGCGATCTTGCGAAGTTTCGGTGCGCGGGCGCGCGCGAGGGCGTCGACGAGCATTCGATCGTGAAACGCGAACTGTTGGGACGTGGCGGCCCGGTCCAGCTTGTCGGTGGGTGGTCGCCCACCCCAGTTGATCGCGTTCTGTTTCACTTGGTTCGCCATGTGCTCGTAGCCGTACTTGATGTACAGGGTCGCGTCTGCGACGGGATCCGGGTCCCACCAGCTTCGGACCTTGTGGACGGTGATGTCGTCGTTCCCCACCGTGTCGGTCTTGTGGAGTCGCCGCAGTGCGGCGGGCTGGGTAACTTTCCAGACCTGCACGAGGTAGGACTCGGTGGGTGCGGTGACGGTCTGGTCCGGGCTCGCATCTCGACCTCGCGCGCTGACGCGGAAGGTGTTGAGGCCCTTCGTTATCGACAGCGCTGGGAAATCCTGCGAGATCTCACCATCGAGAGTGATGACCCGGAACGGTTTGCTCACTTTGATCGTGGCTTCTTCGATGACCTCCCACTCGACCTCAGCGCCAGGGTCGCCGGGAGCGGTAGTAAGCAGTTCGACCGTCACCGATACCGGGCCGTACGCCACACCTGTCATGACAGTGACGAAGTTCCGTCCTACTTCGATCACGCTGCCGGTCACAGCTGGTTCGTAGGTCTCTGCAGACGGTGATCCGACGACGAACTGGTGATGGTCGGCTTCGACAATTCCGGAGTGCTTCACGAAACCTGCTCTCTAGGAATGGACGTCGAGACATTCCAAGGATCTGCGCTGCCACGATCGTCCCAGCCGCCGACGCGCGATGTCATGATCAGAGCTTATGAGATCGAGAACATCGTCAGCAAGGGTCGAATACCTGGGATCCCTGAAGGGCTGAGGAGACCGCACCGGCCGTCGCGCCAGTAGTGTCGACGTTCGTGACGATCAACCCTGGAGTCGGTGGTGCGTCGGCGCGAGGTCGACTACGAGACCTTCCGTCGGTGGTCAAGCTGGTGCTGGCTTCGATGGTGTTGTTCAATGTCGGCTTCTATCTGGTGGTTCCGTTTCTCGCGGTGCATCTGTCCGAGGAACTCGGATTCGCGAGTTGGATCGTCGGGCTCGTCTTGGGCCTGCGCACGTTCAGTCAGCAGGGCATGTTCTTTCTCGGCGGCAGTATCGCCGATCGTTTCGGTCGTCGACCGGTCATTCTGTGGGGCATAGCAATACGCATCGTCGGGTTCGTTGTGCTGGCGCTTGCGAGCAGCCTGCCCGCAGTGATCGTCGGGATTCTGCTGATCGGTTTCGCCGCAGCATTGTTCGCGCCCGCGGTGGAATCGGCCAACGCTGATATCGGTCGACAGCTCGAAGACTCGGGCGTTATCAAGCGCACCGAACTGTTCGGTTATGAGCAGATGAGCAGTCGGCTCGGCACCGTGCTCGGGCCCGCGTTGGGGGCGGTGCTCCTGGTGTTCCCGTTCTCGGCCTCCGCCGCCGTGGCCGCAATCTTGTTCGCCGGCATGTGGTTCGGGTTCTACTTTCTGTTCCCCAGGACAATCGAAACGGGCAGTGTCGTCGGTACTTCCATCACCCGGGTCTGGCGTGTGGTGTTGGGCAATCGACGCTATGTCGTCCTGGCCACGCTGTGCAGCGCACAGTTCGTCGCGCTCGCTCAGCTGTATCTGATGCTGCCCGAGCAACTCTCACTACGCATCGGCTCGCAGGATCTGCTCGGCTGGTTCTACGTGGGGGCAGCGGTACTGGTGATCGTCGGTCAGCGGCCGATGGTGGCGGTCGCGGCACGGATGGGATCACGGGCCGCAACAACCATCGGCCTGGCCGTGATGGCGGCGTCGTTCGTGATTCCGGCGGTAGGGCCAGGAACCATCACCGACTCGGTGTGGCCGTACGTGCAGATTGCAGCGTGGATCGCGCTACTGCACCTGGGGCAGATGTTGATGGTGCCCTCGATGCGAGACACGCTCGCTGGAATTGCCGGAGAGCGTTATCTGGGAGCGCATTTCGGGCTGCTCAACACCATCGGTGGATGTCTGTCGTTGATCGGAACGATCGGCGTCGGGTATCTCTACGATCGACTCGACGACGGCAGCGTTGCAGCGGCGACCCCATGGTTGGTGGTCGCCGGTTGCATCGCGGTGCCTGCCGTCGTGCTCGGTGTGTGGTCGTCGATGTCCGACGCTATCTGGCCGCGTCGACAGCCTTGATGTCGTCGATGAACGCAGACAGCACGAACGGGATGGTCAGCGGATTCGGCATCGACACTGCGTCGGAGACAATCGGATCCAGAGCGATCAATCCACCGTTGCGCACGACACCCAGACTGGTGAAGGTCTCCTGCGATTCCATGGACTCGCGGTGGAGTTCGTAATTGTCGAAGAAAAGGTAGTCACAGTCGAGCAAGCTGTAGCCTTCCGCCGACAGTTCGGTGTTCAACTTGCCATCGAATTGGGACGCCAATGCGGCGGGTGCTTCGAAGCCGAGTGCGGTCAACAGCTGGGCCCGCGCCGAGTCGGGACTGAACGCCCGTAGCTTGCCGTCACTCCACCTGATGACCAATGCAGCCGTCTTGCCGACGAACTGCGGATTGTCGGTTCGAGCCTGCTCCACAAGGGCTTCGACGCGATCGACATCGGCCTGAGCGGCGCTCGGCAAACCCACCGCACGCCCAATTCTGGTGGTCACCTCCTGCCACGGCAGCACCCAATCGGTCTGACCCGCAGCGTGCAGCACCGTCGGCGCAATCGCACTGAGCTGCGCGTAGACGTTGTCGTCGATGGCGTTGTTGACGGCGATGATCAGATCGGGGGCAGCGGCGGCGATCGTCTCCACGTCGAACTCGGTCGTCGCATTCGCCAGTGCGACCGGTTCGTCACCCTTGACGGTCGGTTCGGCCCAGATGCCGATGCCGTCGTCGGTCGAGCCCTTCCACACCGGCACCAGTACGGGCGTCAGACCCAACGACAGCAGCACGTCGGAGTCGCCGATGCCCACCGCGGCGATACGGGTGGGAGCGGAGTCGATGGTCGTGGAACCGAGCTTGTGCTCGATCGTCACAGGGAACGCGCCGCTCTCGACGTTCGCCGCCGAACTGGAGCCATCCGAACGTTCCGCCGAGCCGTTGGCGCAGCCGGCAACAACGAGACCGGCGACCGACACGAACGTCATCGACAACGCAGTCCGCCGATTCACCACGGGATTCATCGAGTCTCCTTCGAGCGTAGTTTGGATGCCCTAATCTAAACCACCCTCGCCCGATTGTGCTGTCCTACGTTCTGCGGTCGATACCTTCTCGAATGGCTACGGAACGTAGAACGTCGCGAACCCCGGCACGGTGGTTGCGGAAGTCGGTAGTCCGACGAGTACCACTTGCCCTGGCCCGCTGTACACGATTGCCTCGTGCGGAAATCCGAAGAGGGCGTCGGACAATCGGGCGTTGCCACTGGCCCCGGTAGTCAGGTTCACCCAGCGCACGTCGGAAATGAGGTAGCACCCGGTGTTGGCGTTCGGGACGTCCGTGACCTTGGCGATCCCGGGTTGCTCGCCGACCACCACGGCGCAATTGCTCGGGGGTGAATCGACACTGCCCCTGGGGTTTCCGTAGGGCGCTGGGTTGAATTGAAACGGGATCGTCACCTCCGCGGACGCCACTGCAGTTGACGCGAACGCCGCACCGACCATCACCGCACCGCACACTGCAAGCCGCTGAACGAGTCTTGCCATAACAACCTCCACTGGGTTCGGAATCCGGCGATGGCCCCATCCTCTCTTCTATTCGAGGCGAGATGGTGGCAAACGAGCTATCGAGACGCCATCGACACTGGGTACGGGAGGGGGTCAGGTGTACGGTCCGGTGATGCAGGACGACATCGAAAGACGCATAGCCGACGCCACTCTCGTGATCATCGGCGAGAGTCTGTCGTCGATGACGGAAATCCTCAGGGGCCTGGGTGACGAGCTGGCCAACACCACACCGGATCTGCCGGGTGTCAACAGTCCGTACGCCATCGTCTTCCACTGTGTCGCCGTGATCGAGCACTGGGGAGGCTCGGTGATCGCCGGCCTGAAACTTCCGCGGGACCGCGCCACGGAGTTCACTGCCACCGGCCGGGTCGATGACCTGATCAGACGGGTCGACGACGTTCGTACGCGTCTGCCGGAGTGGGTGGATATGGCATTGCGCGAGGGGATTCGTGATCGGACCGTCATGGGTTCCACACGCCCGGAGCTCGCAACCGCCACCCCGGAATGGGTGTTGACTCACCTCGTGCGTGAGCTGTCCCAACACCTCGGCCAGCTGGAGCTCACGCGCGACGTCCTTCGTCGGGCGTGACGACTGCCGACGTTTCTGTTGTCCGCGTTCTCGATGAACGAAGGTACGAATCATCACGCCCTCTGCCGCCGGAGCCTGGGGGAGTGCCACATGGGGGCGCCGACTGCAACGGCAACCGTTGTCGTTGTGGCTATGCGAATCTTGGTGTGTAGTAGGTGCGATGAAGAGTCGGTGGTCGGCAGTGTCCAGCCTCGGTGCCGTGCTGGTGCTCCTGGCGTTGGTGCTCGCAGGGTGCACGCACAGCGGCACCGCTGGCGAGTCGGTTGAAACGGTCGATCGGCGGGACCCGGCAGCGGTGGTCCGAGGTTGGGTCGATGCGGTCAACGCCGGCGATTCGTCGACGGGTGAGTCCTTGGTCGCGGACGAGGGGTGGCAGGGGATGCAGGGCTGGTTCGACGCACCCCGTGCGCACCTGGACAACCTCGAGATCGTCAGAGTTACCGAGGAAGACCCGACCCCGGGTACAGCCGCCGAAGGCTATCGATTCGAGGCCTGGGTGTCGGTGCGCTTCGATCTCACCGGCGGCGACGGGTCCATGCACGAAGGGGCAACAACCTGGGGATACATCCTCGCACGGCAGGAATCGTCGGATCCGTGGTCGATCGTGAGCAACGGCATGTCGCACCCCTGCACCCGCAGCCACCTGACTATTCATTGCCAGCGCAGAAATGCACTCGGCGACAGGTGATCACGATCGCACGTGCAAGGCGAAACTCGACTGCCCGCGTTCTTCGAGGCCTTCTTTGAGACGAAGGGACGGCATCTCGTAATCGCCGAAGTTCTGTTTCCTGAACGCTATTGGTTCGGTTGCCTCGAGTTCGAGTAGTCGCCGTTCCCAGTTCTTCGCCGCAACCGCGTACTCCTCGGCCGTCAATCGATCGGATCCGTGGACGACGAACGGAGGCAGAACGTCGATTCCCGGGTAGTAGAGGACGCCGTGGTGGATGGGGAACAACAGGTCGTCGATGGGGCCGTTGATGCCACGATCGGAGTAGTGGGCTTCCGGGCCGCCCACGGTCACCGACAGCAGTGCTCTTTTGCCGGCGAGGGTTCCCTCGCCGAAGCGCTCACCGTACTTGGTGTCGCTGTGTTCGCCGACGCCATAAGCGAAGTGGTAGGTGAACACTCGGTCCACCCATCCCTTCAGGATCGCGGGCATCGAGTACCACCACAGGGGGAATTGGAAGATGATGGTGTCGGCCCACAACAGCTTTCCCTGCTCGGTGCGGACGTCGGACGTGAGGGTGCCAGTGTCGAAGGCCCGTCCGGAATCTGCAGCCACCCGCAGCGGCGACGACGCGGCAGGACCGTAGTCCGACGCGTCCAGTGCGGCCTTCCAGTTCGATCCGTAGAGATCGGTCACCTGCACTTCGTGACCGGCGGCTTCCAACGTGGTGACGGCCAGATCTTTGAGGGAGTGGTTGAGCGACTGCGGTTCTGGGTGGGCGTAGACGATGAGCGTCTTCACGGGTGCTCCCTGTTGTCGAGTTGTGTTCGAGTGACGCCTTCACCCTGTCTGGTTCTGTCCGTCTCGTTCAGGGGCGCGATGTCCTGTGGTCGGTGTTCCTGGTATCGGCGGTACCACTCTCGACCGACGAATCCGGGGGATACTTCAGGTGTGGACGATTTGGCGAACTTCTTGAGGATTCGGCGGTCCCGGGTCGATCCGGCGTCGGTCGGAATTCCCGTCGACCGGTATCGCCGCGTCGACGGGCTGCGGCGCGAGGAGGTCGCTCACCTGTCGGGTGTCAGCATCGACTACTACGTTCGTCTCGAACAGGGCCGTGCCACTCAGCCGTCCGAGCAGATTCTCGATGCCTTGGCACGGGTGTTCGCTCTGGACGACACCGAACGGGCGCACCTGGATCGGCTTGCCCGTCGGCGTCGTCGACCTGCGAAGACCCCGAAGGGGCGCGTGCGCCCCGAACTTCTGCGCGTCCTCGATCTGGTCGAGGGAGCGCCTGCGTTCATCATGGATCACCGCATGAATGTGCTTGCGGGCAACAGACTTGCGCGTGTGCTGTACGGCCAACCCATCCCGGGGTTGAACACTGCGCGGCACATCTTTCTCGAAGAGACCGAGCGGGGGCTGTACGACGACTGGAACACCTGCACCATGGATGTCGTCGGTCATCTTCGGCTTGCTGCGGGACAATATCCGGACGATCCCCAGTTGGCGTCGCTGATCGGCGAATTGTCCATGGGGAGTGACCGATTCCGTCGACTGTGGGCACGCGCTGATGTGTGCGCTCGAACGCACGGGCGCAAGGCCTACCGTCACCCGCTGGTGGGTTTGTTGGAGCTTCATCAGGAGAACTTCGCTCTGCCGGGTGAGCCGGGAATGGAGATGATCGTCCTGAGCGCCGCGGCCGGCAGTGCCAGCGAGGACGGCTTGCGGCTGCTTGCAGCCCTCGCGCTCGATACGGCGTCGGACAGTGAATGTGCTACTGCGAGAGACGATCACCCGAGCTCACAGGGGTGACGCCGGTGATCAGGTCGATCATTCCGAACGGGGATCGTTCCCCGAGGCACAGGTCGAGCGTTTCGTGTGACTGGATGGCCACTGCCTCACTGCGGGTGAACAGGGACTTCTCGTAGACGGACAGCGCTTCGTCGATGTTGTCGCGGTGATCGGCAATGGCGCGAGCAAGTTCGGCACCGTCGAACATCGAGAGATTCGCGCCGTCTCCGGAGGGAGGCATCAGGTGTGCGGCATCGCCCACGAGGGTTACTCCCGGCGTGCGATCCCAGCGGTGGTCGTTGGGGAGCGTGAAGATCTTTCGGGGAACCAGCGCGGTCTCGCCGTCGGTGATCAATGCGGTCAATTCCTGTGCCCATCCATCGAATTCGGCTGCGATCGCGGCTTTGGCCGAGGCGGCGTCGGTGAAGTCGATCGCGTCGATCCAGTCGACGCTGCGATTGAGCTGAACGTACGTGTGCAGGATGTCGCCGGCCTCGCGATGCACGGAGATCCCCTTGCCCGGGGTGAGGGCGAACATCGCACCGCCGCCGACTGCGCGAGCCGTCGCGGGGTGATGCGCGTCGACGTCGTGCAGGTAGGTCTCGACGAAGACGGTGCCCACGTAGCTGGGTACGGCATCCGAGAGCAGAGACCGCACTCGTGACCACGCGCCGTCGGCCCCGACGAGCAGATCACTGAACGTCGTGAATCCGTTCGCGAACTCGAGTGCGTGTCGATCGTCGCCCAGTGGACGGACAGAGGTGAGCTTGTGGCCCCACTGAACGGTGTCGGCCGGCAGTGAGTCGAGCAGAATGCGTCGCAGGTCGCCGCGCAGTACCTCCGGTCGACCTCCGGTGCCGTCGTCTGGTTCGTCGAGCAGAGCCTCGCCGTTCGGACGCAGGACGCGAGTCGCTTCGCCTCCCTCGTGAATGATGGCGCGGAACTGTTCTGTGAGCCCGGCCGCGGCGAGGGCGACCTGCCCGTCCTCCTCGTGGATGTCGAGCTGCCCGCCCTGGGTGCGCACGTCAGGCGTGGCGTCGGCCTCGTACACCGTGGCGGCGATTCCGTGCGCGTGCAGTACCCGTGCCAGCACCAGGCCGCCGAGTCCTGCACCGATGATCGAGATGGATGTCTTCATGAATGTCTCCGCTCGTTGTTGGAACGTTGTTCCAAGTAAGGATGGAACAGTGTTCCAACGCTGTCAAGTAGGCGGAAGAAGCCCTCGGTCGCCCTTCGCGTTTGACCTGTCCCCTGGGGGCCGGGTTTACGGTACGGAGATGGACGACCTGCTGAGTGTTGGAGATGTGACCCGCGAGACCGGTGCCTCGTCGAAGGCGTTGCGCGGATACGAGGCATTGAATCTCGTTGTCCCCGAACGGGCCGCCAACGGTTACCGCATGTACGACCGCCACCAGGTTCGAGTCGTCGCGCAGATCCACCGCCTGAATGCACTCGGAATTCCGCTCGCGGACATGCACCCGTTCATCGACTGCCTGAACGCCGGAAGTCTGCACGCGGACACCTGCCCCGCCTCGCTGTCGGGGTATCGCCGGGCGATTCAGCGGGTCGAACAGGCCATCGACGACCTCGATCGCCAACGCGTCGCGCTGGTCGCCAACCTCGCCGAGGCCAGCGCACGGATGGCCGACGAGTGGGCCACCGCCGATGCGCACAATCCCAATCTCGCCCCGCTGCCGGCCGACCTCGACGTTCCACACGACGACGGAGCGACCGATCATCTGTGGGGAGTGGCAATGCCGACCACCCGGCTGCCGTCCACCGACGGTGGCCACGTCGACCTCGCCGCCCTCGGAACGGGCCGTGTCCTGGTCTATGTATTTCCGATGACCGGTGCGCCAGGGCACGACATGCCCGACGGTTGGGACGCCATCCCCGGTGCCCGCGGATGCAGCCCGCACAACTGCGACATGCGTAACCACTACGCAGAGCTGGTGCAGGCCGGGATCAGCGCGGTCTATGGACTGTCGAGCCAACCCGTCGAATATCAATCGGAACTGGTTGGCGCACTGCGACTTCCGTATCCGCTGCTCACCGACAGCGAACTGATTCTGCACGACGTGATCGGACTACCGACGTTCAGCACAGACGATCTCACGGTCTATCGACGACTTGCTCTCGTCATCACCGGGGGAATCATCGAGCACGTGTTCTACCCTGTGTTCCCGCCGGACCGACACGCGCAGACCGTCCTCGACTGGCTCGATCAACACCCCCGGCACGTGACGGCACCGACGCGGATCGCATCGCGCACTGTCGACGGCGGCGGGCAGTGATCGGCATTGCCGAGCTCGCGCTGTTCGCCGGAGTGTTCGCGGCATCAGCTGCCACCCCCGGCCCCGAGGTTGTTGCGGTGATGGCTCGATCCCTCGACTCCGGGTTCCGGGGCGTTCCTGGACTGGCCGCCGGCATCGTCGTCGGAAAGTTGACTCTCCTCGGCATGGCCATGGCAGGACTCGCCGCGGCGACGGCGGCCTACGAGCCGATCCTTCGCGTCCTCACCTGGGCCGGCGCTGGGTATCTCTGTTACCTCGCCGCGAAGAAGTGGAGGACAGCTGGCACGTCGGTGCGCTCAGTGCCCACACGTGGCACCTCCCGCCGAGCTCATAGTGTCGGCCTCGGAATCGTGCTCACCATGTCCAATCCCGTAGCCATCGGCTTCTACGTTGCGCTACTCCCCGGCGTCCTCGACCTCGCACACGTGCACGTCGAGGACTATCTGTTGCTCGGACTCACCCTCACCACGGTCATGGCAGTGATCGTCGGGCTCTACGGTCTTGCTGGATTGCGCCTTCGTCGCTTCTTCGACCGCGGTGGTCGACGCATATTGGACCGAACCACTGCCGCGGTCTTTCTCCTGTGCGCTGTCTTCATCGTCTTGCGCTAGTTCGGTCGATACCGGCCAGGATGATGTCGACACCGGCCTGAAACTGTTCTCTATCATCATGTTCGGCGAATTGTGACGCGATTCGGGTCAGGAACGGATAGTCGCCGGTATCCGTCACCGCCGAGCGTGTGGAGTCCAGGAATGCCGCGCGGTCCGTCACCGTGGCGGCCAATTGCCTCCCGGCTTTGCGCTGGCTCGCAGCCCCGAGAGCGTGGTACATGAGCACGGACGCAGCGTCGAACTGCTCATTCTCCGGAATTCCGCGGACGTCCAGTTCGGTTCCGATGCGGTCGAACAGATGCATGACAGCCGGCTGCCACGGCGCGCCGGCCAGTTGCGTCGCCACCCATGGCCGCGTGGTGATCATGTCGAACACCCTCATCATCACGCCGGGAACGCCCTGCTCTGTTGCCTCGTTCTCGGGCGAGGATTCCAACACCGACGCCATGACGGCTTTGGCCGCTGCCGCGAGTAGATCTTCCCTGTTGCCGACGTGGTGATAGAGCGCTCCGGCACCTGTGGACAGGTGTGCGGCGAGGGTGCGAAACGTCAAAGCGTCGGTACCGCCCTCGTCGAGCATCTCGATCGCTGCCTGCACGATGCGCCCTTTGGACAGGGCGTCGGAACGTCGCGCGGGTGTCGGCTTCTTCTCTGGCATGGGCTGATCCTGTCACAACTGGAACGTCGTTCCATACCTGAATGCGGGCTATCGTCAGCATTTCTATGCTGTTCGGCATGGCTATCGATTTCCGAGTCCGCTTCGACGTGGATGATGTCCAGCTATCGCAGCTCCATCACGATGCGTTCGGGGGGAACTACGAGTTGGTGCCGTTGGGATCTCGGTTGCAGCGCCACAGCAAATCGTGGGTCGGTGCCTTTCATGGCACTGTGCTGTGCGGATTCGTGAACGCAGCATGGGACGGTGGCAAGCACGCGTTCCTGCTCGACACCGCAGTTGCTACGGAATGGCGACACCAGGCGATCGGCACCAGGCTCGTCTCCTATTTGGTTTCCGATCTGCGTACAACCGATATCGAGTGGCTGCACGTCGATTACGAAAAAAATCTAGCCGAATTCTATTCTGTTGCATGTGGATTCGAATCAACCTCCGCTGGAGTGCTGCGGCTGAAGTGACTGTCGACCGTGAATTCGAGCCTACGGGGAAGGCGATTATCTTCCTGCCAAAGATGATGCTCGACGCTACGGCGACACCGAGCCTGGCCGATCTCAGTCTCTCCCGCACAATCACCTCTAAAATCGTCCCCACCTGGAGGTGATCACTTCAGGTGCCCGACGACGTTCGAGGCGAGGCTGACAATCACCCGCCGTTGGTGTGGCTTTGGTGGGATGGCCACCTCGTCCGTCGCGGACACTCCGGCCGCTGATTGAGACACGTATCTGCGAAAGAGTCGCTACTTAGAGGAATGCCGCCGGAGCCGTCCACCCAGTCGGGGCACTTCGACGGAAGGGCTCTGTGACAGCACAACCGCAAGCGGTGTGGATCGGTATCGACATCGGTAAGACTCACCATCAGGCCGCGGCGATCGACAACACCGGCCGGCAACTGTGGTCGGTCCGCGTCCACAACGACCAACACAGCATCGAACGTCTCCTCGACAAGGCGCGCACGACTGACGGCTCACCCGTGATCCGGTGGGCGGTGGATCTGACATCACCCGAATCAGCTCTGCTTCTCGCTGTCCTCGTCGCAGCCGACCAGACGGTCACCTACGTGCCTGGGCGAGTCGTCAACCGCATGACCGGTGCCTTCCCCGGTGAAGGCAAAACCGACGCCAAAGACGCCGTGGTCATCGCCGAAACGGCTCGCCTCCGCCGCGACCTGACCACGGTCACGACCCCGGACGACGTTGTCGCCGAACTCGGACTATTGACCGCCTACCGGGCGGATCTGAGGGGGGAGTGGGTTTCCCGCATCAACCGACTCCGTGCACTTCTACTGCGGATCTTCCCTGAACTCGAGCGTGCCTTCGACTACACCACCCGCACCGGACTGGCCCTGCTCACTCGCTACTGCACTCCAGCCGCGATCCGCACCGCTGGCACCGACGAGATCGGTACCCATCTCCGCGAACTCGGTGTCCGACGGCCGACAATCCCCGGTATGGTCACCAAAGCGCTCGCCGCCGCCGAGGCGCAAACCGTTGCAGTACAAGCAGAATCGACCACCGAACAACTCGTCATTCGTCTCGCCGAGCAGCTGCTCGACCTAGACCACGAGATCAAAGCTCTCGACAAACAGATCGTCGAACGCTTCCGCAGTCACCACCAGGCCCACATCATCGAGAGCGTCCCCGGTATCGGCGCGCGCCTGGGAGCCGAGTTCCTTGCCATCACCGCGGGTGACCTCGCCGCATTCGGCACCGCCGCCAAGCTGGCCGCCTACGCAGGGCTTGCTCCCGTTCCCAACGATTCCGGAACCCGCACCGGAATCCTGCACCGTCCCAAGCGCTACCACCGACGACTACGACACGTCCTCTTCATGGCGGCCTTCAGCAGTGCGCAAAGAGAAGGACCGTCACGAGAGTTCTACCAACGTAAACGCGCCGAACACCAACGACACGTCCAGGCCACCATCGCACTCGCTCGCAGACTGGTCGACGTTCTCTGGGCATTACTGCGTGACCAACGTGAATGGCGGCCAAGTGGCCCGCTCGGGGTTGCATCTGTGGCTGCATAGATGCAACCGCGAGCGAGTGGGCACATTCGCAGGAGTGAGGACGAGTCGTCGCTAACCGAAAGGGACGATGGATCGGACTCCACCCGAATAGGTTTGCTGCTCGCATTCTGCGCCGCAGCCCGCCCATGCGGACTTTTAAGTGAGCGTCAGGAGGCCGCGAGTTGGTTGATGTGGGCCGTGGCCAACACATGACGGGGCATGCCGCCGCCTGCGGTTCGGATCATCGCGTGACCCAGTTGCAGGCTCGTGGTGACGTAGCGTGGGGCGATTCGCCGCAGCACGGGGTAGAGCGGGCCGAGCACCTTGTACAGCACGACGTACAACGCAGTCTTCGATGTTGTACCGGGCAGAGGGAGGACGAACGCGGGGCGGAACATGTATGCGCGTGGTGACAGTGCCAGCAGAGCGTTCTCCGTCTCGCCCTTGACGCGCGCCCACATCATGCGGGTCGTGCCGGTGCTGTCGGTGCCGACGCCGGAGACGTAGGTGAAGACGAGATCGGGATCGGTGGTCAGCAGTGCCCGGGCGGCGGCCAGGGGGAAGTCGTAGGAGACCCGGCGGTACTGCGTCTCACTCATCTTGAAGGCAGAGGTGCCCAGACAGTAGAAGCAGGCGTCGAACCCGACCAGATCGTTCTGAACGGTGGTGAAGTCGGCGAAGTCATCGTGGGGAAGTTCGCGGAGCTTGAGGTGGGCGCGACCGGTGGGTGTACGGCCTACGGCGAGAACATCGGTGACCTGCTCGTCACGCAGGCAGGCTTCCAGTACTCCTTGCCCGATCATGCCGGTGGCTCCGAAGATGACAATGCGCACAATGGATCCTTTTCCTACGGTCAGCGGTGGTGTCGGCTCGGTTGCTGTGGATGGTTTCGGGCATGGGAACCCGATGCCGGTGAGCCGGCGGATTCGAGCTCAGGCGTTGATCTCTTCGTAGAACTCGATCCTGAGAGGTGCGGCGAGTAGTTCGCCGAATTGCGCCATGACCTCGCCGCCGGTCTCGGCTCGCCATGCGGCATAGGCCTCTTGGTCGCGTTTGTCGTCCCATTGCTCGATCAGTGCGAATGCGGTGTCGTCGTCGGCGCTGCGCACCACCCGTACGCCGATGCAGCCGGGCCGTGAGCGGGTGGCGGCCAAGGTCTCGCGGTAGAAGTCGACGACATCGTGACTGCGGCCGGGTTTGGCTTGGGCGTGCAGGATGACAGTGAAGGCCATGGGGAACTCCGATTGTTCGGTGAGCTGGATGGATGACCGTCAGGCGCGCTGTGTGCCTGCCCGCCGCAGCTCGAATCGGCGAGAAGTGGGTCCTGTCCAGTCTGACGTCAAGACTTTGGATTGTGAATCATCGAGACGCCGCAATACCTTCGCCAGAGTCCTAGATTGTGTGTATGGATCTCATGTCCGATCTTCTCCGGATCTCCCACGCGCGATGCGTGCTGTCCGGCGGTATCTCCGGATCAGGTGCGTGGGCAGTACGGTCCCCGGCCCCGGGACGGATCAAAATTCTGGGGGTCATCCGCGGGTCCCTGTGGTTTCGGCTCGACTCCGAACCAGCAGACCTGAGGGTCGACGCGGGCGAGGTTCTGGTGGTGGACGGCCGCACGTCTTTCGACATGGGAAGCGATCTGCATGAATCGCCGGTACAGCTGCGGGAGAACGACCCGGTTCATCCGATCGATCGCGACGCCGACCACGTTTGCGTCACCGCGCACATCGAGTTGTTCGACGCCGCCGACGACTTCCTTCGAGACGCAATCCCTCCAGTCCTGCATCTGCACGGTCGAGCGCGCGAGGCGACGACTGCGGCCTGGGTCCTCGAGGAGCTCTTCGACGAATTCGCCCACGAACGCGCCGGTCGCACGGCTGCCTCGGCTCAGCTGACGCAGTTGCTGTTGGTGCAGGTTCTTCGGGCATGGGTGGCAGCGGCGGATGAGCTGCCATCAGGGTGGGTCCGTGCCGCCGCCGATGACCGGTTGCGTCCGGCATTGCAGCTCATGCACGCCGATGTGGGCAGAGATTGGCATATCTCCGAACTTGCTGCGGCGTGCGCGATGTCGCGGAGCAGCTTCGCCCACAGGTTCACCACGACCGCCGGCGTTCCTCCTCTTACCTACCTGTTCAGGTGGCGAATGCGCTTGGCCGAACGGTCGCTGGACGACGGATCGTCATCGGTAACCGAACTCGCAACGCAGCTCGGTTACCGGTCCGAGAGTGCTTTCAGCGTCGCGTTCAAACGCTGGTCCGGGCTCGCGCCGAGTCGATTCCGGCAACGCGACCCGCGATCGGACCTGTCCTGAGCCGGTCTCGATCCAAATGTCGTTGGCTGACCGGCGAAAGCCACGACCTGCGACAGCGAAGGTCGTCGTCATGGCCGCGATCAGTGCCGCCCGGGGCGATGCTCACTCAGGCGAGTTCAACCGGCGCAGGACACCGGAATATGCATGGCACGCCTACACCCCCATCGCACTCGGCTGCAGACTTGCGATGTCTAGGCGCGCCACGCGGCTCCTCACAGTTCGTCGGCGCCGCGTTCTGTGCGGATACGGCTCGATGCAGAGCCAATGAGTGCGCCGAGATCTGCCCAAATCATCGCGGCTGCTTTGACACTCGCGCCAAAACTCCGAGATTTGCTGCGACGCTAGTAGCTATCCATCGGCATTGGAGTTTCCCGGTGGCTGCAAGTTCCAGCGTGCCATCATCCATTTGCTTCCCGCATTGAGATCCTCGACCATCTTCACGGCTGGGAGGTGGCCACCCCACCGGCGTCGACCAACGGTCTTACATCCCGCCTGCGGGCAGTGCCGGCCTCCCTACGGACGTACCCCGAATGGAACGCCGCGGCGCTCCACGCCGTCGACGCGGTGATCGACCTACTTCGGTCGAGCTTGCTAGCCTGTCGGGGTGATCGACACTCATCAGGCTTGGTGGTGGCTGCGCTAGCAGCCCGGTCGACCATGTCCTGCGGGCTGTATCTCAGCCCGCTGATCTCTCGTACGGACCAGACGTGCGGCTGATACAGCCCGCTCCGTTCGTGCAGAGAGGTCTTCTAATGAGCACCAACACCTACGTCTCCAGTGTCGAGCGCAGCAACGTGCTCGCCACGAATATCGCGGCCGATCCGGGCCGGTATCGCACGTTGACCGGGGAAAGGCCTACCGGGCCATTGCATCTCGGGCACCTGTTCGGGACGATCCGAGAGCGCGTGCGACTGCAAGATCTCGGTGTCGAGACGATGATCGTCCTGGCCGACTACCAGGTGATTACGGACCGCGATGCAATCGGGCACGTGCGACGGCACGTGCACGACGCGGCCTTGGACAACATGGCGGCGGGGATCGATCCCGACAGGTCGACGATCTTCACACATTCGGCGGTACCCGCTCTCAATCAACTGGTGCTCCCGTTCCTGAGCTTGGTGACCGAGGCCGAACTTCACCGAAACCCGACAGTGAAAGCCGAACTGGCCGCCAGTGGCCGCGCCCTGGGCGGTCTGTTGCTGACGTATCCGGTGCACCAGGCGGCGGATATCTTGTTCTGCAAGGCCAACGTAGTCCCCGTCGGTAAGGACCAACTCCCTCACATCGAGATGGCGAGGGTCATCGCACGGCGCTTCAACGACCGATACGCCGCGGTGTTCGACGAACCACAAGCACTGCTGACCTCGAGTCCCGACGTTCCAGGCCTCGATGGGCGCAAGATGTCGAAAAGTTTCGGCAACGCGATCACGCTGTCGATGACACCGGACCAGACAGCTCAGGTGGTACGTCGAACGGCCACGGACTCTGAGCGTCACATCTCCTATGATCCGCAGACGCGACCGGGAGTGTCAGCACTGCTCACCGTCGCGGGCCTGTGCACGGGCAGGGAACCGGACGCGATAGCTGCTGAAATCGGCTTCGCAGGGGCTGGCGCATTGAAAACCCTTGTGACGGAGGCGGTGAACTCGTACCTTGCAGAACATCGCCGTCGACGGGCAAAGCTCGCCGCCGATCCCGGCTACGTGCAGTCGGTAGTGCGCCAGGGAAACCAGCGCGCCAATGAGATTGCAGAGCAGACCCTGGACGAAGTCCGCACCGTGATGGGTACCTACTACTGAGCGAGGCGCGCCGCTTTCCCCGCACAATTATCTCTGACATCGTCGCCCACCTAGAGGTGATCACTTTCAGCTGCCCGTCGGCGGGCCGAAGCGGCAATCACGCGATCCGCCGCTACTGGAGAGGCTGCCCGACGTCAATTCGATTCCCGTCCGGGTCGCAGAAAACGAAGCCACGAAGTCCGTAGTCGGCGTCGCGCAGACGTTTGACGATGCGCACCTGGTGTTCGACCAGGTGCTCGTAGAGGCCCACTGCGTCTTCGACCATCAGGTGCGCAACGTTGTAGGTTCCAGCTCGGTGTCCGCTCACCAAGGTCAGGTGCAGTTCGGCGGCATCTCGCCGGATGATGACGAATCCGGGCGGGCTGCCGTTGGTGAAGGTCACGGTCATGCCGAGCACGTCGCGATAGAACTCGATCGAGTGCTGTATGTCGGTGACGGGAATCGTGGCTGCGATGCGGCCGAAGCCCACGGTGGTTGCACTCATTATCGATCTCCTTGCACAGAGTTCGGGCGGCGAGGCGGTGCTCGCATCAACCCTGTCTCTGGGCGCGGTGGCCCCTGCTCGAAGTGTATTCAATGGGCGCACTATTCGCGTCACCGACATCCACGTATTCGATCATCGGGCGTCTCCGCCCACCTTGTGCTCTCGCATTGAGACCCTTCACGTTGGAGGGGCCAGAGGTAACCCACTTCAGGTGCTCGTCGGCGGTGGTTGAGTGACGGTTCGGCAATCGAAGGCGAACGCGGGCGGTAAGTCCGTGGTCAGCCGAGCCGAGGCGAGCGGTCCGTGAAGATGGCCTATTCGGTTGCTGCTGATCCGATCGCCTGCTAATTTGACTGCACCGGAAGTAAAAGCGCTGGCTGTCAGCCGCGTTCGCACGCCGCTCCATCGAGCCGCCACTTCTCCCTTGACCGGAGAGGTGCCATGAGCCCGAAAAAAGAGCGAGCTACACACAATACTGACGAGGCGCACGTCCCCTCGCCGCGGCACCGTCCGCACACCTTGAAAGCCGCGGCGGTAGCTCTAGCCGGCCTTTCGGCTGTGTTCCTGTTCGAGATGCTCGACAACTCCATCCTCAACGTTGCTCTTCCCGCCATCGGGCGTGAACTCGACGCGTCGACCACCGCGCTCCAGTGGGTCACCGGTGCCTACGCGGTTGTATTCGGCGGACTGATGCTGCTGTTCAGCGCCATCGCAGACCAATTCGGCCGACGCCGTGTGATGCTGCTCGGACTGACGCTGCTGGCCGTCGCCAGCGCTGCCACCGTCCTCGTCACAACACCCGAGCAACTCGTCGCAGTCCGTGTCGTCATGGGTGTCGCTGCGGCGATGACCACCCCCGGTTCCATGGCGCTGGCCTTCCGACTCTTCGATGAGGAGTCGCTACGCGTGAGGGCGCTCACCCTCATCTCGACGGTTGGCCTGGTGGGACTGGCGGTCGGGCCGACCGTCGGCGGATTCGTTCTGGCCTTCGCGCCCTGGCAGGTTTTACTCTTGATGAACGTGCCCATCGCGATCCTTGCATTCATCGGAATCCGCATGGGCGTAGCCGAAGACCTCCCCGAGGAGTTGCACCGCGACCCTCTCGACGTTGTGGGGGCACTCCTCGGCACGGCCACCATCGTCCTGGCGCTCGTAGCGCCGACCCTGTTCGTCGAACAGAGCGCAGGTTCGTGGATGCCATGGGCGTCAACTGCCGGTGCCGCGGCAGCGACAGTCCTCTTCGTCGTCCGCGCACGCACCGCTACGTTCCCGCTCCTGGACCTCGAGCTCGTGGCCCTCCCCCTCGTGTCCAGCGGCCTCGCCTACAAAGCCGCTTCCGGTCTGGCAATCGCAGGCCTCGGCTATATGGTCACCCTTCAGTTGCAGTTCGCATGGGGCTGGTCGCCGGCTCTCGCATCGATAGGGATGCTCCCTCAGGTCGTCGTGTTGCTCTTCAGCGGCCGACTCGTCGCACCGTTCCTGCGCAGGGTGGGGATGAACCACGCAGCCTGGATCAGCGCGGCGGCGGTCGTTCTGGGCCTCGCCGTCTTCGCCGGGGGTAGCCGTTTCGGCTATATCTGGATCGCGCTCGCCCTCGTTCTCGTCGCCGTCGGGATGCGCATCGTCGGCGTCGTCGCAGGTACCAATGTCATGACCGGCCTTCCGGAGAACCGCACGACAATCGGTGCCGCCATGGTCGATACGTCGAGCCAGGTCGCCACCGGCATCGGGATCGCTGTCACCGGCACCATCCTTGCGGCGCTCTTCACGGGCAACATCTCGTCCACAACGTGGAGTGCCGACGAAGCGGCCTCGTTCCAAACCGGAGTCACCGTAGCGGGGTTCGCCATCACCGCGGTAGCCGCAGCGCTCGTGTTGCTCGGCATGATCCGGGCGCGGTCAGATCGCGGCGCCGCCGTCGAAGCTCGAGTGCGACACTCGCTGCACCGATCCCGCCGGCCGATCGAGGGATCGATCGAGTTGTAATGGCTGCGGATGGTCCCCGCTCCCTGTGGGTCGGTAAGGCAGCCGTTAATTTCCAATATCGCTGTCTAACAACGGGTTCAGGTTGATACACGCGCCTGAGGCCGCGACGCCCATCAGAAGTTGTGACAATCCGACGCGACGCATGCCGACAGAGTCGTCGCACAGAACGCTCCACTCGACGGTTCAGCAGCGGGGATTCCGCGACACCGGCCCCAGAGTGGAGCGGGAATTGCAGCGCTACGACCCCGCACCACGTCGAATGCCGATTTGTGGGTGAAGTCTGCCCGCAGCAGTCCGAAGTTCTGTTCGGGGTCGGCGGGGTCGGTTCCGGAGTCACGCAGCGAGTGCACGAAGACCGGCCCGAACTCCATGATGGTGGCCAACCCGGCGCTGAGCACAGTCACCCCGTGATCGACGCAGTGCACGCCGATACCCCGCGGCGTCGGGCATCGGTGGTCTACGTCCCCGGGCCGAGGAATCTATACAACAGCGAGACCGAGATCCGCTACTACGGCGAGGGGTAACGTGAACTGGGACAGCGGATGTGGGAGTACCGGAGCGTGTTCCCGAGCGCCGAGTAGGAGGACTACTGCCACGGAATCCTGTAAGGCAGTTCGTCGTCGGGTGTGGACGGACCAGATGCGGGGAACCAGATGAGCATAGGGTCGCGCTTCAACTCGGCGACCTCCGGTGGCACTGGAACGGACAGGGTTTCGATTTCGTTCCAACGGCATTCGCCCGCACCCACCCGCTCCGCATAGGCCTTCAGTTCCGCGGACGCGCCCGGCAGTGAAGCGATGTCGTACATCATCGAACTGTCGACCATGCGTGGCTGGTCGAACGAGGGCAGCGGGGTGCGCTGGACGCGGGCGCGGGTCTCGGCCATAGTGTCGAAGATGTCGGTCATATTCCGAAGTGCTTGGCGCAGAACGGGATCGTCGGACTCCATCATGCATCTGCCCAGGGTTGCTTATCGGTGCCCAACGAGTAAGGGTCCTGCGGTACGTGGTACATCGGGCCCGCATCGGCGGTGGTGACGATATCCTTGGCGAGATCTGCTCGGTTGAGCCACTTGGTAACCGGTGCGAGCTTCTGCGCGAACTGCTCGTTCATGTAGCCGCTGGGGCTGGCGACGATTTCGAGAAACTCATTCAGCGCCGCGATGCCCGTCCGGATTGACTCGTAGAGCGTCATCGCCAGGTCGTATCCGGTGCGGAGAATGTCGTAGACGCGATAGAGCTGATAAGTGATTCCAGCAATCCCGGCTTTCTTGACCAAGAATTCTGCGACTTTCTCGCCGGTGGTCAGATCCAGTTCTTTCTCGACCATCTCACGGACTGTTCTGACCAACGCGTGGGCAGACTCCCTGATCTCCTCGGAGGCTCGTTCTGCGACGGCTTCGACTACGCGCCCGCACGCACCCTCCCACTTCATGGCCTCGACCTGCTTGGCGGCGTAGTCCTTGTAGGCCACGGCTGCCAATCCGTTCCACTTCGGATCCACCCGCGAGGTCCCACCAGCCAGTGCTTCGCCGCCGTGTTCCATCGCCTCACCGGCGATGCGGTAGGCACCCCCGAGTCGCCTGAGGTCATTCCAGTTTCCGCCGACCGGGCGGACCAATTCTTGCAATGGGCTGTGTCCGATCAGGTGCTCGATGGCGTTGTCGATATCACCGAGCCACCCGGCTGCATCGGCGATGACGGCCGCCAAGTCGTCGGGGAAGGTCGCGGGGGCCGGGTAGTCGATTCCTTCGGGCCGGCCGTAGTCGACGACGTCGGAGTAGTCGTCGACGCTGCCGGTCGCGGCGCGATTCGCGTCGCCGGGGTCGTATCCGGGCATACCGACCGGAAGGCCGTGGGTGTGTCGATTGAGCGCTTCGTAGTTTCTTTGGTCCTGATCCGAGTACAGCCATGCCGCGGTGTTGAGATTGTTGCCGAGTTCTCCGCAATTGACCGCCAGGTGAACGTGCCTGCCGAGCCAGATGTCTTTCATGCCCTCCAGGGGTGCAACGAGCGTCCCGAGGAGTGCTCCCGCCTCGGCCGCATCGGGAACGGCATTCTCGTTGAAGTACTTGTACGACTTCATCGTCTGACTGCTGATCTCGGACACCAGACGTCCGAGGCCGGAAATCTCCTCGGGGAAGGCCCTGAATTTCTCGTCCATGCGAATCCTCAATCCCCTGGCGTTCGACGAAGACTGGCGATGATGTCGTCGATCGTGTCGCGCGAGATCGATCGATCGGACTGTTGTTCGGCCAAGACCATGAACACGGCGACGGTCGCATTCGAAAAGCCCTGCATTGCAACAATGTCGATGGATGCCGCTGGCGGATCGCAGTCGTACTCTTGTAGGAGGTTCGATGCGGTGACGGTGTACCGAACCGCCGGTGCGCCATTGATCTGCAGGTTGACGGGCTCGGAGTATCGAATAACGGCGTCGTCGTCGGGGGTCCGCCGAAAAATGATGTCAGTTCGACGACTCACTTCCAACGCCGCAGTCTGCACGTCCACTCCGCTACGGCCGGTGATTCCGGTGCTTGCCTTCGAGACTCCGTCCCGAAATTTGGGGCAGTAGTCGTACTCGAACTCCGCGAAGTCGCCGAAGCGCAGTGACTCCTCGTCGTTCTCCCACCCCATGACCCCACCCCGCTGAAATTGCCAGTCTCCCGGCACTGTGTAGCGGATGCCGTATTTGGTGTCGATGGGGATCGGGTCGCCGTCGGGAACGTCGTTCTCCGGGGGAGCAAATTCCATGGATGGAAATCCTGGCGGAGGCTTCGAGGCAGTCGTGGTTCCCGTCGGCGGCAGCGTTGTGGCTGCCTCCGACGTCGGCGCGGTGACGCCCTGGTACGAGTTCGGTGCTTGTGGGCCGAGCTTGGGCAGCAGGTAGCCGACCGCCAAGAACAGTCCCAGTAACGCCGCGACGCGCAGTAGACGCATTTTCAGGCTCACAACGCTCCCCCCGAAGTCGCCACACGCTAGCACCTCGGTATCGGTCCGACGTTCGACCGACAACCCTTGACTTCGATCTGACGATTCGGAGCTAATGAATGGGCGGGAACCTCCCGAGGGGGAGTTTCGAGAGCCGTTTGCAACGTAGCGGACACGTCGAGGCAATCCCGCAAAAACATGTAACGACCTGCGTCTACCTGCCGATCTCCATCAGGACAAAGCAAGTAGGACCAGCTAGTCTGCTCCGTGGGGTGACACGCAGTCGTGTCGATCGCGCAGGGCGCGATACAGCGGATGCATAGGGGACTCAGTTGGCGATCAGCGGCTCGGGCGCGCTGGGATCGGTCGTGTCTCGACGCGACGCTCGGCGGTTGCGCAAGGTGACCTCGCGTCGCCAGTGGGAGTCGCACTATATCGATGGACTGCGCATCACCGACACGCTTGTGGTGCTCCTCGCCGTGACAGTTGCGCAGATCATTCGTTTCGGTGAGATCGACTTTCGCAATCCATGGTCGATTGCCGGCTACATCGGCGTATCGGGTGCCCTCGCCGTGCTGTGGCCGACGTTCCTCGCCATCTTCCGCACCCGTTCCCCTCGGGTTATCGGCAATGGCTCGGAAGAGTATCGACGCATCATCTCGGCCACGTTTCGGCTTTTCGGCACCGTGGCAATTCTGTCTCTGCTGTTTCGCTTCGACATCGCGCGTCTGTATCTCGCCATCGCCTTTCCCGTCGGCCTGATCGGGTTGCTGCTTAGCCGATGGGGATGGCGCAAGGTGGTCGCGCGCAAGCGTGCGCGTGGTGAGTATCAGACGGCGGTGCTCATCGTCGGAAGCAAGAGTTCGGCGTTGTCGATGGCTCGGTCGTTCGAGCGTTCGCCCGGAGCGGGTTACAGCGTGGTCGGCATCTGCTTGCCCAACTACGAGCCCAGCAGCGCTGCGTCCTTCACGATCGACGGCATCGACATTCCGGTGCTGGGGGACGAGCACAGCGTCGTCGAGGCCATCGAGGTCTCCGGCGCAGACACCGTCGCGGTGACGGCAACCGAGCACATCGGCCATCACGGCCTGCGAAAGATGGTGTGGGACCTCGAGAAGAAGAAGGTCGATCTCGTCGTCTCTCCCGGCGTCATGGATGTCGCCGGTCCGCGACTGGTGATGCGGCCGGTATCGGACTTCCCGCTCATCCACGTCGAGAAGCCGCAGTACAACGGGGCAAAGAAATTCGGGAAGACGGCCTTCGACCTCGTCTTCGCCGCGTCGGTGTTGCTGTTGATCTCGCCGATTCTGCTCACCCTCGCCGTGATCATCAAGCTCACCAGCAAGGGCTCGATTTTCTACAAGTCCGAACGAATGGGTATGGACGGCAAGCCGTTCCAGATGATCAAGTTCCGCAGCATGGTTCAGGATGCAGACAAGCGGGTGCAGGAACTCGCTGCTCTCAACGAGGGTGCGGGCGTGCTGTTCAAGATGCGCGACGACCCCCGCGTCACATCCGTCGGCAAGGTGATGCGCAAATACAGCCTCGACGAGCTTCCGCAGTTCGTCAACGTCCTCACCCGCGAGATGAGTGTGGTGGGTCCGCGGCCGCCGCTGCGCAGCGAGGTCGAAACCTACGACGGCGAAGTGCGGCGACGATTGCTGGTCAAGCCAGGCATCACCGGACTGTGGCAGGTGAGTGGTCGATCTGATCTGTCGTGGGAAGAAAGCGTGCGTCTGGATCTCTCGTACGTCGAGAACTGGTCCATGACAGGCGATTTGCTCATCATCGCGAAGACCGCTGTTGCGGTCGCCAAGAGCGAAGGCGCGTACTGATCGCGCCGGGTGCATTTGCCCTCTGCCTGGTGGTTCTATTTGTGTCATGTGCGGCTGACCTAGGAAGAAGTGGTCCCCGTCGTCGGTGACCACGCGATTCGCCCGTTCACAAAGTCGATGGCAACGCCGTCTGCATAGGGGTACTCGTCCGTGGTGGGGAAACCGTGTGCTGTTGTCCAGGCCGCGAGAATTGCCCCATGGACGGCGTGGGTTCCGTAAGTGGCGTGACTGAAGACGCGGAAGCCGGCGGGGTTGTCGAAGTCCTGCGTTCCGTTGGCGAAAGGTGCAATGGGCACCAACTGCCAACGGCGCGCAATCGAGCCGACGGGGACGGGAGAGCTGAACCAACCGTTGTTGGTCAGGAAGCGAGTGCCGTTGACATGCTCCTGCGCGAAGCCTCCGCCCATCTCGTAGACCGGCGTGATCGGCGCTCCGAGCGGTGAGTCCCGATTGGCCCCGAACAGTATCGCTTCCTGCCGGGCCGGAAGACCGGCAAGCTGAAGCGTGGCGACCGTGGCCAAGGCAGACTTGCCGGAGTAGTCGGTGTTCACTACCCCGAAGCGGTCCTCGTCATCGTTGCTGCTCGAGTTCGCGTCTCGTACGGTATAGATGTAGAAGGCACCTGCATACGAGACTTCGGTCCATTGCAGCAACGTGTTCATGATCAGGTCGGACTGCTGCTGTGGCGTCAATATCGTTGTTGGAGCGCCATATTCGGTAATCCATATCTTCTTGTCTCCATCCCCGTAGCGTCTCATGATCGAGTGCATTTCGACCATTTGACGCATCGGAGAGTTGTCGTAGAGTGCACCGATCGCCAATGGTGCTGCGTAGTCGTAGGGGTGAAACGAGAGTGCATCGAAGTGGCCGTGTAGTCCCGCGGTGTACATCTGGTTCAGAAATTCGATCGCATGCACTTTGCCGTCACTGTTGTCAGCTGGCCCCATCGCGCCGGCAACGACCGTGGCAGTCGGACTTGCTGCCTTGATCTTGGGATAGGCGGCGCGAACCATCGATGTGTAGAAGGCGGCATCCGGCGTCGGTGCGAAGAACTGCCGCCCGTTGGGCTCGTTCCATATCTCGTACGCCGAAATTCGGCCGTTGTATCGCCCGGCGACGGTACCGGCGAAGGCACCGAATGCCGCGGCGGACGCGGGCCGGGTCGTCACGGTGGGAGCAGTTCCGTAACCCGCCCACGTCGGACACGACCAGAGGACGCCGAGGATGTTCAGGTTCCGTGCCCGCGCGGCGGTGACCACGTAGTCGACCATGCTCCAGTCGTATGTCGCCGGGTTCGGCTGTACGACATGCCACATGATGTCGATGCGTACGACAGTGCCGTGCGGGGCGGCTATGACGTCGAGTGTTCGATCTACGTCTGTGGTGGCACCGAACAGCAAACTCGAGCCTGTGGAATACCCGACTGGAACGGGTGCGGTCTCGGGTGGGTTCTCCGCGGGACCGAGCGTCCGTGTTGGTGAATCGAATCCAGCGATAGCCAGGGCACCCACCACTGACCCGGCGGCCACCGTTCCGATGAAGAGGCGACGTGACACGACCTGGCGGCCAGACCTACTCATATGGCTACGCCCACAATCGCATCGCTGGTCTTTCGATCACCACGTAGGTGAGGCTTGCGATGGCGATCGTGGCGCCGCAGAGAGCCGCGAAGCTCCAGAGCACGCCGAAGTATGTGGCGGGTACTGGAATATCTGCTCGCTCGGCGAGCAACATGACCGGATAGTGCCACAGATAGATCGACAGCGAGATGGTTCCGACGTACTTGATCGGACGCCAATCTGTCACTGCGGCAATCGAAGAGTGCTCGCCGCGCGCGAGCGGGGTGATGATCAGCAGGACCAGGGCGGCGGAGGCGATCGCGAACGGCGTGGCCATCACACGGGGAGCAACAACGAAGCAGCAGAGCGCTGTCGCCAGAAAGACGAGCACGGCAATCCCAAGGGCGAATTGGATGCGAATCGTCGACCACGCCTTGAGTGCCCCGCCGCCGATAGCGACGTACACGACGGCCGCGATCATGCCCATGGCGAAGTTGTCTGCGAGGGCCAGGAAGCTACGGGATAGAACGGCGATCCAGTTCGGACCCCAGAAACGCTCCAGGGGTGTCAGCTGTGGGTTGGCATTCTGAAGCGCGATGACGACGGAGGTGGTGACGGCACCGACGACGATCAGAACGGCTGGGGCGATCAGCGCCAGTCTCAAAGTCGATATCGATGTCTTGCGGCTGAGCCAGAATGTCCCCATCGCCATCAGCGGCAGCAGCAGATAGAAGGTCAGTTCCACGGTCAACGACCACGAGGGATTCAGTCCGGTCTGCAACGTCGACGGGAAGAAGGACTGGGTCAGGGTGAGTTGAGCCAGCAGATGAAAGGGGTTGGTGATCATGCCCGTTCCGGCGTCCGAAGTGGTCCATCCGACACTGACGGGATTGACCACATACGAGGCTTGCAGGATGAAGTTGGTGACCAGTAAAATGAACAGGTATGCCGGAAAGATGCGCCGCACGCGTGCGATGAAGTAGCGTCGGGTGGACGGTTGTGTGTTGCCCGCGAACAGCTTTCGTACATATGGCAGGTAGAGCAAGAAGCCCGACAGAACGAAGAAGAACGTCAGCCCTTGTCCCAGGAAATCGATGCGAATGGTGTCGACGATGTTGGGGGCGTAGTGGGCCGATACGTGCACCAGTAGGACTGACAGACATGCGATCCCACGAGGTCCCTCGAGTCCGCTGAGCCATGTCTGCTTCGGCGGTTCGGAGCCTGGCGTATGGGGTGCTGTCTGCTTACGCATATGCTCGAGTGAGTGCTTAGGCATGGTGCTTGTTCACCTTTCGCGGTGGCGCTGGCGGTGCAACGGGTTTATCCACGAACGGAAGTGGCTGTGGCGCTGGATTTTCTGAGTCGTCAGCTGGTTCCACGGCATCTGCCGCGACGAAGGTCAGCAACACGACGAATGCGAGTGTCACCGAGGGGTTGGTGACGACGGGAAAGTCCAGCTGCAGCCCTACCAGCGAGAAGCCCACGAGGCCGGCCCCGGCCACCCCGCTTTCCCAGGGTTCCTTCCGCGCATTTCGGTGTGCGAGGACGGCTCCTGCGACGAGGACGAGGACGAAGGCAAGGCCGACGAAGATGCCCCCGCGATAGATCGATACCAGCGGCGAGTTCGCGACGTAGTTGGCGTTGTACCCCGCTACCTCGTTGGTGAATTCGTCTATCCCCCAGCCTTTGCCGAAAAGCCAGTGTCCCTCCATGGCAGCAGGGAAATCCGAAAGGGCTGCGGTGCGGGCGCGGGTGCCGGTATCGGAAGCTGAGAAGGAATCGAAGATTCGATCGGCAACAGCGGGTACAGCGAGGGTGGAAGCGGCCGCGGCGATGCAGCCGGCAATGATCGTGATGCGCTTGTCGGCCCGCATCTTCTGGAACATCAGCAACGCGACTGCGGCGACGACTACGGAGAACATGGCGCTTCTGCTCAGCGTGATCACCAGGGCTCCGCCGATGATGAGGGCATAGACAATTCGCTGCCGACCGCGCAGCAGTGCACACGCGAGGGTCAGTCCTACGAGGGTGAAGATCCCGGCGACGTTGGGATCGATGTAGGTTCCCGTCAACCGCACGACCTGCGTCATGCCATCCTGGTAGAAGCGCAGGTGCGTACCGATGATGCCGGTGTTTCCGTATCCGAACGGGGCGAGGTGGTTCATCCACGAGCCGGACTTGTCGAGAAAGAACATAGCCAACGCGAAAACGGATCCGGTGCCGACGCCATAGACGAAGACGCGGCCGAAACGGCGTAGATCATCCTTCGGCAACCGCAGCAGTGGGAAAATTACCGACATAGCGACGAGCCACCGAGTGAACTCGGTGATGTCCTGCATCCTTACCGCCGTGGCGATCAGCGAAACGAAGGATGCCGCGATGAGAATCAGCACGGTGACCTCGACAGGGTCGGTGGGGCCGAGTTCGATCCGATGTGTCATCGCAGAGATCCACACCATTACAACCATCAGCAACGCGATGGGTAGACCCGCGCCTGGGAGCACGGCGAAGGGCGCACATCCCGCGCTGAACGCCAAGCCCACGTAGGACCAGCGTGGTTGCACCACAGCGACAGTGACGGCGGCCAGACCGGCGATGAGCGCGGCCCCGAGAGTCAGGCCGAGCTTTTGGCCGCTGCCCAACCCGATGCCGAGCGCCAGGGGCAACGCCACTGTTATGAACACGGCCCCGAGTGCCGCACGATTCAGCACGGTCTGAGCCAATCGTGCACCGAGTCGTGCGGCACCCGGCTCTGCCAACGTTGCTCGCCTCGCTCGTAGAGCCCGCGGCCTGCGGCGACAGCGGCCGACCGGTCCAGTAGGAATTCGCGACACCGTTCGATGGCGACCGCCGGATCGGCGATGCCCTCGATGCCCAGAGCGGAGGACAGTGAGCCGACCGCCGCGGGAGTACCGACGACGGGCAGACCGCGGCTGGCTGCATCGAGGATCTTCACGCGGACGCCGCCACCGGTTGCGATCGGTGCGACCAGAGCGCGGCACGTGTCGAGGAAGCCGGCCAGATCGTCGACGAATCCGAGATCACGGACCCCGTCGGGCAGGTCGAGATCGGCCGCGTCGGGATGGGGAGTGCCGACGATGCAGAGCTCGGCATCGTCGATGCCCGCACAGATCTGTGGCCACCAGCCCAGCAGAATCTTGTAAGCCTCCTGATTCGGAGGCCATGTGCGATCTCCGAAGAACACCAATCGACTGCCGGAGTTCGCGATGTTCACTTGCTTCTTGGGAGGGAGCGTCAGATCCAGCCAGTGTGTACGGGCGATACCTGCGCGTCGGTAGAACTCGGCCTCCTCCTCGTCGTAGGTGCCCACGGTGTACGCCTCGCGGGCGACGCGCAGTTCGTCGCGCAGGATGCGCGTGGAATCGAGCTTTCCGATCAGGCCCCGGGTCGCCTTCCACACCAGAGTCTCGGAGACGACTGTGCTGACGGCAAGTGGGATGGTGCCGGCCTTGGTGGAGCGGAGGAACGGCTCGGCCATGTAGGTGTGGTCAGCGACGAAGATGTCGGAATCGGTGTCGTCGATGGCGGCGACGACGGAATCGATGTCGAACCTGCTGTGCACCAGACTCTTACGGTAGCGGGCACTGCGCAGGGCGATGGTCCTGATATCTGCGTCGGCCTTGAGAACTCGACGCCAGCCGTCGGCTGTGCTCTCGGGCCGAGTCGACAGGCAGATCGCCCGGACGTCGTAGGACTCGGCGGCAATGCCCATCACCAGTCTCGCCATGGTCAGGTCACCGGTGGATTCGTGGCTGGGATCCTTCGCCAGCAGGAAGGTCGCTTTCACGACGGTTTCACCTCCGCGCGACGGTGTACATAGATCGCGCGACGGTAGACGACGAGCATGGCGAACTCGCAGTACACGCACGCGATGGCTGCGCCGTACCCACCGAGCCAATGCGCCAGAACGAACACCGAGACCACCTTCAGCGCCGCCACACTGGCTGTGGTGCGCACTCTCAACGCATCTCGATGTTGCAGCGACAGGATCATCGTGAACACGAAGTTCACCGACCGACCGAAGACGAAGAGCGACAGGATCAGCGCTACGTAGCCGACGTCGTCGTAGCCTCCCCACAGCAGCACTCCTACGCCCACGGCTGCCATCGCCGCTGCCGTCGTCAGCGAGACCTTCACGATGTTGTTCACCGGGGGAGCGGAATCGACGTGGCCGTGCGCATCGCGCAGCGAATTGACGAAGGTGTTCGCATAATTCTGTCCGATCGAGGCGATGGCCAGGGCGGTGACGATCGCAACCGAGTAATAACCTGCCGCATCGGATCCGGCAACGTACCCGATGATGAGGACGTCTCCCGATGCGTATGCCGCGGCGGCGAATGCTTCGGAGGACAGCAGGGTGATCTCGCGTCGGTTGCCCGGCATCTGGGGTGCGCGTCCCGGTACGAACCTCAGGGTGGCGCACCAGATCACGATGTACGGCAACAGATACAGCGTGCTCGAAACGTACAGCTGCGGATCCTGTGCCAGGTACAGGTACGAGCCACCAAGGCCGATGGCGACGAGTTGTCGTGCGGCGTCGAACCGCATGGTGACATCCGGTCTGCTCTCCCGCAGGTAGCTGCTCTTGAAGGTGTTGAACAGCAGCTCGCCTGCGGCGACGACAATCGCGAATCCGGCCACGTACCACTGGGTGTACACGGCGATCCCGATGGCCGCGATGGCGGTACCGAACAACACACGCAGGCATCGTTCACGCTGGAAATCGTCCTCGGATACCCGCAGCGACCGGACGAAGAAGGCGTTGTCGAGCGGAGCGTTGAGCAGTGCTGCACCGGCGAATCCCATTGCGTAGATTCCGTATTCGCCGACACCGAGAGTGTGAATCATCGCCGCTGTCCACACCAGGCCGAACACTCGTCCGCTGTAGCTCCAGAACGAGGCGAGCCCGGCGCGGACGATGTTGCTGTTCGGAACGACTCTGGGCATGGCTACAGGTCCGCCCAGGCGTCGAGGAAGGGTTGCGCACACCGGTCGATGGTGCGGGCCTGCCGCAGTGTGCGGACTTCGGCCTCACTGGCACGGAGCTGGCCCTCGTCACAGATGATCGAATTCGCCTTGGCAGCAATGGCGTCGATGCCACCCTCGACTCCGATCGCCCCGCCTTCGGACGCGGTCTCCACCAACGAGCCGTCGAGGACGCAGATGATCGGGGTGTTGTAGGCGAACGAGCGGGACACCGCACTCGATGCGGCCCATACCTTTCCGTACGGATTGTCCTTGGAGTACGGCACGATCAGGAAGCGGAAGGAGGCGAAAAAGGCATCTTCTTTCTCGTCGTTGACCTCGCCCAGAACCTGCACGCCCTCGGTGGCGGGCAGCGTGTCGGTGCCGCGTCCGGCCACCACGATTCCGATCGAATCGTCGAGTTGCTCGCGCAGCCGGCCGATGAGCTCGAATCCCTTGCCCTTGTAGACGTGGCCGAACATGCCCACGGCGGCAGGTCGTTCGGCCAGCGGGGGCAGCTCGCCGCGCGCCGGTACAAAAATACGTGAGGCCACCGCGGTGGAACCGGTCATCTGCATGCCCACGTTGTCGGCACCGATGCTCGTGAGCGCGAACAGGGTGCGGCCCCTCGTGGCTCGACGCTGCAGCGCCGCGATCAGGGGCCGGGTGGGGTAATGCACGGCGTGATGCAGTAGCCGAAATCGATAGAGCAGCTTGGTCTTGAACGGCCACCACGCCGGGTTGGGGGCGTCGTGCACCGTCGAGGTCACCGGGATACGGCGGGGGAGCCACGAGGCCCAGAACGTCGAGAGCGATCCGGCGCTCTGCTCGAAGTGCACGATTACGGGGCCGCGTTTCTCGGCCGCGAGCACCGAGGCACGCACTGCACGGACGTTGGTGAGGACGTCGCGGACGGTCTCGGCACCGTCGGTGGCGATGCGGTACTCGATCACTTCGAGGAAGTGATCGCGGACCGAATCGAGGAAGTCGTCGGCATAGTCGCCCACACCGCTTCGGCCTGCGGACGGGGCGATGTAGACGAGTCGGGTCTCGGCGAGGGGAGCCATGATCTTCTGCCTTCTCGTCAGTACAGCAGGGGTCGAAAGACAGGGTGGTAGTCCAGAGTCGATGTGCGGGTTCCGACAACCTTGGCGGGGATCCCGGCCACGATCTCCATATCTCCGACGGACTTTCGCACCAGCGAACATCCGCCGACGACGGCACCGTCGCCGATGGTCAACCCCTGAAGGACGGTGGCCCTGCTGGCGATCCAGGCGTGATGGCCGATCCGGACAGGACCGAGCTCTACCACGAAGTCGTCACTGTGGACGAGGTGTTGGCCGGTGATGATATGCACGTCGGACGCCAGCACCACACTGTTCTCGAGGGTGAGGCCGCCGCGGGCGTCGAGCATGCAGTCGAATCCGATGGAACAGTTGTCTCCGATCACCAGGCGATCGATACCCAGCACCGTCGTGCCCATCATGATCGAAGTGTTGGTCCCGATCGTGGCTCCGAACCTCCGGAGAAATGACTGCCTGATCCAATGCGAGGGGATGCGGGTGATGGCCCAGTTGAAGATTCGCTCGCCGAACTGTGTTCTGCGACTGCTCTCATAGACATCGGTCATCGCAACTGCCCCTCGATCAGCGCCAGGTCGTGTTCGACCATCGCGGCGACGACGTCGGCGAAGCGCTTGGTGGGCTCCCACTCCAGCTCTGCCCTGGCTTTGCTTGCGTCGCCCACCATCTCCGCAGACTCCGCGGGCCTGCCGAACGCGTCGGAGGTGGTGACGAAGGAGTGCCAGTCTTCGATCCCCGCGGCATGGAATGCGGCCGCGACGAACTCTCGTACAGAATGGGCTTCGCCGGTGGCGATGACGAAGTCACCACCGGTCTCGTGCCCGGCCATACGCAGCGCCGCATCCACGTAGTCGGGGGCCCACCCCCAGTCGCGACGAGCATCGAGATTTCCCAGTTCCAGAGTCGACTGGTGGCCGTGCGCAATGGCCGCTGCTGCTGCGGTGATCTTGCGTGTCACGAAACGATGTGGGCGAAGAGTGGATTCGTGGTTGTAGAAAATTGCGTTGCTGGCCCTCAGACCCCGGGCGCGATACATCTGCACGATGTGGTGGCTGAACGCCTTGGTTGCTCCATAGGGGGAAAGTGGGGCGATAGCTGTGTTTTCGTCCTGGGGAGAGGACGGGGTTCCGGCAAATATTTCTGCGCTCGACGCGTTCACCAGAACGCGGTCTATGCCGGTCGTGTTCTGTAGATCCAGTAGTGAGTCGATGATTGCAACAATCGACTGTCCGTTCACAGCCGTGGTCTCGATCGGATGGCTCCATGAATACGCAACCGAGGATATTCCGGCGAAATGAAACACCAAGTCTGGTTCGGTGTCATAAACAATCCGGCGGCATGCATTTTCGTTGCGTAGTTCGACTTCGACGACGGAAAGTCCGCAAATATCGTCTATATCCGAGTGGTCGGTTTCCGGCTGCACGGTGCCGATTACTTCGTATTCGAGTTCCGTAAGTCGCCGGGCCAAAATGTTGCCGTCCTGTCCGGCGACGCCGGTGATGAGTGCGCGGGGGCTCACCGGAGGGCCGGCCCCTCGGCGCGCTCGGCGCGCAGCAGTTCCAGATCGCTACGGACCATGAGCCCCACCAGGTCCGGGAAATCCAGGGTGGGCTTCCAACCGAGGACGCTGCGTGCTTTGGTGGCGTCGCCGATCAGAAGGTCGACTTCGGCGGGGCGCATGAAGGCGGGGTCGATGTGGACTTTGTCTGTCCAGTCGTCGATGCCTACTGCGGCGAATGCGTGGTCGAGTAGCTCGCGAATGGAGTGGGTTTCACCGGTGGAGATGACGTAGTCGTCGGCGTGGTCTTGTTGGAGCATCAGCCACATGGCTTCGACGTAGTCGCCTGCGAAGCCCCAGTCGCGTTTGGCGTCGAGGTTGCCCAGGGCGATGTTCTCCTGTAGTCCCATCGAGATGCGGGCGACGGCCATCGAGACTTTGCGGGTAACGAATTCCGGTCCGCGGCGGGGTGATTCGTGGTTGAACAGGATGCCCGAGCTGGCGTGCAGTCCGTAGGATTCGCGGTAGTTGATGGTCATGTAGTGCCCGTAGACCTTGGCTACGCCGTAGGGGCTGCGGGGCCAGAGCAGGGTGTGTTCGTTCTGCGGTACCTGTTGGACTTTACCGAACATTTCACTGCTCGATGCCTGGTAGAACCGCACGTGTTTGCCGGAGCTGTCCTGGTAGAAGCGCAGTGCCTCGAGCACGTTGAGTACGCCGCCTGCGGTGACGTCGGTGGTGAGACGCGCGTTCTCCCAGGAATACGCGACGAAGGAGATTGCGCCGAGGTTGTAGACCTCGTCGGGTTGGGCGTCGCTGAAGGCGCGCATCAGTGACGACAGGTCCAGCAGGTTGCCGGAGAGGATTTCCACGAACGGGTGCGATTTCTCCAGTAACGTTCGCTTTGGATTGTTTTGGCCCTGTACCAAACCGTAGACCTTGTATCCCTTGGAGTGGAGGAGCTCTGATAGGTACAGCCCGTCCTGTCCGGTGATTCCGGTTATCAACGCACTCTTCATGCTCGCCTCTCGCGCCCTGATGTATCCGCCCCGACGGCTGGCTTATCTTTTCACGTACACGTCGTTCGCGTGCAGTGAACGCAGTGGTGTGAAAATTAGTTAGCGCATACGAAGTGAATGTCATCGACATCGTCGATAATCCTCGGAATGGATGTTGGTTCTGCGCGTGGGGTGAAACAAGATCTACTATTCGACCTTGGTGGTACCGCCCGGTGTCACGTGTGAAGGATTCGGCAGGAGCGCTTCGCGTTGGACATCCGTGAGTACCTGAGGATTTGGCGGTCGCGCTGGGTTTCGATAGGCGTTACCGTTGCCGTCGCGGTGCTCGGGGCTGCCACTGCCAGCGCTCTCAGCACGCCTCTGTACCAGGCATCGACACAGTTGTTCGTCGGTGCCGCGGGTGGGGCATCGGCGAGCGAGGCTTACCAGAACAATCTTTTCGCCAAGGAACGCGTCACCTCTTACGCGAGCCTCGCTGCCGGGAAACAGGTGGCGCAGCGAACGATCGACACCCTCGACTTGGATATGAGTGCCGATGAGCTGATGGAGCGCGTGACGGCTACTCCGGTCCCTGACTCGGTCCTGCTCGACCTGTCGGTCCTGGATTCCGATGCCGACAGAGCGGCGGACCTGGCCAATTCCGTTGCGGAGCAAACTAGTCGGTTGGTGTCCGAATTGGAGGGTTCGGAGGGTGAAGGGTCTCCGGCAGCGGCCACGGTGGTCCAGTCAGCCGCCGTACCGACGAGCCCAGTCTCGCCCCTGTGGGGCCGAAATATCCTGATCGGTCTCGTCGGTGGCCTGTTTTTGGGTCTGATCGTGTCGGTGCTCCGCGACCGCCTCGACGTCTCCGTCAACGACCGGACGCGACTCGGTGATTCGGTCTCGTGCCCGGTGGTCGGCGGGATTCCGTTCGTCAAGATCAAGAAGAGCGCCACCCCGGTGTTGTTCGGCGACAAGTACATCGAGGCGTCAGAGGCCCTGCGAGAACTGAGGACCAACCTGCAGTTCCTCGGTATCGACAATCCGCCACGTGCGATGGTGATCACCAGTGCCGAGGACGGTGCGGGAAAAACTGTCACCGCGGTCGGTCTCGGCGTCGCACTGGGCGAGGCCGGGCACTCGGTGATTCTGGTCGACGCCGATCTACGTAAGGCTCAGCTCGCTCGTCACCTGGGGGTGACGTCCGATGTGGGACTGTCGAGCATATTGACTCATCAGGTCAACGCGAACCAGGCGATCGCAACGTCGACGCATGAGAACGTGCATGTGATGCCCGCCGGGGTGGTTCCCCCCAACCCCAGTGAACTGCTCAGCACTCCCACGTTTCGCAAGTTGATCAGGGACCTGTCCGGGCTGTACGACTTCGTGTTGATCGACTCCCCGGCCGCCCTCCGCTACACCGACGCGGCGTTGCTGGCTGCTGCCTGCGACGGGGCAGTGCTGCTCGCGCGAAGTGGGCGGACCAGAACGACCGACTTGGCGAAGGTGACGGAAAAGATGGGAATGGTCGACGTAACAGTCCTGGGTGCGGTTCTGGTCGGGTCGAAGATCAAGGGCGGCAAGGGGAGATGACGGTGTTGTGACGGCGGACGCCAGTCATCCGGTTGACCGCCCTACACGCGGCCTCAATACAGAAGGGGCCGAAAGTTGGGGTGGTAGTGAAGTTCGGACTTACGGACACCCAGGTGCGCGGCGGGTACACCGCCCACTATCTCCATGGGGGCGACGTCATTTCGCACCAGTGCGCAGGCGGCAACCACGGCACCGGGGCCGATGTGAACTCCGTCGGTGACGGTCGCACGACTGGCAACCCACGCGTGGTGCTCGATGTGGATAGGTGACCACAGGGCTTTGAAGTCGTCGGAGTGCACGTCGTGGTGGCCACCGACGACATGAACGTCGCTGGCGAGTACCACGTCATTGTCGATGGTGAGGCCGCCCCGGGCGTCGAGTAGGCAACGGAAGCCGATGGAGCAGTTGTTTCCGATGACGAGTTTGCGGATGCCGTGAACCCGGGTGCCCATCATGATCGACGAGCTGCTGCCGATCCGAGTTCCGAACGCCCGCAACCAGTTCTGCCGAATCCAGTGCGACGGGATCTGCGTAACCAGAAGATTGAACAGACGCTCGCCGATCTGCTCGCGGGCCGATGTCGTTTCGGTGTCGAACACGATCTTTTCCCGGGACCTCGTCATGGCTGTCCTTTCGTGGGCATCTTCTGCACCTTAACGGACAGTGGGGCAGGAGTGTCCCTGCCCGACAACAGCATCCGAAAACAAGCAACGAGTACTCGAATGCCGCGAGTAAAAGACATCAAGTTTCCAATATATTTCTGCGTTACGCTCGCGCAATTGGTGTAATGATGCGACGATACCGTTCAACAAGTAAAGAGCTACTCCCGCCAGCAGGAGACATCATGCCCGCTCGACTACTCCGAGTTCTTCATGTCTCCGAGGCGTTCGGTGGTGGTGTGCGCACCGCGATGGTGAATTACGTCCTTGGAACCCCGGAGTTCGAGCACTCGATGGTCCTGCGACTTCGGGCGGGGCACGAGACCGTCGAGGTGCCCGAAGATGTTGACATGAAATATGTTTCAGGTGGGCTGATCGATTTCTTCAAGGCAGCATTGCGGGCTGTCGACCAGGGTGACTACGACATCGTGCACCTGCATTCGAGCTATGCCGGCGTGCTTCGCGCGTTTCTCCCCAAAAACGTGCGGATTGTCTACACGCCGCACTGCTACGTGATGGAGGCGAAAAAAGCTGCCTATCGCACAGTCACCTACAGAATGGTCGAGAAGGCGCTCGCGCAGCGCCCGCAGCTGTTGATGGCTGTGTCCCCCCGAGAGGCGATGATCGGGCTTTCTCTGAGACCGTCGATGCATGCCGAGGTCGTCGAGAACGTCGCAGTTGCACTGCCCGTGCCGTTCACCAAAGCGCACCGAAACAGTGCTAAGCCGATCATCACGATGGTCGGCCGAATCATGGCGCAGAAGGATCCGTTCTTCTTCGCGGACGTGGCCAGGCAATTGGGCACCGAACGCTTTCGTTTCATGTGGATCGGCGACGGCGACAGTGACGGACGGCTCGCACTGGAAGCGGCCGGCGTCGAAGTCACCGGATGGCTACCTCCCACCGACGTCTGGGATGCACTGGAGATCACCGACCTCTACCTCCACACGGCAGCGTGGGAGGGTGGCCCACTGTCCACGCTGGAGGCAGCGGATGCCGGGTGTGCGTTGCTCGCCCGCACCATCCCCAGCATGGAGTCGCTCGGGTATCCGCTTGCAGGCACCGAATCCGAGGACGTTGCCTCATCGGTCGAGCGGTTCTTCGCAGACCCTGCTTATCGGGAGGACGTGTCGATGACGAGCCGCCAGATCGCCCGCAACGCATCGCTCGAAAACTTGGGCCGCAATCTCGCTCACCTGTACGGACGCGCGATGGTCGAGTTGAAGCCGCGCACCGTGCGGGCCGAGCGTGAACACCACCGCGTCGAACGCACGGCGGCTATCAGCTGACCCCAATCGTGACGAGCATTGCCATGCGGGACTCGCAAGCGAAGACACGCGGATCTGGTGGCAGTCGACGTGGCGGGCCATCTATGAAGCGCTCGCTTCTTTTTGCAGCGTCACGTTCCGCAGCATGGTTACTCGGTGTCGACAGCCAGGTGAACGTTGTCTGCACCGAACGAAGGCGTTCGACTCGACTACTCACACGTCGAAACTCGGTAGATGAGTGGTGATTTGCTCATCAACGCCAAGACCACTGGCGCAGTTGCCAAGTGCAATGGGCCCTGTGAGGTAGCCCGCGGCTCGAGTATCGGCGCGCCCGATCCGTGTCTACTATGCGCTTGTAAAGCATCAGTAAGACCGACGGGGAACGGACAGCATGCGAATCACAGTCTTCGGTACCGGCTACCTCGGTGCCACGCACGCCGCCTGCATGGCCGAACTCGGCCACGAGGTTCTGGGCGTCGACGTGGACCCGGCCAAGCTCGCGAAGCTCGAAGCCGGCGAGGTTCCGTTCTGGGAGCCCGGTCTCGAAGAGGTGCTGCAGCGCAACATCGCGGCCGGTCGCTTGCGCTTCACCGCGTCCTACCAGGAAGCCGCGGACTTCGCGGAGGTTCACTTTCTCGGTGTCGGCACCCCCCAGAAAAAGGGGGAGTTCGCAGCCGACATGAAATTCGTCGACTCGGTCATCGAGACGCTCGCGCCGTTGCTCACCAAGCCCGCCGTGATCTTCGGTAAATCGACCGTCCCCGTCGGTACCGCCGAGCGACTCGGCCGCATGGCCCGCGAACTGGCACCGGCTGGCGAAGGCGTCGAGGTGGCCTGGAACCCCGAGTTCCTTCGTGAGGGCTACGCCGTCAAAGACACGCTGCATCCCGACCGTCTGGTGCTGGGCGTGGATCGTGAGCGGCCGGGTCGCGCGGAAGAATTGGCCCGCGAGGTCTACGCGCAGCTGCTCGACGAGAAGATCCCTTTCCTGGTGACCGATCTGGCCACGGCTGAGCTGGTCAAGGCCTCGGCCAATGCGTTCCTGGCCACCAAGATCTCGTTCATCAATGCAATCGCCGAAGTCTGTGAGGCGGCCGGAGCAGACGTCACCGTCCTCGCCGACGCCATCGGCCATGACGAACGTATCGGCCGTAAGTTCTTGAACGCCGGCATCGGCTTCGGTGGTGGCTGCCTGCCCAAGGACATCCGGGCTTTCATGGCCAGGGCCGGCGAGCTCGGTGCCGATCAGGCGTTGACGTTCCTCCGCGAGGTCGACAACATCAACATGCGACGACGCACCCGCATGGTCGAGTTGGCGCGGGAAGCGTGCGGCTCGCTGCTCGGTGCCCGGGTGGCGGTGCTGGGTGCGGCCTTCAAGCCCGACTCCGACGACGTTCGCGATTCACCGGCTTTGAACGTGGCCGGTCAGATTCAGCTCCAGGGTGCCGCGGTCAACGTGTACGACCCGAAAGCGATGGAGAACTCGCGGGCACTGTTCCCCACGCTGACCTACAACAACACCGCTCTCGAGGCCTGCGAGGGTGCCGATGTGGTGCTGGTGCTGACGGAGTGGAAAGAGTTCAAGGCTCTTGTCCCCAGTGACCTCGACGGTGTGGTGCGCAGCAAGAAGCTGATCGATGGCCGTAACTGCCTGGACCCGGAGCAGTGGCGGGCGTCGGGGTGGAACTACCGAGGCTTGGGTCGTCCCTAACACGACCAGGCATATCGATAGCACGATTCATTCGATGGAATGAATTGTCGGCCCGTTGCGCTTGCAGGTATCTGTAATTCGCATTAACGCACACTGCAATACAAGGCGCACATATTGCTTCGTTCTAGTCGGCAAGTGTTGATGTTTGTTAAAAGCGGTCATTGCCGCGATTTGCGGGTAAATCACCCGACAAACAGCGCTGAACACTGTGAGCGGTCACCAAAATCCGTCGATGACGCTCGTGTGTAACGTTTTTAGACCTCGTGGCGGTTACATCTAGGAAGTCCCTACCGCCCGTTTCGCCTAGTCAGCGTAGGTGTGGTAAACCCAACGGGAGCTGTTATTCATCTGTGATCTGCGCCGCTCGCATGGTGCTTCGGATAGCAGCGTGGGAACATTCCAATTCGAGACCAGTCGCATTCCGGATTGATTTCGATTTACAGACCAGCGTCCACCCAGAGTGGTCGGTCAAGTGCAGAAGGAGGGGAGCAGGTGGCATCTGTCGGGGCTGCACCACGCTCGCTCTGGGGATCCTCGCGGTCCGGGGAGTTGAAGACCCGCAAGCTCACGTCCAGGCATGTGTGGGAACACGAGTACATCGCCCGCCTCAGGGCGACCGACGTACTGGCAGTGGTCCTGGCCGTTGCCCTCGCCCAGTTCGTACGGTTCGGAGGGGTCGAGATGTCGGGCTTCACGAACTCTGCGATCTACACGGGTGTATCAGCCGCACTCGCCGGCCTGTGGCTCGCGTTTCTAGCCATCTTCCGAACCCGGTCGACGCGGGTGATCGGCAACGGTGCCGAGGAGTACCGCCGCATCGTGTCGGCCACCTTCCGGCTCTTCGGTGTTATCGCGATCATCTCCCTTCTGTTCCGTATCGACTTTGCCCGCCTGTACCTCGCCATCGCGCTTCCCGTGGGATTGGTGGCGTTGCTGATCAGTCGCTGGCTGTGGCGAAAGGTGGTCACTCGACTCCGCAGCGAAGACAAGTACAAGACGTCGGTGCTGATCGTCGGAAGCCGCTCAGCTGCGGTCTCGATGGCCGAGTCGTTCGAGCGTTCGCCGTCCTCGGGCTACGCGGTGGTGGGGATGTGCATGCCCGGCTACGAGGTGCCGAGCGATGGAATCGTTCACGTCGAGGGTGCAGATATTCCGGTACTAGGTAGTGAAAGAGACGTCCTCGCTGCAATCGACGAGTGCGGTGCCGATACGGTCGCGGTGACGGCCACCGAACATCTCGGGCACAAGGGCATTCGCAAGATGATCTGGGACCTGGAGAAGAAAAACGTCGACCTGGTGGTCGCGCCTGGCGTCGTTGATGTTGCCGGCCCCCGTTTGGTGATGCGGCCAGTCGCAGGGTTCCCTCTGATTCACGTCGAGAAGCCGCAGTACAACGGTGCGACACGATTCAGCAAGGTCGCTTTCGATCTGACGTTTGCGGCGCTGGTTCTGGTGTTGATCTCGCCGGTGCTACTTGCAGTAGCGATTGCTGTGAAGGTCACTAGTCGTGGACCGGTGTTCTACAAGTCGGAGCGGATGGGTATCGACGGAAAGCCGTTCTCGATGATCAAGTTCCGCAGCATGACCGTGGATGCGGACCAGCAGGTGGCGCATCTGCTCGACCAGAACGAGGGTGCCGGTGGGGTGCTGTTCAAGATGCGGAACGATCCGCGGGTAACACCGGTCGGCAAGATCTTGCGTCGCTTCAGCCTCGATGAGCTTCCTCAGTTCATCAACGTGCTCAGGCGCGAGATGAGCGTCGTTGGTCCGAGGCCGCCACTACGCCGCGAGGTGGAAACCTACAACGGTGACGTTCGTCGTCGCTTGCTGGTCAAGCCGGGGGTCACCGGGCTGTGGCAGGTCAGTGGACGATCCGACTTGTCGTGGGAAGAGACTGTCCGGCTGGACCTTTCGTATGTGGAGAATTGGTCGATGGTGGGGGATCTATTGATCATCGCAAAGACCGTGAAGGCGGTTGCCGGAAGCGACGGAGCGTATTGAGTCTGCGCAGGTTCGGGTTTCGTCGCCTAGCTCAAGTGCCGGAAAGGTCAGTTGTTCGATGAGTAAGTCAGTTGCGATTATCGGTACGCGGGGGTATCCGAGTTACTATGGTGGTTTCGAGACGCTGGTCAGGCGTCTGAGCCCGTACCTTGTCGACTCCGGCTGGGACGTAACGGTTTACGGTCGTCCCGATGCAGTGAAGAACGACGATCCGCTGCTGGACCCACGTGTTGATTCCGTCATGACCAAGGGGCTCGAAACCAAGTCCCTCAGCACACTGAGCTATGGGTTGTCGTCGTCTATCAATGCGGCCCGACGTAAGCCAGATGTCGCTCTGATCATGAACGTAGCCAACGGATACTGGCTTCCGCTGCTTCGTTCTCGTGGGATTCCGACGGTGGTCAATGTCGATGGTATCGAGTGGGAGCGGGCAAAGTGGGGCACCAACGCCAAGCGCGTGTTCCGCGGCGGAGCACGCTTGACAGCAAAGTATGCAACCGAGTTGGTGTGCGACTCACACGAAATCCGGCGTCGTTGGAGTCGCGATTTCGGCCGTGACGGAGTGTTCATTCCGTACGGCGGGGACGCGCCCGACCGCCTTCCGGTCGTGGAAGGCCTGAGGTCCAGGGAGTACGTACTGATCGTGGCCCGATTCGTACCAGAGAACACAGTGCCTGAATTCCTGGAGGCCGCCCGAGAGCTCGGAAAGAAGTGGGACGTAGTCATCGTCGGCTCGTCGGGATACGGCGGTGAGATGGATCTTGCAGCCGCGAAACTGGCGAACGAGTCTTCTCGCGTGCAATGGCTCGGTCATGTCAGCGACGACAAGAAGCTGTTTTCGCTATGGCAACATGCCGGCGCTTACTTCCACGGTCACAGCGTCGGTGGGACGAATCCAGCGCTTGTTCAAGCAATGGCCTGCGGCGCTCCAGTGGTTGCGCGTGACACTGTTTACAACAGGGAGGTACTTTCCGAGACTGCTACTTTCGTGCAGCCGGACCCCTCCAGCATCACGGCTGCCGTGAGTCGCGCGATGGCCGACAGGACGTGGCAAGACTCGTCTGCGGCGTTGTCTTTTCAGCGGTCGCGAGAGCTTTACACCTGGGAAGGCGTGTGCTCCAGCTACGAGTCGTTGCTGGAGGAAGTCGCTAGACCCGGTACGGCACATAGCGACAGGCTCGTGAATCGTGTCGGGGACAGCTAGCCTCGAGATGAGTGAGCCACCCTCAGTACTCCGCATAATTCCGGAGCTACGAGCCGATCATGTCAAGAGAAGCCGGTACCTGACTGCGGCGAAAACGTTGTATCTTGACACGAACTCGGACTTACCCGGCACTTCAGTACCCGACGATTTTCAGCGCGTATCGCTGCTCGGACTAATCAAGAACGTGATTCTCTCGCGTGCAATCATATTGGAGCTTCCGGAACCACTGTGGATGCGCTTCCTACCGAGGACGGCGCTGGCGGCGTTGGCGTGGAAGGCGTCGAGACTCGTGAGGCGGTTTCCGGGAACGACCGTCGCCTATGCAATCGAGAACAATGAACCGGTCAATCTGTTGTTCGGAAACCGAAGTGTCGCAGGTAGCCTTTCGAGACCCTTGACTCTGACGCTCGGCGTCGTCATACGAATCAGTGTCGATCGCCTGTGCTTCGGGAGTGAAGGGTCGCGTGCGACATATCAGTCGATTCCGATGGTGAAAGGCATCGATCATTCGGTCGTGGTGAACTTACCCGCAAGGCCGTATTCCCGTAGTTTGCTGCTGTCCGATGAGGAAAGCCGCCGAGGCAGAGTGGCCTTTGTGGGTGTTTTGGAGCCCCGCAAAGGTATTGACGTGCTGATGAAGTCATGGCCGTCGGTGGAGCAGAGTTGTCCGGAGGCGGTCCTCACCATCGTGGGTGACGGGCCGATGAGCCGCGAAGTCGAGCAATGGAGCGCCAAGAACCCTCGCAGCCGAAACTTCGTTGGTCGACTGCCGCATTCCCAAGTGTCGAGCCTCGTCGGCGGAAGTGCGCTGCTTGTCGCACCGTCGGTTCGTGCCGGTCGGTGGAGAGAGCAGATCGGTCTGCCCATCCTCGAGGCACTGTCTGTCGGCGCGACGGTGGTGACGAGCGACGAGACAGCGCTTGCCACTTGGCTTGCGGCGCAGGGGCATTCGGTTCTACCCGCAGGTGAGTTGTCCACGGAGCTGGCCGGCGAAATCCTCGATCGCTTGAAACAGCCTCTGCCAAGCGACAAAGTCATCGCATCACTGCCGGAGGTGGCCGGTCGAGTCGCGGCGGACAAGTGGATGAACCAAGGCCGGCAATTACACAGCGAAGGCTCGACCGAGAATCAGAGTAGAAACGGGAACTGATGACGAACTCGGCAAGTCGCGTCGATCGCGTGGTGGCGGTAGTGGTGCACCACAAGAGTTATGACTCGATCGGGTCGACGGTAGCGCTGTTGATCGATGACGGAATCGACACCAAGCGTGTGGTCGTAGTAGACAACGGAGAAGAACCCGACCGGCGTGCCGAACTTGCGTCACTGCTGCCGGACGGAGTGCATCTCTTGTTCGAGGAGAACCGTGGCTACGGTGCTGCGGTCAACCGTGGTGTCGAGTATGCAGATTCGCTCGGGGCACCATACGACTATCTTCTGGTGTCCACTCATGAGTGTCGTGTCGAAAAGGGCGCGGTCGGAACTCTTGTTGCAGCGCTGGACCGAAACCCTGACGCCGCGATTGTTGGCCCGACGCTGACTTCCGGGGAAGAGGATGAATTCATCTGGTCCGCCGGCGGGTTACTCACCCCGACTCTCCGGCTGCCTCGGCACTACTTCCACCGAGCCGCAGAGCTTCCTCCTCAAGCAGATGCGGAGGTGGACAGGGAATGGCTCGATGGCGCGTTCCTGGTCACCAGACGATCCGCATTGCGAGACCGGGCGGTGGACGAGCGGTTCTTTATGTACATGGAAGAGGTCGATCACCACGTCGCGCTGAGAAGTCGCGGATGGAACATCCTGTGGATACCGTCTGCTCGGGTGTGGCAGTCGTCTGGTGGAATCCCGCCCTACTATCTGGGGCGCAACATGCAGCTGTTTCAGAGGTGGAACGGGACACTGGTCAGTCGCGCAGCTGCAACACCGTGGTCGATCGCGCATCGCGCATTGTCCGACCTGCGACACAGGAGGGGCCTGAGCAGCGTTTCCTCAATGATCAAGGGCTGGAACGATGCCAGACGAGTGCGCGACTCAGCGGGCGGCCCAGTCGTCATCGTCAATCCACTCGGTGGGGCGCTTGCTCACTACGAACGTGAACTGACAGACGTGATCAACGCTCTCGGCTTCGGAAACACCACGTTGTCGACGTTCGAGCCTTCGCACGGTGGCCGCTCCCGTATGGGATGGCTCTCGGCCTATTTCCGTCTACTGATCCGATCGCGATTGACCAAGAAACGCCGCGCCACTGTCGTCGTATGGCCGGCCTTGGGCTACCTCGACGCAGTGCTGGTTCGCTTTCTCGCCGGTCCTCGAGCTTTTGTCGTTCTACACGACCCAAGCCCACTCGTGCGGGCCATCGGCTACGACGCAGTCTCGATCCGGCTCGCGAGAGTGTTCGGTGGCGATAGATTCATCATCCACAGTGAAGCGGCGAGAAGAGTCACGGAGTCTTCGAGCATCAACAGCACTGTGCTTCCTCACCCAGTCCTCGCGCCGATTCGACGCAGTGGGGAGGTCTCCCGCCGGCAAGTTGTAAGGGTGCTCGGGCAGTACAAGCCAGACCGGGACTTGGTGGCGCTCGAGGAGATTGCGGTCTCGATCGCAGACGTCGACCTGGAGATACTGGGCAGAGGCTGGCCTGAAGTGAAGGGTTGGACAGTCGCTGATGTTTTCTTGTCAGAGCAGGATTTCGACGATGCTGTGGACTCAGCGAGCGTCGTCGTGATTCCCTATCGGAAGTTCTTCCAAAGCGGTGTGGCCATACGCTGCTTCGAGCGGGGGACACCGGTAGTCGGCTTAGGCGGAACCAGCCTCGACGAATTAGCCGGCGTTGATCGCAAGCTTCTTGTCGGTCCGTCGTATTCGTCAACTTGGTCCGAGGCCGTGAAGTATGCGCTCGAGCGCAAAGAACCCGGCGATCAGCCAGAATCGGACGCAGTACGGGTTGCCAGCGTGGCCGGCTGGGACCGCTGGCTGGGGTCGGTGTCATGAGCAGCGATTTGACCATGCTCGCTTTGGGGCGACGTAGTGAGCGCGTGGACGAGGCATGGGCGCGTTCCGGGCGAGTAACTTCGATAGTTCGTTTCGAGCATGCGGCACCTTCGGGAGTGCGCTTCGGGAAACGGGTCTTCGGCATCGCTATGGACTCTTTTTTGCTCGCCGCCAAAGCGCGACTTCGACACGGTAGTGAGAGCCTCTTGTGTGCGAATCCGTGGATTGCCGTGGCGCTGAGAGCTGTAGGAGTGTCAGCTTTCGCAGTGACCGGGCTCTATGCGGTGCCAGGCACCAACAGCTGGAAGCTCCTTAGACGGTCCCTGAAAGACATCCCAATAGTGACAACGGCTGAGATCGAAGCGGAGCAATGGGTGGCTGAGGGTGGCAGGGCCACCGCCGTGTTGTACGGCAACACTTTTGGGTACCCCAGTGCGAAAGCGTCATCGAAAGTTCCGTCGATATTCATCGGCGGTACCTCGGATCGCGATACCGAACTCATCAACTCCCTCGTCGACGAAGTCCGTGCAGACACGAGAAGCGTACGGCTCATCATTGCCGACGGCTCGGGTTCCCGACTGTGGCGGGGAGAACGCGGCGAGATCGAACATTTCGGGCGGGTGAGTTCGGAGGAGTTCGGCAGGATCATGAGTACGAGTGACGTTGTGTTCTTGCCGATATTGAACAAGCCCAGAGCTTCTGGGCACATGGTGTGTGTCGGTGCATTGGAGTGTGGGATACCGGTGGTGTCATCGGAATGCACCGGTATGGATGGGTACGTAGACGGAAGGTTCGTTACACACTTGCAGCCGGGGGCATCGATTCTCAATCAATTGATCGCTCGCACTCAGGGGCCGCTAGACAGTGAACAGGTCAGGGGGTACTGGACGGAACACTTCAGCCTGGACGCGTACATCGGACGGGTGCTGACGGCCGTGGACCATCTGACGGGTCGCTAGGTCAACGTGCAGTAGCCGTCGCGTCGGGGTCGTTGTAAGTGCGAGCTGAGTTCATCCATCGATCGAAGTCGTGTCGGGAGCTGGTGAGTGGAAGGGTGCCCACGATCTGGGCGGCAGGCCGGGGTGTTCGTATCTTGCCCAGTATCACCTCGGCAAGTCGTCTGTAGTCGACGTCCTGGGAAACGACCGTGTGACCATTTGCGCCGAGCCATTCTGCGTAGCCAGTTTGGTCGGTGGTGATTATTTCACAGCCATGGGCCAACCCCTCCATGATCGGAAGGCCGATCTGTTCGCGCCAACGCGGAGTCGACTGGGAAAGAAGAACTAGGGCTGACGCCCTTCGCAGATGGGAGTGGATTTCCTCACGCGGCGGGTCAACGATTACTTGGACTCTGAAGTGAGCCCTGCTCCAGTCGAGTACGAGGTCGAGAAGCGGGCCCTGACCGATCATCGTGAACGTGATGTCGGGGCAATCCCATACTTGATCCCACAGACGCATCGCCTGCCTGATTCCCTTGCGATCCGAAAACTCACCCACAAAGAGTAGGTTCGAGCTCTTGGCAGGGCCATGGCAGGTGCATGGCGTAGGCAACTCCAGAGTTTCTGCGACATCGATTTTCGCCAGTAGCTGCGGTACCAACAGGCGGTAGTTGCTCGCGGCACCGGGGGTCCCGAACGCGACTCGATCCACCGGTTTCATGATGTAGGCGCAGATCGCTTGAACGACGTTTTTCACCCAACTTGGCGGAAGCGGAAGCAGTTCCTGGATGGGCAGGACTGGTGAGTTGTTCTCGATTGCGTACGTAGTCAATTGAAACCGTTTGCGAAGGACACTGCGAGAGACCCTCGCGGCAGTCGTGTACAGAAGAAGCGACGGCCAAGCCCTCACCATGAACGGTTCGTTGATCTCGATGAACTGCTCGTTCGCGGTAAGTATGCGCCTAACTGTCCGGAGTCTGCTCGCCCGCTCGATGCTGACGTGTTCGGTGAGTTGCTCCTCGAAGTCGTACATTTTCTCGCGATACAGAAGATGCCCTGCGGTCATCGTTCGAAGATCCGATAGGTGGGTACTGCGGATGGATTCGTAGATTCGAAGAACGGGAACATTCGGAGCTTTGTCCGTTTTGGGCATCTTGGGGTAGATCTGGGGTGGGTGTGCGCCGTGCGCGTATCGGTTGGCAAGCACTGTCTCTCCCCAATTCCCAAACCTGACTCCACTCGAATCAACTCAAACAGGAGAGTAGCCCGTTTCGGCAAGGATCAGCGGTCCATGGTCCGAATTGCATTCAAACGGACGACGCAGCCCACCGGCGGGTTGATGCAGCCGATATCGGGCTTAGGAAGTGAGGCTGCCGATCCATGCGCCCGTCAAGAATGCGGAACAAAGAATGGTGCAGAATCCTAGTAGTCGAACTTTGAGCGCGAAGAGTAGTAGCGCTCCGCTCAGTGCCTCAACCGACGCGTATGCGGCGAGTAGAACGTTGACGTCGAAGTTGCCCACTCGTGAGGAAACAATTGCAGCTACCGCGACCACGCTGACAGACACCATTGTTAGTCTGGACGCGCTGGGCGGAAGAAACCGGAAGGTCATTCGCTGCGCAACTGCGGCGGTAGTCGCGCAGATGAGCCAGATGCCTACAATGGCGACCGGAACTAGGAGTTCGCGATACCAGAAGAAGGCAATGACGCTGCCTCCCAAAGCGATTGGCGTCAGTCCAATCCATAAAGCCTGAAGGAATTTCCGACCAGAGGCTGGAGAGTCGGTTGATTGGTGGATCAGGGTAGGGACGACGGCATTGACCAGCGTGGCTGACGCGGCACCGACGATCTTGGTTGCAACGCTAAGAATCGTTAGATTAGACGCTGGAAGCAGAACTGCAGTGGACTGAATCAGCACAACTGCGGTTTGTCCAATTCCGGAGCGTGCAAAGAACCATCCCGCACCAGACCTGGACCGTATTCCCACCAATGGAACTGCCGCGAGTGCCGTGTTGCCGACCCCTTTGCGGACCATCGCCAGCAACAAGCAGATGTTCCCAAGGAACAGGGCTATGAGCATCGCTGTGACTGATCGAACTGGATCACCCCAGGGGATCAGTAGTGTCAGTACAGCAAGCATGTTGGCGGGCAGAGCGATTCCTGACATCCAACGCGGGTCGCCTTCTGCTTCCGAAAATACTGCTCGAAACCACACCACTGCCTGTATCGCGGCGTTTGCTGCGCTCGCTGCCACGATGGGGAGCAGGTCGATGCCTAGCTTGCCGTTCAATTCCAGCCACGCAGCACCTACTCCCACGAAAACGATGCTTAGGAGGGGGGTTGACCAGCGGAGAATCCCCACCCCTCGTCTGGATATTCGGTGTTCGCTTAGCAGCATTGGATACATGACACCGACGAGCAGAGTGAGCGTTGGCAGGAGGCCAAGGTTCCACAGGTAGAAATACGCGTCCGTCGAAGTGTTCGCACCGTTCCGCCAAATCAGGAGTGCGAGCTGAACCACGCCAGTGCCCTGTGATGCGAGGGACAGGACGGGCCCCCGGAGCATTGCAAGCGGCGGCCGGGCCTTTCGTTGAACCATGGACGTCACTTGCTAACTATGGCTGCCGGTTCCCCGATGGACAACACGAGTGGGGTCGGACACATGAGCGAGGAACACGGCTATTGACGAACGTCATCGTCGGGTGCTCGATCAAGGTGAACCGCGGACTGCCATCCAACTTCGCTGCAGTCTCCGCAATCCATTGGTCGGGTGGCCGTGGGCGGTATCAGGGCAGTACGGACTCTTTCGCCGCATAGACGGCCTCGGTGGCATCCTTCTGCGGTCGCCACCACTGCTCGTTGTCGCGGTACCAGTCGACGGTCGCTTTCAATCCGGCGCGGAAGTCGACATAGGTTGGTGTCCAACCCAATTCGGTGCGGAGCTTGGTCGAGTCGATGGCGTAGCGAAGGTCGTGGCCGGGGCGGTCGGTGACGAAATCGAATGCGTCGGGTGCGTTGCCGGTCTCTTCGAGGATCGCTTCGAGGACGGTGCGGTTGTTGGCTTCGCCGTCGGCTCCGATGAGATAGGTCTCGCCGATGCGGCCGCCGTCGATGATGGCCCAGACGGCACTGTTGTGATCGTCGACGTGGATCCAGTCGCGCACGTTCTGCCCCGCACCGTAGAGCTTGGGGCGTGAGCCGCTGAGGATATTGGTGATCTGACGCGGGATGAACTTCTCCACGTGCTGATACGGGCCGTAGTTGTTGGAGCAGTTCGAGATGGTGGAGCGGACCCCGAACGATCGGGTCCAGGCACGCACCAGCAGATCACTCGACGCCTTGGTCGAGGAGTACGGGCTCGACGGGTTGTACGGGGTCGATTCGGTGAACCGTGCCGGATCGTCGAGTTCGAGGTCGCCGTAGACCTCGTCGGTGGAGATGTGGTGGTAGCGGACGTCGTGTTCGCGGACCGCGTTGAGCAGGGTGGTGGTTCCGATGACGTTGGTGTGCACGAACGGCCACGGGTCGGTCAGGGAGTTGTCGTTGTGGGATTCGGCGGCGAAGTGGACGACGAGATCGGTCTCGCGGACGAGGCTGTCGACGAGATCGGCGTCGGCGATGTCGCCGTGCACGAAGTCGATGCGATCGGCGACGGGGTCCAGAGAGGCCTTGTTGCCGGCGTAGGTGAGCTTGTCGAGCACGGTGACCTGGGAGTCGGGGCGCTGCGCGAGGGTCTGATGGACGAAGTTCGCGCCGATGAACCCGGCCCCACCCGTGACGAGGATTCTCATGAACAAGAACGGTACCGGGCACTCCCGTCAAGCACGCGACGTAGCGCCGGAGCTAACAAAGGCGCACTCGTCTGCACCGCGCGTTCAGCGACGTTCTCTGGAAGACTTCGGGCTCATGCGGGGAATCATTCTGGCGGGCGGCACGGGCTCACGGCTTCATCCGATCACGATGGGCGTCAGCAAACAGCTGGTCCCGGTCTACGACAAACCGATGATCTACTACCCCCTCTCGACCCTGATCCTCGCCGGGATCCGCGAGATCCTCGTCATCACCACCCCCCAGGACGCCGACCAGTTCGCACGCCTCCTCGGTGACGGCTCCCAGTTCGGCATCTCCCTGACCTACAAGGTCCAACACGAGCCGAACGGCCTCGCTCAGGCATTCGTGTTGGGTGCCGAGCACATCGGCACCGACAGTGCGGCATTGGTGTTGGGCGACAACATCTTCTACGGCCCCGGGCTGGGCACCCAACTCTCACGCTTCGAGACCATCGACGGCGGAGCCGTCTTCGCCTACGAGGTCTCCGACCCCACCGCCTACGGCGTCATCGAATTCGATGCGAACCGAAAAGCTGTGTCGTTGGAAGAAAAACCCGCCGCCCCGAAATCGAACTACGCCGTCCCGGGCCTGTACTTCTACGACAACGACGTCATCGCCATCGCCCGCGACCTCGCCCCCTCCGCCCGCGGGGAATACGAGATCACCGACGTCAACCGCCACTACCTCGACGCCGGCCGCCTGCAGGTCGAAGTCCTGCCCCGCGGCACCGCCTGGCTCGACACCGGCACCTTCGACTCCCTGCTCGATGCCTCCAACTACGTGCGCACCATCGAACAACGCCAAGGACTCAAGATCGGGTCCCCCGAAGAAGTCGCCTGGCGACGCGGATTCATCACCGACGACGAACTGCGCGCCCGCGCCGAGACACTCGTCAAATCCGGCTACGGCCGCTACCTGCTCGACCTGATCGACCGAGGAAACCGATGACCTTTCGCGAACTGACAATATCCGGCGCCTACGAATACACCCCACGCCAGTTCGGCGACGACCGCGGCGTGTTCTTCGAATGGTTCAAAGCGAGCCTCTTCGAGGAAACCACCGGGCGAGCCCTGGATCTGAAGCAGGCGAACTGCTCGGTCTCCGCCGCCGGAGTGCTGCGCGGTATCCACTTCACCACCAACCCACCCGGGCAAGCGAAGTACGTCACCTGCGCCCGCGGAGCGTTCCTCGACGTCATCGTCGACCTACGCGTCGGCTCCCCGACGTTCGGGCAATGGGACAGCGTGCTGATCGACGACATAGACCGGAAAGCGGTGTTCCTCTCCGAAGGACTCGGCCACGCCATCCTCTCGCTCGAAGATGACTCCACCGTCATGTACCTGTGTTCGTTGGAGTACACCCCGGCGTTGGACCGCGACATCAACCCCCTCGACCCCGCCCTGGGCATCGACTGGCCCACCACCGGCCGCGACGGCACACCCCTGACCTACGAGCTCTCCGACAAAGACAAAGCCGCCCCCACCCTCACCGAAGCCCTCGAAGCAGGAAACCTGCCCTTGTGAGGTTTTCGCGCCAGTAGAGGTGCGGAAAAGGCAATGTTGGCGAGCTTCTATCGGTGGCGGGGCAGTCTGGTAGGCGATCCATCCGCGGCATTCGGCCGGGGTGTCGAGAATCACCCTCACGTTGGGCCGGGCCGCAAGAGCGACTTACCGTTCCTGCTTGGGCCGGGTGGAACGCCGCTCAACGTATTCCGCCCCATATAAATATCTGAAGCGAAATTAGGGACCCAGATTGTCGTGAGACGTCACAACAGGGAATTCGCCGAGTAGATCTCGTGAATCAAACGAATGAGTGACTGGCTCCAGGGGCGATACTGATCCGGTGCACGGCGATCGAATACTTATGTAACGATTGAGCCACACGGTAGCCCGTTGCGGGGTTTTACGAACGGACGAGGAGCTCGAAGCATGGAGATACAGGATTATCTGAAAATCCTGAAGGCGAGATGGATCATCATCGCTGTAACCGTGGTCGTAGCGATCCTTGGTGCCCTGGGTGCGTCCCTGCTGACGACGCCGTTGTACGAGTCGAGCGCCAGGATGTTCGTGTCCACCACTGGTGGCGCGTCGGTGAGTGAGACATATCAGGGAAACTTGACCTCTCAGCAACTCGTGGCCTCGTATTCCGAATTGGCCACCAGTGATGCTCTCGCAGCCAGGGTCTTGGATGTGGTACCGCTTGAAGGTATGTCTGCGTCCGAACTGGCGTCGAAGGTGAAGACGTCGTCGACTCCCGACACTGTTCTGTTTAATTTGACGGTGACCGACCCGTCGCCTGCACAGGCTCGCGACATTGCTAATGCGATGGCGACCGAGCTGACCGAGCAAGTCCGAGAACTGGAGACACCTGCCAATGGCGGTGACCCCGCAGCAGGCGTCAAGACGTTCCAACAAGCTGAGGCGTCATCCACGCCTGTCAGCCCTAAGACCAAGCGCAATCTCGCCCTGGGGGCGGCCGTCGGCCTGCTGCTCGGAATTGCCCTCGCGGTCCTGCGCGACCGCCTCGACAACACCATCAAGGGTCGTCGCGAGATCGAAGAAATCTCCGGAAAGGCACTTGTCGGCACGATCCCATTCGACAAAGAACGGAAGGCACATCCGGCTGTCGACTTCCAAGACCTCACTCAATCGGCTAGCGCCGAGGCGTTCCGTGAGCTGCGCACCAATCTGCAGTTCCTCGAAGTCGACCATCCGCCACGAGTCATCGTCGTCACGAGTGCGATTCCCAGTGAAGGCAAGACGACCACTGCAGTGAATCTTGCTGTGGCTCTGGCCGAAGCAGGTCATCATGTGGCTCTCGTGGAGGGCGATCTGCGTCGTCCACGTGTCTCGAAGTACATGGGTCTGATCGGCTCGGTCGGACTGAGTACGGTTCTCGCGGGCCAAGCAACGGTCGAGGAGGTGCTGCAGCCCACCAAGTACGAAGGCCTGCAGGCCATGGCGTCGGGCCCCATCCCGCCCAATCCATCCGAGCTTTTGGGCTCCGAGGCCTCACGTGCGCTGTTGGTCGAGCTGCGTTCGCGGTTCGACTACGTGATCGTCGACGGTGCCCCGCTGCTTCCGGTGACCGACTCGGCCGTCCTCACCACCCATGCTGACGGCGCTCTTCTCGTCACCCGGTACGGACACACGAAGTCCACCGAACTCGCGCGAGCTATCGGCAATCTCGAGACAATCGGTGCCCATGTCCTCGGTGTGGTGTTGGCGTTGACCCCATCGAAGAAGGGGGACATGTACAGCTACTCGTACAACTACACCGCCGATACCAACCTGCCGCGTCAGGTGGTGCCCCCGGTTCCCGCACCGGCACCCCAGGGTCCAGTTGAACCGCCGCCGACCGCCGCATCCGCCCCCATACAGCGCAAGTCGACATACAGCGGACTGACGCAATCTGTGCTCACGACACCTGCCGAGAGTGCGCCCACTCCGACCGCTAACGCAGCCCCCTATGCGCGCGCACGTAGGCCCTCGGTGAGCACGGATCCGTCGCCAAATGCAGTAGAGGACTAGCGTTTTTCGTAAATAGAGAGGCGACGGCCTCTAGCCTCTTATTATCCCGCCTCAAACGTGGACTGTTCATTGGGCGAAAATTCGTGCTAGGCGTTACGGAAGTAGATTTGGATTACTTCTCCGAGCAGAGCGTCGTACAACATTTACGTGGTCGCTGCCCGGTAGGTTCTCCTTGTATCTCTGCACCGCCGACCTTATCCTCCTAACAGGCTGCCGCTTCTCTGTTAAGGCGATCTGCGATTATCCGTGCACCCAACGCAACTTGCCAGTGCTGCACAATGGTGGCTACGAGCAATGAGGGTGCCTAGCCTCCGCGCCGGCAGCCGGTTAAGCGCTTAAACGCTGTGCGAAACCTCCGCTGGCATTAGTTTTGCTCTTGAGACCTAAAGACGGCTAACCGCTACGCCAGCAGTGTTTTGTATAGATCGTGCTCCCGTGCGAAACCCATTTGGCTTGCTGCTCGCTGCGAGCCCCACCGCGACAATGAGAAGTGCGTAGCTCGACGGCCACATCATCACCTCGAATGTCCACCACATCGCGAACGTAGCGACGACGGCCCACATCAATCGGCGATCACCCTGAACGACGGCAAAGACGGCGAGGCCGGCCATGGCTAGGACACCGATCAAGCCAACCTCTGCAAGCGTGGAGATTAGCTGATTGTCGACCGCGTAGAACCCACCAGCGCTGGGTAGTAGCCCTTCCCGGTACAGGCGGATTGTGGACCAGAAGCCGTTGCCGACCATTAGGTTCACCGCCCCCTGCTCAGTAAGTAGCTGACCGAGCGAGCTGAACGAGGACTGTCGGTGCCCAAGCGAATCGCTGTTGAGGAAACGCTGGAATACCTGCGACTCCCAGAACCCGGACATTGTGAGCAGTGCAATCGCGGATGCTGCGGCATAGAGACCTAGGATGACGCGACTCAGCGGGTGCCGCGCGGAGAACAGGAGAATTACCACGGCGACGGCCAAACCGCTGCGGCTGCCGGCCGCAAGGATTCCGGCGAGGCATACTGCGATCACAACAACGTTGAGCCACTGACGGGGCATCGGTCGAAAACCGACAATAAGACCGATCCCGACAACCATCAGGAACGCCAGCACCAACGGTTGTCCAAGTGTTCCCTGTGCACGGATAACTCCGTCGAATATTTGGCTTTCAAGCAGGATCGGTAAACCGTTCGCGTTTAGTCGCGAATAGCCCCAAAGTGGACCGGGCTGGAAGACGGCTTCGAACACCGAATAGATGCCCTCCATCGCGGCTACCAAAACGATGACCCGAACGACCATCAACCGTTCGCGTTCGTTGACCATCAATGCCATCACCATGAGCGAGACACCGAGGAGTACGTGGAGCCGCGACTGCGTTGGCCCTTCAGGGTCGGCAGCTCGGTACGTAGCCAACATCATCGAAGCCAAGTAGGTAGCCAGGAGAATCATTGGAACGTACGAGCGGAACCGCAAACCCCGCGAATAAATCGCAAGAGTGGCTAGTCCGACCACAGTCAAAGGCACTACGCGACTCAGGATGCCGACGAGACTGACCTGCAAGATTGGGACGGCAACGAGCAGGAGTACCGCGATCGAGAGGTATACACCGACGCCTTTGCGCCGGTCGAGTTCGACATTCCTTGTAACGTCGCGCCGCGCAATGGTCGGAAGAGCTGAGTCCATGAACGCAATGATGCCGTACCTCGTGCTCGCTCGCGCAGGACAGTAGTCGCTACGGGTTCATGCCTGCCCTTGTGCGGCGTGCAATGAACAGGCTCGGGAGCGCCGAAGACGAGAATGGCGATGGTGGATCTAGTAGCGGTCCAGCCTGCGTTGCTTCCGGGTAGCGACAAACTGACCAGTGGCGCGAAGATGTTCCCACGACGCCAAAGAAAGGGCACTGACCCCACTCGACAAGCGGGCCATTAGATTGCTTCGACTGCATGTAGGAATCACGCTGCATGTTTTAGTCCCTGAGGGCACTCCAAGCGGGTTTCGCTCGCGGTTCTTCGACACCGCCTTACGCAGTCGTTATAAGCCGCATACGGCACCAGCGGCGAGGCAACGCCACTGAAAGGTCATGTGGGCAACCGCGCAGCTGTTGGCCAAGACGGAGGGAGTCGCTGATGGCGCAATGTATCTAAATGTGGCCCCGGAAACGGGGGGCGCGGAGTATCACCGCGTGGCGATGGTCGTCACAGTTCCCGACGGAGACTCCGTCATGACCGGCGTGGGATACGAAGAGGCAATCCCGGCGTACTCCTCGTCGAACTTCTAGAGTCGAGCTGACCGGTGTTACGGGCAACTCCCAAATCGCGAACGACGCGAGCGGAAAACTCGCGCTCGGAGAATCCGGAGTCGTCCACCTTGATGGTTTCAACGGGTCAGGCGGCTCCTTCATTGAGGGGCCTCTTTTTCGCACCGAAGACGCGGCCGACAGCCCGGCGGTGGCAGCACCGTTCCCGCTACTTCGTCTTCCTCTATGTACGCCGGCTTCAGCATCGGGTGCAAACGTGGAAAAGTTGCGTGCCGCAGATCAAACCCGCGGTACTGAACTCCATTATTGGTAACTCAACTATGAAGGTTTCGACCCTTTCGGCTTTAGAATGGAGCGCTGAGGCCCAAATCTACCGCTATGGAGTCGGCAACAGCCCAGCAAGAGTCTCGGTGAACGCCGCTGCGATCTTGTCGCCAAAAGCGGGGGCCATGTGAACCTTGTCCATCTTCGTCGGAGTTTCTCCCACAAAACTTGGGCAATATCCGTCGGCGCAAAACCAAGGTCGTGAATCTACAAACAGTCCGCCGTGGCTGGCTGCCAGCTTCTCTTCCGCCCCCGCAATGTCCGTCCACTGCTTGGTCACGTTACTGATGCATTCGGCGGGAACGCTGTTTGGTGTGTAGCAGTCTCCGATGTCTATGTCGGATGGAGGCGGCGACAGGAACGCCACGCGACCCACGTTGTCATCGAACTGACTGATCATTCGCTCCATGCCTGCAGTCCATTCATTTGGGGTCAACGATTTGGGCTGGCCCAATTGCGTTCTCGGTTCATACGTGTTAGTGATGACAACGAGTTCGGGCCGTTGTTCGTTGATGGCATTGATAGCGTGCGCCTTCCTCGTGGGGCAAGCATCAACGAGTGCTTGATCGGAATTACCGATCGCGTAGTCCACGAAAGTGCATCCAAACATGGCTTGGGATTGGACCTGCCACTGACCTCCGGAACCTTCTGCGAAAACTCTCAGTGGTGCGAGGTAGGTCAGTGCAACTGAATCCCCGACTACGACGATCTTGCGGGGAGCGTCTGGTGAACCCCAAGTGCACTCGCTCTGGTTTGGAATTGAGGTCCCACCGCACGCACTAGCGAAGTCGGGGACTTGAGGCCCTGCGATCACACTGTCCATGGAAGGTGAGAGTTCCGGCCAACTATCGACCCTGATGGCGTTCCTGATTTCGTCAGTCAACGCAGCCTGAGCTGGGCCGACCACTTCGGTCGAAATGCCGGTAGTTGGTGACAAGGCTGCGGGCGGAGCCACGACGACGTGCGGAAACAATGCGTAGGCTGACAGCCCAACCGTGAACAGGGCCAGTCCACCGGTTCCGGCGACCTGTTTTTCGTACGGCATTTTCGGGATCGACGCTAGACGCCAGCGGGACAGGCTCAGCATCTTGCGTTCGATGACCTCGTTCGGCGTGCTCAGCCAGTTGGATTTTCTGATCGGGTCCTCGAAGAAGGTGTACCCGAGCACCGCAAGGGAGAACATGATGCCAAGCGCGGCCGCGTAGTAGTACAACCCAGGTTCGATCAGCGCACCGAGAAGGATGATCACCGGCCAGTGCCAAAGATAAAGTGAGTACGAGATGTCACCGAGGTACGTGCTGACCCGGTTGGTGAGTAAATGCAAATATCGATGGTCGCCGCCGACTCCCGCTGCGATGACGAGTGCCGCACCGAGTACTGGCACGGCTGCCCAAGGCGCGGGGAACCCACCACCATCCTCTGTGATCGTGAATGCGCCGACGACTATGGTCCCGAGTCCAGCCCACGCCAGCACCGGGCGCAGCGGGTGCGGGATACGCTCGAGATATGTGATGGTGATCGCTAGGAGAGCACCGACCCCCAATTCCCACACTCGGGCAAAAGTGGAAAAGTAGGCCCAGGTCGGGTTCTCCGCCGTGACCAGTACGGAGTAGGTGAAAGACGCTGCGACAGCTAGCCCCATCACGCCGGCAGAAGCAGCTAGTCGAGCACGGCGACTGCCCGCTCGGGCAGTCACAGCGGCGGCGAGCGCCAGCATCACCAGCGGCCACACGAAGTAGAACTGTTCTTCGACACTCAGCGACCAGTAGTGCTGTAGGGGTGAGACAGCAGCGTCGGCACTGAAGTAGTCGGTACCTTCAATTGCGAACCGCCAGTTCGATGCAAAGAAGAACGCGTACACCGAATCGGTCAAGATCGATTTTGCGCGGGCTGCGTTGGCGATGAAGTAAGCGGCGGCAACCGTCGCGACGAGCACTAGCGTTGCAGCTGGAACGATTCGCCGGATGCGTCGCCGATAGAAATCGGTGAACGAGATGGTGCCGGTCTTTTCGTAGGTATGCAGCAGTGAGCCAGTGATCAGGAATCCGGAGATCACGAAGAACACGTCGACTCCAATGAAACCGCCGCGCGGCCAGCCGAATAGATGCGACAGGACGACGAGAATCACCGCGACCATACGCAGGCCTTGGATGTCGAGCCGCGCTAGAGTGGTCGCAGTACTTGATCTGTTCACCCGGGTCACCGATGTCATGCGGAGAATCATGCCGTACCGCCTAGTCTGCCCGCTCGCTGAGCGCCGTCTTGACGGGTGCGTAACGCGCAATCAGCCATGCCATCGGGAGCAACAGTTTGCTTTCAATCGCGGTTCACAGTCTGCGTACTAAACTTGCCGGGCTTCCGACATACAAGCTGTCCGGTTCGCAGTCTCTCAGCACCAGTGAGCCAGCGCCGATAACGGCTCCGTCGCCGATGTTGACGCCAGGACAGATGGTGCTGCCCGCGCCGATCCAGACCCCTCTGCCAATCGTCACCGCGCTGGATACTCCCCTGCCGGCCCGTCTCTCCGAAAGACCGATTTCATGCGATGTCGTGATGATGGATACGTTCATGCCGAAAGCAGTTTGTGCGCCGATCGTGACAGGTGCGATAGCGTCTATGAAAGCTCCATGATTGATGAAGACTGCACGTTCTACGCGCAACTTGGTGCCGCCAATGAAGCAGTGCGATTGTATTCCGCAGCGTTGAACTTCCAGTCCGGCAATTCGGTAGAAGAACCAGCGAATCTCTGACGGGATCAGCGTCGACGAGATGAGGCCGTTGAATACTATGTTGCGAAGGATGGTTCGCAGGCGGGTGATCACGAAGTAATCCTCCCATTAATTCTGCTGTCCGTTGCAACAATCACCATCGGTTGACCGCAACGTCATGGGCAGCCATGGCTGTCTCAATAAACGACGCAGTCGAGTGTGAGATCTAGCATCGCAACGAATGACCCTTGAACGCGGCGAGAAGAAGAGCGCGATAGGAGGAGAACGGCCGTACTCCCGGCGCGCCCGCTGCGAGTACGATGCGCGGGCTGTGGCAACCTTACTGCTAGCGCTGGGCATCAACATTGCGGAACGTCGATGCTCACCGTCGGCTGATCGACCAGAGGTTGCACGGGCACCGTCGCCTCACCCGGAGCCGAGGGCTCCTCGAGCTCCCAGGTGACCGTCTGCGACTTTCCCGGCGGAATAGTCAGATACGCGGCCTGCACGGGACGACCTAATTCGGTGCCGGCCTGTATGGAGAATCCGGAGACACCGTTCACCTTCATGGACGTGATTTTTGCGCCCTGAGTGCCGTATAGATAGACGATCGACTCGTTGGTGCCGTACGGGACGTTGGGCTGGAACGTGCTCGCCACGTAGGACGTCAGGCCGTTCGGATCAACGTTGTTGGTGAGCGTCGCCGTCACTGTCGACTTACGCGTCCCAGCGGTGCAGGATTCGGCCGAGTACTTGATATCGCGGGCCAGGTAGTAATCCAGCTTGTTGCCACCGGCATTGTTGACCACCACATTGGCGTAGGGAGCCGGGCTGTCCGGCAACACGTGACCTACCTTGGTGCCGGCCAGAATTGCCTCCTCGGCTGGGTCTGCGCTCCACACCGAGATGCGGCCTTCACTGCCGGCGCGGCCCACCGCGTCGAGCAAAGATCTGGTGGGGGCAGCGCCCGTGGTCATCTTCTGTACCACTGCAGACGCGATCTGCTGTAGATACGCCTTACGTGCCAACTGGTCGTCGCCGAACCTCGAATAGGCTGTGCTGAGGGTGATTTCGACGACGTTGTCTGCAGTGATCTGCTCGCCGTCGGCCAGTGTGACCGGGCCGGTGGCTCCGAGGATGTAGCTCAACGCAATCGGATCGGTGGCGATGGCACCGTTGAGCACCTCACCGGTCTGCTCTGTCCACATCGACGACCAGATCTGGCCGGCATACGGAAAGTGTGGGCTCGCATTCGAGTTACGGAAGTCGGTCGTGGTGTTACGCGGTGCCCACAGTGCGTTGTATTCGGGGCCCAGGTCGATGGGCTGCTTCGCGAATTCGAGTTCGTTGTTGCTACCGAGAGTGTCGACACGGGCTGTGCCGTTCTCGGCGCGAATGATGCCGTAGCCACCGAGCAGGCCGCCGGTGCCGCGGGCCTCCGCATTGGTCTGGAACGCGAGAAAGTAACTGCGCGGGCCGTTGTCGCCGAGCATCGACGGCAACAGCTGACTGGCGATGCGGGTGTTGGTGAGCAGGCCTGCGAGATCGTGTGTTTGATCGATCAACGACGTACGTGCATCGCTCACGACGCCGAGGAATGCGGGCTCGTCCACTTGCTGCGCCTGGAGGCTCAATTCCTCGGCTGCGGCAGCGGTCTGCTCCAGCACAGGTTGTGCGTCCCGGAGAGCCGCGGTATCGACCTTGCCGCCGCCTTCGACGAGGCTGCTCGGATTCAGGCTTTCGCCCGCCGTGGATGCGGGAGTGAGGACGTCCACGGCCAAACCGTGCACCACATCGGTGATCTGAGCTACCGATTTCAGCGGACTACCAAGGTAAGGAACGGCTTTCGCTATCGAAAACGGGATGGACGTCGTTGCCGACACCGCGTCGTCCGCTGATTCCGAAGCCCGAGCGGCCGCGGCCTCGGCACCGGCCGCATCACCGTCGAGCAGAGCATCTTTCGCCTGCGTAGCGGAGTCGCGCGTCGCGTTCAGGCTGGACTGAGCGGTGTAGGCCTCGTACCCCAGCCACACCAGAAACGCGACGAGGACGACCAGCAACACCCCCACCGTAAGGAGAATCGGCCGCTTCTTGCCGGATCGAGAACCACGAACATCGGTGGAACTGGTCGCCATTGTCGGTGGCCTCTCGGTCATAGGAAGTCGGTCGAGTGCATAGCCTAAAGGGGAGCGGCGGTTCCGGCGTACCTGTCGTTCGATCCGGGTAGAGCATTCACAATGGGTCGACTAGGTTTGTCACGGGCGATGTAGATCGACGTTGCTGGGCGGCACGTCAGCCGAAAATTCACGCCGTCGAAGCATATGCGTTGAGGAGGTCATCGAGTGTCGCCAGAGGTCGGTGAGCTGTTCGAGGATGGCCGCTTCCCTTTGTCCGCTGCTCAGATGAATATCTACCTCGCTCAGCAGCTGGCACCGGACGTACCGTTCACCATCGCCCAATACGTCGAAATTCGCGGCGATATCGATCCGGCCGTACTGATCCGAGCCACGGACATCGCGTGCAGGCAACTCGAATCGCCCGCAGTGCGGATAGGGCTGCACGACGGGCATCCGTATCAGTGGCGAGACCTCCGGGTGCCGTACGCGATGATCTATCGCGATTTCCGAGACCGCGAGAATCCCGTCGAGGATGCTCAGCGCTACATGAACGAGCAGTACCGTCGCCCCGTCGATCTGGTTCGCGATCAGTTGATCGCCTCCGAGATCATTCAGGTGGGTGAGGCGCACTACTACTGGTACAGCCGCGCCCACCACATCGTCATGGACGGACTCGGCGCGATCTCCGTCCAGGAACGCACCGCGGCGGTGTACACCGCGTTGACCGAGGGCACCGAGATACCCAAGACGCGCGCCATCGGCGTCCGTGAGATTTACGACTACGAGGCCGCCTACCCCAACTCCTCCCGCTACGACACCGACCGCCAGTACTGGCTCGGCCGACTCGACGGCCACCTCGACGCACCCCGATTGGCCGGCACCACGTACACACGCGCAGCACCGAGCGGCGTGACGGTGAGTGTGGGGGCCGTGCTGGACGCAGACCTCACCGAAGCCGTGGCGGCCGTGGCACATCGGTACAACAGCTCCGACGTTCCCGTCGTACTCGCCACGTTCGCGCTGTATCTCGCGCGCATGACCGACACCGACGACGTGATGCTCAGCCTCCCTGTATCGGGCCGAGCGACCACCAAACTGCGGGAATCCTCCGGCATGATGTCCAACGTCGTGCCCCTGCGCATCGGCGTCGAACAGGGTGTGACGGTCGAAGAGCTCCTGCGACGTATTCAGGTGGAACTCACCGGCGCGCTGCGCCATCAGCGCTTCCGCGTCGAGGACATGCAGCGCGAGACCGGCGACGGCACCGGCAGCGCTGCCGCTGGACGCGGAGTGTTCGGCCCCACGGTCAACATCATGATGTACAACAGCACGATTCGGCTCGGCGATGTCATCGGCGAATACCGCGTGCTCTCCAGCGGACCCATCGACGACATGATGGTCAACGTCTACCCCGGAGTTGCCGGCACCAGCACCCGCGTCGACTTCCTCGGTAATCCGGCTCTCTACTCCACCGACGAGCTCGCAGCCCATCACCACCGATTCCTGGTTCTGCTGCGTGCGGTGGTCAATGCCCCTGAGGGCCTTGCGGTATCGGAACTGGATGTGCTCGACGCCCAGGCCGAATCAGCGTTGCTGACTGCACGTCCTGCGGACACGGTGACGCCGGCACCGCTGTCGTCGCTGCTGCGACGCGGTGCGGTGGTGCGTGCCGCGGGCGTCGATCAGTCCAGTGAGGACTTCACCAGGGTCGCCGAACACATTGCTGCACAACTGGTCTCGCTGGGCGCGGGCACCGAGAAGCGTATCGCTGTTGCGATGGAACGCTCCTACGAATCGCTGCTCGCCTCGTGGTCGGTGTCTACGGCCGGGGCCTCGTTCGTTCCGGTCGACCCCGCCGAGCCCACCGAACGGCTGGCCACGGTGTTGGCCGGCGCAGACATCGAATTCGGTATCACCACCAAGGATGTGCTGGAACAACTTCCGAGCACCATCGAATGGTTCGACATCGAGGATCTGCTCGACGCGAACGAGCGTGACCTCGTGCCGCCGGCGCTGCACGTCGACAACGAGGCCTACGTCATCCACACCTCGGGATCTACCGGAAAACCCAAGGCCGTCAGCGTCACTCACCGCGGCCTGGCGCAATTGGCCGACAACGTCGTCGATCGGTACGCCGTCACCGCCGACTCACGAGTGCTGCACCTGGCCTCGCCGGTGTTCGACGCTTCCATCCAGGAGGTTCTCGCTGCCTTCGCGGCGGGTGCCACCCTGGTGATCGCCCCGGCCGATGTCTACGCCGGGCCAGCCCTCGCCGAGTTTCTGGCGAGCGAGAAGATCACCCATCTGATCACCTCGCCGACGGTGCTGGCGACACTCGACCCGGAAGATCTGCACTCCATCGAAGTCTTCGACGTCGGCGGCGAAGAGTGCCCACCCACGTTGCGTGACCGGTTCGCCACTGCTGAGCGGACGATGTTCGACGCCTACGGCCCGACCGAGGCAACGGTATTGGCGACGCTGTCTGCGCCCATGGTCGCCGGTGAGCGCGTCACGATCGGTACGCCGCTGCCGGGTGTTCGTGCGCTGGTACTGGATTCGCACCTGCGGCCCACGCCCCACGGCGGCGTCGGCGAGCTGTATCTCGGGGGCGACGGACTCGCCCGGGGATACGACGGCCAATTCGGTTCGACGGCGGCGCGGTTCGTTGCAGACCCGGGCGTGGCCGGAGCGCGGCTGTACCGGACGGGCGACATCGTCCGGTGGTCGTTCGACGGGTCCTCGCTCGAATATCTGGGCCGCTCCGACCATCAGATTCAATTGCACGGGCGTCGACTCGAACTCGGTGAGATCGAATCCGCAGCAACCTCTTTCGCTGGGGTGACTGCGGCTGTTGCGATCGTTCGCGACGACCGACTGGCCCTGTACGTCACCGGTGCCGCCGACGGGCTCGACGGCCACCTGAGGAACCGGTTGTCGGCGTGGATGATTCCTCGTCACATCGTGGTTCTGGACGCACTGCCGATGACGGCAGGCGGCAAGGTCGACCGCCGCGCACTACCGGCCCCCACCGAGCCGACGGACACCGAGTACGTGCCGCCGCAGACCGAGACCGAACGCGCTGTCGCCGCAGCGTTCGCCGGCGTCCTCGGCGTCGAGGAGGTGGGGCGTGAGCACTCCTTCTTCGAGCTCGGCGGTGATTCGCTCAGCGCCACCCGAGTGCTCGCTCGCCTCGGCTCGGGAGTCTCGCTCACCGCGTTGTTCGCCGATCCCACCGTCCGCGCCGTCGCGGCCGCCATCGATTCCTCGGCCGAGCGTGAAGCGTCGCTCGACTTGCTCGATACCGTTCTGCCGGAGCATGTCCCGCTGTCGTATGCGCAGCAGCGGCTATGGTTCCTCAACCAGTTCGACCCCACATCGCCGGCCTACAACATGCCCATCGCCATCCGGGTCGCAGCGGGTAGCGATGCGTCACTGGTTCTGACAGCCCTGCGCGACGTCGCTGAACGACACGAAGCGTTGCGCACCTACTACCCGGACGACGGCGATGGTCCGCGGCAGGTGGTGCGGCCCACCGACACCGTCCTGGTCGATGTACCGGCGCGCACTGTGCCCGAGCGCCATGTCGACGCCGCCGTCGCCGGGACTGCCGGGCAGGGATTCGACGTTTCGGCCGACGTGCCCATCCGGGCAGCGCTGCTGAGCGTGGAGGAGTCCGGCGACACCGTGGTCGCCGTGGTGGTGCACCACATTTCGATGGACGGATGGTCCCTCGACCCGCTCGTGCGCGACTTCGCGTTCGCCCACGCATCACGCGCGGCCGGTCACGCGCCGACGTGGCCGCGCCTACGCGCGCAGTACGGCCAGTACTCGGTGTGGAACCGGGCATCGGTGGATGCGATTGCCGACGAACAACTTTCGTTCTGGACCTCGGTGCTGGGGGAGCGCGACACCGCGTTGGCGGAATTGCCGTCCGACTTCCCCCGGCCCGCAGTGCAGTCGATGACCACCGACGCGGTTCCCTTCGAGATCGGGCCGGACCTGCATGCGGGTATCCGTGAGCTGGCGCGGTCGAACAACGCGACCACGTTCATGGTGGTCCACGCCGCGGTGGCTGCGGCCCTGAGTCGATTCGGAACATCGAACCGCGTGGTGGTCGGATCGCCGACGGCCGGGCGAGGCCACGAGGCGCTCGACGAGATGGTCGGAATGTTCGTCGGAACACTCCCTCTCGCAGTCACAGTGGACCCGGCCGGTAGTTTCGCCGACCTACTGGGTGCCGTCCGTTCCGCTGACCTCGACGCCTTCTCTCACTCGGACGTGCCGTTCGAGCGCATCGTCGACGCCGTGACGACCGATCGATCGCTGGACCGGCACCCGCTGTTCCAGGTGATGCTGGTATTCGACAATGCACCGCACCGATCGGTCGACGACCTGCCGTTCTCGGTGTTGGAGATCCCCACTCGTACCGCTGAGTTCGACCTCAATCTCATGCTGGAGGAATTCTCCGCCGGACAGGCCGAATCGGCCGGTCTCGTCGGACAGATCGAATACGCGTTGGACCTGTATCGCCGGGCCACCGTCGAGCAGTTCGCGTCGGCAGTGACGGCAATCCTGCACGCGGCAGTCACGGACTCCGCATTTGTCGTCGGCAACCTCGCTCTCGCCGATGCGCCGACACAACCGGCCGAATCCGCCACCGGCACGATCCTCGACGTAATGGTTGGTGGCACAGCAGATTCGGCTGCAATTGATGGCCTGGAATCGCTGACGTACTCGGAACTCGATCGCCGATCCAACCGGATCGCGCGACTGTTGATCGCCCACGGCGTGGGACCGGAAACTCTCGTCGCGTTGTCGCTTGAGCGTTCGGCCGAGTACATCGTGGCGTTGTGGTCCGTGGTGAAGGCCGGCGGAGCATTCGTGCCGGTGGATCCCCGCTACCCGGCGGCCCGACGGGAGCAGATGCTGGGGCCCATCGACATCGGTTTCGGCGGAACGGAACCGGGACTGCCGTGGGTCGAGGAGAGCCACGCGCAGACCTTCAGCGACGCGCCACTGACCGACGACGATCGACTGGCGACGCTCGACCCTGCGCACCCGGCCTATGTAATTCACACGTCGGGTTCCACCGGTACGCCCAAGCCGGTCGTCGTGACGCATCAGGGTGTGTATTCACTGGCGCAGCAAGTTGTTAAGCGTTACGGAGTCGAAGCGACGTCACGGGTGCTGCACGGTTACTCGGTGAACTTCGATGCCGCCGTGCTCGAGCTCGTGCTCGCATTCGGGGCCGGAGCGACCATAGTGATCGCCCCGCGTAACCTCCTCGGCGGTGAGGAGATGGCAGCCTTCCTCACCGAGCATCGGGTGACCCACTACCTGTCCACCCCCGCGGTACTCGCGACGGTGCCCCCGGTTGCCGGCGTCGAGACCGTCGCGGTCGGCGGAGACGTGCTTGGTGCCGGGGTCGTCGACGAGTGGTCGACCGGACGGTCGATGCTCAACGCCTACGGACCCAGCGAAGCCACGGTGGTGGCCACCCTGGCCGAATCACTGCGCGCTGGAGAGCCCGTCACGATCGGCCGCCCCTTGGACCACGTCGGAGCATTCGTGCTCGACGACCGATTGCAGCTGGTGCCACTCGGAGGCGTCGGAGAGCTGTATCTCGCGGGGTCCGGCGTGGCTCGCGGCTACCGCTCCGATCCGGCGTCGACCGCCGCTCGCTTCGTCGCAACCGACGGCGGTGCCCGGATGTACCGGACCGGCGACCTCGTCCGACGTGAGCTCTCGGGTCTGCTCGACTACCGCGGTCGACGCGACGACCAGGTGCAGATCAACGGTGTGCGCATCGAACTGGGAGACATCGAGAGTGCGCTGACGGCACATCCCGACGTCAGCGCCGCGACAACACTGGTGGTCGACAACAGAATTCACGCCTGGGTGGTGGGAACCGGAGAGTTCGACGCGGCCCAGTGGCTCTTGGACCGGCTGCCGTTGTCGATGCAGCCGGCCGTCGTCACGTCGATCGATCGTATTCCGTTGACCGGCAATGGAAAAGTGGACAAGGCGGCCTTGCTTCCGGCGGTGCCGTCGGACTCCGAGTCTGGGGCCGGACGCACGTTGACGCAGGACGTCATCCTCGGAATCTTCGCCGACACTTTGGGAATCGACGCCCCCGCCGTCGACAGCAATTTCTTCGTCCTCGGCGGAGACTCCCTCGCGGCCACCCGCGTGGCCACCCGCATCAGTGCGGTTCTCGGCGTTCGGGTTCCGGTGCGGACGGTATTCGAGGCCCCCACCGCGGCGCAGCTCGCGTCGGCGATCGAGTTGCTGTCCGACAACTACACCGCACTCCCCGCGCTGGTGCACCGCGCCGATGCGGGCTCCTACTCCGGCCTCGCGCCGGCCGAGCGGCGCATCTGGCTGCAGAATCGATACGACCCGACATCGGCGGCATACAACATCGCCTTCGAGGTGACGCTTCCAGAAGTCCTCGACCTTGAGGTGCTGCGCGCGGCGATTGCCGATGTGCTGGAACGGCATACGCCGCTCCGCACGGTCTACCCGTCGACGGGGGACGGGCCCGTGACCGTCGCGCTGGATCCGCAGATCGTGCTGTCGACACTGGACGACGCCCATGCCGGCATCGGCGGGGTGGCGCAGCAGGGCTTCGACCTGACCGTCGAGGCACCACTGCAACTGATGCTCGCGGAACGTCGCGGTGAGCGCGTGCTGACCGTCGTCGCCCACCACATCGCGGTCGACGGCCTGTCGCTACGTCCACTGAGCCGCGACATCGAAACGGCTCTGCTGGCTCGAACGGCCGGAGCCGCTCCGCAGTTCACTCCACTCGCCGTCGACTATCCGGACTACCGGGTGTGGCAACGCGATGTACTGGACGCGGTGGCCGCCGACCAACTCGACTTCTGGCGTCGCACGCTGGACGGTCTGCCGGAATTCCTCGACCTTCCCACCGGCACTCCGGACACGGAGCACGACGCGACTGCAGTGCAGTTCGCCGTCGACGCAGACACTCTCGCGAGTCTTCGATCGCTCGCACATCGACTGGGCGCGACGGTCTTCGTCGTCGTCCACGCGGCGCTGGCGGTCGTACTCGCCGAGGCCAGCGGCACGCGTGACATCGCCATCGGAACCCCGGTATCGGGCCGAGCAGACCCGGCGCTCGACCACCTCGTCGGCATGTTAGTCGGCACCGTCGTCCTGCGGACCGACGTCGATCCGGCGACGACGTTCGAGGACTTCGTGACCGAGGTGCGCAACAGGGATCTCGATGCCTTCGCGAATTCGGACGTTCCGTTCGAATGGGTGGTGGACGCGGTGCAACCCACCCGCGCCGTCGATACGCACCCGTTGTTTCAGGTACTCCTGGCCTTCGGCGACGTCAGCACGCCCACAATCGAATTGGGCCAGAGCGCCGTCAGTCCGCGTCGAGTGGACATCACGGCGACGCAATTCGATCTGGAATTCGTCGTCGAAGAAGCCGATACCGGGATGCTGGGCACACTCGCGTACTCCGCCGACCGGTTCTCGCGGGCGGTCGTCACCGGACTCGCAGAACGTCTGACTACCGTGTTGAACACGGTCGCTGCGTCACCGGACCTTCGTCTCGGCAGCGCAGAGTTCGGCCAGGGTGGATCGGCGGTCGTGTCCCGCCGAGACGGTACGGCCGACCAGTCCACACTGGCGCAAGTATTCGTGCGGGCGGCGAGTAGCTGGCCCGACAACATCGCGGTGATCGGCGACGCACGATCGCTGACCTACCGCGAACTGGACAGGCAATCGAATGCACTGGCCGACAAGCTCGTCCGGTCCGGAGTCGAGCTGGGATCTCTGGTGGCGATCGCCCTGCCACGGTCTATCGAGTACCTCACCGCGATCTGGGCCGTGGCCAAGACCGGTGCCGGCTTCCTGCCGATCGACCCGTCGCAGCCCGCCGCGCGAGTACGGGAAATTCTCGATCGCGCAGCCCCCGCGACGGGAATTGCGCCCGTGGACTTCCATTCGGCCGGAAACGATTGGCTGACGGTCGACGGTGACGAGCTCGACCAGTTCCAGGTACGCGCAGTCCCCGTCGACAGCACGGCGTACGTCGTCTACACCTCGGGATCCACCGGGGCACCCAAGGGTGTGCGGGTGACGCACCGCGGAATCGCGAATCTCGTTCAGAACCAACGAGACCTGTTCGACGTTCAGCCGGCATCACGGGTGCTGCAGTTCGCGTCACCGAGTTTCGACGCGTCGATCTTCGAGACACTGATGGCCGTCGGTGCCGGTGCGAGCGTGGTGATCGTGCCGCCCGACGTCCACGGAGGACGCGAACTCGAAGCGCTCATCGACCGGCACCAGGTGACCCACGCCTGCCTCACCCCGACCGTGCTGCAGGTGACCGACTCCGCGGCTCTGCCTTCTCTTCGTGTGGTCGTCATGGCCGGCGAGGCCGCCAATTCTGCACTGCTGCAGCGATGGTCGCAGGATCGCTCCGTGTTCAATGCGTACGGGCCCACCGAGGGAACCGTCATGAGCACCTGCACCACGCATCAGCGGGACTGGGCATCGGCTGCGGTGACCATCGGCGAACCGACCCTCGGATTCGACACGGTGGTTCTCGATGCCCGTCTGCGACCGGTGGGCACCGACGTCGTGGGGGAGCTGTACCTGGGCGGGGCCGGCCTGGCCGAGGGGTACGTGGGCGACGCTGCGTTGACATCGAGCAGCTTCGTCGCCAATCCCTTCGGCGACGGCAGGCTCTATCGCACCGGCGATCTGGTGCGGTGGGTGGCGCGCGAGACCGGACGCGAACTCGAATACCTGGGCCGAGTCGATTCACAGGTGAAGATCCGCGGCCATCGCGTCGAACTCGCCGAGGTCGAGGCGGCATTGCTGCGTCACCCGACTGTGCGTCAAGCCAGCGTGATCGGGCATGCGAACTCGTTGGCTGCCTACGTGGTGGGTGCGGTCGAAGCGCGAGAGACTCGCGACTTCCTGGCGAGAACAGTGCCCGCCTACATGGTGCCCAGCACCGTGACCGTCGTGGATGCACTGCCGATGACGTTGTCGGGCAAGGTCGATACGAGCAGGCTGCCCGAGCCCGCAGTGATGTCGAGTGAACGGCGCGCGCCGGTCTCGTCCACCGAAGAGCTGGTGCACACCGTGTTCTCCGACGTACTGCACCTTGCCGCCGACGACATCGGCATCGACGAAAACTTCTTCGACCTCGGCGGGCACTCCCTGTCGGCGGTGCAGGTGATGGACGCCCTCGGCGACAAACTGAGCCGTCGAATTCCGATCAGTGCATTGCTCGAGCACCCGACGATCACGGCATTGGCCGCGCGCCTCGACATGGACGACGGGGATGCCGAATCGAGTGGCGCGTTCGATGTGCTGCTGCCGCTGCGGACCGACGGCGTGGGCGCACCTCTGTTCTGTGTGCACCCGGCCATCGGAATTGCTTGGAGCTACCTGTCGTTGCTCGGGGAGACGGACCGCCCGGTGTACGGCCTGCAGGATCCGGGCATCTCGAACCGCGACGCTGCGCCGTCGTCGATCGAGGAGTTCGCTTTCGTATACGCGCGGATGATTCGAGATGTGCAGCCTCACGGGCCTTACCACCTGCTGGGGTGGTCGCTCGGCGGCGTGATTGCCCACGCGGTGGCCGTGCAGTTGCAGTCTGAAGGCGAGGACGTCCCGCTGCTGGCCCTCGTCGATGCGCAACTCGCGGCACCCGACGACGCCGAGGAATTCGGCGTCGACGATCTGGCTCGTCAGCTCGGGGTCGAGGCGACGTCCTTCGAGGACATCGTTGTGGAATTACGGAGTACGCGAACCGAACTGGCGTTCCTCACCGAGGATGATCTGCGCGCCATGTATCGACCGGTCGTCTCGGCTCCCAGCTGGGTCGCGTCGTACGAGCCGGCGGTGTACGCGGGCGATGTCCACTACTTCGCCGCCCGGGGCTCGGACGGCGCGAAGCACTGGACGGCTCTGGTCGACGGCCGGATCTCGGTGACAGAGGTCGATGTGGAACACGAAGACATGCTGGGCGAGCAGGGTGCCCGTGCACTAGGCCGAGTGATCGGCACCGATGCTGTGGGGAAGGGTGTGGCGTGATGAACCAACAACTGGAGCCGTTCGTCGACGATGTGCGGGCGCATTACGACCTGTCGGACGATTTCTTCGCGCTGTTCCTCGATCCGAGCATGACGTACAGCTGCGCCTATTTCGAGCGCGACGACATGACGTTGGAGGAAGCGCAGACGGCCAAGATCGACCTGGCGCTGGGCAAGCTCGATCTGAAGCCGGGCATGACACTGCTCGATATCGGTTGCGGCTGGGGAGCTCTCGTCAAACGGGCGGTGGAGAAATACGACGTCAATGTCATCGGTTTGACGTTGAGTCGAAATCAGTACGACCGTGGCCGCGCGCTCGTCGCCGACCTCCCGACCGAACGCAACGTCGACATCCGGTTGCAGGGTTGGGAGGAATTCGACGAGCCCGTCGATCGGATCGTCAGCATCGGCGCGTTCGAGCACTTCCGACGTCAGCGGTATTCGGCGTTCTTCGCCAAGTGCCGCTCGGTGTTGCAGCCGGGTGGGCGAATGTTGTTGCACACCATCGTCATCACCCCGCCCGACCCAGCCTCCGGGGGTGGACTCACGCGTGAGGATGCGCATTTCTCCCGCTTCATCCTGCGCGACATCTTTCCCGGTGGGCAGTTGACGTTGGTCAAGGTGGTGAAGGCGAAAGCGGCCGAGGCGGGATTCGAGTTGCTCCGCGAGCATGCGCTGGGACCACACTATGCACGCACACTCGACACGTGGGCCGAGAAGCTGATCGCGTCCAAGGACGAGGCCATCGCACTGTCGTCGGAAGCGACCTACGACAAATACGTGCAATACCTCACCGGGTCGTCGGAGCGATTCAAGAACTCACGCATCAACGTTGTGCAGTTCACCCTCGAAGCCGGGGACGCGCTTACGGAGTGATGGTGCGACCAGCCCTTGACTGGGGAGGTCAACTAGGTACTCTGGCTAACGATAGTGGCCATGTTCGTAAAATGCGGGGCAGCGGTTGGGCCGGGGTGGAGACATGAAGAGCATCCGGACTCCGTGGGGTGTGACCCTGCCGTCAGTGGTCTACGCGGCAGTAGTGTCGCTGGCCATCACGCTTGGATCCGCGTTGACGATGGCACGACTCGACTTGCCCTGGTGGGTATGGGTTGTCGAGTTCTTGCTCTTGCTCGCGGTCACGTTTTCGATCACCGAAAGCAACGCCACCCCAGCAGGCGACGGGGTTTTCAACGTGACCAACGCGCGAACACTTGCTCTGTCCGGCGGTGGCCTGGTGCTGTTCGTCGTCTTGGTCGTAATCGTTCTCGTCTTCTGGTCCGAGTGAGACTGCTTCTGATGTAGGAGGAATCCGTGCACACAGTGTTCTGGGCACCACGTTTTGCGGTGGTGTACTTTCTCGCGGCTCTGGCAGCGGTGGTCCTGTTCACTGCCATCGGCGCGAACATGGCAATAGTGGCACCGCTGATTCTGGCCCTGATCGGGATGGGAGTTGCCGTGTTCTTCCGAGGTCGCACGGTTCGCCCATGACGCGTTCCTGAAGCCGGCTCGCAGTGGCTCCGCTCGACTACGCGGCGTCCTTTTCGGGTGGTGGTTCCTGTGTCGACCTGCTCGGGGACTCGGTTGCCGACTCCTCGACGTCCGCTCGGCGAATGCCACGACCGATCCACACGGCAACGAGCGCGCCGATCAGCAACCACACGGCAACAATGCCGAGAACCCACCACACGAGTCGCATTCGTAGCCGGGCGCTGGTTGGATGGGCGTGAAACGCGACCAACGTCGCTCACCCCGAACCGACATTCATCGACGAGGAATGCCCACCATGAAGATTGCTCGACTCGGTGTTGTCAGTGGACTGTTCACCGCCCTGGCTCTCGCGTTCACAGCGGCCACCACCGGCACCGCGGCCGCAGCGCCACTTCCCTTGGTTGGCCCCGGTAGTGGGTTCGTCACCACCGGTGGGCTCGATGATCTCACTGTCTGTTCCATCGCGGCCGTTGGCTACGACGACGCGGGCCGACTCGTCGCGCTCACCGCAGGCCACTGCATCCTTCGGTCGGGACTACCCGTCACGCTCGTCGGATCACCCGCGGCCCCGGTCGGCACTACCGCCGTCGGACATTGGGGGCCGGATTACGGCGTCATCGTTCTCGACCCCACCAAAGTCGTACCCGTCAACAGTCTGGGCGGAGTCACCGTCACCGACATCGGTACCGGATCGGTGGGGCAGCCCGTCTGCAAGACCGGGCTCGGCAGCGGAGTGACATGCGGCAGCATCGTCGACGCGCGCGGCAGCGACCTGATGTCCGACGCGCTCACTGTCTGGTCCGACTCCGGTGGACCTCTGGTCGTCGGCACCACCCTCGTCGGCATCACGAGCCACGCCTCCGGGGTGCCGCTGCTCAGTCCCACCGCGTACGCGTCGGCGGCGGAATCCGTTCGGCTGCTGAATCAATCAGGTGCGCCGGGGGCCGGCTTCCGTCCGGTCTAGCTTGTCGCGTCGACAGCCAACGTCGGCTCTGTTGCTTCCGAGACCGCACTCGGCACGGTACGCAGAATCAAGTCGGCTGCGTCGGCCACGGCCTTGTTGGATGCGACCATCGATGAACCCAATGCTGCTGCTGTGGCGACAGTGTCGGGTGTAAGTACAGCACCGAGCGCGTCTGCCAACTTCTCTGGCGTGATTGCGGACAGCTTCATCGCTCGACCGACTTCAAGCTCGGTGATCCGCGCGCCCCAGAACGGTTGATCTGCAGTGACGGTGCAGATGACCATCGGCAGTCCGGCGCGCATCGCCGCCGCGGTGGTACCGGCACCGCCGTGATGAACAACGGCCGAGCAGTGGGGGAGTACAGCCGCATGGTCGACGTTGCCGACGAAGAACACGTCGGGGTCAGCACGGTCGGGTCCCCGGCGGTCGCCGATGGCAATCAAGCATCGGGCACCGATCAGCTGCCCGGCCCGGCGCACGGTCTCTATCAGCTGGTCGGGATCGGTCAACGGCATGCTGCCGAATCCGACGAAGACGGGCGGGGGTCCCGCTGCCAGCCAGTTGGCCAAAGAGTCTGTGCCGGTGCCGGAATGGCCGTCGGGAGTCGGCGTCAACACCGCTTCGTCGAGCCCTGCGCGCTCTCGTCGCGGCAGGTCGAAGAACCCGACGATGGGCTTGTGCGCACCCCATTCCTCGGCAAGACCGGGCACGATCACCGGATCGTATGCCTGGATCTGCACAACTCCGAACTCGGACAGCCGGGTCGGCAACGGTGATCGTGCTTTCGGGAGACCGAGTCGACGACGAAAAGCGTTCTCGTTCCACCCCGTTGCCCACCAGGTGATGCGGTCGGCGATTCTCCACGACCGTCTCTTCCACGTCGCGGACCAGCCCGAGGTGAGGCCGGGAATCGCGCCCAGGACGCCGTTCTCGGACATCGGTCCGTACCGCAGCACCGTCAACGGGAGCCCGAGTTTCTGGGACAGCGCGAGCGCACGATCCTGACCGAGGGGTGAGACCACCACTGCGTCGACGCCGGACATCGGGGCATCCCCGTCGAGGAACAGCTCGACGAGAGCGTCGTCGAAGGCGCGAAAGCCCGCGCGAACCGTCGCGAGGGCGAACCTGGTCTTCGCGATGGGATTCCTGCTTCGGGCGGTGTTGGCCTCGTCCGACGACCAGGCCGTATGAGTGTCCAGTCCGAGCGGCAGTACCGACTGCACACCGACCGATGTCGCGAAGTCGACGAGGTTGGGCGGTACCGCGACGACGGGACGAGCCCCGCGCGCCTGCAACTCCAACGCCAGACAGACTCCTGGCTGGATGTCACCTCGGCTGCCGTACAGCATGATTCCGATCCGGCGGTCCACCTCGATCATCGCGTTCTCTTTCGGGTCGGTCACCAGAATGTGTGGGGGAGGTCCCACGCGGACAGCTGATCGGTGATCAGGGCTCGCAGCACGGCCTCGTCGCTGAAGTGCTCGGGATGTATTCCGAAGAATGCCAGGGTGATTCGATCTCCGTATTCGACGAGCCACGCGGCCACACCGGGCCCCTGTATGCGGCGCTGTGCCGCAGGCGTGCCGAGCGTGACGGCCCGAACGGTGAACCACGACGCTTCCCGGCCACCGAGCGTCAGTACGTCGTCGGGGACGATGCCGAGATTGGAGACCGTGGTGTCGGGACCAGGGATAGCGCGCATCAGTCGTCCGACGAGCCATCCCGGCAGCAACCGGACCAGTGGTTGGAGGTTGTCGGCGGCTCGATCCGCACCCGATTCTGCGTAGCTGGCGAACGCGCTCTTGCTCAGTGTGCGGATAGGGGAGAGGTCACCCCCGGCGACGACCGGTTTGTCCAGACGAATCCACACTCCGCCCGACGCATTCGCCCGCTCGTCGGTGGCACCCTCGCGTCGGTTCACTGCGATACAGACCCGAAGTCGATCACCGACGGGATAGGCCGATGCCTGCACAATGCCCGCCAGTATCACGGTGAACAGACTGTTCGAGGTGCCACCGTGGTCGGCGGCACGCCGTAACCAGGTATTCCGATCGATGTTGACATTGACGAGTGTTGTTTCGGCACCGGCATTCTCGGGTGCAGCTCCCGAGTCGGGCGGACGTGGTGGCTTCTGGAACGGAAGAGCTTCGCCGGCGCCGGCCGTCGGTGTTACCGCAGTCGACTTCTGCTTACGTGCACGCACGAGTTCGGCGAGCAGGGTGCGAACCGACATGGCCGCGGAGCGAATCTGATCGACGCCGTCGAGCAGATCGTCTCGGATCTCCTGCACACCGCCGAGGGCATCGGGCAGCGGTCGGGTGTGTGCGTGCGCCGCGGCTGCCGCGAGCGCGAGGTAGACGCCCTGCCCGTCAGCGATCATGTGCGAGACCGCCAGCGACACGACCCGACGACCACCGGTGGTAGTCGTCGTCTCGAGCCGCCAGCCTCTGCCCTCGGTGGGTGCCATATCGGACCGCCGGACGGCCGCCTCCGTCCACTCGCCGATCGCATTGTCGTCGATGTCGTTGTCCACGAACACCTGCGGCGGCTGTGTGGAGCGGACCCATGCGTGCCGAGCAGCCGGAATCCTGGTTCGTCGAACCGCGCGGTGCAGCGGACCCTGGGCGAGGCGAGCGCCGAGCATTTCGATCGCGGCCTGCCCGGGGTCGTCGTCGAAAACCCACGCGAATTGCATCGGAGCCGCCATGCCGAAGAGATCCTCCGCAAGCAGATAGGACTCGTCGGAACCGGTCACTCGTGGGCTGGGCCCGACCGCCGCACCCTGTTCCGTTGTTGCCGAATCGGTTTCATCAATAGTCGTGCTCATCGTGCTCCTCACCAGATCTCGTTCGGCAGCTGCCACGCTGCCAGTTCTGCTGCCAACAGATCACGTAACCGCGACGCTCCACCGAAACTGTTCTCATCGAACCCCAACACCGAGAACGTGAACGTGGTGTCGGTGCGTAGTGCCCAGGCCTGAGCGCCGTCACCGAATCGGTACGGCTGGGCCGCATCGACGCCCTGTGCGTTGCCTCGGAACGCAAGGCGTGTTGCGTCGACGTCCCCCCACCGCATCGCCGCCGAGGGGACGACGCCCAGATTGGACACCATCGCGTCGGGCATGCCTGTTCCCGACGTCGCCACGCCGACGAGCCACGACGGCGGAAGCAGCCACGTCAGCGGGTACAGGTGTGCCACGGCGCTCCGGTGCCCGGACTCCAGCCGTTGGTACGCGGCCTTACACGCGGAACGAATGCTGCGTAGGTCGCCTCCCGGTACCGGCTGATCGGTCAACATCACCGACACGCCCGCGGTCGCATTGGCGCGGTCGTCATCGCTGTCACCGCGCCGGTCGACGGGAATTCCCACCTTCACCGTGTCTCCGAGCGGGGCGTATCCACTGGACCTCAGCAACCCGGCGACGACGGCCACGAACAAGACGTTGGCAGTACCTCCGTGTCGTGCGGCTATTGCATCCCAGGCGTCACTGGGAACGGTCACTGTGGCCCACGAGCCCACTGCTTTCGGTGATCTGTCGGCCATCGGTGCCCGGACGGGACGCGTCGGGACCGGGCTGGCGTCGGCCGTGTCGGCACCACCGAATCCTGCGTGTTGGGCCACCACGTCTCCGATGGCCCGCAGTGCGCCTCGGCCCGCGGCCAGAACTCTGCCGGTCGCGTCTATCGTGTCGGCGATGATCGCGCTCGCGGTGCCCGTCTCCGATGTCAGTGCACGCTCAGTGAGTATGTTCGGCGACAACGCGTTCGGTGACACAGCCGCCAGCGCTGCTGCAGCAGCTGTCACCATGGTCTTGCCGTCCGCGGCGAGATGCAGTGCGCACAGCGAAACGACGGTGCCTCCCCCCGCGCGACTGGTCGCGCGCAGCCGCCAACAGCCGCCCTCGACCGCATCCAACTCGACCGAAGCCAACTCCTCCGCCGCCCAGCGATCGATGTCGGAGTTCTCCACTGCGTCGTCGTCGATCCGGCAGGCGGGCTCACCTGTTGCGCGTACCCAGCGTGGACGCGCCCCCGGCACTGTGGGTGGGACGAGCCGTCGGTGCAGGCGTCCGCTCGCCAACGCGGAATTCACCTCGGTGAGCACTGCTTTCGACACCGGGGAGTCCGTGATCCAGACCAGCTGTAGGACTACCGACCACCCGAATGCCCGCCTCAGGAACCAGTAGGTGGCATCTTCATCGGCGAGTCTGCCCTGTACGGAGTGCATCATCGAGTCTGCCCCACTCGTCGCGATGTCACGGCCGTCTCGATGTGGTCGATGGCCTGCGCCAGCGCTACGTCGCCCGTGATCAATTGTGTTGCTGCGCTGACGGTTGCGTGTCTCCCACGGAGGTCGAGCACGCGGGTGAGCGCGCCGGTGAGGAGATCGGCGTCCAGCCGCCGCGCGGGTAGCGTCGCACCTACCCCGAGCCGCTCCAGTTCACGACCCCAGAACGGCTGGTCGGAGCCGTACCAGCAGATCACCGACGGCGTCCCAGACCGCACTGCGGCAGCCGTGGTGCCCGCCCCGCCGTGGTGGACGATTGCCGCACACCGACCGAACACCGCGTCGTGGTCGACGGCCCTCACGACGCGGATGTCCTGTCCTGTCAGGGAATCCGTCGGCAGGTCGTTCCAACCGGTACACAACAGAAGTCGACGACCCAGCCGACGTGTGGCGGTGACAGCAGCGTCGATCATCTGTGCCGGGTCGCGGACCGGCATGCTGCCGAATCCGACGTAGACGGGGGGATCCCCGGCATCGAACCAGTCCGACAGTTCCTCGGTTGAGTGCATCTCGTCGAGGCCGAGTCGAAGCCGAGCCGGTAGTTCCAGGAAGCCGACCACTGGACGGGGTCGGCGGGCTGCGTCGGCGTCCCACACCGGGTCGTTCCGTACCGCGAACAACGGATCGTATGCCTGGATCTCGATTCCTGGTGCCGCTACGAGCTGAGCCGCTGGTGATCGGAGCGCCGGGGCGCAACCCAGACGCTCGCGCAGAAGAGCGTCGCGACGTCGGGTCATGAGTCCGAAAAGCCGGTCGAACAGCCACCATTGCGCGAGAACCGTGCGTGTACCACCCCAGTGCAGACTCGGTAGCGGGCCATGGACCGTGTTGCGGCGTACGGGTGCGTGGTGCAACGAGATCAGCGGCACACCTGCGCTTTCTGCGTACGCGAGCGTGATCTGTTCGGTGGTGAAACCCGTGACGATGGCATCGGCACCGTCCACGATGTCGCCCAGGTCGGTGATCAACTCCGAGTACCCGAGATCACGCAGCTGTGCGACGGCTCTGATCTGGCGCAACGGGTTTCGGCCCGCCTCGGCCCGCGCCTCGGTGACCATCTTCATGTGTGTTCGCGTGTCGGGGCCGAGAGCAGTGGCCTCCAGTCCGCAGCCGCGGGCGAACTCGACGAGGTTCGGCGGCACTCCCACCGAAACCTCGTGTCCCCGTGCGGTCAGGGCTGCGGCAAGTACGACGGCAGGTTGCACGTCGCCGCGAGTACCGTTGATGGCGAACGCTATTTTCACTTGTTCGCCCCCAAGAATTGCGCCGTACCGAGGTATTGCACTACACAGCACCATCTTTCGTCTCACAGGGGCAGATCGGGTGTTGTCGCTTAGACTGATCGGGCTCACCGAGCACCGGGGAACGAAGGGATGCGCATGAAGTTCGTTCTGGCAGCCAATGGAAGCCGCGGCGATGTTCAACCGGCAGTCGCCGTAGGTCTCGAGCTGCGTTCGCGTGGGCACGACGTCGTCTTGCTCGCTCCGCCGAACATGCAGGAGTTCGGTACCGGTGCAGGGTTGTCCACGTCCGTGTACGGAGACAGCACTCGCGCGGTGCTCGAGTCCGATGCAGTCCGCACCCGGCTGAAGTCTGCCGATCCGCGCGCCAGGCTGGCTGCCGCCACCGAGATCACCGTTCGCGGTGGCCGACAGATGCAGCAGGCGTTGCTCGACGCCAGCGAAGGTGCCGACGCGATCATCTCGACCAGTGCGGGACAGGAACGAGCGCATAATGTTTCGCAGGTGAGAGGAATTCCTCACGTGCCCCTGCACCTGTGCCCGATCCGGCGAAACTCCACTACGTCCCTGCTGTCGCAGGCGGGTGTCGATGTGTCCGGCCCGCTCGCGTCGGCAAGTTGGACGGTGGTGGAGTGGCTGTTGTGGAAGGCGTCGAAGCGAGCGGAGAACGACCTGCGTTCCGAATTGGGACTGGGGCCCATGCGAACTCCGTTCGCAACCGCGATCGCCGCGACCGGGATCCCCGAGATACAGGCGTACGACCCCGCTCTGTTTCCGGGTCTGGTCTCCGAATGGGGTGACCGACGACCGTTGGTGGGCTTTCTCGGTTTGCCTGCGTCGGCTCGGGAGGGGGTGGGCGACGTCAGCACAGACGACGACCTCTCGGAGTGGATCGCCGCCGCGGACGCGCCGGTCTACGTCGGCTTCGGGAGCATGCTTCCGAAAAATCCCGACCGACTCGGCGAGGCGATCGTGGCCGCTGCGGACCAGTTGGGAGTGCGGTTGCTGGTAGCCGGTGGGTGGAGCGACTTCCTCGGCAATGCAGGCGAACTCGGAAGTCGAGTGCGAGTGGTGAAGCACATCGACCACGATGCCGTTCTGCCTCGATGCCGTGCTGCGATCCATCACGGCGGTGCCGGCTCGGTCGCGGCCTCGCTGCGCGCGGGGTTGCCCACTGCCGTCACCTGGATCGGTGCGGATCAGCCCATCTGGGGGCGAGCTGTTGCCTCCGCACATGTCGGTTCCTCACTTCCTCTGTCCCGGGTGACTCCGTCGCGCCTCACCGATGTGCTGCGTGATGCCCTGTCTCCGCAAAGGCGAGTTACTGCAACGCAATTGCGTGACAGATTGATTGCCCCGTCGATCGCTGTGTCCCACGCCGTCGATCTGGTCGAGCGGGTCGCGAGCGGCTCACGGTAGCGCGCGCGTGGGTGTCGAGGTGCGCTGCAGCAGTCGTCTCGGGTCGAGCTGCCCCGTTTCGGAATCGTAGAGCCGGAGCATCAACAATCGGCCGGTGTGCAACACCGTGAGTGCCGGCACGTAGATCAATGCGGTACCCGCTGTATAAGAAAACCTCCGATGCAGGGCAAAGGTTCTGGGCAGAAAGCTCATGTACTGCACGAACTCCGGGAGGCTGCTCTGCATACGCCGGGGCGATACCCCCACGGTCAACGACGCGAGGAAGGCGTTGCGACCACCGTCGTCCAGGATGCACAACCCCATGTCGACGTCCTCGAATATGTCCCGCCGCATGCTCACTCGGGTACGTATCCGATTCCACACCTCTCGCCGCACGACCATGTTGGAGCCGTACAGGACGGGGATCTCCTTGACCTCGTCGGAGGGGCCGCGGTCTCCGAGCGGATGCAACTTGATCTTCCACTTGTCGAATCGTCCCGACATCGGCACGTCGTAGGCCTCACCGCGACCGCACAGAGCGGACCATTTGTGGTCGAGATCGGCGGTGAAAAAGTCGACGATGGTCCGCGACCAGTCGTCGCCGACCATCGTGTCGGAGTCGATACGAGCAATGAGATCGCCGGTAGCCGCATCCATTCCGGCGTTGCGTGCGTACACCAGGCCCTGCTCGGCCTCGTGTATCAACCGAATCGTGGTGTGACGCCGGGCAAGATCCCGCACTATATCGGCGGTCCGGTCGGTCGAGTTGTTGTCCACCACGACGATCTCGTCGATGCAGTCGGCTTGCGCCGTCAGGCGTTCGAGGCAGGCCGCGATCGTGTCCTCCTCGTCGAATGCCGGTACCACCACCGACAGCGTCGGAGCTGTGCTCTCGGCGAGGAGATCCATGGTCGGTTCGGTGCCCTCTTCCATCGTGCTCGACTCGCTCACCATCACTCCTGTCGCTTCGGTCGGTCTGTCCAAGCCCATCGTGAAACCCTCTCGTGTGGAACGACTTCAGGTCTTGGCCATGTAGACGCGCAGAGTGACCGGGACGAATACGGCCAGGACCACGGCCGCGCCGATGAGTGTGTACGCCACCTGAAGCCCCGCGTCGGTGCCATCGGCGAGTCCGCGTACCGCCGACACCAGGTGGGAGACCGGGTTGGCACCTGCGATCGTGCGCATCCACGCGGGCATGGTGTCGATGGGGACCAGAGCGTTGGAGACGAAGGTGATGGGCATCAGAACGAGCATCGATACTCCCTGCACCGTGGACGCCTTGTCCAGCAACACTCCCACCAGAGCGAAGATCCAGCTCAACGTGAACGCGACGGTAACGACCAGCAGACATGCCAGTGCGAGGCCGGCGGGGTCGTTCGGACGGTAGCCCATCGCGACTCCGACTCCGACAGTGATCACCGTCGCCACGACGTATCGAAAGGCGTTGGCCGACAACGCGCCTGCGAGAGGCGCGATACGGGCGATGGGCAGCGACTTGAACCTGTCGAAGACCCCCTTGTCGAGATCTTCTCGAAGCTGCACGCCGGTGACCACCGACGCAGCCACGGCGACCTGCACGAGCACCCCGGGAATCAGCAGCGGCAAGTAGTTGTCGACATCGCCGACGATGGCCCCGCCGAAGATGGTCGAGAACATCACCGTGAAGACGATCGGTAGGACGATGACGTCGAACATCTGCTGGGGATTGTGCTTGATCTTCAGCAGCCCCCGAAACGTCATGGTCATCGACTGTGCGAGTGCGGCAGAAAATGGTTGCGCGTTGCGAGGAGTATCGCTGACCGGGGGCGCGGTGTGGGTGATACCGCGCTCTCGACGGGCGAGCCCGTCCGTCGACGTCGTCGTGTTCACGCGGCGGGCTCCTTGCTCGTCGTTCCCGCGCCGGTGATGCTCGGGACACTGTCCAGAACGCGGGGCGATGCGTCGGTCAACTCGAAGAACACGTCGTCGAGCGTCGGCCGAGCCACGTTGACCGCGCTCGCCGAGATCTGCATGGACCGCAGCGCCAGGAGCATCTCCGGGAGACGCTCGATGTCCGGCATGGGCACCGACACGATGTTCCCGTCGTCTTCGACGGTGACCTCGAGCGGCGAGAAGGCCGCGCACGTTCGTGCCGCGGCAATCGCCTGCGTCGAATCGAGCAGCGTGAGTTTCACAGAGCTGCCGCCCACCTTGGCCTTGAGTTCGTCCACAGTCCCGTTCGCAACCACCTTGCCGCGATCCATGACCGCGACACGGTCTGCCAACGCGTCGGCCTCGTCCAGATATTGAGTGGTCAGCAGCACTGTCGACCCGGCTGCCACCATGGCTCGCACGGTGTCCCACATCTGTGCGCGGGTGCGGGGGTCGAGCCCGGTGGTCGGCTCGTCGAGAAAGAGCAGGCGTGGGCGCGTGATCATCGAGGCGGCGAGGTCGAGGCGTCTGCGCATACCACCGGAGAACCCACGAACCTGTCTACGTGCGGCATAGCCCAGTCCGAACTCGTCCAACAATTCGGCCGCGCGGGCACGGGCGCGACGCCGTGATGCGCCGACGAGTCGGGCAAAGATGAGGAGGTTCTCCTCGGCAGTGAGATCTTCGTCGACCGATGCGTACTGCCCTGTCACACCGATCATCGACCGCACGATTCCAGCCGAGGTGCGCACGTCGTGGCCGAATACTGTGGCCGAGCCGGAGTCGGGTCGCTCCAGTGTTGCGAGCATCCGCACTGTGGTCGTCTTACCCGCACCATTGGTACCGAGCACGGCGAACACTCCGCCGACAGGAACCTCGAGGTCGACGCGGTCCACGGCGACGGTCGACCCGTAACGACGAGTCAAACCTGATGCAGCGATGGCTAATTCGGAATCCGTCATTCGCCTACTCCCGTGCTGTGACCGACGGTGGACGAGTGGTGGTACCTCGTCTTCCGGCGGGCAGTGATGTGGTGTGGTCGTCGCACCTCGGTTCGGTGTTGGCACCTGTGGCTTTGTCGGTCGAACGTTATAGGCGCGAACGAGGCGGTGCAACAGATCGGCATCGGCGCTGCACGGGGAGAAGTGTTGCATCCGTGCATCGTTCGTAACGGTTGATCGCTCGACTACTGGCAGTGAGGTGGGGTCGTCCGGCAGAGGAACCGCTGTTCGGACGTGGCCCCATCGGGGGCTTTACATCTCCGAAACATGCTGGTTACGTTGAGAAATCGCAATATCCGCGGGGAGTCGCGTCCCTCGCCGGGCAGCAGTGATCGCCCGATTGTGACATGATCGGACCGTATCTCCGGCAGTGACGAAGTCCACTCGCACTCCACTGGACGTGGCAGCTCCTGGGGTCGATGCTCGATGTGTGCACCGCCTCTGCTGATGTCGTCGATGCTGTTGACAATAAGCAGGATTCGGACCACAGGGTCCGAATGTGCGGTGCAGAACCATCGTGTGAGGCATGTAGTGTCCACAACGAAGTTATCGGATCCGCACGCGCGCAACGCTATTGACGAAGTGATACTCCGACGCTTTCCCAACGGACAGCGCGTCGCCGGAAAGCAGGTGTCGAGCAGTGAAATTCACCGAAATCGCTGATTATCAACTCCCTGGTGGGAGAGTTACCAAGTTCTCTCCGCAGGCCGACTCCGGCACGTTCCGCTGGGATCCCGACGATCGTCCTCTCGCGTACGACCACGAAACGTATGTACGTCGAGCTGCTTCCGGAAGAGCGGAAAGCTCATGGCTCGGAGCTGTATTCGAAGTAACCGGTCATCTCGACACGGCGGCGATGAACCGAGCTCTGTTGGCGTGGCACCGCCGCCACGAAGTGTTCCGAACGACTGCAACGATCGCGGAAGACGGCGCAGGAAATCAACATCTCGTCCGAAGGACGTGCGCACCCGACCGCCTCCGTTTCGGTTCGACCGACCTCGGCTGGATCGACGCGGACGCCGTCGGGACCACACTGACCGACATGTTCGACGGCGAACTTTCGCCACTGCGATGGCCACATTGCATGGTCGTCACCATCTCGGACGCGCCCGATGTCGGAGAGGATCGGTTTCTCCTTCTGTTCGCCGCCGATCACTCGGTCATGGACGCGTACTCGATGCTGTTGTCGATCGGTGAGCTGTCCAGGCTGTACGACGCCGAGTTGCGCAGCCAGTCCGTCGAGATGTCCGATATCGGCAGCCACGTCGACTTCAGCGTGCGAAGCCGCACCATGGGTAACGAAGTGACGGTAGTGCACGACACGGTCGAGCGATGGCGGCAATTCCTCGCCGCGACCGGAGGGTTCCCCGCACTGTCGTCGGTCGCCGCGACGCGTTCGCGGACCAACTTCTCGCCCCCGGCGGACGCAGTCCAGCGGGGGTGGGCGTTGCAAGTGGCCGGCGGGGAACAAGTCGCAGCGGTGAACTCGGTATGCCGCGCTGCGGGCCACACGACGCAGACCGCGGTGATGGCGGCGATGGCACTGGCCCATCGCCGACTGACCGGGGAGCCGACTCTCAGACTGGTGATGCCTCTCCACACCCGTGACGAGGCCAGATTCCTGGAGTCGGTCGGCTGGTACGTGGGCATCGGGCCGCTCGAAATCGACGTTCGACACGCGCGCACCTTCGCCGACGCATTGAGCGCCGCTGCCACCGGTATCTCCGCGGCCAAGAAGCTCTCTCGGGTTCCCTTTCCCCGCGTAGCTGAACTGCTGGGCACGGTGGCCGAACCGCAATTCGTCGTCTCCTACCTCGATCTTCGTTTCGTCGCCGGAGCCGCGGACTGGACCGCGAGGCGGGCACAGACGTTGCGCAGTGCCGCCAGGTCGGAATCCGAGGTCTACATCTGGGTGGCCAGGACCGCCGAGGGCATCACGGTCTCGGCACGGCATCCGGCGGACGACGCCGCGACAGCGGCCGTGACGGACCTCGTCGTCTCCACGTTCGAGACCATGTTCGAGGTGATCGACGCCGGAATCGGCGCCCCTGTCGGTGTCGACTCCGTCGGTCTCGATTCCGTAGGTGCGGCCGACGTGCACATCGCCTGACGAGAGGGAAACAGTGAAGATCACCGCGCTCGATTCGTGGCACTCGGCTCCCGGCACCACGATCGAATGGCATCCGACCGTCGACTCGGTCGCCAGAACCGCCCATGCCTCGCCGACATTCGGAGGCCTGACGTTTCTGGCCGAGAACCACGTTCGTGGTGCCCACGCTGCGGCCCTGAACGGCCGACCTCACCTGTCGTACATCGGTTCGGGAACCACTCTCGACGGGGTGCTGAACGAAGCGGCGATGACCAGCGCCCTCACGCAGTTCGTCGCGCGTCATTCGATCCTTCGCATGTGGTTCGACGTCGAAGGCGGCACGGTGGTGAGCCGCTCGCTGCCGGCGGACGCGGTGGAATTCGAGGCCACCGTCGGATCGCGGCTGACGAATGCCGCGGACGTTCACGATCACATCCGGGCCCGGTTGGGTGCGGAGACCCGTAGCGACTCGTACCCCGGCTTCGCGTTCGGCGCGATCGTCCGCGAGGACGACTTCTCGATCTTCTTCGGTGCCGACCACGCCCTGAGCGACGGCTCCTCCCAGGCCTTGGCACTGACCGAGATCGTCGGCTTGTATCGCCGAGCTATTGCCGACCCCGAGGACACGTCGACGCCGGTGGCCGAGTCCGCCTCAGGTGGGTTCGCCGAGTACGCGCAGATCGAAGCGACACTCGCCGTTACACATGTCGCCGGCACCGACGAGTTCGCGGCGTGGAAAGACACGTTCACTCGAAACGACCTGCAGATGCCCAGGTTCGCCCTCGACCTCGGACTGGCACCGGGCGAGACCGCACCGGTGAAACCGATCGAGCTGCCACTGCTCGACAGGGCAGGCATCGCCGGCTTCGACCGCGCCTGCAAAGCCGTGGGCGGACGGTTTCTCGCCGGACTCTACGCGGCCCTGGCGATCACCGACCACGAACTCGGCGGAGTCGACAACTACTACGGCATGACCGTGTTCGATTGCCGTGCAATGCTTCCCACCTATGCGGCCGACCAAGGGTGGATCTGCTCGTTCGCGCCGGTGGAATTCGCCGTGTCCGGGGCATCGACCTTCAGCGAACTCGTCCCGCGTGCCAACGTCGGCTACGAACGCGCCAAGAAGCTCGCGACGGTGCCGGTAGGAGCTGCAATGGCAGCCATGATGGCTGCAGGCGCGTCACCCGAGGCAGTGGTCACTGCGCCGAATATGCTCTCGTACATAGACTTCCGATGGTTTCCCGGCTGCGGAGACGACGCCTACGATCGTGGCGTCATCTTTACCGGCGAGGGACGCACGGGCAATGCGTCGCTCTGGATCAATCGTGATCACGACAGCGTGTATCTCGGTAGCCAAACCCCGGATGCCCCGTTTGCGCAATATCAGGTGCGACGGTATTTCGAGCATCTCGCCGCGGTGATCGACCGGGTGGCTCGAACCGGAGATCGGGCGATTTCTCCGACAACGGACCGATCATGCCGTTATTTCGATCGGCCGGTAGGTACGCGCAACAGCGCGTAGTGAACTACCGTCCGATAGGTGGACTTGGGAAAAACCGGATTCGGAGATCGAATCAACAGGCTGTTGACGCACCATGCCGACAGGGCCGGCGAGTCCCTCAACACCTACGCACGTCGGGCAATCATCACTCGGCTCGTCACCGAACTCGAACGAGAGTCTTCACCGGAAGTGGCCGCCGTGCTCGCGGACGCCCGTAGTTTCGAGTACGAGAACATCGAGTTGTCCGATCCCGATTCGACGTCACTTCCGCAGACGTACTTGCAGATCGGCGACGTCGACCGTCTCGCCGCGGTACGAGCTACCGGCATGATCGGCAGTCCTCGTGACGAGCAGTTCGACAAACTGGCCCGGATGACATTGCGAGCCATGGGAGCACAGGGTGCGTCGATCTCGTTCGTCGACGATCACACACAATTCATCAAAGCCAGCGTCGGAACATCGGGAACGGCAGCGCAGCCACAGACCGTAGCGGTGGAACGGTCGGCATGCCGTGTCGTGGTGGAAACCGGCGAAACGCTGGTGGCGCAGGACATTCGAGAGCACGCGCTATTGAGGGATCACGCGACTGCGGATCTGATCGCCTATATGGCAGCGCCGATCAAGTCCGACGCTGGGTTCACCGTCGGAATGCTGGATGTGTGGGACTACCGACCACGTAAATGGACGTCGGGCCACGTGAAGACCCTCGAAGACATCGCCTGGCTCATTCAACAGCGAATTCGTTGACAGCGGCCCTGTTTCGACAGTGACAATGCTTGCGTTGCACGCCGGACGAAGGTGAAGGGTGATATGTCTTCGGTGTACGAAATGTCGACTGCCGAACGGCGTCACCGCTCTGAGGACATGAAACTTGGAAGGACCGGATATCGAGTCGAACTCGCGCGGATCGACGATGACGATATCGACACCGCAGTCAGTGAAAGCCCGCTTCGGGAGGAACGTATCGGATCGAATACGGAGCAACTCTGTTCGTACGATCCTCACCGTTCTTTTCGACGCGCTCGCCGCCGCCATCGGCGTAGCCGAAGGCGTCCAGTGGCGCTCCGGTAGCGTCTCTGCGTTGGGGTGGTACCCATGGTTGTTCGTGCCCACGGTCCTGGTGCTGCTCGCGTCGAGAAAGCTCTACCGACGTGGGCTTCGACGAAACTTCATCGATGAAATCGGCCCGGTTCAATCCGCCGTCGCTTTCGCGACCCTGATCACGCTCGCTTTCATACTGGCCATCGAGACTCCCTATCGCCCAGGTGCGGTCATGGTCCGTGTGTGGCTGTGCGCAGCTGTTGCGCTCGCGATCGCGTGCCTGGCACGGGCATGGGGGCAGCGCTGGCTTCGCGCGAAACACCATGCGAGTGCACCGACTGTCATCGTCGGTAGTGGTCCCGTCACAGAGCAACTGGCGCGCAGAATGAAGCAGTCCTCTGAATACGGGATGGATCTCGTCGGGACAGTCGACTCCTCGCCCGACGTCGACCCCTCTGTGCAACAGGGGCTTTCGTATCTGGGACCGCTCACCGACCTGACTCGAATACTCCGAGCGCATCGGGTGGAAGAGGTGGTGATCGCGTTCGCGTCGGCTCCGCACGAACAAATAGTCGACGCGATCCGTGCGGCACAGCATGCCGGTGCCCGCGTCTGGCTCGTACCCCGCATGTTCGACACCGTCGGAATGCACGCGCGCATAGAGCATCTGGGCGGGCTGCCCCTGATGGTGTTGCGGCACGTCGACCCGAGGGGGTGGCAGTTCGTCCTCAAGGGTGCACTGGACCGGGTCGCTGCGGGGCTGGCTCTGCTGCTGCTGTCGCCGGTGTTCCTCGTGCTCACCGTGCTGGTACGGGCGAGTTCCCCCGGGCCCATCTTTTTCGCGCAAGAACGAATCGGCCGAGACGGAGTTCCGTTCGACTGCTTGAAGTTCCGATCCATGCGGCCACCACGTGACTCCGATGCAGACTTCGTCCGGACCGAGGGAGCGGCACCCGGCGGTGTGGAAGGCGTGGATCGACGCACCCGGATCGGCAAGATCATGCGGCAGACCTCGCTCGACGAGCTGCCGCAGCTCATCAATGTGCTGCGCGGCGACATGAGCCTGGTCGGCCCCCGTCCCGAGCGGCCGGAGTACGTCGACCTGTTCGCAGCGCAGATCAGACGCTACGGCGAGCGACATCGCGTCAAAGCAGGTCTCACCGGATGGGCTCAGGTGAACGGACTACGCGGTCAGACCCCCATCGCGGATCGTGCGGAATGGGACAACTACTACATCGAGAACTGGTCCCTCCGGCTCGACATCAAGATTGTCTTTCTGACGTGCATCGCCGTGCTGAAGAGGTCGGAAGACTGACCGACGCGTCCGTCATCGGCCTTCCGCCGCGCGTACGCGTGCGGCCTCGCGGACCGCGCCGACATTCGCCTTGCCCTGCCGTGATCCGGCGAGCTTGGCGGCGATGTGATCGCGTACCGACACCGGCTCGTAGGCCAGGCCGGAATCCGCGTCGAGGTGCGACGGCAAGGTGGAGATCACCGCGTCGACGTTGCCGTCGTGGAAGAACGCTGCCGACCGCCGACGCACGATCGTGCCGTCGACGACGGGTGGCTTGACGCGATGCAGAGTGGACAGCCACCGGTCGTTGGTCAATCGCGCAGTGAGGTCTCCCAGGTTCACCAACAGAGCGCCGTCCCGAGGAGTGACGTCGTGCCACACGCGGTCGGTACCCAGCACCTGAAGACCGGCCACCTGGTCGGCCCACAACACCGTCACGATCCCGAAATCGGTGTGCTCGCCCATCCCGGTGAGGTCACCGTCGAGGGTGGCCATGCCCTCGGGCAGGGCGTAGTTGTTCATCCGCAGCACGTCGATCGAGTGGTCGGTGAGCGTGTCGAAAAAGTCGACCGGTAGCTCGAGTGCCGCAGCGAAGATTCCGGTGAGAGTGCGGGCGACCCGAGACGCCTCGGCGAAATACCGTTCGACGTCGCGTTGGAAATCAGGCACCTCGTCGGGCCACACGTTGATCCCGTAATCCGACTCGTCCAGATCGAGGGAGTCGAAGGACCGCGCTTCGACCCCCACATTGAACGCCTCGAAGAAGTCGTTCATCTGCGACGCAGACTCGACTCCCACACTGAGGCTCAATGATTCGCTCTTGGGCGGGCTGTATCCACGATTCGCGTCGGGTATCCGGTACTCGTTCTTGGTCGCAAGCGGCAGCGCGAAGAACGAGTCGATGGACCGCGCCAGGCCGTCGAGTACATCGTCTCCGATGCCGTGCCCGACGATCTGCATGAACCCGGAACGGGTGCAGGCGTCGTCGATCTCGGCCACCACACGACCTCGGGCTGCCGCATCGGCCGTACTGCCCGAGGCGAAGGGACCGATGTCGATCGTGGGGATCTCGAACTCGTGTGCACGGTGATCGGACATCGGCGTTCACTCTCCTGGAGTCCTGGCTGCTGAGCCGACAATTTACCGCCTCAGCACGCACTTTCGCGCGTCGATGCCTCGGCAGCGATCCGGCGTGGATCGTTCTCGGGCAGTGACTCGATGAGCACGCGACGCGGATGCGACGACGGTCCGGTGATCAGATACTTCTGACCGGGTCGCACTCGGGCGGCCTCTGCGACCAGATCTGGATTGGTCGGCGTCGCCGTATCGTTCTCTCGCAGAGCGTCGTTCTCTCGCAGTGCGTCGGCGACGATGCGGCGTGGATCGTACTGTCTGAGGTCCAACGACTCCCACTCGCTGCGGCGCAGCGGGACGCCCATCTCGGCCGCCGCTGTGCTGCGGGTGCTGTCAACGAAGTGCCGCAGCGTGCGCACCGCCCGTCCGAGTCGGTGGGCGTAGCCGGGCAGTCTCTGCGGGCCGAGGACGAACCCCGCAATGATCGCGACGAGGAACAATTTCTCGAATGTCAGGCCGAACATGATGAATTCTCCTGTGCAGTGGCACGTCTGGACGATCGTCTGTCGTGTATCTCGGTGATCGCGAGAGCCGCGCCGAACAGGGTGACCATCGGCAGCGCGACGAGGAACATGGACAGCACGTCTGCCGCGGGGGTGACCAGAGCGCTGAACAGGGCGATCGCCACCACGCTGACACGCCAACTGCTGCGCAGCCTGTGCGCGGAGACGATGCCGAGGCAGTTCAGCATGACCAACACTGCCGGCAGGACGAAGGCGATACCGGTTGCCAACACGATCTTCATGACGAAATCCACGTAGTACGACGCGTTGAGGATGGTGCTGTCCTCGTCGGAGGAGAAGCCCGCGAGCACGCTCACCATACGAGGGAAAATGGTGAACCCGAATGCGCAGCCGGCGACGAACAGTGGGGTGGCAGCCGCGGAGAAACCGAGAACGTACTTCTTCTCGCGACGGGTCAATCCTGGAGTGAGATAAGCGAAGATCTCCCGCAACCACACTGGACTCGACACGATGACGCCGGTGAACAGTGCGATCCGCAGCTGGAGATCGAATGCGCCCGTGACGGTCTCGAAGTTGAGGCTGGCCTGGCGGGACAGCGCCAGTTCCTCGACGGGGCCGCGGAGGATGTCGAGAATCCGATCGGAGGTTGCGAAGCCGATCACGACGCCGACGAGCAGCGACACCGCCGCACGGATCGCACGGCGACGTGCCTCGCGCATGTGCCCGGCAAGGGGCATCGCACCCCGCACGGCGGTGGCTGCGGTCATGAGGCGTGTCGGTACGGAACCGGGACCGAGACGTCGTCGGGCGTCGCCGATGTCTTCGCTTTGTCCTCACGCACTTCGTCTTTGAGAATGCGCATCGACTGGCCCACACCCTTGGCGAGCGAGGGGAGTTTGGTCGATCCGAACACGAGCAGAACGATGGCGAGAACGACGAGGGCGTGCCATCCAGTGAGGTTGTGCAACATGATGTTTCCTTCGGTGGGTAGTGTCGGGGAGGGTCAGTTGGTGGGAGCGGTGCCGGCAGGTCCGCCGGCCGGGGGTGTGCCGCCCATCGGCGGTTGTCCGCCCCCGCCGCCCGCACCGCCGCCGGAAGGCGCTGCGCTCATGGCGGGTTCGGTGGTGGTGTCGATCGCGACTGCCAGCGAGCCGACATAGCCGCTCGTGGGGTCGCCGGCGAAGGTGCCCATCTCCAGGTCGTAGCCGTCGCCGAACACGTTGTCGTTGTCGAGACTGCCGAGCTGGGCGAGGTTGCTCGCGGAGCCCGGATAGGTGTCGAGCTGGTAGATGTCGTTCAGGATCTCCTGCGGAAAGGCGACCTGCGACGTGGCAATTGCGTTCTCGGCGTTGGTTGCCGACGCTGCGTCGGGGTAGACCTCGAAGTGCATGTGCGTCCAGCGGCCGGAGTAGCAGCCGGGCACGATGGTGTCGAAGGTGGCGCTCCCGCTGGCATCGGCCGTCTGCACACCGCGTAGGTACGTCTCGTCCTCGGCACCCTCGGAGTACATCGAGTACTTGCCGTTCGCGTCGCACTGCCACAGGTAGACCGCTGCCCCCTCGAAGGGGTGGTTGTCGTTCGCCATGTCGGTGAGGGTGAACGTGAACGACAGTGGGACACCGCTGACCGTGGTGCCGCCGTCGAGGCTCGACGTCACGTCGCGGCGAACGATTCCCGATTCTTCGAGAACGTTGACGCCGTTGGTGCCGTCGGCGGGATACGGGCCGTTGGTCTCCTGCGGAATCTCGCTCGTGGCCGCGGCGGTGGTCGCCGTCGTGGATGCAGCTGTGGTGGTGGTACTTCCGGCGTTCGACGTGCTCGAGCACGCCGCGAGGGCGAGTGCTCCGGCACCGGCTCCGACGATGCTCAGAACGCGGCGACGGGTCAACAGGGTGGTGATGTCGAACGCGGCACCCTGATCGACCACCTCCTCGTCGGGACGGTCGAGCAGTCGACCTTCGTACGCGGGTCCGTCGGGGGTGTTCGTGGGTTCGGGAATGCGAGGCATCGCGTTGTGTCTCCTTCGATGTGGCACTGGATGTTTCGGTAGTGCCAATACTCTGCGGAGATCCGGGGAGAACCCTGGGCTCCGGCTGGGAGGTTCCTGGGAGCCCGATTCGCGGTTAAAGCAAGCTAAGGCTAACCTCTAGTCACCACCCCGACATACAGGACTTTTCATGACTCATCGTGTACTGACCAGCATCGCTGCCGCGGTGCTCACCTCGCTCGCTTTGGTGAGCTGCAGCTCGTCCGATGCCGACGACGCTTCCGCCCCCGCCGCGTCGTCCACCGACTCGTTTCCGTTGACCGTGCAGCACATGTACGGCGAGACCACACTCGACGCCGTGCCCGAGCGGATTGCCACGTGGGGCTTCGGCACCACCGACGCCGTGCTCGCACTGGGTGTGGTGCCGGTGGCCATGCCGTCGGCCGAATACGGCGGCGGCGACGACCTGATCTATCCGTGGATCTCCGACGCCATCGACGCCAGCGGTGGCCCCGCTCCGACGTTGCTGGACAACGTGACCAACGCATTGACGGTCGAGAAGGTGCTCGCCGCCGACCCCGACGTTCTGCTCGCCCCGCATTCGGGTCTGACCCAGGCCGAGTACGACGCGGTGACCGATGCCGGAATTCCCGTCATCGCACCGCCGGAAGAGCTGTGGTCGACGCCGTGGCGCGACGTCATCACCACCACGGGCGACGTGCTGGGCGTGCCGGATCGGGCTCGTGACCTGGTGGCCGATCTGGACAAGCAGGTCACCGACGCAGGTTCGGAACACCCCGAGTTCGAGCGTCGCACAATCGCTTACGTGTCCGAGGCTGCAGATGTCTACTACCTGCTGCTGCCGTCCGACCCGCGAGTGGAGCTGCTCGAGAATCTGGGCTTCACCTCGGACCCGTCGGTGACGGCCCTGGCGAGCGGCGACTCGACGTTCTCGACCACCGTCTCAGCGGAGAACATCTCGAAAATCGACGCCGACGTGGTGTTCACTCAGGTCGACACCGACGCTGCACTGGCCGAATTCACGGGTTCACCGGTGACGCGGCAGATCCCGGCCGTCGCCGGGGGAGCAGTGGCAGGATTCGTGGGCCAGGAAGCCGGGGCCGCAGTAGGCCCGACGGCACTGTCGATTCCGTACTTCCTGCCGACCCTCGTCGACGGACTGGCTCGGGCTACCGAGGTAGCCGGGAACTGACGCGGCAGCGATGCGGGTAGGGATTTGGTGTGGCGGCGTGGGGATTCCCCCATGACACCGACTCCTCAAGGGCGTTCTCGGCGAACATGTTTGACGCCGTACAGATCTTCGTCGGCGCGGGCGAGGATGTCCGAGACAGACTCCTGCGGATCCGTGGACTGAGCTGTTCCGACGCTGGCGTAGGGCAACGACTCGGCGGTGATCCGGGCGAACTCGTCGACCACGTCACGGCTGTGCCCTGTCAGGAGCGCCGCGAACTCGTCACCGCCCAGACGTGCGATCACGGCGTCGGAGGGAGCTGCGCGGGTCCAGGACTGCGCCAGATCGATCAGCAGTTCGTCACCAGCACGATGTCCGCCCGAATCGTTGACGGCCTTGAAATTGTCCACGTCGACGATCACCACCGCGACCGGGAGCTCCGTAGTCCTGTTGCCTGCCACCTCCGCCGCGGCCATCTCCCATCCCGCCCGGTTGAACACTCCGGTCAGAGGATCGGTGCACGACGCCACGATGAGAGCCTTGGTCACCACACCGAACGCCTCGCCTGCGGCAATCACCGCGACGCCGAAGATCAGGTACGAAATCGGATACATCGGAGCAGGAGAAACCCACACCGCAGACAGCACACTCACCACGAGCACGCCGACCAGCGCTCTGCCGGGTCCGTCCCGATGGAACGCACGGATGTACATCGCCAGAAACATCGCCGCGATCAGACACTGGCTCTGTGCCGCCGCGAGCCGATGGAACGCCATCACCGCGGGTGTCGCCACCATCGCCGCGGCCAGGGCAAGCCGAAGCGCCACCGCGGTACCGGGTCGAACCCACAGCAGCACGACGCCGGCCGCTCCCAGACCGACAGCCACGACACCACCGGTGACATCGGACGTCACCCGGTCGCCGTGAGGCAGCAACGTCAAGATCACCCCCACTGCATAGAGACCGGTTGTGGCCAGCAGAAAGTACATCAACAGCCGCGTCCGTAGACCCGTCGTACCGTGCACCGAACTCGGATGCGGAACGTGCGGGAACGAGGGCATGGCCAATACCCTGCCAGGGCGCACGGCACCTGTCTCGACCACGACCCCGCCGTTCCGTTGCCTGCGACGACTTTCGCATCGAACGAGGTCATCGGCGGCGGTGAATGCCGCCACAGCGTGCCCGCTTTTCGGGCTGATCGTGTTGCTGGTGCAGGAAAAGTACGGGGCGGTCCGGTAACGCCAGCGGGTAGGCGGCGATGATGAGCTGTGTCCCCACGGCGAAACAGGCAGCCGGCGAGCGCGGGGTCGGTGGTGATCGACTCGCGTCGCCGCGTGCTGTCGTCCCTTCTCGCTGTACAGCTGGTGCTCTATTCAGCCGCGTTTTTCGCATCCTGGGCTGACACGAACGGTGCCGGAGCTGTGGGTGAGATGTGGGCCGCAGTGGTCGCTGCGGTGGGATTCATCGCGATACTGTCTCGCCGACCAGGCCCAGTGCGGCAGGGGATCGCCATTGCCTGTGCGGCATTGGCTCCAGCGCTGACGATGCTGACCCATGAGAATCTCGCTGCCCAGGTGTGGGCGTTGATTCCCGCGATGTTTCTGGCGCTCTACCTGCGCGCGACGTATCCCGTCGTCGTGGCACGGGTCCTGTGTGTGGCGTTGGCTCTGCTGTCGGCCACGGCACTGCTGCTCGCGCCTGCCCCGGCACCGATGCTGTGGGGCGCGCTCTACGTCGTGTGCATTCTCGCTGCCGCCGAGGTGTTCGGCGCTCTCGGTGCCGCCCTGATCGCCGGCGCGCTTCGTGACCCGCTCACCGGGGTGTTCAACCGCGCCGGTGCCGTCGACGCGGCGACGAATCTTGCTGCCCGAGCGGCTCGTCGATCGGAGAACATCGCCGCGATCGTGTTCGATGTCGACCACTTCAAAGCCGTCAACGACAGGGACGGCCACGCTGCGGGCGACCGCATTCTCATCGGACTCGCCGACACACTGACCGAGAAAACACCGGCCGGAAGTGTGATCGCCCGGCTAGGCGGCGACGAGTTCATCGTTCTCGTCGCCGGCCTCGACACGGTGCAGATCGACGCTCTCGCGAGGGAACTCGTCGACGGGCATGTCGTCACTGTCACGTACGGCATCGCCGTCGGTTCCCCCGGACCCGACGTACTCGAGGCGCTGACCCAGGTTGCAGACGCCGACATGTACCGCCGAAAGATGCTGCGCCGCAGGCGCTGACAGTGCCCGGTCAGGGCAGGATGGAATCGACGTAACCGCCGTCGACCCGCAGAGCGCCGCCGGTGGTGGCCGACGCCTGATCCGAGCTCAAGTAGACGATCATGTTGCCGACTTCCTCGGGCTCGATCAGTCTGCCTATCAACGAGTTCGGGCGATGGTTCTTCATGAACGTCGCCTGAGCCTCATCCCACGGGAGGTCGTCGCCGACGAGCTCGGCCACGAAATCCTCTACGCCGCCGGTATGGGTGGGGCCGACGATGACGGAATTGACCGTAACTCCGGTCCCGGCAGCAGCTTTGGCGAATCCGCGACTCACGGCCAGCAACGCGGTCTTGGTCATGCCGTAGTGGATCATCTCCTCGGGAATGACCACGGCGGAGTCGCTACAGATGTTCTGCACTCGACCCCAGCCGAATTCCATCATCCCGGGCAGGTAGGTGCGGATCAGGCGGACGGCCGAGAGCACGTTGACCTCGAAGTAGCGACGCCATTCGTCGTCGTCGATCTCGAGGGCGGGCTTGGATCCGAAGATGCCGAGGTTGTTGACGAGGATGTCGACCGCGGGGACGCGCGCGGTGAGTTGCTCGACGCCCTCGGCGGTGGCGAGGTCGGCGGCGACGCCGATGACACGCGCGCCGGGAACGGTGTCGAGTATCTGCTGCTCGGCTTTGTCCACGGTGGCCTGCGAACGCCCGTTGATCACCACGCGGGCACCCGACTGTGCAAGCGCCGTAGCGATCGCCGAGCCAATTCCCTGCGTGGAGCCGGACACCAGGGCAGTACGTCCGTCGAGATCTATGTGCATGGATCCTCCTCGTCGTGTTCGTTGTCAGCCTACGCCGTTATAGCGCGTATGCAACTAATTTGGGATTAGCACTCTCGGGCGTCGGGTGCCAAAATGGAGAGGCATACTTTCGTGCACCAAACCCCAGCTCAGCGAGCCTGAGGAAGGAGAGAACAGTGACAGTGACATCCCCCGATTTCGACGCTCACGACATGGATGACGTGCCGCCGCGGTGGTGGAATCGACATATTCGGACTCGAACGCAGGTGACCGAGATCGCCGTGATGTTCGGCGCTCTGTCGATCGTGTCGTTCTGGGCCGCCGGCCTCGGCATCGCAGCCGGTCTGATCGCCACCGTGTCTGCGCTGTGGGCGGATCGAAGCCCGGATCTCTCCGGGGCGCGCGCCGAACGCAGCGATACCGCGCTCGCCATCGGCACCGGAGCGGTCGGCGTTCTGATCGGTCTCGGCTTCCTGTTGATGGTGCTGCCGCACTGGTGAGGTGAGGGTTCGTGGCGAGAGCCGGTCGACGACGCGTCGGCCGGCTTTCGTCGTCTTCGGCAACATTTCGGTAAGTATCTGCGACGGTCCGTTGCACTAACGGGATTTATATGTGACGCTCTGTAGCGTAAAGATTGTTCGGGACGCAGGCGGAAGGACCACCATGACTGCAGTCGACGACGCACGAACGCACTACCGAGACACCTTGCACTCCTTGTCGACGGCATCGGTGCATCAGCACTTCGACGCCTTCCTCGACATTCCCTGGGACGAGCCCGAATACGCGATCATTCCCAACGATCCCCGGTGGGTACTCCCGGACGAGGATCCTCTCGGTCACACCGATTGGTACAAGTCGCTTCCCCTGGATCGGCAGATCCACATCGGCATGTATCGCCAGGCCAGCATGGTCAAGGTGGGCCTGCAGTTCGAGCAGATCCTCATCAGCGGCCTCATGCAGTACGCCCTGACGCTGCCCAACGATTCACCGGAATTCCGGTACTCGACGCACGAGGCCACCGAAGAGTGCCACCACACCCAGATGTTCCAGGAGCTGGTGAACCGCATCGGCATCGACGTGCCGGGTGGACCCGGATGGTTCCGCAAGATCGTACCGATGCTCACGGTGTTCGCCAGCCGCTCGGCACCGTTCGGATTCTTCGTCGGCGTCCTCGCGGGCGAAGAGCCGATCGACCACATGCAGAAGGGCGTTCTGCGCGGAGGCTCAGTCGGCCACCCGTTGGTCCAGCGCGTCATGCAGATCCACATCGCCGAGGAAGCCCGCCACATCGGCTTCGCGCATCAGTACCTGCGGTACAAGGCACCTCGCCTCGGTCCCATCGAGAAGGCGTCGATCTCGATTCTCACGCCCGTCATCATGCGGTTGCTGTGCGACGTCATCATGAAGCCGAGCAAGCAGATGCGACGCGAACTCGACATACCCGACGAGGTAGTGGACGCCGTGTGGTGGAACAGTGAATCGTCACGAAAGGCATTGCGCGACACCTTCGGTGACGTCCGCATGCTCACCGGCGAACTGGGACTGATGAACCGCGTCTCCAAGCGCGTGTGGCGCGCCCTCGGAATCGACGGACGACCGTCGCGCTACCGCAGTGAGCCCTCGTTCGGCTGAGCTGTCTGGGGGCCGGTGACAGATTCGAGAGGGACTTGGGGTATCGCGATTCCGCGGGATGCCCCAAGTCCTTTGACCTGCAGCCAGATGGTGTCGGCCAGGAACGTCGCGAAATGATCCAGGCCGGTACGTGATTCGGTTTGCGCGCTCCAGCTGCGCACTGCGCCCATGCAGCCGGAGACCAGGCCCGCGACCCACGGGCGCACCAGCGACCAATCCTCCGGCGACAGATCCGCATTCACCAACGCGAGGAACGCCGCGACGCTGACCTCCAGCTGCTCGGCGAGCAGGGCATTGGTCTCCTCGAGCGGACTGGGCGACTCGGCACTGACGTCCTGCTCGACGAACCGCGTCCACGCGGGATGCTCGGCGACCCAGCGGACATAGGTACTCACCACCCGATGCACCACATCGCGTGGAGTGCCGGTCAACGCGAACGAGGCGACCAGCGCAGCGCTCAACTGCTTACAGATGGCACGCTGAATCGCGGTGTCGAGATCGGTGCGATCGTTGAAATACCGGTAGAGGCCGGTGCGATGAACGCCCGCCTCGGCCGAGATCTGTGCAGTGGTCAGCCGCTCCCCGGGAGCGATGTCACGGGCCAGTACCGTCATCGCGGCCTCGATGATGTGGCGTCGACGATCGGTGTTGTGCTGTTCCCACCGCCGCTTGCGGCCATCGGCCTTCGGGCGTGCGCCACCGTCACTCATGCTGCATGGTCTCATGTTCGACGGGCTGCTGTGGGCGCGTTGGGGTTCGGAGGTCACTCGTGCGGGGGTTCACCGGTGACCTTGTGGTCGGCAAAATTGAGGCCCTCACGCACCAGTCGAGCGAGGTGCCCGTCGGCGAGGTTGTAGATGACGTTCCGCCCGTCTCGGCGAGTCTCGACGAGACCGGTAAACCGGAGCTTGGCCAGATGTTGGCTGACGGCAGTGCGGGACGTGCCGGTGGCCGCGGTGAGCTCGCTGACGTCGGCGGGGCCGCGATCGAGTAGCCAGAGTATGTGCAGCCGAGTGGGATCGGACAGCATCCGGAACGTGTCGGTTGCCGTCGCCAGTCGCGCGGAGTCGGGTTGTGCCTCGTGATGGAGACTGATGCGCTGTTCCTTCTTCGGTGGCATCGAGGTGTCTCCTTCGTGGACGGCGTCTCCTCATGCGGAGGCGGCGACCGGGGTTCGGGAGCGACTCCACAGGCGTGCTGCGGACAGTGCCGCAAGTGTAGCCAAGGCCGTGAGCACCGTCGCCGCGGCGAGCAGTCCGAATTGCGCCCCGACCCAACCGGCCAACGGATACGTGAGCAGAAACGCCGCATGGGACAGGGAGAACTGAGCAGCGAAGATCGAGGTTCGGCTGTGTTCGTCCGACTCTCGGCGCAAGATCCTCGCCGACGGCGTGTTGATCAGCGAGGTGCCGATACCCAGGATCGACCACGTGATCGCCAGAGCGGTCCACGCGGTCGGCCCGCCGCCGAGGGTGGCGACGAAGGCTGCGGCTGCGGTGCCGACGACCGCGACGGCGGCACCGGCGAGCATGAGGCGATGGTCGGAGATCCGCTCGAGGGCTCTCGGAACGAGCAGCGCCGCCGCCATCGACCCCGCACCGAAACAGCCGAGGGCGACGGCCAATTGGGTGCTCGAACCGCCGAACAGATCACGCACGTACACAACGGTATTGACGAGTACGAGTGCCGTGGCTGCGGCGACCACGATGTTCAGTGCCAGCAGACCCTGGAGTTCCCGCTGCCGGACGAACGTCGCTATGCCGTCGAGTGGTTTCTTGTGTTGTGGTGCAACGTATCTGGGAAGGGCTGTGCCGACCACCATCGCTGCGGAGGCGACGAACCCCACCGCCGTCCCGACGAACAGGGTGTGGAAGGTGACGACCGTCAGCAGTGCGGCGGCGATCAGCGGGCTCACCAGGGACTCGAGGTCGTAGGCCAGGCGGGAGAGCGTGAGCGCGCGGGTGTACTGCTGTGCGTCCGGCACGACGGACGGGATGACGGCCTGAAAGGTGGGTGTGAACGTGGCCGATGCCGCCTGCAGCACGAATATCAGGACGTAGACCTGCCACACCTGATCGACGAAGGGGAGCGCCAGCGCGGTGAGCGCTCGGACGAGGTCCGCGGCGACGAGGACGAGCTTGCGCGGCACTGTGTCGGTCAGTGACGAAACAGCCGGCGCAACAACCACATACGAGATCATCTTGATCGCCAATGCGGTGCCGAGGACGGCTCCGGCGGCGCTGCCGGCGATGTCGTAGGCCAGGAGCCCGAGCGCCACCGTCAACAACCCGGTGCCCACGAGTGCGACCACCTGTGCGGTGAACAGGCGTCGGAAAGTGTGATTGTGCCGAAGCATGCGTTCACTGTACATATGCGTGCGCACTTGCGCACTCATATGTTTTATTGAAGATGCACCGACGAACGCCCCACGAAGGGGCTATTTTCTGTAGCGTTGTCGGTTGTCGGCTCAACGAATATCCAGGGGTGGTCAATGGCCGATCAGCGCACGTATCCAGTGGGGCAACTGGCACGCGCCATCGACCAGCTGCCGTCGATGATCGGCTACTGGGACAGCTCGGAGCGCAACGTCTTCGCCAACAAGGTCTATGCCGACTACTTCGGCATCGAGCCGGCGCGCCTGGTCGGTATGCACATCAGCGAGCTCCTCGGTGAGGGACTGTACGAACTGAACAAGCCCTACATCTCGGGAGCGCTCGCCGGCGAGCAGCAACAGTTCGACCGCACACTCATCGACGTCAACGGCGTCGTACGCGTCACCCAGGCCACCTACGTCCCCGATATCGTCGACGGCGGCGTCGTCGGATTCACGGCAATGGTCGTCGACGTCAGCGCCCGTGCCGAGGCAGAACGCGAACGCGACCGTGCCGTCCGCCTCTTCCAGATCGCCATGGAGTACGCGCCCATCGGTAAAGCGCTACTGACGATCGACGGCCGCTGGCTGCAAGTGAACAAAGCACTGTGCGATCTCCTCGGGTACACCTCGGAAGAACTGCTGCAGAAGACCTTTCGAGACCTGACACATCCCGACGACATCGCGATGGCAGACGAACACCTCGCCGGATTAGCCGACGGGACCCTCGCCAGCGTGGCATCGGAAAAGCGATACATCCGCAAGGACGGAGCCACGATCTGGGTCCAGCGGAACGCCACCGTGGTACGAGACAACGACGGGGACGACATCATCATCGCTCAGATCCAGGACATCACCGCCCGGAAGGGAGCCGAGGCGGCACTCGAGCGCCAACTGTTGATCGACGACCTGACCGGTCTGGCCAATCGCCGACGGTTGATGGCAGAACTTCAGGCCCTCAAAGAAGCCGGCGACGAAACCCCCGTCGGAATCCTGTTCGTCGACGTCGACTCCTTCAAATCCGTCAACGATCGATACGGCCACGCAGTAGGCGACCGACTGCTCGCCGCCATCGGAGCCCGCATCCGCGCCAACCTCCGCGCCGGAGACATCGCCTGCCGCACCGGAGGCGACGAATTCGTCGCTCTGCTGCGTAGCTCCCGATCGGCCGACAGCGTCGAACGCCTCGCCGCACGAGTGCGGGTGCTACTGGCCGGCCCGTACCTCATCGACGGTGTTCCGGTACCCGCATCGGTCAGCGTCGGATGGAGCTGGGACAAGCCCGTCAGCCCGGAGAAGTTACTGCACATCGCGGACGAACGCATGTACTCGTCGAAACGACGCTGACCCCTGTCAGGACGACAGATCGACGCGAGCGCCGATTCCGGTCGAGAGAGCGCGTTCGATGACCAGTTCTGCGACCGCGAGATCCTCGAGCCCGATACCCGTGGAGTCGAACAGCGTGATGTCGGAGTCGGCCGTGCGCCCGACCTTGCGTCCGGTGATCACGTCGCCCAACTCGGTGTGGAAGTCGGATTCCTGCGCGGCACCGTCGGCGATCGCCAGTAGGGCGTCACCCGACTTGGACAGCGCCGTTGCGGTGCTGTCGACCACCACCCGTGAACGCGCGATCGCCGTTCCGTCGACCTCACGCTCGTCGGGGCGCGGCGCTGCACCGACGACGTTCAGATGGGTGCCGTCCACCAGCCAGTCTCCGAACAGCACGGGATCGACCGACGGGGTGAGCGTGCACACGATGTTCGATTGGCGCGCAAGCTGTTCCACGGACACCGCGTGCTCGATCTTCAGGTCCAGGTCGCTCAGAGCGTCTCGAAAACGTTCGACGGTATCGGCTGATCGCGACCAGACGAAGACACCATCGATGCCTCGGACGCTGTGGATGGCGCGGACATGTTCGACGGCGAGGTTTCCCGCGCCGACGATTCCCAGTATCGAACTGTCCGTCCGAGCGAGGTGCTGGGTGGCCACCGCACTGGCAGCGGCCGTGCGAATCGCAGTGATTGCACGGCCGTCCAGTACCGCGACACATTCTCCGGTCCGGGTGGACGTCACCAGCATGGTCGAACGCTGCCGAGGCAGAGCGCGGGAACGGTTCCCCGGTAGGTCCGACAACACCTTCACCACCGCGAGTTCGGAGGTGCCGGACTGCGCCACCATCGGAATGACTCGACCGTCCTCGGCAGCGTCCATCGACGACGGTGCCGGATTCTGAGCGATGCCTGCGGACAGGTCGGCCAACGCGCGCTCGACCGCCGCGAACATCGTCGTTCGGTCGAGCAGGGCGCTGATCTCCGAGTGACGCAGTACCAGGGCCATGGTCAGCCGACCGTCGTCAGTTCTGCTGCATCGACGACGCGGGAGGTGACCAGATCTGCGAACGGAGGTGCGGTGTGAACCATGCCCTCCTCCTGGAGGATTCGCATCCAACGATCGCTGGCGTCGGCATCGATACGCAAGGTGTCCCACGTCCTGGACTGTTGGATCTTGGTGCACGCAGCAGACAGGGTCGGCAGTGCGATGTTCGGCCAATGCTCGACCAGGAGGGGCTGCAGTTCACTGACGGGTGTCGCCTTGACGGTCGCCATGGCTGCGTCCAGGCCGGATACGAACTTCACCAGACGCTCTTCGAGTTCCTCGAAACGGTCTGTGCGGCAGTAATACACACTGTTCGGGCCTAGCCCACCCACCTCGGCGTATTCGACGACGATGTGGCCGGTCCCTCGATCCGACATGATCTGCGCAGTGGTGATGTCCAGAATGATCGCGTCGCCGAGCCCGTCCTCGAACAACTCCACGAACATCGGAGTCGACAGATCGCGGAGGAATGTGGTTCGTGAGGAGTCCACGCCGCTCTCCCGCATCATGCCTGCGGTGATTGCGTACGGAGCGCTTCCGCCGATACCGGGGGCGAGCACGGTCTTTCCGGTGAGCGCCGACCAGTCGAACGGGCCCTGAAGCTTCTCGCGCATGACCAGAGCTTTGGGGAACTGGTGGTTCAACTGTGCGAACACGGTGAGCTGACGCGATGTGCCCCAGTACATTCCGGGCACCCACAACCCGCCGAGGGCGATATCGGCTGCGCCGCTGGCAAGGTCGTCGAGCACGCCGGTCCAGGGGTCGCAGGCTTTGGCGTGGACCTCGAGGCCGTTGTCGGCGAAGAGTCCGGCGTGGTCGGCGTAGTACTCGGGAAGGTAGTTCAGGCCGTGTGCGGTGGCGGAGATGGACAGTGAATCGGTCATGATGTGTCTCTTTCTTTCGTATGAGGCTCTGGATTACGCTGCGACGAGTTCTTTTTCGGTCACCGCCTCGAGCGAGCGTCCGAAGGTCTCGGGGCCGAACTTCGCCGCGACGACGAGCAGGGCGTACATGCCGGCGATCATCAGGAACACTCCGGCCACACCGGCGATGTCGAAGAAGAACAGTGCCGCGAACGGCATCACCGCGCCGGCGACATTGCCGATTCCGTTGACGACCGAGGTGCCCATGCCGCGAATCGAGGTGGGGAACAGCTCCGGCGTCCACACCGAGAGCATGGTGTTGAGCATCATCGTGAAGAACTGGAAGACAGCGCCGAGGACGAGGATGGTCGCAACGTTGTGGGCCAGCGTGGCGAAAGCGATGGCAGAGATGCATCCGAGCACGGCGGCGGTCATCACGGTTGGTCGGCGACGTACCCGGCCGGCCAAATAGCATGCAGCACAGGCACCGAAGAGACTGCCGATGTTCATGATCATCGTGAACAGGAGTGAATCGGTGAGGGAGTAGCCACGGGAGACCAACAGAATGGGCATGAGGAACAGCAACGTGACCTGAGCACCGAACGACATCCACGAGGCAGCGCCGATGGCGGCAGTGCGGCGAAGATTCTGTCCTTTGAACACCTCTGCGTACGACGTCTTGCCGGTGGCGGGAAGGACATCCGCTGCGGTGACGAATTGCTTTGTCGGGCCCGGGTTTCGGAGGCCGGAGATCGATCCGCTGGCGAGTCGGGTGAGGCTGCGGTTCGCGTCGTCGATTCGGCCCTTGGACATGAGGAATCGTGGCGACTCCGGGAGATACCGCCGGAAGAACACCACGAGTACCGCAGGCACCGCCAGGATGACGTAGGTCCAGCGCCACGACGTGTCGTCGCCGCCGAGAGCTCCACCGAGAGGGCCGAGTACGAGCATGAAGAAGCCGAACGACGCGATATTGCCGATGCCGCCGGACGAGATGTTGAGTGTGGCCAGCAGTGAACCGCGGTGCCTGGTTGCGACGAGTTCGGCGAGAATGGCCAAGCCGACGGTGAATTCGCCACCGAGGCCGATACCGACGATAAAGCGGCTCGCGAGCAACATCTCGTAGCTCACCGCGGCAGCGCTGATGAGACCGCCGAGCGTGTACACGAGTAGGTTGAGGCTCAACGCCATTCGGCGACCCCAGCGGTCTGCGATGTATCCACCGATGAGGCGACCGACCAGTCCGCCGATCACGGTGGCGGTGTTGATGAGGGTCAATTGTGCATTGCCGATTCCGAGTGATTCCTTGATGAGCGGGCCCATCGCTCCGGTCGAGTTCTGCTCGAGGCTGTCGAAGAACAGTCCGGCCATCAGCAGCAGGATCACCGCACCTTGGACTCGAGTGAAACCGATGCGATCGAGCGCATTGGTCAGCCCTGACGCAGGGGCAGGCGGCTGTGTGTCGGTCGGCTGGGAAGTGGTCGGATGAGGGTCGGTCGGATGGACGGATTCCGAGGTAGAGGCAGACATGGTGTGCTCCAGCGGGCTGGCAGGCACCGGCAACGGGTGTTTTCCGGTGAGTCGCCTCCGGTGACACTCTGAAACGACTGCCTAATTTGTATACAAACCATGTGTCGTCACCGTTATCTTCCGCTACGAACGTGTTAAGGACTCCATATATCGCTCGTAATTGTATACAAAGACGGGCGCTATGACGGCCCCGGGGTTGCAGCGGACGCATCCTCGTCGCGCCGCAGGTGCTCATCCATCAGAAACCCTGCCTGTACAGGGGAGCCGTTCAGAATGGCTGCCGCCAGAGCAGCGTGATCGTGAACGGACGCGCCCGGGTCGTCGCCGAGACCCCACGCGACCCGGCGATTGACACCCGCCAGCATCTCGCGCAGCTGGTCGTTACCTGCCGCGGTCGCAACGAGATCGTGGAACGACGGCCCGTCGGTGGAGCCGGGAGTGTCCGATCGTGCTCCGTGGCGCGCCCGCTCCACCACCGACGCCAGTTCGGCGGCCACGGAACCGCCCCTGTTCCTGGCTGCCAACTGAGCAGCCAAGACCTCGAGACCATGACGAACCTCGAGAAGTTCCTTGTTCTCCTTGTGCAGGGTGGTGGACACCGTCGCACCCCGATAGCGAACGATGGTGACGAAACCCTCGGCCTGCAGCTGAGCCAGCGCCTCGCGGACCGGCACGCGAGACACGCCGAACGCCTTGGCAATCGACTCCTCGATCAGCCGCTCACCGCCGACGCGTCGACCCGACAGAATGTCGTCACGCAACGTCTGAGCAATCGTGTCGCCGGGTGATTCGTCGTCTGAATTCACGAAGTGGAGTCTAGTGCGGGCGATGTCCAGGAGGCGGGCCGCCGGATTGTGGCCTCACGCGCAGGAGTCGGTGACTCACAGTCGTGTCGGACGTGCTCCCAGTATCGGTGCGGGAGCAGGGACCTGCTTCTTGCGCGAATCGACCCGATACGCCAGATAGAGATACAGAAAGCCGGTGATGGTGCCGCCGAGGCATCCTGCTGCAATATCGAGGGCGGTGGATCCCGAGTTCACCAGTAGCTGCATGAGAAGGAAGCCGACGCCGACTGCAGGAGTGAGTGCCAGGGCGTTGATGTAATCGGCGCGAGTTGCGCCGCACTTCTTGCTCAACGCGCCGGTCATGACCCACTCACGAAATGGCTTCTGCATCTCAGGCTCCTCGTATGGGTCTGATTTGTCTCGTTCAGCCAGGATACCGGAGAGTTGGTTTAGGTAGGGTTCGAGTTGTGCGCGCTGTTGTCTTCCTCGCTGTACTCGCGATCATCTACAAGTGGCCGGTGTTCGGAAACAGCCCCGGCCACTGGTCGGCCCTGAGTCAGGGAATCATGTTCGGCGCGATCATCTGCACCGTCGCTACTCCTGCGGGATGGAAGGCCATCCGGCGAATAGACGGACGGATGCGGTCTTAGATCGATGCCCGTGGGGGTCGGCGTCGGGTCGGCGTGGCGGCGCAAACGCGAGCGCATTCGTCAGGTGCGCGCGGATTCGTCGCCAATTTCGACCGCCAGAGAGGGTCATTCGACAAATGCGTGCGCGTTTGCGGCGGGGTTCACTCTCGTTTCGTGACTCGGCCGGAGCAGTTCGGCGTGGGCACCCGTTGCCTCCCGATTCGAGGGTGGTGAGGCCATGTGTTTGGGTGAGTCCCATGGACTGGGTCGGCAGAGAGCTGAGCGTGGCCGCCGGGAGTGGGGCAGTCACGTCTGCGGTACTCATCGCACCGGTCATCGATGGCAAGTGGTTGGATCTGACTCTCCCAGCCGTACTCGGTGCAATCGGTGGACTGATGGTGGGATTCGCGGCGGTGGTCGGCGGCAAGTACGCACTGAAGACTGCGGTGCCGTGGCCACCGAGCGGTCGCACACAATGGCGACACCGATTTGCCCTGTGCACTGCGGCAGTGGTGACACTGTTCGTTGCCGGGCTCTCTGCATGGGCCAGCGCTGCCTCGGGGATGGTCGCTTCGGACAGCGCGGAGCCGCCGATACAGCTGATGGTGACAATTGCGTTGACTGCAATCAGTTACGTGTTCGCGTACTACCTTGCGCCCGAGGTCAACTGACTCCGGCTGGAGCGGTTCAGTCCGAACCGGTGAACGCGCCGAGGACACGCTCACCGACAGGCGTCAGGGCCGTCGAACGCGCCCACCAAGAGACAGGCGATATCACGCGGGACTCTCCACTGATTGTCGTATCGCACGAATGACATCGGTCCGACGGGATAACTGTCCATGCTTCGGAAAGTTCCGACACCCATGGCCTCCACCGAATCGGGACCGGTCGAAGCGACGGTTGTGAATTCGATGTGTTGCGGATCCGGCTGAGCGCCCCAGGCGTGTGCGAGCCGCACGTTGTTCTCGGCCGGCCCGTCGAACAATCGAGCTCGATCTTCTTCGCGAATCGAGTAGTCCACGCTCGCTGCGAACAGAGCCGTCAACTGGGCTGCGGTCGGCACATCGTCGGTGATGGGCGGTGGCGGAGAGGCGAATTGCGTCGGGCTGACCGATGCGACTGGCGACTTCGGCTCGTCCACCTCGGCGGGGGAGCAGGCGCAGGCGAGCAACACCACAGCGACCGCGCTCACTCCAACAAGTTTCACCGGCCCAGTATGAACCGAACCAACATGGTGGGTAGGGGAATCGGCGTCAGATACCCGACGTCGTCAGGCGCCGGTTGTGTTGGGCGGTGATCACCAGTACCGGTATGGCGATCGGAAGAATCAGGGCCGCCGCTGGAAGAACGAGGGCAGCAGGAGCAGTCGTCAGGTTGTGGACCGCTACAGCCACTATCCATGCACCCACGGCCGCGATGGCCTGCGCACCCAGTCGGAGGGCCGTCACTTTCCACGGTGAACGAACTGCGAATTTGCCGATGGTCATCGGCAGATAGTGGCCCTCGTTCACCTGTGACAGCTGCAGCGTAGCGACAGTCATCATGGCCGCGCTGATGGCGGCGATCACGAGGCCGAGAAACAACATGCTCAGTACGATACGCAAACTTGTGGCCCTAGGCTGCTGCTATGACTGCCGCTGCGAATTCCGATGCGACCCGTCGTCGGGTGCCGTCCTGGTTACGAGAGTTGGCGGTTCTGGTCGTGGTCGCATTGTTACTGAGTGTGCTGCTGCAAACTTTTGTCGGCCGTGTCTATCTCATCCCGTCGCAGTCCATGGAACCCACGCTGCACGGCTGTCCCGGTTGTACCGGCGATCGAATCGTGGTGGACAAGATGACGTTTCGATTCGGAGATCCGCAGCCGGGTGATGTGGTGGTGTTCAAGGCTCCGACGGAGTCGTGGAACAGGGGATACACGTCGAGCCGATCGAGCAACGCAGGAGTGAAGGCGTTGCAGGACGCGGGATCGTGGGTCGGACTCGTCGCGCCCGACGAGAACGACCTGGTGAAACGGGTGATCGCAACAGGCGGGCAAACCGTCCAGTGTTGCGATGTGCAAGGAAGAGTCGAGGTCGACGGGCAGCCGCTCGACGAGCCCTACATCGCGTTCGACTTCCCCTACGACGCGGACACACTCAACTGCGCAACAGTTCCGCAGTCCGGTCGCTGTTTCGGGCCGGTGACCGTACCGTCCGGCAATCTGTGGATGATGGGCGACAATCGAAGCGGCTCAGCAGATTCGAGGGCACACTCCCGTGACGAACTGGGCGGAACGGTCCCCATCGAGAATGTGATCGGCAAGGCCAGATTCATCGTGCTGCCACCGTCGAGATGGGGAGTTATCGAATCGCCTGCGATACAGCGCTGATCGCTAGTCGGCGTCGCGCCTGCGTGTGATACGAAAACCATTGCAGTACAGAACAACGGCGAGGACCGCTCCTATCGCCGATCCCGCGAGCGGAGCGAGCCACAGCCACAACCAAGTGCGTGAACGCACCTCGAAGGACAGGTCCAGCGCATTCACGTAGCCCGAATTCATCGTGACTCCGGACAGCGGCGTGTACGTGCCGTAATAGATCTCGGGTGATGCGATGTCAGGGGCCAACGCCAGCTCGACGAGGTGAGCGCCCATGGGAAGCAGCCCCACCACGAAGCCGAGGGTGGTGAGAATCAGAACGATCGAGCGCATTCCCACGATCCCGTCGAGTAGCAGCGTCTTAGAATCCGAGATCGCGCTTACGACGCTCGCGTTCGATGCGTCGCTGTTCCTCTGCGCGTTCGCGGCATTGCCGGAGGAATTCGGCGTCCGCATCCGGATTCTGGGCGGCCTGACGGCCCGGCCGCGTCTCGTACTCGGGGTACGCGGAGTTGCTCGCGCGACCGTAACCGGAGCCGCCGGCACCTCCCCAGATCCCGGCACCGACGGGCCGGCCCGCAACGAGCCAGGCCAACGACCCAGCGAACGGGAGGAAGACGATGAGCAGAATCCAGACTATCTTGGGCAAATACCGGATTCCACCCTCGTCTGCGGTGATCGCGTCGATCAGACAGAACACCCACAGCAGCATGACCAGCAAACCGAAATACGGCATTGTGTCCCTCCATGTCCAAGACCGCTCGGTCCGTTGTATCGAAGATCGTAGCGCTGTCTTCGCGATTTCGACAGACGAGTCGGTTTGGAAATCTGGGTGGGGCTCGGGCACGGCCGGATGTAGCGTCAATGTCCTTGGCAGTAGATGTACAGAGATGATCGCTGCCCATCCCTGGTGAGCAGGACGGTCACCGGATCTGTCGTGCTCTTCGGCTCGGCAGAGGTGGTCATCATCTCCGACTCACACGTGAAGTTCACACCCGCCCAGCTTCCCGGGGGCACCGTCTGGCACGCGAAAGGCTGAAGCGGAGGATAAGACGGGTTGGCCGCCGACAGCGTGAGTCCGTCACCGAGTTCTTCCGGTGCATCGAATCGAGCCGACCAGGCGGGCTGACCCGAGAACTCCGAATGTGTCGCACCCTGCGCGAACTCGAAGCCATCCGGAACTGTGAACGCTATGCGTTGCAGATTGTGCGTCGCCTCATCGCTGTCCATGGACCTGGGCTTGCCGATCTCGCTGGCGCACGAGGCCGTGAGGAGAACAAGAATTGCCAACGCGCAGAGGAGTTTCCACGAATCGGTCATGGACGCAGCAACATCGGGCGGACGCGTGTGCGCCTATTGCCGAGCATTGTCATGGCCCGCAGTGGGCCTGGTCCTCAGACCGACGAGAACAACGACAAGGGTCGTCAGAAACACCGCGGGATAGGTGAATTGGACGGCGAACTCGAAGGCGGGGGAGCCCTCGAACATGAAGATTCCGATGGCCTTGATGCCGCGGTAGTCGGTGAAGTACCAGGCAATCATCGGCGTGGTCACGGCGATCGGGGCCAGCCAACTCCACCAGGTTCGGTGTCGGTTGGCGTAGTCGAGGGCGAGGACGGTCAGCGGAATGCACCACACCCAGTGATGGCCCCACGCGAAAGGCGAGACCATCGGCGTCGCCATTCCACATATCGTCAGGGCCAGCAACGTTTTTCCGGCTGCCTGTGCACGTGCCGCCACCCACAGCGCCACGGCGGCGACGACGAGGGCGAGCACCAGCCACACGGCGAAGGGAGGTGTGTTGCCCGGCCACAGTCGAGCCAACGCGCCATGGATCGACTGGTTGGCGGGTGAGGCCAGTGCGCCGATTCGTTCCGAGTCGATCATCGTCGACGTCCAGAATCTCCACGAATCGGCGGGAATGACGATCAGTCCGGCAATCACGGTCACCGTGAACGCAGCGATCGCGGTGACGGCTGCTCGCCATTGTCTCTGTGCCAGTAGATGAAGCACGAAGAACGCGGGCGTCAGTTTCAGTCCTGCAGCGATGCCGACCCCCACACCGCGGAGCCGACTGCCCTCGCCGCGGGTGAGATCGAGCAGAACGAGAACCAGTAGAAGCATATTGATCTGGCCGAGCCAGATGGTCATGCGGACGGGCTCGAGCCACGTCAGTGCCACTGCCAATCCGACACTGACGAGATACATTGTTGCGCTTCGATATCCGAGCGCGCGCCAGCTCGCGACCACGGCCACGTAGATCAGCAACAGATTGATCGCCTGGACCACCGCCACCGCGCTCGTGACCGAGAGGAGGGCGAGCGGGGCGAAGGCCAACGCCGCGAAGGGCGGGTAGGTGAACGGGAGGCCGATGTCGAACAATGCGAACTCGTACAGCGGCTCGCCATGCTGAACGACGTACGCGCCGTGTCGATAGACGATGGTGTCGATTCCGTTGCCGAACAGACCGAAGGGGGTCGTCCATCCCAAGAAGTAGGCGTGCGCCACGACCGCGACGCACGCGGCGATGGCCGACGCGAGGAACCAGCGCCAACCGAGCCGGCCAGCGCCCGTCGCGTGCACTTCCGGCTGCGTCTCCCGGATGGCCGTCTCCTGGGCGTTCTCTGCGCGCACGTCCGAGTCTGACCGCGCGTAGAGCGGCCGAAAACTGGACGTCGTCATGGCCTACACGATAGATCGTTGTACCTGATACAAGGAACTCGACACGGACAGACCGGTACGTTTTCTGGCCGACGCCGCCGATTGGTCATCGGAGAGGACGTCGACCGGGGGTGAATGGAAGGGCGCATGACATGTCGAGCGCTGAGAAATATCTATATGACGAGATCTACCGTCCATGGATGATCTGTGATACTTCTTGACTCATGAACACATTCGACACGTCGAAAGGCGCATGAGCGCCCGTAGCTATCCCACCTCCGGTTCCACTACACCGAGGTGCAGATCATGAAGCTTGCCGAGGCCCTCGCTGAACGAGGGGAACTGATCAAGCGCACCGAACATCTGAAGGTTCGGATTCTGGCGAACGCTCGCCACCAAGACGGTGAATCACCGGCTGAGGATGCAGCGATCTTGTTGTCCGAGTACAACTCCGCGCTCGATCGTCTCGAGGTTCTCATCCGTAGGATCAACCGAACCAACAGTGCTGCCGCGGTGCGGGACGGAACCATCACCGATGCGCTCGCGTCCCGCGACGTGCTGCGTATGCGACACAAGGCGATCTCTGCGGCCGCGGACGCAGCATCGGGACGCAACCAGGAGCACAGGTACGGCCCACGTCAACTGAGGTCGGAATTGGTCTACGTCGCAGCTCTTCCGGTTGCCGAATTACGTTCTGCCGCAGATGATGTTGCCAAGCAGATTCGGTTGGTGGATTTGGAGATCCAACGCGTCAATTGGGAGTTCGACCTAGTGGAATAGCATGCCAAATGCCGGGTAGTAGGTAGTTTTCGGTCGAGGCGAGCACGTACCGCGGGTCGGCGGTCTTCCGGCCCTTCTCCTGCGTGGTGAGCAGCGTTCCGGGCATTCACTCGGTCACAGTGCAGCTCAGTACAATTCACGCAGAACGGTGCACAGCTTACCGTGCACTACCGTGTGCTGATCGAACGGAAACGAGGGTGGGTAAGGGGCCGCCCGGCATGATGGTTTGCGCCTGTGTTCGCGACTAGTCTGGTCAGAATGACGGCTCTATCGATGTCCCTCAGCCGACCTGCACTTATCGTCGTCGATGTGCAGGCCGGTTTCGACGATACGGAATTCTGGGGTCCGCGGGACAACCCGTCGTGCGAGGCCAATATTGCTGAGCTCGTTCAGTTCTGGCGATCTCTGGCTTGGCCCGTGGTATTCGTTCAGCACGATTCCGACAATCCGCAGTCGCCGTTGTCGCCGACGCAGGACGGGCATCGCTTCAAGGACATGCTCGACGGGACTCCGGATCTGCTCGTTCGCAAACGCGTCAATTCGAGCTTCTACGGAACTCCCGATCTGGACGCCTGGCTACGCGGCGAGGACATCGACCAGGTGGTCATCTGCGGAATCACCACCAATCACTGTTGCGAGACCACCGCGAGGATGGCCGGGAATCTCGGCTACGACACCTACTTCGTCATAGACGCGACGCATACCTTCGATCGCGTCGCGCCCGACGGGACAGTCGTGCCTGCCGCAACACTGTCTGCCATCACGGCAACCAACCTGCACGGCGAGTTCGCGACGGTGATCGAAACGAAAAAAATAACTTCCCGCTGACGTCGCCCCGATTTGATACCGTTCGGTATGGCCGATCGGGGAGCGGTAGCAGGGCTCGCGGGACCCATTGTGCTGCTGTATCTGGGGTACTTCGCGTCGGTGCCGACCCTCTCATCGCTGATCCACGGGATCTTCGACCCACGAATAGACTGGGCCGACACGGGCTTCGGTGAAGTGTTGCTGTTCTCGTTCCTGGTCGTGGGCGGTCTCGCTGCATGTGTTGCGGCAGTTCGCACACTGGCCGACTCTCCGAGGTTCCCAGGAATCGTCGTCACACCGGGGTCGTCGATCGGGCGGAAAGTCGACGCGGTGGTGGTGACACTGATTGCCTACACCGTCGTTGTTCTGGTGTTCGTGACCGCTACCGCGTCAGCCGGATTCCTGGTGCCGCTCATCGCGGCATGGGCTTGCTCCAACACGATTCGGAATTACCGCGAACTGAAGAGTCGACGTCGAGCGTCTGCTACATAGCCCATGAACACCGTGCTGATGCTGATGCTGCTCCTGTCTTTCGTCGTGTTCGCGTACGCGGCATCCGTCGGATTCCGAGGCAGGGCAACGAATCCCGACTACTACGGTGCACGAGTGTCGGACGCGGTGAAATCGACACCCCGACTGCGTGCACGAGCCAATCGATCGGTCGGAATCTGGTGCACGGTCAGTTCCGTGATGGCTGTGGTGCCAATCGTATGGATCGGCTCCGACTTTCACCGTGAAAGAACGACTTGGGAGCTGGCCGGTCTGGCCGCATACGTCTTCGTCGTCGTGGTGGTCGGCACTTACCCGTTGGAGAAGATCAAGAAGTCGTGACGTTGGGATGGTCCAACAACGCGAACGCGGCCGTCAATTGCGCTCGGGCTGCGTCGACTTCGGATGTGTTGCCCGCCAGATGGTGCAGCAAGGCGCGTTGGAAGATCCCGTCGAGCAGGATGTAGGCGGAGGGGCGGTCGAGGGCGGATTCGGAGCCGCGTAGTTCGCAGTACTTTGTCACCACGCGCCAGATCATGTCTTCGCGACGTTCCTCGATGTCCAGGACGTCGCCTCGAAAGGAACCGTCGAACAGGGCTTGGTTGCGGAGGTCGTACCAGAGTCGATGAATTCCGGCGTCCGCCACCAGGGTGGCGAAGTACTTCGTCTCGAAGTCCGCGTACAGGCCGGGGGCGTCGACGGCGTTGGCCACCACCTCGTCGTACCGGGTGACGCAGATGGCCTCGTACTGGCGAACTGCGTGGGTGATGAGGTCGAGCTTGTCGGTGAAGTAGTAGTGCAGAACGCCGTGCGAGTACTCGGAGTTCTGCGCGATCTCCCGCAACGAGGTGCGGGCGTACCCCAGCTCGGCCAGCGTGTGGAGCGTCGCCTCGGCCAGCTCGGTTCGCTTGGACTCGAACTTGTTGCGGGCGCGTTCCTCGATGCGCGCGCGCGGATCGACCGTCTGGGTCATGTTCGGTGTCCTTTCCGCGCGGCGTTTCGCTGATCAGTGTATGCCCGAGCCGTCGAAAACCGGATTCTGGGCAGTCGTCAAGAAAAACCTTGACGTGTGTACAAATTCTAACTTAGTGTGATCCGCAGCACACGTCAGAGGGGTGGATGCACACCTGCCTCCGGTGCTTCACGGCTCGACCAACCTCGGCCCGTCCGACGACGGCCGATCACGAGAGGACTCTTCATGCCAACCGACAAGCGCGTCGTCGTCTACGGGGCATCGGGATACACCGGGCGACTGATCTGCGAATACCTGCGCGAGTACAACATTCCCTTCCTGGCCGCCGGCCGCGACGAAAGTCGAGTCAAGGGCATCGTCGACGCCGTCCCCGGCGTCGAGACGGTCGAGTACGACGTTGTGGAGGTCGAGCACACGGCTTCCGCACTGGCAGGAGCGTTTCGAGGAGCCGAGATCGTGCTCAACACGGTCGGTCCGTTCTCGCGGTTCGGACACGAGGTGGCACAGGCATGCATCGAGATCGGTGCGCATTACACCGACACCACCGGTGAGCAGGACTGGATCATCGATGCCGAGAAGAAGTACGGCGCAGAATTCGCCGCCCGAAACATCGTTCTGACACCGGGTTTGGCGCAGATGTACAGCATCGGCGAGATCGCAGCCAACATCTGCCTCGAGACCCCGGGTCTCGACACCCTCGACATCGAGGTCTTCTGGAAGGGACATCCGACGGTCGCGTCGACCAACACCATCCTCACCAATGCCGCCTTCTCCAAGGCGTACTACCTCGAACAGAACGAGTACGTGGAATGGCCCGACGACGGGGTGTTCCAGGTGGTCGTGCCGGGCCAGCACGATCTGGGCTTGGCGCTGCCGTGGGGCGGTACGTCGCATCCGGTGTGGTTCAAGAACGATCCCCGAGTCGCGAACGCACGCGCCTACGGCGGGGTGATGAACAAGCCGCTCATGCTCGCCGTGCCTCAGATCATCGCCGGCGCAATGGCGCAGATGGAAGGCAAGACCGACGCCGAGAAGTACGACATCATCGATACGGTGTCGGCGTCGGTGCGCAGTGAGACACCGCCGCGGGAGAATCCCCGTATCAACACCTCCCTCGACTCGGTCTACGCATCGGGCCCACTCGGCCGCGTGCACACGGTGATTCACGGCAACTGCAACTACAAGCAGACCGCTCTGCTCAACGCATTCGCGGCAGCACACGTATTGCAGGGGCCGCCCAAGAAGGTCGGATTCGCCTCGAGCTGCCAGGCATTCGGACACCGCGAACTGCTCGGCGTGCTCCGCGCCTTCGGTCTGGTGCTCGACCCCGTCGTCACAGCACACAGCTGAGGACCCGGCCGATGCGGCTATCCGACTACCTCGACAAGGGCATGTCCCTGGGCCGAGACGCCCCCTGCCTGACGATGGGTGACACCACGAAGAGCTACGGCGAGGTGTACGACGACACGGTGTCCATCGCCGGAGCGTTGCAACACAACGGTATCGAGACCGGGGATCGTATTGCGGTGCTCTCCGGCAATGACCCTCTCGCCCTGACCTGCGTTTTTGCGATCTCCCGCGCAGGCGCAGTGTGGTGTCCGATCAACCCGCGAAACGAGGCCGACGAGAATCGTCAACTGTTCGATCTGTTCGGGTGCCGATTCCTGTTCTTCCAGAAAGCATTCGCGGATTTGGTCGGCCGCATCAAAGACCACCTGCCGCAACTGGAGTGGCTCGTCTGCCTGGACGGCGACGTGCCGGGAGCACTGTCGTACGACCGATGGCTCGTCGAACACCGCTCGGACTCGGTCGTCGACAGGCGACCGGCCGACGGGCTCGCCATGATCGCCGGAACCGGCGGAACGACGGGAAAACCGAAGGGCGTCAGACTCACCGAAGAGAACATGATGACGTCGACGGCTACGGCACTGATGAGCTATCCGTTCGGGGACCGGCCCCGATACCTCGCACTGGCACCGTTGACCCATTCGGCGGGGGTACTGACATTCCCCATCCTGAGCCTGGGTGGCCACGTGGTGGTGATGCCGGCTCCGGACATCGGAGAGTTTCTCTCACTCATCGAGCAGCACCGGATCACGCACGCATTCTTGCCGCCGACGGTCATCTACGGGGTGCTCGACCATCCCGACCTCGGTACGCGGGATCTGTCGTCGCTCCGATGCCTCTGGTACGGGGCTGCGCCGATGTCGCCAACCCGGTTGGAGGAGGCACTGACCCGAATCGGGCCGGTGCTGGGGCAGCTCTTCGGGCAGACCGAGGCACCGAACATGATCGCGACGCTCGCACCGGCCGATCACTTCCGGAGTGACGGTTCCATCGCGGTCGAACGGTTGACCTCGGCGGGCAAGCCGACGCCGCTGACGACGGTGGCGATCATGAACGAGGACGGCGGCCTGCTCGATCGAGGGGATCGCGGCGAGATCGTGGTCCGAGGACCTCTCGTGATGCAGGGCTATCACCAGAATCCCTATGCCACAGCCGAAGTCGGCGCTCATCGCTGGCACCACACCGGAGACATCGGGTACCTCGATCGAGCCGGCTACCTCTACGTCGTCGATCGTGCCAAGGACATGATCATCACCGGAGGATTCAACGTGTACTCGGCTGAGGTGGAACAGGCCCTGCTGTCGCATTCCTCGGTGAAGGAATGCGCAGTCGTCGGCCTTCCCGACGACAAGTGGGGTGAACGAGTCACGGCTGCAGTGCTTCTGCGCCCCGGTCGCGACGCGTCCCCCGAGGATCTGATCGCACACGTCAAGGCACGGATCGGGAGTGTCAAGGCTCCCAAAGAGATTCAGATATGGAGCGATCTGCCCCGCTCGAAGGTGGGAAAGATCCTCAAGACCGAAGTACGAAGCACGATGTCTGCACCGTCACCAGCGAAGGGAAGCACAGTATGAGCGAGTTCGAGGGCAAACGAGTCTTCGTCACCGGGTCCGGTGCCGGAATCGGAAAGGCCATCTCCCGGATGTTCATCGAGCGGGGCGCGCGCGTCGTGGTCAGTGACATCGACGAAGGTGTCGCAGCGACGACGGCCCAGGAAATCGGTGCCGAGGGCACCGCCAACTGCGATGTCTCCGACGAGAGCCAGGTACAGCGAGCCGTCGCCGGCGCGGTCGAGATTCTGGGCGGACTGGACATCGTCGTCAACAACGCGGGCATCGAGGTCTCGTCCCCGTTGCTGCAGCAGTCCACCGAGAGTTTCGACAAGATCTACGCCGTCAATGTGCGCGGCACATTCCTGGTGATGAAAGCCGCGATCGGTGCGCTCGTCGAGTCGAAGGGCAACATCGTCAACATCGCATCGCTGGCCGGTGTCGGCGGCACGGCGCTGCTCGGGTCGTACTGCGCCACAAAGGCAGCCGTCATTCAGCTGACACGCGTCGCGGCCATCGAGATGCGTGCCGCAGGAGTACGCGTGAATGCGGTATGCCCCGGGTTCGCCGATACCGCCATGGTCGAACGACTCGTTCCGGACTTCGAAGCGGCAACTCAGATCCCGTTCGGTGATCTGGTCGCCGCCAAGCAGGGACGGCTGGGAACACCTGAGGACATCGCAGAAGTGACGCTGTTCCTGGCCTCGGACCGCGCAACATGGATCACGGGCAGTCACTACATTTTGGACGGCGGCCTCTCGGCGTCCCTGGTGTAGCGCTCGGTGCTCCCCGTCAGCCGAGTGCGACGGGGAGCAGGCCGGGTCGCGTCCGAGATGCGATGTCGGCCAACGCACCCTCCAACGTCGGGTATCGGAAGTCGAACCCGGTGTCGGTCAACACCTGCGGCTCGACCCACCGGCTCTTGAGGACCAGCTCGGGTTCGGTTCGGATCACCCGTGCGCCCAGCTTCAGCAGCCATGCCGGCGTCGCCAGTCCGTGATCGCGACCGAGAGCAGACCGAACCTGGTGCATCAGAACCTCGTTGGTCACCGGGAACGGTGTCGCCACGTTGACAGGTCCGACGATGTTCGAGGTGGCGTACAGATGGTCGAGAGTCCGAGCGACGTCATCGACGTGAACCCAGCTGAACATCTGGCCACCATCACCCATGCGGCCACCCAATCCCACTCGAGCCAGATCGATGATCGGATTGATCGCCCCGCCGCCCGCGCCCAGCACGATCGACAACCGCAGTGCCACTCTGCGGATCGACACGTCGGCGTCGAACAGTTCGCGCTCCCACGACCTGGCCACCTCGACCGAGAAGCCCGATCCCAGTTCGCCGTTCCGTTCGCTCATCGACCTGTCGCGGGCATCGCGATAGATGGTTCCGGTGCTCGCGTTGACCCACAGCGCGGGCGGATTCTGTACTTGTGCCAAGGCAAGCCCGAGCTGGGCTGTGGTCTGAATTCGCGACGACATGATCGCGTCGGCGTTGGCCTTGTTGTAGCGACAGCTCACCGAGCGGCCGGCGAGGTTGACCACCAGATCGGACCCGTTCAGGACCTCGACGAGGCCGCGATGGTCGGACCATGGTGCATCGCTGGACGATCCGCGTCCGACCGTCCTGACGCCGATGCCGCGGTCCTCGTAGTAGCTGCGCAGATACCCGCCGATGTAGCCGGAGGCACCGCACAGGACGACGGTCGATGGTGAATCGGTCATTGGCTCAACCCTTCTGGAGAGGTCATTCGTTTCAGGAGACCGGCGACATCGGCTACCAGGCCGCGCGCAACCGGGAGTCGGGCGAGACGAACCGCCTTGGATACGACGGGCACGAGCCCGTCGACCAGAGTGCGGGTGCGAGCCTGGTTGTCGGACGAATCGGTGACCCAGTGCAGCGTGACGCCCATGTAGATCATCCAGAGCAGCAGCGGCAGTGCATCGTTCAGCGAAGCGGGTACCTTCTGCTTCGATGCATCCAACGTCGTGCGCATCAGATCGATGGCCATGGCTCTGGCGTCGGAGGATTCCTCGGAGAACGGACTGGAGCTGGACCTCGTCGGTAGCGCCAGCTGGAGGAACGCGCCGCCGAACGCGTGATACGGCGTCAGGACGTCCAAGCCGGAATGCAGAACCGCGGCCAGGTTCTCCGACAGCGACCCGCCCTGGGTGATGACCTGCTCCGCACGTTCGCGGTGATCGCGCTGGATCACCACGTACAACTCGTTGACCAGTTCGTCCTTGCCCGCGAAGTAGTAATACGCATTGCCGAGCGACACGCCGGCCTCGTCGGCTATCCGGCGCATGGTGGTGGCCTGGAACCCCTCTTCGCGAAACAGCCGAAGAGCCACTTCGACCAGCTTGTCGCGCGTCTCGGATGTGCGGGCCATGCGGTCACCTCGTTTTCTGAACGTGTTCAAAAAGGACGGTAGACCCATTTTTGAACATGTTCAAGCGCAACGGCCGGGCACTGACCTGGATACTCGACGCATGCTCAGACGAATGGGAACCTCGTTGATCGGAGGCAAGGGGGCTCAATGGGTACAAGCGCTGAACGCGCGGCATCCGTGGAGTCACAACGACTACTTCCACAGTTGGATTCTCGCCAACCTGCCGAGCCGACGACGCGAGGCACTCGACGTGGGTTGTGGCCGTGGCGGTCTCGTGCACTCACTTGCACCGTATTTCGATCACGTCACCGGAGTCGACATCGACTCCGACATGCGCCGCCGCACAGGTCTTGCGTGCTCCGATGTCACCAATGTGACTGTCTCCGAACGCCAACTCGACTCGTGGGCGGACCAATCCGTCGATCTGATCACGATGATCGCTGTTCTCCACCACCTCGACATCGACGACGCCCTTCGCCAGGTCGAGCGTGTTCTTGCACCCAACGGCCGACTGTTGGTCGTGGGTATGGCTGCGCCACGAAGTCCTCGGGATCTGCTGTGGGACGCCGTATCCATCGTGACCAATCCGCTGATCGGATTCGTCGGCCATCCCTGGCCGAGTCCAGCGGGAAAGCAGCCGGCACCTTTCCCGGTCAAGGACCCGGTGCTCAGTTTCGACGAAGTGAAGCGGTCGGTCGACGCGATACTGCCCGGGGCAACGATGCGACATCGCGTCGGATTCAGGCACACCATCGAATGGACGAAGCCTGAGTGACCGGAAGGTTCTCTGCTCTGAGCAGAATCGCCGCCCCTCCATAGCATCGAGGCTTAGGCTCCGATCATGGGCGAGGTCATACGAATCGATGAGCGCCGAGCAGCGCGCGCAGTGGAACCGCTGTGGCGTGAGGTGGTCGGCCGCCGGCTGCGCGAGCGCAGACACTCCCGCGGCGACACACTCGCCGACGCAGCAGCGCGCGCAGGGATTGCACCGCAGTATCTTTCGGAGCTCGAACGCGGCCGCAAGGACCCGTCGAGTGAGATCCTTGCGGCCGTCGTCGGGGCACTCGGCACCTCGATGGCCGAAATTTCAGGCCTGGCGCATCACGACCTGTCCCGCGGCAATGCGACGTTGATGGCTGCCTGACGTCGTCCCTCGAGCACCTGGTCGACGAGGCCGTACTGCAGCGCCGATGGAGCCGTCAACACCAGGTCACGGTCGGTATCGTGCCGAATCTTCGCGGCATCGCGTCCGGTGTGTTTCGCCAGAATCATCTCCATCTCGGCGCGCACCCGGACGATCTCGTCGGCAGCGAGAATGAGATCGGGAATGGTGCCTCGCCCTTGCCCCGCAGGCTGATGCAACACCACCCGGCTGTGCGTCAACGCCGAACGTCGACCCGGCGCACCTGCGGCGAGCAGCACCGCGCCGGCCGCCACCGCCTGCCCCACACATGTTGTGGCGACAGGGGATCCGATGAACTGCATCGTGTCGTAGATCGCCAACATGGCCGCAGTATCGCCGCCCTCGCAGTTGATGTACATCGAGATTTCCTGATCGGGGGAGTCGGCTTCGAGATGCAACAGCTGCGCGATCATCGCATTCGCAACACCGGCATCCAGTGCAGTACCGAGGTACACGATGCGTTCGCTGAGCAGATGCGAATACACGTCGACGACGCGTTCGCCGCGCGAATCACGGGTGACGACATTGGGAATGGTGTACGTACTCATCGGGCCATCTCCATCCCGAACGACACCCGACGCGCAGGCATGACCTGATCGAACGAACTGACGATGGCGTCGACGAACCCGTAGTCACGCGCGGCGTCCGCGGTGAACCAACGATCGTGCAAGGAGTCGTCGAATATTTGTTCTCGTGTCTGCCCGGTGTCGTCGGCGATGAGGCCGAGCACCGTATCGCGGGTATGACGAAGATCGTTGGCCTGCACCTCCACTTCGACAGCAGAACCACCGATACCGGACGAGCCCTGGTGCATCAGAATCCGCGAATGCGGTAGCGCGTAGCGCTTTCCGTGTGTTCCCGACGACAGCAGGAATTGACCGGCGCTGCAGGCCAATCCGAGTGCCAACGTCGAGACGTCGCAGGGAATCAGGTGCATCACGTCACGGATCGCGAGCATGGCAGGCACCGATCCGCCAGGGGAGTGAATCCACAGGGCGATATCGGCCGACGGATTCTCGGCCGCCATCGTCAACAGGTGGGTGGTGAGGACGGTGCCGTTGTCGTCGTCGAGTGGGCCGTCGAGCACGAGGATTCGATGACGCAGCAGTCGGTCACGCAGTTCGGGTGGGAACATTCGGGGTGTCTCGCTCATGATTCGAGTGTGATCACGAATAGCGCTGCATGCCAACGATTCTGCTGTCGGCAGCGACGCTGCTCAGAGCTGCGCGACGCTCGAGGGACAATGGAGGCATGACCACACTCGAATTCTCCGATTCCGTCGTCGTCGCCGCATCCACCGAGGATGTCTATGCCGTCGTATCGGACGTCACCCGAACAGGTGAATGGAGCCCGATCTGCCAGGAATGCTGGTGGAACGAACCCGACGGCGGCGGTGTGGGATCGACGTTCACCGGACGCAACGTCACTCCCGACCGCACCTGGGAAACGGTCTCGACCGTCGCAGCGGCCGAGCCCGGACGCGAATTCGCGTGGGTCGTCGGCGACAACTTCGTGCGCTGGGGATACACACTCGAAGCTGTGGACGGCGGCACCCGGCTGACCGAGAATTGGAACTTCCTGCCCGACGGCATCGCTCTCTTCCAACGCAAATTCGGAGACTCCGCGCAGGAGCAGATCGACACCCGCAGCAAGGCTGCACTCGACGGCATTCCGCGCACCCTGGCGGCCATCAAGCGCATCATCGAATCGGAGTCCTGACAGGTAGGTGCGCTGGCTGTCCCCTTTTCGCGTCGGCGCGCGGGATTCCGCCCGTCGACGCGAATTGTGGACACTCAGCTCTGTAGTCGCGCCTATTCTGTGCCGATGACGTCCACGGTTCTTCAACTGACCACGGTCCTCGAGCCTCGCGGCCCAGCGGCTGCGATCGTGCTGACCGACGCCCAGGTCGCGTCACTCGGCAGCACCAAGACGCCGCCGGTGCGGTTCACGATCGGTGGGCAGACGGTGGCAGGACGCATCGGGCGCATGGGCGGGGAGAACCTGCTGGGCCTCAACAAGAGTGTGCGCACGACGCTCGGAGTCGAGGCCGGCGACACCGTCGACGTGACCATCGAACTCGACGACGAACCGCGCACCGTCGAGCTACCGGGCGAGCTCGCCACTGCACTCGACGCCGACCCCGCGGTGCGCGCAGCATTCGACGCGCTGTCTCCGTCGAAGAGGAAAGAACACGCACGATCGGTCGCCGACGCCAAGCGCGCCGACACCCGCGACCGACGCATCGCGTCGATCGTCGAGGCTCTTCGGCACTGACGTACTACCCGGCTTGAGGGCGCGGGTGCCCGCGTCGATCAGACCACGGTCGCGGGCCTGTTCGATGGGACGACCTCCGTCGACCTGTCCGCCGCAGACAGGCGCGCGAGAATATCCACAGCCGAGGTGATGTCGGGAAGTGAACGAGTGAAGGGAATTCGTTGACGGTCGTCGAAGGCATATCCCGTCCCGAATCGTAGTCCGGGTGCCAGCAGCACGCCGTGCGACTGAGCCTCGGCGACAAGGACACTGGATCGAAGACCGTCGGGCAGGGAACACCACAATGCCAGCCCGCCGTCCGGAACGCGAAAGTGCCAATCAGGCAGCCGATCTCGCATCAGAGCAACAGTGTGATCACGTGCGACTCTCGATATGTCGGCGCGCACTCGGCGTACCTCGTCGTATTTGCCCATCAACTCGACCGCAGCGAGTTGATCGAGAATGGACGTCGACAGTTGGCGTCGCGCATAGGTGGCGGCGATCCTCGCCAGCAGCCCTGCCTCGGCGCGAACCCACCCGACTCGCAGCCCACCCCACACCGTCTTGCTCGTCGACCCGATCGTCACCGTCGCACTATCCGGTGTTGCCGCCCCGAAGGGTTCGATGTCGGGCGACCCGTCGAGGGACAGGTCCGCCGCTACCTCGTCGACGATGGTCAGTACTGCGTGGCGGTGCATCGTTGCGGACAGCTGTCGGCGGGTGCCGAGGGGGAGTCGAGCTCCCGACGGATTGGAGAAGTCGGGCATGAAATAGGCCAGGGTCGGTGCGCTTTGACGTGCGGCCCGGTCTGCGGCCGGCACGAACGCCTCGGTCTCGTCCGGGTCGATGGGCACCGGGATGCATCGGCCGCCGAGTGAGTGGACGAGTTCGACGACACCCGGATACGTCGGGTGCTCGACCAACACGCGGGCGCCCGGCTCGGTGAATGTCGCCAACACCGCATGGATGGCGTCGGTCGCACCGGAGGTGACGAGGATGTTCTCGGCCGTGGTCGGCACTCCGCGCCCCCGGTAGTAGGCGGCGATCGATTCGCGGAGCTCGGACAGCCCGAGTGGGGCATAGCCGCCGGTTGCGAATCGACCCTGAATCCTTTCGGCCGCGGTTCTGTACGCATCGGCCAACAGCGGAGAAGCCGACGGTGACGCGTTGACGAATTCCAGTGTCGCAGTGTCGCGGTCGCCGGCGAGGGAACTCCACGCCGGCATCGAACCCGTCGGGGAAACGTATGTGCCCGAGCCCCGTTGGGCGCTGATCCAGCCACCTTCACGAAGGTGGCGATAGGCCGACGCCACCGTGACCCGACTGACGTCCAGACTGATCGAGAGTGCCCGCTCGGCGGGTAGCCGCGTCTGAGCCGACACCTCGCCGTTCTCGATCAGCCGCCGCAACTCGTCGGCGATCTCGAGGTAGAGCGGACCACCGGATCTGTTGCGCAGCGTCGACGGGCCGATACGTGCTGCCAACTCCGGGGCCGAGATCGCGGTGGCGTCGAACGAGTCCATGCAGTCCACTGTCGCACACTGGACTGAACTATTCACGGTAAAGCCAGTCCATTGTTGTCGCATGATCGCAATTGGAGCTGTATTGGCCTTGTCATTGGTCGGCGCGGGATGGACCGTGGTCGCCCTGCGGGAGGGAGGGAGAAGCGCTCCTGCTGGTCCGCCGCGCAGTCGTATCGATGTCGACTGAGCTCACCGCCCACTATTCGACTCCAACCACGGGATTCCGCCTCAGCGGTCGAATTGTGGACACTGAGCGCACCACCCTCGACCGCAAATCGCCGACGCAACCGGCGTACGCGGAGGACAATCGAGCCCATGCCCGTTCCCGTCGAGTTCTCCACCCTCGATCTCCCGCTCGAGGAGCGGATCGAGCGCTGGGAGGGACACAACGCGGACCTACTCATCGGGCTGCGGTGCCGCATGCTGGAGGTCGAGCAACTCGAGGCGACGGGTACCAATCTTCGACTCGATTCGGTCGACCTGGCTCGGGTCATCGGAACTTCGCACGTGGTCGAGCGCGACGCCGAACTGATCAGACAGCAGCCGTCGGATTCCGTGATGATGTACTTCAGCCTCGTCGGCGATGCGTTCTTCTACTCCGCGGACGGCATTCGCTCCGTCGGCCCGGGGCAAGGGCTGGTGTTCGACGCAGACCGAGCGTTCATGCGCGGCTTCTCGCACGGGCTCGAGGAGCTGGTGCTGAAGCTGCCGCGGTCGGTGTTCGCGGACGTAACGGGAGCGGCGGTGCCCTCGGAACCCACGGTGCTCGACTTCTCGCCGAACGGAAACGTGCACGCCGCAGCACTCGCTCGACAGGTAGGGCGGGCCACCAGTCGACGCGACCCGACACCGCCGGACGAGCGCGCGATCCTCGAACTCGTCTCGGTGCTGACCACCGGTGCTCGCGCAGACCTGAACTCGGCCCATCGAGCGGCGGCGCGATCGTTCATCGAACAGCGACTGTCCGACGCGTCGCTGTCCGCCGCGCAGGTGGCACGTGCGGTCGGAATCAGTGCCCGGCACCTGTCCCGGGTGTTCGCCGACGACGGCACCAGCGTGCCCAAGTACATCCTCGAACGTCGGCTCGAGCGGGCCCATGCGCAGCTCACCGGCAAGTTCGACGCATCGATGACGGTCGCCGATATCGCTCTTTCGTGCGGATTCACGTCGGCCACTTACTTTTCGCGGTCGTTCGTCGCGAGATTCGGCCGTCGCGCATCCGATGCCCGACGCGACGCCGTGATCACCAGGGCAGCCGGGTGACACCCGAAAAAATCGGCCATGTCTGTTCATTTGCGCCGACCTCGCCGGCATTCGGGTAATCCCGATACGTGATGCAGGACACTCGGTCGTAGGGCCCGAGACCAGAGTCGGGCACGACGAAGGGTGATCCGATGCCGGTATTCGACGACGGTCAGAAGGCGACTGCACTGCCCGATTCCTCGGTGGTGGAGACCGACGTGCTCATCGTCGGATCGGGTCCGGCGGGCGGGTCCGCGGCCCTGCTGCTGTCCACTCTCGGCATCCCCAACATCATGATCACCAAGTACCGCTGGACGGCCAACACGCCACGCGCGCACATCACGAACCAACGGACGATGGAGATCTTCCGGGACGTGGGAATCGCCGAGCAGGTGCTCGCCGACGCGACCCCGCACGAACTCGTCGGCGACACGGTGTTCTGCACGTCCATCGCGGGCGAGGAGATCGGCCGAATCCGCACGTGGGGAACGGGTGCCGACCGCGAGGCGGACTACCAGCTCGCATCTCCGTGCCTGACCGTCGACATCCCGCAGACCTACCTCGAGCCGATCCTGGTGAAGAACGCGACGATGCGAGGAACGCAGACCCAGTTCTCGACCGAATACCTTTCCCATGTGCAGGACGACTCGGGAGTGAGTGTGTCCGTGATGGATCGGCTGACCGGCAATCGGTACACGATCCGAGCCAAGTACCTCATCGGCGCGGACGGAGCTCGGTCGAAGGTCGCAGCCGACATCGACCTGCCGTTCGAGGGCGCGATGGACATCGCCGGGTCGATGAACATCACGTTCAAGGCCGACATCGCCGAGTACGTGGGGCATCGACCGTCGGTGCTGTACTGGGTGATTCAGCCCGGATCGAATGTGGGCGGCATCGGTGCCGGCCTGGTGCGGATGGTTCGGCCCTGGAACGAGTGGCTCGTTGTCTGGGGATTCGACATCTCGGTGCCGCCGCCGGTGGTGGACGAGGACGCCGCCATAGCGATCGTCCGGAACCTGCTGGGCATGCCGGAGCTGGACGTCGAGATCACGGGAACCTCGTTGTGGGGCAACAACGAAGCCCACGCCACACATCTGCAGAAGGGGCGGGTGTTCTGTGCCGGTGACGCGATCCACCGACATCCGCCGAGCAACGGTCTGGGGTCCAACACCTCGATCCAGGATTCCTACAACTTGGCGTGGAAGCTCGCCGCGGTACTGAAGGGCCGTGCCGGTGAATCCTTGCTCGATACCTACAGTGCCGAGCGAGCCCCGGTGGCGAAGCGGATCGTCGAGCGGGCCAATCGTTCCAGTCGTGAATTCGCAGGCCTGTTCGACGCGCTGGGCGTCACCGACGCGAAGACCGAGGCCGAGATGATCGAACGGATCGAAGAGCGCAAGGCGAACACGCCTGCCGGCGCTGCCAAGCGAACGGCACTCGCCGCTGCGATGGAGACCAAGAACTACGAATTCAATTCGCACGGAGTGGAATTGGGGCAGTTCTACACGTCGTCGGCCATCGTATCGGAGGGGGCGCTGCCCGAACCTGCACGAGACCGCGACCTGTACTACCAGGTGTCCACCCTGCCCGGATCTCACCTTCCCCACGCCTGGGTGGGCGATCATCTGAACAAGCGCGCAATGCTCGACCTTGCGCCTTACGAGCGCTTCACGCTCATCACCGGAGTTGCCGGATCGGCTTGGGAGGCGGCCGCGGCCGCGATCACCCAGGAACTCGGTGTGCCGCTCGAGACCGTCGTCATCGGACCGGGACGCGAGGTGACCGATCTGTACTTCGACTGGGCTCGGCTTCGCGAGGTGTCCGAGAGCGGCGCGCTGCTCGTGCGTCCCGACAAGCACATCTGTTGGCGTGCAGAAGAACTCGTCGACGACCCCGAAGGTGCACTTCGGAAGGCTCTGACCTCGGTGCTGTCGCGATGATCGGCGACTTCGCCTACGAGGCCAACCCGATGCGAGTGCGATTCGGCTCCGGTTCTCTGGAGCGCGTGGCCGACGAACTCGATCACCTCGGACTCCGCCGGGTGTTGGTGCTGTGCTCTCCGAGCCAGCAGAGCGTCGCAGACCGGGTGGCATCCATCCTCGGCGATCGTTGTGTAGGAATACGTTCGGACGCCGTGATGCACGTCCCGGCCGACCTGGCCGCCCGAGCCAACGCGGAGGCCGTCTCACTGGGGGCCGACGGCTGCGTGACCGTCGGCGGCGGATCGGCAATCGGGCTCGGTAAGGCCATAGCACTCGAACACCGTGTGCCCATCGTGGCCGTGCCCACCACCTACGCCGGGTCGGAGATGACACCGGTGTGGGGCATGACGACCGAGGGACGCAAGGAAACCGGCCGCGACACAGCGGTATTGCCGCGCAGCGTCCTCTACGACCCCGACCTGACGGCAGGTCTTCCGGTGGGGTTGTCGGTGACCAGCGGCATCAACGCCGTCGCCCATGCGGTGGAAGCGCTGTACGCACCCGACATCAGCCCGATCATCGCACTGATGGCCGAGGACGGGGTACGAGCACTCGCATCCGCGCTCCCGGTGATCGTCGCCGATCCGTCCGACCCACAGGGGCGCAGCGACGCCCTCTACGGCGCATGGCTGTGCGGCGCGACGCTCGGCAGCACGACGATGTCGTTGCATCACAAGCTGTGTCATGCACTGGGGGGAACGCTGAATCTGCCGCACGCCCCGACCCATACCGTGGTGCTTCCGCACGTGTTGGCCTTCAACCAGTCGCACGCGCCGGAAGCGGTGGCAGCTCTGACCCGGGCGCTACCGGGCACAGCAGACCCGGCCCGACGACTGTGGGACCTGTGCCGGACCCTCGGCGCGCCCCGATCCCTGGCCGAACTGGGCATGCAGGAGAGCGACATCGACCGGATCGCCGAGGAAGCGACGAGCCGATCGTACGGAAACCCCCGTCCCGTCACCCGCGAGGCCGTCACCACAATTCTTCGAGCAGCGTGGGCCGGCGAGCGGCCGAACGAGAGCGAACAGTGAGCGAGAGTATGACCGACGAGACCGTCTCCGAAGCCCAAACCGCCGTCGAAGAACGACTGGTGGACACCGTCATCGGCTCGTTCGGTGAGTGCACCGATCCGCGACTGAAACAGGTGATGACGTCGCTGGTGCGGCATCTGCACGGATTCATTCGGGACGTGCGCTTGACCGAAGGCGAGTGGAACACCGCTGTTTCGTTCCTGACCGAGGTGGGGCACATCACCGACGATCGTCGTCAGGAGTTCATTCTGCTGTCCGACGTACTCGGTGCGTCGATGCAGACCATCAACGTCAACAATCCTGCCCACGTGGGTGCGACCGAAGCAACGGTGTTCGGCCCATTCTTCGTCGACGACGCACCGCGCATCGGAAATGGTGGCGATGCGTCGGGAGGTGCTGCAGGACAACCGTGCTGGGTAGAAGGAACCGTACGGGACACCGACGGTAACCCGATTCCCGGTGCCCGGCTCGAGGTGTGGGAGGCCGACGAGGACGGGTTCTACGACGTTCAGTACGACGACGCCCGCGTCGGCGGTCGAGCTCATCTCTACAGCGACGACGACGGGCGCTATCGATTCTGGGCGCTGACACCGACTCCGTACCCCATTCCGCACGACGGTCCTGTCGGGCGAATGCTCGCGGCAACCGGCCGCTCGCCGATGCGGGCATCGCACCTGCACTTCATGGTCACGTCACCGGGGATGCGAACGTTGGTGACGCACATCTTCGTTCGGGGTGACGAACTGCTGGACAGCGACACGGTGTTCGGGGTCAAGGATTCGTTGATCAAGGACTTCGTGGAGCAGCCGGCGGGCACCCCGACACCGGACGGTCGAGACGTGGGCGACACGACATGGGCGCGGGCCGATTTCGACATCGTGCTCGTTCCTGCCGACAAATCCTGACGGGTCAGGACTCGGCTGGAGCACCACCGGCGATGGAGTCGATGAACGGCGTCAGCAGCAGGGCGAGATCGTCTGCGGCAGAGGCGACATCGTCGGGCGGCTCGGGGATGTAGCTCAGGGCCAGGCGCACGATGGACTTGCTGATGACGTCGGCCTGTCGTGGACTTGCGCCCACCCATCCACGCTGAAATGTCTCCGCCAGACGCTCGCCCGCACGGTCGATCAGCACCTCACTGTCGGTGGTGATCAGGCGCAGAAGATCCTCCGGTGCGTCGCCGCTATGCAGGGACCGGACGAGTGGATCCAGACCGCTCAGCTCGAAGAACGACGAAAAGCCTTGTCTCAGAGCGGCGGACGCATCGTTCTCGTGTTGGTACAGCGCGGTCTCGCACATCGCGACGAATGCGTCCGTCAATCTGATGGCATACCCCTGTGCGACGCCGCGTCGCGAACCGAACTCGTTGTACAGACTCTGCCTGCTCAACCCCGCGGCCTTGGCGATGTGGCTCATCGTGACGTTGCGCCAGTTGCGCTCGTGCAACAACTCGCGCAGCGCATCGAGCGCCACATCGCGCGCCAGAGTGGACGCGGCTTCACGGTATCGACCGGGAGTCGACGTCTGTTCGGCGGCGGGCATGAACACGACTCTATCGAACGACCGCATGTGGCCTGTCCAGCCAACCTTCTTCGAGACTGTTCCGATCGACGGGGTCTGCGCTCGCGATGAGGGTGCGGACCTGCCGGATGTCCTTGGGATGACCTACCCCGATTGCCCCGACGAGCCTGTCGCCGCGCACCGCGCAGGCCGTGAACCGACGGCTTTCGATGGAGCCGCGCACCACGAAATACTCGTCGTGTGCATCGGTCCACCCCGCGAATTGCAGGTTGACGCCGTGCTGCATGGACCATCCCCACGGAACATCGAGAGCACCCACATCGAGACCGAGGATGGATCGCGCCGCCCGGGTCGCCTGATCGACGGCTCCGTTCCAGTGCTCACTCCGATACGTCCCGCCGAGTACCGAGTTGGGAACTTCGGCGACGTCGCCCGCGGCGTAGACGTTCGGTCTCGACGTACGCATGCCGGCGTCCACCAAGATTCCCGACGCGGTCTCGAGGCCCAGGTCCGCCCCGAGCTCGGTGTTCGCGACCGAGCCGACGGACATCAGCACGGTGCCGGCGGACCATGAACGACCGTCCTCGGAGGTTGCGAGAACGGTGCCGTCGGCCAGCTTCTCCAGGCCGGTCACGGCGACGTCGGTGTGCATCGTGACGCCGTTGTCGGCATGCAGGTCTCGGTACATCTGCGAGATCGCGGCCGGTGCGATCCGATTCAGCGGAGCCGATGCCGCCTCCAACACCGTGACCTCGGCACCGAGCGATCGTGCCGCTGCCGCCGCCTCGCACCCGATCAGGCCGCCGCCGATCACCAACAGTGATCTCGTTCGGACGATCTCGGCCTGCAGCGGGGCGACATCGGCTGCGGTGCGAAGGGTGAACACATGCTCGGCACCCGGTAGGTCGAGTTGCCGTGCACGAGAACCCGTTGCCAGCAGCAGGGCGTCGTACGGGACCGGAGCTCCCTCGTCCAGGTGCACCTCGGAATCGGTGACGGCGGTAGCCGTGACGCCTGTACGTACATCGACCCCGTCGATGGCTGCACCGAGCTGAACCTGATCGACCGATTTCGTACCCAGCAGCAGTTCCTTGGAGACAGTCGGTCGGCGGTACGTGGTCCCCGGTTCGCTACCGACGATCGTGATGGATCCGGTGAACCCCTCGGCGCGAAGCACTTTGGCGGCGGTGTATCCGGCGGCCCCGGTGCCGACGATCACGACGTTGCCGGGTTGGCGAGCGGTCACCCGCGCTCGACCTCGACCATCTCGAAATCGGCCTTGGCCGCACCGCAGTCGGGGCACGACCAGTCGTCGGGAATGTCGTCCCAGCGCGTGCCCGGTTCGATGCCGTCCTCGGGCCAGCCCAGTTCCTCGTCGTACTCGAATCCGCACTGCACACAGCGGTAAAGCTTCATTGCTTGCTCCTGAAGTCGATTTTCTCTCGGACGCCGCAGTCGGGGCACGGCCACTCGTCGGGTACCTCGGACCACGGAGTTCCGGCCGGGAAGCCCTCGCGCGGTGCGCCCGCGGTCTCGTCGTAGACGAACTCGCACACCGGACACTCGTAGGCAGCCATCACTTCGCTCCGTATGCGGCGAGGATCTTCTCCCGCTTGGACGGCTGGATGTTGACGCGAGTGATGTCGCCGTCGTAGTGATCGAGAACGCGGTGATCCATCACCTTGCGCCACACGGGCGGGAAATAGGCCAGCGAGATCATGCTTGCGTAACCGCTCGGCAGGTTGGGTGCTCCGTCCATGCTGCGCAGAGTCTGGTAGCGCCGGGTGGGGTTGGCATGGTGATCACTGTGTCGCTGAAGGTGATACAGGAAGATGTTGGTCACGATGTGATCGGAGTTCCAGCTGTGCTCGGGGGTGCATCGCTCGTAACGGCCGTTGTCCTTCTTCTGGCGCTGCAGGCCGTAGTGCTCGAGGTAGTTGACCGTTTCGAGCAGCGAAAAGCCGTAGATTGCCTGAACGACCAAGAACGGCAACACGATCGGGCCGAACACAACGGCAAGGACCGTGTAGAGGACGACGGACATCAGCCACGCGTTGAGTACATCGTTGTGAATACTCCACGTGCTCTTGCCCAGTCGCTCCATGCGAGTCTTCTCGAGTTCCCAGGACGACCGCAGGCTTCCCCACACGCTGCGGGGGAGGAAGGCCCAGAAGCTCTCACCGAACTTGGAGCTCGCCGGATCCTCGGGAGTGGCGACGCGTACATGGTGACCGCGGTTGTGTTCGATGTAGAAGTGGCCGTAGAACGTCTGTGCCAGTGTGATTTTCGACAGCCAGCGTTCGAGGTCGTCCTTCTTGTGACCGAGCTCGTGCGCGGTGTTGATGCCCACGCCGCCCATGACACCGATGCTGATGGCCAGGCCGATCTTCGAGAGCAGCCCCAGGCCGCCGTCGATGCCGAGCCACGAGAGGTTGTCGGCGGACCAGAGGTAGCAGGCGAACACCAGGCTGGCGAGCTGGAACGGAATGTAGGCGTACGTGCAGTAGCGGTAGTACTTGTCTTCCTCGAGCGCCTTCATCACCTCGTCGGGCGGGTTGTCGCCGTCAGGGCCGAAGAACCGGTCGAGGATCGGGAGCAACCCGTAGACGAGCAGCGCGCCGATCCACCACCAGACCGGTGCCACGGCGTTCCAGCCGAGCTGGTTGAAAGCCCACACCAGGCCGGTTGCCAGAAACACCGCCGTCGGCGGGATCAAGCCCATGAGCCAGAGGTATCGCTTGCGGTCGTGCCACTCGTCGACGGGCACCTGTGCCTGATCGTCGACATTCGATGCCGTCATCGTCACTCCTCGTGTAGGGCGGATCACTGTGCTGTGGACAATACGCGCAATTTGTATCCCGTGTGTACAAATCAAGATATTTGTACATCGAACAGTGGGATTGTTGCGGCAGTCACAGCGTCGCCGTTTGGACGAGTCGGCCTGCTACCTTCCGACTCGTTGTGATCGGTCACGAATGATCACGGCACTCGCAGGTCCGTCTGTATCCCGTCGGGGGTACTTCACATCAGGAGTAGTTATGGACGCATTCATCGCCAAGATCATCGTCGACGTCATCCTCGGGCTCATCGGCAGCGGAAGTGCCGAGAGCGGCAGCACCGCAGTGAGCGCAATCCTCGGATCCTGACCCGAAGGGGCTGCGTCGGCGAGAATGCCGGCGCAGCCCGCGGAGCGTCAATGGCGAAGCGGTAGGAGTGAACGCGGGGCATCGCCGCACACGCTCGATGGCGAACAGCTAGAAGCGGCCCTCGGCGATGGCGAGTACGACGAGAGCGATCGCCGCGATAATGAGTATTGCTAAGAGTGCCAACTGGATTGGGCTGGTCGAGCCTGGCGGCCGAACGCCGTTCGGACCCCTTTTCTGGAGCATGGCACAGACTGTAGGTCACTTCTCGGGTTTGTGCACAAGTTGGATGGTACAAACCGGCGAATGTGACGATATGATTCGCACACCTGTTCGATCGGGAGTAGAGTTCGAGTCGGTGGAGCGAGGAGGGAAGCCTTGCTCCACCGCTCCTACATATGACACCCGAGCGAGTGGACGGTGACGGCGATGGACGACGTGTTGCGCAAGGTAGCGGAGCTCAAAGCACTGGTCGCCGAGCTCGAGGCACTCGACCGCCAACGCGTCGGGATGGGTGACCGGCTGGTCGATCTCGAACATTACTTTCGCCGAGCGGGTTGCCCCGAGTTGTCGCAGCAGGCACTCGACGCGTTCGTCGGCACTTATGCCGGCCGAGTGCTCGAATTGGCGGACGGCATGCGCGGCTGACGCCTGTCGAAGACATCTGCCGTTCGCGTACCAGGCGGTATCTTCTGTGGTTCACTGGTTCATCCAAGTCGGGACACGAGGAAAGCCGCTCGAGATACGTGAACAGTCTGCGCGAATGGTGGGCACTTCCAGTCGACTACGGATGGAACGTTGCCTTCGCGCGCTCGCAGCAGGCGCTCGAGATCACGAAGATCCTCATCGGCGTCTGGTGTTGGCTGTTCGGCGCGGCGGCGGCCATCGGATTGGTGGTGCCGGGCCTCGCCGAAGGCAGTCTGGGTACGGCTGCACTGTGGTTCACCGTCGCTACGACAGTCCCGGTCGGGGTCGCCTGGTGGGTCGGTGGCTGGCCGAGCTGGCAGATGTCGATCGCCTTCGTCTTCTACGCCGACGTCGTCCTCGCGGCCGTGGTGCTCACCATCGGTGTTCCCACGACGGTTCTGCCGACAGCCGCTCTGTTCACCGTCATCGGCAGTTACGTCGTCGGGTTCCACGGTCCCAAGCTGCTCACTGCCCACTACGGTTTCGCCTTGGTCACGACCGCGGTGCTGTACGGCTCGGCGTTGGTGTCCGAACCCGAACTACGGTTACTGGCCACGGTCTACCTGGTGATCTTGATACTGGTGATGTTCTCGGCACCGCTGATCGTGCACACGTTCATGATGATGCTGCGACGCGATGCCACCGGCGCGTTCTACGACCCCCTCACCGGATTGCAGAACAGGCGGGGATTCGACGCGGCGATCGGGAACCTGCGACTACGGCCCGGATCGGCAACCGGAATGACGGCCGTGGTGATGGACATCGACAACTTCAAGGCCGTCAACGACCGATACGGCCATCTGCAGGGAGACGCCGTGATCCGGCTGGCGGCGTCCCGCATCCTCGACGTGTTTCCGGCACCCGCCATCACCGTCCGGCTCGGCGGCGAAGAGTTCGCCATTGTTGCCCTCGATGACCGTGACTCGGTTGTCGCCAGCGCTGAGGTACTACGAATCCGACTGTGCAACGCCACCGATCGGTCCCCGCTGACCGCCTCGATAGGCGTCGCGCATGCGGTTGTCGACGCGCGGGAGATCGGCACCGCAGTGGAAGAGTTGCTGGGTCGCGCGGACCGGGCGATGTACCGGGCCAAGGGGCTCGGCGGCGACCGCGTCGCCCTGTCGGAAGGCGAGCCTCGATCGCCGCGGCCGGCCGGCGAGCCGCACTGACGAGCGACGGCGTCGACCGATCCCGCTACTGGAACCGGTCGACGCCGTCAACGAAGTCGAAATATAATGCTACAGAGCAACCTTGGACGCGATGGCCTGCTGCGTTCCGACGTCGAAGACCGGGTTGGTCAGGTGCACGTCGAGGGTGTTGTTGGGGCCGGCGATGAGACCGTTGAGCAACGAGGTGTACGTGCCGCAGTTCTGGAACTGCGGAATCGTGTACGTGCCCTTCACATGGGTGTCGGCCTCGTTGTTCTGAATCAGATCGATCGCGTCGAGGGCACCGGTCAGATTGGCGGTGGTCTCGCTGGTGACGCAGTTGCTACCCGGGGGAATCAGGTCGAGTGCCGCCGACCCGGACGATCCGGTGCCGCCGATGCCGAGGGGCTTGACGGAGTCGATGCGAATCTTGAAGCTCTGCGCGACATTCAGCTCCAGCTGCGGTGCCTCGGCGGGACCGCCGGCTGCAATGGTGCCGGAGACCGGAGTGGCGTCGACGATCGAGATGGTGAAGTTGGCGAGCGTTGCCGGGCCGAGCTTGAGATCGGCCGACGCCTGCGGCAAGGCAAGAGTGCCGGTCACCGTTCCGCCGACGAGGTCGACGTCGGTGGCCAGAGCGGTGGTCGGGAAGACCACCGGCTGGCCGGTCTTGGCGATCACGGTCGTGGTGTCGGCCTGGAACGTGATGGGAAGGGTGTCGGCAGCGTTGGCCGGGCCGGCGACCAGGGTCGCCAGAGCGACACTCGACGCCAAGGCCGTCGCGGTGACGACGGCTTTGTTACGGATCTTCACGTGCTCTCCTGAATATTGTTGTTGTGCTGGAAAGGAATTGGCGATCAGGACAAGGTGAATGCCGGGTTCGGCTGCACCGACAGGCTGTTCACCGTGCAGTTGCCCGACATCGGCTGGTTGCTCGACGTCAGAGTGTTGGTCATGTTGTCGAACGAACCTGCGAGCGTTGCGGGCCCGCAGTTGTAGCCCAGAAGCGAGAAGCCGACGTTCGAGACCTCACCGGTGGTGGAGCTGGTGGGAGTGAGGGTCCAGGGCAGGTTCTTCAGCTGCGGCAGGCCGCAGAGGCGGTTCGATCCGCTGATCTTCGCGTCGGTGATCGACGCCGACGAGCCGTCCGCGCTGGTGGATCCGGACAGGGTGATCGAGCAGCTGACGGGTACCCCGAACGAGGCCGGTGTGGTGACGACGATCGTGCCGGGTGCGGTGAAGGCGGTATTCGCCGGTGAGATGGTGGCGGCAGCGGCACTTCCGGCACCGAGGGTGGCCCCGGCAATCGCGACTGCAGCAGCGACAGTGGTGAACGTTCGGGTACGGGACGGCAGGTTGAGCGTCATCGATCCTCCAAGTCCGAGCAGCTTCCGGCTCCCAGACGGGCATCCGGTGGCTCCGGTGCTCCGGCAGCCGAAACGAACATTAGGACGACGAAATGGATGTCGGATATGTTCTTTTGCAAGACAGTGACAAGTCACAATCCGGTCGGTATGTTTGTTGTAAGTCTTGGTATTGATTTCGGTCGGCACCTCGGAAGGTATGCGCTTCATGGGTTTTCGGCCTGTTTTTCCTGGGGGAGTCGGCATGATGGGCGCGTCGAACACCCGTCTGTGGCGTTATCGAACCGTTATCGTTCGTTACCGAAACGAGACGCGCCGTAGTGCTTCGGTGACACCTGAGTCGTTCAGGCTGGCGTCAGCGAGAAAAGACGACCCGAAGAGGTTTGAAACAGATAGCAACCCCTGCGTGACGGGGGTGGTTTTTTCATGTCAAACTGTGGTGTGACGTTCGCGCTGGCCGAAGCAGGTTCAACAGTCGACACGGACACGGGAGAGTTGACGGTGCAGCCGTATTTCGCCCCGGTCTGTCGACTGGACAACGGTGCGCTCGCGGCAATCGAAGTACAACTGCGCGGCCCGAAGGACGGTCCACTCGCCTCTGCCGATGCACTCAAGCGCGCCGCTCGCGCCATGGACGCCAAGCGTGAACTCGATGTTCTCGCGTGGGGAGTGGCCCGGCTCGAAAGCGCCGTTCGGCTACCGATGCTGGTCTCGATGGATGTCGACTCGCTCGCAGCACTCGACGAAGCCACCGAAGAACAGTTGCGTCGCGACATCGTCGTCGTCACCGAGGCGGCACTCGTGGACAGCCCGGCGCGCACTCTGGCCGCGATCGACAAGGCACGTCGCGACGGAAAGGTGGTTGCCGTCGACGACGTCGGTCGCCGACCGCAGTCCCTGACGCTGCTGCCGCTCATCGAACCCGATGTCATCATTCTGTCTTCCTCCATGGTCTCCACCAGGCCCGATCTGGCCACCGCCCGTACGGCGCACGCGGTGTCGGCTCAGGTGGAGCGAACCGGGGCCGTGGTCGTGGCCAGCGGAGTCGACACCGCCGTGCACCGCAGCCGGGCACTCGGTCTCGGTGCCACCTACGGAGTGGGCGAGCTGTACCCGGCTGCTCAGACGACGGAAGAGTTGCCGGCCGACGCCGCGGAGATCATGCCGCCGTTCCCCACCTGGAGCACCCCCGCCACCGCGCTGGAGTCGCCGTACGCAATTGCCGCCGCAGGCAAGGTCGCGACGCGGAGCACCAAGCGTCTGTTGGTGGCCATGAGCACGTCCCTGGAGATGCAGGCATCGGCATCGGGCCCGGAAACATTGGTACTCGGCACCTTTCAGCGGGCCGAGCATTTCACGCCGACCAGCCGTGCGCGGTGGGTGTCGATGGCGGAGCAGATCTCGTATGCCGGCGTCTACGGCGTGGGGATGGGCTACGTGCAAGAGGGCGGCATCGTGCACGCCCCGCTCGACCCGACGGACTCACTCGTCGAGGAGTGGAACGTGGTAGTTCTCGGCCCGCATTTCTGCGGAGTGCTCGCTGCCATCGACCTACACCGGGGCGAAGCCGATGCGGATCGTGAATTCGACTATGTGATGTCGTACGACCGCGCCACCGTAGTCCGTTGCGCCCGTGCAATTCTCGCGCGCTTCTGAACCGTCGAGTCGGCGGTGTGCGTACTGGATGTTTCGGGCAGCCACGGCAGGGCATACGGCACAACAGGTGATGAAGTAGTCCGGACTGCCACATTGCTCAGACCCCGTACGTTGAAAACACAGCGTGCGGGGTCGACTTGTCGGTCAGGGCAACTCGGACATCTCGTGCACGAAATCCAGAGCGATGTCGTGCACTTTGCGATTGGCACGTTGCGACCTTTCGACCAACAAAGCGAACGCCTCGTCGGCAGTGATGCGGTGCACCGCCATCAGGATTCCCTTTGCCTGTTCGATAGGCGCGCGACGCGCCAACGCGTCCTGGAGATCGAGCGGGCCCTCGATCCTCGTCACGTGCGCTGTGCTCATGCAGTCATTGTTGCGCACCTGACGTCCATGCAGGTCAGAGACAGAAAGACACGCGGTGAAAGCGACAGACCGTGCCGTAGCCGTTACCGGTGGCGTAGCGTTCCGTAACCGCCCCGTTATCAGGCAGCCGGGTTGGCCAGAGGTCTCCCGATCAGAAGTTCGAGGGTGCGGTAGGCATCCGTTCGCCGACCGTTGCTGGCATTGTCGTGATACGCCGCGCCGGCGACGACCACGCCGACCGGAATTCGACCCGACTCGATATCGCGAGCCGTTTGCTCGGCGCAGTTCCGCAACACCGGGCAGTCGGCGCAAAGCCGCCATGCCTTCTCTGCGCGTTTGCGTCCGTGCCGAGGAAGTTGTTGCGAGTCGTATGCATCCATGTCTTCGATGCACGCACCCTTGAGGCGCCAGACCTGGTCATCCGTCATCGTCGTGATCCGTTTCGCGTCGTGCCGATCGTTCCACAACGCTTATTCCCCATCCCTGGAGACTCGAAACAACCAAATGCCTTGCGGCGCCGAACACCCGCCGTTGGGCCCAGCAGTTCTGGCCCACCGCTCAGGCAGGACGACGAGCAGCAGACCGAGATATGACGGCCGCCGCCGCGATGGTCACCAGTGCGCCGAGCACGATGGCGGGGCCTTCACCGGGTGCCAGAACGCTGCTCTGCTCCCCGAGAGTCACGGCCGAAACCGGAACGCCCAGTTGGGCGGCCGCGAGTATCCCAAGCCCGACGGGCTGGCCTGTCGCGCGCATCGCACCGTGCACCGCGATTGCACCCAGACCCAACACGAGCCCCAGCACGATCATGCTCGGGTGGCCACCCAGTGCACGCAGGTCGAGTGACGCGCCGAGCCAGACGAAGTACAGCGGACCCAGGAAACCTTCGGTGATGGCGAACAGCTGTTTCGCCAGACGTCGCGGTTCTCCGATCGCAGCGATGGCCAGTCCGAAGCCGAAGCCGGCCAGCATCACCGACGCATGAGTGTGGACCGCGAGGGCCGCGAGGCCGAACAGCAGAACCAGGTTGAGTCGCAATTCGAGAGCGAACTTACGCTGGGCAGATACATGGTGGATTCGACGGCGCAGTCCGGTGAGGTCGAAGTGTCGCCGGATGTGGCCGTCTTGCTGGATTCGACTATCGGCATGATGACCGCGGCCGAGGACGATGCCATCAACACCGCGTAGAGACCGGGGTGCGGTGGATCGAACGCAGTGGAGACGGCCCAGCCGAGTGCGGTAGCCAGCAGCCCGATGGCCACAGCCCGCGCAGCGCCCACCCGGAGGCCGACCCGCAGTCGAGGATCGCGAATCGGTACCTGACTGCCCGCCACGAACATCACGAGCGCGAACCCGACCTGCGCCAGAAAGCTCAGTGTCTGCTCACTCGGATCGATGACGCCGAAGCCTGTGTGACCGATGACAATTCCAGCGACGAGTTCTCCGATGACAACCGGTATCCGAAGCCCACGCGGAAGCGCCAGAAGTGGGCCGAACAAACCCACCGCGGCACACAGGGCGAGCGTCTCGAAGGTCATACGACCCCGCCGACGTCAGGCAGAGTTCAGCGTCGGGTGCATGTTCGGCGGCAGCGCCGACGCAACGAGATCACGAGGGTGCAGCACGCCTTGCTCGGCCATCATCAGTCTCATCAGCTGCTCGACAACACGCAGCTGCGCCGCCAGAGGGCTGCGCATGAGTTTGCGGTCGTAGTCGATGCGGGCGGACCGATATTCGGTGTCGAGATCGCTCATGTCATCGTCTCCTCGAACGGTGGATGCTCGACGGCTCTACCGCGAGGGGTGGTTTCGCGCCTGCAGGAAGTCTTTCCAGTCGCTGTCCCAACGCCGCATGCGAACTCGATCACCGGCCACGGTGGTGAGATAGACCAGGAATCCGACCACGACCGCGCCGAGAACCCACACGAACACGGCTGTAGAGGCCCCGTTGACGACGGCACCGACTTCGCTGACGGGCGCACGCGCGAGGGTTCCGTTCGCGTCGCACCAAATCGGAGTGGTCTCACCGATGTGGACGTCCGAGGGAACCTCGGTCGATTCCGAGCGAATCGACCCGTCCGGTGCACTCCATTGCACCGTTGCGACACCGGTGGCGAGCGTGGTGCTGTCGCTGCCGGTACTCGTGGACTGCACGGTGTCGATCACTCGGGCGTCGACCTGAACGTATTGTGCCCGTTGCTGACGCGACCGCGTCGACAGGTCGCTGTAGGTCACCGAACCGATCGTCGCGGCGACGGGTATCAGCAACAGAAGGACCGCGACACCGACGACGTACGCCGTTCGTTCGATCCTGTCGGGCAGTCGCATCAGCGGATTGGAACACCAAGGAGTTCGGCGCCACCACCGGTGCGCGAGTTCTGCGAGCATGCGGTCACCTACCCCTCACCGCCGTGTGTTCGGCGTCGATTACGAGTCTCCGACGCCGTGCACTCGTAAGTAAGGGCACAAGGTCCCGATACGGCGAGGGCGGTGGACGGTTCAGTCACGAAGTGGAGAGAAGTCCTCGTGGCGGCGGACCTTGTGCCCTAGCTCCCGGATTGTTTGGCAGCCACGCTGAGCTCATGATGTCGACAACACGAGCACTCACCACGAGGGACCGACGATGGCCGTGGCTGGGCGCAGTGTGCGCCGGAATTTCCATCAACGCCTTCGGTGGCGCGATCGGGTTGGCCTCGGGTGCCATCGATCTGGGCACCGAGGCGCACGCACGCCTGCCGCTGTCGAATACGGCGCTCGCCGGCCTCGCGTTGGTTCTGGTCGTCGGAGTGCCGATGGGACTGGCGGCGGCGTCGGCTCTGGCGGGTGGCGGCAAGACCGGCCCCATCGCCCACACGGCGGGCGTACTGCTCGCTGCCTGGATAGTGGTCCAACCGCTTGTGATCGGCGAAACGAGTTGGCTGCAGGGCATGTTCGGCGTACTGGGAGTTCTCGTCGCCCTCCGAGGGTGGCGGATCACGGCGTACACGAACCGCCTCGCACGTCGCATCGCATGAGAATCCTGGTCTCGACCGCCGGACGGCACGGAGCGACGAACTCGCTCGGGCAGGAGATGGCCCGTGTGTTCCGGCACGGGGGAGCCGAGGTCGACGTCTGCGCTCCGGATTCCGTCGTCGATATCAGTGGCTACGACGCCCCTGGTCATCGGAAGTGCCGTCTATTCCGATCGGTGGGTCCCCACCGCCAAGCGGCTCGTCGAGCGGGTCTCCGGGTCTGCGCACCCACCCGTGTGGCTGTTCTCCTGCGGGCCATTGCATTCGAGCGACCGACCGGTCAACGACACCGCCGACGCCGCACGCGCGGTATCGATGTTGGATGCATCCTCGCATCGAACATTTCCCGGTCGGCTCGACGCGGAACGGCTCTCGGTGGGCGAACGTCAGATCTTCGACAACTCCGGCGCGGTTGCCGAGACTGGGTTCGTGTGTGCAACTGGGCCCGAGAGATCCTTGCCTGTCTCACGGCTGGGACACCGGGCTCGTGACCTTCGTGAACGTGCCTGCACCGACACGCCGAGCGGACGGGCAGACGTGCTCGTGAATCTCTGCCGCCAATTGTGCCACCGATTCGGTCAAGACGGTATTCGCTTCGATCATGTCCTGCAGCAGTGCAGTATTCGAAAGTGTATGTACGGCAACCTCACTGCTCACCGAGTCCGCGCGCTTGGCCGAGATCAGCAGAATGGCGCCCTGCAGTCCTGCGATCATCGACAGGAACAGGTTGAGCAGGATGAAAGGGTACGGATCGAACCCGTCGTTCTGGTTGTACGCGGCCCACAGCGCCATCACGCCCAGGAACAGGAATACGAACGGCCAGGAGCCCATTCCGTTTCGGACGTAATCCGCCGCACGCTCACCCGTGGTCAGTGCATCACCGGTTCGAACGCCCGGATGTCTTCTCCACAGGTTCATCGTTCGCAAGTCTTCGAATCGGAGGGTGCAGAAGTGTCCATGGTGCCTAGTGTGGCCCCTGATCGCCAGAGTCGCCAGGGACGAAAGTCCATGACTGCTGTGCCTTTTGCCTCCCCACGCGCACCTCGGGAGACGTCCCGACCGGTCGATGACTTCCGGCCCTACGTGCCGACCGCCGCAGCGCCGATCATCGACGGTGTGCATTGCTCGACGGTCGAGAACGGCACCGGTTTCCGATGTTGGAGGAAGTTCACGATGAAAGCAGCTGTTGTCACCGAGTTCGGCAGGCCCCTAATAGTCAAGGACATCCCGATACCGCAGCCCGCGCCCGAACAGGTGCTGGTGAAGATGGAGACGTGCGGTGTGTGTCACACCGATATCCATGCTGCGCAGGGGGATTGGCCGGCCAAGCCCACCTTGCCCTTCGTCCCCGGGCACGAGGGCATCGGAGTGATCGAGGCGGTCGGGTCGCAGGTGTCGAAGGACAGAATCGGTGAGCGAGTCGCCATCGCGTGGCTCGGTTCGGCGTGCGGCGAGTGCGACCACTGTGTCTCGGGTTGGGAGACGCTGTGCGAGACACAACAGAACAGCGGCTACTCGATCGACGGTGCGTACGCCGAATACGCTGTCGCCCATGCGAAGTATGTCGTTCGTGTTCCCGACGGGATCTCCTCGTTCGACGCTGCCCCACTGACCTGTGCCGGCGTGACCACGTACAAGGCTGTCAAGGTCGGTGGCGTCACCCCGGCGCAGCGCGTGGCCATCTTCGGTGTCGGCGGGCTCGGTCACATGGCGGTGCAGTACGCCAAGATCGCCGGCGGCTTCGTCACCGCGGTCGATATCGAGGACGAAAAACTCTACCTCGCACAAGAACTCGGCGCAGACCACACCGTCAACTCGGCGACGACCGATCCGGTGGAGGCAATTCAGGCGCTCGGTGGAGCCGATGTCGCGATCGTCCTGGCCGTCATCCCGAGTGTGTTCGATCAGGCCTTCCGGTCGCTACGCCGCGGAGGACGTCTGGTGTGCGTGTCGATGCCGGCGCACGGCGTGTTCCCGATCCCGATCTTCGAGACGGTGGTCGGCGGAATCTCGGTACTCGGCTCGATCGTCGGCACCAGGACAGATCTGCGTGAAGTGTTCGCACTGCACGAGGCCGGACGAACGACGGTATCGGCGGTGTCGCGCAAACTCGACGAGGTCAACGACTGCTTCGACGACCTGATGGCCGGACGCGTCACCGCTCGTCAGGTTTTCGAGTTCTGAGGGGCTCTCCGATCTCGACGAGTGTTCCCCATGGGCTCGATTCGCCGTAGGGTTGCTCGAGGGCAGACACGCGCTGGACCAGCGCGTGTGCTCACAAGGAATCGAGCAGTGATGAATGCAGCGATTCAGGTGCAGAATGCGCGCCGCCACTGACGTCGCGTAGACCGACCAGCTCCAGTACGTCGATGATGCGTGTGACCGGGATACGTTGAGTCTGAGCCAGATACAACAAGTGGTCGTATGCGGTCCGGCCCGGGTGGACGGCCTCGGAATCCAGCAAGGTGCCGACCGTGAATAGTGGGCGGTACAACTGCGCGTACTCGACGCCCCCGATCAGTGCGGTGCCCGCGCTGGGGCGATCCAATCCGACGATCAATCGCATCGTGGTGGACTTACCCGATCCGTTGGGGCCGAGAAAGCCTGTGACGGTGCCGGGTTCGACGACGAACGACAGGTCGTCGATGACGAGCTTCCCGCCGTAGCTGTTGCTCAGTGCGGCGTACTTCGATCGCGTAGGCGGCGGTGTCCGGTCGGCTCATGGACACAGCGTGCTCGGCTCGGCTCGGCCGTCGTAGGGCATTAGGACCCTCGTAGGTCGACGAACGGCATTGTCCGGTCGGGGACAGTCACATGCTGGGCCGGTGGGTGACAGCGGCGAGGCGACCGGGCGACGGCACGACGGTGACCGGGCAGTGCGCTCGCGTCAGCACCGACCGGCTGGTCGAGCCGAGCATCATCTCCGCGTAGCCGCCGCGTCCGTGACTACCGATCACCACCAGCTGAGCACCTTGGGCGTGATCGAGAAGTGCCTGCACCGGTTTGTCCTTGACCACCACGAACCGCACCGACACCGTCGGATGGAGTCGAGTGTGCGGCTCGAGCAGCCGCGCCACGTGATCTGCAGCCGGGCGTCGGTTGTCCGGCCACTCCATTCCTCGAATCGGGAAGCCGATCGACAGATCCGTGTCCGACCAGGAGTGCACCGCAGTCAGTGGTGCCGATCGAACATCCGCCTCCTCGAACGCCGACGTCATTGCGGCAGCGCTCGCCTTGGTGCCGTCCACGCCCACGACCACCGGTTGGATCGCGTGGTCGAGACCGCCGTCGGTCCAGCCACGCACCACGGTGACCGGGCAGCGAGCATGAGTGGTGACGGCGAACCCGATCGAGCCGAGTGACCGCTGCTCGGTGCCACCGAGCCCCCGCGTGGCAATGACCATCATGCGGGCCGTCTCGGACAGTTCGAGCAATGTGGACACCGCAGAGGCCTCGGACGAGACGGTATCGACGGTGACCGTTGCCGTCCCACGAGTCGCAGTCTCCCGGGCCTCGTCGAGAATTCGGTCGGTTTCCGATCTGGCCTGGTGCACCACGGTATCGGGAAGGACGCCCAACCCGGTCAAGACCTTGGGCAGCGACATCGCCGAGACGACAAGGAGATCGGACAGGTGCAGGCGTGCGTCGAGAGCGGCCCAGCGCACCGCGTCCAGAGCCGCCGCCGAACCGTCGACCCCGACGATGGTCGGAAGTGGACCCATCGATTTCCTCCTCGGTCGTGGTGTCGAACATCCATCAGACGCCCCGCACAGACTCTGGCGCGGCAGGACAACAACACCTGGACCGAGGACTTTGGTCCTCTGTTTCGGTGACGAAAGGTCGGACCACCGCCGCCGGTCCCCCGTAGGCTCACAGGTCGAGGCGTCCGACATGGACGTAGGTAGAGGGGTGTCGACGTGGTCACGGTGTTCTTGGTGGACGATCACGAAATCGTGCGCCGCGGTCTGATCGACCTCATCGACTCCGATCCCGATCTCGAGGTCATCGGCGAGGCAGGCAGTTGCGCGCAGGCGCTGGCCCGAATTCCGGCCCTGCAGCCCGACGTCGCGGTGCTCGACGTGCGGCTACCCGACGGCAACGGCATCGAACTGTGCCGTGAGCTTCTCGATCGACTGCCGAACCTCAAGACCATGATGCTGACCTCGTTCACCGAGGACCAGGCCATGCTCGACGCGATACTCGCGGGCGCAAGCGGCTATGTCGTCAAGGACATCACCGGCATGGAACTGACCCGAGCGATCAAGGACGTCGGTTCCGGCCGGTCGCTGCTCGACAACCGTGCAGCCGCGGCGTTGATGGACAAATTGCGAGCCGGGACGGCGTCATCGGGCCCTATCGATCACCTCACGCCCCAGGAGCGCACCCTGCTGGATCTGCTGGGAGAGGGCCTGACCAACAGACAGATCGCGGCCAGGATGTTCTTGGCGGAGAAGACGGTGAAGAACTACGTGTCTCGGCTGCTCGCCAAGCTCGGGATGGAACGCCGCACCCAAGCTGCGGTGTATGCGTCGAAGCTCGCCGACGGCGATCCGCCTGCTCATCGGAAACCGGGGTCCCGGGATGGATGACCAGCACGGGGAGACCCGGTCTTCGCTACCGCAACTCCGGCTCGGGGAGCTGCTTGCCGAGGTGCAGGATCGTATCGGTCGCATCGCCGATGCGAGGATTCAAGCCGACGGTCTGCTCGACGCGATGCTCGTCATCACTTCGGGACTCGATCTGGAGGTGACGCTGCGTTCGATCGTGGAATCGGCCGTCAAGCTCGTCGACGCCCAGTACGGTGCGCTCGGCGTGCGCGGAGAAGGCCACGGATTGAGTGCGTTCATCAACTACGGCATGGACGAGGACACCCGGGTGGCCATCGGCCCGCTCCCCACCGGCCGCGGGGTACTCGGACTGTTGATCGACCAACCGAAAGTGCTGCGTCTGGACGATCTGACATCGCACCCGGAATCGGTGGGGTTCCCGCCCAACCATCCCCCGATGAAAACCTTTCTCGGAGTCCCGATTCGGGTTCGCGACGAGATCTTCGGCAATCTCTATCTCACCGAGAAGAAGGGCGGCAAGCAGTTCACCGAGGACGACGAAGTCGTCACCAAGGCGTTGGCGTCCGCCGCCGGCATTGCCATCGACAACTCGAGACTGTACGAGGATTCGCGGGTGCGTCAGGCGTGGATGGAGGCAACGCGGGACATCGGCACCGAGCTCCTTTCCGGGACGGACATCGACGAGGTACTGCAGATGGTGGCGCGTAAGTCGTTGCACCTGACCGGGTCCGATGCGGCGTTCATCGCGGTACCCGAGGACGCAGACCAAGCCTTCGGGGATGTCACGCAACTCGTCGTCACGGTCAGCGACGGGCTCGGGGCCGATCGAATGATCGGGGCAGTCGTTCCGATCGAGGGCTCGAGCTCGGGAGTAGCCTTTCGGCGTCGAACAGCGTTGAGGAAGGAGCGACTCGACTACGGGGTCAAGGAACTGGGCTCTGCTTTCGGACCCGCAATGATTTCACCCTTCCGCGTGGCAGAGGGCGTCAGTGGAGTCCTGGTGGTTCTGCGCGCCGCGGGGCGGGGACCGTTCGACGAGACCCAACTCGAACTGGTCTCGAACTTCGCCAACCAGGCCGCGCTGGTGATGCAGATCGCGGACGCCAGTCGGCGGATGCATCAACTCGACGTGTTGTCCGACCGGGATCGTATTGCCCGTGACCTGCACGATCACGTGATTCAGAGGATCTTCGCTGCAGGATTGGCGCTGCAGAGCACCCTGCAGCGCACCGAGTCCCCGGACCTACGGCAGCGTCTGTCCAGAACGATCGACGACCTGCAGGACACGGTGCAGGACATCAGGACGACCATTTTCGACCTGCAGAGCACATCCCACTCCGCAACACGGTTGCGGCAACGTATCAACAGCGCGGTACTCGAACTCACCGAGAACGTCGATATCCGTGCCGTCGTGCGGATGTTCGGACCACTGTCGGTCGTCGACACCAAACTCGCCGATCATGCCGTTGCCGTTGTCCGCGAGACTGTCAGCAACGTCGTTCATCACGCCCAGGGCGACACTGTGACCGTTACTCTGTCGGTGGGGAACGAGCTCGAAATCGTGGTGTCCGACAACGGAATCGGTATGCCCGACAACACCACCACCAGTGGGTTGTCCAACCTGGGGACCCGTGCGGCCGAGTGCGGCGGGACCATGACCGTTTGCCCCGGTGCCTCCGGCAGCGGCACCGATGTGACGTGGGCGGTACCGCTGCCCTGACGGCTCCAGTCGTTGGTCACCTCTTTCGATGACCTCCGGCCGTTGCCGCGAGTGGCGATGAGCTCGTAGCGTTTTCGGTGACGGTGCCGATCCTGCGTCGCACCACCGAGAGGAACCCGATGAACATCTCACACACCACCGGACCCGTTCTGGTCGGAATCGACGGATCGACGGCCGCGCTCGATGCAGTGCGCTTCGCTGTGCGTGAGGCGCGAGGCCGAGGAACATCACTGCGACTGGCACATGTGATCGAACCCCAGATGCAGCGTGAAACGGTATACGGGGCACCCGACGTGGACGGTGACTATGCGCGCACCGTCTTGGACCAGGCCGCGATCATAGCGCGGGCGAGCGACCCGACCGTCATCGTGGAAGCTGTTGTTCTACAGGGTGTCCCGGAAACGGTGATGCTGTCCGAAGCAGCGTCTGCGTGCCTGATCGTATTGGGTGCCAAGACCGAGAATTCGATCGCTGCACGGGTTCTCGGATCCATGGTGCGCACGGTGGTCGAATGCTCACCGAACCCCGTGGCCGTTGTGCACACCTTCGATTCCGAGCGCGACGGCGCGGTCGTCGCCGCTCTGGGAGACGTGAAGGTTTCTGCATCGGATCTCGTTGTGGCGCAGGCATTCCACGAAGCGTCGATGCGCGGGGCCAGCGTGTTGGCGGTGCACACCCAGACTGTCTCGACCATTCTGGCCAGCGCCATCGGCGGTCCGGTCGACCATCTGCACCCCGAGTCGGCGATGGACGTCCGGTTGGAACCCTTCAGTGCCGACTATCCTTCGGTGCGGGTCGCGTCGGTCTACGCCGAGGCCGATGCGGGTTCGGAACTCGTCGCGGTGTCCGACACTGCACAGCTGCTGGTGGCGGGGCACGAGCGCGATCGCGTGCCGGGAAGCACGTTGACGACAGTCCTGCGGCACGCCGAATGCCCCGTACTCGTGGTGCCGCACGCATGAGTGCCGTGAACGCGAGGGCGATCGTCGTCGGCGTCGACGGATCCGGTTCGTCACTCGACGCGGTCGGCTGGGCCGCACGCGAAGCCGAATTGCGTGGAGCACCGCTGAAGCTGGTGTCCGCGTACCAAATCAGGGCCCTCTACACCAGTTTCGTCGCACTCCCGTCGCACCTCGGCTCCGAGGAGAATGCACGTGCGGATTCGATTCTGACGTCGGCATCCCTCGTCGCGCGGCGGTCGGTCGAGAAACCCGACGCGCTGACGATCATGATCGAACCGATTGTCGGACCGACTGTTCAGGCGCTGATCGATGAGTCCGCCACCGCGCCGATGATGGTGGTCGGCTCACGCGGCAACGGCGAGTACTTCGCCGAGCTGCTCGGCTCTGTGAGCACGGCGGTGGCTGTGCAGGCGCGCTGTCCGGTAGTCATCGTGCCGCGCAGCGTGGAGTTGCATTCGGCACGGGGACCGGTCGTCCTCGGGGTCGACGCCTCGGCGCACAACCAGGAGGCTGTCCGGCTGGCCTTCGAGGAGGCCTCGCTTCGGGGCACTGGCCTTGTTGCAGTCCACGTGTCGACGGACCGACTCGTCTCGTCACCCGACGCGTCGACGTCGGACAAGTCCGAGGCAATTGTGTCCAACGGCCGAACCGTGTTGGCCGAGAACCTGTCCGGGTGGAGCGAGCTGTATCCCGACGTGGTGGTGAAGCAGACAGTGCTGCGCGGCGACGTCGTCGAACGCATCCTCGGCGCGTCGGTGCGCGCAGAGGCCGTGGTGGTCGGTTCGAGCGGACGCACCGGTTTCAGTGGCCAGCTGCTCGGATCCACCGTTCGGTCACTGGCCCACCGCGTCGACTGTCCGCTGATCATCGCTCGCGGATAGCAACCGATCCGTCACGACCACCGCCATTCGCGAATCTCGGGTAGATCCTCGAAGTGTTTCCGGATGTAGGCGTCGTGCCGGGTCAGTTGGTCCCGGCAGTGCTGCCGCAGTTCCTCGGCACCGGCCGGCGCCGTGTGTGCTCGGTCGAGTGCTTCGATCGCCAGGTGGTAGCGACTGATCTTGTTGAGCACCACCATGTCGAACGGTGTTGTGGTAGTGCCTTGTTCGGTGAAGCCGCGGACGTGGAATCTCTGCGCGTTCGGACGGCCGTGCAGCAGCTGGTGCACCGCCCGGGGGTAGCCGTGGAAAGCGAAGACGACATCGACCGAGTCGGTGAACAGATCGGCGAACTGATCCTCCGAGAACCCGTGTGGATGATCGGCGACGGGTAGCAGCGCCATCAGGTCGATGACGTTGACCACGCGCACCTTCAGCTCGGGAGTCCAGTTACGCAACAGGTCCGCTGCAGCGAGAGTCTCCTCGGTCGGAACGTCGCCGGCGCAGGCCAGGACTATTTCGGGGTCGCCTGGTTTGTCGGTGTTCTCGGTACCGGCCCAGTCCCACCGTGAGGCACCGGCTGCTGCGTGTGCGCGAGCCTCGGTGAGCGTCAGGTACTGGGGATGGCTCTGTTTGTCGACCACCAGCACATTGACGTGTCCGCGGCTCCGAAAGCAGTGGTCGGCAACGGCGAGAAGAGTATTGGAGTCCGGTGGCAGCCACACGCGCACCACATCCGGTGCCAGAGGGATCACCGCGTCGATCAGTCCGGGCCCCTGATGACTGAACCCGTTGTGGTCGTTGCGCCAGCACGTGCTGGTGAGCAGCACGTTCAACGAGGCGACGGGTGCTCGCCAGGCCAGAGTGGCCGCATGCTGCAGCCACTTGGTGTGCTGAATCAGCATCGACACGCTCACCATCGCGAAAGCCTCGTAGCTCGCGAACAATCCGTGTCGGCCCGACAACAGGTACGCCTCGAGCCAGCCTTCACACAGATGCTCACTGAGCACCTCCATGACGCGGCCGTCGGCGGCCAGGTTGTCGTCGAACTCGGTGGTCGGCAGCTGCCAGCATCGGTCGGTGGCCTCGAACACGGCCTGCAGACGGTTGCTGGCGGTCTCGTCGGGGCAGAACAGGCGGAAAGTGCCACCGCCGTCGGGTCGTGCGTTGTCGAGGTAGATATCCCGCATCATCTCCCCGAGTACGGTGGTCGTCTCGTGCGAGATGCGTCCCGGGGAGTCGATCGTCAGAGCGTAGTTCTCGAGATCACGAATGACCAAGGGTTGCAACAGCACACCGCCGTTGGCGTGGGGAGTGGCCCCGAGCCTCTTGTCGCCCGTCGGAGTGAGTTCACGGATGTGCGCCGCGGGTACGCCGTTGTCGTCGAAGAGTGATCCGGGATCGTAGGAGAGCAACCACTGCTCGAGCTGCGCCAGATGCGACGGGTTCTCGCGGACGCCGGACAGCGGGACCTGGTGGGCCCAGTGCGTTCCCTCGATCAGCTTGCCGTCCACTTCGTGTGGCCCGGTCCAGCCTTTCGGGGTGCGCAAGACGATTGCAGGCCATGCACTTCCGTGGTGCGACTCGCCGCCGCGGGCCGCACGCTGGATTCTCCGAATATCGTCGTGGGCGCGGCTGAGAGCGAACTGTAAGGCCGGGAACACCTCTCGCGGATCGTCGCCCTCGACGAAGATCGATTCCCAACCCTGACCGCCGAGGTAGTCGGCAATCGCTTGATCGGTGCTGCGCCCGAGCACTGTCGGACCGGAGATCTTGGCGTCGTTGAGATGCAGAATGGGCAGCACTGCGCCGTCACGAACCGGGTTCAGGAACGCCGGGATCTTCCATGAACCCGACAGCGGACCGGTTTCGGCCTCCCCGTCACCGACGACACAGGCGACCACCAGATCGGGATTGTCGAACGCCGCGCCCGCGGCGTGGATCAGGGCATACCCCAGCTCGCCACCCTCGTGGATACTACCGGGGGTCTGCACGCTCACATGGCTCGGAATGCCACCGGGAGTCGAGAATTGGCGACACAGTCGACGCACACCGTCGCTGTCGAGCGAGATATCCGGATAGATCTCGCTGTACGTGCCTTCGAGATAGGTGTTCGCGACCAACGCCGGGCCACCATGACCGGGACCGGTGACATACAGCCAATCCGAACCGGTTCGGCAGATGAGGCGATTGAGCAGCGTGTAGATCATCGACAGACCGGGGCTGGTGCCCCAGTGCCCGAGCAGTCGGGGCTTGATGTGTTCCACCGTCAGTGGTTGCCGTAGCAATACATTGTCCTGCAGGTAGATCTGGGCGACCGTCAGGTAGTTCGCGGCAGCCCAGTAGCGCAGATCGGCGTCGAGTTCATCGGAGTTGTAGGTGGTCTCGGTGGTGGACGCGGTCATCGGTTCGTGGGTACGACAACGACGGGGACATCGACCGAATGCAGCACTGCGCGGGAGGTCGATCCGAGCAGCATCGAGGCGAAGCCGCCCCGGCCGCGGCTGCCGACCACGATCAGCTGCGCGCTCTCGGAGGCGCGGACCAGTTCGCGAACGGGTCTGTCCTGAACCACCACCCGGCGGATGGTGACGTCGGGGTAGTCCTCCGACCACCCGGCCAGGCTCTCGGCCAGCGAAGTCTTCTCTGCCAGTTCGGAATCGGCCCACGGACCTTCTTCGTCGCGGGTCAGCACGCTCCCGAGCTCGAGGTCGCTCCACGCGTGTACGGCAACGAGGTCGACACCTCGCATCGACGCCTCGCGCAACGCGAATCCGATGGCCGGCTGGCTGTTGGACGTGCAATCCACACCCACGACCACCGGCCCGTCGCTGACCGTGTTCGACTTGATCACTGCAACAGGGCACTTGGCGTGTGACACGACGGCGGTACTGACCGACCCGACCAATCCACCGGTGAACTCACCGAGGCCCCTCGAACCGACGACGATCAAGGCAGGCGCGACGTCGAAGTGCGTCAGATTTCTTGCAGCCGAGCCATGTTCGAGACGAGTGTCGAGAATCAGCGAATTGCCTGCCGCGGTCTTGTGCGCAACGTCGACCGCAGCGGTCAGGACCCGCTTGGCCTCGACGTCCGGATCTGCGAACGCGCCGATCCGGAGGCTGATGGCATCGCCGTAGGTTCCCGGTGCGAACAGTGACGACGTGACCAACTCGAGCGGGGCGTGGCGTCGTATTGCCTCGCGCGTTGCCCAACGGACCGCGTCGAGCGATGTGGCAGATCCGTCGACTCCGACGACGACCCGACTCGATGCATTCATGTTGTATTCCCGTTCGTTGACTGTCGTGTTCAGGTACACCTCGAGCATGGCCGGTTCGCTGGAGCGCAGACAGAGTCGGAAGTCACTCGGCTCGAGCCGGAATGCCCTGACCGCTACCCCTGGGGGGTATGTCTTGCTATCGTCGGTGACATGCATTCAGTGATCCGACGCTGTCGTCCGGGCTTTGCCTCGGCGACCGGATTGTTGATCGCGCTGACGATCCTCGGGGTACTGCTGATGCACTCGGTGACGCCGACCACGTCGGCGCAAAGCGAGCATGCGGCCATGGCGTCGGCGACCCACCACGAGGACCCGGTTCAGGTGGCAGTCGGTGAGCACGACTGCCCGTCGGCACATCAGATGATGCATCCGTGCGCGGGAACCACCGTGTCGTGGGCTGCGCTGTCGGTCCCGGTGACGAGCGTCGATGGCGTCCACTCGGTCATGTCGGAGGACGGGATCGGTGGGCGCGTCCATTCCATATCGGAGCGTGCGCCGCCGTGGACTCTGTGGGAGTTGGACAGATCGGTGACCTTGCGAGTGTGACAGGCAGCCCGGTGGACGCACGACCACCGGCGGATCGACATACCTAGATCCCTGTATTGCACACTCGTTCAAGGAGATTCACATGCGTACAACACTCGTCGCTTCGGTGGCTGCCGCCACCGTAAGCGCATTCCTCGTCGCCGGCTGCAGCAGCGACACCACGTCGGATTCGTCGATGTCGACTACCTCATCGGCTTCCGTTCAGGATTCGGCATCGGCATCGGCATCGGCATCGGCGGAGTTCAACGACGCCGACGTCATGTTCGCGCGGATGATGTACCCGCACCACGCGCAGGCCGTCGACATGGCTGACATGGTCCAAGGTCGCACCGACAATCCGGACGTCGTGGCACTGGCGTCGGCGATCCAAGCCGCGCAGCAACCGGAAATGGACCGGATGACGGCCTGGCTCGCCGAATGGGGTCAGCCCGCATCCCCGTCGGACATGGGTGAGATGAGCGGAATGGACCACAGCTCGGGTATGAGCATGATGTCCCAGCAGGACATGGACGCCCTGACCGGTCTGTCGGGCCCGGAGTTCGACCGTCAGTGGCTGACGATGATGATCGAGCATCACGAGGGCGCGATCGAGATGGCGAACAACGAGATTGCGGACGGCTCGAACCCCGACGCGCAGGAGATGGCCCGCACGATCGTGGCCACGCAACAGCAGGAAATCGACACGATGCAGCGGATGCTCGGCTGAACTGTTGTCGGTACGTTGCCGGGCCGCACCCAAGACCGGGGTGCGGCCCGGCGGGGGACGGCTGCACGCCGTTGCCCTCGAGTACGCTGTGACGCGCGAGGAATTGTGTTCTGCGGGTCGGATCGAGGGAGAGTATCGACGATGTCACGTCCACGGGTCCTGGTCCTCGGCGGCGGCTTCGGCGGGTTGTATGCAACCCGCCGGCTGCACGGTTCGGATGTCGACATCACCGTTCTCGAACGAGGCACCTCTCACGTCTTTCAGCCGCTGCTCTATCAGTGCGCAACCGGCCTTCTCTCCGAAGGCTCGATCGCCAGCCCGTTGCGGCACCTGTTGCGCAAGCAGAAGAACGTGAAGGTGGCTCTCGGTGAAGCGACCTCGGTGACAACCGTGGGCGATGGCGGAGTGGTGACGGCGAGCCGCTTCGACGGGTCGACGTTCGAGTTGCCGTACGACTACCTCGTGGTTGCCGTCGGAATGCAGCAGGCGTATCACGGCCACGACGAATACGTGCAGTGGGCACCGGGCATGAAGACCCTCGACGACGCCTTGGCGATCAGGCGAAAACTGATCTCGGCATTCGAGATGGCCGAGTCCCTGCCCACCCCCGAAGAGCGTCGCCCCTGGCTCACCTTCGCCGTCGCCGGTGGAGGGCCCACCGGAGTCGAATTGGCCGGGCAGATCAGGGAACTCGCCACCCGGGCGCTGGCGAAGGAATTCGATTCGATCCACCCGTCCGAAGCTAAGGTGCTCCTCTTTCACGGTGGCGACCGCGTACTCGAATCGTTCCCAGACTCCCTGACGAAGAAGGCCCAGCGCACCCTCGACACGGTCGGAGTCGAAACGCATCTCGGCGTTCACGTCACCGACGTCACGGCCACCGACGTCGAGGTGACGGCCAAGGCCGAACCGAAGACCGTCACACGCCACGACACTCGCACCGTGCTGTGGACCGCAGGCGTCGAAGCGGTTCCGTTCGTGAAGCACCTGGCCGACGCCCTGGGCGTCGAGCAGGACAGGTCCGGACGGATCGCCGTGCAGCCCGACCTGTCCGTACCGGGTCACCGCAACGTGTTCGTCGTCGGCGACATCATGGCGTTGAACGGTCTGGCCGGTGTCGCCGAAGTGGCGATGCAGGGTGGACGTGCAGCGGGCGCAGCAATCGCAGCAGATGTATCCGGTTCTGCGCGTTCGGATTTCAAGTATCGAGACCTGGGCACTGCCGCCTACATCGCCCGCGGCCACGCGCTGGTGCAGGCCGGGCCGCTGAAGATGTCGGGATTCTTGGGCTGGGTGTCGTGGGGCGTCATCCACATCGCATTCCTGGCCGGTAAACGCAACCGAGCCGGGACGCTGATCAACTGGGGCGCAACACTTCTCAGTGGAACACGACGTGAACGGGCAATCACCTACGGCGACCCGGAAACGGCGCGCAAGCCGTACAACTGACCTGAGCGCCCACTATTGTCACCCTCGTACGGAATCCCGCTTTCGAGGGCGAATTGTGGACACTCAGATCAGTTGCTGCCGGTGTCGACGGGGTCAGCCGATGCCGGGGATGTAACCGGGGTAGACGAAGTGCCGTGGACCGCCGCCGGGGAGCAAATGACCCGTCGAACCCGGGTAGTCCATACTCAGCGGAATGAGCTTGTGCGGGTTGCCGTTCGAGTCGGCCTGCCAGCACTCCAGCAGTACGCCATGGAATCCGGTGCAGACGATGCGAGTGCTGTTGCCGTACGGGGACGTCAGTCGATTCTCGCTGACGAAGGGATTCCAGTAGTCCGGGTCCTGAGGGGTGAGGAACACTCCGGTGACGTCCTGCGGAGCAGTCGGGCTCGGGTACGGCGGCGCGACGGGCCATTCGTCGGCGTTGGCGGTACCGACTCCAAGTGCGGCGGTACCTGCGACGACAGCAACCGTGACGGCGATACGACGAAACATGGCGCACTCCTGACGTTGGGTTCGCGTCGAATAGACCACACATGGCCGTCGATTGGGAAGCCCTCTTCTGCCGATCGGAGACGACTCGATCAATACCGTTGGGACTGTGTGCTATTGCGTGCTGCATCCCATCGCTGTCGGATTGCTCGTCGGATCGGCACGAGTGACGCGCACGGTGGCGTCGACCATCGGTCCGCTCGTACCGTTCGCACTGACGCTGTTCTCGGTGTCGGCACCGGTACCGCCGCGGGTGTTCGGTTGGACGGATGGGACATCCGACGATTATGTGCCGCCCATTGTCTGGCTGTATTCGCCACTTCCCGTCGGCGTTGTCGTGGCGGTGATCGTCATCCTGGTGTGTCTCGTCCTCGGTCGCAGGGCCGAGCGCGAGCATCACGATCGCGTCTCGGATTCGTCCGGTCCATAACGCTCGGGACGTTTGCTCGAGGTAACGTCACCTCATCTTCGGCCGATGTAGAAACTCGACCGGTGTAACTCGACGAAAAGGTGAAACAGCGTGCCACGATCTCGACGACACGGCTTCCAGCGATTCGGTTCGGCTGCGGCCGTCGCCCTCGCAGTGGCGATTCTTCCGACCGCGCTGATGACGCCCGTCGCGTCCGCGGACGAACTGCCCGCCGCAACGACTCAGTCGAGCAACGGCTCGCGAATCGAATCGGTGAACACCCTCGACGGCCGCCGGGTTCAGCTCCAGGTGTACTCCGCGTCGATGAACCGCACCATTCCGGTAACGGTGCAGCGCCCCGCCGACGAGAGCGTGTCGCGTCCGGTGCTGTACCTGCTCAACGGTGCAGGTGGCGGCGAGGATGCCGCATCGTGGCAGTCGCAGACCGACGCCGAGGCCTTCCTGTCGGACAAGAACGCCTACATCGTGACTCCGCAGAAGGGCAAGTGGTCCTACTACACCGACTGGCTGCAGGACGATCCGAAGCTCGGCAGCAACAAGTGGAGCACCTTCCTCGGTGAAGAACTGCCTCCGCTGATCGACGCCCAGTTCGACACCAACGGTCGCCAGTCGCTGGCAGCGTTGTCCATGACGGGCACATCGGTCCTCAACATCGCGATCAAGTACCCGGGCAAGTTCACCGGCGTCGCGGCCTACAGCGGTTGCGCGCAGACCTCGGACCCCATCGGTCAGCAGTTCGTCAAGCTCGTCGTCGAGACGTACGGCGGCGGAAACGTCGAGAACATGTGGGGCCCGCTCGACGGCCCCGTGTGGCGCGAGAACGATCCGCTGCTCAACGCCGAGAAGCTGCGCGGCACCCAGATCTACATGAGCACCGGCAGCGGACTGCCCGGCATCCCGAACGACACCTTCGCCAACCCGCGCCTGAAGAACGACCCGGCGACGCTCGCCAACCAGGTCATCGTCGGCGGCGGCATCGAGCTGGCCACCAACTTCTGCACGTCCAACCTGGCCAAGCGTCTCGACCAGCTGGGAATCCCGGCAACTGTCGACTTCCGTCCGGTCGGCAACCACTCCTGGGGCTACTGGCAGGACGACCTGCACAAGTCCTGGCCGTTCCTGGCAGGATCGCTCGGCATCTGATTCATCCTGATCGAAGACGGCCATCCGCACCTCGTGTGCGGGTGGCCGTTTCTCGTTGCGGGGATGGGTAGGACTGCATTCGAATCGAACGTATGATCGAACGATGGCACGACGCGCTCAACCTCGACCCGCGTCTGCCGTGCGTCCGTTCAAGATGCTCAGACCACCACTCAAGGTGTGGATCGATCTGAACGTCCTGTATCCGCTACCACCGCATCACGCGTCGAAGTTCAATCCGGAAGGCTTCGATGTTCGACGCGTGGTCCCGGGGGATCTGGTCGAATGGTCCATCACCGTCGACGGCGATTGGTTGGGTCGCGTCACCTACGAACTGATGTCGCGAGACCGGAGCGAAACCGTCACACACTGGGTGCCCAGCCGGGCGCTGAAACCGCTGTAGAACGAGCGAAAGCCCCGCCTGAAAACGAGGCGGGGCTTTCCGGGTGATTACCTTCAGAAGCTGTGCTTACGCGCCTTCTTGGCGAGCTTGCGGGTGGTGCGCTTCGACGGAACGAACAAATGTGCAGCGCTGCGGCGACGGTTGCGGCGACGGATCAGCACGAATGCGACGGCACCGGCGGCGGCTGCAATGGCGGCGATGATCGGAGTGCCGACCTTCGCGGCCTCGGCCACATCCTCGCTGTCGATGTTGCGGACCGTGGTCTTCACGTCGTCGGCGACGGCGGAGGCCTTCTCGGCTGCCTTGTCGGCGACCTGGGAGGCCTTCTCCTTCACGTCGTCGACGTCGACGTTCTCGACCTTGTCCTGGACGGCGCTCTTGACGTCTGCGGCGGTGTCGGCTGCCTTGTCGGCAACGTCTGCAGCTGCGTGCTTGGCCTGCTTGGCAGCGCCGGCCGCGGAGTCGGCAACGCTCTCGGCGGCGTCGGAAACCTTGTCGGCAGCCTGCTGAGTGTTGGCCTTGGCCTGGTCGGTGGCCCCTTCGGCGCGAAGGCTGTCGTCACCGGTGGCCTCACCGGCCTTCTCCTTCGCAGTCCCGGCCAGTTCTTCTGCCTTGTGCTGAGCCTTGTCGATGAAGTCGGCCATCGGTATCCCTCTTTCGTGTAGGTCGTCTCCGGAAACCGGAGCGGTGACGTCGCGGACGACGCCGGTAAGTATGAGTCGAACTCGACGGTCCGAAACATACGTCCGACCACGGGTGTTTCGGGTCACTACGACGAGTAGCCATATTTGTGCTGCTCGGCGTGCTGTGACTACTTCGTCGAACGCGGCCACCATGTTCGACGGCGTGCGCGCGTCGCACGTGCCGAGTAGGCCGTCGACAACGAGCGCCGATCGAAGTCCAGTCCCGACCCTCTCGACGTGAGCAGGATCAGCGCGATGACTCCCGCAGCCCCGACCGCCACGGGAGTCATCGGCTACTGGTTCCGGTTGCGTTGGGCATACACCCAACGAAGAGAGTGTGGTTCATGACAGCTCCTGTCTGTGATGTGCTGAAGGCTGCCATTGACACCGCCACCAGTCAATGGCACATTATGTGATGTTAGTCGCGGTGTCGCTGCTGGGTCGGCGTCCGGGCGATGGTGTTCGGTGAGACAGCGAGGCGCGTCGATGAATGCAGATACTTGGCCCGAGGTCGACGGTTCGATCCACGACAACTTCAGGGATGTGCTCATCGTCGGTGCGGGTATTTCGGGAGTCGGAGCCGCGTATCGCTTGCAGGAGATGGCACCGGAGCTCAGCTACGCGATCCTCGAAGGGCGCGAGCGAGCAGGCGGTACCTGGGATCTGTTCCGGTACCCAGGTATTCGTTCGGACAGCGACATCTTCACGTTCTCGTTCCCGCACACGCCATGGCAGGGAGACACCTTCCTTGCTCATGGCGAAGACATTCGCAACTACATCGTCGAAACCGCCCACGCCAACGGCATAGACGAGCACACGCACTTCTCGACCTCGGTCGTTGCGGCGAACTGGGATTCGTCGACGGACCTGTGGACCGTCGACACACTGTCCGACGGCGTGCCGCGGACGTATCGAAGTCGATTCGTGTTCTTGTGTACCGGCTACTTCGACTACTCGGGTGGGTACACCCCGGATCTTCCCGGGATGGAGAAGTTCACCGGGCAGGTGGTGCATCCCCAGCAGTGGCCGGAAGGTCTCGACCACACCGGCAAGCGGGTCGTTGTCATCGGAAGTGGCGCGACCGCAATCACTTTGGTGCCTTCGCTCGCGGTCGATGCTGCGTCGGTGACGATGCTGCAGCGCTCGCCGACCTACATCGCGTCGTTGCCGATGACCGATCCGTTCACCACCCTCACTCAGCGTGTACTGCCGGACTCCCTCGCGCACAGTGCACTGCGGTGGCGCAATGCACTGTTGATGGTCGGCTCGTATCAGCTGTGTCGACGTGCGCCGAAGACGGCCCGCAGGGTGTTCCGGGCGATGACGAAGGCGCAGCTTCCGCGTGGATACGACGTCGACAAGCACTTCAAGCCGACGTATGCCCCGTGGGACCAGCGGCTGTGCGTCGTGCCGGACGGCGATCTCTTCAAGGCCATTCGCTCCGGCCGCGCGACTGTGGTGACCGACCGGATAGCCGAGATCACCGCCGACGGGATCCGGTTGGAATCTGGTGACGAGATCCCCGCCGACATCATCGTCACCGCAACCGGATTGAAGCTCCAGGCGTTCGGGGGTATCGAATTGTCTCTGGACGGTGAGCGGCTCGAGGTGCACGACAAGTTCGTCTACAAGGGTCACATGCTCGAGGACGTACCCAACGTTGCATGGTCCATCGGGTACACGAATGCATCGTGGACGCTCAAGGCCGACATGACGGCGCAGGCAGTAGCTAAACTGTTGGTGTACATGCGGTCTCACGGCTACACCCATGCGATCCCGGACCGACAGGGCAAGGCCGTGGACTCTCGTCCGGTCGTCGACCTCGCCTCCGGATACGTCACGCGTTCCTTGAACGAGCTACCCAAATCGGGGACCGAACGTCCCTGGTCGGTGCGGCAGAACTACATTCTCGACAGGATCGACGCACGATTCGACGATCTGACGGAATCGATGACGTTCGGCCGAGCGGACAACGCCCGTGTGGCGGGGGCGGATATCGCGCCCGTATACCGCATCTGGCCGAGAAAGGTCGGCACGCAGTGACTTCCGACATCGACGGTCTGACCCTCGCGCACACCATCCGGGGTGAGGGCCCTACATTGGTGCTCATTCACGGCATCGTGCACAGACAACATGCGTGGGACAGTGTCGTCGACATACTGGCGCGGCATCGACGAGTGGTGACGGTGGACCTGCCCGGTCACGGCGCGTCACCGGACTTGCCCACCGAGGAATTCGACCTGGGTCCGTGGATCGTGGCCGAGTTGGAGCGATTTCTCGACTACGTTGCGGTGGACGGCGAGAAGCCGCACGTGGCCGGTAATTCGTTGGGTGGATACTTCGCGATGGAACTTGCTGCCCGCGGGTCGGTCGCCTCGGCGACCGCCCTGTCACCGGCCGGTTTCTTTCGCGGACACTGGGATCAGACTCGGGCGCTCTTCGTGTTCCGTCTGTTGCGGGCGTTGTCTCGAGTGATGAGCCCGATCGCACCGACCGTCATGCGTTCGGTCGTGGGACGCACAATCGCCAACGCTGTCTTCTACGCCAAGCCGTGGCGAGTTCCCGCGGCAACGGCCACGATCGACGCGCTCAGCATCACTACCAATCGTGCGATCGACGCGGCCGGAAACGCAGTGCCGCGCTTCAGCGTTCCGGTCGACGAGTCCGTTCCTGTCACCGTCGCGTGGGGACGCCGGGACCTGGTGTTGCCGGTGTATCAGGCACCGCTGGTGCGTCGAACGTTTCCGCAGGCAGAAGTTCGCACCTACTCGGGGCTCGGGCACGTTCCGATGTCGGACGATCCGGAGTTGGTCGCCTCGATTCTGTTGAGGGGATCACGAACCGTCTCGCGCTCGGCGTGACCGTGCCGGAGAAGGTCGACGGGCGAAGCCATCGGTGGCACGATCACCGGATCACTCGGCGCCGTGAACTACTCGATTGCACACTGGCCGCCATTCGTCGGCATGGGCACGACATCGGGATGAACGAGATCGCCGCGGCGAACCACGTCTCGAAAACTGTTCTGTACAAACACTTCGCCGACAAGAAGGGGCTCGCGAACGCCGCGATGGCGCGATACGTCGAGACTGCACTGGTGCCTCGGATCCGGGACGCGATCTCCGAGGATCTCGACGAATATCACCTCACCCGTGCCGTGATCACTGCCTATGTCGCGACGGTCGCCACCGATCCCGAGATCTACATCTACGTGCACGCGAACAATGCCGTCGGTGGCAATCAGGACATCGTCACCGCATCGGAAGAACTGATCGCAGAGTTGCTGGCGACCGTCATCGCCGACAGATTTCGAGCGCGGGAGTTCTCGACGGCCGGCTCGACGCCGTTCGCTTTCGCCTTGATCGGTGCGGTCCGGTTGGCGTCGCACTGGTGGATGTTCGACCGGACCATGACGGTCGACGAACTCATCGACTACCTCACCATGATGGTCTGGGGCGGTATCGCGGGGATTGCGCGAGCCTCCGGCTCGGCCGCGGCGTTCACCTCGAAGCCGCATTCGTTGACGCTCGAGGGCTGAGCGCCCTCCTCCGGGATCAGCGGTCGAACACCGCACGAACGCTCGTGGAATCGGGCACGGACTGGCAGGCCAGTCGGACGCCGTGCTGCAGTTCGTGTTCGTCGAGCGTCTCATTGGCGAGCATGTTCACCGTGCCCTCGGTGAGGGTGTACGCACAACCGCCGCAGGTTCCTTCGCGGCATACGTACGGCGGGTCGAGACCCAACTCGAGGAGTCGGTCGAGCAGCTTGGTGTCCGCATTCCAGGTGAACTCGGTCTCCATTCCGTCGATCTCGACCTGAGCGGTGATGGAGTTCGCGCCCGGTTCGTCGGAAATCGTCGCGTCGCCGGGCCGAAACGGATTCGAGTCGAAGGAGGAGAACACCTCGCGATGGGTTCTGTGCGCCGTCGTACCGGTGCGAGCGAGCCACTCCTCGGCGACGTTCATGTATTGCGTCGGTCCACAGAGGAAGGCCTCGCAGTCGGACGGAGTCGTCACGTTCATCGAGGCCAGTCCGGCAGCGGTGGGTAACCCCGATTCCGAGGTGTACCAGTGGTGAACGTCGAGTCGTTCGGGGAAGCGCGACAGCAGTTCGGTCAGTCGCTCTGCGAAGATCACCGAGTCGCGATTCTGGTTGGCGTAGACGAGGGTGATCCGATTCTCGTGCTGCACCAGGGCGGTCTCGAGTATCGACATGATCGGGGTGATGCCGCTGCCGGCGGCCAGCAGGACGAAATGGTCGTCCCAGCTCTTGGGTCCGAACATGCCCGACGGCTTCAGCGCCTTGAGTCGCATCCCACGAACAGCGTTGTCGTGCAACCAGTGTGATGCCAGACCGTCCTGAATGCGCTTGACGGTCACAGTGGGGAACGGGGCCCGGACCGGAGAGCTGGAGAAGGAGTAGCACCGGGCCACCGATCCGCCGTCCGTGCACGGAATCTCCAGGGTGAGGAATTGTCCCGGCTCGTACCGAAACTGCGCTTCCCGATGCTCGGGAACCAGAAAGCCGAGGGAGATCGCATCTTCGGTCTCGCGGGTCACCTCGGCGATCTCCAACTCGAAGATCCTGTCCTCGGGACCGATGGCAGACGCATCCAGTTCCGCCGGTGGATTACTCCTGAACATCGTCACGTGTGCTCGCTCCCTTGCGCTTTCGGTGTTGGACGCCACTGTCGCACACTTCGCCACTAAATAATAGGCCATTGACAAATGGCGAATAGCGGGTGAGGGTGATGACGTGACTCCGACCACCGACGACGACTACCTGCCTCGCGGCGCTTTCAGGGCCGGGTCTCGGCGAACCCGTCTGGCTGCCTTGATGACTCGGCTGATTCTGCGTCCGATGACGAACCTGCTGCCGACCTCACGCGGCGGCATCGAGTTCTCTCGACGCCTCGTCGCCACCTCGATGAACCTGTGCGGTCCGGTCCCGAAAGGAACGGCAGTGGACCTCGTGGCCGAAGGCCCGGTTCGCGGTGAGTGGGTGCGAGCGCCCGGCCTGTCGCCGGGGCCACGCGTGATCCTCTACATCCACGGCAGTGCATACGTCATCTGCTCGGCGCGGACGCACCGTGGTCTCACCGCACGATTGTCCAGGGCGACGAGCCTGCCGGTGTTCACGGTCGACTACCGGCTCGCCCCGGAACACCCATTTCCCGCCGCAGCCGACGACCTCGAAGCCGCGTACCGCTGGCTGCTGGGCCAGGGGTACGACGCATCGAACATCGTCATCGCCGGGGACTCTGCCGGCGGACACCTGGCCGCTGACCTGATCATCGAGAACGACCGAACCGGGACGCCGCAGCCGGGAGCATTGGTGTTGTTCTCGCCGTTGATCGATCTCGACTTCGAGCTATCGGCGCGCATGGAACGCACGCGCAAGGACCCGATGATTTCGGCGAAGGCAGCGCGAGGACTCGTGGCGCTGTACACCGACGGCCACGATGCGGATCTCCCGCGTCTCCGGCTCGATCTCGGACGTGTGCGAGAGCTGCCACCGACGCTGATCCAGGTGGGCGGAGCCGAGATGCTCAGGGGCGATGCGCGACACCTGCACTCCATGATCGACGCGGCCGGCGGAGAGAGCGAACTCGAAATCTGGCCCGATCAGATGCACGTGTTCCAAGCTCTCCCGAGGTTGATCCCCGAGGCCGACCGAGCACTAGAGCATGCATCCGCATTCATCGCGTATGCGCTCGATAATCAAGCCCTACAACATAATTCGAAGGAACAGGTATGTCGATGAGAAGCAAGACCGGAAGACCCTCGTACGGGTCGAGAGCGGTAGTGACCGGCGCAGGCAGCGGCATCGGCCGGGCGTTCGCATTGGAACTGGCTCGACGTGGAGGAGCCGTCATGTGCGCCGACATCTCGTTGCCGCGAGCGCAGGAGGCCGTCGCGATGGTGAACGCCCTCGGCGGCACCGGATACGCCGTCGAGTGCGATGTGTCGATCCGCGAGAACGTCGAGGAACTGGCCCTGCGTGCAAGTATCGAGTTCGACGGACCCACCACGGTGCTCATCAACAACGCAGGCGTCGGAATCGGCGGAAAGCCCGTCGGCAACATCGGATTCGAGGACTGGAATTGGGCCTTGGGAATCAACCTCTGGGGCGTGATCCACGGCTGCGAGGTGTTCACGCCCGGGCTTCGGGCCGCGGGTGAGGGCGGGATCATCAACGTCGCGTCCGCCGCCGGCTTCGCCGCTGCGCCGCTGATGGGTCCGTACAACGTCGGCAAGGCCGCAGTGATGAGCCTGTCGGAAACGATGGCGGCGGAATTCTCGGGTACCGGTGTGCGGGTGTCGGTTCTGTGTCCCACCTTCGTCAAGACCAACGTTGCCGTCGACGGCCGGATCACCGCGAGTTCGTCCCGACTGGCCGAGTTCGCGATGCGCTGGACCGGACGGTCTCCCGACAAGATCGCTGCCAGAACGCTCGATGCATTCGACCGGGGACGGCTCTACGTCGTGCCCCAGTTCGACGCCAAAGCCGTCTGGCGGTTCAAGAGATTGCTGCCCGCCGTGTACGTGCGCTTTCTCGGCTTGCTCAATCGTGTGCTGCCCGCCGAGCAGCAGCCGGCGAAGAACGAATCCCTCACCTCGACAACCACAGGAGCCTGACATGGCAATGGACTTCGAAGACATGTTGACCAAGATCAAGGACCGTCAGTGGGCATTGGCGGACATCGACTGGGACGGCCCGGGAGCCGAGACCATCAGCCCCGAACTGCACGCCAAACTCAAGCCCTTCATGTCCGATCTGATGTGGATCGAGAACGTGGGCGCTCGCGGCTTCGCGGCGATGGCGCTCAAGGCACCGAACGAGACTCTCGCGGAGATCTATCGCTACTTCCACGCGGAAGAGCAGAAGCACGCCAACGCCGAGCTCGCTCTCATGCGTCGTTGGGGCATGCTCGACGGTGACCGGATGCCCGAGCCGAACGTCAACGTCAAGCTCGTCATCGACTGGCTCGACAAGCATTCCGACGGGCTGTCTCTGACCGTGCTGGGCACCGTCATACCGATGCTCGAGGTGGCCCTGGACGGCGCGCTGGTGAAGTTCATCATGGACGAGATCGACGATCCGGTGTGTCAGGCCGTGTTCAAGAAGATCAACTCCGACGAATCTCGGCATCTGGCGGTCGATTTCGCGGTCATCGAATTGCTCGGGCATTCCCGGATGCGCAAGCTGGTGGTCGAGACCATCGGTGCTTGGATGAACCCGGCCCTCATCGTCGGATTGCTGCGCTACATCCCACTGCTGAACAAGATGCGCGACAACATCGTCGAGATGGGTGTCGACGAGGAACGGCTCTACACCGCGATGAAGCGATTCCGCAGTGTGGGGGAGCGTAGCCCCGAGGCGCTCCGCGTGCCGATGTATCGATTCGTGCAGTGGCACAGCAGCATTGTCATCAACCGCAAGCATCCATACCACCGCGTTGCGGACGGCCTGGTGAAGCTCACTCGCCGGTACCCGACCAAGACTCTCAATTCCGAGCCCACCTGGGCCAAGGAACTGACCTACGAGCCCGTCGCATGAGCGAGTTCGATGTGCGCGAAGGTGTGCTCGACGCCGTGATCGTCGGTGCGGGATTCGCCGGAATCGGTACCGCTATCCGACTGCGCAACAGTGGAATCGAGAATGTCGCGATCCTCGAACGCGGCAGCGCCGTCGGCGGAACCTGGCGCGACAACACCTACCCGGGCGCAGCCTGCGACATACCGTCGAGGCTGTATTCGTACAGTTTCACGCCCAATCCCCACTGGTCGCACACCTATTCCGGTAGTGGTGAGATTCTCGATTACATCCACACAATGGTGCGTGAGTTCGACATCGGATCGCGTATTCGATTCGGACACAACGTAGTCGACATCATCTGGAACGAGGGGGCCGGGCATTGGCACGTGAGCATCGACGGGCGCCCCGATGTTCGGGCGCGCACGGTGGTGATGGCGTCGGGGCCGCTCGCCAATGCCAGCCTGCCGAACATTCGAGGCATCGATACCTACGAGGGACACAAGATCCACAGTGCACGGTGGGATCACGACTACGACTTCGAGGGTAAGAAGGTCGCGGTCGTGGGAACCGGGGCGAGCGCGGTGCAGATCGTGCCCGAACTGGTGAAGATCGCCGATACGGTCAAGGTGTTCCAACGCACCCCGGGTTGGACCCTGCCCAGGATCAATCGAAAGGTGCAGGCAGGCACCAAGCGTCGATACGCCCGGTACCCGCAGACGCAGACCCTGGCGCGGTCGCTGTGGTTCTGGGGGCACGAGTCCGTTGCCCTCGGTGTCGTGTGGAAGACCCCGTTGACGCGCATCGTCGAACTGGTCGGGCGCGCGCATCTGCGTCAGCAGGTTCGCGATCCGTGGCTGCGGCGACAGCTGACACCTCGGTTCCGGGCCGGGTGCAAGCGATTGCTGATGACCAGCGACTACTACCCGGCCCTGCAGAAGCCGAACTGCACGTTGGTGACCTGGCCGATCGCGACTCTCTCACCCAAGGGCATTCGAACCGTGGAAGGCGTCGAGCATCAGTTCGACGCCATCGTCTTCGCGACCGGGTTCGACGTGTCCAACACCGGAACACCCATTCCGATCACCGGACGCGACAGCCGCGTGCTGGCCGACGAATGGAGCGCGGGAGCCAAGGCGTACAAGAGCATTGCGGTATCGGGGTACCCGAACATGTTCTTCACCTTCGGCCCGAACTCCGGCCCAGGACACAGCTCGGCATTGGTGTACATGGAGGCGCAGATCGACTACATCGTCGAGGCGATCTCTCTGGTAGTCGAAGGAGATCTGCACAGCGCCGATGTGCGCCAGGACGTCCAGGATGCCTACAACGAGGACATGCAGCGCAAACTGGCGAAGACGACCTGGAATTCCGGTTGCAGCAGTTGGTATCTCACCGAGGACGGCTTCAACGCGACCATGTTCCCGGGTTTCGCCACCCAGTACGTCAACCAACTCAGAGGTGTCGAACAGGGCGATTTCACCATGGTTCCGCGCCGCGTCGACCTGCCGCAGGAACCGGCACAGGTCGTCGCCCACTCCTGAATCGCTCGAGAGCACGCTTGTCGTTTCGATGACGGTCGGATTCGGCTCTTCCTTCCGCCGCGTGGTCGACGTATATCCTGAAGGTCGACGCGCGGCGGAGGTAGGGAGCTCGGTGGAGTATCGAATCGACGACTTGGCCCGAGAGGCCAAGACGACCACTCGCAACGTGCGGGCGTACCAGGAACGCGGGCTGCTGCCGCCGCCCACGCTCCGAGGACGAGTAGGTATTTACAACGACGATCACCTGACTCGATTGAAGGTGATCGACTCGCTGCTTCAGCGGGGGTTCACCTCGGCGCACATAGCCGATTTCCTGTCGGGCTGGGAGCAGGGCAAAGACCTGGAAGAAATCCTGGGCCTGCAGGAAATCGTGACTCGCAAGTGGTCGTCGGCCGAGACCACGGTCATTCCCGTCGAACTGATTGCGCAATTTCTCGGTGAGGACAACGACGACATCGTTGCCCGACTGATCGAAGCGAAACTGATCAGAATCGACGGTGACCAGTGCGAGATTCTCGATCCGACCCTCCTCGAGGTGTTCGTCGACCTGAGTCAGTACGGCTTCACATTGGAACGTCTGCTCGACCAGCACGAGCGGACCGCGTCGAAAATGAACGAAATCGCCGAGTCGATGGTCGGGAGCGTGACCGACCATCTGGCCGCGAAACACGGTCCAGGTTGGCTGCCCAAGTCCGGAGAGGTAGCCGAGACCACCGAGATGTTCGAGAAGATGCGCAGCCTTGCCATGAAATCGGCACAGGCAGAACTGGCGCGCGCACTGGACCGGGTACAGGAACGCGCCCTCGACGATTATCTGTCGGAGACTCTGTCGAAGCGCACGTGACGTGGTTTGAAGCCTGCCACAATCGGACATACCTGCCCTTCGACAGCCGAACGGCGGCTGACCGCCTAAGGGGGCACCAATGAGGTTCGTAACGTTGATCGTTCTGGTTTGGCTGATCATCGGCGCATTCGCGTCGTACCAGCGCGGAGACTTCGAGAATGCGCCCGAGAACTGTGCAGGTGCGGGCACAATCGCCCTCACCGTCGTTGCCGGTCCGCTCAACTACTTCGGAATCAACCCCGAGGTCACGGACTGCAACGTCACCGTGCCGCAGCCCAGCGAGTGATATGAGTCGCTGACCGCGCGCTCGCGGAGCGCCTTCCCTAACCTGGTGAGGTGTTCCGCGGACGCTGGTTGCTGTTTCTCGCCCTGGCGATCCCAGTTGTCCTGGTGTCGTCGGTAGGTGTCGGCGGCTACCTCGCGTTTACGAAAGCTCGGGTGGATCCGCTCGTTGCCGCCGACGCAATCGTGGTGCTCGGCGGCGAACACGACGGACGTGAGGCCTACGGCATTTCGCTCGCCCAACAAGGCCTGGCCACGACAGTGGTGCTGTCCGATCCCTACGGATCCAGCGATCCGACGATGAGGAAGGCCTGCGCGGCGTCCACGTCGCAGTTCGAGGTGTTGTGCATTCCGCCGTCGCCCTCGACCACCCGTGGCGAAGCCATGTTCACCGAAACCCTTGCCCGCGAACGCGGCTGGAACCACGTCATCGTCGTCACGTGGCGATACCACCTCCCGCGGGCTCGCTACATCTTCGATCAGTGCTTCGACGGAACCGTCACGATGCGTCCGACGCCTCGCGCGTACGACTTCTCACTCGTCGAATGGGAGTTCACGTACCTGTACCAAATCGCAGGGTTCGTCAAGGCCGGAGTGCAGGGCTCCTGCCAGGATTCGGAAAGCGACTGACCGGATTCGGTCACAGAATCTTGTGATAGAGCGTCACACCGGACTTCCACGCCAGGAACCCGAACATCACCGCGGCAATTCCACCCACCACGTTCGCGCCGAAGAACAGTGCTGCCGAGCGGTACCGACGATCTCGCGCAAGCCCGATCGTCGCCAGCGTTGTCCCCGCCAGCGGAGCCACCGACGCCAGAAACCCGACCGCCACCACGGAGCGAACAGCATTCGGCGGATCGAGTGCGAACACCAACCCCAGCGCGGCACACGCCACCAGATTCAGTGCCGTCGCCCGTCGCCTCGACCGGAGGGCGAACGAGAACACGAACTGGCACAGAGCCGCGAGTCCGCCGCCGGCCGCCACCAGGATCAACGTCGTCACAGCGTCGGGCTCGTTCGTGCCGGTCTCGTGATCGCAGCCCCGACGGCCATCGCGATCAACGCGAACACCGGCGTCGCCACCAGATAGATCACCGAATTCCACGCCCCGCGATGGGTGACCGCCTGAAACGCATAGAGACCGAACGTCGTCAGACCGCACGCAAGACCGAACAGCCCGGCCCGAGTCACCGGAGCCCGACGACCGGACAGATACCCCAACGCAGCGCCGACGAGCAGACAGCCGAACACATTCACGCCGAACGTGGACAACAACTGCCACCGCGGCGTCGCCCGCCACGTCCACACCTCGTACCGAAACGCCGCACCGACCGCGCCGCCCACAACGACCGCGACGTACTCCCCGAGCAAGCGACGACGCAGACCGCGACCGTCCATGGAATGCAGGCCCTCGATCACCTGGACGAGCCTAATGCGATCGATACCCCTCGGCTGAGTGAGCCGACGGCGGCAAACCAACCCGAAGCCGACCCCGAGGGGACTCAATGTCACGTTCGGTGGTCCGGAGTGGAGCCTGCGGAACGACCATCGACACTTTTCGGGGGTCAATGTCACGTTGAGCGGACCTGCCGGGGGTCGATGTCGGGTCGAGTGGACTTCGGCGGCGGTGGCGGGGCGGGGGAGCGAGGTAAAGTCTTCGTGTGACTGCGGACGAATCGGGGCTCGGACCCCAGCATTTCGATGTGATTGTTGAATGGCGTGATCAGGATGTCGTTTTGTCGGTGTCGGGTGAGTTGGATTTGGTGACGGCTCCTGATCTGTCCGAGTCCGTGGCTCTGGTGCTCGAGAAGTCGCCGTCGGCTGTGGTCATCGATCTCAGTGATGTGGGTTTCCTCGCATCGGCAGGCATGTCGTTGTTGGCGTCGACGCATCAGCAACTGGGCGGTACTGCCGGGTTTGCCGTGGTGGCGGACGGTCCGGCGACGGGGCGACCATTGACTTTGGTCGGGCTCGACGAGGTGTTCGGCATCTATGCGACGGTCGACGAGGCACTCGTTGCGATTCATGCGGGTAGATCCTGAAGTTTTGGGTAGACGGGATTCATGATGGCGACTCTCTTCGGAGGTGACGACTCACGTACCGACAGTTCGATCTCGACGGCAGGTGCGCGAATGGAAGAACTGCTGTTCACCGACGAGCCTGCCGATGCGGATCGAGCGTCGGAGCTTCGGCGTGAGCTCGGTGACTGGTTGAACGAGTTGGGCGTCGACCCGGATCGTGCGTACGACGTCGTGTTGGCGACGTACGAGGCAATAGCGAACAGTGTCGAACATGCGTATCGCGATCACACCGACCGCGGAACCCTCGATATTCGTGTGTTGTGCGGTGCGCAGGGCCGGATCGATGTGAAGGTGACCGACCGCGGCGATTGGGCGACCCGCAATTCCGATCCCAACCGAGGTCGAGGCGTCCCACTGATGCGGGCTCTGGCCGATACGGCGGCGGTGACGTCGGACCAGAACGGCACCACGGTCCACATGATCTGGGACGCGATCGGTACCAGCTGATCGTTGCTGCACACTGACTACATGGTCGATGTGCAGATCGCGACAGCCGAGAAGAAGAAGATAACGGTACCCAACCTACGGGTGTTGTGGCAGTTCGTGCGGCCTCATCGGCGCACCCTGATCCTGGGCATGATGCTCGGCCTGATCGGTACCGGAACGGCGTTGGCTACGCCGATGGTCGCCAAGGGTGTGCTCGACGGACTCGGCACCGACGCGTCGCTGATCGTTCCCGTCGTCGTTCTGGTGGCCCTGTTGGTCGTCGGCTCGGCCGTTCTGTATCTGCAGTGGATCGTGCTCGGGGTGTTGGCCGAGCGGATCGTGCTCGACGCACGCAAGTCGATCGTGCGGAAGTATTTCGGTGCCACGGTCGGCAGCCTGAACACTCGGCCCACCGGTGAGTTGGTCACCCGCGTCACCTCGGACACCGTGCTGCTGCGTGAGGCGACATCGAATGCGCTGGTGGCCATAGTCAACAGCGTCGTGGGTCTGGTGGGCGCATTGATCCTGATGGCGGTTCTGGATCTGGTGTTGCTGGGCGCGATCGCGGTGGCCATCGTGGCGATCGCAGTGTTGTTCGCCCGGCTGATGCCTCCGATCGCCATCGCGCAGAGGCAATCACAGGAAGCGATCGGACGACTCGGCGGCATTCTCGACGGCACCCTGCGGGCCATCCGAACAGTGAAGTCCAGCAGAGCCGAGACTCGCGAATCCGAACGCGTCATCGCGGAGGCGCGGACCTCCGCTCGGCACAGCGTGCACGCCGTCAAGATCTCGGCACTGGCGTGGACCTTCGCGGGCGGCGGCGTGCAATTGGCCATCATCGGCATTCTCGGCCTCGGGGGCTACCGCGTCAGCACCGGGGATCTGGCGGTATCCAGCCTGATCGCGTTTCTGCTCTACGCATTTCAGGTCATGAGCCCGGTCTCCACCCTCGCCACCAACATCACCGCGCTGCAGGCGGGTATGGCTGCGGCGGCGCGGATACGTCAGATCGACGACCTCGTCGTCGAAGTGGGAGAGGAAGGTACCCCCGCGCCGACCCAATCCGTTGACGACGCTGCTCCGGCGCTCGAATTCCGAAGTGTGACAGCACGTTACGGTCCGGGACGAGATCCGGCCGTGCGAGGAATCGACCTGGACGTCCCCGCGCGTGGCCACACAGCGATCGTCGGTCCCTCCGGTGCAGGCAAGACCAGCGTGTTCTCGCTGATCCTGCGGTTCCTGACGCCCGAGAGCGGCGAGATACGGCTCGGCGGAACGCCGTACAGCGAGCTCACGATCGACGAGGTGCGCTCTCGACTGTCCTACGTGGAGCAGGAGACGCCGGTGATCCCCGGTTCTGTGCGGGAGAACCTATTGTTCAGTCACCCGGACGCCAGTGAGGGTGACATCTGGGCGGCGCTCGAGTCGGTGCACCTGGATTCGACCATCCGCGCTCTGGACGAGGGATTGGACACCGACCTGATCGGCTCGACAGTCTCCGGTGGGCAGCGGCAACGAATCGCGTTGGCGAGAGCCATCGTTCGACGCCCGCAGATCCTGCTGCTCGACGAGGCGACGGCTCAGGTCGACGGACGCACCGAGGCGGCGATCCACGAGGTGATCCGTTCCATCGCCGAGGATGCTGCCGTCGTCACCATCGCGCATCGGTTGTCCACCGTGCTCGACGCCGACACCATCCTGGTGATGGACGATGGGGTGGTGCGCGCACGCGGAACGCATGCGGAGCTCATGGCGTCGGACGAGCTGTATCGAGAACTGGTGGCCGCGTTGAGAATCGGAGACAGCGCGCCCGATCTGACAGCGGGCCGTCCGTGAGATCTACCGGCCCGACTCGGTGGTCGTGGGCTCGTCGGTCGTCGGCTCGTCGGTCGAGTCCTCGTCGGTGGTGGTCGTGGTAGTTCGGTCCGACCGCTTGGTGGTTGTTCGGGGCGTCCGCGTCGTCGTCTGAGGCCGCTCCGGCGTCGTCGTCGGCGGCTTGGCGGTGGTGGGCACCGCGACCTGCCAGGTGGGAGACGGCGGAACCACGACGATCGCGGACGTCGGTGACGCCTGGACCGAACTGAGGGAGTCCGACTTCAGCGCAGGCGGCCTGACGTCCTGGCTCGAATCGTCGAACGCGCCGCCGAGGGCACCGATGACCAGACCCACGGTGACGGCTACTCCGGCACTCGCCACTGCTGCCAACGCGATGACCTTGTCGCGCATGAACAGACCCTAACGCCGTGGCCGCACCCGGGTGGTCGGCAATGATGCGAGAACGTTACCGCAGCGTGCGAATTCGTGGTGGGTCGAAGGTTACGGCTGCGCCAGGCGGAGAACATTCGGCAACGATGCTGCGATCAGCTCGCCGGCTTCCTCGTACACGGACGGGTCGCGGCGGTACGGGTCGCCGATATCCAGCGTCTCGACGCTGTGGACGGCCCGCGCGTCGGCGAGGGCAGCAACCGATCGTGCGCCCGACGCCGCGGCCAGGCTCGACGCCTCGAGCAAGGTGAAGGTGCGACGCATGTGCCTCGGCGACAGTGCGAGCACGGCGTCGCGATGCGACGCGGTCATCGTCAGAACGAGTTCGGCGTCGGCGGTGATCGCCGGAGTGAGGCGTCGAGCCACGAAGCCCTCGGGATCGCCGCCGAGTTGTGACACCACCAACGCTGCCGTCGGGTCCATCGCGTGCCCGGTCAGTCCCCGTGTCCCGGCACTGCTGGCGGTCAGCTCGAATTCGCCCTCACGGGCGAAGGCGACCGCAAGGCGCTCGGCAGTCGGAGATCGGCAGATGTTGCCGGTGCAGACGAATAGAACTCGCATGCCGCAACTGTAGTGGTGTGGCTGGGTGCCCCAGGGGGCACCTGAACGCACCACTGCGGCGCAGCCGCACCGACGCGCTACAGTGATCAATTGGGGGGATCGAGACTGGTTCGTGACATGAAGTCTCGGCGTGTGTTGACGGGGAAATCGACAAGAGGCAGGTAATGACCGAAGTTCTCGGTGTGTCGGTGGGGGCCAGCGCGGTGCGCATGGCTCGACCCGACCTGCGCCCTCAGGATTCGGGACGCCTCGACTTCCACCACGACACCGTCGACGCCTACTGGGACCGGGCCGAGGAACTGGCCGCCGAGTCCATCGGCGTGGTGCTCTCACAACCGGGCAACGGCGGCCCAGTGCAGGCAACCGGCGTGGCGTATCGCGACCAGCAGCAGTTCGGTGAGATCCAGCAGGCCATGGCCGGTCAGCGGCTGTACAACTACCGACTCGTTCCCGAAGCTCGGGCTGCGCTGCAGTACCTCGAAGCGTCGGGCGAGCTGGGGCATTTCGGAACCATCGCGTTGTACGACCTGGGCAGTTCGGGTCTGACGATCAGCGTGATCGACCGCGGTACAGGCCAAGTTCTGCTGGCAGAACGCACCATCGACATCAGCGGCGACGACTTCGATCGCCTGATCGCCGACAACCAGTTGGCCAAGCAGGGCGTCGACATTGCCGACAACCAAGAACTGAGCGCGTTCACCGCGCGGTGCCGGGTCGCCAAGGAACAATTGTCGACGAGCGGCGCAGTATGTCTTCCGGGCGACGGTGGCGTCATCCTGATCTCCCGCGAGGCATTCGAATCACTGGTGACCGTCCCGATCGAGTACTCCGCTCGCCTGGTTCGTGACGTCATCGGGCGTTCACCCAAGCATGTCGACGCGCTGTTCCTGATCGGCGGCGGCGCCCGAATACCGCTGGTCGGAGCGATACTCGATGCCTGGGTCGGGTTACCCGTCGTCACTCCGGCAGACCCCGAATCGGTTGCGGCCCGTGGAGCGGCACTGCTCGCCACACCGGTCGTCGAGGCTCCGCACCAGCCGGTTCCCCAACCGAATGCGCAGTCCAACCCCCAGTCGAATCCGCAGTCGGGCGGGCGACAGCCCGCGGCCGACCCGGCGTCGCTGACCGGTGCACCCGATTGGTTGACTCCGGAACCCCACTCCGACAAGCCTGCGGATTCGAAGCGCAAGGTGCGCGGTGCCGTGCTGGTCGCGGGTGGTCTCGTCGCGGTCGCCGCCCTCGGCCTGTCTCTCGGATACGGGGGTGGGTCGCCGGCCCCGACCAGTGCACCGGCAGATTCACCGGTACCGATCACCGCAGGTCCCACGACAACCCGGGTCACCCCGACGCCGACGACGCCACCGCCGACCACAACGCCGCCGCCCACGTCCGAGCCCGTTCAGGCTCCGGCTCAGACGTATTCCGAGCCCGAGTACGTGCCGCCCGCGGCGCCGGCTCCTGCGCCTGCCCCGGCACCGCTGATTCCCGGTCTGCCGCAGATCCAGCTTCCACAGATTCAGCTGCCGCCGCCTCCGGTCATTCAGCTTCCGCGCTTCTAGCCGGGAATCGTCACGGCAACTGCACCGTTGCGAGCACCGCCAGATGATCGCTCTCCGGGATCGGTAACGGCTGCACCGACCGGGCGCGGACGCTGTCACTGGTCACGACATGGTCCAACCGCGCCAACGGACGTTCGGACGGGAAGGTGCGGAACAGTCCTGCCCCCGCAGCGTCGGCCGCATCGGAGAACGGAGCCGATGCCAACCTGCGGAATTGCCGGTGATCGTTGGTGGCATTGAAGTCGCCGGCGACGATGGCAATGTTGTCGTAGGTATCCATGATGGCCCGCATCCTGGCCAGGTCTGCGTCCCACTGGGTGGTGTGGCGCGGCGTCGCGGGAGACATCGAGTGGAACGAGACGAGGGTCAGCGAAGTGCCGTCGACGACGGTGTTCGCCTGCACCGGTACGAAGCCGAAGTCGTCCAGTCGGGTGCCGTCGGTCAAGGGTGTTCGGCTCCACAATCCGGTGCCGTCGGCCACGGGCAGTGCGGCGGTGAAGGAGAACGGCAGCAGGTCGTCCAGACCGGCACCCCTCAGGTCGGTCACTTCCTCGGGCGTGAGTTCCTGGACGGCGAGCACGTCGACGTCGTGATCACGGACCGCGTCGACGATTGCGCCGGCATCGGCGTCCCCGTGCGCCACGTTGACCGTCAACACGGACAGGTCCGGTCCGGAGTTGTCCGGCCCGTCGGCCAGGAACATCGGCACCTGGACGCCCACGACGGCGACGGTGACGACGGCTGCGACCGCCGATCCGATACGTGAGCGGGCGGCGGCGAAGAGCAGAAGCGCCGCGACGGTGGCGACTCCGAGGTACGGAGTTCCGACCACCAAAGCAACGAAAGTGATCTCGGTCACGCCGACCTGTCGGACGGCAAACATTCCGATAGCTACGGCGAGGAGGCACCACCCCACGACCAGCGCTGCGCTGCGAACGAAACGGCGCATTGCGCTCGTGCCTCCTCGTGTCCGCCCGAGATGGGCATGGATGTTGCAGGTGTTGTCTACACTCGGCATGTGCCCAGCTCAGAGCGGATATGCAAGTGTCGACACGAACAAGCTGCGCATCAGCATTACCGCCGCGGAACCAACTGTTCGTTGTGTGATTGCCCGCGTTTTCGGGTTCCTGTTGTGCAGACGCTCAAACGGTGGATCAGTAAGTAGCAATTGCGTCGGAAACAATCCTACCGCCGGATCGGAAGCGTAGAACAAACCGATTCGCTACGATGAGTAGCCTGGATGCAGGCAATATGGACAAATGCGGCTCGGGGACCGTCCGACATTGTTCCGGTAGGAGAGGCGCGTCATGTCGAACGATGCAGTGCTGGAGAGGCTCGGTACCGGCCTCCGGGTTCTCGAACTCGACCCCATCAGCTACCGGCCTCATCCCATCCACAACCACGACCGCATCTGGACCGAGACCAACTGCTACGTCGATCTGTGGATCGAGGTACTGCACTCGCTCGGTGCCGATCCCACCCCGGCGCTCGCATTCGTGCTCAGCGCCGGCTGTGACGGACGGCAGTGGGACTTCGTGAAAATTCTGCCCGAGGATCTGCGCGCGCTCTACGGCATCGGCGTGGCCGAGATGAACGTATGGCGACCCGTTCTCGAGCACGTCGTCGAAGGGCTGCTCGACGGCACTCACGTCACGGTGGAGGTCGACGGTTTCTGGCTTCCCGACACCGCAGGCACCAGCTACCGGAATCAGCACACCAAGACCACCATCGTGCCGAATCTCGTCAACCGAGACGACAGGGTGATGGGCTACTTCCACAACCGGGGTTACTTCGAGCTGACCGGGGCGGACTTCGACGGGGTGTTCAATCTCGCGCCCGAGCCTCACGCCGAGGTGTTGCTGCCGTACGTCGAACAGGTTCGAGTCGACGCGGGAGTGCTCGACGCGGGGGTCGGTGACCGCGACCTCGACGTCGCCCGGGCACATCTGTCCAGAAGGGCACCGGGCAATCCCGTCGATGCCCTCGCTCGGCGCATCGTGGCCGACATCCCGCTCGTCCAGACGTCCGGGCCCGACGCCTTTCATCTGTGGTCGTTCGGATTGCTCCGGCAATTCGGTGCCACCGCGGAGCTTGCCGCCAACTACGTGCAGTACCTCGAGACCCGCGGGATACGCGGAGCCGGCGACGCGGCGCAGCATTTCCTCGACGCCGCGTCCGGCGCGAAGGCCGTGCAGTTCCGGATGGCGCGAGCAGCGCGTGGCCGCGCCGTGGTGCTCGACGAACCGCTGAACGACATGAGCAAGAACTGGGCGGCAGCGATGGATATCGTCGTGGGTGCATTGAGCGCGTGATCGATCTGCTCGACGGCGTGCCGTGGCGGCTGGCCCGAACCGACGCCGGATCCATCCTCGACCCCGCTGATCTGCCTGCCGACCTCGAGTGGCTCGACGCCGTCGTGCCCGGCACGGTGGCGAGCGCGCTCGGTGACACCGATTGTGCTCCGGACGAACACGATTGGTGGTACGCGACCACAGTCCCGACCGGCGAATACCCCGAGGTGCGGCTGACCGTCGGCGGAATCGCGACTCGGGCCCAGATCTGGGTGGACGGTGTACATCGGCGAACGGTCACGTCCATGTTCGTGCCCGAGACTGTCGATCTGACCGGTTGCGGGCCGACCGTCACCATTGCAGTTCATATCGAATCCCTTGCCGCACATTTGAAGACCCGACGGCCACGTGGTCGGTGGCGGTCCTCGATGATCGCTGCGCAGGGTCTGCGGCACGAGCGTACGACGATGCTGGGCCGGGCACCGGTGTACGGGCCCGTGCCTGTTCCGGTGGGTCCGTGGCGGCCGGTGTCGATGGTGCCGATGTCGAGCCCTCGTGGCGTCGGTCTGTCGACGACGGTCCGCGGCACCGACGGTATCGTCACGGTCCGCGCCGAGCTGGATTCCCCGTCGTCGACGCGAATCCTGATCGGGGACAGCGTGTTCGAGCTCGGAACGGTCGACCGTATCGATACGACTCTGACGCTGCCGGACGTCGAGCTGTGGTGGCCGCACACGCACGGACGGCCCAGGACCTACCGCGTGGCGTTGGATGTGAACGGGGTGGAATACCCGTTGGGCGACATCGGCTTTCGCATCGTCGTACTCGATCGCTCCGGAGGCGGCGCGCAGTTGGTGGTCAACGGTAGCCCGATCTTCTGTCGCGGTGGTACGTGGACTCCACTCGATCCGGTGCGACTGTGGTCGTCGGAGCAGGACCTGCGTGCAGCGTTGGTGCAGCTGCAGTCGGCGGGCGTGAACATGGTGCGCGTGGTCGGCACGCTGGTGTACGAGCAGGCCGAATTCTGGTCCCTGTGCGCAGAACTCGGCATCATGGTGTGGCAGGACGTCATGTTGGGAACCGTCGACCCGCCCACCGACGAGGTGTACACGGCGGCGGTCACCGGAGAGCTGCACGCGTTCGCGGACATCGTCTGCGCCAATCCGGCGCTGATGGTCGTCAGCGGCGGAAGCGAAACGCAGCAGCAACCGACGATGCTGGGGCTCGCGGCCGAGGATCAGCGAATGGACATGCTGGACACCATCGTTCCTGATTTCCTCGCCGATCGTCTGCCGGACGTCGCCTACGTGACGTCGTCTCCGTCCAGCTCGACCGGCGAATTGCACACCCACGTGGGCGACGGTATCGCCCATTACTTCGGGGTGGGCGGCTACCTGCGGCCACTGTCCGATATTCGTACCGCGGGTGTGAGATTCGCTGCGGAATGCCTGGCCTTCTCCGTTCCTCCCGAACGTGCGCAGGTCGACAGGTTCTTCGGATCTGCTGCGGTGGCAGGGCACCACCCCGAGTGGAAATCCGCGGTCCCCCGCGATCGCGGTTCGTCGTGGGATTTCGAGGACGTCCGCGATCATTACGTACGCACTGTCTTCGGCGTCGACCCGCACCTGATTCGGCGGGACGACGCCGAGCTCTACCTGGACTACGGCAGGGCGGTGATCGTCGAGGCTTTCGAGGAAGCGTTCGGTCGGTGGCGGCGGGCGTCTTCCGGATGTGCGGGCGCGCTCGTGCTGACGTTACGAGACACCGTGCCCGGTGCCGGGTGGGGTATCACCGACGCCACCGGTGCACCGAAGGCACCGTTCTACGCGCTCGCGAGGGCCGGCTCACCGACCGCAGTGCTGTTGTGCGACAACGGTCTCGACGGCTATTCGGTGGAGCTCGTCAACGACGGCTCGGCCCGATCGGGCACACTGCGCGTGGCACTGCACACCGCGCGCGGCGTGCAACAGTTCGAGCGGGCGGTATCGGTCGACTCGAACGGCTCGACCGAACTGACGGTGGACTCCCTCGTGGGGTCGTTCACCGATGCCAACCACGCCTACCGTTTCGGGAGTCGGACGTACTCGGCGATCACAGTGGTGTTCGCGGGCGACGACGGAGTCGAGATAGCGCGGAACACTGCGCTCGTCGGGGCGCAGAGTCGGCAGAACACCGTTGGCCTGAGCGCGAGTGTCGTCGATACCGGAGCCGGGACGTGGGAGCTCACAGTGTCCTCGGAGTGGGCAGCGCAGTACGTCTGCGTCGATGTCGACGGCTTCGACACGTCCGATTCATGGTTCCATCTCGCGCCGAACGAACCGCGCACCATCACACTCGTCAACCGAGGCACCGGGAAGCCCAGGGGACACGTTCGGGCCTTGAATTCCGTCGAACGGGCGTCGGTGGCACCGAGGGTCGTGAGTGGAAGTTCGTAGTGGGCTACGAAGTTCCGTGCACGTGCCGCTAGCGGCTCACACTGAATTTGCCTCGGACATAACCGACTCCCGCGGCCCCGACGCTGGCCACCACAGCCATCGCGCCCCACGCCCGCGCCGGGTTGCCGCGAGCAGCTGCGCTCGTCTCACGGCCGACGGCACGCGGGAGAACCTTGGCGGTGTACGCACGCTCGGACGACAGTGCGTCGCCCGCACCGATCAGGCGCGCGATCGCTGCCTTGGACACACCCTCGGCGTAGCTGCGGGTGATCAGGTAGCGGGGTCGCGTCCGATCGGCACTGACGGTGTGATCGACGACGATCGAGGGATCGAACACGATCTGCGCGTCGGGATGCGTCTGGCGCAGGCGAATACACAGTTCCGTCTCCTCGCACCCGAGCGGAACGCGTCCGATCCGGCCGATTCCGGAGACGAAGCCGCCGAGTTCGACGACGGGCGCGCGGCGGAAAGACATGTTCGCGCCCATGAGATTACGGACCTGAGCGGTTTCCGTCGGCTGCCCGCGGTAGGTGCACCCGACGACCCAATCGAGTTCGCCGGGTTCACCCACTACCTCGGCCGGTAAGAAGGCCGGACGCTTGTCCGGCCATACCGGGTATGCAGAGCCCCCAACGGCGTACACGGCATCATCCGAGTAATGGGACAGAATGGCGTCGAGCCATTCGGTCGTGCGTGGGGACGCGTCGTCGTCCAAGAAGACGACGATGTCACCCGTGGCGAGGTCGAGGGAGGTGTTCCGTGCCCCCGACAGTCCTCGTGGGTGGCTGTTCTCGACCACGTTCACGGTGTCGCTCAGCGGCAGGAATTCCGCTCGAGCGCGCTCGGCCAACTGCTGATTGTGGTCGACGACGAGAATCAGCTCGTCGGCAGCGACGCTCTGATCGAGAACGGCACGCACGGCAGTGCACAGTTCGGACCATCGAGCCAACGTGTACGCGCAGATGACGACCGAGGAAGTCGGCAGACTCACGCCGTTCTCTCGCGGAGCTCGATGACCTCGCCGAACGACTCCATGACCTCGAACTCGAGGTCCATGTCGGTGCGGGCATCGATCGACTCACGCGACGGACGAGCGATGTGCTTGCGGGAGATTCTGCGGGCGCGCATGCGCTCGGTCATCAAGGTGCGCAGCACCCGGAAGCCGTCGGAGAAGGTGCGTAGGTTGCTCTGGCCGTAGATGCGCGCCAGCTCGACACTCGGCACTTCTTCGATCCGTACGGACGCCTCGGCGAAGCGGCAGTTGATGATGGTCTCGATCTCGAATCCGTCACCCCACAGCATCATTCCCTCGCTGCCCGGCTGATCGACCACGGGCAGATCCAGGACCGGCACCAGGTCTCGCCAGAATGCGTTGTAGCCGTAGCAGAGATCCGAGAAGCGGGTGCCGAAGAGCGTGTTGGCCACCAGGTGCAGACCACCGTTGCCGGCGCGGCGCAGCGGCGTGATGTCGTGGCTGCCGCCGCCCTCGCAGAACCGGCTGCCCTTGGCGAAGTCGGCACCGGCGATCAGGGCATCGACGAACCGGGGGATCTCGGCCGCGTCGGCAGAGCCGTCCGCGTCGAACATGACGATGATGTCGCCGGTGGCGGCTTCGAAGCCGCAGGCGAGTGCGTTGCCCTTACCCTTGCGGGTCTGGCGGATGACGCGGATGTCGCTGCGAATCTCGCGTGCGGCATCGATGGTTCCGTCGATGGATCCGCCGTCGACCAGAACGAGCTCGTATTCGTGGGACAGCAACGGGAGGACATGGCGAAGGTTCGCAGCCTCGTTGAGAGTCGGGATGACGACACTGACGCGGGGATTCTGACGATTCAACATATCCATTCCAGATGTTCGAGTTCGGTGGGCACTAGCTGATCGAGCTACTGCAGCTGTATCTGACCGATGCGACACGACCCCCGCCGAGTTCGCACGTAGGTTTCGGCGGGATTGATCTACCCGTCGAACCCACTGTCTTTTCCTGACTAGAAGCTTAAAAGAAGCCATGAGATTGTCAAGCTGCATATAAACGTACTCGAAGAATGTTTGCGGTGCCAGCTAACAAGAGTGATGTCGCTTACGCTCGTACGCGCTGCTCACGACCCGTCGCCTGCGACGTGGATTCGTCGCGCGGATCGAGAGCCGGCGCGGCATGCTCAGCGCCGGACAGGTCCCCGATCCACCTGATCAGGGGCACCAACAGAACCACGGCACCGAAGGCTTCGGCCGCCAGATAAGACCAGCCGATGCCCGCGATGCCCAAGCTCGGGGACAACGTCAACGACCCGGTGACGATGATGATGGTGGCCGCGATCTGGACGAGCACCGCAAGCCGCATACGACGACGGACCCTCGCCAGACCGTCGTACAGGGCCCCGACGACGGACAGCGGGATGGTCACGGCAGCGAGATGGACGATGATGGTCCCGTTCTCGCGGTAGTCGGGGCCGACGATACCGAGTCCGAACGGTGCGACGACCGCCAGAAAGAACGATCCGCCCACGGCGACGATGCACAGCAGGCCGATGAAGCGTTTGGCGAGCTTGGAGAACTGTTCGGGATGTGCAGCCGCCTCCGCCACGAAGGGGCCGACCAGTACCCCGATCAACACGTAGATGGCGCTCACGATGGACCAGGTGAGCGAGAAGTAGGCATTCTGTTCGGCACCGAGCGTGCTCACCACGATGATCGGGATCATCAGGGGTGCCAAGGTTCCCAGGGCAGTGATGCCGTACGCCGACCCGAAGTACGACCACAGCTCTTTACGGGGCGGCAGGTTCGGTGTGAGCTGGTAACGCGGATCGGTGCCGAGCTTCTTCCCGAACGCGCGGAACAGCACTATCGCCGCGATGGCCGCTGGTACCGCCCACGCCGCGATGATGGTGAAACTGCGGCCGGTTTCGTACGTGACGGCCAGGACCGCCAACTTCACGACCGCGTGGAAGACGTTCTTGGCCGCCGCCCACCGCGCGAAGCCCAGCCCGGACGACGTCTGATCCTGCAGCGCGAACACGGCCAGTACGCCGACGAAAATCGGGAACGTCGCGATCTCGGTCGTGGTGGTGAACAACTCGTCCACCGGTGCCACGACCAAGAACGCGCACCCCAGGACCAGCGCCAGCGACAGCACGGCGGCGTAGCCGCGAAGCACATAGGACTTGGCCTTCACGCCCGCGGTCGGCAGGAACCGCTCGTACATCGAGCCGAGGCTCAGGTTGGACAGCGTCGCGATCATCACCGCCGACGCGATCACCGCCGATGCACTGCCGACTTCTTCGACGGGGAACAGCCGGCCCGCCACGGCCCAGAAGGCCAGACCGAGCGCGCCGGTGGCAATGGTGGAGAACATCATCGCGAACGAGTTCAGTGCGAGATTGCGGCCGGCGGGCTTGGAGCCTGCAACCGCCGTGCCCGACGCCTCGGCCGCGGTGAACATCGGGTCCCCGTCGGGGATCGAATCGGCCGCAGACAGCTGTCCGGGGGGTTGCGACGCCGCGACCGCGAACTCGGGCGGCACCGCGTGAAAAGGCACGGTGCGGCTGTTGAAGCCCATGTCCCATCGGACCTGCTCGACGGGGTAGTAGGTGATCTTGTCGAGTCGGCCGTGATCGGGCGGGGGTACCCGGCGAGCGCGATGTTTCACAACGGCTTCCAGTTCACCTTCACAGGTGGGTCCTGCGGTTCGACGTGGACTCCGAGCGCAGCACCGATCGTCTGCAGCATCTCGGCCCTGACCGTGTCGCGAACATCGCGTCCGAAGAGGGTGTGATCTCCGTCCGTGAACGCCTTCACCACGGGTGGGTGCTCGGGCTCGGCCCGGCGGCGCAACCGATGCAGGCTCTCGGGGCCGCGGTTGTCGAGGAACCACTGCTTGTCGTCCGGGACGAGTAGCACGGACGCGTCGACTCCTTTGCGCTGCAGTTCTCCCAACGAGATTTCGGGAACCTGGATCCAGCCACGACGGCCGAGCGCGAGCCACAGTCGGTACGGCATCCGGGGTTGCGACCAGTTCTTGAAGCGAACGGCGGCCGTGTGTGCGCGGTCGAGTGCGATCGCGGTCAATCCCTGCTTCTGGGCGATCGTGGATCTCTTGGTGAAATCGACACGCCGCGTTGTCCATTCGCGCATATTGATCAGGATTGCGGTGTTCAGGCCCTCGCGGTGGGCGGCGTAACCGGCGTACCACGCACCCGAGCACAGACCTGCCGAGACGATCTTGTCGGGCGCTGTTCCCACGGATCGAACGGCGCACAGTGCGTCGTCGTCGCCGAGTTCGCTGTAGAGCGTGGGTGCGTCGTCGGCACCGACGTCTCCACTCTCTCCGGTACCGCGACGGTCGAAACGGACCGAGGTGATGCCCGCCGTCGCGAGGGTGCGGGCCAACTCGACCCACAGCCGTACCGGTCCGACCCGGTGCTCGTACGCGGTGCCGTACATGACCACGGCAGGACCGCCGGTCGTCGTGGCCACCGCGGTGGTGCGGATGGAGAACAGCTCGTCGTCACCGAGCCGCTCGATGGTTTCGACGACGTCGCCCCGGGGAGTCGAGACCACGGCGGAACGTCGAATCGGAACGGTGACCGGCGTGGTCGTCGACGCGAACGTGGCCTGTACCCAGCGCGCGATCACGTCGATGTCCGGACGCGGAATGACCACGTCCCAGGCGGGTGGTTCGAGGAATGCGTCGTGATTGCGGAGGGTGTGCTCGTCCGCCTGCTGCGCGGACACGAGTCTGCGAACAGGCGTGGCGTCGGCACGTTCACTGCGGGTGGCAACCAGTACCGGGCAGTCGAGCCGTTCCAGCTTCGAGGAATCCAGGGTCGAGAATTCGGCGGCCACTCCGGCATGCAGGACTGCGCCGACGATGGACACTCGCGGGTCCGACTCGTCGTCTCGCGCAACGGTCATCGAATACAGGGCACGCTGTTCCCGAAAATACGAGCGGCCACTGACGACCGGATCCCAGAACACCATTCCCGTCAGAGGACCGCACCGATCCGCCACGGATGCGGCGAGCAGCGAGCCGGCTCGCAGACCCACGACCGCAACATCGCGAACACCGCACTGCCGAACGAAATCGACCGCCGTGACGACGCTGCGTTGCCACTGCTCGACGATGCCGTCGTCGTCCTGTGCACCGGACGAGTCGCCCGTTCCCGGGTAGTCGAAGCGCAGTACGAGCAGGCCTCGAGCGCAGAGGCGCTGAGCCAGGAGGACCAGACCGCGGTACGAGTCGACCTGCTCCTTGCCGAGCGGCGGTGCCAGTACGACGGCACCGCGGGCAACCGATCCCTCGGGAACGTGCACGGCACCGAGCAGCGGCGATGTTGCCGACCCGAACCAGGTCGACTGTCTGCCCGGTACGCCTGCCTCGGTGATCAGCAGCTGTTCCAGCTCGTCGGTACGGTTGTCGGCGGACTCGGATGTCGCCGTATTCGTGGTGTTCACAGCGCGCTCCGATCGCTGGTAGGGATATCGACGTCGGCTACCGACGTCACGAACGAAGCGACCTCGGCCACTTGTCGCGGTCGATACCGTGGGTCCGCAACAGCGCCAGCGCAATACGCTCCATGCCGAAGCCGACGCAGGCACTGTGTGCAGGTTCGCCGTCGGCGGTGCTGATGTCGAAGGTGTGGCCGAAGTGATCGCGATGGCAGTTGCACGAGACCACGGCCGTGCCGTCGTCAAGGTCTCCGTACAGCCGCACGACCAACTCGGTCTTGAGGTTCTCGTTGCGTTGATTGGCCGCGAGCATGCGACCTGCCCGACCGAAGAACGGATCGTTGGCGATCACCGCTTCCGCCTCGAGACCCAGATCGGCCAGTACCTCCAGGCCGCGCTGCACCCACCTCTCCCGGTGGGCGACGGCGTCGTCCGGAGTGCCGACCCGCACGATCTCGTGCATGCGGAAGGCCTGCATGCGAGCAGGGTCGACGGCAGGCTCGTGCCGAAAGCAGTACCCGTAGATGTCGTACGTCGTCCCACCGGACGGGAGTACGGACGGCAACATCGAGTACGACGGGTGACATGCCGCGGACACCAGCATCGTCCCGGCCGACTCGAGGTGATGATCCCAGTCCTTGCCCTCGGACCGATCGGCGAGCAGCGCGGCATGGGCCTTGTTGTCGCCGTCGAACGTGTTGATGGCACCGGTGAGATTGGGGAACGACGCGATGTAGTCGGTCTTCTCGAATGCTTCCCGCGGGAAGACCGGCGGGAATCGGAACCTGGGCACACTCGATCCGTGCTCCGACGCGCTCGCGGCCACGACCCGACGGTCGATCGATTCGATGATGTCCTCGAACTCGCCGGACCGGCCGTACAGACCGAGCACCGACGACGGGATCAGCAGGCCGGCGTCGACGAGCTCTTGCCTGAATTCGCTTCGTGCCGAATCCAGTTCGGAGGTCTTGTCCTGTGTCTGGGTCATCATTTGCCTTTGTAGAGAAGCGCGAGTTGAGAGTTGTGCGCGAGGATGCGTTCGTTGCTGACCATGATCGCCGAGCCGTGCGCGTCGCGGAGGTGCCGTCCGATGCTGAAGTCGCCGTCTTCTCGATACCCGGAGATGCCGCAGATCTGCATCGCCTTTCCGACGATGTCGATGACGAGAGTCGACGCCGTCACCTTGACGTTGTTGATCTTGACGGCGAAACCGATGGAACCGAGCTCCTCGGGGGAATCTGCGATGGCCTCGAACTTCGCCGCTGCGCCGAACACGGTGTCGACGAGTTGTTCGTGGGCCACGAACAACTCGGCCAGCCGCAGGGCGGAGGGAGGAGTGACGCCGGGGCTCTTGCTCGCCGCCTTGCGGACGAACTTGCGGGACTTGGACACGGCTGCGTCGGCGATGCCGAGCCAGGCCGAGGCCCACAGCACATGGGCCACCGGAAGCATTGTCTGCGAGGAAATCTCGCCGTAGTTGTCGCGCAGGATGCTCGAGCGGTCGGCAACGGCGTCGAGCTGGAAACCCGGGCTGCAGGTGCCACGAAACCCGAGAGTGTCCCAGTTGCTGGTGCGTTCGAGAGTGACGTCGGGCTTCTGGCACACCACCAGAACCTGATCGCTCGGCGGGCTGTCCACCGTGCGCCGCGCCGTCGCGAGAACGATCTCGGCGTATTCGCCGTACGAGATCACCGGTGCGGTCTTGGCCAGGTGGATGCGGTCTCCGTCGTACTCGACCGCGCAGCTGCTCGAACGCACGTCGCCGCCGATGTTGATCTCCGTCGTCGCCGACGCGACGAGCGGTTGGTCGGTTGCGATGCGGCGCAGCAACGCGTCGGATGTGGGGGTGCCGCCGTGCCTGACGATGCTCAGGATCTGAGACTGGTGCATGACGAAAATCATTGCTGTCGATGCGCATTCGGCACCGAGGTCGCGTGCGACCCGGGCGAGCTCGGTGAGGGACAGGCCACCGCCGCCGAGCGCCGTCGGTATCGCGGCGGCAAACAGATTTGCCGAGCGCAGCGCGTCGACGGACTCGGCGGGAAACCTGCCCTCACGGTCGACCTCGGCCGCGAACGTGCGGAGGGTCTTGAGGACGTCGGTGAGGGGCAGTTGCGCGGGGCGACTGTCGGACGAGACCGTCATGGTCGTCAGCCTGCGAGTTGTGCGACAGCAGCTGCGATCGCGTCGATGCTCGCGAACGTGGACTTCTGCAGCATCGAGTCCGGGAACTCGATGTCGAATTCGTCCTCGAGGCCGATCATGACGTTGACACTGGCGTGCGAGGTCAAGCCACTGTCGTAGAGGTCGGAAGCAGAGTCGATGTCCGACGCGGCGACCGGCATCTTGCCGAGCTTGTCCAGCACGTCCCGAATGCGTGCGTCGAACTGCGTACTGAGTGTTTCCATCGTGACGGACCTCCACCGATCGCTTGGGTGCGAGACCGGGCGGCCTCGCAAGTCGTACGGGCCGACGGAAAATATTTCGACCCGCAGTCTCCCCAGACCCGGGTAAACAATATCTCAGATTGTTTGAAGCCGATACCGCATACCGAGTGCAAGTTTCGTGACCTACGTCCCGCATGTCGGTTTTCGGCCCGTTTGCTCGTTTCGGCCACACCGAGCGTGCGTACGATAGGTTCCGATCGTCTGTACATACGGCAAGCAATCGAAGGACAACACTCGATGGGACCAGTCTGCGGCGTGGCCGTGGAGTCGGACGCCCTGCGCATCGCCTACACCGATGGTGACCGCCGCGTCGTCGAGTCCGTCGATCTCGAGCTCACCGATCCGGACCGTGCGATGCACGACCTGTCCGACCGAATCGGAGCGCGCGGCCCCTTCGACTCCGTCGTCATCACCGGGCGCGAGGCTCGCACCCTGCGCTACACGGATTTCCCGACGTCGGCAGGCCTGGCTGCATCCGTCGAGACGGTCGACGAGCACTACGCGCTGCTTGCGTTCGTGCGTTCGCTCGACACCCTCGCCGACGCGACGACCGTGCTGGTGCTCGACCTCGGGAGACGCGGAACGTCGGCCTTGGTTCTGAACACCGCCGAGGAAACCGTCGAATGGCACGACCGAACGGAGTCGTTCGGCGGCGAACGCCTCGACGACGTGGTGCAGGGCCTGGTGATGACCAAGGGGATCCTGCCGGAACCGGAAGGACCCGAGGGTGCCGCGTCCTATCGCACGTTCTTCCGAGAGCTTCGGGAGCTACTGACCACGTCGGCCGGTGTGCGCGCACCCAACAACGGCCCGATGATCCTCGAACGCGACGAGTTCGAGGCGGTCGCCACCCCACTGATCGACGACATGATCGAGTGGGTCGGTCCCCAGACCCCCGACGCGATCGTGTTGCTGGGAGGAGTGGCCAACAGCCCCCTCGTCCAGCGGCGAGTTCGCGCCACCTGGCCGGTGCCGCTCACCGTCCACGACTCGGTGTCGCCGGTTGCCGAGGGCGCGCTGATCAGGGCTGAAATCGGCTCGAAGCAGGCCCCCGATCCGGTAGTGGAACCGTCGCCGGTAGTGGAGGTAGTGGAATCGGAGTCGCCGTCCGAGGTCGAGTCGACGACGCAACCCGAAGCGGAACCGGAACTCGCTCGGGAAGACCCATCGCCACACAAAGCCCGTGGTGTCGGTCGCCGCGGGGTCGCTGCGATTCCTATGTCGTACCTGTCGACTCTCTCGGACCGGCAGTGGACTCGGCAGGCGGTACTCAAGATCGGTGCCGTGGCGGTGTCGGTCGGAGTCGTGGTTGTCGCGCTGATGTTCGCGCTCTTCGCCGATTTCGACAATGCGCCCAGATCCGTGATCAATACCGACCCCGGTTTCGAGGCGACTCTCGCCGAGATCGCACCCCCGGTCACCGACACGCCTCCACCGGACGAACCGGCGGCGGCGGGACCGACCACTCTGACGTACGAGCAGCTCTACGTCGAGCAATATTCGTACACCGGTGAGATGTACCAGCCTCCCGGCGAGGCGTCCGACATCGGTTTCGGCTTCATCGACACCGAAGCCGAACAAGCAGGCCCGTAGGCACCCTTTAGTGCAGCTCGCCGCGAGACGGTACCGTGTGCGGGTGGACTCCCGATGGGGCGTTCACCGAAACCGCCGAACGAAGTGAGGCCGACGATCGTGACTGTGCTGCTTGGGGTGTCCATGGGGACCCGAGCCGTGCGCACGGCGCAGCCCAGAGCCGACCAGTTCGGAGCCTCCGGCGACACCTCGTCCGCCCTGGTCACCGACGTCGAGCGGCCACTGTTCTTTCGCAACGAACTCATCGACAGTGCCACCGGGGACCTCCCGCACCTGGCCGCCGAATCGATCGGTGCCGCTGCCGAGGTCGAACCCGAACTGTCCACCGGCATCGCCTACCGGGATCCGCGTCAGGCCGATGCACTGCGCGCCGCCTTCGCCGGTGCTCACCTGAACAACTACCATCTGGTCCCCGAGGTCGAGGCCGTCATCGAATACCTCGCCGTCACCGGTGAGGCGCGAGGTGCCGGCTCTGTCGCCCTGTTCGACCTCGGTAGTTCCGGATTGACGGTCAGCGTCGTCGACCTGACAGCGCGCACGGTGACTGCATCTCAGCGCTCCGGCTCCTACAGCGGTGATCTGATCGACGCCTACGTGCGCAACAATCAGCTCCAGCGCCTCGGTAAGCCGGCGACCGACCCCGACATTGCGCTGTTCGAGAAGCGCTGCCGCATCGCCAAGGAACGCCTGTCCACCCAGGACGCCGTGTGCCTGCCCGACGCGAGCGGGATGATCCTGCTGTCTCGGGAGAATTTCGAACTGCTGATCACAGACCTGCTCGACGAGGCGATCGAGTTCGCCCGCGAGGTCATGATCGGTGCCAACGTGCCGATCGACGCGGTCGTGTTGATCGGTGGTGGTGCCCGCATGCCCATCGTCCAGCAGCGCGTGGGCCCACTGCTCGAACTGCCCTCCATCGTCCCGACCGAGCCAGAGACGGTGGCCGCACGCGGAGCAGCATTGGCCGCGCGGCCGAATTCGCGCACCAGAACCGCTCCGGACCGTACTGCGCGCGACGCGCAGGCAAGCGTGCCGAGACGTCGACACACGGACAGCGCCGCTGTTGTCCCGCCGGCTCCGGTGGCACCGCCGGTGCCTGTGGTGCCACCTGCGCCCGAGCCGATGATGCCCGCGCGTTCGGAGTCGCAGCATGCCGCACCGCCGGTGGCGACGCCGAGCTCGACTCGTCCCGTGCCCGCACGTCCGTGGATCGCTGCCGCATCGATTACCGAATCTGCTTCTGCAGCAACCGGTTTCGAATCCTCGAAGTTCGCCGACGCGCCCGCCGATATTCCCGAGCCGTCGACCGTGGAGGCTCAGCCTTCGTCGGAATCGACTGCTTTGCACGAGTTTTCCGAGAACGGCGTGGGTGAAGTCTCTGCTCTCGCCGTGGAAGCGCCTGCAGTACAGCCGGTGTTGCATACGTCCGCCACAGATGCCGCCGCGGACACCGTCGAGGACGGGAAGCCCGTTCCGTTCCAGCTGAAGAACATTTACTGGCTCGACGCCGATTACGACGACGACGACGGTGAAGACGATCGCACTCGCGCACGGCGCAGGCTGCGTACCGGCGGAGTGCTCGCGTTCTGCGCGGCAGCGGTGGTCGCCGTGTCCGGCTTCATGTTCACCCACCAGAACTCTCCGCAGGTAGTGGACACCTCGGTCAGTCGCGACCAAACCGATACTCCGGTGGTCACGACGGTGCCGACGACGACGCCTGCTCCCGTTCTGTTGCCGCCACCGCCTGCGCCGGAACCGACCACCACTGTGGAGCCGACGACCGAGCAGCCGGAAACCACGTGGGAACAGCCGGTCACGACCACCGAGACCACCACGGTCGAGCCGCCGCCGGCACCGGTCGAGTCCGTTCCGCCCGTCACGACGCAGCAACCGCCGCCGCTGATTCCGGGCTTCCCGGACTTCACGTTGCCGGGCTTCCCCCCGATCGTGCCGCCGGCACCCTGATCGGTTCTATTTGTCCGCGTTCGTGTTTCGCGGCCTGATGTGCTCGAAGATCAAGATGGTCTCGGTCGCTGCGACGGCAGGGTCGGCACTGAGATTCTCGACGACGAAATCGCGCAGGGTGGCCGTGTCGACCGTCGCCACATGCACCAGGAAGTCGTCGGCCCCGGCAATGAAGTAGATGTTCAGCGTCTCCTTTCGGGACGCGATCTTCGAACCGAATTCGCTGATCCGCCGTCGAGCATCCGCTTGCAGCCGAACCGAGATCATGGCCTGAATGCCCTGCCCGAGGGCCTCGGGGTCGATGTCGGCGTGGAAGCCGCGGATGACGCCGCGTTCGACAAGCGCCCGAACTCGGGTGAGGGCAGTGGACGGCGCGATCCCTGCTGCGGCCGCCAGCGCATTGTTCGGTGTGCGTGCGTCTCGACGCAGTTCGTCGAGCAGAATGTGGTCGATTCGGTCCAGGGCGACGGACCGAACATCATTCGATCGAGCCCCCTCATCGACCGGCTGAAATGAACTATCTGCATCCATGGCCCGACGATACAGAATTGTGTTCACATCCATTGCAGCAATTCCGCACATAATTCATAGTTGGCGTACCCACGGAGCGTCGCTTCGGTCACCGCCACTGCAGGAGGACGTCATGAAAATCGGAATTCCACGCGAGATCAAGAACCACGAATACCGGGTGGCCATCACCCCGGCAGGCGTGCACGAACTTGTCTCGCGAGGACACGAAGTGATCATCGAAACCGAGGCCGGCGCCGGTTCGTCGTTCACCGATACCGATTACAAAGCCGCAGGCGCGCAGATTTTCACCGACGCGGTTGCCGTCTGGGACGCGGCCGATCTCCTGCTCAAGGTCAAAGAACCCATCGCCGAGGAGTATTCACGCCTGCGCAAGGGTCAGGTGCTGTTCACCTACCTGCATCTTGCGGCGTCCAAGGCCTGCACCGACGCGTTGCTGGCGTCGGGCACCACGTCCATTGCCTACGAAACCGTTACGGCCGCAGACGGATCGCTGCCCCTGCTCGCGCCGATGAGCGAAGTTGCCGGCCGTCTGGCACCGCAGGCCGGTGCCTACCACCTGATGTCGAGTGAAGGTGGCCGCGGCGTACTGATGGGTGGCGTACCGGGAGTGCGTCCCGCCAACGTCGTCGTGATCGGAGCCGGCGTCTCCGGAAAGAACGCCACCGCAATCGCTTTCGGCATGCACGCCGACGTCACCGTACTGGATCTCGATGTCCGAGCGCTGCGCGCGATCGACGATCAGTACCGCGGTGCCGTCAAGACAGTGGTGTCGAACGCATACGAACTCGAACAGGCCGTGCTGGCTGCCGATCTGGTCATCGGAGCCGTACTCGTCCCCGGAGCGAAAGCGCCGAAGCTGGTGTCGAACAGCCTGGTTCAGCGTATGAAGCCGGGATCGGTACTGGTCGACATCGCCATCGATCAGGGCGGTTGCTTCGAGGACTCGGTGGCCACCACCCACGCCGATCCCACCTACAAGGTGCACGAATCCGTTTTCTACTGCGTGGCCAACATGCCCGGAGCCGTGCCCCGTACCTCGACGTACGCGCTCACCAACGCCACCCTGCCCTACGTGGTTGCCCTGGCCGACAAGGGTTGGGAAGCCGCCTGCGCCGCGGACCCCGGTCTGAAAGCGGGCCTGAGCACCCATGAGGGTGAGCTGCTGTCCGCCACCGTTGCGGCGGCGTTCGCCTGACCGAGCGGCTTCGCCGCACGTGCACGAAAGATCGGTGCCTGCTACGAGTTTCCACTCACATGCGGCGAAGCCGCTCTACGCGCTGTGGCGGCCCGAGCCCCGCGATCGTGTGGGCTTGGCCTGCCGCGGCGAAGAGGGCATCCGCGACGAGGTGAGCGGCCGAGCCAGCAGGACGGCAATGGCAGTGGTGAGCGGTACCGACAGGGCCAGCGCGACGCCACCGACGGACGACCGCACGATTTCGATCGCCACCGCGTCGCCGGTCAACACGTCTTGGATCGACCGGTCGGCGACGCTGAAGAGCAGTAGCAGCGGCAGCGCACCACCGGCGTACGCGAGTACCAGGGTGTAGACGGTACTGGCGATGTGATCGCGCCCCACCCGCATCGCGGCGGTGAAGATCTCGCGCCGCGACGCCGTCTCGTCCACCGATGCCAACTCGAAGGCCGCCGAGGCCTGGGTGATCGTCACGTCGTTGAGCACACCGAGCGAGCCGATGATGAAGCCGGCCAACAGCAGACCGGTGACGCTGACATTGCCGATGTACGTCTGCACCGCGGTGTTCTGTTCCTCCGACAACCCGGTGAGGTGCGTCATCCGAATCGCGACGTAGGACAGTACTGCGGCAACGCCCATCGAGGTCAGCGTGCCCAGTAGTGCCGAGCTGGTGCGCAGATTCACGCCGTGCGCCAGATACAGCACGGCGTAGAGAATGATCGCGCCGGCGACCAGCGCAACCGGAATGGCCGGAGCGCCGTCGAGCAGCGCGGGCAGCATGAACACCACGAGGACGGCGAACGCGATGAGCAGGCCCACCAGCGCGCGGAATCCTCGCCAGCGGGCCACGACGCAGATGACCACGGCGAACACGCCGACGATCAACCCGAGCGGAAGCCCGCGGGAATAGTCGTTGAAGGAGTATCGGACTCCACCGGAGGGGTCTGTCTGCAGAACCAGCCGGATGTCCTCACCGGCGCTCAGAGTCGGTTGCCCGGGACCCGGCGCGATCTCGAGTACCGTCCTTTTGCCTGCGTCCTCACCGGTGGTGATGTCGACGATGCTGCGCTGACATTCGTACGAGTCGTTGACCGCAGGGGTCGGGTTACCGGTGAATGCTCGACCTGCGTCGGGACTCCCGCAGGGCCCGATGCTCTGCGAGGTGATGGTGCCCGCCTCGGTGGACACTGCACCGCCACCCGAGGTCTGGAACGGCAGCGGGATGTCGATGCTCTGTTTGCTGGGCCAGAGCGCGAAGGCCCCGGCGATGACGGCTATGGCAATAGCGATCAGCAATCCGACGACGACCTTGGCTGCCACCGGTCCCAACGGCACGGGGGAGTCGCTGTGGCCGTGACCGTGACCCATATGAGAAGTGGAGCCCGGCGAGATGCCGTCCGAGGGTTGCGTGCCGTGTGGTTCCACGGTGCAAGGCTAGTACGGGGCCGGATCGTTACCGGCCGGGTACTCGGCCGATGCGAGGAGCTCGGTGGCGGGGAGCAGGGGGGGCGTCCCCCGCCACCACCTGATCGACCCGGGGGGGATGGGTACGACCAGGGCTCGCGGGCACCGAAGTGCCGTCCGCCAATGTACAGATGATTCGCGGCGGAGGCGGGATCACCCCGGTGTTTTGTCCATCACTTTCAACTACTTGTCGGTAACTTCGAGCCTCACTGTTTGTACGAGGACAGGAAGTTGCCGAACCTCTCGATCGCGACGGCCAGATCGCGGGCCCACGGCAGCGTCACGATCCGCACGTGATCGTGCCCGGGCCAGTTGAATCCGGTGCCCTGCACAACCAGGATCTTCTCCTGCAGCAGCAAGTCCTGTACGAGCTTCTCGTCGTCGTAGATCTCGTGCACCTCGGGATCGAGTCGTGGGAATGCGTACAGCGCACCGCGCGGCTTGACGCACGAGACCCCGTGAATGGCGTTGAGCTTCTCCCACGCGACATCGCGCTGCTCGAGCAGCCGCCCGCCGGGCAGGATCAGATCCTCGATGCTCTGATACCCACCCAGAGCAACCTGAATGGCGTGCTGGGCAGGCACATTGGGACACAGACGCGTCGACGCGAGCAGGTCGATACCCTCGATGAACCCCGCGGCGTGCTTCTTCGGGCCGGTGATCGCGAGCCATCCGGCACGGTAGCCGGCCACGCGATACGCCTTGGACAGACCGTTGTACGTCAGGCACAGCAGATCCGGAGCCAGGCTCGCCAGTGAGGTGTGCTCGGCGTCGTCGTAGAGAATCCGGTCGTAGATCTCGTCGGCGAGCAACAGCAGCTGATGCTTGCGCGCCAGATCGACGATGCCCTGCAGGACCTCCTTGGAGTACACCGCACCCGTCGGATTGTTGGGATTGATCACCAGCAGCGCGACGGTCTTCGGGGTGATCTTCGACTCGATGTCGGCGAGATCGGGATTCCACCCGTTCTCCTCGTCGCACATGTAGTGCACCGCCTTGCCGCCGGACAGCGTCGTCATCGCCGTCCACAACGGGTAGTCCGGGGCCGGAATCAAGACCTCGTCGCCGTCGTCCAGCAGCGCCTGCATCGTCATCGTGATGAGCTCGGAGACGCCGTTACCGAGGTAGATGTCGTCGACGTCGAGGTCGGGGAAGCCCGGTTCGAGCTCGTAGCGCGTCACGATGGCACGTCGAGCCGACAGGATGCCCTTCGACTCCGAGTAGCCCTGGGCCACCGGGAGCGCCGCGATCATGTCTCGCACGATCACGTCCGGAGCCTCGAACCCGAACGGGGCCGGATTACCGATGTTCAGCTTCAGGATGCGATGGCCCTCGGCCTCGAGCCGGGCAGCATGCGCGTGTACCGGTCCGCGGATCTCGTACAGCACGTTCTGCAGCTTGGTCGACTGCTGCAACGTGCGATAACGCGGCTGTGGGTGGATCTGCGGAGTGCTCACCCGTCACATCGTGCCAGGTGAGTGCCGTGGGAATCCACGAGGTTGTCGTTCGGGCACCGCCGTTTCACTGGGCCGTGTCGGTGGCAGGTGGAACAATCTCGTTCCATGTGCGGACGGTATGCCAGTACCCGGAGTGACAGCGACCTGCAGGCGGTCTTCGACATCGCCGAGACAGTGGGCGACGAAGTGCCGCCGTCGTACAACGTGGCCCCGACCCAGACCATCAGGACGGTGCTCGAACGCGCGCCCAAGGACGAACCCGAGTCCGACGGCGTGCGCCAATTGCGTTCGGTGCGATGGGGATTGATTCCGTCGTGGGCGAAGGACGCGAAGATCGGGTCCCGGCTCATCAACGCCAGGTCCGAAACGATCACCGAGAAGCCGTCGTTCAAGAAGGCCGCAAGCCGTCGGCGCTGCATCATTCCGGCCGACGGGTACTACGAGTGGGAGAAGCGCGACGGTGCCAAAGTGCCGTACTTCCTGCACGAGCAGGGCGTGCTGGCGATGGCGGGTCTGTACGAGCTGTGGCGAGACCCCACCAAGGCCGACGACGACGAGGACCGCTGGGTCTGGTCGGCCACCGTGCTCACCTCGCCTGCTGCGGACGCCCTCGGGCACATCCACGATCGATCACCGGTTGTGCTTCCCCCGGAGCTGCGGGCGAGTTGGCTGGATCCGACTCTGACGGACCTGAACGAGGTGTCCGAGCTGCTGGCCGCGATACCGGAGCCACGGCTCGAGCCCTACGAGGTGAGTACCGCGGTGAACAGTGTGAAGAACAACAGCCCCGAGCTGTTGACTCCGGTCTAGCCCTGACCGTCGGTGCGGTGCCGGCAGATATCGAGCATCGCGGCTCGCTCGCTCGCAGTCAGGTCGTCGGCCACCGGGGATTCGAGGATGCGCTCGAGTCGCCGGAAGTAGGTGGACGCATCGACCCCGAACGCCACATAGATGTCCTCGGCACTGCCGCCGCCGTACCCATGCCAGGTACGACCGAACGTCAGAATCTCGTGGTCGACGGAGTGGGTGGTGGTCCGGCGCATGATCTCTCCCTCGTGCTGCGTCCCACCATCATCTGTGTCGCGGTTGAAGGTGCGATGAACAGCGCGTTACGTGCGTGTGGAGTTCACTAGGGTGGAGCAGGTGACCGCTCTCGCGTACGGATCCTGGCCATCGCCCATCACCGCAGCCGACCTGTCGTCGGCCGGCCACCCCGTCGAGGGTGGACGATTCGTCGGACACGAAATCTGGTGGTCCGAGGTGCGGCCCACCGAACAGGGCCGAACCGCGATCTGCCGCCACATCGACGGACAGGTCGAGGCGATCCTGCCGGCACCGTTCAACGCCCGCACCCGCGTTCACGAATACGGCGGCGGCGCATGGACGGCAACGCCGAACGGCGATCTGGTGTTCGCGGAATTCTCCGATCAACGCATCTACCGACTCACCCCCGGCGACGCACCGCTACCGCTCACCCCGGCCCCGGCTGTGGCGTCGAGCATTCGGTACGGGGAGCTGTCGGTCGTCGGTACCGACGTGATCGCCGTCCGCGAGACGCACGACGCCGGAGCTGTCACCCGAGACATCGTCGCGATCGACCTCGGCGGCGGCGGTGTGCGCTCACTGGTCTCGGGATCGAACTTTCTTGCCTATCCCAGGCTTTCGCCCGATGGCAACCGCATCGCGTGGATCGCCTGGAACCACCCGCAGATGCCCTGGGACGGAACAGAACTGCGGGTCGCATCGCTGGCGGATCCGTCGTCGTGGACGGTGTTGGCGGGTTCGACCGAGGAATCGGTGTTGCAGCCGAAATGGATCGACGACGAGTCGCTGTACGTCATCAGCGACCGAAGTGGTTGGTGGAACCTGTATTCGGTCACGCTGGACGGCGCAGCGACGCCGGTGTCTACCCTCGATGCAGACTTCGGCGCCCCGCTCTGGCAACTCGGAGCCCGCTGGTACGACGTTCTGGACGACGGCACGTTGCTGACCGTTCGCACCGTCGGCACGGATACGCTCGCCATTCTCGACCCCGCCACCGGCACCCTCGACGACATCGAACTCGACGGAGTGACTTCGGTGGGGCTCGGGGGACGGCTCGGATCGACGGTTCTGCTCCGGGGCGGCGGCGCTCAGGTGCCGTCGGGACTTTTCGCAGTCGACCTGAGCACCCGCGAATTACGCAGTGAGCGTTCGAGTTTCGAATCGATACCGGATGTCGCGTACCTGCCCGAAGGGCGTCAGGTCACCTTCCAGGGACCGGATCGCGAAGTGCATGCCATCGCGTACGCACCACGTAACCCGTCCTACGAGGGGCTCGACGGCGAATTACCGCCGTACGTCGCATTCGTGCACGGCGGTCCGACGGCACACGTGGCACCGGCGTTGAACCCGGTGTTCGCGTACTTCACCAGCCGCGGCATCGGCGTCGTCGATGTGAACTACGGCGGATCCAGTGGATACGGTCGCGAATACCGTAACCGGTTGCGTGGACGGTGGGGCGTTGTCGACGTCGAAGACACCATCGCCGCGGTCCGTGGCTTGGCCGACGCCGGCCTCGCCGACCCCGATCGGCTGGCCATCGAAGGTGGTTCGGCAGGTGGCTGGACGGTATTGGCCGCGCTCACATCGTCCGACGTATTCGCCTGCGGTGCTTCGTACTTCGGCGTCGCCGAACTGGAGATGTTCGTCGCCGAGACGCACGATTTCGAGTCCCGCTACATCGACGGGCTCATCGGGCCGCTGCCCGAGGCCATCGACCTGTATCGCACCCGCGCGCCGGTGAACAACGTCGACGGACTCTCGTGCCCGGTACTGCTGCTGCAGGGTCTCGACGATCCCATCGTGCCGCCCTCACAGGCCGAGCGATTCCGAGACGCGATGGTGGAGAAGGGAATACCGCACGCCTACCTCACGTACGCCGGTGAGTCCCACGGATTCCGCAAACTCGAAACACAGGTGAACGCACGAGAATCGGAACTGTCGTTCTACGGTCAGGTCATGGGATTCACCCCACCCGGAATCCCCGAACTGGAGCTGTGGCGACCGTCTAGCTGAGTGGTGGGTGTGCGCGCTTCGCCTCGAGAAATTCGAGCAGCGCGCTGGGGATCGCGCAGTACTTGCTGTTGCCGACGGACAGTTTGCTGCCCGCCTCGAACGCCGCCTTCGACGGGCCGTTGTGCTCGATCACCAATGCACAGAGGCGCTCGTCGGTGCGGCCGGATTCGCAGCACTTCTCGACATGCGCTCGATCGTCGGGCGACAGCGCCGTCCACCACTCGTCGTAGCGGCGAAAGAGCTTGTCCGCGTCGTCGGTCATGCCTGCTCCTACTTCTTCGGGTATGCAGTTCGGTTCCGACCATACTCACGATGTCCGATTCGTCCACCGCCGCGGGGGTCCAGCAGGGACTTCACACCCCTACTGACGACTGCGCGCCCCTGCTCTGAAGTGAGCAGGGGCGCGCAGTCGGTAACAAGGGTGGGAGGTTACTTCCGGCGACCCGGAACCTTTGCACCCGGAGCGAATCCGAGTCCACCGGCCTTCGGCTTGGGCGGGGTGCGATCACCCGAACCGTTGGATGTGGTCTCGGCCGCAGTGTCCGACGCTTCTGCCTTCGGTGCCTCTGCTTCCGGTGTCGGCTCGGCCTTTTCGGGCTCTGCTGCAGCCGGCTCGGCTGGTGCTGCGGCAGGTGCAGCGGCGGCCGCACCCGGTGTACGCGCGCCCGGCTTCTTGAATCCGGACTTCACGGCCAGACCCTTGGGCTGGACGGTCGGCTTGGACTCTGCTGCTACGGATTCGGTTGCAGCAGGCTCCGTTGCAGCACCCTCGGTGGCGGATGCCTCGGACGCCGTGGCCTCGGTAGCCGGTGCCTCAGCAGTAGGAGCCTCGGACGCAGGGGCTTCGGTAGCAGGCTTGCCCGGTGCCTTGGCTCCCGGCTTCTTGAATCCGGACTTGACGGCCAGACCCTTGGGCTGGACGGTCGGCTTGGATTCTGTGGCTACGGATTCAGTTGCAGCAGAAGGTGATTCCGCTGCATCATCGGCCGCTTCCGGGGCGGGTGTCGACGCCGCAGGAGCAGCGTCGGCGGGCTTGCCGGGTGCCTTCGCGCCGGGCTTCTTGAATCCGGACTTGACGGCCAGACCCTTGGGTTTGACGGTTGGAGTCGACTCGGAGGCCTCTGCGGGAGCAGGTGCTTCGGTTGCCGCAGGAGCGTCGGCAGGTGCCGGGGCAGCCGCCTTCGCGCCGGGTGCCTTGCCCTTCATCTGCAGACCCTTGCCGCCGGGTGCCTTGCCACCGGCCAAACCGAGGCCCTTGGGCTTCGATGCGTCCGCGGCAGTATCGGCCGAGTGCCCCGACGTCTTGTCGGCTTCGGCGTTGGCGGGCGCAGAACCGGGTGCTTTGGCTCCGGGAGCTTTCGCAAGTCCCTTCATCTTCAGGCCACCAGCAGCCTTGGCCGGTTGCGCCTTCTTCGTCTCGGCTTCGGGATCGCCGCCTTCGGCTGCGACCTCGATCTCCTCGACGCGCCCCTTCTCCTCGACGGCTGCGACCTTTTCGGTGGCCAGCTTCTCTTCGGGAGTCTGCTCGCGGGGGATGACCTTGATGTTCTCGGCCAATACCGAGGACTCGACGCGGGTGATCGATTCGAGCATCAACTGCGCGACGTCGACGACCTCGACGCCCTCGTGTGCGCCGCCTTCCTGCCGTGCGGTGACACCGTCGGTGAGCATGACGCGGCAGAACGGGCAGCCCGTGGCGATCTTCTTCGGGTTGGTCGCAAGCGCTTCGTCGACCCGGTCGATGTTGATGCGCTTGCCGATGTTCTCTTCCATCCACATACGAGCGCCACCGGCACCACAGCACATGGACCGCTCACCGTGACGCGGCATCTCCTTGAGGTTGGAGCCCGACGCGGCCATCAGCTCACGCGGGGCGTCGTACACCTTGTTGTGCCGGCCGAGGTAGCACGGATCGTGGTAGGTGATGTCCTGGCTGACCGAGGCCACCGGGATCAGCTTCTTCTGCCGCACGAGACGGTTGAGCAGCTGCGTGTGGTGGACCACCTCGTAGTCACCGCCGACCTGCGGGTACTCGTTGCCGAGTGCGTTGAAGCAGTGGGCGCAGGTGACGACGATCTTGCGCTTGCTCTGCTCGACGCCGTCGAACACGTTGTTCAGTGTCTCGATGTTCTGCATGGCGAGCTGCTGGAACAGGAACTCGTTGCCTGCGCGGCGAGCGGAGTCGCCGGTGCAGGTCTCGTCGGCACCGAGCACCATGAACTTCACGCCTGCGGTGGCGAGCAGCTCGGCGACGGCCTTCGTGGTCTTCTTGGCGCGGTCCTCGTAGGCTCCGGCGCAGCCGACCCAGAAGAGGTACTCGTAGTCCTGGAACGAATCGGCGTCCTGGCCGAAGACCGGGATGTCGAAGTCCATCTCGTTGATCCAGTTGAGGCGGTCCTTGGAGTTCTGGCCCCACGGGTTGCCCTTGTTCTCCAGGTTCTTGAACAAGCCGGCGAGCTCGGACGGGAACTCGGACTCGATCAGCACCTGGTAGCGACGCATGTCGATGATGTGGTCGACGTGTTCGATGTCCACCGGGCACTGCTCGACGCACGCACCGCAGGTGGTGCAGCTCCACAGCACCTCGGGGTCGATGATGCCGCCCTCGATGGCGTCGGCGACGAGCTTGCGATCGGCTTCGTCGCGAGCATTCTGCGGAATGGCGTCGAGCGCCTTCTGGTCGACGTTGCCCTCGGCATCGACGAGTCCGACCTCGTCGCCCGCCATGTCCTTCTTGCCGCCGGCCAGCAGGTACGGGGCCTTGGCGTGGCTGTGATCGCGCAGCGACATGATCAGCAGCTTGGGGGAGAGGGGCTTGCCGGTGTTCCAGGCGGGGCACTGCGACTGGCAGCGGCCGCACTCGGTGCAGGTGGTAAAGTCGAGCCAGCCCTTCCAGCTGAAGTCTTCAATTTTGCCTGCGCCGAACGCGTCGACGTCGGGATCGGCCTCTTCCATCTCGAGGACCTTGCCGCCGGACATCATCGGCTTGGCGGCACCGAGGGCGACGGTGCCGTCGTCCATACGCTTGAAGTAGATGTTGGGGAAGGCCGTGAAGCGGTGCCACGCGACGCCCCAGTTGATGCGGGTGCCCACGATGTAGAGCCAGATCATGCCGGACATCAGCTTGATCAGAGCAAAGATCGACACCATGTTGGAGTTGGCCGGCAACAGCTCGGCGAGGCGCATCGTGAAGAAGTCGGTGTAGGGGTTCGCGTGTCCGTAGGTGGCGATCTTGCCCGCCTTGACGAACACCATGCCCAGGCCCTCGATGAGGACAACGGCCTCGACGAAGTAGGCGGCCTTGAACCCGGAGCCGGCGAAGCGTGACTGACGCTCGGGCTTACGCGGGTGGTTGAGCTGGCGAATGATGATCAGCGTGGTGATGCCGATGACGGTGCCGAGCCCGAGAATCTCGTCCATCAGGTGGTAGACGGCGGTGTCGCCGACGATGGGCCAGTGGAACTCGGGGTTGAACGTCTGTCCGTAGGCCTCGAACCAGAACACGGACCCGACCATGAAGCCGATCATCACCAGCCAGTGCGCCCAGCCGACGGTGCGGAACTTGACCATCTTGGTGTGCGCGGCGAACTCGATGATCATCTGCTTGAAGCGGGGGACGATCGGTCGCCAACGGTCGGGTGCCGGCTGACCCAGCCTCACGATGTTGAACATGCGCAGGGCGCCACGAATGAAGGCGTACCAACACACGAGGCTGAGCAGAGCACCGACTGTGCCCAACGTGATCGTCAGGGCGTTCATGTCGCGGCCTTTCGTTCAGTGGCAGCTGGAGCAGCTACCGCGGGTCCAGCCCGTCGAGAGGAATACAGCGATGTTACCTGCCAGTAGATCGCGAAATCTACCGACGGGTAACTTAGGTCAGAATCGCATGGAGCGACGCTGGTGGTTGTGCGCACGAGACCGTCCGACGGGTGGGCTGAACTCGTCAGTAGGTTGTCGCCCGCATCACGTTAGGCGTACGGGCTTGTGACTCCTGCGAGAAGGCAGACCTAACCCGGCCGAATCGGCCCGATGTCCGAGGTTTGCCGCCGGCTGCGCCGTGGAAGACAAGTCCCGCGAAACCGAACAAAAGTGCGGTCTTTCTGTCCGATTTGGGCGTTGTGATTGTTCATAACTTTTCGGACACGGTAAAGGGTCGGTAGCACAACGACCGGTCTGATTGATGGTTTACACTGCCTGTGGACCAGAGGTGCGAGGACGTCATTCGGGGTGATGTCGCGTTCGACGGTTTGCCGCCAAAAGCACTGCAGCACATGCACAGAAACGGAACACAACACCACATGAAACTCAGCAAACTGGTCGTCACCTCGGCTCTCGTAGCAGTTGCTACGGGTCTGGCCAGCGGAACCGCCTACGCGCAGCCCGACACCAGCGCCACGACCCCCGACACGAACTACTCCGTCGAGCTCGAAGACCGCACCATCGTCACCACCATCGATGCGGGCGTCTTCAAGGTTGCCGACGACGGCAAGACCGTCGACGTGCTCGACGCCGCCGACAACACACTCGTCACCCTCCCGCTGTCGTTCAACCTCGGCGGACTGAACTTCCCGTACGAGCAGAACGTCGACGACAACGGCAAGACCCTGCGTCTGGTGCCGCAGCTCGACTTGACGAAGGCCTCGGCCAACTCGCGCAGCATCGGCGCGACGACTGTCGCCTCGCCCGAGGAAAACCTCAAGGCGCAGCAGAACTTCTCGTCGCAGCTCGGAATTGCCACCGCGATCGGCGGATTCACAGGAACCGCTATCGGTGCCCTCGCCGGTGGACTCGGCTTCCTGGGTGGACCGGTTGGCTTCGCTTCGGTTCCGCTGGGCGCGACCGTCGGCGGGATCGTCGGTACCGTCATCGCAGGTGGCCCGACCCTGGTCGTTGCCGGCATCGACCTTCTCAACACTCTGAATGCGGCCCCCGGAACTTCGGCCTGGGCCAAGTAGTCACAGCGCATTCTTCGAAAGAACCCACGATCTCGTCGAGGTCGTGGGTTCTTTTGTGTTGTCAGGCAGCAGGATTGGTGGCGACGGCTGCGGTCGATGCGTCGGCTTCGAGGAATGCGATGGGCGTCGAGCAGGCGGCGCGTAGTGCCCGTCGGATGGTGTCGGCATCGACGACGTGCGAGTGGAACGACGCGGCGACGCGAATGGAGTCGCGTAGCCGTGCGGTCGTCAGGGTGATGTGTCCGTGGCTCGCGGGTGCCACCATGACTCGGTACGAGCCCTGTGTCTCGCCGACGAAGGCGATGGCGTTCAATCGGGCATGCCGGCCCATGTCGGACAAGGCCAGACGGATGGTGTCGGGTGCGGTGGGCGGCAGGGTGTCGGTCGCGCGGGCGGAGCGCAACCTGGCCAGTTTCGAGCGAAGTGCGACCAGCATCAGGTTTGCGATCGGGTGCCCGCAGTCGATGATTCGGCGCCACTGGCGGGACAGGAGAACTGTGTCGGTCGTGTCGGGGAGGTAGACGTCGATACCGGCCGACAGGTTCGCAAGGGTGGTCAGCTCGGGTGGTAGGTACCGGCGAACGTCGAACAGCACTTTGGCGACATCGTCGACGGCCAGTCCTTCGGCGCGCAGTGCGGCATCGAGGGCGGCGAAGAACAGGATCGAGATCGACTGTCCGGGTCGGTGTTCGTCTCGCCACCTCGCCAGTTCTCGGGTGCACTCGATCGTGGCGGCCGCGGCCACCACCTCGACGGGTGAGCCTGCGGCGGTCGACGCCGCCTGTGTAGATGCCGTCTGTGTGGACCCGTGACCGGCCGACCCGCCACCTGCATGCTTACGTCCGCACACTCCGATACTCGGGTGAATGCGTGAGCGCAGCAGCCGGGGAAGCCGCCTGGGATCGGTTCCGAAACAGCGCATCGCTGCTACGGCGAGCGGGTGACGCGTCTGCGCTGCCGTTGCCCAGCGGGGCACGATGCCGTTGCGAGCGTCGGCATCAGCGAGTGTGTGGGAGAGGTTGATGATCATCTGGCCGTCGCCGAGCCCGTGATCCATGTAGAACACCACGTGGTCACCGCGCACCGTGATGGACAGTGGCTCGGCGGGGTCGTGCGTGGCCAGTAGCTGCGACATCGCGGTGTCGTAGTCGTCCTCGGTGATCGCGGAGTCTTCCCGGACGGCGTGCAGTGGGGCGCCGGGATCGTATCGCCAGCGACGGGTGCCGGAATCGGGACGCAGGCCCACTCGCGCGGCCGGGCCGACGCTCATTGTCGTGCGTAGCGCCCGGCGGATCCCGTCGACGCCACCATGATCGACAGGACCGAAAGCCACCACGGTCCAGTTACCCGCAAGCGCGACATCGGTCTCGTGAACCGTGACGTGCGAGGGAAAGACCACGTTCATCGCGTAGGTCCCTTCCGATAGACGGCTTTACTTCTTGTTTATGAAAGCCTCAGAAGCAGTATGAACTCAAATGGGCATTCCAGCCAACTCTGAGTACGATGTAATGGAGTCAAACAAACTATTGGACAGGAAACCGGAGTCGTGGACGGAGTCAGCGAAGTGCAAGTACTCGCGGTCTCGCTGTCGACATCGGTGGGCGGAACCGATCACAGTCTGCGAAACGTGGCGCTGGCATTGCGTCCCCTGGGCGTGACCGTCACTCTGGGTGCGCCCGGTGGCAGCGACACCGAACAGTGGTGGCGAGCCGCCGGCCTGCCGTTCTTGCCGCTGGACCTGCCGCAACGCATCGGAATCCATCGTCAGGGCGAGAATTCTCTGCATCCCATCGGCGGGCTCGCGGCGCAGGTACCGAAGAGCGCACGCACGGTGTCGAAACTTCGGCGAGCTGCCCGCGACTTCGACGTCGTACATTCCAACCATCTGCTGCTGCATCCCGACGCGGTGCTCGCGTCCCGACTCGCACGCACCCCGGTCGTCGTCGAATTTCACGACATCGTCCCCGCCGGACCGGGGCGCACACTGCTCGCCGCGATCGCGGCGACGGCAACCCACACGGTGGCCGTCAGCACAGCTGCAGCACAGCAACTCCCGACGCGTGCGCGTGGACGGGTGAGCGTGGTGCACCAGGGAATCGACACCACGGCCTTCGCGCCGGGTGCCGGTGACCCGGCTCTGCGGGCCGACATGACCGCCGACCCCGATGCTCCACTGATCGCAGCCGTCGGCCGGATCGATCGCGAGAAGAAGCTCGACGTACTGATCGACGCCGTGGCGCGGGTGCGTCGGTCCGGAGTCGACGCGCATCTGGCGATCGTCGGCGCGCCCAGCGAGGACGACGGTGGCTACCTCGTCGAGTTGCAGCAGGCCGCGGAACGGTTGCTGCCCGGTGCGCATCGTTTCCTCGGCCGCACAGACGCGGTGGCGTCGACGTTGCGTGCCGTGGATGTGTTGGCCTGCCCGTCACAGGACGAGCCCTTCGGGCTCATCGCCCTCGAGGCACAGGCCTGTGCGGTGCCGGTCGTGGTGAGCGACACCGGGGGCCTGGTCGACTTCGTCTCGCACGAGCACACCGGCCTCGTTGCCCGAACCGGCGACGTCGACTCGCTGGCCACGCAGTTGTGCAGGATGCTGACCGATCGCGGCCTGGCCGCCACCCTCGCCGAGGCCGCGCGAGGGCAAGCAGTCGCGCGATTCGATTCCCAACATCGCGCGAAGCATTTCGCCGACATCTACAGTTCAGCAATCGGGAAGAAGCGCATCACATGACGTGACGCATCGGCTCTGCAGCGGAGCCGACGACGCAACCCAGCCGTGCGGATGTCGGGGCATCCGCACGCACACGCTCGTACCGAATCGGAGTTCTTGATGCTCGACCACATGGCCCCCGGCGTCCCGCGCCGCCGCACCCCGCAGCGGGTCGGCGTTGCCGTTCTGGCCGCGACTGCGACCGCGACCCTGGCCGGGGCCGGCTGGGTCCTCGCACCCAGACGGTCGCCGGAACCCCTGCGCGCGGCAGAGCCGTTCGTCGACGGCGACCTCATCACCGTCGTCGTGGGAACCGTGGGCAGGCCGTCGCTGTCGGGCACGGTCGAGGCCGTGCTCGCGCAGTCCTACCCGGCCGTGGAGATCGTGGTGGTGGACAACGCACCCACGTCGGGACGGGTGGACGACGCGTTGAGGTCGATCGACGATCCCCGCTGCATCGTCGTCCGTGAGCTGCGCCGCGGGGTCTCGCGAGCCAGAAACACAGGTGCCCGGCACGCGTCGGGCCGCGTGATCGCCTTCACCGACGACGACGCCGAACCGGATTCGCAGTGGCTCGCCGCCGTGGCGCAGGTGTACGCGGCAGACCGAGACGGTGTCGTGGCCGGGGTGACCGGACGGGTCGTCGGACTGGCGGTCGAGACCGATCAGCAGCGGTGGTTCGAGGAATCGGGGCTGTTCGAGAAGGGATCGACGCGCACGGTCTGGACCCTCGCGCCGACCGGATCGATCGACGAAGAACTGGGTGCACGCGGCACCGCAGCGCTGTTCCCCTATACGGCCGGGGAGATGGGCAGCGGCAACAACATGTCGTTCCGAAAGAGCGCCTTCGACTCGCTCGCAGGATTCGACGAGAGGATCGGACCGGGCACGCCCACCAAAGGCGGTGAGGACCTCGAGCTCTTCCGGCGTGCAGTGCTGCGCGGGGGAACGATCGTCTACGACCCGACAGCCGTCGTCGGCCATCATCATCGAGCCGATCACGAAGCGTTGCGCGAGCAGATGTTCGGGTACGGAAGCGGAATGGCCGCCATCGTCACCAAACTCTTTCTCGACGGCGGAGCTCCGGCCCGCGCACTGCTCGGCCGGCTCCCGACCGCATTCCGCATGCTTCTCGCGCCCGAGGAGAACCGCTTCGCGGACGGGGCTCCGCCGATGCCTCGCGATCTCAAGCTCACCGAGCTCTACGGCTACCTGTGCGGGCCGTTCCTGTACGTCAAGGCCATCACGGTTCGCGGCACCGGGATCAATTCGTGACGATCACCGACACCACCGACGCACCCGAGGACGCAGTAGGTCGAGCCGATCCGACGCGTCCCGACTCGAGCTACCGCGGGGCGCAAGCGCTGCTGTTCGTTGCCGCAGCGGTCGCCATCGCGTCGACGGTGCTGGCCATCCTCGCCGGATCCGATCACGCGGGTGCGGTACCCAACGGGCTCCGGGTAGCCGTGGTCGTCGCCGCCGTGACGCTGTTGCCCGGGGCGCCCATCGCGGTGCTGCTGCGCCTCCGACAGCCGGCACTGGTCGGTTCGGTGACTGTCTCGATTTCGTTCGCGACGATGCTGATCATCGCGCAGGCCGAGGTCGTCACCGGGAATCTGCGTCCGGTGACGGTGCAGCTCTACATCTGTGCGGTGTCCGCCGCGCTCATTCTGTGGGCGTCGCGAACGTTGGTGGCTGCGGTGCCCCGACCGCGCCCGGACCGGACTGCGGTGGTGACCCGGTACGCACTGCTCGGCGCGGTGGCCGTCGCCGTCGTGCTGTTCGCTCACGCGACGAAGGTGCTCAGGCCGCAGGCGTCCGGGGCGTTGGGCGTCATCACCCACATCGGCTTCAGCTACCTCGTCGCGCTGGCCATCGTGGCGGCCGTGATCGCCGTGGCGCTCTCGCGGGCCCGACTCGACCCGGTGGTACTCGGCGCGGCCGGTCTCGCTCTGATCATGTTCACCACGATGTACGTGTCGTTGGCCGACGGCGTCACGTCGATCCCCACGGCGTACACCCATCGCGGGCTGATCGACATCATCGCGTCTCTGCAGGGTCTGCCACCGCCGTCGGACGCGCGATTCAGTTGGGCCGGGTTCTTCTCTGCCGGAGCTCATATGTCGGGTGCCGGCGCGCTGTCGGACCTGTCCCCGATGCTGCTGTGGGCTCCGCTCTTCTACGGCGGCGTGACCATGCTGCCGCTGTACTCGATCGCGTTGTCGCTGACCGGGCGCAGGCGCGTGGCGTGGATCGCGGTGATCCTCTACCTGTCGTTCAACTGGTACCAGCAGGACTACTTCGCGCCGCAGCCGACGGCGACCATGCTGTACCTGACCATCTGCGCCTTGCTGCTGTGGCAGTTGCGCAGTGCGCCCCTGCCGTCGGCCCCGCGGTCGTGGCGTCGGTGGATCGTCACGGTGCCGCGGCGAACTCTGGGCACGGTCCCCGGTGTCGGTGCCGGCCGCACCCTCGCGATCGAGGCGCTGATGATCGTCCTGATCGCGGCGATCGTCATCACTCACCAGCTGACGCCCATCGTGTTGATCGCGGCGCTGTTCCTGTTCTCGCTCACCGGAACCACGCGGTACCGACTGCTGTGGCTGTTCGCGGTCGCGTTGTTCGTGGCCTGGTTCAGTTACGGAGCCGTCGACTACTGGAAGGGCCACCTCGCGTACGTGCTCGGCGATGTGGGACAGGTGTCAGGCGCGGTGCAGGGCGGCGTCAGCGACCGGATCGGTGCCGATCCGCTCTATCAGAAGATGCAGTATCTGCGGTTGGCGGCGTCGGGCGCGCTGCTGATGTTCGCGTTCGCCGGTTGGCTGACCTACCGCCGACGCACGACGTGGCTCATCGGCGGCTTGCTCTGCATGGTGCCCTTCGGTTTGGTGCTGGTGCAGAGCTACGGCGGTGAGGTGGTGATCCGGTGCTTCGTGCTGGCGTCGCCGTTCATCGCGCCCTACGCCGCGGACGCGTTGGTGCGCACCTTCGCGATCATTCGACGGTTCACGGGTCGATCGGCCCAGCCCCGGCACTGGTCGCGCACCGTCGCCGCGACCGCGGCAATCCTCGGAATTGCCTTGATACTGACGGCAACTCGTGGGTTGAACACCTCGTTCGAGCACACCGACGAGGACCAGATCCGATACGGAGACGCATTGATGCGGTCGGTTCCGCAGGGCTCGGAAATCATGGTCATCGGAACGGCGGCCGGGCTGGTGTCCGCACGCTACTTCGACGACGTCAGAGTGGCGACCATGGAATCGTTCGAGTGCCTCGACGATCTCAGCGGGTGCGTCCGAAAGGAGAACCCCGACTTCGTGTTCACCACTCGACAATCGTCGGCGCAGATATACCTGCAGTACGGATATTCGCAATCGGTCGTCGACCAACAGCTGGGCATGCTGGTCGGATCCGACGAGTATCGCGTGGTTGTCGAAACCGCCGACCTGACCATTCTGCAGAATGCGTCCACCCCACCGGTGGTGCTCAAATGACCGATCTGTGGCTCGGCTTCCTCGCATTCGGTGCCCTGTTCGCCGCACTGATCGTCGCGTCGGTACTGCGCGAACGCGAGGTGCCCTCCGACGGTGCCATCGGGCGCGGCGGCAGCGGACGCATCAACCGCGCAGTGGTGCTCTCCGCGACACTGATCGTGTTGTTGCTCCTGGCCGCAGTCGTCGTGATCGTGCGGTTCCAACAGATCGCGATCTGGGAGTGAGAATCGGACGCGGCCTGTCGGTGGCCCTGCTGGTCGTGGCGACGACGGTGTCCTGCGCGCAGTCGACCGGACCCCAACCCGAGTTGGTCAGCAGCGAACGGTGCGACCCCATGGCGGACGACGTCATGTCGGGTGAAGCCGTGCCCCGGGAGGATCTGCCGGGGTGGCGGCAAACCTTCGTCGACGATTTCGACCGGTGCGATCTCGGTGACGACTGGGGTGCGTACTACGGCCAACCCGGAGGCGACCCGGCCAGTTGGTGGGAGTACGAACAGGCCTCGGTCACCGGTGGCGCACTCCGGCTGCGCGCCGAGCAGAAGGACGGCCGCTGGGTGACCGGCGGCGTCTCGAATTCGCCTGTGGCACAGAAGTACGGCAGGTGGGACGTACGGCTGCGTGCGGACCGATCCGACGAGATCAGCTACCACATTCTGCTGTGGCCCGCCGACGAGGTGTGGCCGCCGGAGATCGACATCGCCGAGAGCGCCGACGGGACCAGACAGACGATGTCGTCGTTCCTGCACTGGAGCGGTGCAGAAGGAGACCGTCACTTCTCACAGGCGAATCTGCAGTTGGACACCAACGACTGGCAGACCGTCGGAGTGGAATGGGACCCCGAGCAGATCAGGTATCTGGTCAACGGAAAGGTCTGGGCGCGAACACCACTGGGAGCATCCATCCCGGACAAGCCGATGTGGTTGGGCATCCAGGCCCAGGCGGGCGCCTGCACCAAGCTCGAATCCTGGGGTGTCGGAGAATGCGGCCGGGCGGGAACACCCGACGTCGCGAACGTGGATGTGGACTGGGTGTCGGTGTACGAATCGGACGGGACACCGTCCGTCGTGGAGGACACGCCGTCGGGATCGGTTCTGCTGGAACAACAGAACTGACCCGCCGGCCTACGACGTACGAACCGTCAGGCCCGGGTTCTCGGCGAGAATGTCGTTGATCGGCGTCGCGAACAGTTCCGGACGCTGACCCTGCAGCATGCTGACGACGGTCGCGATCTCGCACGAGGGTTGATCGCCCACGTTCGACGCGTTCGCGATGCCCACGGCGAGCGTGCCACTGACGATGGGGCCACCGCTGTCGCCGCGCAGCGCGCAGATCGACGTGGAGAAGCTGCGGTCCAGGACGTTGCCGCCCATGGTGACGTGCTGGCCTGTCGACAGGATTGTGCCGCAACTGAATCCGGTGGTGGCTCCGGATTTGCAGACCGGCGCGCCGACGACCGGATCCACCGTGCCGGTGATCAACAATGGGGCGGATCCGGGAACTCGCATCGCGTTGCTCTCGAATTCCCCGGTGTTGCCGTCGTCGATGTCGATGAGCGCATAGTCGTTGTGCGCCCGGCTGGTTCGATAGAACGAGCCGAACTTGGAGCCGACGAGGCTGCCGTACATGGGGTACGCGCCCGTCGTGACGGCGGAACCGGTGCTCGACTCGCCCGGATCACAGTGTCCTGCAGTGATGTTGACGGCACCACGCGTCGGATCGACGGCATTGAAGCCCAACGAGCAACGCAGACCGGCCCCGGCCGGGGTACCGGCGAGAAAGCTGTCGCCGCCGAGGTACGAACTTGCGCGAATGGGCCCAGCGGTGAGCGAGGGATCGAACGGCACCCGGTCGAGGAGCGGACCGATTGCATCGATGACGGGGGCCGGGATGTCGAATACAGCCGGGTCGATCACGAATCCGGCCGCCGTCGCCGCCTCGACCATATCCGCGTGGGACGGTCCGTCGGCGACCGCGACGACCGGCAGCCCGGCCGCGTCGAGATGACCACGGACCGCCGGGCCGACGGCGGCGGTGAACTCGGCCAACCGGCGCGCTGCGACGGCGCGGTCGAGAAACTGCTGAGGGCTGAGCCCGAGATCGCGTGCCACAGCGTCGGCCAGTGACGCCGGTTCGGGCGGTGCCGCAACGGCAGTGGGAGTGGATACCACCGTCATGAAGAGCAACGAGACAGCAGTGACCGATAGTGCACACGCACGGCGACGCATAACGACCTTCCCCCCGGGCATCGAACGATGTGATGCCGTTCACTTCGCACACGAACTATAGGGGGTCGGCGGCCTCGCGCGTACCGGTTTACCCGGTTCGGACAGTAGCTCCGGTCGCGCTCGTGACCTGATCGATGGGAATGCCCAGGCTGGCGGTGCCGCCGAACTGCGCCAGCGCGAGGTTCGCCTCGGTGCAGTCGGGTGCTCCACCACTGTTGGACCCGCTGGTGATGCCCAGTGCCAGCGTGCCGGTGACGATGGCCCCGCCGCTGTCACCGGCCAATGTGCATGCGGTGCTGGCGAAGCCGCGCACGGTGCGCGACGTGCCGTCCTCCATGAAGAGCTGCGTCTCGACGCGGTCGGCGGCCACCACTCCGCACGTGAACGACGACGACTGCCCGGATTTGCAGACGGGTGCGCCGATGACGGGGGATGCCGTTCCGGTGACGGTGACGGTGCTGCCGTTGGCCCCGCGAACGGTGGGACGGTCCAGCCCGGCCTTCTGTCCGGCGGCGTCGAGGCCGATGACCGACCAGTCGAGGCCGTCCGGTGCTCCCAGGCTCGAGCGATCGAACGAGCCGATCTGGGAGCTGCGCGCGATGTCGGCCGGATCGGGCAGGTACACCGGTGCTCCGCCGGACCCGGTGGCCTTGTTCGGATTGCAGTGTCCCGCAGTCAGATTGACGGCACTACCGTCGGCGTCGACGGCATTGAAGCCGAACGAGCAGATGCTGATCTCGGTCGGCGGTGCGTCGGCGATCGGCCCGGCGGTGGTGACGTACGTGTCGCCGCCCATCGGTGCCGGGTCGGCCGGCTTGTTGCCACCGGGGGAGAGCATCACCTTGATGTTGGCCAGCAGGGTCGGCAGGTTCAGGGCCTTACCGATCGGGCTGTTCGCCACATTCAGCACGATCTGGTTGTCGATGAAGTCGATGGCTGTGCCGTTGATCTGCTCCGAGATCTCACGCGGGAGGCCGGCGATCCACGCGTTCAGATCTGCCAGCGACTTCTCCAGCCCGTCCGCGGACACCGGCGACTGCGCAGTGGCATAGCCGTCCTTGGCGACGGCCTGCGCGGCTGCGGGAGAGGTGACGGCAACGACGGCATTACCGTCGGGCCCGATCCAGGCACCGGCGAAATCTGCGGGTCGGCTCGCCCGGAAGTCCGAGGCGTAGGCCGACAGCTCCTGCGCACGCGCCGCACGATCGAGGTATTCCTGCGGGGAGATCTTCAGATCTCGCTGCACGGCTTCGACGAGCTCCCGCGGAAGCTGATCGGCGGGCGACTGAACCACAGGTTCGGCTGCCGCTGTTCCGGAGAACGAAGCAAGAAGTACGAAAGCCGTCGAGCACAGCACTGCAGTACGCAGAGCCCCGGTGTTACGCATGAAATCCCTTCATCGGGTGCTTGGCATCAGCGCCCCACCCTAGGGCATGCACAACCGAACCAGTGTTCGCCCTGGTCAGGACGCTGGGACTGTCGCTGAGGTGGTCGTCGTCGTTGTCGTTGTGGTGGTCGTCGTCGTTTCCGCCGGCGTTGTCGTTTCCGGAGTGGTGGTCACCGCGACGGGCGGTGTCGTGACCACCGGAGGCGGTGCCGGTGTTGGTTCCGGAGCAGGCGGCGGCGCAGGCAGGGGCGCGGGCTGCGGCGGGGTGTACTCCTCGGCCGTCGGCTCTTGAACCACCTCGGGAGCAGCCGCGGGCACCGTCGTCGTGGTCGGTGCGGTAGACGGCACCCGCGCGGAGGTGGTGACCGGTGATCCGGCGTCGGTGACGGTGGGCGGTGTCGTGGCGGGTCCGCTGCTGAACACCCCACTCAGGGCTGCGATGACGAGAACGATGACCACGCCCGCACCGGCACCGGCGATGATCGTGGTGACGGTGCGCGAGCGCTCGCTGCGTTCCTTCTTGTTCTCGGTCGCCGCACCGGCGAACGCGGTTGCGGCGTACTGCTGGGTCGCGGTGTCGGAACCGTCGGGATCTCCGGCCGGAACGATGGGCTCCGAGCGCAGCTGGGACGGGCCGAACACCGGTGCCACCGCCGGTATCGCCTCGGAGAACGCGAGGGGCGGCGGCGGAGCGACCACCGGGATCGCGTCGGTGTCGAGCGAGTCCGTGCCGTCGTTGCGAGTGACCACCGGCGCTGCGCCGGTCACCAACGAGTTGCCGTCGACGTCCTCGATCTCGGCGATGTTCAGTGCGCCGCGAGCCGCAGCGAGCGGCTCGACGAGCAGCGCGCCTGCGGTGCGCTCGCCGATGTCCGCGACCACCGAAGGTAGGGCAGCACTGCCGCCGCTGAGCACGACCGTGCCGGTCGACGGCACGTCGAGCAGGCCCAACGTCGGCGCGATCAGGTCTGCGAACTCGGCGCGGGTGACCGTCGTCGTATCCGAGACGCCGGGCAGCTCCACCGCGATCGTGGCCACGTCCGCGGTGCTCAACGTGTGCTTCGCCTGCTCACAGGACGCGACGACACCGGTGAGAGAAGCCAGAACTGCGGCGTCGGACAGGTCGAGGTGTTCGCGATCGGTCACGACGTGATCGAACAGGGCATCGGTGAACACGTCACCGCTGACAGCGGTGCTGCGCTCGGTGCCGCCGCCCGGGTAGGTCGAAATGTCGGTGCCGGTGGCCCCGATGTCGATCACCGTGACGGCAGCCCCCGGGCTCGGCTGCGCGAAAGCGCTCGCGGCCTTGGCCTCGGGAACGAGCGCGACTTCGCTGAGACCGGTGTGATCGAGGGCGTCGCGCAGCAGAGCGATGTTCTCGCGGGGCCATCGCGTCGGATACGTCATGGTCGCGACGGGCGTGGACGCTGATTCGGGCGACTCGGAGAACATGCTCACGAGGCAGTTGGCGGCGTTGGCCATCAGATCCTCGGCGCGGTACGCGTCGGCATCGGGTTCGAGATCTTCTTGTCTGCCGACCAGATCGACGAAGCGCGTGAACGGGGCCGTGTCGACGGGTTCTCCGAGATGGGCGCGGCCGTCGTCGTCGAACCTCAGTGTCGTCGGCAGTACGACGACGGTGGGCTCGAACGCGGTCGAGTCGCGATACACCGCAACGGACCTGGTGTTGCCGATCGTGATTCCGAGATGCCCGGCACCGCTCATGGAGTGCCGCCCGTCGTGGCCCCGGCCGGAGCCTGGTCCCGGGCCGGAGCGAGACGTCCGGCCTGGGTGTCGCCGCCGGCGTTCTCGTCGGGGGTGGGCTTCGTCGGGTCCTCGGCGGTGTCTTCGTCGGGTAGCTCGGGTCCGACCGGTTCGTCGTCGGTCGGCGGGGTCGTGGTGGGGTCCTCGGTTTCGGTGATGTCCGGAAGGTCGACGGCGGGTCGCGTGTCGACCTCGGCCGCGTCGCGTTCGGAGCGTCGGTCTCGGGTGGGATCCGTAGCCGTGGTCGTGGTCTCCGGCGTGATGATCGGTGCAGGCGGGGCGGCGGGGACGAGTTCGGCTGCCGGTTCGACGACGGCGGTGGGGAAGTCGATCGGCCCACCCTGCCGGATTCCCGACGTCGTCGTCGGGGGTGCCACCTGAGCGTTCTCGATAGTGGGCACCGGCGTCTCGGGGGACGTACCGAGCTGCAATGCGATCACCCCGGCACCGACCGTCAGCGCCGCCGCGAACGCTGCGGCGGCGAACAGAGGGGCGGTGAACAGGGGGCGTCGGTCGGGGCGGGTCGGTGCGCCGACGACCGCGAGGCGTTCGGTGGCAGCGTCGACCGGATACCGGGCAGCCAGAATCGCTGCACCACGGGCCGCGGCGACAGCGGTGTCCTTCTTCTCCATGGTTGCTCGCATCGACGAGTTCCAGGCGTCCAGCGCCTCCTCTTCCGATACGAGCGCAACGTGCGCCAACCCGTGGCCGTTCATGGCCGCACGCAGGGCGAACACCTGCTCGGCCGTCCAGCGGGCCGGGTAGGTGGCGGCCGCAGCGAGATCGCCGGGGCGCAGATCGATCGACGACGCCACCTCGGTGAGCAGGCACAGCAGCGCCATCGACGTCAGCTGTTCGGCGGGGAAGACGGTGCCCCGGCTGCCGGTGACGCCGTCGCCGAGCGAGTCGAGGAAGTGCGTGTACGCCTCGGAGTCGTTGTCGGTGGCGTCACCGAGTGAGACGGTGCCGTCGGGGTGAGTGTTGAGCACGGTCGAGTGCAGGGACGCCAGATGCAGGGAGGGACCGGGCGCGACGGGGTGCGACACGGCCGCAACGGCCTGGTCGTCGTCCAGATAGAGGCCGACGTCCGGTGCGCCGATACTCGCCCCGCCGGGCTGCTCGGTCATGCGGGCTGCTCGGTCATGGGGATATCTACCTGTCCTGGGCTCGGAGTCGATGGTCGGTCGTTATGTCGCTTCGGATCCTCACACAGTTACACCCGCAGTAGGGGGCATCAGCGTGCCGAGGTCAGGTGGTCGATGTTCCGTAGCCCATCGCCCGCAGCATCGAGATCAGTTCCGAGCGCGACCCGGCTCCGAGCCTGCGGCGAATGCGAGCCACATGATGTTCGACGGTTTTCGGGGAGATGTAGAGCCGGCTGCCCACCTCGCGGTACGTGACGCCGAGAACCAGTAGCTCGGCCACCTCGGCCTCGCGTTCGCTCAGAGATCCCGACGGCTGCGGCGTCGTCCCGTCGGTCTCCCGCTGATGCGAGCTGGGCTGACGCAACGACCGGGCGATGTGCAGTAGCGAGGTGGCCGTAGCGGTGTCGGCGACGGTCAGTGCGGCCTCGCTCGCCAACCGGGCACCGTCCCACGGCAGGCCGAACGCGGTGAGGGTGCGCGCCGAGAGTTCCACCTCGGCGGCGTCGGGCCTGCCCTGCAGAACGCCGAGCCACGCCCGCCCCGCCGCGGCGAGTGCGGAGCTGTACGGGTGCGTCGAAGCGGCGGACGCGAGGGCCTTCGCGTGCGGCACCAGGGCTTCGGGCGTCTGCGCCACGATGGCGGCCTGCACCTGATACCAATGCAGCGCCGAGGCCCAGACCGGCGGATCCCCCAACGCGGCGAGCAGCGTCGTGGCCTGCGACACGAGGTGCTCGACGCGATCGAACTGGCCCACTCGTGTTGCGGCCAGCACCAATTCGCCGAGGGGCAAGAGCGAGAACAGGTCGATCGAGTACGCGGCGACGACGTTCTGCGCCTGGGTCCACGCCGTGACGAGAGATCCGGCGTCCCCGGACCTGCGGGCCAACCCCACTCGAATGCCGTGCAGGAACAGGTGATTGCGCACGTGCGAGTCGGGGATCTCGAGCGGGTCGACCAGGTGGCAGGCCTGCGCGGCGTCTCCTCGCAGCATGGCCGCCCAGCCGCCGATGAGAACGAGCCGCGTGTGGGCCTCGGATCCCGGCCGCAGCTCGGGTAGGGCACGAGCGATGACGGAGTCGACGCGGGCGAGATCACCGCAGTGCACCGCGTGCAGAGCGGCCACCGCGGCCGCCGAATCCGGAGCGCACCAACGATCGGACGGCGCGGCCGTCAACGTGACCGCGCGCATCAGCGAGTTCGCCGCCGCACTCGACGCCGCAGCGCTGCGTGAGTCGATCGAACCGAGGACCCCGTCGACGAGCAACGCACCCGACGCCGTACTCGACGTCGGTGCCAGCGATGCCACGACACTCAGTGCGCGGTCGGCAGCAGGGCGGTCGCCGGCGGCAGCGGCCGACAAGGCAGCCCACACCGCATCGGTCCCGAGTCGATCCGTCCCGAGCCAGGCGAACAATTGCGCACTGCGCGAGACCATTCCGCGCTGCGCGGCGATCGACGCCGAGACCCTGACCGCAGTGCGTAGATCGGCCTGCGTGTGATCGGTGGCCGCATCGAGGATCTCGTCGGCACGACGGCCTGCCTCGTCGAGGTGTCCGGTCGCGGCGGCCACCTCCGCCCGGCGGGCCGCGAGCGCCGACGGGTCGAATCCCGCCGCTGCTGCCGCGTCGTACAGCTGGCCAGCGGACTCTACGGAAGTCGAATCGCCTTGTCCAGCAAGGAAGTCAGCAAGGTCGGCGCGTACGACCCCGTGCGTCGCCAACGCTCGCGCGGCCGAGGCGTCGAGCAGACCGGATTGCGCGGCAACGTCGGCAATGCGGTCGAGCAGCACCCGGCATCGACGCTCCCCGATCATCTCGGTCAGGGGACCTTCGGCGGACGGGACCAACGCGCCCGTGGCGTCGAGAAGACCGGAGCTGCAGGCGATATCAACGACCGTCTCCGCGTCGGCCGCCCGTGTTACGAGCTGCGCCGCCGTGACCGGGTCCGGGACGACGCCGAAGCGAGCCGCGAGCAGCACGGCGCGGGTGTCGTCGGTGGTATCGACGAGCAGTCGGCGATGCTGCTCGGCAACGGATTCGGTGACCGCACGCAGCGGAGTGGGGTCGGACCGTTCGCCCCCGAGCGCGGCCAGTGCCGCGTCGACGGCGACGAGAAGCCCTCCGGTGGACTTCGCGATCGCGCTCGCCAGCGACGCGGAGATCGGCCGAGCGACTGCGGCTGCCCGCGTTGCGATCGACGTCTTGTCCAACGGTACCAGCGTCAGGCGAGCGGCACCGGCGGATGCGACGAGCTTCTCGATCCGGGAATCGTATCGGCGCGGGGCTGTGGCAAGAACCAGCGTGATGTCCGAACGGGTTGCCGCAGCGGCGATCTCGTCCACGCGGTGATCCGGCAACAGATGGGCGTCGTCGACCAGAACCGTCGCACCCGACGGCGCGTCGGTGACACTGCCCGCATGCACCGTCGTCGCGGCGGCCGCGACCGCACCGAGCACCGCGGATCGACCGGAGCCGTTCACCCCGACGACAACATGCACACCGGTGCTCGACGACGCGTCACGAACGAATCGATCGGCGCGCTCGACGCCGACGAGAGCGGATGGGGTGCTGGACACCATCGCTTATCAGCCGAGCGGAAGAATTTGGCCTGGAAGGTTGAGGACCCCATCCAGAGTTTTATCAACGGTATTGGCGGTGTTGGGAAGCGGATTCGTAAAGGTGGGAGCCTGTACGTTAGGTAGCTGCCCGCTCGGCAGTTGCGGTGCCTGCGGTGCCTGCGGGACCTGCACGGCCGGAGGCTGGTAGTTGGGCACCGTCGGTGCGGCGATCGACGGGATGGTCGGCACGGTGGCGGCCCCGTTCTGGCCGGGGACCGCGGCCGGCGCTCCGCCGACGGGTGCCCCGGCAACAGGAGCCCCGGTGGCCGGATCGATCTGGGTGACACTGCCGTCGGCGTTGACCACCGTGGTGGGTGCACCCGTGGAGCCGACTGCTGCAGAACCGGTCGGCCCGGTCGTGGACCCGACTTCTGCCACAGCGGCCGTGCTGCCGGGAGTCTCGGTGCTCGAGATCTCGGCGTTGGATTCGGCCGGAGTGGTGTTGTCCGAGGTGAGGGCCGTTCCGACCGACAGTCCGCCGCCCGCGAGAAGGGCAAGCACGACGACGGATCCGGCGACTAGGCCGGCCTTCTTGCGTCCGGACATTCCCGATTCCGACGCCACTGCCGTCGGGGTCGGGGCGGGCCGCGGGGTGGGACGGGGCATCGGCGCGGCAACGGCGGTCGCGGCGGGAACCGCAGCCAATGCTGCTGCGTCGTCCGCGGCGGTGGCGTCGGCGATGTCGCTGCCGAGGATTGCGGCGCCGATCGCGACGGTCAGTTCGGGGCGCGGCCCGGCCACGACCGGTACTCGCAGTTCGGTCGAGACGAGCTCGGCGACGAGCGGGATGGCCGAGCTGCCGCCGGTCAGCACCACCTGATCGATGTCGGTGACCTCGAGGCCTGCGGCCGTGACCGCGTCACGTACTACGCCGATGGAGGCCAGCAGCGATGCGCGAACGAGGTCTTCGATCTCCGCGCGGACCAGTCGTACTTCGGTGTGCAGCCCCGGCAGGTCCACCGTCAGCGACGTGGAGGTGTCGTAGGACAACTGTTCCTTGGCCTCGCCGCAGCGGGCGCGCAATTCGACCAATGCACCGACGGTGTCGGGATCGAAGGGATCGAACTCGAACGACTGACTGCCCGAGACGGTGTCGAGTACGTACTGCATGATCTCGTGGTCGAACTGAGCGCCGCCGAACTCCTGCGAATGAACGCCGGTTCCGACGACGCCTGCGTCGGACCCGGTCCGCATCAGCGTGACGTCGAGAGCCGTCGCGCCGAGGTCGTAGACGACCGCGAGACCGTCGGACTGGGTTCCACGGGTGACTTCGAGCCAGCGCATCGTGGCGACCGACTCGGGAACGAGCGTGACGTCGGTCAGGCCTGCGCGATCGAGCGCTTCGCCGAGCACCTCGACGGTGTAGGCGGTCCAGCGTGTGGGGTGGGTGACCACCAGGGAGGGGGAGGAGTCGACACCGGCGGAGACGTCGGCGACGAGGGCACGAGTGGCGGTGGCGTACAGGTCCTCGGCGCGGTGACTGCGGCCGTCGTCGTCGATCAGTTCGACGGGGTCACCGACGCGATCGGCGAACCCACTGATGAGATGGCGCGTCGAGCGGTCCCACAGGTCGGCGAGACTGGGGGCCGCACCGGGACGAAGATCGAGGGCCGAACGCTTGACCACCGAGGTCACCGGGTCGGTATCCAGGGCGGCGACAGCCGTCACAGTTCCGATCCGTATGCCGAGCCCTGCGTTCATCTGCCGCCACCTTCTTGTCGCACTGCCCTGGTTCCCACCGCCGTTACCCGCACTGTCGGCTCGGTGCCGCGATTCGTTACGTCTCACAGCAGGTTAGAGCGTGCAACGAGGTAAATCCCCTAAAGCGCTCAGATCCCCTAATGCAAGTCCCCTGGCGGCCCCCGGGGGAGTAGGGGGATCGTCCCCGTTGGGCGGGGGCTCTGCGGACCATAGCTTTGTGATCAACCACGAAGCATCACTCGTCAAGGAGACTCACATGGCTACCAACGCCGTACTCGATTTCATTCTCGGCCTGCTGCGCGACGACAACGCCGCTGCTGCCTACTGCGCCAACCCCGAGACGACGTTGGCCGCTGCCGGCCTCGGCGGCGTCACCCACGCAGACATCGTCGCGGTGGCCCCGTTGGTCGCCGAGTCGGGACTGTTCGCCGGTGCAGGCAGCCAGCTCTCCGCCATCCTGGGTGCAGGCGGATCCGCAGGCCTCGACGGCGCACTCGCCGGAGGCGCGAGCCTCGGCGGCGGACTGTCGGCCGGACTCGGCATTGCCGCAGGAGCGGTAGCCGGCGGCGGGCTCGCCGCAGGTGGCGCGCTGACCGGTGGAATCGACGTGGCGGGCGAGATCGAAGCGTCGCTCCAGGCAGCTCTCGCTGCAGCTCTGGCCGTCGGTGGTCAGATCGGCCTCGAACTCGGCACCGCATTCGGTGGCGCTCTCGACGCACTCATCGGTGCCGGTGCGGGCATCGGCGGCGGACTCGGTGGCGGAATCGATCTGGACCTCGACGGCCTTCTCGGCGGCACGGTCGGACTCGGCGCTGCGCTCACCGGACTCATCGGAGCAGGCGCAGGCATCGGCGGCGAGATCAGCGCCGACCTGGCAGCGCAGCTGCAGGCAGCCCTCGACGCCGCGATCGGTGCCACCGGCGCAGTCGACCTCGCCGCGCTGGCCGACATCCAGGGCGGACTGTCCGGCGCGCTCGGTGCCCTCTTCGCAGTCGGCGGAACCGTCGGAGCCGAACTGGGCGCTGCCGTCGGTGGCGTCTTCGAGTCCGTGCTCGACGCCGGAGCCGGCCTGGACATCGTCGGCGGCCTCGGCACCGCGCTGACCGCAGGCATCGGCGGCGCTCTCGTCGGACTCGGAACGGTCGGCGCCGACCTCACCGCAGACATCGCAGCAGCCCTCAGCGGATCCGCCGAAGCCGGAGCCGCGCTCGTCGGCGACATCGCCGGTGGCATCGGTGGCAGTCTCGGCGGACTCTTCGCCGTCGACGGTGCCATCGCAGGATCCATCGGAACCGCACTCGGTGCAGTACTCGACGCCGGTGCCCTCGCTGACATCGACGTCGACGCACTCCTCGCAGCCGGCGGCAACATCGGCACGGTCGTCAGCGGCGCCCTGGGCGGCGTCCTCGATCTCGACGCCGGAGTCGTCGGAAACCTGGCCACGGCCATCGACACCGCCATCGAGGGAACCCTCGGTGCCGGTCTGGGCATCGGTGGCAGCATCACCGGCGAACTGGCGGGTGAGCTGTCGGGTGAGCTGACCGGCGGAATCACCGGCGCACTGACCGGCGGAGTGACGGGCAGCCTCGAAGGAATTCTCGGAACCGCATTCGGTGTCGGAGGCGCTGCCGGCGCACAGCTCGGCACGGCCGTCGAAGCGATCGTCGACGCCGGAGCCACACTCGACCTCGGAGCAGCACTCGGCGCGAGTGCAGATCTCAGCGCTCAGCTGGCCGGTGCGGTCGACACGGCCGTGTCCGCAGGTGCCGATCTCACCGGCACCGTGGAAGGCACCCTCTCCGGACTCGGTGGCCTCGGCGGCGGCCTGACCGGCGGCCTCGCCGGACTCGGCAACGTCGGCGGAGACCTCACCGGCGGCCTGGCCGGACTCGGTGGCCTCGGCGGCGGCCTGACGGGCGGCCTCGCTGGAGTCGGCAGCGTCGGCGCAGGCATCACCGGCGGCCTCGCGGCCGTCGGTAGCGCAGGAGCAGATGTGACCGGCGGCCTGGCGGCGGTCGGCAACGTCGGCGGCGACGTGGCCGGTGGACTGAACGGGCTCGTCGACGCGGGCACGAGCCTGACCGGCGGACTGGCCGGACTCGGCAGCCTCGGCGGCGGAATCGCAGGCGGTGTTGCAGGCGGAGTCGAGGGCGGTGTCTCGACCGGGATCGACGCAGCCGCGCAGGCCGGTGCGGGTCTGGAAGGCACCCTGACCGGTGCCGTCGACGGCGGAATCGACGCGGCAGCGCAGGCCGGTGCAGGACTGGAAGGCACTCTGACCGGCGCTGTGAACGGCGGAATCGACGCCGGTACGCAGGTCGGTGCAGGACTCGAATCGGCAGGTGACCTCGCCGGTTCCGCCGCGGGTGACCTGGCCGGAAACGTCACCGGAGGACTCGAGGGCACCGTGGGCGGCGTCGTCGACGCGGGAACCTCGGTGGGCGGCGAGATCGCGTCGAACATCGGCGGCGGACTGGATGCCGGCGGCTCGATCGGCGGCGGACTGGCCTCCACGGTGAGCGGGGGTTTGGATGCTGGTGCGGACGCTGCGGGTTCCGTGGCCGGCGGGTTTGACTCCGCCGCGCAGCTCGGTGGCCAGGTCACCGGTGCAGTGCAGTCCGGCGCCGAGGGATCCTTCGAGTCCGCGAGCTCCTTCGATTCCAGCGCGAACGCATCGGGCACGGGCTGGTCGAGCGTCGACTCCGACGTCTTCGGACAGAGCGAGAGCAGCACGGACCTGTTCGGCGAGACCGGCGGCAACCTGCACGGATCGGTCGATTCGGCAGCAGATTCGCTGGGCCACTCGCTGACCGTCGACCACGACATCGACCCGCTGAACCCCTGATCGAGTTGCCTGTGATCAGGTGACGAAGTGACGAGTCGGCCCCGAGTGTTCAACGACACTCGGGGCCGAGTCGTCGCTAGAGTTTGGGAATGCGGCCTGCGGGACGAGTTGGGTTCGCGGGAGTCGATGAGATGGGTTGTGGAGACACAGGTATGGACGGGCAATCTACGGAACTGGCCGAGCTGCTCGATCGCGCCGCGGAGGTAGCGACATCGGCGGGACGATCCGATCTGGTCGATCGAGTCGAGGCAGCGAAGTCGCGTATGCTCGACCCTCGCCGTCGCATCATCGTGGTCGGACCCCTCAAACAGGGCAAGAGCCAGTTCGTGAATTCGCTGCTGAATCTGACGGTGTGCTCGGTGGGCGACGACGAGACCACCGCGATTCCGACGGTGGTGTCCAACGCGGACAGCTTCTCCGCGCAGCTGGTGCTGGCGAATCCCGGTGACGAACCGATTCGGGTCGACGTACCGCTCGAAGAGATCACCACGGTCACTCCGGCGAGTCCCCGGGCTCAGGGCCGGGAGGTGCTGCGGCTGGACATCGCGGTACCGAGCCCACTGCTCGCCGACGGCCTGGTGCTGGTCGACACGCCGGGAGTCGGTGGCCACGGAAACCCGCATGCGGCAGGGACATTGGGTCTGATTCCGTCGGCCGATGCCGTGCTCGTCGTGTCCGATGCCTCTCGTGAATTCACCGAGCCGGAATTGGCGTTCCTGCGGCAGGTGCAGGGTCTGTGCCCGGCGGTGGCGGTGCTGATCACCAAGATCGATCTGTATCCCCATTGGCGGCAGATCGTCGAGGCCAACCGTGGACATCTGGACCGTGCAGGCATCACCGTGCAGATGCTGCCGGTGTCGTCGTTGTTGCGTTCGCACGCAGTGCGTTTGAACGACGAGGAACTCAATGCCGAATCCGGTTTCCAGCAGCTGTACGCGTTTCTGCGCGACGACGTGGTGGCACGAGCCGACGTGCTGGCTCGCGCATCGGTATCCCTCGATGTCCGCTCGGTGACCGAGCACCTGACACTGTCGTTCGGCAGTGAGCTTGCGGCGCTGAAGGATCCGGAGCGCGCGGCCGCCGCAGTCGCCGGGCTCCAGCGCGCCAAGTCCGCCGCCGAGGAACTGCACAAGAGGTCCTCGCAGTGGCAACAGACGCTCGGTGACGGAATCGCCGATCTCGCGTCGGACATCGATCACGACCTGCGCGACCGACTGCGACGCGTCACCCGGGAGGCCGAGGAGACCGTCGACGAAGGAGATCCAGGGAAGGACTGGCCGCAACTGGGCGAATGGCTTGAAGAGCAGATCGCTGCGTCGGTGGGCGACAATTTCGTGTGGGCGCACGAGCGGGCTTTGTGGTTGTCGGAGTTGGTGGCCGAGCACTTCGCGTCGTCCGGCGCGGCGGCCCTGCCCGATCTCGATCTCGGCGATCTCGACAATGTGCTCGAGCCCGTGACGTCCCTGGCCGATCTGGAGTCGGGTCGGGTGGGTATCACGCAGAAAGTGCTCGTCGGAATGCGTGGATCCTACGGCGGCGTACTGATGTTCGGTCTGATCACCACGTTCGTCGGGCTGAGTTTGCTCAATCCGATCTCGATCGGAGCAGGCGTACTGCTCGGCACCAAGGCGTACAAGGAAGACAAGGAGAATCGCGTCAAGGCGCGTCGTTCCGAGGCCAAGATGGCGATTCGCCGCTTCACCGACGACGTCAGCTTCCAGGTGGGCAAGGAGTCGAAGGATCGGCTGCGTCAGATTCAGCGGGTGCTGCGAGATCACTTCACCTCGATCGCCGAGCAGACATTGCGTTCGCTCAACGAGTCGTTGCGCTCGGCGCAGGAAGCCGCTGCCGCCGACAACACCGATCGCACCGCCCGGATCGCGCAGCTGGAGAACGACATGCGGCTTGTCTCGGAATTGAATGCTCGCGCAACGCGTCTGGTGAAGGACGTCGCGGTATGAGCGTGACGGCACTGGCCCGAGCGCGCGATCTGATCTCGGCAGCGCGGTCGACGTACGCCGGCGACGCCGAGGCGTCCTGGATGCTCGACGAATGTCTCTACCGGTTGGACGAGCCGCTCCGGGTCGCGCTCGCCGGATCGCTCAAGGCCGGCAAGTCCACTCTGCTCAATTCGCTTGTGGGGCAAGATATTGCGCCGACCGACGCCACCGAATGCACCAAGGTCGTCACGTGGTATCGCAACGGCGTCTCACCCAGTGTGACGGCCTGGTACGACGGCGATCGCGCGGCGAACGTTCCGGTGCAACGACGTGACGGGCGGCTGACGTTCGATCTCGGTGCGTTGACGGCGGCGCAGGTCGATCGCCTCGACGTCGAATGGCCGGCAAGTACTTTGGCGCAGACGACGATCATCGACACACCCGGCACCTCGTCGCTCTCTCGCGATGTCTCGGCGCGCACGTTGGCGATGCTGACCCCCGAGAATTCGTCGTCGGGGGCCGACGCGGTGGTCTACCTGCTGCGCACCCTCAATGCCACGGACGTCTCGTTTCTTGGGCAGATCGGGGCACACGTCGGAGGTGATTCCGGGCCACTGGGGGTAATCGGGGTGGTCTCCCGGGCGGACGAGGTCGGCTCGGGCCGCATGGACGCGATGATGTCGGCCAAGGAGGTCGCGGCCCGGTTCGCGTCCGAGCTCGAAGCCACCGGACTGTGCCAGGCCGTCGTCCCGGTGGCAGGGCTGTTGGCGTTGGGAGCAGAGACGTTGCGGCAGAGCGAGTTCGCCGCATTCCAGATGCTCGCGACGGTACCGACCGAGGATCTGCAGCTGGCGATGCTTTCGGCCGATCGGTTCGTGCGGGCGGAGAGCACTCTGCCCGTCGATGCCGCCCTGCGCGCCAGCATTGTCGACCGCTTCGGCTTGTTCGGGATTCGGATGGCCGTGACGCTGATTCGGCTCGGTGTGCGTGATTCGCCGACACTGGCGGCCGACCTGGTCGAGCGCAGTGGACTGTCCGAACTTCGCTCGGTCATCGACGTGCAATTCGGCCAGCGTGCGGATCAGCTGAAGCTGCACTCGGCTCTGGTTGCGCTACAACGAATTCTGGAGTTCCGGCCGGAGTCGCATGCGCTGCGTACCGAAGCCGGCAGGATGCTCGCCGACGTGCACGGGTTTGCCGAACTACGGTTGCTCGGCCGATTGCGTTCGGTCACACCGACATTGCCCGACGGAGGACTGCTCGATCTGCAGCGCATCATCGGCGGCTTCGGTATCGCCGCCACCGAGCGTCTCGATCTGCCGCCCGATGCGGGGCACACTCAGCAGCGCGACACGGCACTGGCTGCGGTGCGTAAGTGGCGATCCCTCTCGGAGCATCCGCTTCTGGACCGGTTCACGTCGAATTCGTGTGCCCTCGCCGCGCGCAGTGCCGAAGGGATTCTCGCCTCACTGACGTGAGGGGCGTCGAGGTAGCAGCGCGACGACCGTGGCGGCTGCGGCAGCGCCTGCCACGACGAACGGACCCCATTGCAGCACGCCGCCGAGCAGGGCCGAGGCGTCGGAGACGAAGGTCGAGAACGTGACGGCCGCCCCGATGGTCAGAATTCCTACCGCGCCCATCAATATTTTGGACGACGTGGCTGCGCCGCGGAGCAGGTTCAACGAGACGAACCCGAGTAGTACCAGCACGGCGGCGGCAGCACCGCTCGAGATGAGGGTGGCCGACGCCGTGTTCCGGACGTCTGCGGCGCTCGCCGTCGAATCCTGCTGAGCCACGGCGGTTTCGACGCCCGACAGAACGACGTTCCAGTTCAGCGCGATGACGGCGGCCAGCGCCAGGATCAGTGCAGCGGTCGCCGCCCACAGCCCGGTCGCGATCTTCGGCAGACGGGAGTCTGCGGTGGATTCCTGTCGTGGCCGAAGAGGTTCGACGGACAGCTCCGGCCGCGGTGGTTGCGGTCGGGCAGGCCGAGGCCTGTGCGCTGTCGGATCGTTCGGTTCTTCGGCCACGGTGCAGAAGTCTATCCGTCAGCGGTGCTGCGACGCCGTCTCACCGCAGCACCACCGCGACGCCCTCGTACGGACCGAGGTTCATCGGGAAACTGTGCAGTTCGTCGACCGTCGCGATCTCGTTGTCGTCGAACACATCGATGGCGCAGGTGCCGGGCACCAGGTGCTTGGACTGAATGGTTGCGCTGATCTCGTCGGACGAGAAGTTCAGCACCGTGGCCTGAATGGTGCCCTGGCCGAGCTCGTGCACCATCACCAACAGGCTCTTGTGCGAGACCGTCGGAATGTCGATCTGCTGCGCCGTGGCAATTCCGTACTTGTTGCGCAGCTCGATGATTCGAGCCAGCTGCCGAGCGAACGACTGCGGGTCGGCCAACTGCTCCGGTAGCGACCCGTACAGGCTGCGTCCACGGGGAATGCCCGATTCCGAGCGCACGGCGTCGGGGAAATACCCCATCAGGTCGTGTGCGCCGCGGTTGAGCCAGCGAGTGTCGCCCTCCTTGATGAGATCCTCGACCTCGTCGGCGGCGATCGGAAGAATGCCCAGCAAGTCCCAGCCGGACAGTGCGAACACGCCGGGCTGCAGTGCGTTGTACATGGCGAGCAGCAGGTGCGCTCGTTTGACGGTCTCGATGTCCTGCTCGTCCATCCGATCGAGATCGCGGATGCCGAGCGACGCGGTGATCACACTGGCTGTGGTGCAAGCGATTCCGTTGGTGGTGAACGTTCGGTTGTACGGTGCCCAGCGGCCGGTGAGGCGATCGGTGAGTTCACCGCGAATGCGATCGCCCAGATCGCAGCCCTTGACCGACTCGCCGCCGTAGGCGAACTCGTCTTCTGCGTGCAGTGTCGCGAAGTGGATGAGCTCGAACGTCATCTCGTCGTGGTTCTGCAGCGCGTGCACCAACGATGCCGTGTCGACGCCATGATCACGCGCCAAAGTCATGGTGAGTCTGAGGAATTCGGTATTCCCCATGACGAGCGCGTGCTGGTAGGCCGGACGGTTGATGAAGTCGTACGACAGGTCGGCACCGTTGGTGCCCATGGCCTTGATGTCGTCGATCGTCAGGTTCAACTCCTGGAAGGTGAACCCACCCATCTTGCGCACCACACTGGCGATCAGGTGATTCGCGGCCTCCGAGAGTGGGTGCCCCTCGGACCAACCCGGACCCTCTGCACGCCGTTCGACGCCGAGAAAACCGTTGGCGTCCAAGCGCAACGCGCCGGCACCGAGATCGGCGATGGAATGGCAGGCGTCGCCGATGACGAGGCGCATACCGGCGAACGATGGGTCGAGCCAGTTGATGGACGGCTGACCGGCCTTGAAGTAGTGCAGGTACACCCAACGCCGCTCGACGCCGTCGATGCCGACGACGGGAGGTGTTGCGCTCCAGTTGGTTTCCTTGACACCGAGCTCGTAGAAGATCACTCGCTGCAGCTGACCGATGATGTAGCCGGCGCGAGCGAGATTTGCCTCGGCCTCGGCGTCGATGTTCTGCGAGTCCGCACCGGCGCGCACGCGCGGCAGCAGATGCCAATCCTGCGGTTCGATCTCGACCATGTGGTAGATGCCGGGGTAATCGGCGACGGCCATCTCGGCCAGCCGGAAGTCCGCACCCTTACCGGTGTGGCCGGGAACGATGTCGTCGATGACGATGCCGTCGTACGCGGAGGCCACGACGCACAGGCGTCGGAACTCTTCTTCCGAGCCGAAGGCGGGGTCTATCTGCATACCGATGCGGTCGAAGTGGCCGTCGACGGACGGGGTGGGACGCCACCCGTGGATGCCGCCCGCCACTTTCACCGGTCCGGTGTGCACGGCGGTGACGCCGATCTCGGAGAACGCCTGCCACAACTTCTCGTCACCGAGGGTGCTCAGGAAGCTGGTCTGCGGAGCGTTGATCACCGAGATGGGGTAGGCGGTGAACCAGACGGGTGCTCGCTCGACGGCAGCACGCGGGTCGGGATCGGCATACGGGTTCTGCCACATGCTGCCCTTGCCCGACAGCTGTTCGGCAATGAGCTTGGCATCTCGCAGCATCGACTGTTCGGTGAGCCAGTCCACGTACTCGGGATTGGACGCGACCGGCTCGCTGTCCGGTGTGGGACCACTACTTCGGTTCGCACGACGCACGGACGGACGAAGCGGTTTCGGCCGAGCCGGGTAGAACTTTTCGTCGTAGGTGATCTCGCTCGGTTCGTGCTGCACTTCGGGATCCATGTGCCTCCGTAGCCTCGCTTTTCCTCAACCCTACGTAGGGCGCGGCCGATCCGCAGGGTTGTGGTTCCCCTCTTCTTCGACCAGCGAAACCTAGCGAGTGGGCGCGCCGGGCCCGGCCCGTCGATCGGTGAGCGTCGGCCGAATCACACGAATGTCATTCGGCCCGACCGGTTTTGTTCGATATGCGAACGTCATCGAATCGAGACCGCCTGGTGTGGAATGTCTGAATCGGATAGGCCATAGTGAGGAAGTACCAACTGTCCCTTCAGTCACATCAGACTCACGGGTCACATCCCCTCAGCCACAGGAGTTGTCCATGCGACGTCTTGCCCGCACATCGATCCTGGCCTCGACGGCCGCCCTGGCCGCCGGCATCGGTGCGGTCGTCCTCGTACCCATGGCCTCGGCCGAGCCCGAGACCGAGCCAGCGATGCCACTCGGCTCCGCAGTTCTCGAAAGCCCCGACCTGGTGGTTTCGATGGCCACTGTCTGCGACACCGCAGTCGAGAAGGCCCCCGAGGGCGGCGTCGTCGCACTGCAGGTCAAGGTCGAGAACAAGGGTGCCGACGACGCGTCGAACGTCAACGTCAACTACGGCGCACTGCCGGGTCTGCAGGGTCAGAACACCGAGAAGACCATCAAGGCAGGCGAGGCAATGACCTACACCGTGCCGTCGGCCGATCGCGAATGGGTCGCTCGCCCCGCCGGCGCAGCAGCCTTCGCCAGCGCACTCGATGCCGACTTCATGAACAACATCACCGGCGGACTGCTCAGCTACAGCTGCATCCCCGCACCCGCCACCGAGCCTGCCGAGTAATTCTCGTTCTGCACTTCTCTCCCGCTGCGCCGCGACGATCCCCGCTGATCGTCGCGGCGTACTGCTGTGGAGGGGCTTCGCCCCATGTGCGTGGAACTTCGTAGCAGGGGTCGAGTTTCCACTCACCTGGGTCGTTCCGCAGGCTCCACTCCTACTCACATGCGGCGCAGCCGCTCCCTCGGGAACAAATTCGCCACACCCTCCGTTGTGCAGGTCAGCAGCCTTGAGTGGATGAGGCTCAAGTTGGAAGTTGACGCGATAGATCGCGTTGTGCAAACTTGAGCGGAGTTCGCTCACCCAGGGACTGGAACCCACGCAACAACAGGAGGAAACATTATGGCTCGTGCGGTCGGTATCGACCTCGGGACCACCAACTCGGTCGTGTCCGTCCTCGAGGGCGGCGAACCGGTTGTCGTCGCCAACTCCGAGGGATCACGCACCACCCCGTCGATCGTCGCTTTCGCCAAGAACGGTGAAGTGCTGGTCGGCCAGCCCGCGAAGAACCAGGCGGTCACCAACGTCGACCGCACGATTCGTTCCGTGAAGCGCCACGTCGGCACGGACTGGACCGTGGAGATCGACGGTAAGAAATACACCCCTCAGGAAATCTCCGCGCGCACGCTGCAGAAGCTCAAGCGCGACGCCGAGGCCTACCTGGGTGAGGAAATCACCGACGCGGTCATCACCGTTCCCGCGTACTTCGAGGACGCACAGCGTCAGGCCACGAAGGAAGCCGGCCAGATCGCTGGCCTCAACGTCCTGCGCATCGTCAACGAGCCCACCGCGGCGGCTCTCGCATACGGCCTGGACAAGGGCGACAGCGAGCAGACCATTCTCGTGTTCGACCTCGGTGGCGGCACGTTCGACGTCTCGCTGCTCGAAATCGGCGACGGCGTCGTCGAGGTCCGCGCGACGTCCGGCGACAACCACCTCGGTGGCGACGACTGGGACGAGCGCATCGTGACCTGGCTCGTCGACAAGTTCAAGGCTCAGAACGGCATCGATCTGACCAAGGACAAGATGGCCCTGCAGCGTCTGCGTGAGGCTGCCGAGAAGGCGAAGATCGAACTGTCCTCCGGGCAGAGCACCTCGATCAACCTCCCGTACATCACGGTCGACGCGGACAAGAACCCGCTCTTCCTCGACGAGCAGCTCAGCCGCTCGGAGTTCCAGAAGATCACCTCCGACCTGCTCGACCGCACCCGTGCGCCGTTCCAGGCAGTGGTCAAGGACTCCGGCATCGCCGTCAAGGACATCGACCACGTCGTGCTCGTCGGTGGATCGACGCGTATGCCCGCAGTCTCCGAGCTGGTCAAGGAACTCTCCGGTGGACGCGAGCCCAACAAGGGCGTCAACCCGGACGAGGTCGTGGCCGTCGGCGCTGCACTGCAGGCCGGTGTGCTCAAGGGTGAGGTCAAGGACGTTCTGCTCCTCGACGTCACGCCGCTGTCCCTCGGTATCGAAACCAAGGGTGGCGTCATGACCAAGCTCATCGAGCGCAACACCACCATCCCGACGAAGCGTTCCGAGACCTTCACCACCGCTGACGACAATCAGCCCTCGGTGCAGATCCAGGTCTTCCAGGGTGAGCGCGAGATCGCATCGCACAACAAGCTCCTCGGCTCGTTCGAGTTGACGGATCTGCCCCCGGCTCCGCGCGGCGTCCCCCAGATCGAGGTCACCTTCGACATCGACGCCAACGGCATCGTGCACGTCACGGCCAAGGACAAGGGCACCGGCAAGGAGAACACGATCAAGATCCAGGACGGCTCCGGTCTGTCCAAGGAAGAGATCGACCGCATGGTCGCCGACGCCGAAGCTCACGCAGACGAGGACAAGGCTCGTCGCGAAGAGGCCGAGGTCCGCAACCAGGCCGAGTCCCTCGTTCACCAGACGGAGAAGTTCGTCAAGGACAACGAGGACAAGGTCGACGCCGAGCTCAAGGGCCGCGTCGAAACTGCCATCGCCGACGCCAAGACGGCACTCGCGGGCAGCGACATCTCGGCAGTGAAGACCGCCGTGGAGAAGCTGTCGAGCGAGTCGCAGGCTCTCGGCACCGCCATCTACGAGGCTCAGGCCAAGGAGCAGGGCGGCGCAGAGGGTGGCGCGCAGGCCGCTGACGACGGTGTAGTCGACGCAGAGGTTGTCGACGAGCCCGCCGACGACACGGACAAGAAGTGACGTCGGGTAACTCCGAGCAAGAACCGGTCACTTTCGTGGACAAGCGGAAGATCGATCCCGAGACCGGTGAAGTACGGGAAGGTGACGCAGTTCCGGAGCCCCTCGCGGGCACCGGTACTGCGCCCCAGCCCGGCTCGGTGGACGAAGGGACAGGCGAGATCGTGGTCGAGGCGGAGGACACAGAAGATCCGCGCGACACTCAGGTCGCCGAACTCACTGCCGATCTGCAGCGCGTGTCGGCCGAGTACGCCAACTACCGTCGCCGCACGGATCGGGAGAAGCAGACGGGAGCGGAGAACGCGAAAGCGTCCGTCGTGTCCCAGCTGCTCCCCGTCCTCGACGATCTGGAGCGAGCTCGCCAGCACGGCGATCTCGAAACCGGACCGCTCAAGTCCGTGGCGGACAAGCTGGCGGGGGTGTTCACGAACATCGGTCTGAGCACCTTCGGGGCCGAGGGCGACGCCTTCGACCCGGCCATCCACGAGGCCGTCTCCCATGAGGGCGACGGCAGCAATCCGGTCGTCGGCACGCTGATGCGTCCGGGCTACAAGCTCGGCGAGCGCGTGCTGCGTACCGCGATGGTCGGCGTGGTCGACAGTGCTTCCGAGGGCACGGCAGCAGAAGAATCGGACGCACCCGCGTCCGACGAGCAGTAAAAAGAAATAGCGCGAGAGGAGGAAACGCCCGGTGAGCCAGCGGGAGTGGATCGAGAAGGACTTCTACAAGGAGCTGGGCGTTTCCTCCAGCGCTACTGCAGAAGAGATCAAGAAGGCGTACCGAAAGTTGGCGCGGGACAACCATCCCGACGCCAATCCCGGCAACGCCGCGGCCGAGAACAAGTTCAAGGCGGTCAGCGAGGCGCATGCCGTTCTCGCCGACCCGGCCAAACGCAAGGAATACGACGAGGCCAGGCGGCTGTTCGCGTCCGGTGGCTTCGGTAGTCGCGGCGGAGGCGGATTCTCGCCCGGCGCAGGCGGATTCGGCGGCGGCGGCGGCCAGACCTTCGACGTGGGCGACATCTTCGGTCAAGGCGGTGGCGGCGACGGCGGCATCGGCGATCTGTTCGGAGGTCTGTTCAATCGCGGCGCAGCCCAGCGCCCGCAGAGCAACCGTCCCCGACGCGGCAGCGATGTGGAAACCGAGACGTCGCTGCAATTCCGTGAAGCAGCGCAGGGTGTGACGGTCCCGTTGCGGTTGACCAGTCCGTCCTCGTGCACCACGTGTCACGGCAGCGGTGCGAAGCCCGGAACGAGCCCGCGGGTCTGCCCCAAGTGCAACGGCCAAGGTGTCGTCAACCGAAACCAAGGCGCGTTCGGGTTCAGTGAGCCCTGCGACGATTGCCGCGGTACCGGATCCATCATCGACGACCCGTGCGTCGATTGCCGCGGCACCGGAGTGCAGAACCGCACCCGCACCATCACCGTGCGAGTACCCGCCGGCATCAGCGACGGCCAGAAAGTACGACTCGCAGGCCAAGGCGAGGCCGGGCTACGCGGAGCACCGTCCGGCGACCTGTTCGTCACCGTTCGAGTCAAGCCCGACAAGGTCTTCGGCCGCACCGGCGACGACCTCACGGTGACCGTGCCGGTCAGCTACGGCGAACTGGTTCTCGGCACCACACTGTCGGTGCCCACCCTCGAAGGACGCGTCGGCGTCAAGGTGCCACCGGGCACCGTCGACGGCCGAGTACTGCGGGTGCGCGGACGCGGTATCCCGAAGAAGTCCGGTACCGGTGATCTGATGGTGACCGTCAAAGTTGCCGTCCCGCAGAAACTCGACGATGCTGCTACCGACGCTCTGAAGACCTATCTGGAAGCCGAGAAGGCCAGCGGATTCGACCCGCGGGCCGGGTGGGCAGGTGTGTGATGTCGGTCCCTCCCGAGGGCGGTTCCGCGAAAGCCGGTGGGGCACAAGGTGATCCCGACGCGCAGATCTTCGTGATCTCCGTCGCGGCTCAGCTGGCCGGCATGCATGCGCAGACGCTGCGCACCTACGACCGACTGGGCCTGGTCATCCCGCACCGCACCACCGGCGGGGGTCGACGCTACACACCGCGCGACGTTGCGCTGCTCCGTGAGGTGCAGCGACTCTCGCAGGACGAGGGCGTCAACCTCGCCGGTATCAAGCGCATCATCGAGCTCACCAACCAGGTCGAGGCCCTGCAGGCCCGGGTCTCGGAACTGGCGCAGGAGGTAGCGAACGTGCACGCGAGCTATCGCCGCGACCTGGTGCCGATCCAACGCAACGCCCTGGTGGTCTGGAAGCCGAAGCACCAGCGCTAGGTTCGCCGCCTTCCCCGCAAACGCGCGCGCATTTGTCGGGTGCGTGCAGATTTGCCAGTGATTCGGTCACTATTCCGCGCGCCTTCCCCGCAAACGCGCGCGCGTTTGTCAGGTGCGCGCAGATTTGCCAGTGATTCGGTCACTATTCCGCGCGCGTTCAGCAAACGCGCGCGCGTTTGCGACATCGGCAGCGGCGAACCTCGCGCGCGTTTGCGAGACACCCGGCATCGACCCCTATCCTGGTCCGCATGCAGGCGTGGAATTCGACAGTCGTTCAGTACCATCGCCTTCGGAACGACCTCGCGGTGATCAGGCTCGAGGGCGACGCGATCCCGTTCAGGGCCGGGCAGTCGGTGTCCGTCACAGTTCCTCAGAACACTGCTCTGACGCGGCGATATTCGCCTGCCCTGCCGCCGTCGCTGGACGGCAAGCTCGAATTCCATGTGCGCGCGGTACCCGCGGGGTGGGTGAGCGGGTCGATCGTCAACGAGACCCGCCCCGGTCATGTCTGGCAGATCAGTGATCCGCAGGGCGGTCTGCACGTCGACGATTCCGGGCGTGACGTCGTCATGATCGCGGGCGGTACCGGTCTCGCTCCGCTGCGCGCGATTCTGCTCGATCTCACGCGCTGGGAGCGGCCGCCGAATGTGACGCTGTTCTTCGGCGGCAAGTCGCCGCGCGATCTCTATGCAAGCGACATGCTGTGGTTGATGGCGGCCGAGTTGCCGTGGCTGACCGTCGTTCCTGTCGTCGATCAGCTGCACGAGCCGTGGGCCTCGGACCGCTGGAACGATCGCATTCACGAGGAAATAGGTTCCACCACATCATTTTTCGAGCCGGAGCACTGCTGGGAGGGTGCTATCGCCGACGTCGTTGCGGTGCAGGGGCCGTTCCCAGACAGTCAGATCCTGGTGTGTGGTTCACCCGGCATGGAGGCCGCCACCGTGCGCGCCCTCGTCGAGATCGGAACCCCGCTCGCAGACATCCGCCGCTGAAGCAGAAGACGAAGCCGAAGCCGAAGCAGAACCGCCGCCCCACCACATCAGGGCAGTCGCAGTATTCGACGCAGATGCGCCAGGTCCTCCGGCGGTAGTGCCGTGAATTCCGGCGGCGGGGCGTCGGCGATCGTGCGGGCTTTCTCGGCGAGGCGGCGCCCGGTGTCGGTGAGTCCGATGATGCGTCGTCGACGATCGTGGGGGTCCTCGGTGCGCACCACCAGGTCTCGCTGTTCGAGTTCGCGCACGTTCAAAGATACGTAGGGCACGTCGGAGGCGAGCAGATCGGCGAGTTCGGTGACCGTCCGATCGCCGGCCAACAGCTTGATCAGCAATTTCGCGCGCAGGAAGCTCATCCCGGTGGCCTCGGCAACGGCTCGTCGAGTGTCGTGTACTTCGAGCATCAGCGCTCGCATCTCGCGCCAGATCTGCGCTGCTTCGCTCGTCATACGAGCACCGGCTGGTCGATACGTTCGGCGGTCGATCGTGCCCACCGGCCGGTGGTGACCAGCGCGAGCACGGTCACGACCACGCCTGCACCGGCGATGACGAACCAGGCGGGCACGGCGGCGGCAGTGAAGCCGTCGGAGATTTCTCCGACGATGCTGGCGGTGACGATCGATCCCATGACGGCCACACCGAGCGACTGACCCACCTGCCTGCTGGTCGACGCGATGGCCGAGGCCACGCCGGCTTGGCTCCGTGGCATCCCGGACACTGCGGTGTTGGTGATCGGGGCGTTGACCATGCCGAAGGAGATTCCGAAGATCACGTATGCCGTCGCCAACCAGGTGAAGGATGTCGTCGGCGTCGTTCTGGTGAGCATCAGCGCCGAGACCACGAAGCCGAGGCCGGCCACGAGCAGGGGGATGCGAGCCCCGAGGCTGCCGACGATGCGTCCCGATATCGGCGCGAAAATCAGCGTCATCAGTGCCATCGGCAGAGTGTAGAGACCGGCGTGCAGTGGTGAGTAGCCGCGAACGTCCTGCAGGTACAGCGTGTTGAGGAACAGGAACCCGCCGAGGGACGCGAACGCGCACACGGCGATCACCGTAGCGCCACTGAACGGTGCACTGCGGAAGAACTTCAGCTGGATCAGCGGTTCCTCGATTCGCGATTCGACCACCAGCAGCCCGACGAGAGAGCCGATCGCGACGGCACCCGTGAACACGATCAGCGGTGATCCCCAGCCCTTCGCGGGACCTTCGATGATGGTGAAGACCAGGGACGCGAGGAACGCGAAGATGAGGAACTGACCTACCGGATCGAACTTCCGCGCGTGCTCGGCCTTGGATTCCGGGACGAACTTCAGTGTCATCGCCAAAGCGAAGATCCCGACGGGGACGTTAATCCAGAAGATGGACTGCCAGCCGGCGCTGGTGACGAGCACGCCGCCGAGTGCCGGTCCCGCGGACATCGAGATTCCGACGACGGCACCCCACATGCCGATCGCGCCGGCGCGTTCTTTGGGGTCGGTGAAGGTGTTGGTGATGATCGACATCGCGACGGGATTCATCATCGAGCCGCCGATGGCCTGCAGCATCCGGAAGGCGATGAGCCAGCCCAGCGACGGCGCGACGCTGCACAGCAGCGAGCCGAGCACGAACGTTCCGGTGCCGATCAGGAAGAAGCGTTTGCGGCCGTACTTGTCGGCCATCGAGCCGCCGAGCATCAGCAGAGATGCCACGACCAGCGTGTATGCATCGATGATCCATTGCAGACCCGATACCGATGCATTCAGATCTGCGCGCATCGACGGCAGCGCGACGTTGACGATCGTGTTGTCGGTGCTGACGAGAAACAGGCTGAGGCAGCAGATCCCGAGCACGAGATATCGGTGTCGTCGAGTCAGCTCGGCCACGTGCACCTCCGCATATTTGCTTGTACATCTACAACTATTACATGAGTACTCCTAACTTGTTCGACGAGCAAGTGGCGTCGGGCTGGTCGGCGCCCGATAGGGTGTGTGTCACAGGCTTGCTCGACCCCCGATACCTGCTCGGTGAATGGAGAACAACAGTGGCTTCCGAGATCGCACCAGGCGACCTGGTTCAGGCGTCCGGGCATGCAGGCCCGTGGAAGGTGCTCGAGATTCGTCAGGGGTTGGCGTTGCTCGAGCATCACGACGGGCATCGGCTGTCGGTCCGTACGACGACGGTCGAGGTGGTGCGCAAGGCGTCGCCGCGCGAGGGCTCGGCTCCGCTGGAAGAGGCGGAGTCCGAGAGCCCCTCGCTGTTCGACGAGAGCTGACCTAGCGCCGCCCACCGTCGGCTGCGTACTTCTGCCGTAGCGACTTGGTCATCTGCTTGTATTCCCTCAACTTCTCGCTGCGCGCTCGCGCATCGTGGCGCGACGTGGTCCAGGCGTTCTCCCGCAACAGCTTTCGGTAGTTACCCAGCCGGCGTTCGGTGAGTCCGCCTGCCTCGACGGCGGCGAGAACGGCGCAACCGGGCTCGTGTGCGTGCGCGCAGTCGCCGAAACGGCACAGTGCGGCCAGCTCGTCGATATCCGAAAAAGCGTTCGCCACTGCGTCTTCCGATCCTTGTACGCCCACCGATCTCAATCCGGGAGTATCGAGCAGGGTCAGTCCCAGCCGTGGTACCGGAATCAATTCCCGACGCACCGTCGTGTGTCGGCCCTTGCCGTCCGCCTCGCGAGTGGTGCCGGTGGCGAACGCGGTGGTTCCGATCAGAGCATTGCCGAGAGTCGATTTACCCGATCCCGACGGCCCGATCAGCGCGACCGTGCCGTGCAGATGTGCTGTCAGCGAGTCAATTCCGTCGGTCGACACCGCGCTGGTGCTACAGACGGTGACACCCGGCGCGGCGGCCAGTACCGACTCTTCGGTGACGCGTCCGCTGTCGGTCTTGGTGATCGCGACGACGGGCACACCGCCGCTGCCCCACGCCAGCGTGAGGTAGCGCTCGACGCGACCGAGATCGAGGGCAGTGTCCGACGCGACGGTGACCACGACGGTATCGACGTTGGTACCGAGAACCTGTGCGGCCGAGGTAGATCCGGCACTGGCGCGAACTATGGCCGTCCGGCGGGGCAGGATGTCGATCAGCCGGAACGATTCCGCGTCCAGTGCCACCCAATCCCCGGTGCAGAGGCCACCAGGAGTGGAGCCTGCGGAACGACCGCTGACACTGCCGGTACCGCGCGCGATTCCGTGCTCGGTGATGGCGTCGAATTCACCGCGGTCGACGCGAACCACGCGGGCGAGAACTGCGCTGTGAGAATGCTGTTCGAACTCGTCACGCCAGTGTTGGTCGAGTCCGTATTCGAGTAGAGAAGACATGCGAGAAGTCCTTCGTGGAGGAGGTGTGAGGGCTCGGGTGTGTTCTCGTCCAGGTGGCCACGATGCCCACCTCCTCACTTCTCGTATGCACAAAACCGTCGACGGCAAACTAACAGCCGTCGACGGTGGGGGTAAAGCGATTTATCTGACGAGGTTGGTGCCCTCGGCCGGTTGTGCCAGAGCGGACAGGAACGAGCGAGCCCAGCGGTCGACGTCATGGGCGAGAACCTGCCGACGCATGGCTCGCATGTGACGCTTACCTGCCTCGGGTTCCTGTTCGAGCGCTCCGGTGATGGCGTCCTTCACGCTGTCCAGATCATGGGGGTTGCACAGGTACGCCTGGCGCAGTTCTGCTGCGGCACCGGTGAATTCGCTGAGCACCAACGCGCCACCGAGGTCACTGCGGCACGCCACGTATTCCTTGGCGACGAGGTTCATACCGTCGCGCAACGGCGTGACCAGCATGACGTCGGCGGCGACGAAGTAGGCCAGCAGGTCGTCGCGGGGGATCGGCCGGTGCAGGTAATGCACCACCGGATGACCCACCTGGCCGTACTCGCCGTTGATGCGTCCCACCTGCTGCTCGATCTCACCGCGCATGGCGACATAGCTCTCGACGCGTTCACGGCTGGGCGTCGCCAATTGCACGATGACGTTCTCGGCCGGATCGACTCGGCCTTCTTCGAGCAACTCTCGAAATGCGTTGAGCCGAACGTCGATTCCCTTGGTGTAATCCAGTCGGTCGACGCCGAGCATGATCCGTTTCGGATTGCCCAGGTCTTTGCGCAACTGCTTGGCGCGATCCCGGACGGCTTTCGTGCGCGACTTGGTGTCGAGGTCACCGGAGTCGATGGAGATCGGGAACGCTCCGACGCGTACGGTCCGGAACCCCACCTGGACGACGCCGAGCTTGGACCGCACACCGACGGTTCCGCGTGACGTGGTTCCCCCGGCGAGGCGTCGGGCAAGGTAGAGGAAGTTCTGCGCGCCGCCGGACAGATGGAAACCGATCAGGTCGGCACCGAGCAGTCCTTCGACGATCTCGGTGCGCCACGGCATCTGCATGAACAGCTCGATCGGCGGGAACGGGATGTGCAGAAAGAAGCCGATGGTGAGATCGGGCCGCAGCATCCGCAGCATCTTCGGGACGAGCTGGAGCTGATAGTCCTGAATCCACACCGTCGCACCCTGCGCGGCTGCCTCGGACGTCTTCTCCGCGAAGCGGCGGTTGACTTCGACGTATGCGTTCCACCAGTCACGGTCGTACTCGGGCTTGACGATGACGTCGTGGTACAGCGGCCACAGCGTGGCGTTGGAGAAGCCCTCGTAGTACTGGGTGTATTCCTTCTCGCTGATCGGCACCGGACGCAGGTGCAGGTCGTCCTCGACGAACGGCTCCACGTCGACGTCGGATACGCCGACCCATCCCACCCAGGCACCCTTGTTGGCGCGCAGGATGGGCTCGAGCGCAGTGACCAGCCCGCCGGGGCTGCGCTTCCATTGCGTGCTTCCGTCGGGAAGTGTCTCCAGATCGACCGGCAACCTGTTGGCTACGACGACGAAATCCGAACCCTGCGAGGCGTCAGCCACAACTGTCCAATCCGCTTGTTGATCCCTGGGTAATCAGCCCTGCGAAAACCTGTCAGTCGGTCTTCGCTACGGGGTCTATACCCAGCATCGACAACAACATGCGGCACTCGTCTGCATCGGTCGCATAGGCGGCGACGACGCGCTGGGCCTGACTGGCGGTCTCGTACTCGAGTGGGACGATGTCTTCGTCGGCGATGTCGTTGTCGGTCGATGTCTTGGCAGGCATGGTGATCTCCGTACTCTCTGCTGGACTTACTCGGTGTTCGCTGGTGCCAACTCTATGTAAATGTGACACCCCATCGCCACTTCCCGATGCCATAGGCTGCAGCGAATGACCGATTCTGTCTCGCTTCACCATGCTCGAAACGTGGTGGAGGCACCTTTCCCGGCCACCGGTGGCGCGATTCTGCGCCGCACCGTACGACGTCGTCGCACCCGCTTGATCGTCTCGTCCCTGCTGTTCGGGGTGCATCAACTGTGCGAAACGATGGTTCCGGTCGCGATCGGTCTGATCGTGTCGCGGGCGATCGACACCGGCGACGTGACGGCGATGATCGTCTCGTTGGTCGGTCTCGCGGCTCTGTTCGTCACACTGTCCTACGCCTGGCGCATCGGTGCCCGCATCATCGTCGTCGCCATCGAGCGTGAGGCCCACGATGTGCGGGTGGAGGTCGCCGGCCGCGTTCTCGACCCACGCGGACTGCGCACCGATCTGTCGGCCGGGGAATTGCTGACGGTCTCGACGTCCGATGCCGAGAAGGAATCGTGGATTCTCGATCTGATCGCCCGAGTCTTCGCGTCGGCAGTGGCCGTGGTGGCGTCGGCGGTGGCACTGCTGATCATCGACATTCCCCTCGGCCTGGCCGTCGTGATCGGTACTCCGGTGATCCTGATCGCGCTGCAGCGCCTCGCCCCGTTGCTCACCCGCGCGGCCACCGCACAGCAGGCCGAGATCGCCGGGGTATCGGGAATGGCCACCGATCTGGTCAGTGGAGTGCGTCCGCTGCGCGGAATCGGAGCAGAGGACGCCGCGACCCAGCGGTTCGTGACGTCGAGCCGAACGGCACTGGCGGCCACGCTGAGGTTGGCCCGCGCCAACAACGTCTATCAGGGCCTGGCGGCGGCGGTCAACGCGTTGCTCGCCGTCGGAATCGCCGGTACCGCAGGCTGGTTCGCGTTGCAGGGTCGCATCTCGGTCGGCGAGCTGATCACCGTCATCGGGCTCTCGCAATTCGTCATCGAACCGCTGACCGGGTTGTCCAAGGTCCCCGGCGTGGTGGCGATGGTGCGTGGCTCTGCCGATCGGCTCGCACTCGTACTCGGTGCCGACCACGTTCTGCCGAAATCGGATTCCGCTGTGCCCTCGGGTACCGAACTCGCCGTCGACGAGGTCGGGTTCCGTTCGCTCGACGGCCTCACCTTCTCGGCCGCACCCGGCGAGATGCTCGGAATCGTCGCCTACCGGCCGCAGGACGGGGAGGCACTCGCCCAGGTGCTCTCCGGTCAGATCTCCGAGTCCGACTACACCGGAACGGTACGGATCGGCGGCATCGCAACAGGGAACATCGATCTCCGACGCGCCCGCGAGACCGTGCTCGTCGAGCCGCACATCACCGACCTGTTCGCCGGTACCGTCCGCAGCAACGTCACCGCAGGTCGCGCGCAGCCCGACGCCGAACTCGACCGCGTGCTCGAGGCCTCCGCGGCCACCGACGTCGTCGAACTGCACGAAGCCGGACTCGACCACGCCGTCACCGACCGCGGTGCCAGCCTCTCCGGTGGCCAACGTCAACGGGTCGCGTTGGCGCGGGCCCTGTCGGTCGACGCCCCGGTGCTGGTGCTGCACGACCCCACCACTGCGGTCGACGCCGTCACCGAGCACACGATCGCGCGCGGTATCGCCGAGCTGCGACACACCGGCAGCGCTGCGCAGACCACGATCCTGATCACCACCAGCCCTGCGCTGCTGTCGGTGACGCATCGCGTACTCGTGGTCGACGACGGCCGCGTCGTCGCCGAAGGAACCCACCACGATCTCGCGTCCTCGGACGCGCAGTACAAGGAGACGGTGCTGCGATGACCGCCCCCGAACTTCTTCCCATCGCCACCGGTGCCCGGTCGGGGAAGTGGCTGCTCGAACAGCTGAAACTACGACGGGCACGAACGGCAGTGACGCTGCTCCTCGGCGCAATTGCCGCGGGGATGTCGCTGGTGCCCGTCTACGTGCTCGGCGTCCTGGTCGACCGCGTCCGCGACGGGGCCGACTCGTCGACCATCGTCGGGGTCGTCGTCGTGATCGCGGTGGCAGCGGTCATCGGCGGTGTCGTCACCGGGTTCAGCGGCTACTTGATCAGTACCCTCGGTGAGGGCATCCTGGCGTCCCTGCGTGAGGCGGTCGTTCGACGCGCTCTCCGTCTGCCGGTGGCCACGCTGGAGCGAGTGGGCAAGGGTGACTTGCTCTCCCGCGTCGGCGACGACGTCGCAGTGATGGCCAAGTCGATCGGCGAAGTGATTCCACAGCTCGTCGGAGCATTCCTGCTCGTATGCCTGAGCATGATCACGATGCTCGGAATCGACTGGCGTCTGGGGCTTGCCGGTCTGGTGGCATTGCCGATGTATGTCCTCGCACTGCGCTGGTATCTGCCCCGATCGGCTCCGCTGTACGCGGCCGAACGAGTCGCTATGGGCGAGCGGGCGCAGTCCTTCGTCAGCAGCATGCAGGGCGCAAAGACTGTGCGCGCCTACGGACTCGAAGCAGAGCACCTCGGTGAGGTGGATCGAGCGTCGGCGAAAGCCCGCGACATCGGCGTCGACGTCTTCCGCCTGTTCACCCGTTTCGGCTCACGCAGTAACCGCGCCGAATGTGTCGGTCTGTCGGTGATCCTGCTGGCCGGATTCCTGCTGGTACGAGGCGATTACGTGACCGTCGGTGAGACCACGGCCGCGGCGCTGCTGTTCCATCGCCTGTTCAATCCGATCGGCACCCTGCTCTTCACGTTCGACGACATCCAGTCTGCCGGAGCTTCTCTGGCCCGACTGGTCGGTGTCGTCGACATTGCCGACGAGCGGCCGGTGGGCGACGGTTCCGTGCCTGCCGACGCCACCCTCGATGTCGTCGACCTGCGCCACTCGTACGACGGGGGTCACGAAGTACTGCACGGGGTCGACCTGCGTGTCGACGCAGGTGAGACGGTCGCGCTCGTGGGATCCACCGGTGCCGGGAAGTCGACGATCGCGGCCATTGCGGCCGGGTCCATGGCGTCGACGTCGGGCACGGTTCGTGTCGGCGGCGCGTCCCTGGACTCGTTGGGCCACCAGGGTTTACGCCGGCATGTCGCGATCGTCAGCCAGGAAGTGCACGTCTTCGCCGGCCCACTGATCGACGACGTGTTGCTCGCGGCACCGGACGCCGGCCGCGACGACGTGGAAGCCGCACTGCGGACCGTCGGTGCCTGGGGATGGGTCGAGGCGCTCGAGAACGGCCTCGACACCGCCGTCGGCGAGGGCGGTCACCAGTTGACCGCGGCGCAATCGCAGCAATTGGCTCTGGCGCGGCTGGTTCTCGCCGATCCGGCTGTCGCGGTGTTGGACGAGGCCACCGCAGAGGCCGGCAGCTCCGGTGCCCGTGAGCTCGAACTGGCTGCGGAGGCGGCGACGAGAGGCCGCAGCACATTGGTCGTTGCGCATCGCCTCACCCAGGCCGCTGCAGCGGACCGCGTCGTGGTGCTCGAGCACGGGAAAATCGTGGAGCAAGGTCCGCACGACGAGTTGGTCACTGCCGGTGGGCGTTACGCAGAGCTGTGGGAGGCGTGGCAGGGTCGCTGATTGCTATAGCAATTTGCCTATAGCTATTAGTTTTGGCTACGGTGTCCTCGGAAGATGGAGGAGGCCGACATGGCACGCGCAGGATTGACCGCGCAGCGCATCGTGGCAGCAGGAGCGGATCTGGCCGACGAGGTCGGCTTCGATCGCGTGACTGCCAGTGAGTTGGCGCGACGCTTCGACGTCAAAGTGGCGAGTCTGTATTCGCATCTGAAGAGCGCGCATCAGCTCAATGTCGGCATCGCTCTGCTGGCGTTGGAGGAATTGGCCGACCGGGTGGCAGAAGCGTTGGCGGGCAGGGCAGGCAAGGACGCGTTGGTAGCAGTGGCCGACGCGTACCTGGTCTATTCGCGCGAACATCCCGGCCGGTACGCGGCGACCCAATTTCCTCTCGACCACGAGACGGCGATCAACAGTGCCGGGGTGCGGCACTCGGCGATGATGAAGGCAATTCTTCGTGGGTATCACCTGAACGAGGCCGATCAGGTGCACGCTGTTCGATTGTTGGGCAGTGTCTTTCACGGTTTCGCCAGCCTCGAAGCGGCCGGCTCGTTCGCTCACAGTGCACCCGACTCACAAGAGTCGTGGGCCCGAATCCTCGACGGAATCGACACACTCCTACGGCAATGGAGGCAGGAACCATGAAGCCGATCTCCGAACGCGACATCAGATCGTCGTTCGTCAACTCGTCCAAGGGTGACGCCACTCGGCTTTCCCTCCCCGATATGTTCGACGAAACGCCGTGGGAGGATCTCGATTTCCTCGGCTGGGGCGACCCGAAGCTGGCGGGACGAAGCTACATCGTCGTACCGCAGGAAGATCGACTCCGGGGAATTGCGTTGCGATACAAGGCAGGTGGACCCCGCACCGCGCAGATGTGCAGCATCTGTCTCACCACCCATGCCAACGGCGGTGTGTCGCTGATGGCCGCTGCGAAGGCGGGGGAGTCCGGGCGACGCGGCAACACCGTCGGTACCTACATCTGCTCGGATCTCGCATGTTCTCTGTACGCACGCAAGAAGAAAACACCGGCCCTGGGACGACAGTTCAAGGAGGACTTCGACGTCGACACCCGCACGGCGACGGTGAGGGAGAACATCGACGCATTCCTCGCTCGTGTCCTCGGCTGAATGTCGCTGCGCGCATGACCTAGCTCTTTTGGCTGGACCGCTGTGGCCGCAAAGCTGTGAAAAGCCAGGCCGCTGCCGCGACAATTGCCAGACCCCAGCCCGCGATGCCGGCCCATGGCAGATCCAGTCGCGGGATGGCAAGAACGCCGAAGATCACCAGAGTGGCGAACAGTGGCGAGAGTCTCTGCCGGGCATGGATAAGTCGAGTGGACTCGGTTCCCGTTTGTCGCATGCGCATCTACCCTCCTCGTCGATGTGTTCGGCGAACCTACAGTAAACCGGGCAGTCGGGCTTCGCTGGTGCGCCCCGGTCGATGCTCTCGGAGTGTGGCACCCAACGGTTGCAGCGCGCACCAGCCCCGCACCGAGAACACGGTGCGGGGCTGGAAGGGGTTGTAGCTGAGCTCGATTCGAGAGAATCGGGCTGTCAGTCCTTGTTCTTCTCCGCGATGAACAGCTTCTCGATGCGCTCTGCCTCGTCCTTCTTGGCGTCGGCTTCCTCGGATCGCTCTGCAGCCTCGGCCAATTCGGCCTCGGACGGTGCTGCGGCCAACTTCTCCTGCTTGTCGACCTGAGCCTGCTGAGTCTTCTTGCGGTCCTCGGCTGCCTTGGCTGCAGCGGCAGCTTGCTCGTCCGCCTTCTTCTTCTTGGCAGCCGCTTCGCGTTCGGCTTCCTGGGCGGCCTCGCGCTTGCGCTGCTCGGCCTCCTGTCGCGCGTCGCGGGCGGCTTCCTGGGCTGCGGCGTCGGCGGCTCGCCGGTCTTGCTCGGCGGTTTCACGAGCCGTCTTCAGGTCGGCGTCCGCGGCAGTTTTCTTCGCACGTGCCTCGGCGTCCAGGCGTGCTGCTTCGGCGCGGTTCTCGGTGCTGTCGACCAGAGTCTCGCCGCGATCGGCAAGGCTTCTGTCTCCCAACAGATTTCCGACGGCGCGATCGAGTGATCCGAGCGTGTGCTCGTAGGCGAGCCGCGCCGGTGATTCCGCATCCATCTTCACGACGACATTGGTCTCGATGAGCTGCAACGGAATTCGTGCGATCTTGTACTGAATTCTCAGGATGGTCAGTGGAAGGGCCAAAACACTCATGTAGTCGAACTCCTAGATCAGCAGTAGTGGGTCAAGCCTGGTTGCGAAGCTCTTCGGCTTTCTTGCGGTCGGCCTCGGCCTGTAGGAGCGCTTCCTGGTGCTTTTGCGCAGCTACCATTTCGTCCGCATCTGCCGCGGCCTGCTCGGCTTTGCGCTCCTCGGTCGCTTCGATCTGTTCGGCCGTTGCGTCGACCTCGGCTGCCGCTCGTTCCTGCGCCACGGTCTCACGCTTGTTCTGCTCGGCCGCGGCCACCTGGGTCTCTCGAACGCGATCTGCGTTCGCCTCGGCAACTGCTGCGTTCTCTTCCGCTGCCTCGCGTCGGCTGTCTGCCGCAGTCCGCACGTCGGCGAGCTCCTCAGCGGCCTCGGTGGCCTGCGCATCGGCGACGCGTTCGGTGGCCTGCGCCTCCTTGCGTTCGCGAGCCTGAGCGGCCTGCAACTGGCCCTCGGCCGTCAACGAGTCGTTGCCGGTGACAGCGCCCACGACCTCTTTGGCTTTGCCCTTGATCCCGTCGAGCATTCCTTTGCGTGCTTCGCCCGCTACGTTCTCGTCAGTCATGTAACTGCAGGTACCCACTGGGTGTTCGAGTAACCCCACGTCGACCTCGGACGATACGATCGCCGACGAACGAATCAGCAGTGAGGAGACGTATGCCTATCGCAAAGATCAACGGCATCGACGTGAACTACCAGGTCAAGGGCAGTGGCGACCTGGTAGTTCTGATCATGGGCACCGGCAGTCCCGGCCGAGTGTGGGAATTGCATCAGGTACCGGCCCTCCTGGCGGCCGGCTACCGGGTGTGCACCTTCGACAACCGCGGTATCGCGCCGTCGTCGGAAAGTGCAACCGGTATCACCATCGACGCCATGGTCGCGGACACCGAGGGCTTGATCGAACTGGTCCGCGACGGTGCCGAGAAGGCGTTCGTCGTCGGAACGTCGATGGGCTCTCGCGTCGCGCAGGAGTTGACTCTGAAGCGTCCCGATCTGGTTCGCAAGGCGGCGTTTCTGGCCGGGCACGCGCGGGTCGACGAGTTTCAGAAGACGCTCGCCCAGGGTGAGCGGGCGCTGTACGACAAGCGCGTCGAGCTGCCGGGGACGTACTCGGCCGCGGTGACGGCGGTGATGAACCTGTCGCCCGCTACGTTGCGTGATGCGCGAACGGCTCGCGATTGGCTCGACCTGTTCGAGTTCTCGGCATCCTCACCATCCGCCGGGGTGCGCGCGCAGCTGGGCATGGACGACGATTTCGATCGCACCAACGCCTACCGGGCAGTGTCGGTGCCGTGTCTGTCGGTCGGGTTCGCCGACGATCGGATGATCCCCGCCTACCTGGGCAAGGAGCTCGCCGACGCGATTCCGGGGGCTCGATACGTGGAGATCGCGGACGCTGGGCACTACGGATATCTCGAGCGTCCCGAGGCCGTCAATGCGCACTTGCTCGACTTCTTCAAGGCCTGACGCCACCTGAGCACGACCTGCGTTGCTAGGGTCGTGTGGCACCTCACGGTGCAGACTTACCAATCAAACGTTCGCGACGAGTGAGGCGAGATGAGTACCAACCCGTTCGATGACGAAGACGGACGCTTCTTCGTGCTGGTCAACGACGAAGATCAGCATTCGCTGTGGCCGACGTTCTCCGAGGTCCCTCAGGGGTGGCGTGTCGTCTTCGGTGAAGACACCCGCGCTGCGTGCCTGGAGTACGTCGAGAAGAACTGGACCGACATGCGTCCGCGCAGCCTGCGTGAGGCCATGGAGGCCGACGCAGCTGCCCGCGCAGGTGCTGAGGGAACCCCCAGCACCGAGGCTTGAGTTCCGCCTTCTACGAAGGACTCGTACCGCGCCGCCGACGTACCGTCGGTCGGCGCGGTTCTTCTCTGCGGCGAAGCGTCGGGCGCAGTAGTTCCTCGGTGCGTGCCAGGATCCGGGGGCGACGCAATGTTCGGGCACCCCACTCACCCAATGTGACGCCCGCAGCCAGGCCACAGCCGATGCCGAACGCCGCGAAGAGCGAGCTGATACCGAGCAGCAACTGGTCGTTGAGGATCGCGTACAGACCTCGGTAGAGCGAAAGACCGGGTAGCAACGGAGTGATGCCGGCGACGGCGACGATGAGCGGCGGTATGAGCGCTCGACGTGCGAGGAGACCACCGGCGAATCCGACGACCGTGGCCGCGATGGCAGACGCGATGATCGGACCCACAGCCAACGTCTGCGACATCAAGTAGACGAGTGCGCCCGCGAAGCCGCCCATGAACGCTGCCGTCAGTGCGCGCCGCTCGGCGTAGCAGGCGAGCGCGTAGAACAGTGACGCGGCCGCGCCGGCCAGGACCTTGGTGGGCACCTGTGTGATGTCCGGGGGAGGCAGGTTGCTGATCTGCGGCAGATCGCTCCCGATCAGGGCCGCCAGCCGCAGCGACGTGGCGACGCCGGCAATGATGCCGCCCGTCATCATCAACACTTCGAAGAATCTGGCCGACGCGGTGATCGGTGCCCCGGTGATCGCATCCTGCACCGAGCCGACGAGCGAGAGCCCCGACAACAGCACCGTGACCCCGGCACCGATGATCACCGACGGTGAGATGTCGATATTGAGCTGTTCCTGAAAGTTGTACAGAGTGATCGCCGGGGTAGCAGCGACGAATCCGCCGACCACCTGCTGAAAGAAGAAGGGCAGTCCGGCGCGATTGAGGACTCGGCCGATTCGGTCGATCACCATCGTCGTCAAAAAGCTGACGACCGCGACCAATGCGCCGCCGCCGAGCAATACACCGATCGCTGCCGCCATCCCGGCCCACGCGAACGTCGCGATCCACCGGTTGTACGGGTGCGGGGCCGAGGTGATCTCGTCGAGGCGGTCACGCGCAATGCTCGCCGGGACCACCTTGACGCGCACCGAGCGAATGAGGCGGTCGACCGCAGCCAGCCGCGTGAAGTCCATCGAGCGGTAATGGACGATGCGCATCGTCGATGCCGGCGGCCGCGTCGGACCGCGATGTGCGCTCAGCGTGATCGAGTTGTACGTGACGTCGACATCGCATCGTGCGAGGCCGTACGTCGCGGCGATGAACTGCACCTGCGTCGCCGTATCCACCGCAGACGTGCCCGACGCCAACAACACCTCGCCGACGCGAACCGCCAGCTCGAGGACCTCGGCGACCGTCGCGTCGTCGGTCAGATCGATTGGGCGAAGAGGTGACGGCGCGGCGGTCGGTGTATCGATGGTGGCCCGACGCTCACCGGTGAGACGGCTCAGCGAAGCCGTCAGGTCTTGCAGGAAAGTCATGACCGTCTTTACGTTGCTGGGGTGATCCACCGACAAGGTACCTGTTGTCGCTGAGCGTCCGTTGAACGGTATGCTTGGCTCGCTTCACTGCCTCCTTAGCTCAGCGGTAGAGCACTCGCCTTGTAAGCGAGCGGTCAACGGTTCAATCCCGTTAGGAGGCTCTCTTGGCTCCGATTCCGTCCCTGGGATCGGAGTTTCTGCGTTTTCGTCTCGGATCGGCTCCTCGGTTTCGGATACCCGACGCCGATGGGAGTCAGGTATCCGAAACGGGGGAGCTAATCGAGCGGACGGCCCGCATCTACGCCCTTCGTCGGAATCCGCACCCCGCGGAGGAGGTGTCGATTCCGATTGGGGGCGTGGATTCAGTTCATCGATGCGCAACCGCGGGCCCATCACATCGCCGCGGCGCGGAATACGAGTAGACGAGTCGTGGTTGACTCCATCGACGGTGTTCGATCCCAATGCCCCGGGTACCAACCATCAGCCGCTACGAGCGGCCACCTGCCGAGAGGCGCACTGGCGAACACCGTCACCCAATACTGATCTGAGCCGCGCACCCAGAGGTGCGCGGCTCTGATCGTTCCAGAAGCCCGGTATCACTGCTTGTCTTGCTTCTCCGCGGGAGTCATCGAGCCCATTTCGGCGGCGAATTCTGTCGCCATGGCCTTCGAGAGTGCCTGCGCAGCCGACAGCGGACGCACCATCACGGTGAAATTGTCGATCAGGCCGTCGGAGTTCAGGTGGAGGATGTCGCAGCCGTGCACGGTCACGTCGTCGATGCGGGTCTCGAAGAACAGGATGTGATCACGGCCGCCGATGTCTTCGACGGTTTTCACGTAGCGAAGGTCCTCGAAGACGCGCGTGACGGCGCGCAGAATCGCCGCGGTCAGCTCCTTGCCGCGGTACGGCTTGAATGCGACGGGGGAGCTGAAGACGACGTCGTCGGCCAGGGTGGCGGCCATGGCGTCGTGATCGTTGGCCTCGACGGCCTGTCGGAACTGCTGCACGCGTCATCTCCTGGGTGGGGCCAGGGCCTGAGGCACCCTAGGCTGGTGACCGAACACTACACAACTTTGCGACTATGAACGGGTGTTCGGCGGGATCATCGGCGTCCAGCGCGGGTGTCGAGTACTTCGAGGACGCGGGCACCCCAGCGAAGCGATTCCTCCTCGAACATTCGTCCGCGCATCAGGGTGAGATACGGGCCGATGCGATCGGCGGTGGCCAGGAACTCGGTCTCGGTACGTCCGTCGAGCAGGCGGTGCGCCATCCGGTCGTACCGGGCCAGCTTGTCTCGTGACAGCTGCATTCGTTCTCGGATCGCCTCGGTCATCGGCTCCAGGTCGCCGGCTTCGAGAGCGTGGATCGCCACCAGGTGCTCGTCGCGGATCGCAGGAAGTTTCGGTTGCCGATGGCTGACCTGGCGTAGCGCTGTCCGTCCTTTGTCGGTGAGGCTGAACAGGCGTTTGTTGGGTCGACCGTCCTGCTCGACCAGTCGCGCCGAGATCACCTCGTCTCGATCCATTCGATCGAGCTCGCGGTAGAGCTGTTGAGGAGTGGCGGTCCAGAAGTTGGCGACGGTTGCGTCGAACGCCTTGGACAGGTCGTAACCCGACATCTCCCCGTCGACCAGTGCTGCGAGCACGGCATCACGTAGCGACATGATCCAGCACAGTACCCGTCGCGAGGTGGCGGGCAGGCCAGGCATTAGACAATTTGTTGTATATTGCTGGCGAGTGAAAGAGCGGTGACGTGGTGGATCGGACGAAACAATTGCGATACGTAGCCCTGGGCGACAGCCAGACGGAAGGGCTGAACGACGGCAACGACGAAACGGGCTTTCGTGGTTGGGCCGATCGGCTCGCCGAGCACATGGCCGAGAGTGCAGACGAGGTCGTCTACGCCAACCTCGCGGTACGTGGTCGTAAGGCTGCGCAGGTCAAGGCCGAGCAGTTGCCGGCTGCGTTGGCGTTGAAGCCGACGGTCGCGTCCGTCGCTGCCGGTGTCAACGACATCTTGCGTCCGCAGTTCGATGCGCGGACCGTGGCAGGTGAAGTGGGCGCAATATTCGCCGCGCTCCGAGCGGCCGACTGCACCGTGATCACCATGACGTTTCCCCGCCTCGCTCACCCGGTCCCCGGAAGGACCGTCATCGCCAGGCGTATGACCGAGCTGAACGCCGAGATTCGCAGAGTCGCAGCCGAATCCGATGTAGTGGTGATCGACCTCGAGAAGCACGACGTGGCCTCCGATCCTCGGCTATGGAGTTGGGACCGACTGCATCTGAACGAGACGGGACATGCGCGACTCGCTGCGGCCGCCGCCTACGCCCTCGGTCTACCGGGCGCTACCGACGCATGGAATCTCCCGTTGGCACCGCTCGCCAGCCCGCGCCTGCACTCCCGAGTTCGCGCCGACCTCACCTGGGCCGGGATGTTCCTCGCGCCGTGGTTGACTCGTCGAATCCGTAAACGCTCCTCGGGGGACAGTCGTACGGCCAAGCGGCCGGAGCTGACCTCGGTACTCGGGTAGAGCCGGGCGAACCGACGCGAGCAGACCTGGTGAATCAGAATCCCGGGCCGAGATCTGCAGTGTTATCGACCAGGCTGCGCCGCATCCAGCTGTACACCCTCTCGTCGTTGAGCAGGGTGAAATGGTGAGCACTGTAGATCGCCAGACCGTCGTCCGGTCGAAGTCCTATGTTGCGGAGCTTGTTTCGACCTCCGGCACTGTCGGTACGGACCAGACCGTCACCCACGAAGACTCCGACCGGGTTGCGCGGACTTCCGGTGACGACCGCGGACGCGTGATGATGACGCACCCGTTCCGGAACCGAGATGTCCATGGCTGCACCGACATCGAAGCTGTCGGTGTACCGAGCATGACCGTCCTCGTCGGTGATCGCTCCGTGGATCAGATCACGGATACCGGCACTTCGACGCGCCAGTAGGTTCGCGAACGGCCGGGTCTCGGGTACGAGTGCCATTGCGGCCGCGGCGACGTGGACGCCGTGAGCAAGTGGCGCGCCCAGATGTGGTGTCCCCAGAGTGAATACGTCCGTCAGCAGATCCACCCATCGTCGACCGCCTTCGGCAGCGTGATGAGCGGCGCTGCGTGAGACCAGCCCGCCCATGGAATGTCCGACCAACGTGATCCGGTGTACCCGGACGGGCCACGCCGGTACGAGCTGTTCCAACAAGTCCGACAGATCGACGCCATTCGACGCAATTCGCCGTCCGGTGTTGTAGCGCAGAAAGATCGAGGCCGTCCCGGCTTCGGCGTCCAGCCGCTCTCCATATGTGGGCCGCCCACCGAGCCGCCATGCGTATTCCGTTTCGACCAGCCCATGAACGAAGACCACTAGGTGCGCTCCCGCTGTGGGAAACCCCGCGGCCAACGCTCGGTACGCCGGCGGTACGGGGCGTCCGTCGACTCGAATCGACATCGGATGGGCCAGTACCCGGGCTGTTCTCTCCATGTCGTCGCCGATGAGACCGTTCAGAACGGCGATGGTTTGCGCGCCACGGCTGGTGTGCGACGGTGACGGCCGCGAGTCGTCCTCGGTCACGTCGTCGCCGTCGGTCAGGGAACCGACGATCTTGGCTGCGCCGGTGCAGGCGGCCGCGATGCTCGCGTAGGTGCCGGCGGCGATCGCGTCGTGCATCAGTTGTGTCGGCAGGGCGGCGGGGCCGATGCCGTGTTTGACGGCAGCGAACGTGCGTCGTGCAATCGCCGAGTGGACGGCGCGAACGCCACCCGCAGCCGACGCCAACTCGCGAAACGTGAGCTCGCCGAGCTCACCCCACTCCTGTGTGCGCCGAGATTTCTTCCCCGGTCCAGGTTTCGTCCCCACCGGATTCAGTGTACGCACGTCCACTCAAACTGCTGCCGATGCAGAATCGGCTGCGAATCAGCGGCGGCCCACCACCGGGTTGAGCTCGGAGTTCGCGAGGCCACCGGGCTCGATGCCGGGGAGGAATTCGCGCCAGGTGCCGCTGATCAGGGTCGGCGACTCGACGACGCGGGTGCCGTCGGCGAAGTAGGTGGTGGCCAGTGCGCGACGCGGCTGTGTCGTCCGGTTCGGGCCTGCGGTGTGGAAGCACAGCGCGGAGTGGAACGATACGTCTCCCACGGCGAACGGCTCGGACTCCACCGCCACGTTGCGCGTGCGGAAGCGCTGGGTGACGGCCTCGTCGTAGGAGGTGCCGACCTTGTCGAATTCCAGGTCGGCGACTTCGCCGAGAACGTCCCGGCCGCGCGCGAACGACAGTGGACCCATCGGGCCCGGAATGGCCGACATCGGCATCCAGGCGGTGACAGCGTCGGTGGTCTGCAACGGGAAGTGCTCGGCGTCGTGGTGCCACGGTGTGCGTCCGCAGCCGGGCTCCTTGGACAGCGCATTGTCGTGGTACAGCCGAACGCCAGGCACGTCGAGCAGTGCCGCGGCCAGGCCGCCGATCCGCGGTGACAGCGCCACGGCACGCATCAGGTCGTCGTGGAGCCACATCTGCTCGAGCGCAGTGAACCGGCCCGCAACGTCGTCGCCGTGCTCGGCTCGCAGTAACTCCTCGAGGCGCTCGGCGAGTCGACGTACGACGGCAGGCGAGAACACCGCGGGCAGCCGCACGAAGGCGTGTCGCGCAAATGCGTCGACGGCAGCCGGGTCGAGATCGTAGGGCTCGGCAAGTTCGTGCTCGACTTGTTCGTCCGTGGCGGCCTCGACATCCGGCAGTCCAGGGCCGTCGACGAGTTCGGCGGGTGCGGCGTCGTTGGCGGCCAGCGTGACGTACCAGTCCCACCAGTCCTGGTCGTTGCCCGCCCAGTCCTGGTCGATTCCGCCCTCGCGATTGCGTTCGGGCAGAAGCTCGTTGGTGGCAGGGTTGTTCAGAGCCACAGCAGGGCCGCCTCGTGCGAGAAGGTGTAGGAACCGGACGCGTCGCGACACGAAGCGAGGTAGTCACCGAGCACTGGGGCCGCCTCCATCTCGTCGAGGGACACGGAGTCGTCGAAGGCACACCGCTGCAGAAAGCCTTCGGCGACAGCGCGATCGGACGTTCTGGTGGTGTAGGAGACGCGCTGATCGCGCACGTCCGCACCCGCGCGGATCAGCGCGTCGCGCACCTGCTCGGCCGTCGTGTACGGCGTTGCTTCGCGCACGCCGGCGCGGAAGGCATCGTAGAACGCGATGTAGTGGGAGGCTTCCGTGGCCTGCGCGACCAGACCGAGACCACCGGGAGTCAGTGCGGCCACGAATCTTTCGGCTGCGGCATCCAACTCGGCGGGCGGAAGGGCGTAGAGCGCGTGGGTGGCCCACACGACGTCGTAGCCTGCGTGATCGGCGGGCAGATCCTGCAGTGTCATCACCAGATCGTGCCGGGCGACGAAAGGTGCGGCCAGAGCTCCGCGCGCCTCGGCCACCGAGAATTCGGATGGGTCGAGCAGGTCGTAGGCGACCTCGGGTACCGCGGACAGGTCGGTGTAACGGCGCAGCGCAGTGGGGAACTTACCGCTGCCGCAGGCCACGTCGAGTAGCGACCAGCCGTCGTGAGCCCGGCCGGCGAGCAGCGTCGGCCAATCGGCTGCCAACGCCAGCTGGTGATAGTCCTCGGTGGCCAGAGCGTAGAACGCCTCCATACCCGTGCGGCCCGCCTCGCTCCAGTGCTCGAGACTGCGTTCGGCTGTGTCTCCGCTGCTCACGAGATTCCTCCTAGGAAGCCGACTCCGACGCACCGGCCGGGGCGTCGTGGTTGACTCGGTCCAATGTCCAACATAGCTCCGAATTCGCCGACCGACACTGCCGTCGCGCTCATCGACGGATTGCGGGCGATGCGGCGTGGGGCCGAGGCGCTGGCGGGCCTGCCGCCCGAGTCCTACGCCGAGCACCACGCCGCCTTCGAGATGCTCTCCGATCAGCGCGGTCTGATCGCCCAGCACTTCGCAGATCGGCTGGCCGGGATGGGGAATGGACCGCTCTCGGTGCTGTCGGTGGGCTGCGGAGACGGCTCGCTCGATGCCAGGCTCGCAGCAGGCCTGGTGCTGCGAGCACCCGGCCGTACGGTCCGGTACGTCGGCATCGACCCCTGGATCGGCAGTACCGAGCTCTTCGCCGCCACTATGGCGGCGCTCGAGGCCGCCGAACTCGACGCCCACGCGTACGTTGCATCGTTCGACGACGCACCCGTCGACGAGACTTTCGACGTCGTGATGTTCGTGCACTCGATGTATTACGTCGCAGACTTACGAGCTACGTTGCGTGCCGCGCTCGCCCTGCTGCGACCCGGCGGCGAACTGTGGGTGGCGATTGCGCCGACGGCGGCGCTCAACGCACTCGTCGAAGTACTCGCTCCTCCGCTGGAGGGCCATCGGCAATGGTTCAGCGCAGATATCGAGAAAGCGTTCGTCGACGCCGAGATCGTCCTCGACGACACAGTGACTCTCGACGCGCTGGTCGATCTTTCCGCCGCGAGCGACGAGGTGCTGGACTTCGCGGTGCAAGCCCGGTTGACGCCCGAGCTGCACGAGCCGGTGCGGGCCTACCTCGCGGCGGTATCGGTGCCCGGTGCCGACGGCGTCCCTCGGGTGCCCCACCCGGTCGATGTATTCAGAGCGACCCGTCGCTGACATCGTTCTCGATGATTCCCCGTCAGAACGTAGGTGGTTGTCTCGCAGCGCTTTCGAGCTATGTGGGCAGGACGTCGGTCACTGCTGGCGAACCACCGGCGGGGGAGACCAACGGCTGTCCGGTTTCGGGCCGTAGAGCCTGAGCATCAGCCGGAAGGCACCGGGTGGGCACGGCAGCCAGTTGGCCGTGTTTCCGTTTGTCGGGCAACTATTTTGCACCCTGACGGTGAGTGAGCCGTCCGCGTCGTAGTGCAGATTCGGTGTGCGGTCGGTGATGGCGTAGCGGTCGAGTTCGTTCGCGTACAGCAGTCCGCGTGCGTGGTAGACGGTCATCGACCAGAAGAACTCGGCAGGAGGAAATTCGCCGGCCCGGAAAGTGAAGGCATAGTCGTTCGCCCCGTCGAGTGGACGGCCTTCTTCGTCCTGTTCGCATACCGGGTAGGACGCCTCGGCGGCGGGATTGATGTAGATCTGGGAATAGGCGACGGCGGCCCGCAGGAGATGGTTCGCACCGAAGTCCGCACCTGCATCATTGATCGCCCAGCCGTTGACGGAGCGACCCACCGATTTGACCTGTGCAGCAATGTCTTCCGAGCCGGATCGCAGACCGTCTGCGATCTCACGTTCGGCGGCATCACGGCCGGCTGCCGCGTCGAGTGCGTCCATCAGGCGGCGGTGCGTCTGCCCGACCCAGCGCGGTACGTCCGAATCGCCGAGGCTTCCGATCGCGTGATCGAGGGCACCGAGAAATTCGCGAGGCCGCTGCAGTTCGTCAGAACGTTCGACAGTGCAGAGGGCGAGCTCCGCATGCGCAGTCGGTGGTGCAGGCGGACCGGTCAGAACGATGTGCTGTTGTAATCCGTTGACCGCGAGTACGTCTCCGGGTCGGGATGGATCGACCAGAATCCGAATCGCGATCATCACGAATCTCGACCGACACGCAATCCATCCGTCCGCATTCTCCGTGTTCGCAGGCTTCGATGCCTGTCGGTACAACGTGACCGGAGGGATACGGGACCCATGAGTCCTCCGACCGATGACCGTGTTCGTGGACGAGTCCGCCTCACCGATCTGCACGCTGTAGTAGCGATCGGCGAAGTCCGGCAGCCGAAGCTCGAAGGTGCCGGAATCGAGGTCGACGAAGGCCAACGAGTACAGGGTGTCGACATTCGGGGCGACACCCGCGGTCAGCGCGGGATTCGACAATTCTCGTTGGTGTCCCAGGGTATTCAGAGGAGCGCCGGCCGACGCGGGAGGTCGCTGCGCGTGCGGATTCGCTGGATCGGTGAACCGCAGCCGGAGGCGTTGGGCAAAGATCACCGGGAATCCCCAGACCTGGAGCGCGCTCGCATCGTCGCGCAGGTCGGTTTGTTCCGGCTGGGTGCGGTTCGGCATAGGACCCCTTATGTGAACTGAATTCACCTTGACTGTAGCCTGGTGGGTGTATCGGAGGGCGTGATACGCAGAGGTTCGGACACGGCGATGCTGCGATTGCAGCGGAGTTCGAGAGGTCGATGTGACAAACGACAGGCCTGGAAGGTTTCCTCGCTCGGTGTATTCCGTTGGAGCCGAGCCCGATCCGCGCTTCAGTCTCGCGAACGAGAGAACCTACCTGGCGTGGATTCGAACGTCGCTGGCATTGATGGCAGCGGGGGTAGCTCTGCAAGTATTCGATATCGGTGGCGGGTCCGTGCCGAGTGTGGTGGCCTCGGCGATGCTGATCGTGTCGTCGATCGGAGTTCCGTTGCACGCATGGTGGGGCTGGGCGCGCACCGAGAAGAGTATGCGTAAGTCCGAGGCTCTTCCTTCTCCTCGTATTGCCCTGCCGTTGGCTTTCGTCCTCGCGGCGGTCGGGGTTCTGGTGCTGTGGTCAGTCCTGCGATGACCCGTCGACGTCGGGGCGAGCCCCCAACTTCACGGCCGGGTGGGGAACTGGGAGACGGAGGCCTCCAAGTAGAGAGAACCCAGTTGGCCTGGGTCCGTACGGAATCGGCCGTGGCCGTGTGTGCAGTGATCGGCATACGCCTGAGCTCGCACACGCGCCAACCTGCGTTGATAGCGCTGGCAGTCCTCGTCGGTTTCGGTGCCGCGGCTTTGCTGGCCTCGGGTTGGATCGCGCGAGTGAGGGCCGGACGTACCGCGGAGGACAGCAGGGTGGTGTTCCCCTTACGTGCTCACGTCATCGCAGTGTTGATTCCGAGCCTCGGGCTGATCGCCCTGAGTTTTGTCGTCTGGTCTGCCTCATCGCCGTGATGGGAAAGAGTGCAGGCCGTGACGGTGTGATCCCGTCACGGCCTGCGCTCGGTTCTACTGGGCTGCAGGGCGCTAGCTCACGAACTGCTGTTCCCACTCCGCAGACTGTTGGTCGACGTACTGCTTGGTCAATTGTTCGGGGTCGGGAGCCTGGACGTCGTGTGCGTCGGCGGTCGCCCCGGCAATGCCGGGCAGTGCTGTTGCTACTCCGATGGCCTGCGCGGTCTGTCCCTCTGTGCTGACCAGGAAGTCGGCCAGAAGCTGAGCCGCATTCGGATGTGGCGCGACTGCAGTGACGTGCCCGTAGTAAGGGGTTCCCCATGAAGGTTCAGGAAGAGCCCAGTTAACCGGTGCGCCGCTCGCCACCTCTTGAACCAGTGGCTGCACCATCGGGGCCACGACAACTTCGCCGGAGGTCAGTGCCTGCGCGAGCACGAGGGCGCTGGGGTAAATTCTCGGCTCTAGTGCGGCGAGCCGTTCCTGAAAATCGTCGCCGAAATTCTGTCGGTAGAAGCTGTAGAGATCGACGTAGGATGCAATGCCCACAGGGCTGACAACGCCCACGCGCCCTTTGTATTCGGGGTCGAGAACATCACGAGGATCGGTCAGGCCGTTCGGGGCCGCATCGGTGTTCCAGCCCATTCCGAAGGTAGCCGCGACGTTCAGGAACAGGCGGTTGTTCTTGATGCTGGAGTCCCGGTCGTAATCGGGGTTGTCGAAACCAGGGCCGCGTAATTCCTGGGAGTAATTGCCCGACTCCGCAGCGGAGGCGATCCACGCGGTATCGGTCACGACATGGACGTCGGCAATCCCCTTCTTGGTCTTGTTCTCGACCTCGACGCGTGGGTTGAGATCCGCGTCGGTACCCCGCACGTATTCGAGAGTGATGTTGGGATACTTCGCATTCCACGCGGCTTTGACGCTGTCGAGGATGGTGGTGTTCTGGCTCGAATAGAGCGTCACCGAGCCTTCCTCTTCGGCCGCCGACACTACGTCTTCCCAGTTTCCTTCCACCGATGCAGTGTCTCCGCCCGACGATCCGCACGCGCTGAGCGCGACGGTCGATGTGGCGACGAGTATCGCGATGATCATGTGTTTCGTCCGGACCGAATGTCGCATGTATTGTCCTCCTGTTTGAACTGACCTCAGTTCAGCAGCTATGCTGCGTGATGTCAATCACTTTCCAGTGGCTGTCCACGGCTTCGACGCGCCGAGAGGCCGCAAACAAAGAACGCGACTGGTGTTCGGATCAGCGACAGCGTCTGCGAGAAGGGACTTTTCACCGATGCGAACGTACGACCCGAGTTCGGCCGATCAGATCGCTGCAACCGATGCGGCGGATGTACACCCGTCGGACGCACTGGACCGGCAGCGCTGGGCACAATCACTGGCAATGCACGCGGTGGTCTACGGTCTGCCATCGGTGTACCAATACGCTGGCATGTGTGACGCGTGCGCCCCGGCTGCAGACGGCGAACGGTGGGCGACCAATTCGCTGGTCCACGAACGGACGATTGCCGGCGCGGAGTTCCAGGCCTTCCGGGTCCCCAATGTCGACACGCTGTATTCCAATGCTTGGCTGGACCTTTCGGATGGGCCGATTGTCATCGTTCTTCCCGATTTCGGTAGTCGGTACTACACGCTGAATTTCCTGGACGCCTACAGCAACGCCAGCAATGTCAGTCGGCGTACGCACCCCGAACAGCCGCGCGCGTTGTTCCTGGCGTGTTCGGACTGGACCGGTTCGGTTCCCGAAGGTATCGAGGTGTTCAGAGTCGCCACACCGATCATGTGGCTGTTGATGCGGATACAGGCGTTCGGAGATTCGGACCTGCCGACCGTGCACAGTCTGCAGGATGCGGTCACGATCGACGCACCGACCGCGTCGGCACACGCGTGGCCGGTGGTCGATGCTCGTTCGGTCGAAGTCTCGTCGGCGGCGTTCTTCACTGCCCTCGATGTGTCGTTGGCAGTGAACGGAGTCCCGTTCACCGACGTAGCCCACGTGCACCAATTCCGACAGCTCGGTGTGGGTACTGGCACCTTCTCTGTGCACGACCTCGATGAGGCCACACGGAAAGGCATGGAACAGGGCTTCGAAACCGCGATGACGATGTTGTCCCGGTCTCGATCGCTGCTGGGGCGACGCACCGAATCCGGCTGGACCCGGGTGCTCGGCAAAGGTGCCCACGGGCACAACTTCTTTGCACGTGCGGTCATGAACTACGTCGGTCTCGGCGCCAACGTTGTCGAGGAGAACTGCTCGTACAACACCTATGTCGACGACGACGGACAGCGACTGACGTGCGAAGCCGGCGACGAATACCACATCGAGTTCATCAATTCCCCGCCAGCGCAGGCCTTTTGGAGCATCACGCTGTACGACGCAGAAACCGGCTGGTTGTACGACGCGCCCGAGAAGAAGCACTCGGCGGGATCGGCGGTCAATGGCGACGACGCAGCCGCAGGACCGTCGACGATCACGGTGAGTGCATCGCCGCCCACAACCGACAGTCCCGACCACGCCTGGCTTCCGGCACCCCAGCATCCGTTCTTCTTGGTCCTGAGGATCTATCAACCGACCGAGGATGCCCTGAGCGAGCAATGGACGCCGCCGCGCGTCGTGCGGTCGAACGCAGGACCGCTGTGAACCGATGCGTCAAAGGCTCACAACCGGCAGGGATTTACAGTCGGCAGAGTGTCTTTCCGCTCGTTCGTCCGTTGAGTAGGTCGACCAGTGCGGTGGAGGACTGCTGGAGGCCGTCGTAGACGGATTCCTCGTAGATCATGGTTCCGTCTGCGAGTCGGCTTCCGACGGTGGATCGCATCGTGTCGTAGAGATGGCCGAACGAGCCGGCTCGAAATCCTCGTACCGACAAGCTCTTGGCTGTGATCTGAAACAGGTTCGACGGCAACGTGTTCGACGTTTCGTAGGTGGAGATTGCCCCGCACATCGCGACGCGTCCCCCGGGTCGTAGTGCGTCGAGTGCAGCGGTGAAGTGAGAACCGCCGACGTTGTCGAAGTATGCGTCGATTCCGTCCGGAGCAGCGCTCGCGAGAAGGCTCTCCATGTCGCCGTCGTGGTAATCGAACGAGCGGGAGGCTCCCAGGGCATCGACCAGATGATCGGCCTTGCGTCGGCTGCCTGCGGAAGCGATCACCGTGCAGCCGTGGTGTACAGCGAGCTGGGTAGCGATACTGCCGACTGCTCCTGCCGCGGCCGAGATCCAGACGGTATCGGACGGTCGAATGTCCATGATCTCGAAGAGGCCGACATAGGCCGTGAGCCCGGAACTGCCCAGCGGACCCAGGAACCACTGTGGGGGCCAGTCCTGGGTATCGATTCTGGTGAGGGTGCCCGCGCCACCCAATCCGCCGGCGGTGGCAGAGACCACTGCGAAGTCGCGATAGCCGTACATGTGCGACACCAGATCTCCCGGCCGAAAGTTCTCGTCCCGTGATTCGACGACGACGCCGAGTGCCAACCCCACCAAAGCATCTCCGATTCGGAGCGGTGGCAGATATCCCGACGGTGCCGAGTCGCCGAGGCGCAGTCGAATCGACGGATCGATCGACAGCCACGTATTTCGTACCAGCACTTCGCCATCGAGCAGTGGGGCGAGCGGGATGTCCGCCAGCTCCAGATGCTCGGTCGTGAGTTTTCCGCTGGGACGGGCGGCGAGGCAGAGTACTCGACTGATCATGGTCTTCGATGACGTCCCTTCGAATCGGGTGATGCGGAAAACGCAACAATCTTTCCACAACTGAATTAGGTTCAAGTGTAGGCCGCGTCCGAAAGGTGACACAGGTGAAATCGTCGAATCACATCAGTTTCTTTGCGCCGATGCGTATTCCGAAGTTGCGCCGGATGTTGGGCTTCGAGCTGAGCGCCAGTGTGGGCGTGTGGATCCTGGTTCTCGCTGCACAGTGGACGCTCACCGAGTCGGGGGAGTCCGCGCTGGTGGTCTCCTCGGTCCAGTTCGCCGCCAGTGTGCCGTTCTTTCTTCTTGCTCTACCGATCGGGGCCATCGCGGAATTCGCCGGTCATCGGTTGTTGCTCGCGGGCACCGCTATCGTCCTGCTGGTGGCGTCGATCGTCATGACGGCGTTGCAACTCCTCGGCCTGTCCTCCACGCCGGCGTTGATGACAGCGGTGTTTCTCGCCGGGTGCGGGCTCGCGTCGGTGGCAATCGTGTGGCAGGCCCTGCTCCCTCATCTGGTCCCCGCCGACATGATGGCGGTCGTTCCTGCAATCGACGGTGCCATTTTCAACGGGGCGCGCGCTGTCGGACCGGTGATCGGGGGCGCGATACTCGCATGGTGGGGTTCGAGCGGTGCATTTGCGACCGTTGCCGCGCTGTTCGCAGTCTGTGTCGTCGTGGCGCTCACTCAGGTGCCGCCCGAGTCCGGTAAGAAGCCCAAGACCGAATCTGTGCACCATGCTGTCGGGGTGAGTGTGCGGTTCATTCGCCACTCGCGGTGGACTCGGCGACTGTTGTTGCGCGTCATCACGTTCGGAATTCCGGCCAGTGCTCTGTGGGCGTTGCTGCCAGTGGTGGCATACGAACGACTACATGCATCGTCGGTTCAGTTCGGTGTTCTCTCGGGTGCCATCGGGATCGGTGCGGTGGCCGGGACCGTCGCACTGATGCCACTCCGTGCACGGTTGAGCTGGAACACGTTCGTAGCGATCGGTTCGATTGCGTATGCGGCGGTCCTCGCGGGCATCGTGCTCGTGCCGTCGGTGAGTGTGGTGTTCGTACTGCTGGTCATCGTGGGTGCGGCGTGGGTTGCGATCCAGAGCACCTGGATGATCGCTACCCACGCTGTGATGCCGAAGTGGATCAAGTCGCGTGTCATCGCATTCGTGATGCTGACCTTTCAGGGCAGTCAGGCAGTAGGGGCCCTCCTGTGGGGGTTCCTGGCCGACGCGGTCGGTCTCGTTGCAGCAGTGATCGTCTCGGCGGCGATCATGTCCCTCTCCGCAGTAGAGATTCTCCGACGGGGAATTCTGCCGAGCGAATCGATAGCACCGGATCTGTCGGGAGGAGCAGGTCCGCCGGTACTCTCGACCGAATTCGACGGCCGCCGGATAACCGTCGAAACGACGTATGTCGTCGATCCGGAAAAGCTGGCGCAGTTCGTCGACGATGTCGGACGCCTGCGATCGTCGAGACTCCGACTCGGGGCCGTACGGTGGTCCTGTGCGCAGATGTCCAGCACCAGAGCGACATTCGTCGAGCTGTGCACCTTCGAGAACTGGTCGGAGTATGCCGCCCAAGAGACGGAGAGGCTGACGGTGCCCGAGCATCGCATCAGGACCGCGATCGCCTCCCATCTGACGGCCGAACCGCAGGTGCGAGTGCTGGTGGATGTGGCACCGCGATAGTGGCGAACCCGGCCACCACATCCACCGACGTTCAGTTGAACTTGCTTTCCCATTCCTGTTGGAACTGCGAGACCTTCTCGGGCGTCAGTGAATCCGAATCGGGCAGCGAAATGTCTTGTGCCGACCCGACCGAGTTCTCGACATCGGGCAGTGCGCTGCCGTACCCCTTCGACAGGGCGCGTTGCCCCTCGGCCGACACCATGAAGTCGGCCAGCACTTGCGCGGCGTTGGGATGCGGAGCCGATGAGAGCACGTGGGAGTAGTACGGCGCACCCCACGCCGGATCGGGAAGTATCCAGTCGACGGGTGCGCCTGCGTCCTTCTCCCGGACCAGTGGGGGAACCATCGGCGACGCGGCGATCTCGCCCGAGCTCAATGCCTGCGCCACGGCCAACGTGCCCGGGTACACCCGCGGTTCCTGCGCGGCGAGCTTGTCCAGAAAGCCGCCACCGGTCCAGTTCTCGTCGAAGAAGCGATACTCGTCGACGACGGCGGCGAACCCCGCAGGATTCACGACGCCCAGCCGGCCTTTCAACTTCGGATCCAACAGATCCTGCGGGGACGACAGCCCGGCAGGAACGGCATCGGTGTTCCACCCGAGTGCGAATATCGCTGCACTCGTGAGGAAGAACGTGTCGTTCAGCATGCTCGTCGACCGAGCGTACGCAGGGTCGTCGAAGGCCGGCCCGACCACCGGCGTCGAGTAGGTACCCGATTCGGACGCATTCGTGATCCATGCGGCATCGGTCGACATGTGTACGTCGGCAGTTCCACGGCCGGTGCGGGCCTCGGTCTCCACGCGCGGGTTGAGCTCGACGTCACTGCCCCGCGTGAACTCGAGATCGATGTCGGGATACTTCGACTCGAAGGCGGTCTCGAGTAGCGCGAGGTTCTCGGGATGCTGACTGGAGTACAGGTACACGGTTCCTTCCTCGTCGGCCGCAGCCACGACGTCGTCCCATGTGCCCTGCACCGGTGCGGATCCGGCTTCCTGCGAGGATTGCCCGCACGCCGCAGCGACGACGGTCACCGCTGCGATCCCGACGGACATCACCGATCGACGTACTGCATTCACAGCATTCTCTTTTCGTTCAGGAAACGAGTGTATGGACGCGCTCTCCGCGTAGTGCTTTGTTCACCAACGACTGCGGCGGCTCGAAGTGAGCCCCGTACTTCGATGCCAACTCGCGTGCTCGGTCGACGAAGCCGGACAGCCCGCCGTCGTATTGGTCGATGTACTGGATCACGCCCCCGGTCCACGGCGGGAAGCCGATGCCCAGCAAGGACCCGATGTTCGCGTCGGCCACGCTCGTCAACACACCTTCGTCGAGGCACTTGACCGCCTCGATCGCCTCGGCGAACAGCATCCGTTCCTGCATGTCCACGAACGGAATTCGAGTCGAGCCCGAGTCGAAAGACGTGCGCACGCCCGGCCAGATCCCGGTTCTCGCACCCGATTCGTCGTAGCTGTAGAAGCCGCCGCCGCCGGCACGCCCGGGGCGGTCGAGTTCATCGACCATCCTGTCCATCACCGCGTCGGAGCCGTGTCGGCGAGGCGGGCTGCCTTCGCTCACCAGCGCGCGTTCGTTCTCCTTGCGGATCTTCTGCGACAGCGACAAGGTCACCTGGTCCATCAATTGCAGCGGCGGGACGGGGTAGCCGGCCTGCGCTCCTGCCTGTTCGATGAAGACCGGGTTGACGCCCTCGCCGACCGCGGCCATCGCTTCGTCGAGGAACGCGCCGATCACTCGCGAGGTGAAGAAGCCTCGACTGTCGTTGACGACGATGGGCGTCTTACCGATCTGGAACACGAAGTCGACGACCTTCGCCACGGTCGCGTCGGAAGTCTGCCGGCCACGGACGATTTCGACGAGGGGCATCTTGTCGGCGGGGGAGAAGAAGTGGATTCCGATGAAATTCTCGGGTCGGCTCACGCCGTCGGCCAGGATAGAAATGGGAAGCTGAGAGGTGTTGGAGCCGAGGACGATATCGGCGGGAACGATCCCTTCGAGTTCCCCGAACACCGCAGTCTTGACCTCCACGGACTCGAATGCGGCTTCGATCACGAGATCGACTGCGGCGCACTCGGTCGCGTCCGCGGACGGCCGGATCCGGTCGAGCAGTGCCGCCGACCTCTCGGCCGTCGTCGAGCCCCGCTCGAGAGCTTTCGCTTCGAGTTTTTCGGCGTACAGTTTTCCGCGGTCAGCAGCGTTCTGGTCGAGGTCTTTCAATACGACCTCGATACCGGCCTTGGCGCAGACGTATGCGATCGCGGCACCCATCATTCCGGCTCCGATGACTGCCACCGAACGGGCTGTGAACGTATCGTGGCCGGCCGGGCGGGACGTGCCGCGTCGGATGGTCTGCATGTCGAAGAAGAACGCACGAATCATGTTCTGCGCCACTCGATCGGTCATCAGAGAGACGAAGTAGCGGGTTTCGATGCGATCCGCAGTGTCGACGTCGACCGACGCGCACTCCGCCGCAGCGGCGAGGATCGCCCGCGGTGCCGGGGCGGGTGCGCCCTTGAGCTGCTTGCGTAGCAGCGCCGTTGCGGCCAGAAGATTCTGAGCGACGGCAGGATCGGTCGGTCCGCCACCGGGTATCTCGAAACCCTTGACGTCCCACGGCTGCACAGCCGACGGGTTCTCGGCGATCCACGCCTTCGCGGCCGGAATCAGCTCGTCCACACCGGCAACGGTGGCGTCGATCAGCCTGAGCTTTTTCGCATCGGCCGCCGAGTGCTGCTGGCCCTTCGTCAACACCTTCGACAGGGCGGCGTCGAGTCCCATCAATCGGACCGTTCTGACGATCCCGCCGCCACCGGGCAACAGTCCGAGTGTGGCCTCGGGGAGGCCGATTCGGGTGCCCGGCACATCCGCTCCGATGCGGTGGTGGGTGTGCAACGCAATCTCGAACCCGCCGCCGAGGGCCGCGCCGTTGATCGCGGCCACCACTGGGCGGCCGAGGGTTTCGAGCCGTCGGAGAACACTCTTGATGCCGTCGATCCGCTCGGTCAAGGCGCGCGCAACGTCCCGCTCGTCGACAGCGCCCGGGTCCTTCGTCATGTCGTCGAGGTCGCCGCCCGCGAAGAACGACTTCTTGGCCGAGGTGATCACGACACCGGTGATGTCGTCCTTCTCGGCTTCGAGCCGCTCGACCGTGGCGGCCATCGACGCGATGTACGTATCGTTCATCGTGTTCGCGCTCTTGCCTGCGTCGTCCATCGTGAGTACGACGATGCCGTCGGCACCGCGTTCCCATCCGATCATGTTCTCGCTCATGTTTTCTCGTATTTCTATGTGTCGACGATGGGCGGTTCAGAGGCGTTCGATGACGGTGGCGACGCCCATTCCGCCGCCGATGCACAGGGTGATCAGGCCGTAGCGGCCACCGGTTCGTTCCAGTTCGTCCAGCACGGTGCCCACCAGAATCGCGCCGGTGGCCCCGAGCGGGTGGCCCATCGCGATTGCTCCGCCGTTGACGTTGGTCTTCTCGTGCGGGATGTCGAGGTCCTTCATCCACTTGAGCACGACGGAGGCGAAGGCCTCGTTCAGCTCGAACACGTCGATGTCGTCCACGGTCAGGCCCGCTCGCTTCAACACCGCGACGGTGGCCGGGGTCGGACCGGTGAGCATGATCGTCGGTTCGCTGCCGACCTGAGCCGTGGCCACGATGCGGCCACGGGGAACCAGGCCTGCGCGTGCTCCGGCCGCGGCGCTACCGATGAGAACCAGGGCGGCACCGTCGACGATCCCCGACGAATTACCGCCGGTGTGAACATGATCGATGCGTTCGACGTCGACGTACTTCTGCAGCGCTACGTCGTCGAAACCCGCGGCTTTGCCCAGCGCGGCGAAGGCCGGCTTCAATGTGCCCAGGCTGTCCGTGGTGGTTCCCGGGCGCCGGTGCTCGTCGTGGTCGAGCAGGGTGACGCCGTTGAAGTCCTCGACCGGAACGACGGATTTTTTGAAATGGCCTGCACTCCAGGCTGCCTCGGCGCGTCGTTGGGACTCCGCCGCGTAGGTGTCGACGTCGTGACGGGAGAAGCCCTCGACCGTCGCGATCAGGTCGGCACCGATTCCCTGCGGAACGATGTAGAGGTCGTATGCGGTGGCCGGGTCGGTGAACAAGGCACCGCCGTCGCTGCCCATCGGTACCCGAGACATCGACTCGACGCCGCCGGCGATCACCAGATCGTCCCAGCCGGACGCGATCTTCTGGGCGGCCAAGTTGGTCGCTTCGAGCCCGGACGCGCAGAAACGATTGATCTGGGTGCCGGGGACCGATTCCGGTAGGCCCGCCACCAATGCGGCTGCGCGCGAGATGACCGCGCCCTGTTCTCCGACCGGTGAGACGACGCCGAGGATGACGTCGTCGATGTCGGCCGGATCCATATCGGGGAATCGAGCCCGGAGTTCGGTGATCAACCCCGCGACGAGGTCCACCGGCTTGGTGCCGTGCAGCGATCCGTTGCGCCCCTTGCCTCTCGGGGTACGAATGGCCTCGAAAATCAGTGCTTGCTCAGGCATCTCGCTCTTTTCTTCTCTGTTTCGCGAGCCGATCGGCTCCTAGTCGAACGCCAATTCCGGCGTGCGGGCGATGAGCAACCGTCGGACGTGCCCGTTGGCGTCGAGTTGGGCCGAGGCGTTGAACGACGCCTCGAAGGCTCGGTCCCGGGTGGTCCGTCCCAGCACCATCTCGGTGCCGTCGACGGATGCGCCGCGATCGAGATGATGAATCAGGGTGCTCTTCTCGCGTTGCTGGAGGTAGGCGACGAGCCCGTCGCGGTCGCCCACGAACTCGGCTGCCTCGCCGTGTCCCTTGGAAAACTGCACGGACATACGGAAGTCCGCCGAGATCATGGTCAGGACCCGATCCGGGTCGTCGGAATCCATGTATTCGAACCAGCGGAGCAGAGTGGGGGTCGGGTGCGTGTCGGAGTTCATCGGCCTTCTCCTGCATCGGTGACCAGTAGGTTGAATTCGGTGTCGAACGAGACCTGGTAGCGGTCGATCAGGCCGTCCGAGCGCACGTGCATGGTTCCGACGAAGTAGCCCGTGGTCCGGTCGCCTTCGGTCACTGCACCGTGTGCGAACTGCAGGTCCTGGTCGACGGCGGATCGGAGAACTCGGTGCTTGCGGTCGACGGGGGGTCTGCCGGACAGGTATTCGAGCATCGCGGCTCGTCCGGTCTTTCGACTCGCCCCGCTCGGCAAGACCATCGAATATTCGACATCCTCGGACAGCATCGCCACCGCGTCGTCCAGGTGCCCGGCATCCAAGGTGGCGTAGTACTCCACAATCTTCAATGACATGAAGTGAACTTAGTTCAGGTAAACCCTGTTTGTCGAGGGTTCAAGCGGTTATGGTTCGAGAAAGAACTGAATTCAACTCGAGTGGAGCGACATGTCATCATCTCACCGCGACGCACAAGCCCCCTGGCCTCGTTCGGAGCCGTCGGCGCTGACGCCCGGCAGCGAACAAGCCGAGATACGCGAGGCCATCCGCGGAGTCCTCGCCAAGTACTCCACGATCGAGCAGGTGCGCGCGTCTGCGGACTCTGACCCTGGCTACTCGGTCGAACTGTGGAAACGCCTGGTCGACGACATGTCGGTGACCGCCATGGCTGTGCCGGAGGAGCTGGGTGGGCTCGGCTACGGCATGGTCGAGCTCGGCATCATCGTCGAAGAATGCGGTCGCGCTCTGGCGGTCGAACCCGTCTATCAGCATGCGGCCGTCGGCGTTCGCGCCATGATGGAGGCGGGCAACTCGGACCTGCTCGAGGAAATCCTCGGCGATACCACGGTTGCGGCAGTGAGCGCATTGTCTGCCGAGTCCGACGACGTCGATGCCGACCGGACCGACGACGGGTGGGTTCTGAGCGGACAGGTGAGGTTCGTCGTCGGAGGTGGAGCAGCCGATCTTGTGGTCGTCAGTGCCCGCTGCCCGGACGGCATCGCACTATTCGGAGTGTCCGCGAACAATTTTTCCGCACTGCATGATCGACGCGTCGTCGACTCCACCAGGCGACAAGCGGACATCTCGTTCGATCGTGCCCCCGCGACGCTGTTGGTGTCGGTGGACGGAGCCGGCGACGCGATCGCGCGGATACAGGACGTGGCAACGCTGGCTCTCGCGTGCGAGAACACCGGTATCGCCGACGCCCTGCTGCAGATGACTCTCGAGCACGTCAAGACGCGTCATCAGTTCGGCCGTCCCATCGGTTCGTTCCAGGCGATCAAACACCGGTTGGCCGACATGCTGGTCGAACTCGAGCGGGCCAGATCGGCCGCCCGGTATGCCGCAGCGGTGCACGACGAGGATCCCGACGAGGCCCGGCTGGCGATTGCCGTCGCGGGTGCGGTGTGCAGCGATGCCGCGGTACACGCGGCCCACGAGGCCGTGCAGTTGCACGGTGGAGTGGGTTTCACGTGGGAGCACTCGGCGCACAGCTACTTCCGTCGAGTTCTCGGAAACGAAGCGCTGCAGGGTGATTCGCGGGCTCATCGGGCGCGGATCGCCGATTTGCTTGCCGTCTAGACCGATTGATGCGGTCGCCGGGGATCGGCTATTGACGCCATCGCCTCGATGATCAATACTGAAGTGAATCCAGTTCAACTTGCACTCTCGAAAGGCTGTCACATGATCGACACCGACCACATTCTGTTGGAGAAGGACGGCGACGTCGCTCGCGTCTGGCTCAACCGCCCGCACAAGAAGAACGCTGTCACGGTAGAGCTGCTGCATCGTCTGGACGAGATCATCGTCGAGGTGGACAACGATCCGAACCTCAAGGTTCTCGTGCTTCGCGGAGTCAACAACACCTTCTGCTCGGGCTTCGACCTCGACGAATTGCTGTCGGACTTCATCGGCACCACCACCGCCATGGACGTCGCCGTCCTGTCGGCGAAGGTGTGCGATCGTCTGTACTCCATGAACACTCCCTCCGTTGCGGTTCTCGAGGGTTACGTCACCGCCGGTGGCTTCGAACTGATGATCTCGTGCGACTTCGCTATCGCGGCCGACGACGCAAGAATTGGCGACTTCCACATCCGCCGTGCATTGTTCGGTGGTGCCGGCCCCATCTACCGCCTGCCCCGCATGATCGGCATCCGGAAGACCAAGGAACTCATGCTCACCGGCAAGCTGCTCTCGGGCACCGAGGCCGTCGACTTCGACCTGATCAATGCGTCCGCGCCGGCCGAGGACCTCGACAAGACCGTCGACGAGTTCATCGGGAACCTCACCGACAAGAGCCCGTTCATGATGAAGCTGACCAAGATGTGCATCGACCGCGGTCTGGATGCAGACATCCAGTCGCTCATGGTCATGGAGCATCTCGCAGTCGGCAATGCGCTCCAGTCCGAGGACGGCAAGGAGGGCGTCACCGCATTCCTCGAGAAGCGTGAGCCCAAGTGGGTCGGGCGCTGATCCGCACCACGTCCGCGTTCTGACCGAACAGCCCGAAAGGCAGCATCAATGGAGCAGGCAACGGCCGTCGCACTCGAGGGCAGCAGGTGCACAGTGTGCAGCACCGTGGCTTTCCCCGCGAGTGCGATGTGCAGCAGGTGCGCCACACCCACTGCGGAGAACATCACGTTGAGTACGCGAGGCACCCTGTGGGCCTATACGATTCAGCGTTTCTCGCCCAAGTCTCCTCCCTACGTGCCACCGGTCGGCGGGTTCGTTCCCTTCGCAGTCGGCTACGTGGAACTGCCCGAGGGCATCAAGATCGAAGCGATCATCGACTGTGAGAGCTTCGACGAACTGGATGGGGCACCGGTGCGTCTGACGTCCACCGCGCCGGTGCCCCGATTCGCTGTCGACGCGCTCGGCACGCAACCGGAATCGACAGGAATCACGCAGTGACACAGAATGTTTCGATCATCGGTGCCGGTCTCTCCAAGTTCGGTCGCCAGCCAGGAGTGTCCGGCCGCCAGATGGCCGTCACCGCGATCGGCAACGCGTTGCGCGATGCCGGTCTGGCCTGGCCGGACGTTCAGGTCGCGTTCGGTGGCAGTGACGGCTCGGGCCTGGCCGATACTCTCGTTGCCGAACTGGGTTTCACCGGAATTCCGTTCACCAACGTCAAGAACGGTTGCGCAACAGGCGGAAGCGCGTTGTTCTCGGCCGTCAACGCCGTGCGCTCGGGCTCCGCGGACGTCGCGCTCGCAGTCGGCTTCGACAAACATCCGCGTGGTGCGTTCGACCCACGACCGGCGGAGTGGGGCCTACCCGACGGCTACGGCGAGGCCGGTCTGATGGTGACCACCCAGTTCTTCGGTGTCAAAATCTCTCGCTACATGCGTCAGCACGACATCTCGAGTCGGACGCTGGCCCTGGTCGCCGAAAAGGCCTACCGCAACGGAGTTCTCAACCCCAACGCCTGGCGTCGCGAGGCCATGGATGCCACGACGATCGCCGAAGCCGACATGGTCAACGATCCACTGACTCGATACATGTTCTGCTCACCCGGTGAGGGAGCGGCCGCAATCGTCGTCGCCGGCGAGGACTACGTCGCGCGAGCCACCGGTCGGCCGATCAAGATTGCCGCTATCACCCACCGGACCCGCCGATTCGGGTCCTTCGAGGTCTTCAGCCCCTCCGTTCAGGGCGACGGCGAACCCACCAGTGTCAGCGCCGACGCAGCACGTGCGGCCTTCGAGCAGGCCGGTATCGCTCCAGGTGACGTCGACGTCGCGCAGCTGCAGGACACCGAGAGCGGTGCCGAAATCATGCACATGGCCGAATGCGGTTTCTGTGAGCCCGGTGAGCAAGAAGCCATGATCGCGGCCGGAGAAACCGACATCGGCGGGCGCCTGCCGATCAACACCGACGGCGGTTGCATCGCGAACGGAGAACCCATCGGAGCCTCCGGTCTGCGCCAGGTGCACGAGATCGTCACTCAGCTACGTGGCGAAGCCGGCGAACGCCAAGTGCCGGGCGATCCGCGTGTCGGCTTCACCCACGTGTACGGCGCGCCGGGCATCAGTGCCTGCACCGTGCTGACGGTCTGACCCGAGACGAACCAGAGGTAATGCAGTGACACAACGAACGATTCCGGACATCGCCGAGTTCGGCGAGCAGGCGACCGCGTGGCTGACAACCGTGGCCGCGCCGCGCACCGACTCCGTGTGGGGCGACGGGCCGGATACGGTCGCTGTCTTCGAGAATTGGACCGCAGAGGAAGAGCAGGCGCACACCGACGAGATCGCCGCGTACGAGCAGGCGAAGTTCGACGCGGGGTGGGGCGCGTTGAATTCCCCGGTCGAGTACGGTGGCCGCGACCTACCGCTGTCGTACGTACTCGCCTTCCGGCGAGTCGAGGACACGTTCGACGTCCCCAAGAGGACCGAGATGTTCTCTGTCACTCAACAGTTGGTTGCGCCCACCATTGCGCAGTGGGGAACCGAGGAGCAGCGGACCAGGTTCGTTCGTGCCATGCTTCGGGCCGACGTCATCGCATGTCAGTTGTTCTCCGAGACCGAGGCGGGTTCCGACTTGGCCGCGGTCCGGACGCGCGCAACCCAGGCCGAGGACGGCTCGTGGACGATCGACGGGCACAAGGTGTGGACGTCGGGGGCGCGGGTCGCACACTACGGAGTCGCTTTGTGCCGCACCGACTCCACCGTCGCCAAGCACGCCGGTCTGACCATGTTCCTGATCCCGATGGACGCGCCGGGGGTCGACGTACGTCCCATTCGCCAGATGACGGGGGGCAGCTCCTTCAACGAGGTGTACCTCGACGGGGTGCACCTGAGCGACGACCTTCGGCTGGGCCCGGTCGGGAAGGGTTGGCAGGTTGCCCTGACAGTGCTTGCGGCCGAACGCCTCGACGGCGGAAACCTCGGCCTGGCGAACGCGGATCGTGCTGTGGCCCTTGCCCAGAACCTCGGCCGCGAGCTGACCGAGATCGAGCGCGACGCCGTAGCCGATCTGGTGACGCGTAGTTTCGTGCAGCGAATCGGCAACATGAGAGTGGCCGGTGCCGTCATCGCGGGCAACGATCCAGGTCCGGAAGCGTCACTGGGAAAGCTGCTGGCCACCGACACGATGGCCAGGACCTCCGAAGTCGCGCGCTTGCTGCTCGGGCGTGAACTGACGTCCGACTCGGGAGGGTGGGGCACGTTCGCGTGGTCCGAGCATCTACTCGGAGCCCCGGGCTATCGAATTGCCGGTGGTACCGACGAGATTCAGCACAACATCATCGCCGAGCGCGTGCTCGGTCTGCCGAGAGAGCCACGACCATGACCGAATCCTCCCTGCGCACACGCGTGTCCGCCGCGCTGGACGCCGAGCTCGGCGTCACCGTCAGCACATTCGAACCGCTCCTCGGTGGCCATTCCGGATTGACCTATCGGGTGGGAACGTCCGGCGGCGACTTCGTCGTCAAGGCGGTCCCCGAAGGGCAGCGCTCGGTCGGGCGGCACGACATGCTCCGGCAGGCTTCGATTCTGCGCGCGTTGGCGGATACAGCGGTGCCGGTACCGGCAATAGTGGCGGTCGACGAGCAGGAACCGGCGTGGTTCGCCATGCAGCTCGTCGTCGGCGAGTCGCTCGAACCGGTGCTCGACGACCCCGAGGTGGAACCGAGTATCGCGGCCGCTCGGATGCGGCGCGCGGCGGAGGTATTGCCGTCGTTGCACGCAGTCCCGCTCGAGACCATCCCGAACGCAGGCGACATCCTCTCGCCGGCAGACGAATTGGACCGGTGGTCCAAGACGCTCGCAGCTGTTCCGGTGGAACTCGTGGAGGGTGCCGACGAGTTGGTTCGACTGCTTCGCAGGGACATTCCGGCGGCGATCACACCCACACTCGTCCACGGGGACTACCGGTTGGGAAACATCATTTCCGACGGTCTCGAGCCGGCGGCTCTGATCGACTGGGAGATCTGGAGCGCAGGTGATCCACGCGTCGAACTGGGGTGGTTCCTGGTATTCGCCGACGGCACCAACTTTCCCGGGGTGGGCCGCGACGTGCCCGGACTGCCCAGTACCGACGAACTGATCTCCTGCTACACCGGGAGCGGTCCGGCGCTGCCGGACATGACATGGTTCGACGCCCTGGGACGGCTCAAGATGGCGGCAATCATGGGCCACAACCTGCGCCGGCATCGCGAGGGGCGCCACATCGACCCGGATCAGGAAAAGCTGCCCGCGACCATCCGCAGGTTGATCGACACCGGCACCGCATTGCTCGCGCGCTGACGCACCATCACTCGACAGGAGCACACGGAAGTGGACTTTTCCTACTCACAGCGGACGGCCGAATTGTCGGCCACGCTCGAGACATTCATGAACGACCACGTCTACCCGGCCGAGAGTGTCTACGACGCTCAGATCGCCGCGAACGACAATCCGCACGAGCAACCGCAGATCATGCGGGATCTGCAGGCACGCGCTCGTGATCTGGGGCTGTGGAACCTGTTCATGACCCACGACGACCTCGGTGCGGGGCTGACCAATCTCGAATATGCGCCGCTCGCCGAGATCGTCGGCCGTTCCATCATCGGGAACGAGGCGATCAACTGCTCGGCACCCGATACCGGCAACATGGAGATTCTGGCCATGTACGGCACGGAGGAGCAGAAGGAACAATGGCTGAAGCCGTTGTTGGACTGCAGCATTCGCTCTGCGTTCGCCATGACCGAACCCGATGTCGCCAGCTCGGACGCCACCAACATCACCTCGACCATCACTCGTGACGGGGACGAGTACGTCGTCAACGGCCGAAAGTGGTACACCTCGGGCGTTCTCGATCCCGACTGCAAACTCATGATCTTCATGGGGAAGTCGGATCCGGACAGTTCCACCTACCGCCGGCAAAGCATGATTCTGGTTCCGGCCGACGCCCCCGGCGTAGAGGTGGTGCGCGACCTGCCCATGTTCGGGTTCCAGGATCGTCTGGGCCACGGCGAAGTTCAGTTCACCGACGTGCGCGTGCCCGCCGCCAACATGCTGGGAGAGGAAGGCGACGGATTCGCCATCGCCCAGGGGCGACTCGGGCCCGGCCGCATGCACTACGCCATGCGGGCGATCGGCATGGCCGAGCGTGCTCTGGAGATGATGTGTCGGCGCTCGCTCGTGCGGCAGGCTTTCGGCGGACCATTGTCCGATCAAGGTGTGGTGCGTGAGTGGATTGCCCGCAGCCGCATGGAGATCGACCAGATCCGGTTGTTGGTGTTGAAGTCGGCCTGGTTGATGGATACCGCCGGAAATGCCTCGGCTCGTTCGGAAGTGGCGGCCATCAAGGTGGCTGCGATGGAGGTGGCACACAAGGTCGTCGACCGAGCGGTGCAGACCTACGGCGCGGCCGGAGTCAGCAACGACACTATTCTCGCTCGGCTCTATGCCATCACCCGAGCTCTGCAGATTGCCGACGGCCCCAACGAGGTCCATCTGCGGACCATCGCCCGACTCGAGGTCAAGAGGTACGCATGAGTACACCGAAATTGGACGGCAAGGTCGCTCTGGTGACGGGAGCGAGCCGTGGGCTCGGTCTGGCGATCGCACGCGGACTGAAGGACGCGGGAGCGACGGTCATCGTGTCGAGCCGAAAGCTCGACGCCTGCGAGAGCGCGGTCTCGAGCCTGGGTGACGCGGGCCCGGGCAGCGCGCATCCGTACGCACTGCACGTCGGGCACTGGGACAGCATCGAACCGGCCGTCGACGACATCATCGCGCGATTCGGGAGCCTCGACATCGTCGTCAACAACGCCGGGATTGCGCCGCTGGCGGAGAATCTCGTGTCGGTCACAGAGGGGCTGTGGGACAAGACGATCGAGGTCAATCTCAAGGGACCGTTCCGGTTGATGGCTGTGGCCGGGAACCGGATGGCGGCAGCCGGAGGTGGGTCCATCATCAATATTTCGAGCATCGGTGCCGAGCGACCCAGCCCACCCGAGGCGATGTATGCAGCAGCCAAGAACGGGCTCAATGCACTGACCCGCGCGTTCGCCCAGGAGTACGCGCCCACGGTGCGCGTCAACTGTGTGATGCCCGGCGGTTTCGCCACCGACATGTCGGAGAACTGGGACGAGGAGTTCATCGGCAAGATCGTCGACCGGCTCCCGGCCGGGCGGCTGGGGCGGCCCGACGAGCTCGCCGGCTTGATCACCCATCTTGCCTCGGACGACGCCGGGTACACGACGGGCGCGATCATCCCGGTCGACGGCGGCCGTACCGCCGTCTACTGACCGATCACTCCTATTGGCCGACAATCAGTTTGGAAGTGGACACATGACCCAGGACATGTTCTCGCTGACCGGTCGCGTCGCTGTGGTCACCGGTGCCTCGTCGGGGCTCGGCCTCGGTTTCGCCCGGGCTCTCGCCGCGGCAGGTGCCACGGTGTACGCCGCCGCGCGACGGCTCGACCGGCTCGAAGCGTTGTCGGCCGAGATCCCGGCCATCGTGCCCGTGCGGTGCGACGTCACCGACGACAGCGACCGGCGAGCTCTCGTCGACCGATGCTTCGACGAACACGGTCGGCTCGACGTCGTGATCAACAACGCGGGCAAGCCCGGTCCGCCCAACGCCGAGGACGAGACACTGGACGGTTTCCAGTCCATCCTCGACGTCAACCTGATCGCCGGGTTCCATCTGGCCACCTATGCGGTCGGCAAGATGCCGATCGAGGCAACAGCGTCGATCATCAACATCTCCTCGGTGATCGGACTGGTGTCCACCGCACCGATCGGCGGTGCCAGTTACGCGGCGTCGAAGGCAGGCACGCTCGGCCTCACTCGTGAACTGGCCGGTCAGTGGGGTCGACGAGGCATTCGCGTCAACGCCGTGGTGCCGGGGTGGTTCGATACCGAGATGACCGATGGCCTGTTCACCAACGACAAGTCCGCAGGATGGGTGCGGCGGAACACCATGCTCGGACGCGGCGGCGTCGACGGCGAGATCGACGGTGCCGTGCTGTTTCTGGCCTCGGACGCCAGCTCCTACATGACCGGTCAGACCCTGGTGGTCGACGGTGGATGGACTGCTCGCTGATGTTGGCCGTGCAGGTCCTTCAGTGGGGGAGCGCACCGGAGTTCCAGGAGGTGCCGGACCCGGTGCCGACCGGGCACGAATTTCTGATCCAGGTGGACGCAGCCGGACTGTGCGGATCCGATCTGCACGTGATGAACTCGAGCGCAGAGACTTTCGACTACGACCTGCCGCTGACGCTGGGGCACGAAGTGGCCGGAACGGTCGTCTCGGCGGGACCGTCGGCAAACCCTTCCTGGATCGGTCGCGCCGTGGTCGTACACGGAATCTGGAGCTGCGGAACGTGCCCGAACTGTCTGCGGGGCCGAGAGAACTACTGTCGCAGCCTCGCTCGGCGTCCCGACGGCCGGCTGGCCCCCATCGGAAACGGTCTGGGGTACCCGGGCGGCATCGCAGAGCTGATGCTGGTGCCGTCCGAGCGCGTACTGGTCCCGATCGGTGATCTCGATCCTCTCGGAGCCGCGCCTCTGGCGGACGCGGCACTGACCGCGTATCACGCCATTCGCACCAACTCCGCCGTGATCGACGACCGAAGCAACGTGGTCGTGATCGGAGTCGGCGGTCTCGGCCACCTCGCCCTGCAGATCCTGCGCACCATGGGCGTGCCGCACATCGTCGCAATCGACTCCAAGGCCGACGCCGCTGCCCTGGCCGAGTCCTCGGGAGCGCACGAATTCTACGAGTCCGTTTCCGCTGCGACGCAACGGCTCACGGCACTGGACGGGGCAGATCTCGTCCTCGACTTCGTCGGCGCGCCGACCACGACCGCTCCGGCGGCCGCCCTGCTGCGGTCCGGGGGTTCTGTCGTGGTGGTAGGCAGCGCCGGCGGCCGACTGACAGTCGGGAAGGATGTCGGTCTGGCCACAGGATGGACGGTGGATGCACCGTTCTGGGGTACGCATGCCGATCTCGAAGCCGTTGTCGCACTAGCGCAGGACGGCCTGCTGCGCGCCGAAATCACCACCTTCCCCTTCACCGAGGCTATCTCTGCATACGACCGGTTGCGAGACGGATCCGTCACCGGCCGTGCAGTTCTCGACATGAGCGCATCACGTACCAGGAAAGAGTCACACCAGTGAAACGGCTTGCCCGCGAGATGGTCATCCGCGCCGAACAGACCCCCGATGCCATCGCAGTCGTCGACGAGGACGGCAGCCACTCGATCCGGACCGTGGTCGAGGCGGCGACATCCCTCGCCGACGTGTTCGGCGGTATCGACCCCAGCCCACCGACCGTGGTGATTCAGGCCGACAACACCTGGGGCACCGTGGCGGCTGCCCTCGGTGTCGGTCTCGCCGGCGGTGTGGTCGCGGTGGTCAGCCCGCACGCAACGGAGTCGGAGTTCGCGCTGGCCCTCGAGGACATCAGACCGGACGTCGTCGTGGGAACGCCCGAGGCCCTTCGTCATTGGGGTGTGCCCGACGAGCAATTTCCCGTGGACAAGCCCGCCTTCGGCTCGTACCGCGTACGAGCGACGAGTGGTGCGTTCGCCTCTGTCGCGCGATGGAACGGAGGCGATGCGATTGCGATGACCTCGGGTTCGACCGGCCGGCCCAAGTGCGTGGTGCAATCCGAGGACGCGATCAGGTATGCGTCTCGATCCACCATCGATGCCGTCGGTCTCCGCCCGGGCGAGGCGATCGGTGCCTTCGTTCCGCTGTCGTCGGTTGCCGCATTCTGCTTCGGAATGTATCTGCCTGCGCTACTGGGAGGTCCGATGGTCGCCATCGGGAAGTGGTCCCCGGAGGTGGCTCTGCGGGCAGCGAAGGAACACCGGATTGCCTGGACGATGCTGGTACCGACCATGGCGCTGCAGCTCTCGGTCGCACCGAACTCCGAAGGCGCACTGGACACGATGCGCGCCATGACGGTCGGCGGCGGACCGATGAACGAGCGCGCGCTCGCCAAGGCCGAACAGTGGTTGCACACCACGTTCCTCCGGGTGTTCGGAATGTCCGAGTGCTTGGGCCACACGACACCCGCTCTCGACGACCCGGTGTCGATCCGCCTCGGACGCGACGGTCGGCCGTTTCCCGGCACCACCGTGCGAGCCGTCGACTCGGACGGCCGTCCGCTCCCCGCGGACGATATCGGTGCCGCCCAGGTCAAGGGCCCGTCGCTGTTCGTCGGGTATGCCCGGGCCGGCACTCCGGTCCCGCCCGAGCTGACGCCCGACGGTTTTCTTCCGACCGGTGATCTGGTGGAGGTCGCATCGGACGGCTCGATTCGCGTCATGGGTCGACAGAAACAGATCATCATTCGTGGTGGACGCAACATCGACATCAACGAGGTCGAGTCGGCGATCGCCTCGCTGCAGTCCGTCGTGCAGGTCTGTGTCGTACCGGTACCGGACGACCTGCTGGGGGAGCGCGCCGCAGCGCTCGTGGTCACCGGTGGTGAGGAGCTCGAACTCGAGGACGTCACCGCGCAGTTGGCCAAGGACGACTTCCCCAAGTCGAAGTGGCCGGAATTCGTCTTCACTGTCGCCGACCTACCGCAGAATCGCGTCGGAAAACTGTCCCGTCCCGATGCGACGGCGCTGGCCAGGCAGCTCGCGGCCGCAACTGACTCGAATTCACATCGAAAAATGTAAACTCCGACCGAGGCTGCATACGTTCTATCAGTAGGGGCAATCATGACCGTAGGAACCGACGTTCGACGCGAGAGCCCGCGGTCCAAGCGAACGCGGATTCTGTCGGCGGCTATCGACCACTTCGGCAAAGTGGGTTACGAGCACACCAAGTGGGCGTCCATCGCCGACGAGGTCGGTATCGGTCAGACTGCGCTGTACCACTACTTCGAGTCCAAAGCGCATTGCCTGTTGACGATCATGCGTATCGAACTCGCGGACTCCGCCGCCCGGTTCGTCGCGGCCACCGAGGGGGTCACGCATGCCGAGGACGCACTGCGTGCGGCGATCGCCGCATCGTTGGCCGCATCGCCTCAGGACGCCTTGGCGCGTCGCATCCTGCACAATCACATGGACCTCCTGGCGACCGAACGTCAGTCCGCGAAGGAAGAGGCCGAACGAGTCGAGTGCCGCGCCCTGGTCCAACGTATCGAGCGGGATTGGACCGCGCTGGTCGGCCGGGGAATCGAGGCGGGGCAGTTCGCCGAGTCGAATCCGACGATGTCCGCCCGGCTGGTACTCGCCTTGGTGGTCAGCGTATGGCGGTGGTACCGCCCCGACGGTCGCCTGACGATCGACGAAATCACCGACGTGGTCACGGACGCGGCCATCCGCGTCGTACGCAAGTAGCGCCCGCGAGCGGGGTCTGCACCGGCTCTTCGTTGTCATTGAAACTGAACAGAATTCACTTAGGAGAAAATATGTACAACCTGGTACTCGTCGCCGCCCGTCCGGAAGAGTGGACCCACGAGCAGTTCATCACGTGGTGGCGCGGCGAGCACGCCGACGTCACGTATCCCCTGCCCGGCTTGCTCCGCTGGCAGCACACCGAATTACTCGAAGCATTCGGGAGCAAATCCCAAGGTTGGGACGGCTTGTCGGTGCTCAGCTTCGAGTCGCGCGACGCACTCGAAGCGGCCCTGGCCAGTGACGAGTGGAAGGCCGCCGTCGACCACGTCGGGACCATGGGTGGCAGACGGATGATGTGGTACGGCGACGAGAAGACGATGGTGCCCCTCGCGAGCGACGCGGGATGACGTCGTCGTGGGCCGACCCGGGCTGTTTCGCAGTGGCAGACGGCGTTCATCGCGTCCCTCTGCAGATGCCTCAGGACGGTCTGCGTGCGATCAATGTATATGTGCTCGAGACCGATACGGGGCTGGTGTTGATCGACGGCGGTTGGCACCGGGCATCCACGCACGACGAGCTCGTCGACGCGTTGCGTCGCATCGGGCGTCGACCGTCGGAGATTCACGACGTGTACGTCACTCACGTCCATCGTGATCACTACACGTTCGCCGTCGAGCTGCGTCGTCGATACGGGACGCGGGTGCATCTCGGTGCCGCAGAGGTACCGGGCATCGAAGCGATCGGTCGATTGCGCAGCAACGTTCCGGTCAGCTCGATTCGTGAACTCGGGCGCGCGGGCGCGTTCGAGATCGCTCGCATCGCAGCGGAGAGCGGGAAGGCCGAACCCTTCGACGCCGCGGACTGGGAGCTACCGGACGCGTGGTTGCAACCCGGTACCGTCGACATTCCCGGCCATGCGGTAGTCGCTGCACACACTCCCGGACACACGAAGGGCCACATGGTGTTTCACGACACCGACCGGAACCTGTGCTACACCGGAGACCACGTTCTGCCCACAATCACGCCGTCGATCGGGTTCGAGCTCGGCGAGTGGGATCTCCCGCTGGCCAAGTATTTGACGTCTCTGTCGGTGATGCTCGACGAACCCGACCGGACGATGTTGCCGTCGCACGGCCATCCGGGTGCCGGTGTGCACGAGCGCTGCCGGCAGCTGCTCGAACACCACGATCGCCGTCTCGCCGCTACCGAAAGCGTCGTCGAATCTGCTGCTCGCGCAACCGGGTTGGACGTGGCAGCCGGCCTGACGTGGACTCGGCACGATCGATCGTTCGCCACCCTGGACAGCTTCAATCAGATGGTGGCGACTTGCGAGACGCTGGCGCACCTCGATGTTCTGGTCCAGCGCGGCAGACTGTCGGTGCGGACCTCCAACGGGGTGGACTTCTTCACCACCTGCTGAAGCATCCGCCCCGACAGCCCGCCCGAGCGGTCAGTCGCAGGTCCAGCCGCCGTCGACGTACAGCTCGGTCCCGGTGACGAACGTGGAGTCGTCTCCGGCCAGAAAGGCAACGGCGGCAGCCACTTCGGCCCCGGTTCCCAGTCGACCCATCGGGGTGTGCGCGATCATTGCGCTGTGTCGTTCGGAGCCCTCATAGCGCTCGAGCAGCTGCGTGGTGCCGATGAAGCCGGGGTGGATGGAGTTGACTCGGACACCTTTGGTGGCCCAGTGCAGCGCGGCGTTCTTGGTCATGGTGCGCACAGCGCCTTTGGCTGCGGCGTAGGCAAAGCTGTTGCCGAGGCCGCCGACGCTGCCGAGGATGGAACAGATGTTGACGATGGATCCTCCGCCGGAGCGCTCGACGTACGCGCCCGCATGCTTCATTCCGAGCCACGTCCCGGTCTGACTGACTTCGACAACTCGGTTGTAGCGGTCGAGATCCTCGTCGACGACGGTTCCGAGGCTGCCGATGGCACCGTTGTTCACCACGGCGTCGAGCCGGCCGTGCTGCGCGGCCACGGCCTCGACAGCGCTGTGCCACTGATCTTCTCGGGTGATGTCCAGGGCGATCGGGAGATGGCGTTCACTGTCGGCCTGGTCCGCCACGAGTGCTGCGCACGCGTCACCGTCGACGTCGGTCACCACGAGCACTGCGCCTTCCGAGGCCAGCCGTTCGACGATAGCGGTACCGATCCCTCCGGTTGCTCCGGTGACGAGAACGACCTTGTCCCGGAGCCGGGACTGCACGCCCGTCACAGCTTGCTGAGCACGTTGCGTCCGCCGACGAGCATCGCCGCGGCGACACCGATCGTGGTGACGGCAGTCATGAGCAAGGCCATCGCGGCGACGAGCGGATAAGAGCCGTTCTGCCACATGTCGAACAGCAACGTGCCCATCACCTGGGTCGTCGACGCTCGCACGAGAAGCGATGCGGCGAATTCGTGGGTCAGCAGAATGAACATGAGCGCGACGGCACTGAGGATGGTTGGACGCATCAGCGGCAACATGATTCGGAGATTCGTCACGAACGGTGACGCACCACTGGTGGCCGACGCCTCGGTGTACGTGTTGCCGAGCGACAGCATGGCCGTCATCTGCATCCTCGTCGAGAAGGGCAGCATCAGCACGATGTACACGAGGATGATCACCGTTCTGGTTCCGTAGAGGATCAGCGGCGGCTCGGTGTACGTGAGCAGGAACCCGACGCCGAATATCACGGCCGGGATGCCCAGTGGCAGTGCGGTCATGAGGTCTGCCATCAGCGCGAGAATTCTGAACCGGCGACCGCGGACGAGAAGGTTTGCCATCAGGTAGCCGAGCGGAATGCAGATCGCGACCGCACCCAGTGCAGTCAGCACACTGGTCAGTACCGACTCCACCACCGCCGTCGTATCCATCAGTGCCCGAAAGTTGTCCAGCGTCAACAGACTCAGCGACAACGATCCCGACCAGTACGGCGTCAACGAGACGATGATCAGACCCACCAGCGGGATGACCAAGGCGAAGAGCGCGAACACGACGATGGTGACCGTGGCCCACGTGGCCTTACCGGTGGAGGGAGCGAATGCCTTGCCTCCGTGCGTGACGAAGCGAGTCTGGTTGCCCAGCAACGCCTTCTGTGCCAGGACCAGTACCAGTCCGAAGATCACCAGCGGAGAGCCGGCGGCCGCTGCCGCCGCGAAGTCCGACGGGGACTCCGACACCCGGCGGTACATCTCGGTGGTCAGCACCTTGACGCCGGTGTTCGCACCCAACAGCAGGGGTCCGGTGAACTGGCCGAGTCCGAGGAGCAGCGCGATGCCGCCGCCGTAGATGAGGGACGGTCGAAGCAGCGGGAGGACGATCTTGAAAAAGATTCCGACCGTGGACGATCCACTGACCTGAGCGGCTTCGAGGTGCTCGGAGCTGATGTTCTGCATGCCGGAACTGACGAACAGGTAGACGAACGACGTCAGACCGAAGCCCGTGAGAACGATGATCCACGGGACGGTGTACACGTCGATCGGGCCACTGTCCGATCCGCTCCACCACGGCAACAGTCGAAGGAGCACATTGAGGTAACCGGGCCCGGGGGAGAGGAGGAATGCCCACCCCACCACACTGGCCACCGCCGGCATCACGATCGGCAGGATGGGAATGACACGCAGCCAACCGAGCTTGGCGGGAAGCCTGCTCGCAGCGAAGGCGAGCAGCGTTCCCAGCACCATCGCGATGACCAACGAACCCAACGCCAACGCCACCGTGGTTCGAAGGGTGACGCCGATGTCGAAGCGGCCGTACTGACTTCGGTATCCGGCAGCTCCGTCCTCGAACGCGAGCATCTGCAGACGCACCATCGGGAGCACGACCAGGTAGGCCAACACGGCGAGGACGGCGGCGTACCCGATTCGCGCGCGCCAATTCGGCGAGATCGTCAGTGAGCGCTTGGCGGGCGTCTCGGCGGTCTGGGGCCGTTCGACGTCGACTGCGGTGGCCATCACGAGGTCTTTCCAGCGGAGCCGACGAGCTCGGAGCTCGCGGCCGACGACGCGTCGGGCAGCGCGTACACCCGCAGACAGGACGGCGCGAAGCTGACGAGTACGGGTTGTCCGGGACTGCTACGCCGCAGCGCCGGACTGTGTTCGGTAGCCGAGGCTCGCAGCGTCAACTGCTCGTCGCCGGTCTTGACCGCCACGTCGAAGTACCGACCGCCGTACTCGTACGTGACGAGTTCCGCGTGCAGGGCGATGTTTCCGGGCGGCACCTGGTCGGCAGTGTCGTGCAACAGCACGTCGTCCGGTCGGAACCGCGCGACGGCACGAGTGCCCTCGTCGGCACGCTCACGCACCGTGGCCGTCTGTAGGTCGATGACGTCCGAGCCACTGGTGACCCAGCCGTCGTGGCCGCGCCGCAGTTCGAGCCGATTACCCATCCCGATGAACGCGGCGACGTACTCCGAAGCCGGGTTCTCGAAGACGTGCTCGGGCTCGTCGTACTGCTCGATCTTTCCGGCCTTCATGATCGCGAGACGGTCACCGAGCGCGAACGCCTCGGACTGGTCGTGCGTGACGAACACCGCGGTGAAACCGAGCTGTTGATGCAACTGGTGAATCTGCGATCGAACCTGATCTCGCAGGCGCGCATCGAGATTGCTCAGGGGCTCGTCGAACAACACCAGATCCGGTTGCGCCACGAGCCCGCGAGCGACCGCGACACGTTGCTGCTGGCCACCACTGAGCTGCGAGGGGTACCGGTCGAGCAACGCACCGCAGTCGACCATGTTCGCGGCCGTCTCGACCGCGCCGTCGGCGATTGCCTTCTTCAGTTTGCGCACCGTCAGCGGGTACCGAATGTTCTCGGCGACCGTCATGTGCGGCCACAGTGCATACGACTGGAACACCATGCCGATGTTTCGCTTGTGTGCCGGGACATGGACTTTCGACGCCGCGTCGAACACGGTCCGCCCCGCGAACGAGATCGAGCCACCCTGCGGGGTCTCCAGCCCGGCGAGGCACCGCAGGGTCGTGGTCTTGCCGCAACCGCTCGGTCCGAGCAGGACCAGGAATTCGCCCTGCTCGATCTCGAGGTCGAGACTGTCGACGACGACGTTGGCACCATAGGTCTTCGTCAGTCCGGAGACCGCGAATCGAGAGGTCATTGCATACTCGCTTTCGGAGCATCGGTGTGCGTGCACCGACGGCCGCTGTACGTCGACCGTCGGTGTTCGTCTCTGTCACAAATCATTTCGCATTCCGCGCACAAGGCGACGGTCTGCGTTCTCGTGCTGTGTGCGGAGAGTCAGCCCTGGAACAGGGTCTGCCATTCCTGGGAGTACTGGTCGACCTTCTCGGGAGTCAGTTCGTCGATGTCGGGAGATGCGATGTCCTGAGCTCGCGCGACCGCTCCCTCGATGTCGGGAAGGACGGCTGCATATCCGCCGTTCAACGCCTGCTGTCCCTCGGCCGTCACCATGAAGTTCGCGAGCACCTGTGCTGCGTTGGGGTGCTGCGAGGCGCTGAGAACCTCCGAGTACCAGGGTGTTCCCCATGGCTTGTCGGGCAGAGCCCAATCGACCGGTGCGCCTGCGGCAACCTCGGTGACGAGCGGCTGCACCATGGGACTGACCGTCACTTCACCGGAGGTGAGGGCTTGCGCCACAGCGAGTGCGCTGGGGTAGACCCGCGGCGAGAGTTCGGCCATCTGGTTCCAGTAGTCCTCACCGAAGTTCTTGGCGTAGAACTTGTACAGATCCACGTACGACGCGAATCCGGTGGGGTTCACGATGCCGATCTTGCCCTGGAACTTCGGGTCGATCAGGTCCTCGGGCGCACTGACGCCGTCCGGAACGGCCGCAGTGTTCCAGCCCAGACCGAATACCGCAGCACTGGTCAAGAAGAATCGATCGTTCATCACGCTCTTCGCCGGATCGAACGCTGCCGCATCGAGATCGGGACCGACCAGTTCGGTCGAGAACTTCCCGGACTCGGCGGCGTTCTGGATCCACGACGCGTCGGTCGTCATGTGGACGTCGGCGATGCCGGTTCCCGTCCGATTCTCGGTCTCGACGCGGGGGTTGATTTCGGAGTCGGTGCCGCGCACGTACTCCATCGAGATTTCCGGATACTTCGCCTCGAAGGCCGCCGTCAGGGCATCGAGGTTGGCCGGCTTCTGGCTCGAGTAGAGCATGACGCTGCCCTCCTCCTTCGCGGCCGCGACCACTGCGTCCCAATCGCCCTCGACCGGAGCGGACGCGGAGGAAGACGATCCCCCGCATGCGGTGAGGCCCACCAACGCAGCAGTCGCTGCCACGGCAACCATCGTCGTCCTGAACTTGTTCATGCCTGCGTTCCTTTCGGGCACGTCGATAACTTCCCGCGGACTCGGCGAGTCGTCGTAAGACGTGGAGTCGTGTCGACATCCGATCGCAGACTCGACCCACGTGCTCGAGGTGGCTGCAATGTTCCATCAAACTGAACTGATGTCAGTTTGAAAGATAGCCGCCGGTGCGTGTGATGTCAATCACCAGGTGGGGGCAGGGGTGACGGGCCGCTCTACCTCGACATGCTCGAATGCCGAGCCGGTTCGGCTCCTCGGTTTCGAATATGCGACACCGATCGGCGTCCGACATTCGGATGGGAGGAGCCGATTCGGGAAAGGTGGGCAGAGGTCAGGTCCAGGCCATGCGGGAGCGGTTGTCCCAGTAACTCCGCGGGGACTCGGCGATGTCCAGGTCGGCAATGTTCAGGTCGCCGGGCGCGATCACGGCGCGGTCGATGGAGAGCGCAGCGATGTTCTGTTCGAGTTGCGCCACCGTGGCGGCACCGGACAGCACCACATCGGCCCACGGTTGCGCGAGGGCGACGGCCAGTGCGAGCGCGTCGCGGCCGACTCCGGCCGAGTCGGCGCGCGCGGCGAGTTCGGAGTTCTCGGCGACGAGTCGACCGTTCGCCATCGCCTCTTTGACGACGACGAACCAGCCGGCCTCGTGCGCTTCCGCCAGGGCGGGGGCGACGGACGGTTCGAGGGGATTCCACGTCGACTGCACCGAGCCGAACACCCCGATCTCGAGCGCGGCACGCACGACATCGGCCTGGTGCGGCCCGCTGGTGCTGATACCGATGCGCGTGCCACCGGCTGCCAGCGCGCGAAGATCGTCGAGCAGGGCTGCGTCGCGAAGGGCAGGGCTGTCCGGGGTGACGCTGTGAATCAGGTAGTGGTCGGGCTTTCCGCCGAGGTCGCGCACGGTAAGCGGCCACTGTTCGGCCAGGCGTGCGACCGAGTGTTCCTTGACCTCGTGTACCTCCGCGCCCCGCTGGAAGTCGGCGACGTAGGCGTAGCCCCACTTCGAGCCGATCACGAGTTCCTCGCGCCGGTTCGGACGGGCAGACAACCAGCTGCCGAGGAACTGCTCGGCCAGACCGTAGGAGCGGGCGACGTCGAAGTGCCGAATGCCACTGTCCCAGGCGGCGTCCAGTACTGCGTGGCAATGCTGCTCGAGCGCAGCCGGGTCGAACCGCCCGTCCACCGCACGCGAATGCCCGATGGTCAGATACTCCGGGCGTCCGAGTGCGGCAAGTCCGAGACCGAGTTGCGTCATACGCGAATTCTGTCATCACAGTCGAGTGCGCGTTGGAGACGTGACGGTGATGTTGCGACCGTCGGGCATCGCGCGTCACCGGTCGCAACGAGCAAGTCCGTCAGAGCGCCTCGATGACTCGATATCGATCTTCGGTGGACCGGCGACTAATTGCCGCCTCGGGTGCGATCCACTCGAAAGCGTGTGGGGCACCGGTCCGTACGTGCAGCTCGCACGGCACTCCGGCGCGAAGCAGGCGCAGCGCGTAGTCGATGCTTTCGTCTCGGAAGATGTCGAGGTCTCCGACGTCGATGAATGTCGGTGCAAGATCGGCGAAGTCGTCGAGGTGAGAGGGTGAGGACAGCGTCGAGACCGTCACTCCCTCGGGAAGCAGCGCGTTCCATCCGGTGAAGTTGTCGTCGTACGTCCACGTCGCAGTCGCTGTCAGATGGGGGTCGGGTACGAGAGTGCGGGAATCGAGCATGGGATAGATCAGGATCTGGTGTGCCAACGCAATGCCGTGGTCCCGTGCGAGGATTGCGGCACCCGCTGCCAGTCCACCTCCGGCGCTGTCTCCCATGATCGCAATGCGTTCGCGATCGACGCCCAGTGCATCCGCCTCGCGAACCAGCCAGGCGAGCGCGGCGTAGACATCTTTGACGGGGGCATCACCGGTCGCCTCCGGAGCGAGGCGGTAGTCGACCGAGAGAAATGCCACGCCGGTCAGCTCGGCATAGTGCGCGATGACTGGGTCGTACAGCTCGAGCGACCCGCTGATCATTCCACCTCCGTGCGCGTAGACGACGGCACTGGTGCTCACCCTGTTGTCCGGCAGGTACCAGCGCATCGCTACGGCACATCCGTCGTCGGCCTCGACAACATGATCCGACCTGCGTACAGCAGTGCTGCCCGGTAGCTTTCCGTGGTCGATGGCAAGAGTCGCATCGATGACAGCTCGCAGCGTCCAGACATCGCCTCGCTCGGTCGCGGTGGGAACGCCCGAGGTCGCTGCGGCCGCCTGCAGTGCCGCCGCAACCTCACTGTCGAGAGCAATAGCCATCGTGTTTACTCCTGTTGATTGTCGAGTCGGCCGGAGACCGGACTATTCGCCGCGCTGGGAATCCAGCGTCGCCGGTCGCTGGTAATCGGAGAGGTCGCCCTCGTTCCGTAGGGCCGTGGTGTTCCGATCGAGCGTTTTGCCTTGGAAGAACGCCGGACTGCGAAATCTCATGACGGTCATCAGCACAGCGCCGAAGAGCAGCACGCCGAATCCCAGGAAGAACACCAATCCGATTCCGCCGATGGACGCGCCACTGGCATTGTTCGGGTCCATGCTCTCGTCCAACGAGAAGACGAACACGGCAAGGAGTATGAGTCCGCCTACCAACGGGAACACGAAACGGAAAAATGCGTTGCGCACGCTGTCGAACAGTGCGCCGCGGAAATACCAGATGCAAGCGAACGCTGTGATGCCGTAGTACCAACAGATCATGATGCCCAGTGCCGCAATGGTATCGATCAGGATTCGCTCCGACAGGAATGTCACCACCGTGTAGAACACTGCGGTCACGACACCTGCAACCAGCGTGGCGTAGGACGGCACCAGGAAGCGGGGAGAGACTTCGGCGAATTTTTTCGGGAACGCGCCGTACACACCCATGGCAAGCATCGTGCGCGCCGCGGGAAGAAAGGTGGTTTGCAGGCTCGCCACCGAGGACACGAACACGGCCAGGAACAGCATCAGCCCGCCCCACTTGCCCAGGACCGGGTCGGCAAGTGCGCCGAACACGTTTTCCGAGTTGTCGGGGTTGCCGAGTCCGAGGCCGGTGTCGCCCACTCCCGCATACATCATCGCAGCGACCGATACCAGCAAGTATGTCAGCAGCACAGTCAACACACAGAGCAGTCCGGCGCGCCCGGGCGTTCGCTTCGGGTCCTTGGATTCCTCGCCCAGCGTCAGGCAGGTGTCCCAACCCCAGAACGCGAAAATCGACCCCGTCAGACCGATAACGAACGCCCCGGCGGCCACTCCGGTGAACGGATCGAACCAATCGAGATCGAAGCTCAGTCCAGCGGGGGAGTCACCCGAGCCGACGTGCACCAGAGCCATCACGGCGAAGATGGCAAGAAGAACCATCTGGAAACCTACGAGCGCAACCTGCAATTTCTCGCTTGTCGTGATACCTCGACTGGCCACCCACGTGGCAATCCCGAGGAACACCAAGGTGGTACCGACATTGACCAACTTGTTGCCAGGAAGATCTGCGACGGAGGGACTTTCGAACAAATTGGCAATGAACAAATAGAAGAATTGGACGCCGATCGCAGCAAGGTTCGACAGCACGATGATGGTGGCGATCACCATGCCCCAACCGCACATCCACCCGACGTACGGCCCGAACGCTTTGGTCGACCAGGTGAACGAAGCGCCGCAGTCCGGCGACGCCGAATTGAGTTCGCGGTAGGCATATGCGGTGAGGAACATCGGGATGAATCCGGCGATGAATATGGCGGGCATCTTCAGACCCACGGCCGCAACGATGAGGCCGATGCTTGCGGTCAGCGTACAACCCGGAGCGACCGACGAGATTCCCAGAATGGCACCGGAAATGGTGCCGACTGTCCCCGTGGCCAGACCCTTCGCGCTTACGGTACTCGTAGGCCCGGCCTGTTCGCCCGCATCGTTCGTCATATCGGAACCTTCGTTCGTTCGATTCATGATTCGAAGTCCTGCTTGGGTACGACCACCATGGGGACCGGTAGGACGCGAAGCATCTTGGTTGCAGTAGACCCCAGGAAGAGTCGATGGGGTTGGGCGAGGCGGCTCGAACCCACCATGACCAGGTCGCCGTCCTGCCAGTCCAACGTGCGTACGGCCGACTCGACCGTCGATCCGTCGGCGATCGACACCGTCACCGGAAATCCCTGCGGCAGAACAGCTGTCGCCTCGTCGAGTGTCGTCTTCGCGTGCGACACCGCAGCCTCGCGAACTGTGTCGAACGCGTCATGACCGTCGTGCAGGTCGTTCTGCGGATCCAACGCGACGAGCGAAACCAACCGCAGCGGTGTGCGGATCCTCTCCGCCGTCCGCACCGCTGTGCGAAGCAGCACATCGGCCCCGACTCGGGCTCCGAGCGCGCAGGTGACCTCTTTGATCTTCTGGACCGACGAGTGCCGCATACCCCGTGGTGCGAGGGCCAATGGGACGTGAGCCGAGTGCAACAGCTCGGTGGACACCGATCCAACGGAGTGTCGGCCGAGCAGGCCGTCTCCGGCGGCACCGACGACGATCGCCTGCGCGTTCAACCGAGTGACCTCATCGAGAAGTCCCTGAGCGAAGGATTCGTGGACGGACAGGTGCACCGCGACATCGATATCGGCGGGCACCGTCGCCCTCGCCTTACGCAACCACTCCATTCCCTGAGTCGTCAGGACGTCGTCGTAGCCGGAGATGGACGGAACTCGAGTTGGAACAGTGCGCTCGGGTGGTAGAACCATGCAGATATCAAGAGCAGCACCGAGGCTTCGGGCAAGTTGTACCCCGAGAACGAGGCCGTCCTCGCCGCTCGGAGTGGCGAGATAACCGACTATCAAACGCATCTGGCAGTTCCTCAGTGTAGTCGGAAGGTGATCGGTGCATCGAGCGCGCGGTCTGGTGACCTGAGGACTTGGGACCGGCACATCACCAACCAGTGGTCAGGACTCTGTCCAACGAGTCGACGAAGTAGTCGACCGATTCCTTCGAGACGCACAGGGGCGGTTTGATCTTGAGCACGTTCTGGTGGTCGCCGGTCGGTTGCATGATCACTCCCAGTTCGAGGAGTCGATTGCAGATGGCCTCGGTTTCCTCGGTGGCGGGCTCGAGGGTGGAGTGGTCGCGGATGAATTCGAGTCCGAGATACAACCCCGAGCCGTGCACCGTGCCCACGATGGGGTGCTCGGCCGCGAGGGCCTGCAGTCGAGACTTCAGGTGGCCACCCACCACACGCGCGTTCTCCTGCAACCCCTCTTGTTGGATGACGTCGAGCACGGCGAGACCGATCATCGACGACACCGGGGATCCGCCCGTGGAGGAGAAGAAGTAGCCACCGGTGCGATAGCGGTCGGCGATCTTTCGGGTCGTGACAACGACGCCGACGGGTTGGCCGGTACCGATGGATTTCGCGACCGCGATGACGTCGGGAATCGCCTGCTGCTGCTCGAAGCCCCAGAACCATTCGCCGAGTCGGCCGTAACCGACCTGCACTTCGTCGGAGATCGCTACGCCACCGTGCTTGCGGACGGCGGCGTAGACCTGCTGGAGGTAGCCGTCGGGAAGTGCGACTCCTCCGGCGTTGCCGTAGTAGGACTCGCAGATGAACCCGGCGGGGAGAGTGCCTGCCGCAGCCAGGTCGTCGATGAACTGTACGGCCTCGGGTGCGTACCTCGAGGCGTCGTCACCGCGGTGCTTTCCTCGGTAGGAGTTCGCGGCATCGACGGTGTGTACCCAGTCCGGCCGGGTGGCAAGGGCATTGGGATTGTCGGCTATCGAGGTCGAGACGGCGTCGCTGGCGAAGGTCCACCCGTGGTAGGCCTCCTTCATGGCCACGATATCGGTACGTCCGGTCGCTGCCATCGCGATCCGGATGGCGAGATCGGTTGCCTCCGAACCGGAGTTGACGAAGAACACGGTGTCGAGTTCGTCGGGGAGGGTCGCGGTGATGCGTTCTGCGAATTCCGTGATCGCACGATAGTTGAAGCGCGAGTTGGTGTTCAGCAGTTGCATCTGCCGATGGGCGGCCGCCACCACCTTCGGGTGGGCATGGCCGACGGAGGCGACGTTGTTGACCATGTCGAGATAGACCCGGCCGTCGACATCGGCCAGGTACTCACGCCACCCCCGCTCGATGCGGGGCGGCTCCGCGTAGTAGTGCTCCTGGACCTCGGCGAGCAGCCGTTCGCGGCGCTCGAGGGTGTCGTCCTCGGGGGCGACGACGGTAGCGGGCAGCCCGAGTGCCGGCGCGGGGTCACCGGCGAGTACCGACCAGCCGTGGGCGTACGAGGGCTCGACGCGCAGTGGTATCGGCCCCGAGTTCGATCGGGTGAGCTGGACGTCGATCGGTGTACGCGCCGGCAGCACCAGGGTATTCGGTGAGTTCGGTACGCCCACGAAGTGGACGGCGTCGTCACCGGACGTGACGGTGATGCCGTCGTCGGTGTGCGTGGTGTAGCAGTCTGCAGGTACGTCGAGCGTGGTGTCCTGGGCGAGCCAGATGGTCAGCGCAGTGGAGATCGTGGCCGGCTCTGTGGGAGTGCGGCTGGGTCCACCGGTGAGTCGAGCAGACCACGCAGGTACCACTGCGGCGGGAGCGCCTGCATCGAGTGCGGCAAGCGCGGCGGCCGTCAGGGTGTGTCGGTCGAGCCAGCGCCCTTCGTCGTTGACGGTCGACGTGGTGCCCGCGTCGATGGTCACGGCGTCGGACATACCGGCGACCAACGGTTCGGCCTGCCAGGTCGGTCGCGGCCGGGCGTCCAAACCCAGTGCCCGACGGATGGTTTCGGTCATCACGGCGCAGGGCACCGATGCTGCTTGGGTGAGGATGCGGAATTCGCGATCCAGCGCGGAGTCGGCGTACGAGTTCCCGGCGTCGAGGCGTACCTGCTGACGGCCGCTGAGTACGAGGACCACTCCGCGCAGGGTGACCAATGGCCACAGTGCCTCGATCTCGTTCTCGCTCAGCGGACGTGCGGCATGGAAGGCGCGGATGGCGGGCAGTGCGTCGACCGGCGCGAAGCCGTCGTGGTGCAGCAGCGAGGACAAGGTCACCGCAATTTCGTTGACCGCCCACGATCGACTGACATCGCCGAAGTCGATGACGGCGTCGGGGAGAGACCCGGGTGCCGTCGGCGCGAGAACGTTGTCGTCGGTGATGTCGAAGTGACCGAGTTGAAGTGGCAGGTCGGCCGACACCGAATGCAACTGGCGCAAGGCCGAGGCGGTGACGTCGGTGATGAAATCGCTGACATCCTGGTCCGACTCGTCGGGCAACAGCGTCGCGATGACCCGATCGGCATGGCGCAGATCCCATTGCAGCACCCGGCCCGACGCCGGGTGGTCGACATCGGAGAGTGCAACGCTCACCTTGCCTGCGAGTTCACCCATCCGCGCGGCCGTGGCGGGGGAGAGATAGTTCGAGCCCATCAGCGTTGTCCCCGAGATGAATTCGATGACCCGGCCGTGGATGCGCCCCTGCGACGAGTTCCACCACGCGGACATCGGTCCGCGCGGGCCGACGACCACCTTCGGGGTACGCAGCGTCGGCTCTCGCTCGGCAACGATGCTTGCGGCGAGGTCCTGCAACTCGATCTCGGACTCGCTGAACACCGGGTTGCTGAGCTTGAGGACGCCGACCGGGGCGCCGCTGTCGATGTCGCGAACCACGAAGTTCTGGTCCTGTTGGCTGCCGAGTTCGGTGAGGGTGCATGCCAATCCGAAGTTTTCGTCCATCAGCCTACGGACCTCGTCGGACTCGAGGGTCGGCGTCGGAAGCTCGGGCTGGGCGAAGAAGTCGAACACGGTGTCAGACATGGGTTTCTCGGTCTCTTTCTCGAACACGGTCTTGCCGCCGACGATGGTGCGCACGACCGACACAGCCAACAGACTGCCTCCGTCGAGTACGTCACCGTCCAGTACGACCAGGTCGGCGTACATGCCGGGTTGCACTCGACCGACCCGCGAATCGGCATCGAAGGAAGCGGCGGAGTCGAATGTCGCGTGGCGTAGGGCGGCGTCGAGCGGCACCGCGAACTGCGGCTCGTTCGGTGGTAGCGAGTGGTCGGTGGCCGAGCGTCTCGTCGTGGCGATGTACAAATTCGCCAGCGCTTCGTGGGGCGCGGTCGGGGCATCGGTGCCGAATGCCAGGCGGGCCCCCGCAGCGGTGAACAACGTCCACGGGTAGCCGCGTTCGACGCGGTCGTCACCCAACTGGGCGCGCCAGTTCGGTTGGATCGCAGGGTCGGAGTGCACCGGCTGTACCGATGCCGTGATGCCCAGCCGAGCCATTCGGTCGGGTGTCCGATCGCTGACGATTTCGAGGTGCTCGAGCCGCGGTCGTCGATCCCACGGCGGATTGACGTCGATCATCTCCTCGAGAACATCGAGGGCCATGTCGCTGGCCAGATCGCCGATGGCATGGATGGCCAGACGCAGGTGTGCAGCATCCGCGGCGACGACGACGGGTAGAAGGGCCTCGGCGCTCCACAACAGGTCTCCGTCGGTGCCGTTGGCGTACGGGTAGTTCAACGCTGCGGTACACGCGTCGATGACACCGTCGAGTACGAGCTTGATACCGACGAGCTCGAGCCACGGGGTCGGGTCGTTCCGCAGCTCGAGAACACGGTTCACCTGGTCCAGATTGTGCTGCGCGTCACCGGTATCGACGACGAGCCAATGCGCCGAGACACGGACCGGTAGCCGGCCTCCCGAGCGCTGCGCGACACCGCACAGCGCGCGCCAGCCGTCTTCGTCCATCCCCATGTCGACGACCGAGGTGACACCGGCGGCCGCGAACGCGTCGAGCGCACGCCCTATGTGTCGCTCTCGATCCTGGTTCGAGGTGACCGAAGACAGGTAGGCCCAACCCAATTCGTGCGCGGCGCGTTCGTACAGCATCCCGGCGGGTGAGCCGTCGGGAAGACGCGAGATCCGGCCACCGGCCGGATCCGTTGTCGTCGCGTCGATTCCCATCGCTTCGAGTGCGGCGGTGTTGACCCAGATCGAGTGCATGTCGTTGGAGTCGAGGAACACCGGAATGTCCGAGACGACCTCGTCGAGCATGGCTGCGGTGGGTTCACCGTCGATGGCATCGAAGAGCCATCCGCGGCCGCGCAGCATGGTCGCCTCGGAGCCGAGGGATTCTCGTGCGTCGACCAGCCTGCGTCGAATCTCCGTGAGATCGCCTGCGTCGGTCAGGGCTACGCTGCTGAGCCCGGCGCCGAGCCACAACAGGTGTACGTGCGAGTCGACGAATCCGGGGAGGACGAATCGGCCTTCGAGGTCCACCGTGACGTCGGCTGACGCCGCGTGCGTGGTGCCGGGCAGGTGCACCTCGGCGATGTGGTCGCCGTCGATCACCACACGATCGGCCTCGGCCAACGTACCGTCGGCGACGGCCTCCAGGGTGCCGGAGGAACTGAGGATCCTGCCGTTCACCAGTGCGGTCCGGGTGGTCGGGGTTGTCATCGAGATGTCTCCTGCGGTAGCGAATCCGATTGCCGTGCTTGGTTTTCTGCCTGTTCGACGCGGGTGGACAAGCGTGCGACGAGAACGACCGGTACGACCAACAACCAACTGGTCACGCCTACGACCCAGCCGAATGTGCTGTAGCCGAACGACTCCACGAGCCAACCACCGAACGCTGGAGCGAAACTGGTACCCACGAGATACACGCCGAGCGAGGGACCCGAGAATCTGCCGTTGGCATCCAGTGCGGCCGCGGTGGCGATGAAGAACAGGAAGGCCGCCAGGTACACAGAGTTCCACGCGACGAGCAGCACGCCGTACACCGTGGGATCGGTCGCCAGGGACGTACCGAGCTTCAGGGCGCCACCGACGATCAGTAGGACCGCCATCGGAAGCGCGCGGCCCACCCGGTCGCCGAGCAGGATCAGCACGAGGGCGGCGAAGAATCCCCCTGCGCTGGATGCGCTGAGAACCACACCGAGTGCTGCGTCGCTCAGCTGCGCATTGTCTGCGCCCATGGTGCCTGCGATCGCCCAGAGCGAATCCTCGCTGATCGCCCACACCGCGTACATCACCAGCAGGGACACTCCGGCAACTGTGATGCGCCGCGTGCCGACCGAGGCGGGCGGCTCCACAGCCCGTCGCACCGGGTCGGGTGAGTCGAGTACGGGTGCGGCGGGCAACCAACCCGACGTCACCAGGAGAACGATCGCCAGAGCCGCGACGAATCCGTAGACACTGCCCAGGCCGACCCCGACCAGCGGGATCACCGCGAGGACGAGGGTCACGACGGCTCGGTTGACGAGTCCGTTGGCCGCCGACATCCGGTTGGGATTGCGCAGTGCCGCCAGAGCTGCACCGCTCGCGGCCAGTGCGCCGCCGGCTCCCGCACCTCCGATGATGACGCCGACGACGGTGACGGTGGCACCGAGCGGGAACGCAGCGACACCGAATGCGAGTGCGGTCACCACGAGACCGACTCGGGCTACCGCGATCCGCCGCGACCCCTCGGCCAGTCGGGTGACGGCGATACAGGCCAGCGCGGTGGCGAGCAGCGAGCCCGTCATGATGGTCCCCGCCTCGGCGACGCTGACGCCGAGGGAGTCCTGGAGTGCGATCACCATGAACGGCAACAAGTTTGCGGTCAGCAGGCCGAGTACGGACATACCGAATGTCGACGTCGCTCGTCGAGTGTTCAGTGGAAGCCGGGTGGCGTCGGGCGTCAGTGGAATGGTCATGATCAGAGAGGCGATCCGTCGGTGGTCGCCATGGCACCGGCGACACCACCGTCTGCGCAGCGGGCGACGGCGACGACGAGGGGACCGTACGGTGCCCGCCACTCACTGTGCAGGGTGTCGTACGAACCCGTCGGAATCGACACCGTCCCGGTGACGGCGCTGCCCGTCGTGTGGAGCGGCACCCGTACTCCGTCGACGAAAGCCTGTACGTCGTCGATGGAACCGCCGTCGATCCGGACGGCGAAGGTGAGTTCGTCGCCCGCGGAGCCCGGCCGAATCTGCACGTCGGTCACTGCGATGGAGGCATCCGAGTCACCGGCACCGACGATGCCGTCGAACACGTGCTCGTCGGTCAGTGCCGGGGTGCGTGCGGGAGCCACTCGTCGTGCCCCGAGGGCGTCGACGGAACGGGCGAGACGCAGCAGGGTCGAATCGGAGTAGGCAGCACCGGCCAGGGTCAAGCCGACCGGCATCGACGTGTCGCTCATCGACCCCATGGGAATGGTGACGGTGGGTATGCCGAGGTGGCGGGGCACGAGATTGCCGTTGGCCACCCAGACTCCGTTGCGCCAGGCGATGTCGGCGGACGCGACGTCGACATCGGCGTCGGCGGGGCCGACATCGGCGACGGCAGGAAAGACGACTGCGTCGAAGCGGTTGTCCTGCAACCACTTCTCGAAGTCGACGCGGCGGACCTCTTCCAATCCGCGCATGCCGGCCTCCACGGACGGAATGCGATCGAACGGCGTCACCCCTGCCTTCGCCATGGGAACGTAGTCCGCCAGATCGTAGGCCGTGTCGAACGGCAGAATGCCGTAGCGATCGGGTAGCGCGCCCGTGGGATGCGGGAAGATGCGCGCCCCGTCGGTCTCGGCCAGGCCGCGCAGGCCTGGCTGACCGTTCGCGGCGAGGAAGCTGTCGAACGCCCACACGGAGAGTTCTTCCAGCTCGCGTTCGAGGAACTCGGCGGGAACGAGACCGCGGTCGACCATGGTCTGCGAGTTCGGGTGCAGGCCTTCGTAGTTCTCCACGACGGGGAAGTCGGTGTCGATCACTTCTGCGCCTGCAGCGACCAGATCGTCACGCATGGTCTGCCACAGGGTCATCACCGAATCGCGGGTGTGGATCGGATATGCGCTGTCGGGATCGCCGTTGACGTACAGGCGAGGTACGGCGAGGCGGAGCCCCTGCAACGGCAGTGGCGGCAGATCGGTGAAGGACGCGGGCCGAACATCCGAGGCCGGGGGGATCGACACCCACTCCTGCATGCGCCACAGGTCGCCCTCGGTGACCGCGTCGTCGGCCACGACCACGTCCAGTAGGTGCAGTAGGTCGTCGACCGTACGGGCATGCGGCACAACGACATCCATCGTGGGCACCAACGGCCAGTTGCCCCGCACCGAGATCACCCCGCGAGAGGGCGTGTAGGCGACGAGCGCATTGTTCGACGCGGGTGCGCGCCCCGAGGACCAGGTTTCCTCGGCGAGCCCGAAGGCGGCGAAACTCGCAGCTGTCGCCGTACCCGAGCCGTTGGATGATCCCGAGCCGAACGCCGAGGTGAGAAACTCTGCGGAGTAGGGACTTTCGGCGCGTCCGTAGAGTCCGCGCTGCATTCCACCCGCTGCCATCGGCGGCATGTTGGTCAGGCCCAGGCAAATGGCGCCTGCCGCTCGCAGCTGGGCCACGGCGAAGGCGTCGTCGGTCGCGACGAGGGTCTCGAATGCGGGCGAGCCGGCCGTCACCGGGAGGCCGCGCACCTTGTAGCTGGACTTGGCGGTGTAGGGGATTCCGTCCATCGGGCCGAGGGTTTGCCCAGCGCTCCGGCGCCGGTCGGCTGCGCGGGCTTCCTCGAACGCGTCGGGGTTCAGTACCGGGACGGCGTTGAGGCTGATTCCGGTGCGGTCGTAGTGCCCGATTCGATTGAGGTAACGCGCTACCAGTTCGACGCTCGTCACAGTGCCCTCGGCGAGCGCGGCGGAAACGCCGGCGACATCGGCCTCGACCACGGTGAAGGAAGAAGAAGTCATGACAGAACTAAAACACACACTGTCGGTTTTGGGAACGGGTGAATCGAAAAAAATCCCGACATGCAAGGCTGTCCGTACTCGACGACCGCCCGAGAGGAGGCGACCATGGCACGACCACCTCGCGCCATTCTCAGCCGTGACCTGATCGCCCGCACCGCATTGGCCCTGGTCGATCGGCACGGAGCCGACGGTGCGAGCATGCGGGGCGTGGCGCTGAAATTGGGCGTGAACCCCACTTCCCTCTACAACCACGTCGCCGACCGCGCGGCTATGATCGAAGATGTCCGAGCTCTGGTCTCGGCCCGAATCGACTCGGCCCCGCTACGCGAATTGCCGTGGGAGGAAGGCCTTGTCGAATGGGCAAGGTCCTATCGATTGGCGTTCGCGGAGCATCACCGCGCCGTTCCCCTCCTCATGACCACACGCGCATCGACCCCGGTGCTGTTGGCGGAGTACGAGGATTTCTCTGTTGCCGCAGAGGCGGTGGGCTGGGCGAGCAGGGACGTGTTGCCTCTGCTGACCGCGTTCGAATCGTTCATCCTCGGCAGTGTCCTCGACATGTCCGGCCCGAGTGTCGTATTCGATCCTGCCGGCCAGGAGGAGGCTTTCCCGCGGTTGGCCGCGGCCTACGAGACCGTCCAACACGAGGATGCCGACGATCCCATTGCCACCCGCGCCTTCGAGATGGGTCTGGCGATGCTCGTCGCATCGGCGCGCCCACGGCGGTGAGATCGAGACCCGTGTTCGACGCGCTCAGCGTTGTCGCGCTGCGCTGTTACGGGACAGCAGTAGTGCCGTGTGCTCGGCGTCGGCGGGCCGGCCCAGCAGAAATCCTTGCACCAGATTGCATCCCGCTGCGGTGAGAGCGTCGAGTTGCGCCTGCGTCTCGACGCCTTCGCCCACGACGGTCACGCCGTAGGCTTTCGCCAGTGACACGATGGCGGTCAACACTTCTCGTCCTCGCTCGGTGTCGAGAGCGTCGATGTACGTTCGGTCGATCTTGAAGCTGCCGATCACCGGGAATCGTTCGAGGTAGGCCAGGCTGCTGTAGCCCTTCCCGACATCGTCGAGTGACAACGCAACTCCCATCTCGTGGAGTCTCGCCAAATTGGACGCAACCGTGCCGGTGTCGGCGAGCCATTCCGTCTCGGTGAGTTCGAGAACGATGCCGTCAGCGTGCGCACCTGTGGTGAGCAGGGCGGCAGCCACTCGATCGGGAAAGGCCGGGTCGCGCAGTTGCAGCGCGCTGATGTTGACGCGCATGCCGACGCAGCCCAGCCCGCGCCAGTCGACGAGTTGTCGACAGGCGGTGGTGAGGGCCCAATCGTCGAGAAGCGTTGCCACACCCGTGCGTTCGGCCACGGCAACGAATTCGGACGGTTCGATGGGACCGAGATTCGGGTGCTGCCAACGCGCCAGAGCTTCGACGGAAACGATGTGTCCGGTCTCGACGTCGATCACGGGTTGGTAGTCCAGTGTGAGGTCGCCGGAGGCCACGGCGCGGCGCAGGTCCACCGACATGGAGCGCACCCGGTCGGCGTCGTAGAGGTCGCTCGAGTCGAAGACGGCGTGCCCGGCCCTGGTGTCCTTGGCGCGGTACATCGCCAGGTCGGCCGATCGAAGGAGCTCGCGTCGGGTCGAGCCCGCAGTGGACACCGCAACTCCGATGCTGGCGCTCACCGGAATCGGGTCGTCGCCCTCGTCTTCCGCGGTAGGGGCCGCGAGAGCGGAACGGATGCACTCGGCGACGCGTTCGGCATGTGCGACGTCGTCGATGTGATTGCAGATCATCAGGAATTCGTCGCCGCCGAGCCTGGCCACGGTATCGCCGGGTCTCGCGGTCGCGGCCAGGCGGCGTGAGAAGTGCACGAGTGCGCGGTCTCCGACGTCGTGGCCGAGGCTGTCGTTGATGATCTTGAAATCGTCGACGTCGAGCAACAGCAGGGCCACTCGGCCGCCGGTGTCCGCGACCTGTGCGAGCGCAGTGTCGATCGCGTCGTACGCCACCGCCCGATTCGGCAGTTCGGTCAAGGGATCGTGCGCGCTGCGCCAGCGCAGCTCGCGGTCGAGTTCCACTCGTTCGAGTGCAGCGGAGAGCACTCCGGCGACTGCGGAGACGAATGCGATGTCTCCGTCGCCGAAAACGTGTGGTTCCCGGCCGAACAGGATCAGTACGCCCCACAGCCCGGCACCGATGGTGATCGGAACGGCGGCACCGCTGCGAAAGCCCAGGGCAGCCATGGCCGAGGTGTCGAATCGTGTTTCGGATTCGACGTCGGAACACACGGTGATCGCCCTTCGCGCCAAGGCATAACCGGTCAACGACCCGTCGCCGGTGGCAAGCACGAAATCGTGTGGGAGCGTGCGGGTGATCGCGTCGATGGACAGAAGCGGGTCGGTCGAGTCCTCCGAACGTCGGGCCAGGGCCGCAGACTCGACGCCCACCAACTTGGCCGCCGTGCTCGTGGCCGCAGTCAGCACAGTATCGAAGTCCGCCGTGACGGCAAGTGCGCTCAATTCGGCCAGTGCCCGTTGCTCGACTGCGATTCTCTCGGCCGACACAGCCGCGGCCAGCAGGTCCAGATCGCGCTGGTGGCCACGGGTGCGGTCGCGGACGATCGTGGCGATCAGGTCGGGTTCTGGCCCGGAACGTCGAACGACGAACGTGGACAGGGCAACGGGAATGCCCGCGCCGGAGACGAAGTGGCGTAATTCGGTACGGCCCTGCCAGTGACCGGTCGTCTGCAACGCATGTTCGACGTCACCGGAGACTTCGAGCCCGCGGGCCGTGAAGAAATCTGCTGTGAACAGGCCTGTCGACGGCAGTTCCTCCAGGCCGACCAGGCGGAGGCCGACCGGATTGACGTCGATCACGCTGCCGGAGAACGCGGACAGGGCCACCATGTCGGGCGATTCGTCGAACAGGGCGCGGAGAACGAGCGGATCGAAGCCGGGATCCTTCATCGATGTCCGTTTCGCACTCGTCGCAGCGACGAGTCGGTGGGCGACGCCACCGACCGCTCGCAGAAGTCAGCGGAGTTGCTGTTCCCTGCACACAGCATGGCGGTGCGCGCCCGAGATGACAAACACGCCGTTTTTCATAACGCATGTACTACGTCCGGGTCCGCACTGGCGATGTGCGGACCCGGACGCGAATCGGGCGGTCTTTTCTCGAGGTGACGAGAGCCGGCCTCTATTTCGCCAGAGCCTCGGCGATGGTGACGACGCGCGTGGCCATGTGAGTCAGCGCTGCGCTGGTTGCGTCGTCGAGTTCGTTCTTGTTCTCGGGTCCGGTGACGTGGCTGACGCCGTAGGGGTTGCCGTCGGCGAACTTCAGTCCGTCGGTGTATCCGGGCGGAACCAGGATGCCGCCGAAGTGCATCAGCGAGGTGTAGAGACCGATGAGCGTGGTCTCCTGGCCGCCGTGCGCGGTCTGGCTCGAGGTGAAGGCGGCGTATGCCTTGTTCGCAAGTTCACCCTTGGCCCAGTAGCCGCCGAGCGAGTCCATGAAGTTCTGGAACGGTGCTGCGGTGCTACCGAAACGCGTCGGAGATCCGAGGATGACGCCATCGGCCCAGACGATGTCGTCGCCGCTGGCAGCGGGAAGATCCTTGGTTGCCTCGTAGTTGGCGGACCAGGCGGGGTTCTCGGCGAAGGTGCTGGGGTCGCGCGTCTCCGCGATGTGCCGCACGCGTACTTCGGCTCCAGCCGCCGTCGCTGCGTCGGCGAGCTTGTTCGCCATCGTGGATCCGTGGCCGGTTGCGGAGTAGTAGATGATTGCGATCTTCGTCATCGATGAGACCTTTCGTCGGGTGGACATCCGAAGTAGTTGCGATGTCAACTGTATTCGATGGTACCCACTATGATTGTTGTGTCAACTACTCGCGGTTGTCGGTTGTCCGATCCGTGGGCAGCGTCGATAGTGGTGCCATGACCGTGCGCAATGCCGAGGTACCCGACGACGTCTTCGCGGACGTGAAGAAGCAAGTCTCCCAGTTCGTCCGATCGCGGGTGGTTCCGCGTGAACTCGAGATCATGAACGCCGATTCGATTCCCGACGATCTCCGGAGACAGTCCGCCGAGATGGGGTTGTTCGGATACGCGATTCCGCAAGAGTTCGGTGGTCTCGGCCTGAACTTGATTCAGGATGTCGAGATTGCCATGGAGCTCGGCTACACCACACTGTCGTTGCGGTCGATGTTCGGCACCAACAACGGAATCGCGGGCCAGGTGCTCGTCGGGTTCGGCACCGACGAGCAGAAGGCAACGTGGTTGCCCGGCATGGCGGCCGGCGACGTCGTCGCGTCGTTCGCGTTGACCGAGGACGGTGCCGGCTCGAACCCGGCAGGGTTGAGAACGACGGCAGTAGTGGACGGTACTGGCTGGATCATCAGCGGAAGCAAGCGCTACATCACCAATGCGCCCATCGCGGACCTGTTCGTCGTGTTCGCGCGAGTGGACCCGAAGCCGAACAGCGGCAACGGGATCGCGGTGTTTCTGGTCCCCGCCGACGCTGCGGGTGTCGAGGTCGGTGACAAGGACGCGAAGATGGGTCAGCAGGGAGCAGGAACCGCGGATGTGACGTTCACCGACGTCGAGGTCGACGCCGACGCTCTGGTGGGTGGCAACGGTGACATCGGATACCGGGCGGCGATGACGTCGTTGGCGCGCGGCCGCGTCCACATCGCAGCTCTCGCCGTCGGTCAAGCGCAGCGTGCCCTGGACGAATCCGTCTCCTACGCTGCGTCTTCCACGCAGGGTGGCGAGCCCATCGGCAATCATCAACTCGTCCAGGCGATGATCGCCGACCAGCAGACGGGAGTCATGGCAGGCCGGGCCATGGTGCGTGAGGCTGCCCGGGCCTGGGTGGAAAACGCCGATCGACGGATCGCGCCGTCGGCGGTGAAGCTGTTCTGCACCGAGATGGTCGGCACAGTTGCCGACCTTGCCGTCCAGATCCACGGCGGCGCGGGGTATATGCGCGGCGTTCCCGTCGAGCGAATCTATCGAGATGTCCGTCTTCTCCGCCTGTACGAGGGAACCAGCGAAATTCAGCGGCTGATCGTCGGCGGCGGCTTGATCCGTGCCGAGCAGAAGCGGAATCGTTGACCACACTCATCCCGCGTGGCTGTCGCAGGTCAGGTGAGCGCGCGCTGCGCGGCGACCCGGTCTGCGACCGTGCTACCGATAGCGGAGATCTCGGCAGCGAGTTCCGCGCGACTCCTGGTGTCCGACCCGTATACGAAGTTCGTGGATCCCACTGTGGCACCGCAGTATTCGATGATGCCGCGTTCGATCTGCGTTCGAATGGCCTGGTGGACGCCATGGCGCTCGAAGCTGTCTGCATCGTCTCCCGCGACGACGACCAGATGGATGGTGAGTCGGTCCAGCTTCTTCACGAATACTCTGTCCCCGTATTCGTAGGCCCAACCCTCGACGAACACGCGGTCGATCCAGCCTTTCAGTAGCGCCGGCATCGACCACCAGTACATCGGGAAGACGAGAACCAGGTGTTCGGCGCGGTCGATCCGTGTCTGCTCCTCGGCTACATCGGACGGTGTGCTCCCGTTTCCACGAAACAGGCTCAGATCTGCAGCCGAAAATCGTGGATCGAAGCTCTCCGCGGCGAGATCTGCGGTCTCCACGGTGGTGCCCGTGGATCGGATGGCCTCGACTACGGAGTGAGCGACCTGATGGGTCAGAGAGTGCGGGTCGGGATGGGAGACTACGACGAGCGTGTTCATGGCTGTTCCTTCGGCTGGGGAAGATCGGCTATGTACGAACAGTAGGTTACTATTAGTACATAAGCAAGGAGGTGGCGGAATGGCACGGACGAGGCTGTCGCGCTCCGATCGAAACGCACAGTTGATCGAGGTGTCCTGGGCTCTCGTACGCGCCGAGGGGGCCGACGCGTTGACTCTCGGACGGCTCGCAGAGCATGCCGGTGTCGCGAAACCGGTGGTGTACAGCCACTTCGCCTCCCGCGCCGAACTTCTTGCCGCTCTGTTCACCGAATTCGATGCCAGGCAGGCGGCGATGCTGGAGGAATCTCTCGACTCGGCACCCATGACGGTCCGCGGTCGGGCGAAGGCCATTGCCGACTCCTACGTGGGGTGCACATTGGCCCAGGGGAGGGAATTGACGGGTGTGCTTGCCGCACTCGAAGGTTCGCCCGAACTCGAACAGGTCAAGCGCACCGCCGAGCGCGCCTACTTCGAGCGGTGTCGGGAGATTCTGCGTCCGTTCACCGATGCCGACGGCATGTCCACGCCATCTCTGACCGCCGTCTTCGGTGCCGCAGACGCGTTGTCCCACGGTGCCGTATCCGGGTCACTCACACCGGCCGAAGCGATCGGGGAGTTGACCGATCTGATCGTCGCCGCGGTCGCCAGGTCCTGAACTCGGCCCGCCGGATCTGTCAGACGGTGGCGGCCGCCGATTCGGGCGCACGACGGTGGAATGCCGTCTCGGCCTCGAAGGCATGCGCGACCCGGAGCAGCAGGTGATCGGCGCGGTCGGCGGTGACGATCTGCAATCCAACCGGAAGACCGGAGGAGCTGAAGCCGCCGGGCATCGACAGTGACGGTAGGCCTGTCGCCGAGATCAGCGAAGCGGCCCGCATCCAATCGAGGTAGTTGTTCATCGGGGTGCCGTCGACGACGGCGGGGTACTCCTCGTCCGCGGGGAACGGAAGTACCTGAACGGCAGGCGCGATCAATACGTCGTATCGCGAGAAGAACTGCCGCACTGCAGTATCGAGATTCTTGCGAGCGGTGTTGGCGGAGATCATGTCTCGTGTCGTGAGCGCCATTCCCTTGTCGACGTTCCACTGCACGGCGCTCTTGATGCGGTGCCGGTGTTCGTCCAACAGGTGCCCGTAGGCGGTGGCGAAGTCGAAGGCACGCGTCGTCTGGAACACCTCGTCCGCGTCGGACAGGTCCGGGCAATCGACGTCCACACTGGCACCGAGTTGCTCGAACACGTGCAGTCGGCGGCTCAGGACGTCGATCACCTCACGGTCGACGGGTACGCCGAGACCGAAATCCGTTGTCCACGCGACTTTCAGCCCACGCAGCGAGCCGGCTTCCTCCGAGCGGTACGAGTCGTCCAGCGGGAGACCACGAGGACTGGACGAATCCGGACCGGCGAGTGCGCGCATCAGAAAGCGCACGTCCTCGATGTCGTGCGCGAGCACGCCCTGCCGAGCGATCCAGGCCCACGGGTTCTTGGCGGGCAGCATCGGAATTCGGCCCAACGACGGCCGGTATCCGACGAGGTTGCAGAACGATCCCGGAGTGCGCAGCGACCCGCCCATGTCCGACCCGTCGCCCGCCGGTTGTATCCCGGCGGCGATGGCGGCGGCGGCACCGCCACTGCTGCCGCCGGCACTGCGAGTCGGATCGTACGGATTGGTGGTGGTACCGAACAGCGGATTGAAAGTGTGTGAACCTGCAGCGAATTCGGGAACGTTGGATTTGCCGGTGGTGTTGACACCTGCGCGCTTGAGGCGGGCGATGATGCCCGAGTCCTCGGTGGGGACGTTGTCGGCCAGAATCGGCGAGCCGAAAGTCGTGCGCAGACCGGCGGTCAGGTGATTGTCCTTGTGCGTCATCGGGACGCCGTGCAGAACGGGCAGTGTCTCGCCGGACACCGTTGCGCGGTCCGCTGCACTCGCACGTTCGGTCGCCCCATCGATGTCGAAGGTCACGATCGCGTTGACGACAGGGTTGACGTCGTCGATGCGAGCCAGATGCGACTCGAGCGCCTCGCGGGCCGAGATCTCGCGATCACGGATGTGTGCCGCGAGCGCGCGCAGGGACAGTGACTGAATGTCGCCGGTCATGAAACTCCTCGCTTCGATCCGGATCGGCCGGAGTTGTTGTCGGAAGCCTGTTTCAAGACTGCACCACCGCGCGGAGCCCACCGGGCTATCGTCGTCCATTGAGCTTTTTCGCCGTTGGATTGGCGGTTTCGCTCAGACGGCCGAAAATTTCACACATGCAACATATCGGCAACGTGAACCGACTTGAGTGAGCAGGACATCCGAGCCCGGGGCTCGGTCGCAATCCGACGGTATGCGAAAGAGAGTCAATCATGTCCAGTCAGATCGACGGTCCACCGGCAACTGCGGATGCGCCCGAAACACGAATGCCCTGGGGGCTGAAGACACTGTTCCGTCTCGTGTCCAGCATCGAACGCGTCGGCAACAAACTGCCGCACCCCTTCCTGCTGTTCTGGCTTCTGGCCGCAGTGCTGGCAGTGGTCAGCGCGATCCTGGCCGCGCTCGGCACCGGGGTGGTGCTACCCAGCACCGGTGAGGTGTCGATGGTTCGCAGCCTGCTCAGCAGTGACGGCGTAGCCATGATCTTCGGGACGGCACTGGACAACTTCGCGGGGTTCGCGCCGCTCCCCATCATCGTGACCGTCATCCTCGGCGTGTCCGTCGCCGAGCATTCCGGTGTGCTCACCACGCTGCTGCGCGCCACCATCGTGAAGCTGCCCGCCAAGTGGGTGACGTTCTCGGTTGCCTTCGCCGGGACCATGTCTCACGTCATGTTCGACGCGGCATTCATCGTCGTCCTTCCGCTGGCGGCAATGGCGTTCAAAGCAGCGGGCCGAAGTCCGGTACTGGGCATGATGGTGGCGTTCGTGGCCATCGCCGGTGGCTACAACGCGTCACCGTTGATCACACCCAGCGATGCCATCATGTCGTCGTTGACGACCTCCGCCGCTCAGATCGTCGACGCGGACTACAGCGTGACCCCCGTGGACAACTACTTCTTCAGTCTCGCGTCGTCCCTGGTGATTTCGATCTTCATCACCCTGGTGGTGGAGTTGGTGATGGCCAAGCACATGAATCTCGATGCCGACGAGGGCGTCGAGGACGGCGCAGAAAAGCTGGCACTCGATCTCGAGCCGATCGAGAAGAAGGGAATGCGCCGCGCCGGAGCAGCTTTGGCGGTGTACGTGGCCGTCGTCGTCGCGGCACTGCTTCCTCCCTCGTCGCCGCTGCGTGGTGAGGACGGCGGGTTCGTGCAGTCGATCGTGCTGCAGAACATCGCGTTCTTCATCGCGATCGCCTTCGTCCTGGTCGGATGGGTGTACGGACGCACCACCGGCAGTCTTCGGCAGCTCCGTGAGATTCCGGAATCGATGGCCGTCGGCATCAAGACCCTTGCTCCGATCCTGGTGCTGTTCTTCGCGATTTCGCAGTTCCTCGCCTACTTCAAGTGGACCGGCATCGGCAACGTCGTCGCAGTCGAGGGCGCGGAACTGCTGAAAGCCGGGGGATTACACCCCCTCGTGGTGTTCGCCATGATGCTGGTGCTGATCTCGGTGATGAACCTGCTCGTCACCAGTGGTTCGGCCATGTGGTCGATGCTGGCCCCGGTTCTCGTGCCGATGCTCATGTACATCGACGTCAACCCCGAAACCACCCAGGCCGTCTACCGAATCGCCGATTCCTGCACCAACGCGATGACCCCGATGTCGGCCTACTTCGTGCTCACCCTCGGACTCATCCAGCGCTACAAGAAGAATGCAGGCATCGGTACCCTCGCCTCGTTCACCATCCCTGTCGCGCTGGGCATGCTGATCGTGTGGGCGGCGTTGTTCGCAGTCTGGTACATGCTCGGCATCCCGCTCGGCCCCGGCGCACCGATCCGTTGACCGCAGTGACTGCCGCGTCGTACCGGATCAATACAGGTACGACGCGGAGTCCGCGGCCAGCAGACGGTTGCCGCTGCGTTTGGTGGCCCGCAGAATCGACACGACCGAGATCGCGTCGGCCAGGGCGGCCCAGTCCGACGCAGTTGTCATGCGATGCAACGCCATTCGGTCCGGGCACGCGAGGTTGACGAGCAGACTGTCCGAGCCCGCGAGGGCCACCGCGTATCGAACCTCCGAATGTGCGAGCAAGAGCTCGACCAGTGCTTCGTGGTGTCGAGGCGGAACCTTGACCCAGGCAAGGGCTTCCGCCGAATACCCCAGCAGCGCCGGCTCGACGACCACCCGCAGTCGGGATTTGTTGGTCTGTTCCAGAGTGTCCATGTGGCGTCGGACAGTGTTCTCGGTAGCGCCGACGACGCGCGCGATGTCCGAGGTGGGCGTCCGGGCATCCTCGGCCAGGACGCGCAGAATGCTGCGGTGCAGGGTCGAGATCTCCGGTCCCACACGGCCGTCCGGTTGGTAGCCCTCGTGTACGGGAGGCGTCAGAGCCGCGATCTGATGCGAATTGAGAATCGCCGGCCGCCACTCGCGGACCGAGCGATAGACCCGCGTGATGGGATCTACCCGAATGCGTCTGATCCCGGTGATGCCGGGTAGGTCGTCGAGCATCAGATCCGCCAGATGGGCATCGTCGACCAGGACTTCGGCGACGCATTCCTCGTGCCCCGACGTGGCGTACACGAACATCGTGTCGTCGCGGCGCGCCAATCCGACTGCAACGGCACGTGCCATACCGACGTGACATCGAGCTCGCAGAACGACCGCGCCTGTCGCGCCGATGACGCCGACCACGCGCACGTCCCCGGAATCGAGTAGTTCCTTGCCGCGTCGGGTGACGGTGCGTTCGGGTTCACCGAGCGCCTCGGCGATGCTGACCCAGGACGCCCGGGGATTGACCTGCAGCGCCGCCGTGATTCGGCAACTCAGCGAGTCCAATTCGTCGGAGCGCTGCCTCATGCGTACACCTTCGCTCGTCGTGCCGAATCGGGTCGGCCGGTGCAGAAACAGGTTCGGTGCCCGAGGATCACCTGTCGATCCTCGGGCACCGGTACCGCGAAGTCCAGCTCAGAAGATTCCGCTGTACGCGTTGAGGGCGGGCTGACCACCCAGGTGCGCGTAGAGAACGGTGGAGTCCTTGCCGATATCGCCCTGCTGAACCAGATCGATCAGTCCGGCCATGGACTTGCCCTCGTACACCGGGTCGATGATCACGCCTTCGAGACGGCCGGTGAGCTTGATTGCCTCGATCGTGGAGTCGACGGGAATTCCGTAGTAGTCGCCGGCCCAGCCTTCGAGGACGGTGATCTCGTCGTCGCGAAGATCGCGTCCCAGTTCGATGAGTTCTGCTGTGTTACGGGCGATTCGGGCCACCTGGTCGCGGGTCTGAGCGATCTTGGCGGACGCATCGATGCCGATCACTCGACGTGGCCGTTCCTGCCCGGCGAACCCGGCGATCATGCCGGCATGCGTCGACCCGGTCACGCTGCACACGACGATCGTGTCGAAGAAGACGCCGAGCTCCTCTTCCTGCTTCTGTACTTCGTACGCCCAGTTGGCGAAGCCCAGTCCGCCGAGCTTGTGGTCGGAGCCGCCTGCGGGAATGGCGTAGGGCTTGCCGCCCGCTCGCTCGACGTCCTCGATGGCCTTCTGCCAGCTGTCCTTGAATTCGATTCCGAAGCCCGACGGATCGAGGCGGACATCTGCACCCATGATGCGGGAGAGCAGGATATTGCCCACCTTGTCGTTGACCGAATCCGGCCAATCGACCCACTTCTCCTGCACGAGAACTGCTTTGAGTCCGAGCTTTGCGGCGACCGCCGCCACCTGCCGCGTGTGGTTGGACTGCACGCCACCGATCGAGACCAATGTGTCGGCACCCTGGGCGAGAGCGTCCGGGACGATGTACTCGAGCTTGCGAGTCTTGTTGCCGCCGTAGGCCAATCCTGCGTTGACGTCTTCTCGCTTGGCCCAGATCTTGGCCCCGCCGAGGTGCGCGCTCAGTCGTTCCATCGGGTGAATCGGGCTCGGGCCGAAGGTGAGGGGATAACGCTCGAAGTCCGCGATCGCCACGTGGTTCTCCTTTGATCGGTGTGTCATGCAGGATGCAATATATCGCATACTGTACGTGGGATGCCTCGCCAGCGAAAGCGGTGGGCTACGATATTTTGCATGCCGGTCCCCGTCGAGCTCGGAAAACACAAGCGCTCGCTGCTACGTGACAACGCCTATGTCTCGATTCGCGACGCCATCGTCGACGGCACCTTCGCGCCCGGCGAGCGGCTGCGGGATGCCGAACTCGAGCAGTGGCTCGGAGTGTCGCGTACACCTATTCGCGACGCCATGGCCAGGCTGGAACTGGCGGGCCTCGTACACACACAGCCCGGGCGTTCGACCATCGTGTCGACCATCGAACGCAAGGCGGTGCTGGACGCGCAGGCGGTCGCGGCATCGATGCATGCACTCGCGGTCCGGACGGCTGTACCGCTGATGAACAAGCGCGACATCGCCGCGATGCGTCGCGCCAACAAGGATTTCGCCGCCGCATTCACCCGAGGCGATGTGGACCTCGCGCTGGCCGGCGACGACGCGTTCCACGCAGTCGCCGTCGAGGCGAGTCAGAATCAGGTCGTGGTCACGGTTCTCGAGCAGGTGACGCCGAGCCTGCGTCGACTCGAACGCCTACGGTTCGCCTCGCTGGTGGGCCGCGATTCGATAGCCCAACACGAACGAATCATCACGCTGTGCAGTGAGGGTGACGCGGACGGCGCGGCCGCTGCCGTGCAGGAGAATTGGGAGTCGTTGTCTTTGCTCGTCGATCACGAGGACGGAATACCGGGAAACTGACACCGTCGAACGCCGGCGAAAAGTGGAGTGGCCGCGCCGCATCGGCGGCATAATCGGCCCATGGCCGACTTCAACGAGATCATCATCGACGAGTTCCGAAGCAACAATGGCCACGTGTCCACGGCCGGCTTCGGTGATTCGCTCGTTGTTCTACACACGATCGGTGCCAAGAGCGGCGCGGTGCGGCTCAACCCGCTCATGGCGATTCCTGAGGGAGAGAGCTGGTTGGTGGTCGGCTCGGCTGCCGGGTCACCGAAAGATCCAGCGTGGGTGCACAATCTGCGAGCCCATCCGGCCATCGACATCGAGACACCCGGGGACGGAGGCATTCGCACCGTTGCCGTCGACGCCGACGAGATTCCGGAATCCGAGTGGGACCGGCAGTGGCAGAAATTCCTCGACGCATCGGACGGATTCGCGAAATACACGGAGACGGCCGAGGGCAGGCGGTTTCCGATCTTCCGTCTGACCCCGACCGCCCGATGAATCAGTTCTGCGTGTCGTCCTCGGGCGGGTGTGGGACGTTCTCTTCGTCGACGTGAGCACCGACTGCAGCCTCGTCGGGAGATTCTTCGCGCGGACCGTCGTTGCTGCCCTCGGATGGGATCTCTGCACCTGCATCGGTCGGCATGGTCATGAGCACTCCTGATCGTCGGTCGGTTGGTTGCTGCGCTCTGCATGCCCCGCTTCCGGTGGACTCAACCGTCGAGCAGTCGATTCCTCTTGACTAGCATCGTCAGGTATGGGACCCGATCGATCGATGACAGCTCGCGACCTCACACAGGCGATTGCCGAAGCGACGAGGTCATTCTTCGCACCGTCCAGTCTCGACGAAACCCTGCGCGGCGTGACGGAGAGCGCCCGATCTCTGATACCCGCGGTCGATTGCGCCGACATTCTCGTGGTGGCGGGGCCGAAGAAGTACCAGTCGCACGCCGCGACCAGTGAGCTGCCGGTTCGCCTCGACGCTATGCAGGAACGCCTCGACGAGGGGCCGTGCATCGACGCCGCACGAAGCGAGCTGTTCGTGCGGTGCAACGACTTCCGCTCCGATTCCCGCTGGCCACGTTTCGGTCCGGAGGCGGTGGGAGCAGGGGTTCTCAGCAGCCTGTCCTTCCGCCTCTACACCAACGAGGACACCATCGGGGCGCTCAATCTGTTCGCACTGACCAGTGATGCGTTCAGCGACGAGGACGAGGAACTCGGTCGCGTGCTCGCAACCCACGCTGCGGTGGCGTTGTATGCAGCGAACAAGACCGAGCAGTTCAAGTCCGGCTTGGCTTCACGGGACATCATCGGCCAAGCCAAGGGCATGTTGATGGAGCGGTACGGTATCGACGCGGTACAGGCGTTCGACTTGATTTCACGGCTGTCGCAAACCCAGAACGTCCCGGTGGCCGCCTTGGCCGCAGAACTCGTCGACCTCGGTTCCGAATCGAACAAGGAACGCTCGTCCAGATAGGCTCGCCGGCTGTTCACACCGTGTGCCGACGAGAGGGTGCAGTCGGCGGCACCGGATGGTCGTGAGTCGAGCCGGCTTGCTGGGTCGACCCGGCGTTCGCTGTCGACCCGGTCTGTGCGGTTGCCTCGTAGACGCGTGAGGTGTCCTCGGCGATGCGGTCCCACGAGAAGCGAGATTGCGCACGGTCGGAGCCGGACACTCCCAGCTCGAAACGCCTGGACTCGTTGCGTACCAGCAGGGCCAGCTCTCGTGCCAAGCGACGACGGTCGCCCGGCCTGATCGAGCGGCCGGTGACCCCGTCGATCACCAACTCTCCGGCGTAGCCCACTCCGTATGCGACGACGGGAAGTCCGCACGCCATGGCTTCGAGGGTGGCGATCCCTGCCGATTCGGTCGGGGACAGGCAGACGAACACGTCGGCCGACCTCAACAGCGACGACATGTGGCGATGGCGGACCGGGCCGGTGAACACCGTGCGCCCGGCCATGCCGTGTGCTGCGGCGACCGTGCGTAGCTGCGCCACGCCGCTGGAGTCGCGTGGCTCGCCGCCGACAACGACCAATTCGGTGTCGTCGAGTTTTCCGAGCAGTTCGATGATCGTCGATACGTCGGCGTCCGACCCGACGGTCGCCACCCGGCACGCGGCACCGCTGCGTGGTGCGGTCGGTCCGGATGGATCGAAGTCACTCAGATCCACCCCGGTCGGGACGATGGACACCTTGGCTCTGGCGACGCCCATCCGCGTCAACATGTCGGCCTCGTCGGGGCACGACGCGATGATGCGGCTCGCCGATCGAGCGATCTTCTTCTCCATGGCCGCCCGGGGAACCACCGAATCGGTGCCTGCCGTCGGGGGCCCGGATCGGTCGGTCGCGGCGAGACCGTGGAACGACATCACCGTGGGGACGCCCGTCGCGCCGGCGGCCAGTACGGTTGCCAGCCCCGATACCCATGAATGTGCATGTGCTACATCGGGTTTCGTTCGGAGCAAGTGATCGCGGAGCGAGGAGGCGAACGCACTCGTGTGAGGAATCGATTCCTCTTCGGTCATCGGGACAGCAGGCCCCGCAGACAGGTTGACCACCCGGTAACCGTCGGGGGTGAGCAGCTCGTCCTCGTGATCCGGGTTCTGCTTCCTGGTGTACACATCGACTCGGGTGCCGGCGCGGGCCAGCGACGAGGCCAGCCGATCGAGCTGGGCAGCCGATTGTTCTGCCTCGATGCCGGCCGCATCATTTATCGGACTCACGTGTTCGGAGACAAGCGCAACGTGCATATCGATTCGATCCCTGATGGGTTCGCACGGCCCCTTTCGGGCGCATAGCCCGGCACCGGTGAAGGGTGTGGGATATGCCGACCCGATTTTGGAGTCAGCGTGCTCGAGACGCGGCCAGAACGGTCATCGCAACTGGGCGTCGAACACCACCCTATTACGTGCAGCCGCGTTGCGAAACCTCACACGAGGGAGTTGCCATCGCTGGAACGCTCACAACGGGCCGAACCGACGTGCCTTGCGGCCGAAGCGGGGAGCGTGTTCGGTACGGCTACCGGGCACTGGATTGCGGTCGGTTCAACCGTCAACCGCCGACAATCGCAGCAGCGTAGCGTGTTTCGCCAGGCGCATTTGTGTATACACTGTTTCCACGCGGTTGAGGAGAAGCCCCGTAGTCAGGACGTAGCGACTGCGAGATGTGCCCGACCGCGCTCTTCGACACCTGATGGTCCGAGATTCGTTTCTCGAGAACTGGTGTCAGAGGCAGCCGACAGTCTCCGGTCGCGAGCCGGTGGAGGTGGGCAATGGTGTTTCTACGGTCGGTGCACAGTGATCCGGAATCGATTCGATTGTCGTTCTGTGGGCCGGACAATCCCGAGGACGGCGCATTCGCGCTGTCCGTGGACGAACTCGTCGGCGGACCGGTCGTCATCCGCATCGTCGGGTCGATCGACAGATCGGCAATTCCGGTCATAGGCGAATGCGTGTCGGAGGCCATCGTGTGCGGGCGGTCGCTGGTCGTGGATCTGCTCGATGTCGAATTCGTCGACCCCGCAGTGGTTCCCGTCCTCTCGGCAGCTGCCTCGCGGCTCGCTGCGCACCGGTGTCGCGCGATCGTCGCCTGTACACCCGAGCTGCAGCGACAACTCGATCCGAGTGGCGCTCACCTCGGTACGGAGTGCGTCCGCAGCGTCGCGGACGCCGTTCGAAGTGCGGTGAAACCGGCGAGATCCGAACAGGTTTCGAATTCCTGCACAGGCGAGACGCCTGCGCGGTCGGCGTGACCGGCAGTTCCGCACCGTGCACGATCGTCGCCGCGGTGTATCTCGCGGTGGGGGTCGGCGATCACCCGGGCGACAGCGCCCGATGAGTGCAAAGGCAGTCCCCACGGTTGGAGTGGAGGAGGAGTTCTTTCTCGCCGACATCGACATGCTGCGTCCGGTGGCGGTCGGCCCCGGTGTCGTTGCGCATGCCCGAGCTGCGGGAATCGATGCCGTCTCGGAGCTGACCGAGGTGCAGGTGGAGGCCAATTCGCCTCCGCTGCAGTGTCTTCGCGAATTGCGGGAGAACGTGATCTCCACCCGCGCCACGCTGTCGGCGGTGGCCCTGGCGCAGGGTGCCCACTTACTGGCGGCAGGTGTCTCGCCGGTTGCGCCTGCTGATCGTGGCCGCCTGCCCATCTCGGACGGCTCCCGCTATCGGCGTCTGGCCGAGACCTACGGGGCACTGGCAGAGAGCGTTGCCACGTGTGGGGGTCACATTCATGTCGAGGTGCCGGACAAGGAGACGGCGATCGGGGTATGCAATGTCGTGCGGCCCTGGCTCCCGACACTTCTGGCGTTGACGTGCAACAGCGCGATACACGACGGCGTCGACACTCGGCACTCGAGTTGGCGTTCGACGGTGTGGGGCAGGTGGCCGACGGCTGGTCCGCCCCCTCACCTGAGTTCGACGGCGGAGTACGACGACCTGGTCGGCTCGATGATCGAGACCGGCATGATTCTCGACGAAGCATCGCTCTACTGGGATGTACGGCCCAGCTCCCACCAGCCGACGGTCGAGGTGCGGGTCGGCGACGTACCTGCGGTCGCCGAGGAGATGGTGTTGTCCGCTGCACTGGTCCGCGGTCTCGTCGTCACGGCCCTTCGGTCCATCGACCGCGGCGAGCCGGCACTCGTCGTGGCCGGCAATCACCTCGCAGCGGCATACCACCGTGCCCGCATGGATGGATTGACCGGCGTCGCAGTGGATCCGAGCACCGGGAGACCGGTGTCGGCATCGAGTCTGCTCCGATCGCTCGTCCGCTACGTGGAACCGGCGCTGACCAGCACAGGCGACCTCCGCTGCGTGCAAACTTCTCTCGAACGTTTGACGCACCTCGGGAACGGCGCGCAACGCCAACGCCGGATCTTCTCGCGCAATGCAGACGCTGCCGCCGTCGCTGCTCACGCAGCCCGTTTCACTACTGCCGAGTGGAACTCGCCGGTGGCACAGGACGCGGGTTGATCGCGGTGGTCGGCCTCGTCTGTAGGCGGCCGTGCCCGCGCCGCGACACTCGACCGATTCCAGGAAACGATCGACGATGCGAACGAAGGTGGTTATCGTGAAAGCCATGGCAAGCACGTCCGCCAGCATGCTTCGTGACGCCGGACTGAGGGTGACGCGTCCCCGAGAGTTGGTTCTCGATATCGTTGATGCACAACCGCATTCCGATACCGACACCATCTTGCGACTGGCGCGCGCCACCCTGCCCACGGTCTCGAAGCAGGCCGTGTACGACGTGCTCGATGCGTTGACTGCATCGGGTTTGGTTCGTCGTATCCGCCTCGCGGGTCACTCCGCACGTTACGAAACCAGGGTGGCAGACAATCATCACCACATCGTCTGCCGTTCCTGTGGTTTCATCGTCGACGCCGACTGCGCCACCGGTGAGCCACCGTGTGCACGACCCGCCCGAGATCACGGTTTCGTCCTCGACGAGGCCGAGGTGACCTACTGGGGAACGTGCCCCAGTTGTGCATCCGACCGATCGATCGCAGCCCGCGATCGTCCATCCACAATGCCCATCGGAAAGGACAATTCGTGACCTCCGACGCACGCCCACCCCACTCCGCCACCGAGACCGCCAGCACCAGCGAGAGCGAGAATCCGGTCATCGAGTCGCCGAAGCCCAAGGCGCACGCACCGCTGACGAACAAGGACTGGTGGCCGGAGCAGATGGACCTGTCCATCCTGCATGCGCATACCTCCAAATCGAACCCGTTCGGCGAAAAGCTCGACTACAAAGCGGAATTCGAGAAGCTCGACGTGGACGAGCTCAAAGCCGACGTCGTCTCGGTGATGACCACTTCGAAAGATTGGTGGCCGGCCGACTACGGCCACTACGGCGGACTCTTCATTCGTATGAGCTGGCACGCCGCCGGCACCTACCGCACGTTCGACGGACGAGGCGGTGGGGGTCAGGGCGCGCAACGCTTTGCGCCACTGAACAGTTGGCCGGACAACGCCAACCTGGACAAGGCGCGTCGGTTGCTGTGGCCGGTCAAGCAGAAGTACGGCAACAAGATTTCGTGGGCCGATCTGCTGGTGTTCGCCGGTAACGCGGCGCTCGAGTCCATGGGGTTCGAAACGTTCGGATTCGGCTTCGGTCGGGAGGACATCTGGGAACCGGAAGAGGTCTTCTGGGGTCCCGAGGATCAGTGGCTGGGCACCGACAAGCGATACTCCGGCGAACGGGAGCTCTCCAAGCCCCTCGGTGCCACCACCATGGGCTTGATCTACGTCAATCCCGAAGGCCCCGAGGGAGAGCCGGATCCGGTGGCCGCGGCCCACGACATCCGGGAAACCTTCGCGCGGATGGCGATGAACGACGAGGAGACTGCGGCGCTGATCGTGGGCGGACACAGCTTCGGCAAGACGCACGGTGCCGGTCCGGCCGACAAGATCGGGCCCGAACCCGAGGGTGCTCCCATCGAACAGCAGGGCCTCGGCTGGAAGAACGGCTACGGCAAGGGCAAGGCCGAGGATCAGATCACCAGCGGGCTCGAGGTGGTCTGGACGGAGACTCCGACGCAGTGGGGTAACGGCTACCTGAAGAATCTCTACGGATACGAGTGGGAGCTCACGAAGAGCCCCGCCGGCGCGTGGCAGTTCACTGCCAAGGACGGTGCCGGTGCGGGCACGATTCCCGATCCGTTCGGCGGTCCGGGCCGTGCCCCCACGATGCTCGTCACCGACATCTCCATGCGGGCAGATCCGGCGTACGAGAAGATCACTCGGAGGTGGTTGGATCACCCCGAGGAGCTCTCGCTCGCGTTCGCCAAGGCGTGGTACAAGTTGCTGCACCGCGATATGGGACCGGTGTCCCGGTACCTCGGGCCGTGGGTTCCCGAACCTCAGCTGTGGCAGGACCCGGTTCCATCGCCGCACGGTGACCTGATCGACGAGGCGGACGCATCTGCGTTGAAGTCGGCGATCCTCGACTCGGGCTCGACGATCGCTCAGCTCATCGGTGTCGCGTGGTCGTCGGTCAGCAGCTTCCGAGTCACCGATTACCGCGGCGGTGCCAACGGCGCTCGGGTTCGGCTCGAGCCACAGAAGAGTTGGGAGGCAAACGAACCTGAGGTCCTCCGCGAGGTGCTCGCAATCTTGGACGGTATACGCGAAAAGTTCGAGGGCTCGGCGGCCGGTGACAAGAAGGTCTCGCTCGCCGACGTCATCGTGCTGGCCGGCAACGCGGCCGTCGAGAAGGCCGCACGCGACGCCGGTTACGAGGTGACCGTCCCGTTCCGGCCGGGTCGCACCGACGCGACGCAGGAGCAGACCGACGTCGAATCGTTCTCGGTACTCGAGCCACGAGCCGACGGGTTCCGCAACTACATGGCTGCAGGGGAGAGCACTCCCGAGCAGGTGTTGTTCCTCGATCGCGCCTACATGCTGAATCTGACTGCGCCCGAGATGACGGTTCTTCTCGGCGGTCTTCGAGCCTTGGGGGCCAACCACGGTGGTTCGAGCCATGGAGTGTTCACCGATCGCCCCGGAGTTCTGAGCAACGATTTCTTCGTCAATCTGCTCGACTCCGACACCGAGTGGACGACGAGTGAGGACGGCACCTACGTCGGCACGGATCGTGGCTCCGGCAGCCAGAAGTGGACAGCGACATCCATCGACCTGGTGTTCGGGTCCCATTCACAACTGCGAGCGCTGTCGGAGGTGTACGCCCAGGCCGACAACGGTGGCAAGTTCGTCGACGACTTCGTGGCCGCGTGGGCGAAGCTGGCAGACAACGATCGATTCGACATCCGGTAGCGCGGAGCCGATCACCGGGTGAGCCAGATGCGCCTTCTGGCAATGGCTTTGATTCGCGTCACCATGACAGGGCTGAGGCCGAACTCGCCGAACACGCTGCCGGGATCGCGGTCGAGGATCTCCAGCACGGTGCGGTAGTAGTCCTGAGTCGACATCGCGAAGGCGGACCGGATTTCGTCGTCCGGTCCGCCTCCGTGATTGACCCATCTCAGGGCGAAGTCGATCATGGCGCGGTCTGTGTCGGAGTAGAACGCTACCGGTCGCTCTGCCCCCGCAGAAGTACGTCGATTCGGCATAACACACCTCCTGGAACTGACTGTCGATCCGAAATTAGCACTGCTCGCGAACACGTGCCAAGGGTCCGGTATCTGCGATAAGGACCCGAATATCGGTCGTAAGCCCCGTGTTTGGACTGCCGTCGTGCGTGGAAGTCGATACACAGCTCGGCGTACGCGCCCGGGCCGTGCGGTCGAGCCAGGGGCCGGAGGTTCAACCCCTGCAGCCTCCGGCCCCGCGCCCACAGAACCAGTCGCTGAAACAATCCGGCGAACACCTTCGACGAATCAGGTACGGAGAGTGTGTGATGGACACCGATGCAGAACAGCGTCTACCGACCGAGGCCGACGCCTCCTCGGTATGTAGGAAGATTGCCGACCTGGCGCAGACGTACGACATCGCGATCGGCACCGCCGAATCGCTGACCGCCGGAAATCTCGCGGCCATGCTCGGCAAGGCACCGTCCTCGGGGCAGTGGTACCGCGGCGGAATCGTCGCGTACCACGAGAGCGTGAAGCACACGCTGCTCGAGGTCCCCGACGGCCCGGTCGTCAGCGAACAGGCCGCGACGGCGATGGCTCGATCGACGGCGTCGCTGGTCGGCGCACATCTGACGATCGCCGTCACCGGCGAAGCCGGGCCGCAGAGCCAGGAAGACCAACCACCGGGGACGGTGTGGGCAGCGGTGTACGACCGCGGCGACGTGAGCACCGAATGCAAGCACTTCGAGGGTGAACCGGAAGAAGTTCTGGCCCGGACCATGGCGTTTTCCCTCGATACCCTGCTGCGCCACGCGCGGAAACGGGCCACGGGTAGCTGACGCCGGGGGAGTGCACACAACTGTTCGTCAACGAGATCGGAGCGCAGTATGAGTACCGATTCCAGTGTCCGAAGCCGTATTCAGCACGAGCTGGGTGTTCGGCCGTCGATCGATCCCGACGAGGAAATCCGCCGCCGGGTCGGTTTCCTCGCCGGTTATCTGAGAGTCAGTGGCACAGCGGGTTTCGTGCTCGGCATCAGCGGGGGGCAGGACAGCACCCTGGCCGGAAAGCTCGCTCGGCTGGCCGTTCGCGAGGCTGCGGAACTCGGTAACCAGGCCACATTCGTCGCGGTGCGTCTGCCGTACGGCACTCAGGCGGACGAAGCCGACGCCGTCGTCGCACTCGACTTCATCGAGCCGGACCGGACGGTCACTGTCGATATCCGCGACGCCGTCGACGCCTCGGCGCGCTCGGCCGCCTCGGCGCTGGATACTCCGCGTATCGCCGACTTCGTACGGGGCAACATCAAGGCGCGCGAACGCATGATCGCGCAGTACACGATCGCCGGCCAGGAGAATCTTCTGGTGGTGGGTACCGATCACGCGGCCGAGGCGGTGACGGGCTTCTTCACCAAATACGGTGACGGAGGCGCGGACGTCACTCCGCTGAGCGGTCTCACCAAAAGCCAAGGTGCGCAGCTCTTGCGGCACCTGAACGCACCGGAATCGACGTGGCGCAAAGTGCCGACAGCAGACCTGGAGGACGACCGTCCCGCGCTCCCGGACGAACAAGCACTCGGCGTCACCTACGCACAGATCGACGCATACCTGCAGGGCGGACCCGTCGACGACGATGCGGTGGACACCATCGAGCGCTGGTTCGACAAGACCCGGCACAAGCGCGCCATGCCGGTGGGGCCGGACGATCGGTGGTGGCGCACGGCCGTCGACTGCCGGCCCTGAGGCACCGTCGACGAGACGTTATCGACGGCGGTGGATCCGGGGCAGTAGGAACCAGAACGCGACGGCCGTCGACGCCACGACAGCGGCCGCGGGGGCTGCGGCGCGCACACCGAGCACTATCTCGAACGTCAGGGCGGCAGCACCCACCAGTGTCACTCCCAACATGGCGAGACCGCTGATGGCGAGTATGTTGCCGACGCGCACTATGACCCCTATTGCACGCTGCCGGAACAGGAGTCGGTGCATGCTGACGGGAGCCACCAACAGGATCGTCGCAAGCATCGACGCCGACACCGTCATCAGATAGACCACGTGGCCGGCCGTGGACAGCCCGTCGAAGCGGGCCTGGAACGGCAGGGTCAACAAGAACCCGGTCAGAAGTTGTACACCGGTCTGTACGACACGGAGTTCCTGTAGCAACGACGACCAATTGCGATCCAACTGCTGAGTGGGAGTTTCGTTGCGCGCTTTGTCGTTCCACGCACGGTGGTCCTCGTCCTCGTCACCCGTCGTCATCGACCAAGACTAGTGCGATCTCGACGGGTAGGCGGTGGAAATCGGACCGGTTCACGCAGTGTGTACATCCGCGGTCGACGTGCCGGTCGCACACTCTGGACACCCGGCACCGGACTCGGACGAGCCCGATGCCCCGGTTACGGACTTCCTCAGCGACGAACCGACGGACTCGAGGGCCGAATCGATATCGGTGAAAATCGGAATCGCAGCATCGAGTCCGACCAGATGCATCGGCCGCCCCGTGGTCGGCCCGGATGCGACCACCACCAACGAGGTTGAGCAGCATGCCTTTCGGCGAGCTGCGATGAGCACGCTCATGCCGACGGAGGCCAGGAAGGACACCCCCGACAGATCGACGATCACGGCTGCCGGCGCTGCCGTGACCGCTTGTTCGATGTGGTGGGCGAGATCGGAGGCGGTCGCGAGATCCACTTCTCCGTTGACCCGCAGAACAATTGCGTTGTCATGGTGTTCGCTGGCGATCCCGAGCAACTCGTTGTGTTTCATAGGGGGTCACCGTCCTTACCCTGTGCAGTGGCATGTTCGTCGAACAGCGCACTGCGGCGTAACCGAGACCGGCAAGGATTGCAGAACCGAGGCGAACCCGGTGCGAGCGGCGCTGTCGACTGCGGGCAGGGGCTACACCACGCTGTCCGAATCATACCCACTGTTCGTTTCTTCGTGCAGGCCGGTTCGAGAGTTCGAATGTTCGGCAACCGATTCGATCATCGCCGACGCAATCTCGCTGACCTTGATGTTTCTGTTCTGCGACTGCTCGGACAGCAGGGCGAACGCGTCGTCGGCGGAGATTCCGCGCATCGCCATGATGATTCCTTTCGCCTGGTCGATGTCAGCTCTCGTTTTCATCGCTGTCCGCAGGCCGGTGATTTCTCGTTCGGCCGACCGGGCGCGCTCGGTGATCGCGATGACGGTCTCGATCGAGGTGGCGAGCAGGGCCACCGAGACCTCGTCGAGTGGGTCGAAGCCGTCGGCACTCGTCCCGTAGATGTTCAGCGACCCGTGGCGGTGCTCGTCGGGCGTCAGCGGGGCCGACAAATAGCTGTGGACGCCCAGATCGGCCACTGCGGCAGCGAAGCGAGGCCAGCGAGCTACTGCCTCGTGCGCCTGTGCGCGAACCATACGTCCGCTGCGGATGGCGTGCAGGCAGGGGCCTTGACCAGCGCGATACTGGTCGGAATCGATGTCGTGCACAGCGGGGTCGGTGGACGCCACGGTTCGCGGTCGTCCGGTGTCGTCGAGCATGGTGATGCCGACGAGATCCGCGTCGGGAACCACGGCTGCGACCTCGGAGCACACGGCTTGAAGAACGGCATCGACGTCGGCACCGGTCAGTATCTTCCCCTTGATTCGGCGCAACGCTTGGATGTATTGCCCGATCCGGGCGAACGCCGAACCCGAGGCGTCCGGTGCGTCGTGAAGACGGTCGTCTTCGATGGAAAAGTCACTCATCTGGTGGGCTCGTTTCGGTCGGGCCCCCGCATGGACAGCAGGCAGCCACTCGTCAACTCCCGGCCCCGACTCGACCGAACGGGGTCATAATATACAGAGCCTCGCGGGTGCATTCGCACCTGTCCCGAGCGCACGCCAACGGCCCCGCCGAACGCAGGGGTGGTCGCGTCCAGGCCCGAGTCGAGGTATCCTACACAGTGATTGGGTGGAGACCACGCCCGCAGAATCGACTGCGGTACGAACCACGATCTTCCCCTGCCACAGTCTTCGATCTGTGGAGGTCAATGCCCATGATTCCCGAATCCTCGTCGTTTTCGATGTCCGTCGACCGCGGAGACGACGGCCCCATCGTCGTTTCGGTGCAGGGCGCACTCGAGATCCCCGGCAATACCCGCCTGTTGGCAGACTGCCTGGCGGGGTCCGTGCTCGCTGACCGACCGGTGGTGGTCGACCTGGTCGGTGTCACCGAGATCGGTGATGCCGCAACCGAGTACATCGTCGACGCGGCCCATCGGCTGTTGTGCCGTGGGTATCGCCTCACCGTCGTCCTGGCCACCTCCGCTGCCGACCGTAATGTGCGACGGCTCAGCGAACGTGTGCACGTCGAGCGTGCCGGCTCGCTCGGTCAGGTCGTCTTCGCGTCGACGACGCCTTCGCGACCGCGAGTCGCTGCAGTGGACGCACTGCAGGGGACTTACCTGTAGGTCGATAGCACCGCGGCCCTCGTGCGGACGGTGCTGCGGAAAGCCGTGTGTACCCGGATTTTCCGCCGGTGTCCGTCGTCGAGGCGTGGAGAAGTCGCGGTCCCGACCTATGTATCGAGTTCTAAACCCTTGCAGTGCAATGTGTTTGCTGCGAATTTCGGCGGGTAGCCGGATCGAGTCACCTGCTCGAACTTCGACCCGAACTGGAGTCCCTATGTTCCGACACACCGACTACCTACAATTCGATGCCAAGCCCGAGAAGCCGGACCCTGTGTACGCACACAAGCTTCAGGAGCTCATCGGTGGTGCATTCGGCGAGATGACCGTGACCATGCAGTATCTGTTCCAAGGCTGGAACTGTCGCATGGAGGGCAAGTACAAGGACCTGATCATGGACATCGCGACCGAAGAAATGGGTCACGTGGAGATGCTGGCCACCATGGTCGCTCGTCTGCTCGAGGGTGCACCGGCCACCGAGTCGACCAAAGCCGCTGCTACCGATCCCGTGGTAGCGGCAGTGATGGGCGGCATGGACCCGCAGCAGGCGATCGTGTCCGGCGGCGGTGCGCTTCCGGCGGATTCCAACGGCTACCCGTGGAACGGTCGGTACATCATCGCCAGCGGCAACCTGCTCGCAGATTTTCGTGCGAACGTTGCCGCCGAGGCGCAGGGGCGGCTGCAGACCGCGCGTCTGTACAACATGACCGACGACCCGGGCGTCAAGGCCATGCTGCAGTTCAATCTCGCTCGCGATACGCACCATCAGAATCTGTGGCTCGCTGCCATCGAAGAGCTGCAAGCCGACGGACTCGAGGACGTCGTAGCGCCGAGTGCACTTCTCGACGAGGAGGCATCCGAGCACGCAACCGATCTGTGGCACCTCTCGGACGGTGAGTTCTCCTCGACCGGTGGCTGGGCGAATCGGCTTGCGCCCGACGGCAAACGGCAGATGGGGTTCCTCGCCGATCCGCAGCCTCTGGGCGGCAAGTCATCCGCGCCTGCACCCGATCCGAAGTTGTACGCGACGTACGACGGGGCCAAGGGGGATCCCGCGTCGGCCGCACTGGGTACCGAGAAGGGCGTCATGGGAAAGATCAAGGACGCCCTGGATCCCGACGAGAAGTAGGCCCGAACTCCCTGTGCCGCACAGCAGTTGCGACGCGAACATCGCGTCGCAACTGCTGCGGTCAGCTGACTACGTCCCGCAGAACGTTCGGAACCCTGCGCTGAAGTCGACGGGCGCGGGTCCGGCGTACTGCGACAGCTCGTCCCGACCGTCGAACGGATTCGTCACGACCGACAACAAGCGGTCGAAGGGCGCGAGGTCGCCCTCGGTCGCTGCTGCCAGCGCCGCGTCGACCATGTGGTTGCGAGGAATGTACGCGGGGTTCACTCGGTCCATGGCGTCCGAGACGGACCGGAGGTCGTGGCCCCGCTCGATCACCGCCGTCCGCCACCGCTCGAGCCACAGTGCAGCTGCCTCGTGCGGTACGAGGGCTGCGAAATCTGCTTCGTTGCCCCGCAGATTCTCCGCCAACGCGCGGAAGGTCAGGGTCCAGTCGGCACGATGATCCCGCAGAAGCACGTGCAGTTCGTCGAGGAGACTGCCGTCCGGTTCGATCGCATCGAGGCCGAGCTTGGCGGCCATCAGGTTCTCGTAGTGCTGTCGGTAGCGATCACCGTAGGAGTCCAACACCGTCGTCAGCGCGCTGATGGCGCGGTCCGGAACCGAATCAACCAGCGGCAGTAGTGTTTCGCCGAATCGTGCCAGGTTCCAACCCAGGACGGCGGGTTGATTGCCGTACGCGTAGCGGCCGCCGTGATCGATCGAGCTGAAGACCGTTGCAGGATCGTAGGCGTCGATGAACGCGCACGGCCCGTAGTCGATCGTCTCACCGGAGATCGTCGTGTTGTCGGTGTTCATGACGCCGTGCACGAAGCCGACGGACATCCACTGCGCCACCAACTGTGCTTGCTTGTCGACGACGGCCTCGAAGAATGCGAGGTATCGACTCTCCGCGCCCTCTGCCGGCAGTTCGGCAAGCTCGGGATAATGACGCGCGATGGCGTAGTCGGCCAGGCTGAGCGCGAGGCCCTCGCGGCGGGCCGCGAACTCGAAGGTACCTACGCGCAGGTGGCTCGAGGCAACCCGAGCCAGCACTGCGCCGGGCTGCGGACCTGCCTCTCGAACCACCTGCTCACCCGTCGTGACGACGGCCAACGACCGAGTGGTCGGGATGTGCAGAGCGTGCATGGCCTCGCTGATCAGGTACTCGCGCAGCATCGCACTCACCACCGCGCGCCCGTCTCCGCCGCGGGAGAACGGCGTGGCACCGGAGCCCTTGAGATGCAGATCGACTCGTCGGCCGTGTTCGTCGTGCAGCTCGCCCACAAGTAGTGCTCGACCGTCGCCCAGCAAAGGCACGAATCCGCCGAACTGATGACCGGCGTACGCCATCGCCGAGGGGGTCGAATCGGCCGGTGCGAGAGCCCCGGACAACACGCCTGCGCCCTGCTCGGAGCGCAGCATCGACGGGTCGAGCCCCAGTGACCTGGCGAGGTTCTCGTTGAGGATCAGCACCCGCGGATCCGGTGCAGGTGCGCCCTGCCACGGCACCGTGAAGCCGGGAACGTCGTCCACCAACGTCGACTCCAGTCCCCATGACGATGGGACCGATGAAGGCGGGTTGTCGGACGCAGCTACCGGTCCCGTCGCGAATTCACTCATACTCCAGGGGTACCACGAGATCGGGTAATCACACCGACCGTGCTCCGCGCATTACGAGCGCGCGGATATGTCGGGCGGGGACAGTGCGCGTTCGATACTCAGGGCGGCGGCCCGCAGCAACGGGGCGAGCATGTACGGGGCTGCGGTATCGGCGTCGACGACGACCGAGACGGCCGCGCGGATCGTGCGAGTGCGGTCGAAGATCGGTGCGGCGACCGATACGGCGTCCGAGGTGATCTGTCTGTCGCTGACGGCGACTCCGGTTCTCCGAATATCGGCCAGCGTGCGCCGCAGGATGTCCGGATCGCAGATGGTGTGCTCGGTGAATCTGGTCAACGGTGCCGAGCACACCTCCTCCTGAACGTGGGCGGGCGCGTGGGCCAGCAGCGCCAGACCGACTCCGGTGGGCGGCAACGCGAAACGGCCGCCGACGCGCGTGCGCAGGGCCACCGAGTCGCGGCTGCGAATTCTCTCGACGAACACGACCTCGTGACCGTCGCGTACTCCCAGCTGCACGTTCTCCTGGGTGACGTGGGCGAGATCTTCCATGACCGGTAACGCGCTTTCCCTGAGGACCAGGCCCCGCGGTGCGAGTGACGCGATCTCCCACAGTCGCAGACCGATGTGGAATCTGCCCGACCGGTCATCGCGCTCGATCGCTCCCCACCCGACGAGATCGAGCGCGAGCCGGTGCGTGGTGGAGAGCGGGAACCCCGATCGTCGAGCGAGCTCGCTCAACGTCAACGTCGGATGCTCTGGCGTGAACGCCTCCAGCAGTGTCAGCGCGCGTACGGCCACCGGACCGGTGCGAGCGGGGCCCTCGGCCGTCATGGAGTGCTTTCTTCGATTCGTCGGGCTTCGATTCGTGTGGAATGTCGTACAACGAGCTCTACAGTTCGAGAACGAGCCGGGAGCCCGTCGACCGGGACACACAGATCATCATGGTGTCGTTGGCACCGCGTTCCTCCTCGGTCAACAGTGTGTCCCGATGGTCGACGGTGCCGGCGAGAACGGCTGTTTCGCAGGTTCCGCACGTTCCCTCTCTACACGACGAGAGCACCTGCACTCCCGAGTTCGTCACGGCGTCGAGCACCGATTCGTCCGGATGCACGGTGACGGTTCGTCCGCTCACGGAGAGTTCGACTTCGAACGGCGCATTGGGTGTCGGCCGATCGAGTGTGTCGGAACGGAACCGCTCGAGGTGCACGCTTCCTTCGGGCCAGTGCCCCGCCCGTTCGGTCACGGCGTCCAACAAAGGCCCCGGTCCGCAGCAGTAGACGGCCGTGCCGACGCGCGCAGTCCCGAGCAGATCGTCGAGATCGAGCAGTCCTTTTTCGTCCTGCGGGACCACGGTCGTGTTGCCGGGGTAGCGGGAAACGAGCTCGTCGACGAACGCCATACTGTCGCGGGACCGGCCGCCGTACGCCAGCGACCACCCGGCCCCACGCCGCTCGGCCTCGGCCACCATCGTGATGATGGGTGTGATTCCGATACCGCCGGCGATGAACAGATAGTTCTCGGATTCGGTCAACTCGAAGTGATTGCGCGGTCCACGGACACGGACGGTGTCGCCGACGGCAAGGGTGTCGTGGACATGGAGCGAACCACCGCGGGATGCCGGTTCTTTCAGGACACCGATGCGCCAGGTGCCGCGGTCGGCCGGGCTTCCGCACAGCGAGTACTGGCGCGTGATGTCGGAAGTCAACTCCAGATCGATATGAGCTCCCGGCGTCCAGCTCGGTAGGTCTGTGCCGTCCGGCTTGCGCAACTGCAGCAGGGCAACGCCATCCGCGCCGCTGCACTTGTCCGAGACGATCAGATCCAGGTTGCACTCGGGGAGGTTTCGCGTCACTCGGCTCTCCCCACGTGACTCACGAGTTCGCCTCGCACCGAGGGCAACTCGGGATGGACGGGGTCGACGGTCGAGAAGTGCCCGATGGGGTGCGCGAGCAACCACTCCCACAGCAGTGCCGGATCCTCCTCGAGCCGGGACGAGCCACAATGGCAGACGCCGCGCAGCCGGTCGGTACCCGGAACCCACACCACGCGCAGCACGTTGGGACCCTGCAGCATTCGATTCGGTTCCGGTGTCACGACACCACCTCGGCACCTGCTCGCGAGCCCTCGAGGAGCTTGCTCAGAAGCCGACGCGCACCGAGGCCGCCCGCATCGATGTTGATCGACAGTTCCTGGTAGCCGGCCTTTTCGGTGTCCAATGCTTGCTGGAGAATGTTCAGCGCCACCACGTCCTGCATGACCACTGTGCGATTGTTCTCGGCCAGAAACTGGGACACGTCGTCGTCGTCGATCGCGAAATCACGAGCAACAGCCCAGAAGTCGTGTGTCGAGGTCTCGGTTTCCGGAGTGATCGCGTACACGATCTCGCTGTGGAACGCGTGGGCGTCGGAGCCGTCGTCCGCGGGTAGCGGTGATCCGAGCGGAGCGATGCGGCTGTGCAGTAGGTACAGGCACGGGGGCGTGTATTCGATGTCCTGCCAACGTGAGATGCGCGAGTCGATGCCGGTGGACGTCGAGTAGAACGGTGGGCATTCGGCGTCGTCCATGTGCCGCGAGACGTAGATGACGTTGCGATCGTCGTCGATCTCGGTGGTGATCGGTGTGTCGGCGACTTCCGGAGTGCCGATGTAACCGCCGTGCAGGTAGGTCTCGTGCGAAAGGTCCATGAGGTTGTCGACGAGCAACCGATAGTTGCACGAGATCGGCTCCATTCCGCTCACCACGGCGTAATCCGGGGAGTCCATCCACGGGGCGCGAGGGATACGAGCGGTGTCACCGTCGATCGGGTCGTCCGGGTCGGCAATCCACACCCAGACGAACGAATCCTGCTCGTACACCTGATAGGTGGTGAGCCTGGCCGTCCTCGGCACCCGCTTCTGGCCGGGAACGGAGACGCAGCCACCGTCGCTGCCGTACGTGAACCCGTGGTAGCCGCAGACCACGGTGTCGCCATCGAGGTGGCTGGGGGCCGCGGAGAGTGGGTACCGCCGGTGCACACAACGATCGCTCATTGCGGTCACAGCCCCGGACTCGGTGCGCCACAACAGAATGGGCTCGCTGCAAATGGTGCGCGAGAACAGCTCTCGGCCCACTTCTCTGCTGTACGCGGCGACATACCACTGGTTACGGACAATTGTCGTCATCGATTCTCCTGAACACGTAGAAGTCGTTCGGTCGCTTGACGTCTCGTCAGCGCTCGTCACATCGAGTGTGTGGCACGCGACCCCGCCGGTGCGAGCGGACTTCCGGATGCCGGAAGCCCGGTCGGAATCCCGGTCAGAAGAGGAGGACCGGTTTGATCGACGCACCGCTGATCATGTCCGCCACCGCGGAGTTGATGTCGTCGAATCGGTAGTGAGTGATCAAGCGCTGCAGGGGTAATCGACCCGACACGACAAGATCCACCAGCACCGGAATCAGGGTCTGCGTTTCGCTGTCGCCGAGGGTCAGCCCCACGATGCGTCGGCCCGGCAGCATGGCGTTGACGTCGACCGGGACCTCGGTGCCGAAGGGCGGAGCGCCGACGACGACGGCGGTTCCACGAGGGGCCAGGGCATCGATCGCGGTACGCAGCACCCCTACGTTCCCGGTGGTTTCGATGGCTCCGTCGACGCCGGAGCCCTCGGTCAGTTCTGCCAACGCAGCCGCGGTGTCCTCGCGGGTGGCGTCGACGACGTGGGTCGCTCCCAACTCGGTGGCCAGTTCCAGACGTTCGGCAACCCGATCGACCGCGATGATCTTGGCCGCGGGAGTGAGAGCGGCAGCCATGATGGCCGAAAGCCCCACTGCGCCTGCGCCGGTCACCACGACGGTATCTCCCGGGCGTGGACGCAGCACATTCCACACGGCACCGACTCCGGTCTGCACCCCGCAGCCCAGCGGTGCCAGGATCTCCAGCGGTGCGGAGGAATCGACCCGAACCAGGCTCCGCTCGTCCACGATCGCGTGATCCGCGAACGACGACTGGCCGAAGAAATGGCCACCGAGCGCAGTGCCGTTGCGCGTGATCGGGCTGGAGCCGTCGGCGCGAGCCCCACCGATGAGGTTGAGCGGCAACCACGTTGCGCAATAGGCGGGATGACCGGATCGGCAGTTTCCGCAGGTACCGCACGAGGTGAACGACAGCAGAACGTGGTCACCTTCCTGCACGCCGGTGACTCCGGGACCGATGGCTTCGACGACCCCCGCACCCTCGTGGCCGAGGACGCCGGGAAGCGGAAACGGCAGCCCGCCCGCGGCGACGCCCAGATCGGTGTGGCACAAGCCGGCTGCGACGATACGCACGCGCACCTCTCCGCTGCGGGGTTCGCCCAGTTCGACCGGGGACAATGTGAACGCGGCTCCGCCCGATTCGACTACTGCCGCTGTGGTTGTGGTCATGGCACTGCCCTTTCGATTTGGTCGAGGCCTTCGATTCGGTCGAGCCTTCGATTCAGTCGAGCGAGATGACGACGGATTTGACCTTGGTGTACGAGTCGAGGCCCTCGGGGCCGTACTCACGGCCGAAGCCGGAGTTCTTGACTCCGCCGAAGGGAACGGCCGGATCGAGCATCGCCCAGTCGTTGACCCACACGATGCCGGCGTGCAGTCGTGCTGCAACACGATGTGCGCGAGCCACATTCGTCGTCTGCAGACCGGCAGCGAGGCCGTATTCGGTGCCGTTGGCCAGGCGGACCGCGTCGTCTTCGGTGTCGAACGGTTGAACCGTCAGAACGGGTCCGAAGATCTCTTCTCGAACGACCCGCGACGTGGCAGGCAAGTCTGCGATGACGGTGGGGGAGTAGAACGAGCCACCGGCGAGGGGCGTACCGGACAGGTCGGGACGGTGCCCGCCGACGACGATACGGCCGCCGTCGCGGCGGGCGATGTCCACGTACTCCTCGACCTTGTGCACGTGCCGCTCTCCGGCCATCGGCCCGACCACCGTGGCCGGATCGAACGGGTCGCCGACGGGAACACCGGGAACCGCCTGGGCCAGAATGTCCAACACCGTCTCGTATCGGGAGCGCTGGACGAGCAGGCGCGGGCCGCCCATGCAGAACTGCCCGGAGTTGAAGACGAACCCTTTGATGATCGCTCCGATCGCCTTGTCGATGTCGGCGTCCTCGAACACGATGTGCGCGGCGTTGCCACCCAGTTCCATCGTCACCGGTACCAGATTGCGGCCTGCGACCCCGGCAGCGTGCCTGCCCACAGCCGTGGACCCGGTGAATGCGATCTTGTCGACTCCCGGATGCTGCAGAAGTGCCTCTCCCGCAACGGAACCTGTTCCGGTGACAACGTTGATCACGCCTGGCGGTACGCCCGCCTCGGTCAATATTTCAGCCATCAGCAATGCGCTGAGCGGGGTGTCCTCGCTGGGTTTGTGGACCACGGTGTTACCCGCGGCGAGTGCAGGCGCGATCTTCGAACTCGACAAAATCAGCGGAAAGTTGAACGGGGTGATCGCGGCGACCACACCCAGCGGTTCTCTGCGCGTGTACGCGTGCGCAGACAGCGGAGTGTCGCGATGCGATCCACCGAGCGTCTGAGCCAGTGCGGAGCAGTACTCGTACTGCTCCGCGGAGGTCAGTACGTCCACCGGGCGGCACAACGACACCGGCTTACCCACATCGGCGCTCTCGACGGCAACGATCTCGTCGGCGCGTTCGCGGATGAGCTGACCGGCTCGGTGCAGAATGCGTGCCCGTTCGCGTCCGGGCAGTGACGACCAGCGGCCGTCGTCGAAGGCGGTGCGAGCTGCGGACACTGCTGCGTCGACGTCTACAGCGGACGCCTCGGACACGGAGGTGAGCACCGCTCCCGTCGACGGATCGAGCACGTCGGATCGGCCACCTGCGGCAGCGTCACGCCAGTGACCGTCGACGAAGAGCCGTCCGGGAGTGACGTCGGGTCGGGTGAGAGTGACGCTGTCGTCGGTGATCGTCATGAACGCCTCGCTTCGATGGCCGGCTGCGACCTGATTAACAGGGTTCCTTATATACAACCGCGCGCATGCGCGGAAAGCAATAGGCGATCCAGGTGCCGGTCGGCGGCATTCGGTAATTAGGCTGCAGGCACACGCGAGTTCGGAAAGCGAGGTGGTGAACGTGGCATCGAGGCCGTCGTCGGCAGGCGAGCAGCCGACGCTGCTCTACGCCATCAAGCAGGTCGAGCTGGCGGTGCGGGCCCAGATGGATGCGCTGTTGCGGCCGATCAACATCACTGCCGTGCAGTACACCGCGCTGACGGTGCTACGTCGACGCGACGGGCTGTCGTCCGCGGAGTTGGCACGCAATTCCTTCGTGACGGCTCAGACGATGGGCGAGATGATCGCCGCACTCGAGAAGCGTGGATTGGTCACTCGCCGAACGGATCCGGCCAACAAACGGCGGATGCTCACGAGCTTGACCGAGGAAGCACGACGCTTGCTCGCAGAGTACGACGCGCAGATCGGTGACCTGGAGGACCGCATGGTCGCCGATCTGTCGCCGCGTCAACGAGACGAATTCCGCGGCTTCCTCCGTAGTTGTCGCCTGGCTCTCGGACACACCGGGGCGCACTGAGCCCCGAGGAGCGGAGGGTGCGTCAGCGATTGCCCAGGCGGTGTTGCAGGCCCGTCAGCAGTGCCGACAGTCCCAGCTCGAAGGCGACGTCGGTGGGGTTCGGCTGTTCCTCGGGATCGCCCACCGCAGCAGTGAGGGCCGGGTGCATCTGCGGGTCGGGTGTGTAGAGGTTACCGCCGCTGCCCATGTCGAGGGCCGAGCCGAGAATGAAGTTGTCGAACGCGATGATGATCGGAAGTACCTCGGGCCAAGCGAAGCCCGCATCGTGCAGACCGTCGGCGATTCGCTCGTACTCGGACAGCGATTCGCGGTCGCGGATGCGTGAGGTCGCGAACAAGCGAATGGACCCGGGGTGACGGGCGAACGCCGCTCGATACGACCACGCCAACCTCTTCAATGCCTCGTCCCACGGGCCCGTTCCGAAGCCCGTGTTGTCGATCTTGCGACCGATTCGAGCCCGCATTCGATCGATCACTTCGTCTTTTCCGGACACGTGGTGGTACAGCGAGGATGGATGCACGGCGAGTTTGGAGGCGAGCTGTGCAACTGTGAAATCGCCTGTGGCGTCGGTGATCTGAAGTGCGGCATCGACGATGCGATCGACATCGAGTAGTGCTGTCTTCGGCCTTGCCACGTGTACTCCATTTCGCCGGGGTCTTTCCAAACTGTCTTCTGTGGTCTACGTTACGTCAAAACCAAACATCGTTGGATTAATCACACGGAGCCGGCCATGACCATCCCCCAACATTCCGGGCAGCCGAATGCCCTCGATAGTTCCAGCCTCAACTCACGCGACATCGTCTTCTTCGTCGTCGCGGCAGCGGCACCGCTCACCGTCATGGTGGCCGTTGCTCCGATCGCGTTGCTGATCGGTGGGATCGGCGCTCCCGCCGGATACCTGTGCGCCGGTCTGATCAGCACGGTGTTCGCCATCGGCTTCACCAAGATGGCGCGGCACGTGCACAACAACGGCGCGTTCTACTCCTACATCCGGATGGGTCTGGGCAAAGTTGCCGGTCTCGGTAGCGCTCTGGTGGCCGTGGCGGGGTACACCCTCCTGCAGATCAGCACCTACGGGTTGTTCGGAGCGGTGACCAAGGCGACGATGAACGACTTCGTCGGAGTCGACCTACCCTGGTGGCTGTGGGCGTTGGTCGCTGCGGCGATCGTGTCCGTGCTGGGATATCGATCGATTCGGGTGGGGGCCAAGGTCCTCGGCGTGCTGCTCGTTCTCGAAGTGCTGGTGCTGCTCGTATTGGCGATCGCAGTGATCGCCAAGGGCGGTGCGAGTGGTCTGAACCTGCAGCCGTTCTATCCCGAGAACGTCTTCACCGGATCGATGGGGGCGGTACTGGCCGTGTCGTTCGCCGCGTTCGTGGGCTTCGAGGCAACCGCCCTGTTCCGCAACGAGGCGGTACGACCGGACCGGACGGTCCCCCGCGCAACCTATGCCGCTGTCATCTTCCTCGCGGTCTTCTACTGCTTCATCGTCTGGGTTGCGGTCATGGCGTTCGGTGCCGAGAACGCGGTCGCCGCGGCTGCATCGGATCCTGCCGGTTTCTTCTTCACTGCCATGCAGACCTACGTCGGTAGTGCGGCAACGGATGTGATGCGCGTGCTGATCGTCTCGAGCGGGCTGGCGGCTCTGCTGGCCTTCCACAACGCGATCACCCGGTACGGCTATGCGCTCGGTCGTGAAGGAATCTTCCCGGTGCGGCTCAGCCACGTGCACAGCAAGCACTTGTCTCCGCACATCGCCAGCATCGCGCAGACGGCGACGGCCGTAGTGGCCATCGCGTGTTTCGCCGCGGCCGACGTCGATCCGGTCCTGCAGTTGGCTGCGTGGACGGCGAGTACGGGAACCGTGGGAATCCTTGCGCTGCAATGGCTCACCTCTCTCTCGGTTGCCGTGTTCTTCCTGCGCGGTAGAGAAGTGGCACGGGATCGGGGCGCGGCACTCGCTGGAATCGCCGCGTTCGTCCTGATCGGAATCGCTCTGTACCTCGTCGTCGACAAGATCGAAATCGCCACCCTGACGACCGACCCGGTGGTGAACACCGTCGCCTCCATCGGATCCGTCGTGGTGTTCGCGTTGGGTTCGGCAGTGGCCCTGTGGATCCGGGCACGCCGCCCCCAGGTGTACGCACGGCTGGGGACGACCGACATCGATTCCGAGATACTGCCCGATACTCAGGCCGGACCGTCGACCGCGCTACCTGCCGATGATGCACGAGGAGTGCGACATGACTGATGCCACACTGATTCTGATGAACGCCACGGTGCTCACCCAGGTCGATGGTGCCGATCCGCAGCAGGCCGTCGCCGTTCGCGACGACCGAGTGATCGCACTCGGGAGCACCGACAACGTCCTGGGGTGCAGTGGTCCCGGAACGAAGATCATCGACCTGGCCGGGAGCACGTTGACGCCCGGATGGGTCGACGCCCACACACACGTGGTGCAAGGCGCGTTGATGTCACTCGGCGTGGATTTCAGTCGGTGCGAGAATCTGGACGACGTGCGTCGGGTACTGCACGATGCGCACCCGACGGACGGTTGGATTCGCGGCTGGGGCTTGAATCACAACGTATTCGGCGGCCGAGCTCCGAGCTTCGATGCCATCTCCGACTCGGTCACGACCCCTGTTCTCATTCGGTTCTACGACGCGCATTCGTCGCTGGCCAATCGGGCTGCACTCGATATTGCCGGCGTGACCGGCCGAGAGACCTTCGACCACGGCGGTGCCCGAGTGGCGGTGGACAGTGGCGGGAAGACCACCGGTCACCTGATCGAGGAGCCGGCCATCCATCTGGTGGAGGCGGTCATGCCTGCCCAGAACGTCGTCGCGGCGAAGTCATTGTTACGCACCGTGACCGAGGAGATGGCGTCGGTCGGGCTGACCGGGGTGCACGTCATGGACGACCTCCCCGGGACCGTGGAGATGATCCGGGCGCTCGACGAGGACGACGCCGGACTCCGGTTCTGGGTGTACGGCTGGGTCCAGCCGGATCATCCTGCCGGTCGGGTCGCAGAACTCGCTGCGCTGGTGCACGGTACCGCCGGGGATCGGTGGCGATACGCGGGCGCAAAACTGTTCATGGACGGAACCGTCGAAGGTGGAACGGCGTGGTTGTGTCACCCGGACCTGTACGGCGACGGTACCCGGCCGTCGTGGACCGACCCGGAACGGTATGCGGCCGTGGTGCGCGAGCTCGACCGCCGTGCAGTGTCGACGACTACTCATGCGATCGGTGATGCTGCTGTGCACCACTGCGTACGGACGCTGGCGGCCCTCGGGAAGGGGGTTCGGCATCGCCTCGAACACCTCGAGACCGTCTGTCCCGAGGATCTGACAACGATTGCGAACGCCGGTATCGCCGCATCGATGCAGCCGACCCATTGCACCAGGTACACCCGAGCGGACGAGGCCGACGACTGGTCTCGGCGCATGGGTCGCGATCGTATCGACCGTGGTTGGCCGGTGGCGGAGCTTCTCGATCTCGGTGTGACCGTTGCGCTCGGATCCGATTGGCCGGTAGCACATTTCGATCCCCGAGTCGTGATGGCCGATGCCCGGCTACGCCGCCCCGCAGGCCTGCAGGCCGACCCTCCTCGTCAACCCCGGCAGGCGATTTCGGCTCGACAAGCCCTCGACGGGTACACCACCCACGCCGCGGCGGCGGCCGGTCTGACCGACGGAACCGGAACCATCGTCGTCGGTGGTCCCGCAGATTTCACCGCAGTCGGCGGCGACCTGATGGGCCCGGCGGATCGAATTCCCGAACTACCGATCATCGCGACGGTCGTCGGTGGCAGGGTTGTCTACGAACGGTGATCGGTCTACGTGTGCACGATCTACTGTGCAAGATCTACTGTGCGCGGACGATGGACTGCAGCGACTGCCGCAGCTCTCGGACACCGCGGTCGCCGAGGGCTGAGAGCGTGGCGGATTGGGTCGCCGCGAGCGCGCGCTGTGCGTCCACGCACAGCGCGCGGCCGGCGTCGGTCGCGTGGATGCGCTTGTTTCGTCGATCGCCGGGGTCGACCCGTCGGGTGATCAGTTCACGGACCTCCAGATCGTCCACCAACGCCACGATCTGACTGGGGTCCAAGCCCAGTTCCTCCGCGAGCTGCCGCTGGCCGAGTCCGTCCGCATGCTCGCAGGCCAGGGCCAGTACGGAGTACGAACGTACGCGCAGCTCGAAGGGTGCCAGTGCCGTTTTGGCGGCGGCCGTCAGCGACGTTCCTGCGCGCGTCAGCAGGAATCCGATGTCGTCGGACAGGGGTGCGATGTCGGTCATGAGGCTCCTCGTATCGGCGGTAATTCTAGCAAACGTAAATCATTGACTTTATCAATTATTGATGGTTTTCTCAGTCTGGTAACCACGAAGAGGAGAGAGCTATGAATCTCGACAACAAGGTCGCTGTCGTCACCGGTAGCGGCCAGGGGCTCGGACTTGCGTATGCCCAGGACCTCGCGCGCCACGGTGCAGCAGTCGTGATCAACGACGTGAACCAGGCGACAGCCGACGCGGCTGTCTCCTCGATCGTCGACGCGGGTGGACGGGCAGTGGCTGTCGTGGCTCCGGTGGGCAGCACCGAGACCGCACAGAAGTTGGTGGCAGGCGCGGTCGAGGCGTTCGGCCGCCTCGACGTCATGGTCACCAACGCGGGGATCCTGCGCGACAAGGTGTTGTGGAAGATGACCGACGACGACTTCGATGCCGTCGTGAACGTTCATCTCCGCGGCACGTTCACCTGCGCACGCGAAGCAGCCGTTCACTTCCGCGCTCAGGGTGAGGGCGGCCGGATCGTGTGCATCGGCTCTCCCGCCGGTCAGCGCGGAAATTTCGGACAGACCAACTACTCCGGTTCCAAGGCCGGAATCGTCGGCATGGTGCGTACCTGGGCCATGGAACTCCAGCGTGCAGGTGTCACCGTGAACGCGGTGTGCCCGGTGGCGGCCACGGCGATGACCGAGACCATCCCGTTCCTGCAGCCGTACATCGAGGCCATGCATAACGGGGATCCGTTGCCGCCCTTCGCCCGTCGTGAACTCGGGTTCGGGACCCCCGCGGACGCCGCAGGAATCGTCTCTTTCCTGTCAAGCGACGCGAGTGCAGACGTGACCGGTCAGGCATTCGCCGTCGGCGGTGACCGCCTGGCACTGTGGACGCACCCGGACATGATCGCCACGAGTTATCACGACGGTGGCTGGTCGGCCGAGGACATCGCCGCTGTGTGGCCGTCGACGTTCGCGGACAGCCTCGAATCGGTCGGAGAGAACCTCCCCGTCGAGCCGGCGCGATGAGCTCGAAATACGAGTGCGCCATCGACTTCGACTCGATACTCGCACTCGATGTGCACACCCATGTGGAGATCGACGGGTGCGGACACCGCGCACTGGACGACGAATTGATGACCGCGTCGGAGAAGTACTTCAAGTCGGGCGAGGACCGTACTCCAGGGATCGACACCATCGCCGAGTACTACCGGGCCCGCAACATGGCCGCAGTGGTGTTCACCGTCGATGCCGGTGCAGCGTCGGGACATTCACCGAACTCGGTGGAGGAGATCGCCGAGGGGGCGGCACGCCACAACGACGTGTTGATCCCCTTCGGCTCGGTCGACCCGTGGCAGGGTAAGGCCGCCGTGCGGCGGGTGCACCGGCTCGTCGAGGAGTTCGGGGTGCGCGGCTTCAAGTTCCATCCGAGCATGCAGGGCTTCGAGCCGAATGACCGCCGCTTCTATCCGATCTACGAGGCCATCACCGAAGCCGGAGTACCCGCGCTCTTTCACACCGGCCAAACCGGTATCGGTGCCGGACTTCCCGGCGGGCACGGCATCAAGTTGCGCTATTCCGATCCGATGCTGCTCGACGACGTCGCCGCGGACTTCCCCCAACTGACGATGATCATGGCGCACCCCGCGGTGCCGTGGGCGGACGCGCAGATCTCGATCGCCACGCACAAATCGAACGTGTACATCGACCTGTCGGGTTGGGCACCGAAATACTTTCCGCCCCAACTGGTGCGGGCGGCGAATTCCATGCTGAAGCGAAAGGTGTTGTTCGGCTCGGACTTTCCGGTTCTGACGCCGGATCGTTGGATGAAGGACTTCGCCGAGCTCGACATCAAGGACGAGATCCGTCCACTCGTGTTCAAGACCAATGCACTGGCCGCACTCGGCCTGTCCGCCAAGGAGACATCATGACCACCCGCGTCGCCACTCTCGCCGAGTTGAAGAACCTCGAAGGCACCGAACTGGGAACCAGCTCGTGGATCGAGGTGCCGCAACAGCGCATCGACACCTTCGCCGACGCCACCGACGACCATCAGTGGATTCACGTCGATCCCGAACGGGCGAAGGCCGAAAGCCCCTTCGGCGGTCCGATCGCGCACGGCTATCTGACTCTGTCGCTGATCATTCCGATGTGGGACGAGCTACTGGTCGTCGACAGCGTCACCACGAAGATCAACTACGGATTGAACAAGGTTCGCTTCACCAACCCGGTCCCCGCCGGCGGCCGAGTGCGCCTGGCCGCCACGCTGAAGGGGTACGAGGAGCTGCCCAAGGGCGGAGCTCAGCTGACCGTCGCCGCGACGATCGAACTCGAAGGCAGCGAGCGCCCCGCGGTCGTCGTCGAGGCCGTCTACCGCATGTTCGACTGAGATCACGGACCCGAGAGGAACAGATTTCAGATGCGTAATCAAGGCGTCGGTTCGTGGATCCGTCGACGTACCAGGCAGTGCCCGCGAGCAACGGCACTCGAGTTCCGCGGCCAGGTCTCGACCTACGAGCAATTGGACGAGCGCACCACCCGGCTCGCGCACGGTCTACGTGAGCTGGGGGTGGGCCCCGGGGACCGGGTCGGGCTGTTGTCCACCAATCATCCCGCCTACCTCGAAGTACTGTTCGCCTGTGGCGTGCTCGGAGCGATCTTCGTGCCACTCAACGCACGGTTGACCGCACCGGAAGTTGCTTTCGCAGTGCAGGACTCGGGGCTGTCGTTGTTGGTGCATTCCGAGGCCTTGCACGACGTCGCGACCTCGGCGGTCGGTGACGGCCCCACGCGTCGCCTCACGCTCGGCGGGGAGTACGAATCGCTGATCGCGGCGGCCCGCTCGACGCGCATCGACGAAGCGGTGGAGGGTGCGGATCTGTGCTTCGTCATGTACACCTCCGGTACGACCGGTAAACCCAAAGGCGTCGTGATGACTCACGACAATGTGCTGTTCGCCGTTCTCAACGCAGTCCTCGATCTGGACCTGTGCAGCGACGAGGTGGCCCTGGTCTGCGCTCCGCTGTTTCACACCGCCGCGCTCGACATGGTTGCGTTACCTGTCCTGTTCAAGGGCGGCTCGGTCGTCATCGAGGAAGGGTTCGATGCCGGACGCGTGCTCCATCTGGTCGAATCGCGCTCGGTCACGTACACGTTCGGAGTGCCGACGATATTGGACTCGCTCGTCTCGCATCCCGCGTGGGACGACACGGATCTGACGTCGCTACGCCGGGTGGTGGTGGCCGCGGCGCCGGTGCCGCCGCGCACGCTCCGTACGTATTCCGAACGCGGGATCAAGATGTGTCAGGGCTACGGGCTCACCGAAAGTGGTCCTGGCGCAACGATGCTCGCTGCCGTCGATGCCGAACGAAAAATGGGTACCGCGGGTGTTCCCCATACGTTCTCCGACGTCAGGATCGTCGACGCGATGTCGCAGCCGGTGGAACCGGGGGAGCGCGGTGAAATCCAGATCCAGGGTCCCCACGTGATGAAGGAATACTGGGGTCGTCCCGACGCGACCGCCGACGTGTTCGACGACGGCTGGCTTCGTACCGGCGACGTCGGAATTTCCGACGCGGAGGGATTCGTCACGATCGTCGATCGGCTCAAGGACATGATCATCTCGGGCGGAGAGAACATCTATCCGGCCGAGGTCGAAGCGGCACTTCTCGAACTGCCCGGCATCGACAGTTGCGCAGTGTTCGGTGTACCGGACGAAAAATGGGGCGAATCCGCCGTTGCCGCAATCACTGTCGTCGAGGGAGCAGACGTCGACCTCGATGCCATCGCGGACGCGCTCGGCGGCCGGCTCGCGCGGTACAAGATCCCCAAGCGATACATCCTCGTCGACGAGATCCCACGCAATCCGACGGGCAAGATCCGCAAGAACGAGTTGCGGGAGCAGTATTCGATACCTGCTCCCGCGTCCACTCAGTCCGTCTGAGCCTGTGGCTGGTTCTGTGTGATGCAGTGAATTCCGCCCCCGCGGGCGAAGAGTGGCCGAGCGTCGACGGTGACGACGGTGCGGCCCGGGTATGCCGCCGACAGAATGGCAGCAGCCTCTTCGTCCGCGGGATCGCTGTAGCTGCAGGCGATCACACCGTCGTTGACGACGTAGTGGTTGATGTAGCTGTAATCGACGAAGCCCTCCTCGTCGCGGAGAATCTCCGGTGCCGGGACTTTCACGATGGTCCACTTCTCACCGCGTGCGTCCGTGCTGTTCTCGAAGATCTCGAACACGGCCTTGCTGATGTCGTGATCGGGGTGTTCGGGATTGCGTTGGTCGTGCACCAGAACGACGCCGGGCGAGGGGATGGCAGCGACGATGTCGACGTGGCCTCGGGTTCCGAACTCGTCCGCGTCACGGGTGAGTCCACGAGGAAGCCAGATCACCGTGGTGGCGCCGATCGTGCGGGCAAGTTCGGCCTCGACATCGGCCTTCGACAGCGTGGGATTGCGACCGGGATCGAGTTGTACCGTCTCGGTGACGAGAACCGTTCCCAGTCCGTCCACCTGAATACCACCGCCCTCGTTGACGATCGGTGAATCGATCATCTCGGCACCGGACTTCTCGACGACGAGCGCGCCGATCTTCGAGTCCTTGTCCCAGCGCGCCCAGTCCTGCGCGCCCCAGCCGTTGAACACCCAGTCGACGCCGCCGACACGGCCGTCCTCGGACAGCACGAACGTGGGCCCGATGTCGCGCATCCAGGCGTCGTTCAACGGTGCCTCGAGGATGTCGATGGGGAATGTGCTCTCGGACGAGAGGTAGGTGCGTGCGACGGCACTTTCGGCGGGGTCGACGACCACGGTGACCGGCTCGAATCGAGCGACCGCCTGCGCGACCTCGGCCCACGTGGTGCGAGCCTCGTGGTGCTCCTCGGGCGTGTCACCGAGCGAATACCCCTCGCACGGATAGGCCATCCAGGTCCGTTCGTGCCGAACACCTTCGGCCGGCATCGTCCACGTCATCACTGCCTCCCGAGGTTCGAGGCCGCAGCAGCGGGCGAGTTGTGTTCTGTGACAGTGCGCATGTGTGTCCTCGGTGCTAGGTGTGGGTCTGCGGTGTGCGATCGAAGATCGGGTGTCAGGAAACGATTCTCGAGACGATGTCCGCGGCGGTGCGATGACCCATGCGGATTGCGCCGTCGACGTGTTGGTAGCCCTCTGCGGCGATGTCGGAGCAGGAGAAGTGAATCGGGCCGACGGGAGTGCGGCTGTCCTTGCCGTAGCGGTGCAGACCCCCCAGATCGAAGCTGGCCGCGTACGCACCACGGGTCCATTCTTCCGAACCCCAGTCCGACTCGTAGTAGACGACCGGCTCGGTTGCCTTGGGCCCCAGGTAATGTGCGATCGATTCGAGGATCTTCGCGCGGCGCTCCTGCTCGTCGAGCTCGAACATCGCGTCTGCCTTGGCGTCGGACACGAAGCCGACCAGTGTTCCGCGGCTGTCCTGATAGTTGGTGTTGTCGTACACCTCCTGCACGATCTCTGAGGCACCGAAGCCGGTTCCCGACAGCCCGTCCTCGCGCCAGAACGGGGTGTCGTAGACGGCATGGACCTTGATCACCAGTCCGAGGGACTGATGCTGGTGCATCTGATGCTGGCGACGCGGGAGCGGCGGGTCGTAGGAGATGCGCGAATACAGGTTCGGTGGAACGGCGAGAACGACCCGCTTGGCGTGTACCTCGATGTCACCGTCGGCGAATACCGTTGCGCCGTCGGAGTTCCACCGCACCGTTCGCACCGGCGCGTCGAGGATGACGTCGTCGCCGAGGGCGGCCGCCATGCGGATCGACACCTGCTGCATGCCACCGACGACGCGCTTGTCGAGGATGAAGTTCTCGTCCACCAAGTGCGAGAACGATCCCGCCGATGCGGCCATCAAGACTGCTTGCAGAGCCGAGAACGCGTGCGCAGGTTTGGTGAGCATGCCACCGGCGATGAACATGCCGATGTTTCCTCGTGCCTCGGCATCGTCGGACTCACGAATCAGCCACTGCTCGAACGAGATCGTGTCCAGTTCACGCGCCAGCGGGTGCGCCCACGGCTCCTCGGGGCCGACCTGGGCGGCCAAGTCGTCGAGCAGAGCGACGAGTCGGTCCATCTCTTTCTCGGTGGTCTCGTCGACGGGGAACGAGTCACCCGAGTAACGGGTCCGCTCGCCCGCGGCGGAGATGTAGACGGACTCGCCCTCGCGGTATCGGTCGAACGTCTCGAGGCCGAGCTCACCGATCAGCGCGATGAGAGATTCCTGATCGGGTGAGACCCACTGACCGCCGATTTCGAGGCTCGCACCGTCGATGGGTTTCGTCCAGGTACGTCCTCCGACGCGGTCACGCGCTTCCAGCACGGCGACGGACAATCCTGCTTTGCGGAGCTCGGTTGCTGCGGCCAGGCCGGAAGGGCCGGCCCCGACGATAGCGACGTCACGGTCGAGGGTGGGCACTGTCGAGCTCCTTTGTTCGCGGTCGATCGGCCCGAGCCGATAGCACCTCGATTCTGTCCGGAATCCACCCGATCCGCACACGACGAAGTGGCCAATCGAGCGCATTCACGCGCACCGTTTCGGACAACAGGCTGGTGCGATCGGCGGTAAAAGTCAGTGCGCGAGCGGTGTGATCGCCTCGAGCACGTCGGCAAGGTGATCGTGCATCGCCTTCCGGGCGCGAACCGGATCACGTTCTGCAATAGCGTGATAGATGCTGCGGTGGGCATCGACGGAGCGTTGCATCCGCTGCTCGGTCTGAAAACTTGCCTGCCTCGACGGTGCCATCCACTCGTTGGTCTCGGTCACGAGCCTGGTGAGCATGGAGTTGTGGGCAAGGCCGGCGATCGCGAGATGGAACTGCACGTCGCAGAGTTGCATGACCTGCAGAGACGGCGGCCGATTCACGAGCTCTCGCTCGGACGTTTCGAGTGGAGTGCGTAAGGCATGCAACTCGGACGTGCGGTGGCGGACGGCGGCACGCTCGGCAATGGGTGGTTCGACGACCGTGCGTAGATCCATTACCTCGCGAACGGTGCGTTGGTCGCTGCTCATGCTTCCGAAGATGCTGCCTTCGGCCAGAGCGCGCATCTCCAGTGGTGCGACGATGCGGCCGGCTCGGGGTTTACGCGTCAGATAGCCCCGCAATTCGAGGTCCTGAAGTGCATGGCGGATCGAGATTCGCGACGCTCCGAGCATCGTCACCAGGGCGCGTTCGCTGGGTAGTTTCGATCCCGCTTCGACGCGACCGCTGTCGATCAGCTGCGCGATCCTGGCGCTGAGCAGCTCGGGGACCGACGCCGCTTCGACGTCTATCTCGGACCACGCTGTCATGGAAAGCCCCGTCCCCGCAGGTTACGAACTGGTCCTACCAAAATACCAGATTCACTCTGTTTCCCCAGTAAAGATTCGTTGACGTGTAAATATCCCACTCTTCACCTTGACGGTCTGGTCCTACCAGTTTTAGATCAAGACATCGTGACAACGGTCACTCATTCTTCTGAACCACTGATTCCCATGGACCCCAGAGGTGGACCAGCATGACAACGGACGGAACACTCCACAAGCCGAACGCGAGCGGAGATCACGGCTCGATCGGCTCGACGTTCCGTGATCAGCCGCGTGGGCTCGTGACGCTGGCCGGCACGGAGTTGTGGGAGCGATTCAGCTTCTACGGCCTACAGGTGATCCTCGCGTATTACCTGTACTACTCGCTCGTCGACGGCGGGCTCGGACTCGACGTCGGAGTGGCAGTCGGTATCGCCGGATCCTACGGCGGCGCAGTCTATATCGCGCAGATGGTCGGAGCGTGGGTCGCGGACCGGCTCGTCGCGCCGCGAACAGTTGTTCTCTACTCCGCCATCTCCATCATCCTCGGCCACGTGGTGCTCGCTCTGGTCACGACGACTGTGGGTATGGGCGCAGGACTGTTGTTGATCGTCATCGGCACCGGCGGACTCAAGGTCAACGTCACCGCGATGGTCGGGATGCTCTATGCGAACGATGATCCCAAACGCGACTCGGGATACTCGCTGTACTACATGGGTATATCGCTCGGTGCATTCCTCGGCCCGCTGCTCACCGGTGCCCTGCAGAGCTCGGCCGGTTTCCACATCGCCTTCGGCGCGGCGGCAGTGGGCATGCTGATCGGCCTGGCCCAGTACGTGGTCGGGTACAAGCATCTGCCCGAGGCCACCCGAACGGTACCCAATCCGCTGCCACGCTCGCGTCGGGCCGCGGCCGCAGCTCTCGCCGGATCGGTCACCCTGGTCATCGTTGCCGCGGCCGTCAGCGGCCTCCTGAATCTCGACAATCTGGGAACCGTGCTGACCGCGATCATCGTGATCGCCAGCATCGCCTACTTCGCAATGCTGTTGTCCTCGAGGAAAGTCGACGCCACCGAGCATCGACGAGTGCTCGCCTACATTCCGGTGTTCCTCAGTAGCTTGCTGTTCTGGACGTTGCTGTTCCAGTTGTTCACCACCCTGGCGGTGTACATGGACACCCGCGTCGATCTGACGGTCGGCTCGTTGACGATCCCTGCGGCAACCGTGATCACGTTGGAAGGTCTCTTCGCCACTGTCATCGCTCCGATCTATGCCGTCGTCTGGACGCGGATGGGCAGCCGGCAGCCCAATCCCGGAACGAAAATCGTCGTGGGAATCGGCCTGCTGGCGGTAGCGATGGCCATGTTCGCGGCAATGGCGGGCACATCAGGGGCGACGAATTCCGTTGTGCTGGTTCTCGTTGCGATGTTGCTGTTCGGTGCCGGCGAGATAGCCGTCGTGCCGTCGGTCCTGTCGGCCACTGCACAGCTGGCACCCGCATCGCACAAAGCCGGGATGACGTCGCTGTACTTCCTCACGATGGCAGGAGGCTCGACACTGGCCGGCTTGCTCGCTCAGAAGTACTCTGCAACAAACGAACTGACCTTCTTCGGTGCGACGGCCGCGGCGTCGATCGTCGCCGCGGCGGTGCTGTACGGTGCCTATCGCACGCTCATCGCACGAGCGCTCTGACGTGACACTTCCATGACGTGACACTGCTCCAACGCAACACTTTCGGACGAACCCAGAACATGCCCCGACCGATCCTGCTTTCGGATCGGCCGCACTCGAGGAGATATTCATGCCCGAACAGTCGCAACCGGCACCCGGCGTGGCAATCGCCGCGCCGCACACCGCGGCCGTTGACGCTGCCCGCACGATCGTCGAAGCCGGTGGTAACGCCGTCGATGCAGCGGTCGCTGCAGCTGCGGCCCTCACCGTGGTCTACCCGCACATGTGCAGTGTGGGCGGTGACGTCATCGCGTTGCTGCGAACGAGCGACGGCAGCACCACCTGTATCAACGCATCGGGAGCATACGGTTCGGCCGCATCCGTGGACCAACTGTTCGAGACGATCGAGACGATGCCGATCAACGGTCCGCTGACGGTGTCCGTTCCGGGTGCAGTGTCCGGGTGGGCGGCTCTGCTGGACGCCGGTGGCTCGCTGCCGTTACGCAACGTACTGGCACCAGCAATTTCGCTTGCCACAGAGGGGTTTCCGGCCAGCCCCGGACTCGTCGAGATGATCGAGCTCGACCGTGACGCACTGATCACCGATCCAGGCTTGCGCGCGAAGTTCTTCGTCGATGGTCAGCCGATCCCCGTCGGGCACCTCGTCGTGCAGCCCGAGTTGGCCCGGACCCTGACGGACCTGGCGACCGACGGCCTCGATTCGTTCTATCGCGGTCACACGGCCGACCGATTCGCCGCCGGACTGAAGAAACTCGACGTGCCGGTATCGAGAGAGGATCTCGAACGTCATCGTCCGATCGTCGAAGAACCTCTGGTGCGCGAATTCGACGGATTCTCGGTGGCCACGGCACCACCGAACTCGCAGGGCTACACACTGATTCGATCTCTCGGTGCCGCCTTGTCCGGGAGCGCGTCTGCGGGCGATGTCGACGCCGGGGTATTGGCCGAGATCTTCTACGACTCCGACGAGCATCGTGATACCTACCTCGCCGACCCACGCTGTGCCACTGTGGATATCCACGATCAGCTGACCCCGGCCGGCTTCGCGGCAATTCACGACGCGGCAGCAGCCCGGGTGGCTGGAGGGGAGCGGCAGACCTCGACCGCGTCTCCGCGTCCGGGCGGTGACACCGTCGGAATCGCCGTCGTAGCGAACGATGGCACCGCAGTGTCGTTGATACAGTCCGTCTTTCACTCGTTCGGAGCGCAGATCCTCGAGCCCGACACCGGACTCGTGCTGCACAACCGAGCTGCGTTCTTTACGCTCGAAGCCGCGTCGCCCAATCGCGTCGAGTCCGGAAAGCGGCCCGCGCACACGCTCGTTCCGGTGATCGTGGACTGGGCGGACGGAGCGGTGTCCGCCCACTCGACCATGGGAGGCAAAGCGCAGTCGCAGATTCACACCCAGTTGATCCTGCGGGCGCTGCGTGGATTCGATCCGCAGCAGACCGTCTCCGCGCCCCGATTCATCGTCGGCGGATTGGAAGCCGGCACACCCAACGGTTCGGTACTGGTCGAGCCGACGTTGGAGGACTCCGCCATCGAACAGATCTCGCAGACGGTGTTCACCGTCGAGCATGGCACCGAATTGGACAGTAACGCAGGTCATTCCATGGTGGCCAGGGTTTCAGCCGACGGAACGCTCGGTGCCGGCGCGGACCCGCGCAGTGACGGCGGCGTGTGGGTGACCGCATGAGTCTCGACGAAACGACGGTGGCCGGAGACGGGCCGGCACCGATGACCATGAGGCACCGTGTCGGCGAGGCCGTGAACGGTCATCTCCGATTGTGGTCGATGATGGTGCTGACGATGGTGACCGGCATGCTCGACGCCGTCGGCTACCTCGGGCTCGACCGCATCTTCACCGGAAACATGACCGGCAACATCGTCATCCTCGGTATGGGGGTGGCAGGTGAGGACGGACTCCCGATCGTCGGCCCGCTGGTAGCGCTGTTCGCCTTCGTGCTCGGTGCCGCGCTGGCCGGGGTGACGCTTCGCTCGGCTGCGCCGGGATGGAACATCCGGGTCACCGCGATCTTCGCAGTGGGAACGCTGGCACTTCTCGCAGCAGGCGTCACGCTGCTGGTGGTCGACGTGCAGGGCAACTCGCCGCTCGGTATCGCGATCGCCAGTGTCATCGCAGTCGACATGGGCGCTCAGGCGCTCGCTGCGCGCTTCCTCGCGGTCAAGGACATGACGACCGTCGTCGTCACGTCGACCATCACCTCGCTCGCCGGCGAGTCGTTCGTCGGCCAAGGCCCCGGTCGGCTGTTCAACCGGAGGCTCTGGGCGATCCTCGTGCTGTTCGTGGGGGCCGTCATCGGTGCGCTGCTACTTCGGGTGGATATCGCGATACCCGTGTTGCTCGGTGCCGCGCTGACCGCCGCCGTCGCGGCCCTGGGTCATTGGGCCTGGGACCGAGCCGCGGGCTGAGCCGTACCGGCGTCGTCGGTGCGGGACCGTTCTGCGCTGTGCTGGCGCCGGAGCATTTCTCGGTGGCCGTACGTAGCGTTGAGGATGTCGCTGCGATCGGACACCGACGAGCCCACTGCTCCGGCGACCGTGCCCAACGACGCCGCCAACCAGGCCAGTGACAGGTAGTCCGCCGTGTTAGCTTCTCGCCCGATCTGAGCGGTGAGAAACTCGGGCGAGATCACCACGGCAGCAGAGAGCAACACGACCGCGAACAGAACGGCATACATACACAGCACGCCGGCCACGACGGTGCCGAGAGTGGCAGAGTTGTATATCCAGCGATCGGTGGTCGAGGAGCGGAACCGTCGGTGCTCCCAGAGGCCGTGCGGAAAGATCAGCCACACCGTGATGGCCACGATGGCGGCGACGCCGATCAGTGTGAGCCGGGCAGGTGTCATCGAGGCCGCCATCTGCCAGATGCTCGCGTAGAACACACCGAACGCCGATGCGGCGCTCGCGGCCGCGAGCACGCTCGACAGTGCGGGGACGAGACGCCACGGCCGATTGCAGCGAATCATGCCCATGATCATGCGTGTTCGGCCGAACATGCCGGGAGTGAGCAGGATTCGCTCGCCGCCACCGTCGGGGTCGGGGCCCGGAGCCCACTTGGACATCGACCGTCGCAGGTGTGGCCGCGAGGCAGTATCGCTGCGGAGGAGATCGTGCACGATGGCGATGGCCACCGCCACAGCGCGACGCCGTACTCCTATGGTGCCGAACGAGGGTACGTACAACGCACCGGTCGAACCGTCACGCAATTCGGCGACGACGGGGCTGGCCCCGACGCGTCGCGGAACCTCGGAGATGCAGAGCACCAGGTCGAATGTGTTGGTGGCCTGAATGGCCTCCAGCCACTGACCCAACGGCGCAGAACCTGCCTCGGTGGGAGGCAATGTGACTGCGGGCCGGGCCGTGTCCAGTCGGGCATCGGTTCCGTCGATCGTGATGGTGGGCGGAAGTTCCTGTTCGATGGCAGCCGCTATCGTCGACGCGAATCCCTCGTCGGCCACCAACCCGATCGTGATCGTTCGTTGTCCTTCGCTTTCGGCCCCCGAGCCGTTGTCTGTCTTGTCGAAAACCATCTTGTCGCGGTACCCCGGACCAGGCGCCCTCACACACCGAGCCGGACGTCAGCACACGGGTTCGGGTTCACCCTTCGAGATCTGGAAGCGGCTGTGCAGTGCGTCCAGTTGGCGGTGCAATTCGTACAGCGCCTGCTTCTGAGCGCGGGCCTCGTCGGTGTGCCACTTCGCGCTGCGGGGGTCGCCCACCCGGAAGGCCTTGTGAGCGTAGTTCTCGGAGACTTCGATTCGGCTCGATGTCGACGCAATTTCGGCCGCGAGCATGTGGGCGAACACACGGGCCTGAGCCACATCCGAACTGTCCGGCACGGCGATCCTCTCTGAACGTGGCGTGATACTCGCGATCACCATAACGGACCTGGAAAAGACCGCTGGATCGGTTTTCGCGCACAAACCATGCGACATAGGCGAGACGCCAGTGCCTCTGCCGAAACGGGTAGTAGTCTGCTGTTCGTGCCCGCGACCCCGGACGGATCCGCAGCCCTGCGCGGGTCTGCCGTCGGCGCTCTGACGGCAACGATCACCGCCACCGCGCACGCGGTCGGCGGCGGTATGTTTCCCTCCGACGCCGCGATCGTCCTGTTGGCTCTGGTGTGCGCTGGACTCGGTTACGCTGCCGCCGCCGTGCCGATCGTCATCGCGCCTCGCCTGCAGCTGATGGCGACGCTGGCCGCTGCGCAGACGATCGGACACGTGCTGCTGACGATCGTCGACGGCGATCACCACGGTTCGGTGCTGACACAGCAGATGCTTGCGGCCCACGCGATCGCGATCGTCGTCGGCGCGGTGATCGTGCACGGGGCCGAGCGCGGGATCTCGCACGCAGCCACCGTTGTTCGTCGAATACTCCCGATACTGGCAATTCTCGTCGTCGACGGCTCGCCGAGTGCCGCCCCGCTTCCGCTGTATCGCACACCCGGCGTCCACCGGCTCCTCGATCTCTCGGGCTCCGGGAACCGCGGACCGCCTGCCGCGTCGTACTGACCGCAGCCTCCCACCACGACCGCTCCTGCACCGCGGGGGCGAGCAGAGCTGCGGCAATTTCTTCATGCGCACAGCACGTTTCGCTCGACATCGAGTCGACCCGTGCCCACGGCGCGCGCCCACCCCTGCCTTCACGAAACGAGCTCTCATGTCCACACCGGAAAAGGAACGCGTCGCCGATCCTTCCCCGCCCACCCGTCCGGCCGGCCCGCGCAGCTGGCGTCCGCTGATTCTTCGTCTGCACTTCTACGCGGGCATACTTATCGCACCGTTCATCCTGATCGCCACCGTCAGCGGCGGCCTCTACGCCGTCGCCCCGACCATCGAACAACTCGTCTACCGCGACTATCTGCACGTCGACTCCACCGGACCGGCTGTCCCGGTCGCCCAACAGATCCGAGCCGCTCAGGCCGAGAGGCCGGATCTGACCGTGTCGGCCGTGCGACCCGCCGCCGAAGTCGGCGACACCACCCGAGTGCTGTTCACCGACCCGACCCTCGGCGAATCGCGACGACTGGCCGTCTTCGTCGATCCCGCCACGGCGTCACCGGTGGGTGAACTTGCCGTCTACGGCTCCTCGAGCGCCTTGCCGGTCAGAACGTGGATCTCGGAATTGCACCGACACCTGCACCTCGGTGAACCGGGCCGGATCTACAGCGAACTGGCCGCATCCTGGTTGTGGGTGATCGCGCTCGGCGGCCTGTACCTGTGGATCGATCGCTACCGACGCAACCGAGACCGGGCGACACTGCTCACCTTCGATCGTGAATCGAAGGGCCGCAACCGGTCCTTGAACTGGCATGGCGTAGCCGGTATCTGGATTGCCGTAGGTCTGATCTTCCTCTCCGCCACCGGACTCACGTGGTCCACCTACGCGGGCGCCAACGTCACCGACCTCCGTGCGGCATTGAGCTGGACGACCCCTGCCGTCGCCACGACCATCGGTTCTTCCGACGCGGCGACCATGGGGGATCACTCGGGGGATCACTCGGGCCACGGTGGGCATTCGATGGACATGTCGGCCGATGCGTCGGCGACAGACAGCAACGTCGGCCGCATCGATTCGGTGCTCGACACTGCCGCAGCGAACGGCATCGACGGAGCGGTGGAGGCATCGATCCCGACGTCGGACGACGTGGCGTTCGTCGTCGCCGAAACCCGTCAGCCCTGGGTGATGTCGAACAACTCGATCTCGATCGACGGCAGCACCGGCGCGGTGATCGACACCCAATACTTCGCCGATTGGCCGGTGGCAGCCAAGCTGGCGGCCTGGGGAATTCAGTTGCACATGGGGACCCTGTTCGGCGTGGCCAATCAGATTGCCCTGGTTGGGCTTTCGCTCGCCTTGGCATCGGTCATCGTGCGCGGCTACATGATGTGGTGGAAGCGTCGACCCACGAAGAGCGCTGGACTCACCGCAGGCCGGCCGCCTCTGCGTGGGGGACTGCGCCGCATCTCGCCGATCTCTGCGGTGCTCCTCGCCACTGCCGTGGCCGTCGGCTGGTTCCTGCCCTTGTTGGGGCTCAGCCTGGTCGCCTTCCTGGCGGTCGACTTCATGGTCGGATACGTCAGGCGGCCCGCGCACTGACGCGAGGAGGACGACGCGCTCTCGCCGGTCGGTCCGATTGTTTCTGCCGCCCTCGGGATACTCGGAGACCATGCCCGAAGGTGACACCGTCCATGCGCTCGCCGCGCGATTGCGGCGAGCGCTGGACGGCGTCACGCTACGGGCAGGGCGACTGAACGTGCCCGCACACGCCGTCGAGAATCTCGCCGGGCGAACCGTCGTCGCGCACCGGACGCACGGCAAGCATCTGTTCACCGATTTCGACGACGACACCACGCTGCACACCCACCTCCGCATGACGGGATCGTGGACGGTGGTGCGAGCCGGCCGCTCGATACCGCGGCGGGTGCAGCCCGACGTCCGCGTGCGGCTGGCCGCGGTGGACGGGCCGACCGCATACGGAATCCTGTTGCCGGTCGTCGACTACGGGTACACGGCCTCGATGAATGCGCTGGTCGCGCATCTGGGACCGGACCCATTGCATGCCGAGTTCGACACCGATCGTGCGGCATCGAACATCCTCGCGCAGGGTTCTCGGCCGATCGTCTCTACCCTCCTGGATCAGCGGGTCATCGCGGGGCCCGGAAATCTATGGGCGAACGAGCTGTGTTTTCTGCGTGGACTGTGGCCCTGGGCTCCGTCGGCAGGCGTCGACGCGGAGAAACTGGTGACTCTGCTCGAGCGGGCGATGCGGCATTCGGCGAGCACCCCCGGGGCCATGCAGGTCACCACCGGCGACACTCGTCGCGGCCGGACTCACTGGGTTGCCGGTCGGGCCGGTAAACCGTGTCTGCGGTGCGCGACCGTCATTCGTGTCGAGGCCGACGTGCCGAACGATCCCGATCGACGCCGAACATGGTGGTGTCCGCACTGCCAGCCGGAGCCAGGGCTGTGACCGCGGAAGGGTCAGAACGTCGAGTTCGTGGGGTGGTCGGCGTCGACCAGGTTGCGGGCAACGGTGTGCAGCGGCAGATTCTGTTGCTGCGATAGTTTCGCCAGTAGGTCGAATGCCTGTACTGCGTCGAGGTCGTAGCGTTCCATGATCATGCCTTTTGCCTGGCCGATGATGTCCCGGCTGGCCAAGCCGGTCCGGAATTGCTCGGTGTCGCGGGCACTGAGCATTGCGATGGCAGCATGCGCAGACAAGGCCTCGCCGATCGCTACCGCATCGGCGTCGAACGCTCCGGTGACGTCGCTGTACAACACCAGGGCCCCGAGGTCATCGGCGTTGCTGTAGAGCTGAAAGGCCGAGAGCGACTTGAAACCAGCCTCGATGGCCATCGCAGCGAACTGCGGCCATCGCGGTTCGGTTGCCAGATCGTAGGACACGACGACGTCGAGGTGCCGGACCTCGGTGGGAATCGGACCTTCGTCGAGTTCGTACTGCAACCGACACAGCTTCTCGGCGATCGGGTCCGTCGATGCGACGACTGTGCGCTCACCCTTGTTCACCGTGGTGATGCATCCGGTGGTTGCGCCCGGAATGAGCCGAATCGCCATTCGGAGAATCTCACTCAACGTCTGCGGCATCGACCGATGAGTGTCGCGCAGCGATCGAGCGAACTGCGCGAGCGACAGTGCTTCGGACGTTCGAGACGTGTCTTGCTCGGCCGGTGAATCAGTCATTCACACGATCCTCTCGCGCGGTGGACCGTCGACGTCGTCGCGTCGGCGAGATCCTCGATCGTGCGCCTGCTTCTGGACGCCCTGTCCCGACCTCGAGGCCGGATCAATGGATTTTATACGGTTCGCGATGCGGTGGTCCGGTGAGTATCGCGGCGCATCATCGCGGGATGCACGAAGGGCCGCCGATCATTCGATCGACGACCCTTCCGGGGCTGCTGGTTACTTGAAGGTGTCCTTGATGTTCTCGCCGACCTTCTTGACGCCGGCCGAACCCTGATCCTTCTTGCCCTCGGCCTCGAGGTCCTTGTTGTCGGTTGCGTCGCCGACAACTTCCTTCGCCTTGCCGATGGCGTCCTCTGCTGCGTTCTTGGCCTTGTCGATAAAGCTCATGGCGAGTTCCTTTCTCGGTTCGGGTTGTTCTCGAAGGGTTGGTCGGAGCTCGACCGACGAAGCGCACGTCCAGATCGTGAGAGCTGGGTCACACCGAAAGCCGGAGCGTCGACGTTTCCGCAGGCTCGTCGCTGGCTACATTCGACCGATGATGGTCGCGAAGGTGGACAACTTCCAGCGCAGGCACCCCTCGGCAGGTTTCCCGCTGGCGGTGCTCTACAAATTCATGGACGACCGGGGCGGCTACCTCGCGGCATTGATCGCCTACTACTCGTTCCTGTCGCTGTTTCCCCTTCTGCTGCTGTTCACCACGCTGCTGGGAATCGTGCTGGCCGGAGACCCGGAGCTGCAGACCCGCATCATCGACTCGGCGATGAGTCAGATCCCGGTCATCGGTGACCAGCTCGGTCAACCGGACCGCCTCAGTGGCGGAACCACGGCCATCGTGATCGGCGTCGTCGGGTCGCTGTACGGCGGACTCGGAGTGTCGCTGGCCGTGCAGTACGCGATGAACACCGCGTGGTCGGTGCCGCGCAACGAGCAACCGGACCCCATCAAGGGTCGGCTGCGCGGATTGTTGCTGCTCAGCACAGTCGGCACCGCGATCATCGGACTGACGGTGCTGAACGGCGTCGCGTCCTCGGGCGTGTTCGGGTTCGCCGGTGGTGCGCTCGCACTCGTCGGAGCGGTGGTGGTCAACGCGGCCGTCTTCACCGCGGCCTTCCGAATCGGCACCGCGCGGGACCTGAGCGTGCGAGACGTGCTCCCCGGCGCAGCGATCGCGGCGGTCGTCTGGCAGGCGCTGCAGTCGTTCGGCGGCATCTACATCCGCTACGTCGTGGGCAACGCGAGTGCAAGCAACGGCATCTTCGCCATCGTCCTCGGTCTGCTCGGTTTCCTGTACGTCGCGTCGGTGCTGATCGTGCTGTGCATCGAGATCAACGCCGTACGCGTAGACCACCTGCATCCCCGGGCTCTGCTGACGCCGTTCACCGACAACGTCGAACTCACCGAGGGCGACAAGAACTCCTACACCGGCCAAGCAGAAGCGCAGCGTAACAAAGGATTCCAAGACATCACCGTCACGTACGACGAGCCGAATTCGGTGGTGGACGAGGACTCGTCGAGCACGCGAGGCGACTGATCGGCTCCGCACGCGCGCGCGTTTGCGAGGACCGGGGCGGCGGGGCCGGAGCGGGGACTGATCGGCTCCGCAAATGCGCGCGCATTCGTTGGATGCGCGCGGAATAGCGGGGCGATCGGGCACTATTTCGCGCGCGGATGGCAAACGCGCGTGCGTTTGCGAGGACCGGGGCGGCGCAGGGCCGGGGCGGCGGAGACCGGGGCGGCGGAGACCGGGGCGGAGACCGATCGGCGTGGGCAAACGCGCGCGCATTCGTTGGGTGCGCGCGGAATAGCGGGGCGATCGGGCACTATTCCGCGCGCGGATGGCAAACGCGCGCGCGTTTGCGGGAACTGGGGCTGAGCGGCGTGATGACGAGCTGACGCCGGCCGGTCGGAAAAGTTTTCGGAACTATTTCGCGAAAGCGCATGCGCAAGCGCTTGTATTGATAGTACGCTCCTGCAATCGAGCGACGCGACCTGCGTAGCGAGGACAAGGGAGTCCAGATGTTCAATCACCGTCGGAAGACCACGCTGACGATCGGAACCGCGTTGATGGCCGGTTCCCTCGTGCTCGGACTGACCGCATGCAGCGGTTCGGATTCGGACAGCGTCAAGGTCGGACTCATCACCAAGACGGATTCCAATCCGTACTTCGTGAAGCTTCGTGAGGCAGCTCAGGCCAAGGCGGACTCCAGTGGAGCCGAATTGGTCGCTCTCGCAGGTGCATTCGACGGTGACAACGAGGGTCAGGTCGCGGCGATCGAGAACTTGGTCGGCCAGGGTGTCAAAGGCATTCTGATCACCCCGAACTCCTCCACCGGAGTCCTCGACGCGATCAAGAAGGCACGCGACGCAGGCGTCGTCGTCATCGCCCTCGATACGGCCACCGACCCCGAGGACGCGGTGGACGCGACGTTCGCCACCGACAACAAGGCGGCAGGCGTCAGCCAGGGCGAATGGGTCAAGGGCACGTTGGGAACCACTGCACCCCAGGTCATCATGCTCGACGGCACCGCGGGCGGCACCGTCGACACGTTCCGTCACGACGGCTTCCTCGAAGGAATGGGCCTGACCGACAGCTCTCCCGAGATCGTCGGCCAGGAGAACACCAACGGCGACCAGACCAAGGCGCAGACGGCCATGGAGAACCTGCTGCAGCGCGCTCCGGGTGTCAATGCGCTCTACACGATCAACGAGCCCGCCGCGGCGGGTGCCTACCAGGCGATTCAGTCCGCAGGCCGCGCCGATCAGATCACCATCGGCTCGATCGACGGTAGCTGCACCGGTATCGCGAACGTCAAGTCCGGCATCATCGGTGCGACGGTGCTGCAGTTCCCGGCGAAGATGGCCGAGCAGGGCGTCGACGCTGTGGTCAAGTTCGCCCAGGACGGCACCAAGCCCAGTGGCTTCAACGACACCGGTTCACAGCTGGTCACCGACAAGCCTGTTGCCGGAATCCAATCCCAGGACACCGCATGGGGCGAAGCGAATTGCTGGGGCTGATCGCAGAAATCCGTCGAGGACCAGGAACTGATTCGTGAGCACCGATACCGCCGCGCCTCCCAAGGCTCCGAGCCGGTTCAACGTGGGAACCATCCTGCGTGAACCGCTGCTCGGGCCCATGGCCGCGCTCGTCATCGCCATCATCGTGTTCAGCTCGATTTCGAGCTCGTTTCTCAACCCGCAGAACGTTTCTCTGATTCTGCAGCAGTCCGTGGTGGTCGGCATTCTGGCCGTCGGCCAGACGCTCATCATCCTCACCTCCGGTATCGATCTGTCGATCGGCGCGGTGGCCGTGATGGGCACCATCGTCATGGCGCAGACCGCTGGTGCCAACGGCCCGGTGGTGGCGCTCGGCTCGACACTGGCCGTGTGCGTGGCGTTCGGCGCAATCAACGGCGGGTTGGTGACGATGCTGCGACTGCCGCCGTTCATCGTCACACTCGGCACGTTCACCGCGATCCAGGCAGCCACCAGGTTGCTGGCCGGCTCCGAGACCTACCAGGTGCCGAGCGGGCCGCTGACACTGCTGGGGACGTCGTTCAAGATCGGTAGCTTCTCCACCACGTACGGCGTGGTGGTGATGCTGCTGGTGTACGCCGTGATGTGGTACGCATTGTCCCAAACATCCTGGGGCAGGCACATATACGCGGTGGGTGGTAGCCCGCAGGCCTCGGACCGCTCCGGCATCAAGTCCGGTCGCGTGCTGTTCTCGGTCTACATCGTCACCGGTGTCATCGCCGCCATCGCGGCATGGGCAGCGCTCGGTCGAATCCCCAATGCCGACCCGAACGCCTATCAGAACGCCAACCTCGAAACGATCACCGCGGTCGTCATCGGTGGAACCAGCCTGTTCGGTGGCCGCGGCACCGTCATCGGAACTCTCATCGGAACTCTGATTGTCGGGGTGCTGCGCAACGGGCTCACCCAGGCCGGCGTCGACAGCCTGTACCAGAACGTCGCGACCGGCATTCTCGTCATCGTCGCGGTGGCCGTCGATCAATTCGCACGCAGGAGGTCACAGTGACTGCCCCCCTCGCTCTGGAAGCACGTGGTCTGGTTAAGACCTACGGCAGCGTGACGGCCATCAACGGAGCCGATTTCGAGTTGCGCGCCGGTGAGGTACTGGCAGTGATCGGCGACAACGGTGCCGGAAAGTCCAGTCTCATCAAGGCTTTGGCCGGTGCAGTCATACCGGACTCGGGTGAGATTCTGATGAACGGCTCGCCGGTGTCGTTCAAGAACACCCGCGACGCGCGGGCGGCCGGGATCGAGACGGTCTATCAGGACCTGGCCGTCATTCCCGCGCTCGACATCGCCTCGAACGTCTACCTCGGACGCGAGATCAAGCGCAAGGGCATCAGCGGCAGCATCTTTCGGCGATTGGACATGCCGAGAATGCGCGACGAGTCGTCGAAGCATCTGCAGGACCTCAAGATCGGCATCAAGTCGGTCAACCAGGCCGTCGAGACGTTGTCCGGTGGGCAGCGTCAGGGCGTCGCAGTGGCGCGAGCAGCGGCATTCGGCCGCGGGGTGATCATCATGGACGAGCCGACCGCAGCTCTGGGCGTGCGGGAATCGGGCATGGTGATCGACCTGATCCGAACGATTCGCGACCGTGGGATACCCGTGGTGCTCATCAGCCACGACATGCCGCACGTGTTCGAGGTCGCCGACCGCATCCACATCCACCGCCTCGGCAAACGCGCAGGCGTCGTGGATCCGAAGAAGCGCACCATGTCCGAGGTCGTTGCGCTCATGACCGGCGCGGAGGAGCCGACCGATGAGGAACGCGCCGGCCTCTGATGCGTCTCGCCCGGTCGGCGTTTTCGTCGGGCTGGCGACACTCGATGTGATTCATCGAGTGTCGTCGCCGCCGGCGTCGAACCAGAAGATCACGTCGAACGCGCAGTTCGTTGCGGCCGGCGGTCCTGCCGCCAACGCCGCCGTTACGTTCGCCGCACTGGGTGGTACGGCCGTTCTCGTCACTGCGCTCGGGGACGAACCGGTGGCTGCCTTGATCAAGGCAGAACTTGCGGAATGCGATGTGCACGTGATCGATTCGATCGCGGGCACCGTGAGAGCTGTACCCGTCTCGGCCGTGACGGTGATCGAGTCGACGGGAGACCGGTCGGTCGTCTCGGCCGACGCCGTGCACTCCGACGCCGCGCCGCCGAACGATCTCGATGCCGTGCTCGCCGGTGCTGACGTCGTACTCGTCGACGGCCACCACCCCCTGATCGCCCGCGCCGCCGTGGAACATGCGGCGGCGCGGGATACCACGTCGGTCGTCGACGCCGGACGCTGGAAACCCGTGATGAGCGAGCTGATTCCGTTCGTCACGGACATGGTGTGCTCGGCGGACTTTCGCACGCCCGGAGCGTCGGACACAGCTGCCACCGCAGCGACGTTGGTGCGCTCGGGCGTACGCACGGTCGTCACCACCCACGGCGGAGAGCCCGTCGAATTCTGGTCCGAGGGCAACTCCGGCTCCGTGGCCGTCGAGGCGGTCACCGTGGTCGATACACTGGGAGCCGGCGATGTCTTCCACGGCGCGTACGCGTACTACTCGACGCAGTTCGGCTCCGTGCAGGAACGTATCCGACGGTCGGCTCGCGTTGCGGCGCTGCGCTGTTCGGTCATCGGCCCCAGAGCGTGGCTACGCGAACTTCCCACCCACGTACTCGAAAGCGACAACAGTGAGCAATGACCGACAGGTGCAGGAAGCATCCCTCGACGAACTCGTGGAGCTGGCCGGGCGGCTCGCCGTGCCGGGAGAGCGGCACATACTCGGCCTGACCGGTGCACCGGGTGCCGGAAAGTCCACCGTGGCACAGCAGTTGGTGGATGCACTGGGCCCCGAGCTTTCGGTGCTGGTTCCGATGGACGGATTCCACCTGGCCAACGAGGTGTTGATCGAACTGGGCCGGCTCGATCGCAAGGGCGCACACGATACCTTCGACGACGGCGGCTATGCGCGTCTCGTCGCCGCGATTCACGATCAACGCCCCGGCGATCCGCTGGTGTACGCACCGAAGTTCAGGCGAGAGATCGAGGAATCGATCGGGTCCGCCGTACCGGTCCCGTCGGACGTTCCGCTGGTGATCACCGAGGGCAACTACCTGCTGATGCAATCCGACGCATGGCCTGCTGCACGGGCGATGATCGACGAGGTGTGGTTCCTGGCTCCGCACACGGCCGTTCGGCACGAGCGTCTCGTCGCGCGGCACGAGGCGTACGGGAAATCGCCCGAGGAAGCGCAGTTCTGGGCATTGGGTTCGGACGAACGCAACGCCGAGCTCATCGGTTCGACCGCCCAGCGCGCCGATCGAATCCTGCGATTGACATGAGACCGCCCGCGTCCGATACCCACGGAGACGACTGACATGCCCACCATGGACGACGTCGCTCGGATCGCCGGAGTGTCGGTATCGACGGTGTCGCACGTGCTCAACGGAACTCGTAAGGTCAACCCGGCCACCCGGCAACGCGTCGACGCTGCCATCGTCGAGATCGGATACCGGCGCAACGTCGTGGCGCGTTCTCTCGCGGCCGGTCGAACCCACACGGTGGGGCTGTCGATCGCGGCGCTGACCAATCCGTATTTCGGCAGCCTCGTCTATGCCGTCGAGCAGCGGTTGTCGGAGGCCGGCTACGTGCTGATTCTCGGTGACTCGCACGACGAGCCGACGTCGGAGCGGCGCGTCACCGATTCTCTGCTGGACCGTCAGGTCGACGGCATGATCCTTGCGCCTGCGGCCGGCTCGGAGGAGTCGACGATTCCCGAGATCATGCGCAGCGGAACACCTCTCGTGCTGATCGACCGTATGCTGGATATCTCGTGCGATCAGGTGGGCCCGGAGAACGAGCAATCCGCGTACGAGCTGACGGCCCATCTGCTCGACGCCGGTCACGAGCGAATTGCGATCGTCCGCGGAATCGACGGAATCTCCTCCACCACAGAGCGTTTCGCAGGTTATGCCAGGGCGCTCGCCGACCGGGGAATCGATGTCGACCCTCGGTTGATTCTCGAAGGCAGGTCCAACGTCGAGGTGGCCGAGACGCAGGTACGTCGACTGCTGACGGGCGCGGACCGGCCTTCGGCATTGGTGTCGATGAACAACTCGATGACCATCGGTTCCCTCAAAGCAGTTCGCGGCCTTGGTTTGTCGATCCCCGACGACCTGGCGTTCGTGTGCTACGACGATTTCGAGTGGTCCGATCTGTTCGAGCCGCGCCTGACGGCCGCCGCGCAGGACGTGCAGACCATCGGCAGAACCGCCGCCGACCTGTTGATCGGTCGAATCGAAGGCCGTGACGACGCGCCGCGGTCCATTTCGGTACCGACTACGTTCACCCACCGCAATTCGTGCGGCTGCGCTGCAGCAACACGCTGAAGACCAACCGCACCCGAAAGAGAGAACAGCCCATGCCGATTGCCAGTCCGGAACAGTACGTCGCCATGTTGGACCGCGCGAAGGAGGGCGGGTTCGCGTACCCGTCGATCAACGTCACCAGCTCACAGACCCTCAACGCGGCGCTGCAGGGATTCGCCGAAGCCGAGAGCGACGGCATCATCCAGGTGTCGGTCGGCACCGCGCTGTACCTGTCCGGCAATGCCGTGCAGAACCGCTTCGCCGGCTCCAAGGCGCTCGCGCAGTACGCCCACGAAGTGGCGCAACACTATTCGATCTCGGTGGCCCTGCACACCGATCACTGCCCCGCAGAGAACCTCGACGATTGGGTGCGCCCACTGCTGGCCGACGCGATCGAACGACGCTCGCGCGGCCTGGCACCGCTGTACCAATCACACATGTGGGACGGCTCCGCTGTGCCGCTCGACGAAAACCTGCGTATCGCACGGGAACTGCTCGATCTGTCGGTCCAGGCCGACACCATTCTCGAGATCGAGGTGGGAGTGATCGGCGGGGAAGAAGACGGGGTGTCTCACGAGATCAACGAGCAGCTGTACTCCACCGTCGACGACGCCCGCGCCACGATCGCCGCGCTCGGTGCAGGCGAGCGTGGTCGCTACATGACGGCGCTGACCTTCGGCAATGTCCACGGTGTCTACAACCCGGACTCGGTACATCTACGTCCCGAGATTCTCGACGAGATCCAGTCGGTCGTCGGTGCCGAAACCGGAAAGGACAAGCCGTTCGATCTCGTCTTCCACGGTGGATCGGGCTCGAGTGCCGCCGATATCGCGTCGGCAGTGGCCAGCGGGGTGATCAAGATGAACATCGACACCGACACCCAGTACGCGTTCACACGGTCCATCGCCGGCCACATGATCGGCAAGTACGACCAGGTTCTCAAGATCGACGGCGAGTACGGCAACAAGAAGGCCTACGACCCCCGATCGTGGGGCAAGCCGGCCGAGTCGGCCATGGCAGCACGCGTGGTCGAGGCAACCCAGATGCTCGGCTCGGTCGGACGCACGATGCGGTGAAGTTTCTCGGTCGAGTGTGTAGAAATCGGCCGACCGGCTCCGTCCCAGGGGCGAATGCAGAAAGAATGACTGCATCCGACGCTAGGAGACATCATGGCCAAGTACCTCATGCTCAAGCATTACCGCGGGGCCCCCGAGCCTGCCGGCTGGATTCCGATGGACCGGTGGACTCCGGCCGAAGTGCACGACCATATCCAGTTCATGCAAGACTTCGCCGCCGAGCTCGAGAAGACGGGCGAGTTCGTCGACGCGCAGGCCCTGGCCCCCGAGGGAACATGGGTGCGGTCGGACGGGGCCGGAAAGCCCCCGGTCACCGACGGTCCGTTCGCGGAGACCAAGGACTTGATCGCAGGTTGGATGGTCATCGACGTCGAGTCCTACGACCGCGCACTCGAACTCGCCGGGCAGCTCTCGGCAGCACCCGGTGCCGGTGGTGAGCCGATCGGCGAATGGCTCGAGCTGCGTCCGTTCATGGAGGCCCCCGCCACGATCGACGAGTGACGGCACTGGTGGATCCTTACCTGCTGCGGATGCTGACCCCGTCCGTGATCGGCGTTCTCGTCCACCGCGGAGCAGATTTCGCGGCGGCCGAGGACGCCGTCCAGGAGGCGTTGGTGCAGGCGGCCTCGGTGTGGGGAGCGTCGGCAGAGGCGGGTGACGCGCCGTCCGACCCGAAGGGGTGGCTCGTCACCGTGGCGTGGCGCAAATTTCTCGACTCCCAGCGATCGGAGAAGGCTCGACGGGATCGAGAGAACCGGGTTGCGGCCGAGCCGGAACCGGGCAGTGTCCACGGCGTCGACGACACACTGCAGTTGTTCTTCCTCTGCGCGCACCCGGTGCTGACACCCGCAGCAGCGGTAGCGCTGACGTTGCGTGCCGTCGGGGGTCTGACGACGCGGCAGATCGCGCAGGCGTATCTGGTGCCGGAGAAAACCATGGCCCAGCGCATCAGCCGAGCCAAACGGGCGGTGCGTGACGTCCGTTTCGACGCTCCGGGTGACCTCTCGACGGTTCGGCGGGTGCTGTACCTGGTGTTCAACGAGGGGTATACCGGCGACGTCGATCTCGCGGCCGAGGCGATCAGGTTGACGAGGCAGCTCGCGACCCTGTCCGACGACGCGGAGACCGCTGGACTGTTGGCGTTGATGGTGTTGCACCACGCCCGGCGCGCTGCGAGAACCGGATCCGACGGCCGGCTGATTCCCTTGGCCGAGCAGGATCGGTCGAGCTGGGACACCGTCTCGATAGCCGAGGGAATTCGAATTCTGCAGGCGGCGCTCGCTCGGGATCGGCTGGGCGAGTTCCAGATACAAGCCGCCATTGCCGCCCTGCATGCCGATGCGCAACGGGTCGAGGACACGGACTGGGTACAGATCGTCGAGTGGTACGACGAGTTGCTCGCGATCACCGACAGTCCGGTAGTACGGCTCAACAGAGCTGTCGCGGTGGGGGAAGCGGACGGCCCGGCCGCCGGACTCGCGGCGCTCGCCGCCGTCGATTCCGCAGTACCGCGGTACCACGCGGTGGCTGCGCATCTGCACGAGAAGGCCGGCGATCTCCGGTTGGCGGCCGAGCTGTTCGTGCGTGCGGCCGAGTCGGCGTCCTCGGTGGCCGAGCGGCATCATCTGACGCTGCGCGCCACTCGAATTCGTACCGCAGGTTCGTAGAGATACCGGGAAACAGCGAACGGACCGGGCGGTTTTGTAATCGGATCGTTAGCGGTCGAAAGCGGAATTCGTGCAACCCTCGTATGGTGCTGATGTTGCCTGTGGGACAGATGAGAAAGAAGCTGACGCGATCCACCGCGGTGGTGACGGCGGCCGTACTGGCGTCGATAGTGTTGGCCGGAAACGCGGCGCAGGCGCTGCCGGGCACTACCGGATCGGCCGATGCGGCAGTCGGGGCCGTCGGAATCCACCAGGTGTCGGCAACGCGCGCGGTGCTGAACGTGTTCTCTCCGTCCATGAATCGGGTCATCTCCAACGAGGTGCTGCACTCGCCCGGAGGTGGTCCCGCGCCCACGCTGGTTCTGCTCAACGGTGCCCTCGGCAACGAGGACGGGGTCGGCTGGCTCAACAACTCCGGCGTCGAACAGTTCTTCCTCGACAAGAACGTCACCGTCGTCGCACCGATCGGCGGTCGGTTCAGCTTCTACACCGATTGGCTGACAACCGATCCGGTGCTGGGGATCAACCTCTGGCAGACCTATCTGAGCCGTGAACTACCCGCGGCCGTGGACGCTGCTTACGGCTCGACGGGCAAGCGCGGCGTCGCGGGCCTGTCGATGAGCGGTGGCCCGGCGTTGGATCTGGCGATCCAGGCTCCCGACGTGTTCGACGCGGCCGCGTCGTTCAGCGGATGCCCGGCACCGTCCAATCCGCTTGCCACCGCAGGCATCTCGGCCATGATCGCCGGCGGACTCAACAACCCGTTCAACATGTGGGGGTTGCCGGGAAGTCAGGGATGGCGAGACCACGACCCGTCGCTCAATGTCGAACGACTTCGTGGAACGGCGGTGTACGTGAGCTCGTCACGCGGTGCGCCCGGCGCCGTGGATCGCATTCCCGACGGTGCCGTTCCGCCGTTCGGCGGCATGGCGGTCGAAGCGATGGTCAACTACTGCACGTCCATCTTCGTCGACGCCCTGCGTCGGGCCGACGTTCCGGCGACGGTATCCATGCGCGACGAAGGTGCGCATACCTGGCCGCTGTTCGAGGACCAGTTGCGAGAGGCCTGGTTCACCACACTGGCTCCGGCTCTGGGAACCAGCTGATTGCGCCGACGCGCTCGTGGGTAAGTGTCGATGGACAGACCACCGACGAAGGGATCACCGGAACATGTCGAAGGACGATTTGCACAAGGGCGACAAGGTCGAATGGCAGACCCACGGAACTACCACCGAGGGAACGGTGCAGGAGAAGATCACCTCCGAGACCGAAGCCGCCGGCCGCAAGGTCAAAGCCTCGAAAGACGACCCGCAGTACCGCGTCGAAAGTGACAAGTCCGGAAAGGACGCAGTGCACAAGCCCGAATCGCTCGACAAGAAGGACTGATCTCGCTCCGTAAGCTTCTCGAAAGTTGCTCCTGCTGACGATCTGTACCCTCGGCTGGGACGGATCGTCACTTTGGAGGCAACGATGGGGACGACCCCGATGCGGATTGTTCGTGCACGTTCGCGTCTCGGTCGGTGGGGTAGCGGTTGCCGCACGGGGAGGGCTCTTGTCGCTACGGGGACGCTGGCGATCGTGTCCGTACTCGTCGTGGGCTGCGGCGTGTTCTCCGGGGACTCGACCACGGACACGGACACACCGTCTGCAGTGACCTTCACCGGGCAGATCGAGTCTCCCGACAAGCTCTGCCTCGATGGAAGTGACACCGACACCGTCCGTCTCGCGACGTGCAACGGAACGCCGGCACAGCAAGTAGTCGCCGAGGCCGACGGCACGGTTCGGTCGCAATCGCAGTGCCTGGTGCCGAAGAACGGCGAGGCCGCAGCCGGTGTACCTGTTGTCCTCGGGAGTTGCGACGACAGTGCGGTCGCCGGTTGGACGGCGGGCGAATCCGGTGCGATCGCTCTGACGGGCACCGGCCTCTGTCTCGCGGACGACGCACGGCAGACCTCTCGGCGTGTGGCCGTGCTGGCCGAATGCGACGGCTCGTCGGTGCAGACGTGGACACCGGTAGCGGCCGCAGAACCGACCGCCGACAACCCCGGCGGAATTGCTGCACCCACCGGGGATCTGCCCGGCTGGAAGCAGATATTCGTCGACGAGTTCACCGCCCCGTCCGCCACCGGCAGTTGGTCCAATCAGTGCGACCCCTCGAAGGTCGTCTACACCGGAGCCGAGGGCCAGCGGTGGCGCACGTATCCGTCGTGCTATCCCGACACCTACGACAAACGGCCGTATCGGCCCGATGCAGTGCTGTCCACTGCCGACGGCGCTCTGCAGTACCACCTCGGTCAGGTCGACGGCGTTCCGGCCGGAGCGAGTATCTCCCCACTGATCGGTGCCGACCAGTATCAGACGTACGGACGATATTCGGCGCGTCTGAAAGTCGATTCACCGGATCTGTCCGAGTACTACGCGGCATGGCTGCTCTGGCCGCAATCCGAGAATTGGCCGTACGACGGCGAGTTCGATTTCCCGGAAGGTGCGCTGTCGGGCAACGTCGGTGGGTTCCATCATTTCTCGGGCGAAGGCTCGTGTGCCGACGGGTGCAAAACGCCCGCCCTCGACATCGGCGCGCAGTTCACCGACTGGCACACCTACACCATGGAATGGTCACCGGGAAGGATCCGGTACCTCCTCGACGACACGGTCGTGTTGGACTCGACCGACTTCGTACCGTCCACACCGATGCGATGGGAGCTGCAGACCGAAACCAAGGGGGACGGAAACAGTGAGGGCAATCTGATCCTGGACTGGGTCTCGGTCTACTCCTGGAACGGCTGATACGCGGCCCGCGCCGAGCGCTCGGCACCCCAACTGCGTTCGATGTAACCGACGATCGTGTCGATGTCCGCGTTCGAAATCTTCTCCGGCTCACCTTTTTCCAACGGATCCGTGTGGAAGATGTACAGGCGAGACGCGAATTGCTCGAACGGTAACGAGCCTTCGCCCGCGCGTTCGCCGTTCCCTGCCGTTCCGACGACGACTCCGTCACCCCAATCCTGCCCACTGTCGTTGTTGGGATTGAAGAAGTAGACCCGCATGACGCCGTCGGGATCGGGGGCAACACGCAGAATGGCGATGGCGTGCCACCCCACATACCGTGCAGCGCTGTCGGTTACGGCCACCCCGGCGGGTTGCGGGTGGATCAGCGGCTGATGGCCGTTGTACTCGGGGTGATAAGCGGCATGGAACTGCCGCAGGAAACCATCGAGATCGACCAGATTTCCGGTCGCGACGTCCACGTCGATATGGAACTCGCGGGCCGACCACCACCCGTGGAACTCGGGATTGACCCAGCGATGCGGATCGCCCGGTCTGTCGGCGCAGCGTCGGACCATCTCGGCGTAGATCCGGTCCAGGTGCGGAACCAGAATCAGCGATGCCGGGTCCAGATCGACCGGATCCGAGGTCGCGACACCACTTTCGCTGTCGACGGACGAGATCGACTGGCCCTCGAAGTGCATGACGATCTCTTCGTCTCGTGCCGCCCACACCACCATCTGCAGCAGGTAGTCGGGATCGTTGTAGGCCCACATCGACAGCGCGCGCGCCGACTGACACGTGGGATTGTCGCCCTGGCCGACACCGAGCGGTTGTCCGAGCATGGAGAGCAACCCACCGAGCAATCGCGACTCCGGTGCCGGAACCGGACCGAAAGTGGTGATCAAGCGTTCTCGCACTGCGGGCGCGAGGGTCAGCGATAGCTGACGCCACAGGGACGGCACGATCGGCGGCTGATGCAGGATTCCGCGGTCGAGGAGCAGTGCCAATCCGTAGAGACTTTGCGCCGTCTCGGGATACACGGTTTCTTCGATCAGACGGTGGACCAATTCCGGGTAGCGAGTGAGGCACGTACGCCCGGTGTCGGACAGCCCCAAGGCCTCGGGCAGGACATACGAGTAGTGGTCGACGAGATACTGCGTGAGTGTGGCGTGGTACGGCGAAACGAGACCGGTGTCGTGCATCGCCCGTGCGAAACCGCGGGCCTCGAACTGCAGTGCCTCGACGTCCATGGCCTCGAGCCGGTTGCGGTAGACCTCCACGCCCGGGTCCTCGCGGCATGCGTCCGTGGTGCCGAACAACGCCGTGGTCAACCGATCGAGTCCCTGACCGGACGTGCCGAGATCGACGGTCGGGTCGTCGCGATAGATCGCAATGCGCGTGACCATGGACTTGATGGTGTCGACCTGGATCGGACGCTGACGCAGAATCCGCCAGATCTCCTCGAGCAACTCGTCCAGCACACTGTCGTAACCGATCTCCCCGGCAACGTAGCCGAAGAGATCGCGGATCAGGTGTGCTGTCCGCCCCGAACGGACTCGCTCCGATTCCGAGGGCGGGGTGAACAACACCTCGAGGTTCAACGCGAGTACCTGGGAGAGGAAGCGTCGCGCATCGTCGGCGGTGACTGCGGGATGCTCGTACTCACCGGCGACGATCGCGACCATCCGCAACTCGCTGGCTGCTTCGAGAACCACGGTGTCGTCGTTGCCACTGCGCAGGCTCGGACCCACGAACGCGGGAACGAGAATGTCCGGCTGCGCCCAGTCAGTACCGGCGAACAGCCCGGCGTTCTCCAGCACCGCGGCGCGTTCGCGTACCGCGCCACAACCGCCGGGCTGCAACAACACTCGGTGAACAGAATCCAGAACCCGTCGCACCTTGGTGCTCTTGCTGAACTCCGGTGCGGCGGCCAGCGCGTCGACGGCGTGATCGAGTTGCGCCAGCCGCGACACCAGAGCCTTGTCGATCGGTGCAGCGTCGTTCATCGTCTGCGTCGTGGGTTCGTGGTCGTTGCCGAGTTGCTGCTTCACACGTAGAAGTCCAGTTCTTCCTGTTGCTTGAGCAGGTCGCGCATCCGGTACGGATCATCGCCGAAGAAGTACAGCAAGCCCCAGTGGGTACCGAAAGCCGTTCTCTTGGTGACGGTTTCCTCGACCGGTGCCGACAGGTCGTTGGTCTCGTAGTAGTCGTCGTCGGCGGTCGCGTCGGGGATGACGAGATCGCTCACGACGCGTCGCCGTGGGTACACCCCGAAGCAACCCGCGTGACCGGTGGCATCGACCACCTCGCGCGGGAAGAAGGCGTCGATTTCTTCTTCGGTGGTCTTCGGGTCGAAGGCGAGAGCCAGGCCCTGGTACGCGTTGAAGCCGTACGCCCGCTCGAGGAGCTCGAACACCTTGAAACCTGGTGGACGATAGGCGACTTCGCCGAAGTACATTTCTCCGTCGCTGGTGACGAAGTACTCCGGATGAATGAACCCGAACTCGATGTCGAACGCCTTGATGAGCTTCTCGATCTGCACCGTGATCTGCTCGCGATACTTCTCGAGTTCCGGCGTCGCGGGAACGAAGACGGAGTATCCGAGCGTTACGTACTCGGAGATGTTGAGGAACTTGATCTTTCCGTTGTGGATCCACGCCTCGACGGCGAACTCCCAGCCGTCGAGATGCGACTCCATCAGTACCGGGAACTCCTCGTCCGGGATGGAGTCGACTTCGTCGGGAGTCCGAATGACGCGGTGGCCCAGGCATCCTGCCTTGTCGAAGGCCTTGAGGTGGATGGGGTCGTTCGGGTCACCGTCGAGTTTGAGCAGCGTCTGGTTCACCCGGCGCAGAAAGCGGATAACGTCCTCACGATCGTGCGCTTCCTCGAAGATGCCGACACGAATGCCACCGAGCTGTGCACGGCGCTTCATCAGCGCTTTGTCTCGGAGCAGCATCGCCTGGCCGAACAACCTCGGATTGCCCAGCAGTACGGAGTTGATGGCCCCGGCCCACTCGACTGTCTCCTCGTACAGCGGTATCGCTACATCGACGCCTTTGTCTCGGAGAGTCTCCGCGATCTCGAGGGACCTGTCGTTGAGTCGCTCGAAGTTCCACGGTAGGTACGGAATGTCATGCTCGGTGCAGTACGCCTCGGCCCACTCTGGCGCGACGACGACGTAGCGTCGATCGAACGCGTCCAGGGCTTCCACTGCGGCCAAACTCCAGCCCAGCAGCGCTACGAAGCCTTTGTTCGGGTCTTTCTCCAGCCTCTGTGGCCGATCCATGAAGTTCCTTTCCCTTGTGATGCGCGGTCGAGGTCCTTCGCTCCACCGTACAGAGGGTGTTCGGTGCCGCTTTCCGGACCCGGTGCTCGGGAAGCCGCGATGCTGTGCGCACCGTCCCTCGAATTGTCGCGCCGGATCCTGCACGGGGCTGGCGATGCGCTCGTTTGCCAGCGAAATGATCGATATGACGTCCTAAAAAGTCCAGATGCATGATTTGCTCGACAATTCGATTCGCGTGAATAGATTTTCGATCCGGAGCAACTAGTTTAATATTTAATCGCTAATTCGTACCGGTCGTATTTCTTTCAATTACGCCTCTGACCTGGCGTTTCAGGGTGAATGCGAATTCACTGCGCAATGTCTGAATCATCCCTATGATTCGAGATGCCGGCAATCAATTGTATTTATCCGCCGTGTATCCAATGCGATGTTCGGTCTCTCGAAGGATGAAACCATGACTGTTTCGGGCCGTGCTGTTCTGAAGCGTTCCTTGGTGACGCTCGGAACCACCGTATTACTTTCGGCTTTCGTAGTTCACGCGCCACAGGCCGCGGCCGCCACCTCGGGACAGATCAAGACGCCCGCAGGGTTCTGCCTGGACAACAAGGGCGGTCTCACCGGACAGAACAATCCCGTCCAGATCTGGGATTGCAACGGTACCGGCGCGCAGACGTGGACCGGTACCGAGGACGCCACGATTCGAGTGCAGGGCCGATGCTTGTCGCCGGCATCGGGCTACGCGGCGGCCGGCGTCGCGTTGACGACGTGGGCGTGCAACGGCAAGCCCGCGCAGCAATGGTCGATCCGTGGGGACGGCTCGATCTCGTTGCTGCAGAAGACCGGCCTGTGCATTCAGAATTCGCGTGAGGTCAACGGAAACCGACCGGTGTTGGCGAAATGCAACGGGTCTGCTGCTCAGAAGTGGATCACCGCGACCACGCCGTTTCCGACGACGCCCCCGACGACGCCACCCCCCACGACGCCACCGACCACTCCGTCCACCACGCCCAGTGGGGTAGCCGCGCCGGTGGGCGACCTACCCGGTTGGAAGCAGATCTTCGTCGACGACTTCGCGAAGCCTTCCGCCGTCGGCAGTTGGGCCAACGACTGCGATCCCACCAAGATCGTCTACGTCGGTGCGCAGAATCAGAAGTGGCGCACGTACCCCAAGTGCTACAAGGACACCTATCAGAAGCGCCCGTACCGAGCGGACGCCGTGCTGTCCACGCACGACGGCCTGCTCGATTACGGATTGCACAATGTCGACGGTGTCCCGGCCGGTGCCAGCGTCTCGCCGGTGATCAACGCGGCAGGGCAGAATCAGACATACGGACGATACACAGCGCGATTCAAGGTCGATTCGGCAACTCTGGCCGAGTACTACGTTGCATGGCTGTTGTGGCCGCAGTCCGAAAGATGGCCTGCGGACGGCGAAATGGACTTTCCCGAAGGAAGTCTCGCGGGGCAGGTCGGCGGATTCCATCACTACTCGGGTGCCGGTTCGTGCGTCGGCGGCTGCCAGGACGTCGCTCGGAACATCGGCGCGAACTTCACCGATTGGCACACGTACACCATCGAATGGTCCCCGGGCCGCGTTCGCTACATCCTCGACGACACCGTGGTTCTGGACAGCACCAAGTGGGTTCCCTCGGGTCCGATGCGCTGGGAACTGCAGACCGAGACCAACGGCACCGGAAACAGCAACGGGCATCTGTTGCTGGACTGGGTTTCGGTGTACAGCTGGGTAGGCTGACCCGACCGCGTACCCAACCGACTGGGGCGTGCCATCGAGAGAAGGGGAGCGTCGATGACGGTCGACAAAACCGGTGCCGAAGTCGAGATCGCCCAGCAGGCAGACAGGTTCACGATTTCGGTCGAGGGCACACAGGTCGGCTTCACCGAGTTCGCCGACGACGAGCAGGGCAGGCGCGTCTTCTTCCACACCGAAGTGGATGCGGCCTACGGCGGACGTGGCCTGGCCACGATCGTCGTTCGGCACGCGCTCGACGCGACGCGTTCCGAGAACAAGCACGCCGTTCCGATCTGTCCGTTGGTGGCCGCGTTCGTCGGCGAACATCACGAGTACGACGACATGGTCGAGCCCGTCACGGACGATATTCGGCAGTGGCTGGCCGACCAGCAGGGATGATTCGTCGACCGACCGCTGGCCACGTGGGACGATCTGCAGCATGACCGATCCCGGACACCGCCCCGGCGGCACACATCTCTACCGTCGGTTGGTCACCCGGTCCGACGGCCCCTTGTCGCCCGTTCGGGCGGCCAGGAGGCTCTCGGCGTACATCTACGGCAACATCCTGGTCCTCGCCGCGGTTGCCGCCTCTACGCCGAGTTCCATCGGGCACGGGACGGCGGCCGTTCTCGTAGCGGCCACTGCGGCAACGACTTTTCTCGCGCATGTGTTCGCAGATTTCGTCGCCGGGAGCCAGATACCGGAGGCGCACGGTGATGCAACAGACGAACAGCGCACATTCGAGGCCATCGAGGAATTCCGGGATGCAGTCCCCATTCTGAGCTCCGGGACGTTTCCGGCGGCGATGCTGGCTCTCGGGTGGCTGTCGGTGCTTCCGGCGCAATGGGCCGAACTGCTGGCCGGTGCGGTGATCGTCGTACGAATCGCCACCATACCGATTGTCACGGAACGAATTCGCGGGAACCGTCCGACGTTTCGGGCCCTGGCGATCGGGCTCGCCACTGCCGTCGTCGCGGCGCTCATCGTGCTGGCGAAAGTCTTCTTGGGCCACTAGCTGCCCCTCGTGGACGGATCAACCGCCGAACTCTGCGTGCAGCTCCGGCAGAAACCCTGCGAGATGGTTCATCTCCTGTCCGCAGTGCAGCAGCAGATCTCGGGCGAGGTCGAGTCCGAGAACGAGGTCGCCCGGATCCACGGACGCACCCCGGCGAACTGCGCACACGGCCTGCTTCGGATCGGGAACGTGCAATCCCCGTTGGTTCAGATAGAACCGGCTGCGCATCTCGGCACCGCCCTGCACCGGCCGAACCTGATGGGCGAGCCAGCCCAGATCCACCGGTGCGATGGAACTTCCCACTCGGCCGAAGACGACCGTTTGGTCTGCGGGAACGTCGAAACCGTGCGCAACAGGGTCACGGAAGCCGATACCCAGCTGCTGAAGCTTCGGGCCGACGTACTCGTCGACGAACGATGTGTTGCCGATGTACTTCGCCCTGTCCGGTATCGCGTGGGCCGTCCGGTCCTCGGCGAGCGCGGCGTGGAGGTGGGCATCGGGGTGCCACAGTTTGTAGCGGGCCGCCTCGGCGGAATGCCAACCAAACCACCAATCCCACATCGCTGCCGTGACCCGGGGCATCGCGGTGTGCACCGCCACGAACGTCATGCCGTCGGCGCGTCGTCCGTAGCCGGTTTCGATCGCCGAATATCCCGTCGGCGCGAGATCGGTTGTGATGGAATCGAAGTGCGGGACCCACTCGGGCGCTATCGGCGGCCCCCCGACTGCGTCGGTCACGACGGCCGGTGCCGGTGTCGTCCGTGCGGCGAAGAAATGGGCATAGGGCCGTCCTCGGTCGATGTCGCGGTAGCCCTGGTACCGCTCGCCGCAGTCTTCACTCGAACCGGTGCCGGGAGTTGCGACCGCTCGTGCCGCGGGGCCGAACACAGCCGTGGCTGCAGCCGCGGCGGCACCCACCATCATTCGTCGTCTCGACGGGCCGCGGCTCATCGGGCGGGGTTCCTCAACATCGGTTGAGACTATGACGTGACTTCGGCAACTGTCAATGGTGGGGCACTAGACTCCGTGCTATGAGTCCTGCCCGTCCCAAGGACGACGAGTCGAGAGTGCGTCGGCGCGACGAAATCGCCGCGGCAGCAATCGAAGTGTTGGCAACGCAAGGTTTTCGCGGCTTGACGCACCGGGCGGTCGACGCTGCAGCAGGATTGAGCCCCGGGTCGGTCAACTACCACGCGCCCACTCGCGGACGACTGTTGCACCTGGCGCTCGAGCTGTTGTTCGCCCGCGACTACGACACTGCCGGCGCGACCTTCGGTGGTCTGGTCGATGTCAAACCACTCACCGTGGACATCGTCGTGAACCGCATCATCGACTTCATCGAGGCGATGACCACCGGAGAAGCAACGAAAAGAGTGATCGCGCGCAGCATCCTGCTCGGTGAAGCGCAACATGATCGGGAAATCCGCGATCTGTTCGACTCTCAGCGGGCCGCGTTCGTCGCGTACACCCAGTGGATAGTCGCGTCGTTGGAATCCGAAGACCCCCAGGGGGATGCGGAGATGCTCGTGGTCATGATCGAGGGTCTCGTGGGGAGGCAGGTGCTGATCGGATCGCGGCTGCCACGTCCCGTCGTCGACCGAATGCTGCGCACGATCGTCGGCGCATCCCCGATGGTCACCGATTAGCCGATCAGCCACCGATCAGCCGAGCAACGAGTTCCGTTCGGTGTGGGTGAACGTGAAGATCGTTGCACCGAAGCTGATGAGCGCAGTGAGCAGTAGCACCTGCGGCCCGGTGATCACGACGCCGATGAACGCACCGACAGCACCTCCCGCCGCGAAGGAGCCCAGAAGCGTTGCGTAGCAGAGCCAGTCGTAGTGTGTTCCGCCGCCGAAGAGGTGACGCTCGATTCCCTGGCCGAGCTTGACCACCGTTCCGGTGACGTAACTGAGCGGGATGTACGTCTCCTCCTTCTTCGTGAACGCGGTGTTCAACGCGCCCAGCGCGAAGGCGACGAGGAGGATCGGGTAGAAGTTCACGTTTGCCGACGACCACCCGGAGACAGCGATGTCGATCAGACCCGCAGCTCCCAGCGCAACGGTGGTCAACACCGTCGCTCCATGGGGGTGGTTGGACCAATAGCGGCGCCGACAGATCGACGAGACGATCACGCCGCCGAGAAACGCCGCCATGAGTGCCAATGCGGCCCAGGGTGATGCTCCAGGTGCCACCTCCTTGCCCTCCGGATGGCCGAAGTGTCCGACGACGGCTCGTTCGGTGTTGCCGGTCATGAATGTCACGAAGTAGCCGGCGGAATGCAGGAACGCGACCGCACCCACCATGCCTGCCAGTCCGGACAGGATCCAGGACAGACGAGCTTCGGCGCCGACGGCTGTTTCGCGGCTGATCGCCAAGGGGGAAGTCATGACTCGATTCTCCGGGCGTGAGCCGCGGCGGCAAATCTTTGAGTCATCGGTCACACAGAGGCAGTCGGGTGGGTGCTCGCCACCATCCCGCGGTGCATCACCCGGTTGCCGACCACCCCGCTGTGATCGGCGCGGTGCATCACACACCTGTTGTCCCACATCACCATGTCGTCGGGGGACCAGTTGTGCCGCAGCAGGTTGTCCTCCCTCGTGGAATGCTCCACGAGGTAGCGAACGGTGTCTCGTGCTTCGTCTTCGGTCAGTCCGCTGATCGCGACACAGCGAGCGGGCGCGGACAGCGACAGCGCGGTGCGTCCCGATATCGGGTGAACGGCGAAGAGTGGATGGTCGGCGGAAGAATCGGAATCCGACGCCACGCCGGTCACTCGGTGCGTCACCGTGCGCCCGGCCAAATGCTCCTTCACTTCCGCTGGAAGCGTCTCGTATGCGGCGTATTGGTCGCTGAACAACGTACTGCCTCCGGCCGCGGGAACTTCGACCGCGCGTAACGCGGTGTAGGCGGGAGGATTCGGAATGTAGGTGGTGTCGACGTGGAACGTGGACTTCGGCGGCGTGGAACGGCCGACGTTGCTGATGACGTTCAGATCCGGACAGTCGGGAACAGGCGTCTCGCCTTCGGTGAACATCAACTCTCCGAACCGGCGCAGGAACGCCAGGAAGCGCTGATCGTCGACGGGCTGGTTCGGCAGGATCAACACCCCGTGTTCGGCGAGGAGCTCTCGAAGTTGCTCTATTGAAACCGATTCCAAGTTCAGATCGGCCATCTCGGTTCCCAACGTCATGACGACGACTCCTTCACCGGCAGTTCTTCGAGCGCGAATGCGAACAATTCTTCGACGGTGATGCCCGCGGCTGCGGCCATCACCGCCAACACGCTGGACGGCGAATAGGAGCAGTAGAGGCTGGCTTCGAGAAACCACGGCTCGCCGTCCGGGTCGATGCGAAAGTCGAACAGGCCGTAGTGTCGACATCCCAGTGCGACATGACTCGATCGTGCTGCTGCCCAGACTTTTTCGGTGATCGGATCCGAGACGTCGACCGTCCACGCTCTGGTCTGCTCTTTCGCGACCAGGTAGAGATCGCCGTCGGATGTGCGATTCAACTTGTCCGCACTACTGCGGACGGAGTCGACGGCGTACTCTTCGAGGGGCAAGCACACGAGTTCGCCGTCTCGGACGATGATCCCGCACCGAACTTCACGACCCAGTGGAACGTACGTCTCCACCAGTGCAGCAGGCGAATACGTCAGAGCCTCTCGAATCGCGGGTGCCAGCCCGTCGGACCCGTGGACCAGCGAGACACCCATCGAGTTGTCCGAATCCACGGGCTTGACCACGACAGGCAGGGCGAGGTCCATCACGTCGTCGGCGGATCGGACGACCACGCCGTCGGGAACACGCACGCCAGCCGCCGCGACGACTGCGCGGGCGCGGGCCTTGTTCGCCGTCAACGCCATCAGGTCCGGACCGTTGCCGGGGTAGGGCACGCCCAGTAGATCGAACAGGCTGCGGTACGTCGTCATACCCGGCATGCAGAACATCTGCGGAACCATGACGTCGAAGTCTCGCACCGCGATGTGCTCCACCGCCTGTGCCAACGGCATCTGCTGCGCCGCAGCGATACTCGAATCCTCGAGATCGGTGGGGAAACTCCAGAGGCCGCCGGGAGAGACGAACGCGATCTCGAAACCGTACGCGGGGTCGTTACCGAGGGCACCCAGGAAGCCGCCGGCGTAGACCCGAGAGAGATCACTGTGAAAGCGGTCCACCGAGGACCCGACGAGCACCACGACCGACAACGTCATCAGTCGCCTCCGTTTTCCACGAGTTTGCCGATGTTGAAATCGATTCGGGACCAGCCACGCCGCTCGCGGAGGTTCCGGATCAGCAACGACGGAATCTGAAGATGATGTACCAACAGATACGGCAGGGGATCCCAACCGGTGAGGATGGCGTCCTTGCCTCGAAAGATGGTGCGGAGCCGAGATACTCGATCACCCTCGGTGATCAGACGCCACAGCTCGTGGTAGATCCAGTACGTCGGCCGGGCCGTCGCACGCGGCACGATCTCGGCATGCCCGTCGTCGAGGTACGCGGCAGCCAGGTCGGGGTGGTCGTAGAACATCGTGATGGCCGAGTGGGTGCGCGGGTTGCATTCGATGGCGTAGATCCGTTCGTCGGCGGCGGACTCGATGAAGTCGAACGAAAGCTGCCCGGTGGTGTCGAGCGAGGAGACGAATGTCTCTACCCAGCGCAGGATTTCGGGCTTGTCCACCATCTCGTAGTTCACCTGGAAGGCGGACGACACGCAGCAGCCGTACACCTGCAGGCGACCCTCGCGCACCGTGCCGTGCGTGCAGTACTCCTGTCCGGCGATGAATTCCTGCAGGATCCACGGGTCGTTCTCGGTAATGTGCAGGCTCCGGGCGAACGCGGAGTTGCGTTCCGGCGTGTGCGCCGTCAACCGCGTCAGATCCATTCGGCCGACCGGGTTGTACGAGATCCGCTTGAGGATGTACTCACGACCCGGCTCGAAGTCGAACTCGTCGATCTGGGCGGGGTCGGTGATGCGCCTGAAGTCGGGAACACGGAGTCCCAATGACGCTGCGTGCTCGGAGAATCGGGACTTGTCGTCGACCATCCGTACGGTATCCGCGTCGCCGTGGATCACCTCGCAGTGCGCATCGAGGAGTGCACGCGCGTCGGCGTCGTGAATACTCGCAGCCGGGCTTGCCACGGGCACGAAGACGTCGACGCCCTCGCGGCGCACGATGTCCAGCAGAGCCTGCGCATATCCCGAATCACCCGGGTCGGGAATGCAATGGAAACGGTCGACAGCGCGGGAGAAACGATGTCCGGTCCAGCGGTACTTCGCCGATTCCACGAGGATCACCCGATGGCCGGCGAGATGGAAGGACCGTGCGAGTTGCAAGGCTTTGGTCATCTTGCCGCCACTGATCAGAATCGTTCTGGGCGAATCGGTTCGATGGGCGACGGGCCGGGTACCTCGCAGCGCCGCCACCCCCACCGCCGCGAGGTCGACGGGGAGGGTGACCGTGAGGCCGATCAGCGCCGCAACGGTGCGGATCATGTGCGCCGGATCAGTGTGACACCGTCGCGCAACGGAATCAGAACCTGTTCCACGCGAGGGTCGTTCGCGACATAGTCGTTGAACTCGGCGATGGCCCGGCCGTTCTCGTTCGGCTGCGGAGCGTAGGGCTGACCCTGCAACAGGGTGTTGTCGACGGCGATCACGGCACCGTCGGAGAGCAGATCGCTCTCGAGCAGGTACTCCACGTACCCGCGGTATCCGCTCTTGTCGGCGTCGACGAACACCAGATCGAACTTCCCGTCGAGCCCATGCAGAGTGTCGAGCGCAGGCCCTACCTGCACCGAGATGGCAGATCCTGCAGTCGATTCCGCGAAGCAGGACTGCGCGAACTCGGCCACGTACGGATCCACCTCGCAGGCGACGACCTCGCCGCCCGCGGGCAGCGCCTCGGCCATCGCCAACGCCGAGTAACCGGTGAACATACCGATCTCGAGCACCCGAGTCGCCCGCGTCATGTGCACGAGAAACGCCAGGAAGCGTCCCTCCACATGGCCGGAGAGCATTTCCATCTCCAGGGGCCCGGAACCGGAGACCACGTCGCGTGATCCCCAATCCGCAGAGCGGGTCCGCGACGCCAACGTGGCCAGTGCCGCAGATTCGGAGGTGGTGCAGGTGTCGAGATACGGGTCGAGTCCCGCGGCGAGATCGCGGGCCCGATGAACACGGGTGGTCAACTCGTCGGTCACCCCGGCGTCGGCGTCGAGTAGCGAGGCTATCTCGCTGAGCTCGCGCGCCAGGATCGTCGTCGGGGTGACCGGACGCGGCGTCATGGCTGCATCGGTCACGGCGTGGGTGCGGTGAACATGTCGAGACCCTCGCCCGCCCGTGGGAAGTCCAGACAGATCTTCTTGTGCAACGACAGGACGTCGGCCAGTTCGCGAGGTTCCAGGTCGTTGAGGAAGCGGCAGGTGCCGATCGGGTCGGGCACCGCGGCACGCAGAATCCCGTCCCGAGTCTTGAGGATGGATGCTGTTGCCTCGGTCAGCAACTCGGGTGTCAGGTACGGGCTGTCCAATGCCAATCCGATGCTGCTCATGACTCCGAGCACGCGGTCTCTATCGGCCGTCGACAGGTGGCCGCGTTGTTCGGCGACCGTCGTCGACAGGGCCATGTCGATGTTGATCGCGTGGCCGTGGAAGAACGGCGCGGGCGGCGTGAGCTCGAGCGTGGGACTCCACGTGTGCCCGAATGCAATGACTCGGTCGAGGTCGATCTCGTGCAGGTTGGGTGCCTCGAGCTCGAGCATCGTCGCGATTGCCGAGTACGTCAAACGGTCTGCGACCGAACGCAACTCAGGAGTTCCGTCGAGGTGGCCGAACCGGGTGCGTAGCAGCTCCGGGCCGTACTGCTCGAGCAACTCGAAGATCTCGAGGTTGCCGACCACGGAGATCTTGATGAGCTCCGCCATCCCGTTGCGGACCTGATCCTCGGGCAGCGTGCCGAGGAAGGAAAAGTCCAACAGCACCTTCTGCGAGGCGTGGTAGGCCCCCAAACGATTCTTGTGCTTGCCGTAGTTGACGGCCACCTTGATCGAGACGCTCGCATCGATCAGGCCGATCAACGTGGTGGGAATGCGGATGTAGGGAGTGTTTCGGCGGTAACTCGCGCACGCGAAACCGGCTACGTCCGTGGTCAATCCACCACCCACCACGAGGACCGGCTCGGTTCGCACGAGACCGAACGCGTCGAACTCGCCGACGATGCGCTCGAACGTCTCGAGTGATTTCGCGGTCTCCGCAATGTGGACCGGCACCACTGTCAGGGCGATACCGTGGTGATCGAAGTATGCACTGATCCGGTCGCCGTAGATGGCGTGCACCGATTCGTCGACAACCATCAGGGCGCGCCCGTACGGACGGTAGCTGTCGGCCAATTCGGTGTTCTCGATCGCGAACACTCCGTCGACGTAGATCAAGTCGTATTCGATCCGCTCGTATCCCTCGACACGAAACGATCGGTCGCCGGCGACGACCTGGGCCTGAAGATTACTCACTTGTTGCTCCTGAGATGGATGAAGGATCGGGCAAAATGCTCACTCCGCAGGCTCCGCTCAGGCTGAAATCAGGGCGCGGACGCGCTCGGGATCGAGTGCATCGACGGTGTCGGTGGCCGAGCCGAAATCGGTACCGGCAGTGTTCTCGTTCGGGAACGCGACACAGGTGACGCCCGCTGCCGCTGCCGCCTGCACTCCACCGGCGTTGTCCTCGATCGCCACACTGTCGGACGCGTTCTCGCCCAACGTCTTCAAGGCGAATTCGTACGACGCGGGGTCGGGCTTGCCAGCGTCGACCGACGAGGCGTCGACGATGATGTCGAACGAATCGGCGGTGAGCTCGGGAGACAGGGCAGTGAGCAGTGCGTCGATGTTCTCTCGCGAGGTCGTGGTCACGAACCCGACCTTCAACCCGTTCGCTTTCGCGGAGTCGATCGTGTCGGCCACGCCCGGTCGCGTCTTGACGTCGGATTCGCCGATCAATCGCTGGAAGATCTCGGACTTGGTGGCGTGCACGGCGGCCGCGTCCACCTCGGTTCCGGTGCTCGACGCGTATTCGCTGATGCGGTCGGCACCACCGTTCGATCCGAGCATGGACCGATAGTCGTCCTGCGACCAGTTCCAGTTCAGATCGTGGGCGGCGAAGGCCTCGTTGAACGAGCGTCGCTGTAGCTCGGAGGTGTCGACGAGAGTGCTGATGGAGCCGAACAGAATTGCGGGCATGGGTGCCTTTCGGAGCGAGAGACGTTGTACCAGCAAATGTCTCGCGCCAGCGCGATGGGTGGGTTGGTTCGGGGGGTATGCCCCATCGGCACCGAAAGGGAAACCTTCGAATTTTCTACCGTGTGCTCGCCTGTTCGCCGCGCAGTATCGGAGCCGCCAGAACCGTCGGTGCGGATCGCCCGCGAAGGGTCACGGACCGACCCGATTCCCACAGTTGCCGCTCGTCCGAGGTTGCGTGTTCGAGCACCGTCGACGATGTGAGCACGTCGGTGTCGGGGTCGTCTTTTGCGAGATCGGTGAGCCGCGCAGCCTGATTCACCGTGTCGCCGATGACGGTGTACTCGAAACGGGACTCGGCCCCGATGTTGCCGGCGATCACCGGCCCGTACGTGACGCCGATGCCGATCTCGAATCCGCCGTCGGCGCGAAGCGCGGCGGCGAGGGTGCGTGCAGTGCGCAGCGCCGCGGTGGCCGGGTCGGGATGATCGACCGGAGCGCCGAAGATCAGCAGGGCGGCATCGCCCTCGAACTTGTTGACGAAGCCGCCGTTGCGCTCGCCGTGTTCGACGACCACTGCGAAGAACCGATTGAGCAGGTCCACGACCGTCGCGGCGGATTCGCGCTCGGCCAGTGCGGTCGAGCCGACCAGGTCGATGAACAGGACGGCGACGGTTCGGTTTTCGCCGCCGAGACGGGGCGCGCTGGCCAACGCGCGCTGGGCGACGTCGTGGCCCACGTGCCGGCCGAACAGCGAACGGAGTCGTTCGCGCTCGTCGAGACCGACGACCATCTTGTTGAACCCGTTCTGCAGCCTGCCGATCTCGGACGCGTCGTAGACGTCGACGCGGGTATCGGTGGCACCGGCCTCCACTCGCTGCATGGCAGAGCTCACCTGCTGCAGCGGATCGGACACCGAGCGACCGACGAGGAACATGCCGCCGAAGCCGACGACGAGGGCGATGGCAGACAGTGAGACCATCGCGGGGGACAGGTCGACGTCCGGGGGTATGACGGTGTCGATCAGTCGGCCGAGTCCGATCAGCCCGAGCCCCAGGATGGGAATGGCCGTGCTCAGTACCCAGATCAGGACGACGCGCAGTTTCACGCCGAGTGCCGCGGCGTCGGTGACCTCGCTGACCTCCATCACAGCCGCGGTGATCGGCCGCAGGGTCCGTTCGGCTACCAGGTAGCCCAGCGAGCAGGTCGCCAGTCCGCCGAAGCTGACGGCGATGGCCACGATGATCGACAGTGCAGCCCCGGCCGAGGCGTTGACGCCGACGAACACCGCAACACCGAGCGCCCACAACAGAACGTGCACGCCGAGTTGCCGGAGGGGTAGCCGGATCACGGCGATCGTGGTCTCGTCCGACGGCGTGCCGCCGGTGTGCAGCCACTCGACGAGCGGTCTCGCGACGCGAAGTCCGAGCGCGATCCCTATACCGATCGCGACCGGTAGGTAGACGAAGAACGCCAGGTAATTTCGGTCAGGAGCGCAGCCTGCGGAGTGACCTCCAGAGCAGAACAGGATCTCCTCCGATCCGACCGGCAGCGGCAGGATGAACCGCGCCAACACGAAGACGATGACCGCCCCGATGGCGTTGGCCGACACCATTCCCGCCGCGTAGAGGCGCATCGGGGTGCGGGCGAGGGCGGACCTCAGTGCTGCGATCACTGGCGCTTCTTCGTTCTCTGCACGCTCGAACTCTAGGTGCCCCGACGAAAAGAATTCGGGCGATTCTGCCCGAGTGACTATCTGTGTCGACAAGTACCTGGTAATCTCCGTAACAGCTAACCACTCCTGTTCGACGATGAAAGGAACGACGGCGATGACCAGCACACTCTCCAGGAACGATGTCCTCGAGCCCGAGGATGTTTCCGCACGTTTGCTCGATTCCGCCGCCCAGCTGTCGTACGACCCGGCCGAAGAGGTCGACTGGGAGGCCGATCTCGATCCGTCCCTCTACGGTCTCAATCCGGAGTGGAGCACGCTCTACGGCACGAAGTTGTGGGACGAGATGAGCGAGGAACAGCGCATCACGCTCACTCGCCACGAGGTCTGCTCGATCATGAGCACCGGCATCTGGTTCGAGATGATCCTGCAGCAGATGGTGTTGCGCGATCAGTACTGCAAGGACTCGTCCAACTCGGATTTCCAGTTCGCGCTCACCGAGATCGCCGACGAGTGCCGTCACTCGATCATGTTCGCTCGGGCCTGCCAGAAGATGGGCATCAAGGCGTACCTGCCGCGCCGGTCGAGCATCGAACTCGGCCGCGGATTCAAGGCCCTGGCATCCGCCGAGGTCGCCTACGGCGGCATCCTCGTCGCCGAAGAAGTTCTCGACGTCATGCAGCGCGACTGGATGCGCGGCGAGAACGTCCTGCCCCTCGTGCGCACCACCAGCAAGATCCATGTCGTCGAGGAATCGCGGCACATGACGTTCGCGCGCGCGCAGATGCGTGAAGACATCGAAGGCAAGAGTCCGGCTCGCCGCAAGGCCAGCGCGCTCGTCGTCGCGATCGCCGCTCGACTGATCGTGTCCAACATGGTCAACAAGGAGGTCTACGCAGCAGCGGGCCTCGATGTCGACCGTGCGGTGAAGGAAGCGAAGAACAACGCCCACCACCACACGATGATGCGCACCTCGAGCGAGCATCTGATGGCATTTCTTCTCGACTGCGGTTTGATCACCAAGCCGGCGGAGATGATCTACCGTCGTCTGCACATGCTCTGACCACTCTTTTCGAGGCCGTGAAGGACATCCGATAACCCATGCCGTTCGCGATCACGCAGAACTGTTGCAACGACGCATCCTGCCTGTCGGTGTGCCCGGTCAACTGCATTCATCCGACCCCCGACGAGCCGGATTTCGGTAAGACCGAGCTGCTGTACATCGATCCACGATCGTGCATCGACTGCGGTGCGTGTGCGGATGCGTGCCCGGTCGACGCGATCACCCGGGTGTCCCGGTTGACTCCGGACCAGCAGATCTACGCCGAGATCAACGCGGATTACTACCGCGACAAGCCGGCGGTTGCGGAGTGGGGTGAGCCGCGCTTTCCGGTGGCGACGGTCAACGAGCTGCCTCCGGTCAGTATCGCCATAGTGGGCACCGGTCCGGCGGCCTGCTACACCGCGCAAGCCCTGCTGCGCGTGCCGGGAACCACGATCACGTTCTACGACCGGCTGCCGACCGCAGGCGGTCTGGCGCGCTACGGCGTGGCACCGGACCACCTCGGCACTCGACGCATCAGCGAGCACTTTCGCGGAATCTTCGCGCACCCACGCGTGACGATGAAGCTCGGCATCGAGGTGGGCAAGGACGTCGATCACGTCGAGCTGGCTCGAAAGTTCGACTCCGTCGTCTATGCCGTCGGTGCCGACAAGGATCGAGCGCTCGAGATTCCCGGTGTCGATCTCGACAATTCGGTCAGCGCGCGCACCCTGGTCGGCTGGTACACCGGGCATCCCGACGTCCCCGCCGACGCCATCGATCTCACGGGCGTCGACCGCGTCACCATCATCGGCAACGGCAACGTCGCCCTCGACGCCGCGCGCATTCTCACGGCCGATCCCGATTCTCTGAACGGAACCGAGATCGCCCCACACGCGTTGGCAGAGCTCCGTCGCAATCGCGTGCGAGAGGTGGTCGTCCTGGCTCGACGAGGACCGGAGTTCGCGGCATTCACACGATCGGAGTGCAAGGCGCTCGTCGATCGCGCCGGAGTCGACGTCGTCGTGGCGGGACCGGACGGAATTTTCGACGCGATCGACCGGCTGCCGTTGTCCGCTCCCGCATCGGCGCTGGCCGGTGCGGCCCGAGTCGATCTCGGATCCGGCGCGCACGGGCGTCGCATCGTGTTCGCCTTCGGGCGGGCACCTTCTGCTGTGCATGGGCAGGGCTCGGTGGAGTCCATCGAGGTGGGAGTGGGTGAACACGCGGTCACTCTCGCGACGGAGCTGGTGCTGCTCGCGATCGGTTATCGCGGAACACCGTCGCCGGGCGTCCCGTTCGACGACATCACCGGCACCATCCGTAACGAGGGCGGCCGCGTCACCGCGGCCGACGGCACTCCGGTGCCCGGGTGTTACGTGGTGGGGTGGGCCAAGCGCGGGGCGACCGGTGGCATCGGCGACAACAAGATCGATGCCGAGGAAACAGCCGAGGCGTTGTTGGCGGATGTACCCACTCGAGGTACCCGGCCGCTGGGCTGGTATGGCAAGGTCAGTGCCGCCTTGGGAGACCGAGTGTCGCGAGCACGCTGACCGGTCGGTATTTCCCGGTTCTGTTCATGTTGTGTAGCAGTCTCATTCGAGTCTGAGCAATTCCGGCGCGCGGCAGGCCGCCCGGGGTTACCGTTGAGTATGGCTGAACGGGGGGCCAAGCCCCAGGTTTCTTTTGTGAGACGGACGATGCTGCGCGCAGTCCGGTCGTTGTTCAATCCGCTCCGGCCCGACGACTACCTGTCGATGATCAATCCGCTGTGGACCACTCGTGAGCTCCGCGGCAAAGTCGAACGTGTGGTTCCCGAGGGATCCGAGGCCGTGTCGGTGTACATCCGTCCCGGTTTCGAGTGGCAGGGCCACACGCCGGGCCAGTACGTACGGCTCGGGGTGCTCATCGACGGCCGCTATCACTGGCGGGCGTACTCCCTCACGTCCGATCCTGACCCCGAGGACGGGTTGGTCAGCGTCAGTCCCAAGCTCGTGCCGTCGGGGACCGTGTCGCCGTATCTGGTGGGCACCATCAGAACCGGCGACATCGTCCGGCTCAGCGAGGTCGAGGGTGAGTTCACGATTCCGAGTCCGGTTCCGGACAAGATGGTGTTCATCAGCGCCGGCAGTGGCATCACGCCGATCATCAGCATGTTGCGATCCCTGGATCATCACGACCAGGTCCGTGACGTGGTCGTGGTGCACTCGGTGCACAACCGTGAACAGTTGATGTTCGCGGACACGCTCGAGGAACTGGAAGCCAAGCACGACGGGCTGACGGTGAAGCTACGCATCACCAGTGACGAAGGTCGAATGAAGGCGTCGGAACTGGACGAACTGGTCCCGGATTGGCGTGAGCGAGAAGCATTCTGCTCCGGTCCGGGCGAGCATCTCGACGATCTGCGCTCGTACTGGAAAGACCAGGGCGAGTCGGAACGCTTCCATTACGAGAGTTTCCAGCCCGTCATCGGCGGTGGAGACGATGCTGGTGAGGGCGGAACCGTGCGCTTCGTCAACAGCGAGAAGGACGTCGAGTGCGACGGCGGCACAACGATTCTCGCCGCGGGCGAGGAAGCCGGCCTGGATCTGACGTACGGCTGCCGAATCGGCATCTGCCATACGTGCGTAGGTACCCTGAGGAAGGGGCGTTTACGTGACCTACGTAACGGGGATATCTCCGAACCTACGGGGCAAGCGGTTCGGATCTGTGTCAACACTGCTGAGGGCGACATCGAAATCGAACTCTGATCTTCCATTCGAACAGGGGAATGTATGTCTATCGACGAAACCACCAGGCGCGTCACCGACACCGATGAGCCGGTGAACCCGCTGGCGCACCTGAGTGACGAGACGATCGCCGAACTCGCCAAGGAGTTCGACGCCATTCACGACGAGGTGTACTCCAGCCTCGGTGACAAGGACCGCAAGTACATCACCTCGGTGATCGCAGCCCAGCGTCAGCTGTTGGTTGCCGGCCGCGTGCTGTTGCTCGGCTCCACCAGCAAGCCGGCGTGGCTGGCCGGCACCGCATGCCTCGGCATCGCGAAGATCCTCGAGAACATGGAGATCGGCCACAACGTCATGCACGGCCAGTGGGACTGGATGAACGATCCGGAAATCCACTCCTCCGTGTGGGACTGGGACACCGCGTCCACCGCCAACTCGTGGAAGCACTCCCACAACTACGTGCACCACACGTACACGAACATTCGCGGCAAGGACAAGGATCTCGGCTACGAGATCATGCGTATCGATCCACGTCAGAAGTGGAGCCCTGTCTACCTGGCCCAGCCGTTCTACAACGTGCTGCTGATGGCGTTCTTCGAGTGGGGCGTCGCCCTGCACGATCTCGACATCGAGGCTATCCGTCGCGGAGAGAAGCCCGTCAAGGAGCTCGTCGAGGACCTCAAGGGCATCGGCGTCAAGGCACGGAAGCAGTTCGTCAAGGACTACGTGGGCTGGCCGCTGATCAGTGCCGGGGCATTCGCGGTGGCGCAGCTCGCCTCGGGTGGTCGTCTACCCGAGAGCAAGAGGTCTCGCCTCGCGTCCAAGCTGCGGGGATCCGCGCGTTTCGGCAAGAACCGCCGGACGGCCGCCCTGTTGGACAGTCGGGTCAGTGGTGTCGAGAGCACGTTCCTCTCGACGGTTGCCGCCAACTTCACCGCCAACATCATTCGCAACGTCTGGTCGAACGCGATCATCTTCTGCGGTCACTTCCCGGATCAGGCATACACCTTCAGCCAGGAAGAGGTGGAGAACGAGACCCGCGGCGGATGGTACGTGCGTCAGCTGGTGGGCGCCGCCAACATCGACGGCGGACCGCTGTTCCACCTGATGAGCGGCAACCTGAGCTACCAGGTGGAACACCACCTGTACCCGGACATGCCCAGCACTCGATACTCGGACGTCGCGCCGAAGATCAAGGACATCTGCGAGCGCTACGAATTGCCCTACAACACCGGGCCGTTCTTTCAGCAGTGGGGGATGGTCCAGCGGACCATCGCGCGATTGGCCTTCCCGGGTGGCAAGGTTCGGCCGAAGCCGGGCCCCTACCGTCCCGAGGAGAGCTGGCGTCGCAAGTTCGCCGAGGGTGCCACCAAGGACAGTGAGGCCGCCAAGACTCGCGGTCGCGTACCGGCCGAGCATCCCGCGGCGGGACCGGAGCACAACTCCGGTGGCGTCGACGTTCAGCCGCCGCCCCGTGGCGACGACTGAGTCTCGTTCCAGGACAGCTGACAAGAACCGCGGCCACCCGACTTCCGGGTGGCCGCGGTTCTTTGTGTGTGTCGGTTGTGGGCCCTTACGCCATGTCGACATCCTTGGTCTCGATCAGTCTCTTGGTGCAGACCAGACTCAGCACCGACAGCAGAGCCAGCATCACGCCGATCGAGATACTGCCGAACGCGGCCGCGAGCGGTGCGGCAAGCATCGGCGGAATCGCGCCACCGAGAACGCCGGCGAGGTTGTAGCCCAAACCTGCTCCGGTGTAACGGAATCGGGTCTGGAAGAGCTCCGGAAGCAGAGCTCCGGTCGGGCCGTACGCAACACCGAAGATCGCGAGCGTCACGCACATGCCGATCACGAACGCGACCGGTGAGCCCGAGTCCAGCAAGGGGAACAGTGCTATCGACCACGGCACCGCGACGATGCACGCCGCCATGATGACCCGACGTCGGCCGACGCGATCGGAATAGGTTGCCGAGGTAGCGATGGCGATACCGAAGATCACCGCAGCGCCTATCCCGGTAACCAACACGAACGGGCGGTCGAACCCGAGGGTTTTGGTGCCGTAGCTCGTCAGGTATGCGGTCCCCATGTAGAAGAAGGCGAAGAGGGACGCCAAAGCGCCTGCCGCAGTGATGATTTCGCGCTTCTGGATGCGCCATGCGTCGAAGATCGGCAGTTTGGTCGGTGCCGAGTTCGCCGGAGCGTGCTCTTCGGCGAGCTTGTTGGCTCGAAAGACCGGGGTCTCTTCGATGGCCAACCGCATGTAGAGGCCGATGAGGACCAGAACAGCGCTGAGCAGGAACGGAATTCGCCACCCGTAGTTGAGGAAGGTCTCGTTGGTGTCGCCGAACAGCAGGCCGGTGGCGAGGAAGGTCGCACTGGAGAAGATGAACGCGGCCGAGGGTCCCAGCTGCGGGAACATCGCATAGAACCCACGCTTGCCGGCCGGTGCGTACTCGGCAGTGAGCAGCGTGGCACCCGCCCACTCTCCGCCGACGGCAAATCCCTGCCCGAATCTGAGCAGTACCAGAATGATCGGGGCTGCGACTCCGATGGTGGCTGCGCCGGGCAGTAGACCGATCGCGAAGGTGGACACGCCCATCAACAGCAGGGTCGAGATCAGGGTCTTCTTACGACCGATGCGGTCGCCGAAGTGGCCGAACAGCACCGCACCGACGGGCCTGGCGATGAACGCGACGGCGAACGTCGCGAACGACGCCACGGTGCCTGCGGTCGATCCGAGCGCCGGGAAGAAAATCGTGGGGAAGACGAGTGCGGCGGCAGTGCCGTAGATGAAGAAGTCGTAGAACTCGATCGTGGTGCCGATGCCACTGGCAACCGCTACTCGGCGGACGCTCGTCTTCGTCTGCACCGCCGGTGGGGTCGGAGTGGCGACGCCCGGATCCTCGGGCGAGACAGCGGTCATGGTTCCTCCGTTTTTGTCGGGTATCGGGTATATGTGCGATACCGAATGCGACGAACGGTAGTGATCCGGGTCACCCGTGGGGTACCCCCGAATGGGGGGAACGATGACCGCCCCCACCCGAGCTAGTCCCAGTGGGCGGTCTCGACGGCAGCGCGGTAGGTGTTCTCGAGAAAGGCGAGCAGAAGTGCGTCGGGGTCCTCGGCGGTGCGGACGGACTCGTACGGAAGTACGTACTCGCCGAGATCACGATCGAAGTACGCGGGGGCGGTGACGGCCGGATGACTGTCGTAGCCGTCCGGGTTCGGGTAGGCGTACGCGTAGAACGCGCCCTCCGCGGCCCCGCCCGGCCAGAACCCGGCGCTCGACACCTCGTCGCTGTATGCCTCGTGCATCACCCAGTCGGGACAGTTCGGAACACCACCGGGATGTTGTGGTGCAGGCCTTCCGGAGAATCGTGTGACAGCGAGATCGAAAGCGCCCCAGAAGAAGTGGACCGGGCTGGATTTGCCGCGGAAGCCGGCTCGAAACTCCGAGAACACCCGATCAGCGCTGACGAGCGCTCGCCAGAACTTCTGGACGGCATCGGCGTCGTACGACGCGTGCTCGACGTCCTCGGCGAACGGTGTCGCGTGTGGCAGTTCGACCGGCACTGCCACGATCGGAGCCTCCACGCCGAGCCCGGAGAGCAGATCGGTGTACTCGGCGTAGAAGTCGGCAACGGTTCGAGGCTCGAGCCTCATGGTTCGGCGCTCGCCATCGGTGGTGGCGAGGATCAACTGGTGTGCGAGAAAGTCGAAGCGAATCTCGAGGCCTCGATCGCCGAGCGGCATCAGCGACGTCGTCAGGCCCGACGCGTCGACGTACAGCGCAACTCCCCACCAGTGGTTGAGCGGGGGAGACAACGCCATTCGGGTCTTGCCGACTATCTGGGTCCACAGTTGCACCGTGTCGCGAGTGTCCGCCCAGCTGTCGACTCGAAGTTCGGGCCACGCGTCGTACGAATTCGTCATATGTCGATGATGCACGGACGAGGGGAACCAGACCATACCTGTGCCGGGGCACCGGGACACCGGGACACCGGGGCAGCACCTCAGGCGCGCCTCAGGGTTCGTCGGTACGGTCGTCGGCAGTTGCGGTACGTCCGCAGCTCGTGAACGGGGAGGTGTCCGAGTTGTCCACCGACTCCAACCGGGGTGTTTTCGACGATGCTCGGGTCGCCGCCACGTACGTGGAATTCATGGGACCCACCGACGGATTTCTCGATCGCGGTGAGGCCGCAGCCTTGGTCGCCGCCGCAGACCTGGCCCGCGGGGTTCCGGTGTTGGACGTGGGTGTGGGGAGCGGCCGCACCACGCCGCTGCTGCGACTGCTTTCCGACCGCTACGTGGCAATCGACTACGCCCCCAACATGATCGACGCTTTCCGGAAGAATTTTCCCGATCTGCCTGCGCACGTCGCCGACGCTCGTGACCTGGCGGCGTTCGAGGACGGTGAGTTCGGCTTGGTCGTCTTCAGCAACAACGGACTCGATACCGTGGCCCACGAGCAACGCCGCCGCGTACTGGCCGAATTCGCGCGGGTGACCGACGAGACAGGCGTCGTGGTCTTCTCGACGCTCAATCGAGGTGGCCGGTCGTATCTGGAGAGCCCGTTTCAGTTACGGCGACCGACGACTCGGCCACAGTTCTCGCTGCGAGCACTTCTCGTCGCCGTCGGACGTCGTCTGCTCGATCCGTCTGCGCAGGTGCGCGGTGTGCGGAACTGGCTCGTCAATCGGTCGAAAGCCGAGGATCACCGATCGTGGGCTCTGGCCCCGTTGCAAGCCCACGAATTCGCACTCGTCATGCACTTCTCGACCCTCGACGACGTCCGCACTCTGGTGGCCGGCGCAGGCCTCGAACTGATCGCCGTCTACGGCGACGACGGCGAACGCATCGCGCCGGACCGACACGAGTCCGCGGCCGACAACTTCACCGTCCTCGCGAAAAAGCCTGCGCTGGAACGAAAGTGACTTCGAGGTACTGAGCTCGGAAGCGTCGAGGTCACAGTCTTTCCAGCGCGGCGGTCATCTTCTCCACGGTCTCCGGAGCGACCTTTGCCTCGAAGCCCGCCTTCAGGAACGGGCCCGCAACCTTTGCCGCACCGTTGAATTCGACGTGCGCGTGGTAGTCGATCCGGGTCGACGCGGGGCCCTCGGCTGTCAGCGTGATGTCGTCGACGCTGGTTGCCGTCTTGTTCTTCCCCTCGAGCACGACGTGATCGGGCTCGTCGGTGACCAACGTATACGTCAGTTCGGTGGTGACTCCGAACAACTTCGAGACGTTGTGCCACTGCGTTCCGACGGCCACCGGGCCGTCGGAGACCTGGGTGCAGCTCTCGGTTCCCGGATCCCACGCCGACGCATTGGAGAAGTCGCGCAGGAATGCCGCGGCCTTGTCGAGCGCGACAGCGGCGGTGAAGGTTCGGGTGACGTCGACCATGAGGTTCTCTCTTTCGATGGATCAGTTCTCGACGGTGACGCCGAGGTGTTCTGCGAGACGGCGCATCGTGCCGACGATCTGTTCTTCGGTCACCCTCGGAAAGCCGGCCATCTTTCGAAACTCCGGATCGGTGACGCGGGACCAGTCGTAGACCTGCGTCAGCGCTGTCCTGTCGTGGGCGACCTCCTCGAGTTCCCAGGACCACCGCGTGCCACGGGGTTCCATGCCCTGGCGATTGGGAATCCAACCGATGCGTCGGTCCTGCTCGAACACGAACACGGTGTTCTCCATGACGTACTCGCCCAGTTCCGGTTGATACATATCCATCGCGAAGGTGTCGCCCACCGCGTTCAGCGGCGTCGGATCGATCGCGCCGCGGAGCATTTCCGAGCCGTCGACCGCGGCCTGGACCTCGGGATTGGCGAGCGCGGTGAAGACGGAGGCGGGAGGAGCGTCGATCACGCGGCGGACGGTCAGTTCGTCGGTCATGGGGCCACGCTTTCCGGTTGATTACGCTGGCTACGCAGTTACCCCCGTCTGCGGGGAAGGAAACTCCTGCCTTCCGACGGTTTTGCATTGCAGTGGACACAGCGACGAAACACCACCGCCACGAGGCATTCGTACAGTCGCCGAGTCGGACTCCGCACACACCAGGTGCGGAGCGCACCTTGCCAAGGGGTAGCCATGAGTGGAAATACCGTCCGCCTGCAGGCGATCAAAGACGTCGAGGCGTACGTGCCGCCTGCGGTCAGCTTCGTCGGAGACGAGAAGCCGGGCGAGATATTCGGTGAGAACGTCTTCAGCAAGGTCGTCATGCAGAAGCGACTGCCCAAGTCGGTCTTCAAGTCGGTGATGGCCACGATCGACAAGGGCAAGAAGCTCGACCCCATGGTGGCCGACGCGGTGGCGTCGGCGATGAAGGACTGGGCTCTGGAGAAGGGCGCAACGCACTACGCGCACGTCTTCTACCCGCTCACGGGGTTGACGGCCGAGAAGCACGACAGCTTCTTCGATCCCGTCGGTGACGGCAGTGCGCTCGCCGAATTCGCAGGCAAGACGCTGATTCAGGGCGAGCCCGACGCGTCGAGCTTCCCCAACGGCGGCCTGCGCAACACGTTCGAGGCACGCGGATACACAGGCTGGGACGTCACCAGCCCGGCGTACGTCCTCGAGAACCCGAACGGTAACACCCTGTGTATCCCGACGGTGTTCGTCTCGATGACCGGTGAGGCCCTCGACCACAAGACGCCGCTGTTGCGTTCGCAGCAGGCGATGGGCGGACATGCCGAGCGCATCCTGAAGCTGTTCGGACACGAGAACATCGAGAACATCGTCTCGTTCTGTGGCCCGGAGCAGGAGTACTTCCTCGTCGACCGGCACTTCTTCCTGGCCCGTCCCGACCTGCTCAATGCAGGTCGCACCCTGTTCGGCTCGAAGCCGCCCAAGGGTCAGGAATTCGACGACCACTACTTCGGTGCCATCCCCGAGCGCGTGCTCGGCTTCATGATGGACACCGAGCGTGAGCTGTTCAAGCTCGGCATTCCTGCCAAGACCAGGCACAACGAGGTAGCACCCGGACAGTTCGAGATCGCGCCGATGTTCGAGCGCGGCAACATCGCGGCCGATCACCAGCAACTGTTGATGACGACGTTCAAGACCATTGCCAAGAAGCACGGCATGGAGTGCCTGTTCCACGAGAAGCCCTTCGAGGGCGTCAACGGCTCCGGCAAGCACGTCAATTTCTCCCTCGGCAACTCCGACCTGGGATCGCTGCTGGTGCCCGGCGACAACCCCCACGACAACGCGCAGTTCCTCGTCTTCTGTGCCGCCGTCATCCGCGCGGTGCACAAGTACGGCGGTCTGCTGCGCGCATCGGTGGCGTCGGCGACCAACGATCACCGCCTCGGTGCCAACGAGGCTCCGCCCGCGATCATCTCGATCTTCCTCGGCGATCAGCTCGCCGACGTGTTCGACCAGATCGCCAAGGGCGCAGCCACATCCTCGAAAGGCAAGGGCACCATGATGATCGGTGCCGACACCCTGCCCGTACTGCCGACCGATCCCGGCGACCGCAACCGAACCAGCCCGTTCGCCTTCACCGGCAACAGGTTCGAGTTCCGCGCCCCCGGTTCGATGCAGACCGTCAACGGCCCGATGGTCACGATCAACACGATCATGGCCGAGGCGCTCGACTACATGGCGACCAACCTCGAAGCGGCCGTCGCTGACGGCACCGATTTCGACACCGCCGTGCAGAATCTGCTGACCGAGATCATCACCGAACACGGCGCGGTGGTGTTCAACGGCGACGGCTACTCCGACAACTGGCAGATCGAGGCCGAGGCACGCGGCCTACCGAACCTGCGTACGACGCTCGACGCGTTGCCGGAGTTGATTTCCGAGTCGGCGATGGAACTGTTCGAGAAGTACAAGGTGTTCAACCACCGAGAGATGCACTCGCGCTACGAAATCGGGCTCGAGCAGTACGCGTTGACGGTGTTCGTCGAAGCGCGGTTGACGCTGGAAATGGGTCAGACATCGATCCTTCCCGCTGCACTGCGCTACCAGACGGAATTGGCGCAGAACGTCAGTGCGCTCAAGGGCGCGGGCGTCGACGACGTGGACATGACTGCGCTGCACGCAGTCTCGGCTCCACTGTCGGAGCTGCGGGCAGCGTTGGCGACATTGAAGACCGCCCTCGAAGCGAATCCGGGCGGCGACGCTCTGGCCGAGGCCACCCACGCCAAGGACGAACTGTTGCCTGCGATGGCGGCTGTCCGTTCTGCGGCCGACACCCTCGAGGCAATGGTGGCCGACGATCTCTGGCCGCTGCCGACGTACCAGGAGATGCTGTACATCCTGTGAGTGAGCAATGTCTCGGATCGGAATAGCTTCATGGATCTCGGTCGTTCGAGTGATCAGTGGCAAGTACTGTGCACGCACTCGTAAGGAGATAGAGAACCATGAAGTTGTTTTCCCCGTTGACGCTCGGTGACCTGAAGCTCGACAACCGGTTGGTGATGGCTCCGCTGACGCGGGTGCGCTCAGGACGTGACGGAGTGCCGGGTCCGCTGGTGGTCGAGCACTACAAGCAGCGGGCGTCCCTCGGTCTCATCGTCAGTGAAGGCACCTACCCGAGCCATGCGGGCCAGGGCTTCCCCGGTCAGCCCGGTCTGGTGACCGACGAGCAGATCGAGGGGTGGCGCAATGTGGCCGACGCAGTGCATGCCGACGGCGGGCTGATCTTCGCTCAGGTGATGCATGCCGGGCGCGTGACCCACGAGGCGACGACGGGTGGCCGTGAGGTCGTCGGCCCCAGTGCCATCGCCATCGACGGCGAGACTCACACGTACGAGGGAAAGAAGGCGTACCCCACCCCGCGTGCACTGCGGGAGGACGAACTGCCCTCGGTGATTGCCGATTTCGTACAGGCCTCGAAGAATGCGGTCGCTGCCGGTATGGACGGCGTCGAGGTTCACGGTGCCAACGGTTACCTGTTGCACGAGTTCCTTTCGCCCGCCTCGAACCAGCGTGACGACAAGTACGGCGGTTCGCCGGAGAACCGGGCGCGGTTCGTGGCCGAGGTGGTCGAGGCCGTGGCCGCGGCACTCGGAGCCGGCAAGGTCGGCATCCGCATTTCGCCCGAGCACAACATTCAGGATGCGCTCGAGACGGACTCCGACGACGTGCGTGCCACCTACCGCGCGCTGGTCGAGCGGCTCGCGCCGTTGGGTCTGGCGTACCTCAGTGTGCTGCACAAGGATCCGTCGGGCGAGCTGGTACAGGATCTGCGGCAGGCGTTCGGTGGTGCCGTGCTCGTCAACAGCGGCTTCGGTGAGATCACCACTCGCGACGAAGCGCTGTCGCTGCTCGACGACAACGTCGGCGACGCCATCGTGGTCGGACGTCCGGCAATCGCGAACCCCGATCTCGCGTACCGCTGGCGTGAGGATCTTCCGCTGAACGAGCCGGACCAGAGCACGTTCTACACCGACGGTGCCAAGGGCTACACGGATTACCCGGCTCTGCAGCACTGAGTGCTTCGCAGTGGTGTGGTTATGCGCCTGCGGGCGCGCAGGAGTGAAGCCTGCGGAACGACCCGAGAACAGAGCCACACCACTGCGCGGAGGGCACTCAGAAGTCGGCGGTCTTGCGGGCGCGGATCTTGCTGACGATCGAGAACACCACGGCGATGATCATCAGTGCGTAGAGCACGATGGTGATGCCGCTACTGACCAGAATCGACGGGTCGCCCTCGCTGACGGCCAGCGCGCGTCGAAGTGATTCCTCGGCGAGTGGGCCGAGGATCACGGCGATCAACACCGGTGCGAGCGGAATGTCGTAGCGCCGCATCATGAATCCGACGATGCCGAGCCCGAGCATGAAGATCAGATCCACGATCGACGCACTGGACGCATAAACGCCGAGGGCGGCGAACACCGAGATACCCGCGTACAGGTAGTTCTTCGGGATCTTCAGCAGCTGCGCCCACAGTGGTGCGAACGGCAGGTTGAGGATCAGCAGCACGATCATCGCCAGGAAGAGGCTGGCCAGCAGGGCCCAGACGATGTCTCCACTGCGCTCGAACAGGAGCGGTCCGGGTTGCATACCGTACTGCTGGAACGCTGCGAGCATGATCGCCGCCGTGGCGGACGTCGGTAGACCCAACGCCAGTAGCGCTCCCATGGCCGTACCGGCCGTGGAGTTTCCGGCCGCCTCGGGTCCTGCCACACCACGAATGGCACCTTTGCCGAACATCGGCTTCTCGCGTTTACGATCGAGCCGACGCTCGGTGCCGTACGCCAGGAAGCTCGGCACCTCAGCGCCGCCTGCTGGTATGACGCCGAACGGCACACCGAATGCCGTCCCGCGTAGCCAGGCCGGGAGTGCTTCGCGGAACTCCGCCTTGCTCAGCCACGGTCGTCCCTGCGACTTGATCAACGACCGATCCTCGGGCCGCCCGATCTTCGACGCGATGTGGATGACCTCACCGAGGGCGAGCATCGCGACGGTGATGACGACGATGTGGATGCCGTCGAACAGGGCAGGTACCTCGAAGGTGAATCGTGAAGCCCCCGACGGACCGTCGATACCGATCACGGCCAAAGTGAGACCGATCAGCAGTGCGGTCAGACCTTTGAGGGCGGAGTCCGAGACCACCGCCGAAGTGGCGATGAACGCGAACACCGCGAGTGCGAGATATTCGGCGGGTCCGAAGTTGGTCGCCAGCGCCGCAAGCGTCGGTGCGAAGAACACGACCAAGGTCGTGGCGATCATGCCACCGATGAACGACGCGATGGCCGAGGTCGCCAAAGCCTGTGGGGCGCGGCCGTTCTTGGCCATTCGATGTCCCTCGAACGTACCGGCGATGGCGGTGCTGTTGCCGGGGGTGTTCATCAGGATGCCCGAGATGGAATCGCCGAACAGGCCGCCGAAATACACTCCGGCGAACATGATCAGCGCCGCGGTGGGGTCGAGAGTGAACGTGACCGGCAGCAGAAGCGCCACCGCCATAGCAGAACCGAGTCCGGGTAGCACGCCGACGGCGGTGCCGAGCAGTGCGCCTACGAACACCCACACCAGGTTCATCGGAGTCAGCGCGGTGCCGAACCCGTCGAGAAGATTACTCAATGAATCCATCGGAAATTCAGCTCCGTCAGAAGATCTGGGCGAGAACGCCGCCGGGCAAGGTCAGGCCGAGGCCCGCGGAGAATACGATCTGGACGGCGCTCGAGACCAGCAGTGCGACTGCCGCGTCGAACACGTAACGGCGACCACCCAATCCGACCGAGACACCCCAGAAGAGGATGGCACCGGCGAGAACCCAGCCGAGCGGGTCGAGGAGAGCGATGAACACTGCCACCGATCCGACGGTGATCGACAGGGTTCGCCAGTTGCTGACGGTACCGGTGTGCGGCACGCCGTCGTCGTCGACGCCGCGATCGATGACGTCTGGCTTGACCATGAGTTGGATCGTGACCAACACGGCGACCACGAAGCAGCCGCCGGCGACGATGGCCGGAAAGACCTGCGGGCCAGGGGAGGTGGCGGTGGGAGGAACATCCATCGTGATGGTTCCGTAGACCAGGAATGCGCCCAGTGCGACGAGCAGTGCCGGAACGATCAGGCCGCTACGGCCCGTCCAGAAGGAGCGGGAGGTTGCGGTGTCGGGAGTCGTCGTTGTCATACCAGCCCCAGCTCTTCCAGAATTCCGGTGATACGTGCCTGCTCGACCTCGAGGAATTCCCCGAATTCGTCTCCTGTGACGACCGATTCCTTCCAGCGGTTTCGGTCGACGGCCGTCGCCCACTGCTCGGTCTCGACCATCTCGGTGACGATGTCGACGAGCGTCTGCCGGTCCTCGTCCGAAATCCCGGGCGGCGCAACGATTCCGCGCCAGTTCACGAGGTCGACGTTGTAGCCCTGTTCGATGAACGTGTCCACGTCGAATCCCTCGAGCGGCTCGGGCGCGGCCACGGCGAGGGCACGCACGTTGCCGGCTTCGATCTGATCGCGGAAGTCGTTGAATCCACTGACCGCGACGCCGACGGTGTTGGACAGCAGCGACGTGAGTACCTCACCGCCGCCGGAGTAGGCGATGTAATTGATTGCGGCCGGATCGATGTCGGCTTCCTGGGCCAATTGGCCCGCCACGATGTGGTCGATGCCGCCGAGCGACCCGCCGCCGATCGGCAGGCCACCGGGGTTCGCTCGCCATGCCTCGATCATGTCCTCGAGATTCTGGATCGGCGAGTCCTTCGGGACGACGAACACCTCGAAGTCCTCGGCGAGCTTGGCGATCGGCACGGTGTCGGCCAAGGTGGTGTCGGAGTTGTTGATCGCGATGCCGCCGAGCATGACGGTGCCGGTGATCATCACCGTGGTGGGCTGACCGCTGAGGTTCTCGAGTTGGCTCAGGCCGATCGTGCCGCCGGCCCCTGGAACGTTGACCACCTGCGCGTTGTTGACGATGCCATCGCTGCGCAGCGCTTGCTGCGACTCGCGGGCGACCAGATCCCAGCCGCCGCCCGCAGCAGCCGGAGCGATCAGTGTCAGTTTGGCTCGGGCATCGGAGCCGCTGGCACTGCGAGCGGCGTCGATACCCGCCACGGTCACCGCTCCCACCACCGCCAGGGCACCGACTGTTCGAAGCAACGTGGGCGGTATCGCCATCAGAGACCTTTCGTGTGGTGTGTCACAGCGTCAGGTTAGATACAGTTTGTCCGATTAGTCCAGTTCACAACATCGAGGTCGATCTTCGGTGGATTCGAGCAACGGGAGAGACCGTGTCTTCAGCGAACACAGCGGTAGGCAGCGCAGTGGCAGTAGCGATGAGCAACACCCCCGAGGGGCAGGAAGCGTTGCGGCGCGGTGCCGCGGAGGCAGAGCTGCGTCGGACCGAGCTGATCGTATTGTCCGTGGTGGACCGCGATTCCGTATCGGCGGAAGACCGTAGCGCGGCGCAGGCCGAGGTGGAGCGGACTCTCCCCGGAACTGCGACGACTGTGCGCGTCGAACCGGATGGCGGCGACCCGGCCGGCGCACTGGTCGATCTCGTCGCCGACGTCGGTGCGGGGATGCTCGTCATCGGGTCCAAGCGCAGATCGGCGGTCGGCAAATTCCTGATGGGCAGCACGGTGCAGCGCGTTCTGTTGGACAGCCCGGTCCCCGTCCTCGTCGTGAAAGCGCCGTGACCCGGTAGTATCGGACAAATATCCCACCACTCGACCTCGAGGAATCATGGACAGCGATAAACCCGGGCCGGACACGGCTCCCCGCACTACAGCTACTACGTGCGAGGCGGTGTCCGGCGAATGAGCGTTCTGCTCACTCTTCTGCTCGGCCTGCTCGTCGTTTTTCTCATCACCGTCGCAACCGGTTACTTCGTTGCGCAGGAATTCGCGTACATGACCGTCGACCGGTCCCGGCTCAAGGCGCGTGCCGAGGCCGGCGACGCCGTCGCAGCTCGCACGCTGACCGTCACCAAGCGGACCTCGTTCATGCTCTCGGGTGCACAGCTGGGTATCACGGTCACCGGCCTGCTTGTCGGCTACGTCGCCGAACCGCTGATCGGGCAGTCGTTCGGAGCGATACTGGGCGGCGTCGGTGTTCCGACAGCAGTCGGTGTCGGCCTCGGTGCCGTTCTGGCGATCACGTTCGCGACGTTCGTACAGATGCTCTTCGGTGAACTGTTTCCGAAGAACTTCGCCATCGCCCGCCCCGAGCCCGTGGCTCGATGGCTCTCGCTGTCGACGACCATCTATCTCAAGCTCTTCGGTTGGCTCATCACCATTTTCGACCAGTCGTCGAACCTGTTGCTCAAAGCATTCAAGATCGAGCCGGTGCACGATGTGGAACATTCGGCGAGCCCACGCGACCTCGAGCACATCGTGTCGGATTCGCGGGAGACCGGGGATCTGCCCGACGAGCTGTCGACGCTGCTCGATCGCATTCTCGACTTCCCTACGCGCAACGTCGAACACGCCATGATCCCGCGTTCGCGTGCGGCGACGGTCCGCGACACCGACACCCTCGGTGAGGTGAAAACACTGATGGGCCAAGAGCATTCTCGATACCCCGTGCTCGACGAGGCCGACGGAATCGTGGGCGTGGTGCATCTGCACGACGTGTTGGCCTCCACCGCGCCGGATTCGACCCCCATCGCAGACCTCACCCGCGATGCGCTGATCCTTCCCGAGATGCAGAGCCTGCCCGACGCGATGCGCGAGCTGCGGGCGACACGGAACCAATTGGCTTGTGTCATCGACGAATACGGTGGTCTCACCGGAGTGATCACCATCGAGGACCTGGCCGAAGAGCTCGTCGGCGAGATCACCGACGAGCACGACGACGGCGTACTCGACCCGAGCCCGGTCAGCGCCGACGACGGCAGCTGGACGATGGCAGGGGAGGTGCACGTCGACGAGGTCGAGCGCGCCATCGGCGTCGACCTCCCCGACGGTGACTACGAGACCATCGCGGGATTCGCCATCGCCCATCATGGTTCGCTACCCGACATCGGGACCCGTATCGAGGTCGATCTGCCGCCGGACAACGCGGACCTCGCCAACGACGACGAGTCGCCGATTCGATTCGTCACGATCGAGGTGCAGGAGATCGACAGTCACGTGCCGTCACTACTGACCCTCACCATCGACGAGCGGACAACCGAGCACGACGAGAATTCGGCCGAGTCCGATACTGCAGGAGCGCACCGATGAGCAACCTCTGGGTCTTTCTGGCCGTCACCATCGGTCTGATCGCTGCGAGCGCCTTCTTCGTTGCCGTGGAGTTCGCACTTCTTGCGGCCAAACGGCATCGCCTCGAGGATGCTGCCCCCAACTCGCGGGCGGCGCGGGCTGCTCTGCGCAGCTCCTCGGAATTGACGGTGCTGCTCGCCGGATCGCAGCTCGGTATCACCGTCTGCACCCTCGCGCTCGGCGCGACCACCAAGCCTGCGGTGCACTACTGGCTCACGCCGCTGTTCGAGAGCATCGGCCTGCCCTACTGGTTCGCGGACGTCCTCGGCTTCGTCCTGGCCCTGATCATCGTCACGTTCCTGCACTTGGTCGTCGGCGAGATGGCTCCTAAGTCCTGGGCCATCGCACATCCCGAGAAGTCGGCAACGATGCTCGCAATCCCCATGCGCGCGTTCATGTTTCTCACGCGTCCGGTGCTGACGGCCCTGAACAACATGGCGAACTGGTGCCTACGCAAGGTGGGCGTCGAGCCGGCCGACACCGTCGGCACCGGGCAGAACGCAGACGACCTGCGTCAGCTCGTCGAGCACTCGGTCAACGTGGGAGCCCTGGACGCCAGCTACCAGGCGCAGATATCCGGGGCATTGGAATTGCAGGATCTGACCGTCGGTGACCTGGTGGCCGGAAGTGGCGCGCCGACGTCGGTACCGTCGTCGGCGTCGATCGACGACGTGCGGGAGGCGTCCCGGATCAGCGGCCATCTGCGCATCCTCGTCAGTGACGACGACGTAGTGAAAGGTGTTGTGCACGTGAGGGATACGTTGACCGAGCCGGAGTATCTCGCCGAGATCACCCGCCCGGCCTACACGCTGGATCGGACGACACCGGTCTACGTCGCCCTGCAGTCGATGCGCGAGACCAGACATCATCTGGCGCTGGTCGTCGAACCGTCGGCCGAGGCGGGTGACAGTGCGCGCACTATCGGCGTTGTCACCCTGTCGGATGTGTTGACGCGGCTGCTGCCCGAGCCTGTCTGATCTTCGGTCACCCCATACGAATCATCCCCGCCCGGCCAACGCGGCCGAGCGGGGATTTTTCGTGAGCACCGGATCCGAATGTCAGATCGGGGCGATGACCAGAAGGTGTGCCCAATACGACGCGACGTCGTGGCCGAGTTGGGGGAGCAGAACGTCGTAGAGCAGGTAGGACATCATTGCCGTCGAACTCCTTGTTCAGCGGGCCGTCACCGGCTCGCGTACCGAGACTGTAGTCAGTGAGACTGTAGATCAACCTGGGCCCGGCGGCACTGATATGGCCTGCGCAAGTCGTGTTTCACCCCGACGACGACGGGCATCAGCCGATGCAGCCCTGCAGGGTGGTGAAGCTTCCGGCGAAGCCGGCACCGTTGCAGGCGGCACCCTCGGGGGTGAGGGTTATCGTCGAGCCCGGCGCAGCCACGGCGATCGACAGTCCGAGGCCGGCCGCAGTGTTCTGCGCGATGGCACCGGGACCGAAGGCGATCGCAGCAGGCGCGCCGCCGAAGCCGGCGTTGCTGACGGCAGTTCCGCCGTTGAGACCGAGGGCCAGTGCCGCCGCGTTGTTCATCGCCTCCGCCGAGCCCCATCCCTCGAGGCCGACTCCTGCTGCGGCACTTGCGCCGTCTGCGGAGCTGTCGCACTGTGAACCTCCGACGAGCGCGGCGACGTCGGCCCCTCCGGGTGCCGTGGTGCAGGCGACCGGTGCGGCCGAGGCCGTGCCGGGCACCAGGGCCGCGAAGGTACAGGCGAATCCGAATGCTGCTGCTCCGCCGAGAATTCTCTTGGTATGGAACATGGTCGATGCCTCCAAGATTTGGCGCAGGCACCGGGCGTGCCGCGCTCCTGCGGTTGCCGGATCGACATGCTCGTGCGCCCCGACGACCTTCCTCGAGTGTTACCCCGTAGCGACGCGCTCAGAGATCCGCATGGTCACGAATGCATCTCGGTATGATCACAACGCGGTAAACAGCGTTCCCCCACCCTCGGTGCTTACGATGGCTCCATGATCGGACGTATCGACGAGGTCGTATTCGACTGCACGGAACCGGCTGTGCTGGCCCGATTCTGGGCGGGTGTGCTCGGTGGTCAGCCCGTCGTGCGCGACGACTCGTGGCATTTCGTCGATGTTCCCGGGTTCACCCGGATGGCGTTCCAGCGAGTGCCCGAGGGTAAGTCCGGCAAGAATCGACTACATCTCGACGTGGACGTTCCCAGCATCGACGTTGCCGTCGAGCAGGCAGTAGGTCTGGGTGCGACGGCGGTGGGGGACCGGAACACCACTGCGGCCGGGTCGTTCCAGGTGCTACTCGACCCCGAGGGCAACGAATGGTGTGTAGTGACGCCCCCAGCTGACTAGCGGGCGTCGTGCTCGGCGCGTGCTTCGAGCACGGCAGGCATCGAGCCCTCGATCAGTTCGATGAGGTCGGTCAACCGTGATCCGACCTCACGTCCGAGCGGGGTGAGGCTGTATTCGACCTTGGGCGGGATGGTCTCGAGCACGGTACGCACGATGAGGCCGTCGCGTTCGAGGGTCTGCAGCGTCTGTGCCAACATTCGCTCGCTGACGCCGTCGACGCGTCGGCGCAGGGCATTGAATCGGTAGTCGCTCTCGGTGAGGGCCGCCAGGACGAGCACTCCCCACCTGCTCGTCGCGTTCTGCAGTGTCTGCCGTGACCCGCATTCCCGTGCGAAGACGGATGCTTCGAGAGATTCGACGGCCTCGGACATTTCTCCATGTTAACGCAGGCCGTACCGGCAGCGCTAAATTTCGATGTTGCACTGCACGAAAAGTAAGTGCATGATGAAACGGAACTTGATACTTCAACCTCGGGAGCGTTTTCCATGACCACAGCCATCACCGGAGCGACAGGCAATCTCGGCGGGCTCGTCGTCGCCGCACTCATCGATCGCGGCGTCGCGCCTGCCGACATCGTCGCCGTCGTACGCAACGCCGACAAGGCGGCCGCACTCGCCGAGCGCGGTGTGGTGGTACGGGTGGCCGACTACAGCGACACCGACGCGCTGGCGTCTGCGTTCGCGGGTGTCGAGAAGGTGCTGTTGATCTCGGGATCGGAGGTCGGCCAGCGAATTGCTCAGCACAACAACGTCATCGACGCCGCCGAGGCAGCCGGGGTGAGCCTCGTCGCTTACACGAGCGTGCTCGCTGCCGACACCTCCGGCATCAGCCTTGCGCCGGAGCACAAGGCCACCGAAGAGCGATTGACGGCCTCGCCGATTCCCGCTGTGTTTCTGCGTAACGGCTGGTACTGGGAGAACTACTTGGGCTCGCTCGGCCAGGCCATCGACAGCGGAGTGTGGCTGGGTGCAGGCGGGAACGGCAAGATCGCCGCTGCCTCTCGCGCCGACTACGCCGCCGCTGCCGCGGCTGTGCTGACTCTCGAGAACCAGGGCGGGAAGATCTACGAGCTCGGCGGGGACGAGCGCCTGACCTATGCCGAACTCGCGGACGTTCTCGCCGGCATCTCCGGGAAGCCGGTCGTCTACAAGGATGTCACCGAGTCGGAGTACGCCTCGATTCTGCAAGGCGCAGGACTGCCCGATTTCGTGGCGACCATGCTGGCGAGCGCGGATGCCGGTATCTCCCGCGGGGAACTCGACACCGATTCCGGTGACCTGCAGGCATTGATCGGCCGCGCGTCCACCCCGGTCGCCGAGGTGTTCCGCTCCGCGATCTGACGGGATACACGGGGCCCCGTATGCCACTTGTAGCGTGGGCCCCGTGAAACTCACCTCGACCCGCACCCTGTTCCTGGCCGCCACCACCTCACTCGTCCTGTTGACGGGTGCATGCAGTTCCGACTCGGATTCTGGGACGTCGCAGACGACGTCCTCGGCGACGTCCTCCACCGATGCGACGGCTTCGAGTAGCTGCCCCACGGGCACACCCGACCCGTCGGCCACCCCGGAGTGGACATTGGCAGGCGACACCGGCAGCATCGCCGTCACCGGATCGACGGATACTGCGGCACCGGCCGTCGACGTCGAAGCCCCGTTCAGCGTCGCCGAGACGCAGGTGAAAACGCTGAAGGCCGGGGACGGCCCGATCGTCGCCGACGACGCGAACGTGTCCGTCTGCTACCTGGGCGTCAACGGACGCGACGGATCGACGTTCGACAGCAGTTTCGAGCGCGGCGCACCGGTCGAGTTCCCACTGACCGGCGTGGTGGCGGGCTTCCAGAAAGCCATCGCCGGACAGACCGTCGGCTCGACCGTCGCCGTAGCGGTGACGTCGGCCGACGGTTACGCGACCGGCAATCCGGCAGCCGGAATCGAGCAGGGCGACAGCCTGATCTTCGCTATCTCGATCCTGTCCGCGAGCTGAGTGCCTCCGGCAGTGGCGTGGTTATAAGCCCTCTGCGGCACATAACCACGCCACTGCGGCTCCGCCGCACTACACGGTCGAGAGCTGCTGAATCGTCGTCGCGCCGCCCGGGGTGGGCGTCGTGGTGATGAAGTTCGAGTCGTAGCCCAGCGATTCGACGACGCTGCGGATCTCGCGGAACTGCTCGACGCTGACGTCGGGCGTGCGCTTGAGCACGAATCCGGACGTGCGGCTGGGGCTTCCGACGAACGCCCACGAGTAGTCGTCTGCGATGTAGGCCACGATGTAGTTGGTCGGCCCCTCCTGGCTCTCCTGCGTGGGGACGCCCGGGAAGCTCACGTGCAGTTGGGCTTTGGTGACGGTGTCGTTGACCCGAGCATTGCCGACGATGCGGTTCTCACCGCCGGTCCAGGTGGTGCAGGTGTTCTCGACGCGAATGTTTAATTCGTCGATCATCTGGTAGTTCGCCTGCGTGTCACGGGCGCAGATCAGGTTGAACGGCTGCGGCACCGCGGCAACCTGGTTCCACGTGCCCAGGTACCGTTCGACATCGAGTGACGGGATCGGAGCCAGTGGCTCAAGACCGACCGACCCCAGAGGGCCGACCGGTTGCGCTTGCGCCGGGGCCGCGCCGAGCAGGGCACCTGCGGCGACTGCTCCTGCAATTGCGGTGCGGCTCAACATCGTACGTACCTTCATGAATTTCGCTCCTTGGTTGCGGTCGTCTCGTTGTCGATCGTGCTCGGCCACCAAATCCCCGGGCCGATGAGGGTGAACAGGGCGGGAATCACGACGGTGCGTACCACGAAGGTGTCGAGCAGAATGCCGAGGCCGACGATGATTCCCAACTGGGTGAGGGTGATCAGCGGTAGGACGCCGAGGACGCAGAACACTGCTGCCAGAACGATTCCCGCGCTGGTGATGACGCCGCCGGTGGCCGAGACCGCCCGCACGATCGCAGATCTGGTGCCGTGCCGAACCGTCTCCTCCCGGGTCCGCGTGACCAGGAAGATGGTGTAGTCGACACCGAGGGCGACGAGAAACAGGAACGCGAACAGGGGAGTGTTGTCGTCGAGCGCGGGAAAGCCGAAGACGTGCAGACTCACCCAGCTACCGATACCGATGGCGGCCACGGCACTCAGGACCGTGGTGGCGACGAGAATCAACGGTGCGACGACGGCGCGAAGCAGTATCAACAGCACGAGTAGGACGACCGCCAGGATCGCCGGTATCACCACGATCCGATCGCGGGCGGCAGCGTCGGTGGTGTCGAGTGCTTTGGCGTCGCTGCCGCCGACTCGTGCGTCGTCGACACCCGCAAGGGCGGACCGAAGGTTCTCCACGACGGTGAAGGATTCGTCGGAGGCGGGGGCAGCGTCGGTGACCACCGACAGCCGGGTCAGTCCGGTACCGGAATCAGCGACCCGATCCACCGAGACGACGCCGTCGACGTCCCGGACGGTGGCGACGACGCCGTCGATATCCGAGGTGGGTGCGAGAACCGTGATCGGGTCTGCGGATCCGGCCGGAAAGTGTTGCGAGAGAGTGTCGAATCCTTCGACGGATTCGGCGGTCACCCGGAATTGCTCGGTCTGCGACAGCCCGATCTGTGTGCCGACCAAGGCCGCGCAGCATGCGAGCAATACGGCGATGGTGATGGAGGCGGTCGCCACCGGACGACGAGCGACACCGGCGGCCACCGAATGCCAGACGCCCTCGGTGGTGGTATCGCGATCGGACGGCTTGGGGACGAAGGGCCAGAACAACTTCGGGCCGCACAGTGCCAACAACGGAGGCAGTACGAACAGCACGAACACCGATGCGACGACGAGGCCGGCCGCGGCCAGCGCTCCCAAGCTGCGAGTGCTGGGGAGGATGGCCAGCAACAGAGTCAGCAGTGCGAGGACAACGGTGGCATTGCTGGCCAGGATGGCCGGTCCCGCGTTCCGGACGGCGTGGCGCAACGCGAGCCGGTGATCGGACTCGCGGCGGAGTTCCTCGCGGTAACGAGAGATCAGCAGCAGGGCGTAATTGGTGCCTGCGCCGAACACGAGCACGCTGGTGATCCCCGAGGTCGAGCCGTCGAACGACAGCCCGGTCGCCTCGGCGAGGGCCGTGCCGACGGTGGAGGCGAACCGATCGGCGAAACCGATGACGGCAAGCGGAACCAACCACAGAATGGGCGATCGATAAGTGGCGATGAGGAGCACTGCCACCACGAGTGCGGTGACGGCGAGCAACGTGAAATTGGCCCCGGAGAACGAGTTGGCGATGTCCGCTCCGAATGCCGGCCCGCCGGTGACCTGGGCGTTGAGATCGGACGGTAGGCCGACCGTCGCCGCGGATCGGAGGCTTGTGATCAGGTCGTTCAGGGTGAAGCCGGACAGTTCCGAGTTCACCTGAACGAACGCGATTGCGGCCTTCCCGTCCGGTGCGACGATCGGAGGGGGTCCAGGTTCGTCGGTCACCGACCGGTCGACGGTGAGCAGCCTGGCCTGCGCAGCAGCGGCTGCCTCGATATCGGCCGGGGTCAGGTCACCGCCATCGACGCGGCTCAGAACGAGGATCACCGGTGCGGTGTCGGAGTCCGGGAACTGGGAGAGCAGCTCGTCCACCTGGTACGACTCGGCGGATGTCGGCAAGGAGTTCGGCGACTGACCGGCAGAATCGTTGCTACCGACGAGCCCGATCACGGCAATCGAGAGAATAAGAATGGCGAGGGCGAGCGCCCACGATCGACGATGCGTCACGGCCGCGGCGATGCGGTCCCAGGCTGCGGTGGTCTCGGTACGGGTGCTGTCCACGAAGAAACAATCTCATTTACTTAGATATTAAGCAACTGAATCTCTTGCGGGCAGTAGTCTGACCATGACCGCAGCGAAGGAGTTACCACCGCCATGACCGACCGAAACCACCTCGAATCCGCGATATCGGCGGACCTTCGGGCGCTGTCATCGGTGTCGGAACAGATCGGTCAGGTATTCGGTGCGTTGCACAGCTTGCGGCCCAACGACTTTCGCGCTCTGCTGCATGTGATGGTCGCCGACGTCGAGGGCGCGCCCCTCACCGCGGGTGAGCTCGGCACGATGCTCGGACTGTCGTCCGCGGCGATGACGTATCTGGTGGAGCGGATGATCGCGTCCGGTCATATTCGACGCGAATCCGACGCGTCGGACCGACGTAAAGTCATACTTCGCTACGACGAGCACGGTATGGAGGTTGCTCGCGGGTTCTTCGGACCACTGGGAGCGCGCACCAGCGCTGCGCTCGAGGACCTACCGGATTCGGATCTCGACGCTGCCCACCGAGTGTTCGAAGCGCTCATCGGAGCCATGCGCGAGCATCACGCCGACCTGGGAAACAGCACCCGCACGTAGCCCGCGTTCGCATCGGGATGTTCGAACCGCTGGTGGGGGCCCGCATTGTGCCAATGCTGGACTCCGAGCGTGCCGGTGCCGTAGGGTTGGCCGTGGTTGAGCTAACAGCCGGTCACGGGGAAACGCAGCGAAGTGTGCGCCCGGGTCAGGCGAAGAATTCTGCTCCCGTTGCGTAGATCGGTTTCCCCTTCAGTTCGACCGATCGATGGGATCTGCCATGAGTGTTGAATCACGAGGCAACAAAGTTCGAACCACTTCGGTGAGCGTCGCGGAGAAGTCCGTGTCCGTTGCAGCAACCGGAGCCATCTTCACCGCGCACGACGGCACCGACGGTTCACTCGTCGTCGCCGTCCACGGCGACATCGACATGCTCAGCGCGCCGATGTTCTCCGATTTCGTCTGCAGTCGCGTGTCCAGCAAACGGCATCTGACTCTCGACCTGTCCAATGTCGAGTTCTTCGGCATCGCCGGACTCTCCGTCTTCGATGCAGTTCGTGAATACACGGCTGGCATCGGTGCTTCGTGGTCGATCGTGGCAAGCCGATCGGTGACCCGCCTGCTGCAGGTTGCCGACCTCGAGTCGACGATTCCGACCTCCCGACCGACGACCGACCAATAGAACTGGCGGCGACATCGCCGCGACAAGAGGTGGGCAGCTCCTGCACAGGGGCTGCCCACTGTCGTTTGCCGTCCCCCCGCACAACGATCGGGCGGTCCCGCGAATCACTGGGACCGCCCGATTGTCGTGTGAAAGCACAAGGTCTAGTCCTTGGTGCCTTCCGAGTCGCTGAAGAATGCCCAGTCGCCGTCGTGCTCGACTTCGAGGCGCCAGCCCAGCTCCTCGTTGTCGGCGCGGCTGTCCTTGAACCAGGCGTGCGCGTCCTCGGAACTGGTGATGTCCTTGGTGGCGACGACGGTTCCGTGCGGGTCGATAACTCTGTAATTTGCCATGCGGTGAGGGTGCCCCGATGTTGCGCAACCTAACCCAGCCGCATCACCGGCACCGGCCGCTAAGAGAAGCGGAAGCCAATGCCGCGCACTCCGGATAGAGCTGGGCAGAAGCCGGGGCTGGGTAGTAAGGCCGGGTTGTGTGGGAGGGCCGGGGTGTGTGGGGACGGCCGGGCTGTGTGGGAGGCGAGGCTGTGTTGAAGGCAGAGCTGTGCCGTGGTGGTGGTGTGGGTCGTCAGGCGGGTTGTCGTGGTTCTTCGTCGCCGGTGTCGCGGGTGTTGTCGTTGTGCTGGTCGGGTGGGTAGAGGACTTCTTCGGGGTGGTGTGCGTGGTTGATCAGCCCACGGCGTGTGGGGTCCATTCCGGTCGGTGGGTGCCACAGGGTGCGGCCGGGGTAGCGATGTGCGGCTGTGGTTTTGGTGGTGGCCCACTTTCCGGGGCCGGTGCCGACGAGTGCGTGGTGCATGTCGCAGGCGAAGGTGAGGGAGTCGATGTCGGTGGGTCCGCCCTCGACCCAGTCGTCGAGGTGGTGCGCTTGGCACCAGGTTGCGGGGCGGGTGCAGGAGGGGAAGCTGCAGCCGCGGTCGCGGGCGATGAGGACGATGCGTTGGTCGGCGGAGGCGATGCGTTTGGATCGGCCGAGGTAGAGGGCTCTGCCGTTGTCGTCGAAGATGGTGAGGTAGTGGTGGGCGTGCGAGGCCATGCGGATGGCGTCGCGGATCGAGACGCGGGATCCGGTGGCGGTCATGGCGTAGCCGCAGCCTGCGTCGAGGTCTTTGAGGGTCATGGTGACGATGGCGGTGACGGGTAGCCCGCGGTGGGTGCCGAGGGTGCCGGAGGCGAGGGTGTGCCTCAGTGCCATCTTCAGGGCGTCGTGACGGCGTTCGTTCTGGGTGCGTACATCTCGCGCGGCGGCAGCGTCGCGAGCAGCGGTGTCCGATGCGTCGGCGTCGGCTTGGCCGACGGGTTCAGCAGTGCTGTCGGAGCCTGCGTCGTCGTTAATGTCGGCCGTGCTGTGTGGCGTTGTGCCGCAACCACAATCGTTGCTGTCGGTGCACTCACCCTCACCGCGGTCGTCGCCACTGCGGTCGTCGTCACCGTAGAAGTCGGCACCGTTGCCGACCGTCCCATCCCACAGGTATTCGTCATCCGATCGAGCATCGCTCGATCCTGCCTCGTCGGGCATCGGCCCGGGCTTTGGCGTAGCCGCACTGCCACTCCCGCCGCCGTCCTCGTCGCTGGCGGTCTCATCCTCGTGGACGATCGATGTCGGGTCTGCAGGATTGTTCACTCCCGGTTTCGCGGCTTTCGAGAACAGGGCTTCGAGGTAGGCGCGTAGTTCGGAGTCGACGCAGAACTTTCCTTCTGACATTCCGTCGGAACCCTGCTCACCGAGGTAGAAGAACGCATCCCGTTTCCGTGGCCTCGGCTTCGCGTTCTTGTCTTCGTCTTCGTCTTCGTTCTCGTCGAAGTCGCCGTCGGGGTCGAGGATCGAGTCCAGGTGCGCCACCAGTGGCGCGAAGTCGTCGGGCCGCCTCGTCGAGGCGAGACCCACCAACTGCTGTTCGGCGCGATCGCGGGTCTGCGGATCCACACTCGCCGGTAGGTGTCGGAAGAATTCGCGGATCATCTGCACGTGCTGGGCATCGAGCAACCCTGCCCGCACCGCTGCAGCGGTGTGCGGCAGCAAAGGCGGTAGCGGTTCGCCGGACAGTGCGGTGCGGTCACCCAATTCGGCGGCCAGACGTACTCGCGCACCGGCTGTTCGTGGGGTGATTCGCAGCATCCATGCCACCGCGCACGGCACCGACCCCGGATAGACGTCGAGGCCGTGTTGTGCGATCAGTTCGTTGAGCCAGGTGTGCGAGTACGCCGTCACAGACCGCGACACAGTTTCCATGCGTTGGATCACCGCACGCCGGTCGGCATTCGACCACGCCACCGACCCTTGCCCCGCCAACTCGGCGACCGCCGACTCCACCGCCTCGACCAACCCCGCCAAGACAGGGTCGGACACGACGGGGGCAGGCGGCACCGTTTCGATGCCGTCCACCCCTGATCCGCCGTCCCCCGAAAGCATGAACAGAATCTACCGCGACCCACCGACACACTTTCGAACACACGTTCGTCGATCCGAGTGAAGTCAGTTGCGAGAGAGCAGCGACCGCGCGAAGAACATGAGGTTGGCCGGCCGCTCTGCGAGTCTGCGCATGAAGTAGCCGTACCACTGCTCTCCGTAGGGCACGTAGACACGCACGTGCTGGCCGGCGTCGACCAGTCGTCGTTGTTCCTGGTCGCGGATTCCGAACAACATCTGGAACTCGAAGTCGGCTGCGGACCGTCCGGCGTTCGCGGCGAGCCGCTCCGCCGCCTCGATCATCTCGGGATCGTGGGAGGCGACCATGGGGTAGCCGCTGCCGTTCATCAGCACTTCCAGGCACCGTAGGTAGGAGTCCGAAACGTCCCGTGCACTCTGGAACGCCACCGACGCGGGCTCGTTGTACGCGCCCTTGCACAGTCGGATGCGAGATCTCGGTCCGGACAGTTCTCGGCAGTCGGCCTCGGTTCGTTTCAGGTACGCCTGCAGCACCGTGCCGAGATCGGGAAAGTCCTGCCGCAGTTCGCGCACGATGGACAGGGTCGAGTCGGTGGTGGTGTGGTCCTCGGCGTCGACGGTCACCCACACTCCCGCCGCTGTTGCCGCGGTACAGATTTCGCGCGCGTTCTCGAGCGCCAGCGTCCGGTCGATTCCCTGACCGAGGGCCGAGAGTTTGAGCGATACCTCGAGCGCGGTCTCGGCGGTACTACGCGTCGAAAAGCGTTGTATCAGTGACAGGTACGACTGAACGGTGGCTGTCGCCTGCGCGCGGTCGGTGGTGTCCTCGCCCAGATAGTCCACCGAGACGAATCGTCCCGACCCCAGCAGGGCATCGACGGCGGTGACCACGGCGGGCTCCGATTCACCGGCGACGAAGCGGTCGACGAGCGATCGGGTGGCACGCAGCCGCGTCACGGTGGCCTGCAATTTCGGTGAGCGTGCGGCCGCCAGCAGAGCCGGCCGCAGTGGGTTGCTCAGCACTGTGGTCATCGTGTGCCCTCGCCTTCCTGATGGGGGTAGCCGTGTGCGGTCGGCGGGACGAACGTTTCCTTGACCGTGCGTGCCGATGCCCAGCGCAACAGGTTCTGCGGTGAGCCGGCCTTGTCGTTGGTACCCGACGCACGCGCTCCGCCGAACGGTTGCTGACCGACGACCGCGCCGGTGGGCTTGTCGTTGACGTAGAAGTTTCCGGCGGCGAATCGCAGTGCCGAATGGGCCTGCTCGACGGCCGTGCGATCGGTGGCGATGACGGCACCGGTCAGTGCGTACTTCGATCCGGTGTCGACGGTGCGCAGTACGTCGGCATAGGCGTCGGGCCGGTTGTCGTCGTAGACGTGCACGGCCAGAATGGGGCCGAAGTACTCGGTGGTGAACGCTTCGTCGGTGGGGTCGTCGCCGAGAAGAACTGTGGGAGAGACGAAGTACCCTTCCGTGTCGTCGCACGTTCCACCGGCGGCGATGGTCAGACCGGTCACGGATTTCGCGCGGTCGAGCGCAGCTGCGTTGCGGTCGAACGCCTTTCGGTCGATGACGGCACCGCCGTAGTTCGACAGGTCGGTCACATCGCCGTACTTCAGGGCCGACACCTGCTCGATGAAGGTCTCACCCATGCGAGCCCACAGCGACTTCGGCACGAATGCCCGCGAAGCGGCCGAGCACTTCTGACCCTGGAAGTCGAAGGCACCGCGAATCATGGCCGTGGTCAACACGTCCGGATCGGCCGAGCTGTGCGCGACGACGAAATCCTTGCCGCCGGTCTCGCCGACGAGCCGCGGGTAGGAGTGGTAGTTCGAGATGTTGTTGCCGACCTCGCGCCACAGCGTCTGGAAGGTCGCAGTGGATCCGGTGAAGTGGATGCCCGCCAGGCGTGGATCGGCCAGGGCTACTTCGGAGACCATCGGACCGTCGCCGAGGACGAGGTTGATCACTCCCGGCGGCAGACCTGCCGCCTCGAGCAACTGCAGCGTCAGGTACGCGGCGACTGCCTGGGTAGGCGACGGCTTCCACAACACCGTGTTGCCCATCAGTGCGGGCGCTGTGGGGAGGTTACCGGCGATGGCGGTGAAGTTGAACGGTGTGATCGCGTAGACGAAACCCTCGAGCGGGCGGTACTCGACGCGATTCCACACGCCCGGGGCCGACACCGGCTGATCGGCGAGGATCTGTCGTGCGAACGCGACATTGAACCGCCAGAAATCGATCAGCTCGCACGGTGCGTCGATCTCGGCCTGGTAGGCCGACTTGGACTGCCCGAGCATCGTTGCGGCAGCAATCCTTTCGCGCCACGGACCCGACAGCAGATCGGCCGCGCGCAGGAACACTGCAGCTCGCTCGTCGAACGGAAGATCGCGCCAGGCCGGTGCAGCTGCGGTCGCTGCGGAGATCGCGTCCTGCACGTCCCGGTGCGTTGCCTCGGCGAAGCTACCGATGACCGAGGCGTGCCTATGGGGTTCGACCACATCGGTATCGGTGCCGGCGGCGTCGCGGTGGACACCGCCGATCACCTGATGGATGCGGACGGGGTTCGCACGTAGTTCGTCCAAGCGGATGCGCAGCCTGGCGCGCTCGGCGCTTCCTGGGGCATAGGTGTTGACCGGCTCGTTGACCGGGGTGGGAACTGATGTGACCGCGTCCATGGTGGCTCCTCGCACTGGGGTGTGTGCTGCTCATTGAAGTCGCATCGACAGCCCGTTCAATCAGCTCATCGGCCAAAGAATTCGTGGTGTACTTGTCCGCATGGCCAATACCGTGACGCTGCGTTCTCTGCTGACGTCGCTGCACAGCGCCGTGGTCGAACTCGTAGTTGCTCCGGCGGGAACCGAGATCACCGTCGAGTCCGTGGCCCTGCTCGACGGCGACGACCTCCGTCGACCGCCGGGAACGGCCGCCGATCTGACCCTGCTGGTCGGCGTCACCGAGACCGATGCGCTGCGTTGGTTCGACGATCTGGCACTGCGTCCGGTGGTCGACAGGCCCCTTGCGGTGCTGACCAAGGTGGCCGACTCGACCGCGTTGGCCCACGCCGCCCGAGAGACCGGAATCGCCTTGGTCGCGGTACACCACCAGACCCGCTGGGAACTGCTGCTGTCGACGATGCGCGGGGTCCTCGATCAGTCCCGCTCACCGGCCTCGGACGACGGGCTGTTCGGAGCGGACACCGATCTGTACGAATTGGCGCAGACGGTTGCGTCCTTGACCAAGGGCATGGTGAGCATCGAGGACGAGCGCTCGCACGTATTGGCGTACTCGGCATCGGACGACTCGGCCGACGAGTTGCGGACCCTGTCGATCCTGGGGCGAGAGGGACCGGCCGACTACCTTCGTCGTCTGCACGAGCGTGGGGTGTTCGATCGACTCCGCCGTACCGACGACGTCATCGACGTGCCAGCCGATGCCGAACTCGGTATTCGTCGACGCCTTGCCGTCGGGATACGTCGAATCAGTGGCGCAGCAACGACTCTGGGAACGATCTGGGTTCAGGAGGGCGCGCGTCCGCTGTCGGTGGACGCCGATGCGGTGTTGCGCGGAGCGTCGGCGGTCGCCGCCCGGCTGATCACCCGCATCGCGAACGCCCCGACCAACGAGGCGCTGCAGATTCAGCGACTGCTCGGCGCGCGGGGTGGCGGCGTGGACATTCCGTCGCTGGCCGCGGCGCTGTCGATTCCGACCACGGGAACGGCCGCGGTCGTCGGATTCGCCGCCTGTGGTGAATTCGACATCACTGGTCTGGCTCCGTCGATCCGGTTGCACGCCAGCGCATTCAGGCGAGACTCGCTGGTGACCGTCATCGGCGAGAGAATCTACGTACTGTTCTCCGGAGCTGCGTCGGGGACGGCGATTCCGGTGTGGACCGCAGATGCCGTGTCGCGCATCGAGACTCGAACCGGACTGTGCTTGCGCGCTGCGGTGGCCGCGCCGATCGCCGATCTCGACGGGGTGGCCGCAGCCCGGTTCGAGGTCGACCGAGTATTGGACGCGACCACCGGCGACGTTCGGGTCACCACGCTCGCAGAGTCGAGAACGTCTGTGCTGCTGGGCGAGATCGTCGACATCATCTCGAATCACGAGCAGTTACGGGACCCGCGGATCGCAGCGCTGGATCGGTACGACGCCACCCACGACGGCGCGATGCGTGAGAGTCTCGAGACGTATCTGGCGTGCTTCGGTGACGTGCGTGCCGCAGCGGAGAGGCTGCACATCCACCCGAACACGGTGCGTTACCGCATCCGACGCGTCGAGCAGATTCTGGAGTTGGATCTGTCGGATCCGGACGCGCGGTTGTTGGTGGAGATTCAGCTGCGGATGTGAGCGTCACGGGCCTCGGCAGTGCTGGACCGGATCACCAGGCTCGGCTCGATACGCGAGCGACGGGTGCTGCGGTTGCCGGAATCGATTTGGGCCAAGAGTATTTCGACGCTACGGATGCCGACCTCGCTGAACTCCTGACGGATCGTCGTCAGGGGAGGGGAGAAGAACTCCGCGTCGGGAACGTCGTCGAAACCGACCACACTGACGTCCGTCGGAACTTTCCGGCCGTGCACTTCGAGGGCGCGCAGCACACCGAGGGCCATCGCATCGTTTCCGGCGAACACCGCTGTGACATCCGGGTTCTCGGCCAATCGGCAGCCGGCCTCGAAGCCGGACTTCGCGGTCCAGTCGCCGGCGAGAACGAGTGGCGGTTCGACACCGGCCTGCTCGTGGGCCGAGCGCCACCCGATGACGCGATCGGCCGCCTCGTACCACCCCGAGGGGCCTGCGACGTGCCAGACGGCGCGGTGACCGAGTGAGAGCAGATGTGTGGTGGCGGATTGCGCGCCGGCGACCTGATCGACCGAGACAACCGCCAGATCGCCTTCCGGCGATCCTTCGACGGCCACCAGTGGCAGTTCGGCGGCCAACTCGGCGATGTCGCCGCCGTCGGTGCTCAACGGCGCGATGACGACGACGCCGTCGACGCCCTGCTTCTGCAACCTGCGCACGCAGGTGCTGATCGCCACCTCGTCGAACGAGGTGGGGACGCCGACGACGACGGAGTATCCGGCCTGTCGTGCGGCCTGTTCGACGCTGTAGAGCGTCGACACCGGCCCGTACAGAGCGTTGCCGGTGCCGACGATCCCGATGGTGCTGCTGCGGCCGGTGACCAGAGCGCGAGCTGCGGTGTTCGGCCGGTAGCCGAGCTCCGCGATCGCCTGCTCGACCCTCGTTCTGGTCGCCTCGGTGACGTTGGGATGGCCGTTGATGACCCGAGAGACGGTCTGGTGGGACACACCCGCGAGCCGAGCGACGTCGGTCATGGCCGGTCCGCGGGTCGGCGTCATCGCACGCATCCTCCTTCGCTGGTCGAACACCATCTCAGCATGCCCGGACCGGATCGGCGCGTCACCGCCCGGATCACGTCGTTTTCGTCATCGATGCAGAGGTCGGCGGTGCCGGCTTTCCGGGCTCGCCGGGGGAGAACATCTCAGCGGGTACTGGTACGCCCAGGTAACTGGTGGGAGACGCGGCTTTGTCTCCCTTGCCGCCCTTACCGCTCGCCGCACGACGCTTGGTCCAGATGTCGAACGCCACGGCGGCGAGCAGCACCAGACCCTTCACCAATTGCACTCTCTCGCTGGGTGATCCGATCAGCGACATGCCGCTGTTGATCACGGCGATGATGAGTCCACCGGTCAGCGCGCCGACGATGCGGCCGACGCCGCCCTGTACGGCTGCGCCACCGATGAACGCCGCCGCGATGGCGTCGAGCTCGAAGCCGTTGCCCGCAGTAGGACCGGCCTGGTTGAGGCGTCCGGCGAAGATGATTCCGGCCAGAGCCGAAAGGACACCCATGTTGACGAAGATCCAGAACGTGACCGGCTTGACCTTGATACCGGACAGGGACGCGGCGTGAATGTTGCCGCCGATGGCGTACACGTGCCGACCGAATACGGTCTTGCCGGCCAACGTCGAGTAACCCATGACCAACATGGCGAGCAGGATCAGCACGTACGGCAGGTTCTTGAAACGAGCCAACTGGACGGCGATCGCAAGCACGAGAGCGGCGGCGAACGCCATCTTGATCAGGAACAGCGGCATCGCGTCCACGGTCTGGCCGTACTTCTGCCGGCCCGTTCGGGAACGCCACTGGCTGAACACGATTCCAGCGACCGCGAGAATCGCGACGAGCAACGTGAAGATGTCCGCCCCACCCAATGGCCCGAGTCCCACATTGCCCATGAAGCCGGGCAGGAAGCCGTTGGACAGTGTGCGTACCGGTCCGGGGAACGGCCCGATGCCCTGGTTGCCGAGGACGATGAGAGTCACCGCGCGGAAGACGAGCATTCCGGCGAGGGTGACGATGAACGCGGGAATGCCGAAGTACGCGACCCAATAACCCTGCCAGGCACCGATCAGGCCGCCGACGATCAACGTGATCAGCACCGCCAGTGGCCACGGTACGTTCTGTTGGACCATGAGGACACCGGCGATGGCTCCGGTGGCCGCCACCACCGATCCGACGGACAGGTCGATATGGCCGGCGATGATGATGACGACCATGCCGATGGCCAGAATGAGAATGTACGAGTTCTGCACCACCATGTTGCTGATGTTCTGCGGCACCAACAGCTGACCTCCGGTCAGCACGGTGAAGAGCACGATGATCAGCGCGAACGCGATGAAGATTCCGCTCTGTCGGAGGTTTCGCGTGAGCAGCCCCCGAACGGTCGACAGCTGGTTCATCGAAGTACTCCTGTTCCACGGGTCATGAGATGCATGAGAGATTCCTGGGTTGCGTCCTCGCGGTCGACCTCACCGGTGATCCGGCCGGCGGACAGCGCGTAGATCCGGTCGCACAGACCGAGAAGTTCCGGAAGTTCGGACGAGATCACCAGCACTGCCTTTCCGGCGTCGGCGAGTTGGTTGATGATCGAATAGATTTCGAATTTCGCGCCGACGTCGATTCCTCGCGTCGGTTCGTCGAGGATGAGCACGTCGGGATCGCTGAAGATCCATTTGCTCAGCACGACTTTCTGCTGATTGCCGCCGGAGAGTTTGCCGACCACGGCGGAGACGTTCGGTGCCTTGATGTTCATGCTCTTGCGGAAGCCCTCGGCGACCTTGTATTCCTGGTTGGCGTCGACGAAGCCTCCCGTCACCAACTTGTCCAGCGCCGCGGTGGAAATGTTGCGCTTGATGTCGTCGATCAGGTTCAGCCCGTACCGTTTCCGGTCCTCGGTGGCGTACGCGATGCCGTGATGGATGGCATCGTTGACGGATTTGACGTGAATTTCCTTGCCGTACTTGTAGAGCCGTCCCGAGATGTCGATCCCGTAGCTTCGGCCGAAGACGCTCATGGCCAACTCGGTACGGCCGGCACCCATCAATCCGGCGAGGCCGACGATCTCACCGCGCCGCAGCGTGAGGTTCGCCTTGTCGACGACGGTTCGGCCCTGCTGGGTCGGACTGTGCACGGTCCAGTCCTCGATGCGCAGAACTTCCTCTCCCACAGTCGATTCGTGGGGCGGAAACCGGTGCTCGAGATCGCGGCCGACCATCAGTGAGATGATGCGATCCTCGGTGACGTCCGGGTCTCGCATGTCCAGCGTCTTGATGGTCTTGCCGTCCCGAATGATCGTGGTCCGGTCGGCAATGGCCGCGATCTCGTTGAGCTTGTGCGAGATGATCACGCACGTGATGCCCTCGTCCCGTAGACCGCGCAACAGATCCAGCAGATGTGCGGAGTCGGAATCGTTGAGTGCCGCAGTGGGTTCGTCGAGAATCAGCAGGGTCACGTCCTTGGACAGTGCCTTGGCAATCTCGACGAGTTGCTGCTTGCCGACGCCGAGATCGCTCACGACGTTGACGGGATTCTCCCGCAGCCCTACCCGGTTCAGTAGGGCTGCGGCCTCGGAATTCGTTCGGTTCCAGTCGATGAACCCGCGCTTGGACCGCTCGTTGCCGAGAAAGATGTTCTCGGCAATGGAGAGATGCGGACTCAGTGCGAGTTCCTGATGGATGATGACGATGCCCTCGGCCTCGCTACTCCGGATGTCGGAGAACGAGCACTCTCGACCGTCGAACACGATGTCGCCGTCGAATGTGTCGTGTGCGTACACACCCGACAACACCTTCATGAGCGTCGACTTGCCTGCTCCGTTCTCGCCGCAGATCGCGTGGATCTCGCCGCGATTCACCGAGAGAGTGACATCCTGTAGCGCCTTGACGCCGGGAAATGTTTTGGTGATGCCGCGCATCTCCAGAATCGGGCTCGTCATCGCCGAACTCACTTCAACTGATCCTCGGTGTAGTAGCCACCCTCGACGAGCAGCTTCTCGTAGTTGTCCTTGTAGACGATCTCGGGCTGCAGCAGGTACGCCGGAACGACCTTCTCGCCGTTGTCGTAATCGGTGGTGTTGTTGGTCTCGGGAGTTTGACCGTTGAGCATGGCCTGAGCCATCTGGATCGTGACCTCGGCCAGCTGGCGCGTGTCCTTGTAGATCGTGGAGTACTGCTCACCGGCGATGATCGACTTGACCGACGGCACCTCGGCGTCCTGTCCGGTGACGACCGGGTAGGGCTGACCGGCGGTTCCGTAGCCGTTGCTCTTGAGCGCGGACAGAATTCCGATCGACAGACCGTCGTACGGGGAGAGCACGCCCTGAACCTTCTGGCCCGAGGAGTACGTCTTGGTCAGCAGGTCTTCCATGCGCTTCTGTGCCGTCGCCGGATCCCAGCGCAGGGTGGCAGCGGTTCCGAAGTCGGACTCGCCACTACCGATCTTCAGAGTTCCCTTGTCCAGGTACGGCTTCAGGGTCTCCATGGCACCGTCGAAGAAGAAGGTGGCGTTGTTGTCGTCGGGCGAACCGGCGAAAACCTCGATGTTGAGCGGGCCGGCGGGCGCGTCGGCCTTGTCGGTGCCGTCCTCGTTCTTCAGCCCGAGGCCGACCAACAGTGAGGTGGCCTGGTCGACGCCGACCTTGTAGTTGTCGAACGTCGCGTAGTAGTCGACGTCCGGGGAGTTGCGGATGAGCCGGTCGTAGGCGATGACACCGATGCCGTTGTCCTTGGCTTCCTGCAGCTGGGTGGTGATGGCGGTGCCGTCCACCGAGGCCACGATCAGCAGCTTCGCGCCCTGGGTGATCTGGTTCTCGATCTGGTTGACCTGGGTGGGAATGTCGTTCTCCGCGTACTGCAAGTCGACCTTGTATCCCTGGCCCTCCAACGCGCTCTTGAGGTTGTCGCCGTCGGCGATCCAACGGGCGGAGGACTTCGTCGGCATGGTGACACCGATCAACGCACCTGCGGTGCTGCCGCCCTCGGCCGGAGCCTCGTCTGCGGTCTTGGTACTCGATCCGCACGCACCGAGCGTGAGGGTGAGGGCCACCGCGGCCGTAGCCACGGATAGCTTTCGAAACTTCATCGTTTCTCCCTGTGTTGTGAGGTAGACCGTGAAGCGGAGGCCGTCGGGTGGTCCCGTGTGGTTCGCATCACATCAAAACGAAAGTGTGAGCGATAACATCGGCATTGTCAAAGATTTCTTTTTGCACCCCGCGTGAGCAGTGTGAGCGCTAACATCTGCCGCCGACGACTCTCGGCGAAGCGCCGAAGTTGCGGCCCGTCAGTGCAGCTCGTGCACCGACTGCTTACCGCTCTTGAGCCAGCGGCTCGGCAGCCGGCCGACCAGCTCGCCGAGTGGATGCACCGCCGCCGAGAGGATCTCCACGGAATCCTGCAGGATGTCGATCGAGATACTCATACGCTCGATGTTCGGAGCCACGGACGTCAGCGTCTCGGACAGTTTGACCAACTGGTCCAGCGGCCCGCCCTTGGCCGTCAGACGCTCGACGGCACCGTCCTCGGCCAGCATCGTCTCGAGGATGCCGTTCTCCGCGATGGCCCGTTCGATCAGACCGTCCTGACGCGTCAGCACCTCGAGCGGACCGTCCTTCGCCGTCAGGCGTTCGAGTGGGCCGTTGGTGGCGGTGATCCTGTCCAGAAGACCGCCTTCGGCGAGCAACCGCTCGAGCGGTCCGTCCTCAGCAAGCAGTCGGTCCAGCGGTCCGCCGGGAGCGAGAATGCGTTCGACCGGCCCACCCGGAGACAGCAGACGCTCGAGCGTGCCGTCCTCGGACGTGAGTCGATCGACGACGCCGCCCTGGGCGAGCAGGCGGTCGAGTGGCCCGCCCTCTTTCAGGGCGTTGCCCAACGCGCGGTCGTCGGAGGTGAGCTGGCCGAGCTGGGTGAGCAGCTGCATCGTGCCGCCGCGCGGATTGGCGAGCGACGCCACGCCGGCCGTGCCGGACGCGCCGGTGGCCAACGCCATCCTGGTGGTCGCCAACGCGACCTCTGCGACGCCGATCGCCTGCTCGGCGATGGCCAAGCCGGCCCGTGCGGGCAGTGTGATCGCTGACACCCAGTTCATCGTTTTACTGTAACTGCTTGTAGCCGGGAAAATCAGTGAAGAACCTTCAGTCCCACAACGCAGCCGACGATGCCGACCAGAAGTACGACTTTGAGGAACGACGCTGCTTCGGCACCGGTGATCATCGCGTACGCCACGGTCAAGGTGGCACCGATTCCCACCCACACCGCATACGCGGTTCCGGTGGGCAACGACCGCATCGCGACCGCGAGACCGATCATGCTGAGCACCACCGCGACACCGAAAACGACCGATGGTCCGAGCTTGGAGAAGCCCTCGGACTTACCGAGCGCAGTCGCCCAGATCGCTTCGAGAACGCCGGAAACGACGAGAATCAGCCATGCCATGAGAAATCACCTCTCGGCACCGTCTTGTCGCTGTTCGGGTACGGCGCGCCTCGTCCGATTGTCGGAAGTGACCTGTACGACGGTACCAATTTTTCTTCGGCGGGGACGCGAATTTTCCGGTGTCAGTACGCGTACGTGTTCGTCGGCGGGTCGATGCGCCGGGCCGTCGAGACCGTCATCGTGGGGGTGAAGGCGGTGGCTTCGGTCGCGGTCGATGCGTCGACGGTGCCGGTGAGCTGCAGCCAGGTTCCGTCCGGAACATCCTCGAGGACAGTCGAATTGGAGTCCAGGTGAATTCGGATGGACCGCGCGTCGGCCGCGCAGCAGATGATCAGGACACGGGCGAGATCGAGACCGTCGGTTGTGCCGTCGACGCGCGGCGACCCACCGTTCGCGGTCGCCACGGCGAATCCGGTGACACTGATCTCCCGGCCGTCGAGGCTGTCCTCCGAATCTCGGACGGCCCGCTGCACGACGTCGAGCAACGGGACGTCGGGGGCCTGCCCGTCGGTTAACGGCGGGAAGGGTGTCTTCTCGTGGGTCGAGACGGCGTCCACGGATCGGTCGCCGACCGCCGAGACACCGAGCGCGGGCGGGGCGACGAGGAGGATCACCGCAATCGGCACGAGCAGCAGCCAATACGGGCGCGCGTCGTGATCGTGACCGTCCGTCGGCCCACCGCGCCGGATGTCGGCGACGATCGAGGCTGCCGCGAGGACGACGATCAGAACGCCCGCGATCAGCAGATACGGATGCAGTGACGGTTTGACGTACCGAACGAAACTGCCGTCGAGCGAGATCTTCACGATCGCTCCGCCGAAGAGGAACAGCAGGACGTTCTGCACCTCGCGCTTCATCGCGCGCCGATCAGGAATCCGCCGACGACCGAGGCGCACACGATCGCCACGACGAAGGTCAGTGGTGCGAACCGGACGACGAAACCGCGCCCGAAGCTGCCCGCCTGCATCGCCATCAACTTCAGATCGACGGCCGGGCCGACCACCAGGAAGACCAGACGCGGCAGCAGCGGCAACATCGACATACTGGCCGCGACGAACGCGTCGGCCTCCGAACACAGCGCCAGCAGAACCGCTAATACGGCCATCACCACGATTGCCAGCAGCAGCTGACCGGCCAGGTGCTCGTACACCCGGTCGGGAATCACCAGGTGCAGGGCCGCGGCTGCCGCGGCACCGAACACCAGAAACGCCCCGGCCTGCAGCAGGTCTGCACGAGCCGACTCGCGGAACGTCTCCCACCTCGAGCCTTCGTGATCGTGACCTCGATCCGCCAGCCGCGCGGTGATCCACTCGGCCTTACCGAATCGCGTCCACAGCCAGCCCATCACCATAGCGGTGGCGAGTGAGGCGAGGAACCGGGCAAGAACCATCGCCGGCTCACCCGGAAAGGCCACCGCAGTCGACACGAGAACGACGGGGTTGATCGCCGGTGCCGACAGCAGAAATGCCAGAGCCGCCGACGTCGGCATTCCCTGATCCATCAACCGTCGGGAGACGGGAACAGCTCCGCACTCGCACCCGGGCAGTGCCATTCCGGCGAGTCCGCTCACACCGACGGCCGCGGGCTCGTTCTTCGGGACCACACGTCGAAGCACGGCCGGGGAGACGAACGCGGCGATGCCGCCGCTGACGAGCACGCCCAGCACCAGGAACGGCGTCGCCTGCACGAAGATCCCGGTGAAGACGGTGGCTCCGGTTCGCAGGGCAGGGGAGGCGGCGACCCACTCGGCGAGGTACGGACCTGTCACGATGCCCAACACGAGCAGAGTTGCGAATACGTGCATGGAAGTGACCGTCGGCCTGCGCCTCGTGCGGCGATCGGCGTTCGCAGGGTGCATCGCGCTCCATCATGCCCTCTCTTCGGGCCCCTCTCGTTCGGGGCTCACAGCAACCTCACAGCGAGAGTCCAGCGGATGAGCAGCAACGCGCGCGATGATGGACACCGTGAGCGAAACCCCCGAAGCGCGTGTACTGATCGTCGACGACGAACCGACCATCGTCGAGCTGTTGGCGGTCAGTCTCAAGTTCCAGGGATTCGAGGTCGCGACGGCGTCCTCCGGCCCCGAGGCCTTGGACAAGTCGCGTAACTTTCGGCCCGAGGCACTGATCCTCGACGTCATGATGCCGGGCATGGACGGCTTCGGTCTGCTGCGCAGGCTGCGCGCAGACGGAGTGGATGCTCCGGCGTTGTTCCTGACGGCGCGAGATTCCGTGGAAGACAAGGTGACCGGTCTGACGCTCGGCGCGGACGACTACGTCACCAAGCCGTTCAGCCTCGAGGAAGTGGTGGCTCGGCTCCGGGTGATTCTGCGCCGGTCCGGTCGGACCGAGGAGACGGAATCGTCGCGAGTCGCGTTCGCGGACATCGAACTCGACGACGACACTCACGAGGTGTGGAAGGCAGGCGAGCCGGTCTCGCTCTCGCCGACCGAGTTCACACTGCTGCGGTACTTCATGGTCAATGCCGGAACGGTGCTGAGCAAGCCCCGCATTCTGGATCACGTGTGGCACTACGACTTCGGCGGTGAGGTGGGAGTGGTGGAGTCCTACGTGTCGTATCTGCGTCGTAAGGTCGACACGGGCGATACCCGATTGATCCACACGTTGCGGGGCGTCGGCTACGTCATGCGGCAGCCGCGGTGACCGGCCTCCGCTCACGGTTGGGGGACATCCCGCTGCGCTTCACTCTGGTTGCGGCCCTGCTGCTGTTGGTCGGGCTCGGACTGCTGGCATCGGGTGTCGCGGTGACGTCCTCGTTGGAGACGTCGTTGATGCGTCGCCTCGATCAGCAGTTGGTCGAGGCGTCTCGGGGTTGGGCGCAACCGGACTCCCGCCCACTTCCACCCATCGGCGAGCCCAATCCTGGTCGCCCGCCGTCGAATTTCTACGTCCGGTCCGTGGCGAACGACGGCACCGTACGGGGACCCATCAACGATGTGGCAGAAAGTGTTCCGGATCTGTCCGGTGTCACCGCCGATCGCCCGACGACGGTCGGCTCCGAGAGCGACCCAGGGAAACAGTGGCGCGTGTTGACGGTGACCAACAGTGACGGATCCACCACTGTGGGAATTCCGCTGGGTCCCAATCAGCAGACCGTCAGCCGACTGATGGTGCTCCAGTTGTACATCGGAGCAGCGGTATTGGTGGTGTTGGGTGTGGTGGCGTACTTCGTGGTGCGGCGCAGTCTGCGGCCGTTGCGCGAGGTGGAGACGACGGCAGCTGCGATTGCCGCAGGCGATCTGCACCGGCGGGTGCCCCACCGCAGTGAGAGAACGGAAGTCGGTCGACTGTCGGCGGCGTTGAACGGAATGCTCTCGCAGATACAGCGGGCGTTCGCGGCGACCGCCGCCTCGGAAGAAGCGGCGCGGGCGTCCGAGGATCGGATGCGTCGGTTCGTCGCCGACGCCAGCCACGAACTGCGGACTCCGCTGACGACCATCCGGGGATTCGCCGAGCTGTACCGGCAGGGGGCGATGAGCGACATCGCATTGTTGATGACGCGGATCGAGGGCGAATCGGCGCGCATGGGACTGCTCGTCGAGGATCTGCTCATGCTCGCGCGACTCGATGCCCAGCGTCCCCTCGAGGTACGTCGAGTCGACGTGCTCACCATCGCCGCCGATGCCGTGCACGATGCGAAGGCCGTCTCGCCCGCACGCGACATCTCGTTGAAGGTATCGGCAGGACCAGGTATTCCGGAGGTCGCCGGCGACGATGCCCGGCTGCGTCAGGTGTTGGCCAACCTCGTGGGGAACGCAGTGCGGCACACGCCCGAGTCCGCGTCGATCACGGTGTGCGTGGGCACCACCGAGGAGTCGGTGGTGCTCGAGGTGCAAGACACCGGCCCTGGGCTGGGTGAGGAGGAAGCAGCTCACGTCTTCGAGCGCTTCTATCGCACCGACTCGTCCCGGACCCGTGAGAGCGGGGGCAGTGGGCTCGGCCTGTCCATAGTCGCAGCCCTGGTCGCCGCCCACAACGGGACCGTGGACGTGCGAAGTACTCCAGGCGCGGGTGCCACGTTCCGGGTCGAACTACCCAGGGCTGCAGACTGATCCGCTCACCCGGCCATGGACCGATCCTTCTTGCGTTCGGCGATCTTGGTGTACGCGGCAGCAGCGAGGGGCGCGGCCACGAGCATCGACACCAGCCGGATCACCTGAACGCAGGCGACGAACGTGACGTCAGATCCCGTCGTCGCGGACACGGCGAGCACTGCGGCCAGTCCGCCGGGCGTCGTCGCGAGATAACCGGTCAACATGCTGACTCCGGTGACGGCGGACAGTGCCCAGCCCAGGAGTGCGCAGATCAGACCGATCGTGAGTACGAGCAGCGCGGCCCACGGGAAGATGCGTCCGATGGCCCGCAGGCTGGCGACGGTGAAGGCAAGTCCTGCTTGCCATCCGATGACGATGAACGCCAGCGGCAGCAGTACTTCCGGGACGGAGATGTCTACGGGCCAGCCGAGTAGCTCGCAGGCTCCGGCGACGATCAGCGGTCCGAGCGTGGCGGGGGCGGGGAGTCGGATCGTCTTCGCGAGCAGGATTCCGACGACGACGGCACCGATCAGAAAGGCCGTGCCGATGTACCACGGTGTCGTCGACGCCTCGTCGGTACCGGACGTGCCACCGGTGTCGGTGTGAAAAGCGAAGGTGACGATCAACGGCATCGTGACGACCACCAACGCCACGCGGAGATACTGGACCACGGCGACGATGCGCTCGTCGCCGCCGAGCTCGCGGGCGACCGACACCAGACCTGTTGCGCCACCGGCAATCAGAGACAGTGCTCCGGTCACCGGATCGACGTCGCGGTGCAGTGCCAGCAGGGCGCCGCAGCCGGCACTGACGATCAGGGTCGCCAACCCGACGGTGACCGCGGGAAGCCAGTTCTCTCCCAGCGCAGCGAGAGTGTCGGTGTCGAGCATGAGTCCGATCGTCACCGCCAGCGTGCCCTGCGCTGCCATGGACGCGGGACGGGGGACCGCGGCCGGACCCAACCCGGTCAATGCGAACACCACGGCGACGACGAGTGCGGCGAACAGCGACGGCGCGGTGAGGCCCAGACTCGCGAAAAGGGCCCAGCCCCCGAGGGATACGGCCGCGAGGCCGATCCATCGGAGGCTGTGCCGCACTACGGTCGTCACCTTGTCGGCAACGATCACGCTCCGGACTTGACCAGTAGAACCGGAACCGGAATTTCGAGCAGCAGGCGCTGAATCGTCTGTCCCATCAGGAACTTGCCGACTGCCGAGCGGTGCCGGGAGCCGACGACGAGGATCTCGGACTTCTGCTCCTCCACCAGAGTCAGCAGAGTGTTCACGGCGTCGGGATCGGGGCGACCCACCGCCACGGTCCAGGCCACGGCCTCGGCGTTGTCGATGTCGGCCAAGGCGGTCTCTACTGAGGTGGAGACCGCAGCGGTTTCGCCTGCCTCGGCGGACGGCTCGGCCGATCCCGACAGTGCGTGCAGGACGACCAGATCGGTCTCTCTGATCCGAGCTTCTCGAACGGCGGCCGCGAGTGCTGCGCGGCCCTCGGGTGAGTTGTTGTGCAGTACGCCAACAGTCATGACGGTGTCTCTTTCAGGAAGGTGGGGGTGAGGGATCAGCCGAACGGAATCTGACCGAGGACGATGCCGACCGCCAGCATTGCGAGGGAGACGACCACCGCTCGCCACAACACCTTCTTGTGGTGATCGGCCAGCGAGACTCCGGCCAGGGTCACCAGGAGCAGGATGGCCGGAACCAGCGGGCTCTGCAGGTGGACGGGCTGACCGGTGATCGAGGCACGGGCCATCTCGACCGGGTCGATGCCGTACTTCTCGGCGGTCTCGGTGAGCACCGGCAGGATGCCGAAGTAGAACGCGTCGTTGGTCATGAAGAACGTCAGCGGGATGCTCAGGATGCCGGTGATGACGGCCAGGTACGGGCCCATTCCCGGCGGGATGACGTTGAGCAGCCACTCGGCCATGGCCTCGACCATGCCGGTGCCCTGGAAGACGCCCGTCAGGATTGCTGCGGCGAGCACCATGGCGACGACGGAGACGATGGAGGACGAGTGCCGAGCGATCGCGTCGCCCTGCTCCTTGACCTTCGGGAAGTTGACCGTCAGCGCGATCGAGGCAGCGATCATGAACAGCACCGGGATGGGAAGAATGTCCATGACCAGGATGACGAGGAGAACGACCGTCAGAGCAGCGTTGAACCAGAGCAACTTCGGGCGCAGCGTGTCGCGATTGGGGTCGAGACCGTCGAAGAATTGACCCGATTCGCCGGAGCCGTCCGATCCGCCGGTTCCCGCTCCGCCGGTTCCCTTGCCGCCCTTGCGGATGCTTCCGCCGCCGCCCGAGGAAACAAGTTCGGGTTCGTAGATCAGCTTGCCGATGCGTCGACGCTCCATGATGCCGAGGTGAACGGCGAAGAGCAGCACGATGATCAGGCCGACGATCATCGACGGAACCATCGGAACGAACACGTCGGACGGGGAGATTCCCAGAGCGGATGCAGCGCGAACCGTCGGGCCGCCCCACGGGATGATGTTCATCGTGCCGTTGGCGAGTCCGGCGACGACCGTCAGAATGACCGGGCTGACACCGAGTTTCAGGTAGAGCGGCAGCAGTGCGGACGTGACGATGATGAAAGTGGTCGAGCCGTCGCCGTCGAGCGAGACGACCATGGCCAGAATGGCCGTTCCGACAACGAGTTTCATCGGGTCGTTGCGTACGACACGCAGGATGCCGCGCACCAGTGGGTCGAACAGTCCGACGTCGATCATGATTCCGAAGAAGATGATCGCGAAGAACAGCAGGGCCGCGGTGGGAGCGAGGGACTTGATGCCGTCGGTGATCATGTCACCGATGCCGAGTCCCGCGCCGGCCAGCAGACCGAAGATGACGGGGACGAGGGTGAGTGCGACGACGGGCGTGGCTCTCTTGGTCAAGATCAAGAACATGAAGGCGGCTACCATGAGGAAGCCGAGTATCACCAACATCGTGCACTCCTTCTCGAAATGTGTGAGGTGGGTCCGGTTGGACTACGTGTTGTGACTGAAGTTACGTAACCGGCATCACATGTTCGCCGTTGTGCGCACTACCCGCGCAAGCAACGTAAAGAGCCTTTTGCGCATTGTGCTCGAGCAGCTCTCGCTCTAGCCTTGGCTGGTGCGATTGAGGACTCAAGTGCTGCTGCTGCAGGCCGCGTTGGTTGCGGTGGCGCTGGCAGTGGCGTTCGGAGTATTTGCGATCAGTAGCGGCGAACAGGCCAGCGAGGAGTATGGCGAGCGGGCACTCGCGGTCGCGCGGACCGTGGCCTCCGACCCCGAGGTGCGTTCGCTCGTGGGGCAGTTCTCGGCCGCGGACACCGCCGGAACCGATGCTGCGCCGGCCGGAGTGCTGGCAGGCGGTGCGCTGCAACGGACGGGCGAAAGCGCCCGGGAGCGCACCGATGCACTGTTCGTCGTCATCACCGACGACCGGGGACTGCGCCTGGCACATCCGGATCCGACCGTCCTGGGACAACGGGTGAGCACCGATCCGTCCGGTGCGTTGGCGGGCAACGAGGTCGTCGAATCCCAACGCGGCACGCTGGGCGACTCCGTCCGTGCCAAAGTGCCCATCCTGGCTCCGGGCTCGGCAGACGTCGTGATCGGCGAAGTGAGCGTCGGAATCTCCACGACGGCAGTGCGAACCGAGCTGGTGAAGGATCTGATCAACGGCGCACTGGTCACCGGCGCAGTCCTGCTGTTGGGTGTGCTGGGCTCGATCCTGCTGGCGCGCAGGTGGAAGCGGCTGACCCTGGGCCTCGAACCCGAGGAACTCGCCGAGCTCGTGCGCGAGCAGGAGGCGGTGCTGCACGGCATCGGCGAAGGCGTGGTGGCCGTCGATCCGGACGGCATCGTCACCGTCGTCAACGACGAGGCGCGCACCTTGCTCTCGATCGAGGGGAAGCCGGGAATGCGCGTGGAGGACATCGGTCTGACGCCAAGATTGCTCGAGGTCATCGAGATGCCGACGGGCGAGCCGGTACTCGCGGCCGTCGACGAGGTCGTCGTCATCGCGGCGGCGCGAAAGGTGTTGCGTGACAATCGAGATCTGGGGACGGTACTCACCGTGCGCGATCGAACGGACGTGGAGGCACTGACGCGTCAACTCGACGCGGTGCAGTCGATGTCCGCGGTGCTGCGCGCCCAGCGACACGAGTTCGCCAACCGGATGCATCTGGTCAGTGGGCTGCTGCACGAGGGCCACCCCGATCGTGCGTCGGAGTACATCGACGAGATTCTCGGTGTCGGACCGAGATCGGAGGCGGTCGAGGGCATCGATGCGGTCTCCGACGCCTACCTACGTTCCTTCCTCACGGCCAAGGCGGCACACGCGCGCGAGAGTGGCGTGCGACTGGTGTTGGGGGAGAACACCTGGGTCGGTGGAGAACTGGTCGGACCGGTGGATGTCACTACCGTGCTGGGCAACCTGATCGACAACGCGATCGATGCGGCACGGCTCGGTGCACGTCGACCTGCCGAAGTGGAAGTCGAGCTGGTGCAGGAGGATTCGACCCTGCATATCGTCGTCGTCGATTCGGGTGACGGCGTTGCGTTGGCACCCGAGCAGGTGTTCGTCGAGGGAGTCTCGACGAAATCGACGGCGGACACGCCGGGTGGTCGAGGCGTGGGACTGGCACTGAGCCGACAGATCGCGCGAACCCGTGGCGGAGAGGTGACGTTGGCCGATGCCGGCGGGCAGATCACGGCCGACAACGATCGCGGGGGCGCAGTGTTCATCGCCTCGATTCCCGACGCACTACTGATCGAAGAGGTGACGCAATGAAAGTTCTCGTCGTCGACGACGACTTCCGGGTCGCAGATCTGCATGCCGCACTGGTGAATTCGCTCGACCAGTACGAAGTGGCCGCAGTGGCGACGAGTATCGCCCAGGCGCGCGAGCTGCTGACGACACAGTCGTTCGACCTGGCACTGGTGGACGTCTATCTGCCGGATGGGTCCGGTATCGACCTGGTGCGAGAACTGCCGTGTGACGCCGTGGTGCTCTCCGCTGCTGCGGATCAGCACACGGTGCGCTCGGCGATGACCGCGGGCGCATGGACGTATTTGATCAAGCCGTTTCCACGCTCGGCGCTGGTCGATCGCCTCACCGGGTATCTCGCATACCGCGGCGCGCTCGACCGCACGGACGAACTGACTCAGACGGACATCGACGGTGGGCTCGACGCCCTCCGCCCGCGCGCTGCGGCTCCGTTACCGGCCTCGCAGTCGGTCACCCGCGACCTGGTGCTCGACGCGGTGCGCGGAACGGCGGAGCCGATGTCGGCCGGAGAAGTCGCTGCAGCCATCGGCATTTCGCGAGCGACGGCCCAGCGGTATCTGGCCACCCTGGTGTCCAAGGGTCGGTTGCGAATGCAACTGCGGTACGGATCGACCGGGCGTCCCGAGCAGGAGTACTCGCTACCGCCGGGTGCGTGACATCGCCACGACCGCAGCTCCGACGAGCGAAATGGCCGCGGTGAGCAGAGCCGCGGTGTTCCAGCCCGTGACCAGAGCTGCCGCGGCATGATCGCCGGCAGGCACGGCAACCACAGCAACGACGGTGACCCCGATAGCGGATCCGACGTAGCGCGCGGTGTTGTTGGCCCCGCTGCCCATACCGCCGCGTCCGGGCGGGACGCTGGCCACGGCCTCGCGTCCCAGCGCGGCGTTGAGGACGCCACTGGCGACGCCCGCCACGAGCAGTCCCGGCAGCAGCCGAGGCCAGTCGGCGTCCGCGGCGAGGCCCGTCAACATCACCATGCCCACTGCCACTCCGATCAGGCCCGCGGCGAGCTGGGTGCGGCCGCTGACGGCGGCCGGGATTCGCCGAGCCAGCAGGGCGGTGACGACCGAGGTCGCAGACCACGCGAACAGCAGAATCGCTGCCCCGAGCGCATCGATGCCCAGAGCGGTGCCCACGAACCCGGCCATGTACGACATCAGTGCGATGATCCCGCCGCCCGTGGCCAGGGCGGCGACCGTGGCGGCGAGAAACGGTGGATGCCGAAACAACATGAGATCGAGCATCGGGCTCGCACTGCGTAATTCGAGCGCGACGAAGGCCAGCAGCAGGAGGGAGGCGAGAACGAACAACACGATGGGAGTCACGGCGGTCCACCCCTGCCGTCCCTCGACCAGCGCGGCCAGCAGTGCGCCGATGCCCGTGGCCAACAGCACCGCGCCGACCGGATCGAGGCCGCGCGGGGCGTCGGACATGGATTCTTCGACGCGCAGCTGCGCGACGACGGCGAGCACGAGAGTGGCGATCGCGAGGACCACATACGCCTCACGCCAGCTGGCCCACCGGTCGAGGAGCGCGGCGAGTAGCGGTCCGAGCGCGATACCGGCCCCCACGCTGGCACCCCAGACTCCGCTGGCCTTGGCGCGCACCGGCCCGGCGGGGTGAGTGTGCGCGATGATGCCGAGGCTCGATGCGACGACCGCCGCGCCGCCGAGGCCTTGCAGGATGCGGGCCAGCACGAAGATGAGGGTGTTGGGAGAGACGGCACAAACGATTGCGCCGACGGCCAGGACGACTGCTCCGAGTACGAAGGTGCGGCGACGGCCGAAGTCGTCTGCGACGGTGCCGGTGGTGAGCAACGCGGCGGCGAGACCGATGCTCATCGAGCTCAGAATCCAGGTCCGTCCCGCCGCGTCCGACATCAGGTCCAGCGCGGTGCTGTTGATCGTCGCGAGCGGAGCGGTGAACGCCATCAGCGTCAACAAGGTGCCGGATGCGGCGACGGCCAGTGCGCGGGTGCCGTTCGTCGTGCCGGCGGGTGTAGGTGCAGTGTCGGTCATCGTCGTCTCTCTGGTCTGGTGATCGAACTGTAAACGGCCAGCTTGGTTCGGTCAACAGACTGTACGATCGGCGCATGGCACTCGGAACCGACTACGCCCGCCAGGACTGCCCCTTGGCCCGCGCGCTCGAACTCGTCGGCGAGCGCTGGACCATGCTCATCGTCCGCGACAGCTTCTTCGGGGTCCGACGCTTCGGCGACTTCCAGGTCCACCTCGACATTTCCAAGGCAGTCCTGGCTCAACGGCTCGGCACCCTGGTCGACGCCGGACTGCTCGACCGGCAAGCCCGAGCCCACGGCGGCGGCCACGACGACTACGTCCCGACGCACGCCCTCGAAGGACTGTGGCCGGCCGTCTACGCCCTGAGCTACTGGGGCGAGGAACAGAACCCGAAGCCCACGGGCACACGTCGCCGATTTCTGCATGCGACCTGCGGGACAGATCTGGGACCGCTCGGACTGTGCCCCGAGTGTGGCGTCGCACCCGGCCCACGCGACATCGATACCGACATCGGACCGGGTTACGACCCGGACAACCGATCCGACGCGGTATCGACGCAGCTACGAACGCGCCGACGGCTGCTGACGCCCCTGCGCTGAGCGAGGCGCATCAGTTAGGGACGTGAGCCTCGTGCCCGAGGTGGCGTAGCGCTGCTCGAAGCTTGTCGGCAGCATCGTCCTGTGACTCCGCGGACGGGTTCGGATCCGCACCGGAGATATCGAAATTGCCCATGTCGTACGCCGGAAACACGTGCAGATGCAGGTGCGGCACCTCGAGTCCGGCAATCAACAGGCCGGCCCTGGGCGCGTCGAACGCCGTCCTGACAGCCTGACCGATGATCTGCGCGACGGCAGTGATCTTGGCGAACACGGCACCGTCGACGTCCTGCCACTGATCGATCTCCGCACGCGGAACCACCAACGTGTGACCCTGAGTGACGGGGGCAATCGTCAGAAACGCCACGACGTCGTCGTCCTGCCAGACGAACCGTCCGGGAATCTCGCCTGCGATGATCTTGCTGAAAATAGAAGCCATGGGGACAGAATGCCTTATTGGGGCGTCTCCCAGGTGATTGCCAGGTTCGTCGCAGCGTGGGTCCAGCTGCACACACGAGTGTTGCCTCATGACAACGAACTACCTCGCCCGAGCAGCAGGCCACAGGCCCGGCTCGAACGCCACGGCCACGCTCGAGGTGGTCATCCCGGTGTACAACGAAGAGGCGGATCTCGAGCAGTGCATTCGTCGACTGCACGAGCATCTCGAGGAGAGGATCCCGATTCGGTCGCGGATCACCATCGCCGACAACGCAAGTACCGACGGCACCCTTGCGGTGGCGCATCGGCTCGCCGACGAGATCGACGGAGTTCGGGTTCATCATCTCGACGAGAAGGGACGCGGGCGGGCACTCAAAGCGGTGTGGCTCGCGTCCGACGCCGACGTCGTTGCCTACATGGATGTCGATCTGTCCACCGATCTCAACGCCCTCATGCCGCTCGTCGCTCCACTGCTGTCGGGTCACTCGGACCTCGCCATCGGTTCTCGGCTGAACCGGTCGTCCCGGGTCGTTCGCGGAGTGAAACGTGAATTGATATCGCGCAGTTACAATCTCATCCTGCGCACCTCGCTGCGCGCCCGCTTCTCCGACGCTCAGTGCGGGTTCAAGGCGATGCGCACCGATGTTGCTCGCCAGTTGCTTCCACTCGTCGAAGACACCGGATGGTTCTTCGACACCGAGCTGCTCGTCATCGCCGAGAAGGTCGGCCTACGGATTCACGAGGTGCCGGTCGATTGGGTCGACGACCCCGACAGCAGCGTCCACCTCCTCGATACCGCCGTGAAGGATCTGCAGGGATGCTGGCGCGTCGGTCGTGCCCTTGCGACCGGAATGCTCCCCGTCGCCGAACTGCGTCGAAGCCTGGGACGGGAGCCGCTCGTGGCCGGTGTACCGCACGGAATGATCGGCCAGCTGGTGCGATTCGGCATCATCGGTGTCGCGAGCACCGTGGCCTACGCACTGCTGTATCTGGTGCTGCATCCCATGATCGGGGCACAGGCCGCGAACTTCGCGGGACTGCTGATCACCGCGGTACTCAACACTGCGGCCAACCGCGCCTTCACTTTCGGCGTCCGAGGGCCCGCGGGCGCGGGCAAGCATCAGCTGCAGGGTCTGGCGATCTTCGGCTTCGCGCTGCTGATGACGAGCGGCTCGCTCGCGATACTGCACGCCTGGTCCCCGGACGTGTCGCGGCACATCGAACTGGCCGTTCTCGTCGTCGCCAATCTCGTTGCCACCGTGTGCCGATTCGTCGCACTGCGGTGGGTCTTCCGTAGTCCGAAGTCCGATCTTTCGGAGTCCGATCTTTCGGTGTCCGATCCTTCGGGGGAGAACCGATGACCACGACGATCGAACGGCCGTCCGCGGCCGCGCCGACCGAGCCGGCGACCTCCCGGCGGTGGGAACTTCTCGGGTTGATCACTCTGTTGATCGGCACCGGCGTGGCATACATCTGGGGACTCGGTGCTTCGGGTTGGGCCAACTCGTTCTATTCCGCAGCGATACAAGCAGGTTCGGTGTCGTGGAAGGCCTTCTTCTTCGGGTCCTCCGACGCGGCCAACTCCATCACCGTCGACAAGCCGCCGATGTCACTGTGGCTGATGTCGTTGTCGGTGCGGGTGTTCGGCCTGAACACCTGGGCGATGCTGGTGCCTCAGGCGCTCCTCGGAGTCGCCTCCGTTGCGCTGCTACGAGCCGTCGTCGTCCGCCGATTCGGTGCGGCCGCCGGGCTGCTCGCCGGACTGGTGCTGGCGCTGACTCCCGTTGCCGCACTGATGTTTCGGTTCAACAATCCCGACGCGTTGCTGGTGCTACTGATGATCGCCGCCGTCTGGGCCATGTTGCGAGGCGTCGAATCGGGAAAGACCAAGTGGCTGTTGATCACCGGTATGTTCGTCGGATTCGGCTTTCTCACCAAGCAGCTTCAGGTGATGCTCGTCGTACCGCCGCTGGCCTTGACGTACTTGATCGCCGGGCCGCCCAAACTCGGCACTCGAGTGCTGCAACTGTTCGCCGCACTCGGAGCCATGATCGTCTCGGCCGGTTGGTGGTTGCTGATCGTCGAATTCTGGCCGGCATCCTCGCGGCCGTGGGTCGGTGGCTCGCAGAACAATTCGATTCTGGAACTGACTCTCGGCTACAACGGGTTGGGTCGACTCAGTGGCAACGAGACCGGCAGCGTCACCCCGGGCGGCGGTGGTGGCGGCGGGTCGATGTGGGGCGAGACCGGCATCCTCCGCATGTTCGACGCCTCCCAGGGCGGCCAGATCGCCTGGCTCATACCTGCCGCATTGTTGCTGCTGGTGACGGGACTGGTGTTGCGAGGCAAAGCCCCTCGCACCGATGCGCAACGCGCGTCGTTGATCGTCTGGGGCGCATGGCTGCTCGTCACCGGTCTGACGTTCAGCTTCATGGCCGGCATCTTCCACTCGTATTACACGGTCGCACTCTCGCCTGCCGTCGCTGCGCTCGTGGGTATCGGCAGTGTGATGCTGTGGCGCGAACGACAGCGGTTGTGGGTCCGGATCGCGATGGCGCTCGCGGTGGCGTCGACCGTCGCACTGGCGTGGGTGCTGCTCGGCCGTAGCGCGAGCTTCGTGCCGTGGCTGAAGTGGGCGATCCTGGTCGTCGGTGTGGTGGCGGTGGTGGCTCTGCTGATTCCGGCCCTCACTCGCGGCAGGCTCGCCGCGGTCGCGATTCTCGCGGTGATGTTCGCCGGACTGGCCGGGCCGACGGCGTACGCGGTGGACACGATCGGCACCCCGCACACCGGATCGATCGTGTCCGCCGGGCCGAACACCGGTATGCGCGGATTCGGCGGCATGGGTGAGGGCCGGCGCGGGCAGGGTGGTCTGCCGGGTGGAATGCAGCTGCCTCCCGGTGCACAGATGCCGGCCGGAATGCAGCCACCGGCGGGACTCCCGGGTCAGGCCGGCCAGCTGCCGGGCGGTGCCGAGATGGGCGGCATGGGTGGCGGTATGGGTGGTCTGCTCGAGGGCAGCACCCCGACCGCCGAGGTCACCGCGATGCTCGAACAGGACGCCGGCTCGTACACCTGGGTGGCGGCGGCCATCGGTGCCAACACCGCGGCGGGTTATCAACTGGCCACCGAGGATCCCGTCATGCCCGTGGGCGGCTTCAACGGAACCGACCCGTCGCCGACGCTGGCCGAGTTCCAGCAGTACGTGGCCGACGGCCGAATCCACTACTTCATCGGAGGCGGCGGTATGGGCGGCAGGGAGTCGGGTTCCTCGGCCGAAATCTCGGCATGGGTGACCGAGAACTTCACCGCGACCACCGTCGACAACGTCACGCTGTACGACCTGACACAGTAATCTCGCCATCCCCGACGGGCCCCGCATCACGACAGGTGCGGGGCCTGTCGGCGTCGAGCAGATAGTCTGATGCACTGTGCGCGTACTCGTCATAGGTTCCGGTGCTCGTGAGCACGCCCTTCTACTTGCGTTGAAGGCCGACCCGTCGGTCGACAAGCTGTTCGTCGCTCCCGGCAATGCAGGCACGGCCACGCTCGCCGAACAGCACGCCGTCGACGTGGCATCCGGTGAGGCGGTGACAGCACTGGCCACGAAGCTCGAGGTGGACCTCGTCGTCATCGGGCCCGAGGTGCCCCTGGTTCTCGGAGTGGCCGATTCTCTGCGCGAGGCCGGCATCGCCACGTTCGGCCCGTCGGCCGACGCCGCACGCATCGAAGGATCCAAGGCTTTCGCCAAAGACGTCATGGCAAAGGCAGGCGTGCGAACCGCACACAGCGAAATAGTCGACTCGCCCGCACTGCTCGATGCCGCCCTCGACCGATTCGGCCCCAACTGGGTCGTCAAGGACGACGGACTCGCCGCAGGCAAAGGCGTCGTCGTCACCACCGACCGCCTCGTCGCCCGCGATCACGCCGCAGAACTCCTCGAAAACGGTCACCCGGTACTGCTCGAGTCGTTCCTCGACGGCCCCGAGGTGTCCCTGTTCTGCCTCGTCGACGGCGAGACCGTGGTTCCGCTGCTGCCCGCGCAGGACCACAAACGCGTCGGCGACGGAGATACCGGCCCCAACACCGGTGGCATGGGCGCGTACACCCCACTCCCATGGTTGCCCGACGGTGCGGTCGACGAGATCGTCCGTGACGTGGTGAAACCCGTTGCCGCCGAGATGGTGAAGCGTGGCGTGCCGTTCTCGGGTCTGCTGTACGCCGGTCTCGCGATGGGTGCCGACGGGCCGGCCGTCGTCGAATTCAACTGTCGCTTCGGTGATCCCGAGACACAGGCGGTGCTGGCCTTGCTGGAGTCGCCGCTCGGCGAGGCGCTGAATGCGACGGCCACCGGCACGCTGGCGTCACTGCCACCTCTGCGCTGGAGGGACGGCGCGGCGGTCACCGTCGTCATCGCCGCCGAGAACTACCCCGGTCGCCCCCGCACCGGTGACGAGATCCTCGGCTCCGCGGGCGAAGGCGTCCTGCATGCCGGCACCGCTGTGAAGGACGGCGCGGTCGTCTCCGCGGGCGGACGCGTGTTGAGTGTGGTCGGCACCGGATTCGACCTCACCGCCGCCCGCGACGATGCGTACTCCCGGATTGCGGGAATCCGCCTGCCCGGCAGTCACTTCCGCACCGACATCGGACTGGCTGCCGTGGAAGGGCGCATCTCGCTGTAGGTCGATGCACGCAAAGCAGGTGTGCTGAGTGTCCACTATTTGCCGTCGTGCACGGGATCCCAATCGTCGGGGCTGAAAGTGGACGCTGAGCCCAGTTGCTGGGGCTAGGTGTGCTGAGTGTCCACTATTTGGCATAGCACACGGGATCCCGATCGCCGGGGCTGAGAGTGGACGCTGAGCCCAGTTGTCCACAGGCATTCGCGTTGTCCACATTTCTCGGATCGGGCTCCCGCGAACAGTTCTCGAGCACAAAGCTGTTCGACCATGGGGGTATTCACGAGACAGCAACTACTCGACAGTGGCGTCAGCGCAGGGGCAATCGACTATCGGGCCAGGGTCGGCACGCTGACCCGGCTGTTGCCGGGCGTCTACTGCACTGGAGAACCGTCGTTCCGCGACCGATGCGTCGCCGCGACGCTGTGGCAACCGGATGCAGTGCTCAGCCACCTGACTGCGGCGTGGTGGTGGAACCTGATCGATGACGAACCCGAACAGGTGCACATCACCGTGCCCCGCAGCACGCGAGCGCGGTGCCCTTCGTGGCTGCGCGCGTATCGTCGAACCATTCGGGAGACGAGTTTCGTCGACACCCTCCCTGTCGTGACGATCGAGCAGTGCATCGTCGACGTGTCGGCGTCACTCGGTGGGGCAGCCCTGGAACCGTTCGTCGACGCAGCGCTCAGCGGGTCCGTCAGCAAACGCGGATTGGCGGCGCAATGCGCGAAGTCGGCCGGAATGGCAGGAGTCACCGAAGCGAAGAAGCAGCTGCGACAGTGCTGCCCACGCACGCTCTCCGAACCGGAACGACTGGTGGCCCGCGCACTCACCGCGGCAGGCTACTTTCTCGAGATCAACGCGGCGGTGGGGCAGTACTTCGCCGATCTGTTGGACCGTCGAGCCCGGGTGATCATCGAGATCGACGGCCGTGAATTCCACAGCGCGCCGGGGGTGTTCACCAACGACCGTGTGCGCCAGAACGCACTGCAGCTCGAGGGGTGGCTCGTGCTGCGATACTCGGCCGCGCTGGTGATGACCGACCTCGACGCCGTGGTGCGCCAGATCATCGAGACCGTGCGACGTCGCCGGAAGGCACTGAGCTGAGTGTCCACTATGTGTGGCCGGAGGCGGGATCCCGTGCCTGCCGCGAAATTGTGGACAGTGAGCTCGCCTGTTCGGCTCCACTGTGCTGAGTGTCCACTATTTGTCGCTGGAGGCGCGATCCCGTGCTTGCCGCGGAATTGTGGGCAGTGAGCTCGCCTGTTCGGCCGAACTGTGCTGAGTGTCCACTATTTGTGGCCGGAGGCGGGATGCCGTGCTTGCCGCGGAATTGTGGGCACCCAGCTCACCTGTTCGACCCAACTGTGCTGAGTGTCCACTATGTGTGGCCGGAGGCGGGATCCCGTGCCTGCCGCGAAATTGTGGACAGTGAGCTCGCCTGTTCGGCTCCACTGTGCTGAGTGTCCACTATTTGTCGCTGGAGGCGCGATCCCGTGCTTGCCGCGGAATTGTGGACAGTGAGCTCGCCTGTTCGGCCCGCGCAATCCTATGCCTGCCGCGAAATTGTGGACACTCTAGTCAGTAGTGTCGATGGAATGCACAGTGAATCGCAGCGATCGAAGGTCGAGCCGTTCCACGTGATGGATGTGTTCGCCGCGGCGGCCGAGCGGGCGCGTACTCACGGTGATGTGCTGTCGCTTGCCGCAGGTCAGCCGTCGACCAGGGCGCCCGGGCCGGTGTTGCGCGCCACCCGAGACGCTCTGGATTCGCATTTGCTCGGGTACACCGAAACGCTGGGCATTCTGCCGCTACGGCAAGCGATCGCGGATTATCACAGCACGCGGTACGGCATCACCGTCGAGGCCGACGACGTGGTGATCACCACTGGGTCGTCGGGCGCATTCACGTTGCTGTTCCTCGCTGCGTTCGACGCGGGGGATACCGTCGTCATGGCCAGGCCGGGGTACCCGGCATATCGAAACACGTTGGCGGCGTTGGGCTGTCGCGTCGTCGAACTGGATTGTGTGGAGGAGACACGGTTCCAGCCCACTGTCGCGATGCTCGACGAACTACCGGAGCCGCCTGCCGGGCTCATCGTCGCCAGTCCGGCCAATCCCACCGGCACGATCATCGACCCCGACGAGCTGGCCGCCATCGCGCGCTGGTGCGACGAGCACGGAACGCTGTTGATCTCCGACGAGATCTATCACGGCATCTCCTACGGCGACTCGCACACGTCGAGCGCCTGGGAGACGTCGAAGGAATCCGTGGCCATCGGATCGGTGTCCAAGTACTTCTCGATGACGGGGTGGCGCATGGGCTGGATGCTGCTGCCGGCCCGATTGCGCAGGGCCGTCGAACGTTTGGCGTCGAACATGACGGTCTGCCCGCCGGCGATCTCGCAGGTGGCAGCCATTGCGGCGTTCACCGAAGAGTCGCGCCGCGAGCTGGATTCGCATGTCGAGCGGTACGCCGTCAACCGCAGGATCCTGCTCGACGGTTTGCCTGCGTTGGGTATCACCGATCTGGCTCCGGCCGACGGTGCCTTCTACGTGTACGCCGACATCGCGCATCTCACCGACGACTCGCGTAGTTGGTGCGCCCGAGTGCTGGCCGAGACCGGTGTCGCGTTGGCACCCGGCGTCGACTTCGACACCGTCCGTGGGAACCACACGGTGCGATTCTCGTTCGCGGGCACCACGTCCGACGTCGAAGAAGCGTTGGAGCGACTACGTCGCATGTGAATGGAAACTCGTAGCAGCCTACGAGGCAGGAGTGGAGCCTGCGGAACGACAGGAAAGCACTGCGCTCACATGCGGCGCAGCCGCTCCAGTACCTCGTCGATGTCGGCGACGGATACGTCGCGATGCGTCACGAAGCGCACCTTGCCGGCGACGGTGACGGCGGCGATTCCCAGATCGGCCAGCTCGGTCACCGTTCGAACAGGATCGGCTACGGCGGCGAGCACGATGTTCGTCTGGGGTTCTGCGACCTCCCAGCCGCGTTCACGAAGGCCGCGTGCCAGCGTCGACGCGTTGGCGTGATCCTCGGCCAGATCGCCGATTCGATCCAGCGCAACGAGCCCCGCCGCAGCGAGAACGCCGCCCTGACGCACGCCGCCGCCCAACATCTTTCGCACACGCCGGGCCTCGTGGATTCGCGCGGCATCGGAGACGAGCATCGAGCCGACGGGTGCGCCGAGCCCCTTGCTCAGGCAGACCTGCACCGTGTCTGCGCCGGCGGTCAACGACGCGATCGGAACATCCAGTGCCACAGCGGCATTCCACAGCCGAGCCCCGTCGAGGTGAATTCTCAATCCCGAGTCACGTCCGGCAGCAACGAGTTCCGCCCACTCGTCCGGTCCTAGCACGGCACCGCCGGCGAAATTGTGTGTGTTCTCGAGTGAGAGCAATGTGGTCCGCAGGGCGAAGTACGGTCCGACGCCGCCGGCTGCCGCACGCACCGTCGACGCAAGGGGGCGTCCGGGGCCACCGTCATGGGGAAGTGCCTCGGGCATTCCGCCCGCCAACCAGGCTGCGGTGCCGAGCTCGGAGCCCAGGACGTGCGCGTGCTCCGGGGCCAGGAATCGATCGCCGCGCTGCAGATGGAGCATCAGCGCGATGATGTTGCCCATCGAACCGGACGGCACCCACAGCGCCGCCTCGAAGCCGAGCAGATCCGCCACTCTTTCCTCGAGCGCCGCCATCGTCGGATCGTGATCGAGGACGTCGTCGCCCACTTCGGCGTCGGCCATTGCTTGTCGCATGATCGAATCTGGTCGGGTGATGGTGTCGGAGCGAAGGTCGATAGGTCGATGAGCCACGAACACTGACAATTCCATAGCGCGAAAGCAGTCCGACGAACGGCTGCGAGCTGGCACGATGACTGGAATGTCCGCAGGTCCGACCGAGTCGCAGCACAAGGTGTCGGGTGCGACTCCGAAGGGAGTGCGCCGCCGCCACGCTCTGGCGTCGGCGGCTGCAGACCTGCTGGTCGAGGGTGGATTCGACGCGGTTCGGCACCGGTCGGTTGCCGCTCGCGCCGGACTGCCGTTGGCGTCGACCACCTACTATTTCGAGTCGCTCGGCGACTTGGTGGCCGCGGCGGTCGACGTCGTCGGGACCCGCGAGATCGACGTCATGCGCGGACGTATCGACGACGAGGGCAAGTGCTCGCAGAAGATGGAGTCGACGGTCGATCTCATCGTCGACCTGCTGATCGGGCCGCAGGGCGGTCATGAGCAACTGGTCGCCAGATACGAGCGGTTCATCGCGTCGGCTCGGCATCCCGAACTGCGTGAGGTGCAGTTGAGGCTGCGCGCCCAGATCGACGACCTGCTGACCGATGTGCTGCGGCGATCGGGGCGCACGGTGCAGGAAGAGCAGCTACGACGACTCGTCGCAGTGGTCGACGGTGCAGTGGTGGGCGCGCTCAGCGAAGTGGATCCCGATCCGCGCGAAATGGCGCGCAGCATGCTGTTGGCCGTCATCGACATCGTGGCACCAGCGGAACAGGTGTCGGCCGATTGACTCAGGCCCCCTCAGGCCGGCGTGTTCAACCCGAAGTCGTTCTCGCCCGAGTCTGCGTCTCGGATCGGCGGCACCTCGCACACACCGTCCTCGCAGACGAGTCCGTGGTCGTCGCCGACCATCTCCAAAGGGCCGCTCATGAGCCGGCCGCGGCCTTCTGCAGGACGTCGGCGAACACCGACGGTTCCTGCGCGCCCGACACACCGAGGCGACCGTCGATCACGAAGAACGGCACACCACTGATTCCGTAGGCGATGGCCTGCTCCTTGTCTGCGCGCACGGCGGGCAGGTATTCCTCGGACTTCAGCGCCTCGACCACCTCGTCACGATCGAGACCGATTTCCGCGGCCAGGTCGGCGAGGTCGTCGACGCGTCCGACGTGGCGGCCCTCCTCGAAGTAGGCCGCCAGCAGCCGTTCCTTCATCTCGACCTGCTTGCCCTTCGACTTGGCGAAGTGCAGGAGCTCGTGCGCCTTGATGGTGTTGGTGTGCTGCACGGCGTCGAAGTCGTACGCAAGCCCCTCGGCTGCGGCCAGCTCGGTCATCTGCCCCAACATCTGCGTGACCTGGGCGGCCGGCATGCCTTTGTGGGAGACGAGAAAGTCGACCTCGCTGCCGTCGAAGTCGACCGGTGTGTCGGGTGCCAGCTCGAACGAGTGGAACTCCACTTCGAGCGCCCCGCCATCGGCGATGAACTCCGCAGCACCTGCCTCGAAACGGCGCTTACCGACGAAGCACCACGGGCACGCGATGTCGGACCAGATGTCGACCTTCACTGTTCGGCTCACGGCGGCTGCAACATCGGAATGCGGTGCTCTTATTCCACGCGGCGATGATCGCGGGAGGTCGGTGGCGGCAGTCCACTTTCGAAACAGTGCAGTCGTCTTCCAAGACCGACAACTGGGCCACGTAAGCTGGATGCTCGTGAGCATCCCGAATGTCCTGGCCACCCGTTACGCAAGCCCCGAACTGGTGGAGCTGTGGTCTCCGGAATACAAGATCACGCTCGAACGGCAACTGTGGATTGCCGTGCTGCGCGCACAGTCCTCGCTCGGAGTGGACGTGCCCAACGCGGCGATCGCCGATTACGAGGCCGTCGCCGACCAGGTCGACCTGGCATCCATCGCCGAGCGGGAACGCGTCACCAGGCACGACGTGAAGGCTCGCATCGAGGAGTTCAACGCCCTCGCCGGTCACGAGCACATCCACAAGGGACTCACCAGCCGCGACCTGACCGAGAACGTCGAGCAGCTGCAGATTCTGCGTTCGCTCGAACACGTCCACACGCACGGTGTCGCCGTGGCGAAGCGGTTGGCCGAACGCGCCGCCGAATACTCCTCCCTCGTCATGGCCGGCCGTAGCCACAACGTCGCCGCTCAGGCCACCACGCTGGGCAAACGCTTCGCGTCGGCCGCCGACGAGCTGCTGCTCGCGCTGTCCCGGCTGCAGGAACTGATCGCGCGTTACCCACTGCGCGGCATCAAGGGCCCGATGGGCACCTCGCAGGACATGCTCGACCTCTTCGGCGGAGACTCCGCGAAGCTCGTCGCACTCGAACGCATCGTCGCCGATCATCTCGGCTTCCGGCACACGCTCACCAGCGTCGGCCAGGTGTACCCCCGCTCGCTCGATCACGAGGTCGTGTCCGCGCTGGTCCAGGTGGGTGCCGGGCCGTCGTCGTTCGCGCACACCGTCCGCCTGATGGCGGGCCACGAGCTGGTCACCGAGGGCTTCCAGCCCGGCCAGGTCGGTTCGTCGGCGATGCCGCACAAGATGAACACGCGCTCGTGTGAACGCGTCAACGGCCTGCAGGTGGTGCTTCGCGGCTACGGATCGATGGCCGCCGAGCTCGCCGGAGCGCAGTGGAACGAGGGCGACGTCTTCTGTTCCGTCGTGCGTCGCGTCGCGCTGCCCGACGCGTTCTTCGCCATCGACGGTCTCATCGAGACCTTCCTGACCGTGCTCGACGAGTTCGGTGCGTACCCCGCCGTCATCGCCAAGGAACTCGACCGATACCTGCCGTTCCTCGCGACGACGAAGGTGCTCATGGCTGCCGTGCGCGCGGGCGTCGGCCGCGAGACCGCGCACGAGGCGATCAAGGAACATGCAGTTGCCGTCGCACTGGCGATGCGTGAGCAGGGGCAAGAACCCGACCTGCTCGACCGCCTCGCCGCCGACGATCGACTCCCACTCGACCGCGCTGCCCTCGACGCCGCACTGGCCGACAAGACGGCCTTCATCGGTGCGGCCGACGCTCAGGTCAATGCCGTCGTCTCGGCCGTGGAGCGGTTGATCGCGAAGTTCCCCGGCGGTGCGGCCTACAGCCCGTCGCCGATTCTCTGAGTTCTCTGTTGTGAGTGGAAACTCGTAGTGGGCTACGAGTTTCCACTCACATCAGGACGTCAGGCAGGTCTGCGACGGAGTCGATCACGTGATCGGGTTCCATCGCGAATTCGTCGGTGATGCGTCGATCGAGCACGTCCTGACGGAACTTTCCGGTGCGCACCAGAACACCGGTCATGCCGACGACCTGGGCGGCGAGGACGTCGTTGTCGAGGTCGTCGCCGACCATGACGACGTCGTCCGGGTCGACGCCCATCCGCTCGGACGCCGTGCGGAAGCCCAGGGGAGCGGGCTTGCCGATGGCTTTCGCGGCGTGTCCGGACGCTTGCTCCATCCCGGCGAGGTACATGCCGGTGTCGATGCGCAACCCGCCACCGGTACTCCACATCAACGATCGATGCATCGCGACGACGGGAATGCCGCGACACAGCCAGTCGTAGACGCGGCTGAGCCGTTCGTGCGTGAACTCCGGGCCGGCACCGCCGACGACCACGACATCCGGATCCCCGGACGACTCGTCGACGAATTCGATGCCCGGCATATCGGCCGCGATCTCGCCGTTGTTGATCATGACCACCCGGGCATCCGGGTAGTTCTCGCGTAGATGATCCGCGGTGAGCGACGCGGCGGTGACGATCTCGTCGGAATGGACGTCGAGTCCGACGTCGCGCAATGCCGCCGCTATCTGCTCGCGCGTCTTCGAGGTCGTGTTGGTCAGGAACGCGCGTGCAATGTTGTTGTTGTCCAGGTACTTCAGCGTCGCGGCTGCTCCGGGTACCGCCTGCCACGACGTGACGAGTACGCCGTCGATGTCGAAGAGAACCCCGCCGATGCTCATCGGCAAACAGTAGTCGGGTCGAGTCAGTCGTGCAGTTTCAGCAGTCGCGGTGTCGTTCGTGCAGTCAGCGCTCGCGCCTAGGCTCGATGCCGTGAACCCCTACACGATTTTCTCCGAGATCATTGCCGGGACCGCCGAGGCGTCGCGCGTCCACGAGGACGACACCGCGATCGCGTTCATGGACATCAGGCCTCTCACCACCGGGCACGTGCTCGTGGTGCCCAAACAGCAGTATCGGACGCTGGCCGAGTTGCCGCCCGAGATCGGCGCGCATCTGTTCGTCGTCGGGCAGAAGGTGGCTGCCGCTGTGCGAGCGAGCAATCCACGTGTCGCCGGGGTGAACCTGTTCCTCGCCGACGGCACGGTGGCAGGTCAGGAAATCTTCCACGTGCATCTGCACGTCATCCCGCGCATGATCGGCGACGGATTCGGCCTGCGGGCTCGGCCGTCGTCGCCGCATCGATCCGAACTCGACCGACTGGCCGCCGAGATCGCGGCTGCCCTGTAGTGATGACGAACGAACACAGAACGGGACCACCGGCAGCGATCACCGATGGTGCCGTGAGTGTGCTCGATACGACTACTCGGCAGTGACCTTCTGCGCCTTGGACAGTGCATCGGCGTAGACGTCGATGGTGTTGGTGTAGCGGCTGTAGCTCTTGTTGGCGCCGTAGTCCCACAGCACCATCTGTTGCTTCTCGACGGCGGAGATGGTGTCGAAGCCGGGGTAACGGCTCGGGATGTCGGCAAGCTTCACGTCGGATGCGTTGGCAACGTCGTGGTAGACGAACGCGACATCGGCATCGACACTCGACACGTTCTCCCAGGACACCTTCTTCCAGTAACCGTCGTCGGTGCCGTCGGGGGTGTACATCTTCAGGCCCCAGCTTTCGTAGTCGCTGAAGTCGGGATCCGCCGACGGGTCGAGTACGTAGGCGACGTCGAGGGGCCAGACTCCGACTCCGGTGAGGTCCTGACGTTCGGACGCAACCTTCTTGAAGTTGGTGACAGCAGCGTCGTAGTCGGACTTGATGTCTGCCAGCTGTGGGGTGTCGAGGTCGACGCCGAGCGACGACGCCAACCCGGCGTAGTTCTCGATGGTCTTCGCCGTCGACGTCGTGTCCAAGGTGACCCCCAGGGTGGGAGCGATCCGATCGATCGTGTCGGCCTTGGACGAATCGGCCGTCGTGGTCAACTTGCCGAACTGGCCGAATCTCGGGTTGAACTCACCGATGACGAGATCCGGGTCCAGGCTGGCGGCTTTCTCGAAATCGAAGGTGCCCCAGGTCTCGCCGACCGATTCGATGCCCGTCAGATCGGAGCAACTCAGAATCGGGCTGGTCCCCATCGGCGTCGTCGACCAGATGGCGATCGGCTTGATTCCGTACGACATCAGCGCAGCGGCGGATTCCTCGTCGGCGATGATTCTGGTCGGTTGTGCATCGAGGGACACGGTCCGTCCGCGGCCGTCGGTATATGTGAACGGTCCGGACGCTCGGTCGACCGAATCGACGCGGTCGTTCGCACTGCACGCGGCGGGGTTCGCGTTCAGGTCGACGGCCTGGGTGCCGGCGTCCTCGGTGTCGGTGGTGCCGCTGCTGCACGCGGCAGCAGCGAGAAGCACGAGAACCGCTATGCCTCCGGTGAGGGCGCGGGGTGCGGAGCCGAATCTGCTCGAAATCGGTGTCACGTGTCTGCTTTCGTCGAGGCCGAGATGGCCGATGTCGAGTGGAGCGCCGTTCTTCCTGGTGTCGAGGTAGGGGCCGAGGGCACCCTCCTCGCGGTAGCCCACAGATGCTAGCCTCCTCAGGGTCGACTAAGCGAGGGTAGCCTTTCCTTATGGACTGGCTCTGGATATCGCCTGGTCGCGCGCATACGCAACACAGTCGATCGAAGGGGACTCACCGAATGGATCAGCGGGGAATCGGACGGGACGAACTGCGGGCGGTGGTTGCAGAACTGATCGGTGCGGAACCCGGGGCTGTGTCGATGGACGCGGATCTGTTCCAGCTGGGTCTCGAATCGATCGTTCTGATGCGGTTGGTCGGGAGATTCCGCAAGCAGGGGTCGACGGTGACGTTTGCCGAGCTCGCTGCGCAGCCGAACATTTCTGCCTGGTCCGAACTGATCGGTGGTTCGGCCGAATCGAGTTCCCGAAACCCCGAGCGGCAATCGACGCTGGTCGAATCGGACACGTCGGAGTTCGATCTCGCACTGTTGCAGCACGCCTACTGGATCGGGCGCAGTGCCGAGCAGCGGTTCGGCGGGGTCGCACCGCATCTCTACACCGAATTCGACGGCGAGGCAGTGGATCCCGATCGACTACGTGCGGCGCTCGATGCCGTCGCACAACGGCACGAGATGTTGCGGGCCCGGATTTCGGACAACGGGCAGCAGCGCATCGAACCGACCTCGGGGTGGCGCGGGTTGACGGTCCATGACCTACGATCCGAGTCCGACCCGACCGACCGCCTCGAAGAAACGCGGCTCCGTCTGACCCACCAGATGCTCGATATCGAAGCGGGCGAGATGTTCTCGGCCGATCTGTCGCTCCTGCCGAACGGTCGCACGCGTCTGCACCTGGACATCGACATGATCGCCGGCGACGCAGTGAGTTTCCGTATTCTGGTTGCAGACCTGGCGCGGGCCTACGACGGCGATCCCCTCCGGGCAATCGAGTACAGCTATTCGCGGTACCTCGCCGATCGGCCGCTCGATCGACGCAGCGCCCGTGCTCAGGCCGAACGCTACTGGTCCGAGCGCCTCGACTCACTGCCCGGAGCGCCGACTCTTCCGTTGCTGGAACATGATTCGGGTGCTCCGGTAGCATTGCGTCGGGCATTTCATCTCGACTCCGCGGCATACGGCGATCTCCAGACGCACGCCAGAGCCCACGGAGTCACCCCGGCGGTGGCAGTGGCCACGGCGTTCGCCGAGGTGATCGGTGCCTGGTCTCGCGAACAACGGTTTCTGCTCAACGTGCCCATGTTCGATCGCGCTCCGACGCATCCCGACGTCGAGAATCTCATCGGTGACTTCTCGTCGTCGGTCATGCTGGAAGTCGATCTGAGCGAGCCGCTCTCGTTCGTCGAACGTTCCCGTCGGATCCGGTCCCGACTGCACGAAGACGCCTCGCACGCCGACTATTCCGGGGTCGAGGTGCTGCGCGACCTCGGTCGCCGTCGAGGAGAGCCGGTGCTGGCTCCCGTCGTCTTCACGAGCGCGCTCGGTTTGGGCGAGTTGTTCGACGCTCGCGCGCGGCAGGTCTTCGGTGATCCGGTGTGGATCATGTCGCAGGGGCCGCAGGTGGTTCTCGACGCGCAGATCACCGAACTCGACGGTGGCGTGTTGGTCAACTGGGACATACGCGAGAACGAGTTCCTCCCAGGAGTTCCCGACGCGATGTTCGACGCGTTCGAGACGCTGGTTCGCGCACTCGTGGTCGACGGTGACTCCGTGTGGGCGGAGCCTGTGGGTCAGCTGGTTCCACCGCGTCAGCTGATGTCGCGAACTCCGTCAGCCGATGTACCCCGAACGGACGCGTCGCAGTCGGCCGGGAACGAGACTCTGCACCGCGCCTTCTTCGATCGCGCGTCGCAGCATCCCGACGCGGTGGCGCTCGAGTGGGGCGAGAACGAGTCGATGACGTACGGCGATCTGTGTGACCGGGCACTGAGAGTTGCTGGGGCACTAAGGGACCGAGATATGACAGTGGGCGACACGGTGGGGGTGACGCTGCCGAAGGGTCCCGATCAAGTGGTCGCAGTTCTCGGTGTGCTCGCCGCGGGCGGGGTGTACGTACCGATCGGCGTCGACCAACCGTCGAGCCGTGCTGCGCTGATCGCCCGAAAAGCGGGGTTCACGGTGACGATCGGCGGATCGGGCGACGACGGTCTCGCGGTGTCCCACGCGATCCTGAGTGAGCCTCGGCCCGCCCCGCACCTCGGCCCCGACACCGCGCCCGCGTACATGATCTTCACCTCCGGCTCCACGGGTGAACCGAAAGGTGTTGTGGTCTCGCATCGCGCCGCGATGAACACGATCATGGATCTGGTCGAACGTTTCGACCTGAACGAGGGCTACCGTCCATTGTGCCTGTCCGAGTTGGACTTCGACCTGTGCACGTTCGACCTGTTCTCGGTGTTCGCGGCCGGCGGTACGGCCGTGCTAATCCAGGAACACGAGCGCAAGGATCCGCAGCGCTGGGCCGCTCTGATTCGTGCGCACCGCGTCACGGTGATCAGCTGCGTGCCCCCGCTGCTGGACATGATCCTGTCCACCGGTGACGATGTGGGCGGTTCGCTCGAGGTCGTCATGCTCGGCGGCGACAAGGTGAGTATCGACCTTTACCGGCGGCTGACGGCGGCGGTTCCCGGATGTCGGTTCGCCGGACTCGGTGGCGCTACGGAAACCGCGATCCACAACAGCATCTGTGAGGTCGTGGACGTCGATCCGAACTGGCGCACAGTCCCGTTCGGGGTGCCGCTCGCGTCGACGGCTCTTCGGGTGGTCGATGCGCGTGGGAACCAGGTGCCGGACTGGGTGCCCGGTGAGTTGTGGGTCGCGGGCGTCGGTCTCGCCGACGGCTACCTGGGCGATCCCGAGCGTACGAACGAGCGCTTCGTCGAGGCCGACGGCTACCGCTGGTACCGCACCGGAGACCTGGTTCGGTACTGCCCCGGCTCGACGGCCGAGACCGGCTCCATGGTCGAATTCGTGGGCCGTGTGGACAACCAGATCAAGATCAACGGATTTCGGATCGAACTCGGAGAGATCGAAGCGGCACTCACCGCGGATCACGAGGTGGCCACTGCCGCAGCCGTTGTCGACCGCACCGCAGCTCCGATCCTGCTGTCCGCCGTGGTGCCGACCGATCGAGACGCGGATCCCCGTGAGACGGTAGCGGCCGTGAGGGCCAGGGCCGCCGAGCGTCTCCCAGCGCACATGGTGCCGGAGCAGATCGTGACGGTCTCCGCGCTGCCGCTGACCGTCAACGGCAAGATCGACTCCGCTGCCGTCGTCCGGCTGTGTCGCGCAGCGGGAGAAAGCGAACGGGTCGATGCCCGGATTGCGCCCAGAACTCACCTCGAAAGCGCCCTCGCCCTGATCTGGCAGAAGGTACTCGGGGTCGACGGCATCGGTGTGACGGACACGCTCTTCGCGCTCGGCGGCGATTCCGTCCTGGCGACGACCATCGTCGCCCGCATTCGCGAGTCCTTCGACATCACGTCGGTCACCGTGCGCATGATGTTCGCGGCACCCACCGTGGCCGGGCTCGCGGACCGGATGATCGACGCAGAAGGTGACGCAGAATTCCTCGAAGCCACCGCCGAGATCTTCCTGTCGGTCGAAGCGATGTCGGAGGACGAACTGTCGGCCGCGCTCGAACACCATTCCTGACCCGCTTCGCATTCCCGGAGGACGAGAATCCATGGTGCAGAACATGACCGAACTTGCCGAGCCGGACGCCGACGTCGACGCTTTCGTACCGTTCGGCGACGAGCGTGCCCGCAGGTACCTCGACGCCGGGTTGTGGCGAGGTGAAACCCTTCCAGAGGTGTTCGCAACGTGGGCGACGCAGTTCGGCCCTTCGAGGGCGGTCGTCGACGATCGCACGGAGCTGAGGTACGACGAGCTGCTTCGACGAGTGCGGAGCGTCGCAGCCGGATTCGCCGATCGCGGCATCGGACCGGGCGACCGGGTGGTCGTGCAATTACCGAACTCCGTGAACTTTGCGGTCGTGCTGTTCGCCTTGCTCGAATGCGGAGCGATCCCGGTGCTGACGCTGCCTGCACATCGCCGACGTGAGATCACCCATCTCGCCGCCACCGCATCGGCGGTGGCGTACGTGATCTCCGATCGGGACGGCGACTTCGACTATTGCGAACTCGCCGATGAGGTTCTCGCGTCGGTGACGAGTGTTCGGCACGTCTTCGTCGACAGTTCCGGACCCGAATCGAACGGCGGCGGGTCCCATACCTCTCTGTCCGCGGTGGCCGGGGTGCCCCGACAGTTTCCGCGCGCCCGGCCGACCGATCCTGCCTTACTGCTGGTCTCCGGTGGCACGACGGGATTGCCCAAGCTGATTGCCCGTACGCACAACGATTACGAATACAACGCCAGGGCCAGTGCGGAGGTCTGCGCTCTCGGTCCCGAGGACGTGTATCTCGCCGTTCTCCCTGCTGCACACAACTTTCCGCTCGCATGCCCCGGGCTGCTCGGTGCCCTCGGGGTAGGGGCAACGGTGGTGTTCTCCGGCAGTGCCAGCCCAGACCACGCGTTCGCGCTGATCGAGAGGTATCGCGTGACGATCACGGCGCTGGTTCCGACGTTGACTCATCTGTGGTGCGAGGCAACGGAATGGGAGGATGCAGACCTGTCCAGCTTGCGGTTGCTGCAGGTCGGGGGAGCGAAGCTGGCACCTGAGGTCGCCAAGCTGGTCGAGCCCGCGCTCGGATGCCGGCTGCAGCAGGTGTTCGGCATGGCCGAAGGACTACTGAACTACACCCGAGCCGAGGACAGCCCGGAACTGGTGATCGGAACGCAAGGCAGGCCGTTGTCCCATCTGGACGAGGTGCGCGTCGTCGATGCGGACGGAAACGATGTATCGCCCGGGGAAGTCGGTGAATTGCTGACGCGGGGCCCCTACACCATCAATGGCTATTATTCTGCGGCAGAACATAATACGACTGCCATCACCCCGGATGGGTTCTATCGCAGTGGGGATCAGGTGCGCGAGCTCGAGTCGGGCCATCTCGTCGTCACCGGTCGCATCAAGGACGTGATCACCCGAAACGGCGAGAACGTCGCGGCCGACGAGCTCGAAGACCTGCTGCTCACCCATCCTGCAGTAGCGCGGGTCGCGGTGATCGGGGTGCCCGATGCCGCTGTGGGCGAAAGTGTCTGCGCAGTCGTGGTGCCGAACGGAAGCGGTCCGACCGTCGCCGACGTGCGGGCCTTCCTGACGGCGGCCGGCTGCGCCGGATTCAAACTGCCCGATCGCGTGGTGACACGAACATCGCTGCCCGTCACCGCCATCGGCAAAGTGGACAAGTCCTTGCTCGTCACACAGTGCACGCAACAGCAGCCGACTCGATGAAGGAACCCATGGATCTCGACGACGTCAGACGTAGGTTGGTGCAGGAGCGGTTGCGGCATGCCCGAGGCGACGAGGCCGCACCCGAGGCGAGCCGCGGCCCACTCGCAGACGTCGAGTCCGCCGAATTCGAGTCGTTGAGGGAGCAATTCGGATCCATCGACGACGTCTGGCCACTGTCACCACTGCAGCTCGGGCTCGTCTTCCAGGTAGGTGTCGACGCCGATGCCACCGAGCTGTACACCGTCCGCACCGTCGTCGAGGTCGACCGCGTCCTCGACGACGACAGGATCAGGCGAGCTCTGCAATCGGTCGTCGATACCACCGCGGCGATGCGGACGGCCTTCGTGACGCCGGACGACACCGCGCCGGCCCAGGTCGTGCTCTCTGCGGTGCAGGCACCGTTGACGGTGGTGGATCTCCGTGCGTGCCCGGCGAGCGAGGTGGACGATCGATGGAGCCGGATTCTCGCGGACGACCGGGCGCTCTCGTTCGACATCGCTGCGCCGCCACTGTTTCGGGTCACCCTGGTGCACCTTCCCGGAGGGGTCGACCGACTGTTGACCACCTACTGGTTCGGGTGCTTCGACGGCGGATCCTCGGCACTGCTCGTGGCTCGAGTCCTGGAGCAGCACGACGAGAACGGCACGCCCGTTCCGCCGGACCACGGCTACCGTGAGTATCTGCGTTGGCTGGCTTCTCGCGACCGTGCCGAGTCCGAGCAGGCGTGGCAGCGGTACTTCGGCGATATCGACAGCCCGACCTCGGTGGCCGCGGAGGCCACCCGTGGGGACGGTTCACCCCGCAGGATCGAACGCAGAGTGACGGCAGCGGTGTCCGGCGCGCTGGATCTGCACGCACGTCGATCCGGTTCGACTCTGTTCACGGTTCTCGCAGCGGCCTGGGCGAGTGTGTTGATGCGTGTGGTGGGGCGGTCCGATGTGGTGTTCGGTACCGCCGTCGCCGGTCGGCCCATGGATGTGGCCGGTTCCGACACCGCGATCGGCGCGTTCATCAGCACGGTGCCGATCCGGGTGACGGCAGGTGGATTCGATTCGGTCACCGATGTGGCTGCGCGCGTGCAGGATCAGCGTCTCGACCTGATGCCGCACGACACCCTCGGTCTCGGTGGAATTCAGCAGGCCATCGGTGCGGGGGCTCTGTTCGACACCCTGCTCGTCCTGCGTAACGCTGCCGGGCCTGCGGGACGACAAGAATCGACGTCGGCGGGGAACGAGCGCCGCGTGCGACACATCTCGACCGTCGATGGGTCCGAGTTCCCGGTGTCCATCGCAGTGGATCCCGGCGATGAACTGAACCTGTCGGTGACGTATCTACCCGATTCTGTGGACGACGAGCGTGCCCGATCGCTGCTCGACTCGTTCGCATCGGCACTCGATACCGTTGCAGCGCAGCCCGATCTGCCGATCTCGCGCTGGCCGTCTGCCCCGGGCGACATGCCGAGTGTCGTCGAGAACGAGTTCGACGGCCGATCGGAACGACTGCAGGACAACACGATCGCCGAATTGCTCGCCGCACGCGCCGCGGCCGTTCCCGACGACATCGCGTTGGTGTTCGGAGACCGGCGGCTGACCTTCGGCGACCTCGACCGGCGGGTGAACGCCTGCGCACTGGCGCTGCTTCGCCGGGGTGCCGCTCCCGAACGCATCGTGGCCCTCGCTCTGCCGAGATCGGTGGAGATGGTGGTGGCCCTGTTCGCGGTGCTGCGTACCGGTGCCGCGTACCTGCCCCTCGAACTCGACTATCCGACAGAGCGTCTCGACGTCATGTTGGCCGACGCGCAACCGGCCGTTCTGGTGACGACGGTGGACACGGAGAGCCGGGGATTGGCCACCACCGCCACACGGATGGTCGTCGACTCCCCTGAGGTCGTAACAGAGTTGGCGTACGACATCGACGCGTCGGAAGTCGAGGCGGCCACAGCGTCGGTCGGTTTTGCGTCCGGCACCGTCGGCCGACTCGAGCACCCCGCCTACGTCATCTACACCTCCGGCTCGACCGGAACACCGAAGGGCGTCGTCACTCCGTATCGCGGTCTGACGAACATGCAGATCAATCACCGGAACGAGATCTTCGCTCCCACCGTCGCCGTGGCAGGAGACCGCACCCTGCGGATCGCACACACGGTGTCGTTCTCCTTCGACATGTCGTGGGAGGAGTTGCTGTGGCTCGTCGAAGGTCACGAGGTACACATCTGCGACGAGGAATTACGCCGCGACGGTGAGGCATTGGCTCACTACTGCGAGCAGAACAGAATCGACGTGGTCAACGTGACGCCCACGTATGCCGGACATCTGCTCGATCTCGGACTGTTGGACGAACGCGACGGACATCGAATTCCCCTGGTCTTGCTGGGTGGTGAGGCGGTACCGGATGCACTGTGGAGTCGGCTCGACGGCATCGGCTACAACCTTTACGGGCCTACCGAGTACACGATCAACGCGCTCGGTACCGGAACAAGGGACAGCGTCGGGCCGTCCATCGGTTCGCCGATCCTGGGCACACGTGCGTCCGTCCTGGACCAGTGGCTACGGCCGGTCCCGATCGGTTCGGTGGGGGAGTTGTACCTCCGGTGTCGGTCTTGCGCGGGGCTATGTGAACCGATTCGGCGACACGGCAACGAGATTCGTGGCCGACCCCTTGACTCCGGGCGCACGGATGTACCGCACCGGTGATCTGGTTCGCATTCGAGCCGACGGTCTGTTCGACTACCTCGGTCGCGCGGACGACCAGGTGAAGATTCGCGGCTATCGAGTGGAGACCGCAGAGGTCGAACGCGCCGTGGCCGCATGCGAGGGTGTGGTGGGCGCGGTGGTGCGTACGGTGCAGATCGGGAGTGGTACTCGCGCCCTGGCCGCATACATCGTTCCTCGCGACGGCGGTACGACCGACACGTCCGTGCTGTTCGGTTCCATTCGAGACCGGCTGGCAGCGACGTTGCCCGAGTACATGGTGCCGACGTTGTTCGCTGCCCTGGAACGCATTCCGATGACGATCAACGGCAAGCTCGATGTGCGGGCTCTTCCGACCGTCGACGCCGTGGGCGGAGGCACGTTCGTACCGGCCCGAACGCCGGTGGAAACGATGTTGTGCGAGATCGTCGCGGCGGTTCTGGGTGTCGGACGCGTGGGGATCGACGACGACTTCTTCGCGCTCGGCGGCGACAGCATCACCTGCCTGGCCGTGGCATCGCGGGCGCGAAAGGCCTCGATTCCGCTGGCACCGCGTGAGGTGATGCGCAAGCGGACGGTGCGAATGTTCGGGGCGGAGCTCACACCGGACGCCGACGCACGCCCCGCTGTCCACGCCGCCGCCACGGTGGAACTGTCCCAGGACGAGCTCGACGAATTCGAAAGCAGTATGTGAGCAGACATGACGACCGATACCGCGGCCACGTCGCAGTCCAAGATCGCCGCCGTACTCCCACTCACCGCACTGCAGGTCGGGATGTACCTGCAATCGACGCTCGCCGAGCGAGCGCAGGATCCGTACCTGTCACAGACGGTGCTCGACCTGTCCGCCGCGGTGGATCGCGGCCGGCTCGATCGTGCCCTCGAACTGCTGTTGGATCGCTACCCGAACATCAGAGCGCTGCTGCGGCAACGCCGTAACGGTGATCTGGTCTGGGTGGTACCGCGCGCGTCGACGCCGGTCGTGACGGCCGTCGACGACGAGTGGGATGATCATCTCCGACGAGACCGCTCGGCCGGGTTCGCGTTCTTCGAGCAGCCGCTCATTCGCTTCTCCTACTCCACTTCTGCGCGCGCCCCGCGAGTTCTGATCACCTACCATCACGCGCTGATGGACGGGTGGTCCGAGGCCATCTTCGTCAGGGAGCTGATCGCTCTCTACGAATCGGGCGAGGGGGCGCGGTTGCCGCCTGCACCCGACTTCGGCGATTATCTCGCGTGGACAGCGTTGCAGGACAACGTCACTGCGCGTCAGCGGTGGGCCGACTACCTCGACGGGTTCGAGTCCGCGACTCTCGTTGCCGGGGACCGAGCGAATGGGTCCAGCGCGGGCACGCGCTCGCGCCTGGACGTCGATATCGACGATGCGTTGGCCCAGCGGGTGTCCGAATACGCGCGTCGTACCGGCGTGACCACGAACGTCGTCGTGCAGACAGCCTGGGCGGCGATGCTTTCGGCGAGAACCGGTTCCGACGATGTGGCCTTCGGGATGGCGACGTCGCTGCGGCCGTTCGATCTCGATGGTGCCGAGGCGATGGTGGGTTTGCTGCTCAACACCGTGCCGGTCCGCCTGCGGTGGAACTCGGCTGCAACGGCGACCGAGATGCTCGCACGCGTGCAGGCAGACCACCTCGACCTGGACGAGTATCGGTTCCTCGGGCTGTCCGACATCGCCGGAACAGTCGGCGGCGGAGAGCTGTTCGACACCATAGTCGTGTACCAGAACTATCCCGCACCGATACCCGAGACGAGCGGGACCGTCGACGAGATCACGGTGCTGGGTGCGCACATGAGCTTCCCGATGGCGTTGATCGTGGGCCCCGATCCTGCTCTGTGGGCGTTCGTACTGCACGACGAGGCCGCTGTCGGCCGGCGGCAGGCCGCCATGTACGCCGAGACGTTCGTCGAGATGCTCGATCGGATGACGACAGTGTCGGACATCGACGTCACTCGACTGGTGGCCGCCCCACATGGCCAGGGGCGCAGCGTCGGACCGGACCGAACCGTGGTGCCGATCGAGACCGCTCTGGCAGCGCGCTTCGAGCAGTCCCGCGACGACGTGGCACTGCTGATCGGCGGCGAGCACATCACGTTCGGGCAGTTGTCCACGCGGGTCGGACAGGTGTCCGCACTGCTGCGTGTGCACCACATCGGTGTCGAAAGCCGCGTCGCTGTTGCGGTGAGCAGAGGTCTCGACATGGTGGCGGCGCTGTTGGCGACCATCGACGTCGGCGCAGCGTTCGTACCCGTCGACATTCGCTACCCGCGTGAGCGGATCGAACTGATCCTGTCCGATTCCGGGCACGACCTGCTGTTGATCGACGATGCGACCCCCGCGGCACTGACGGATATGGAGACTGCGGTCCGTGTCGATACCGCTGTACGACAACAGGACTGGACGCCGCCGTTCGGTCGCAGCGTCCCGGGTGAGTGCGCGGCCTATCTCGTGTACACGTCGGGTTCGACCGGAACGCCCAAGGGTGTGGTCGGCACCAGGAACGCGTTGGCCAACCGGCTGCAGTGGGCGGTGACGCGGTGGGGCAGACCGGGCAGCCGAGTTGCCAAGAGTTCGCTGGCGTTCATCGACGGCGCGACGGAGTTGCTCACCGGCATTCTCGCGGGCCAACGTGTGGTACTCGCACAGGATCACCAGTACGGCGATTCGGGTGCCGTGGCCTCGCTCATCGGACGGTCCGGTGCCGAACAGGTCACCGCCATCGGTTCTCTGGCTGCCGCGTTGGCCGCTACGGCACCGTCGGACTGCGCTTCGGTGACCGGTTGGATACTCAGCGGAGAACCGTTGACCGACCACATGATCGACGTGATCCGAGCGGTGACGCCGGACGCCACGATCGACAATTCCTACGGATCCTCCGAAGTCGCAGGCGACGTCGCCGTCCAGCGGGTCGACGGCGACCCTGCGGTCATCGGAACCTCGGTGGACAACACCACACTGCGGCTGCTCGACTCTCGGCTACGCCCGGTTCGGAACGCCGTTCCTGGCGACCTGTACGTGTCGGGCGTGCAGCTCGCCCGCGGATACTCCGGGAAACCGGCCGAGACCGCGACTCTCTTCGTCGCAGATCCCGGCGGCGATGGCGCGCGAATGTACCGCACCGGGGACCGTGCCCGTCTCGTCGACGGCGTCCTGGTATTTCTGGGTCGAGACGATCGTCAGGTCAAGATCAGAGGCCATCGCGTCGAACTGGGGGAGGTCGAAAGTTGGACGGCCAGTGACCCTTCGGTCGACGAGTGCGCCGTGGTCGCTGTGTCCGACGGTGACGGCGTCGGTGTGCTGGTGGCCTACGTGACTCCCGACTCGGTCGACACCGCGTCGGTGCGGGAGGCGCTTCGTCGCCGGGTTCCCGACTATCTGGTGCCCGCATTCTGGGTGGCCGTCGACAGTATTCCCAGAACCCCCAATGGCAAGGCCGATCGAAAAGTTCTGCAGGAGCGCGGAATACCCGACGGTGGTCCCAGCCGATCGCGACCGGCTGCATCCGAGGACGAGCGAGCACTCGCGGCGCTGTTCGCAGACACCACCCGTGCGGAGAGCGCCCAGTCCATCGGCGTCGACGACGACTTCTTCTCGCTCGGCGGCGACAGCATCACCGCCATCACCCTCGTCCATCACGCGCGCACCGCCGGACTTCCGATCACCACCGCAGACGTCTTCGAGTGTCGAACGGTCGCAGGGCTGGTGGAGCGGGGCCGAAGCGCCCGGGCCGTTGCGATCGTCGACCGGCCCGACAGTTCGGCAGCGCTGCTGACCGATGCCGATGTAGCCGAATTGCGCTCTCATGGAATCGATCCAGAGGCAGCTCGCCCGGCCACTCCGCTGCAGCGGGGCTTGGCATTCCAGTCCGTAGCCTCGGGCGACGGAGTGGAGGAAATCTACGTCATCGCCACCGAATTCGAGGTGCACGGGCTGCTGGATCCGCGACGTCTCGGGGGCGCACTCGACGCGCTCCTCGACCGTCATCCAGCGCTGCGCTCGCGCTTTCTGACGTTGAGCACCGGGACGACCGTCGCGATCCGCGATACGGGTCGAGTCGTACTCCGCCGTCATGTCGTCGACGATCCGACATCGCCTACCGCCCGTGACCTGATCGACCAGGACAGGCGTGCGTTCGACATAGAGCAGGACTCGCTCGTCCGAATTCTGCTGCTGGACTGCGGGAACGATCGTCACCGGGTGGTGCTGACCGTCCACCATCTTCTCGTGGACGGGTGGTCCATGGGCACTGTGGGTACCGAGCTGTTCAAGCTCTACCGAGGCCTGGCACTGCCGGAACCTGCGCGGTTCGACGACTACCTGCGGTGGCTCGCGGGCCGCGACGACTCGTCCGTCGACGCGTGGCGTCGCGCGCTCGGCGCGGACGTGGCACCGACGATGGTGGCAGCGTCGGCATCGGCATCGTCGTCGGTACGTTCCGAGGCGCACGAGATCGACCTCGAGTGGAGTGCGCAGGACACCGCTCGGCTCATCGAGTCGGCGCGTCGTCGATCGTCGACGCTGAGCGAACTGGTCGATGCAGCATGGGCCGTGGTGCTCTCGGCATTCACGGATTCTCCGTCGGTCGTGTTCGGCTCGACGGTTTCGGGGCGTCCCACCGACCTCGATCGTGTCGCAGACATGGTCGGACTGTTCATCAACACCGTTCCCGTCCGTGTCGACGTCGGACCCGATGCACGTCTGTCGACCGTGCTCGCTGGTCTGCGGGACTTCTCGATCGCCGTGGCTCCGCATCATCACGTGGGCCTGGCAGACATTCAGAAGGCCGTCGGACGGGGAACGCTGTTCGACACACTCGTGGTGTTCGAGAACTTCGCTGCTGCAGACACTTCGGGTGTCGATGCCGAGAACTTCTCGGTGTCGGTCGCCGGATTCCACACAGTGACGCACTACCCGCTCGTGTTGACGGTCCATCCGGGCGAACGGATGCGGCTGGTGGTCGAATACCGCAGCGACTCGGTGCCCGTGGCTCGCGCCCGCGCAGTGGCGTCCGCACTGACCTCGGTGTTGGGTGCGTTCGCCGACGAAGGCGACCCGCCGATCGCCGCACTGTCTCTCGTCGACGAGACGACGACTCGGATTCTCCGCACCGAGTACGCCGGCTCGCAGCGTCGGTATCCGGACGGGACGATGGTGGACCTGTTCGCCGACCGCGTCGCGTTGCAACCGGACACCGTTGCTGTTGCAGACGCCGCCACGGCTCTGACGTTCGCCGAGCTCGATCGCGTCTCCAATCGAATTGCGCGATGGCTCCTCGGTTTCGGTGTCGGCGCGGAAGATATCGTGGCCGTCGAGGCCCCACGAACCGTGACGACGATGGCGACGATCCTCGGGGTCATGAAGTCCGGGGCCGCCTACCTACCGATCGACCCGAACTGGCCCACCGAACGCGCGCGGCAGATTCTCGACGATGCGCAGCCGGTGATCACGGTGAAGGCATCGGCGGTCGAGGCCCTGACGCCGTCGTCGACGGACAGGATTGCCGTCACCGATTCCGAGCGTCGGTCCGCATTGCATCCCGACCACCCGGTGTACTTCATCTACACCTCCGGTACGACCGGTGTGCCCAAGGGAGTCTCGGTACCGCACCGAGGACTGGCGAATCTCTATCACTCCCATCGCGAGAGCGTGCATCTGCCGACGGCGGCGCGCGCGGGCACGGACACTCTGAACGTGGCGCATGCCTGGTCGATGGCCTTCGACGCATCCTGGCAACCGCAGTTGTGGATGTTCGGCGGGCACACAGTACATCTCATCGATCCCGAGGTCGTTCTCGATCCGAGAGAACTCACCGAGCGACTGCGAACGCTGTCGGTGCATTTCATCGAGGTCGTGCCGTCGTTGCTCGAACAGATGATGCGGTCGGGATCGATCGACACACTGACGTCAGTCGGGGTCGGCGGCGAGGCGGTATCGGTCGAGTTGTGGAACAGGTTGCGCGCGAATGAGTTTGTTGTCGCGTACAACTTCTACGGACCCACCGAGGCCACCGTCGATGCGGTGTTCACATCGACGGATCTGTCGCCCGAGCCCGTGATCGGTAGGCCGGTGACCAACCTGAAGGCATACGTGTTGGACGCCTGTCTTCGGCTTGCGCCTCCCGGGGCGCTCGGCGAGCTCTATTTGGCCGGGCCGGGCGTGGTGCGCGGGTATCGCAACGCGCCGGGGCGCACCGCGCACCGCTTCGTTGCCGATCCCTTCGCCGCGGACGGTACTCGGCTCTATCGGACCGGGGATCTCGTGTCGTGGACCGAATCCGGCACATTGAGGTATGCCGGTCGCGCGGACGACCAGGTCAAGATCCGCGGGCACCGCGTCGAAGTGGGGGAAGTCGAAAGTCGATTGCGAGAGATCGATGCCGTCGCAGACGCGCGGGTGCTGGTGCATACGTCGGGTATCGCTACCGGGCAGGCGACCCTCGCTGGGTACGTCGTTGCTGCGCCGGGACGGACGATCGACGTGAGCGCCGTGCGCGCGGGTCTGGGCGAACTCCTTCCGTCGTACATGGTTCCATCGTCGGTGACCGTGCTCGATGCGTTCCCTGTGCTGCCGAACGGAAAGCTCGATGCGGCCGCGTTACCCGACCCCGTCCCGACCCTCGGTTCCGGGCGCGCGCCGCGCATCGACGTCGAGCGGGAGATATGCCGCGCAGTAGCCGCTGTGCTGCATGTGCCGGAGGTCTCCGCGGACGACGACTTCTTCGATCTCGGGGGCGACAGCATCATGGCCATGGAGTTGTCGGCGCGGCTGCGGACGGTGGGCATGGCGGTCTCGCCCCGTCACATCGTCGCTCGGCGCACGCCGGAAGCACTTGCTCAGCAAGCGGAGTCGGCGCAACCGATGGCCTCCGGCGTCGAGGAACTGTCGCCGTACGGAGAAGTCCCGTTGACACCGATCCTCCGCTGGATGGACAGTCTCGATGGGTCCGTCGACGAGATCTCGCAGGCGGTGTTGCTGGAGGCTCCCGCCGATCTGACCGAGAACTCGCTGATCGAGCTTCTCGATCTCGTGGTGGCCAGGCACCCCATCCTGCATTCGAGTTTCGAGCGTCGTCCCGGCTCCGAGCCCGTGTTCACCGTGTTGCCGGACGGTACTGCCGACGTGGCCGAGTGGGTCCGTACCGAGTATGTGGACGGGCTCACCGAATCGCTGCTCGCAGAACGTGTTGCCGCCCAGTCACGCGCGGCACGTGGTCGGCTCGATCCCCGGATCGGCCGGATGGTCGATGTGGTGTGGCTGCGCCACCACGGTGACACCGACTCCTCGGGTGAGCTCCTGATCACGCTGCATCACCTCGTGGTCGACGGGGTCAGCTGGCGAATACTGCTGCCGGACATCACGACTGCGTGGCAGCAGCGGTTGTCGGCGGATCGCGGCCCGATCGGGCCCTCCATGCGGCAGTGGGCGCACGAGATCCACCGCCTCGCCGGCTCTGCCGAGGTGCTCGCTGATCTGGAGTACTGGACACGCGTCGGCGACGGGGCGGAACGGGTTCCGATGGTGCGTCCGGTCGATCCGTCGATCGATACCGGTGCAGGCGTACGCACCACCACGTTCGCGCTCTCCCCTCAGGAAAGCGCGCGGATTCTCGCCGCAGCCCGCCCGCGGCTCGGGGTGTCCGTCGAACATCTGTTGTTGGGAACGTTCGCGGCCGCGACAGTCGAGTGGATGGACAGCGGTGCGGCGGGTCCGCAGTCGTTCGTCGTCGACGTGGAGGGGCACGGGCGGTCGGGAATCGCGTCCGATCGGGTGGACGGCTCTTCCGTGGTCGGATGGCTCACGGCTGTGTTCCCGCTCCGCCTGACCGCTGACGCGACCGACCATCGCGCCCTGATGTCGCACCGGTCCGATCCTGTTGCCGCAGAATCGGTTCTGCGTACGATCGCGACGGACGCGGCTCGGTCGAGGGATTCGGTGCCGGGAGACGGGTCGACGTACGGCATGCTGCGGTGGTGCAGCGGTGAGGCGGGTGCGGTGCTGCGGCACATGCCCACGGCCGACATCGAATTCAATTATCTGGGCCGTTTCGACACCGCGACAGGCGGTCCGTTCGGGGCCAGCCGATTGCGTAGCAGTCTCGACACCACGCCCGGCACCGAGACGCCCTGCGGCTATGCGTTGGTCGTCGACAGCTACGTGCACGAACAGGACGGGTCGTCGGTACTCGGTGTGACGTACACGTGGCCGGCAGGAGTGCTCGACGGTGTGGAGGAACTGGCCGGGCTCTGGCGGGAGGCCCTGTCGGCCGCGTGTCGAATTGTGGAGGACAGGGAGTCAGAGGACGGCCTAATGAGGCAAGGGTAACCTCATTAGTGCTACCTTGTCAGTCGCCTCGCCCGGTCGGGTGTGGACGCAGTCAGTGCGTGGTCGAGTCGAGAGGTTCCGAGGAACGATGAAGGTTCGTACGAAGTGGATGAGGAGCGCCGCGTCGATCGCGCTCGCCGGAGGGCTGACCATCGCCCTCGCCGCCGGATGCAGCAGCGACACCGAGGAGACGCCTGCCGCCGACTCCACGACGTCTGCGCAGGAGTCCGCATTTCCGGTCACGATCGACTCGGCACTCGGATCCGCGACGATCCCCGAGGCACCGAAGCGGATCGCGACCTGGGGATGGTCGAACCAGGACGCGATTCTCGCCCTCGGAGTCGTACCCGTTGCGATGCCTACATTCGACGGTGCCCAGTACGGTGCGGACGAACGCGGCGTTCTGCCGTGGGATGCGAAGGCTCTCGCCGACCTGGGCGGCGACGCGCCGACACTGCTCTCCGGTGACGGCACCGGAGCGGTTCCGGTCGAGCAGTTCGCTGCCGCCGCACCGGATCTGATCTTCGCGCCGTACTCGGGGTTGAGCCAGGAGGAGTTCGACAAGCTCTCCGACATCGCGCCCGTCGTCGCGTACCCGGACAAGCAGTGGACCACGTCGTGGGAGGACCAGCTGACCATCGCGGGCAAGGCGCTGGGCAAGGAGAAGGAGGCCGCCGACCTGGTTTCCGGAGTCGAGGGCTCGATTGCCGATGCGGCGACGAAGTACTCTGCGCTGCAAGGCAAGACGGTCACCGTCGCGCTGCCCAACGCACCCGGCACTTTCGCCGTCAGCAAGGACAACGACGTACGAGTCGAGTTCCTCGAGCAGCTCGGTCTCGTCAACGAGCCCACCATCCAACAGGCCGACCCGGCCAAGGACCCCGACGCCGTGTACTTCGAGCTCAGCCTCGAACAGGCGTCGTTGCTGAAGTCCGACGTGCTGTTCGTCGTGGCGTACGACAAGGAATCTCTCGCCGGGTTCCTGGCCGAACCCGCCGTGGCCTCGCAGCCCGTACTTTCGCAGGGGCGTACCGCCTCCACCGAGGCCCTCAGCGCCGACAAGAACTTCGCGTTCGGTGGCCTGACGGTGCTGACGATCCCGTACATCCTCGACGACGTGGCCTCGGCGCTGAACACTGCCGCCGAGAACGTTCAGGGCTGACAACACTCGGGCGGCCCACTCGACGCGAGCACAGGCGTATTCACTTTCGACGACAGGAGCGTGTTCCACCGTGGCAAGGTCCCATCGACTTCAGGTCGTCTTTCCCGAAGTCCTGCGCACGGCAACGGTGATCGAAACACGTCAGCTGGGTTCGGGTATGCGCCGAATCGTGTTGGGTGGGCCGCAGCTGCGCGAGTTCTCGCGCGGCGACTACCGGTTCCCGGCGTTGCGCAGCGAAGGATTCGACGACTTCGTTCGGTTGTTCTTCCCGGCGGAGACCGACGGCACGGTGGTGCTTCCGACCCAGCACGAGCGCACCGTCGAATGGCCGCGTGATCCGCGTCCGGTGACCCGCAACTACACCGTGCGCAGCGTCGATCCCGAGACCGCGCAGGTGACTCTCGACTTCGTCACCCACGACACCGGCATCGCGTCGACGTGGGGTCGGCGTTGCCGCGTCGGCGATTCCATCACCCTGCTCGGACCGGTGCGGTCGGGCCATGCTCCGGCCGATGTCGACTGGGTGTTGCTCGTCGGCGACGAGACCGCGTTACCTGCCATCGCTCGGTATCTCGAAGAGGCATTGCCGGGCCGGCGAATTCGGGTGTTCGTCGAGGTCGCCGACGTCGAGCGAGAGTTGCCGTTGCCGACGGCCGCCGACGCCGAGATCACGTGGGTCCACCGTGACGGCGTCACCGCCGGCACCGGCGACTTGCTCGACAGTGCGGTGCGGGCGGCACCCTGGTGGGACGGAACGGTGTTCGCCTGGGTGGCAGGGGAAGCGACCGCTCTCAAGGGAATCCGTCGGTATCTGCGCGAGGACCGCGGCCTGCCGCCGGAGATGGTCGACGTCACCGGGTACTGGCGTCGCGCCGAGGTTCTGACCCGCGCCGACGATCCCGAGGTGCCCGACCTCAGCGGCGGTGAGTCCGAGCCGTTCGACAGGCTCGCCGAACGTGCGGAAATACTGTCGCCCTTCGCTTTCAGGGCGGCCAACACGTTACGTATCCCGTTGCACGTGTCCCGAGGGGCGTGCTCCGTCGAATCGCTGGCGGAAGCCACCGAGACGGACGCGCGCGCCCTCGCGAAATTCGTGCGCTATCTGCGTGCCGTCGACGTCCTCGCCGAGAACTCCACCGGTGATCTGATTCTCGGCGATATCGGTGAGGCGATGCTCGGCGACGACTGGATCTCGCACTGGCTGGACCTGGACGGGATCGAGGCACGGGTGGAACTGTCGATCACAGGTCTGGTGGACAGCCTGCGGACCGGTACCGCCAGCGCGAGCCTGCTGACCGGCAACACGTTGACCGAAGACCTCGAGGCGTCCCCGCGGCTCGCCGAACTGCATCACAACCACATCGCCGACGAGGCCGCGTTCCTGGGTCCTGCTCTGGTGCAGGACTATTCGTTCGACGGGGTCTCGACCCTGTTGGTGGCGGGGGCAGGATCCGGAGTGGTGCTCGGTTCCGTTCTCTCCCGGTACGACGGAGTATCGGCGGGTGTGCTCGGGTTGCCCAGCGAACTCGACCTGATTCGACGCGACCTCGGGAAATGGCCCGAACTCGAAGGGCGAGTGGTGAATCACCCGCAGAGCGTGATGTCCGAGCCGCATGTGGAGCACGGGAACGGATTCGACGCGTATCTGATGCTCGAGGTCACCGGACACTATCGAGACGACGATCTCGCACTGCTGTTGCGCAACGCGGCAACAGGATTGGCCGACAACGGAAAATTGGTGGTCGTCGAGCGACTGTCCAACGACGGGTCGTTCAACGAGGATCAGTCGGAATTCGATCTGCTGATGCTCTGCATGCACGGCAGCGGTGTACGAACGAAAGCCGAATTTGCCTGCGTAGCAGCCGATGCCGGCCTCGAGGTCGCGGCGTCGACGCTGGTCGGCTGGGGTATCTCGGTGCTCGATCTACGCCGTGTTCGCTGACACCGAGGAAGCCGTTGTGCTGCCGAGTCGGTTAGGTTAGCGTTCCCTATCGAAGGCGCGCGCCGATGCCGACCGCAGACGTTGCGCGCAATGCGCGGTCACGGACCGATTCACCGTCAGGAGTGCACACAAAATGACCGTTGTCGAAGAAACGACGATGGACACGGCCGAGGGGACCGAACTGCAGCGGGGACTGCGTACGGTCGTCGCGTTGGCGGAGTCCGGATTGTTCGACGAGTACGTCGTGTACGAGGACCGGGGACGCTGGGTGTTCGCGGGCGGCGTGGTCGCTCGCATCGTGCTTCGGCCCCACCTCGTGACCACCACCTGGGGGGCCGGAGAACCGACCGAGCGGAGCTGGTCCGGTAACCCGGCAGCGGCCCTGAGCGAGGCGTGCACGGGCCTGACCCGAGAACAGTGGAACGCTTACGGATTCGTCGGTTTCGGGTTCGCGGAGCACCTGCACGACGTCGATCGGTCCACTGCCGCCGGGCGCGACGCCGACGACATCCTCGCGCACCTGGTGGTGCCCCGCGTCGAGGTCCGCTTCGGCCGCGAACACGATGCCGTCGAGGTGACCGGCAGCGACGAGGACCGCGCCTCGGTACTGGCCGCGCTCGACGCGATCGGCGGCGACGAGCTGCCGACCGTGCACGCTCTCGACGTCGGCGGAGATCTCGACGACTACCGCGGCCGCGTCGAACAGGCCGTAACGGAAATCCGACGGGGCGACTACGCCAAGGTCATTCTGTCCCGGAGCGTGCGTATCCCATTCGATCTCGACATGCCGGGCACCTACCGCGCCGGGCGTACGGCGAACACTCCGGCCCGCTCTTTTCTGCTGCATCTCGGCGATCTGCGTGCCGTAGGCTTCAGCCCGGAATTGGTCGCCTCCGTCGACGCACACGGGATCGTCACCACCGAGCCGCTCGCGGGAACGAGAGCGTTCGGACTCGGTTCCGATGCCGACTCGGCAGCGAAGTCCGATCTCGAACAGGATCCGAAAGAGATCACCGAACACGCTGTGTCCGTGCGTACCTCGTTCGAGGAACTCGAATCGATCGCCAGCCCGGGGTCGACGGCCGTCTCGGACTTCATGAGCGTGCGCGAACGGGGAAGTGTCCAACATCTCGCGTCCACCGTGCGCGCACGCCTGCGCGAGGACCTGTCCTGCTGGGATGCCTTCGGTGCCCTGTTTCCGGCCGTCACGGCGTCGGGGATCCCGAAGAAGGAGGCCATCGACGCCATCGGTCGGCTCGACGACTCACCGCGCGGCCTGTACTCCGGTGCCGTCGTGAAGGCATCGTCGACGGGAGAATTCGAAGCAGCACTCGTGCTGCGCGCCGTCTACGAGCAGCAGGGTTCCGCATGGCTGCGTGCCGGAGCCGGCATCGTCGGCCAGTCCAAGCCCGAACGTGAATTCGACGAGACCTGCGAGAAGCTCGCCAGCGTTGCCCCATATCTCGTCCGCAAGAAGGAGAACGACGCCTGATGCACCGCACCATGCTGGGTGGAAAGATCCACCGTGCCACTGTCACTCACGCCGATCTGCACTACGTCGGGTCCATCACGATCGATTCGACTCTGATGCAGGCGGCCGATCTGATCGAGGGCGAACAGGTCCACGTCGTCGACATCACCAACGGCGCTCGCTTGGTCACCTACGTGATCGAAGGCCATCCGGGATCCGGCGTGATCGGAATCAACGGTGCCGCGGCCCATCTGGTGTCTCCGGGTGATCTGGTGATCATCATGTCGTTCCGTCAGGTCGAGAACGCCGAGCTGCCCACACACAGTCCCTCCGTGGTGCACGTCGACTCGGACAACAGCATCGTTGCCCTCGGAGTGGACCCTGCCGAACCGGTCCCCGGTGCGCTCGATCAGATGTCGGGGGCGAGCATCCGATGAGCCCGAGCGACGACTACAGCAGCGAACTCGACGGCGAATACGACATCGTCGGGGTCGGCTTCGGGCCCTCCAACCTCGGCTTGGCCATCGCGATCGAGGAACACAATCGACAGTGCGCTCCGGCCGAGCGCCTGACCTCGTGCTTCGTCGAGTCGAAGGACGAGTTCGCCTGGCACCCCGGAATGTTGCTGCCGGGAACCACGATGCAGATCTCCTTCCTCAAAGACCTTGCCACCCAGCGCAATGCGAGCAGCGAGTACACGTTTCTGTCGTATCTCGCCGAACGGGGCCGGCTCAACCACTTCATCAATCTGCAGACGTTCTTCCCCAGCCGGCTCGAGTTCCACGACTACCTGTCCTGGGCCGCAGGCAAAGTCGACGCCGCGGTGCACTACGGGACGCGGGCGTCCGCGGTCGTCGACACCGGTGACGGTTACGGCGTCCGCACCGAGGGGCGACGCACCGGGACCGTCCGCGGCCGCAACATCGTGCTCGCCGGCGGCCTGACCGCAGCCCTGCCGGACGGAGTCAGCGCGTCGGCGCGGCAATTCCACAATCACGACCTGCTCGGCCACCTCGACCGGTTGCCGTCGCGGAACCACCGGACGTTCGTCGTCGTCGGTGCCGGGCAGAGCGCAGCCGAAGTGGTCGACTACCTGCATTCGACCTATCCGGACGCATCGGTGCATGCGGTACTGCGCAAGTACGGGTACAGCCCGGCCGACGACAGCCCCTATGCCAACCGCATCTTCGATCCGACCGCCGTCGACGACTTCTACTCGTCCTCGCACTCCCTTCGTGATCAGCTGCTGCACTATCACCGCGGAACCAACTACTCCGCCGTCGACCTGCCCCTGATCGAGGAGCTGTACGCGCGCGAGTACGCGGAGCGGGTCAGCGGACAGCGCCGGCTGTTCGTGCACGGAGCCTCCCGACTGGCCGATGTCACGGAGGAGGCGTCGGGCGTGCGGGCATCGGTGGAACACGGGCCGACAGGACTGGCCGAGGACGTGCTGTGCGACGCTGTCGTCTATGCCACCGGCTTCACGTCCCTCGATCTGCCCGACATCCTCGGGCCGTTGTTCGACGCCGTCGAATTCGATGCGCACGGTCCTCGCGTGACGCGGGACTACCGGCTCGTCACGCGTGGATCGACAGTGGGTTCGATCTACCTGCAGGGCGGCACCGAGCACACCCACGGTCTGACGTCCTCTCTGCTGTCCAACATCGCTGTGCGCAGCGGTGAGATCGTCAAGTCCGCGGTGGGTGCGAGGGTGCGTTCGGTGGTGTGAAACGGCGGGGTATCACTGCGGGCGACGAGCCGGAACAGAGCGATGTTCCGGCTCTCGTCGGTGGTCTGGCCCGAACCGATGCCGGCAGGACCGCCGGTCTGATTCTCGTCGTCGCCGTCCTCGCGATTCTGTGCCTGGTGAGTATCGCTGTGGGAGCCGAGAACATCGCTGTCGGTGACGTGTGGCACGCACTGTGGTCGTCGAACGGTTCCACCGACGCGGTGATCGTCCGCGAGCTCCGAGTTCCACGGACCGTGCTCGGTGTGCTCGTCGGTACCGCGCTCGGCGTCGCGGGCGCGCTGATCCAGGCGATGACGCGCAACCCGTTGGCCGACCCGGGCATTCTGGGCGTCAATGCCGGAGCGGCACTCTTCGTCGCCTTCGCAGTCGGGGTGTTGGGCGTGACCGACGTTCGCTTCTATGTGTGGTTCGCGTTCGTCGGTGCCGTTCTCGCCACCGTCGCGGTGTACGCGCTGGGTTCGGTGGGACGAGCGGGTGCCACTCCGATTCGCTTGACGCTCTCCGGTATTGCCCTCGGTGCGGTGCTCGGCGGCGTCACCTCCGGGATGCTGCTGCTGGACCCGGACGCCTTCGCCAGGATGCGGTTCTGGGGCGCAGGCTCGTTGGCGGGTCGAGGCCTCGACATCGCGGCGGCGACCGGCCCGTTCGTCGTACTCGGACTGTGTCTGGCGGCGCTCGTCGCGCGTCCGCTCAATGCGATCGCACTGGGCGACGAGCTGGCCCGGTCGTTGGGAGCCAATGCGCTTCGAACGCGGACCGTCGGTGTCGTTGCGGTGACGCTGTTGGCCGGAGCGGCGACAGCGGCGGCGGGACCGGTCGGATTCGTGGGGCTGATGGTGCCGCACATGGTGCGCTGGTTCGTCGGGCCGGACCAGCGTTGGATTCTGATCCACACCGTGTTCGCGGCACCGGCACTGCTGTTGTTCGCCGACGTCGTCGGCCGAATCGTCATCGAGCCGGGGGAGTTGCAGGTCGGTATCGTCACCGCCTTCGTCGGGGCTCCCGTTCTGATCCTGTTGGTCCGCCGAAAGAAGGCGAGCGGGCTGTGATCCGGGCACCGCGCGCCGGGAACATCGACTTCGGCAGAAGGGTGTGGATCGTTCGCACAGTGCTGGGCGCACGAATCGACGTTCGTACGGTCCTCGTCTGCGCGGCCCTGCTGTTGCTGACAGCGGTTGTCGCCGTCCTCGCGATCGGCACCGGCGATTACCACGTTCCACCGGGCCAGGTGCTCGCAGCGGTGTTCGGCGACGCCCCGCGCATCACCGAGATCGTCGTGATGCAGTCGCGGTTCCCCCGGGTTGCGCTGGCATTCCTGTTCGGAGCTGCCCTGGGGGTGTCGGGTGCGATCTTTCAGTCGTTGACGCGAAATCCGTTGGGCAGCCCGGACATCATCGGCTTCTCGACCGGCGCGTACACCGGCGCTCTCGTCGTCATCCTGACGCTCGGCGGCGGTTACTACCGGACCGGAGCGGGCGCGCTCGTCGGCGGACTGGTGGCCGCCGCCGTGGTGTACGTGCTCGCCTACAAGCGCGGCGTGCAGGGCTTTCGATTGATCATCGTCGGTATCGCGGTCAGTGCCGTCCTGGCGTCCGTCAATACCTGGCTCGTGGTGAAAGCCGATGTCTCCGAGGCAATCGCAGCCGCCGTCTGGGGCGCGGGCACACTCAACGGGTTGGGGTGGCCGCAGGTGGTTCCCGTTCTCGTGGCCCTGGCTGTCGTCACCCCCGTGGCGGCGGCGCTGTCGACACGGCTACCGGTACTCGAGATGGGTGACGACGCGGCGAGAGCGCTCGGAATCCGCGTCGAGCCGACGCGTCTGATGCTGGTGATTCTCGGGGTCGCCCTCACGGCACTGGTCACGGCCGCAGCGGGGCCCATTTCGTTCGTTGCGCTCGCCGCGCCGCAGTTGGCTCGGCGGCTCACCGGTACCTCGTCGGTGGCGATGGTGCCGGCAGCATGCATGGGTGCTCTGCTCCTGATCGTCAGTGACGTTGCAGCGCAACGAGTGTTCGCGCCCACTCAACTTCCGGTCGGCGTGGTGACGGTCTGTGTGGGCGGCGCGTACTTCGTCTGGTTGTTGGCACGAGAAGGGCGGAAGCAATGACGACGAGGCCACGCCTGTACGCGGACGGCATCACCGTCGGATACGACAAACGAATCATCAGCGAGAAGTTGACCGTCGACATTCCCGACGGCAAGTTCACCGTGATCGTCGGGCCGAACGCCTGCGGTAAATCGACACTGTTGCGCGCGTTGTCGCGGCTGCTGAAGCCGACCGGCGGCACGGTATTGCTCGACGGCAAGTCCATCTCGTCGTACCCGGCGAAGGAGGTCGCCCGCCGACTCGGGCTCCTGCCGCAAACCTCCATCGCGCCGGACGGCATCTCGGTGGCCGATCTGGTTGCGCGAGGCCGCTATCCGCATCAGAAGTTGATTCGGCAATGGTCCGTCGCGGACGAGGCCGCGGTGGTGGAGGCCATGACTGCGACCGGAGTGACGTCGCTGTCGGCCCGTCCGGTCGACGAGCTGTCCGGTGGACAGCGGCAAAGAGTGTGGGTGGCAATGGTTCTCGCGCAACAGACACCGCTGTTGCTCTTGGACGAGCCGACGACCTTTCTCGACATCGCGCACCAGATCGAACTTCTCGACCTGCTGGCCACGTTGAATCGGGACAACGGCAACACCCTCGTCGCGGTGTTGCACGATCTCAACCACGCATGTCGATACGCCCACCACATCATCGCGATGAAGGACGGCGCGGTGGTCACCGAGGGCCCACCGGCGGAGATCGTCACCGCCGACTTGGTGGAGGCGGTGTTCGGACTGCAGTGCCGCATCATCGACGATCCCGAATCGCACACTCCGTTGGTGATACCCAAGGTGGCCGCTGGCAGGCTAGGCAAGGCTTAGTTTAGAATCGAACAGAATTGCCGCCGAGTTAGCCTGAGGGTTCTCGCACAGTCGGACGAGAGATGTATCGAGGACGAAGATGACCGATCAGCAGCGTGGTTTCCACTACGCCGACGTCGTTGCGGTGGAGCAGCTCACCGTGCACATGGTGCGCGTCACCTTCGGCGGCGAGCACGTCGCCGGTTACCGCACGCTCGGGGCACCCGACGAGTGCGTCGGGGTCTACTTTCCGCGTGAAGGCGAGTCGGCACCGCCGCCGATGACCGAGGTCGACGGCCTGTGGTGGTTCCACGGCCTCGAGAACGCGCCGGAGGGCCGGAACTACACGATCCGACGCGTCGATCCCGACCGCGGCCAGTTGACCATCGACTTCTTCGCACACGAGGGTGGCGTCGCGGCCACCTGGGCCCAGCAGGCCGCCCCCGGTCAGACGGTGCTCTTCACCCGTCCGCGGTCGTGGTACTCACCGCCCGCCGACGTCGATTGGCTGCTGCTGGTGGCCGATATGACCGGAGTTCCAGCACTGGGTCGACTGGTCGAACAGTTGCCCGCAGGCACCCGCGCACACGCGATTGTCGAGGTACTCGAACGCGGTGACATCCAGACGTTCGAGACAGCCGCCGACGTGACATTCGATTGGCGTATCGGATCCGGAAACGGAGACAGCGCCAGCGTGCTCGACGACGCGGTGCTCGCCTACCCGCTACCCGAGGGGCGCGGCTACGTGTGGTTCGCCGCAGAGGCGTCGTCCTCGCGTCGGGTACGCAAGTACTTCCGCAAGGACTTGGGTTACGACAACAAGTATTTCGACATCATCGGCTACTGGCGCGCTGACTCGGAGAAGTGGCTCGAAAAGTACAAGCAGTACCAGGAGGAGGCGCTCGCGGTGTACAACGGCGTCATCGAATCCGGCCGCACCGAGCAGGAAGCCAGCGAGGCGTTCGACGCGCTGCTCGAGCGGGTCGGGCTCTAACGCGGAAATTCGTAGTCGGGCAATTCCAGCGTCGCCGCGTCGGGACCGAGGAATCTGCTCGTGACCGCCTGGACCGGCTTCGATCCGGCCAGGCGGAGCACGGTGCGAAAAGCAGCTACTCCCACAGTCGTTTTCGGATGCGCGACGCGAGGCACGCCGGGCGGAAGCTTCTGAGCCTGATTCACGAACGGACGCATGCGCGCCTCGAAGGCCTCGAACCCGGTGCGATGATCGCGCGCTCGGGCGAGTTCCCCGGCGAGCACGTAGGCCCCGGTGACCGACAACGTGGTGCCCATCCCGCTCAATGGTGTTGCGCACCAAGCAGCGTCGCCCAGCATGCCGATTCTGCCGTTCGACCAGCGTGGGGCCTGCACCTGGGCCAGATAGTCGACGTAGAGCTCCGAACCCGGTCCGAGCGAATTCAAGATTCTGGGCACTTCCCAGCCGACGTCGGCGAACGTCGCTCGCAGGGCGGCAACGACTTCTTCGGTAGACGCGGTTTCGTACCCGCCATCGTCGGACACCCAGGACAGGCTGAAACGCGTCGTGCCGAGGTTGTCCGGGCGCAGATTGGCGACCCTGGATCCGGCGGCGTTGTACCACCGCCACCAGCCGTCGTCACTCGGTCTCTTCGGCAAAATCCCGTAGGCGGTGTACAGGCCGACCGGCGTGGTCTCCGCCTCGGCAGGAAACGCCAGTTCTCTGCTACTGGAACGGATTCCGTCGGCGAACAGGACGAGGTCGAACCTTTCCGCTGCGTTCGACGCGAACGTGACATCGACGCCGTCGGCATCCTGAGCCACGTCGACGACGCGATCGCCGTACCGGTACTCGGTTCGCGGACCGGCTGATTCGACGAGAATCCGCGCGAACTCGCCGCGCAGAATCTCCATCTCCGCCGTCGGCCCGTCGTGTGATCCGTCTCCGGCCGGAAAGGCCGCGATGGTGGCGTCGGAATCGTCGACGAATCTGGTGCCCTTCTCGGTGGTGCCGTTGGCCAGCAGGGTCTGCTCCAGGCCCATGCGCCGCAGCACCTCGCGTCCACTACCGCGGACGTCGATGTTCTGGCCGCCCAGACGCAGCTGCGGACTGCGCTCGACGACGACGACGTCGTATCCCGCTCTGTCGAGCCAGTAGGCGACGGTGGGGCCGACGATGCTGGCACCGGTGACGAGCACGCGTTCGGTCATCGGGCGGGAATGCCCGGGCGGCCGGTCGTTCAATCCGGGGGGAAAGTAGCTGAGCCTCACCTTGGTGGTGTACTTTCTCGAATTGTCCGTTTGACCCGTTTTCGTCAGGAGAACCGTGTTCACCGTTCGCCGTCTGGCGCTGCTCTCGTGCAGTGCAACCCTTGCCCTCGGTTTGGTCGCCTGCAGCTCTTCGGACTCGGGTGACACCACCTCCACCTCCGAGTCCGCCACCGCAGAGTCCGCCCTGGTGGTGTACTCCGGCCGCGGCGAAGAACTCGTCGACCCCCTGATCGAACGCATCGGCGGCGGCGTCGAGGTCGACTACTCGGGCAACACCAACGCCCAGGCCGCCAAGATCCTCGAAGAGGGCGACGCGACGCCGGCCGACGTCTTCTACGGCCAGGATGCAGGTGCACTGGGGGCCCTCGACGAAGCAGGGGCGCTCGCACCGCTGCCCGAGGACATCCTCGCGCTCGTCCCCGAGCAGTACCGCGGCACCGACGGCACCTGGGTCGCCACTTCCGCACGGGCCCGCGTGCTGGCCTACAACTCCGATTCGGTGCAGGCAGCAGACCTGCCCACCGGTATCGACGGACTGCTCGACCCACGCTGGCGCGGACAGATCGGCTACGCACCCACCAACGCGTCGTTCCAGGCGTTCGTCACCGCATTGCGCGTGCAGCGCGGCGAGGAGGGTGCGCGCACCTGGCTCGAAGGATTCGTCGCCAACGAGCCGGTCGCGTTCGAGGGCAACGGTCCGCTGCTGACCGCCGTCAACGACGGGCAGGTCGCCACGGGACTGCTCAACCACTACTACTGGTACCCGTTCAAGGACGAGAACGGTGCCGACGCTCCCGTCGAGCTGCACTACTTCGAGCCCGGCGACCCCGGCGCATTGATCAACGTCGCCGGTGCCGGTGTGCTGGCGGCGTCGGACAACCAGGAAGCGGCATTCGATTTCGTGCGCGAGCTGCTCTCGACCGAATCGCAGACATACTTCGCCAACGAGACCGCCGAATACCCCGTCATCGACGGCGTCACGTCCGACTACGACCTGCCGCCGCTGTCGGACCTGGGTTCGACCGACCTCGACCTGGGCCGGCTCTCGTCCCTCGAAGCCACGCAAACCCTGCTCACCGACGTCGGAATCATCTAGTCGGTGTTCGTGTCCGCACTCCAGCCGCTTCGGCGGCGCCACTTCGGCGGTCGTCCCGTTCTCGGGACGACCGCGTTGTGCGTGGGAGCGCTGACGCTGACACCCTTGGTGTACCTGTTCGTTCGAGCGTTCGACGGCGGAACCGAGAAGGTACTGCGGCTGCTCCTGCGGCAACGCACCCTCGACCTCGTTGTCCGGACGGCCACGCTCGCGCTCACCGTGGTGGTCGCCTCCGTCGTGGTGGGCACGCTGCTCGCCTGGTTGACCGTCCGAACCGATCTACCGGGTCGACGCATCTTCTCGATGATCCTCGCGGCACCGCTGGCCATCCCGTCGTACGTGTCCGGGTATCTGTGGATCGCTGAATTTCCCTCCCTTGCAGGATTTTCCGGTGCTGCGCTGGTGCTCACGTTGTCGTGCTTCCCGCTGGTGATGTTGCCGGTGTCCGCGGCGTTCGCCACCGCGGACCCGTCGTTGGCCGAGGTCTCGCGAACCCTCGGTCGAGGCGCTGTACGCACCGCGCTGACCGTCGAGTGCCGTCGCGTCGTTCCGGCTGCGGCAGCAGGCGCGCTGCTGGTGGCGCTGTACACCATCAGTGACTTCGGGGCGGTGGCACTGATGCGGTACGACGCCTTCACTCTTGGCATCTACAGCGCCTACCGCGGCGGGCTCGATCGCACCGCGGCCGCTGTTCTCGGGTTGGTCCTCGTGGTGGGCGCGTTGGTGTTGACCCTCCTCGAACGGCGTGCTCGACGCGGGGCCACGGCGCGCGTGGGATCGGGTACCGACCGGATGGCCGAGCCTGTGGTTCTTGGCCGGTGGCGCGTGCCTGCTCTGGCCGTTATCGTTGCAGCCCTCGGTGTTTCGGTGCTGGTACCGATTCTGGCCCTGGCGCGATGGCTCACTCGATCGCTGCGCTTCACCGTCGACTGGGCGGACGTGCTGGCTGTCAGCGCCAAGACGGTCCAGTACTCGGCGACTGCTGCTCTGGTGGTCGCCGTGCTTGCGTTGCCGGTGGCGTTGTTCGCGGCCAGGTCCACGTCCCGCGGTGCGCGCACCGCCGAGTTGTCCACGTACATTGCGCACGGTCTCCCGGGTATCACCGTGGGACTGGCGACGGTGTTTCTCGGAATCAGATTTCTGCCGTCGTTCTATCAGACCGCGGTGCTGCTGGTGCTGGCGTACGTGGTGCTGTTCCTGCCGTTGGCCGTCGGCAGCACCCGATCGGTCGTCGACGCCACTCCGGTTGTGCTCGAGGATGTTTCACGGACCCTCGGTGCCGGGCGAGTGCGCACCGACCTGCGGGTGACGATTCCCGTCGCCGCGCCCGGCATCGCGGCCGGAGCCGCCCTGGTGTTCCTGACCGTCGCCAAGGAATTACCGGCGACGTTGATGCTGCGCCCCCGCGGTGTGGACACGCTCGCGACCACGCTGTGGTCCACCACCGAGGCATTCCGCTACGGCGAGGCAGCCCCCTACGCCCTCGCATTGATCCTGATCTCCGTGGTCCCGACGATCGTCCTGACCCGGGCGCTGCGGCGTACGACGCGAAAGCGAGTGACACTGTCATGAGCATGGTGATGTCCGATCTCGTTGCCTCGTACGGCAGTACGACGGTGCTGCACGGAATCGATCTCGACCTCGGCGACGGTGAGATGCTCGCCGTTCTCGGACCCTCCGGCTGCGGCAAGACGACTCTGCTGCGATCGATCGCAGGCCTGCACCGTATCGACGCGGGCCGCATCACCGCCGACGGGCGCGACCTCTCCGTCGCCGGGCGTGTTCAGGTGCCGGAGAAGCGGGGAGTAGGCCTGATGCCGCAGGAAGGTGGACTGTTTCCACATCTGACGGTGCGCCGAAACATCGAATTCGGTTTGCGCACAGGGTTCGTGCGGCCGTACCTGTCCGGCCGAGCCGAACGGGCCCGACGCGTCGACGAGATGCTCGAGCTCGTCGGACTGCCCGACGCCGGTGCGGTTCGACCCAGCGAACTCTCGGGCGGGCAGCAGCAGCGGATCGCGTTGGCGCGCGCGTTGGCCCCGGCTCCGTCGGTGGTGTTGATGGACGAGCCGTTCGCTGCTCTCGATGCAGGTCTGCGGACCTCGATTCGGCAGGACGTGCGAGAGTTGTTGCTCACCAGCAAGACCGCGTCGATTCTCGTCACACACGATCGGGCCGAGGCTCTGGGCACTGCGGATCGGGTTGCGGTCCTGCTGGGCGGGCGCTGTGCGCAGGTCGATACGCCGCGTGCACTGTACGAGCGGCCCACCACGCCGGCTGTGGCGAGCTTCGTCGGCGACGCCTATTACGTCGACGCTGCCGCGCGCGACGGTTGGGTCGACACCGTTCTCGGTCGTCTCGAATCCACCACCAGGGCAACGGGTATGGGGCAGGTCTTGCTCCGGCCCGAACAGTTGGTGGTCTCGGAGCGCGAGGATGGCGAATTTCTCGTCGAACACGAGGTTTTCACCGGCCCCGAATGCTCGGTCACTGTGCGACACCGCGATACCGGGCTCCGGCTGCGTGTCGTCGCTCGGGCCTGCGACCGATTCGCTCCCGGTACAGCCGTGAACGTCTCGGTGACCTCACCGGTGCACTGGTTTCCGCGTTCGGTGCGTTGATGCCGTGACGCAGGGTTCCGGTCGCGGTACGCGGCGGAACCCTGCGCAGTGGGCGAGTTATCGGGCCGTGCGCTTGGGCATGAACACCGCAGCGACAGTCATCAGGACGGCGGCGACCAGCACTCCGATGAAGACCAGATGGATGGCGTCGGACAGTTGTTCGGGTTCTGGATCTCCGGACACACGGGCGTTGACGATGGCACCGAACACCGCGACGCCGACGGCGCTACCGAGTGAACGGGCGAACATGTTGGTGGAGGTGACGACGCCGCGTTCGGCCCACTCGACGCTCGACTGTGCGGCGATCAATGTGGGGCTCGCGATCAACCCCATGCCGAGGCCGATGACGAAGCACATCGCCGCGACGTGCCAGATCTGCGAATCGGCGTCGAGCAGAGTCGTCAGTGCCGTACCCACGATCCCGATCGAACCGCCGACCACTGCCGTCGTGCGGAAGCCGAAGCGCAGGTACACCCGCCCGGACTGGGATGCCGCGATCGGCCAGCCGAGGGTCAGCGTGGACAGCGAGAAGCCGGCGATGATGGCTCCGGTGCCGAACACGCCCTGTACGAAGGTCGGGACGTAGGACGTCAGTCCCAGGATCAATGCGCCGACGAGCAACGAGATGAAGCTGCTGACCACCAGCACCCGCCGGGTGAACACCCACAGCGGCAGGATCGGCTCCTCGGCGCGGGACTCGACCCATGCGAACACCGCCAGCAGTAGGAAGCCCACAACGAAGATCGCGATGCTGATCGGCGAACCCCAGGCCCAGGACTGGCCGCCTTCGAGCAGGCCGAGGAGCACCATCGTCGCGCCGACGGTGAGCAGAGCTGCACCGAGGTAATCGATCTTCGGCTTGGTGCGTTCGACAGCGCCTTCCTCGAACTTGCGCAGCAACATGAACGCCGCCACCGCGCACAGCGGAATGTTGATGAAAAAGATCCACCGCCACGACAGGTACTCGGAGAAGACGCCACCGAGGGCGGGGCCGAGCACCGAAGAGATCGCCCACACGCTGGCCAGGTAGCCCTGCACCTTGGCGCGCTCGGGCAGCGTGTAGATGTCGCCCGCGATGGTGATGGACATCGGCTGGACGGCACCCGCGCCGAGTCCCTGAATCGCGCGGAAAGCAATCAGAGCAGGCATGCTCCACGCCAGGCCGCACAGAATCGAGCCCAGGCAGAACACCGCGATGCCGAACACCATGATCTTCTTGCGCCCGAACAGATCGGACAATTTGCCGTAGAGCGGCACCGAGACAGCCTGTGCCAGCAGGTAGATCGAGAACAACCACGGGAACTGCGCAAACCCGCCGAGGTCGCCGACGATGGTGAGCACCGCAGTGGCGATGATCGTCGCGTCCAGCGCAACCAGCGACGAGCTGAGCATCAGCGCGATCAGGATGGGACCGCGTTCGGAGCGGAATCCGATGTCCGGGGTCGATTCGGTCGTTGCCATTGCTACTCATTGTGATCCCTGCCCGCCGACGTGGCGGCACCGGCCCAGATAGTGTTGAGCCTCGTGCGACCATCACTGAGTAGCTACGAGCATCTGGCCGGCGGCAAGGTCCGCGATCTGTACACGATCGACGACGCGCATCTGCTGCTCGTCGCGAGCGATCGAATCTCGGCCTACGACCACATCCTCGACACCCCGATCCCGGACAAGGGACGTGTGTTGACGGCGATGAGCGTGTTCTTCTTCGAGGAGCTCGGCGGCGTCAATCACCTGGCCGGTGATCCGCTCGACGAACGCATCCCCGCCGAACTGATCGGCCGCGCCCTGGTGGTGAAGAAGCTGAACATGGTGCCGATCGAGTGCGTTGCTCGCGGCTATCTCACCGGATCCGGGTTGGCGGATTACAACGCGACCGGTGCCGTGTGCGGCGTCGAACTGCCGCCCGGCCTGATCGAATCGAGCAAACTCGACGAGGTCATCTTCACTCCTGCCGCCAAGGCCGAACTGGGCGAGCACGACGAGAACATCACCTTCGACCAGGCCGTCGAACTGGTCGGTGCCGAGCTGGCCTTCAAACTCCGCGAAGACACCATCGAGATCTATTCGCGTGCAGCCAACTTCGCTCTGGAACGCGGAATCATTCTCGCGGACACCAAGTTCGAGTTCGGGACCGATGCCGACGGCAACCTCGTTCTCGCCGACGAGGTGCTCACCCCCGATTCCTCGCGCTACTGGCCTGCCGATTCGTACGAAGAGGGTCGCGTTCAGCCCAGTTTCGACAAGCAGTTCGTTCGCGACTGGCTGACCGGCGAATCCGGCTGGGACCGAGCGTCCGACACCCCACCGCCACCGTTGCCCGACGACGTCGTCGCCGCAACGCGCAGCCGCTACATCGAGGCCTACGAGCGCATCTCGGGCCTGAACTTCGACGATTGGGTCACGCCATGACGATCACCCCTCCCATTGCCAAGAAGGTGCCGCAGGGGCGCACCCATCACGGCGACACGTTCATCGACAACTACGAGTGGTTGCGCGCCAAGGAAGACCCCGAGGTGATCGCCTACCTCGAAGCCGAGAACGCGTACACCGAGCAGCAGACGGCCGGACTGGAAGCACTCCGCGGCAAGATCTTCGACGAGATCAAATCGCGCACCCAGGAGACCGACCTGTCCGTGCCGACGCGCATGGGCCAGTGGTGGTATTACTCGCGCACCGTCGAGGGTAAGTCGTACGGCCTCCAATGCCGTTGCCCCGTCGACTCTCCCGACGACTGGACACCGCCGACGCTGTCTTCCGACGTGGACGTGCCGGGGGAGCAGATCCTGCTCGACGCCAACGTCGAGGCGGAGGGTCACGACTTCTTCTCGCTCGGGGCATTCTCGATCAGCCTCGACGGCACGTTGCTGGCGTATTCCACCGACACCGAGGGCGACGAGCGGTACACGCTGCGTTTCAAGAACCTCGAGACCGGTGAACTGCTCGCCGACACCATCGAGAACGTCGCGCCGGGTGCCACCTGGACCGCCGACGCCACGCATGTCTTCTACCTGACGGTCGACGAGTCCTGGCGTCCCGACACCGTCTGGCGGCACACGCTCGGTAAGGCCGAGGACGTCAAGGTCTTCCACGAGCCCGACGAGAGCTACTGGGTCGGATTCGGTTCCACCCGCAGCGAGAAGTACCTGATGATCTGGGTCGGCTCGAAGATCACCTCCGAGTGCCTCGTCCTCGAATCCACCGATCCCGAGGGCGAATTCCGCGTCGTGCTGCCGCGCACGGACGGCATCGAGTACAGCATCGAACACGCCGTCGTGGCCGGTGAGGATCGCTTCCTGATCACCCACAACGGCTCGGTCAACGGCTGGGGCACCGAGGGGGAGAAGGCCGAGAACTTCCTGCTCGCCGAGGCCCCGGTCAGCGATCCACTCGATCAGCGCATTCTGGTTCCGCATCAGGGCGACGTCCGAGTCGAGGACATCGACGCCTTCGCGAGCCACCTGATCTTCACCTACCGCCGAGAAGCGTTGACCCGCATGGCGATCTGGCCGCTGACCGACGAGGGATACGGCGAGTACCGCGAGCTGGAGTTCGACGAGGAGCTCTACTCTGTCGGTGCGGGCTCGAACCCGGAATGGGATCAGCCCCTGCTGAGGATGGTCTACACCTCCTTCATCACGCCCGGTCAGGTGTACGACCTCGACATCGCCAGTGGCGAACTGCTGCTCCGCAAATCGCAGCCGGTTCTCGGTGAGTTCGATGCCGGTGACTATGTGCAGCACCGAGAGTGGGCGACCGCGCCGGACGGAACACAGATTCCGCTGTCGGTCATCGCTCGCAAGGACGTCCCCGAGGGGCCTGCTCCCACGCTGCTGTACGGCTACGGATCGTACGAGGCATCGATGGACCCGTCGTTCTCGGTGGCGCGTCTGTCCCTGCTCGACCGCGGCATCGTCTTCGTCGTCGCACACGTGCGCGGCGGCGGCGAGATGGGTAGGCACTGGTACGACCAGGGCAAGACGCTGCAGAAGAAGAACACGTTCACCGACTTCATCGCTGCCGCAAAGCATCTGATCGACACCGGCCGTACCTCACCGAAGCATCTGGTTGCCGACGGCGGCAGCGCAGGCGGACTGCTGATGGGTGCGGTGGCCAACCTTGCACCCGAGTTGTTCAACGGCATCCTGGCCAACGTGCCGTTCGTCGACCCGCTCACCTCCATCCTCGACCCGTCGCTGCCGTTGACGGTCATCGAATGGGACGAGTGGGGTAACCCGTTGGCGGACAAGGAGGTGTACGACTACATGAAGTCGTACAGCCCCTACGAGAACGTCGAGGCCAAGGACTACCCGTCGATCCTCGCCATCACGTCCATCAACGACACCCGCGTCCTGTACGTCGAACCGGCCAAATGGGTTGCGGCCCTGCGTGCCACGAAGACCGGTGACTCGGACCTGCTGCTCAAGACCGAAATGAGCGCCGGACACGGCGGAGTCAGCGGACGCTACGAGAAATGGAAAGAAGCGGCCTTCGAGTACGCGTGGATCGTGAGTGCGGCTGGCGCCGCAGTGGAGTGATCAAGCGCCCCAGGGGGCACTCAACCACACCACTGGCGCGTCAGCGCCACACATAGCGGACCTGCGGTCGCCCGGCTTTGCCGTATTCGGTGTGCCGGGTGACCAGGCCGTCGTCGGCCAGTCGTTCGAGGTAGCGCCAGGCCGTCACCCGGGATACGCCGACAACCTTGGCCGCCTCGGAGGCGTTGAGGCCGTCGACGGATTCCTTGACGCTGGCGGTGATGCCGTCCATCGTCTGTGGGGCAATGCCTTTGGGGGTGGAGACGCGTTCGTCGGCCGTGCGCAGGTGTGCCATCGCACGGTCGATGTCTCGTTGACTCGACGCGTTCTCACCGGCGGGTAATGCGTCGTGGAATTCGCGGTAACGCTCGAGCTTGTCGCGAAACGCCGCGAACGTGAACGGTTTGAGCAGATACAGCACGATGCCGTGCGCCACTGCGGAACGAACTACCGACAGATCACGTTCGGAGGTGATCGCAATGACGTCGGGGCTCGGACGTAGACCGCCGAGCGCCGCAGCGACGTCGATGCCACTGGCGTCGGGCAGGCCGATGTCCAGCAACACCAGATCGACGGGTTCGGTGCTGGCGAATCGCATGGCCGCAGCGCCGGTGTGTGCGACGCCGGCAACGTCGAAACCGGGCGTCCGCTCGACGTACGTCTTGTGTGCCTCGGCGATGAGCGGTTCGTCGTCGACGATCAGTACGCGGATCACGACGTCGCTCCCGGAATGGTCGCAACCAACACCGACCCGTACGTCACTTCCGAGGTCAACGTGCCACCGTGCCGCGTGATCACCTGCGTCACGAGCGCGAGGCCGAGTCCGCGAGATCCGGATTTGGTCGAGTATCCGCGCCGGAGAGCAGCTTTCAAGGTTTCCGGTGGCATGCCGGGACCACTGTCGGCCACCCGGACGACGAGTTCACCGTCGGCGTCGCGGACCGTCACTTCGACCCACGGTTGGTCGGATTCTTTCGAGGCATCGATCGCATTGTCTATCAGATTGCCGACCAGCGTCACCAATTCGCGAGCAGTCAGAACCCCTTCGTGTTCCATCGCCGTGTCGTCGGTGATCGTCAGCTCGACGCCCTGTTCGGCAGCCTGGCTGACCTTGCCGAGCAACAGCGCCGCGAGCGCAGGCTCGCCGACCGCGTTCATCAACCGGTCGATGAGAGTCTGCGAGAGTTCGAGATCGGCCGTCGCGAATTCGACGGCTTCTTCGGGGCGACCGAGCTCGACCATCGTGATGACCGTGTGCAACCGATTCGCCGCCTCGTGCGCCTGCGAGCGCAGTGACTCCGCGAAACTGCGCACCGAATCCAATTCGCCCATCAACGAACGCAACTCGGTCTGATCGCGAATCGTCAGGACGTTACCCAGGCGTTTGCCCTCCCACATGACCGGATCCTGGTTGACGACGAGTACACGATCTTTCGTCAGATGCAGCTCACCGCGGACGATCCCGGTGTCCATCTGTTGCATCGACTCCGGCAACGACGTCAGCGATACCGGCCCGTCCGGTAGGTCGAGAAGGCGTCGGGCCTCGTCGTTGACCAACTCCGCCTCGTCGCTGCGTCCGAACACCAACAGACCCTCGCCGATGGAATGCAGAACGGCGTCGTGATGCTCGTACATCGTCCGCAATTCGGCCGGAGCCATTCCCAATGTCTGACGCCGTAGCCGGCGGCTGAGCAGCGTCGAACCGGCCGCAGCGACGACGAAGGCCGCGAGCACGACGGCGAGGATCAACGGCAGGCCTTGCAGGAACTGATCGCTGATCTTCTGGCGGGTGACTCCGGCGGACACGAGGCCGACGATCTCGCCGTCGGTATCGGTGACGGGTGTGACCGCTCTGATCGACGGGCCGAGAGAGCCCACGTACGTCTCGGTGAACGTCTCGCCGAGCAGTGCGCGATCGATGTTGCCGCTGAACGGTTTACCGATCAGGTCGACGGTGGTGTGCGTGAAGCGGGTGCGATCGGGAGCCATGACGACGATGAAATCGACCCCGGTGACCTGCCTGATCTTCTCCGTTTCCGGCTGCAGACGAGACGTCGGGTCGTCGGATTCGATGGCCAGCGGCGTCGACGGTTCGTTGGCAATACTCACCGCGATCGCCGTCACCTCACGTCGGGTGGCGTCGTCGCTGTTGGACCTCTCGTTGAGGATCGTCAGTATCCCGCCGGCGAGAACGACGACGGCCATGACGACCAGTTGCAGGACCAAAACCTGGCCCGCCACGCTCAGCGGCCGCTTCGAGGACAACACATTCCTTTCGGACAAGAAACATCGATGTGAACAGAATGAACGTATAGGTGACTCCAGTCACTGGGTGCAGCAACATCATCTCTCAGCAGGGGTGACCCACCTCACTCCACTCCGGCGATCACGAAGCCACCAGCCACATTCACGCACCACCGGAACACTAAGGAACGTCCATGACTATCAGCACCGACGCTGAGCGGAACGACAATCCGTCGTCCGAGCCGAAGAAGAAGCGCGACAGAACGCACTGGCTCTACATCGCGGTGATCATCGCCGTCATCGCCGGCATCATCGTCGGGCTGGTGGCCAAGGATTTCGCGTCCGACCTGTCGATCCTCGGCACGCTCTTCGTCAGCCTGATCAAGATGATGATCAGCCCGGTCATCTTCTGCACCATCGTCCTCGGCATCGGATCGGTACGCGCCGCAGCCAGCGTCGGCCGAGTCGGCGGCCTGGCGCTCGCTTACTTCATCGGCATGTCGACCATCGCCCTCGGTATCGGCATGGTTGTCGGCAACCTCATCAAGCCCGGTGACGGCCTGAACATCACGCCGAACGACGCCGGACTCAAGCTCGCCGACACCGCCCACGAGGCCGGCGGGACGATGGACTTCATCGCCGGGATCATTCCGACATCGCTGCTTTCGTCGCTGACGGCCGGTTCTGTTCTGCAGACGCTGTTCGTCGCCATCCTCGTCGGTTTCGCACTGCAGGCCATGGGCAAGCAGGGTGAAGGCATCCTCAAGGGCATCGGCGCAGTACAGAAGCTCGTCTTCCGCATCCTGACGATGATCCTGTGGCTCGCCCCGATCGGTGCCTTCGGTGCCATCGCCGGTGTCGTCGGCAAGACCGGCTTCGACGCAGTGATTCAGCTCGGCACTCTGATGCTGGCCTTCTACATCACCTGCTTCATCTTCGTCTTCTTCTTCCTCGGCCTGATTCTCAAGTTCGTCTCCGGCTTCTCGATCTTCAAGCTGGTCAAGTACCTGGCCCGGGAGTACCTGCTCATCGTTGCCACGTCGTCCTCCGAATCGGCCCTGCCGCGTCTGATCGCCAAGATGGAGCACGTCGGAGTCGAGCGCACCACCGTCGGCATCGTCGTCCCCACCGGTTACTCGTTCAACCTCGACGGCACCGCGATCTACCTGACCATGGCCTCGATCTTCATCGCCGACGCCATGAACATGCCGCTCTCCATCGGGGAGCAGTTCTCGCTGCTGCTGTTCATGATCATCGCCTCCAAGGGCGCAGCCGGAGTCTCCGGAGCAGGCCTGGCGACGCTCGCCGGCGGCCTGTCGAGCCACCGCCCGGAACTGCTCGACGGTGTTCAGCTCATCGTCGGAATCGACCGGTTCATGTCCGAGGCTCGCGCCGTCACCAACTTCTCCGGTAACGCCGTTGCCACTCTGTTGGTCGGTACGTGGACCAAGACGATCGACGCCGCCCGAGTCACCGAGGTGCTCGACGGCAAGCACCCGTTCGACGAGGAGACCATGGTCGACGACCACCTCCCCGAGGACGACCGGCCCGCCGACAAGCAGGTCATCATCGAAAAGAACGCCGCCAAGGCATAAGAACCTGCCGGGCGACGCGCATCCCCCCGTCGCCCGGTTCGGAAGAACGCAAGTACGGCCCTGCCACCAGCGGGGTCGTACTTGCTTTTGTACGTCGGTTCCATTCTGTCGGTACTCACAGGTAAGTTCGGGTGATGACTGAAGTTCAGAACATCGGCATCAACACGCTGGGTGGTGCGCCCACCTCGCTCGACGAGTACGCCGGACGGGCCGTCCTCGTGGTCAATGTCGCATCCAAGTGCGGACTGACCCCGCAGTACGAAAAGCTGGAGAAGCTCGCCAACGAGTACTCCGCCAGTGGCCTGTCGGTCGTCGGGGTGCCGTGTAACCAGTTCGGTGGCCAAGAGCCCGGCACCGCCGAAGAAATCGAAACTTTCTGCTCCACCACGTACGGCGTCACGTTCGCGATGACCGAGAAGGTCGACGTCAACGGTGACAACCGGCACCCGCTCTACGCCGAACTGACCAAGACCGAGGACGCCGACGGCACCGCCGGAGACGTTCAGTGGAACTTCGAGAAGTTCCTGATCTCCCCGGATGGCGTCGTCACCAACCGGTTCCGCCCGCGCACCGAGCCGGACGCACCCGAGGTCCTCGCCGCGATCGACAAGATCCTGCCGAAGGAAACGATCGCCGTTTAGCTTCTGTCTGCATCGACGTCGAGCCTCGTTCACGCTGGTGTGCGAGGCTCGAGTCATGTCTGGACGCCTGATCGTGTCGGTGAGCGGAATCAAGAACGACACCTACGAGCACGCCGCCGAGTTCGCGCGAGAACTCGACGGACGGGGCGTCCCGCTGTCGCTGCTCGTCGCACCGCGCCTGAAAGACAAATACCGTCTCGCAGCCGACGTGCCCACCCAGGAATGGCTGCGGACGCGACGCGACGGAGGCGACGCCATCGTTCTGCACGGCTACGACCAGGCCGCGACGAAGCGTCGACGCTCCGAATTCTCTGCACTGCCGCGTCACGAAGCTCGACTGCGTTTGATGGCCGCCGACCGCGTCATGGAACAGACCGGCCTGCGTACCCGAGTGTTCGCCGCTCCGCGCTGGATCGCCTCACCCGGAGCCATCGAGGCGCTCCCGGATGCAGGATTCCGAATGATCGCCTCACTCAACGGTATTCACGACCTCGACCGCGACGGCACCATCCGCGCCCGGGTCTGGGGAATCGGCGAAGGCTTCAAAGCCGAACCCTGGTGGTTCAAAGCACTCGTACTTGGGGCCGGCCGCACCGCCCGACGCGGGGGAGTGGTGCGCCTGGCCATCAGCGCCAAACAACTCGGACGCCCCGCGCCCCGACAGGCAATCCTCGATGCCATCGACCTCTCCCTGCACCACAACGCCGCAGCGGGAGTCTACGAATGGATCCCGCGCACCAAAACTCGCGTGGCCTGACTCCTCGCTGCCTCACCCCCGCCCCGCCCCAACCCCCGCCCCGCCCCCGGCTTGCTCTGTACCTCCAATTGGGATCAATGTGGCTTTCAGTCACTCAGATTGCAAGAAAGGCGCATTGATCCGAAGGGGGTGGGGTGGTCCATTGACGCGAACGGGGTGGGAGCGGTCGTAGACTCGACAGCGATGAATGCCTCGAGTGTGACCCTGAACGACGTCGTTGCCGCGCATCGACTGCTGCGTGATCGCAATCCGCTGGTGCAGTGTCTGACCAATACGGTGTCGGTGCAATTCGTCGCCAACGCCCTGCTCGCGGCAGGTGCGGCTCCGGCGATGGTCGACAATCCGGAGGAAGCGGCCGGCTTCGCCGAGATCGCCGACGCGGTTCTGGTCAATCTCGGAACTCCGACGGCCGCGCAGGTGGAAAGTTCTCGTCTGGCGTCCGCTGCCGCGCGAGCAGCGGGGAAGCCGTGGGTACTCGATCCGGTGGGAGCGGGCGGGCTGCCGTGGCGAACCCAGGTCGCCGTGGAACTACTTGCCAACCGGCCCAGCGTGATTCGCGCGAATGCTTCCGAGGTGATGGGACTCGCGGGCGCTGAGGGTGGATCGCGGGGTGTGGATTCGTCTGCGCACGTGGCGGATTCCGTCGACGCGGCGCGTTCTCTCCTCGACCGCGCCGAGGTCGTAGCGGCCTCGGGGGAGGTCGATCACATCTTCGCGCAAGGCTCGACGGTGAAGATCGGCGGCGGAAGCGCACTGCTGCAACGAGTTACAGCCACCGGATGCGCGTTGGGTGCGCTGACGGCTGCGTACTGTTCCGTTTCTCCGTCTGCGTTGATCGGTGCCGCCGCCGCGCACGCGCACGTGGCGGTCGCGTCGGAGATTGCGGCTCGGTCGACGTCGCGTCCGGGTACCTTCGCCGCTGCATTCTTGGACGGACTCGACGCGGTGGACGAGTCCGCGCTACGCGAATTGGTTCGGCTCGACTGACGAGTGCAACTGGCGCTCCACTCTGTGGCGGCTTCCGCTGAAATACCGCGGACCGGGCGGGGAGTGGAGCAACAATCGCCTGCGCCGTGAATGTAACGACCCCTTGATCGAAATGTGATGTAACGGAACGCGTTTGCGAGGGGACATACCTGGCGTCGGACAATACGAACCAGGCGGTCTTCATGAAACGACTTCTGCTCCTCGCGGTCGGTGCAACAGCTCTCGTCGCGTGCGGCGGATCGGAGCATGGAACGCCGTCGGCAGCACCGTCCTCGGCCGTTCCGGCGACCACCCAGGCAACCACCCAGACAAGTCCGGCACCGGTGACACCCGACCCGGCCACCGTGACCGAGGGAACGCAGCCGCAGCGGACGCCACCGGAGGAGGCCAGCGACCTGGTCCCCATGGGTCCGTCGGAAGCCGAGCCACTGTGCCTGGATCTGACGTGGGGGCCGGTACCGCAGGCCGTGGACTCGCTGCCGCTCGTGTTCGCAGATTCACCGTGGGTCGCCACCGACATGGGCGATCCCTGTGCGTCGTTCACCTGGGTCGAAGCCCTGCCGTCCGGGGCAACGGTGAGCTCGCCGACACATCTGCTCTTCTTCCACGACGCCGAGTACCTCGGCACCGCGACGCTGGAGCCGTACGGGTTCACGTCGGTGGCGGCGCAATCCGCCGACACGATCACAGTGAACTACCGCTGGCCACTCGCCGGTGACGCCAATGCGAACCCGACCGGCGGACCTGCGACGATCGACTACCAGTGGGACGGAACGCAAGTGACCATGATCGGCACCCTCCCGCCCGAGGTCACCGGCTAGATCGAGACGGACGATTCCTCGGGAAGTTCGCGGATTTCGGCGTCGGACATGTCCTTGAATCGGCCGTAGTAGATGCCCCTCGCCTGTTCCGCGACGACGGCCTGATGGATGGGGAAGGCCATTCTCGGGGCCACCGCACGCAGGAACTCGACCGTCTCGGACAGCTTCGACCACGGTGCTGCCGCGGGCAGTGCCAGTACCTCGACCTGTTGCTCGGGAACGAACAACGAGTCACCCGGATGGAACAGTTGCCCCGGGTTCTCGGGAGTGCCGAGAAGGTAACCGGTGTTGTCGATCTCCGGCAGTTCCGGATGGATGACGGCGTGCGTCCCGCCGACTCCGGTGACGGTGATGCCGCCCACGGAGAAGTCCTTGCCCGCCGAGGCAGCGATCCATTTCCCTCCGAGCTGGCCTGCCGTCATGGGATCGGCATGCAGCTCGGCGCGGGGATTGGCGTCGAGAAGCGCGGGAAGTCGCTGCAGATCAACATGATCCGGGTGCTGGTGAGTGACCAGGATGGCGTCGAGTCCGGTGATGCCCTCGAATCCGTGAGAGAACGTGCCGGGATCGAACAGCACCGTGGTGCCGTTGAGTTCGACCAGAACGCAGGAATGTCCGAAGTGTGTCAGCCGCATGCACTCCACAGTAAGCGCGGTTTCGCTCCGCTGGCCAGGGCTGCGTAGACTCCCACCTGCCGGTAACTGTCTTGCTGTACGTATTTCAAGGAGCGCTTTCGTGGCCCGAGTCGTAGTCGATGTCATGCCCAAGGCCGAGATTCTCGATCCGCAGGGTCAGGCCATCGCAGGTGCGCTGGGCCGGCTGGGAATCTCCGGTGTGTCCGATGTGCGTCAGGGCAAGCGCTTCGAGCTGGAGATCGACGATTCCGTCGACGACGCCGAACTCGAGAAGATTGCCGAATCGCTGCTCGCCAACACGGTGATCGAGGACTGGAAAGTGACCCGCATCTCATGAGCGCCCGCGTAGGAGTCATCACGTTCCCCGGAACTCTCGACGACGTCGACGCATCCCGCGCCGTGACTCTCGCCGGCGGCGAGGCCGTCAGCCTGTGGCACGCCGACGCCGATCTGAAGAACGTCGACGCCATCGTCGTCCCCGGCGGATTCTCGTACGGCGACTATCTGCGGGCCGGTGCGATCGCCCGCTTCGCTCCCGTGATGGAGTCCGTCGTCAAGGCGGCAGAGGGCGGGATGCCGATCCTGGGTATCTGCAACGGTTTTCAGGTGTTGTGCGAGGTCGGACTGCTTCCCGGAGCGTTGACGCGCAACGAGGGCCTGCATTTCGTGTGCCGCGACCAGTGGTTGAAGGTCGAGAATGCCGGCACGGCATGGTCGTCGCGATACGAGCAGGATGCCGAGATCCTGATTCCGGTCAAGAACGCCGAGGGCCGATTCCAGGCATCGCAGAGCGTGCTCGACGAGCTCGAAGGTGAAGGCCGCGTCGTGTTCCGCTACAGCGGGAGCAACCCCAACGGGTCGCAGCGCGGTATCGCCGGAATCTCGTCGGCAAACGGTCGGATCGTCGGCCTGATGCCCCACCCCGAGCACGCCACCGAGCCGTTGACCGGCCCGAGCGACGACGGGCTCGGCATCTTCTACTCGGCACTGGACGCGATCGTCAACGCCTGATTTTCGTGTCGGTGGGTGGGTCTAATCTTCCGCCATGACACTGACCCTGGGCATGATCACGTTCGATTCCACCGACCCGGGCCCGCTCGCTCGCTGGTGGGCCTCACAGGTCGACGGATCGATCGTCGAGGAGAACGACGGCTGGTTCTACGTCGTCGCACTCGCTTCGGCCCCGTATCGACTGGCCTTCCAGAAGGTCGACGACCCGTCGCCGGGTAAGAACCGCCTCCACCTCGACATGACCGCCGAGAACCTCGACGACGAGGTCTCTCGGCTGGTCGAGTCGGGTGCGACCGAGATCCAGCAGCACACCATGGGTGACTTTCGCTGGGTGACGCTGAGCGATCCCGACGGCAACGTGTTCTGCGTATCCGGGGCGCACTGAGCGGCGGATGCCCGCCCAATCGTGGGTGACCCTCGTCGTCGGCGTTCTGGCCGTCGTCGGGGTCGCTCTCATCGCCAGCATCGACGCAAGGTGCTGATGGCCGTTGCGGGCCGGTCTGCACGTCGCGCACTGGCGCAACCGCGCGAAACCGAGGACACTGACGGCGAGAGCGAGCAGGAGGACCCGCGATGACCACCACCGACGAACGCAACATCAAAGCACCACGGCCAACGGTCGCCGCTGCCGCTGCCCGCGCGTACATCACCATGGCCGAACGCGATCATCAACCCGTACCCGACTGGATTCGCGACGCTGCAGCGGGACGACCGACCACTCCGCCGCCTGAATAGCGGGTCTGTCGGCATGTGTTCGCAGTCAGGCCGCGCGTGCGCGTAGTTCGGTCAAAGCTGAGGTGAAGATACCCGTAGGCCCGTGCGTCACGTCGCAATACTCGCCGTCTCGCCAGAAGAACACCGAGCGCGACAGTGGGCTCGGTGTATCGCGAGAGAACACGTCGGCCAGCTCGGCGAGTGCGGTGGCTGCCGCGACTGCGTCGTCGGCGTCGCGGGGCCGGTGAAAGGCGAATTCGTACGCGTTGGGGACGGCGAAGAGTACGCCGTACAGGCATTCGCCCAGATGCGACGAAATCAACGTGGTCATATCGGCGATCTTCGACGCGAGATAGATCGAATCGCCGTCGAGCACCTCGATGCAGACCCCCTCGCGTTCGAGCAACTGCGCTCCCTCGAACTCGATCGCCGCAGTGTTCTTGCGACCCGCAGCCCACGCAGCGTCGATGTCGCGCCCCTCGAGGTGACTGTCGGACAACGTCAGAGCTCGATTCGGAGACGACAGATTCAACACCCGCCTCGGCGCATCGGGTGCCGCGAGCAGGGGAACCGAATAACTGTACGAACCCATCGATTCCAACACGCACGGCGCGACGACGCGTTCACGGAGTTTCGAATGGAACTCGTCGTCGGACAGGCCTGCGATGAACGCCGGAGCGGACTCGCGCATCGCCTCGATCATGACCTGGACATGGCCGCCGATGATGCTGTCCCACGCCGACCGGGGCGCACCCGAGCAGCGGGCGAACACGTTGTCGAGCGGGAAGCGTGCACCCGACTCCGCGCCGAGCGTGGTCGCATCCTCACGGTGCACCACCATTCCGCGGGTACGAAATGCTTCGATCGTTTTCATTCGAACGATGGCGAGTGTGGTTGCGTGAGCGACGTGTTGGTTCGGTGTCGGCTCGATCTTCATGTTTCTCCCCCGGTCGGTGTGTGCTCTCGGGGTGTTCGACGCGGCGGCTGACACAATGGTTCCCATGTCGTCCTCTGCCTCTGCTGCCGGTCTCTGCAACTTCGTCGACGTCTCGCCGTCCCCGTTCCATGTGTGTCGGACGGTGTCGGTGCAGCTCGAGGACGCCGGATTCGTGCGTCTGGACGAGACCGATGCCTGGCCGACGGAAGCGGGCCGCTACTACCTGATCCGCGGCGGCTCACTCGTTGCCTGGAGCACCGAGCGTGAGGGCCCCTTCCGCATCGTCGGCGGACACACCGACAGCCCCAATCTCCGGGTGAAGCAGCATCCCGATCTCGAATCGGCGGGTTGGCAGATGGTCGGCCTGGAGCCGTACGGCGGTGCCTGGCTGAACTCCTGGCTCGATCGCGACCTGGGTATCTCCGGCCGGCTCAGCGTGCGCGACGGCAACACCGCTCGCGAGGTGCTCGTCAAGGTGGACGAGCCGATCCTCCGCGTTCCGCAGCTGGCGATCCACCTGTCCGAGGACCGCAAAGGCGTCACGCTCGATCCGCAGCGGCACGTCAATGCCATTTGGGGCGTGGGTAACTCGCCACGATCGTTCATCTCCTACGTCGCCGACCGCGAAGGCGTCGATCCCGGTTCGGTGCTGGGCTGGGAACTGATGACACACGACCTGGCGCCCAGCGCGGTGGTGGGCGTCGAATCCGAGTTGGTCAGTGCGCCGCGTCTGGACAACCAGGGCACGTGTTACGCCGGAACGCAGGCTTTGCTTGCGGCAGTGGAGAATCCGACCGACGTCACTCCGGTGCTGGCACTGTTCGACCACGAGGAAGTCGGCAGTATGTCCGACCGCGGCGCGTTCTCGGACCTGCTCAGCACCGTGCTCGAACGCATCGTGCTCGGGCGCGGCGGCGGTCGTGAGGAATTTTTGCGCACGATGGCCGGATCCATCTGTGCCTCGGGCGATATGGCGCACGCGACGCATCCGAACTACCCGGATCGCCACGAGCCTGCACATCGCATCGAACTCGGCGGCGGACCGGTGCTCAAGGTCAACCAAAACCTGCGCTACGCAACCGATTCCGCCGGTGCCGGTGCATTCGCACTGGCATGCGAGCAAGCCGACGTACCGTTGCAGCGCTACGTTCATCGCGCGGATCTACCGTGCGGATCGACCATCGGACCGATCACCGCGTCGCGCACCGGGTTGTCGACGGTCGACGTCGGCGCAGCGCAACTCGCCATGCACTCGTCCCGAGAGTTGATGGGAGCCGGCGACGTGAAGGCATACGCCGACGCGTTGGCGGCTTTCCTCGCCCCTGCCTGAGCCAGATCGGCGTCGCAAACGCGCGCGCAATTGTCAGGTGCGCGCGGATTCGTGCCCGATTCCGGGGCTGTTTCGCGCGCGTTCGGCAAACGCGCGCGCGTTTGCGAAATCCGGGGGGGGTGAACCAGAGACCCGGAAGCGAACCCGAGACCAGCGACCCGAGGACCTAGACCGGATCGAGTTGCAGGCAGGCGTCGGCAGCGAGCCAGAACAACTGTTCGCGCACCGTTGTTGCCTTGGTCCAGCCGCGGTGATCCCAGTCGGCGGCCAGGGAGTCTCCCGCGTACAGCAGTTGCGCGAATCGGACTCCACGGAATCGGGCGACTGCGCAGAAGGCCGACGCCTCCATGTCGACCGTGCGGCAGCCTTCCTCGACGCGGCGCGAGACTCGGCCGCGGGTCTCGCGGTAGAGCGCATCGGTGGTCCAGGAGCGGCCGGTGACGAAGTCGATGCCGGCGTCGGTCAGTACCGACTGGAGTACGGCCACTCCGGCGGGATCGGCGTCGACCACTCGGCCCGGCGGCAGGTAGTGGAACGAGGTGCCCTCGTCGCGGACGGCGCTGTCGACGACCATGACGTGTCCCATGCCCAAGTCGTCGGACAGCGCCCCGGCACCGCCGACGGCGACGAACTGCGTGCAGCCCATGGCGATGGCTTCTTCGAGGAACAGGGCGGCCAGTGGCGCGCCGACGCCGGGATGGAAGACGGCAAGTTTCTGTCCGTCTCGTTCGATCTCGTAGACGGGGTGTTCGCCGTGCTCGGAGCGCATGATCGACACCACTCGGGCGTCGCCTTTCGCGCAGATGCTCTCGATCACCTCGGCGAAGAAACAGACGACGGCTTTCGGCGGTACGTCGACTCCCTTGGCCACCATCGACGGGTCGATGACGCCCGTTTCGTCCAGATCGTCCTCGGTCAGTGCAATGTCCATCAGGTGATGTTCGCACGAGGCCGATACGTCCGATGCCGTACATGTCGGCGGCACCTTATAGACTCTCCCTGGCATTTCGCTCCATCGAAGGGACCTATTCCTCGTGTCCGCTAGCTCTGTACCCACAGACACTGTCTCGAACGCCGTCGCCACCCCCGACGTTGCGCAGCCGTACAAGGAACTCGGACTCAAGGACGACGAATACGTCCGCATCAAGGAAATCCTCGGCCGCCGCCCCACGGACGCCGAATTGGCGATGTACTCCGTCATGTGGAGCGAGCACTGCTCGTACAAGTCCTCGAAGGTGCACCTGAAGTACTTCGGCGAGACCACCACCGACGAGATGCGCAAGCCGATGCTCGCCGGTATCGGCGAGAACGCGGGCGTCGTCGACGTCGGCGACGGCTGGGCCGTCACGTTCAAGGTCGAGAGCCACAATCACCCGTCGTACGTCGAGCCCTACCAGGGTGCGGCGACGGGCGTCGGCGGCATCGTCCGCGACATCATGGCCATGGGCGCTCGCCCGATCGCCGTCATGGACCAGCTGCGATTCGGTGCTGCCGATGCACCCGATACGCGCCGTGTCCTGAGCGGCATCGTCGCAGGCGTCGGTGGGTACGGAAACTCCCTCGGCCTACCGAACATCGGCGGCGAGACGGTGTTCGACGCCTCCTACGCCGGTAACCCGCTGCTCAACGCCCTGTGTGCCGGCGTCATGCGGGTCGAGGACATGCACCTGGCGTTCGCGTCGGGCCTGGGTAACAAGATCATTCTGTTCGGTGCACGAACGGGTCTCGACGGCATCGGTGGCGTGTCCGTGCTCGCGTCGGAGACCTTCGACGGTGACGAGACCGGTGGGGGCCGCAAGAAGCTTCCCGCGGTTCAGGTGGGCGATCCGTTCACCGAGAAGGTGCTCATCGAAGCCTGCCTCGAGTTGTACTCGAACAAGCTCGTCGTCGGCATCCAGGACCTCGGTGGTGCCGGGTTGTCCTGCGCCACATCGGAACTTGCGTCCGCCGGCAGTGGTGGCATGCACATCGAGCTCGACAAGGTGCCGATGCGCGCCACCGGCATGACTCCGGCCGAGGTGCTCTCGAGCGAATCCCAGGAGCGCATGTGCGCCGTGGTGACCCCCGAGAACGTCGACGCATTCATGGCCGTCTGCAAGAAGTGGGACGTCCTGGCCACGGTCATCGGTGAGGTCACCGACGGCGAGCACCTCCAGATCACCTGGCACGGCGATACCGTCGTCGACGTACCGCCGAAAACCGTTGCGCACGAAGGCCCGGTGTACAACCGTCCGGTGCAGCGCCCGGACACCCAGGACGCGTTGATCGCGAACAGCACGGCGTCGCTGAAGCGTCCGGAAACCGCGGACGAGCTGAAGGCCACTCTGCTCAAAATGATCGGCTCGCCGCAGCTGTGCAGCCGCCGATTCATCACCGAGCAGTACGACCGCTACGTCCGCGGCAACACCGTGCTGGCAGAGAACGCCGATGCAGGCGTCATCCGCATCGACGAGAAGACCGGTCGCGGAATCGCTTTGGCCACCGACGCGTCGGGCCGCTACACCGCACTCGACCCGTACCAGGGCGCGCAGCTGGCTCTGGCCGAGGCGTTCCGCAACGTCGCGGTCACCGGCGCCACTCCCAAGGCCGTCACCAACTGCCTGAACTTCGGTTCGCCGGAGGACCCGGGTGTCATGTGGCAGTTCCAGCAGGCCGTACGCGGTTTGGCGGACGGGTGTGTCACCCTCGGCATCCCGGTCACCGGCGGCAACGTCAGCTTCTACAACCAGACCGGCGCGGAGCCGATCCTGCCGACCCCCGTGGTCGGAGTGCTGGGCGTCATCGACGACGTCCATCGCCGCATCCCGACCGGGCTCGGCCTCGAGCCCGGCGAGACACTCATCCTGCTGGGGGAGACCCACGACGAGTTCGACGGGTCCATCTGGGCGCAGGTCGAGCACGATCACCTCGGCGGCGTTCCGCCGAAGGTCGATCTCGCTCGGGAGCAGTTGTTGGCAGACATCCTGCTCGCATCCTCCCGCGACGGCCTGGTCTCGGCTGCACACGACCTGTCCGAGGGTGGTCTCGCTCAGGCCGTCGTCGAGGCAGCCTTGGCCGGCGAAACCGGTTGCCGCATCATCGTTCCCGAGGGCGCAGATCCGTTCGTGACCTTGTTCTCCGAATCCTCCGGCCGGGTGCTGGTCGCCGTGCCGCGCACCGAGGAGACCCGGTTCACCGGCATGTGCACCGCACGTGGACTTCCATGGGCGCGCGTCGGCGTCGTCGACGAGGGCTCGGATTCGATCGAGGTCCAGGGGCAGTTCTCCGTGCCGATGACGGAACTGCGGGAGACGTTCGAGAGCACTCTTCCCAGACTCTTCGGCTGACCGAGGTGGGGGGACAGGTATCGGAGCGTCGAAGGGGGACCGAGCCCACACTCGAGCAGGATCAGCATCATCGGTATCACTTTCCGACGGTGGAGTTCTCGGCTCCGTCGCCGGAGAAGCATCCGTTCGTCATGTGGTCGTGGGGCCTGCTGCGTCTGGACTTCACCGGAATCGCGTTCAGCGCGTTGTTCTTCTGCTGGTCGCTGACGCCGTCGCTGCTGCCTCGTGGATGGCTGTTCCAAGGCATCATCGGCGGCATCAACTCGGCTATCGGGTACGCCTTCGGGGTGGCCGTGGGATGGGCGGTGACGCGATGGTGGCTGTCCTCGCGCTCGTGGTGGCCATTGCCGCGCAAGGTCGAACTCGCAGTCAAGGTGGTCGTACTCGTCGTCGCCGTCGCTGCGTCGATGATCATGCTGGCGGTCTCGGCGCAGTGGCAGCGTGAACTCGCCGCGCTCATGGACGCGGAGGGGACCACAACGACGGGGTACCTCCGCACCGGAGCATTGAGCATTGCCATTGCCGCACTGCTCATTTCGATCTCGCGGGTGCTACGCGACGTCGTCCGGTTGCTGGCCCGTCAGATCAATCGCATCGTGAAGATGCCGCGCGAGGTGGCCAATGCACTCGGCGTGATCGTTCTGGTGGTGTTGGTCGTCGCCCTGGTCCAGGGTGTGCTGTTGCGTGCGGTCTCCGAGGTGACCAACTCGGTGTTCAGTCTGCAGAACGACGAAACGCGAGAGGGCACAGAACAACCCGTCGCCGACGAGAGGTCGGGTAGCCCGAATTCGTTGGCACCGTGGGACACACTCGGATTCGAGGGCCGCAACTTCGTCTCCAGCGGCCTGCGAGCCGACGAGATGGAACGGGCCACCGGACGTCCGAGCCTCGAACCCATTCGGGCCTACGCCGGACTGGAAACCGCGGAGACTCAGGACGAACGACTCGACATCGTCGTCGCCGAACTCGAACGCACCGGCGCGTTCCAGCGCAAAGCGCTCATCGTCGTGCCGACCACCGGCACCGGCTGGGTCAACCCCACCGCCGTCGAGGCCGAGGAGCTGATGTTCGACGGCGATGTCGCCACCGTCGCCTCCCAGTACTCGTATCTGCCGAGTTGGATCTCGTTCATCGCCGAGGGCGACAAAGCCGCCCAGGCAGGCAAGGCGCTGATCGACAAGGTGCACGACCGGTGGCTGCAGGAGCCCGAGGCCACCCGCCCCAAGTTCTACGTCTACGGCGAAAGTCTGGGGACGAAGTCCGGTGAAGGCGCGTTCGACGGGTTGGCCGACATCCGCGCCACCACCGACGGCGTCCTGTGGGTGGGTCCGCCCAACGACAACCGCATCTGGAGCCAGTTCGTCAGCAGGCGTGATCCGGGCAGCCCCGAGGTTCGGCCGGTGTACTCCGAGGGCCTGACGGTTCGCTTCGCCGACAATTCGTCGGGCATCCCACCGGAGGATCAGCCCTGGTACGCCCCGCGCATCCTGTACGTCCAGCATGCGTCGGATCCGGTGGTCTGGTGGTCACCCGACCTGCTGTTCGAGCGCCCGGACTGGCTGTCCGAGCCGCCGGGGCCGGACCGACTGCCGAGCATGCGTTGGTTCCCGGTGGTGACGTTCTGGCAGGTGGCAGCGGACCTGACCAACGCCGCGGGCGTCCCCGACGGCCACGGTCACAACTACGGAACCCTCGTGCTCGACGGCTGGGTGGCCGTCGCCGCCCCCGAAGGCTGGACCGACCGCGACACCGAACGAGTGCGCGGCGTCATGGAGCAATTCGCCGGACGTGACGGTCCCGAGAAGTGAGAACCGCACTGGCAACCGGAGTGGAGCCCGCGGAACGACCCATTCTGACGGGACTCGTGACAACGGCGTGGAGCACGTACGTGCTGCCTGCGGCCGGGCTCGGAGCCCGCGGGCGGGCAGTGGCCAACGCGTCGTTCGCCGTCGCTGTGGCTGCGGTGTCGGGATCGAATGCCGAACGGCTGGGCCTGCGTAACGCCGCATCCGGGCTGAAATGGGGTGCGGCTGCGGCAGCCCTACCCGTCCTGGGGTCTGCGGTGGTGTCCGCCGTACCCGCACTGCGTCGACGCGTCCGACCGTCCGAGGACGATCTCGCCGAATGGGTGCTGTTTCGGATTCCGGTGGGGACGGTGCTGACCGAGGAGTTGCTCTTCCGCGGTGTGCTCGATGCGGCATCGCCTGCCGTGTCGCCGGTCTTCTTCGGACTGTGGCACATTCGTCCCGCCCGCGCCGCCGGGGATTCGGTGGCCGGGACCGTTGCCGCGACGACCGTCGCCGGGGTGGTGTTCTCGTGGCTGCGGGCACGCAGCGGCAGTGTGCTCGCCCCTGCTGCGCTGCACTACGCACTCAACGCGAGCGGTGCCGTGTTGGCGCATCTCGCGGCTACCGAACGTGAGAGGAGCTGACCGGAGATGCCACCGCACAAGGAGGTCGGTCCCGCCGAGGTGCGCGAGGCCGTTCTGGCCGTCGCGGGCTGGATCAGAGGCGAGGCCGAGAAGCCGCCGCGGGCACAGATCGCCGCCGCCGTGCGCACCACCGCCAGAACTCTCGGTCAGAACGCGCCGGGGTCGTCGGTGGAGGTGCGGGTGCCGCCGTTCGTCGCGGTGCAGTGCATCGTCGGGCCCCGGCACACCAGAGGAACCCCGCCGAACGTCGTCGAAACCGATGCTCTGACATGGCTTCAGGTGGCCACCGGGACCCGGGATTTTGCCGAGGCGCTCGGCGACGGCTCGATCGACGCGTCCGGCAGCCGGGCCGTCGAGGTGGGTCGTTGGTTGCCGTTGCTGACCATCACCTGACCGCCGGATTTCAGCGGCCGTTCGACCGCCGGGAATCTTCTGGACACACGATGCGTTGTGTCAGCCCGTGTGCCCGTAGACTGGGCACGGCCCCCCGCCCCGGACCCCCTAGGGAGCAATGCCCGTGACCAACGCCGATTTGTCGGTCGACAGTCCGAATCTTCTGGTAGGCAAACCCATCGACGAGCCGGAGAACGAGCCGCGCGAAGAGTGTGGAGTGTTCGGAGTGTGGGCACCGGGCGAGGACGTGGCCAAGCTCTCGTACTACGGCCTCTACGCACTGCAGCACCGTGGGCAGGAAGCCGCAGGCATCGCGGTGTCCGACGGCTCCCAGGTGCTCGTGTTCAAGGATCTCGGCCTGGTCAGTCAGGTGTTCGACGAGCAGACGCTCGGCGCGATGCCCGGGCACGTCGCCATCGGTCATTGCCGTTACTCCACGAGTGGTTCGGTGACGTGGGAGAACGCGCAGCCGATCTTCCGTACCACCACTGCCGGTACCGGTATTGCGCTCGGGCACAACGGCAATCTGGTGAACTTCGCAGAACTCGCCACCAAGGCTCGCGATGCGGGCCTGATCAGCGATCGATTGCAGGGCAACGGGACGTCGGATTCCGATGTCGTGACGGCACTGCTGGCGCACAAGGCGGCCGACTGCACCATCGAGCAGGCGGCCATGGAATTGCTGCCGCTGCTCAAAGGCGCGTTCTGCCTGACCTTCATGGACGAGCACACCCTCTACGCCGCGCGTGATCCGCACGGCGTTCGGCCTCTGTGCCTCGGTCGCCTCGATCGCGGCTGGGTCGTCGCCAGCGAGACCGCAGCACTCGACATCGTCGGTGCGGCGTTCGTCCGCGACATCGAGCCCGGCGAACTGTTGGCGATCGACGCCGACGGCGTTCGGTCCTCGCGTTTCGCTGCCCCCGAGCCCAAGGGCTGCGTGTTCGAGTACGTCTATCTCGCACGGCCCGACAGCGTCATCGGCGGTCGCTCGGTGCACTCGACACGGGTGGAAATCGGACGTCGCCTCGCCAAGGAGCATCCGGCCGAGGGTGATCTGGTCATCCCGGTGCCCGAGAGCGGAACTCCGGCAGCCGTGGGCTTCGCCCAGGGCTCGGGAATCCCGTACGGCCAGGGGCTCATGAAGAACGCGTACGTGGGCCGCACGTTCATTCAACCGTCGCAGACCATTCGGCAGCTCGGTATCCGGCTCAAGCTCAACCCTCTCAAAGAGGTCATTCGCGGCAAAAGGCTCGTGGTGGTGGATGATTCGATCGTTCGCGGCAACACGCAGCGGGCGCTGATCAGGATGCTGCGCGAGGCCGGTGCCCTCGAGATCCACGTCCGTATCGCGTCCCCGCCGGTGCGGTGGCCCTGCTTCTACGGCATCGACTTCGCTTCTCCCGCAGAGCTGATCGCCAACGGCGTCGATTCCGAGGACGGAATCCTCGAAGGCGTCCGGCAGGCCATCGGTGCCGACTCGCTGGGCTACATCTCCATCGACGGCATGATCGCGGCGTCGGAGCAGCCCGAATCGCGCTTGTGTGCAGCATGTTTCACCGGGAAGTACCCCATCGATCTGCCCGCGGACAATGCACTCGGCAAGCACGTGCTCGAGGGTCTGCTGGCGTCGGCCGCTGGGCAACCGGTGGACAACGACGCGAATGTGAGCGCTCTCAGCCGTCCTTGACCTGGTCTTTTCCGTTAGGGAACAGCAGGGTTTTCTCAATGCCACATATTGGAAACAGTCCATCGGTACTGTCCCGAGTTACATAGGACACACCGATTGGATAGAGGCTCAGATGACCCTGTCGCCCGACGACGGACGCATGCAGCGCTACAGCGCCGCATCACGAACGGCTGTGCGTAAGCACGGCAAGAAGACCGCCGCAGTGGCCGCACTGTCGGTACTTGCACTGACCGCCGCAGCGTGCGGCTCGGGACGCACCGACGCCGGTGGATCCGGCGACGGCGGCGGCGGTGAGACCATCACGGTCGGCACCACGGACCAGGTCACCTCGCTCGACCCGGCCGGCTCGTACGACAACGGATCGTTCATGGTGATGAACCAGACGTATCCGTTCCTGATGAACTTCGCTCCCGGTAGCTCCGAGCTCGAGCCCGATGCGGCCGAGAGCTGCGATTTCGCGGAGCCGACCGTCTACAAGTGCACGCTCAAGGACGACCTGAAGTTCGCCAACGGCAATCCGCTGACGAGCGAGAGCGTCAAGTTCTCGTTCGACCGCATCGTCGCGATCAACGATCCGAATGGGCCGGCGTCGCTGCTGACCAATCTCGACAGCATCGCGACACCGGACGAGAAGACCGTCGAGTTCACCCTCAAAGCGGCCAACGATCAGACGTTCCCGCAGATCCTCGCGACACCCGCGGGCCCGATCGTCGACCAGACGGTGTTCCCGGCCGACAAGGTGCTCGACGACGACGCAGTGGTTGCGGGCAAGCCGTTCGCCGGCCCGTACTCCATCTCCAGCTATGGCAAGAACTCACTCGTCAGCTTCGTGGCCAACGGGGACTACAACGGCATTCTCGGCACCCCGAAGACGTCGTCGGTCAACGTGAAGTACTACACCAGCTCCGACAACCTCAAGCTCGATGTGCAGAACAAGGCCATCGATGTGGCATGGCGCTCCCTCACCCCGACCGACGTCGAATCGCTGGGAGCCGTCGACGGCCTGACGGTGCACGAGGGTCCCGGCGGCGAGTCCCGCTACATGGTCTTCAACATGAACACGATGCCCGGCAACACCCCCGACCAGAAGTTGGCCGTACGCAAGGCGATTGCTGCCTCGGTCGATCGCCAGGCGCTCTCCGACGGCGTCTACAAGGGCACCTACACCCCGCTGTACTCCGTGGTGCCGACCGGTCTGGAAGGTTCCAACAAGGCCTTCTCCGACGTCTACGGTGAGACCCCCAACAAAGACGAGGCTGCCGGGTTCCTCTCGGCCGCAGGCGTGGCCACTCCGATCCAGCTCAACCTGCAGTACAACCCGGATCACTACGGCTCGAGCTCGAGCGAGGAGTACGCCGCGATCAAGAGTCAGCTCGACGCGACGGGCTTGTTCAATGTGAACCTGCAGTCCACCGAGTGGAGCACCTACACCAAGGAACGCGTCGCCGACGCGTACCCGGTCTACCAGCTCGGCTGGTTCCCGGACTACCCCGATGCAGACAACTACCTGACGCCGTTCTTCGGGCCGGACAACTTCCTCCAGTCGCATTTCGAGAACCCGGAGATCACGTCACTGCTCGACCTCGAGCGCACGACGGCCGACGAGAACGCACGGATGCAGATCATCGGACAGATTCAGACCGAGCTCGCGACCAACTACCTGCCGACCCTTCCGCTGTTGGAGGGCAAGCAGATCGCCGTCGCCACCGATGAGATCAGCGGTGTGGACGAGACCCTCGACGCCTCGTTCAAGTTCCGCTTCGTCACTCTCGCCAAGAGCTGACCGGTGCCCGCTACCGCACAGACGCCGGTAGGGGAGAAGAAAGCGCAGCAGGCGAGCGCGCCGTCACGATACGGCGCGCTCGCCCGCTATCTCGGGATCAGGTTTCTGTTGATCATCCCGACTGCCTGGATTCTCGTCACCGTCGTCTTCTTTCTCATGCGTGTGATCGGTGACCCGATCACCGCCGCCCTCGGCGGTCGACTACCCGCCGAACAGATCGCCCAGCGCAAGGCCGAGGCCGGATACGACCGGCCGATCCTGACGCAGTACTGGGAGTACCTCACCGGATTGTTGCGCGGCGACTTCGGCCGCTCCGCCACCGACAATCGCGCGATCAGTGACGTCCTGCTCGTCAACGGTGCTGCCACACTGGAATTGGCGTTCTGGGCGCTGCTCGTCGCGTTCGCGGTCGGCATCCCGCTCGGGTTCTACGCCGCCACCCATCGCGACCGGTTCGGTGATGCGTCGCTGCGAATCTTCGCGATCCTGGCGTACGCGGCCCCGGTATTCTTCGTCGGCATGCTGCTCAAGCTGCTGTTCGCCGTCAAGCTCGGCTGGCTGCCGGTCGCCGGGCGGGCCAGTACCAATGTTGAACTGGCACTGCAGAACGTCTCCCCGAAGACGAACATTCTGATCATCGACTCGTTCCTGTACGGCGACACCGGTTACACCGTCGACGTGCTCGAGCACGCGGTTCTGCCCGCTCTTGCGCTCGGCCTGCTGACGGCCGGTGTGTTCCTGCGATTGGTGCGAGTCAACCTGATTCAGATGTTGCAGGCGCCGTTCGTCGACGCCGCCCGCGCACGCGGGTTGAGCGAGGGCACGGTGACGAGGCGACATGCGTTCCGCAACGCCATGATTCCCATCGTCACCGTCATCGGACTGCAGATCGCCGTCCTCCTCGGCGGTGCCGTACTCACCGAGACGACCTTCGAGTGGCAAGGACTGGGCTACGAACTCGCCCGTTATCTGCAGGCCCGCGATTTCGTTGCCGTGCAAGGCATCGTGACGTTCCTGGCCGTGGTGGTCGCCGTCGTCAGCTTCGTCACCGACGCGATCGTCGCCCTCATCGACCCGAGAGTGAGGTTCTGATGAGCACCGAAGTCGTGCTGTCCGACGTTCCTCCCACCCGTCCGCACCGCAGAGGGTTCCCCGGCGTCGCGTTCGTGAAGTCCACCTCGGGATTGCAGCGGGTCACGCTCATCGTCGGGTTGGCGCTGATGGTGGGGTTCGTGATCGCGGCGCTGTTCGCGCCGATTCTCGCGCCGTACGGTTTCTCGCAGACCAGTGACGCCGGTGCGGATTTCGCCCGCCAAGCCGCGCCGTCCGCGGATCACTGGTTCGGTACCTCGGTTCGCGGTGAGGACGTGTTCTCGCGGGTGATCTACGGTGCCAGAACCGCATTGATGGTCATCGCCTCGTCGCTGGTGCTGTCCCTGATCATCGGCGTTCCCCTCGGTCTGGCCTCGGGCTACATCGGCCGCTGGTTCGACCGGGTGCTCGTGCTGTTCATGGACGCGATGTACGCATTCCCGTCTCTGCTTCTCGCCGTGGTCATCTCGATCGTCGTGGCAGGCGGTCAGTCGTCGAGTTTCGGCGGTATCGCCTCCGCGGCCATCGCCATCACGGCGATCTTCGTGCCCCAGTACTTCCGGGTGGTCCGCAACGCGACGGTCGCCGTCAAGACCGAACCGTACGTCGACGCCGCGCGGGTGACCGGAGCCGGTACACCGCGAATTCTGTTCCGGCACATACTCGCCAACGTGGTGCAGACACTGCCGGTCATCATCACGCTCAACGGAGCCGAGGCCATCCTCACCCTCGCCGGGCTCGGCTTCCTCGGGTTCGGGATCGAGCCGACCTCCGCCTCGGAGTGGGGATACGACATCAACAAGGCCCTACCGGACATCTCCAACGGCATCTGGTGGACGTCGGTGTTCCCGGGCCTGGGCATCGTGCTGGTAGTCCTCGGTCTGACCATGGTCGGTGAAAGTGCAAGCGAGACACTCAATCCGCTGCTGCGGACCCGCAAGAAGTTCAAGAAGGCGGTGAAGGTATGACATCGAGTGTCGTGACTGAACGCGAGTTCGCATTGTCGGTGCAGTCGTTGTCCGTTTCGTTCGTCACCGATGCCGGCGAAGTCGATGCCGTCACCGAGGTCTCGTTCGAGGTCTTTCCCGGTGAAGTTCTCGCTGTGGTGGGGGAGTCGGGGTCGGGTAAGTCCGTCAGTGTCCGCTCCGCCATCGGGTTGCTGCCCGATACCGCGCGGGTCGAAGGACACGTGGTTCTCGGCGGGCAGGACGTCACCACGCTGAGCAACAAGGCGTGGGCGCAGTTGCGCGGCAACAAGATTTCGATGGTGTTCCAGGAGCCGGGCAGCGCTCTCGATCCGCTGTTCACCATCGGGTATCAGATCGTCGAAGCACTCCGGGCCCACACTCCTGACGACGGTAGACGGATGTCGGCAAAGGATGCCAAGGCCCGGGCCGTCGAGTTGCTGACGATGGTGGGTCTGCCCAATCCCGAGCAGCGCTTCTCGTACTACCCACACGAGCTCTCCGGTGGCCAGAAGCAACGCGTCATGATCGCGATCGCCATCTCGTGTGAGGCGAAAGTCATCATCGCCGACGAGCCGACCACCGCCCTCGACGTCACTGTGCAGGCCGAGATCCTCGAACTGCTCCGCGATCTCAAGGATCGGTTGGGCTGCGCCATCGTGCTGATCACCCACAGCATGGGCGTCGTGTCCGATCTGGCGGACCGCGTCGTCGTCATGCAGAACGGCCGAGTCGTCGAGGAAGCGCCGGTGGCACAGCTGTTCGACGCCCCCGAAGACGAGTACACCAAAAAGCTGCTGGCCGCGGTGCCGACCCTTGCTGCAGTGGAGTCGGACAAGACCGTCGACACGTCGGGCGAGCCGGTACTCGAGGTCTCGCAGCTGGTGGTGCAGTTCTCCGGTGGGGTCGGCTCCTCGGCATTCCGAGCGGTCGACGACGTCTCGCTGACCATCCACCGCGGCGAAACCCTCGGTCTGGTGGGCGAATCGGGCTCGGGTAAGTCGACGATCGGCAGGTGCGTTGCAGCGCTCCAGAAGCCGACCAGCGGCAGCGTGACGGTGATGGGACAGAACATCGCCGGCGTGAGCGAGCGCAAGCTCAAGCCCTTGCGCAAGCGATTCGGCTTCGTCTTCCAAGACCCGTCGGCGTCGCTGAACCCGCGGCTCACCGTCGGACAGTGCATCGCCGAGCCGATGATCGTGCACAAGTACGGCTCCAAGGATGCGATCGCGGCCAGGACCACCGAGCTGCTCGACGCCGTGCAACTACCGTCCGGCACCGACAAGCGTTACCCGCACGAGCTGTCCGGTGGGCAACGGCAACGCGTCAGCCTGGCGCGGGCACTGGTGCTGGGACCGGATCTGGTGGTCGCGGACGAGCCGACCAGTGCACTCGACGTCTCGGTCCAGGCGGCCGTGCTCGACCTGTTCGAGGCGCTGCAGCGGGAGTTCGGTTTCGCCTGCCTGTTCATCAGCCACGATCTGGCGGTGGTCGATCGCGTCGCACATCGGGTGGTGGTGCTGCGGGGCGGCCAGGTCGTCGAGCAGGGCACGCCGTGGAAGATTCTGCGCTCGCCGGAGGAGGAGTACACGAAGAAGCTGTTGGCCGCCATCCCGGGCAAGCGGCTGCGCACGTAAATTCTTCCCGCCAGCGGGCACTCCGGTACCGTTAGGGCGCTATCTGCGCCGCTACGCACGGTTCGCGTGCTTGGGGGCGCTGACATGAACGAGTACACAGGCTGGAGCCGAATGACCGAGGAATCCCAACCCACGAGCGCAACTCACTCGGGCGGTGCCTCCTACGCGGCGGCCGGGGTCGATATCGCCGCAGGAGACCGAGCAGTTCAACTGTTCGCGCCACTCGCCAAGAAGGCCAGCAGGCCCGAGGTCATGGGCGGTCTCGGTGGTTTCGCCGGTCTGTTCGCGCTCAAGGGCGACTACCGCGAGCCGGTCCTGGCTGCCTCGACCGACGGAGTCGGCACGAAGGTCGCCGTCGCCCAGGCCCTCGGCAAGCACGACACCCTGGGTCTCGACCTCGTGGCCATGGTCGTCGACGATCTGGTCGTGTGCGGAGCCGAGCCGCTGTTCCTGCAGGACTACATCGCCGTCGGCCGTGTCGTTCCCGAGCAGGTCGCGGAACTGGTCAAGGGCATCGCCGAGGGCTGCATCATCGCCGGTTGTGCCTTGCTCGGCGGCGAGACGGCCGAACACCCGGGGCTGATGGCCGACGGTGACTACGACCTTTCTGCCACCGGCATCGGCGTCGTGGAGGCGGACTCGATCCTCGGACCCGAGCGCGTGCGTCCCGGCGACGTCGTCATCGGCATGGGATCGTCCGGTCTGCATTCCAACGGCTACTCGCTCGCTCGCAAGGTGCTGCTCGAGATCAACCACATGGATCTCGGCGGACACGTCGAGGAGTTCGGCCGCACACTCGGCGAGGAACTGCTCGAGCCGACGAAGATCTACGCCAAGGACTGCCTCGCACTCGCGGCCGAGACCGACGTGCGCACGTTCTGCCACGTGACGGGCGGCGGACTCGCCAACAACCTCTCGCGCGTCATGCCCGAGGGTCTCGTGGCCGAACTCGATCGGACCACGTGGAGCCCGGCCCCGATCTTTTCCCTCATCGCGCAGCGCGGACGCGTCGAGCGGGCCGAGATGGAGCAGACGTTCAACATGGGTGTCGGCATGGTCGCGATCGTCGCCCCCGAGGACGTCGATCGTGCTCTGGCAGTACTGACTGCACGGCACATCGACTGCTGGACGCTCGGCACGGTCAAGAAGGCTGCGGGCAAGGACGTCGCCGACGAGCGCGCGCTGCTGCTGGGTAACCACCCGAGGTTCTGACCGGCCGGTCACACGACGAACAAGTGAGGGGGAGCCGCGGTGCGGCTCCCCCTCAGTCGTTCAATGCACAGTTTCTAGCGTCGCCAGTCCTCGTACTCGTCTTCCTCGACTCGGGAATGCACATCCGAGTCAGAGTGGATGCCGCCACGATGGGAGTTGGACGAACCACCGGAGAGCTCTCTTTGCAGACTCTCCAAGTCCGTTGTCGGCGAGCTGTACTTGAGCTCACGAGCGACCTTTGTCTGCTTTGCCTTAGCCCTGCCTCGGCCCATGGCGGTGCCCCCTCGCGGACTTGCGGGGCGGCCTGGGGAAATTTGGCGGCCCCGTTAGAGTTGGTATTTCTTCCTGGCACACACTCTAGCGCGCGAATCGCCGCGATGCGCATACGGCACCACGTGTCGATGCCGGGCCCGGCGGCGCGACACGCCCGGGGCAGGGGTCCGCGCTGCCTGTACCTGCGCATATCCGTGCTCAGGCGAACTATCTTCGCGCTACGACACGAAAACAGTAGTGCTGCGCGTCATGGCCTCCGCGACGATTTCAGCGCCGCCGCCGCGTCGCGGTACACCTTCGGTGCCAATCCGGGCTCGTCCAGAAGAGTCTGCATCGCCGCGGCGTCCCGCCCCTCGAAGAGCATCCGCACCGTCACCGCGTGCCGTGGAACCGATTCGACCGTCACCGAATCACCGGCGGCGAAGACCCCGGGCTCGAGCACTCGGAAGTAAGCGCCCACATCTCCCCGGGCAGTGAATCGGCGAACCCACCCCGGCTCGCCCATCCACCGCGCGAACGTGCCGCAGGGCTTGCGTGCGATGGTTGCCTCCAGTGTCACCGTGCCGATGCGCCACCGCGTCCCGATCACCGCGTCGGTCACCGGGACGCCGCTGGTCCGCAGATTCTCGCCGAACCGTCCTGGCTCGACGGGCGCACCCAGCTGATCGGCCCAGTACCGGGCCTCTGCCTCGTCGTAGGCGTACACGGCTTGATCGAGACCACCGTGGAACTTGGTGTCGGAACAGTGGTCCCCGCCGATGCCGAGCTCGTGCACATCCACCGGGCCGTGCACGGGGCGCTTGTCGATGCCGCTGTCGACGACGCCGCGCCGCCCGAACGGGACGTCGGCATGCACCACGCAGACCGCCGAGACGGTCCCGGTCACCGGCCGCGAAGGCGATCGACGGCCGCGCGGCCGGCCTGCACGTCGTCGTACGAGGGGATGGAATCGGGGTCGATCGACGCCGCACACGGACCCGCCTCCAGGGCGGTGTCCACCGGAATCGTTCTCTTGACCAGCGCGAGGGCAACGGGCCCGAGCTCGAAGTGGTCGACAACGGTCCCCAGACGCCCCACCGCGCGGCCACCGGCGGTGACGGGGTCGCCGGTCACGGGCCGTCCGTCGGCGGAACCGTCGAGATGCAGGAGTACCAGGTGACGCGGCGGTCGACCGAGGTTGTGCACCCGCGAGACGGTCTCCTGCCCGCGATAGCAGCCCTTCTCCAGATGAACCGCGCCGAACTCGGCTGCACTGCCGATCCATCGGACCTCGTGCGGAATGGTCTTCTCGTCGGTGTCCACGCCCACCCGCGGTCGCACCGATTCCACCCGCAACGCCTCGTACGCCCACGTTCCGGCCGGGGCAGCACCGGCGTCACGGAGGCGAAGGAACCAGTCGCTCAGGCCTGCTCGGGGGACGACGACGTCGTACGAGTTCGGACCCGGCCAGGGCATCCGCCGGACGAAGCCGCCGCCGTCCACTGCCGACGCGCCGTAGATCTCGCTCGGAACGGGGAGGCCTGCCTTGTCGAGGATCGACGCCGCGTCGGATCCGAGGACGGAGAGAACGACGAGTTCGTCGGCCTCTCTGGGTTCGGCCTTGGCCCAGAAGACCATCTTCTTCAGGAACGACAGCAGATCCGGTCCCTGTGCACGTTCGGTGTCGATGTAGGTGACCCCGCCCAGATCGGTCTGAACGAAGTGATGCTCGATGCGGCCGTTGACGTCCAGGCTCAGGTTTTCGGCCGAGCTGCCGTCGGGCAGATCCGACACGAGTTGGCTCGAGATCGTGTTCAGCCAGCTCGAGCGCTCGTCGCCGCTGATGGCAAGCACGAATCGGTGGGATCGATCGATGACGGCGGCTGCGCTGACGGCACTGCGTTGTTCGCCGAACGGATTGCCGTAGTGCCAGGCGACGCCGGCATCGACGCTGTCGTCGGGAGAGGGCACTGCGCCGGGGAGAGTGAGAAGAGGACTCGGGGTGATCGTCACAGGATCGGACACCACTCCATAGTAGGAGCACCCGGCCACAGCCTTTAGGGTGGCGGCATGTCGGAGTCGGTAGTGGTGACGTTGGACGGCCGAGTGCACGACGCGGATCGGCCGTTGCTGTTCGCCGACGATCTGGCTGCCGTGCGTGGTGACGGCGCGTTCGAGACGCTGCTGGTGCGTGACGGCTCGGCCTGCGGCGTCGAGCTGCACCTGGCGCGTCTGGCCGTGTCGGCGGCGGCCCTGGATCTTCCCGTCCCCGATCCGGATGCCTGGCGCGCAGTGATCGAGCAGTCGGTCGGCCTGTGGACGGAGAACTCCACGGACGAGGGCGTTCTGCGGTTGGTGCTGAGCCGTGGTCGTGAGGGCGGCGGCGATCCGACGGCGTTCGTGACGCTGGGGCCACTGCCGGGTCGAGTGCGCAACGCCCGGGAGAACGGGGTGTCGGTGATGACGCTCGATCGGGGCTACTCGGTGGACTTCTCCGCCGGTGCGCCGTGGCAGCTGGCAGGCGCGAAGACGTTGTCGTACGCGACCAACATGGCCGCGCTGCGCCACGCCGCCCGCCAGGGCGTGGACGACGTGATCTACCTCAGCAGTGAGGGCAGAGTGCTGGAGGGACCCCGGTCGACGGTGGTGGTGGCGCGCGGTAAGACTCTCGTCACACCGTCGGTCGAGCAGGGCATCCTGGCGGGCACCACTGTTGCCGCCCTGTTCTCGGTGGCCGAGGCGGCCGGCTGGACGTGCGAGCACGGACATCTGTATCCAGCGGATCTCATTGCAGCGGACGGTGTTTGGCTGGTTTCGAGCGTCACGCTCGCGGCGCGGGTGACATCGATGAACGGCGTCGTTCTGGGTCGGCCCAGCCGCGCGGACGAGGTGCCCGAGATGGTCGATCTCGCGGTGGAGACCGTCCGGATTCTCTGAGGGCCCAATGGCCCTGTCGAAAGACTCTTCCCTACTACTACTCGTAGTAGTACATTCGAATCAGTCGCGGGCCAATGCCCTGACCTGCGGTGTTGCCCGTCACAGCTCGGGTGGAAGAGTTCGGAGTATCGATGGACGCGTTGGATGTCTCGCGGTGGCAGTTCGGTATCACCACCGTTTATCACTTCATTCTCGTACCCCTCACCATCGGCCTCGCGCCGATGGTGGCGGCCATGCAGACCATGTGGGTGATCACCGGCAAGGATTCCTGGTATCGACTGACCAAGTTCTTCGGCAAGCTGTTCCTCATCAACTTCGCACTCGGCGTCGCAACGGGAATCGTGCAGGAGTTCCAGTTCGGAATGAACTGGAGCGAATACTCACGATTCGTCGGTGACGTGTTCGGTGCACCCCTCGCACTCGAAGGGCTGGTCGCGTTCTTCCTCGAGTCCACGTTCCTCGGTCTGTGGATCTTCGGATGGAGCAGACTACCCAAACTCGTTCACCTGGCTACCATTTGGCTCGTCGCCATCGGCGTCAACGCCTCGGCCTTCTTCATCATCGCAGCCAACTCCTGGATGCAGCATCCCGTCGGCGCGATCTACAACGAAGAAACCGGCCGCGCCGAGCTGACCGATATCTGGGCCCTGCTCACCAACAACACTGCGCTGGCGGCCTTCCCGCACGCGGTAGCAGGTGCATTCCTCACCGCCGCAACCTTCGTCGCTGGCATCTCCGGATGGTGGATGGTCCGCGAGGCGCGCAAGAAGAAGGCCGAGATCGAGATAGCTGCGGTCCCGGCCACCGACTCGCGCCAGATGTTCCGATCGGCAGCGCGCATGTCGTTCATCGTCATGATCGTTGCGGGTGGGGCGCTCGCCATCACCGGAGACATTCAGGGCAAGCTCATGTTCGAGCAGCAGCCGATGAAGATGGCCTCCGCAGAATCGTTGTGCGACACCGAAACCGGAGCCAGCTTCTCGCTCCTGACCGTGGGTACCCACAACAACTGCGAATCCGTGGTGCACCTCATCGCGATCCCCGGTCTCACGTCGTTCCTGGCGGAGAACGACTTCGGTGCCACCGTGCAGGGCGTCAACCAACTACAGGATCAGTACGAGCAGCAGTTCGGACCGGGCAACTACAAGCCCAACCTGTTCGTCACCTACTGGGCGTTCCGGATGATGATCGGTCTGGCCGCAGGCTCCGCCCTGCTCGCTGTCGCGGGACTGTGGGTCACCCGAGGTGGCCGGATTCCCGACCAGAAATGGTTCTCGTGGCTGTCGCTGCTGGCCATTCCGACGCCGTTCCTGGCCAACAGTGCCGGCTGGATCTTCACCGAAATGGGGCGTCAGCCATGGGTTGTCGCGCCCAACCTCTCGGGAGTCGATCAGATCCGGCTCACCGTCGACCAGGGCGTCTCCGACCATCCCGTCGGCCTCGTCGTCGCCTCGCTGGTGACGTTCACACTGCTGTACGCCGCTCTCGGAGGTGTCTGGTTCTACCTGCTTCGGCGCTACGTCATCGAAGGACCTCTCGACCACGACGCGCATCCGCACGTCGACCCACCGGAATCGGAAGACGATGAGCCCAAGCAGCTCTCGTTCGCGTACTAGGGGATAGCAATGTCACTGCCCGAATTCTGGTTCTTCATCATCGCTTTCTTCTTCGTCGGCTACTTCGTGCTCGAAGGCTTCGACTTCGGCGTCGGCATGCTCATGCCCATTCTGGGTAGGCACCCCGACCCCGTGACGGGGGAGAAGCGTCGTCGCGCAGTTCTCAACACCATCGGCCCGGTCTGGGACGGCAACGAAGTCTGGCTCATCACTGCAGGCGGTGCCCTGTTCGCGGCGTTTCCCGAGTGGTACGCCACGTTGTTCTCGGGCTTCTACCTGCCGTTGCTGTTGATCCTGGTGGCGCTCATCCTGCGCATCTGCGCCATCGAATGGCGCGGCAAGATCGACGACCCGGTGTGGCGTCGTCGCTGCGACATCGGCATCGGCATCGGCTCGTGGGTTCCGGCGGTGCTGTGGGGCGTCGCGTTCGCCAACATCGTCCGCGGAGTCGCGATCGACGAGAACAAGAAGGTCACCGCAGGGTTCTTCGACCTCCTCAACCCGTACGCACTACTCGGCGGAGTAACGATGGCCGTGGTGTTCGCACTGCACGGTGCCGTGTTCATCGCGCTCAAGACCTCCGGCGACGTCCACGAGAACTCGGTGAAAATGGCAGCGTGGCTGTCGGTTCCGGCAGTGCTCGTCGGTGGAGCCTTCGCGCTGTGGACCCAACTCGCGTACGGGAAAACCTGGACGTGGGTACTCGTCGCGGTGGCAGCAGTGGCCCTGCTGCTCGTCGTCGCGCTGACGGCGAAGGTACGTGAAGGCTGGGCCTTCGTCTTCACCTGCATTGCCATCGTCGCCGTCGTCGTGCTGCTGTTCGCGTCCCTGTTCCCCAACGTGATGCCGTCCAGCACCGACGCCGCCTTCGATCTCACCATCGCCAACGCGTCGTCCAGCCCGTACACGTTGACGGTGATGACGTGGGCTGCAGCCTTCGCGGCACCCGTCGTCCTCGGCTACCAGGCGTGGACGTACTGGGTTTTCCGGCAACGTATTTCGAGCGCCCAGATCCCCGACTCGATCGGGCTGTCGGTGAAGTCGTGACCGCACCCACCACTTCGCGGACACGGCCGAAGGGCCCGGTCGATCCGCGACTGTGGAAGTACTCGCGCTCCGCCCGCGGCTACGTGCTCGTCACGGTCGCGCTGTCGACCGTGGTCACCCTGTGCATCATCGTGAGTGCACTGGCAATCGGACGCGTGCTGGCCGGCGTCATCACCGACCCGTCGGCCAGATCGTTGTCCGCATGGACGACGGAACTGGTCGTCCTGGCCGGTGCAACAGTGGTTCGGGTGCTCGCGACCGGAGCCCAGTCTCGTTACGCACACCGGTCGGCGTCGCGGGTCGTCGCCGAGCTGGAGATCGAAGTACTCACGACGGCAACGCGTTTCGAGCCTCGCGAGCTCGACGCCGAGCGCGAGGAACTGGCCGTCGTCGTGACCCGCGCCATCGGCGGACTACGGGCGTACCTCACCGGCTATCTGCCGGCGCTGGTGCTGGCCGTCATCGTCACCCCGTTGGTCCTGATCGTCATCCTCACACAGGATCTGACGTCGGCCGCCATCATCGCCGTGACCCTGCCGCTCATCCCCGTCTTCATGATCTTGATCGGCTTGCTGACCAAGGGCCGGGCGGCCGCCACGCTCACCACGATGACCAGGTTGTCTGCGCAACTGCTCGATCTGTTGGCAGGCTTGCCGACTCTGCGCGCGCTCGGGCGCGAGCACGGACCGGCCGCTCGCGTTCGTGCACTGGGCGACGCCCACCGTCGAACGACCATGCGCGCACTGAAGATTGCGTTCCTGTCGTCGATGGTGCTCGAGTTGCTCGCGACGCTGTGTGTAGCGCTGGTTGCCGTCGGCATCGGGCTGCGTCTGGTGTTCGGCGAGATGACACTCGAAGCCGGCATCATCGCGCTCGTCCTCGCGCCCGAGGTGTACTTTCCACTGCGCGCGGTCGGCACCCAGTTTCATGCGGCCGAGGACGGCGTCGAGGCAGCCGATCGTGCATTCCGGGTGTTGGACCGGCGAACAGCGCGGCCGACCGGTGGCCGCACCGTCGACGCGACAGCGGTCGACATCGAGCTGGACGGGCTCGGCGTTGCGAGTCGGGACGGAGCGGCACCAGCGGAGCTGAGTGCGCTGTGCCGGGCAGGCACCGTCACGGTCCTGACCGGACCGAACGGCGCAGGTAAAACGACTGCGCTGCACGCGATCCTGGGCCTGACTCCGCCGTCGACCGGCGCGGTGAGCGTCGGGGGAGTGCCGATCGCCGAACTCGATCTCGAACAGTGGTGGGCGCAGGTGGCCTGGCTCCCGCAGCGGCCGGTGTTGGTGCCGGGCACGCTCTACGACAACGTGACCCTGCACGGAATCCCCGACTCGGCTGCACTGGAACTCGCCTGCCGCTCAGCCGGATTCGACGAGGTGCTTCGAGAACACCCCGAGGGCTGGGACACCCGCGTCGGGCAGGGTGGGGTGGGGCTTTCGCTCGGCGAGCTACAGCGTCTCGCACTGACACGTACCTTCGTGTCCGATGCTCCGGTGATGCTGTTGGACGAGCCGACGGCACACCTGGATCCGGTGAGTGAAGCGACTGTGCTGCAGGCGGTTCGAGATTCCGCCGACCGCGGCGTCACTGTGGTGATGGTCGGTCATCGGCGTTCGGTGCTGCATGCCGCCGACCGCATCGTCGAGGTGCGCAGCGACTCGACCACGAAGCGGGAGTTCGAGCATGTCTGATCTGCGACGAGCGCTGGCGCTGTTCGAGCTTTCTCCGCGCAGAGTCGTACTGGCCGTGTTGGCGGGAGTAGCGACGCTGGGCAGTGCACTCGCCCTGGCGGCGCTGTCGGCGTGGTTGATCACCCGGGCGTGGCAGATGCCACCGGTGCTGGACCTCTCGGTTGCCGTCGTAGCCGTTCGGGCACTGGGTATCTCGCGCGGGGTGTTTCGGTATCTCGAACGCTTGACCACCCATGATGTGGCGCTGCGCGGAACGACGGCGGCCCGCACGAGAATCTACGAGAGATTGGCGAACGGGAACGGCGCGGTCGCACTGCGACGGGGTGACGTTCTGGCGCGCACCGGTGCGGACGTGGACGTTCTCGGTGACGTCGTCATCCGGGCCGTCGTTCCCATCTGTGTGAGCGTGCTGATGATGCTCGCGGCCGTGGGCCTGCTCGCGGGAATCGCACCTGCCGCCGCATCGATTCTGGCGGTGGCATTGCTGATCGCCGGCGTGGGTGCACCGATACTCGCGGCCCGGTCGGCGAGGATCGCCGAGGAAGCCGGTGCCGAAGCCGACGTGCGCTTCGCCGAGACAGCGGTCCGTGCACTCGACCATGCAGCGGAACTGCGAGTCGCCCGTCGTCTGGACGCGACACTCGCCGAAGCCGAGGGCGCAGCACACGACTCGGTGGTTGCGCGAGATCGCGCGGCGCGTCCGTCGGCACTCGCCGATGCCGCACAGCCACTGGCGATCGGAGCGTCGGTGATCGGGTCGTCGCTGATCGGCATCGGGCTGTACGGCCCGGACGGAGGCACGGCGGGCGGCATGACGCCGATGGCGCTCGCGATCATCGTGTTGGTTCCACTAGCCGCGTTCGAGGCGACCGCAGCTCTGCCCGCAGCGGCAATCGCACTGATGCGCGGCCGAATCGCGGCCACCCGAATCATGACCATGCTCGATGCGGCGCCGCCCCATGTGAGTGGCAGCCTGAACGGGTCGTTCCGCGGGCTCCACTCCTGCCCGACCCCTGCTACGAACTTCCGCGCACATGCGCGGAGCGCAATCATCGGGCCCAGTGGATCGGGAAAGACGACGATGCTTCGGGCGCTCGCCGTCGAATTCGGCTCGGATGCAGCGCTGTTCGCCGAAGACGCGCACCTGTTCGATACCTCGATTCTGGAGAACCTGCGAGTGGTGCGGGGCGACGTGGACGAAGACCAGGCAACGCAGGCATTGCGACGAGTGGGTCTCGGACCGTGGCTCGACGCGTTGCCCCAGGGCGTTCACACGACACTGATCGGTGGGGCGCAGGCGGTCTCGGGTGGCGAGCGTCGTCGACTCCTTCTCGCACGCGCACTGCTGAGCACCGCGCCCGTCGTGCTGTTGGACGAGCCGACCGAACATCTCGACAGAATCTCCGGCGAACGGATTCTGCGCGAGCTGCTCACCACCGACGACGGGCTGTTCGGTGCCGAGCGAACGGTGGTCGTCGTCACTCACCAATTGCCCGAGAACACCGACGCCGACCAGGTGATCGACCTCGGAGACAGGACTGCGAAAAAACCCTTTGCCGACTCCCGATCGCGGGCGTACGTTGGGAGTACACGAGAGAGGAGGTGGTCTGAAGTTGATGAACTCTAGGACGCGTGAGGTGGCTGTCAGCTAGCCGCAATCGCTGACGGATTCACTGCGAAGACCGCGCGAGCGGCAGGCGAATCCCAGGCAGCTACCCGGCCCCCGAGCCCCCGACCTGTCCGGTCGGGACCTGACAACAGGTATGGCTCGGGGGCCGTTCGCATGCGAACGGCCCCCGAGATCCGAAAAAGATTCTGCGTCAGCCGATGTAGCGGGTGAGGCGGGCCGACAGACGCGGTGCGAGCGGGCCGTCGGCGACGACACGTTCCTCGACGTACGCCAGATCCCCGCCCTCGACGATTCCGTACAGGCGGCGAGCTCCGCCCACCAGTGCGCCCGAGGTGCTGCGGATGACGACGTCGGTGGCAAGTTCCCAGGACGACTGAGTCAGGGCGTGACCGTAATACAGTTCGACGACGCCGGTGCTGTGTGTCAGCAGCAGCTCGACGACTTCTTCGTCCTTGGACCCCTTGACTCCGTCGCCGCCGCTGATGCGCCAGAACCCGGTCTCCCGAAGGTCGGGGTGCGCGTAATTACCGTCGGAATCGAGTCTCCAGGAGCGCGATTCCCAGCTGAGGTAGCTGCCGCCGTCGTGGGAGACGACGATCTGCTGACCGAAGGGATAGTCGGTGTCCGTTTCGGGATCGTGCCCCTCGCCCTGACCGCGCCACACGCCGACGAGTGGCAGCAGCGCCAGCATCGACGGGTGCAGATCGGGGCCGAGCCGCAGGTTTGCGGTGTCGTCCGGGTGAGGGATGTCGGGCAGCACCGGGATGTTGCGCGCCGACGCCTCGGCGAACTTCTGCTCGGCAGCCGAAATGGCTTGGTCACCGCTGGTGATAGGGGTGCCCACTCCGTCGTCGATGCTGTCGGGGTTGCCCGCGCCCGGTTCCGTCACGACTCGTCGTTGACCAGTCGGTAGACGACATAGAGCGAGAACGCGATGATGGCTACTGCCGCAAGCGCCAGCAATACCTCGAAGAAGATGACCACGGAACCGAGTTTAACCCGCGGCGAGACCGGTCGATGACAACGGTCCGTTTCCGCGCTGTGGCATTGGTGACACACCACCATTTTTGCGGCCCACAGTGCCCTGGATCACTTGCAGTGATGGCGAAACCGACGCGAACAGGTACCTTCTTCCCGGGGGCGTCGGGCTCTCGACTTCGAGAGCGCCGACGAATTCACTATCTGTGTCGAAAAGGCTGTTGTCTTGTAAGGCTGGGGAGGTCTCTGCAGAAATGCTGCGTCGTAAGCGTGTTCTGACATCGTCGTTCGGTTCCGTATTGGTTCGGTCGGCGGTTGTCACCTTGGCGTTGGCCCTTGCAGCTCCCGCTGCTGCGCTGGCCGCGCCCGACTCGGGATCGTCCGATTCGGGTTCGGCAGATTCGGGTTCGGCCGACTTCGGTTCGTCTCGGGGCCCGAACATCGATCCGAACAACTACGCGCAGGACTGCCCGGATGTACTGCTGTTGGCGGTGTCCGGAGCCACCGACTCGGACTCCGATCGCAATCCGCTCAACGAAGAAGCGCAGACGATCGCGTCGAACTGGGTCGGCAACGTCACCGTTCCGGTCGGTGAGGCGAACGCGGACAGCCCCGGCACCGTCGGCTGGCTCTACGTCCCGTATTCCTCCACCTACGGTTTCGACGTACTCGACAACGTGCCGACCTACCAGCAGTCGATCGCCGACGGCATCGCGTCGACCAATCGGTTGATGGACGAGTACAAGACCAAGTGCGGTGAGAAGACCAAGTTCGCGCTGCTCGGGTACAGCGTCGGCGGCGAAATTCTCGATCGCGTGACGATGGAACTCGGCCACCGTGACCCCAACGCTCTCGTCACGTCCGACGACGTCGTCGGTGTCGTCATGGTGGGGTCGCCCTACCGCCCGGCCGGCGTGCCGAACTTCGGTGACGAGGTGGGCCAGTCGCTCGGCGGCTTCATGGACCAGGCGCCGCGGGACTACGGGTCGATGACGGACAAGGTCACCTGGTCGTGTCGTCCCTACGATCTCGCCTGCGACTCGCCGGACAAGATCGAACTGCTGCAGCTGGCGCTCGGTGTACTCGGTCAGATGCGGTTGACGCTGCTCAACCCGGTGCAGACCGTCTCCGACTTCGGTCGGACGGTCGCCTCCATTGCCACCCGCGCGATCATCGATATCGCCACGAACAAGTCGTGGCTCGAGTCGGACGAGACGCTCCTGCAGGTTCTCGTCAAAGTCTCCGACCGGCAGTATCAGGTGGACGATGCGAAGGCTGCAGCAGCGCTGTCGCCCGATCAACTACTTGCCGATCTCAACTGGGCTCTCGGTCCGGGTGCCGAGACGGTGAAGGCGAAGTTGCGCGCCGAGGGCGAGGGCCTGGTGGAGAACAACAAGGGCATCGTCGACGTCGTGCTCGGCCCCTACTTGGCGATCGGCTTTCTGCAGCACCTGTCCTACTGGTACAACGACCCCAACGACGGGGTCGAGTGGGAAAGCGAAAAGATGGTCGCGTGGGTGACCGATCTCGCCCGAACCGAACGCGAGAAGAAGAACGCGCCTCCCGCGGTCGACCCGGCCACCCCCGAGACCCAGGCACCCCAGACCCAGGCACCCCAGACCCAGGCACCCCAGACCCAGGCACCCGAGACGCCCGCGCCCGCCCAGGAATCCCGGGTGCTGCCGGAGCCGGGGACGCAGACTCGCGTCAGCGACCTCGGAGCCTTCCTCGAATCCCAGGGCATCCCGGTACCTCCCGGCATGTTCCCGCCGCAGTACTCCACGGTCCCCGAGCCGGCGCGAGCGGTCGGCTAGAGCAACGAAAAGAACCCCGCACCTGGTTGCCAGGTGCGGGGTTCTTCTATGTGATCGGTTCGGTGACTCAGACCCCGACGGTGACGTCGGCCGAGTGCACGCCCGCGCCCTCGGGCGTGATGACGGTGTCGCCGTTGCCCGATGCGGACAACGCCCGCAGCGTCCATTGTCCGGGGGCAGCAAAGAAGCGGAAATCGCCGGTTCCCGACGCGACGACCTCGGCGGTGAATTCGCCGGTGCCGTCGAGGAGACGGACGAATGCGCCCGCTACCGGCTCACCGTCGCCGGCGAGGACACGGCCGGTGATGACCGTTTCCTTCTCGACGTCGACGCCTGCGGGGATGGTCTGACCCTGCACGGGTGCTCCACACATATCAGTGAACCTCCAATTCGATGGGTGCTCCGACGAGGGAGCCGTATTCGACCCAGCTGCCGTCGTAGTTCTTGACGTCTTCCTTGCCGAGGAGCTCCTTGAGCACGAACCAGGTGTGGCTCGAGCGCTCACCGATGCGGCAGTAGGCGATGGTGGCCTTGCTGTCGTCGTAGCCCTTGGTCTTGTACAGCTCTTCGAGTGCCTCGTCGGACTTGAACGTGCCGTCCTCGTTGGCGGTGGTGCTCCACGGGATGTTGATCGCGGACGGGACGTGGCCACGCTGCTGAGCCTGCTCCTGCGGGAGGTGTGCCGGCGCGAGGATCTTGCCGGAGAACTCGTCGGGGGAGCGCACGTCGATCAGGTTCTTGTTGCCGATGGCGTCGATGACCTCGTCGCGGAACGCGCGGATCGACAGATCCGGTGCCTCGGCGCGGTACTGGGTGTTCTCCCGGCTGACGACGTCCTTCGACAGCGGGCGGCCGTCGAGCTCCCACTTCTTGCGGCCGCCGTCGATCAGCTTGACGTCCTTGTGGCCGTACAGCTTGAAGTACCAGTAGGCGTAGGCGGCGAACCAGTTGTTGTTTCCGCCGTAGAGCACGACGGTGTCGTCGTTGCTGATGCCCTTGGCCGAGAGCAAGCCGGAGAACTGCTCCTGATCGAGGAAGTCGCGGCGAACCGGGTCCTGCAGGTCCTTGCGCCAGTCGAGCTTGACCGCACCTTCGATATGTCCGCCGTCGTAGGCGCTGGCGTCTTCGTCGACCTCGACGAAGACGATCTTCGGTGCGTTCAGGTTCTGCTCGGCCCAGTCGGCAGAGACCAGGACGTCGGAGCGAGCCATGGTGTTCCTTTCGGTCTTTCTTGTCGGATCAGGGGTAGTTGTCACGCTGCGGTGCGCGAGTTGCCGCGCAATCGAGCTGCGAGGGGGTAGATCATGCAGCCCAGGCACACTGCGAACGCTGCGTTGAGAAACGCCGCGAAGAGCGCGAAGCCTGTCGCTACGGTGCCGACGACGGGAGCGCCGAGAGCGAATCCGAGGACTCCGACGGCGGCGAACACGAAGCCCACCAGTTGGGCGAACTTCAACGGGGCCACCGGCTCACGTTCTGTGGTCGGTGAGCGCCGCGGCGCGACGAATGTCGCGTAGATCGTGCCGTACGGACTGTGCTTGGGTCCGCGGACGGCTCCGATTCCGAACACGATCGCCTGGAGCCCCAGCAGGATTGCCGCTGCGGGAACCGAGACCGTGCTCGCGAGGAGGACGACGACCAGAACTGCGGTGGTGATCCACGCGGCGAAGCGCGGACCACGGACGTCGACCTGGTCGATCGTGGTGGTGTGGGTGTCGGATGTCGACATCGAGAGGTACTCCTGTGCGAGGCCGGGGCACGGCTTGTCGCCGGTGCTCGGATGTGGATTTCGATCATCGGGCCGACATCACGCATGGGCGTGGCGGCAGACGGAAATCAGCAGCAGCGACAGCAACAACCGCCCAGTCGGCACAGATCAACCGTGCGTCGACTGGTGAGCATGAGCTCGCGGCGGGAGAACACGAAGTGCATCCTACCCGTTACCAGGGGCGCGTCGTACCGCCCACCTGAGTAGCTCTTGCCCTACAGCGCGTCGAGAGCCTCGCGCAGGGCTGCGGCCGACGGCACGCCGGCAATTCTCGAACGCCGACGCAGTTCTCCGTCGAGGACGAAGGTCGTCGGCAGCGAGAGCACTCCGAGTTCACGGGCGAGAACAGGCTGAGCATCGATGTCGAGTTCGACTTCGCGTGCGTCGGTGCGGTCGGCGAGAACCTGATGCACCACACGACGCACGGCAGCGCACGGACCACACCAGTCCGCCGAGAAGTGCAGAATCGTCGGAGTTCCCGAGGTGACGCCCGCATCGACGAGCAGCGGGAGAAGGTCGTCGGAATCGGTGGACGCGATGGTGCGTACGGCACCGGAACGACGACGCAGAATCAGTCCGACAGCAACGGCAAGGACCGTCACGACAACCAGAACTGTGATCCCTGTCACGGCTTTTCGATCTCGTTGAGGTCGATGTTCACGTTCTCTCCCGACCCTTCGACGACGATCTGTGAACCCTCCGCGTAGACGTCCGTGGGCAGCAGTCCGAACGGCAGGCTCTGGCGTTCGATGGTCTTGGTGAACAGGCCGAGAACTGTGGGTTTGGCGAAATCGGGAATCGTGAAGTCGGCCTGCCCCTCCGGTCCGAAGTAGAAGTCCGATGCCACGATGGCGACACTGTCACCTTCGAGCAGAAGGTCGGCCTGCACGCTGACGGTGGTCTGCAGCGGTCCCACCGGAACCGTTCCCGTCAGTACGACGCCACCGGCGGTGGTCTTGCCCGACCCGCCGGAGCCGCCCGTGCCGTCGGACCTGTCGGCCGGAGGTGCGGAAACCTGCAGGTCGACGATGCCGAGGAACCGTCCGAGATCGGTTGCCTCGATGCGGACGCGGCCGTCGAGCTCGTCCACCGGGATGTCCCGGACGTTGTTGTCGATCAGGTCGGACAGGGCGATGTGGACGCCGCGCAGATTGGCTTCGATGGTCGTCGAGCCGACGTATTCGGTCGGGACGTCCTGGGCCCGGATCTCGATGTTCTGATAGCGGCCGTCGGCGGCCTGGGTGAGGAACGGAAAACCGTGCACGATCACCTGGGGGTCCGAGGTGAGTTCGCCGCCGTCGCGGATGGCGCGCGAGACGCGATATTCGGAGTAGGCCGCGGCCCCGAAATCGACGACGAGCGCGAGGGCCAACAGGCTGACGAGTCCGATGAGAAGTGTGCGCACCGGTCCATTGTGACCGAAGCATCGCGTACTGCCCGCTTCGACCGGTTGTACGGACAAGCTAGTCTGTGTCCTTGACGATCACTCGATTCCAGCGTCGGCTGGACCGGCCAGCGGTAAGAACGGAGACGCAGTGGAGCTCCTGTTACTGACCTCCGATCCCAATCCGGAGGGCGTACTCCCGTCTCTCGCGTTGCTGGCTCACCACATCCGGCCGGTACCGACCGAGGTGTCTTCTCTTCTCGAAGCCGGTTCCGCCGACATCGCGCTGGTGGATGCACGTACCGATCTGGCTGCTGCTCGCGGTCTGTGTCGGCTGCTCGGTAGTACCGGCTCGGCCATCCCCGTGGTCGCGGTCCTGACCGAAGGCGGCCTGGTCGCAGTCAATTCCGACTGGGGGCTCGACGACATCCTGCTGCCCGGCACAGGTCCCGCGGAACTGGACGCTCGGCTACGTCTGTTGGTCGGCCGGAGCGGCGGGGTTGCGAGTCCCGAGACGTCGGGCAAGATCACGCTCGGTGAGTTGGTCATCGACGAGGGCACGTACACCGCGCGGTTGCGCGGTCGCCCACTCGATCTGACCTACAAGGAATTCGAGTTGCTGAAGTACCTGGCTCAACATGCGGGCCGCGTCTTCACCCGCGCCCAGTTGCTGCAGGAAGTATGGGGCTACGACTTCTTCGGTGGCACTCGCACCGTCGACGTCCATGTTCGACGCCTCCGCGCCAAGCTCGGCACCGAGTACGAGTCGCTGATCGGAACGGTGCGGAACGTGGGCTACAAGGCCGTGCGTCCGTCGCGTAACTCCAAGGGCGGTACGGCTCCGGACGCCATGGCCGGCGATTCCGACGATGCGGATTTCGAGTTCGAGCAAGAGAGTACGCTCTCGTAGATGAATTCGGATACTGCGTTCGACGTCCACCCCCTCGACGGCGACGCACCGTCCTCGCGCGTCAGCGACGAGATTCACCGGATCCTTTCGCGTGCAACCGAAGTCGACGGTACTGCGCCGCTCTCGGAGCAGGCCGTCAAGGCCGTCGACGCGGGTGAGGGCGTCGTTCGATTCGTTGCCACCGACGGAGATCGCGTCGTCGGGTACGTCGGCGCCGCCGACGGTATGGCCGAGGCAGTGGTCGATCCGGAGTATCGCGGTCGCGGCATAGGTCGGCGATTGGTCAGCAGCGCACTCGATCTCGGCTCCGACACGCGGATCTGGGCGCACGGAAATCTGCCCGCAGCACAGTCGGTCGCGCGGGCGCTCGGGCTGACGGTGGCCCGGGAACTGCTGCAGATGCGACGGGCCGCGGCGGAGCCCGAACTGCCCGATGTGGTTGTACCACAAGGTATTTCGCTGCGAACCTATCGCGGGCACCAGGACGATGCCGAATTGTTGAGGGTGAACAACGCGGCGTTCTCCTGGCATCCCGAGCAGGGCGGCTGGACCGACCGCGACATCGCGTCGCGGCGAGACGAGCCGTGGTTCGATCCCGCGGGTCTTTTCCTGGCCTTCGAGGAAGGCAGCGACCACCTGCTCGGATTCCATTGGACGAAAGTTCACGCGGCCGAGGATCGGGTCGTTCCGCAGGCTCCACTCCCTGGGGGCAACGACCCGGCCATCGGTGAGGTGTACGTGGTCGGTATCGATCCGCAGTCGCAGGGTCGCGGTCTCGGACGGGTACTGACCTTGGCCGGGCTGCATTATCTGCGCGGTCGCGAACTGGACCAGATCATGCTGTACGTCGAGGCCGACAACACCGCGGCGGTGCACACGTACACCAAGCTCGGGTTCGCGAATTACCACGTCGACGCCGCGTACGCGCGGACCGCGTAATCGGACATTTCCAGCACGGTGTTCATCTTCCGTTCACCCACGCGGGGGTAAACGTCTACCACCTGCCTTTACCTTTCTCTCTGGGCGGCAACCTACGCTGCCTGGTGCGAGGGTTCTTCTGAGCCGGCACCTTCACAGTCGCAGCGCGAACCTCGAGTTCGCGCCGCGATCACGGCCCAAGATTCCTCGGAGGAAACAGGTGAACCTCAAGCGCAACGGTGCTCTCATGAGTGCAGTGGCAGTCAGTGCCATGTTGCTGGCCGCATGCGGTAGCGACGCGAACGTCGCCACCACGGACGGTGCATCGCAGTCCTCGGCTTCGTGCGAAGGCAAGTCCCCGTTGACCGGTGAAGGCTCGTCCGCACAGCAGAACGCCATGTCCAACTTCACCTCGATCTACTCCGGCGTCTGCGCAGGCAAGGCCGTCGAGTACACCACCAGTGGTTCGGGTAACGGCCGCACGCAGTTCGTCGCGGGCCTCGTCGACTTCGCCGGTTCCGACTCGTCCATCAAGGACGACCAGGCCGCACAGGCCGCCGTGCGCTGCGCCAACAACCCGGCGTGGAACCTGCCGTTGGTCTTCGGCCCGGTCGCAGTGGCCTACAACGTCGACGGTGTCGACAACCTGGTGCTGAACCCCGACGTCATCGCGCAGATCTTCACCGGCAAGATCACCACCTGGAACGACCCGGCCATCGCTGCACTCAACGAGGGCGCAACGCTCCCGTCGACCGCGATCACCCCGGTCTACCGCTCCGACTCGTCGGGCACCAGCGACAACTTCCAGCGCTTCCTCGCGGCATCCGCTCCCGAGGCATGGACGCTGAACCACAGCTCCGATTGGGCCGGCGGCGTCGGCGAAGGTGCCAACGGATCCTCGGGCGTCGCCCAGGCCGTCGCCGCCACCCCCGGTGCCATCACCTACGTCGAGAAGGGCTTCGCCGACCAGGAGTCGCTGGGCAAGGCCGCCGTCGACTTCGGTAACGGACCGGTCGAGCTGAGCAGCGAGACCGCAGGCAAGGCAATCGACGCCGCGAAGTTCAAGGGCGAGGGCAACGACCTCGTCATCGACATCGACGGCCTCTACGCCAGCGACGCAGCGGACACCTACCCGCTGGTCCTCGCGACCTACGAGATCGTCTGCTCGAAGGGCTACGACGCCGACACCACGGCAGCAGTCAAGTCCTTCCTGCTCAGTGCAGCCAACGAGGGCCAGCAGGGCCTCGAAGAGGCCGGTTACGTGCCGCTGCCCGACGCATTCAAGGAACGCCTGGTCACCGCCATCGAAGCGATCGCCTGATCCTCGATAAACCCGGTTTCGCCTTCGGCTCGCGGTGACGCGGGCCGAAGGCGGACCACCCTGCATCGACACGAGACAGTGAGCGGTATGAGCGACACCCACTCGATCACCGGCATCCCCTCAGCGGCTACCGTGCCTACCACAGGTGCCGCCCACGAACCGGAAGAACCACAATTGTCAGACTCGAAAACATCGGGGACGGTCACCCGTCCCGGTGACAGGATCTTCTCCGGCCTGGCCAAGGGCTCGGGCATCTTCATCATCGCCCTGATCGCTGCGGTCGGCATCTTCCTGCTCTGGCGAGCGATTCCCTCACTGTCCAACAACACGGTCAACTTCCTGACCTACAACGGCGCGTGGGACACCTCGAACACCTCGGCAATGGTGTTCGGTGTACTCGACCTGTTTCTGGTCACCGTCACCGTGTCGTTGTTCGCTCTGATCCTGGCGATGCCCGTCGCGCTCGGTATCGCGATCTACCTGACGAACTACGCACCCAAGCGTGTTGCCGGACCGCTCGGCTACGTCATCGACCTCCTCGCCGCCGTCCCGTCGATCGTCTTCGGCCTCTGGGGCCTGTACGTCCTGGCCCCGGCGATCAGCCCGTTCGCCGAATGGCTGAACTCGTCGCTGAGCTGGTTCCCGCTGTTCAGCACTGGCTCGGTATCGATCGCAGGCGGCGGCACCATCTTCACCGGCGGCATCGTGCTCGCCGTGATGATCCTGCCGATCATTGCCGCCGTGACCCGAGAGGTGTTCGTTCAGACGCCCAAGGGCCAGGTCGAGGCGGCCCTTGCGCTCGGAGCCACTCGCTGGGAAGTTGTTCGCACCACGGTCATTCCGTTCGGCAAGTCCGGCTTCGTCAGCGGTTCGATGCTCGGTCTCGGACGCGCACTCGGTGAGACCATCGCGCTCTACATCATCATTCGCAGCACCCAGGCGACCTTCGGCGGAACGTTGTTCGACGGCGGTTCCACATTCGCGACCAAGATCGCGCTGGCAGCAGGCGAGTTCAACAACCCGCTGCAGGCCGGTGCCTACATCGCCGCCGGTCTGGTGCTGTTCGTCCTGACCTTCGTCGTCAACGCCGGTGCCCGCGCCGCCATCGCCGGAAAGAAGGACTGACCCATGACCGCAACCATGGACAAGCCCGTCAAGGAGCCCACGTTCCAGGGCGTCAGCGCCCGGCGCAAGGCGTCGAACCTCGCGGCGACGATTCTCGTCAGCCTGTCGGTGCTCGTCGCCCTCGTACCACTGATCTGGGTGCTCTACACGGTGATCTCACGTGGACTGTCCGCTGTGGTCGCACCGGCCTGGTGGCAGAACTCGCAGGCCGGAATCACCCAGTTCATCGCCGGCGGTGGTGCGTACCACGCGATCGTGGGAACCCTCCTGCAAGGACTGTTCTGCGCCGTCATCTCCATCCCGATCGGCATCTTCGTCGCCATCTACCTCGTCGAGTACGGCGCAGGGACCAAACTGGCCAAGGTCACGACGTTCATGGTCGACATCCTCACCGGTGTTCCGTCGATCGTCGCGGCCCTGTTCATCTACGCGCTGTGGATCGCCACCTTCGGGTTCCAGCGCTCCGGTGTCGCCGTTGCCTTCGCCCTCGTGCTGCTGATGATTCCGGTCATCGTGCGGTCGGCCGAGGAGATGCTGCGCATCGTTCCGCAGGATCTGCGCGAGGCGTCCTACGCACTGGGCGTGCCGAAGTGGAAGACCATCGCCAAGATCGTCATCCCCACCGCGCTTTCCGGCATCGTCACCGGCATCATGCTGGCGCTGGCCCGAGTCATGGGTGAGACGGCTCCGGTGCTGATCCTGGTCGGCTCGGCCACCGCTATCAACTTCAATATTTTCGAGGGGCCGCAGACGTCACTGCCGCTCATGATGGTCGACCTGCAGAAAGCAGGAACCGGCGTGCTCACCGCGGAGCGCATGTGGGGAGCAGCCCTGACGCTGATCCTGATCGTCGCAATACTCAACATCGGCGCGAAGTTGGTCTCGAAGTTCTTCTCGCCCAAGAACTTCTGACCCACCCGACTCCAGAGAATCCTAAGGAATCAGAACATGGCAAAGCGTCTCGATCTCAAGGACGTCAACATCTACTACGGCAAGTTCCATGCCGTCTCCGACGTCACTCTGGCAGTCCCGCCGCGCAGCGTCACCGCGTTCATCGGACCGTCCGGCTGCGGTAAGTCGACCGTCCTGCGTTCGCTCAACCGTATGCACGAGGTCACGCCCGGCGCTCGCGTCGAAGGTTCGGTGCTGCTCGACGGCGAGGACATCTACGGCAGTGGCGTCGACCCCGTCGGTGTGCGACGCACCATCGGCATGGTCTTCCAGCGACCCAACCCGTTCCCGACCATGTCCATCAAGGACAACGTCGTCGCCGGGCTGAAGCTGCAGGGTGGCCGCGGCAAGAAGGAACTCGACGAGATCGCCGAGCGCTCGCTCAAGGGTGCCAACCTGTGGACCGAGGTCAAGGATCGCCTCGACAAGCCAGGCGGCGGACTCTCCGGTGGTCAGCAGCAGCGTCTGTGCATCGCCCGCGCCATCGCCGTCTCTCCCGACGTGTTGCTGATGGACGAGCCGTGCTCGGCCCTGGACCCCATCTCGACACTGGCGATCGAGGACCTGATTCAGGAACTCAAGCAGGACTTCACGATCGTCATCGTCACGCACAACATGCAGCAGGCCGCGCGCGTGAGCGATCAGACCGGCTTCTTCAACCTCGAGGCAACGGGCAAGCCCGGCAAGCTGATCGAGATCGACGACACCGAGAAGATCTTCTCCAATCCGACGCAGAAGGCCACCGAGGACTACATCTCCGGTCGCTTCGGATAACCGCACACCGCACAGAGAACCCCCGCCGAGCGAAAGCTCGACGGGGGTTCTTCTTTGTGCGCCTGCCCTGGGTTCGAGATCGAGTAGCGTTGTCGCGCAGCGCTACTCGACCTCGAGCGAAGTGGGTGCTACGAGCTGGGAATGTTCTGCTGGTGGAGGTCGGCGGGAAGCTGGCCGGTGACGAGGAAGATGACTCGGCGGCCGACCTCGACGGCGTGATCGGCGAAGCGTTCGTAGAAGCGGCCCAGCAGGGTCACGTCCACTGCGGCGGCGACGCCGTGGCTCCACTCACGGTCCATCAGCACCGTGAAGAGGTGACGGTGCAGGTCGTCCATCGCCTCGTCCTCTTCCTGCAGCTTCGCAGCACGCTCGGGATCGCGGGTCTCGAGCACCTCGCGGGCCGAGGCACCGATCTGCACGGCGAGGCGTCCCATCTCGGCGAAGTATCCGTTGACGACCTCGGGGAGGGCGTGGTTCGGGTGCCTGCGACGGGTGATCTTGGCGACGTGGAGTGCGAGTGCGCCCATCCGGTCGATATCGGCGACGATCTGGATGCCGGCCACCACCGAACGGAGATCGCCCGCGACCGGAGCCTGCAGCGCAAGAAGTGTGAATGCCTTCTCCTCGCAGATCGCGCTGAGCTCGGTGATCTTGTCGTGCTCGGAAATGACCTGCTCGGCGAGAACCAGGTCTGCTTGGAGGAGAGACTGCGTGGCCTTTTCCATGGCCGCACCAGCCAGGCTCGCCATTTCTCCGAGGAGATCGGCGAGCTCGTTCATCTGTTCGTTGTAGGCGACGCGCATGAGCGCAGTTTAGTAGGTCACACCGACCAGTTCTCTGTCCCGAGGGTTAACGGGGAATGAATGGAGTCAGGCGCACGTGTCGTCGGCCGCGTTGGTGAACGACAGATCCTCGGGCAACTGTGCACTTTCGGTCGTTCCCTCCACCTGGGTGGGGTCGATCTGCGCACCGACGTCGGCCGGGTACTGGGTGTAGCCCGGGTAGTTGGAACCGAGGACCACCTCCACGACGTTGTTCAGGCTCGGAGCCAGTTCGATCGCAGCGCCGGGTATCGCCGACGCCACCGTCGCCGCAGCGGCTTCCTGATCCTGGGAGTACCGAACGACGGTCTGAGCGGCGGAGCCGTAGAAGTTGCCGACCGTGAGGATCTGGAACCCGTACGTCGCCAGCTGATCGGATGCGGTCTGCGCCATTCCCGCGATGTCCGATGCGTTGGACACCTGTAGCGACACGGTGCCAGGATCGACGGCCAGCAGCGGGGCGTCGGGGGCGGCGGGCGGCGGGGTCGGCTCCGGTGTCACCGGTTCCGCCCGTTCTTCGCCGGGCAGGGGCAGGTCGTCGATGATCGCCTGGAAGATGGCACCGATCGCGTCCTCGTTGGGGATCTCGTTGCCGTAGTCGTTGGTTCCGGTGGTGGGAATGGTCAGGAAGGTGACCGCGCCGGCGTCGACGTTCTGCAACGAACGGCCGAGCGTCACCAGGTCCTGGGTCTTGACGTTCTCGACGAAGGTGTCGGAGGTGAACGCGTTGACGAATCCGTTCAGCTTGCCCGGGTCGAGAAGAACCTTGTTCGACAACGCCGATCGCAACAGTGACGACAGGAAGCGCTGCTGGCGCTTGATGCGGCCGTAGTCGCCGTTGCCCTCCGATTCGATGTTGCGTGCCCGGACGTAGTTCAGTGCGGTGCGGCCGTCGATGCGTTGGGTACCGGCGTTGGGGAGTACGTCTCCGAGTTCGTAGTCGACGAGAGGCTGCGCGGTACACACCTCGACACCGCCGACCTCGTCGACCATGGACTCGAACCCGGCGAAGTCCATGCCGACGAAGTGTCCGATCCGCAGTCCTGAGATCTTCTGAATGGTCTTGACCAGGCATTTCGGGCCGCCGAGGGCGTAGGTGGCGTTCAGCTTGTCGCCGTACGCCTCCGGAAACATTTCACCGGTGTAGGTATTGGTGACGTTGTCGAACTGCTCGCACTCGGGTCGGGTCACGTCCAGGTCGCGTGGGAACGACACGGCGACGACGCGGCTGCGGTCGGCCGGAATGTTGACGAGCATGACGGTGTCCGAGCGCGACCCCTCGGCATCGGCGACGGTTCCTGCGCCCACCTGCCCGCTGGCACCGGCGCGCGTATCGGTGCCGACGATCAGATAGGTCTCGTCTCCGTACTGGCCTGCGGCGTCGACGACGTCGGTCGAATCGGGGTCGAGCGCGGCGACTTGGAGGAATCCTTGATCGGTGTTGCGAAGGTAGCCCCACACCACTCCCGTGAGAGCCACGGCGAGGATCGCGACGATCGAGACCAGGCTTCGGCCGATGATGCGTATTCGTCGTCGTCGCCGTACCCGGCTCATCGCCAGACGCGTCAGCGCCGGCCGGTCGGTGGCGGGTGCTCCGACGGGTTCGGGTGCAGCGTGCGGTGGTGGGGTGGGCATCGGACGGTTCGCCCGAGCCGGCGGGGGAGTGGAGTCGGTGATCGGTGAGATGACCTCGGTGGGCTCTTCGACGTCCGGCCGTTCGGGGGGATCACGTCGGGTGGCTCCCGAACGAGACATCTTGTCGACCAGTTCGGCGACCGACACCGTGTCCGCGTTGCGGGGGGAGCGTTTGCCGAGTCGGCCGCTGTCACCCGGCTTCGGTGGAGAATCGGAGTCTGTCGAGTCGGGTTCCGAACCAGCGGGGTCGGGTGTGGCGGGGTCGTCGGACCGAGGGGGACGTTGTCCGGAACGTCCGCCTGCGCCGGTTCGTCCGATTGAGGACAGCGGGCGCTCCCATGGGGCGCGACCCTCGGGCACAGACGGGCCCGACTCTCGATCGTCTCCCACGAATTCGAACCTGGCCTTCCATCACACGCATGTGCCGTCTACTCGGCAATCCAAGCCATAGTACTGACTCGAGCGGCGCGGTCCACTTCGTGCGAGACGGGCCCTGGTGAGGGGGTCGATCAGCCGCCGGAATGCATCAGATCTGCACCGGTGGGGACACACAGGTCCTCCGGATCGTCGAGCCATCCGTCGGGCAGCGACACTGCACCGGGCGAGCCCTGCCGGCCGCGGGGACCCTCGGCGTCCTTGGGAAACGGAACGGTCGGATCCAGTTGCGCCAGAAGGTCGTCCAGTTCGGCGAGGGTCGACACCAATGCCATCGACACCCGAAGATCCGAGCCGGCGGGAAAGCCGCGCAGGTACCAGGACACGTGCTTACGCAACTCTCGCAGGCCTTTGCCCTCACCGTGGTGCTGCGCGAGCAACTCGGCATGGCGCGCGATGATCGTGGCCACCTCACCCAGGGTCGGCGGCGTCGGCTCTGGCCGCCCGTTCAGGCGGGCACTGAGCTCGGCGAACAGCCACGGACGACCGAGGCAGCCACGTCCGACGACGACGCCGTCGCATCCGGTTTCCGCCATCATGCGGACGGCGTCGGACGCCGAGAAAATATCGCCGTTACCCAGGACGGGAATCCCGGTGACGTGCTCCTTGAGTCGAGCGATCTCGTTCCAGTCGGCGGTGCCGGAGTAACGCTGGGAGGCGGTGCGGGCGTGCAACGCCACGGCCGCTGCACCCTCGTCGGCGGCGATCCGGCCGGCATCGAGATGGGTGTGATGGTTCTCGTCGATTCCGACACGGAACTTGACCGTGACGGGGATGTCGGTGCCCTCGGTGGCCTTGACCGCCGCAGCGACGATGCGGCCGAACAGGTTTCGCTTGTACGGCAATGCGGCTCCGCCGCCCTTGCGGGTGACTTTCGGGACCGGGCAGCCGAAGTTCATGTCGATGTGATCGGCCAAATTGTCGTCGACGATCATTTTCGCCGCGGCGTACGTGGTGTCGGGATCGACCGTGTAGAGCTGCAAGGACCGGGGAGTTTCGGTGGGCCCGAACGTCGTCATGTGCATCGTGGCGGGTTGCCGTTCGACGAGAGCACGTGCGGTGACCATCTCGCAGACGTACAGACCGGACGTGCTGCCCGCGCGCTCGAGTTCCTGTTCGCGGCACAACGTGCGGAACGCCACATTGGTGACGCCTGCCATCGGTGCGAGGACGACGGGGCTGCGCAACTCCAGGGAGCCGATCTGCAATGTCATGGAAAACAAGCCTTTGGAACGAAGGGAGAACTTTCGGGAGAAAAGGCGGTGCCCGGCACCGAAGTCGGTACCGGGCACACCAGTCGATCGAAACTCAGGACGCGCGTGCTTCGGCCTTGGCGCGTTCGCGGGCCAGCGAGCGATCTCGCATCTCCTCGAACTTGGTGGCCTGACGTTCGAGGTCTTCGAGGAACGCGGCGAGTTCCTCGCGCTTGTTCTCACCGCGGGCGGTGAAGTCGTTGCGCTCGAACACGCTCCACTTGCGCAGCACGGGCCAGACGACGTCTTCGAGGTGCTGACGCAGGTCGTAGATGCCGTGCTTGGCCATCAACACACCGTTGCGGCGGAAGTTCGGCATGCCGGCACCGGGCATAACGAAGTTCGTCACGATGTCGGAGACCGCGTCGAGGGTCTGGTCGGGTGCGATGTCCATCGCTGCGCCGGTGATGTTGCGGTAGAAGATCATGTGCAGGTTCTCGTCGGCGGCGATGCGCTGGAGCATGCGGTCGGCGATCGGGTCGTCACAGACCTTGCCGGTGTTGCGGTGCGAGACGCGGGTCGCGAGTTCCTGGAATGTCACGTACGCCACCGAGTGGAGCAATCCGGTCTGCGAACCTGCGGGCGAGGCGAAGCCGTTGGTCATGTGGATCATGCGGGCTTCTTCGAGGGCGACGGGATCGACGCCTCGGGTGACGACGAGGTAGTCGCGCATGACGATGCCGTGGCGGTTCTCTTCGGCGGTCCAGCGGCCGACCCAGGTTCCCCAGGCACCGTCCTGGGAGAAGTTCTCGGCGATCTCACGGTGGTAGGACGGCAGATTGTCCTCGGTGAGCAGGTTGGTGATCATCGCGGCCTGCGCGACGTCGGAGAGCTTGGACTGCTCCGGGTCGTAGTCCTTGCCGCCGAGCGCGGCGAAGTTGCGGCCTTCGTCCCACGGCACGTAGTCGTGGGGATGCCATTCGCGCGCCATCGAAATGTGACGGTTCACATTGTCCTCGGCAGTGGGCACCAGCTCTTGCAGAAGCTCGAGCTGTGTCAGATCCCTCGCCATTAGATCGCCTCCATAGATTGCGTACGACCGGTCCAGCTTACGGCACCGTAGGTTCGGTGTGAACCGTGTCGCGGCTGTTCACTTGCTGTTCGAGCAGTCGTGACGACCGACATCGGCCGATGTGGGGATCTTCGCGACTGCTGCAGTTCTCCCTGCACGTCGCTGCGGACGGGCCGATCGTTACCCCGAGTGTACGGACCGGGTGCCGCCGAATGCAGTTCGGCGGAAGGGTGTGTGGTGCCCCCAGTAGGACTCGAACCTACGACCTGCGGATTAAAAGTCCGTAGCTCTACCAACTGAGCTATAGGGGCGCGGATCGAAAGTGTAATGGGCAGTGCAGCCGTGTCGGTCATGCACCCCCGGCACCGCGTTTCGGGGGTCAGCGCCCGAAACTGCTGCAGCCTTGCGGCGCGGGGATACCGGCCAGGCGGTCGTCGATCCAGGAGTACGCACCGGGAATGCCACTGATCGCGACGACGAGGTGTTCACCGAAGTACTCCTCGAGGCGTACGTCGGCACCGTGTGCGCACCACTCGTCGTACAGCGTTTCCGCACCTTCCCGGGGAATCCAGAATTCCTGACGGCCCTGGTAGATCATCGTGGGCACGGTGGGGGCGAGATCACCGCCCATGCGGGTCGCGGCGATGATGCGTTCGGCGATCTCGGTTCGGTCGACGTTCGGCACGTCCGAGAGGGCCTGGGCCGGTATCGGTGCCACCAGTCCGCCGGGAGCGAGCAGTGTGATGCAGAGATCTTTGGCCACGGTCGCCAGACGCAGTCCGTTGGCGTTCATCAGGGAGAACATCTCGGGATACTCGCGGGCAACCCCGAGCGCTGCGGACAGGAACAGCGTCGACGCGACGTTGCCGTTCATCGACGTCAGCAGAATCCGGTAGTCGGTCGGCGGACCGCCGAAGGCCGCGCCCACCAGATTGACCTCCGGCGCGTACGACGGGGCGAGTTGAGCGGCCCATCCGGTGGCGATCGCGCCGCCCGAATAGCCTGTGACGGCAATCGGGGAGGACGCGGGCAACCCGAGTTCGGGGAGGCGCACCATCGCGCGCAACGCGTCGAGCACCGCATGGCCGGCCATGCGCCCGGCCGCGTACGCCTGCCGCGGACCCTCGTGATCGGTGACGACCACTGCATAGTTCTTGGCGAGGAACGCCTGCACCGCTGGAATCTCCCGGGCGATACCTCGGGGCAGGGTCCACGACGGTGCACAGGTGTTGCCCAGTGAGTTGATGGCCATGTTGTACGCGACGACGGGACGCGTGCCGGGACCGGCCCAGGGTGCGGCGGGCACGATGACGGTCGTCGCCGCTGCGACGGGTCGGTCTTTGGAATCGCTTGTGCGGTAGAGGATCTGGGTCGAGGTGACCGGGGTGAACAGCGGCCCGACGCTCACGCGTCGGGTGCCGAGAACCGATCCGGGCGGGAGCTCCTCGAATCCTGCCGGCGGGTCGAAGAACGGCTCGCCGAGTGGGGTCGGCAGGTAGAGGGCGGGATCGGCGACGGGATCGAGGAAGTTCGTCAGTGGGTCGGCGGCGACGGTGTGCGCGGTCGACAACGTCAAGGCCGACGACACGAGTAGTACTGTCATCGAACGACATACGCGGATCGATAGATTCATGGCGTGCACCCGTCCCCGATCGGCCGAAGCATCATGTGTGATGCGCATCACGCTATGCCCGAGGTGGTCTACGTCTTCGGCTATTCCGAGAATGTGTCGAAACCGTTACCGTTTCGCCGCTGATATCGATTATGAGACAGTGCTTTTGGTGACCTCACGGAGCGGGTTTGCCGTATTCGATTGATCAGCAACAGTTTTCATGCGCTAAGGAGCGGTGCAAACGAAGGTGCCTCGAGAGATGCTCGTGCAGAATGTAATTCGATATTCAACTGCTTTCCGGCTCTGGGAGACCGGCGGCCATTCGGCGGAATTCGTACGCATGCTCGGTATCGGCGTTGTGGCTCGAACGGCGGTGCCGACCTGGCCCGAGCGGACGTACGTGAGCGGCTCGAGTGCGCACCCCCTGCAGCGCACTCGAGCCGGGTGAACAATACCATTCGGCTTGTTTCAGTTACCCAACCGAATTTTCTGTCGGCTGCACGCGTCGTAGCGGACCGCAGGTGAGTCGAGTCGCGTGTCGTTCGGGTGAAGTACTCTCTACTTGTACTACCTGTGGATATGCAGGGCGCTTGGGCTCGGAGGCACGGAGTAAATGGCACAACAGGAGCGCGCACGGCGGACCCGGGCGGCAATCGTCGAGGCAGCGGCGGCGGAATTCGCCAAGCGCGGATATGCGGCTGCGTCCGTCAACACCATCTTGGAAGGATCGAACGCCACCAAGGGGGCGATGTACTTCCATTTCCAGTCCAAGGAAGACCTGGCCCGAGCGGTGCTCGCGGCCGGACTCGACCGTTATGTCGCAATCTCCGAGAAATGGGCGGATTCGACCGCGCATCCCTTTTACGTCATCAAGGGAATCGTCGACGACATCGCGCAGAACTTTCAGAACGATGTGATCGTGCGTGCAGAATTCCGGCTGATCGTCGAGCCCGAGTTCTACGCGGAGGTGCACTCCGGTGGTGGCCGGGTGTGGGGCGCTCAGGGGTACGCGCAGGCCGAGAGAGCGCTGGCGATGGGAGACCTCAAGCCGCAGTTCGACGCGGCCAAGTTCGTGCGGGTACTCGCCGCGTCGATGGCGGGTCAGCGTTACATGTCGGATCTGGTGGCCGACAACGCAGATCTACGCGAGCGGTTCGAGGAGTCCGTCGAGATCGTGCTCCTTGCCATGGCGTCGGATAGTTGGTTGGCCGAGTTCGAACTCCACGGGTGGGAGCAGTTCGGCGAAAACGAGGCAAAAACTGCCTCTGACCTGCCGGTTTGAGATTTACAGCGAAAGTGTCCTAAGCTATCCCAGCTCCCAACGGAACGCCGTTGAGGGTAGCGTCGAAGCAATTCGGCGGGCCCCCTTCGTCTAGCGGCCTAGGACGCCGCCCTTTCAAGGCGGTAGCGCGGGTTCGAATCCCGTAGGGGGTACGCAGGAAAGCATCGGATTGACAATCCGATGTGCAGTACAGCATTCTTCATCTCGCTCCGGCGAGAAGCAGATTTGCAGTTCGGAGAGTTGGTGCGCTAGAAATAGCGCGGCAACAACAGCAAGGCCCTGTGGCGCAGTTGGTTAGCGCGCCGCCCTGTCACGGCGGAGGTCGCGGGTTCGAGTCCCGTCAGGGTCGCAGAATCGGTGTGAAAGCACCGGCATTGCGATGGCATTGTTTCACCGGTGCCGCCCGGCCAGGTAGCTCAGTTGGTACGAGCGTCCGCCTGAAAAGCGGAAGGTCGCCGGTTCGATCCCGGCCCTGGCCACCACGGTTGTGATCGACAAGCACTGACAAAGCCCCTCTCGACTTCGGTCGAGAGGGGCTTAGTCGTCTGCGGAGTATTCACTGTCCCGTGACGGCGCTCGATTGCAACGTTAGGCTCGACAGGTGGATGTGATCGCTCGCGCGCAAGCCGATCTCGCACGTGGAGACACCAACGCCGCACGAAACGGGCTCCTCGACGCCTTGCCGCGCAACCCGTCGTCGCCGGCGGTTCTGGAACTGCTCGCGTACACGTATCTCCTTCTCGGTGATCGTGCGGCGGCCGGTGCCGTGTGGTTTCTGACCGACAAGGCCGACGACGATCCGACGGCGTCCGCTGCGTTCGCGGCACTGCAGAAGCAGTACCGGTCGCCGCTGATGCTCGCCCGATCGCTCCCCATCCACGCGCCCTCGGATTGGTATCCGGTGCGGGCTCAGATGCGCCTGGAGCGACTGGGAGCCGCAATCGCAGCCAATGGGCAGAGCTGGATCCCACCGCGCGATGTCGTGTATTTCGACGAGGACGGAGTCGACTCCGACGACTTTTATGCCGCGCGTACCGCCGACGAGGACGATGCCGACGACGGGTTGGAGACGTCTGGTTACCGCACCGTGAGGCAACGTGCGATCGCAGCGACCATCGTCCTTGCCATCGTTGCCACCTCTGCGTCGGTGGTGTTGGCACTCGTCTTCGGGTGATGGCGATTCTCGGAGGGGCGGTTCTCGAACGGGTCGCTCGAATCCGAGCGTAGAGTTCGTCGGAGGATATCGAGGCCGACGACCGAGGGCGACTTCATTTCATGGGCACAGCGAACGGCGCACCGTCACCGCGCGACGACAATTACGACGTCAATCTTGCCCAGGCGAGAGTGTTCGCGCGAGGACTGGCCGAACACATTCGGACGTGTTCGGCGGCCATCGAAATTGCGCAATCCAAAGCATTTCGGGCTCGCGCCGACCGTGCCGAATCTCGCGCGAGGCAATTCGAGTCCGAGGCATCCACTCTCCGCACCGAGCTCTACGAGATGTATCGGCACATCGACGCGATGACGGCTCGATTCCCGGAACTGCGGACCGACCCGGCAGTCCGCGGATAGCGACCGCCCGAATCAGACTGCGGCGGAACCGGTGACCAAGCCGAACGTGGTCACGGCTCCACGCCGGCCCAGCGCCGAACCCCACATCGAGTACACCGCGTCCGTTGTCGTGGACTGCTCCACGTCGCGCCCCTCGGCGACAGTGATCAGCGTGCGGGAGAGCTCGAACAGACTTACCCGGTGATTCTTCGCCGTAGTGAACAACTCGTCGATGGCGTCGGCCACCGAGCCGCCGTGGATACCGATGAGCACTCCGGTCGCGATGTCGACGTCGGTACGAGAGGCGGGTGAATCGGGCAGTCTGTCGGTCATCTTTTTCCTCGAGATGGTGTTGTCGGTGCGGATGACCGAGTGGATTCTGGGTCGAGCGGGCTTCACTGTCTCACACCGACATGACTTTTCATACAGTCGGTTTCGCGCGGACGTGCATGCGCTCGCCCTGAGGTCCGAACAAGCTCAGCAGCTCGACCGGTCGGTTGCCGACAGCGCCGAACCAGTGCGGTACCCGGGTGTCGAATTCGGCGGCCTCACCGGCCTTCATCGTCAGATCGTGTTCGCCGAGAATAAGTCTCAGGGTGCCGTCGAGAACGTAGAACCACTCGTACCCCTCGTGCACCCGCGGGCGTGGCTCCTTGTCGTCCGGACGAATCAGCAGTTTGAAGGCCTGCAGTCCGCCGGGGCGGAGCGTCAGCGGAAGGATGGTGACGTTCTCGCGCACCGTGGCTGTGGTGCGTACCCGGGGATCGGCGACGGGGGGAGCCGTCACCAGATCGTCGAGCGCCATCTGATGCGCGCGGGCGATCGGCCACAGCAGTTCGAGACTGGGTTTGCGGTCACCGGATTCGAGCCGTGAGAGCGTGCTGATCGAGATGCCGGTGGTGTCGGACAGCGCGGCGAGGGTGGTGTTCTTTTCCATCCGGATGCGCTTGAGGCGGGGGCCGAGGCCGGCGATGAGCTCGTCGAGGGTGGTTTCTGCGTCCGTCATCGATCCATTGCAGTTTCGGCAAACGAATTTGTCAAGTCGCCCCCATGCGGCGCGCGGGAATGCAGAGGCGAAAATAGCCCGGAGGCGACGGCGGGAAGCTCATACTCGGTTCATGATCGCTCGTCCGGGGCACCCGCAACGTACCGGCGTGGTCCGCGATGCCTACGGCAGTTCCGCGTCCGAGGCCTTCATGGTGGTGGCCATTGCCACGATTCTGGTCACCAGGGCGTATTTGGAGCTCACGCACTACCCGCAGGTCGGTGGCAAGTCGCTGCACATCGCGCACGCTCTGTACGGCGGGGCGGCGATGATGCTGGCTCTGCTGATCGGGTGGATGTTCATCGGGTTCGGCGTTCGGGTCTTCACCGTGGTGCTCGGCGGAATCGGGTTCGGGTTGTTTCTCGACGAGGTCGGCAAGTTCGTCACCAAGGACAACGATTACTTCTACGGCCCGTCGTCGGAGATCATGTACGTCCTGGTGGTGCTGCTGTTGGTGTTCAGCAGGATCGTGCGGGAGTTCCGCAGGCCGTCGCGGGACGAGTCGCTGGCGAATGCGGCCGCTATCGCCGCGGATGGCGTCGCGCACGGTCTTCCCGAGCATCGGCGCGACTGGGCGCTGCGGATGGTTGCGCGAGCGGAGTCGGACGGAGCCGACCCGGACACCGTAGCCGGAATCAGATTGTTGCTCGGCACCTGCCGCCGGTCGACATCGCGTACCCACTCGATGCGCCAGTTCGTTCCACGGCTGATTCCCGCGTTCTTCACCAGTCCCCGTTGGGTTCCCGTCGTCGGCTGGGGACTGGTCCTGATCTCCGGGGCGGGAGTCGTGTTCGGGATCGTCGAGCTCGTCCTGGGTGACCTGCTCATCGATCGCCGAGACCTGACGATCGACGTCGACAGGATGGGCATCGCCAGCGGCATCCTGTTCGTCAGTGCCTGCATCACTTTCGCCACGGCGCTGCCGGCGATGCTGCGGTTGCGAACGGACGGTCCCGTGTGGCCGTTGCGCACTCTCCGCGTGTCCGCACTGGTGTTCACGTTGCTCAACGCGCTCGTGGATTTCGCCCAGGAGGGGTTCGCTGCGCTGGGAAATGTAGCGGTCGGTCTGTTCGCGCTCGCGGTCATCTCGCACCGCATCACCGTCCGAGCCGACGAAATAGCCGGTACTACGGAATCGGTTGCGCTGCAGGAGGATCGAGACTCCGATTGCTCTCGAACCGTCGAACCACGCCGCTGAGCGGATCGACGAACTCGATGGAGCGAGCCAGTAGGCGGAGCGGATCGGAGTAGTCGTCGTCGGCGACCTCGCGGAACGACGGATAGAAGCTGTCGCCCATGATCGGGATTCCCAACGAGCACAGATGAACCCGAAGTTGATGCGTCTTCCCCGTGCGCGGGTGCAGCCGATATCGACCGTACGACCCGAGAGTGTCGACCAGTTCGATGCGTGTCTCGGCATTGGGCTCGCCCGGTACCTCCCGTGCCTGAAGAACGCCGCGTTCCTTGACGATTCGACTGTGCACTGTCAGTGGGAAGTCGACATTCTGGGACAGTGGGGCAATTGCCTCGTACTGCTTGGTGACCGTGCGCTGAGCGAACATCTCCTGATACGGCCGGCGCGCCTGCCGCTGCACGGTGAACACCAGGACACCCGCGGTGAGTCGATCCAGTCGGTGAGCAGGGCTCAACTCGGGGAGATCGAATTGTCGTCGCAGCAGAACCAACGCCGAGCGTGCGATGTACGCGCCTCGCGGCGTCGTGGCGAGGAAGTGCGGCTTGTCCACCACGAGCAGGTTCTCGTCGCGGTGCAGCACATCGAGGGAGAACGGCACGGCCGATTCCACCGGTGGGTCACGGTAGAGGTAGATGTCCGCACGCGGGCCGGCGATCGTCGACGGGTCGATCGGTACGCCCGCTGCATCGACGACCTCCCCGCCGGACACCTTCTCGGTCAGCCTGGCCGCATCCTGCGGGAAGCGGGCACACAGATATTCGAGCACCGTTGCGCCGGTCGCGACGTCGGGCATCCGCACCCTGGTGGGGTCGAGGCCGTCGCGCAACGGAAGTGGGGCGGCAGGCATGCAACGACTGTAATCGGTGCACGCATGGAAACACCCCGGTCGGAATTCCCGACCGGGGTGTGGACTGCGGTGACGCGCCGTGCCGGCCCGACCTAGATGGTGACGACCATCTTGCCGGTGTTCTCGCCCTTCATCAGTCCGATGAAGGCGGCCGGGGCATTGTCGAGGCCTTCGACGATCGTTTCGTCGAATTCGATTGCGCCGCTGGCGAGCCAATCCGTCATCTTCGCGCGGAATTCCTCGGTGAGGTGCGCGTACGAGCCGACGATGAATCCCTTCAACGTCAGCTCCTTGCCGATGGCGAGGGCGAGGTTGCGCGGGGCCGGGGTCGGTTCGGTCGAGTTGTACTGAGCGATGGCTCCGCACATGGCAATTCGGCCGTGCTTGTTCATCGACCCGATAGCAGCTTCGAGATGGTCACCGCCGACGTTGTCGAAGTACACGTCGATGCCGTCGGGAGCTGCCTGTCGGAGCTGTTCGGCGACAGGGCCGTCGTGGTAGTCGAATGCCGCGTCGAACCCGAGCTCGAGCAAGCGAGCAACCTTGGCGGGGGATCCGGCGCTACCGATGACGCGAGATGCGCCGAGCGCCTTGGCGATCTGTCCGACGAGCGAGCCGACGGCCCCGGCGGCACCGGAGACGAACACGACGTCGCCCTTCTGGAAGGACGCCACGGCCGTCAGGCCCGCATACGCTGTGGTGCCGGTCATTCCGAGTGCGCTCAGGTATGCCGATGCCTTGGCTGCGCCGAGGTCGACCTTGCTGGCTCCCTGTGCCGGGACGATGGCGAGATCGCGCCATCCCTTGCCGTGCACAACAGCGTCGCCGACTGCGAAACCGTCGGCCTTGGATTCGACGACCTCGCCGACGGCACCGCCGTCGAGCGGCGCATCGAGCTGGAACGGCGGGACGTACGACTTCACGTCGTTCATCCGACCACGCATGTACGGATCGACCGACATCACGATGTTGCGAACGAGGATCTGCCCGTCCTGCAGTTCGGGGAGGTCGACGACCTCCGCGCGAAAGTTGTCTTCGGTCGGCCAGCCTTCTGGGCGGGACGCGAGGTGAATTTCGTGTGCCTTCATGGTGTTTCCTCTTACTCGTCTTCGGTGACGGTGACGGTGACGTCGATGTTGCCGCGGGTGGCGTTGGAGTACGGGCAGACCTGATGTGCCTTGTCGGCCAGGGCCTGGGCGTTCTCGCGGCTCAGGTTCGGCAGAGTCACCTCGAGGGTGACTGCGAGCTGGAAGCCGCCTTGGTCGTTCGGGCCGATGTCGACACGAGCGCCGACGGCCGAATCGGTGACGTCGGCCTTGTCCTGACGCGCCACCATCTGCAGTGCGGAGTGGAAGCACGCGGCGTAGCCGGCTGCGAACAGCTGCTCGGGATTGGTGCCGTTTCCGCTGCCGCCCATAGCCTCCGGGATGGCGAGATCGAGGTCGAGACGTCCGTCGGAGGTGCGGGCGTGGCCGTTACGTCCTTCGCCGGTGGCGAGAGCTTCAGCGGTGTAGATGGTCTTCATGATTCTCCTTCTGTCGTGCGCGAATCGGTGTGATGCAGAGCGCTCGTCAATGCGTCGAGCGATTCCTTGAGCCTGACTAGATCGTCGACTCCCATGCCGGTCTTCTCGGCCAGCTTGCGGGGGAGGTCGAGTGCCTTCGCGCGCATGGCGCTACCGGTCTCGGTGAGGTGGATCTCGACGCGGCGTTCGTCGGTGCTCAGTCGTCGACGCTCGATGAAACCGAGACCTTCGAGTCGCTTGAGCATCGGCGAGAGCGTGCCGGTGTCGAGGTCGAGTTCAGCGCAGATTTCCTTGACGCCGCGCCCGTCCTTCTCCCACAGCACCAGCAGGACCAGGTACTGCGGATACGTGACGCCGAGCTCGTCGAGCATCGGGCGGTACACCGCGGTGGTAGCCCGCGAAGCGGAGTACAGCGCGAAGCACACCTGACGATCGAGTGCGAGTTCGTTGGTCACGAGAAGAACGGTAGCGCACGGTTAAGTTGTGCGCAACCTATCCGCCCGATGTGAGTGGAACTTCGTAGCCTGCTACGAGTCGGGAGTGGAGCCTGCGGAACGACCAATCAGGCTCCGTCACTCACATAGGGGTCAGCTCTGCAGAGCGTTTTTCAGGCCGTCGAGCACGATGGTCGCCGCCGTGGGGCCGGCGTTGAGGTACCACGGGTCGTCGTCGACGCGCACGATGTGGTTCTGCGTTGCCGCGCTCATCCCGGTCCACAGCGGATTGGTGGTGTACGACGCGGCACTCGAATCGGCTCTTGCATCCTGGCTGGAGACGAACACCCAATCGGCGTTCGCCAACTGGATCTCTTCCTCGCTGAAGTCCTGCGACGTCTTGTCGAACTGCTGGCTCTGCGGTCGCGCCAGCCCGGCGTCCCAGGCGATGAATCCCGCGAACGACGCGACGCCGAACACGCGAGCCCGGTCTGCGGTGAAGCGGACGAACGACACCGTCGGAGCGCCCTCGGATCCGCCGCCGTTGGAGACCGAATCGCCCAGTGCGCGAGCGTCGGACGCGAACGTGTCCAGGAAACCCTGCGCCTGCTCGGTGCGGCCCAGTGCGTCCGCGAGAAGAAGGAAGTCCTGCTTCCAGTTCACGCCGGTGCCCTCGGTCAGCACGGTCGGCGCGATGGCCGACAGGGTCGGGTAGATGTCTTCCGAGCCGGTCTTGTTGGCCAGGATGAGGTCGGGTTCGGCGGCGGCGATGGCCTCGATGTCGACGCTCTGGCGGTTGCCCAGATCTGCCATCTGCGTCAGTTGGTCCGCGTACTGGGGGAACGAGAAGCTGATGTAGTCGGGCACCAGATCGGCACCGTCGCCGTAGGCCGCACCGGTGGGGATCACGCCCAGCGTCAACGCCGCGTCGAGCTGGCCGGTGGCGATCACCACGACCTTCTTCGGCTCAGCGGGGATGTCGGTTGATCCGCCGAAATGCCCGACGGTGCGCGGGAACTCGCCGTCGGCGGCACCCGAACCCATCCCGTCGGGTATGCCGGTGGGGCCCGGCGTGTCCGATGCGGCGTCGGTACTGCTGGAGGTGGCAGGGGTTACGGTGCTCGGCGTCTGCTCGCCGCTGTCGCCGCACGCGACGGTGGTCAGGGCTGCGACTGCGACGAGGGCGGTGGCGACGAGCAGACGTTTCACTTCGATCTCTTTCACCGAGCGGGCATGGATAGGTAACCCTATCCTGGCGACCACGTGAACGGAACTTCGTAGCAGGGGTCGAAGTTCCGCTCACATGGGGTCAGCGCAGCGCTGCCGCGGCCAGCACCATGTTTCTCAACGACTGCTGGACCTCAGCCGGGCCTCGTGTCTTCAGTCCGCAGTCCGGATTGACCCAGAGCCGTTCGAGGGGAACTGCCTCGGCCGCCGCGCGGAGCGACTCGGTGATCTCGGCGACCGTCGGAACTCGCGGCGAATGGATGTCGTAGACACCGGGTCCCACGTCGAGTGCGAAGCCGACCGCAGTGAGGTCGTCGAGCACCTCCATGCGCGAGCGTGCGGCCTCGATGGACGTCACGTCGGCGTCGAGGGCGACGATGGCGTCGATGACCTCACCGAACTCGGAATAGCACAGGTGCGTGTGGATCTGTGTCGCGTCGTCGACGCCGGACGTCGCGATACGAAACGATCGGACGGCCCAATCCAGATACGCTGCAGTGTCTTTCGAGCGCAGCGGTAACAGTTCGCGAAGCGCGGGCTCGTCCACCTGGACGATGCGGATCCCCGCCGACTCCAGGTCGATCGTCTCGTCTCGAATCGCCGAGGCGATCTGAGCTGCCGACTCGGCGGCCGGGATGTCGTCTCGAACGAACGACCACGCGAGAATGGTCACCGGACCGGTCAGCATGCCCTTGACCGGTTTGTCGGTCAGTGACTGCGCGTACGTCGCCCACTCCACCGTCATCGGTGCCGGGCGCGAGACGTCGCCGTACAGGATCGGTGGTCGCACGCACCGTGACCCGTACGACTGCACCCAGCCGTTGGCGGTCACGACGAATCCGTCGAGTTGCTCGGCGAAGTACTGCACCATGTCGTTTCGTTCGGGCTCGCCGTGGACGAGCACGTCCAACCCCAGACGCTTCTGCAGTGCAACGACATCGGCGATCTCCGCGCGCATCTGCCGCACGTACTCCGCCTCGTCGACGATTCCGCTGCGCAGCGCCGCCCGCGCGCGGCGGATCGTGCTCGTCTGTGGGAAGGAGCCGATGGTCGTCGTCGGCAGAGCAGGGAGCGAGAGATGCTCGGCCTGCACGACGCGGCGGACGTCTCCCGGGCTGCGTTCACGGCCGACAGCGTTGGTCACGCGCGCACGGATTGTCGGATCGTGCAGCCGTGCATCGTGTCTCCGCGACTCCAGAGCCGCGCGGGCCGACTCGAATCGGTCCGACACGAAGCGATCGGTCTCCCCGGCTGTTCCGTCCTGGAGTGCGCGCGCGAGCACCGAGACCTCGGTGATCTTCTCGTTCCCGAACGCCAGCCACGACCGCAGTGTCGGCTCGAGCTGAGGTTCGGCGTCCAACGAATAGGGAACGTGGAGCAGTGAGCACGACGACGACACCGCCACTGCGCGTGCATGTCTGCCGACCTCGTGCAGTGTTTCGAGCGCGGCGTCGAGATCGGTGCGCCAGACATTGCGTCCGTCGACGACGCCGGCCACGACGAGCATCGTCGAGGTAGCGCGAGTAGCTGCAAGTTGCTCGGCCACAACAGGAACGGTCAGATCGACGGCCAGGCCATCGATCCCGGTGGACGCCACTGCGGGCAGTGCGTCGCCCAGGTCGCCGAAGTAGGACGCCAGCAGAATGGCCGGGCGGGTCTGCGAGGCTGCGAGTTGCTGGAAGCATCGGGTCGCCGCTGCGACGGTCTCGTCGTCGAGATCGCGCACCAGCGCCGGTTCGTCGATCTGGACCCACTCGGCTCCGGCTGCGGCGAGGAGTTCGAGCAGACGGGCGTAGAGCGGTATCAGTTCGTCCACTCGTCCCAGCAGCGAATCGGAGGAGCCGACGGACTTGGACAGCAGCAGGAAGGTGATCGGTCCGATGATCACCGGACGTGCCGGGATACCCAGTGCGCGAGCCTCGTTCACCTCGCCGAGCACCTTGTTCGGGTGCAGGGAGAACGTGGTCTCCGGCGAGATCTCGGGCACGAGGTAGTGGTAATTGGTGTCGAACCATTTGGTCATTTCGAGCGGGACGATGGTCTCGGTGCCGCGGGCCGCGGCGAAGTACCGATCGAGTTCGCCTTCGACCGCCTCGACTCGCGGTGGCAACGCTCCGAGGAGGGCCGCAGTGTCGAGCATCTGGTCGTAGTACGAAAAGGTGTTCACGGGAACGGAATCGAGCCCGGCTGCGAGTGTGCGCCAGTCGTTCTCGCGAAGATTCTTCGCGACCGATTCGAGGGCCTCGGCATCGAGCTTTCCGGCCCAATAGGATTCGACGGCTTTCTTCAGTTCTCGGTTGGGTCCGATGCGAGCCGAACCGAGCACGGTGGCGGTGAAATCGTTGTTCACAGTTGATCTCCAGGGTGACTACACGTGGGTGGTGCACCGTCTTCACGGGCGCGCAGATCCCGGTGAGCCCTGACCACAGCCGTACCAGGCTTACGCGCCCATTCCACGAGGCGGTGAACCGCTGCACACGGCGTGCACAGCACAGAGGGCAGGTATTCGGACTTGCAGGCGCGCGGACGAAGAGCCCACTCCTACTGGCCGTCGCTTCCCGAAGAGGCTTCTTCAGTGCGTGATGACGGCGGTCGTTCCTGCATACCGCTGCGGGACAGTCCCGGATTCTCACCGGGTTCCCTCTCGCGATGCGCCGTGACTGCACGCACCGCTCGACGCCGAGGTGAACTTCGGGGCTCCTCATGACCACCTGGCGAACCGACTGCAGGGACGAGCATAGATGCATCACGGGAGAGTCTGTTACGGTGCTCTTCATGCAGCGCACGTATTTCTGGTTTAGCAGGCCGGCCCCGGGTGGGTCAGCCAGCGACGCCATGCGCTGACCCTCCACCCCACGAGCCGGATACAGACCGGCTCGAAGTGCGCGTGGAGCATGCGGAGCCGGCCTGGGAACAGGAAACCCTCTCATGACGCTCTCCCTCGACACCCCGTCACTCGACGATCAGCGCACGATCAGCATCAGTCCGCTGGTCGCGCCGTCGGTGGTACGCCGCGAGCACGCGGTGGACGACGCGATCTCGGCGAGTGTTCGTACCGGACGCTCCGGTGTCGTCGACATTCTCGACGGCCGTGACGACCGTCTGATCGTCGTGGTCGGCCCGTGTTCGGTGCACGACACCGACGCTGCCCTCGACTACGCCCGACGCCTCGCCGCCACGGCAGCCGAGCTGGGCGATCGACTGCACATCGTCATGCGGGTCTACTTCGAGAAGCCGCGGACGACGCTCGGCTGGAAGGGTCTGATCAACGATCCGCACCTCGACGGCAGCTTCGACATCAACGAAGGTCTTCGAGTGGGACGCCAGCTGCTGCTGGACATCTCGGCGCTCGGCCTGCCCGTCGGCTGTGAATTCCTCGACCCGATCACCCCGCAGTACATTGCGGACCTGGTCAGCTACGGTGCCATCGGAGCACGGACCGCAGCCAGCCAGGTGCACCGGCAGCTGTGCAGCGCCTTGTCGATGCCGGTCGGCATCAAGAACTCGACCGAAGGTGACATCCAGGTCGCCGTGGACGGAACCCGCGCCGCCGCGGCGAGCCACGTCTTCCCCGGAACCGATCTCGACGGCAAGGCGGCCTTGATCAGGACCGTCGGAAACCCCGATTGCCACGTCATCCTGCGCGGCGGCGTCGACGGACCGAACTACGACGCCGCGTCCGTGGCCGATACCGTTGCCCGCCTGCGTAAGTCGGGTCTGCCGGAGCGAGTCGTCATCGATGCCAGCCACGGCAACAGCCGTAAGGATCACAACAAGCAGGTGGACGTCGTCACCGACGTGGCCGCCAGGGTAGCGGCCGGCGAGCACGGAATTGTGGGACTGATGCTCGAGAGCTTCCTCGTCGCAGGGCGTCAGGACCTCGAACTCGGCCACCGGGACGAGCTCGTGTACGGCCAATCCATCACCGATGCGTGCCTCGACTGGGACACGACGGCAACGCAATTGGCCACTCTCGCGGCGGCCGTCGAGACGCGTCGGGCCTCGAACGCCGCGCGCTGACGCGTCGTGCGCTAGCGAACCCCGCGCGGTCGAAATTGCACGCTGATGCGTGGGCCGACCGCGCGGGTCGATTTGGGAATTGCATGCTCCCAGGTCCGTTGACAGGACCCGCCCATCACCACCAGGTCGCCGTGACCGAGGGTGAATTTCAGAGAGGTCCCGCCGCCGCGGGGACGGAGCATGAGTTGTCTTGTCGCACCGAGCGATACGATCGCCACCATCGTGTCCTCGGTGGCGCTGCGGCCGATGTTGTCGCCGTGCCAGGCGACGCTGTCGGACCCGTCGCGGTAGTAACACAGTCCCGCGGTGGCGAACGACTCCCCGAGCTCGCTTCGGTAGTGGTCGTCCAGTGCATCGCGGGCCTCGTACAGTGCCGCATGCGGCCAGTGCTCCCGCTCGGCGTAGTACCGAACCAGGCGCGGCACATCGACCACGCGGTCGTACATCTGCCTGCGTTCGGCGCGCCAGTCGACGTCGGTGACCAGCGAATCGAAGAGGTCGCTGTCGGACAACCAGCCCGGCCGCACATCGACCCAGGCACCGAGCGTCAGCTCGCGGCGGGTGACGGACTGCAGCGACCCGACGCCACCGTCGTCGTCACCGAACAGCGAACCTTGCATCGCGAGCGACATGACTCGACTGTATCGAACAGGTGTTCCCATTGCCAGCTCCCGGCGGTATCGTTCTCGCATGGGTTACCGATTTCAGGTCGTCGTGGACAGTGTCGACCCGCATGCGCTCGCGGCATGGTGGGCACAGACTCTCGGCTGGCAGGTCGAACCCAGCAACGAGGAGTTCATTCGCGAGATGGTTGCGGCAGGCCACGCCCGAGAGGAGGACACGACCGTGTTCGACGGCGTTCTGGTGTGGCGAGCAGGCCAGGGCATCACCGATCCGGAATCTCCGGGCACCCCGCGGGTGCTGTTTCAGGCGGTACCCGAATCGAAGTCCGTGAAGAACCGACTCCATCTCGACGTTCGCGTCGGTGACGGACGCGAGGCGGTGGTGACCGCACTCGAAGGTCGAGGCGCGTCGGTACTGCATCGCGGGCAGCAAGGGCCCAGCACCTGGATCACCATGACCGATCCCGAGGGCAACGAGTTCTGCGTCAGCTGATCGCGCCGAGCTCTATCGATACGCGCCGGGAGTTTGCCCGGTCCAGCGCTTGAAGGCCCGGCGGAATGCGCTCGGTTCGGAGAAGCCCAGGCGGGCCGAGATGTCGTCCACGCTGTCGCCGCGGCTCAACCCCGAGATGGCCGCGTCGCGCAGAACCTCCTCGCGGAGCTGATTGATGGAGGTGCCTTCCTGGCGAAGGACGCGGCGCAGATGCGGCGGGCTGATGTTGAGCATGGCCGCAATCTCTTCGGTAGCCGGCGTACCGCCTCTGAATCCGGTCTCCAGGGCCCTTCGGACCTGACTCGACGCAGTGCTGTCGTAGTCCCTCGACGAGAACAGCAGGTTGGGTGACTCCGCGAGGTACTCGGCCAGTGTGGCCTCGGTCTGCACTATCGGGGCGCGCATGAGCGCGGTGTCGAATTCCAGTGCGGCGCGGTCGGATCCGAACTGCACATGAGTTCCGAATATGGTGTCGTACATCTTCCCGGCCTCGGGCCCGGGCAGTGCATAGGGCAACTGAACCGACAGGAGTTTGACCCGGTTACCGATCAGCCACGCCGCGAACCGATGCAGCAGAATCAACAGGAAGTCGGTCAGCAATCGCTCGGCGAGCTCGTTCGCTTCGGGGCTGAGGTCGGTCGTGGCTTCGACGTGCACCGTCAGAACCGTCGACTGCTCGGTTCGATCCAGCGTCATCGGTTTCACCGGAATGAGCACGCGCATGGTCTCGGACATTCGAATCAGCGCTGCCCACAGATTCTCCGTGTGTATCAACGTCTGACACACCACCCGAAAACTGCCGCGCCGCACGGGAACTGCGGCGAGTCCGAAGAGTTCGTCGCCGGTCATCGCCCAGACGGCCTGGGTGAACGCGGTGACCTGTCGGGTGGTGAGCCGCTCCGCCGGGTCGTCGAGAATGGTGGTTCCGATCCCGGCCATCGACAACGGGTACGTCAGGTCCACTCCGCCGTTGGCCGCGAGGTCGACGGCTTGCCTGACGAAGTACGCCGGAATCGTCGGTTGCGCATTCACAATCGCCGTAACCTCTCGGCGGCATCGGCGAGCACGTGGTCCTGCTTGCAGAAAGCGAAGCGCACCAACGACTTCCACGGCGCAGGCTCGTCGACGAAGGCAGTCACCGGTACCGCGGCGACGCCCACGAGATCGGGCAGGGTGCGACAGAACTCGTACGCATCACCGCGGCCGATCGGTGCGATATCGGCGCACACGAAATACGTTCCGGCACTGTGCTTGACGTCCGCACCCGCCTCGGTCAATGCCGCGGACAGCGTGTCTCGCTTGCGCTGCAGACCGTCGCGCATGGCGGCGATCCACGCCTGCTCGTGACCGAGTGCGTGCGCGACGGCGGGCTGGAACGGGGTGCCGCCGACGAAACTCATGAACTGCTTGGCGGCGCGCACCGCATCGATCAGCTCCTTCGGTCCGAGCGCCCACCCGGTTTTCCAGCCGGTGGCGTTGAACGTCTTCGCGGCACTGGACACGGTGACGGTTCGCTCGAACATGCCCGGCAGCGTCGCGATCGGGGTGTGCACACCGTCGTCGAAGATCAGATGCTCGTACACCTCGTCGGTGAGCACGAGCAAGTCGTGGGCGATCGCGATCTCGGAGATACGGATCATCGTCTCGCGATCGAACACGGTGCCGGTGGGATTGTGCGGCGAGTTGACGATCAGCATGCGCGTTCGTGGGCTCACGGCCCGTTCGAGCGCGTCGGTGTCGACGGTCCATCCGTTGCCGTCGGTGACCAGGGGAACGGCCGTGCGAGTGGCTCCGGCCAACGCCACAGCGGCTGCATAGGAGTCGTAGAACGGCTCGATCAACAGCACGTCGTCGCCCGCCTCGATCAAGCCGAGCAGCGTCGCCGAGATGGCCTCGGTGGCACCCACGGTCACGAGAACCTGCGAATCGGGGTCGTACCGAAGTCCGAACCGGGCGTGCCGGTCTTCGGAGATGGCTGCGCGCAGGACCGGCATTCCCGGGCCGGGGGAGTACTGGTTGAGGCCGTTCGCGATGGCGTCCCGCGCGGCCTCGAGCATGGCCGACGGTCCGTCCGTGTCCGGGAATCCCTGCCCCAGATTGACGGCGTTCTTCGCCACCGCGAGTGCGGTCATCTCGGCGAAAATGGTCGATGCGAACGGGCGCAACCGGGTCACTGTGCGCGACGGCAACATCTCGGACATTCCTGCAGCGTAGTTCACACAGCCGGCGCGAGCGTCGGGCCTGCGTCTGTACTGTGCCTGTCATGCGATTCGGAATGTTCGTGCCTCAGGGTTGGCGGCTGGATCTGGTCGGGATCGATCCGGCCCAGCAGTGGAGTGTGCTGCGCGAGCATGCCGTTGCCGCCGAAGCCGGACCGTGGGAATCACTGTGGGTCTACGACCACTTCCACACCGTTCCCGTCGCGACGGACGAGGCGACGCACGAGGCCTGGTCGCTGATGTCCGCACTCGCCGCGTCCACCTCGCGTATCCGACTGGGTCAGATGTGCACGGCGATGTCCTATCGCAACCCCGCCTATATGGCGAAAGTTGCTGCGACAGTGGACATCATCTCCGGCGGTCGGGTCGAGATGGGTATCGGCGGCGGTTGGCACGAGCACGAGTTCCGCGCCTACGGCTACGGATTTCCCTCTGCCGGTGAACGATTGGGCCGCCTCGACGAGGGCGTGCAGATCTTCAAACAGGCGTGGACCACCGGCGAGGTGTATCTCGACGGCAAGCACTACGAGATCGACGGTGCCGTGGTGCGCCCACTGCCCCTGCAGGAGGGCGGCATCCCACTGTGGATCGCCGGTGGCGGCGAAAAAGTGACACTGAAGATCGCAGCGAAATACGCGAACTACACCAACTTCGATGGAACCCCTACCGGATTCGCCGCCAAATCGGCTCTGCTGCGCGATCATTGCGCAACCGTCGGCACGGACTTCGACGCCATCGTCCGCTCGGCCAACTACAACGTGGCCATCGGCTCCACGGAGGCCGAGGTGCAGGAGCGGCTACGCGCTCTCGAAGCTCGACTAACCGAACACGTCGGAGCCGAGAAGGCACACGAGGCATTGGGCGCATACCGCGGAATGCCCGGCGTCGGAACACCCGAGCAGATCGTCGAGAACCTCACCGAACTGCAGCAGCAGGGCATGACGTACGGAATCTTCTACTTCCCGGAAGCCGCCTACGACCGCTCCGGCATCGAACTCTTCGAGCGCGAGGTCATCCCGGCTCTTCGGTAGGTCGTTCCGCAGGCTCCACTCCCGGCTCTTCGGTAGGCCGCGTCAGATCCTCGGGCAGATCGGCGGGGTCCACGAGCAGCTGCTGGTTCTTGGCCTTGCGTACCTTCTCCGACAGTCCGATGTTGGCGTGCAGCAGTGCCCATTCGCCTTCGGTGATCTCGGCGGCGGCGCGTGCCAGGACGGCCGCGTCGGTGGTGCCCCAGGCGATCGGCATCGCCGACACCAGCTGCCAGGTGCGTCCACCGGTGTTACGGCCGCGATCGGCGAGCACCGACACCGCAGGCACCTCGGCACCGCGTTCGACGGCGTGGCCGGGCAGCGCACGGACGACGCGCGTGATCAGGACGTAGTGCGGCTCGTCGACTCCTGGTTTCGCGACATCGACCAGCGACAGCAACGTCGCGCCGCTCGGCATCGTCTCGGCCACCACCGCCGGAACCAGATCGCCCCGGGTGTAGAGCGATTCGATGGACCCCATCTTCTTCGGTGCCCACACCATGACCCACAGGGACGTCGCCGCCCCGATGCAGAACACGCCGCCGAGGATGTACGACCACGGCGTCGCGATCCAGAAGAACCAGATCCCCAGTGCCAGCAGGACCGCTGCCGTGAGCGCCGCGGACATCCGCAGCCGGCGAAGTTCGGTGAACGTCTCGTTGACCGACTTCGCGTGGGCTACGTCTACAGGGAACTCGAATCGGCGCACACTGCTATTCCTAGCATGCCGCCGATCACGACACGAAGCGTCAGATTGCCGGGCCGAGCAGGTCGTCGGCGTCGGTGATGCGGTACGCGTATCCCTGTTCGGCGAGGAACCGCTGCCGATGCGCGGCGTATTCGGCGTCGAGGGTGTCGCGCGAGACCACCGAGTAGAAGTGCGCCTGACCACCGTCGTGTTTCGGCCGAAGCAATCGGCCCAGTCGCTGGGCTTCTTCCTGCCGGGAGCCGAACGTTCCCGAAACCTGGACTGCCACCGACGCTTCGGGAAGGTCGATCGAGAAGTTCGCCACCTTGCTCACCACCAGAGTCTGGATCTCACCCTTGCGGAAGGCGTCGAACAGCACCTCGCGTTCCTTGTTCTTGGTCGAGCCCTGGATCACCGGCGCGTTCAGGGCTTCACCGAGTTCGTTCAGCTGATCGAGGTACGCGCCGATCACCAACGTCGGAGCGTCTTGGTGTTTCGCCAGAATGGACTTCACGACGGCGATCTTGGTGTGCGCCGTCGAGCAGAGCTTGTAGCGCTCCTCGGGTTCGGCGACCGCGTACGACATGCGCTCGGCGTCGGTGAGGGTGACGCGCACCTCGATGCACTCGGCCGGTGCAATCCACCCCTGCGCCTCGATGTCCTTCCAGGGCGCGTCGTAGCGCTTCGGGCCGATCAGCGAGAACACGTCGCCCTCGCGTCCGTCCTCGCGGACGAGCGTGGCCGTCAAGCCGAGTCGACGCCGTGACTGCAGGTCGGCTGTCATGCGGAACACCGGTGCGGGGAGCAGGTGTACCTCGTCGTAGATCACCAATCCCCAGTCGCGGGAGTCGAACAGCTCCAGGTGCTTGTACTCACCCTTGGTTCGACGGGTGATGACCTGGTACGTGGCGATTGTCACAGGGCGGATCTCTTTGCGCTCGCCCGAATACTCGCCGATTTCTTCCTCGGTGAGCGACGTGCGAGCGATGAGCTCGCGCTTCCACTGCCTGCCGGCGACGGTGTTGGTGACCAGGATCAGCGTGGTGGCCTTGGCGCGGGCCATCGCCGCCGCACCGACCATGGTCTTACCCGCACCACACGGCAGCACGACGACGCCGGAGCCGCCGGCCCAGAACGAATCCGCGGCCATCTCCTGGTAGTCGCGCAGCGTCCACTTGCCACCCTCGGTATCGAGCTCGATCGGGTGCGCTTCGCCGTCGACGTAGCCGGCGAGGTCCTCGGCGGGCCAGCCGATCTTGAGCAACATCTGCTTCACGTGGCCGCGTTCGCTCGGATGCACGATGACCGTGTCCTCGTCCACCATCGCGCCGAGCATGGGCGCAATCTTCTTGTGCCGCATCACTTCGGTGAGCACGGCGCGGTCCAGGCTGATCAGCACCAGACCGTGGACCGGGCTCTTGACCAACTGCAACCGGCCGTACCGGGCCATCGTGTCGACGATGTCGACCAGCAACGGCTGCGGTACCGCGTAGCGCGAGAAGTTGACCAATGCGTCGACCACCTGCTCGGCATCGTGACCGGCAGCGCGCGCGTTCCACAGCGCCAGCGGGGTGATGCGGTAGGTGTGCACGTGCTCGGGCGCACGTTCGAGCTCGGCGAACGGTGCGATCGCCGCCCGCGCTGCGCCCGCGAGTTCGTGATCGACCTCGAGCAACAGCGTTTTGTCGGACTGGACGATCAGCGGGCCGTCGGTCACGGTTCCTCCTAGAGACTTCTGCTGCGCCCGAAAGAGCGCAACTTCTCCATTGTCCACAGGTAGGGGCCCGCGTGCACGTGAGCAGTGACTCAGTCCACCAAGGCGACGGAGGTGATGCGGTGCAGAGTGAACCGCCGCACGCCCCCGGTGGCGGGGTCGAATGCGTCGAGTTGACCGCCGCCGATGCTGATCGGATCGACGATGCGGTGGGTCGCGACGCCCTGTGCGTCGACGTACCCGATGCTGACGCTGCGCTTGACCTTCGCTGCTGTCTGCAGCAGCGTCATCGTCGCGGTGCTGCTCGCGCGAGATCCGTCGGCGCGCACCACCGCACCGCCGTTGCCCGCAGCGCGGTCGGCGGCTCGCATTCCGCGTACCAACGACCCGAGCTGCTCGTCGGTGGGAACGGCCGGGGTACGGAAGGTCTGGCGCGGCCGCCGCGCCGACACCCGGGAGCCGCGGGCTCGAAGATCGACGATGGTGCCGGACGAGTCTTCACCCGCGGGCGCGAATCCGGCCCCGGCGAGTACCGACAGCACCTCGGCCAGCGGTGCCTGGGAGATCGCGACGGTCGGGGCGAGGGCGCGCAGGGCCAGCGACTCGGCGGCCGGAGAGGCCATCACCTCGGCGAGCAACGCCGGATCCTCGCACCGGACGAACGACGCGGCCACGCCGGCGCGTAGCCGGCCGTGACGCCTGGCCACGTCGTCGATCAGATACGTCAGGGCCTGCGGAACCGGAGTGCGGGAATGGGTCGCGAACAACGAATGCAACTCCGAGGCCGTCAGGCCCACGTCGAGGGCCCGGCGCAGGCTCGTGTCGCTGATGCGATACATCGTCGCGGCACCCGCCGACTCGACGTCGGCGACGAGCGCGATCCGATCCTGCAGATCCGGTTCGAGCGGTCCCGGTGCCACCAGCGTCAGGTCGGCCTGCACCAACACGTAGTCGATCGGCTCGGGGAGTGCCGCGCGCATGTCGGCCTCGGCATTACCGTCGTGCAGCAGCGAGCGTCCCGGCGTCGACATCGCGCCGCGCGCGACCACTCCCAGCGCGGTCGCCTCGGCGATCACGTGCCCGACGGGTGTCACGCCGAACCGTCCGGACCACCGGGGTCGACGCCACGTCAGTGTGCGGGTGAGGTCGGTGGGCGTCGCGGCGTGTCCACTGCCGAGCTCGGCGAGCAGCTCCAGGATCATGCGACGGTCGCGGGGCGCGGCAGGCGAGCGGACTTCGTCGGACAACGCGGCGATGGGCTTGTCGTTGGGGTCGCGCATGCCGATCACCCACGGGGCTCGCGGCGTCTCGAGCCAGGCGGAGGCGAGGGTGTGCCAGCGGGCGGCCGGGGCCGCGGCGAGCCACGCGTCGACGGCGGGCGTCGGTGCCCAGTAGTCGTCGCCGGTGTCGGCGGAGGGGACAGGGTCCGGGGTTCCGCTGGAGATCAGATGGGCGGCGGCGAGCAGTTCGACGAGGATGCTCACGCGGTCGTCGTCGAGTCCGGTGGCCTTGGTGATCTTGCGCAGCTCGCGCACTCCGAGCCCGCCGGCCTTGAGGGCGGGAGCCGGTGACGCGGACAGCGCCTCGATGATGGCCACACAGTGCCGCCCGAGCTCCAGTGCCTCGCCCGCCGCGGCAGCGTCGACGTCGGCGAGCGCATGTGCAGTGGTCGTCAGCTTCGGTTCGGCGAGTGAGCGGGGATCCGTCATGGGCTCGCCGCGCAATATCTGACCGACCTGGACGGGGAGTTCGACGGTTTGCTCGTCCAACCAGATCAGCAGGCCTGCGGCGAGCAGTTTCTGCACGGGCCGATCGGGTGGGGTGCCCGGTGCGGCGTCTCGGGTACGGCCGGTGGGCGACGATCTGGCCAGGGTGTCGAGAAGATTGCGTTCGCCGTCTTCGAGTGCGGCCAGCGCTGTGGTGATGTGGATTTCGGTGAGGGTGTCCACCGGGTCGAGTGCGCGGCCGATGCGCCACGGCACGGCGTCCGCAGCGGTTGCGCTGATCCGGAACCCGGCGGCGTCGCCCCAGACGAGAAAGCGTTCGCGCAGTTGGGACAGCGCTTTGTCCACGGCTTTGGCCGGGGCGCGCTTGGCGATGACGGACAGCAGCGTGGCCCTGGTGACCGGACGCTCGTAGGCCTCTTCGATGGCCAGGATCTCGAGCACGGTCAGGGCCAGGGTGTCGAGGGTGTCCGCAGTGTGCAGGATCGACCGGCGTTGCTCTGCCCGGCCGGCCAGCACTGCCAGCGAGGCGGGCGGCGGCGCAGTCAGATCCGGACGCAACGACATGGCCTTGATCAGCTCCGCGTCGGTGCGAGCTGCGATCCACTGAGGCAGATCGGGAGGCATGTCGGTGTGTCGGGGCGCAGTCGTGTCGGTCATCGTCTATCAGATTAGAGACCTGGGCTGGTGCTCGCCGCAGGGCAGGTGTCAAAATGGGCCCATGGTGAACAAGTCGAAGAAGCCCTATGTCGATCCAGGCTGGCCGGAAACCGCTCGCGGTGACCACGCGGTGACCGAACTCTCGTCCGCTCGATCGGGTGGCTTGTCGCCCTTCGGTGAGGACACCGAGTTCCCGCTGCCCGTCGAAGACCTGCCCTACGCCCATCCGGTGACCGTCGTCAATCGCTGACAACGGCGCCCGAACGCGAGAAAGCCCCCGACATCTTCGAGATGTCGGGGGCTTTTCTCGTATAGCGGCGGTTCTTGCTACTGGGGCAGGAACGCCTTGTTCGCCTGGTAGAAGCTGACGACCTGCGGATCGAGCTGGATGCCCTGAGCGGCGTTCTGGACGAACGACGCGATCTGGGGATCGTTGGTGATGTTCTGGACGGCGGTGACGATGCCGTTGACGACCTCGGCCGACGCATCGATCGACGGGATCGACGTCAGGTCGGGGAGGGCGGGAACTTCCGGTGCCTTGGGGGTGGCCGGAACGCTGCGCTCGGTGGGTGCGCTGCTCAGGCCGAGGCTCGAGGAGCAGGAGGGCCATGCGCCCCAGCCCTGCGAGTCGAGGACCTTCTCGGCGACTGCGATCTGCTCTTCACGGCTGGCCTGGTTGGCCGTTGCCGCGTACTGCTGTCCACCGTGTGCGTTCCAGGTGCTGGGGGAGAACTGCAATCCGCCCTGGAAGCCGTTGCCGGTGTTGATGCCCCAGTTGCCGCCTGCTTCACACTGTGCAAGGCGATCCCAGTCGGAATCCGGTGCCGCGTTGGCGGTACCGGTGAAGGCGATGCCCGCGGTGCCCATGATGGCACCGGTGACGGCGACCTTTGCGACGGTCTTGCCAGTGGTGCTCGGCTTGCGATGACGTCCGCTCATACGAGTTGAAATCCTCTCCACACGCGCCTGCGAGGTCAGCTGTCGGGTTCGGGCTGAGAGGTAGCCCGGCCTTCTTGCTCTTCCATATCGGATGAGCAATTGGGCTTCACCCCAAGGGAACTCGGTGCGGCTTCGTGAGTCGCTACAAGTTCCCGGTTGTCCGTGGAGGACGTGGGTCCCCCGTCCTCGTCCCCTGGGTGATCGTCGAGGGTTGTTCCGGTTCCCGCGGGACGAGGTTTGGCGCTGCGGGCCGGAATTCGGCCGAACTTTCCGGCCGCTGCTGACCGTACTGAAATTCCCGGGTTACGTCACTATTTGGTAACTGTCGATTTTTTCGTGTGTCCGCGACCGTCCCGACGGTCTGATTCCGGTCGCTCGAATAGGCCCAGCTAGTGGCTGTTCTCGGTGATCGACCCCGTGCTGTTGCCGGTCTGTTACCGAAGCGTGATGTGATGGAAGTCACATCACGCGAGGGGGCCTCAAAAGGTCACCGAACCGCAACGATGTCTTTTCCCAGCGGCATCAGCGAGACCGGAATCAACTTGAGGTTCGCGATCGCGAGCGGAATACCGATGATCGTGATGGCCATCGCGATCGCCGTGACGACGTGTGTCAGCGCCAGCCACCACCCGGCGAGGACGAGCCACAGCACGTTGCCCACGAGGGCACCCGAACCCGCGCCGGGCTTGTCGACGATCGTCGATCCGAACGGCCACAGGGCGTAGACGCCGATGCGGAACGACGCGATCCCGAACGGAATGGTCACGATCAGGATGCACAGCAGGAGTCCCGCGAAGAAGTAGCCGAGTGCGAGCCACAGTCCACCGAACACGAGCCAGATGACGTTCAGGAGCAGTCGCATGATCTATCGCGCCCGTCGGCCGGAGAGCAGCGCGTACACCAGAGCGAGCACGAATCCGGCGGGTGCCGAGAACATCGCCGTCAGGTACAGGCCCAGTGGCGGCTTGGCGTCGGAGAAGACCGGGAAGAACAAGATCGCGACGATGGCAACGAGGCCGATCGCGAACAGCACCAGCGCGATGCGCAGCAGTGCAGTACTTCGCTTGCGAGTTGATGAGTCCACACCACCACGGTAGTGCGCGGCGTTGCGTCGTGCGAAAAACCGGAATGCCCGATTCGGGGCCTGCGCGCTAGACTGGCGTATTCGCGTCCTGCGTTTTCGTGGGGCGCGAAACTTGTGCACACCGCAGGGTCCCGACATCGGGCGTGCGGATACGAAACCAACGACAGCAACAGATGAACGGGTGAGCTCAGTGCCGACCGGCAAGGTGAAGTGGTACGACGTCGACAAGGGATTCGGATTCCTCTCGCAGGAGGAAGGCGAGGACGTGTATGTGCGTTCGTCAGCGCTGCCCGAAGGCGTCGACGGCCTCAAAGCCGGCCAGCGCGTCGAATTCGGCATGGCCGCGGGCCGTCGTGGCCCGCAGGCACTGAGCCTGAAGGTTCTCGAGCCTGCCCCGTCGATTCGCCAGAACAGCGGCAGCACCCGCCGCGAGCCCGTCGAGCGCAAGCACACACCCGACGAACTGCACGGCATGGTCGAGGACATGATCACGCTGCTCGAAGCGACGGTGCAGCCGGAACTCCGCAAGGGCAAGTACCCGGACCGCAAGATCGCTCAGCGCATCTCCGAGGTGGTCCGCGCCGTCGCTCGCGAGCTCGACAGCTGATCGTTACGGACGCGCGCCGATGGACCAGATCGCGTGGCTGACGAAGCTCTCGGTATTGGTGGCGGTGTCGATGATTCCCGTGGGTAGCCGAACCTCGATGCCGAGCAACGTTCGGCCGCCGTCGTCCGTCGTCGGGACGGTGACGCTCAGCCGGGTTCCGGGCTGGTTGAACTGGCTGCTCTCGACGACCGCCCCGCTGTCGTCGCCGTAGACCAGTGCCAGTTCCCACGGCGCGGAGTAGACGGCCTCGGGCATCGACAACTGCACCGTCGGGGCAGATCCCACCTGTATCTCGGCGGTCTCGCCGACGTTGGTGCACAGCGGGTCGCTCACGGCGCAGTACAGGTACGGCTCGACTTGTACGACTCGACCGTTGGAGTACGCCGTGACGACCGGTTCCTTGTCGGGAGCATTGCCGATCAGGACGGCGAGTACACCGACGAACGCGACGGCGATGACGAACAGGCCGGCGGCGATCAGCGACGCGATCTTCTTGGTGCGGGGAGCCAGGTTCACTTGGTCACGTTTTCGCCGTAGGAGCTGTCGGATACTTCTTGTTCGACATGGTCGGGCCGGTTGCCACCGAACCCGGGTAGCAATGATCGACCGCGGTACGTCAGGAAGGTCTGCACGAGGCCGATCGTAAGCAACACCGACACGACCGTGAAACCGAGCCAGTACTCGGTGGGAAGCAACACCCCGAGCGTTCCGCCGAGAACCCAGCACAGCTGCATGACGGTTTCCGAGCGGCCGAACCCGGATGCAATGGACTCCGGAGGCAGGTCGGACTGCAGAGACGCGTCGAGCGAGACCTTGGCCAGTGCGCTCGCGCTCGACGCGACCAGGGCGGCCACGGCGGCAGTGAGCAAACTGTCCGTGACGGCTGCGACGACGGCGACGACCGTCACCGCGACCGTGCACCGCAGGACGACCACCGATGGTCGGCCGAGCTTGATCCTGGCACCGAGTGCGTTGCCGGCGAAGTTGCCGAGACCGGCGGCGGCTCCGACCAGTCCGAGCATCGCGGCCTGCTGCAGCGGCTCGTGTTCGGTGCGGGATTTTGCGACGAACGCGATGTACAGCGTGAGGAAGCCGGTGAGAATTCTGATCGTGCCGTTGCCCCAGAGTCCGACGATCACCGCACGGCCCAGTGGCTGCCTGCGGTTCTTGGCGGCGGTGGCAGGCGGCGGGGTGCGCCTCAGATTCTCGGTCGGTGCACCGCTGCCGGGGTAATCGCTGCCGTGATGCTGGTCGGCGTGGTAGCCGAGGGTGGCCGGAACTTCGCCCTCGGTCACTTCCACCCAGGACGGGATGCGCATGCTCAGGTATGCGCCGAGCACGGTGATCGCGGCGACGAACCACAGTGCGCCGGGCGAATCGGCGACGAAGGCGATACCGCCGGCGACAGCGCCTGCGGCGATGGTGCCCCCGAGCAGTCCGAAGACGGTGAGCCTCGAGTTGACGCGGACGAGGTCGATCTCCGGTGGCAGTACCCGCGGCGTCACCGCACTCTTGAGTACCGCAAACGATTTGCTCAGGACGAGCATGCCCAGCGCCGCTGGATAGAGCACCCAACTGTCGAAGTTGAACACCAACACCACCGCCAGCACGGTACGCAGGCCGAACGAGGTGGCCAGCGCGATGCGTCGGCCGTGCTGCAACCGGTCGAGCAACGGGCCGATCAGCGGCGCGATCAGCGCGAACGGAGCGATGGTGATGACCAGGTACAGCGCAACCTTCGTCTTGTCCTCACCGGTCGCCGCGGAGAAGAACAGCGTGTTGGCCAGTGCAATCGCCAGGGCAGCGTCGGATGCGAAGTTCGCCATCGTCGCGTAGGTCAGCGCGGTCAGCCCGGACTTGTCGGCCCCATCGGCTTTCGCAGCCCGCTGGAACGACGCGATTCCTTTGCCGGTCAGCTCGCGCCCACGCATCGCCGCGACGCGGGTGACGGTGAGCTTCTTGGGCATCGGTGGTGGCTTACGCCCGCCGGTTCGGCCGCGCGCCGCAGTGATCTGCTGCGTGCGCGCCGGGTGCAGCGGCGGCAACGGTTGGCGGCGGCTCGGAACGTGGCCGCCGGCACCGGATTGGACAGCACGGGGGTCGGCCGGTGGATAGTTGACGAAACCGGGATGCTCCGAGCTCTGTTCGTCAGCAGTGGAGTGACCGGTTTCGTTGCCAGCGCCCGAGTTTTCCGCACCTGGCGTGGGGTGGGGGAGTCGCGGATCGGTCACGTGATCAATTCTGTCCTACGGCCGCGGGATCGGTGAATCGCACCTCGAAGATCTTTGGCCAGAATTTGCCGGTCACGAGGAATCTGTCGGTCCCGGGGATCTGGGCGATGCCGTTCAAGACGTCGGCTCCGTTTCGCTCGGTGGCCGACATCGAATCCCACATCGGCTTGCCGTCGACGACGGCGGTGACGCGGCCGGTGGTGGGGTCGATGCGCATGATGTCGAAGGTCTGCCAGACGTTGGCGTAGATCGAGCCGTCCTCGGCACATTCGAGTTCGTTGAGCCGTTCCACCGGATTGCCGTCGAGTGTGACGTCGACGGTGTTCACGGCGTCGAAGGATGTGGGGTCACGGAAGGTCAGGGTGGACGTGCCGTCGCTCATGACCAGTCGGTCGTCCGGGGATCCTTCACCCTGCGTGCACAGCCCCCATCCCTCGCCGTCGTAGTCCACTCGGCGCTGTTCGGCCAGGGTGTCTCGGTCGCGGGCGATGGCGACTCCGTCTTGCCAGGTGATCTGCCACAGGGTGTCGCCGTCGACGGTGATGCCCTCGCCGAACAGGTCGGACGGCAGATCGACCCGCCCCAGCTCGGTCATGTTCTCGAGCGACGTGCGGCGGACGAAGGAGGAGCCCTCCAGCCCGGTGCCCTCGTAGAGCACATCACCGTCGATCTCGAACCCCTGAGTGAAGGCGTCGTCGGCGCGATCGTAGGAACGCAGAACCTCGGCGCCCAGCGTGGGTACCGAGTCCGACGTGATGGGGGCCGAGTCGCCTGGACCCGACGTCGAAGAGCAGGCGGTGACGGTCAACAGGGACGTCACGAGTGCAGCGAAGGTGCGAGCGCGGACGGTCATTGCATCCATGATGGCAGCCCGAACTGGGCGTCACCGAGTTGATGCGGCAAACTGAATGTGTGAGTGTCGTATCTTCTCCAGAGCTCGGATCCATCCGCCCCGTCTTGGCCGATGCCGTGGATCTCGCGCGGAAGGCTCTGCTCGAGCTGGGAGAGGGCGGTGTCGGCGAGTACCTCGGCGTGACCGTGGAGGACGACAGTGCTGCCACCCACCGCTTCGCCAGCGATCTGGACGGCTATCGCGGATGGCAGTGGGCCGTTGTCGTCGCTGCTCCCGACGACGCCGATCACGCCACCGTCAGCGAACTCGTGCTGCTACCCGGTCCCGATGCTCTCGTGGCACCGTCCTGGGTGCCATGGGACGAGCGCATCCGACCCGGTGATCTCGGGCCGGGCGATCTGCTCTCTCCACGTCGAGACGACCCGCGACTGGTGCCGGGATACGTCGCGTCCGGTGACCCCGCCATCGACGAGGTGGCCGGCGAGATCGGGCTCGGCCGCACTCAGGTCACCAGCCTCGAAGGACGGCTCGATGCCGCCGAACGATGGCACGACGGCGACTTCGGCCCGGACAGCGAGATGGCCAAGGCCGCGCCGTCCACGTGCGGACTCTGCGGTTTCTACCTACCCCTCGCGGGATCGCTCTCCGCAGCGTTCGGAGTGTGCGGCAACGAGTTCGCCGCCGACGGTCATGTGGTGCACGTCGAATACGGTTGCGGCGCGCACTCCGATACCGAGCTGCCCACCGGAGCGGGCTCGCCGCAGTTCGAGCCGTACGACGACGCAGCACTCGACGTCACTCCGTCGCCGACCGGTGCCGCACAGTCGAACGTCACAACGACGAACGACGCTGTTGCAGAAGATGATTCGGAGGCGACCGTCTCGTCGGCCGAGACGGTAGCGGTGGCGGAGTCCGAGGAGCCCCAGCCCGACGCGGCAGCACCCGAGTCGGCAGACTCCGCACCGGCAGAGCCAGAGGTGGTCGAGACCGGGCACGATGCCGCTGACGCAGCGCCTTCCCCTGACGCAGTCCCTTCCCTTGATGCAGCCCCTTCCACTGGCGACGCCTCTTCGACTGATGACGCGTCTCCCGCAGTCGATGCCGATACGCCCCATGTCGGTTCCGATGTCGACCTCGTCGCCGATTCCAGTGTCGACGATGGTGTGCAGCACGAGGATTCGGCATCGCCGAGCTGATCGATCCTTTCGGTACCGGGTCGCTTCGCGAGTCCATTCTCGCGTCCTGGGGTTCCTCGCCCACGCGGCTGCGGGAAGATTCGGCATCCGAGGCCGATCTGGTGCGCGGGGGATACCGCGATCGTTTGTTGACCGAGTTGGCGCAGAACGCGGCTGATGCTGCGCAGCGAGCCGGCGTCCCGGGTCGGCTCTCGGTGTGGACCGACGAGGCGGGTGCACTGCATGTCGCCAACACCGGTGCCGCGCTGGATGTGTCGGGTGTGCATGCTCTCACCGCGCTGCGGGCGTCGGCGAAGGCTGCGGCCGATCCGGGTGTCGGGCAGTTCGGGGTCGGGTTCACCGCGGTGCGATCGGTGTCCGACGAGATCGAGGTCCGCTCGCACGGTGGCGGGGTGACGTTCAGCGCCGAGCGCACTCTGAGCGCGTTGCGCGAGCGGGACATGACAGTGCCGGAGTCGGGTGTGCCGGTGCTGCGGTTGGCGTGGCCTACTTCCACACCGCCCGCTGCCGGGTTCGATACCGAGATCGTGTTGACGCCGCGACCCGATGTGGAAGCGGAATCCTTTGCCGGGGGGTTCCTCGACGAGGCCGTCGACTTGTTGCTCGAGCTCGACGCGTTGGATTCCATCGAGATCGATGGCGTCGTCGTCGACTGTGTGAGAACGGAACTCGACGATGCACGCGTCGAGATCGCCATCGGTTCGCGAACGTGGCTGCAGTACACCACCTCGGCTGCGCGGTGGATCGTTCCGATGGTCGACGGTCTACCCGTTCCCGCAGCGCCGGATGTGTTGCGGGCCCCGACGCGGTCGGACGAGCTGTTGTCGTTGCCTGCGTTGGTCGTTGCCGATGTGCCCATGCAGCCGGATCGACGACGGGTGTTGCCCGGCGTCTCTGTCGCCGAGGTGGCCCACGGTTATCCCGATTTCGTGGCGTCGTTGCCTGCGTCCGCGCGAGTGTCGTTCGTACCCGAGGTCGGGTTCGCGCGCAGTGCGATCGACGGTGAGCTACGTGAGCTGATCTTTCGCCGATTGTCCACCGCACCATGGCTTCCCGCTGCCGACGGACCCGATCTCGTACCCGAACGTGCCCATGTTCTGGCCGATGCCACCGAGGAACTCGCCGCGGTGTTGCTCGATGTGGTCCCGAATCTGGTGGACGCCGCTCTGTCGGGCGCGCGGCACGCGTCGGCGTTGTCGGCGGTGGGAGTGCACCGCATCGGGTTGGCGCGGTTGGCCGAGATGCTCGGCGGGCAGGCCCGTGAGCCGGCCTGGTGGCGGCGACTCTACGACGCCTTGACACCGCTCGTCGTGGACGGGGTCGCAGCGGAAGAGCTTGCTGCGCTGCCGGTTCCTCTTGCCGACGGTCGTACGGTCACCGGTCCACGGACTACCGTCGTCGGGTCGGACGCGTCGGCCGAGGTCACGTGGGTACGCCTGGTGCATCCGGATGCGGTGAGTCCGTTGTTGATTCGGCTGGGTGCGCGGGAGGCCACTGCGGCCGAGCTGTTGTCGGATCCCGCCCTCGAAGCGGCCCTCGACGATCTCGATTGGGACGGCGACGAGGTGGATGGCCTGGTGTCGGCAGTGCTGGCGCTGGCGGGGGAGGCGGGAGAGCTTCCGGGGTGGCTCGGGAGTCTGCCACTCGAAGACGACGAGGGCGAATTGCGCAGTGCGGACGAACTGTTGCTGCCCGGTGCACCGTTGGCTAGGCTGTTGGTTCGGGATTCGCCGTTCGGTGTTCTGTCGGCGGCCTCGGTGGCCAGGTTCGGCGAGCGGGCCCTGCGCGCGGTGGGCGTCGGCTGGGGGTTCTCGGTGGTACGCGACGAGTGTCCGACGGGGCCGGATCACGACCTGGACGACGAGCCCGCCTGGTGGTCGAGTCTGGCCACGGAGCCGGAAACCCTTGTTGCGGTTCGTGATCTCGACCTGGTCCGGTCGGATGCCTGGGCCGAAGCTCTGACGATTCTGCTCGACGAACCGAGCACCCGTGCCGCCTTGACCGACCGGGACGGCTACACGGCATGGTGGCTGCGACGTCATGCGCTGCTCGACAACCGCTCGCCCATCACGTTCCGGGCGCCGTCGGACGAGACGTTCACCGGTCTGCTCGATCCGTTGGATCATCCGCGCGCCGACGAACTGCACGCGGTGCTCGCCGCGTCGACCTGTGAGAGCGTCGAGAGCGCGCGGGTGTTGTTGCGTGCACTCGAGGACCCGCAGCGACATCCGACGGCGGCGGTGATCGCGCGCACGCACACGCTGATTGCCAGTGCCGTCCTGGATCGACGCATCGACGTGGCGGATCTCGATCCACCGGATCGCGTGCGCACTCTCGGCGGCACCGTGGCCGACGCGTCGGACGGGTTGGTCGTCGATGCGCCATGGCTGGCACCGGTCGTGCCACCGGAGGTGGCGGTGCTCTCGGACATGACCACGGCAGCCGCGTTGGCCGATGTCCTCGACATCAGGCGGGCGTCGGAGGCCATCAGCGGCGAGGTTCGCGGAGTCGGACGCGTCAGCTCGTGGGATCGAGAGCCCGGGGCCGTGCTGGCCTGTGCGGTGCTGGGTCTACCGCTGCCGACAGGTTCGGTGGTGGTGCACCGCGAACTCGTGGTGCGGTTGTCGGGGGCTGTCAGCGGTGACCGCGCTGTGCCGTGGTGGGTGACCGCAGACGGGACAGTGCATTGTGTGGAAAGTTGGGAGCGACCTCGTGGGGCCTGATCATGCCGTGCTGGAGTGGATGGTCGAGCATCGAGTCGGGTGGGTCACGACGATGTTCTGGATCATCACCACGGTGGGGAACACGTTCATGATGTTCGTGTTGTCCGCGGGAGCGTGGGGCGCGTTGCTGACGTCCAAGAGGACTGTCGACGCGTGGATGGTCGCGGGGTCGATGCTCACCGGGTGGGGGCTGATGAATGCGCTCAAGTTTGCGTTCGAGCGAGAGCGTCCACCGATTCCTGAACGCCTGGTGGAGATTTCGAGCCATTCGTTTCCGTCCGGCCACGCGACGATGTCGATGTTGCTTGCCACGGTGGCGATCGCGGTGATGCTGCGATCGTCCACTCCGTGGCTGCATCGGCCGGTGCTACTGACGTTGCCTGTGGTCGCGGCCCTGCTGATCGGATTCTCTCGGATCTATCTGGGTGCGCACTGGACGACGGACGTGCTGGCCGGCTGGGTGTTCGGTGCCCTGTGGGGGCTGGGTTGGATCTACGCCGAAAAAGCGATCAGCGCGAGAAATCCGAGCGCTGCGCGATGACGAGGAGCTCGTCACGCATGGCCGGGCTGGAGACAGCGTTGGCGCGTGCGTAAAGGGCGCGGAGCGAGCGGACGTGGTTGCGGCGGTTGCGGTACTGAGCGACGAACTTCATGGCCTGTGCTTTCGTGGATCAAAGGTTATCGAAACTGACATAACCTATGCTCCACGTTAACTCTGTGTTACTCAACCGGCTGAGGGGTTAGTTTGCCCACGTCAGAAGGGTTTTCGTGATCGGGCTAACGTGATCCTGATCTCAATCGAGGCCGCGTTGGGCGGTTCTGCTGCCGCGTCGTGACGCGGCTCTCTGCGCCAGGAACAGAGCGAACCCGACAGCGCCGACCGCGATGCCGGACCAACACGTCGCCACCGCGTCGCCGCTGCGGTCGCCGGTGGCGGTGAACACGACCAGCGCAACGATCCAACCGAGGATGCCGATCGTCAACACCGGCACCGGATCGGTGAGGCGGGGCGGGATCTGCGGGACGTCGGCCACGTATTCACGCTACGCCACCATATTTCGCCAACCCTCGCGGTGTGCTTTATCTTTCACTCATGCCTATGTCGTCGCGATTACTCGACAACTACTTCAAGATCACCGAGCGCGGCTCGACTGTGGGTTCCGAGGTTCGCGGCGGTGTCGTCACTTTCGTGGCGATGGCCTACATCGTCGTGCTCAACCCGCTGATCCTCGGTAGTTTCTCCGCCGACGACGCAGCTGCCAAGACCGACGTGCTCGGCAACATCCTGCCCGTCGCCCAGGTTGCCGCCGTGACGGCACTGGTCGCCGGCTTCATGAGCATCGCGTTCGGCATCATCGCGAACTACCCCTTCGGTATCGCGGCCGGCCTCGGCATCAACACTCTCCTGGCCGTCACCATCGCTCCTCAGGTCAGTTGGCCCGAGGCCATGGGCCTGGTCGTCATCGACGGCATCATCATCGTTCTGTTGGCCGTCACCGGCTTCCGGACGGCGGTGTTCAACGCGATTCCGCCCGAACTGAAGGCCGCGATCGCCGCAGGCATCGGTGCCTTCATCGCGTTCATCGGCTTGGTCGATTCCGGCTTCGTACGCCGGATCCCCGACGCCGCAGGCACGACGGTTCCCGTCGGCCTCGGCATCGACGGGTCCATCGCGTCGTGGCCGACGGTGATCTTCGTGTTCGGGTTGTTGCTGATGGGTGTGCTCGTGGTGCGCAAGGTCCGCGGCGGTCTGCTGATCGGCATCGTGGTCACGACGGTGTTGGCGGCCATCATCGAGGCGGTCACCGACGTGGGGCCGTCGAACGGCGTCGACCCCAAGGGCTGGAACCTGTCCGTGCCTCAGCTGCCCAGCGTTCTCGTACAGTCGCCGGACCTGTCGCTGGTGGGCAACGTCGACCTGTTCGGTGCGTTCACCCGCATCGGTGTGCTGGCCGCGAGTCTGTTGGTGTTCACGCTCGTCCTCGCGAACTTCTTCGACGCGATGGGAACGATGACGGGTCTGGGTAAAGAAGCGAATCTCGACAAGGACGGCACGCTGCCCAACATCGGCAAGGCGTTGGTCGTCGAAGGTGCCGGAGCCATTGCGGGCGGCGGCGCGTCCGCATCGTCGAACACGGTGTTCGTCGAGTCGGCCTCGGGAATCGCGGAAGGCGCACGCACCGGACTGGCCAACGTCGTCACCGGCCTGCTGTTCCTGCTGGCAATGTTCTTCACCCCGCTCACGGCTGTCGTGCCCATCGAGGCGGCTGCTCCGGCGCTGGTGGTGGTGGGTGCACTGATGATCGGTCAGGTTCTCCACATCGACTTCAAGCGCTTCGATTACGCGCTGCCGGCCTTCCTCACCATCCTGGTGATGCCGTTCACGTACTCCATCGCGAACGGTATCGGCGTCGGTTTCATAACGTGGGTCGTGCTCGCCGTCGGTTCGGGCCGAGCGAAGACGGTACATCCCCTGTTATGGGTCGTCGCGTTGCTGTTCGTAGCGTTTTTCGCAGTCGGTCCCATCACGGATGCGGTTACCTGATGCTGGGTCGGTACCAGGGCGTATTCTCTGCGCTGTGACGTCGGGAAACAGTGTGAAAGACAATCGGGAATTGGCAAGCGACCTGTCGCTTGCGGTGGTGAGGTTGACTCGCCACCTTCGAGGTAGGCGAGTGGACTCGCAAGTGTCGCTCACTCAGCTGTCGGCTCTGGCCACGCTGAGTAGGGAGGGCGACATGACGCCTGGCGCGTTGGCGGCTCGGGAGCGGGTTCAACCCCCGTCGATGACGCGGGTGATCGCGTCGTTGGCCGAGCTGGGTCTGGTGGAGCGCACGCCGCATCCCACCGATGGCCGTCAGGTGATCGTGTCGTTGTCGGCGGCCGGCAAGGAACTGATCGCGGACGAGGCGAGTGCTCGCGAGGCGTGGATGACCGCACAGCTGGCAGGCCTCGGACCCGAGCAGCTCGCGACGCTGCGAGATGCAGTGAGCATCATCAGCGCATTGGTCAGCGACTCCGAGTAGTTACCTAGGTTTATTATTTGACCTGTGGCTCCAGTTTCACGTACGTCCGGCGCGACGATGTTCGCTGCTCTGAAGACTCGCAACTACCGATTGTGGGCGTCGGGGCAGATCGTCTCGCTGGTCGGAACGTGGATGCAGCGGGTGGCCCAGGACTGGCTCGTGCTGACGCTGTCCGGCGGCAACGGCTTTGCCGTCGGCATCGTCATGGCCCTGCAATTCGGGCCGACGCTGTTTCTGTCGGTGTGGGGCGGAGTACTCGCAGACCGGTACGACAAGCGCAAACTCCTCATGATCACCCAGGTGTTCGCCGCAGTCTGCGGTCTGGTGCTGGGTGTGCTCGATGTCGGCAACATGGTCGAGCTCTGGCACGTCTATGTCATCGCCTTCATCCTCGGCTGCTCGTCCGCCATCGACGCGCCGGTGCGGCAATCGTTCACCATCGAGATGGTAGGCAAGGAAACTCTGTCCAACGCGATCGCGTTGAACTCGATGACGTTCAACATGGCGCGGATCGTCGGGCCTGCGGTGTCGGGAGTGCTCATCACCCTCGTCGGTACCGGCTGGGTGTTCCTGATCAACGCGGTGTCGTTCGCCGCGGTGTTCGGTGCCCTCCTGGCGATGAACGTCGGTCAACTCTTCCGTGTCGAACCGGCACCGCGCGCCAAAGGGCAGGTACGGGAGGGCTTTCGCTACGTCTGGGGGCGGGGAGACCTACGAGTGTTGCTGGCGACGGTGTTCATGGTCTCGACGTTCGGTCTCAATTTTCCGCTGAGTCTGTCGGTGCTGGCGCGCAACACGTTCGGCAGCGGAGCCGACGCATACGGGTTGCTGTCGACCACCCTCGCGGTCGGCACGCTCGCGGGAGCGACCCTGGCGGCCCGGCGCGCCACCGCCCCTCGATTGCGGCTCTTCATCGGTGCGGTCATCGCGTTCGGTCTGTTCGAGTTACTCGTGGGATTGATGCCCAATTACGTTCTCGTGGCAGTGCTGTTGGTGCCCACCGGCGCATTGACGCTGACGTTCACGACGTCGGCGATGAACATTCTGCAGATGTCGGTGCCGTCCGACATGCGCGGCCGCGTGATGGGCATCTACATGCTGTGCTTCCTGGGCGGAACTCCGCTGGGCAGCCCGGTGCTCGGCTGGCTCGCCGACGCCCTCGATCCACGCGCACCGCTGTTGTTCGGCGGTGTCATCTCATTGGCGACGGGACTTTTCGCTGCCGTGTATCTGCTGCGGCACAACAACTTGCGGATCACCGTGGTGCCGCCCGCCGACGGGCACCGGCTGCCCACCCTCGACACGGTGGCCGCAGCCGCCAAGGTCTGACGCTCCTCAGATCCACCCGTGGCGTCGGGCCAGTGCGCAGGCCTCGTGCCGGTTCGCCGCCCCGAGTTTCGCGGCCGCCGCAGACAGATAGTTGCGGGTGGTCCCGGGTGACAGATGCGCGCGCTGCGCGATCTCCGCGATCGATGCGCCGTCGGCGGCGAACTCGAGCACATCGGCTTCTCGCGGTGTGAGCGGTGAGTCCCCGGCCCCGATGGCTTCCGCGGCGAGCGTCGGGTCGACGTACCGCCCGCCGCCGTGCACGGTGCGCACCACCTCGGCCAGGGTGGCGGCCGAGGTGGTCTTGGGGAGGAACCCGCGCACGCCGGCCTCGAGCGCCTTCTTCAGGTAGCCCGGCCGACCGTGGCTGGTGACGATGATCGACGCGCAGGTGGGCAGTGTCTCGGCAATTTTCTGCGCCGTCTCGATGCCGTCGATCCCGCCCATCTGCAGGTCCAGCACTGCCACATCGGGTGCCAGGGTCGCGGCAACCGTCAGGGCCTTCTCGCCCGAATCGGCCTGTCCGACGATCTCGATGTCGTCCTCCAGATCGAGCATGGTCGCCAGCGCCGATCGAATGAGGTTCTCGTCGTCGGCCAGTAGAACTCGAATCATGGTGTGGTCCTCGGGTTCTGGGGCGATGTGGGCAACACTGCGATGAGGGTGAATTTCTCGGTTGTCTGCTCCGTGCGCAGTTCCCCTCCGACCGCGACCAAGCGTTCCCGTAGGCCGCTCAGACCCGTGCCGTCGTTGCGGCCGTTCGGCGCACCGGGGTGGTCGTTGGTCAGTCGAATACTGCTGTCGGTCAGTTCGATTCGGCAATAGGTGGCCGCGGAGTGACGCAGTATGTTCGTCACGCCTTCACGAACCACCCAGGCGGCCGCCTCGGCCGCGCGCTCGGACAGTGCCGAGGTCTCGCCGGTGAGCTCGGTGGATATCCCGGCCGCCGACAGGAGCGAGCGGGCACCGTCGAGTTCGCCTGCGACATCCACCGATCGATAGCCGCGCACCAACTTTCGGGCGTCGGTCATCGATTCCTGCGCCAACGCGCGCACCTCGTCCATCTGCGTCGCGGCGCGGTCGTCACCCCGACGGGCCAGCGTCGCGGCAAGTTCGCTCTTGACCGCGATGGCCGAGAGCGCGCGTCCGACGACGTCGTGCAGATCGCGCGAGAACCTCAGGCGCTCCTCGGCGACGGAGAGAGCTGCGGCTGCGTCGCGGGTGGCGTCGAGTTCGGTCACGATGCGCAGCAGCCACGCCGACAGTTGCACGGTGAAGGCCATGAAAGCGATGAAGAGGCCGAGTATTACCGTTTCCAGCGCCGGGGTTCCCACGGCCGCGGCAATCGCGGCGGCGGCCACGGCTGCCGCGAGAGACCAGCGCAATCGAATCAGGGTCGCGACCGCGGTGGTGACGAGTACCGCGGCCCAGAGCGCGTTGCTCGTCGTCCCTCCGGCAACCAGCACCACAGCGGCGACGGCCATGATCGCCAACGGGATTCGAGGGTTGGCCGTCGACTCGCCGCCGAGTGCCGGGGTGCGCTGAACGACCACGAAAGCGGCGGCGGCACACACCGCTGCCGCCACCGTCGATCGATAGTCGTCGTACTGAAGCGTCGTCAGCATCGCGCCGACGGCGACACCGACGGTGATCAGCAGGAACGATTGGCGGGTGTAGACGCGTACCTTCTCCACTGCACTGCTGTCGTTCCAGCCGTGCAGTGGATTGAGGTACTCGTACAGCTTCATGATCTCCAGCCTTGCAGACGGACGACGACAGTGCGATCAGGACCGCGGTTCCCAGCGGAAGTGGGTGCGAGCGATCAGCAGGCTGCCGAGAATCCAGGCCAGCATCACCGCCACCGGCATGGCGGCCTCGCCGAAGGTGGCGGCGAACCCGACCGACGCGTCGCCGGGGGTGGTGGTACCGAACCAGCCCAGATTCAACAGGTCCGACACCGCGGCCATGGGAGTCAGGTCGATGACGTTGCTCAGCGAATCCGGAAGAACACCGCGGAGCAGTGACGACCCTGCCATCGCGACCAGAATGACCGGCAGACTGGTGATCTGCGCTGCTTCCGCATTACGGGTGAAGGCAGACGTGATCAACGCCAGTGCGGCGAACAGTGCAGCGCCGCCGAGGAGGGCAACAGCAACGAGCAGGACGTTGGTGGGAACCGGGCCGCCGAAGGCCAGCACGACGGCCCCGACGATCAGGCCCAGTGTGACGGTGAGGATCAGCGAGGGTATCGCCGGGCCGAGCAGTATCTGAATGTCCGAACTCTCTCCGGTGCGAAGTCGCTTGAGTACCAACTCGTCTCGCCGCGTGGCGTAGATCGAGAGCATGTTGTAGTAGACCATGAACACCAGGAGGAACAGGGCGAAGATCTCGAGCGCCGCTCCGACTCCGGTATCGGTCAATCCGTTGTCGGACCGGCTGCCGACGATCAGCAGCACGATCGGGAAGATCAACGGCATGACGACCGCATTGAACAGCAGTACTCGGTTGCGTCCGAGCAGTGTGAATTCTGCTCGCGACAGGGCGGTCATCGTACTCATGCGCTCATCACCTCGGTCTTGTCGGTAGCTGGGTCGTTCACATCGGAGTTGTCGAATTCGTCTGCGATGGAGAGGAACACGGTTTCGAGCGATGCCGCGCGGGCGTCCAGGCCGTGCAGGGTGACGCCGTTGGTGCGAGCCCACATCAGTAGATCGGTCAGCGTCTCCTGAACCGAGGACGTCTGGATCGAGACCGTCTCTCCCGAGACGTCCATGGATGTGCCCGGCAGCGACGGCAGTGCCGTTCCAGGGGCCTTCAGTTCGATCTTCGCCGGATGGTCGGCGACCACCTCGTCCACCGTGCCGCTCCGAACGACTTTGCCGCGGTGCATGATCGCCAGTCGATCGCACAGCGATTCGGCCTCGTCGAGGTAGTGCGTCGTCAACATGATCGTGACGCCGGAGTTCTTCAACTCCTGGATCAACCGCCATGTGTTGCGGCGACTTTCGGGGTCGAGACCGGTGGTCGGCTCGTCCAGGAACAAGATGCGTGGACGGCTGATGATCGCGCATGCCAGGTCCAGCCTGCGCTGCTCGCCGCCGGACAGGAATTTGACCCGCGTATCGGCACGGTCGGCCAGGTCCACGCGACCGAGCACCTCCGCCACCGGCAGCGGATGGCTGCAGGTGCCGGCCCACATCCGAAGACTCTCGGCGGTGGTCAGATCCTGAGGCAGGCCACCCTTCTGCAGCATGATTCCCAGAGCAGGCCGGACCTTACGGCGATCGGCCACCGGATCCATTCCCATGATCCGCACCGTGCCCTTGCTGGGTCGCGAAAGGCCCTGAATCACTTCGAGAGTGGATGTCTTGCCCGCACCGTTGGTGCCCAGTAGGCCGAACAGCTCACCCTCCGCGACATGGAGATCGAGAGCCTGGACGGCCTCGTAGGCGTTCTTGCCCGATCCGTACCGGCGCGTCATCCCGTCGACGTCGATGATGGTCATGATTGCGTCCCCCAATGGCGCAGTCCGATGACGAACCGGACACCCATGAAGGCCACGATGACGCCCAGTGCGACGAACGCCGGAACGGACGGCCCCACAATCGCGAACAACACGGCGATGATCGCGATGCTGATGACGATGACGACGATCTCACGCGCCATCGTCGGAGCAGGCCCGAGCTCCATCAGATCGGTGAACAGATTTCCTTCGTCTGGTTGCTTCATGACTACGATCCTGCTGCGCGTCGAGCCCCGAAAACAGTGCAGCGCATCATGACCTGAGGTGACAGCGTCACGGTCCAGCCATGACAAACGTCATGCGCGCGTGTCTCCACCCGATCTCCACCCGTGGGTCGATGTGCCCCCACCGCGATCTTCGTAGCGTTGCTGCCATGAACATTGCAACGATTGCTCTCGTAGTCCTTCTGGTCGGATACCTGCTGGTGCGGCGCATGACCGGCCAGCTCATGGAAGCTCGGCGCATGCTGGTGCTTCCGGCGATCCTCGCCGTCGCCGGACTGGCGTCACTGAATTCGACGGCGCTCTCGGCCACGGCGATCGGGTTCTTGCTCCTCGGCTGTGTCGTCGGAGCCGTGTTCGGGGTGGTCCGCGGCTACACCGTCCGGATCGCCGAGCGGGACGGAGCGGCATGGATGCGTTACTCGTTGGCGTCGGTCGGCCTGTGGGTGGCCGCGATCGCGGTGCGCCTCCTCCTCGTGCCGGTGGAGAATGTCGTGGATCCGGCAGCAGCGTCGGTCGCCGGGCAGGCCACCATGTTGGCCGTGGGGGTCGGATTCCTCGCCGAGTCGGTCGTGGTGCTCTACCGAGCCATGCATTCCGAGGCCACCATCGTGTGGCGAGCCGACAAGTCCGGCAACCACACGTTGTCGCCTACGCTGGCCGACATGCACAGTCGGGTTCGCGAAGGACGGGCGAAGATTCGGTGACGTCGGCACCCACGCCGGACGTACGGTTACCCGCACTCGACAGCTTCCGGCTGTCGAGTCGGCCGTATGTCACGGCCGTCGTCGTCGTGGCGGCGTTCGCGACGTCGGATCTGCACGATCCGCTCGTGCTCACGCTGCTCGTCGTCAACAGTCTCGTACTGGCGGCCTCGACGGTGTCGCGACGGTCGACCGGTCTCCGGCTCTCGCTCGCCGGGGCCGGCATCGCACTGGTCGCCTCCGCCGCGATTCTTCCTCTGGGCGGAACCGGGGTCGCAGCAGCGTTTCCGTTCCTGTTCGCCGGACATGCCGGGTGGCGGTTCAAGCCGTCGATTGCGTTTCCGTATGCGGTGTCGCTCAGCGTGGCGTGCGCGTGCGCGCTGTGGATCGCCGATCACCACGGTGTCGACGGGTGGCCATGGGCCGCCGGTCTTTTCGCCGGGTGGCCGGTACTGATCGGGTATTCACGACGCAGTCGTCTGGACGCACTGCGCAATGCCCGGCGCGCCACCGACGCCGAATTGCGCGAGCATGCCCTGGCCGAGCGGGCCCGTATCGCACGCGACATCCACGACGTTCTCGCGCATTCGCTGTCCGGGGTCAACATGCAGCTCGAAGTCGCCGACGCGTTGCTCGACGCCGGTCGTGCCGACGAGGCCAGAGCCGCGGTGAGCAAGGCGCAGAGCCTCGTTCGCGAGGGCCTCACCGAAACCCGCAGGGCCGTGCAGACTTTGCGTCAGGACGTGCTGCCCCTGGTGCCGACGATGGCCGCTTTGGTGGACGCGGACGGGAACTTCCGGATCGAGGGCGAGGCTGTCGATCTCGATACGCCGCAGTCGCAGTTCCTGGTTCGGTGCGCGCAGGAGGCGCTGACCAATGCCCGTACTCATGCCCCCGGAGCGGCAGTCGACGTAGTGCTTCGCTTCGCGGCAGAACAAGTGGAGCTCTCCGTGACCAACGGCCCGGCTCCGTCGCCGCCGAAACCGGTCGACAGTACCGGAATGGGATTGGTCGGCATGCGCGAGCGCGCCGCACTGGTCGGCGGGTCGATCGCGGCGGGTCCGGACGGGCGAGGTTGGACGGTCCGTGCCACAGTTGCTGTGCCGCAACCACACTGAAGACAACACGAAGGTGAGGGTATGAGCATTCGGATAGTGATCGCCGACGATCAGGCGTCGGTGCGCGAGGCGCTGGCAACGATGCTCGATCTGATCGACGACATCACCGTCGTCTCGACCGCGACGGACGGCGACAGCGCGGTCGCCGCAGTGCAGGCCGCGATGAGTACCGAATCCCTCGATGTCGTGCTGATGGACCTGCGGATGCCGGGCACCGACGGGATAGAGGCGACCCGAATCCTGAAGGGGCTCTTCCCCGATCTACCCGTGGTGGTGTTGACGACCTTCTCCGACGAACGTTCGATACTCGATGCACTCGGTGCGGGCGCACGCGGATATCTCACCAAGGACGCCGGACGGGTCGAGATAGCGGCGGCATTGCGGGCAGCGGCTGCCGGGCAGGCGGTGCTGAATCCGGAGGTACAGGCGCGGCTGCTCGGAGCCGTCGAGCACTCCCGTCCGCCCGAGATCCCAGCTGGTTTGACCCCGCGTGAGGTCGAGGTCCTACGCGCGATCGCGGCCGGTTTGTCGAACCGCGAGATCGCGCAGCAGATGTTCGTCAGCGAGGCGACGGTCAAGACACACATCAACCATCTGTTCGCCAAGGCGCAACTACGTGACCGGGCTCAGGCCGTGCACTTCGCCTTCACGCACGGGCTGGCAGGGTAGTCGCTCAGAAACCCCAACCCATGACGGCGGGACGCGCTGTTCCGAACGTCAGATCGAGTGCGTGCAGGGATTCTTCGTTGCGGGCGGTGAGGCGATTGGCCGCGGCGAACAATCGGGCACGGTGCGTTCCGAAGTAGATGCTGGCGAGCACATCGATGTCGAGTTCGATGTCCGGCTCGGATTCCACCCGCGTGCAGGTGGCTCTGCCGTTCGTGACGGTCAGCGAATAGGTACCGCCTGCGTCGAGGAAGGGATCCCGGACGGCGATGATCAGTGATGTGTCGAGGGCATAGGTGCGCGCCTCGAGGGCAGCCTCGACATGCATGATCCGGGCCCACAGAGCGTCGTGGTGAGCGGTGACCTTCGGCAGCCGGTTGTTGGTCAGCAGGAACGGCAGTGCCTCGTCGCGTGCCTGCCGTACCTCGATGGTGTCTACCAGGTCCACGCCGACGAGGATCTGCCACAGCGCGGCGTAGGCGTCGTCGGTCACCGCGATGAATTCCTCCACCACGACCCGGCTCGGGTTGCGTCCGCGTCGGTAGGCGACGTAGCCGTCGGGATGGGCGATGAAGAACAGTGCGGTCAGTCCGCCGCGTCGGTTCTCGCGATCGGCGAAGAATCGTTCCCACCGAATCGGCGGCTTGGGCTGCGCGCCTGCGGTCTGCTGCTGCCACCGGTGGTAGATGTCCGGGAGCAGTTCGGTGGCCTCGGCCGATTCGATCAGCCGCACACCCGTCGCCGGGGGAGCGTCCTTGCGGAACTGCGCGAATCGACGGTCGATCGAGACGCTGATCTCCTCGGTCACCGGCCCGTACCCGAAGCGCCCGTAGATCGTCGCCTCGCTGGCCGTCAGCAGTGACAGCGGCGCACCCGCGTCGTTCAGAGCGCGGTGCTGCTGGGTGAACATCGATCGCAGGATGCCGCGTCGGCGATGTGTCGGCGCGACGGACACCCAGGACACTCCCGATGCCTCGACCTGAGCTCCGCCGGGAACGGTCACCGACATCGGGAAGTGCATGGCCACACCGACCGGGGTCTCGCCGTCCCACGCCAGGTAGACGTGCTCGGACTTCGTCAGGATCTGCGTCTCGGCCAGGTCCTCGGCGTTCTGGTGCTCGCCGAACGCATGGGCGTCGAGCAGCGCGACGGCATCCCAGTCGTCGTCGGTGGCGGTACGGATGGTGATCGATTCGTCGGTAGTCATCACTCACAACTTTTCCATACCGGGGTGGTGGTTCGCCGAGGGACTGCCAGAAATGCCGGGTGAGAAGATGAGCAGGTGGTGCATGTAATCGACATCGACGATCCCCTCGACCCGCGGCTCGACGACTTCCGCGACCTCAATTCCTCGGACAGGCGCCCCGATCTGCCAGAGGGCAAAGGGTTGGTGATCGCGGAGGGCGTGCTCGTCGCGCAGCGCCTGCTGAGCTCGCGTTTTCCGATGATCAGCCTGCTCGGCGTGGATCGACGGCTCGACGCGTTGCGCGAGGACCTCGCCGATTCGGACGTTCCGTTCTATCGGACGTCGGCCGAGGTGATGGCCGAGGTCGTCGGCTTTCACCTCAACCGTGGTGTGTTGGCGGCGGCGAACAGGCCGCCGGCCCTCGATCTGGACGACGTATTGGCCGGCGCGAACACGGTCGCAATTCTCGAGGGCGTCAACGATCACGAGAATCTCGGGTCCATGTTCCGCAATGCGGCCGGTCTCGGGGTGGACGCGGTGTTGTTCGGTGCCGCCTGCGCCGATCCCCTGTACCGACGGTCTGTCCGGGTGTCGATGGGGCATGTGCTCCGAGTGCCGTTCGCGAAGGTGCCCGAGTGGCCTCGTGGCCTCGATCGGGTGCGGCGGCACGGCTTTCAGCTGATCTCGCTGACGCCGAACCCGGAGGCGGTGTCTCTGGCGACGGCGATGACGGGGGAGAAGGTCGCGTTGCTGCTCGGTGCCGAGGGGCCCGGCCTGACCGAACATGCCATGCGCGCCACCGATATTCGCGCTCGTATTCCGATGGCTCCCGGTACCGATTCGCTCAATGTCGCGACGGCCGCGGCGATGGGCTTCTACGAACGGGTGCGTCTGACGTGAAGGATCCGGACGTTCGCTGGACCGGTGTCCCGGTTGCCGTGATCGCGGCGATCCTCGTCGCGGTGGCACTGACGGCGTTCGGCCTGGAACTGGCCAGAGTTCATCCGCTGCTCGCGATCGGCCTCAACCTCGTCGTCGTGGCAGGCGCAGCCCCGACGGTCATGCGGTGGTTCGGCGTTCCGGTATGGCGTTGGGCCGTGTACGGAGCGAGCGCCGGTGCGCTTCTGAGTTTCGTGGCCCTGGTGCCTCTGGCGTTCTGACCGCCCGGCCCGGGCATGGGTGCGCACTACCGGCGACGTTCGGCGGAATCCCGTCGATTGCCGGTCGTTGTGTGCAACGGTGCCCACCCGAGCCACTATTTGCGGGAGAACCAGCGCTTCTTCGGTCGCGGTGCGGGCTCGGCCGAGTCCGCTGCGGGCGCATTCTGGACCGGAACGTTCTGGGGCTGCGGCTCTTGGCCCGGTACGTACATGGTGAAGCCGCAGACAGGCAGCGCATTCGGGTCGAGCTCGCCGGGCTTCGGGGCACCGGTGTAGCGGAAGCCGAGCCATTCGGCGTTGGCGGCTTCGGCGAATTCCTGGGGGTGGAACGGTAGTGACTGCGGATCCGGCATCACTCCGGGAGGGTAGATCAGCGGGTGGTCACCGGCCCAGAACGGACGCTCCCACACCAGAGGCAGACCGACGTCCTCGTAGATGTAGACGGGGGTGGCGCTGAACGAGCGTCGGAATTCACCGCGCTCCCAGTAGGCGAACGCACCCCAGGCATGCTCGGGGTCCGAGGCGACGAGGTAGGTGTGCTCGGAGGCCAGTGGGCGGGTGACGGATTCGGGAAGGGTCGACGGCGTGGGCACCGACAAGTTGGATCCGCAGACGACGGTGACGCCGGGGTAGCACCCGATGAACACGTGATCGTCGTCCACGCCCGCCGAGGTCGAGATGGGACCCTGCTCGAGAGGGACGGCCGTGAGATGGGGGTAGAGCCGTCCGACGAGCGCACTGGCGGCGTTCCAGTCGGAGGTGGTGGCTTCTCGCAGTACCGATATGGGATCCGGCGCGTCCACGTACCAGATCGTTGATGCTTTGGCCCCCACTACCGGCACCTCTCTCTCCGTGACTTCCATCGAAGCCTACGGTGTGGGTGTCGACACTCCGACATCGCGCGGCACATCGGTCACACGAAGAACTCAGTTGTGACCGCTGCTGCGCACACCGAGCAGGACGTCTTCCCACGATGGCATGGCCGGCTTGCCGCGCTTGTCCTTGCCGCTGGTGTGACCGGCGGCAGGCTTGGGTGCGGGCCTGGGCTCCCTGGCCACAGGTTCGCGCGGCTGCTCGGGCTCGGGAGTCGGCGCATCGTCCACCTCGACCTCGATGGTCTCGGCGTCGATCTCGCTGTCGGCGGTGGTGCCGTAGTACTCGTCGAAACTCTGCTGCGAGGTCTCGTCGTCGGAATCCTCGGCGGAGGTGAGTGCACGTACCGGGGCCAGGCCGCGGAGTTGACGTCCGAAGTCCGGGTCGATCAGTTCGCGTGCGGTGTCGTCGAGTGGTGCGATGGTGCCGCCGTGACCGTCGGGCAAGAACTGCCAGTGCGCTTTGTTGGTGGTGCGACCTGCCTGCCACTTCAGCTGGGCGACCCACTTGTTGTCCTCGTCGCGCCAGGCGTCCCACGCCGCGTCGTCGAGGTTGTGTCCGCGAGCGCGGAAGGCGAGGGTGACGATGTCGAGCAGGGTCTGCACAGCCGGGCCGTCGTGCCGCAGCGGATGTCCGGCCTGGGCCATCGACGCTGCCTGCGAACGCTCGAGCAGTACGGGGTGCGCGAACACCTCGACTCGGCTGATGGCCATTCCGGAATCTGCGGCGACCTGTTCGATGGTCGCGCCGCTGCGGATACGGGCCTGAATTTCCTTCGGCCGGAGCAAGCTGTCCATTTCGATCTCAATCTGTCCTAGTCGAGCGATGTCTCCGCGTGAGGCTGCGCGGAGTTTGTCGTCGGCTGGAAGCCGGAATCTGTCGCCGGTTTTGGGATCTGCGCACACGACGAACTTTCCGTCGGCCTCGAGACCCACCACACGTAAGTCTCGCACCTTGACCTCCTCATCGCGCCGGCTCGCGATACCGTCGAATTCGAGCCTAGTTCACCTACCGTATTCGGCGGGTGTCCGACACGCCTCGCGGCGGTGGCGTCGGTTTCTTTCTCAGAGAGTAGACAGCTGCGCGCTCGGTTGCACCCGATCGGCCGAAGTCGAGTCGATTCGATTGCGCGACAACGGCATTGAATCTCGACGAAGAAAGAATACGCCGAGTCCGAGCCCGATGATCAGCGCCAGTGCGTGGCCGGCAGCGGTGAACGAGGGATCGGTGATGGCTCCGGCGGCGACAACGGCGATCCACAATGCGCCCCACACTGCGCGCCACGGCATCGTCAGGTATCGAATCAAGGACCCCGCCACCGCAGCTGCGGCATAACTGACCCCGACGTCGACGGCCACGGCCAACGAGTCGGCAAACCAGTCGACGTGAATGCCGACGAACAGCCCGACAGCCACCAGTGCCGTCGCGCCGATGTGCCCGGCGCAAAACGTGAGCAGAAACCGGCGCCACCCCGAGACCCACTCGGCGACGGCGAACAGGATGGCGACCGAGGCGAGCCACCACCAATCGGGCCGGCCTTCGGTGAGGAAGGCACTGGTGACGAGCGTGGCGAGATGACCGTCGGTGAGATTGTGCAGGTTGGTGCTCGCGGCGTGCAGCACATGCCAACGATCGTGCGGCCCGATCTGCCCGAGAGTGACGGTTCCTGCGGCGGTGAGCAGGCAGAACACGAGCGTCACCCGCAGTCGTAGAACAACGGAGAGGAGCCTGGACATACGAATGCTCCCTCCGAGGTCGTTACGCTTGCGTAATTGATAGCAAGTGTAGGCCTCGGAGGGAGCGCTGTAGCTGTGAGTTGGCTGCCGACTAGCTCAGCGTGGACACGACCCAGTCGATGCTCTTGGTCAGTGCGGTGATGTCGTCCGGCTCGATGGCGGGGAACATACCGACACGCAGCTGGTTGCGGCCGAGCTTGCGGTACGGCTCGGTGTCGACGACGCCGTTGGCGCGCAGGATCTTGGCGACCTGGGCCGCGTCGACCTTCTCGTCGAAGTCGATCGTGCCGACGACCTGGCTGCGGTGATCCGGGTTGGTCACGAACGGCGTTGCGAAGTCACTGTTCTCGGCCCAGTCGTACAGGCGTGAGGACGAGTCCGCGGTCCGCTTGGTGGCCCAGTCCAGGCCACCCTGGGAATTGAGCCATTCGATCTGGTCCGCGAAGAGCAGAAGCGTCGCCACTGCGGGGGTGTTGTAGGTCTGGTCCTTGCTGCTGTTGTCGACGGCGATCGGCAACGACAGGAAGTCCGGAACCCACCGGCCACTGGAGGCGATCTCGTCGACGCGGGCTAGCGCGGCAGGGCTCATCAGCGCGACCCACAGGCCACCGTCGGCGGCGAAGCACTTCTGCGGAGCGAAGTAATAGACGTCGGAATCGGCGACGTTCACCGGCAGACCGCCGGCACCGGAGGTGGCGTCGATCGCGATGAGGGCGTTCTCCGAGCCGGCCGGACGGCTGACCGGGATGGCCACGCCCGTCGAGGTCTCGTTGTGGGCCCAACCGATGAGGTCCACGGACGGATCCGACGTGGGCTCGGGCGCGCTGCCGGGCTCGGCCTTGACGACGATCGGATCGCCGATGAACGGGTTGTTCTTGGCCACCGAGGCGAACTTCGAGCTGAACTCACCGTTGGTCAGGTGCAGCGACTTCTCCCGGATGAGACCGAACGCAGCGGCATCCCAGAACGCGGTGGTGCCACCGTTGCCGAGCACGACCTCGTAGCCCTCGGGGAGCGAGAACAGGTCTTTCAGACCACTGCGTACGCGTCCGACGACGTCCTTGACGGGCTTCTGGCGGTGGCTGGTGCCGAACACGGACGCACCGACGTCGACCAGGGACTGCAGCTGCTCGGGGCGAACCTTGGACGGGCCGCAACCGAAGCGTCCGTCGGCGGGAAGAAGATCGGCGGGAATGATCGGCAAATCGGCCATGGAGTAGCGCGTCCTAGCGTCGATGGAATATGGCCTCCACAGGCTAGTCGGGTGTCATGACACCGTCGACTACCGGATCAGGTCCCAGCCGTCGACGGAGTCGGGGGTGCGCGGTTCGGGGCCGGTGTAGAGGGCAGCCGGGCGCACCAACTTGCCCAGGCGCTTCTGCTCGAGAATGTGAGCACACCAGCCGGCGGTACGCCCGCAGGTGAACATTGCGGGCATCATGTGTGCCGGGACCTCGGCGAAGTCGAGGATCACGGCGGCCCAAAACTCGACGTTGGTCTCGATGGCTCGATCGGGGCGGCGTTCGCGCAGTTCCGTCAACGCGGCTTTTTCGAGCGCGGCGGCAACCTCGTAGCGCGGAGCGTTCAGGCGCTTGGCGGTGGCGCGCAGCACGCGGGCTCGGGGGTCCTCGGCGCGGTAGACGCGGTGCCCGAAGCCCATGAGCTTTTCCTTGCGGTCGAGGATCCCGGTGATCAGCGCGCGGGCGTCGCCGGTCTTCTCGACTTCTTCGATCATGGGCAGTACGCGGGCCGGCGCGCCGCCGTGCAGCGGGCCGGACATCGCGCCGATGGCTCCGGAGAGACATGCTGCGACGTCGGCTCCGGTGGAGGCGATGACTCGGGCGGTGAACGTCGATGCATTCATGCCGTGTTCGGCGGCCGACACCCAGTAGGCGTCGATGGCGGCGACGTGGGCGGGGTCGGGCTCGCCCTTCCAGCGGACCATGAAGCGCTCGGTCACGGTGGCCGCCTGATCGATGCGGCTCTGGGGCACAGCGGGCTGGTAGATGCCGCGAGCGGACTGCGCGACGTAGGACAGCGCCATCACCGAGGCGCGGGCCAGGTTGTCGCGGGCGGTGCTGTCGTCGATGTCGAGTACCGGCTGATACCCCCAGATGGGAGCGAGCATCGCCAGGCCTGCTTGCACGTCGACGCGAACGTCACCGGTGTGGATGGGCAGGGGGAACGGCTCGGCCGGTGGCAGGCCGCGGCCGAATTCGCCGTCGACCAACAGTGCCCACACGTCGCCGAAGGTGACGCCCTGTGCAACGAGTTCTTCGATGTCGACTCCGCGGTAACGCAGTGCGCCGCCGTCCTTGTCGGGTTCGGCGATGTCGGAGGTGAAGGCGACCACACCTTCGAGACCGGGAACGAAATCTTCGGGAACGTGTTGAACAGCCATGGTCTGTGGACTCCCTCGTCGCGACTGCGCCCGGCTCTGCGCCGCATCCGGGCGTGCTTGCGGAAACCATAGCGAGCTTTTACGCGGGAGTAGCGTCTGGGTTCGTGTCTGCAGACGAACAGCGCCTGGCCACCATGCGAGTGGACTACGGCGAGCCCAAGGATCTCGACGTCGACGCCCTGAGCGACGGCTGGTTGCCACTGGCCCGGCAGTGGCTCTCGGACGCCGTTGCCGCGAATCTGCCCGAGCCCAACGCGATCGTGCTCGGCACGGTCGACGCTGCCGGTAGGCCCGCGACCCGCACCGTCCTGTGCAAGGACCTCGACGCCGAGGGCGTGGTGTTCTACACCAACTACGACTCGGACAAGGGCCGCGCACTGGCGTCGACGCCGTACGCGTCCATCACCTTTCCGTGGATCGGCATCGCCCGTCAGCTCACCGTCCGCGGACCGGTCACCAGAGTCGACCGCGACACCACCGAGGCGTACTGGCGGACGCGACCGCGCGGCTCGCAGCTGGGCGCATGGGCGTCGGAGCAATCGCGAACCGTCGTGTCTCGCGACGCCCTCGCCGCGCAACTGGCCGAGGTCACCGCGACGTTCGACGGACGCGAGGTGCCGGTACCGCCGAACTGGGGCGGCATCCGCGTCGAACCGGAGGTCGTCGAATTCTGGCAGGGTCGAACCAGCCGGATGCACAACAGAATTCGAGTGATGCCGGCGAGCGGTGTGATCGAGCGACTGCAACCGTGAGCGGGCTGCGCGGCATCCTGGCCGACACGACCCCGCTGAAGACTCCCGCATATCGCCGCCTGTGGCTGGCTAACATCGTCACCGTCATCGGCGCGCAGCTCTCGATCGTCGCTGTGCCGCAACAGGTTTATCAGATCACCCTGAGCTCGGCCTACGTCGGCTTGACGGGCGTGTTCGCTCTGGTGCCCCTCATCGTGTTCGGGCTGTGGGGCGGGGCCCTGGCCGACGTGATGGACCGCCGAACCTTGTTGATGATCACCACGTTCGGTCTGATCGGAACATCGGCACTGTTCTGGTTGCAGGCGTTCCTGGAACTGAACAACGTGTGGATAGTGTTGGTGCTGTTGGCAGTTCAGCAGGCCTTCTTCGCCGTCAATCAGCCGACCCGCAGTGCGGTACTGCCGCGAATCCTGCCCGCGGCGCAGCTGCCCGCCGCGAACTCTCTGAACATGACGGTGATGAACTTCGGTGCCATCGCCGGTCCGCTCAGTGCAGGCATCCTCATCTACTACATCGGACTGGAGACGCTCTACCTGATCGACACCATCGCACTGTTCGCCACGCTGTGGGCGGTGATCAGGCTGCCGGGCATTCCGCCGGCCAAGTCCGGTCAACGCGCCGGATTGCGTTCGGTGTTCGAGGGTTTCGCGTATCTCGCGACCCAGAAGGTGCTGCTGGCGTCGTTCGTCGTCGACATCATCGCCATGGTGTTCGGAATGCCTCGGGCGCTGTTCCCGCAGATCGCCCACGACAGTTTCGGGGACCCGGCCTCGGGTGGGCCGGTGCTGGGCATGCTGTTCGCGGCGATGTCCGCGGGAGCGGTGCTCGGTGGAGTGTTCTCCGGTTGGCTACCGCGCGTGCGGCGTCAAGGTCTGGCGGTGTTGATCTGCATCGTCGTCTGGGGCGTGGCGATGATCGGATTCGGGCTCGCCGTCGGTGCGGCGACCGACGGAGCGACGACGGTTGCCCTGTGGTTCGCACTGGCGTTTCTGGCGCTCGGTGGTGGTGCCGACATGATCTCGGCGGCGTTCCGCAGCACGATGCTGCAGACGGTGGCGACCGACGAGATGCGCGGCCGACTGCAAGGCGTCTTCATCGTCGTCGTCGCGGGAGGGCCCCGGATCGGCGATGTTCTGCACGGCGCGGCAGCGGCCTCGGTGGGGACAGCCGCGGCCGCCGCAGGAGGTGGTGTGCTGGTGGTCATCGGTGTCTCGATCGCGGCCCTCGCGCTACCGGCATTCATTCGCTACCGAGTCGGCGCAATCGTCGGTAGCAAGACGGTGGACGACACCGTCGTGGACAATGGCTCGCATGGCTCCCACAGCTGAGGCGCAGACGTATTCGTTGACGAGCGGCAAGTATCGCGCCGACGTCGCTGCTGTCGGAGCGGGCCTGCGGGTCCTCGAATACGACGGCTCACCGCTCACCGAAACGTGGGAGGCGGGCACCAAGCCGCCGCTGTCGGCGGGACTGGTGTTGGCCCCGTGGCCCAATCGAACGGCCGACGGAACGTTCACGTTCGAAGGCGTCGAACATCGGTTGGAGATCACCGAACCGGCCCGCAACAACGCGAGCCACGGTTTCGTCCGACGGGTGGAGTGGACTCTCGACGAGCACACCGAGTCTCGCGTCGAGCAGAGCGTGGACATCGGTACGCACGAGGGTTGGCCGTTCTCGTTGCGATTGACGGTGGCACACGAGCTGTCCGACGACGGTCTGACGGTGACCGCGTCGGCGACCAACACGGGCGAATCGGCTGCGCCGTACGGAATGGGATTCCATACCTACGTGCGTGTGGGGGACGTACCCCTCGACGAATGCACGCTCGAACTGTCCGCGGGTACGCGGCTGCCGCTCGATCCGGTACGCAATCTGCCCGTAGGGCTTTCGGTGCCGACGGCCGATACCGAGTACGACTTTCGGCAGCCTCGGAACCTCGAGGGCGTGCAGCTCGACACTCCGTTCAGTGCCTCGGTGCCGGACGTAGACGGACGCGCGAAGCACACACTGCGTGGCCCCGACGGCACCGCGACGGTGCTGTGGACCGACAGCAACTTCGGGTGGGTGCAGGTGTTCACCGCCGATCCCGCCAACGATCAGGCGTACCCGGATCGGGGACGCGCGTTGGCGATCGAACCGATGACCTGCCCGCCCGACGCGTTGAATTCCGAGATCGATCTGATCGTGCTCGACCCGGGGCAAACCTGGTCCGGCAGCTGGGGAATGGAGTACGAGAAGTGACGATTCTGGTGTGCGGCGAAGCATTGGTGGATCTGGTGCCGGTGCACGAGGGGCCGCTGCTCTCACCGAAACTCGGCGGCGGGCCGTTCAACGTCGCCATCTCGATCGGTCGGTTGGGGTCGCCGGTTGCCTATCTCTCCCGGATCTCTCGCGACTCGTTCGGCGAGCAGATCCTGGCGAGTCTGCGCGATGCCGGTGTCGACATCTCGTGGGTGCAGCGCGGTGACGAGCCGACGACGTTGGCGATGACGACCCTCGCCGAGGACGGCAGCGCCGAGTACTCGTTCTACGCCGATGGCACGGCCGATCGACTCGTCGCCGATCCCGGTGATCTGCCCGACGAGATCAGCGTTCTGTCCTTCGGCACGTTGTCGTTGCTGTACGAGCCCGGCGCGTCGGTGTACGCCGAACTGCTGCATCGAGCTCGGGCCGCGGGCAAGCTGACGATGCTCGACCCCAATATTCGTCCGGCCGCCATCGACAGCACCAGCGGCGACATCACCGCCGACGGATTCCGCGATCGCTTTCGCTCGTGGTTGCCGAGCATCGACATTCTCAAGGTGTCCGAGGACGACTCGCACTGGCTGGGGCTGGGCACCCAGGGCACCACCGTCGACGACTGGCTCGCCGCCGGGGTGACCGCGGTGGTGATGACCCGCGGCGGAGACGGAATCTCGGTGTTCACCGCGTCCGGGGAGACGGCGGCCACGGGAGTGACAGCAGCCGAGGAGGTGTCGGTACCGGGCGTTGCCGTCGACGTCGTCGACACGATCGGCGCTGGTGACACCGTGCACGGCGCACTGTTGAGCTACCTGGAAAAAGAGACCATTATCACATCGAAAGCGGTACAGGAGATGACCGGGGAGGATTGGCGGCAAGCTCTTTCGTTCGCTGCCACGGCAGCCGCGATCACGGTTTCACGACCCGGTGCCGACCCTCCCTGGGCGTCCGAGGCACCGAGAGACTAGTTTCACTAGCGACGTTAGAACTGTCCGTTTTAAGTACGTGTCCGTTACACGAGTTCGAGAGGGACCATTCGTGCCCGCTGAGAATGATGCCAAAGCCACCCTCACCTACCCCGGTGGCGAATATTCCATGTCGATTGCCGAGGCCAGTGAAGGCAACAACGGTATCGAGCTGGGAAAGCTGCTGGCGACCACCGGCTACACGACGCTGGACGGCGGGTTCGTCAACACCGCGTCCACCAAGTCGGCCATCACGTACATCGACGGTGACGCGGGGATCCTGCGCTACCGCGGTTACCCGATCGAACAGCTTGCGGGCAAGTCGTCGTTCATCGAGGTCAGCTACCTGTTGATCTACGGGGAGCTGCCGTCCGAGGACGAGCTCGAGACGTTCACCGACCGCATCCGTCGCCACACGTTGCTGCACGAGGACCTCAAGCGTTTCTTCGACGGCTTCCCGCGCAACGCCCACCCGATGCCGGTGCTGTCGAGCGCGGTCAACGCACTGTCGGCGTACTACCAGGATTCGCTCGAGCCCAACGATCCCGAGCAGGTCGAGCTCTCCACGATCCGTCTGCTGGCCAAGCTGCCGACGATTGCGGCGTACGCCTACAAGAAGTCGGTCGGTCAGCCGTTCCTCTACCCGGACAACTCGAAGAGCCTGGTCGAGAACTTCCTGCGCATGACGTTCGGCTTCCCCGCCGAGCCGTACGAGGTCGATCCCGAGATCGTCAAGGCACTCGACATGCTGCTCATCCTGCACGCCGACCACGAGCAGAACTGCTCGACGTCGACGGTCCGCCTCGTCGGATCCTCGCAGGCCAACCTCTTCACCTCGATCTCCGGCGGCATCAACGCACTGTGGGGCCCGCTGCACGGCGGTGCCAACCAGGCCGTGCTCGAGATGCTCGACAAGATCAAGGCCGAGGGCGGCGACGCCACCGACTTCCTGCGTCGAGTGAAGAACAAGGAAGACGGCGTCAAGCTCATGGGCTTCGGACACCGGGTGTACAAGAACTTCGATCCGCGCGCGACGCTGGTCAAGGAAACCGCACACACGATCCTGGGCAAGCTGGGCAACGGCGACGAACTGCTCGAGATCGCCCTGAAGCTCGAAGAGACCGCGCTCACCGACGACTACTTCGTCGAGCGCAAGCTGTACCCCAACGTCGACTTCTACACCGGCCTGATCTACCGCGCGATGGGCTTCCCGCCGCGCATGTTCACGGTGCTGTTCGCGATGGGCCGTCTCCCGGGCTGGATCGCGCACTGGCGCGAGCAGAACGAGGACACCACCGGCAAGATCGGCCGTCCGCGCCAGATCTACACCGGCTACACCGAGCGCGACTACCAGGACGTCAGCTCCCGCTAGTTCTTGCTGCACGACAACGCCGCCGACTCCCTCGGGAGCCGGCGGCGTTGTCGTTGTCGGCCTGCGTATCCCGCCGAGTTCGCAGTTACGCAGGCGATATGGGCTGTTTCGTCGACATAACTGCGATCTCGCTGTGTGACGGGCGCGTTCGCGCGCCGAGTTCGCAGTTACGCAGGTGATATGGCCACTTTCGGCTGCACAACTGCGATCTCGCTGCGTGACGGGCGCGTTCGCGCGCCGAGTTCGAAAGTATGGACGAGATTCGGCCGGAATTCGTCCATAACTTCGAGTTCGCGGCGCACTCAGGCGTCGAAGTGCTTGCGGTTGTTCAGCACTGGCAGGTTCTTGCGCACGGCGTCGACCAACTCGGTATGAATGTCGATCGTCAGCATTCCGGGTGTCGCGTCGAGTTGGCCGAGGATCTCGCCGGTGGGGGAGCAGACGATGCTGTGGCCGACGCCCAGTGGGGCATTGCCTTCGGCGGCAGCAGGTTCGGCTTGATCGCAGGCCGCGATGAATGTTGTCGAGTCCAGGGCGCGTGCGCGGGCGAGCAGGGTCCACTGCTCCACTTTGCCGTCACCCGATCCCCAGGACGCCGGTACCACGACGAGTTCGGCACCGAGGTCGCCGAGTTTCTGGAACAGGGCAGGGAAGCGAATGTCGTAGCAGGTCGCGAAGCCGACGCGGACTCCCGCGATGTCGAGCACGAGCGGGTCGGAACCCGGTGCGACGGTATCGGATTCGGCGAATCCGAACGCGTCGAACAGATGAATCTTGTCGTAGATCGCCTCGACGCCCGGGCCGGTGACGAGCAGTGTGTTGGTCACTCTGTCGTCGGGCGCGGGAGTGAACATTCCGGCGACGACGGTGATGCCGGCGTCGGACGCGATCCGACGAACGGTCTGTGCCCATTCGCCGTCCAGTGGCTGCGCGAACTTTCGGATGGGTCCGCCGAAGCAGCGCATCATCGCCTCCGGGAACACGACGAGGTCCGAGCCTGCGTGCGCCGCGGCGCGGGTGTGGGTCTCGATGAGTTCGAGGTTCTGGGTGGGATTTTCGCCACTGGTGATCTGGGCCAGGCTGATGCGGATAGTCGAGCTCACGGTGTGACTCCTGGTTTCGTCGGGGGAAGACAGGTATACATATCGTATGCAACCACTGTCGGGGAGGGACAAGGCGTACCAGTTCGTCCGTGATCAGGTGTTGTCGTCACCGGCCGCCACCGGCACTTTTCTGAACGAACAGGAACTTGCGACTCGAATCGGCGTATCGCGCACGCCGGTGCGTGAGGCGTTGCTGATGCTGCAGTCCGAGGGTCTGGTCGAGATGGTGCCCAAGCGCGGTGCCCATGTGCCGGCGATGTCCGGACGACAGATCGGCGAATTGATGGATCTGCGAGGCGTTCTGGAACGACACGCGGCATCGCGGGCGCTGCGTGCCGGTGACGCTCCGATCGCGGCGATGCAGCATGCGTTGCATCAGCAGGAGCTGCTGATGAATTCCGACAGCACCGACGCTCCCAAGGAATTCATCGACTGGGACGGAACGTTCCATCAGAGTTTGATCGATTCGGCGGGCAGTGATCTGCTCTCGCGCACGTATGCCGGTTTGCGGGCGCGTCAGCTCCGAGTGGGCTTGAGTGCGTTGTTCACCGCCGCCAACCGGCAGCACCGGGTGTGCGCCGAGCACCAGGCCATCATCGACGCACTGAGTGCCGGCGACGAGGGCCTGGTGCACGAGAAGATCGACGCTCACCTCGAGGTCACGCTTCAGACTCTGTTGCGCGCGTAGCGTTTTCGTGCTGCTGGCCCAGCAGCACGTAGTGCTCGTCCTCGGTGGGGTCCGGGTTGCGTCCGAGGGCGAGGCCGACGAGTGTCACGGCGCCGACAACGACGATGTACCCGGCGATCGGCACCCAGCTGTCCGTCTTGTCCAACAGGTAGACGAAGATCAGCGGGGCCATCGCACCACCGAAGACACCGGCGATCGTGTACGCCAACGAGCTGCCGGTCGAGCGCAATCGAACGCTGAACTGCTCGGTGACGAATGCTGCCTGTGGCCCGTACATGAACGAGTGGAACGCCAGGCCCACAACCACACCCAGGATCAGCAGCGGTAGCGATCCTCCGCCGATGACGAGGAAGAAGATCGCACTCCACGCGACACCGCCCACGGCTGCGACGCCGTAGACGAGGCGTCGGTTGATGCGGTCGGACACTGCTCCCGCGAGCGGGATCAGGCCGAGTTGGCATGCCGACCCGATCAGAATGGCGGTCAGTACCTCACTGCGCTCGAAGCCCAACTTCTGTGTGCCGTAGGTGATCGAGAAGACGGTGAACAGCGCGTAGATGACGTCCGGCGCGACACGAGACATGATGCCAGCCACCAGGGGTCGTAGCTCGGTCTTGAACACTTCGCTGATCGGTGCCTCGGAACGTTCGCCGCTTTCCTGCAGCGCCTTGAACACCGGGGTGTCCTCGAGCTTCAACCGGATCCACAGACCGAATCCGACGAGTACCGCGGAGAACAGGAACGCCACGCGCCATCCCCAGGACTCGAACTGCTGGTCGGTCAATGTCAGCGTCAGAACGGCAAGTGCGCCGTTGGCGAGCAGGTTGCCTGCTGGTGGTCCGATCTGTGCTGCCGAGGACCAGAATCCGCGTTTGCGGGGATCTCCGTACTCGCTCGACAGGAGAACGGCTCCGCCCCATTCGCCGCCGACGGCGACGCCCTGACAGAAGCGCATCGTGACGAGAATGATCGGTGCCGCGATGCCGATGGAGTCGTATCCGGGGATCAGACCGATGGCGAAGGTCGTGACGCCGATCAACATCAGGGTGATGACGAGGAGCTGTTTTCGTCCGATGACGTCGCCGAGCCGTCCGAAGACGAACCCTCCGACCGGACGAGCGACGTACCCGACGGCGTATGTCGAGAAAGCCAGCAGAGTCCCGGTCAGTGGGTCACTGTCCGGGAAGAAGACCAGCGGAAACACCAGAGCTGCGGCGGCCGAGTAGACCGCGAAGTCGTACCACTCCAATGCCGTTCCGGTGAGGCTGGCCGCAAAGGCCTTGGCCAGGCCTTTTCTATCTACCGAAACAGGTTCGGTCATGACGACTCCTTCGTGTGCCTGGGATCACTCTATCCGTTGTACGTGCTCCATACTTGCTGTATACAAGACGTATGCGCAAGCCTTTGGGCGCATCGGAAACAGAAAATTTACGAGGAGAGGGTCCTTACTGATGCTCACATTCACGCTGCCCGACGGCACCTCCGAATCGGTCGAGGTGAAGGCCTTGCTCAACGCCGGGTACGCCGGACGCAACCAGGAGGAGGTGGCGTCGCACATCGCGGAGCTGGCCGAACTGGGCGTCCCTGCCCCGACGGTGACGCCCGCGCTGTATCCGATTTCGCCATACCTGGCGCAGCAGACGGACGCCGTTGCCGTCCAGCACGGCCGTACGTCGGGCGAGGCCGAGTGGGCGCTGGTGATCCTGGGCGACACGGTCGACGACGTGCTTCTGACGGTCGCCTGCGATCACACCGACCGTGACCTGGAGGTGCACAGTGTCGCGTGGAGCAAGAACGCGGCTCCCGATGTGCTCGGCACCGGCGCGTGGCGTCTGTCGGAGGTCGCCGATCGGCTGGACGAGATCACCTTGACCGCGTGGGCGGACGGCGTCGCAATTCAGACCGGAACACTCGGTGATCTTCTCGCTCCGCACTACTGGCTCGACGTGCTCGCCGACCGTGGACTGTTCACCCGTGGAACCGTGTTGATCTCCGGCACCATCTCGATGCACCCCGGTGTGAACCAGTTCGCCGACACCTGGAAGGTCGAGATGGCCGACCCCGCAACCGGCAATACGCTGACCTGCGAATACAAGACGATGTTGATGCCAGCTCCGATCGGCTGACCGTGACGACGTAAAATCGGTGCCGACCATGCCCAGAACACCGCAGTCGGCGTCGGCGGGCCGGCACAACCGCAGGAGACTTCAGTGACGAAGCCAGTGATCGAATTTCAAGCCGGACCGGCACCGTTGGATCTGGTGACGGTCGACCTCGTCGAAGGTGACGGCGCAGAGGCAGTACCGGGCGGAAACGTAGAGGTGCACTACGTCGGCGTCGAGTTCGACACCGGCGAGGAGTTCGACTCGTCCTGGAACCGCGGCGAGTCCATCCAGTTCCCGCTCCGAGGCCTCATTCAGGGCTGGCAGGACGGCATCCCCGGGATGAAGGTCGGCGGACGCCGCCAGCTCACCATCCCGCCGGAGCTCGCGTACGGCCCCGCCGGCGCAGGTCACCGTCTGTCCGGCAAGACGCTCGTCTTCGTCATCGATCTGCTCGACGTCAAGTAGCAGATCTCTCGTCAGCGGTCCTGTAGCTCGAGCACCAATCGGGCACCCCCGAGGGGGCTGTCTGCCAGATATGCGCGGCCACCGTGCAATTCGGCCTGCTGGGCCACCAGCGCGAGACCGAGGCCGGAGCCGCCCTTCGCGGCTCCGGCTCCACGCTCGAAGCGTCCGAACACCGACTCGCGTTCGTCCATCGGAACGCCGGATCCATTGTCGTCGATCAGGATTCGGACCAGCGCGTCCGCGCGCTCGACGCGAATGACGACGGTGCTCGCCCCGCCGTGCCGGACGGCGTTGCCGATCGCGTTGTCCACCGCGAGTCGAACTCCGGTGGGGAGTGCGCGAATCGTGATCTCGCACTCCGGTTCCGACTCCACTCGAACGTCCAGACCCGGGTGCTGACGCTGCGCATCCTGCGCGGCGACGTCGCAGATGTCGATGATGTCGGTCTCGACCCGGTCGCCCTCGCTGGACAATTCACCCGACGCCAATCGTTCGAGCGCGGTCAGCGTCGTCTCGACTCGGCCTTGGGTGCGCTCGAGGTCGGTCAGAATTTCCTGTTGCTGCGCGCGCTCGAGGTCGAGGGTGCGCAACACTTCGATGTCGGTACGCATCGCAGTCAACGGGGTGCGCAGCTCGTGGGCCGACACGGCCGCGAAATCGCGCGCCGTGTCCAGGGCGGCATTGGTGCGTTCCTGTGCCTCGTTCAGTCGGGTGAGCATGCCCCCGATCGCGACCGCGAGCTCGTCGGCCTCGGTGACTCCGGTTCGGGTCTGCGGCGCCGACGGAGGCTGAGCGCTGACCTGCCGCGTCAGCGTCACCAGCGGTTTGACGGCACGTCCTCCGAACAGCCAACCCAGGCCCGTCGACACGGCGACCGCCGCCAGCCCCAGCAGGATCACCTGTCTCTGTTGCTCGTCGGTCACCTGCTGCGCCTCGATGGCTGGGACGCCGATGGAGATGGACACGGACGAGACGACGGTCGAGGTCGCGGTGTAGACCCGAAAACGCTGACCGTCCACATCCACTGTCTGAGAACCGGTGTCGAGGGCCGGCAACCGCGTCGGCGTCGAGGCGACGACGATGTCTCCGCTGCGAATGGTGACAGCGAACGCTCCGGACAGCTGATCGATGAAGGCTTCCAGCGTCGACGAGTTCGGGACCAGCACCTGCGATGCCGTCGTCAGACGCTCGTCGAGCTGGTTGACGTTGTTGCGGGAAATGGCCACCGACGTCACCACGGCCAGGGCCGCCACGACGAGGGTGGCACCGAGGGCCGTCGCCGCCGCGACCCGGGCGCGAAGCGAAAAGCTCATGCCGACTCCCGCACGACGAAGCCCACACCGCGGACGGTGTGCAGGATGCGCGGCGAGCCGTCGCTCTCGAGTTTGCGGCGTAGATAGCCGACGAACACGTCGACGACGTTGGTGTCGGCAACGAAGTCGTATCCCCAGACCAATTCGAGGAGTCGCTCGCGCGTCAGTACGACGCCTTTGTTGCGCGCAAGAATGGCCAGCAACTCGAACTCGCGCTTCGTGAGATCGATGTCGACGCCGCCGCGGTGCACTCGGTACCCGGCGATGTCGACGACCAAAGTGCCAACGGCGACAGCCGAATTGGGGATGCCAGGATCGGCTGCGGGAATGACCGGACTGGTGCCGCGCCGTCGGAGCATGGCCCGGATGCGGGCAACCAGCTCGGCGAGCACGAACGGTTTGGTGAGGTAGTCGTCGGCACCGGATTCGAGACCGGCGATGCGATCGTCCACGGAGCTGCGGGCACTGAGAACACAGATCGGAATGTCGTTCCCCATGGCGCGCAATGCAGTCACGACGCTTGCGCCGTCGAGCACCGGCATGTTGATGTCCAGCACGATCGCGTCGGGCGAGGTGCGCGACACCACGCCGAGCGCCTCGGCCCCGTCCGACGCCGTGATGACCGTGAAGCCGGACAGGCGTAGGCCGCGCTGCAACGACGACAACACATCGGTGTCATCGTCGACGACGAGGACGGTGGCGGGGGTGCTCGGCGATTCGGTCACCTCCCAATGCTAGGCAACCCAGCTGTCGACGGTGGTACGCCGCTCCTCGGGCGTCTTGGCAAAGAATTCTTCCAGGGCCGTGCGGCGATCGACGTCGGCGTCGAGGGTCCAGGCGAGGGCGGGTGCCTTGGCATAGAGCTGCTCGTAGTACTTCTCGAACGTGCAGGTGCTCTCGACGAGGGAGAGGGCACCGGGGAAGGGGCGGATGTTCGTCATGATGTTCTCTCCTCTGCTCGCGGCTGATCGGCGTATTTCCCAAGGTAGGGGCCGATGTTGCGGCGGCGGTGAGCATGGATTGGCGATTCTCTGAGAATCCCCGAAACAGCGATGGGGGTTGCTCGTAGCCGGGTTGGGTAAGACTGACGGCATGTCGCTCGTTTGGTTTCGCCGTGATCTCCGACTGGGGGATCTGCCCACCCTCACCGCCGCTGCCGAGTCCGGGGATCCGGTACTGGGGCTCTTCGTACTGGACGACCGTTTGCTGAAGCCCTCCGGCGGTCCGCGCAAGGACTTCCTGTTCCGGTCGCTCGAGGCACTGAACGAGCAGCTCGACGGCAGACTGATGGTGGTACACGGTGACCCCGAGACGGTGGTGCCGAAGGTGGCGAAGGCGATCGACGCCGACGAGGTCCACATCAGCGCCGATTACGGTCCGTACGGCCGGGAGCGGGACCAGCGCGTCGGAGAGAAGGTGACGCTGGTCGAGACCGGTTCGCCGTATGCCGTTGCGCCCGGACGAATCACCAAGGACGACGGTGAGCCGTACAAGGTGTTCACGCCGTACTCACGGCAGTGGATGGAACACGGTTGGCGTGGACCGGCCGATACGTCCGCGAAAACCGTGACGTGGATCGACCCCGACGACGTGAAAGGCGTGAAGAGGGCGAAGATTCCGAGCGAGACGGAAACCTCCGACGCCGATGCAGGCGAGCAAGCCGCACGGGCGCAGTGGAAGGATTTTCTCGAGGACGTCTCGAAGTACGACGACGAACGCAACCGCCCCGATCTCGATTCGACGAGCCGGATGTCGGTGCATCTGAAGTACGGCACCATTCACCCGCGAACCATGCTGGCCGACCTGGGCAAGCTCCGCAACGAGGGTGCCTCTGCGTATCGGAGGCAAATCTGCTGGCGAGACTTTTACGCCGACATCCTGTTTCAGCGCCCCGACAGTGCGCGCGAGAACTACGTCAAGAAGTTCGACAAGATCGAACTGGACTCGGGCAAGCACGCCGACGAGCTGTTCGAGGCCTGGTGCAAGGGCGAGACCGGCTTTCCGATCGTCGATGCCGGTATGCGGCAACTGAACTCGGAGAAGTGGATGCACAACCGGGTCCGTATGATCGTCGCGTCGTTCCTCGTCAAAGACCTGCACCTGCCGTGGTGGCGAGGTGCCCGCTATTTCATGCAGCATCTCGTCGACGGCGATCTGGCCAACAATCAGCACGGTTGGCAGTGGACCGCGGGCACCGGTACCGACGCCTCGCCGTACTTTCGGGTGTTCAACCCGATCACCCAAGGTGAGAAATTCGATCCGACAGGCGATTACGTGCGGCGCTGGGTGCAGGAGCTACGCGGTGAGGAGGGAAAAGCCGTGCACACGTTGAAGTTCGGCCGACCCAAGGAGTACGTGGATCCGATCGTCGACCACAAGCACGAGCGTGAGGTTGCTATTGCTCGGTTCAAGGCGCTGTAACGGCTGCTATTTCCTGCGGGACAATCCGACACCCACGAGGCAGATGACACCGCCGACGACGGCGAGAATGTGCGGTATCTCGCCGAGCAACAACCAGGCCAGAGTGATGGTGATCGGCGGCACCGCATACGTGGTGATGCCGAGCTTGCCTGCGTTCATGCGCGTCAGCGCGTAGGCCCAGGTGCTGAACGCCAGCGCGGTGGGAACCAGGCCGAGGTAGACCAATCCGCCGGTGGCTCCGGCCGAGGCGGTGGACAGGTCGTCGAGCAGAGCAGGCGCGAACGGGAGTGTGCAGACCGCGCCGATGGTGCAGGCCATCCAGGTGACCTGCAGCCCGGGGACCGTGCGCAGTACCGGCTTCTGGCTGAGTACTCCGATCGCATAGGTCACCGCCGATATCAGACACAGTGCGATGCCGAGGAAGTCGGCGTCCGTCCTGGTGGTCGAGGTGGTGGTGACGGCGGTGACGACGCCGACCATGACGGCACCGGCGAACGCGATACCGGCACCGATCACCAACCACTTCGGAAAGCCCTCGCCCAGAAGCAGACCGGCGAACAGGGCCACCAGGATAGGGCCGATCTGAATGATCATCGACGTCGTTCCGGCGTCTACACGTTGCTCGGCGGCGTTGAGGGCGACGTTGTAAACGCCGAACCAGAACACGCCGACGCTGGCGATCTGTAACCACTGCGTGCGGTTCGGCTTGACCCACTGTCTCCTGATCAACACGATCACACCGAGTGCGCACGATCCGATGAGCAGCCGGCCCAGAGCCAGTGGGCCGGCACCGAACGATTCACCGACGCCGCGGATGGCGACGAAGGCCGAGGCCCACGAGATCACCGTGACGGTGACCGCACCGAGGGCGAGCCAGTCGACGGCGGGGCGGGTGTCGAGATCTGTCATGCCGAGGACGCTATCGTGCGGGAGTGCCCCATGGCGCGCGGGTTTCGGCCATGGTTGCTTCTGTTTCCGCCTATCTGCCGAGGAGCTTCTCCAGTGCATCGAGGACCGCGGGATCCTCGATGGTCGACGGGACCCCGTACTGCTCACCGGCGACGATCTGTCGCATCGTCTTTCGGAGTATCTTGCCCGAGCGGGTTTTCGGCAGAGCTCCGACGATCGTCACATCGCGGAACGTCGCCAGTGCACCGATTTGATCGCGGACCATGGCCACCAGTTCGGTACGCAATTGCTCCTGGGAGATGTTCTCGCCGGCCTTGAGAACTACGTATCCGCTGGGACGCTGGCCTTTGAGGTCGTCGTGGATACCGATGACGGCGCATTCGGCGACGGCGGGATGGCCCGCGAGCACCGCCTCCATCGACCCGGTGGACAGGCGGTGGCCGGCGACATTGATGACGTCGTCGCTGCGACCGAGTACGTAGACGTAACCGTCGGCGTCGATGTAACCGGAGTCGCCGGTGAGGTAGTAACCGGGGAACGTATCGAGATACGAACGCTGGAAACGTGATTCGTCGTTCCACAGTCCAACCAGTGCACCTGGCGGCAGTGGCAGCTGCACGACGATGTTGCCCTCCGAGCCTGCGTCCACAGGATTACCGGACGCGTCGAGGATGCCCACCTGGAATCCCGGTACCGGTACGGTCGGCGATCCGGGTTTGATCGGAAGTGGTTCCAGCCCGCGAAGATTGGCGCAGATGGCCCACCCGGTCTCGGTCTGCCACCAATGATCGACGACGGGTCGATCGAGGGTGCGTGAAATCCACTCGTACGTATCGGGATCGAGGCGTTCACCGGCGACGAACAGTGTCTCCAGTGAGGACGTGTCGTACTTCTCGAGCTCGGCGGCGTGCGGATCGACCTTGCGGATAGCGCGTAGCGCGGTCGGTGCGGTGAACAGAGCCCGCACACCGTGGTCCTGGATCACCCGCCAGAACGCGCCTGCATCGGGAGTCCCGACGGGCTTGCCCTCGTAGAGAACCGTTGTGGCGCCAGCAAACAGTGGGCCGTAGACGATGTACGAGTGTCCCACCACCCACCCGACGTCGGAGGCCGTCCACATCACCTGACCGGCATTCACGTCGTAGATGTTGCGCATCGACCACGTCAACGCGACGGCATGACCGCCGTTGTCGCGCACCACACCCTTGGGTTTCCCCGTCGTACCCGACGTGTAGAGGATGTACAGCGGATCCGTCGCCGCCATCGAAACCGGTTGTGCCGCTGAGGCGTCGGCGATGAGGGTGTCCCAATCCAGCCACTCGTGTTCGCCGGGAATGCCCTCTCGTGCTTTCACGATCACGGCCGGTGTGTTCGCGGTCGTGAGCGTCAGGGCACGCTGCACCAACGGCAGATACTCGATGACGCGCCCCGGTTCGAACCCACCGCTCGCGGTGATCAGCAGTACCGGCTCGGCGTCGTCGATGCGGGCAGCGAGTTCTTTGGCGGCGAATCCGCCGAACACCACCGAGTGCACCGCACCGAGTCGCGCACACGCGAGCATCGCGATGACGGCCTCGGGAATCATCGGCAGATAGATGACCACGCGGTCGCCCGGTCCGACGCCCTGCGCGCACAGCACCCCGGCGAAGCGCGCGACCTGGTCGAGAAGTTCGGCGTAGGTGTAGCTCCGGGTGAGCCCGAGCATCGCAGAGTCGTAGATCAACGCGGTCCGGTCACCGTGCCCGGCATCGACGTGCCGGTCCAGAGCGTTGACGCAGGTGTTCAGGCGGGCTCCGGGAAACCAGCGCGAGCCGTCGAACGCCGTGGTGGGAGGGGTGTCCCAGTCGACTCCCGACGCGGCCGCCAGCCAGAAATCCTCGCGGTTGTCGATGCTGCTGTCGAACGCCTGCCGATACTCGCCACTCATGTCTGCGAGCGTAGTTCGAGGTGGGGTGGTCCGGGCCGGGTTGCGCACTACCGGCGACGACCGGCGGAATCCCGTCGACCGGCGGTCGTACTGTGCACTCCTGCCCACACGCCGTCAATATTCACCGCCGGGGCGTCAAGATTGCGTCAACACCCCTGTTCGACGCCACCGCCCGGCGCAAGACTTCTTCTCATGACTCTTGTGGACATACTTCCGTCTCTCGGTGCCGCCTACGTCTCGCGGTGCGATCCAGCGCTCTGGCCGGCGGACACTCACTGTGTGTGCGGCCGCATCACCGTCGACGGCGTCGCGCTCGAGGATGTGGCCGATGCCGAGGGCACTCCGGTGCAGTGGGGTCGGATTCTGATCACTCGCGTGCGGTCGGTCATTGCAGGCGAGGTGGGCGTCGATGCGGAGTTCGGTGATCTTCAGCAGGCAGTGGTGGTCAACCGGCACTCGGTGGGTCAGGTGGTCAAGGTCGACGTGCACGGTCCGGGGCGCAGTTGCGTCAGTCCGGTCGAGTTGCCAGCCGACCTGCGTGCGGGCGACGTAGTAGCGCTCGTGACCTCGCACGTGCGTGAAAGTTCGTAGCAGGGGTCGAGTTTCCACTCACAAGGCGACCCCGAGAGTGCGGTAGCGGCCGAGTCGCGCACTCGTCCGAGCTGCCGCTTCGAGGGTCGACAGCTCGCGTAGTTCGCGGACAATGGCATCGGCGATGCGACCGGAGAACGCGGCCGGTTCGTCGGCCGCGTCGGGGAGTTCGGGAACGATGGCGTCGACGATGCCGTCTCGCAGCAGGTCGACCGACCTGATGCCCTGAGCCTCGGCCATGTCCGGTGCATGGGCGGTGTCGCGGTGCACGATTGCGCTGGCTCCCTCGGGTGGAAGCGGTGCGAGCCAGGCATTCTGGGCACACAGGACGCGGTCCGCGGGCAGCAATGCGAGTGCTCCGCCGCCGGTGCCCTGGCCCAGTAGTACCGACACCGTCGGGGTGTTCACGGTGACCAGGTCGGAGATCGACCGCGCGATCTCGGGAGCGAGACCACCCTCCTCGGCTTCTTTGGACAGTGCTGCGCCGAATGTGTCGATGACGAGCACCAGAGGTAGCCGGAGTTCCTCGGCCAGGCGCATGCCGCGGCGAGCTTCTCGTAGTGCTGCCGGACCCATCGTTGCCGTGGCGGTGCTGCTGCTTCGGTCGTTGCCGAACAGCACGCAGGAGACACCGCGAATGCGGCACAGGGACAACAGGATCGAGGTGTCGGCCTCGCCCTGGCCGGTGCCGCTGAGCGGAACATGTTCGGCCGCAGCATGTTCGATGATCTGCCGAATCCCTGGACGATCGGCGCGGCGCGACGACTGCACCGAGTGCCAGGCCGATTGCTGGGGAATGCTCGTACGTTCGACTTCGGGAACGTCCGTCCACACGGATGCGTCGACGATCACTCGCAGCGTGCGGATCAGCAAGTGACGCAATTGCTCGACCGGCACCACACCGTCGATGACACCGTGCTGGTACAAATTCTCGGCGGTCTGGACGCCATCGGGAAATGGCTTGTCGTACAGGGCCTGATACACCCGCGGGCCGAGGAACCCGATGAGGGCCTCGGGTTCGGCGACGGTGACGTGGGCCAGTGAACCCCAGGATGCGAAAACGCCTCCCGTCGTCGGATTGCGGAGATACACCACATACGGCAGGTGCGCCGCTTTGTGTGCGGTGACGGCCGAGGCGATCTTGACCATCTGCACGAAGGCCAACGTTCCCTCCTGCATGCGCGTGCCACCGGAGGTAGGGGAGGCAATGAGTGGCAGGCCCTCTGCAGTGGCGCGCTCGATTGCGGAGGTGATGCGCTCGGCCGCCGCGACTCCGATCGATCCGGCGAGAAACGCGAACTCGCAGGCGATGAACGCGACGCGTCGGCCGTCGATGGTGCCCTCGCCGGTCAACACCGATTCGTCGACGCCACTCTTCTCGCGAGCCTTGGCCAGATCCTTCAGGTAGGACTCCCCAGGATGGACGTCCACGGGCGTGGAGTCCCACGACACGAACGATCCGCCGTCGAGAACGGAATCGAGAATCTCGGCGGCGGATGTCCGTGGGCTCATGGCGCGAACTCTATCGAGCGAAAGCTTCCTTCCACGAGACGGTCTTGCCGATCCGGAGAATGGAGCGCTGATAGATCTTCGCCGCGCCCATGGCCAGAATCGCGGTGGTGACGATCATCAGGACCGCCGAGCCGACGATCTGCACCGGCGAGGTCACGCCGGCCGCAATCCGCAGCGGCATCATGATCGCGGAGAACGGAGGAACCCAGCTCAGCGTGTTGGCGAGAGTGCTCTCCGGATCGCTGACGGAATAGAAGGCCGCGAAGAACATGGCCATGATCAGGATCAGCAGTGGCATGGTCGTCGAGTTCACGTCCTCCTGCCGCGAGACCATGGATCCGCCCGCTGCGTACAGCACCGCGAAGAACGCGAAGCCGAGAATGAACCACGCGAGTGTGGCCGCGAAGACACTCACCGCGGCACCGGTGACGGTGAGTACGCCTGTGCCCAATCCTGCTCCCACACCGGCGATTCCGTACAGAGCGAGCTGCAGGATGCCGACCGCACCGATGCCCAGAATCTTGCCCCAGAGCAACTGCAGGGGGCGAACGGTGGAGAGCAGCAGTTCGACCACGCGCGAGGACTTTTCTTCGACGACGCCCATCGCGACGTACATGCCGAAGCCGATGATCTGTGCGTACAACAGGAACACGGCCGACAGGGCCAGGGCGGTCCGCTGACCGGCCTCGGGGTCGGGCGGATCGATCGCGTCGACGGTGACCGTGGCGGCACTCGTCGCTGCCCCGAGCTCGTTCTGGTCGACACCCTGTTGCGCCAGTGCAGCATTCGTGGCCTGCGTCGCGACACTGCCCTCGACGACGGCGCGCAACGTGCCGGTCAGATCGGACTCGGTGACGGCGGTGTATGCGCCTGCGTTGCCGTCCGGAACCAACGCCACGTCGAGATCCCCGGATTCGACGCCACTGCGCGCGGCCGCCGCGTCGGCAACGTCACGGACTTCGACGGGACTTCCGACGGCGTCGCCGGTCGCCTCCAATACAGCCGCGATCGACTGATCTCCGGCGACGCCGATCACGTCGCGTTCCTCGTCGCCGCTGCCGGAGAAGATCGAGAACGCGATGATGCCGCCGACGATGACGGCCAGGATGATCACGTTGCTGATGACGAAGCTCTTCTTCATCACCTGAACGGTGAACTCGCGCTTGGCGATCAGTGAGACCGCGCTGAAGGAATTCAGTTGTGAGCTCATGCCACTACCGCCTCTCGGAACAGGTCGCTCAGGGAAGGTTTCTGGATCGAGAATTCGTGGACCGCTCCGGTCGCGAGAGCGGCCCGCAGGACTTCTTGATCATCGGCTCCCGGTGCCAGCCCGAGAACGGTGACGCCGTCGCTGTGCCCGAGTGTGCTCACTCCGGCGATGCCCGACGCCCATCCGGGCGCAGCGTTCGGTGCGTGGACGTGCAGGTGCGAACCTCCTGATCCGCGTAGTTCGTCGACGGTACCGACGGCTTTCATCGAGCCGGCGGCGATGATGCCGACGCGGTCGCACAGGCGTTGCACCAGATCGAGTTGGTGGCTCGAGAACACCACCGGCACTCCGGCAGCGGCCTTTTCGCGCAGTACCTCGCTCATGACATCGACGGCGATCGGGTCGAGGCCGGAGAACGGTTCGTCCAGCACGAGCACTGCGGGGTCGTGCACCAGCGCGGCTGCCAACTGCACGCGCTGCTGATTCCCCAGGCTCAGTGCGTCGACGGTGTCGTTCACTCGCTCGTCGATGCCGAGGCGTTCGGTCCAGCGAATCACTGCGGCTTTGGCATCCCTCGACGAGAGGCCGTGTAGCTCGGCCATGTACGCCAATTGCGGGCCGACCTTCATCTTCGGGTACAGCCCGCGTTCCTCCGGCATGTAACCGATGGTGCGGCGAACGTCGAGGTCGACGGGCTTGCCGCCCAACAGAACCTGGCCGGAATCTGCCGACAGCACGCCCAGCGCGATGCGCATCGTGGTGGTCTTGCCCGCGCCGTTGCTGCCGACGAAGCCGAACAGTTCGCCCGGCCGGACGTCGAAACTCAGGTTGTCCAAGGCGATCTTGTCGCCGTATCTCTTGGAGACGGAGTCGATCGTGAGGGTGCTCATGGTGCCCTTTCGGTCGTTACTGCTGTTCGAACTCTTCGGTGTCTTCTGGTTCGGGGTCAGGGGTTATCCACGCGAGAATGATTGCCGGGGTAGATATTCCGATCATCAAGGCTGCGAGAGTCCATCCGCCGCCGGCGTAGGCGAGACGGGGGAGGTCCGGAAAGGTCGTGGACAGGACGATCAGCGCGAAGGCCGCAGCCATGACCAACCCCTGCGTGACGGTGAGGCCGATGGATCGAGCTTCGTTGCGCTGCTGTACTTCCCATTCGTCCAGTGCTCCGACGGGTGCATCGCTGTGGCGGCCGGAGACCGTTTGTAGAGCGGTCCAGATCGGTATGAAGATGAGTGCGGCGGGAATCCAGGCGATTGCGGCCCACGAGAAGAACAGCGTCGAGATGCTTATGACGAGGAACGTCATGTCGGCAGCCATCACTGCGATGGCGAGAATGCGGCGTCGATGTTGCGTGCGCCATTTCGGAAGCCAGTGTCTCGTGTTGGCGTCGTTCTCGAGGAATCGCCGGGTGCGATAGGCCTGATAGCGGGTGAGGATGTCGGGTTGCGGGGTCATGGTCTCAGCCGTCCTCTGGGTCGTAGTCCGGAGTAGTCCACGCGAGAAGCATTGCGGGGGTGGCCCCTCCAGCGCTCAATGCGGTCAGCATCAGTGCGCCGCCGGAGATCCCGAAATTCGTTGCCCCGAAAATTGATCCGAGGAACAGGTACGCCGCGGCAGCGGTGCCCAACGCTTGAGTAACCGTCAGGCCGATGGATCGGGCTTCGTTGCGGAGCTGGACTTCGAGCTCGTCGAGCGCATCCACGGGGGCTTCGGCGCGCCGATTCGACACGATGCCGAGGACGATTGCCGCGAACGTGAACACGATGTAGCAGATCCCCCAGGATCCGATCGCCCAGTCGAACACCGGTTCCGAGAGTGCGAATCCCGCAGATGCCGCGAGCAGTACCAGAAGGAACGCAACGAAGGCTCGGCGTCGTTTCTGGGGTCGCAGTCCCGGTAGCCAATTCGCATAGGTCTTTTCGTTCTCCAGGAATACTCTCGTCCGGGCTTCCTGATATCTGCTGAAGATGCTGGGACCAGTGTTCATCGATCCTTTTCCTTTCGGAAGAGTTCGGCCGAGAGTGGTCCGAGTTCGGTGCGTGAGAACACCGCTTCGATCGGCAGATCGAAGACGTCGCAGATGCGCATCGCGAGGTCCAAGCTCGGGTAGTGGTCGCCTCGTTCGAGGGCTCCCACCGTCTGGGGATTCACTTCGACGAGTTCGGCCAGTTGCGCGCGGCTCATCTTTCGTTCTGCCCGCAGAACACCCACCCTGTTGTAGATCGGGAGCGCGGTACCGCGCTTGACGGGGCTCATGACAATGAAGTGTTGTATAAACCCAACGATGTGTCAACCGTTAATAACAAAACTGCTGATTTGTCTACGGTGTCTGCTGCTCCCGAGCGGAGGCGACGATGGCGCGCATCGTGGTCAGAAACTCATCGATCGTTGCCCGCTGCTCTGGCGTGAAGCGGGCGAGCTCGTCGACGGCCTGGCCGATGACGGGGCCGAAGAACGTTGTCCCGAGTTCCGACGCGTGCGCAGTCACGTGCAGCAGTACTCGCCTGCGGTCGGACGGGTCGGGTTCGCGTAACGCCAAGTCACGCTTGGTCATTCGATCGATCAGGGCAGTGATCGACGCGGATTCCAGACCCAGCTGTCCGCCGAGCCAGCCGGGTGTGGCACGCGTTCCGGCTCGGTCCGCGTCGAGGAGACAGATCAGCGCCCGGATATCCGTCGGGTGGAGCGCATGTCTCTGCGCGAATTCTGCGCCCAGAAGATCGAGGTCGACCGTCAGTGCGCGTAGCTGATGGACGGTGGAGGCGGGCTCGGTCATGTGCTGATCCCTCGGGAGATGCTGGACGAGATGTCTCTCCATTGTCTACTATCTCGATCATCGAGAGAATGGAGGGTTGCAGTGACGCTGGACGAATTCTTCTCCGCCTACGACCGGGTGCTGCAGAAGTGGCCGGCGGATACCCAAGCCATCGACGTGAACACGGTGCACGGTGCCACACGAATCAACGCTTGCGGGCCCGTCGACGGTCCGGCGCTGGTGTTGCTGCCGGGCGCGGGTGCGACGTCGACCGTCTGGTTCGCCAATGTCAACGCGGTCTCAAGGCACTATCGGGTGTACGCAGTGGACCTGATGGGCGACGTCGGACGGAGCGTGCCCGGTGAACGCGCCATCGACTCTGTCGAGGAGCTACTGGATTGGCTGTCGGCCGTCCTCGACGAGTTGAACCTGCCGACCGTGGCACTGTGCGGCCATTCCTACGGCGCGATTATCGCACTGGCCTATGCGCTACGTCACGAGAACCGCGTGGATGCGTTGACCCTACTCGATCCCAACGCATGCTTCGGCTCCATGAGTCCGCGCTACCTGCTGCACGCCCTACCGATACTGCTGTTTCGCAACGAGAAACGGCAGCGTGCTTTCGTCCGATGGGAAACCGATGGCGCGCAGTTGGATCCGGATTGGCTCGACGTACTTGCTCTGGGAGCCGCGCATGCTCCGACCACAAAAACCATTGTTCCGAAACGGCCGAATCCTGCTACGTTCGCGAACTTCGGTGTAGCGACAACCGTGGTGCTGGCAGGGAATGGCAAGGTGCACAATGCCGCTCGGATCGAATCGGCGGTCCGAACCGCCCTGCCTGCAGCGCGGACCGTGATACTCGACGGAGCCACGCATCACACGTTGCCGATGCGTCCCGCCGCCGAGGTGAACGAAATCCTGCTGAGCTGACGTGATTCAGCGCGACCTACTTCTCGCTCAGCTGCCCATCGTTCATCGTCCAGTGACGAGTGCTGCGAACGGTGTCGAGCATGCGGCGATCGTGCGTCACCAGCAGCAGGGTGCCCTCGAAGTTTTCCATCGCGCGTTCGAGTTGTTCGATGGCGGGCAGGTCGAGGTGGTTGGTGGGCTCGTCCAGAACCAGCAGGTTCACGCCGCGGGCCTGTAGCAATGCGAGTGCGGCACGGGTTCGTTCACCCGGCGACAGGGACGACGCCGGCCGCAGTGCGTCGTCGCCGCGCAGCCCGAACTTGGCCAACAGTGTGCGGACCTCGGCGTCGGGCCACTCGGGAACTGCTGCACTCAAGGCGTCGGACACCGTGCCGTCACCGACGAAATATGCGCGTGCCTGGTCGATTTCGCCGATCGCCACACCCGAACCCAGTGATGCCGTTCCCTCGTCCGGCGTCAACCGGCCCAGCAGTACCGACAGCAGCGTCGTTTTGCCGGAGCCGTTGGGTCCGGTGATGAGGATGCGATCGCCCCAGTCGATCTGCGTCGTCACCGGACCGAAGGTGAAGTCCGATCGGCGTACGACGGCTCCGCCCAACACCGCGACAACGGTCCCGCTGCGAGGAGCCGCCGCGATCTCCATCCGCAGTTCCCATTCCTTACGGGGTTCCTCGACCACCTCGAGTCGCTCGATGCGGCGCTGTGTCTGACGGGCTTTCGCAGCCTGCTTCTCTGTCGACTCGGCGCGGGTCTTGCGGGCGATCTTGTCGTTGTCGGTGGCCTTGCGTCGCGCATTACGGACGCCCGATTCCATCCAGTTTCGCTGCATCTGAGCGCGAGACTCCAACGCGGACTTGGTGTCTGCGAACTCGTCGTACTTCTCCCGTGCATGCTGGCGCGCAATTTCACGTTCCGCGAGATAGGACTGGTAGCTGCCGTCGTACACATCGATGTGACGCTGCGCTCGATCGAGCTCGACGACACCGGTCACCGTCCGCGCCAGAAACTCGCGATCGTGACTGACGACGACGATGGCCGCCCGTGTCGCGACGACGAATTGTTCGAGTTGCTCGAGGCCTGCGAGGTCCAGGTCGTTGGTGGGCTCGTCGAGCAGAAGAATGTCGTAACGCGCGAGGAGAATCGCGGCGAGACCGGCGCGGGCAGCCTGCCCACCGGACAGCGCCGTCATGAGCGCAGACCCGTCGACATCGAGGCCCAGATCCGCGAGCACCTTCGCCGTTCGCTCCGCCAGATCCGCGCCGCCGAGAGCCAGCCACTTCTCCAGCGCCGGGGTGTAGAGGTCCTCGTCACTCGAGCCCAACGCCTCGGCGGCTGCGTTCATGGACGCTTCGGCCGAAGTGACCCCGGTCCGCCGGCCGAGGAAATCCAACACCGTCTCCCCGGCGATGCGCTCGGGCTCCTGCGCCAGATAACCGACGGTCGCGTCGGGCGGGCTGGTGTAGATCTCACCCTCGTGATCGGCCGTTCCCACGCCCGCCAGCAGCGTCAACAGCGTCGATTTACCGGCACCGTTCGCACCGACCAACCCGATCACATCACCCTCGGCCACCGTCAGATCGAGTCCGGAGAACAGGGTTCGATCGCCGTGAAAGGCGGCCAGATCGTCGATGCGGAGCGTGGCAGTCACCGGACCAGTATCCCCGGGACCGGGAACAGATTCACAACGCCGTCCGTTGGCATTCGTATGACGTATTCAGCCGAGACCAGTACTGTCCCGACCATCGTGCTCAACGACGGCACGTCGATTCCCCAGCTCGGGTTCGGTGTGTGGCAGGTTCCCGACGACGGTGCCCAGGCCGCCGTGTCCGAGGCGCTGAAGGTCGGATACCGCAGCATCGATACCGCCAAGGTGTACGAGAACGAGGCCGGCACCGGCAAAGCCATCGCGGAGTCCGGCATCGCGCGCGACGAACTGTTCGTCACCACCAAGCTGTGGAACGACGATCAGGGCTACGACTCCACCTTGAAAGCCTTCGACGCCAGCATGGACCGTCTGGGCCTCGAGTACCTCGACTTGTACTTGATTCACTGGCAGCAGCTCGATCGTGACAAGTACATCGACACGTTCAAGGCGTTCCAGAAGCTGAAGTCGGACGGCCGCATCGGTTCGATCGGCGTCTCCAACTTCACCATCCCCACGCTCGAGAAGCTGATGGACGCCGTCGGTGAAGTCCCGTCGGTCAACCAGGTCGAGCTGCATCCGCGCTTCATCCAGGAAGAACTGCGCGCTTTCCATACCTCGAAGGGCATCGCCACCGAGGCGTGGAGTCCGCTGGGCTCCGGCACCGTGCTGGACGACCCGGCCTTCGCGCCCATCGCCGAGGCACACGGCGTCACCCCGGCGCAGGTGATTCTGCGCTGGCACATCCAGCTCGGCAATGTCGTGATCCCCAAGTCGGTCACCCCGGAGCGGATCGCGAGCAACTTCGACGTGTTCGGCTTCGAGCTGAGCAACGACGAGATTCAGCAGATCAACGCTCTGGACACCGCCGACGGCCGCACCGGCCCGGACCCGGACAAGTTCAGCAGCTGACCCGCCATGTGAGTGGAACTTCGTAGTGGACTACGAAGTTCCGTGCACATGGGGGCCTAGTCTGTATCCATGTCGGAACCGCTCGCAGGCAAGACCGTTGCCCTCACCGCCGAGCGGCGTGCAGACGAATTGGCCACCATGCTCGAACGCCGCGGCGCGAACATCGTTCACGCCGCGGCGATTCACGTTCTACCCCTGATCGACGACTCGGAGCTGAAGTCGGCTACCGAAGGCATTGTCGATCGTCCCCCGAAGATCGTGGTGATCAGCACCGGTATCGGCTTCCGTGGCTGGCTCGACGCGGCGGCCGAATGGGGTGTGCGCGACGACCTACTGGCAGCGCTCGGGCACACGCGAATCATTGCGCGTGGCCCCAAAGCGCGTGGTGCGATCCGGGGTGCCGGGCTGCGTGATGAATGGTCGCCCGCCACCGAAGCATCGCAGGAAGTCGCCGATCATCTTGCTGCCCAGGGTATTTCCGGTGCCGACATCGCCGTGCAACTGCACGGCGTCATCACCGAATGGGAACCGACGATTCACCTGAGCGATGCTCTGAGCGAACTCGGCGCGCATGTACGCCCGATCCCCGTGTACCGCTGGATCCGCCCCGTCGATCAGGCCCCGCTCATCGACTTGTTGGCACAGATCATCGAGCATCGAGTGGACGCAGTGACGTTCACGAGCGCTCCCGCCGTCGCCTCCCTGCTGTCGACGGCCAAGGACAACGGCATGCTCGACGCCTTCCTCGCCGCACTTCGAGGCCCCGTCGCCGCGATCTGCGTGGGGCCGGTGACGTCGGCCCCGTTGGATGCGTTGGGCGTTCCGACGTCGATGCCGGACCGTGCGCGTCTCGGCTCCCTGGCCAAGTTCGTCGTCGAGCAGCTGGGTTAACCCAGAGTCTCGAGCAACTCCGTCACCGCTGCTCGCCCGGCCCGGTTCGCCCCGATCGTGCTCGCGGACGGGCCGTACCCCAGCAGGTGGACGCGATGGTTCGCGGCCACCCGGGTGGTCAGCCTGCCGTCCATGACGATTCCGCCGCCGTGCCCGCGCAGTCGCAGCGGGGCAAGGTGATCGAGGGCGCTGCGGAATCCGGTGGCCCACAGGATCACGTCGGCGTGCTGGGTCGAACCGTCCTCCCAGACAACGGAATCGGCGGTGATCGAGGAGAACATCGGCTTGCGTTCGAGAGCGCCACGTTCGCGGGCGGCAGCCAGCGACGGGGTGAGCAACAGGCCGGTCACCGAGACGACCGAGCCCGGCGGCAGGCCCGCACGCACCCGCTCCTCGACCATGGCGACGGCTTTGCGTCCGGCGTCGTGGTCGAACTGGCTGTCCCGGAACACCGGTGGTCGACGCGTCACCCATGTTGTTGTGGTGACCTGCGAGATCTCGTCGAGTAGCTGCACGGCCGAGATTCCGCCGCCGACCACGACGACGTGTTTGCCGACGAACTCGTCCGCGGTTCGGTAGTCCTTGGTGTGCAGTTGTCTACCGGTGAAGGTCTCGGCTCCGTCGTAGTGCGGAACGAACGGCTTCTCCCACGTTCCGGTCGCATTGATGAGGCCCTCGGCCATGACGACCGTGTCCCCGGCCTCGACCCGAAAGAGTGGTTCGCGGTCGCACACGACCGTCACCGTGACGGGGCGTCGGACATTCAGTTCGAACCGTTTCTCGTACGCGCGGTAGTAGCGGGGAACCGCGTCGGCTGCCGCGATGGATTCGGGTGGCTCGTCTCCCAGCGTGTCGGCGAACGGCATCCCGGGCAGATCGTGCACTCCGTTGACGGTGCTGAGCGTCAGCGACGGCCACCGGAACTGCCAGGCACCGCCGGGTCCGGGGGAGCGGTCGAGCATGACGAAGCCCGCACCTGCGGCAAGTCCGGCCCGCCTGAGGTGGTAGCCGGCCGAGAGCCCGGCCTGGCCGGCACCGATGACAGCAACCCGAGTGTCGATCACGAGTATCAGTAGATCAGGCCCCGCCCTGTGACCGCCGCTACCAGCCGGTAACCTGCTCGGCGTGATCGGACACACTCGTGACGGCGATGTCGTCATCCTGGAATTGCAGCGACCGGACAAGCGCAATGCGCTGAGCACGGATCTCTGTGTCGCGCTACGACGCGAAGTCGAGCAGGCGGATGCCGACGGCGCGCGGGTCGTGGTGATCACCGGGCAGGGCAGTAGCTTCTGCGCCGGTGCCGACCTGACCGGAGATGCGTTTCCCGACGCGTTCGGCGAGACGCTGGAAGGCATGCTCACCGCCATCGAGCGAGTGTCCGTTCCCGTCGTGGCGGCGATCAACGGGCCTGCCGTCGGAGCGGGGACGCAACTTGCCATTGCCTGCGACCTGCGGGTGGTCGCACCCGAGGCATTCTTCGAGATTCCCTCCACGCGTCTCGGAATCGCAGTGAGCAACTGGACGATCAAGCGGCTGGCGGCATTGGCCGGCGGCGGCGTGGCGCGCACGATCCTGCTCGGCGCCGAACGGGTGCACGCCGATCAGGCGTACACGTGCGGTCTGGCCAACAAGCTCGGCGATCGCGATGTTGCCGTGCAGTGGGCGCACTCGATCACTGCCCTTGCACCCCTGGCGCTGCGACACCTCAAACTGGTGTTCAACGACGACGGCGCGCACGACGATCCGACGCCCGCACAGCGCGCGGCATTCGAGGCCGCGTGGAGCAGTGCGGACATGAAGGAAGCGCGCCGCGCGAGAGCCGAGAAGCGCGCACCGAAATTCGCGGGCAAGTGATCAACGGAGCGCCCGACGCGGGCGACACGGCCTGGTTGCTGGCGAGCACCGCGCTGGTTTTGCTGATGACGCCGGGCTTGGCCTTCTTCTACGGCGGCATGGTGCGCTCGAAGAGCGTGCTGAACATGATGATGATGAGCCTGTCGGCCATCGCCGTCGTATGGCTGCTGTGGTTGGCGTTCGGGTTCTCGATGGTGTTCGGCGACAACGTGATCGGCGGCTGGATCGGAAACCCGTTACAGTACGCCGGTTTCGAGGGTTTGCTCGGCGGCGTGTACACCTCGGCGGCGGGCACGGTGTCGATTCCGTTGGTGGGGACCGTTCCGGCGTTGGTGTTCGCAGCGTTCCAGGCAGGATTTGCCATGGTGACGGTCGCGCTGATCTCCGGTGCCGTCGCAGACCGGATGCGGTTCGTGCCGTGGGTGCTGTTCGCGGCCCTGTGGTCCACGCTGGTGTATTTCCCTGTGGCGCACTGGGTTTTCTCGCTCGACGGGCTCACCAGTGAGTTCGGCGGGTGGATCACCAACAGGCTCGGCGCGATCGACTTCGCCGGTGGCACGGCCGTGGAGATCAACGCGGGTGTGGCCGGGCTGGTGCTGGCCCTCGTGGTCGGCAAGCGGAGCGGGTGGCCGCGAGATCCCATGCGTCCGCACAATCTTCCGGCCGTCATGCTCGGAGCCGGACTGCTCTGGTTCGGCTGGTTCGGTTTCAACGCGGGCTCGTCGTTGGCGGCCGACGGCGTCGCCGCAGTGGCGCTGGTGAACACGATGGGCGCGGGCGCGCTGTCGATGGCGGCGTGGCTCGTCGTCGAGAAATGGAGGGATGGGCACGCGACGTCGTTCGGCGCGGCGTCCGGAGTGGTGGCCGGACTCGTCGCGATCACGCCGTCGTGTACTGCCGTCACACCGATCGGTGCAGCCGCGATCGGCATCGTCTCGGGTGCGTTGTGCGCGTTGGCGATCGGCCTCAAATATCGCTTCGGCTACGACGATTCACTCGACGTCGTCGGTGTGCATCTCGTCGGCGGTGTCGTCGGAACGCTGATGATCGGACTCGTCGCCAGTGCGCAGATGCCGGCGGGCAAGGACGGTTTGTTGTACGGCGGCGGTCTGCATCAACTCTGGGTGCAAGCCATCGCCGTCGTGGCGGTGTTCGCGTACACGGCAGTCGTCACCACCGCTATCGCGTTCGCAATCAAGGCCGTCATGGGCGTGCGCGCCGACGCGCAGCACGAGGCCGACGGCCTGGACGAGCACGAGCACGCCGAGTCCGCCTACGACTTCGGAGTGGGCCACGGAGGCAGCAACAAGCCTGGTCTTTTCGGTAAGTAGGGGCAAACCCTGCGCGTCCTTTACGAACCGATCGGTCGATGAAAGTCGTTCTGTCCCTTTCGCGTTGATGCGATCGATCGTTGTTCGGTTCGACCCCTCTCGTTCATCTTCGGTTCGCTCTTCACGCTCGTTGTGCCCATAGCTTTTCGCTGCTCGGTATCGAGAGATGGACACGACGAAAGACTGAGGAACATGAAGCTGACTCGATTCGCGGCAACGTCCGCATTGGTCATTGCAGCGATGACGACCGCCATGGGCACCGCCTATGCGGATCCGGCACCGGCTCCCGCCGCTGCCGTCGGGTGGAACGTCACCCAGGCCGGCAACCAGGTCCTCGTCGACACGACGGCCGGCACCCTGAGCAACGAAGACAACCACCTGGTCGTCCGTGACGCCAACGGCGCACTCGTCGACTCCGTACCGCTCGCCATCGCCGCCGACGGATTCTCGCACCCCGTCGCTGCCGACATCGACGGCAACCACGCCACTCTGACCGCTGATGTCTCGCCTGCCGCGGCAACCCCGGTCTCCACCTCCCTTCCCGGCCTGCAGCAGGTCGACCTGCCCGCCGCAGTCGCAGGCGTCAAGGACAACCTCAGCCTCACCGCCTCCGTCGGTGGATTCCTCGGTGCTGCAACCGGAATCGTCGGCGGGTGCATCCTCGGAATCATCACCGGAGTCGTCGTGACCGCACCGGTCGCGACTCTTCTCGGAGCAGGCCCCATCGGCGGCTGCGTCATCGGCGCAATCGCCCTCGGTGCCATCGGATCGCTCGCCGGCACCTCTGCCGGTGGTCTCGGCGCAGTCATCGGTAACGCCGGACAGTTCATCCAGCTGCTCAACGCTCCTCCCGCAGTGAAGAAGTAACACCGCCTCGACAACAGTGCTGTGGCCCGCATCGGATATCCGGTGCGGGCCACAGTCGTCGAAAGGTCTAGCGAGCCAAGGCGAGATCCCCCACGTGAGCTCGCCGAGCTGCCGTCACGAGTTCGACGATGGCGTCCGCCACCTCGTGTGCTCGTTCGAGAATCACCATGTGTCCGGCCTGCGCGATACTTACCAACCGTGCGTCGGGCAGGTGGGCGGCGAGGGTTTCCGAGTGTCGCATCGGCGTCATCAGGTCGTCCGAACCGCACAGCACCAGGGTGGGAATCGAGGCCAGCGCGGCCAGACTGGCCACCTCGTCGAGTCCGCGGAACGCGCCGAGGAAGCCGGCCATCGTCACGATGGACGTGTCGCCGAGCATCGCCGTCGCCAGAGTGACCACCCGCGGGCTGACTTTGTGGGAGCCGCATCCCGCCGTCCTGACGATGGGCGCGCACACCCCGCGACTGAGCCTCTTGGCACCCGACATCAATCGAGGGGCCCGTCGAACAGCTGCCTGAAACGCCGACACGGCCGGATGCGCGAGGCAGCGACCGAGCCCGTCGTCGGTGATCCCGCCTGCGGATGTCGCGATCAACCCGACCCCGACGAGGCGCGAGCCGACGGCATCCGGGTACTGACGCGCGTAGGAGAGCGCCGTCATGCCGCCCATCGAGTGTCCGATCAGAACGAACGGCCCGACCGGTACGACAGCGCGGATCACGTCGGCCAGGTCCTCGCCGAGCTGATCGATGGTGCAGCTGTCGGGCGTTGCGGCACCGGATTCGCCGTGGCCGCGGTGGTCGTACAGAACGATTCGCGTGTTCTCGCCCCAGACATCCTCGACGTGGGTGCGCAGCTCGGTCCACGACTGCATCCGCAGGCAGTGTCCATGGACGAACACCACGGTCAGAGCCGCATCGGGCCGTCCGAACTCGCGCACTGCGAGCGTGGTTCCGTCCCCTGCGGCGACGGTGCTCCGGCGACCGACCAGGTGGTTCTGCTCACTCGTACTCATGTGCGCTCCGCGGTGTCAGGGTCACGTGACGCGACGTGGATGTTGTCCGGTACGTCGCTCGTACGACACGCCGTGTTACCTGAGTCACGTTCTTCTCGATTGTGGTAACCGATTCGACCAAGCCGAACGGTCGGCTGCCTCGAAGTACTGGTGAGCGTTCAGGTGAGGGCGCGCGTTGCCAAGAAGGAGATCGGCCATGAGCACTTCCATGGACACGCTCGAAGACGTCGTACCGCGGGCCGTCGCGGGTGACCGCGCCGCACTCGAACGCGTACTGGTGTTGATCCAGCCTCCGATTCGCCGCTACTGCGCCTCTCGGATCGGCAATCTCGATGTCGCGGCCGACGACGTGGTGCAGGACGTCTGCCTCGCTCTGGTCACCGCGATACCCAAGTACCGCGACATGGGCAAACCGTTCATGGCCTTCGTCTACGGCATCGCTGCTCACAAACTGGCCGATGCCGGCCGACGATCGGCTCTGCGGCAGACGTTCTCGACGGCCGAGCTGCCCGAGGAAGTGTCGGGTGAGGACGGTCCCGAGCAGGTCGCGCTCGGCGACGAACTCCGCTCCCATGCGCAGGCCCTGATGAACACCCTGCCCCCGAAGTACAGCAAGATCATCCTGATGCGAGTGGTGTGGGGCCTGACCGCACCGCAGACCGGCGAAGCTCTGGGAATGACGGCCGGTGCAGTGCGGGTCGCCCAGCACCGGGCGATGAACATGCTGCGCGCCGAACTGTCGAACTTCTCGCTACTGGCGGCCCGCACAGCTGCCTGACACCGCCCGGTGGATGGGTGTCCGAGACGTATGTCCGAATCGCCGGATTGAGTAACACCAGCTACATCGGCTCAAGACACGTCGGCAACGTGGCGGTTCTAGGTTACTGAACCATGAACGCCGTACAGTCAGCGCCGACAGACACCGCGCTGAAAGAGACGCTCGAGGACTACACGCTGCGCTTCGCGCCGCGTAGCTACCGTAAGTGGGGGACCGGTGTTGTCGCGACGTCCGCGCTCGGCGGCATCGCGTATCTCGCGGATTTCGCCATCGGTGCCAATATCGGAATCTCGTACGGAACCGGCAATGCACTGTGGGGCATTCTGGTGTTCGCTGTCGTCATCTTCCTGACCGGCCTTCCGCTTGCCTACTATGCGGCCCGTTACAACATCGACCTCGACTTGATCACGCGTGGAAGCGGTTTCGGCTACTACGGATCGGTCGTCACCAACGTCATCTTCGCGACGTTCACGTTCATCTTCTTCGCGCTCGAAGGTTCGATCATGGCGCAGGGACTCGAACTGGGGCTGAGCATCCCGTTGCCCATCGGGTACGCGGTCTCGACCATCATGGTCATCCCGCTGGTCATCTACGGCATGAAAGCCCTTGCCAAACTTCAGGTCTGGACCACCCCGCTGTGGCTCGTCCTGATGGTACTGCCGTTCGTGTACCTGGTGATCAGCAATCCCGACTCGGTCGGGGAGTTCTTCGCCTACGGCGGTCAGGACGGGGCCGACGGCAAGGGCGTCAACATCGGATCGGTGATGCTCGCGGCCGGAGTCTGTCTCTCGCTCATCGCGCAGATCGCCGAACAGATCGACTACCTGCGCTTCATGCCGCCCAAGACTCCCGAGAACTCCCGACGCTGGTGGACCGCAGTGCTTCTCGCCGGCCCCGGCTGGGTCATCTTCGGTGCCCTCAAGCAGGTCGTCGGCCTCTTCCTCGCCGTGTACCTGATCGCCAACGTCGTCGACGGATCCAACATCGCCAACGAGCCGGTGCACCAATTCCTGGAGATCTACGAGAACTTCATGCCGGGTTGGCTCGCCATGACCCTCGCGGTGATCCTGGTCGTCATCAGCCAGATCAAGATCAACGTGACCAACGCCTATTCCGGATCGCTGGCGTGGACCAACTCGTACACTCGCCTCACCAAGACGTATCCGGGCCGCATGGTGTTCGTGCTGTTCAACCTGGCCATCGCGCTGATCCTGATGGAAGCCAACATGTTCGACTTCCTCAACAGCATCCTCGGCTTCTACGCCAACTGCGGTATCGCGTGGATCGCAGTGGTGGCCTCGGACATCGTGTTCAACAAGTACATCCTCAAGCTGTCGCCCAAGGTGCCCGAGTTCCGACGCGGCATGCTCTACAACATCAATCCGGTCGGCTTCGGATCGATGGCGGTGTCGGCGATCCTGTCGATTCTGGTGTTCTTCGGGGCATTCGGGTCTGCGATCAAACCATATTCGCCCATCGTGGCTCTCGTTCTCGCACTCGTTCTTCCGCCGATCCTGGCGGTGGCGACCAAGGGCAAGTACTACCTGCGACGCACCGACGACGGTATCGATCTGCCGATGTTCGACGAGCACGGCAATCCGTCCGACGAGCTCGTTATGTGCCACGTCAGCGGCATGGAATTCGAGCGACCCGACATGATCGCGTCCAACGTGCCGGGGCCCAACGGAGAAAAGCAGTACATCAGTTCGCTGTCACTGAGCACCGACAAGACGGGGGAGCACATCCTGCCTCCGCAGTGAGTGCGGCTGCGCCGCAGTGGTGTGGTTATGTGCCGCCTGGGGCACCTAACCACACCACTGCCGCAGGCACTCAGATGGTGCGCGTCAACCGATCGGCGAGCAACTTGGAGAACTTCGCCGGATCCTTCAGCTCGGTTCCCTCGGCGAGAAGTGCCGTCGCATAGAGCAATTCGGCGGTCTCGGCGAGGTGCGGATCGTCGCTGCGATCCTCGCGGGCCTTCTTCAGTCCCGTCACCAGGTCGTGGTTCGGGTTGAGTTCGAGGATGCGCTTGGAGGTCGGCACGAACTGGCCCGAGGCCTTGTACATCTTCTCGAGCTGCGGGGAGAAGCTGAACTCGTCGCCGACGACGCAGGCCGGTGACGTCGTCAGGCGCGTCGACAGACGCACCTCCTTGACGTCCTCGCCGAGGGTGTCGGTCAGCCAGGTGAGCAGGTCCGCGAATTCCTTGTCCTGCTCCTCGCGCTTGGCCTCGGACTCCTTCTTTTCTTCCTCGGTGTCGAGGTCCACCTCGCCCTTGGCGATGGACTGGAACGACTTTCCGTCGAAGTCGGTGACGTTGCCGACCCACACCTCGTCGACCGAATCGGTGAGCAGCAGCACCTCGAGCCCGCGAGCCTTGAACGCCTCCATGTGCGGCGAGCTCTCGATCTGCTGACGCGATTCGCCCGTCATGTAGTAGATCTGCTGCTGGCCGTCCTTCATCCGGTCCACGTACTCGGCGAGGGTCGTCAGACCCTCTTCGGAGTGGGTGGACGCGAACGACGAGATGCCCAACAGGGTTTCGCGGTTGTCGGAGTCGGAGATCAGGCCTTCCTTGAGGACCGTGCCGAACTGCGACCACAGCGTCTTGTACTTGTCGGGCTGCTCGCTCTGCAGCTCCTTGACGGTCGAGAGCACCTTCTTGGTCAGGCGTCGGCGGATCGCGCGGATCTGCCGGTCCTGCTGCAGGATCTCGCGAGAGACGTTGAGCGAGAGGTCCGCTGCATCTACGACACCCTTGACGAAGCGCAGGTACTCGGGCAGCAGTTCCTGCGAGTCGTCCATGATGAACACGCGCTTGACGTACAGGTGTACGCCGGCCTTGCTCTCGCGCATGAACAGGTCGAACGGTGCCTGCGACGGAATGAACAGCAGCGCTTGGTATTCGAAGGTGCCCTCGGCCTTGAACGGAATGACCTCGAGCGGCTCGTCCCAGGCGTGGCTGACGTGCTTGTAGAACTCCTTGTATTCCTCCTCGGACACCTCGTCCTTGGAGCGGGTCCACAGCGCCTTCTGCGAGTTGATCGTTTCCGTCTCGATAGTGACGGTGTCCTCGCCGCCTTCCTCTTCGCTCTTGACGCGCTTCTCGACGTCGATGCGAATGGGCCAGGCGATGAAGTCGGAGTACTTCTTGACCAATTCCTTGATCTTGCGCTCGGACGCGTAGTCGTGGAGGTGGTCTTCCTCGTCGGCGGGCTTGAGAGCGAGCGTGACCGAGGAACCCTGCGGGGCGTCGTCGACGTCGGTGATCTCGTAGGTGCCCTCGCCGGTGGATTCCCACTTGGTGGCAGTGCTTTCGCCTGCCTTGCGGGTGAGCAGCGTGACCTTCTCGGCCACCATGAACGTGGAGTAGAAGCCGATGCCGAACTGGCCGATCAGTTCCTCGGAGGCGGCGGCGTCCTTGGCTTCCTTGAGCTTCTTGCGAACTTCTGCGGTGCCGGACTTGGCGAGTGTGCCGATGAGGTCGATGACCTCCGAGCGCGACATGCCGATGCCGTTGTCCCGGATGGTGAGGGTACGAGCGGAGGAGTCGATGTCGATCTCGATGTGCAGATCCGAGACGTCGACGTCCAGATCCTTGTTGCGGTACGACTCCAGGCGCAGCTTGTCCAGCGCGTCCGAGGAGTTCGAGATCAGTTCACGGAGAAAGCTGTCCTTGTTGGAGTAGATGGAGTGCACCATCAGATCCAGGAGCTGACGCGTCTCCGCCTGGAATTCGAGCTGTTCGGTACTCAATGTCTCCCCTTCTAGCAGCAAAACCGACGCGAATATTCTACGGCAAGGCTACGGGTGAGCTGCGAAGACGTCGGCGCCGCCTACTGTGGTGCCCGTGACGAAGACGAAGTTGGCAGCAGGAGCAACCGCAGCGTTGGGCGGGGCATGGTTGGCGCGTGCGCTGTGGGGTCTTCCGTCGGCCATCGGTGCCAGACGCGTGCACATCACTCCCTACGCGGCCGGGTCGCCGCGCTACCGCGACCGCCGATTCCACAATTCGGACCCCAGTTCGAGTTACGTCCCGGGCCGCGGCGAGAAGGGGCAGAAGAACATGCTCGTCTCGCTGTTCACCGAGCGAGGTAAGGGCAGGCCGCAGCGGCCGATCCCACTGGCACCGCCGATCGCGCCGGTGGACGCGGGCGAGCTGGCGGTCACCTGGTACGGACATTCGAGTGTGCTCGTCGAGGTCGACGGGTATCGCGTTCTCGCCGATCCGGTATGGAGCAAGCGCGTGTCCCCGTCCTCGGTGGTGGGGCCGGCACGGCTGCATCCGACGCCGGTCGCCCTGACCGATCTACCGCGGGTCGACGCCATCGTGATCTCCCACGATCATTACGACCATCTCGACAAGGCGACCGTGCAGAAGCTGGCGAGCACGCAGTCGGCCCCGTTCGTGGTGCCGCTGGGTATCGGCGCGCACCTGCGCAAGTGGCGGGTGCCCGAGGAACGCATCATCGAGCTGGACTGGGACGAGCAGACGAACATCGGCGGCCTCACCGTCACCTGCACCGAAGCTCGACACTTCTCGGGCCGCGGTCTGACCCGGGACTCGACGCAGTGGGCGTCCTGGGCCTTCGCCGGTCCGATTCGTCGGGTCTTCTTCGGCGGCGACACCGGCTACACACCGAAGTTCGCCGAGATCGGCAGCAACTACGGACCGTTCGATCTGACGCTTCTTCCCGTCGGTGCCTACGACGTTCGGTGGCCGGACATCCACATGAATCCGGAGGAAGCTGTCACGGCGCACGTGGATCTGACGCCGGCGGGAATCTTCGTGCCGATCCACTGGGCGACGTTCAACCTGGCGTTCCATCCGTGGTCCGAACCGATCGTGCGGCTGCACGCCGCCGCCCAGGACGTGGGTGTGCAGGTTGCCGTACCGATGCCGGGTCAACGCGTCGACGGTACGAGGGCCGTGCACGACGATCGCTGGTGGACCCGTCTGGGCTGAGTCCCAACTAGGCTGCACCCATGTCTATCGACGCCGATGCACAGCGGGACACCGGGCTGACCGCGGCGGAGGTCGCCGCACTGCGGGCCGAGGGGAAATCGAACGACGTTCCCGCTCGTGCTTCACGTTCGGTTCGCGACATCGTCCGGGGCAATGTGTTCACCCGGATCAACGCAATTCTCGGGGTGCTGCTGATCATCGTGCTCTCGACCGGTTCGGTGATCGACGGCATGTTCGGGCTGTTGATCGTCGCGAACAGTGGCATCGGAATCATTCAGGAGATCCGCGCGAAGCGCACGCTGGATCGGCTGGCCATCGTCGGCCAGAACAAGCCGCAGGTGAGACGTGACGGTGTCTCGCAACAGATTCCGCCCGACGAGGTCGTCCTCGGTGACATCGTCGAACTCGGACCGGGTGATCAGATCGTCGTCGACGGCGAGGTCATCGAGACGGCAAGCCTGGAGATCGACGAGTCGCTGCTCACCGGTGAGGCCGATACGGTGCACAAACTCGAAGCAGCGCAGGTACTTTCGGGCAGCTTCGTCGTCTCGGGCAGTGGGGCCTACCGGGCAACGAAGGTCGGACGCGACGCCTATGCTGCCAAGCTCGCCGAAGAGGCCAGCAAGTTCACCCTGGTCAAGTCCGAGCTGCGCAGCGGTATCGACAAGATCCTGAAATTCATCACCTACCTGATGATTCCGGCCGGGGCGCTGATCATCTACAACCAATTGTTCTCCAGCGGGCAGGCTCTGCGGCCTGCCTTGAACGGTATGGTCGCGGCGCTGGTCCCGATGGTCCCCGAGGGTCTGGTGCTGATGACGTCGATCGCTTTTGCCGTGGGCGTCATCAGGCTCGGTCAGCGGCAATGTCTGGTGCAGGAGTTGCCTGCCATCGAGGGGCTCGCGCGCGTCGACGTGGTGTGCGCCGACAAGACCGGCACTCTCACCGAGAACGGCATGCGGCTCTCGGAATTGGTGTTGATCGACGAGCACGACTCCGACTCGGTGCCAAAAGTATTGGCGTCTCTGGCGTACGACGACCCGCGGCCCAATGCCAGTGTGCAGGCCGTAGCCGAGGCGTACCCCGACGCGCCGGGGTGGACGCAGAGCGCGGTGGCCCCGTTCTCCTCGGCCAAGAAGTGGAGCGGTCTGTCGTACGGCGAGCACGGTAACTGGCTGCTCGGTGCCCCGGACGTGTTGCTCGACCCGACCTCGGAGACCGCTCGACAGGCCGAAGATGCCGGCTCCAAGGGTCTGCGGGTACTGCTGCTCGCCAGCAGTGACCTCGCCGTCGACGACACCGCGGCGCCGGGAGTCGTCACCCCGCGGGCTCTGGTGATTCTCGAGCAGAAGGTGCGCGAGGACGCCCGAGACACGTTGGAGTACTTCGCAAGTCAGCAGGTTCAGGTCAAGGTCATTTCCGGGGACAACGCCGTGTCGGTCGGCGCGGTGGCCGGCTCGCTCGGACTTCCCGGTGGCGACGCCCCGATCGACGCACGTGACCTGCCCGAGGATTCCGAGCAACTGGCCGACTCCGTCCAGAACTCGACGACGTTCGGCCGCGTTCGGCCGGACCAGAAGCGTGCGATGGTGGGCGCGTTGCAGTCTCGAGGTCATACCGTTGCGATGACCGGTGACGGCGTCAACGATGTGCTCGCATTGAAGGACGCCGATATCGGTGTCTCGATGGGCTCGGGTAGTGCGGCCACGCGTGCCGTCGCGCAGATCGTGTTGTTGGACAACAAGTTCGCCACGCTGCCCTATGTGGTGGGGGAGGGGCGACGCGTCATCGGCAACATCGAGCGCGTGTCCAACCTGTTCCTGACCAAGACCGTGTACTCGGTGTTGCTGGCGTTTCTCATCGGGCTATCGGGAGTGCTGTCGCAGGTCTTCCATTTCGAGCCGATCCCGTATCCCTTCCTGCCGAGGCACGTGACCATCGCCGCGTGGTTCACCATCGGCATTCCGGCGTTCGTGCTCTCGCTGGCCCCGAACAACGAACGGGCACGCAGCGGGTTCGTCTCGCGGGTGATGCGGTTGGCCGTTCCGTCCGGGTTGATCGTCGGCTCGTGCACGTTCGTGTCGTATCTGCTGGCCTACGCGGGTCCGAACGCCACCGAGACTGAGGTGACCCAGGCGAGCACCACCGCACTGATCACGTTGATCATGATCGCGCTGTGGGTCCTGGCCGTCGTCGCGCGGCCGTACACCTGGTGGAAGGTGGTGCTGCTCGCGGGATCCGTCGGCGGATACCTGCTGTTGTTCGCAATCCCGTTCTGCCGCACCTTCTTCAAGCTCGATCCCTCGAACGTCGGTGCCACCACGAGCGCGTTGATCATCGGCGCTGTCGGTATCGCACTCGTCGAGATTGCCCACCGATTCGGATCGGTACTGCGTAATCGAACGACTCTGCGTAACGGACAGAACGAAACGTAGACTGGGGGCGTTCCGTTTCACCCGACTGGCAGGAGAGTTTCATGGGCTTCGCAGACAATTTGAAGGGCATGGTCGACAAGGGCAAGAACCTTGCGGCAGAGAACGCGGACAAGATCGACGACGTCGTGGAGAAGGCCGGGGACTTCATCGACAACAAGACCGGCGGCAAGTACGCCGACAAGATCGACAAGGCGCAGGAAGCCGCCAAGAAGGCAATTCCGGACAAGTAGGTCGATTCGGACCGTCCACCCGGTGTTCGGGTCGTCGGTGGTGCCGTAGGGCGCTGCGGGCGGCAGAATCGGGCGGGTGGACGGACCGGTACTTCTTCTCGTAGTCATCTTCGCGATCGCGGTCGCGGGATTCGCCAAGCGTCTGGACCTGCAGGTCCCGCTCGTTCTGGTGACCGTCGGATCCATCGCATCGTTCGTGCCCGGCGTGCCGCACATCAGTCTCTCGCCCCAACTCATCCTCGGTGTCGTGCTGCCGCCGTTGCTGTATTCCGCGGCGCTGAACTACTCCTTCGTCAGTTTTCGCCGCAACATCGGCCAGATCCTGCGCCTCGGTCTGGTGATGGTGATCGTGACGACCGTGGCCGTCGGGTACTTCGCCAACCTGCTCGTTCCCGAGCTGACTCTGGGTGCGGCCCTCGTGCTCGGTGCCGTCGTGGCCCCACCCGACGCGGTCTCTGCGATCGCCGTCGGCCGCAAGCTCGGCCTGCCCGCGAGAATGATGGCCATCCTCACCGGGGAGAGCCTGGTGAACGACGCGGCTGCGTTGACCCTGTTCACCTTGACCGTTGCGTCGGTGACGGGCAGTCGCATCGAACTCGGCTCACCGGTTCTGTTCTTTCTGTACGAGATCGTCGGCGGCGTGCTCGTCGGATTCGTCCTCTCGCGCATCGTTCGTTTCGTGCGAAACCGGATCGCCGATTCGGCGCTCGAGACTGTGCTCGGACTCGTCCTACCGTTCGCGGCGTATCTCGCAGCGGAAGAGATCCACGCGTCCGGCGTGTTGGCGGTCGTCACCGCAGGTTTCGTACTGGGCCGTGTCACGGCCGACGTGTCGGTCTCGACCCGGGTGCAGGAGCGCCAGGTGTGGCCCACGGTGGACTTGCTGCTGGAAGCATTCGTGTTCGCGTACATGGGTTTACAGCTGAAGTTCGTCATTTCCGAGGTGCAGCGCGAGGGTCTTCCGGTGCATCACATCTTCGGGTACGCGCTGCTGGTGCTGCTCGTGGTCATCGTCGTTCGTCCGGCCTGGATCTTCTTCAACTCGGGGAGAAACCTGCTCTTTCGCACGGTGTTTCGCCGCGAGGGGGTGGCCGACGGCCTGACGTGGCAGCAGAACCTGGTGCTGTCGTGGGCCGGGATGCGCGGGGTGGTGACTCTCGCCGCAGCCGCGGGTGTTCCGTTCACCACCGTTCTCGGCGACGAATTTCCCGGGCGGGCGGTGATTCAAGCCGTCGCGTTCGTCGTCGCAGTCGGAACGTTGCTGCTGCAGGGCCTGACGCTCCCGCTCCTTATTCGGAGGTTGGACGTCGCCGATCCACTCGAGCAGCAACGCAACGACAACCAACGATTGCTCTCGCAGGCCATCGCCCGCACGGCTGCCGAGACCTACCTCGAGCGGGCCGCGAAGGACGGCATCTCCGGCGTCGACAGTGACCGGGTAGCCGAGGTGATCGCGCGCGTGCGGCGGTCGGTGCGAGCCCGGATGGACGCGGACGAGACCGAGGACCGGGAGAAGCGAATCGCGGCGGCCGGCGCGCTGTTCGACACCCTGCGGCACAATGTCCTGGTCGCGCAGCGGGCCGCACTGATCGCCGCCCGCGACTCGGGGGAGTTGGACGACGAAGCCCTACGCGCAGTGTTGAATGGTCTGGACGTGGAAGAGATCGCGGCCGAGGCACGCATCGAACGACGCACGACGTAGACGACGAACACAGTGGGAGCGCTGAGACAGTGAGGTCGACCGGACTGGTGGCCGCCGCGGCACTCGTGTTCGCCCTCGCCGCGTGCAGTTCGCCTGCCGTGCCTCCCGTGGCTCCGGCACCCACGTCGAATCCGGCACCCGAGGGCTCCGACCGCGGGTCGATCGTGTCGTCGATGCCGCTCGGTCAGGTCGACATCGGTGTCGCCTTCCTGGGTGGATCCGCCACGAAGATCGTCTACCGCACCACCGACGGCGTCACCGGAGGCGGAACCGAGACATCGGCAACCGTGTTCGTGCCCAAGGGTTCTGCGCCTGCCGGTGGCTGGCCGATCGTCTCGGTCGGGCACGGTACCACCGGTGTCACCGACGAGTGTGCGCCCTCGCTGTATCCGAACCTGTTGGGCACCATCGGCCTGGTGACGCCCTTCCTCGAGCGCGGCACCGTCGTGGTGGTGACGGATTACCAGGGTCTGGGGACTCCGGGAGATCCGGCGTATCTGAACATCGATGCTGCGGCCTACGACGTCATCGATGCCGTGCGCGCCGCGCGTACCGTGGTGCCCGACGTCGGAACCCGATGGGGTGCCATCGGCACTTCTCAAGGGGGACAAGCGGTCTGGGCCGCTGCCGAGCGTAATGCGGAGTACGGCGACGGTTTGGAACTGGTCGGAGTCGCCGCGCTGTCGCCTGCAGCCGATCTGACGCGGTACTTCGCAGCCGACACCGAACAGACCCTGTCCCGTCAGTTGCTGGTGCCGTTTCTCTACGAGGGTCTGCACGTCACGGATCCGAGCGTCGAGCGCTCCGACTACATCCGCGGCACCTTCGCCGACAACGTGACCGCGCTGACGGCGTGCAGCGATCTGCTCGGTTTCTCCAAGGCCGACGCGGGTGCCGTCATCGATCCGGCCGATGCCGTCCCGGCCGATGACCGGGCCGCGAATCGAATGACGGACTGGCTCCGATCGGTGGCGCTGCCGACGTCCCGCACCGATGTTCCGCTGTTCGTTCTGGTCGGCGAGCGCGACGACCTGATCGATCCGCAGTGGACTCGCGACGCCGTAGCGAAAGCCTGCGGACTCGGCGACGACGTGGAACTGCGTGCGGAACCCGAGCAGGGGCACGCGGATCTGGCCGCCAACGCGATCGGCGTCGACTGGCTCGTCGAGCGTTTCCTGAACGTGCCCAACTCGACCACCTGCGCACGATGACCGCGGCACTGGCGTGGATGGCGGTGATCGTGGCGGCGATCGTCACCGCCATCGCGCTGATCAGCTTGCGTGGGCGACGCGATCTGACCACCCCGGAGGAGCGAGCGGTTCACGCCACCCTGCATACCGCGTCGTTGGCGGCGAAGCCGCTGCGGAACGGTCTCGATGCCCGCTCGGCTGCCGCCGCTGCTCCCCATCTTCGGGTCCTGACCGGGGCGGATGCATTGGGTATCTGCGATCCGAGTGCGTCGCTGCTCGCCTGGGACGGGCCGTGGCAGGAGTTGACGCCGGCGTTCGTGGAGGCGGCCAGACGCGCCGTCGACGGGCAGCGCCGCGTGCTCGTGAGGCTTCCGCTCGGCTCGATTCACGAGGTCAAAGCGCTGGTGGTGCAGCCGTTGATCGACGAGGATTCGCCGGTGGCGGGGGTGCTCGGTGCCGCGGTGGTGGCCGAACCAGGGCCGGGCATGCTCGGGGCCATCGCCGAGGTCGCGCGCTACGCGTTCGGTCAGATCGAACTCGCCGAACTGGACGCATCGCGGGCGCGGTTGGACCGAGCCGAGGTGCGTGCACTCCGGGCCCAGATCAGCCCGCATTTCATCTACAACGCGCTGGGCACCATCGCGTCGTTCGTCCGTACCGACCCGGATCGGGCACGGGAACTGGTGCTCGAATTCGCCGACTTCACCCGGTACTCATTCCGCAACGCCGGGGAATTCACCGTGCTCGCCGACGAACTACGCAATATCGATCGGTACCTGACGCTCGAACGGGCCCGGTTCGGCGATTCGCTGCAGGTCACGCTGCAGGTGGCTCCCGAGGTGCTCGGGGTGGCCCTGCCGTTTCTGGCGCTGCAGCCACTGGTGGAGAATGCCGTCCGGCACGGGTTGTCGGGCAAGGCCGACGGCGGTCGCGTCACGATCATCGCCGCCGACGAGGGCACCGACGCCGTGATCAGCATCGAGGACGACGGAGTGGGAATGGACCCCGAGGTACTGCGATCGGGCAGCCTGCACACCGAGGATGCGGCCCACGTCGGACTGGCGAACGTGGACGATCGGCTGCGGGCGGCCTTCGGAAACGACTACGGTCTCGTCGTGGACACCGCACCGGGAGCAGGCACGAAAGTGAGCATGCGGGTGCCCAAGTTCAGGCCGGGGGTGCGGGCATGACGCATCCAGCGAACTCCGGTTCGGCGCGCGGGCTGGTTGTGCTGGCGGTCGACGACGAGCGGCCTGCCCTGGACGAGCTGGCTTTCCTGCTGCGCGAGCAGGAGGCCGTGGCCGAGGTGTACACCGCGCAGGACGCGACCACCGCCCTGCGCCAACTCAAGCAGACCTCCGGTCAATCCATGGTCGATGCAGTGTTCCTCGACATCAACATGCCCGGCCTCGACGGCCTCGAGCTCGCCGGAATCCTGTCGGCGTTCGCTCGGCCACCTGCGGTCGTGTTCGTCACCGCGCACGACGATCGGGCATTGGCTGCCTTCGATCTGGGCGCGGTGGACTACCTCCTCAAGCCGTTGCGCGACGACCGCTTGGCCGAGGCCGTCCGACGTGTTCTGCTCGCCCGTCGTCGGCCCGCCGAGTCGGCCGAATCGGCTGCCGACGAGGTCATTCCGGTCGAGCTCGGTGGAACCACCACGCTGGTACATCGGTCGTCGGTGGCGTGGGTGGAGGCCGACGGTGACTACGCGCGGCTGCATACCGCCACCGGTTCGCACCTGGTGCGCATTCCCATCTCGGCTCTCGAAAGCCGTTGGGCCGATGCCGGTTTCCTGAGAGTGCATCGTTCGTATCTGGTGTCGCTTCCGTTGGTCACCGGAATCAGAAGCGTCGGTTCGGGCTTGGTGGTGTGTCTGCGCGCCACCGGCGCGCTGCCGGCCTGTGAACTCCCGGTGAGCCGGCGGCACACCAGAGAACTCAAGGACCGGCTCGTGCGCGGTCCGCTGCAGTCGTGGTCGTCGCGGTGACGAGAGGTGCGCGGTGAGTCAGCCGCACCGGGAGCGGGTGGTGCTCTCGCAGCGCCGCGGCGCGCGCCTGGTGCGCACCCGCGTCGAGGTGCAGGAGCAAACCGAGGTGGGCGACGCGCTGGTGCGAAGCCTGGTGCGTGCGCAACTCCTGCTGTCGCTGCGCCTGGCAGTGATGACGTTGTCGATCCTGTTCGCGATTCCCCTGCTGGGCATGCTGCTCACCCGTTTCACCGATGTCGCGCCGTTCGGTATCGGGTTGCCGTGGTTGCTGCTGGGGGTGGCCATCTATCCGTTGCTGTTCGGCGTCGGCCGCGCGTACGTGCGCCGCGCCGAGCGTAACGAGGCCGAGTTCGTCGGCCTGGTCGAGGACTAGGCGCCGGTGAACGGATCGATACCCGTCGCGACATTGATTGCGTTGATCGTGGCCGCGGTGGCCACCGTCGGCATCGGTGTCTACGGAGTTCGGTTGGCGCGCACCACCTCCGACTTCCTGGTGGCCTCTCGGACCGTCGGACCGCGATGGAACGCCGCGGCTATCTCGGGTGAATACCTTTCTGCCGCATCGTTTCTCGGTGTCGCGGGGCTCATCGCCAAGTACGGTGCCGATGCGCTGTGGTATCCCGTCGGCTTCACCGCAGGCTATCTCGGTCTGCTGCTGTTCGTCGCCGCTCCACTGCGCAGGAGCGGTGCGTACACGGTGCCCGACTTCGTCGAATTCCGGCTCGGCGCACCATGGTTGCGCACCGTGGCCATGCTCGTGGTGGTGGTGATCTGCGCGTTGTATCTGGTGCCGCAGTTTCAGGGCGCAGGTCTGACGCTGAACATCCTCCTCGGAGTGCCGGGCTGGGTGGGAGCACTCGCGGTCGGTCTGATCGTCATCGCGAACGTCGTCGGCGGCGGAATGCGCTCGATCACCTTCGTGCAGGCGTTCCAGTACTGGCTCAAGCTCACCGCGATCGCAATCCCCGCACTGGTGCTGACCGTCCACTTCGTCGCCGACGACCGCAGCGTCGGTAGCGCGGCCCCGCCGACCGTCGCCGAGCAGACCCGGGTCGACATCACTACCGACGTGCTCGTGCAGGTCGACTCACCGATCGTGGTGTCCGTGACAGGAACCCTGGACGAGCAGAGCGTCGATGGACGTGTGACTCTCGATGCAGGCGAACACCGGCTCGGGTCCGGGACACTGCTCACCCTCGACGCAGGCTCGCCGGTTCCGGTGGTCGCCGGCGCACCGACCACCGACCGCGCCTGGGCGATGCCCGGCGGGGGACTGGGCGGTCAGCACCCGCTCTACCAGGTGTATTCACTGATCCTGGCCACGTTCCTCGGCACCCTCGGGCTGCCGCACGTGCTGGTGCGGTTCTACACCAACCCCGACGGCCGAGCCGCGCGATTGACCTCGCTGACCGTGCTGGCCCTGCTCGGCACGTTCTATCTGTTCCCGACTGTCCTGGGAGTGTTCGCCCGGCTCTACGTGCCGCAATTGCTGATCACCGGTGCCTCCGACGCCGCAGTGTTGCTGCTGCCCGGCTCCGTGCTGTCGGGGGTACCCGGCCAGTTGCTGGCCGCACTCGTCGCCGCCGGTGCCATCGCCGCCTTCCTCTCCACGTCGTCCGGCCTGCTGGTCAGCATCGCGGGTGTCCTGAGCACCGACGTGCTCTCGGGCAAGGTCCGAGACTTCCGTGTCGCGGCCGTCCTTGCCGGCGCAGTGCCACTTGCACTGTCGATCGGCGTTGTCTCGCTGGATCTCTCGCGTACCGTCGGGCTCGTGTTCGCCGTCGCCGCGTCCACGCTGTGTCCGCTGCTCGTGCTCGGCATCTGGTGGCGCGGACTCACCGCAGCAGGAGCCGCGGCCGGGCTGTTCCTCGGCGGCGGACTCTCCCTCGTCGCCGCGTCGATCTCCGTCGTCACCCCCATCTCCGACGGCGTCCTCGGGGGCTGGGCGGCAGCGATACTCGGCTACCCGGCCGCGGTCAGCGTTCCCGTGGCCTTCGCCGCGATGATCGTCGTCAGCCTCGCCACCCGGCGAACGGTGCCATCGGACATCTCCCGAATCTTCGCCCGACTGCACCTGCCCGAAGGCCTCGACATGGGCAAAGACCGAGAGCGCGAGCTGTAGCGAGAGGAGGCCGTTCGTCGGGTCTGCGCTACCGCTCGTCGCACACTCCCGCAGCCCGTCGTGTGATCGACGCCACCCCCTGATGTTGTGACCTGACTCTCACTACTGTTCCGAGTCAGCTACAGCTCACATCAACTTCAGGAGTCCAAGGTGACCGCACCGGAAACCAATTCGCCACCGGACGCGCAAGCGTTCGTCGACATGCAGGCCAGTCCCGAGTTCCAGGAACTCCGGCACCGCCTGCGTAGCTTCGTGTTCCCGATGGCCGGGTTCTTCCTGGTCTGGTACGTCATCTACGTGCTGCTCAGCACCTACGCCGTCGACTTCATGTCGACCAAGGTGTGGGGCAACATCAACGTCGGTCTACTGCTCGGCCTCGGCCAGTTCGTCACCACGTTCGCCATCACCGGCATCTACGTGCGGTTCGCCAACCGTGAACTCGATCCTCGCGCCGCAGCCCTGCGCGCCGAAATGGAAGCCTCCCAGGGAGCGCAAAACTGATGATTGGTCATTCCGCAGGCTCCACTCCCTCCGTGATCACACTTGCCCAGGCCGCCGACACCACCGTCGGTGAACCGCTCGTCAATATCGCGATCTTCGGCGCGTTCGTCCTCATCACGATGGCCGTCGTCATTCGCGCCTCCAAGAAGAACGCGACGTCTGCGGAGTTCTTCACCGCGGGCGGCGGATTCTCCGGACCGCAGAACGGCGTCGCCATTGCCGGTGACTACCTCTCGGCCGCAAGCTTTCTCGGTATCGCCGGTGCCATCGCCGTCTACGGCTACGACGGCTTCCTGTACTCCATCGGGTTCCTCGTCGCCTGGCTCGTCGCGCTCCTGCTCGTCGCCGAATTGCTCAGGAACACCGGCAAATTCACGATGGCGGACGTGCTGAGCTTCCGGCTCAAGCAAGGCCCGGTGCGTACCGCGGCCGCACTGTCGACGCTGACCGTGTCGCTGTTCTACCTGTTGGCTCAGATGGCAGGCGCAGGCGGACTCGTCGCACTGCTGCTCGACATCTCCGATCGCACCGGGCAGTCCATCGTGATCGCCATCGTCGGTGTGTTGATGATCGCGTACGTGCTCATCGGCGGTATGAAGGGCACCACCTGGGTGCAGATCATCAAGGCCGTTCTGCTCATCGCCGGTGCCGCATTCATGACCGTGCTCGTGCTCGCCAAGTTCGGCCTGAACTTCTCCGAGCTTCTCGGTAGCGCGCAGGCGATGGTGTCGAGCTCGGCCGACCCGATCGTCGGCGCTCGCGACGTCATCGAACCCGGTGCCCAGTACGGCGGCAGCGCCACCTCGAAGATCAACTTCCTGTCGCTCGGCATCGCACTCGTCCTCGGCACGGCAGGTCTGCCGCACGTGCTGATGCGCTTCTACACGGTGCCCACCGCCAAGGAAGCTCGTCGCAGTGTCGTGTGGGCCATCGCGCTCATCGGTGCGTTCTACCTGTTCACCCTCGTGCTCGGCTACGGCGCCGCAGCGATCGTCGGACCCGACCGCATCCTGGCCTCCGCAGGCGGCCAGAACTCCGCGGCTCCGCTGTTGGCCTTCGAGCTCGGCGGCGTCATTCTGCTCGGCGTCATCTCTGCGGTCGCCTTCGCGACCATCCTCGCCGTCGTCGCCGGATTGACGATCACCGCGTCGGCGTCGTTCGCTCACGACATCTATGCGAGCGTCATCAAGAAGGGCCAGGTCGACGACAAGAAGCAGGTCAAGGTCTCGCGCATCACGGCCGTCGTCATCGGCATCCTGGCCATCGGCCTCGGCATCCTCGCAAACGGGCAGAACATCGCCTTCCTGGTGGCGCTGGCGTTCGCCGTCGCAGCGGCCGCGAACCTGCCGACCATCCTGTACTCGCTGTTCTGGCGTCGCTTCACCACCACGGGCGCACTGTTCAGCATGTACGGCGGCCTGATCTCGACGATCGTGCTGATCATCTTCTCCCCGGCCGTGTCGGGATCGAAGACGTCGATGATCCCCGGCTCGGACTTCGCGTGGTTCCCGCTGTCCAACCCCGGCATCGTGTCGATCCCGTTGGCATTCATTCTCGGTATCGTCGGAACGCTGATCTCGAAGGACACCGAGAACACCGACAAGCAGGCCGAGATGGAGGTTCGCTCTCTCACCGGCATCGGTGCGGAGAAGGCCAGCGCCCACTGATCCACCTGTAGAACTGTTCGCGAAGTGCCCGTGTGAGCAAGGCCTCACACGGGCATTTTTCGTCCAGCGGTTACCATCCCTGCTGTGGCCAAGCTGAAGGTTTCCCTCGACGTCCCGCTGACCCCCGAGCAGACGTGGGCGCATGCGTCCGATCTGTCCGGCTACGAGCAGTGGCTCTCCATCCACGAAGCGTGGCGCGGTGAGCTACCCGAGCAGCTGGCCGTCGGCACCACCCTGGACTCCATCGCCAGCGTGAAGGGCATGCGCAACCGCGTCTCGTGGAAGATCGAGTCCTACGACCCGCCCCGGAAGCTCGAGCTCAAGGGCAACGGCAAGGGCGGAGTGAAGATCGGTCTGGACCTGTCGGTGAAGTCCAAGGGCGACGGGTCCGAGATCACGATCGACGTCAATCTGGGCGGTGCCCCGTTGTTCGGACCCATCGGGTCCGGTGTCGCTCGCGCACTCAAGGGCGACATCGAGAACTCGCTGAAGACGTTCGTCAAGATCTACGCCTGACGGTGTAGGAGTGGAGATGCATGCCCGGTAGGCACAGTGCGCCGTCGTCCGCGACGGGCAACAGAGGGTTCGCCAAGTACGTCGTCGTTGCCGTCGTCCTGCTTCTGATCGTCGCAGGCGGAGTGTTCGTGGCGCAGAAGGTCTTCGGCAGCGACTGCGGTGACCCGTCGAACTACACGTTGGCTGCCGACCCCGCGATCACGCCGGTACTGCAGAAGATCGTCGACGACTCCGCGCCCGAGGATCTCGGTTGTGCCGAGGTGACGGTGACGGCGATGGAGTCGGGTCAGGTGTCGGCCGCAGTAGCCAAAGGCGACGACGTTCCCTCGCTCTGGATTCCCGATTCGTCGCTGTGGGTCGGCAAGACAGTGCGATCGACCGCGTCGCTGATCGACCTGGCGAGCCAGTCGGTGGCGAGCACCCCGGCCGTCCTCGCAACCCGCAAGGACGAGGTTCCGTTCTTCGACACGTGGCTCACCGCACTGAAGCTCGAAGGTTTGCGCATCGGTAATCCGTTGGCCAACACCATCTCCGACGCGGCGATCCTCGGGGCGGTAGCCGAGGCGGGTGGGGACGAGAAGGCCCTCGATGCGGTGTCCACGGCGCTCGTGCCGATCGCTCAGGCTCAGGCCGCCACCCGAGGCGAAGCCGATCCCACCACCCGGTTGGACGATCTGGTGGCCGACGGCGGCGTGGCCGTGGTGTCCGAGCAGACCATGTTGCAGTACCGAAACGACACCGGTGCCGAACTCGGTGCGACGGTGCCGCCGACGGGCAGCATCTTTCTGAACTTCCCGCTGGCCGTCACCGAGCCTGCAGGCGAGCGGCACGACAGCGCGAAGTCGGTCGGCACCGCACTGGCCGCGGTCATCGAATCCGATCGAGGTCGGGAGATGTTGTCCGAGGCCGGTTTTCGGTCGGACGACGACGCGCCCCTCGATTCGGATCGTGGTATCGGTGCCGTCGAGAGTCTGGCGATCGGCGACCAGCAGGCTGCCGAATCGGTGCTGCGTCAATACCAGGTGCTGGCGCTCCCGTCGCGAACGCTCGTGATGGAAGACGTGTCCGGCTCGATGAACTACAGCGCCGGGGCGAACACCCGGATCGCGATGACGGTGCAGGCCAGCGAGACCGGGAATCGACTGTTTCCAGACAACGCGTCGATGGGATTGTGGGCCTTCTCCATCGGACTCGGCGGCGGCGATCAGGATTACCGTGAGCTGGCTCCGATCCGGCGGATGGACGAGAAGGTCGGCAACACGACCCAGCGGGAAGTGCTGCTGCAGCAGACTCGCACCCTTCCGTCCCTGGTCGGTGGTGGAACCGGACTGTACGACACCACGTTGGCCGCGTTCCGCACCGTGCAGCAGGGCTACGACCCCGACGCGGTGAACAGTGTCATCATCCTCACCGACGGTGCCAACGAGGACCCGAACAGCATCTCGCTAGACGAGCTGCTGGCCACACTGCGTACCGAACAGGACCCGTCTCGTCCGGTCGTCATCGTCACCATCGGTATCACCGACGACGCCGATGCGGGTGTGCTGCAACAAATTTCTGCTGCCACCGGGGGCACCAGCTTCGTAGCGCGAAACCCCGCCGAAATACCGAACGTCTTCGTCAATGCACTGAGAAGCCGTTCCGGTCGCTGACGGGAGCGGCTATGCTGTGCGCCGCGTGCTCTCCGTCACGTGGGGTAGTGCGGAGAAGTCCCGCAACACAGTCGTGTCGGGGGTATAAGTAGGGGAGTCAGCGATGTCAGGACGTCACAGCGGCAGTAGTCGCAGGTTCAGTCCTGTCGTGACCTGGGGTGCGGCCGCGCTGGCAGTAGTCGTGGTCGCGGCCGGAGGCTGGTTCGGCGTCCAGGCCGTACGCGCAGCGGGTTCGGACTCGTGCGATTCGCTGGACACGGTCTCGCTCGCGGTGGACACCTCGATCGCCGAACCGGTGCAGCAGATCCTGGCCCAGGCGGGCGAGGTGGACCGCGGCTGCGTCGACTTCGAGGTGCGGGCCGAGCGCCCCACCGACACGGCGACCGAGATCGCAGGTACCGACGAGAACCGCCCCGACCTGTGGATCCCGGACTCGACGTTGTGGCTGCTCAAGACTTTGCGTTCGACCGGAGCCCTGCCCGAACTCGCCAAGACGTCGGTGGCGAACACACTGCCCGTGCTGGTGTCGGCCTCCGATACCGCCCCGGTGACCGACACCTGGCTCAGCGTGCTGCAGATGCCGGGCCAACGCATCGGCGATCCGCTCACCAGTAGTGCGTCCAACGCTGCGATCCTCGGTGCGCTAGCCGAGTCCGAGGTCGCGATCTCCGACGCCAAAGCCGTGTCTGCCGCTCTGGTGCCCATGGCACAGGACTTCGGCCGGATAGCCGACACGCCCCACGACACCCCGGACCTCGTCGCCCAGGTGGCGACCGAGGGCGGAACCAGCGTCGCCACCGAACAGGCCGTGCTGGCCTACGAGGCAGCGAACCCCGGATCGTCGCTCACCGAGTCGGTGCCGTCGACGGGCAGCTACTTCCTCAACTACCCCCTCGCCGTCACGGCTCCGGCCGGGCCGGAGTACGACCGCGTCAAGGCCGCCGGGGCCGCGTTGGCGTCGGTGCTGGCCTCGCAGTCGGCGACGGACACACTCGTTGCAGCAGGCTTCCGAACGTCGAGTGGAACCCCCTTGGCCGACGGCAGAGGCGTCGGCTCGGTCGCCGCGTTGGAAATCAAGAATCCGCTGTCGATCGAGACGACGCTGCGCGATTGGGCGGTGCTCGCGTTGCCGCTGCGGACCCTCGTCGTCGAGGACGTATCGGGTTCGATGGCGGCGAAGTCCGGCGACTCCACCCGCATCGCGTTGACCGTCGATGCGTCGCTCGGTGCCAACGATCTGTTCAGCGACCAGACCCAGATGGGGCTCTGGGCCTTCTCCATCGGACTCGGTGGTGGAAAGCAGGATTACCGAGAACTGGTGCCGCTCGGCCCGGTGAGCAACACGTTCGACGGTAAGCCGCAGCGTCAGGCCATTCTCGATGCAGTCCGTGGGCTACCGGCTCTGGTCGGAGGCGGGACCGGACTCTACGACACGACGCTGGCGGCGTTCCGACGTGTCAAGGAAGGCTACGACCCCGATTACGTCAACAGCGTCATCATTCTCACCGACGGCGCGAACGAGGACAACGGCAGCATTTCTCTGGACCAGCTTCTCGCCGCCCTGCAGAAGGAGCAGGATCCGGTGCGTCCCATCGTGATCATCACGGTCGGCGTCACCAGCGACGCCGATCCGGTTGCGCTGCAGCAGATCTCCGCGGCCACCGGTGGTACGAGCTATGTCGCGGAGGATCCCCGCGATATCCCGGACGTGTTCGTCAAGGCTTTGAACTCGCGCACCGAGCGTCTCGCGGGGGAGTAGCTCACCGCAGCAGGAAGCTGATCGTGATCGCGGCCGCGCAGGCCAGCGTCACCACCACCAGTGTCGCCGCGTCCGAGCCCTTGAAACGTGCCTCGGTGGCGGTGATCATGCCGGTGCCCCCGCGTGCGGTGATGGCCTCACCCATTTCGTCCGCGCGCCTGATGGCCACCGACATCACCGTGGTCACGATGTCGACCAGCGAATTGTCCGACGCACTGTTGACCACGGGTTTCGGTCGCAGCCGCCGGGCGGCGTTGAGGGTGCGCATCTCCTCGATGAGCAGCGGAAGCGACCGCAGGCTGAGCGCCACGGCGATCGCCCACTCGTCCACCGGCAGCTTCAGCTTCTTCAGCGGTGCACCGAGTTTCGACACCGCCGGAGCGATGTCGCTCATCGACGTCGTCCACCCGATCATCATCGATGCGCCGAGCAGAACGAACACGAACAGCGTGGCACGGAAGTACAGCAGAACCGCTGCGCCGCCGATGGGCAGATTGATCAGTGCTCCGACACCGAAGAGCGCCCAGATCCACCACGGTGGCCGAGGTAGAGCCGTGATCGGAATGTGGGCGATGACAGCCGCGACGACCAGCAGTGCGAACACGATGCCGAGGGCAGGCCACGTCGGAGCCACGACGAGGGTGATGCTGAGCAGCAACACCACGATGAGCTTGGTGCCCGCCCACAGCCGGTGAATGGGTGAGAACCGCGGAACCTGGCGCAGTACGACGGTCGTCACGAATGCACGCTCCCATGAATCGAATCGGAGACGATGTGGCCGTCGGCCATCGTGATGGTTCGACTGCAGACGGCGTCCATACCGTCCACGTCGTGCGAGATGACCACGATCGATACGCCGCGCTCACGCAGGCCGGCGAGGACGCCGATGATGTCGTCGCGTCCGGGCGGGTCGAGTCCGGCCAGCGGCTCGTCGAGCACCAAGATGCGGGGTCGACGAGCGATCAGACCGGCCAGCACCACGCGTCGCATCTGTCCGCCGCTGAGCGAGTCGACGTCGCGTGCGGCCAGTGACCGGTCGAGGCCGACGGCATCCATCGCGGCCGACACTGTGGCAGAACCGGTTTCGGGCCCCGCGGCCGCGGCGATGTCCTCGGAGACGGTCCGCCGCTGCAACTGCAGGCGCGAATGCTGAAAGGCCAACCCGACGTCGCCGACTCGCGACGTCATCGCCTTTTCGTCGAGCTGCGCGACGCCGGTGGTGGGCCCGGTAAGCCCGGCCATGATCCACGCCAAAGTCGACTTGCCCGAACCGTTTCCGCCGAGAACGAGAATTCCCTCGCCTCGCTTGACGGTGATGTCGACGCCGTTCAACGCCGATTGTGCCCACGGGGTGCGCCTGTTGTAGACGTGCCGCACGTCGCGTAGTTCGAGCAGGCGCGGGCTCGAATTGTCGTGCAGAACAGCAGCGTTGCCGGTCCTGGTCTGCATCCACAGAGTGTCGTGCTCCACCTGCATGCCCTCGTGTAGATGTACGACGCGATCAGCGGCAACAGTTTCCGAGACATGATGGGTGACGAGTACGACCGACATCCCGTGCCGACGGGGCAGTGCCGCGAGTAGCGAGACCAGATGTTCCCGGCCCGAGGCGTCGATCATGGCGGTTGCCTCGTCGGCAATCAGTAGAGCGGGACGCCGAGCCAGGGCCGCGGCGACAGCGAGTCGCTGCATCTCGCCGCCGGAAAGCGAGGCCGTGTCGCGAGCACCCATGCCGCTCAACCCCACCTCGTCGAGCAGGGCGTCGACGTCGGGGCGAGAGTCGCCGGGTGGCAGTCCCCATACGACGTCGTCGGCGACGCGGGTACCGAGGATCTGACTTTCGGGTCGCTGCAACACCACTGCGGTGCCGCCGTACCGTCCGAGTCCGGTGGAGCCGGGACGAGTCACCGAGCCCTCGGAGGGTTCACGGCCTGCGAGAATTCGCGTCAGCGTGGATTTGCCGGATCCGTTGTGGCCGACGATCGCGACGAATTCTCCCGGTTCGATGTGCAGGTCGATACCGCTCAACGCTGCCGATCTGCTGCCGGGATACCGGTAGCCCACGGCGGTCAGGGTGACGGGCAGTGGCGCGATCTCGTCGTCGATGCCCGAGACGAACGGCTCCGGGGTGGGGATGGCCGAGAGGCGATCGAGGATGGCGGTGAGGATCAGCCACGCGAACAGCGTTCCAGTGACGATGCCGAATGCGATGGATCCGCCGACCCACCACCACCAGTTGTCGAGTACCGCTGTGCTGCTGCTGCGAATCACATCGGGGATGGCCTGCGGGGCGGATACGCGCTCGAACAGTCGGGAGATGCCTTCGATGGTGTTGCGGAGCGTCTCGAGAAACAGCTGCCGTAGCGGGACGAGGATCAGCAGCAACAGCACCGCGAGGGCTCCGAGTGCCGGTCCGACGATTGCCGACGTGACGAGCACGCCGAACAGGCCTTGTTTCCGGCGCTTCGCCCGGCCGACCAGACCGCCCAGCAATGCCGCACTGGCCACGGTGAGCGCCGTCTGAGTGCCGGCCGCGACGAATCCTACGAGTATGCCCGCCACCGCTGAGGTGACCAATGCTCGCGTGCGATAGCGAAGGGCCACCACCGACATGGGAATAGCGGCGACTACCTGCAGAATCGCTGCCATCGGCACCAGCACGCCGATCACCGTCAGCGCGACGGTGAAGCTGCTCATCACCGCAGCGGTCGCCAATTCTTGCGGACCGAGGGGCCCGGACTCGGGACGGTGGGCAGCGCTGACGGTCACCGCTCCAGTGTGCCAGCTCGACTGAGGCACACTGTCTGCGTGACTTCCGAGATCGCGACCCGCAGGCGACTTCATCCGGCATGGATCGTCGCCGCGGTGGCCTTCCTCGCTCTCGTCGGTGCGGCCGGGTTCCGGGCCGCACCGAGTGTGTTGATGGTGCCGCTGCAGGAGGAGTTCGGTTGGCCGCGGTCGATGCTGTCGCTGGCGGTGGGCGTCAACCTGGTGCTGTTCGGTCTGACGGCACCGTTTGCCGCGGCGTTGATGGAGCGTTTCGGGATCCGAGCTGTGACGTCGACGGCGTTGGTCGTCGTGGCCGCGGGCAGCGCTCTGAGTGTGTTCGTGACCCAGGCATGGCAGTTGGTGTTGACGTGGGGCGTCATGATCGGGTTGGGCACCGGGTCGATGGCTCTGGTGTTCGCGGCGGTGGTGACGAATCGATGGTTCGTACAGCGTCGCGGGCTCGTCTCGGGCGTGTTGACCGCGGGCAGCGCGACGGGGCAGTTGATCTTTCTGCCGTTGATCGCTCAGCTGGTCGACCGATCCGGTTGGCGCGCAGCGTCGTTCCTCATCGCCGGGGGCTCGCTGATCGTGGTGCCGTTCGTGTTGCGGTGGCTGCGCAACATGCCGGCCGATGTCGGCGTGACTCCGTACGGCGCACCCGCCGACTACGTCCCGCCGGCGGCGGTGTCGACCGTGAACCCCGCGCGCGCAGCGGTGCAGGCTCTACGCGACGCGAGCCGAGTACGAACCTTCTGGGCGTTGGTGCTCGGATTCGCGATCTGTGGCGCAACGACCAACGGGCTCATCGGAACTCACTTCATACCGTCTGCGCACGACCACGGAATGCACGAAACCACCGCAGCGGGTCTGCTGGCGGTGGTGGGAATCTTCGACATCGTCGGGACGATCGCATCGGGTTGGCTGACCGATCGGGTGAATCCGCGGTATCTGTTGGCGGCCTATTACGGCTTTCGCGGAATCTCGCTGCTGTTTCTGCCGTGGTTGCTGTCGGCGACCATCCAACCGTCGATCGTCATCTTCGTGGTGATCTACGGATTGGATTGGGTGGCAACGGTTCCGCCCACGATTGCTCTGTGCCGAGAGGTGTTCGGCGACAAGGGTTCTCTGGTGTTCGGGTGGGTCTTCGCCTCACACCAGATCGGAGCGGGCATCGCGTCCGTCGTCGCGGGCATTGTGCGTGACGCCACCGGCGCATACACGATGGCGTGGTTCGGCGCGGCCGGCTTGTGCGCGGTTGCTGCCGTCGTGAGCATCAGAACAGGAAAGCCCTCGTAGCGAGGGCTTTCCTGTTTCAGAGGTTCGGGTCAGCGGCTGCGCTGGCTCGTTGCCGGGCCCGCTGCGCGACGGCTGTGGCCACCGCCACCGCTACGCGGCTGACCACCACTGCGCGGCTGGCCACCACTGCGCGGCTGTCCACCCGAGCGGGCCGGGCCGCCGCGTCGCGCGTTGTTGTTGCGCGGGGCTCCGGTGCGGGCCGGTGCCGGCTCTGCCTTCGGTGCAGGCTCGACGTAGCGGGCCTGCTCGCCGACGAGGTTCGCCACTGCAGGCGAGTCGGCGGTGACGCGGATCGGGGTGACCTTGATGTCGGCCTTGCGCAGCAGAACTGCGGTGTCCTTGCGCTGCTCGGGCAGAACCACGGTCACGACGTCGCCTGCGCTGCCGGCGCGCGCGGTGCGGCCGGAGCGGTGCAGGTATGCCTTGTGCTCGGCTGGGGGATCGACGTGGACGACCAGCTGAACGTCGTCGACGTGGACGCCGCGGGCTGCGACGTCGGTGGCGACGAGCACGCGGGCCTGGCCGGAGGAGAAGGCCGCGAGGTTGCGGTCACGTGCGGCCTGCGAGAGGTTGCCGTGCAGGTCGACGGACGGGATTCCGGCGTCGGTGAGCTGCTTGGCGAGCTTGCGGGCCTGGTGCTTGGTGCGCATGAACAGGATGCGGCGTCCGGTGCCGGAGGCGAGCTGGTGAACCAGCTTCTTCTTGGCTTCGACGCCGTCGACCTCGAACACGCTGTGAGTCATGGCCTCGACGTGTGAAGTGGCCTCGTCTACGGAGTGCGTGATCTGGTTGTGCAGGAAGCGCTTGACCAGTTTGTCGACACCGTTGTCCAGGGTCGCCGAGAACAGCATCCGCTGACCCTTGTCGGGGGTAGCGGCGAGGATCCGGGTGACGACGGGCAGGAACCCGAGGTCGGCCATGTGATCTGCCTCGTCGAGGACGGTGATCTGTACGCCGTCGAGCGTCAGGTGGCGCTGCTTCATGAGGTCTTCGAGGCGTCCGGGGCAGGCGACGACGATGTCGACACCCGACTTGAGTGCGGACACCTGGCGAACCTGCGAGACACCGCCGAAGATCGTCGTGACCTTCAACGAGTATGCGGCGGCGAGGGGTTCGATCGCGACGGCGATCTGGGTGGCGAGCTCACGCGTCGGCGCAAGGATCAGTCCGCGCGGGCGGCCGGGCTTGCGGTTGCCGGGGAGTTGGCCGGCGAGGCGCGCGACCATGGGGATGGAAAATGCGAGTGTCTTTCCGCTGCCGGTCTTTCCGCGTCCGAGTACGTCGCGTCCCTGCAGTGTGTCGGGGAGCGTGTCGGCCTGGATGGGGAAGGCCTCGGTCTTGCCCTGGCTCGCGAGTACGTCTGCGATGGCCTGGGGTACTCCGAGTGCAGCAAAAGTCTGTGGGGTCGTCATTGTGATGAAAAGTGCCTTTCGGGCAGGGTGTTGCACCTGCGGGCCTTCGGGCCGAGATGCAAGGTGGCGAGACTGCCGGTAGGCAGTTTCGATCGCCGTAAGAGAAGCCTGTGCGGGGTGCACATGGTGATTCGGGAGCATTCCACGACGTCTGACGTGCAGTTACGCGCGTCGATACCGAGTGTAACCGAGTGCGGACCCGATCTCTTCCCGCGGTCGACGGTCACGCGGCGTCGGAGCCGAACAGTCCGTCGATGTAGACGTTCTCCGCCGGCGAGCTGTAGAGCTCGACCACCGGCATCGGCGGCGCGCTCGAATCGTACGTGTGCCCGGTGGGTGAGATGAGCCTGTACCGATGTCGCGCGTTCCGTTTGTCTCGTAGTGCTTCGGCCGTCCAGCCTTCGCCTTCTTTCGCGTAATTGCATGCGGCACAAAGACCTGCGCCGTTTTCGGCGCTTGTCGCTCCGCCCGCGGTGTGTGCGGTGATGTGGTCGTGGTGCCGGATGGGCGCGTCGCACCACGGGGTGCGGCACGTGCGATCGCGGAGATCGATGAGGCGTCCCAATGCGGTGGGAAATGCGCGGGATGTGGATTCGACGGCTGTCAGTGCGCCGGTTTTCGGGTGGGCATAGAGGCGACGTAATGCGACGCGCGTCTCATTGCCCTGTGTGCCGTCGAGTGCGTCGCGCACGAGTTGGCGTGCGACGTCCGACGGGATGTCGCCGTAGCCGTGCAGATATGCGGACGTGTCGCCACCGGCGAGCAGGGCGGAATCCGAGATGACGATGTCGACGGTGACCGGTGGACCCTGAGCGGCCGATGCGCCGGTGACTCGCTCGAACACCAGGTCGGCCATGATCTGGTCGCGGCTGCGTGTGTCGCCACCTGCGTTGATGACGGTGTCGGCGTCGCGCCGCAGGGTCGCCCACATGCAGACGGTCTTCTCCATCGAGGTGAGCGCGGTGAAGAATCCCATCGATTCGGGTGCGGGGCGGGTGCTGACTCGGCGTGCTGCGTATGCCTTTGCACGCCGCTTGACCTGGGAGGCGGCGTCCAGTTCGTTGGCGAGTGCGCGGGCGCGACCTTCGATGGTGCGATCTCCTGCACCGGCGAGGGTGGCGGGGTCTGCGCACAGGCGTTCGTCGATGGTCCGGCGATCTTCGACGGTGAGGCATGCTGTTTCGCGGACGAGAATCATGACGCGCCACTCGTTGAGTTCGCCGGCTTTCAGGCGGGCCAGGGTGTGTGGCATTTCGTGAACGAGTGCACGAGCAAGCCCGAGATGAGTGCCGCCGCGGTTGGGTGACTCGCGTCGGGCCAGGCCGATCTGCGACGCAATTCCGGTGCGCCACTGCGTTTTCGGTTTGCCACGTTCACGACGTTCGGTGCTGATTACGGTTGCAACGGCATCGGTCACCACGGCTTGGGTTGCCACACTGACGCATTTGACGGTTTCGAGAGCAGAGATGAGATCGATGCCTGCTGCTGCGTCGACAACTATGTCGGACGCCTGAAGACGCGCAACGAACCTCAACACCTCGGCGGATGTGAGCGGTGATTCTTGTATAGCTGAGACCACGAGTTCCTCCCCGGTACTCGAATGCATGTTCGAATGTACGCCGGTTCGGAAGGTAGTGCAATAGGGCGGGGTGTGAAATCTGAGAGTGCGCGACGAAAAGCGGGGCTGGTGCCCTCGGCAGGATTCGAACCTGATTAGGATGCCTCGTAGCTTGGTGGTCCCACCAGGCTAAACAGGTTGTTTAGCTGGTAGAATGGCAATATACACGGATGACCGGATTGCACGCAATGTGACACATCTGCACTCCCTTATTGCACGAGGATTGCACGAATATGGCAGCCAAGAAGGGCATGCGTGGCTGGGGTCGAGTCCGGCAACTTCCGTCGAAGCGGTATCAGGCCAGCTACATCGGCCCCGATGGTCGGCTCTATAAGGCACCTGCAACGTTCGCGGCAAAAATTGACGCGGAGGGCTGGCTGAGCACCGAGCAGCGTAAGATCGAGTTGGGTATCTGGCGCGACCCGCGCGAAATGCCGAAAATGACACTCACAGTGCGGAATTACGCCGAACGATGGCTGTCCGAGTCGAGTTCGCGACTCAAGCCCAGAACTCGTGATCTTTATCTAAGTCATCTGAACCTAGTGATTCTTCCGGTTCTGGGTGACGTGGCGCTGAATCGCCTGTCTGCGAACGAAGTCCGAGCCTGGTTCGCCGGGCTGGAGTCGTTCCCGACGCGGAACGCGAATGCATACTCACTGCTGAAAACAATCCTGAACCAAGCGCTCGATGACGAGCTGATAGCTGTGAACCCATGCCGGATCAAACGTGCCTCTGTGAAGCACCGGGTAGCTGAGCCGGTTGCTCTGTCTGCCAACGAGATTCGGTCGCTCGCGGAGTCCATGACGGTTGACCGTTGGAAGGTATTGCTGCTCGTAGCTGGGTTCTCGGGGCTCAGGTGGGGCGAGCTTGCCGCGTTACGTCGCTCGGACTTCGTACTCTCGGGAAGCGAGAACTCGGTCACCGTTCGACGGTCTGTAACTAGGCAGGCGGGCAGGTTCGTCGTGGGCAGGCCCAAGTCGGCAGCTGCGCTGCGCACAGTCCCGCTGCCGTCAGGGCTGGCTTCCGAAATCGTTGCGCACCTGGAGGGGTTTGCTCTGGCTGGCAGCTCGGGCCTGGCGTTTCCGTCCCTTACGGGCGACTTTCCGCACGAGAATACTGTCCGACCTCATTTGAAGCGCGCAGCGCTGTTGATCGGTTACGACAGCTTCCGGTTTCACGACCTGCGACACAGCGCGGCCACACTGTTTGCGCAAGCAGGGGCAACCCTCGCTGACCATATGGCGCTCATGGGGCACACTTCGCCCGCCATGAGTGCGCGGTACACACATTCGACCGCCGCGAGAAACAAGGATCTCGTGGAGGGTATGTGGCCAACTGAGGCTGTCGCTCGGTAGATGTGTGATTTGCGTCATATCGATGTGCGGTTTCTTAGTACCCACCTTGCACTGACCTCTACAGAGCTTTCCGCAGCGTTACATGAGTCTGTGATCGCTCAGAATGAAAAGGTACCTCTTGACTCACTGTGACAGGCTTGTTCTGGAATGGCCTGGAACATCTGGCGGCGTCAAATGTCCTGTGAAATGCTAGAACTCGCAGAACAATGACACAACAGAACGGACGCACACATGGCACGCCAGAGGGCAAGACTTGCAAGCATTGAGGTGGCAGCAGAGGCATGGGTGCTGTCCCCCCGGACAATTCGACGCCGCATCGCAGACGGAACCATCAAGGGATACAAAATCCCTGGGACAAGGGCTATCCGCGTCGATATGAACGAGATTGAGGCGCTGACTCAGCCGATGGTCCACGCCGCCTGACAGTCCAGGCTCCCCGATTCAAGCTCGACCACACAACTGAATATCGAATGGACACAGCATGACTGCTTATGACGACGGTTACACCCCTGCTCGAATCCTTGCTGAGCAGTTAGGCGTCCCTCGCAGTAGAATCGTCCGCTTGGCGATTGGCAGAAAAATCATTGCCTTCCAAGGCGGTTGCGACTGGTACGTCCAGCCCGAGTCCTTGAGCGCGCACCTCGATGCGCTCGGACCCCAGTAACACACATTCTTCGCCGCATTATCGCGGCCCGCACACCCCGAGGTACCTACCGTGACTTCCCCTGCGACTTTCCCGACGATCACCGAGCTTGCACCGAACAGCCGAGTACTCGCGGTACTCGATCACTGCCCGCTCTGCGGTAAGGAAAACGTCAAGCTGCAATCCGACTGGTCGGCGTACGTGCACGGATCTGCCGTATCGGACGACATGTGCAACGGCCCGCACCCCGAGGCGATGTTCACGCTCGCACTGCGTGCCGAGGGGTTGGACGCCCGCACTGAGCGCAACCAGATCACCCACGCGGGATTCTGCGACGACGAGTGGACCCGCAAGCACCGGGAGGCCGTTGTCCGAATCGAGCAGGCTCGGAAGCGCTGACCGTTGACGATCACCCACAACTGAAGATGGACGACCAAAAATGACCGATGAAAACATAGTCGGCACGCCGGGTTTCTCGAAACTTCGGTGGCTCCAGACTGTCCACCGAGGGCCGAAACTCACGGCCTCTCAGTACCGAATCCTGGTGGAGGTGTTCAACCGGGTACAGAGAAATGGGCGGGGAGGCATGGTGTCGATGGACACGCTGATCTCTCGTGCGTCGGTGACGTCGCGCACTGCGAAGGATTCTGTGCGGACGCTTCAGGAACTCGGCTACATAAAAGTGACCAAACGTGGCAGCGCATACAGCGGCAAGGCGAACACCTACACGCTGGGTAGTCCCATGCTCGGTGCCGACAAGCGGCCCGACATTGCGTGGGAGGAAGTCGAGCACGGTGATTCGGACGTGTTCCCGAAGCTGCGATTTCTGGACACGCTTCACAAGGGCTCAACTCTCACGGCCAGCCAGTTCCGCGTACTTGTCGAGATCCTGAATAGCACCACTCCGTCCGGTGGCTATGCCGAATTGGGTTGCAAGGATCTCATGGCGCTGACCGAGGCTGCGCGGGGAACGGTAGAGGCCGCGATATCGGAGCTGCGACGGTCTCAGTGGATCGAAGTGCAGAGCGATGACAGAAAGGGTCTGAAAAATATTTACGCAATCACACGGCCTGACGCTCTGACCTGGGTTTATGACCAGATAATGGTGCCGAATGCGCTAGCGAATGCTTAAGCAGGTGCTAGCCGAAATGTTTTTTCCATGACCCACCCCACTTTTTTCCGCTACCCACCCCATTTTTTTCCATGACCCACCCCAATGAGGGGCCCTCTCTAAGGTATTACTCCGGTAATAGTCAGGTACCACTCAGGGTTCACGTCTTCGACGCGAACCGCGCGCACCTCGCACCGAGACTTCGATAAGTGAATCGAATACAGGAACTACACCGGACTGGGTAGGCGCAAACCCCAACCCGCTCGGTACAGAACAAAAACTCTCGACACAACTTTCTCCCCCGTCCAGGCATCTTTTCAATCAGCGACAGAGCAAGAGCACTTCGCTTCGCTCACCACCGAACCCCCAACCCCCTCATTGCGGCCGTCCCCCTTCCCCCGCTGATGCCGATTGCTGGGGTCCTTGGGAGGGGGTAGCGCCGCCCAGAACGTCGATTGGGCACCCGAGTCTCAGATTTCGATTCCAACCGCAGATTCCTACAGGGAGATCCCGTGACCATTTCCATGACAGTGCCACCCCGCTCACCGATTGCGTGGGCCGCTCGACTGTTCGACAGCCGCCTACCCGCCGATGTGAAGGGCGTAGGCGCATTCCTAGCGGAGCGGGCCGACGACAAACTCGTTTCTGCGCCTGGCATTGCTGCGATCCGAGCCGCGACCGGACTTCTGGAGTGGCGGTGTATCCGCGCTCTCCATGACCTCCAGATGACCGGCTACATCGTGAAGGTGGCGAGTGCGAAACCGTTCCAAGCGGAGTCCCACGACGCCTACCGACTCGAAGCGCCGAGCCGATGAACGACGACGCCGTACAGCTCCCGCCGAGGCTCACGAAACCGGACGGCAGCCCGGACGTTCGAGGCATCTTGGCGTTCGCGTCGCCACTGCCCGACGAACTCCAGAACGCCGAGGACTCGACCGCAGAGAACGATCTTTACGCCCGCCCTCGCAATCGCAGACGGCCCGCCACAGCCACAGAGCGAACGTTGTTGCGGCTGCTCGGCTTCACCCTCCCGGACGAAGTGCCGGGATACGCCGGTGTGCCGCTCAAAACCCACGTGACCTATGCGGGCAATACGGTGCGCATCCGCACCTGGCCCTCACTCAAAGACCAAATCCCCACCGCAGGAGTACACAAAGCATGATCACCACGACCCCCAACGTGACACCCTCACAAGCACCTAGCGCCGACGAAAATGGAGCCGACGACACCCAGGTAACCCCCGAGTCGTCTGTCAGCTCCGAATCCCAGGAGAGCGCCGACGACACAGCCGGCAAGGGTCCGAACGCCGAGGCCGCGAAGTGGCGCACAAAGCTACGCGCAGCCGAGGGTGAGCGAGATGCGTTGGCTGCGACGGTGGAGACGATGCAACGCGCCGAGGTGGCGCGCTTGGCGGGCGTCTTTCTGTCCCAGGGCAACGATCTGCTGGAGCTGGGCGGACACGAGCTTGCGGACCTAATCAGTGAGGACGGCACGGTCGATCCCGAGCGCGTCGCCGAGCTGGCCAAGGAACTCCAACTGTCCCGGCCCGGCCTGTCGAAACACGGCGTCGGGGCTACACACCAGAATTTTGGGCAGGTGGCAGTGGGACCGGCGGCGTCTCGTGGCGGCAGCAAAGCCAGCTGGGGCGCAGTGTTGAAAGGTCGCTAGAACATCTGGCGCGCGCCCACACAGTCATTAGAATGGTTCTAGCAGGTCACAGCGCCCGCACCTGAGCGTGCAGAGCAACCGGCCAATCCTTGAGCAGAGTCCACCGTGAATTGCTCGCGGCCTGCATCCCGAGTCCGACCCAACCGCACCGATTGACTCGGTAGCGGCTGGCGTCGGACTCGGTACAACTTCATAAAACGCGTCTGTGGCGCGACCGGATTGCCCTTGGTGGGAAACGGATCGAAGTTTCTTCAAATTCGTTACACCCCAACTTAATAGAGGCACAATCATGGTCAACACAACCGCCACAGCCGTACCACTTCTCACCGCAGCTCAGCTCCACGAGCTCCTGATCCAACCTGTGTTGGCCGAGTCCGTAGCGGCTCAGGTCAGCCGCGTCGTTCTCACTAATACCGCCGAGTACCGGGTACCCATCATCACCGATGACCCCGCCGCTAGCTGGGTGGCAGAAGGTGCCGAGGTGCCGATAGATGACCTCGGTGTAGATGAGCTTATCATCAAGGCGCACAAGCTAATTGGACTCAGCTTCGCAACAAATGAACTACTGGCTGATTCCGGCCCCGACGCCGCTGCCGAGGTTGGTCGGGGCATCGCGCGCGACATCGCAAAGCGGATCGACCTCGCCTACTTCGGCGCTTCGGTCGCCAACGGGCCTTCGGGTCTCGCAGGGCTGTCCGGTGTCCAGGCGGTCGACGCAGGCGATGACTTCGACGGACTCGACTGGGCAGATGACGCGCTCATGCTCGCTGAATCGGTCGGGGCTACTGTCGGGGCGTTCGTCACCTCGCCCGCCGTGGCATTGAAGCTCGCCAAGCTCAAGGCTGGCGCAGGATCGAACGTCAAGCTCCTCGGATCGGACCCCACCGCACCAACTAAGCGGCTCATTTCTGGTGTGCCGCTCTATGTTTCGGCGGCAGTTGGCGAAGGGACGGTCTGGAGTATCCCCACCGACCGCGCCATCGTCACGCTCAGAGAAGACGCTACCGTCGAAACAGACAAGTCTGTGGCCTTTACTAGCGACCGCACGGCCATCCGCTGCAAGACTCGCGTGGGTGTCGGTTTCCCGCACCCGCAGGCAGTGGTGAAGGTGTCTACGACGCCGTGACCCACCGCTCGCAACCTGTAGCCACCGAGGACGCCGTTCGGTGTCGAGTCCTACCGCCGTTCGTGGTGTTCGACATCGCGACTCAGCGGCAAGTCGGCCCCGGCTCACTCGTGGACGTTCATCCCGGCACCGTTCGTGGCTGGGTACGGAACCGATGGGTGGAGGTCGCGGACGACGACCCGACCGAAGCCGAGGCCGAGGATGACGACAAGCCTGCCCCGGCAGAGTCCGTCGCCAAGGCACCCACCGCACCACGCCGCCGCGCAGCGAACAAGAAACCTGCCAGCGGCAACTAGTAAGCCTCCTGGTCACCGTTGCTCATGCGGGCGACCAGGACCATCAGGAAGCGACCTCAGTCATCGCTCCCTGAACCCCGCAACGGCACGCACCCTGGTTTCCCTCCTGTTCCCGGGTGCGTGCCGCTTGTGGTTGAGGGGCGCAGAATTGTGCTCGGCTTTCCTCAGTATCCCATCGCTTTACGACGCTGGAGGACTTCGTGAGTCGCTTCGGCGTAGGCGTCGTTCATCGCTGCCACCATGTTCCAGCATTCGATCGCGTAGTCGTATTGCCCGGTCGCCGCTGCTAGTTTGGCTTCCTTCCGCCAGTGTTCGGCCTCGTCCTTCACATGCTGGCGAGCGCTTTGGGCGTAGCCGATCCGACGCTCCTGCGACGCCTTGGCCCGCTTCTTCTGGAGTCGATCTGTGTAGTACCCCATGGTGATTCACTCATTTCATTGGCGATGTCGGACTGTGGAAAAACGTGTCCAGGCAGGGAATCGAACCCTGCTGCAACCATTCGGGACTCTCCAGCTACAGCAGTTCCGTGGGGATTGGCTGTCCGAGCTGCATGCAGCGCAGGACAGTTCGTGTGATGTCCCGCGATTCGACGGCCTGGGCGTAAGCGATCGAGTCGATACCCCAGCGGTCGGCGCAGGTTTGGACCCACTCGCGGGCATCCCAGAGTTCTTCTTCCATCTCAGCGATGTCGGCAGCGGGGTAATCGATGAAGTCGGGTGTCTTGGCGAGAGAAACGGACATGCGGGGGCTCCTTCGTGAGCGGGAATGTGTCGGCAGGCACCGGAAGGTATTGCGTGGCAACGGAGTTCGACTCGGTGCCCAATAAACGTAGCAAGCCGGTCCCGGACGAGCCAAGGAACGGGTGGGACGGGTGAAGGAAACGCGCAGACACCCGTACGAAGAGCGAAAGCTAGGGGTGGGCGGGGGACCCCTCCCACCCGGTGCGATGCCTCTACGCATCGCCCACTGGCTCGGTGGATGTACGGGTTCCAAGGTTTTTTGGCCAGGCGCTCAGTGGGTACCAGATGTACGGGTTCCGAGGGCCTTTGGCCGGACCGGGTGTTTAGCCAGCGGTAGCTGCTACGATTTCTCGCGCCGCTGTCGTCGGGCTTCTTCCTCTTTCAGGTAAAGAATACGAGCAGACCGGGCCATGTGGCGTTTTGTTATCGAAATAAGGGATATAAAACCGAGGAGAACATAAAGTCCGATTGCAATATATCCCGAGGTCAAAATCACCAACGCCCAGGTGCCGCTAATAATTGTCGATATGAAGGCTAGTGCAATTGCATATATAGCAGCACCCACGCTTGCATAGATCACAACTAGATATGGACGCATGGCAGTCTTCAGATGTTTGTCGACAGTCGATCTGATAAGTGAGCCATAGTCGTCTTTTAAATGGTCGTAGAGCCAACGCGACAGCACCGCCGTCGCAAACGCTGCGGCAAGCCCCCCTGCGATTCCAGCAGCGAGATAGGGCGTTATGTTGTCGACGGTCCGCCCAGTTCCGAGAGTCGCCACGGCGAAAACCGCCGCAACTAGGACGCTCGTGGTGGCGTCCCAGTTCTGTCGCACCGCGACTATAGCCTTCCTAGCTTTCGAGTGCTTCATCATCGGATTGGTCCAAATCGACTGCTTGTGCGCCTGCTGGAACGCGCGTAAGTGCAATTCTCAGAGCTTCGAGCGGGGCTTCGGCACCCGGACCCAACGAAGGTACTTTGACGCGGGCTAAGGTTCTAGCCGTCGAGTTCTTTGGCTTAGTCCAAACGGTTTCGTTATTCGACTGGTCAGAGCCGGTAATAGTAGCTCGCCCATAGTTGCGGGAAACGTGATCCAAAGCCTGTTTAAAGGCGTCGGAGTCGGTGTTAAGACCTTTGCCTGACTGCGCCTGACCGGTGAGGCGAATGTACTCGGCTTCCGTTTCCTCGACGATTCTCTCCACTAGGTCGTCGTCGTGATAGTGGGGATTCGGCCGTTCGAGTGTGAAGTCGAATCGACTTACCTTGGCAATGTCGGTGACCCAGTTCGCATAATCGATCTCGATAGAGATTGGTGTAAGTATCCAGTCGAAGAGCTGGGCACCCTGATTGATGATCTCAGAGAATGCGCGGAGGAAAGTAGTTTCTCTAACGGTGCCCGATAAAAGCTGGTACGCCAACTGGCCCGAGGTGGTTAGAAAGAAGGGGACAACTACGCCGGAAGAAGTGGACCCCTGAATAAAGTCCTTGACTTCTTCATCGAACATCACGGTACTTATCTCGTCCTCTCGGACGAACCCCAACTTTCCAAAGTATCCATTGCCGGTGTCTTCGATGATTTTCGTTATAGTCCAACGGCGACCGTACAGGATTTTCCCGCCGCCCGCCGTCCAGGATTGCTTAACCGCGTCCGAGACGCTATCGGGATTGTCAAGCCCCTCGAAATGCACCTGAGCTAGTCCGATTAGGTAGTCACTTGCATTTCCCGGCAACGGCGCTGGCGCGGTCTCTGGCTCCAGGGCCGATTTTGCGACAGTCCCGCCCACGCCGTCGTTGCCTCCGGTGACGTCCACTTCGTTGCTCAAGTCTTCCTCGGCTCCTCGTTTTTCATGGGTTAACAGAGCCTACACATGTGTGCAATTGCGCTCTACTGTTCTGTAGCGCGCACTGTTTCGGTGATCTGATCGGCCAGCGTGTCAGCATCTCGCGGGGACAGTTCGATGTGGTCTGAGCATGCGTCCGACCACTCGATAATCACGGCGTGGATCTCCTCGAGCACAGCACTGCTCACACGGAGCGTTGCTTGCATTGCGGGGATCAACTGCGCGAACCCCGGTGCGGCGGCTGCAGATCGAAGTCCGTCGGCCAAGCTCAGTGCGTCGGGGCATTCATGCATCGTCTGGGTCTGATAGTTACCTTCCCAAGCGACAGTCACGAATCGCATGTGAGCGGCTCTTGCTTCACGGACCTCGACCAGCTCACCAATGCTGTTTACAACGGTATTCATCGTCTTCCTCCTGTTGGGATGGTATCGGTTCTAGAGATGGAGAGCGCGGAGCTTCGCCCTGTGTCTGATTGCCCCAGTGGAGCTGCCCCAGTTGTCCCGCCGACCGTTCGCACCCACGACTCCAAGCCGCTCCCGCGTGAAAGCGTGAGCGGCCGAGAGTTGACCGAAGCCGCGATGATCGGGCGAGGCTACGGCTCCCGCAGCCTGGACTGCGGGATTGTCGACACTTCAACAGGACGAGGCTGGTTTACGTCGGGCGCTCGCAGAGAACGACGTGGAGCGTCGAACTATCGAGTCAGGTTGCTGGGGTGCACGGCTTCGATACCGCCGTCAGGCCAGCGGACAGCGACGAGGACGCCGCGCCGCTCCAAGACGGTGCACGGCGTGCGGTGGCGACCTGAGATGCCGACGTAGACGGCGCGAAGGCGCGGGGTGCAGTCAGTGAGAGTGAGCCGGGCCGATTCAGCGGCTTTCGCGGCGTCAGGCACCGACGTACCACCCGAGGATGAGGACCATGCGCATCACGACGATGACGAGGGCGTAGGCGGCAATGACGCCGAGGCACATGAGAACGCCTGCAATGGTCTCAGGCTGGATCTGGGCGTGCAGTATTCTGCGAGCACGGTTCATACGGCTTACTCCGTTTGTTCCGAGGCTCCGTGCAAGTGCTGGAACACTTGCCGGGGCCGACTGGAGCCGGAGGCTCGTAACCGGATCTAATCGCACGGAGATTGCACGAATCGTCGCTCAGCATTAATTCTGCTGGTCAGATGGTGCCCTCGGCAGGATTCGAACCTGCGACCTACCCTTTAGGAGAGGGTTGCTCTATCCCCTGAGCTACGAAGGCTGGTGATCGAACGAGTGCGCCAAAGTCCCTGGCCAGCAAGGTCTTTCGATCAGTCGAACAATCGGGTTGCGGGTGGGTCACTGTGGTACTGCACAGCGGGCCCACATCGCGGTCGTCAGTCTAGCGGTCCGCACCGCAGATCGTGAAGCAGGTTCGCGCTGCTGGTCACCACACCGGTCAGTGATGTGATCAGATTCAGGGCGGTGCGGTGCTGGTGGGCGGTGTAATCGGCGACCGATTCGATGCCGACGAAGCACTGAATGTCGCGGGCAAAAGCGTCGAACGTCGTCGCGAGAATTCCCGCCGAGGCGAAGACACCCACAATGACCAGCTGGTCACGGCCTCGTCGGCGTAGTTCGACCTCGAGATCGGACGCGTAGAACGCGCTGTAGCTGCGCTTCGCGATCGGAACGAAGTCCGATTCGGTGACCGCCACGTCGTCGGCAGACGGGCCCAACCCCCACATCGGCCCCAGCAGTCCACGCTGTTCGATCGCCTCAGCCGCCCGTGGACCGCTCGCCAGAATCGGCACTCCGGCAGACCTGGCGCGCGCGACCACCGCCGACGCTTCCTCAGCCACCCGCGCACGAACCGAGGAGTGCAGCACGTTCAGGTAGTACGGCTGCATGTCGTGGACCAGAAGTGCCGCGCGCTCGGGCCGCAACTCCCACTCGGGACCACCCACACAGTCGCGCAGAGTCTCGACCGCGTACTTCTCTACTTCGACGCTGAATGTGGCCACGTCGGTCATCCTCGTACAAACGCGCGCGCATGTGCCAGACGCGCGCAGAGTCGTCAGCCGCTGGCTGTCTATTTCGCTCGCACCTGACGAACGCGCGCGCGTTTGCGGATCCCTAGGCCCCAGCACCCCAGAACGAGCCCGATCCCCACCACTCAATCCGCGGCAATAGCATCCACGATGTTCAGGCGTGATGCGTGTACCGCAGGCGGAGCCGATCCCAGTAGCGAGAGGCCCAACGCGACGAGTCCGTACAACAGCACCGTCCAACTGGCGTTGTACTGCACTGGAATTCCGATGCTGGCACCGAGGATCAGCGTGCTCAGGTATTGCAGGCCGGCACCGATGATGAGGCCGAGCACACCGCCGACGATGCCCACAGACAGTGCCTCTGCGAGCACCATGCGTGCCAGGGTTCCTCGGCCGCCGCCCATGGCGCGCAGTACTCCGAGTTCACGTCGACGTTCGAGTACCGACAGCGTCAATGTGTTCAGCAATGCGACGGCAGCGACCAGTGCGACGATCCACTGCAGTGCGATGGCCAGCGCACCGGATTGGCGGATGGCCGCGCTGGTGCCCTCGAGTGCCGCGGCGCCCGTGTACACGAATGCTTCGGGCGGCAGCGTCGACCGCAGCGAATTCTGCACGGCTGCAACGTCTCCGTCGACGGTGATCTCGAGGTACGTCGCACCCGGGCGGTCGTAGAAGCGCTGCATCGACTCCAGCGAGATCGCCATCGTGCCGCCGGCGGCGTTGATATAGTCCACGAGATCGAGCACGCGTACGTCCTGCACCCCGGTCGGCGTCGGTAGATCGATGGAGTCTCCCGCCGTCACGCCCAGCGTCGTACCGAGCGCCTTCGAGAGCACCACCCCGTCGCCCGCGAGCAATCCCGCGCGTACGTCTGCGGGGAGCGAGGCCAGCGTCACCGCGTTGCTTCCGTCGGCGACGCCTTGGATGGAGACCAGCTCGTCGTCGATGGTCGCGTAGGCCCACTGCCCTTCGACGACGCGGGAGACGCCGGCCGTCGCCCGCACGGCCTCGTCTACGGCGGTGGGAACGATCGGGCCCGACGGTATGGCGTCGGGTGAGCTCATCGATACGTACAGGTCCGTGTCGGCGAGCGACGACAGTGATTCGGCGGCGGAGTCGGTCATGTTCGTCAACGAACCGGACACTCCCACACTGACTCCCACGGCGATGACGATGGTCATCACCGTCGCCCAGATGCGCCGCGGGGCGCGTTCGATCGTCGCGGTGGCGAGCCGTCCGGCACCACCCCATCGGCGGGGCACAGCGCCGGTGGCCCAGACGATCGGCCCGGTTCCGCCGACGCACAGTGCGACGACGCCGAACATGAACAGGGCACCGGCACCGAGGGTCAGTTGCCCGTCGACGTTGACGGCGAACACGAACGATCCGGCGATGGCGAGCAGACCGAACACGCCGGCGGCCAACGTGAACGACAGCTTTGGGCCGCCGGATGTTTCTCCGCCGCCGACCGCCAATGCTTCGATCGGCGAGATGCGATACACCTGAACGGCAGCCAGAGCGGACGCGCCGACGCAGGCCAGCACGCAAGCCACGATCGCGACGGGAATGGCGAAGCTCGGCAACACGTATTCGATTCGCGCATCGAATGCTTGCGACAGGAACGGCGGCAGGCTCTCGATGGCGATGCGGCCCATGATGATTCCGAGAGGTACCCCGACGGCACCGCCGACGAGACCCACCAGCACCGACTCGAACAACAGGTCGCGGACGATGTCCGCGCGCCGACCGCCGACCGCTCGGAGCAGGGAAATGGTGGGGCGACGCTTGGCGATGGCCATGTTCATGACGTTGAACACCAGGAACGCCGCGACGACGAACGCAATGAGGGAGACCATCAGCGTCGCATTGCGCGTCAGACTCATGGCCTGATCGGCTCTGTCGGCCCGGAATTCCGGATTCATCACCGAGACTCGGCCGGCCAACGCTGCGTCCAGGTCGGACCGCAGCGAATCCCCGCCACCGAGAACGAAGATCGAATCGAGCTGGCCCGGCCGGTCGGTCAACGCCTGCGCGGTGGGCAGCAACGTGACGGCGAACATGCCTCCACCGATACGCTGCGTGCCAGGGCCGTCGATCACGCCCACTACCGCAGTGGGTCTGTCGGCGATCGTGACCGTGTCACCCTGCGTCAATCCCGTTGCTGCTCCGACCAATACGCCCGACGGGTCGGACAGCAGACCCGCCGCGTTGCCGACCGCACCCTGCAGATCGGACTGCAGTGCCGTGATCGATGAATCGACACCCAGTACCGTCAGCTCGCCGACATCGGATCGCACGATGCTGCGGAGCAGGGGTACCGCCGCATCGACGCCCGCAACACCGCGTACGACGTCGAGTTCGTTCTGGTCGAATCCCGAATCGGTCACGCCGACCACTTCGTACTGCGCATTGCCTGCGATCGAGACCGCCAGACGTTCGACGGATCCGGTCAGCGATCCGTAGGTGCCGAGGACGGCGATGAGCAAACCCGCGGCGACGGCCACGACTCCCGCCGAGACCAGCGAACGCACCCAGTGCATTCGGAGGTCTCGGAGGCTGATGACGCGAAATCTGCTGAGCGCGGTACCGATCACCGAGGTGTACCAGCGGTGTCGGTGTCGACGCGGCCGTCGATCATGCTGACGACGCGATCGGTCGACCGAGCCGCCTCGAGGTCATGGGTTGCCATCACCACTGCCCGACGCCCCTCGCTGCCGTGGGCTACGTCGGCAAGAATCTCGAGGACGTTGTGGGAGGTCTTGGAATCGAGGTTGCCCGTCGGTTCGTCGGCGATCAGCAGCGCCGGGTCCATCATCAGGGCTCGCGCGATGGCGATGCGTTGAATCTGGCCGCCCGACAGTTGTGCCGGGCGGTGTTCGGACCGCTGCGCCAGCCCCACCATGTCCAACAGCCGCATCGCGTCGGCTTTCGCCTTCTTGATGGGGGTGCCGTCGAGCAGCTTCGGAACGGCGACGTTCTCCCACGCCGACATGGTCGGCAGCAGGTTGAAGAACTGGAAGACGAAGCCCACCTGATGGCGTCGGAAATCGGACTGTGCGTTGTCGTCGAGGGTGGTGACCTCGACGTCGTTGAATCGAATGGACCCGGCCGTCGGAGTGTCCAGCGCGCCGAGCATGTGCAGCAGTGTCGACTTACCTGCTCCGGACGGCGCGACCAGCGACACGAACTGACCACCGTCGATCGTGAGATCGATGCCGTCCAACGCGCGGACCGGTTGTTCGCCGGTGGGGTACTCCTTGACCACGCCGGACAACTGGAGCTTCAACTTCGTCATGCATGATCCCCTGCTTCTCGAATACTTCCGACGCTACCTGCCGTCGGGTCGAGAAACCGGTCGGAGTTCTCAGATCACGCTGCGCCGCGCGAGGATTCGAGCCGCCTGGCCACCAGTGCCGCCTGGAGGTGGCGGATACCGGACGGACGAGTCGGGTCGAACCCGGTCAGTTGTGCGATTCGCTTGAGGCGGTAGTCGACGGTGTTGGTGTGCAGATGGAGTTGCCGGGCGGAGCGCTGACGGTTGAGGTCGTGCGAAATGTGGATCTCGAGGGTCTCGAGCAATTCGGGTGACGAATCGAGTGGCTCGAGGATCTGGGTGAGGTGGCGTCGACCCGGTCCGGGACGAGTGAGCTGGTACTCGAGCACCAGGTCGTCCATCCGGTACAACCCGGACGGGCGGTGCAGCTGATGAGCCAGGGACAGCAGTTCGTGGACCTGGTCTGCTGCGGTGGGAATGTCGGCTGTCGCAGCCTGCTCGGCGGTGGCGGTGACGGGGACCTCTGCGGCGGTACCGATGCGGTGCACCAGCGCCTCGACCCACTCGTCGTCGTGGACGCCGGGGATCAGGACGGTTCCGCCCTCGGTGCTGAGCAGCGACAGGGGAGTGCGTCCGCACACGGTGGCCAGTTCGGCCTGCACGCGACGCAGCTTGCGCCGTGCAGCCACCGTCTTCTGGATGTTGGGGTCGTTCTCGTCGGGGTGCGGCGGTACCGACAGTGCGAGCACGAGGTAACTGTCGGCGAGTTCGATGCCCGACTGGCGGGCCATCGAGACGGCGTTGTGTCCGCTCAGCAACGAGGTGACCAGCGTGTGCGCGGCTGTGTGATGCTCGCTCGCCACCGCCTGAAGCTCTTCGACGTAGCTCTTGCTGGCCGCGATCGAGACCTTCTCCGACAGCAGCACGAACATGCGCGCAGCCTCGATCAACTGGGCGGCGTCGCCTTCTCCTGCCCGCTTGGACACCAGATTCCAACCGATCTGAATGCCCTCGTGGTAGACGCTGAGGACGGACTCGAGCGGGACACCCTCACGAGCCCATTGACTGGCCTTGGCGCGCAGTTCGGCCAAGTCGGACTCGGCAGGTGCGCGCCGCTCGTCGAGCATCTGCACGGCGATGCTGATGCATTTGACGGTGAATTCGGTGACGTCTCCGTGGAGTTGTTCACCGGGAAGTGAACCGCAGGGAGTATTGGCGGCGAAGTGGCCTACCAGGAGGCGCGCCACTGCGCGAAAATCGCGAAGGGGAGCCGAAGCAGGCTGCCCTGCGACCATGATTCCGAGGCCAGTCGAGTTGTGAACGGTCACAGATCAACCCTTCGTGTTGGATTCTTCAGGTTTTGAGAGAGCTACCGTACTCACGCGTAGAAACGCGCTTCCTGTCGTGAATCTATGCAACTTCAGCCAAAATGGCAGGTTTTTCAAACTTCAAGTTTGTTTCCTGGCCTCTAACAGGATCGATCATAGGTTGTTATCTACGTGTGATCCATGGTTTCGGCAAAACTCGTTGTGATTTATCTCGAGCGGGCCACGAGAGGCCTTGCGACTTGCCCTAAACAATGCAGAAGGCGGTCCCATCGCCTGCGCTACGCGCCTACCTTGATCTCGGATCGGTCCGGACGAGCGGGGTGAGAGGACGAGTATGCGCAGCGACATCGGGCAGTTCACGGTTCTACGGGAACTGCAGCCGACGATCGACGACAACCTCGCGCGCCACCGCTCGACAGCTGTCTCCTGGCAGCCCACGGATTTCGTCCGGACCGAGATGTACTGGGGAACGCGTACGTCACCGCTGACCGAAGCCGCCAAGGCGGCACTGGTCACCGATCTCCTCACCGAGCAGAACATTCCGCTGTATCGGTGCGAGGTCGCGGCGTCGGGTACCGGCTCATGGCCTGCCTGGCTCGCCGAGTGGAGCGCCGAGCGCACCCGGCATGCTGCAGCCGTCACCGACTATCTGGTCGCCACGCGCAGCGTCGATCCGACGGCACTCGGTCGAGCTCGCGCACAGTGCAAGACGGTGGGATTCGACTCCCCGATGAACGGCGCTCACCTCCTTCGTTCTCTGGCGCAGGTGACCCTCGACGAAACGATCAGTAGCGTCTGCCATACGAATACCGCGCACCAGTGCCACGATCCGGTTGCCGATCGCTTGCTCGGCCGGATAGTCGACGACCAGAAACTGCACGTCACCTTCTTTGCGAATCTGGTGTCGGCAGCGCTCGACGTCGCCCCCGCTCCGACCGTCACGGCGATCACCGAAGTAGTCATGAACGCGCAGTTGCCGGGTACCAACCTGCCCGGCTTCGGTCGGAGCGCCATGCTCATCGAGCGGGACGAGATCTTCGATCTTCGACGTCATCTCGACGAGGTGCTGCTGCCGACGCTCGCTCGGTGGCGCGTCTTCGAGCGGACCGACCTGGGCGTCGGTGTCCGCAGCCGCGACCAATTGGCCGACTACCTGGTCCATCTCGACACCCGGGCCGCGGCAGCCGAGGCGAACCGCACCCGAACTCCGGGGTACGCAGACGCGCTGCGCGCCAGCTGAGGTGAGTGCATCACGCCTTCGGCGACCATTCATCGACTAGCCTGAACCCCTGTTCGTCATTCACCGAGCCACCGGGCTCGGGGCTACTACCGGAGGCCGACACGTGACAGGGCATCGACCGATCATCGTCGGCATCGACGGTTCCGCTGCGGCCGACAAGGCTGTGATCTGGGCGGCCCTGTGCGCTCGGCGACGGGATCGGCGATTGCACATCGTGACGGCCGTCGACATGCCAGGCGTTGTCGATCTGAGCGAATTCGCAGGCGAGGCAACCGAATTCGTCGCCACGGCTAAATCCCGGCTCGCAGCCGCGGAAACGCTGGCCGTGTCGGTCGTCGACGACCCGACGTTCGAGGTGACCTCGAGTGCCGTCGAAGGCGGCGTGATGGACGTACTCATCGGCGTATCGGCCCAAGCCGAGCTCCTGGTGATCGGAGCGAGCGAAACGGGCGCTGTCACACTCTCTCTGGCCGCCCACAGCGTGTCACCCGTCGCCGTCGTACGCGGCCGGGACATCGACGGCCGTCCCGTCGCCGAGGGCCCGGTCGTCGTCGGCGTGGACGGATCCGACGTCAATCAGGCAGCGGTCGAGTGGGCGTTCGCCGAGGCCTCGGCGCGTGATGCTCCGTTGATCGCGGTACACGTGTGGTCCGACGTGGATCTGACGCGCTCGTTCGGTCGCGCGCCCGCGGATTGGCAGGCCATCGCCGACACCGAGGAAGCGGTGCTGGCGGAAAGTCTCGCCGGGTGGCAAGAGCGGTTCCCGGAGGTCGACGTCCAACGCGTCGTCGCCCAGGATCGCCCCGTTCGAGTGCTCAGCGGACTGTCCGAAACGGCAGCGGTGATCGTGGTGGGTAACCGGGGGCGCGGCGGATTCGGGGGAATGCTTCTCGGGTCGACGAGCTTCGCTCTGGTCAACACCGCAGATTGCCCGGTGTTGGTCGTCAGGAAAGCGGTCACATAGCGACGGTCAGCAAGAAGCTGACGTCTTCGAGAGCTTCGACGCTGTGCCGTGCGTCGGGGATGACGAGGAGATCGCCGGTTGAGCCCTTCCAGGTCTTCTCACCGCTGATCAGTTCCAACTTGCCGCTGAGGACGAGGACGGTCGACTCACCGCTGAGATCGTGTTCGGCCAGCTTGTTACCCGCGGCCAGCGCCACGACGGTCTGCCTCAATTTGCGGCTGTGGCCGCCGTACACCGTCTGCGAACTGCGGCCACTCGACGCGCCGACTGCGAGCTTGAGTTGCTGACGGGCAAGTGCGGTGAGTGACTTCTTGTCCATAGCCGCCAGTATGACGCACCACCCGCAGCCGCGATGGGGGAATCATGAACGCGCTCAAACAGTTTGGGTAGGCTTCCCGTACTCCACATATCTGAACTGTCTACCGTCCACTCTGCTGGTGAGCCAGTCACCCGTCTTCTTGATCCAATCGCCTTCCACCGTTGGCGCATCCGTATCGCCCGGTACCTCGACATCGATTTCGGTCACATGCAGGGTTGTGGCGAATGGCATTGCCGATCGGTAGATTTCACCACCGCCGATTATCCACACGGTCTCGTCTCCGACCAGGGCCAGGGCATCGTCCACCCCGCCACAGGTCTCGGCACCGGGTGCCTCGAGCGAGCGGTTTCGAGTGACCACTATGTTGCGACGGCCCGGAAGCGGTCGAAACCTTTCGGGCAGAGATTCCCACGTTTTGCGCCCCATGATGACCGGATGATTCATCGTCACGGCTTTGAACCGGGCCATGTCCTCCGGTACTTCCCACGGAATCCTGCCGGCTTCGCCGATTTTGAGGTTGGAACTCTGCGCCCAGATCAGGCCGACTTCTCTCGATGCACTCACACCGCTACCGGGGCCTTGATTGCAGGGTGGTGCTGATAGTCGACGATCTCGACGTCGTCGAAAGTGTAGTCGGAGATCGAATCCCTTTGTGCCAGTTTCAGAGTCGGGTAGGGGTACGCCTCGCGGGAGAGCTGCTCGGCAACCTGGTCGCGGTGGTTGTCGTAGATGTGGCAGTCGCCGCCGGTCCACACGAACTCGCCGACGTCGAGGCCGGTCTGTGCGGCGACCATGTGGGTCAGGAGTGCGTAGCTGGCGATGTTGAAGGGGACGCCGAGGAACATGTCTGCGCTGCGTTGATACAGCTGGCACGAGAGCTTGCCGTCGGCGACATAGAACTGGAAGAACGCATGGCACGGCGGCAGGGCCATCTGTGGGATTTCGCCGACGTTCCACGCCGAGACGATCATTCGCCGCGAATCCGGATCGGTCTTCAGAGTCTCGATGACCTGGCTGATCTGGTCGATGTGCTCGCCCGACGGGGTCGGCCACGAACGCCACTGCACTCCGTAGACGGGGCCGAGTTCGCCGTCCGGAGCTGCCCACTCGTCCCAGATGCTGACGCCGTGTTCCTGCAGCCACGTGACATTGGAGTCTCCGCGCAGAAACCACAGCAGTTCGTAGACGATCGACTTGAGATGGACCTTCTTGGTGGTGATCAACGGGAAGCCCGCGGCCAGATCGAAGCGCATCTGATGCCCGAACACGCTGGTCGTCCCGGTTCCCGTCCGGTCGGATTTGGCTGTACCGGTGTCGAGGATGCGGCGCAGCAGATCTTCGTACGGAGTCGGAACCATCACGACGGCCATCGTAGCTGCATACTGGACGCATGCCGGAATTACCCGAGGTGGAGGCCCTTGCCGGCTTCTTGCGCGAGCATGCCGTCGGTGCCGTGATCGGCCGCATCGACATCGCGGCGCTCAGCGTTCTCAAGACCTTCGATCCGCCGATCACCGATCTGCAGGGTCGCGACGTCACCGATGCCGCGCGGTTCGGAAAGCATCTGGCGCTGCAGGCGGGTGACCTGTGGCTGATCACCCACCTGTCGCGAGGGGGTTGGCTGCGATGGGTGGACAACCCCAGTGTTGCTCCGCCGAAACCGGGTAAGGGGCCGTTGGCGCTGCGGATCCACTTCTTCACTCCCGAGGGCGCGACGCCCGCCATCGACCTGACCGAAGCCGGTACCAAAAAGCGATTGGCGGTCTGGGTGGTCCGTGATCCTCAGGAGGTTGCGAGCATCGCCCGGCTCGGGCCGGACGCGATGACGGTCACCGAGCTCGAATTCGCCGAGATTCTGGGCAGCACCACAGCTCGTCTGAAGACCTCGTTGGTGGACCAATCGTTGCTCGCCGGAATCGGCAACGCCTACTCGGACGAGATCCTGCACGTCGCCAAGCTCTCGCCGTTCGCGTCGTCGAGCAAGCTCGACGCGGAATCCGTCGCGGTTCTCTATGCCGCGATGCGCTCGGTCCTGTCCGACGCGGTGGACCGCTCGGCCGGGCAGGATGCGGCGCGTCTGAAGGGGGAGAAGCGATCCGGCATGCGGGTGCACGCCAGAACCGGGCTACCGTGCCCGGTCTGCGGAGATCCGGTGCGCGAGGTCGCCTACGTGGACCGCTCTTTTCAGTACTGCGCGACGTGCCAGACGGCCGGCAAGATTCTTGCCGACCGCCGAATGTCGCGGTTGCTCAAGTAGCCGGTTCGAGCGTCTGGCTGGCGTAGCCGCGATAGCCTTCCCACGCTTTGCGGCGATCGCTGCGCGGATCTTTCTGCACCCGAGTTCGCGTGTCGAAGATCAATGTCTTGCGCTCGGTTTCGTCGTAGGCCGGCCACGATTCCAACGGCTTTCCGTTGGTGGCGAACGCAATCCAGTGTGACTGCACCTGCTCGGTGACCTCCGCGAACGACTTTCGTCCCCCTGTCGCGGTCAGGGCCTTGCCGAACAACGTCTCGTTGATGCCGAAGACTGCGAACAACTCGAACCCGTGAGTAGCGTCGAGGCCCAGCAACTTCATCGACCGAGGGGCGAAGTCGAAGCGATAGAAGTACGTCGGTGCGTGACGCGAATGTCCTTCGGCCACTTCGAGAGACGGCTTCCAGAACGTGAAATCCCCGCCGAAGTCGATGGCGGCCCGCTCGCTTGGGTATCCACGGTATCCGCCGGTGACAACCGGTTCCGCCGAGGGATCGGTGAGGGAGAAGAGTTTGGAAATGCGTTCGGGGTTGGTGGGCAACGCGTCCAGAAACTTCGGAAACAGTGTTCCCTCACGGGCATTGGTGCCGATGATCAGCGGCACGTCGTGTGCGGTGCCGTTCGCGTACGCCTCGACCGGATCGACAGGAAGGAAATCACCGTCGATCACCGGGCCGAAGGGGAGCAGGCCGGGAGTGCGGTGCAGCGTGGTGAGTCCGAGCTTGGTGCCTGCTCGGCCGAGTGCCAGTACCTCGGCGTTCTCCAGGGTTTCCACCGCGGTCTCGGCGGTGCCTCCGAGGTACCCGACGTACTCGCTCGCCCACTGGTCCGCCCGGTGCTTGGCGGTCGTCATGCCCGGTGCCGAGCTTTCGGCAATTGCCTGGGCGAAAAGGCCGTTCGCGGCGGGCACTGTCATCAGGGTGGTGACGGCATTGCCGCCTGCGGACTCGCCGAAGACGGTGACGTTGTCGGGATCTCCGCCGAACTCGGCGATGTTGCGCTTTACCCACTCCAATGCCGCCACCTGGTCGCGTAGTCCCAGGTTGGAATCGAACGGCCGCTCGGGGGTCGAGAATCGCGACATGTCGAGGTAGCCCAAAGCGCCGAGTCGGTAGTTGACCGACACGTAGATGATGCCGTCGCCGTCCTGCAGCGAGCGCCGGACCAGCGAACCTCCGCCGTACAGCGGGGTGGCCGACGTGCCGAGGGTGTACGCACCGCCGTGGATGAACACCATGACCGGTCTGGGTGTCGTGCTCGGCGTGCTCGGTGCCAGGACGTTGAGTGTCAGGCAGTCCTCGCTCGACGGTTGGTACTTGCCGATTGCGAGCATCGTGCCCCGCTTGTGCTGAACGGATGCGTTGCCCCACTCGGTCGCGTCGCGCACGCCCTGCCACGGCTGGGTGGGTTGAGGTGCGCGGAACCGGAGCGGACCGACGGGAGGGGCGGCGTAAGGAATGCCCCGCCAGGTGGTGAGATTGCCGACCGGCTTTCCCTCGATCATGCCGTCCGTAGTGGTCACGCGTGTTTTCACAGCCATTTCGCGATACTACCGGGCGCTTCTTACCCGGTGGTAAGAACCGGCAGGGTCGGGTACCGGGCAGACTCGAAAGCATGCCTTTCGAGTATCGAGCCGAGATAGTGGAGCTGCTGCGAGCGCCCTCGCACGCGTACTTCGGGAGATCCAAGGACGGCCCAGCCGAGGTGCCGACCGAATTGCCGGACAGCGTCGAGATCGTCGCCCACAAGGGCATCCGCGGCGATCGGTTCTTCGGGGTCAAGGCTCATACCGAGGCAGCGGTGAGCTTTCTGGCACTCGAAGCCTGGGACGCCGTCGGCGAGGTACTGGGCGTCGACGTTCCCGACCCGGCCGTGGCCAGACGAAACGTTGTGGTCCGCGGGTTGGAACTCGACCCACTGCGCGGACTGGAATTCGAGCTCGATTCCGGTGACGGCTGGATTCGCTTCCGGGGCGGCCGACCTGCCCATCCGTGCGCGTGGATGGACCGCATGGTGGTCGACGGCGCTCGCAAGGCACTGATCGGTCGCGGTGGATTGCGGGTCGAGCCGCTCTCGGACGGAATCCTGCGAGTCGGGCCGCTGTCGGTGCGTTCCCCGGTCGAACTGGATGCCTCGCGAGCTGCGCTGTCGATTCGGCGCGCGCAGCCCATCTGACGCGAAGCCAGGGGTCGCTCTTGCTCACGAAGTAAATCTGTGCCCATAATGTGAGCAATGGTGCGACGCATCACACCGGCCCGTCATGCATGGCGGCGGTCACTCTCTGGTGGAAAGACCTACCGATGTCCGATTTGTGGATCGTGATCAACACCGTCGTCGCAGTACTGGCGGTGGTGGTCTTCATCGTTCGTTTCCATTTCAACCCGGTGATTTCGCTGGTGCTCGGGGCTGCGTACCTGGGCCTGGCGACCAAGCTGGGAGTGTCGACCACTGTCGACACGATCACTGGCGGATTCGGCGAGATCATGGCCGAGGTCGGATTGCTCATCGCGTTCGGCGTCCTGATGGGTTCGGTGCTGCAGGAGATGAGCGCCATCCAGCGTCTCGTCGGCACCTTGCTGAGAGCCTTCGGCCCCAAGCGGCTCCCGTACGCGCTGTCGCTGACCATCGCGACTCTGTTGCAGTCCATCTTCCTCGACGTGTTGCTCGTGATCTCCGCACCGCTCGCACGCAACCTCGCCCCTAAGATCGGCAAATACGGCACGGCGAGGATGGCCACGGCGCTGGCCATCGCCCTGGAGTGCGGCATCGTGTTCATGGTTCCCGGAGTCGCGACGCTGGCGCTGGCCGGATTGCTCGGCGTGCCGTTGGGCAAGATGATGATCTACGGACTGATCCTCATCGTTCCTGTCGTCGTGCTGTCGGTGGCCATCATGTCGTTCGTCTTCCGCCACGGTTGGTGGAACGAGGAGAAGGACGAGCAACAGATCGTCGCGGTGTCGGAGCCGGTGGTCTCGGAGCCCGTCGAGTCCGACGACGAGCCCCTCGGTGCCGGCGGCGGCGTGGCCCAGAAGGTGCGCACCGAGAAGCAGACCTCGCTGCTGGTGTTGCTCTCGCCGTTGCTGCTCGCGCTCGTCCTGATCGCGATCGGTGCCGTTCTCGAAGTCGCCGAGATATCGGTTCCGGTAGTCGAATTCATCGCCAGCCCGGTCATCGCGCTGCTCCTCGGACTGGTCGGGACGTGCCTCATCGGCCGTTACCACGTCGGCCAGCAGCGGGTGGAGAAAGCTCTCGCTCGTGGTTTCGCGGAGAGCGGTCAGATCCTCATTCTCACCGGTGTCGGTGGATCGCTCGCAGCCGTCATCAACGAGGCGGGTCTCGGCGACATACTGGGCCAGTACTTCACGGCCAGTACCGCGGCTCCACTGTTGATGGTGTGGGTCATTGCGGCCGCGTTGCATATCGCGGTCGGATCGGTGACGATCTCCGCCATCACCTCGGCCGGCATCCTCGCGCCTGTCGCGCCCCTGATCGGTCTCGACCCGGTGTTCATCGCGCTCGCCGCCGGTGCCGGATCATTGTTCGCCGTGCACGTCACCAGTAACACGTTCTGGCTGCTGCAGTCCTTGATGGGCCAGTCGACGAGGGGCACGCTCAAGACGTGCTCGGTGGGCGTGTCGGTGGCATCGGTCATCGCCATCGCCTTGATCGTGCCGATGAGCTGGATCCTGTGACCTCTTCCGCGAATACAGAAAGGAACACGATGGCATTGCCGCTCAGTGGAGTTCGAGTTCTCGAACTCGGCAACTACATCGCCGCACCCACGGCGGCCAGGATGCTCGCCGATTTCGGTGCCGAGGTGATCAAGGTCGAAAGGCCGGGTACCGGTGACGAATTGCGCAATTGGCGGCTGTATTCCGGTACGACGTCGATGCTGTACCGCACGATCAACCGGAACAAGAAATCGATCGTGCTGGACCTGCGCACCGAGCAGGGACGCAAAGATGTGGTCGACCTCGCCGCGCACTGCGACATCGTGCTCGAGAACTTCAGACCCGGCACACTCGAGAAGTGGGGGATCTCGCCCGAGGTTCTCAGTGCCGCCAACCCGGAGCTGATCATCACGCGTATCTCGGCATTCGGGCAAACCGGTCCGATGTCGCAGCGACCCGGATTTGCCGCTGTGGCAGAGGCGTACGGCGGCTTCCGCAACCTCGTCGGTGATCCGGACAGGCCGCCCGTGCGGGTCGGTGTGTCGATCGGCGACTCGATCGCCGGTCTCTATGCGGCGTTCGGATGTGTCATGGCGTTGTTCCAACGACAGACGCAGCGTGCAGCAGAGAAATCGGACCCGTTGTCGCTCGAACAGCGTTCCATCGACGTGGCCTTGAACGAATCCATTCTGTCGATGATGGAGTCGCTGATTCCGGATTATCTGGCGTACGGCGTCGAACGCGAACGGACGGGCGGCCGAATGGAGGGCATCGCGCCCTCGAATGCGTACCCGTGCAACGACGGTCACTCGATCATCATCGCCGGTAACGGCGACGCCATCTTCCAGCGCTACATGGAGACCATCGACCGTCCCGATCTGGGAGCCGATCCGGACCTGGCGACCAACGCCGGCCGGTGGCGTCGCCGGGACGAGCTGGACGCCGCGATCTCGGCTTGGACCGGATTGCGTTCGCGCGCCGAGGCATTGAAGATACTCGATGCCGCGGGGGTGCCGTCGGGTCCGATCTACACCGCTGCGGACATCGTCGCCGACGAACAGTACGCGGCCCGCAACATGATTCAGCACTTTCCGGTCGACACCGGCCAGGGAGAGCCCACCGACGTCGGGTTCGTCGGAGTTGTCCCGGTGATCGGTGATGCATCCCTGCCGATCCGTTCGGTCGGGCCGGATCTGGGCGAGCACACCAGAGAAGTACTGTCGACGCTGCTCGGCCGGACCGACGAAGAGATGGGCCTGTAGATGTACGGTTTCACCCCCACCGCGGAGCTACGCGACGTCACGATGCGCGACGGACTGCAGCTCACCGGCAAGATGCTCTCCACCGAACGCAAACTCGAGATCGTCAGGGCCCTCATCGAACTCGGCGTGCCGGCCCTCGAGATCGGTTCGATGGCACGCGGCGACAAAGTGCCGCCCATGGCCAACACCCTCGAGGTCATCGGCGAGCTGACCGCCGAGGAACGCGAGCGATGCTGGGTGTGGGTCGCCACTCCACGCCACGTCGAGAAGGCCGCTGCTGCAGGCGCTCGCAACTTCCAGTACTGCTTCTCCGCGTCGGACTCGCACAACCAGGCCAACATCGGGCGCACCACCGAGGTATCGCTGGCCGCGATGCCCGATGCCGTCGACATCACCCGCTCGGTGGGCGGACAGATCGAGCTGTGTATCGCAACGTCGTTCACCTGTCCTTTCGAGGGACAGGTACCGCCCGATCGGGTCATCGAGATCGCCAACGACGAACGAGCCACGGGCGCAACGGATATTGTCATCTGCGACACCCTCGGACAGGCAGTACCGGTTCAGGTGTCGTCGCTGATCTCACGGGTACGCGCGGAAACTCCGGACCGCCGGGTGGTGTTCCACGGTCACGACACGTGGGGTCTGGGCGTCGCGAACACTCTGGCCGCCATCTCGGCCGGAGCCGCGATGGTCGACGGTTCGCTCGGCGGACTGGGCGGCTGCCCCTTCGCCCCCGGTGCCAGTGGCAACACCTCGTCCGAGGACATTCTCTTCGCGACGAGGCCGGACTGGTTCGAGCCGAAGACGCTGGCACGCATGGTCTCTCTGTCGGAGGGCCTGCTGGCCGAACTGGAGGAGCCCATGCGATCGAAAACCGTGCAGGGTGCCAGGTCCGAGGCGCACGTGTTCGAGTGGGTCGTATGAGCCGCATTCTCGTCACGTCGGAAATCCCGGCTCCCGGCATGGACATTCTGCGGGCCGCCGGCGAGGTCGACCTCCGCGAGTTGGACCACGAGCAGTTGGTCGAGGCATGCGCCTCGGGGGATTACTCCGTCGTGGTCTCCCAGCTACGCGACCGGTTCGATGCGAAGCTGCTGGCCTCGGCATCACTCGTCGGGATATCCAACTATGCCGTCGGATTCGACAACATCGACATCGCGGCCGCCACACGCTACGGAATCACCGCCGCGAACACTCCAGGTGTGCTGACGGATTCGACCGCAGACATCGCGATGCTCCTCATTCTGTCCACGGCCCGCCGCGCCGTCGAGGCCGATGCCTTCGTTCGGTCCGGATCCTTCACCGGGTGGGAGCCCGAACTGTTGCTGGGCAGCGATGTCTCGGGCCGTGTGCTCGGCCTTGCCGGTTTCGGTCGTATCGCTCGGGCCACCGCTCGGCGGGCACTGGGTTTCGGCATGACGGTGAAGTTCTGCCCCCGGCCGCCCGGCGACCGAGAGGTCTCCGACGACGAACTCGGTGAGTTCGCCGGCCGCGTCGAACATGCGGCGTGGGACGAGATCGTCGCAACGAGTGACTTTCTGTCGCTGCACGTCCCGTTGTCGGACTCCACCCGGCATCTGGTCGATGCTGCCGTGTTCGAGGCCATGAAGCCGTCGGCGATTCTGATCAATACCGCCCGTGGGCCAGTGGTCGACGAGGCAGCGCTGGTGATTGCTCTACGTGAGAAATCGATCGCTGCAGCAGGATTGGACGTCTACGAACGCGAACCTGCGCTCGAACCGGGCCTGGCCGAACTGTCCAATACCGTGCTCCTACCGCACGTGGGCAGCGCGACGGTCTCGGTGCGCTCGGAGATGGCGCGCCTGTGCGCCACCAATGCCGTGGCGATGCTGCGCGGTGAGCTCCCGCCGCACCCGGTCAATCCCGAGGCCTGGGGTCACGCGGGGTAGCGGCCGCCGAGGGTCCGGGTGATCTGTTCGGCATGCGAGATCAGCAGGTCCACCCAGGCCTCGCACTGCGACTGCGGCATCCGTAATGTCGGGCCGCTGATGGTGACGGCACCGACGATGTCCGAGGCCGAATCGAACACCGGAGCGGACAGCCCCGATGCGCCGGTCTCGCGCTCACCGGTGGTGATCGCGTAGCCGTCGGACCTTGTCTGCGCCAACAGTTCCCGCATCGTCTCGGCCTCGGTCACCGTCTGCTCGGTCAGCGATTCGAGTTCGCGGGACAGAACACGCTCTGCCAGTTCCGAGTCCCAGGCCAGTAGGACACGGCTGGCCGATCCTGCGCTGAGCGGAATGACCTTGCCGACGTACATGTCTCGTCGCAACGCATGCCGCGTCTCGGCAATGGCCACGCATACACGGTAGTTCTGCTCGGGCCGAAAGAAGCACGCGGTCTCGGTCGTCAGATCGCGCATGTCCTTGAGGATCGGGTTGACGACCGACAACACGTCGAGATCCTTGGTCGCCGTCGCGGCCCAGTACGCCATCCGCACCCCGATGCGGATGCGATCGCCGCCTCGATCCAGAAAGCCCTGTTGAACCAGGTTGGTGACCAGACGCTGCACCGTCGAGGTGGGCAGCCCGGTGCTCTGCTGAATCTCGCCCAGCGTCATGGCCGGGCGATCGAACGAGAACGCATCGAGAATCTCGGTGATCTTGCCCAGCACGAGAAGCGGCTGCTGCTTCGGCGAATTCTCGGTCACTCGACCAATCTACTCGGCAACGCGGGAGACGACCCGAGTGATCGCGTTCGGTGTCAGCATTGTGCTCCCAGTACGGGTAGCGTCCCAACGATGTCCGAGCGACGTACTCTGACCACCGGGCGAGTGGTATTTCTGGTGGTTGCTGCCGCAGCACCGATGGCGGCCATGATCGGTAATGTGCCACTGGCCTTGATTCGCGGAAACGGGGCGGGATTGCCTGCCGCGTACGCGATCAGTTCCGTTGTGCTGCTCTGCTTCTCGGTCGGGTTCGCGGCGATCGCGCAGCAGGTCTACAGTACCGGGGCGTTCTACACCTACATCGGTCTCGCGTTGGGTAAACCGCCCGGAATTGCTGCCGCGTATGTCGCAGTTGTCGCATATACGTCACTTGCGTGCGGGCTTTCGGGAGCATTCGGCTATTTCACCCATCTGGTCTTCGCCGATTCGGGCATCGATATTCCGTGGTACGTCTTCACCGGCGTTGCCGTGGTGATCGTGGCAATTCTCGGGTTCCGAAATGCCGACCTCTCCGCCAAGGTCTTGGGGACACTGATGGTGCTGGAGTTCGCTTTTCTGGTGGTGTTCGACGGCTTGGTCGTCGTGCAGAAGGGTGCTGCCGCAGTGCCACTGGAGTCGTTCACACCCACTCAGGTGTTCTCCGGTTCGCTCGGTATTGCCATGATGTTCGCCTTCTCGAGCTTCATCGGGTTCGAGTCCGCAGCGTTGTACGGGGAGGAGACCAAGGACCCGCGGCGAAGTATCCCGCGTGCGACGTTCATTGCGGTGTCGATCATCGCGGTCTTCTACGTCTCGACGAGCTGGATCGTCGTCGGTGCGGCAGGCGGCGTCGACGCTCCGGCGCTGGCCCAGACCGAACTGGGCAACCTACTGTTCACGCTGGCGCGTGAGTACGGCGGAACAGTGCTGTACGACGGAACCGCAGTGCTGCTGTGCACCAGCGTGCTCGCGTCGTATCTGGCGGTGCACAACGCCGCCAGTCGTTATCTGTTCGCGCTGGGGCGTGAGCGGGTACTTCCGGTGTGGCTCGGCCGAATTCACCCGCGGCACGCGAGCCCGCATATCGGGAGCATCACCGCATCGGTGGTAGCAGCGGTATCGCTGACGGGCTTCGCGGTGGCCGGTGCCGACCCCTACCTGAGTTATGCGGCCGGTGCCATCGGCCTCGGCACTCTGGGTGTCATTGCGCTGCAGGCCGCCGCGGCACTGTCGGTGGTCGTGTTCTTCATCGGCCATCCCGATCGATCCGTGTGGCGCACCGCGATTGCCCCGGGCATCGGATTTCTCGGGTTCACGACCGGATTGATTCTCGCCGGAACGCATTACAGCGTGCTCACCGGATCCGATTCTGCCGTCGTCAACGCGGTACCGGTCGTGCTCATCTTCGCAGCGATCCTCGGAGTCCTGGTGGCTCTACGCCTGAGGCGAACCGACCCGACAACTTACGCCGGCATAGCTGCGGCATATGCGCGGAGCTGAACCTGTCACCGGCGCGATTCGAGTAGTCGGAGCCAGATTTCGCTGACCGTCGGATACGACGGCACCGCATGCCACAGATCGTCGAGCGATACCTTCCCGACCACGGCAACGGTGGCCGCGTGTACCAACTCGGCCACACCCGGACCGACGAAGGTCGCCCCGACGAGAGTGTCGGTGGCCCTGTCGATCACCAACTGCGCACGACCCGAATAGTCGTCCTGCTGTAGGGAGGAACCCGCGACGGCGATGTCCTGGGCCGCGATCTCGACGTCGATACCGGCTTCGCGCGCCTTGGCCTCGGTGAGCCCGACCGAGGCGACCTCGAGGGGCGTGAACACGACCTGGGGAATCTGTCCGTGGTCGGCGGTGGCGCGAAACTTTCTGTGATCGAGCGGCTTTCCCTCGGCCCGGGCGGCGATGACGTCACCGGCCACCCGTCCCTGATACTTGCCCATGTGCGTCAACGGTGCCCGGCCGTTGAGATCGCCGACGGCATAGAGCCAGTCGTGGTCCCCCACAGTGAGGTGGTCGTCGACGTCGACGTATCTGCCGTCGGGAAGACCGACGGTGGACAGTCCCAGATCCGAGCTCGCCGGGGAGCGGCCCGCCGCGACCAGCACCTCGTCCACGACGAGGTCCTCGCCGCCGACCGTGAGAGTGACCGGACCACCGTGGATTCGGCCGACGCCGGTGTCGGCGGGATCTTGTCGCGACACAGCCGTCAGGGACGCGTCGAGCATGATCGTTGCGCCGCGTTGTTTCAGTGCATCGGCGACGAGCTGCCCGGCGAACGGCTCGGAGCCGGCCAGCAGGGACGAGCCGCGCACGATCATCGTGACTTTCGCCCCCAGGGACAGCAGCCACGTCGCTGCCTCGCTCGCCACGACACCGCCGCCGATGATGGCCACGTGGCCGGGGGTCTCGTGAATGTTCGTGGCGTCGCGGGAGATCCACGGTCGGGCGTCGCGAAGGCCAGGCGTGTTCGGTACCGACGCGGTGGTGCCGGTGGCCAGAACCACTGCGTGCCGGGCCGTGAGCGTTCTGCCGTCGACCTCGACGGTCTTGACCCCGCTGAGCCGTCCGTGGCCCCGGATCACCGAGATGCCCGCGGACTCGGCCCACGACACCTGCGACGAGTCGTCGAGGCCGTGAGTGAAGGATTCGCGTCGGGCCAATACGGCGTCGGCGTCGAGGGGCTGATCGCCGACCAGTTCTTTCACACCCGGCATGTTTCGGGCGGTATCGAGCACCTCGCTCGGCCGCAGGAGCGCCTTGCTGGGCATGCATGCCCAGTACGAGCATTCGCCGCCGACGAGTTCGTGTTCGACGATGGCGGCGGTGCGGCTGCTGCCTTGTATCGCGTACTGCGCGGCATTCTCACCGACGGGTCCTCCGCCGATGACGATCACATCGAATTCCGAGCTCTCTGGGGCCATTGCTCCACAGTGACATAGGCTCCCCGCTTATGGCGACCACTCGGAGCAAGATTCTGATCACCGGCGCGAGTTCAGGACTCGGTGAGGAGATGGCGCGCCGCTTCGCGGCCATGGGCCGGGATCTCGCTCTCTGTGCGCGACGGGTCGAGCGGCTCGACGAGCTTCGTTCCGAACTGATGACGCAGCATCCCGGGATCACCGTGGCGGTACGCGCCCTCGACGTCACCGATCACGATGCCGTGGTGACGGTGTTCGGCGAACTGCGCGACGAGTTGGGCGGCCTGGATCGAGTTGTCGTCAATGCCGGACTCGGCAAGGGTGCGAAGATCGGATCCGGTCGCTCGGACGCCAATCTGCAGACCGCGCGCACCAATTTCGTCGGTGCGCTGTCGCAGGCCGAGGCTGCGTTGGCGATATTCCGGGCCCAGAAGCACGGGCACCTGGTGTTCGTCTCGTCCATCAGCGCCGATCGGGGTCTGCCCGGTGCCAAGGCGACCTACTCGGCCAGCAAAGCGGCGGTGGCCTCTCTGGGCGAATCGTTGGCCACCGAATTGGCTCGCACCGACATCGTCGTCACGACGCTTCTGCCGGGTTTCATCGCCACCGACATGTCGGCCGGCGCAGGCGACAGTGCTGCTCTCACAGCCACTCTGGACGAAGGCGTCACCGCGATGGTCCGGGCCATCGAGAGCGAAACGCGCCGCGCCGCGCTGCCCGGCCTGAAATGGCGAGGCATCGACGCGGCGCTGCGGTTCCTGCCGAACGTGCTGACGGATCGAATGGTCTGAGCGCAGGAGTGGAGCTTGGGGAATGACCGGAACTACTGCAGGTATCCCTCGACCTGGTTGACGCTGTTGGCCGTCGCGGAGTCGGGGTCCTTGCCTGCGTCGATGCGTGCGCGGCGCTGCCGGAGCAGGTCCCAGCACTGATCGAGAGCGTGTTCGAGTGACGCGAGCTGCGCCTTCTCGGTGTCGGGGTCGATCTCCCCGGCCTGGGTGTCGGTGCGCAGCTTGTGCTCGGTGGCGATCAGCTGCTGAATCTTGGTGTGGATATCGTGCTCGTTCATGGCTGCAACGGTAGACCTACCAGGGTGTACCGGCCAGGTTTCGCCGCGCCAGAGCGCGGTGCACCGCTGCGGTGAGCTCTGCCGCCGATCCGACCAGCGCGTCGTCGGTGCACACCAGGGAGAGTGTGTAGCGCCCGTCCATCCGGGACAGGTAGGTCGACAGCCTGATCGTCGACAGCGGGATCGGTCCCGTCGGTGCGGGGTGGATCGCGCGGGTGGCCAGACCGCAGGATCGATGCGGCCCGAGGGTCGTCAGCGCATGCGGAATGTCGCCGATGTTGGAGCACAACACTTCTCCGCGCCCCGGCGTCGAGGTCAACTTCGCCGCAAGGCGGTGGGGGAGCAGTTGGACAACCTCGGGTGGGTACCCCGCGGGCGCTCCGACGGGCGCGGCGAAGGCAGCTTTGCACGCCGCGCGCACTGCCGCCGGTGAGTCGTCTCCGCGAACGTCGACGGTGGCCATCCCGATCGAGTTCGCGTCGCCGGATCCGGTGCGGAAGGGGATGTCGACGGTCACCGTGGGTGAGCCGAGTTCTGCCATGGTCGCGGCGACGACGCACACGAACAACGAATTGGGTGAGCCACCACCGAGCTCGGCAGCCGAATCCCACTGCGCTGCATCGACGTCCACGACCACCGAGAAGGCCCGTCGAACACGTTGGGGGCGTGTGCGATTCGAGTCGGATGCCGTGAACGCGCGCAGCTCGGCCCGAGCCTTCGCGCTCACCCACAGTCGAGCGGTCGCGACGATCGACCGCACGAGCACGGTGACGATCATGCGCAGAGCGTCCGCTGCGTCGGAACCGGGGGAGGCGATCGGTTCGGTTTCTACCGAGCCCGAAAACGACTGTGCGGCAGCGTCGATGAGCCCACGGGCATCGGCGAGCGCATGCGAGCACACCAGCGATACGACGGTACCGCCGCCGGTCAGCGGAGCTGCCGTCAACCGCCAGCCCGGTCCGTATTGCGGATCCAACTGCACATCGGCCTGGTGGTCGGCCCACTCGATGGCGTCGTCGACCGGCTCGGAGGCGACCGTCAGCGGCAGCGAGGTGGAACAGACGTCCCATCGGAGCCTGGCACCGGGGATGCGAGGCACGCCGACCTGTCGACCCAGCTGCCCACGTTCGAGCGCAGCGTGTACCCGATCGAGTTCGTCCTGGGTCACCGACTCGGCAGTACGCCAAATACCCTGCAGTGCAATCGGTGTGCCGTACCCGCGGTGTGTGCGGAGAAAGATTTCGTCGATCACCGACAGGCGGGTCGAGGTCACGGACTGGGGGTACCGTGTCGCCCCGCGCCCGAGGCGAACCGACTCGCTCCGGTGAGCGCGTCGGCGGTGATCGAGATGGCACCGTGCCGAAACTCGTTCTTCAGCGCGGCTTCCTCGTCGAGGCCGTCCTGCTCGAGGACGGACAGTCGATCCTCGCGCATGCAGGTCTGGGGCAGCAATGCCAGTTCGGCGGCCAATGCCTCGGCCTCGGATCGGGCACGGCCGACCGGAACCACCCGGGTAACCAATCCGATGTCCAACGCCTCCTGGGCGGCCACGGCACGACCGGTGAGAATCATGTCCATCGCTCGTCCGGTACCGATGATGCGCGGCAATCGCACTGTGCCGCCGTCGATCAGAGGCACGCCCCAGCGCCGACAGAACACGCCGAACGTGGCGTCGTCCTCCGCGATGCGTAGGTCGCACCACAGGGCGAGTTCGAGCCCGCCCGCGACGGCGTATCCCGACACCGCGGCGATGACCGGCTTGGACAACCGCATTCGCGTCGGGCCCATCGGACCGTCGCCGTGTTCGGTCGCGTGGTTCGACCTGGGTGTGCCGAGCGCCTTCAGATCGGCACCCGAGCAGAAGGTTCCTCCTTCGCCCCACAACACGGCAACCGACGCGGATTCGTCGGCATCGAATTCCTCGAAGGCCTGGGTGAGTTCCTGAGCAGTGGGCCCGTCGACGGCGTTGCGTGCCTCCGGGCGTGAGAGGACCACGGTGGTGACGGGGCCTGATCGTTCGATCCGTACCGGCATGGTTACGAACCTACTCGAGTCCCCTTGCGTGAAGCACTGAATCAGTGCTTCAATCCTTCAATGCCCTACCGGCGAACACCCGCAGTGCAGGCCCGGCTCGATGCCGGCCGAACGAAACTGCTTGCTGCCGCCGTCGAGGTCCTGTCCACCAAGGGATACGCGGGCCTGTCGGTGGCCTCGGTCGCCGCGGCCGCAGGCGTGTCCGCGGGCAGCGTCTACACGCACTTCGACGGCAAGTCCGACCTGGTCGTCGAGATCTTCCGGCAGGTCTGCACCCGAGAAGTGGCTGCGGTGGTCGCCGTCGCCGCACACGGCAGCACATCCGAGCGAGTCGCCGCGGTGGTGCAGACCTTCGCCGGGCGGGCCCTGAAGAACCGCACGATGGCCTACGCGCTGCTCGCCGAACCGGTCGATCCAGCAGTGGACGCCGAGCGGTTGGTGTTCCGGCGCAAATTCACTGCTGCGTTCGCCGACGCGATTGTGGCAGGAATCGCGGCCGGGGAAATTCCCGATCAGGACGCGGCGATCTCGGCCGCCGGGCTCGTGGGTGCCGTCGGCGAAGTGCTGGTCGGTCCGTTGTCCTCGCACGAGTCCGTGGACGTGGTCCCCGGTCTCGTCGCTTATTCGTTGCGTGCGTTAGGAGTTCGAGATGAACACACATGAGGTCTTCAATCAGGCGACCGACCTGACGCCCTACGACGTGTCCGACGACGCCTCGCTGCTGGACGGTCTCGACCGAGCCGGCGGCGGCTGGGCGCGCGACGAGGTGCGTCAATTGGGCGCTCTCGCAGGCGGAGTCGAGGCCCAGGAGTGGGGCAGGCTCGCGAACGAGAACCCACCGGTGCTCAGAACACACGATCGGTACGGCCATCGCGTCGACGAGGTCGAATTCCACCCGCACTGGCATGATCTGATGACCGTCGCGGTGCAGCACGGACTGCACGCCAGCCCGTGGACGGACGACCGAGTGGGTGCGCACGTGGCCCGCGCCGCGAAATTCTATGTATGGGGACAGGCCGAAGCAGGCCACATGTGCCCGATCTCGATGACCTACGCCGTCGTACCGGCGTTGCGGCACAACCCCTCTCTCGCCGCGCAGTTCGAGCCTCTGCTCGCGTCCCGGGAGTACGACTTCGGGCTGCGCGAACCGTCGAGCAAACGCGGACTGATCGCCGGTATGTCGATGACGGAGAAGCAAGGCGGATCGGACGTTCGCGCCAACACCACCACGGCCACCCCGTCGTCGGACGGCACCTATTCGATCGTCGGCCACAAATGGTTCACCTCTGCGCCGATGTCGGACATGTTCCTCACCTTGGCCCAGGCACCGGGCGGGCTGTCGTGCTTCATGTTGCCGCGGGTGCTGCCCGACGGCACCCGTAACCGAATGATGTTGCAGCGCTTGAAGGACAAGCTCGGCAACAAGTCCAACGCCTCGGGAGAACTGGAGTACGACGGTGCGACCGGCTGGCTCGTCGGCGAGGAGGGCCGCGGGGTGCGCACCATCATCGAGATGGTGAACATGACCCGGCTGGACTGCGTCATCGGCTCTGCTGCCGGTATTCGCAACGCCACCGTCCGCGCGGTGCATCACGCACGTCACCGAGCTGCCTTCGGTGCGCAACTGATCGATCAGCCTCTGATGCGAAACGTGTTGGCAGACTTGACCCTCGAATCCGAGGCCGCCACCGCCGCCATGATTCGCCTGGCGCAGGCCACCGACGGTTCCGCCCGCGGCGACGAGCAGGAGAGCGCGCTACGCCGAATTGCGTTGGCCATCACCAAGTACTGGGTGTGCAAACGCGCACCGGCCCACGCGGCCGAAGCACTCGAATGCCTGGGCGGCAACGGTTATGTCGAAGAATCGGGCATGCCTCGGTTGTTCCGCGAATCGCCATTGATGTCGATCTGGGAAGGGTCGGGCAACGTCGCCGCACTCGATTCCCTCCGCGCACTGGCCCGTCAACCCGACAGTGTCGAGGCCTTCTTCGGTGAGATCGGCAAGGCGTCGGGTGTGGACTCTCGACTGGACGACGCCATCGCCCGCGTCGGGAAAGAACTCTCCGACACCTCCAACATGGAATACCGCGCCCGCCGCGTCGTCGAACTGATGGCACTGACCTTCCAAGGTGCGCAGCTGGTGATGCACGGGAATTCCGCTGTTGCCGATGCTTTCTGCGCCAGTCGACTCGACCGAGACTGGGGCATTGCCTTCGGCACCCTGCCCGTCGGAGTCGATACCTCAGCTGTGTTGACTCGGGTGTGATGCGGCGGATCTACGCCCCTCGTGGGAATTCGCACCGCCTGTAGGGTGCGCATATTCCTACGAGCGCCGTAGCTGTGGGGAGGGGTAGCTCGGCGTACCGTCCACTCGGCGGGCCGAGGAGCAACGCGCGCCGATAGGCAGCATCAAGCCGGTCGACGATGACGTGCGGAGTCGACAAGTCCCGCCAGTCGAATCTGAAGACGGTCCTGCCTTGCTCGGCGAGCCGGTTGTGGCGATTCTTCTCCGCGATGATTGCTTGCCGTGGCTGCGGACCGTACTTGTCTTCCCCGTCGAACTCGGCGATCACCTCGGCCAGGTCGGGAAACAGGAAGTCGGTACGGGCGATGCGTCGACCGCCTTCGTCGAAGATCGTCTGATTGGACAGCGGAGTCGACACTGTCTGCAGGATCAGTCGCGATCGACTTTCGCCGACACTGTCGCTGCGCGCACTCATCGCGCTGACAGCACGTCTGGCGCGTCCGGCACCACTTCGGTGTTGCGCTGCGTCGCAATACTTCTCGAGTTCCTCGATCGTGGTGAGGCCGTGGCGCAATGCCCGATCACCGAGACACACCGCAACCTCGAGTGGATGAGTCCTGGCGACGTCGACGACTGTGCGCGCTGGGCCTGTGACACGCATACCGTCGAGATGAAGCCACTCGTCGTCCAGTAGATCGGTGCCGTGGAGGAACCGGCGTCGACTGCGCTTGCCCGAGTGGCCGCGACGGTTGGTCATCGTCACCGTGTCGAGCGGCAACTTCCACACGTCGAGTCCGAGAACCACTGCTGCGGATACGTGGCTGAGTACGACGTCGTCGCCGGAATCGGTATAGGTCGCCTGCGCCAAGAGTGCATGCTGCTGCGCAGAGTTCAGTGTTGCGAACACATCCCCTCGAACGAACCAGCCTCTACGGATTGCAACGATGGACTTGTGTGCGCGTGCCCGGCGAAGGTCGTCATCGGTGAAGCCCGACGTGAGCGCGTCGGCACGGGTGAAGAGCCCACGTTGGTCGAAGTTCATGCTCGATTGGACGCACGACCGACCTGTTTGGATCCGCCGAGCGGCAATCTACGGCCCGTCCAGGAATCCGCACCGCCTGCAGGGTGCGTAGATTCCTACCAGGGCCGTAGATCCACCGACCGACCTCAGGCCGACCGACCTACTTCGCGCGACCCCGCTGATCGCGGTACCAGCGCACCAGGGCGTCGGTCGAGGAATCCGATTGCACGGCAGGGGCTTCGGCGTCGGTGAGTACCGGGGTCAGTTCGAGTGCCTGGGTCTTGCCGAGTTCGACGCCCCACTGGTCGTAGGAGTCGACGCCCCAGATGACGCCTTCGACGAAGACCTGGTGTTCGTACAGGGCGATCAATTGTCCGACGACGGACGGGGTGAGTTTGGGGGCGAGGATCGAGGTGGACGGTCGGTTGCCCGGCATCACCTTGTGCGGCACCACATCTTCCGGTGTGTCCTCGGCGGCGATCTCCTCGGCCGTCTTGCCGAAAGCGAGCACCTTGGTCTGGGCGAAGAAGTTGCTCATCAGCAGGTCGTGCATCGAGCCGCTGCCGTCGCGGGTGGGCAGATCGTCGGTGGGCTCGGCGAAGCCGATGAAGTCGGCGGGCACCAAACGTGTTCCCTGGTGCAGCAATTGGTAGAAGGCATGCTGTCCGTTGGTGCCCGGTTCGCCCCAGAAGATTTCGCCGGTGGAGGTGGTGACGGGTGAGCCGTCGGCCTTGACGGACTTGCCGTTGGACTCCATGGTCAGCTGCTGCAGGTAGGCCGCGAAACGGGAGAGGTCGTTCGAATACGGCAGCACTGCACGGGTTTCCGCGCCGAAGAAGTTGCTGTACCACAGGCCGATGAGGCCGAGCAGAACCGGTGCGTTCTCGGCGAGAGGCGTCAACCGGAAGTGCTCGTCGATCCGATGGAAACCGTCGAGGAATTCGGCGAACGCCTCTTTGCCGACGACGGCCATGACCGACAGTCCGATTGCCGAGTCCACGGAATAGCGTCCGCCCACCCAGTCCCAGAAGCCGAACATGTTGTCGGTGTCGATGCCGAAGTCCGCGACGCGTTCGGCGTTGGTGGACACGGCGACAAAGTGCTTGGCGACGGCGTCCTCACCGAGTGCGTCGACGAGCCATCGACGGGCCGCGGTGGCGTTGGTCAGCGTCTCGAGGGTGGAGAACGTCTTGGAGGCGATGATGAACAGCGTCGACGCCGGGTCGAGTCCGTCGAGTGCGCCGACCAGATCCGCGGGGTCGACGTTCGAGACGAACTTCGCCGAGATCCCCGCGTCGGCGTAGTGACGGAGTGCGTTGTAGACCATGACCGGGCCCAGATCGGATCCACCGATACCGATGTTGACGACGGTGGAGATCTTCTCGCCGGTGGCACCGACCCATTCGCCCGAACGCACGCGATCGGTGAATTCGCCCATGGCCGTGAGGACTTCGTGTACATCGGCGACGACGTCCTGGCCGTCGACGGTCAACGACGCGTCGGCGGGAAGGCGCAGCGCGGTGTGCAGAACAGCGCGATCCTCGGAGGTGTTGATGTGTTCGCCTGCGAACATGGCGTCGCGCTTGCCTTCGACGTCTGCGGTGCGGGCCAGTTCGATCAGCAGGGCGAGAGTCTCGCTGGTGACGCGGTGCTTGCTGTAGTCGATGTGAAGATCCGCGGCGGCGAGGGTGAAGGTGCGCCCTCGGTCGGCGTCATCGGCGAACAGAGTTCGGAGATGAGTATCGGCAATCTCGGAGTGGTGATCGGTCAGTTTCTGCCAGGCATCCGTGCCGGTGATATCGACGCTCATACGATCCAACAGTAATGCGGGCCGGTGCCGCGCGCGCGTCGTTTGTCGTTTGCGACGGGCACTGCGGAGGCATCATGGACGGTATGGACCAACGTGCATTGATCGAATCGATTCCGGCAAAACTGTGGATCGGCGGCAAGGCCGTCGACGCCGAGGGCGGTAAGACGTTCCCGGTGAACGATCCCGCTACAGGTAAGCCGTTGACCGACGTGGCCGACGCATCCCCGGCCGACGCGATGAAGGCCCTCGACGCGGCTGCTGCGGCGCAGAAGAGCTGGGCGGCAACACCTGCCCGCGAACGCAGTGAAATTCTTCGAGCGGCGTTCGAGAAGGTCACCGAACGTGCCGACGACATCGCGCTGCTGATGACCCTGGAGATGGGCAAGGCCCTTGCAGAGTCGAAGGCCGAGGTGAAATACGGTGCGGAGTTCTTCCGGTGGTTCGCCGAGGAAGCGGTGCGCATCGGTGGTCGCTACACCCCGGCCCCGGCGGGCAACGGCCGCATTCTCGTGACCAAGGCTCCGGTCGGCCCGGTACTGGCGATCACCCCGTGGAATTTCCCGTTGGCGATGGGCACCAGGAAGATCGGCCCTGCCCTGGCCGCCGGCTGCACAATCGTGGTCAAGCCGGCACGAGAGACCCCGCTGACGATGCTGCTGCTCGCGCAGATCTTCGACGAGGTGGGTCTACCGGAGGGCGTGCTCTCGGTGCTGACGACCTCGAAGTCCGGCGACGTCACCGGGCCGCTGCTCGAAGACCCGAGGCTCCGCAAACTCACCTTCACCGGATCCACCGGCGTCGGCAAATCGCTAGTCGAGAAGTCCGCGACGAGGTTGCTGCGGACGTCGATGGAACTCGGTGGCAATGCCCCGTTCGTCGTGTTCGACGACGCGAACATCGACGACGCGGTGGACGGCGCGATGCTGGCGAAGATGCGCAACGGCGGCGAGGCCTGCACGGCGGCGAACCGTCTGCACGTGCACAACAGCGTGCGTGAGGAATTCACCACCAAGTTGGTGGCGAAGATGTCCGAGATGAAGCTCGGACCCGGCGTCGACCCCGACACCAAGCTCGGACCGCTGATCAACGCAGACCAGCTCGAGACCGTGCAGGAGCTCGTCGACGATGCAGTGGAGAAGGGTGCGACGGTAGCGCTCGGCGGTAGCGCACCGGGTGGCGACGGCTATTTCTACCCGGCGACCGTACTCACCGACATGCCGACGTCGGCCCGCATTCTGAAGGAAGAAGTGTTCGGCCCGGTGGCCCCGATCGTCGGATTCGACACCGAACAGGAAGGAATCGACGCAGCCAACGCCACCGAGTACGGATTAGCGTCGTACATCTACACCGAGAGCCTGGACCGTGCGCTACGGGTGGCCGACGCGATCGACAGCGGCATGGTGGGTGTCAACCGCGGAGTGATCTCGGACGCGGCAGCACCGTTCGGCGGAGTCAAAGAATCCGGATTCGGCCGTGAGGGCGGATCCGAGGGAATCGAGGAATACCTCGAGACCAAGTACATCGCTCTGAAGTAGAGCATCGGTTGGGCGTGCATCCTGCGCGCCCAACCGGGGTTCGGTCAGTGGCCGAGGCGACCGCGGCCGAGGCGCAGCAGGAGCATGGCCAGCGTGTGGCCTTCCTGACCGAGGCTGCTGAAGCGCTCGAGAACTTTCATCTCACGGCTGTGCACGAGGCGCGGGCCGCCGGACGCCATGCGGGTGCGTCCGATGATCTGCGAGACCTCGGAGCGACGCCGCACTGCCGCGAGGATCTCGGCGTCGAGACGGTCGATCTCCTGACGCAGGTCGTTGATCTCGGCTTCGCTGGAAGGCAATGCAGTCTCTGAATCGATCTTCGTCGTCATAGCCATCGTCTCTCCTCGGGTCACATCTTGGATCGTTGCGTCGTCCGGCACCGTTACGCCTTTCGTATTCGGAACTGCAGCGGCTGTCGGCTGGGTTTCGTCTCGAAGGACCGAGATCGACGAGATTCCCGCCGGGAAAGCTGGGGCGTTACGACTGTCGACAGGCTCCCGCTCGTCCGGCTGCGCAGTGGCCGATCCGACGCAAGCGATGACGCACGACTTTTTCGATCACCGATCCAGTGTGCCACGGGGTAACCGTCCTGAAAAGTCGGAGATGACGCCGACGACCACGGGATGTGGGTTTGTCGGTACGCGCCGGTAGCCTGGCCAGACGATGAACACATTCCTCCAGGGCCTCGAGTCCCGTAAGAACACCTCGTCCGACGCACTGCTGGAGGGGCTCAATCCTCAGCAGCGTGAGGCCGTCGTGCACACGGGATCGCCGCTGCTCATCGTGGCCGGTGCAGGCTCGGGCAAGACAGCGGTGCTGACGCGTCGCATCGCGTATCTGCTCGCGGAGCGGGGGGTGTCGCCGGGGCAGGTCCTGGCGATCACGTTCACCAACAAGGCCGCCGCGGAGATGCGCGAGCGAGTGGCAGGTCTGGTGGGGCCGCGGGCGAACGCCATGTGGGTGTCGACGTTCCACTCCAGCTGCGTGCGCATCCTGCGCGCCCAGGCGGCATTGTTGCCGGGATTGAACTCCAACTTCTCGATCTACGACGCGGACGACTCACGCCGGCTGCTGACGATGATCTCCAAAGACCTGCAGATCGACACCAAGAAGTTCTCGGCTCGTCTGCTCTCGACGGCGATCTCCAACCTCAAGAACGAGCTGATCGGCCCGGACAAGGCCGCCGAGGACGCCGACGGCGACCCTGCCGAGCTGCCCCGACTCGTCGCGAAGGTCTACCGCATCTATCAGCAGCGTCTGCGCGCAGCCAACGCCATGGACTTCGACGACCTCATCGGCGAAACGGTGGGCATTCTGCAGGCCTTCCCGCAGGTGGCGCAGTACTACCGACGCCGGTTCCGGCACGTACTGGTCGACGAGTACCAGGACACCAACCACGCCCAGTACATGCTGGTTCGCGAACTCGTCGGCACGCCCGATGCAGACGGCGCGCTCGAGGGCACCGTCGCGCCGGGTGAACTCTGCGTGGTGGGTGACGCCGATCAGTCGATCTACGCATTCCGCGGCGCGACCATTCGCAACATCGAGGAGTTCGAGCGCGACTACCCCGACGCTCGCACCATTCTGCTCGAGCAGAACTACCGATCGACGCAGAACATTCTGTCGGCGGCCAATGCCGTCATCTCGCGCAACATCGGACGGCGCGAGAAGAAGTTGTGGACCGACACCGGTGAAGGCGAACTGATCGTCGGGTACGTCGCCGACAACGAGCACGACGAGGCGTCGTTCGTCGCGTCGGAAATCGATCGTCTCGTCGACAGCGGGGATGTGCGTTTCGACGAGGTGGCGGTGTTCTACCGGACCAACAACTCTTCGCGCGCGCTCGAAGAGATCTTCATTCGTCTCGGCCTGCCGTACAAGGTCGTCGGCGGCGTCCGGTTCTACGAGCGCAAGGAAGTCCGGGACCTCGTTGCGTACCTGCGCGTGCTGTCCAACGAAGACGACACCGTCAGCATGCGGCGCATCCTCAATACCCCCCGACGCGGCATCGGAGACCGCGCCGAGGCGTGTGTGGCCGTGCACGCCGAGCAACGCGACATCAGCTTCTCACGAGCGCTGCACGACGCGGCCGCGGGCAAGGTGGCGTTGCTCAACTCGCGGCAGCAGAAGTTGATCGCTCAGTTCATGGAGCTGCTCGACGAGTTGCGTGCCGTACTGACGGCCACCGACGGAGACGGCAACGACATCGCCGATATCGGCGACGTGGTCGAAGCAGTTCTGGACCGCACCGGCTATCGCGCCGAGCTCGAGGCCAGTAGCGACCCGCAGGACGGTGCTCGCCTGGACAACCTCAACGAATTGGTCAGCGTCGCACGGGAGTTCACGTCCGAGGCGCGTAACCAGGCCGCAGTGGCCGAAGAGGCGCTTGAGACAGGTGACGACCGAAACGACGACGACGGCGGGGTCGACGGTCTGGCCGAGCCGGGTTCGTTGGCCGCGTTCCTCGAACGGGTTTCTCTGGTTGCCGATACCGATCAGATCCCCGACTCGGGCACCGGCGTCGTGACGTTGATGACGCTGCACACCGCCAAAGGGCTGGAATTTCCGGTTGTCTTCGTCACCGGGTGGGAGGACGGCCAGTTCCCGCACATGCGTGCGCTCGGTGATCCGAACGAGCTGTCCGAGGAACGACGGCTGGCGTACGTGGGCATCACTCGCGCGCGGCAACGGCTCTATCTCACGCGCGCGATCATGAGGTCGGCGTGGGGTCAGCCCATCGCCAACCCGGAATCACGCTTCCTGCAAGAGGTTCCGCAACATCTGATCGACTGGCGTCGCGAAGACCCGGGCACCGGCGGCGGCCGCGCAATCGGCGGCGGTAGATCCGGCAGCTACGGATCGAACAGTTACGGCTCGGGCGGCGGTTACGGCTCGGGCAACTACGGCTCCGGTAGCTACGGCGGGTCGTCGAGTCGTGGCCAGAGTTCGTCTCCGAGCTTCGGTGCCGCGAAGGGCCGAAACTCCAATCTGGTTCTGGCTGTGGGTGATCGAGTCAGCCACGACAAGTATGGACTGGGTACGGTGCTCGAATCCACCGGTGCCGGAGTCAAGGCGATGGTCCTGATCGATTTCGGCTCGGCAGGTCGCGTCAAGATGATGCTCATCGGCGGCGTCCCGATGACCAAGCTGTAGAAGTCCCGACAACGCGAAAGCCGGGCCCTGCGAAAGCGGGGTCCGGCTTTGTTGTGAAGCGGTGGAGAAGGACTCAGTCCATTTCGGGTCCGAGGGAGATTCCTCGGGACGCGAGCCAGGGGAGCGGATCGATCTTGACCTCACCCGGGAGATGAACCTCGAAGTGCAGGTGCGGGCCGGTGGAGAAGCCACGGTTGCCCATGGTTGCGATCTGGTCGCCAGCCATGACGTCCTGGCCCACGGTGACTGTCGAGGTGTCGATGTGGCCGTAGACCGTGATCGTGCCGTCGGCGTGCTGCAGGCGAACCCACATTCCGAAGCCCGACGCGGGACCGGAATCGATCACCTTGCCGTCGGCGACGGCGTAGATGGGGGTTCCGATGGCATTGGCGACGTCGACGCCGGCATGCAGGACGCCCCATCGAGTGCCGAAGTTGGAGGTGTACGTGCCCTGAGCCGGGAGGGAGAACAGCGGGCGACGGGCCGCGGCCTCGCGGGCGGCACGCTCTTCGCTGAAACGCTGGCCCTTGGCGAGCAGGTCGTTGAACTGGCTGAGGTCGACCGGTGCGGCGACGCTGAGGATCTGCGGTGCCTGCGAGGGAGTTGCGCTCGAAACGTCGGCTACCGGCTCGTCGGCCTGCGGTGCGGTGGTGGCCGCGAGTGCTGCGGCGGCCGGTGCTTCACCCGCGGCGAGTGCGTACTCGGAGGTGGCGACTGCGGTGGGCGCATCGTCGTTGATGACGGCTTGCCCTGCGGCAACAACGGCACCGGCGGCCACGGCCAAGACGGCGGCGCGACCCTTCAGTGCAGTCGGAGGAACGGGGATGCGGTGCGCTCCGCCGCGACGAGCCACGGGTGCAGCGTCTGCAGTGGTTGCGTAGGTCGTGAAGACGGTCGGTGTCTCGTCGGCTGCTACTGCACCGGCGAAATCGGCTTCGACGTACTCGTACGTGGGGTAGGAATAGGCCTCGTATGCACTCGGCTCGGTGGTGGGCTCGTAGCTGTACACCGTGGTCGCGTCGTCCGCCGTCGGGCGAGAGAATCGGCTGGAAGTAAAGGACGCGCGGTGCTGCTGCAAGACCTACAACCTCCGATATCTGTGACCTGGCCGTTACTGAAAGACTCGGCAGACGGTAACGAAATGGTTGCGGCGCGCGCAAGTTAACAGCCGAAACCAGGGCAATATGTGAGATGGCTCACAGGGTGACCAGGGTTTATGTGGTGACACGCCACATCCGTAATCGGACACGAATGCGGCACGCACCGTGACCGACGGCTGGGGACGCGACCGAGCCGATACCGTCCTACGGGTGCCGACCCCCACCTTCGACGAATCGTCCGCCCACGGCTCCGACCGAGCCGAACCGCAACGTATCGCGCCGCAGGACGCCCGCGGCGGCGTGGAGGATCATTCGCCCACGTCGCGCATCGTCGTCGCCGTCGTGCTCGCTGTCGTCGCCGCACTGTGTGCCGCTGCAGCTCCGTTGATCGGCGTCGTCCAGGCCGTCGACGGTTCGCCGGTGGGCGACGGGGTCTCGTCGGCCGCTGTGCTGGCCGTTGCGCTCCCGGTCGTGGTGGCGGTTGCCGCCGCCGTCAGTGCTGCGATGCGACGCGTCGAATTCGGTGCCGCTCTGCTCTCAGGCTTCGGCGCGGTGACGCTCGGAATCGCGATCCTCGATCTCGCTGTGCTGTCCGATCCGATCGATGCGAACCGGCTCGAGCTGTTCCGTCCCCTGAGCGCCGCGATGCTCGACGCCACCCTCGGCTCTCATGTTCTGCTCGCCGGTCACGCTGCGTCGGTTCTGGCGGGTGCGGCGGGGTGGTCCGCAGTGCATCGCGCAGCGCTCGGTGACGGGTACGGACATTCGGTCTACTCGGAGCACGTGGGACGAGCGACCGCGGGCCGGGTGGGTCCGCTGTTGTCGATCCTGCTCGGAGTGTTCGGTGTCGTGGCCGCCGCAGCGGCATTCGCCTCGCTGTACCGGTCGGCCGATCCGGTGGTGATCGTCTCGGCGGTGGTGGAGTCGCCGGTGTTCGTGGCGGTGGGGTCCGCGCTGGTCGGAATCGGCGCACTCGTGGTCACGGCCTCGGCGTTGGCGTCGCTCTCGCCGGTGGTCGCGTCCGGTGCCGCCGTCGGCGCGGGTCTCGGGGTCCTCTCGTTCGCGGGTGTCGGTCTGCTCGCTGGAGTGGCTACCGGTGCTCGGATCGAGGCCGGCCTCGGGGCATACCTCGGCACCGTTGCCGGGCTCGGATTGACCGTCGGAGGCGCTGTACTCGCACCTATTGCCTCCGGCCGTGATCGCCACGCTCTGGCGGCGGCGCGATCCGTCGCCGAGGGTGGTCGGGGTCCGCGCGGGGTCTCGGGGCCCGGCACCACGAGGTGGCATGCGGCAGCAGGCAGTGCGGGCGTAGTTGCCGGCGTACTGCTGGTGGTGGGGTCGCTGCTGCCGATTCTCGAGACCGACGCCGCGGGAACTGCGCCCACGATCCTGGCGACCCGCGTGGTGCTCATAGCGGGCTTCGTCTCGATTCTGGCCTCGGTGCCGCTGCTGTTCTCCGAGTTCGCTGCGGCGGCTCGTCCGTTCTTGTCCGTCTTCTGGCTCGCCGCGGTGTCGGCCGCGGCGGCCGTGTTGCAGTCGGTGGTGCTGGCCGAGGACCTCGCGGGCGTCGATACCGGGACGGGTGCTCTGCTGATCATCGCGGGCGTCGTGTTCGCGGCCGTCGCCGGACTGCTGGCCCTGTTCGCCGGATCGGCCGAGCGTGACGACGTCGACACGTCCGAGGATGCGGCCACCTACTTCCCGGTGCTGGGAACTGCGCTCGTCGGGGCCCTTCTACTGGCAGTCGGATTGGCCCTGCCCCTGTATCGAGGCAGCGATCTGACCGCGGCGACCATCACCGAGTTTCCGTGGGGTTGGGACACCTGGGGGCAGCTGCTGCTCGCTGTCGGCGTCGTCGTCGCCGCCCTCGTTGCCGCCCGGGCCCGCCCCGCGCGTGGCAGCGTTCTGCTCGCCGGTGCGGCCGTCGCGGGTGTCGTTCATCTCGCGTCGTGGCCACTGACGTCCGCTCGCGCAGCCGACCCGGAGATGGGACCCGGTGTGGTGCCATCGGTCGCCGGAATCGTCGTTCTCGGTGTCGCGGCGGCACTTTCGGTTCGTCGCACCGATCGGTGACGCCGGTTTCACTGCGGCCGCAGCGGTGAGATAGACCACATAGCATCCATGCGCCCGATGCGCCGTCGGGGCACCTGGATAAAGTCCATGCTCAGACCCGCTCACACCCCTGGAGCGGGCGTCAACGTAGACGAGACGGTGAGCTGATGGATCTCTTCGAATACCAGGCGAAGGAATTGTTCGCCAAGCATGGCGTACCCACCTCCGCCGGTCGTGTCACCGACACGGTCGCCGGAGCAACACAGATTGCCGAAGAAATCGGCAAGCCAGTAATGGTCAAGGCGCAGGTCAAGGTCGGCGGCCGCGGCAAGGCCGGCGGCGTCAAGTACTCCAAGGACGTCGCAGCAGCAACCGAGAACGCAGAAGCGATTCTCGGACTCGACATCAAGGGCCATGTCGTCAAGAAGCTTCTCGTCGCAGAAGCCTCCGACATCGCCGAGGAGTACTACATCTCCTTCCTGCTCGATCGCACCAACCGCACCTACCTCGCGATGTGTTCGGTCGAAGGTGGAGTCGAGATCGAGGTGACGGCGGAGGAGAACCCCGACGCACTCGCACGTATCCCCGTCGACGCAGTCAAGGGCGTCGACCTCGCGTTCGCTCGTGAGATCGCCGAGAAGGGCAAGCTGCCCGCCGAGGTGCTCGACGCCGCTGCGGTGACCATCCAGAAGCTGTGGGAGGTCTTCATCAACGAAGACGCTCTCCTGGTCGAGGTCAACCCGCTGGTTCGCACCCCCGACGATCGGATCCTCGCCCTCGACGGCAAGGTCACGCTCGACGCCAATGCAGACTTCCGCCAGCCCGGCCACGCCGAGTTCGAGGACAAGGACGCAGCCGATCCCCTCGAGGCCAAGGCCAAGGAGAACGACCTCAACTACGTCAAGCTCGACGGACAGGTCGGCATCATCGGAAACGGTGCCGGACTGGTCATGTCGACCCTCGACGTGGTCGCATACGCAGGCGAGGCACACGGCGGCGTCAAGCCGGCCAACTTCCTCGACATCGGCGGCGGCGCTTCGGCCGAGGTCATGGCCGCAGGCCTCGACGTCATCCTCGGTGACGAGCAGGTCAAGAGCGTGTTCGTCAACGTCTTCGGTGGCATCACCGCGTGTGACGCAGTGGCCAACGGCATCGTCGGCGCGCTGAAGAAGCTGGGCGACGACGCCAACAAGCCGCTGGTCGTCCGTCTCGACGGCAACAAGGTCGAAGAGGGCCGCAAGATTCTCGCCGACGCCGCGCACCCGCTGGTGACGCTCGCCGGAACCATGGACGAGGGCGCCGACAAGGCCGCCGAGCTGGCAGCGAAGTAGAGGAAACAATGTCTATCTTTCTGAACAAGGACAACAAGGTCATCGTCCAGGGCATCACCGGCGGCGAAGGCACCAAGCACACCGCCCTGATGCTCAAGGCCGGCACCCAGGTCGTCGGTGGCGTCAACGCACGCAAGGCCGGAACCACGGTCAAGCACGTCGACGCACAGGGCAACGACATCGAATTGCCGGTGTTCGCTTCGGTTTCCGAGGCCATGGAGAAGACCGGAGCCGACGTGTCCATCGCGTTCGTGCCGCCGGCATTCTCCAAGGACGCCATCGTCGAAGCGATCGACGCGGAGATCCCGCTGCTCGTCGTCATCACCGAGGGCATCCCCGTGCAGGACTCCGCATACGCGTGGGCCTACAACGTGGAGAAGGGCAAGAAGACCCGCATCATCGGCCCGAACTGCCCCGGAATCATCACTCCCGGTGAGGCATTGGTCGGCATCACGCCCGCCAACATCTCGGGAACCGGCCCCATCGGCCTGGTCTCCAAGAGTGGCACGCTGACCTACCAGATGATGTTCGAGCTCCGCGACTTCGGATTCTCGACGGCCATCGGCATCGGCGGCGACCCCGTCATCGGAACCACCCACATCGACGCCATCGAGGCGTTCGAGGCGGACCCCGATACCAAGATCATCGTCATGATCGGCGAGATCGGTGGCGACGCCGAAGAGCGTGCAGCCGACTACATCAAGGCCAACGTGACCAAGCCGGTCGTCGGCTACGTCGCAGGCTTCACCGCTCCCGAGGGCAAGACCATGGGCCACGCCGGCGCCATCGTCTCCGGCTCGCTGGGAACGGCACAGGCGAAGAAGGACGCACTCGAGGCCGCAGGCGTCAAGGTCGGCAAGACGCCGTCCGAGACCGCTGCCCTCGCGCGCGAAATCCTGGAATCGCTGTCCGTCAAGTAGGACTCGCTTCTGAAAGAGCCCGCCACCGATTCGGTGGCGGGCTTTTTCGTGCCCCAATCCCTTGTGCGCGTTTTGCGTACCTGAAGGTACGCAAAACGCGCACGACGTATGGGCAGCGCTATTCGGTCTCGAACTTGTCCACTCGCCACAGGACGAACACTGTTATCGCTCCGAACAGCGCCGCCGCGAGTGCGTAGCAGAGCGATTCGAAAGTTCCTGCAGCCCATGCCAGGACGATCGCGGACATCAGAAACAACGCGACTTTGAAGTACTCGAACCTCTTGCGTGTCATGTCTTGCCCTCCCGTTCGACGATGTCGCTGCCCATTCTTCCTGAAAAGTGTTGTGTTGCATAGTAATTGAAATTCACAATGAAGGTAAAGGGGAGTCAATAGCTAAAGTAACGACATCATGTCACAATTTCTGTGACACCGTTCGGGGAGGGCTGATGTCGGAATTTCTGCACCGTCTGTATCGACAGGGGTGGCACGCGGACCCGGCTGTACGACCGGTCGGCCGGTTGATGATCGCGGCCATGGTGGTCTCGTGTCTGTATGCACTCGCCTCGGTGGCGCTGGCGAAGTCGCTGGCGGATTTCCAGATGCATCGACAGGGCATGGACGACGACTCCCTTCCGGCCTCGGCGAAAGCGATCGTCTACGGGGCCTACTCGCTGCGGGTGATCACTGCGGTCAGCCTGATCTTCGGCTACTCGTATCTTGTCCAGCGACTCTCCAGGCGCAGTCCATCCGAACATCGGCTCTTGTTGAGCTGGAGCATCTTCGGAGTTGCTGCCTACTCCTACCTGATCTTCACCCCGAATCTTCCGTGGACCCACGTGGTGCAAGCGATTCAAGTGGTCATCCTGCTGGCGGTCGCAGTGCTGCTGTTCACGCCTCGTGTGCGGGCCTACTTCGCGGGCGCGTCGGTGGACTAGATTGGCCCCGTGCACAACATCTTCACCACCGCCTTCGTGACGGTCCATCGGCTCTACATCAACAAGGTGGAGCGAAAGGGCCGCACCGAAGCGGAGGTCGACGAGATCGTCCGGTGGTTCACCGGGTTCGATCAAGCGACACTGAAAAAACACCTCGAGGCGGAGACGACATTCGAGGACTTCTTCGCGGCGGCGAACCTGAACCCGAACGCGACACTGATCACCGGAGTGGTCTGCGGCATCCGCGTCGAGAACGTCGAAGATCCCTTGATGAAGAAAATCCGATTGCTGGACAAGCTGATCGACGAGCTGGCCAAGGGCAAGAAGATGGAGAAAATTCTGCGTGGGTGAGCCCGTTAGAATCACGCTGAATCGAACTGTGGTCATTGCTTCGACGCGGGACTTCACTGTGCGTCATGACAACTACCGAAAATCGTGCACTTACCAAGGACTGGCCCGACGCTCCTACCACTGCCGCCGGATGGGTGTCCCGCGCAGGTGAGGTAGCGCAGCTTCTCGCTGTCGACGCCGTGGCCCGCGACAAGGGCCGCGAGCTTCCGTCCGCCGAGGTTCAGTTGCTCAAGGACGCCGGGCTCGTCACGCTGCTCGGTCCCGTCGAGCACGGTGGCGGCGGCCAGGATTGGCCCACGGCCTACCAGGTGATTCGCACCGTCTCGAAGGCCGACGGCTCGATCGGTCAGCTGCTGGGCTACCACCTTCTCTGGTTCTGGGCCGCGCGTCTGGTCGGTACCCCCGAGCAGATCGAGGCCGTCGAGGCCGACGCCACGAAGAACAAGTGGTTCTTCGGCGGGGCCGTCAATCCGCGGGACAACGACGTGTCGGTGACCGACGAGGGCGAGACCATCGTGTTCGACGGTTCCAAGACGTTCTCCACCGGCAGCCGTGTCTCGGACGTGACCGTGCTCGAAGGTGCGCTCGAGGGCAGCACCGATCACGTGTTCGCTATCGTGCCGTCGAACATCGAGGGTCTGTCCTTCCACGACGACTGGGACAACATCGGCCAGCGTCAGACCGAAAGTGGCAGCGTCACGATCGACAAGGTTCGCGTCGACTGGGCAAGTGCAGCGGGGTTCGTGGACAAAGTGTTTCAGCCACGTGTCTACAACACCCTCAACGTGCCGACCATTCAGTTGGTGTTCGTCAACTTCTACCTCGGGATCGCGAGGGGTGCTCTCGAGGAAGCCGCGTCGTACACCAAGGACAAGACTCGCGCGTGGCTGCACAGCACGGTGGACAAGGCCGTCGACGAGCCGTACATCATCGACATCTACGGCGATCTGACCGCCAAACTGTGGGCCGTCGAAGCGCTGGCCGACGCAGTGGCGTTGGAAGGCCAGAAGATTCACGACAACGCGTGGAACGTCACCGCCGAGGAGCGCGGTGACCACGAGGTCCGGGTGGCCGCAGTCAAGGCTCGCGCCACCGAAGTCTCGCTCGAGATCACCTCGACCGTGTTCGAGGCCCTCGGGGCCCGCGCCACGGCCAGCAAGTACGGGTTCGATCGCTTCTGGCGCAACGTCCGTACCCACACCCTGCACGATCCGGTTGCCTACAAGCGACGCGAAGTCGGCCGCTGGGTGCTCACCGGTGAGCTGCCCGAGCCCACCTGGTACTCGTAGAACACGTCCATAGGAGCAGAACCGTGAGCACCGAAAAGATCGCCGACGCAATCAAGTTCGCGTACTGGGTTCCCAATGTCTCGGGTGGCCTGGTCACCAGCACCATCGAGCAACGGACCAGTTGGGACTACGAGTACAACAAGAAGCTGGCGCAGACCGCCGAGAACAACGGCTTCGAGTACGCGCTCAGTCAGGTCCGTTACGAGGCGAGCTACGGGGCCGAGTTCCAGCACGAGTCGACGAGTTTCTCGCTCGCGTTGCTGTTGGCCACCGAACGTCTGAAAGTCATTGCCGCCGTGCATCCCGGGCTCTGGCAGCCTGCCGTGTTGGCCAAGCTGGGAGCGACGGCAGACCACCTCTCGAACGGCCGTTTTGCGGTCAACGTCGTCAGTGGTTGGTTCAAGGACGAATTCACCCACCTCGGTGAGCCGTGGCTCGAGCACGACGAAAGATACCGTCGCAGCGCCGAATTCCTGCAGGTACTGCGCAAGATCTGGACCGAGGACGACGTGGATTTCCGGGGCGATTTCTATCGGATCCACGATTTCACGCTGAAGCCGAAACCGCTCAACACCCCGGAACGGCCCAATCCTGAACTCTTCCAAGGTGGTAACTCGTCCGCTGCGCAGGAGAATGCCGGCCGGTACTCGGATTGGTACTTCAGCAACGGCAAGGATTTCGACGGCGTCACCGAGCAGCTCGACAACCTGCGTCGGGTCGCGCGCGATCACCGACGTGAGGTCAAGTTCGGGCTCAACGGATTCATCATCGCGCGAGACAGCGAGAAGGAAGCGCGAGATACGTTGCGAGAGATCATCGACAAGGCCAACAAGCCTGCCGTCGAGGGTTTCAGAGGTGCGGTGCAGCAGGCGGGCAATTCGACGGCCGACAAGAAGGGGATGTGGGCCGACTCGACGTTCGAGGACCTCGTTCAGTACAACGACGGGTTCAAGACGCAGTTGATCGGCACCCCGGAGCAGGTTGCCGAACGCATCGTCGCCTACCGACGCCTCGGCGTCGACCTCGTTCTCGGTGGCTTCCTGCACTTTCAGGAGGAAATCGAATACTTCGGAGCGAAGGTGCTGCCGCTGGTGCGGGAGCTCGAAGCGGCCGAATCGAACGACCACGAGTTGGTCGCGTCCCACTGACCTGGAGTTCCTCGAGCGGTCGGGTCCGTGCAGTAGCGTGAGATCTCGGACCCGACCGACCTGGGTACGGCACTATCAGGATGAGGAGACGCGATGACCTACTCGCCCGGCAGCCCTGACAACGGGGGCTCCAACTCTGGTGGCTACGGCGGAGGCGGACCGTCCTACGGCCCCCCGTCCACGCCGAATCAGTCCACGCCGAATCAGCCGTCATCCGGTGCCTACACACAGCCCGGTCAGAACCAGCCGTTCCACCAGCCGTCGGTATCCAACCCGTTCGGCCCGCCCGTGCCAGGAACCTCCGCACCGAGCGGGTCCGCGCCGGGCACATCCGGGCGCCCGACGAAGCCGTCCGGTGCCGGGCTGGCAAGTCTGCCGAGGATTCTGACCTTCGTGGTGCTGGGGCTCGGTGTCGTCAACTTCCTGCTCGGCCTGCTCGATTTCGTCACCGCCGAAGTGTCGTCGTCCGAGCAACTGCCCAGCGGCATCCAGACCTCGTTCAGCACCAACTTCTTCGAGTCCGGCGGAAGTGCGGCGTCGATCGCGTTTCTGCTCGCCGCCGGTCTGATCGCAGGTGCGTCGCTGCTGCAGAAGGACGCCCGGAACCAGGCCGTGATCGCGGCACTGGCCATCGCTGGATTCCTGGTGCTGGTCTTCCAATCGTTCAGCCTGCCCAGTGCCGAGGGCAACGAGTTCGCCAGCACCACCAGTTCGCTGGGGATCGGCGCGATCCTGGTGCTCGTGTTGGGCTTCGTGCAGGCGGCTGCCGCTGTGGTTGCGCTGCTGCTCGATGCAGGCATCGTCAAGGCCCCGGCACCCAAGCAGTCCGGCTACGGGAACCAGAGTCAGCAGTCCGGTTACGGCCAACAGAATCCGTACAACGCGCCGACGACGTCGTTCGGTGGACCGTCCGGACCGCAGAACTACAGCAACCCGCCGGCCTATGGTCAGGCCCCGTCGAACACAGCAGGCTCGTCGAATTTCGGGCAAGCGCCGAGTGGACAGACGTCCGGCCAGCATTCCTACGGTCCCAGCGCACAGTCGCCGTACGGCAATCAGCCTGCGCCGAACACCGGACCGCAGGGTGGCTATTCGCCGCCGCCCTACACCGGTCCGAGCGGTCCGCCCGCTGGGCAGGCGTACCCGCCGAACCAGTACCAGTACGGCAACCAGCCGTCCGGTTATGGTCAGCCGTCGAGCACACCCGACGAGTCCGAGTCGGGCTCACAGTCGACGCCGTACGGCGCACCGACTCAATCGTTCGGCGCGACTCCCGCGGAAGACGACAACAAGCGCGACTGATTTCGCACGTCACACTCGACTTCGCGGCGCGCCTGACCGGCGTGCCGCGTCGTTGATGCGAATCTCGTAGTGATGAGCGATCTATTGAACCGAGATACTCGACGCGCGGCCGCACGCAGTTCCCGTGTGAGCACCGGGCCTACGCCCGATCAGTCACGAACGCTCGCTGCAGTGGCCTTCAAAACCTCCGGGTTGGTGGTGGTCATCGCCACGACGCTGGTTCTGATCACCCTTGTCTCGGTCAACAGCGATCTCACCGGAACCCTCGGTGCCATCGCCGGTTCCTGGTTCGCGGTGCACCTGGTGCCGCTGAGTATCGGTGGCACGTCGATGGGCGTCGCCCCGATGCTTCCCACCCTCGTCGTCGCCTGGTCCGTCGCACGCACGGTTCACCACTCGGTGGACGAGACCACCGACCGCCGCATGGTCAGGTGGGTGTTCGCCGCGTCGATGGCCGGACCCCTCGCCGTCACGGCCATCGCTCTGGCCGTCGCCAAGGATGCGTCGACGGTCATCGGATTGTCGAGCCCCAACGCACTCGTCGCTTTCTCGTGGGTGGCCGGAGTACACGCAGCGGCGTCGGGCACCGGCCTGATCCTCGCTCGCTGGGATTCCCTGGTGATCGATCGACACCTTCCAGACTGGGTACGCGCACTCGTCGCACCACTCGTGCGGTCCGTTTCGGTGCTGACGGCAGGCGGTGCCGCCATCGTGCTGCTGGCTCTGCTCGCCTCCTGGGACACCGCCGGTTCACTGCTCGACAACGGACGCACCCTCGTCGGCATGCTGGGACTGACCGTGCTGTCGGTGCTGTACCTGCCGAACATCGTCCTCGGTGCCCTCGCCGTCGCGACGGGGTCCTCGGCGAGTTTCGGAGACGCATCGGTCAGCCTGTTCTCGACGACCGGCGGGCCGCTGCCACCGCTCCCGATCCTCGCCGTCCTCCCCGAAGGATCCGCGCAGACGATCTGGATCGTCCTGTTCGTCGTTCCCATCGCAGCCGGGCTACTCCTGGGACGCGACTGCGCGATCCGAAGCGTGGACGTCCAGGTCGCGGTCTCCTCGGTGTGGGCGGTAGCCGCCGTCATCGGTGCCCTCGCCGCGGTGTTCGGCTACGCCGCAGGCGGGAACCTCGGCACGTTCGGCACAGTCGAAGTCACCGTGTGGAGCTTCGCACTGCTGACCTTCGCGTGGCTCGGCGTCGTCGGATCCGCTTCGGCGGCCCTCGTCGTGTGGCGTCGAGCAGACCCGGAACCCGACCACGAACCCCACGACCGATCCGGTACCGAGCAGCCCGTGCCGGCGACCGTGCCCGCAGTAGAACTGGCCATTCGAGCGCCTGCGTCGGAACCGGACGAGGCTGTCGCGGACACCGTCGTCGAGGCCGAGGTCGTCGACGAGAAGCCGGTCGCGACAGTGGAAGCAGACGATCCGATCGCGGCAGACGCCGAATCCGAGGAACCGCTCGAGGCCGAGATCGTCGCTCCGCCCCCGGCCCAGGACGACGCGTCGAGCACTGCGGAGGACGGACCTGCCCGGTAGGGGCGCGGGTCGGAGCGACTAGGCTTTCTGCTGGCTCGAACGATCCCCTCGATACCTCAGGAGTAGTGCGCTGACTGCCTTGCGTGAGACACCCGCGCGGGTCGTCGTCCTCGCGTCGGGGACCGGCTCGCTCCTGCAGTCGCTCGTCGCCGCGACAACTGCCGAGGACTACCCGGCACGCATCGTGGCCGTCGGAGTCGATCGAGAGTGCGCGGCCGCTAGTCATGCCGACGATGCCGCGATCCCACATTTTCGTATCGGCTTGCGAGACTTCGCCGATCGGTCGGCCTGGGATGCGGCGCTCACCGACGCTGCACTGGGGTTCGAGCCCGATCTGATCGTCACCGCAGGGTTCATGAAGATCCTCGGCCCTCGATTTCTCGACGCGTTCGCCGGCCGGATAGTCAACACGCACCCCGCGCTGTTGCCGTCGTTCCCGGGTGCGCACGCCGTTCGCGACGCGCTGGACCACGGCGTGAAACTGACCGGTTCGACGGTGCATCTGGTCGATTCCGGCGTCGACACCGGGCCGATCCTGGCTCAGGAAGCCGTGCCCGTTCTCGACGGCGACGACGAAGCGGCATTGCACGAACGCATCAAGACTGTGGAACGACGGTTGCTGGTCGACGTGATCGCAGCGGTCGCAGCCAAAGGTGTCACCTCCGATGGACGAAAGGCTCAGATAATCCGATGAGTGAACGTAAAGCGGTGCGCCGCGCACTGGTCAGTGTCTACGACAAGACCGGACTGATCGAACTTGCGACCGGTTTGCATGCCGCGGGCGTCGCTCTGGTGTCCACCGGATCGACGGCGAGCAAGATCGCCGACGCCGGAATCCCGGTCACCAAGGTCGAGGACCTCACCGGATTCCCCGAAACCCTCGAGGGTCGCGTCAAGACGCTGCATCCTCGCGTCCATGCCGGGGTTCTCGCCGACACCCGCAAGCCCGAGCACCTGGCTCAGCTGGACGAGCTGGGCATCGAGGCGTTCGAGCTCGTCGTGGTCAACCTGTACCCGTTCACCGAGACCGTCGCCAGTGGTGCGACGCCCGACGAATGCGTCGAGCAGATCGACATCGGCGGCCCCTCGATGGTGCGCGCCGCAGCCAAGAATCACCCGTCGGTCGCGGTTGTCGTCGACCCGAGCCGGTACGACGACGTACTCTCCGCTGTCTCCGGTGGCGGATTCACGCTCGCCGAGCGCACATCTCTTGCCGCGCAGGCATTTCAGCACACCGCGGCGTACGACGTCGCAGTGGCGTCGTGGATGTCGAGCGTCCTGACCCCCGACACCGAGACGGTGTTTCCCGAGTGGATCGGCGGCACCTGGGACCGCTCCGCAGTACTTCGGTACGGCGAGAACCCGCACCAGAAGGCTGCCCTGTACGTCGACTCCTCCGCTGCTGCCGGCATCGCGCAGGCCGAGCAGCTGCACGGAAAAGATATGTCGTACAACAACTTCACCGATTCGGATGCGGCCTGGCGGGCAGCGTTCGATCACTCGGAGCCCACCGTCGCGATCATCAAGCACGCCAACCCGTGCGGCATCGCCGTCGGCACCGACATCGCCGAGGCGCACCGCAAGGCGCATGCGTGCGATCCGGTGAGCGCCTACGGCGGCGTCATCGCGGCCAACCGTGAGGTCACCGTCGAGATGGCCGAGCAGGTCGCCGAGATCTTCACCGAGGTCATCATCGCGCCGTCCTACGCCGACGGCGCACTGGGAGTGCTACAGCGCAAGAAGAACATTCGAGTTCTGCTCGCAGAAGCGCCGCCCACGTCGGGCGTCGAACTCAAGCCGATCTCCGGCGGGGCACTGCTGCAGCAGAGAGACGTCATCGACGCCGACGGCGACGATCCGGCCAACTGGACCCTGGCTGCGGGCGAACCCGCCGACGAGCAGACCCTCAAGGATCTCGAATTCGCTTGGCGCGCAGGACGAGCCGTCAAGTCCAACGCAATTCTGCTCGCTCACGACGGCGCGTCGGTCGGCGTCGGAATGGGCCAGGTCAACCGCGTCGACGCCGCCCACCTCGCAGTCCAGCGTGCCGGGGATCGCGTCGTCGGTTCGGTCGCATCCTCCGATGCCTTCTTCCCGTTCCCCGACGGCTTGCAGGTCCTCATGACCGCGGGCGTCAAAGCCGTTGTGCAGCCCGGTGGTTCGGTCCGCGACAACGAAGTGATCGCTGCTGCCCAGGACGCGGGCGTGACGCTGTATCTGACGGGTTCGCGGCACTTCGCCCACTAGCTGCTCCGTCGAGATCGCAGTTGTGCAGCCTTTTACACCATTTCCGCTCGCATAACTGCGATCTCGGCGATCTGTGGATGACCGAATAGTTGTCCACAGATCGCGCTGCTGGCCGTGTCGAGGGGCTCGACCCTGCCAGGGTTGAGCGATGGGGATCGAGTCAGGACCGTTTCGTGGGTCGGTTGCAGTGCAGTCGGGAGCATTGAGTCGTCATCGACTGAGCCGCGACTATGTACGAGTGTTCAGTGACACGTATGTGCCCGCGGGAACCACCCTGGATGCGCGGACCCTGGCTGCGGCGGCATCTGTGTGCGTCGGCAACAGCGCAATTGTCGCGGGTACTTCGGCGGCCGCCATACATGGCGCGCGATGGTTCGACGCCTCGGTGCCGCCCACTGTGCTTGCGCTGAAAAAATCACATCGAATACCAGGGCTGATCCTCCGGCGCGACTCGATCGAGCCTGCCGATGTGCTCGTTGTCGGCGGGGTGGCGGTGACCAACCCCGTACGAACCGCGTTCGATATCGGGCGATGGGTTTCGCCACCGCAGTCCGTGATCTTCCTCGATTCACTCATGGCCGCGACCGGCCTCGAGCGGGATGCGGTGAGTGCATTCGCGTCACTGCGTCCGAGGTGTCGGGGTATCCGGGTGCTGCTCGACGCCCTCGGTCGTGTGGATGGAGGCGCGGAATCGCCGCAGGAGACGCGCACACGCCTGTTGCTGATCGATGCTGGACTCCCGAAACCCACCACCCAGATCGACATTCGAGATGCGCGTGGTCGATTTGTCGCGCGGATCGACATGAGGTGGGAGAGGTGGCGTGTCGGGGTGGAATACGAGGGGGTGCAGCACTGACTCGACGAGCGTCAGCGGACCCGCGACATCGAGAGGTACGAGGACTTGCAGCAGTGCGATTGGCATATCGTTCGGGTCAATTCCGAACAACTCCGCCGTCGTCCCGACGAAGTCGTCCGTCGAGTTCGGGCCAAGCTCCGTGAGGCAGGAGCACCGATCTAGCGAGATCGCAGTTGTGCAGGGGAATTGTCCAGTTCGGGTGGCATAAGTGCGAACTCGACGGAACCACAACGGACCACTAGATGGCAGCAATCGTCAAACGCTCGTAGCGTGGAGAAGTGACCTCCACCAAACCTGGCATCTCCACTCTCGGCGAACTCAAGGCATCCGGACATCGGCAGCGGTCGATCAAGGAAGAGCTCCGCGAAAATCTTTTGACGGCGTTGCGTGACGGCGAGGATCCGTGGCCGGGGATCGTCGGCTTCGGGTCGACGGTGCTGCCGCAATTCGAGCGCGCGATTCTGGCCGGTCATGACGTCGTTCTGTTGGGTGAGCGCGGGCAGGGCAAGACGCGTTTGCTGCGTACCCTCAACCTGCTGCTCGACGAGTGGGTGCCGGTGATCGCCGGGGCCGAACTGGGCGAGCATCCGTACGAGCCCATCACCCCTGCGAGCATTCGTAGAGCGAAGGAACTGGGCGACGGCCTGCCCATCGAGTGGCGGCACCGCAGCGAGCGGTACGCCGAGAAGCTCGCCACCCCGGATACCTCGGTGGCCGACCTCGTCGGCGATGTCGATCCGGTGAAGGTCGCCGAGGGCCGCAGCCTGGGCGACCCGGAGACCATTCACTTCGGTCTGGTTCCGCGGAGTCACCGCGGCATCGTGGCCATCAACGAACTTCCCGACCTCGCGGAGCGCATCCAGGTGTCGCTGCTCAACGTCATGGAGGAGCGCGACATTCAGGTCCGCGGCTACACCCTGCGGCTCCCGCTCGACGTCATGTTGGTGGCCAGTGCCAACCCCGAGGACTACACCAATCGCGGACGCATCATCACCCCGCTCAAGGACCGCTTCGGTGCCGAGATCAGGACGCACTACCCGCTCGAGCTGGACGACGAGGTAGCCGTCATCGATCAGGAAGCGGACCTGCAGGCCGAGGTCCCGGCATACCTGCTCGAGGTGCTCGCTCGGTTCACTCGACTGCTGCGCGAATCGCCGTCGGTCGACCAGCGCTCCGGTGTCTCGGCACGATTCGCGATCGCCGCTGCCGAAACGATCGCTGCCGCAGCGGTTCACCGCGCCGCGATACTCGGCGAAGCGGACGCCGTGGCGCGGCCGGTGGATCTGGGAACGATCATCGAGGTGCTGCGCGGCAAGGTCGAATTCGAGTCCGGCGAAGAAGGCCGCGAAATCGAGGTTCTCGAACACATGCTGCGACGCGCGACGGCCGATACCGTCCGGGCACACCTGGGCGGCCTGAACCTCGCGGCGTTGGTGACGGCCGTCGAGACCGGCGACCCGATCGTCACCGGCGATCGCATCACCGCAAAGGCTCTGCTCGACGAGCTGCCCGACGTATCCGTGATCGGCGACATCACCGAGCGGTTGAAGGCGACCTCGGACGGCGAGAAAGCAGCCGCCGTCGAACTGGCGCTCGAAGGTCTCTACCTCGCGCGGCGAATCTCGAAGGATCCCGACGACGACGGCCAGACGGTGTACAGCTGATGCGTCGCTCCAGGTACGGGCGCTATCACGAGGGCCCGGATCCACTGGCTCCTCCCGTCGATCTGCGGGAGGCGTTGGATGCGATCGGCGAGGACGTCCTCGAGGGGGCGTCGCCTCGCCGGGCGTTGCAGGAGATGCTGCGGCGCGGAACGAAGAACATGCGCGGGCTCGACGACCTCGCGGCCCAGGCTGCCAAGCGTCGCCGAGATCTGTTGAAGCAGAACAACCTCGACGGCACGCTGCAGGAAGTGCGTGAGCTGCTGGACAAGGCGGTGCTCGAGGAGCGCAAGGCGTTGGCGCGTGCCCTCGACGACGATGCGCGGTTCCAGGAGATGCAGATCGGTGATCTCTCGCCGTCCACCGCGCAAGCGGTGCAGGAGCTCTCGGACTACGACTGGCGTTCGTCGGAGGGGCGCGAGAACTACGAGAAGATCAAGGATCTGCTCGGCCGCGAGATGCTCGATCAGAGATTCGCCGGCATGAAGCAGGCTCTCGAAGGTGCCACCGAGCAGGATCGTCAGGCCATCAGCGAGATGCTGAAGGACCTCAACGAACTGCTCGACGCCCACAACAAGGGCGAGAACACCGACGAGCAGTTCGACGAGTTCATGAACAAGCACGGTCAGCATTTTCCGGAGAATCCGAAGAATGTCGACGAGCTACTCGATTCACTGGCGGAAAGGGCTGCCGCCGCGCAGCGACTACGCAACTCTCTGACTCCCGAGCAGCGAGCCGAGTTGGATGCGTTGGCCCAGCAGGCCTTCGGTGATTCGAACCTGCTGGATCAGCTCGATCAACTGGATCAGAATCTGCAGCAGGCCCGGCCCGGTGAGGACTGGGACGGTTCGCAGAACTTCCGCGGCGAGAACGGAATGGGCCTCGGTGACGGTACCGGGGCACTGCAGGACATTGCCGATCTCGAGAACCTGGGAAACCAGCTCTCGCAGCAGTACAACGGCGCGGCGCTGGACGATATCGACGCCGATGCCCTGCTGAAACAGCTCGGACCGGAGGCTGCTGCCGATGCCCGGATGCTCTCGGAGCTCGAAAAGGCGCTGCAGCAGCAGGGTTTCATGGACAAGGGAGCCGATGGTCAGTGGCGTCTGTCGCCGAAGGCCATGCGTCAATTGGGGCAGTCGGCGTTGAAGGATGTCGCTGGAAAGCTGTCTCGACGCGGCGGCGAGCGAGATACTCGTAAGGCCGGCGCGATGGGTGAGCCGACGGGAGCGTCGCGCACCTGGGAATTCGGCGACACCGAACCGTGGGACGTGACCCGCACGGTCAACAATGCCGTCTTGCGTACGGCTGCACAGGGATCGGGCTTTCCGGTGCAGCTGCAGGTGACGGATGTGGAGATCAGCGAAGCCGAAACCCGAACGCAGGCTGCGGTGGCGTTGTTGGTCGACACGTCGTTCTCGATGGTGATGGACGGCCGCTGGGTACCGATGAAGCGCACCGCACTGGCTCTGAATCATCTGGTGAGTACTCGTTTTCGCGGTGACGATCTGCAGCTGATCGGATTCGGCAGGCATGCACAGACTTTGACGGCGTCGGAGCTGGCCGGCCTGGACGGTGCCTACGATCAGGGCACCAATCTGCATCACGCGTTGATGCTCGCAGTGCGACATCTGCGTCGTCATCCCAATGCGCAGCCGGTGGTCTTGATCGTCACCGACGGTGAGCCGACGGCTCATCTCGAGCCGGACGGCCATGCGTATTTCGATTACCCGCCGTCGTCGAAGACGTTGGGGTTGACGGTGCGTGAGCTCGATACCGTCGCGAAACTCGGTGCGCAGGTGACGATTTTCCGACTCGGTGACGATCCAGGTCTGGCCCGGGTGGTCGACAAGATGGCCGAGCGGGTCGGCGGCCGGGTCATCGCGCCGGATCTGGACGGATTGGGTGCTGCGGTGGTGAGCGACTACCTCAAGCGTCGACGGTCGTAGTCACTTCTCTGCTGCCTTGATGTCCACCGAGACTCCGCCCCAGAAGGCGAGTCCGGTGATGACCACTCGGGGCGCACCGGGGTGAGTGGCGCTGACGTGCTCGAATCCGCCCATGATTCCGGTGCCGCGGACCTCGACGCCGATGCCGGGCGGCACGGTGATCTCGATGCCGCCCATGATCGCGACGCAGTTGATCGTGGTTTCCTGGGCCGAGAACGTCGCTCGGCGTAGGTCGAGTTGCACTCCGCCCCAGAAAGCGAGGGCGTCGATGCGTGCGGCGACGGTCCATTCGCCTTTGCGTACCGATCCGCTCATGATCGCGATGGCCCGATCGGTCTGGGGCGCACCGGTCTGCGTCGTCTGCGGAGGTGGGGTGAGGGCCAGATCGTCGGTCAACAGGTCCAAGTCGCCGTAGGTCTTCGCTCGGTACGCCGCGGCCGTCCGCTCGTCGTACTCGGTGACGGTCAGTTGACCGTTGGCGAACGCGTCGCTCAGCAGCTGCGCCACGAGGTTGCGATCGGCATCGGCAGCGCGCACCGTACTTCGATTTCGGTCGGGTAGTTGGTCGCTCACCGGTCGGACATTACCGGCGACCGGGTCAGGCCGCATTCAGGATTGCGCGATGACCCAGCGGCGACGCCAGCGTGATCTGCATGGTGGCGTAGACGGCAACCATGATGCAGGACTTGTCCTCGGCGTCCGGTCTGGTCCCGGTCCGCAGTTCGATCGTGACGGCCGTATCGGTCTCGGTCACCGTCGCGTCGGCTCCGTAGCACTCGGGCGTGCCGGTGACGAAGTGCACCGCGATGGTGTTGGGGGACACCTGGCTCCACGACTCGAACGGAGTGGTCGTCGCACGGATCAGATCCGGGGTCGACTCGAACATCGTGCCGACGTCGCCGACGGGAACCTCGTGGGGGACGGGCGGCGCGCTGGGTTGCTGGACGAACCCGATGGGGGTGGTGGAGTTCGTTGCCGGTGTCGTCTCGTCGTCGTCACCGGCGGCGGTGCTGCAGCCGGCCAAGAGCAGGCACAGCATGACACCTGCAGCGAGAAACCTCATGAACCCAAAGTAGCGCTGGGAGCTGAGGAGAACCTTTGTGTTCGTCTCATGCCAGCAGCACCGTGACGAGTGCGATGACGGGAATCGAGACCAGGGTCGTGACGAATGCCGTGTCGCGGGCCAGAACGACCCCTCGCTGGTAGCGGCTCGCGAAGACGAAGACGTTCTGCGCCGTGGGCAGTGCCGAGACAACGACGATGGCGAACAGGTCGTGCCCGTCGAGGCCGAAGACGAATCGGGCCATCAGATACCCGAGCAGGGGCTGCAGCGCCATCTTGAACAGGGTCGCCAGAGCCACGTCTCGTCGCGGGCTGATGCCCTTCTGCAGTACCCGCGCGCCGTACAGCGACAGTCCGAACGCGAGCAGTGCACCCGGAACGGACAGGTTGCCGACGAGTTGGAACGGCTGCATGAGCGCCTCGGGGAGCTCGAATCCGGTGATCGACAGTACGAGACCCGCAGCCCCGGCCAGCACGATCGGGTTTCGGAACGGTGTCGTGACCGTCTTGAACAGTGAGACCTCGTCGATCTTGGTGGAGATGTCGAGGACGGTCACCGCGATCGGCGTGTAGATCATGATCTGGAACAGCAGCAGGGGAGCGACGAAGTTGGCGTCGCCCAGAACGAACACGGCGATCGGGATACCGAGGTTCGCGGCATTGACGTAGGAGCTCGCGAGTGCGCCGACGGTCGCGTCGGGCACGGCGCGTTTCAGCGCGAGCTTCGCGATGAGGAAGTAGATGGCCCCGACGAGCAGCGCAGTGGAACCGGCGACGGCAAGAACGGGGGACAGGATGACCGACAGGTCCGAATTGGCCAACGTGACGAACAGCAGCGACGGCGTCGCCACGAAGAAGACCAGTCGGCTCAGAACGAACTGGCCGTGTTCGCCGAGGATTTTCAGATGGGCGAGCAGGTAGCCCAGTGCGATGACGACGAAGATGACGGTGAAGCCTTCGAGAACGCCGGACATCGTAGAACTGCTCGTTTCTTGCTGGGAACGACAGAAAGGCCACGTAGCCCAGGGCTACGTGGCCTTTCTCGAAAGCTGATTCAGCGGCTGGTGAACGGCAGCAATGCCATTTCACGAGCGTTCTTCACTGCGACAGCGACCTGGCGCTGCTGCTGCGGGGTGAGCCCGGTGACCCGGCGGCTACGGATCTTGCCGCGGTCGGAAATGAACTGACGAAGAAGGTTGATGTCCTTGTAGTCCACCGTGGTGACCTTGGCGGCGTTCAACGGGTTCTTCTTCGGTCGACGACCCGCCTCTGCGCGGACCTTCTTCGACGGTGCTCTCTTGACTGCCATCTCTACCTTTTCCCTTACCAGCTCGACTTGTGGACGCCTGGCAGCTCCCCGCGGTGAGCCATCTCGCGCATCTTCACGCGGGACAGCCCGAATTTCCGTAGGTAACCGCGCGGACGTCCATCCGCAGCGTCACGATTGCGCAATCGTACCGGACTCGAATCGCGTGGCAGACGCTGCAGTGCCGCCTGGGCCCCCGCGCGCTCGGAATCGCTGCTCGAGGGCTTGCGAATGATCTCTTTGAGCTCGGCGCGACGCGTTGCCCAGCGGGCGACGACGACCTTGCGTTGCTCGTTCTTCGCGATCTTCGATTTCTTGGCCACCGGTCAGCGCTCCTCTCGGAAATCGACGTGCTTGCGGACGACCGGGTCGTATTTCTTCATCACGAGTCGGTCGGGATCGTTCCGGCGGTTCTTGCGGGTGACGTAGGTGTAGCCGGTACCCGCGGTCGACTTGAGTTTGACGATGGGGCGGACGTCGGTGCTCTTGCCCATCAGATCTTCTCCCCACGTGCGCGGATCTTGGCCACCACGGCGTCGATTCCGTCGCGGTCGATGGTCTTGATGCCCTTGGCCGAGAGCGTGAGGGTGACGCGGCGTCCGAGGCTGGGCGCGTAGTAGGTCTTGCGCTGGATGTTGGGATCCCACCTGCGGCTGGTGCGCACGTGGGAGTGCGAGACCGACTTTCCGAAGCTGGGGGTGCGGCCGGTGACTTGGCAGTGCGCTGACATGAGCACTCCTTTCTTGCCGTTATGACAATCGTTTTCGACAAAGCGTTCAAGCGAATGTAGCGTGCATCCTCAGAGAATGACAATCGTTGTCGAGAAGAAAGGCGCTCGTGAACACATCACCGGACGATCGAACCCCGATGGTCCTCGTCTCCGGCTGGACCGGAGCCATGGACGCTGTCGTGACATCGCTGCTCGCGCCGGGAACTGTCGCAGTCCGCCACGACCTGAGCCGCGTCACCGAGGGCGTCGTACGCCGAACGTTGTTCGTCCTGGGTGAGAACCCGCGCGAGACGATCTTGGAACTGGCGCACGGCTGTGTCTCCTGCACGCTGCGCGAGGACCTGCTGCCGCTGCTACGTGCACTGTCGAGTCGCAGCAGTGTCGATCGCATCGTGCTCGTTCTGGACCCTGCACTCGAGCCCGAGGCGTTGTGCTGGGCGGTGGACAACGTCATCGTCGCCGACGTGGTGGGGCAGATCGACGGACCGGCCTCGAGGGACGTCCGTATCGAGGCCGTGATCGGCTGCCTCGACGCCGCAACCTGGTTGGCCGACGCCACCGGCGACGACACCTTGGCAGACCGAGGCATCGTCGCCAGCGGCGACGACGATCGAACCGTGGCGCAGTTGGTAGTAGGCCAGGTGGACTACTCCGACGCGCTCGTCGTCACCGCAGGTCCCGATGTCGACGCGTGGGAGCGCGCCAGGCTCGCGGCTGTCCTCGCGCGGTTGGCGCCGAACGCACCCGTCGTCTGGGTTTCGCAGGACTCGATGGTCGACGGCCCAGCAGTTCTCGCGTCCGTTCCCTTCGATGCCCGGCGCGGTGAGATCACCGACGCCCACTCTCCGCTGTTGCGCGGCCAGCCGCCCTTGTCCGTCGACTGCGGAGTCGCACTCGTGGAGTTCACCGCAACTCGGCCGTTCCATCCCGAACGACTCCACGAGGCCATCGACGTGTTGCTCGACGGCGTCGTCACCGCTCGCGGACGGGCATGGGTGGCCACACAACCCGACGAAGCGCTGTGGATCGAATCGGCCGGCGGCGGACTACGGGTGGCGAGCGCCGGAAAGTGGCTTGCGGCAATGACTCCGGTGGAACAGGATCGCGTCGACACCACCCGACGAGCGATGGCTGCACTGCGGTGGGACGAGCAATTCGGTGATCGCGACACGTCATTGGTGATCTTGGTGCATCAGGCCGACCCCACCGAGATCGACCGAACTCTGCAGTGGGCGTTGGTGTCCGACGACGAGATGACCGATCCCGATCAGTGGGCCACGTGGACCGACCCGTTCGGCCAGTGGCACGAAGACCCCTGCGAGAGCAGCGAATCCCCGTACGCAGACCAGTCACGAGAGGCAACAGAATGAAGCCAGGCATCCACCCCGATTACCACCCGGTGGTGTTCCAGGACTCGAGCACCGGAAACAAATTTCTCACTCGATCCACCGTCACGTCCGCCCGCGAGACCGAGTGGGAAGACGGCAACACCTACCCCCTGATCGTCGTCGACGTCTCGTCCGAATCGCATCCTTTCTGGACCGGGGCGACACGCGTCATGGACACCCAGGGACGCGTCGAGAAGTTCGAGAAGCGCTACGGCCGTCGAAGCCGAAAGGAGGCGTGAGACATGGCTGTTCCGAAGAGAAAGATGTCGCGTTCCAACACGCGTAGCCGACGGGCACAGTGGAAAGCCGTCGCCCCGGATCTCGTGACCGTGCGTTTTCAGGGCCGAGAGTTCCGAGTGCCGCGCAGGTTGGTCAAAGCGGTTCAGGCCGGCGTCTACGACCCGAGCTGACCCCCCCGCTCGTGCGCGTTGTGCGTCCTTCCAGGTACGCACAACGCGCACGAGGGCGGAGCCCGGTACGTTTGCTCGATGGACGGAACGGAACCCTCGTCGAAGGACGTCAAGCGATGGCGGCAGTACCTCGCCGACGAGCGGGCCGAGGCCGCCGTCTATCGCGACCTGGCGGGTAGGCGCAGCGGTGAGGAACGCGACATTCTGCTCGAGTTGGCCGACGCGGAAGGTCGCCACGAACAGCATTGGCGCAATCTGCTCGGCGATCGCGTCGGGATGCCGCTCAAAGGCGACATTCGTACCCGGATCCTCGGCGTGCTGGCGCGCCGCTTCGGATCGGTGTTCGTGCTCGCCCTCGCGCAACGCGCCGAGACCCGATCGCCCTACGCGACCGACGCGGATGCCACCGACGCGATGACGGCCGACGAGCAAATTCACGCCGAGGTGATCCGGGCACTGGCTGCCCGTGGCCGAAATCGGCTGTCGGGAACCTTCCGCGCCGCGGTGTTCGGTGCCAACGACGGATTGGTCAGCAACCTCGCCTTGGTGCTCGGCATCAGTGGATCCGGAGTGTCCAACCAGATCGTGTTGGTCACCGGACTCGCCGGCCTGCTTGCCGGTGCGCTATCGATGGGAGCAGGCGAATACGTCTCGGTGCGCTCACAACGCGAACTGCTCGAGGCATCGTCGCCCGACAGCGCCGCGAATGAGGCCGTTCAACACCTCGACGTCGACGCCAACGAACTCGCCCTCGTCTACCGCGCTCGCGGAATGACCCACGAGGAAGCCGACGCGAAAGCAGCGGACGTCATCCGACTCCTCCCCGCCGTCGAAGAACCGGCCACCGACATCGACGAGCACGAATCCATCGGAACCGGACTCGGTGCCGCCGCAGCGAGCTTCTGCTTCTTCGCCTCGGGTGCCGTCATCCCGGTGTTGCCGTACCTGTTCGGTCTCGAAGGCTATGTCGCCCTTGCCGTTGCAGCGGTGCTCGTCGGACTGGCGCTGATCTGTACGGGCCTGATCGTCGGACTGCTCAGCGGCGGCCCGCCCGTCAAACGTGCACTGCGACAACTCGCCATCGGATACGGCGCGGCCGGGGCGACGTATCTACTGGGACTCGCATTCGGTGGGGGAGCGTAGGTTCCGCTCTGCGTTCTGGGCAGGAATGCACAAATGCGACGCACATCGACGGGATCCCGTCCGAGCGGCGCACTTCTGTGCATTCTGTCCCGTCTGCCATCCTCGCGTTCGAATTAATTAGCTCGCGTCGGAGACTTTCAGCTCGATAGGGTCATCGCCATGCGCGCCACTTGTCTGCCCTGCGCGGCTCTCGACACGAGAGTCCGTCCGAGCATTGTGCTGCGCGCATATTCATCCGAGCTGTGTGCTGCTCTCACCGGCAAACAGCGACCCATCGAATAGCTCTCTCTCGTCGAGGGGGCAGGAAGGAACATCATGCCCCCGAACAAGGTGGGCTTACGGCTGCTCAATTGGGCGTCACAGCTCGAGGACAAGACGCTCGAGCAGGCTCGCGAAACAGCATCGATGCCGTTCGTGCATCCGCACGTCGCTCTGATGCCCGACGCACACAGTGGAATGGGTAGTGCTGTAGGAACAGTCATTCCGACGTTGGGTGCCGTGATTCCCGCCGCCGTCGGTGTCGACATCGGCTGCGGAATGATTGGTGTCCGAACAGGATTCACCCTCGATGACCTCGACGGACGGAACCTGAAGGATTTGCGACTCGCCATCGAGGCCAGCATCCCCCTCTCGCCCGGCAACTACAACGTCGGTGTCGATCGATGGCAGTTCACTGCGCCAAAGCTGCTCGAACTCGAGGAGTTGGCGGTCAGGGACGGTGTAGAGCTGAACCACTCACCTCAGTGGCGGGAGCAGCTCGGTTCGTTAGGCGGCGGCAATCACTTTGCCGAGTTGTGCCTCGACGAGACCGATCGAGTGTGGCTGTTTCTGCACAGTGGGTCGAGGGGCGTCGGCAACAAGATCGCGAAGAAGCACATCGGGATTGCGCAGCGTCTGTGTGCGCAGTGGTGGATCTCGTTGCCGAACAAAGACTTGGCGTACCTGCCCGAGAGCTCCCGTGAATTCGGGCAGTACATCAGAGATCTGAGGTGGGCGCAGCGGTTCGCGTACCTGAACCGGGCCGAGATGATGGACCGGTTCGGCGCGGAGTTTGCCGATTGGATGGGAACGGACGACCATCGCGAGGTCGAGCGGATCAATTGCCATCACAATTACACGGTGAAGGAAACGCACTTCGGCAAGGACGTGTGGCTCACCCGTAAAGGTGCGGTGGACGCACACGAGGGTGTGAAGGCGATCATTCCCGGATCAATGGGAACGCGCTCGTACGTGGTGGTCGGAAAGGGTTCCAAGGCCGGCCTCTGCTCGGCTCCTCACGGTGCCGGTCGGCAGTTCTCTCGGACCGAAGCCAGGAAGCGGTTCACCCACGAGAACCTGCAGGAGCGGATGAAGGGGATCGAGTTCCGGGACAGTGCCGACTTCATCGACGAGATTCCCGACGCCTACAAGTCCATCGATGTCGTGATGGAGGACGCCCGCGACCTGGTGAGCGTCGAGCACGAGCTACGCCAGATTCTCAACGTCAAGGGGACCTGAGGGTGCAGGGCCCTGTTGAACGACGAAGGACGCGCACCGAGATCACTCTCGGTGCGCGTCCTTCGTGTCGTTCAGGGGAGGAGAAGACTCACTCCTCTTCGGGGCACGAGAAGGTGATGGTCACGTTGCTGCGGTCGATGGGCGCGAAGTACACCGAGCGCAGGGCAGTTGCTGTGCGATCTGCGAGTGCGCAATCGTTGATGGGGCCGTCGAGCTTGACCAGCATCAGGTTGCCGCTGTCCTTGATGATTGCTCGCGCGGCGGAGATCGACTTGCCCTCGATCTTGTCCTTGAAATCGGGCACATCGGCGGCCTGCGCCAGCGGGGCGAATCCGAGCGCACAGGCAATGGACAGTGCAGCTACGGTCAACGACTTCTTCAACATGACATCTCCTCGGTTTTCAACTGTTGGCTCCCGCTGACTGGCTGCAGCCACAGGGGCGCGTGCAATCACCGGAGGTGTATAACTCACGTCGAACTTCAGCCAACGGGCGCTGACCTCAAGTTTCGTGCTCACAGTAGCAGTGCGTACGGCCATCGGCGCGCTGGTTGTCCACTGAATGGGCAAGCAAATTGTCGCGATTATCCACTCGGATATCTCAAGAGCTCTGACTGGCGCTCGTGTGGCTGGATATCTACCGATCTTTACCGCAGTGTTGCGTGAGGTTGCGGCCTTTCTGAACCGCCGTTGCCCTTGGTCCGGTGGGGCCTTCCTTCTCGACGGGATTGTCCCCGTTCGTCCTGTTGTGCCTCGCTGTTCTCCGTCTGTTCACCTGCAATGTGCTCTGCTGTTCAGCGTCCGAGGGGGCTCGGCGGTCACCATCGATTCATGACGCTCAATCCCGCAGGCGAGACCGTCGCGACCGGAATTCCGGGGACGCTCGCCGAGAACATGACGATGGCCGAGCAACACGACTGGCATCGGTCGTTCCTGCGGCGGCACCCGGTGAGTCGACGCAACTTCCTGGTCGGTGCCGCAGCCACGGCAGCCGCGGTGGGCGTCGGTAATTCGGCGTTCACGCGCACCGCCTATGCGCAGGACGCCCCGCTGGCGGTGGCCGGTCGACACATGGGCTTCGGCAACGACCCGGCGACGCAGTTGCGATTCTCCGCTCAGCTTTTCCGTAATCCCGGCATCACCGGTGTCTTCCTCGATCACGGCCCGACGCCTGCGTTGGGAGCCACGACCTCCGCCGAGGTGCGCAACCTCGTCAGCCAGGTTCCGCAGACCGATGGCGGCATCCTGTCGGCCGAGCAGTACTACGTGCACGTGCCCGTCGACAATCTGACGCCCAAGCTGCCGCACTATTACCGATGGCGTACCGCGGACGGTTTCGTCAGCGACATCCGCAGCGCATCTCCGGCGCTGCCGACCGGACGCATCGCTCCGTTCCGCTTCACCATGATGGGGGACCAGGGCGTCGACGAAACCCCTTCGCAGCCAGCCGGTCTGGTGGCCGGTGATTACGACGACCTGTACTACAAGGCCGACAACGAACCGTCGGTCAAGCACGCGCGCAACATCAATCGCCAGATCGAGGCGTCGCGTCCGGACTTCCACATTCTCGCCGGCGATATCGCCTACGCGGACCCGTCGGGTGCCGGTCTGCCACCGCAGTTCGCCGGCCACGGCAAGACGCCGCCGAAGGGATTCGACAAGTTCAATCCCTTCGTCTGGGACGGCTACTTCCAGGCGATCGAGGCCAGCGCGTCGACGACACCGTGGTTGTTTGCCACCGGCAACCACGACATGGAGGCGCTGTACAGCCCCAACGGATACGGCGGCCACGCGGCACGTCTCGATCAACCGAGCACCGGGCCGAAAGGCTGCCCGTCGGCATATTCGTTCGTGTACGGCAACACCGCGGTGCTCTCGCTCGACGCGAACGACGTCAGCTACGAGATCAAAGCCAACACCGGCTACAGCGGCGGAGCCCAGAACACCTGGGTGGAGCAGACTCTCGCCAAGTATCGGGCGGACCCGAACATCGACTTCATCGTCTGCTTCTTCCATCACTGCGCCTACTCGACCACCTCGACGCACGCGAGCGACGGCGGCGTACGCGACGCGTGGGTATCGCTGTTCGACAAGTACGAGGTCGACGTGGTGCTCCAGGCGCACAACCACGTGTTCGAGCGCACCGATCCGATCCGCTCCAACCGTGCGACGCGGGTCGCCGGCGACAACGCCACGGTTCGCGGAAAGACCGACGGCACCGTGTACTACACCGTCGGCGGGGGTGGTCGTCCGCGTTACACGTTCCAGGACGGCGAGGGCGTCAGCTACCGGGGCCACGAATTGCCGGACACGGCTGTTCCGAACAGCTACGTCTGGGCGCCCGACGGCACCAAGTCGGCGGAGTCGATCACGTGGTCGCGAGTGAGATTCCTGAACTACTCGTTCGTGAGAGTCGATGTGGTGCCGGGTATTCCGGGCATCAAGGCCAGCGCGATGTCCATCGGAGCGATCGACGAATACGGCAACGAATTCGATCGCCTCACCTTCGAGCGCGATATCCCGGTGGGCCCGATCTTCGGTTCCTCCTGAGTGCCCATGTGAGTGGAACTTCGACCCCTGCTACGAACTTCCACTCACGTGCGGCGCAGCCGCTCTACAGCCACTTCTGACGTTTGAACACCACGTAGAGCGCGCTGGAGCAGATCACCATGGCGACCAGCGCCAGCGGATAACCCAAGTGCCACTTCAGTTCCGGCATGTCCTCGAAGTTCATGCCGTAGATCGCGGCGATGAGCGACGGCGCGAACAGGATTGCGCCCCAGGACGAGATTCGTTTGACCTGTTCGTTCTGCTCGAGGCTGACCTGCGTCATGTTCCGCATCTCTTCGTTCTGCTGCTGCGCCACCATGGTGGAGTGCACCGTCATCGCGTTCTGCAGGTTGGATCGGAACGATTCGATGCGGTCGGAGATGCGAATTGCGTGGTCCAACACGTCCCGAAGGTTTCGTTGCAGCTCGACATCGACGTGATACTTGTCGGACCCGCGCTTGAGGGATTCGATCATCTCCACCAGAGGTTTTGCCGCACGGTCGAATTCGGACACCTCACGCAGCAGTGAGTAGATGCGCCTCGATACGCTGGGATCGCCGGTGAACAGCTGATCCTCGATTTCGTCGATGTCGGTCTGCAGTCCCTTCACCACCGGGACGTACTCGTCGACCACCTGGTCGAGGATTCCGTACAGGATGGCCTCGGGCCCGAGCGCGAGCAACTCGGGCGATTCCTCCAGTCGATGTCGGACGAGACCGAGTTCGGGTGATTCGGCGTGGCGGATCGTGACGACGAAATCGGCTCCGAGAAAAATGTGCAATTCACCGAATTCGACCTTTTCGGTCTCGTCTATGTACCGCGCGGGTCGCAGAACGACGAACAATTGCTCGGCGTAGCGTTCGAGCTTCGGCCGCTGATGCGCCGCGATGGCATCCTCGACGGCGAGTCGGTGCAGCCCGAATTCCGTTGCTACTGCGTTGATTTCGCTGATCTCGGGACGGTACAGGCCGATCCACGCCATACCGTGGCGGTCACGCATGCACTCGAACGTGATGTCGAGACTCTCCGGATTCGCGGTCCGCTTTCCCTCGACATAGACGGCATTGTCGACGATCGGCACTTCGGGTCACCTCGGTTCGAGAACTTCTAATGTGCCGGACGGCACCCGACCGAGACTATCGCCTGAAACAATGGGGCGATGCAGCAGCAAGTTCATTTCACCACTCTGGCCACTGCGGATCTCGATGCCGCTCGAACGTTCTATTGCGACGGCCTGGGGTGGACGCCGTTGCTCGACGTTCCTGGCGAGATTCTGTTCTTCCAGATCGGGCCCGGTGCGGTGCTCGGTCTGTACGACGCCACCGCGTTCGACGGGGATCTGGGACGGCCGCCGCGCGAACACGATCTCGGCTCGGTCACGTTGGCGCACAACGTCGACGACGCGGCGGCCGTCGACGCGATGTTCGCGGCCACTCTCGCGGCCGGCGCGACACCGATCAAGGCACCGGAGCGGACATCGTTCGGTGGCTATCACGCCCACATCGCCGACCCCAACGGAGTCATCTGGGAAATCTGCCACAACCCCGGTTGGCGCGTCGACGACGACGGGACGGTTCGGCTGACTTAGCCGGCACCGACTATCAGTAGAAGGGAGGCGTTCTCACTGACCTTGTCGCCGGCTTGAAAGTTGGTTCCGACAACCGTCGCGTCAGGACGGTCGTAGTCACTGTTCACGTCGGAGAAGCCTGCATCCGACAATGCCTGCTCCGCGTCCGATTCGGTCAGTCCGGACACTGCGGGAAGCGTCGCGCGGTCGGGCGCTGCGTCGGCGATGGCACCGCCGCCGAGAGTGAGTGCCCCAGCCACCGCGAGGGTGGCGATCGTCTTCTTGAATCCGATGCCCATGTCTTCGTCCTTACTCGTCGGCCCTGTATGACAACGCAACCGTGCTCCCGAAGGCTGTGACGCCGTTTCGATGTTGCTGTGAAGCTGCTGTCAGTCGCATGACATGCTCGTTCGGTGCTTCTCGACCTCCTCGGATACATCGGTATCGCAGTCTTCGCGGCGTCCGGTGCCTTGGTCGGCGTACATCGACGACTCGACCTGTTCGGGGTCTGCGTCGTCGGAATCACGACGGGTATCGGGGGCGGCATCGTTCGCGATCTGCTGCTCGGTATCCATCCACCGACGTCACTGGACACCTGGCCGAACGTCACCGTCGGCTTCTTCGCCTCGCTGGTGGTGTTCGTCGCGCATCGGCAGATGGGCAAGGTGCGCCGAGGCGTGCTCGTGCTCGACGCGTTCGGGATGGGCCTGTTCGCGTCGACCGGCGCGACGATCGCCTTGGGTGTCGGCGGTAGCGCCCTATCGGGAGCGCTGATCGGGACGACGACGGCCGTGGCCGGTGGCGTCATCCGGGACGTCCTCGTCAACGACGTTCCCCTGCTGCTGCACCGCGACCTGTATGCCCTACCTGCGCTGCTCGGTGCGACGGCCGTCGTGGTGGCCGAGGCGCTCACCCTGCCGGAGAACGTCGGGTTGGTCGCGGGGACGGTACTGGCGACCGGCCTGAGATTGCTGGCCCTGTGGCGTAAATGGAACCTGCCCCAGGCTCGGAACCTACCTACGTTGTGAGCTTCGACTGCCGGTGCGCGTACCGACCGACCACCCCTCTCAGCCGTGTCTCAGTCGACCAGGACAAACTGTACCGATGCGGATACTGGTGGTCGACGACGATCGAGCGGTGCGCGAATCGCTGCGCAGGTCGCTCACGTTCAACGGGTACACCGTGGACCTGGCGGTCGACGGCCTCGATGCCCTGGAACAGGTAGCTGCGGCGCGTCCCGATGCGTTGGTGCTCGATGTGATGATGCCGCGTCTCGACGGCCTCGAGGTGTGTCGGCGATTGCGCAGCGTGGGCGACGACCTGCCGATCCTGGTGCTGACGGCGCGTGATTCGGTGTCCGAGCGCGTAGCCGGTCTCGACGCCGGTGCAGACGACTACCTGCCCAAGCCGTTCGCGCTCGAGGAGCTCCTGGCTCGGCTGCGGGCATTGTTGCGGCGCACAGCTATGGAAGCCGGCATCGACTCGGAGACCATGACGTTCGCGGACCTGTCGCTGGACCCGGTCACCCGTGAGGTCTCGCGCGGCGAGCGTTCGATCAGCCTCACCAGGACCGAGTTCTCGTTGCTCGAGATGCTCATGACCAATCCGCGCCGAGTGCTCACCAGAAGTCGCATTCTCGAAGAGGTCTGGGGCTACGACTTCCCGACTTCCGGCAACGCGCTCGAGGTGTACGTCGGGTATCTGCGGCGCAAGACCGAGGCCGAAGGGGAGTCGCGACTGATCCATACCGTTCGCGGTGTCGGATACGTCCTGCGCGAGACGCCCCCGTGATAGGCAGTTCGTTCGGGCGCAAGACGCCCGACGGCGGCGCACTTCCGCCTCCGCCGATGCGGCCACCGACGCCGTTGACGAGATCGGTGTCGTTGCGGTGGCGGGTGACGCTGTTGGCTGCGTCCGTCGTGGCGATCGCGGTGGCCGTCATGGCCATTGCGGCCTACACCGTGGTCTCGCGCGCGTTGTACGGCGACGTGGACACCCAGTTGCGTTCTCGCGCATCGGCATTGGCGGAATCGGACCTGGTGTCCTACGACCCACGGTTCGTGGCCGGTGCCACGTTGTACAGCACCGACGTCAGTGTGGCGTTGATCTACCCCGACATGACCAGTTACAATCCGCCCGGACCCAAGGTGCCCGTCGGCGATTCGGAACTTGCTGTGGTGCGCGGAGAGCAGGCCTCGTCGCTGCGCACACTCGACGATCAGCGAGTGCTCGCGCTGCGCACCAAGGACGGCAGCACCCTGATCGTGGCGCAGCGACTGCTGCCCACCGGGGAAGTGCTGGATCGATTGGCGTGGGTTCTACTGGTCGTCGGTGCGTGCGGTGTGGTGTTGGCGGCGGGTGCCGGCATGGCCGTGGCGCGCACCGGGTTACGGCCGATTGCACGATTGACCGCGGCCGCAGAGCGGGTGGCGCGTACCGACGATCTGACGCCGATTCCGGTGACCGGCGACGACGAATTGGCCCGATTGACCGAGAGTTTCAACACGATGCTCCGAGCCTTGGCCGAATCTCGCGGCAGGCAGAGCAGATTGGTCGCCGACGCCGGGCACGAACTTCGCACGCCGCTGACGTCGCTGCGCACCAACATGGAACTGTTGATCGCGGCGGGACGTCCGGGTGCACCGTCCATTCCCGACGAGGACATGGCCGAGCTGCGAACCGACGTGGTAGCTCAAATTCAGGAATTGTCCACGCTGGTAGGTGATCTGGTGGATCTTGCACGCGAGGACGCACCCGAGACGGTGTTCGAGCGGGTCGATCTGGCCGATGCCGTCGAGCGCAGCCTCGAACGAGCTCGCCGTCGCCGCAACGAGATCGACTTCGATGCCACGCTCATGCCGTGGTTCGTCTACGGAGATCAGGCGGGCCTGTCGAGGGCAGTGCTCAATGTGCTCGACAACGCGGCCAAGTGGAGCCCCAGTGGCGGAGAAGTGCGAGTTGCCATGCGGCAGATCGGTGACGGCCTGCTCGAGCTGACAGTGGACGATGCGGGCCCCGGCATTCCGGAGGAAGACCGCGAACTCGTCTTCGAGCGCTTCTATCGCTCGACGGCATCGCGTTCCATGCCCGGATCCGGTCTGGGACTTGCCATCGTGCGGCAGGTGGTCGTCAAACACGGCGGCACGATTGCCGTCGAGGTGTCCGAGCGGGGTGGAGCTCTCATTCGAATCGTGTTGCCCGGTGAGGGTGCCGCGGACCCCGAGACACTCTCGGCAAACTGATAGGCGAGTCTCAGCGCGCTCTCAGTACCGCCCTGCACAGTGAGTAGCAAGAAGGCGGGCGACCTCGAAGCCGAGGTCTCTATCGAAGGAAGCAACAGCGATGAGCGACGACCGTAACGAACCAGAACAGCCCGGACGGGATGCCGGTGCACAGCATCATCCTGCGGACCGGGCTTCACACGGCGGCGAGCACGATCCCTCGACTCAGCACCAGCCCACCCAACACCAGCCCACCCAGCAGCAGCCGGCTCAGCAGAATCCGACGCATCAATTCCCGCCGCAGCAGGCGCACCCCCAGCAGAGCTACCCACAGCAGTACGCGGGCTACGGGCAGAATCAGTACCAGCCCGGCTACGGCCCCTACGGTCAGCACGGCGACTCGCAGGCCGGTCAACACAACCCCGGTCAGCATGCGCAGCCCCAACAGGTTGCGCCGCAGCCTCATTCGGCATCGGGCACCGTCAAGTCCCGGCCGGGCCGTTCCGCTCTGGTGGCCGGAGCGATTGCTCTTGTCCTCGTGGGCGGCGGAATCGGCGGCGCGGTCGGTGCCATCGCGACCAACAACGCCAACGGCAACAACGCCGGTGTCACCAATTCGCTGAACTCGCCGATCACCGCCGCGCAACCGGCCGCCAACTTCCCCGACGGTTCCGTTCAGGCCGTCGCGAACAAGGTGCTGCCGAGTGTCGTGCAGATTCAGGTGAAGGGCTCACAGCAGGAAGGTGAGGGCTCCGGCGTCATCCTCAGCAGTGACGGCCTGATCCTGACGAACAACCACGTCGCCACCGGCGCAGGGGCCAACGGCAAACTGACCGTCGCGTTCGCCGACGGGTCGGTGGCCGACGCCACCATCGTCGGTGCGGACTCGGTCTCGGACATGGCCGTCATCAAGGCCGAAGGAAAGACGAATCTGACCCCGATCGAGTTGGGCAGCTCGTCCAACCTCGAGGTCGGCCAGCAGGTCGTCGCCATCGGCTCGCCTCTCGGTCTCGCCGGAACGGTCACCACCGGCATCGTTTCCTCACTCAACCGCCCGGTATCGACGTCCGGTGAGTCCGGCAACCAGAACTCGGTGATCGACGCCATTCAGACCGACGCGGCCATCAACCCCGGCAACTCCGGCGGCGCTCTCGTCAATACCGATGGCCAACTGATCGGCATCAACACCGCCATCGCCACTCTGGGCGGCAGTGAGGGCTCCGGCGCACAGAGCGGCTCGATCGGTCTCGGATTCGCGATCCCGGTCGATCAGGCCAAGCGGATCGCCGACGAGCTGACCACCACCGGCAAGGCCACCCAAGCGATGATCGGTGTGCAGGTGCCGTCCAAGGACGATGCCAACGGCGCAACCGTCGTCGAGGTCACCGAGGGTGGCCCGGCTGCGTCGGCAGGCATTCCGAAGGGCGCGGTCATCACCAAGGTCGACGATCGGATCGTTGCCAGTGGTGACGCGTTGATCGCCGCCGTGCGTTCGCACGCACCCGGCGATTCGGTGAAGATCACCTACACGGACGGCGGCAGCGAGAAGACCGTCGACGTGACGCTGGGCACGGCCGAGCCGGCTGCGGCACCGGCTGCGCAGGTTCCTTCACTGCAGATCCCGTCGTTCCCGGGCGGTCGCTGATGCTCAGGGAAGCCGGCAGGCAAGGCACCATTGCAACTATTTACGCACAGCGTGAGCCGGGTACGGGCCTTACTACTACGGTGAGCGGTATGGAACTCGACGCACCCTTGGCCGGCCGCGCGTTGGTCGTCATCGTGGACGACCGGACAGCTCACAGCAACGAGAAGGATTCGACGGGTCCGCTGGTGACCGAACTGTTGACCGAGGCCGGATTCTTGGTCGACGGTGTGGTGGCAGTGACGGCCGACGAAGTGGACGTGCGGAACGCGCTGAACACCGCGGTGATCGGCGGTGTCGATCTGGTGGTGTCCGTCGGCGGCACGGGTGTCTCGCCTCGCGACGTCACTCCCGACGTCACGGCCGAGGTGCTCGATCGCGAGATACCGGGAATCAGTGAGGCGCTGCGCTCTTCCGGCCTGGCAGCCGGATCGTTGGACGCGGGCCTGTCTCGGGGACTGGTCGGAGTATCGGGCAGCACGCTGGTGGTCAACCTTGCGTCGTCCCGTGCGGCCATCCGTGACGGCATGGCGACGCTGACTCCGCTGGCGAGTCAGGTCATTGCCGAGCTGTCGGGATTGGACGCGTAGTCACTGCGATGAACGACGAGCCGATCGAGAATCGACCGGACGACGAAGCGAGCCGGGCCCGAGCAGAACGGGCCCGGCTCGCTCGTATCTTCGGAGACGTGTTGCCGGACGCGACGGGAGACGACCGGGGCGACGGTCCCGATGGCGACTCTTTGTCGGTCGATTGGTTGAAGCAGCAGCGACCACCCCATTACTTTTAGTGTGATCCACAACACATTTCGCTGCCTGGAATGACAGCTCTGTTAGTTAGTCGTTTACCTGTCGTTAGCGACCTACCGGGCGGTATCGCTGGGCGAAGCCGCCGAAAACGGACACCACAGACCGGGTGTGGGCCGGGCTTATCGCGCAATCCGGACAGGGCTCTCGTCACGTCTTCCCATATCAGGGTCGTTTTACTCCTGATCGGCACCTGTAACGGTTTCGACTTCTCGGGAGATGCTGTGACGCAGGTTATCGCTAACACGGGTGTGAAAGATGTTCACGCCGACGAAACACATCACGAGATGGCAACGTTTGAGCGTCGATCGTAGGGATTGTCACGGTCAGGCATCTCCTCTAATGTTCCCCTCAGCTTCCAAGGGATCAGGGCGTGGGACCAACCGGTGCCGCGCCCTTCATCTCGGAACTGAACAAACGAGGATGTGGCCTTCAGGCTCCATCCGGCTCGGGCTCGCACACACTGACGCGTGCGATTCAGTTCGAGGGTGAAAGCCACAAGCTTCCCCGTGCGACACCGCGCTGGGACTGAACATGATGAGGAATAAATGACGGAGATCCAGAAGTCGCGGCGCAGCCGGGGACTCAAGTCCATGAGCGTCGCAGTTGCTGCCAGCGCTTCGGTAGTCGGCCTGGTGCTCGGTACCGGGACCGCTTCTGCCGCTGTCGACAGCGCGAAGTCCATCGTCGACGCCGATGGCAACACCGTGACGTTGACGCTGTCCGACTCCTTCGTCAGCGGCGTTGCGCCTCTCGACGGAAACCCGCTCACCCGTGAGTGGTTCTACGACGGCCGCGCATCCTTCGACGTTCAGGGACCCACGGCTGACGACTTCGAGGGCACCCTCACCGCCGGCCTGCAGATCGGCTACCCGTTGAGCCTCGATGGCGGCGTGTCGGTCGAGTGGGCTTCGCCTTCGGCCAACTTCGGCATCGGCTCGAAGAACACGACCACCGGAACGCTCGCGACGACTGCGGGCGACCTGCTCGACCCCACGGGCGCTCTCGAGGGTCTCGCTGACGTCCCGCTGACAGGCGTTGCAGAGAGCAAGTCCAACCTCGACGTCGGCGTTCAGCTGATCCCGCAGGCAACTGCGACCATCGATCTCGCTCCCGGCGGCGGCGTCGTTCAGTCCGAGAGTGCAATCGCCACCTTCAACGAAGAGGCGAACATCTCCAAGACCGAGGGTGACGCTGCAGGCGCTCAGGGCTCCATCCAGCTCGCCGGCGTCCACGGCACCGCTACGGGCATCCTGGGCAACGTCACGGTTCGTCCGTACGTCACCCTGCTCAGCGCAAAGGGTGACTCGATCACCACGTACGGCCCGGCAACTCGCCTCAACTGATCTCGATCGGTTGATTCTGGTTTCCTAGTTCTTCCGGTTCAGGCCCGCACGGATTCTCCGTGCGGGCCTGAACTATGTTCGGCTCGAACGCAGTTCGACATGTAGAGAGGCGCAGAAGCAGTGACTTACCCGAAAGCCCGTTTCACAGTGTTCGCCGCCGGAGCCGTCGTTGCTCTCGGGTTGCTCACCGGTTGCAGTGGTGGTGACGACTCGGCAGCCACCGATCAGAACACCGACGTGTGCAACTCTTTCGCCGCCGACCACAATGCGTTCGTCGGTCTGGTGAAGGCGGGCCCGGGGTCGGCAGCCAACATCGAGCAGTGGACTGCGGACAAGCAGGCGGCCGTCGACAAGGTGAAGTCACTGTCCGGCACCGCGTCCGGTGACGTCGCCAGCGCGATGACGACGTTCGCGGACGCCATTCCGGCTGACACGCTCGAACTGTCGGAACCCGACAGCGAGTCGGGCAAGGCGTTCGTCGACAACGGCGCAGCAGTGAAGTCCGCCTGCGAGGCGGATGGCACCTCGATCACGCTCGACGAGCTACCGCTGACCACGTTCACCAACTGATCGCCTGACGGGCCCTCTCGGCCTGTCGCACGCCCCACAACGAATGAATGCGCCATTAACGCTGTCAGACAGCGTGAATGGCGCATTCATTCGTTGAAGCAGACCGGTGTCAGTCCTTCGAGTGCTTGCCGAGGTCGGGGGAGGAGGAATCGATTGCTTCGCCGCTGCCGCCGGTGGTGTCGGCCGCGGTCGAAAGCTTCTGTCCTGCAGTGGTTCCACCCGCGAGAATGTCGCGGATCTGCACCAGCACGTCGACGTCGCTCAGTTCCTTCTCCGGCTGGCTGACGAAGCGCTTCTTCGCGGTGTTCACCGGCAGGATCAGCACGAAGTACACGACCGCGGCGATGATGATGAAGTTGATGATCGCCGTGATGACCGCGCCGATATTGATGAACGTGGCGTCGTTACTACTGAGGATCTTGATTCCCCACCCGAGTTCGTTGCTGCCACCGACAGCGGCGACCAACGGGTTGATGATGTTCGTGGTGAACGCCGTGACGATCGCAGTGAATGCTGCGCCGACGACGACAGCGACCGCGAGGTCGACCACGTTGCCTCGCAACAAAAAGTCCTTGAATCCCTTCAGCATGAGCCGCTCTCCGATCTCTTGGTATGTTTCGGTCTCGCCAGACGTTAACCCAGATCGATCGACTTCGGACTCCGTGAACCGCCCGGGCACCGGCTCAATGCAATGTCACCGTCAAAGCGCTCACCAGCGACGCGGCTGCCACCGTCGTCGCATCCTCGGTCGGTAGGGCGAGCAGCACCACCCGATCTCGTTGCCGACCTCCACCGGCCTCGGCGGAGACGAGCACCACCATCGCCCCCGATGCCAGTATCCGAGCCGCAGGTGGGGCGTCGGGATTCTCCTGAGTCTCGACGGTCAGGACGTCCACCCGATCGCCTTCTCTGAGTAGGTCGGTCACGCCCGCATCGGCGAGATGGACCGGTACGACGCGTGCCTCGGCCCCCAGCGCCGCGGAGGCTGTTCGCGAGCCCAACAGCCGGACGTCGGTGAGCAATTCGCCTGCTCGAACCGGTCCGGTCAGTGTCCGTCCGTCCACGTCGGCGGAATCGAGCACTGCGCCGTTGGGCACCGTGGCCGAATCCCATTCGGCGACGGCAACATCGGCCGGCGTCAGTATCGTTCCCGGCGTCAGGTCGCGGCCGGCCGTGACGACGCGGACGCGATCGTCGCCTGCGGCGTCGTCGACGAACAGCAGGACTGCGACGGCCACCAGAATGCCCGCTGCGATGCGTCGAACTTTCACCGATCCCACCCACGCGGGACGCTGAGCGAAGCGGTCGAGCAGCGTCGAGTCCAGTCGGTTCTTGCGGGCAGCCATGACCGGAACGGTAGCGGTCCCAACTGGCCTGAATAGACCGAAAAGGCCGGCCTGTGGATAACAGACCGGCCTGTGGATGGATCCGAAAACTACTGGCTGGCAGCAGCTTTCGTGGAGGAGGACGAGGAGGAGCTGCTCGACGAGGACGAATCCGACGACTTCTTCTCGGCCGGCTTCGAGTCGCTCTTGGTCTCCGACTTCGTGGCCGCGGCGTCGGACTTCTTCTCGCTCGCGCCTTCGCTGGCGGTGCCGGAGTTGCCCCGACTGTCGGTGCGGTAGAAGCCGCTGCCCTTGAAGACGATGCCGACCGAATTGAACAACTTGCGGAGCTTGCCGGAGCATGCCGGGCATACCGTCAACGTGTCGTCGGTGAAGGACTGGACGATGTCGAAGCGGTTGTCGCACTCGGTGCAGGCGTATGAGTAGGTGGGCATCGTGTTTCCTCCGCGCTGGTCACCGAGGAGGTTCGCGCTCTGCTGGCCGAGGCCGAACACCGCCGGTGTCTTGTCTGTTCGTCGAAACTGGGGAGAGCATTAGCACTCTACAGTCAGGAGTGCCAACGAATCGAATCGTAGCGTTATTCCGTACTCAAGCGTACGAGCCCGCCCCCGGGAGTCAGCGCGTGCGTCACGCGGCGGTCGTGCGGTTCGGCCGGTAGCCGGGAGAACAGCTCCTCGTCGCGCACGATGGCGACCAGCATGGCCTCGGGACCGCACAGGTCGAGAGTCCGGTCGTAGAACCCGGCTCCGCGGCCCAGCCGGACACCGCGGCGATCGACGGCCAGCGCAGGTAGCAGCACCACCGAGCATTGCCCGACGGCGTCGGGCTCGAGTAGTGGACCCGACGGCTCGAGCAGCCCGTACGGTGCCCGCACCAACGCATCGCGACCCGCGTAACGCGCCCACTTCAGCGGCCCCGGCTCATGGGCACTCGGCAGCAGAACCGTGGCTCCGGCCGCGGCCATCGCGTCGAGCATCTCGATCGACCCCGGCTCCCGGCCGATCGGAACGTACGCCGCCACGACCGAGTGTTCGGCCGCCAATTCGCCGACGGCATGGCAGAGTGCGGAGGACTCCATCGCGCGTTGCGCATCGTCGAGCAGTCGGCGTTCGGCGAGGACATGCTCCCGCCACAGATCCTTCGGCGTGTTCTCCGAAAATTCGGGAACGCTCACAACGGTTCACTCTCCCTCTCGTGCTGTCGTTCAACGATATGCACTCGGGGGTCGAACGGGGCACACGCCGAGCCAATCTCCAGAAACCACGGATAGGGTGAGCACCATGACAGAAGCCGCTTCAGCGACGACCGCCGCCACGCCTGTGCACTTCCGCACGGCCATCGTCCCCGCCGCAGGCATGGGTACCCGGTTCCTGCCGGCCACGAAAACCGTTCCGAAGGAACTACTTCCGGTCGTCGACACTCCCGGTATCGAACTCGTCGCCGGAGAAGCGGCAGATTCCGGTGCACAACGGTTGGTCATCGTCACCTCTCCCGGCAAGGACGGCGTCGTCGCCCACTTCGTCGAGGACCTCGTTCTGGAAAAGAAGCTCGAAGCGAGCGGAAAGCTCGAAATGCTCGAGAAGGTACGCGTCGCCCCCAAGCTTCTGGACGTGCAATCGGTCATTCAGCACGAACCGCTCGGACTCGGCCACGCCGTCGCATGTGCCGAGGAAGCACTCGACGACGACGAGGATTCGGTCGCGGTGCTGCTGCCCGACGATCTGGTGATGCCGCGTGGTGTGCTGGACGTCATGGCCCGGGTGCGCGCCAAGCGCGGCGGCTCGGTGCTGTGCGCCATCGAGGTTCCCGACGACAAGGTCTCGTCCTACGGCGTCTTCTCCGTCGAAATCGTGCCCGATGCCGTCAATCCGAACGTCCTCAAAGTCACCGGCATGGTCGAAAAGCCGAAGAAGGAAGAGGCACCGTCCAACTTGGCTGCCGCGGGCCGCTATCTGCTCGACCGCGCGATCTTCGACGCGTTGCGACGGATCGAGCCCGGTGCCGGCGGCGAATTGCAGCTGACCGACGCCATCGCACTTCTGATCGAGGAGGGCCATCCCGTTCACGTGGTCGTGCATCGTGGATCGAGACACGACCTCGGAAATCCCGGGGGATACCTACGCGCTGCGGTTGACTTTGCTTTGCAGCGCGACGACTACGGTCCCGCGCTGCGTGAATGGCTGAACGAACGCTTGAGCGACAGCTGGGCACCGGAACTGACGACGTACGAATAGCATCGCGGGTCGATGCCATAGAGGAAGGGCCAGATGCGCTCGGTCGAAGATCAACAGACCAGGGTGACCGCAGCGGCGGTGGCTCCACGGCCTGTTCGGGTCGCCATCTCGGAAGCGCAGGGTCTGCTCTGCGCCGAGGAAGTGGTCACCGAGCGTCCCCTTCCCGGCTTCGACCAAGCCGCGATCGACGGTTACGCCGTACGCAGTGTCGACGTCGCTTCCGCAGGTACCGACCTGCGTAACGAGGAAGACGAGCGCATCGACCTGACGCTGCCCGTCGTCGGCGAGGTCTCCGCGGGTTCGCGTCAGCCCATCCGGCTGCAGCCGCGTCAGGCCGTGCGGGTCGATACCGGCGCGCCGCTGCCCACGTTGGCCGACGCGGTCCTGCCGCTGGATCGCACCGACAACGGCCGCGCCCGGGTCAAGGTGTTCCGTCCGGTGCGCTCGGGCGACTATGTGCGCAAGATCGGCGACGACGTCCAACCCGGCGACGTCGCCGTGCGGGCGGGAACGATCATCGGTGCCGCGCAGGTCGGCTTGTTGGCCGCCGTCGGACGCGACAAGGTGCTGGTGCATCCGCGTCCGCGATTGTCCGTCATCTCGGTGGGCGGGGAACTGGTCGATACCGATCGGACTCCCGGGCCCGGCCAGGTGTACGACGTCAACTCCTACGCGCTCGCTGCTGCAGCGCGCGATGCCGGAGCCGACGTGAACCGCGTCGGCATCGTGAGCACCGACCCCAAGCGACTGCGTGAAGTGGTCGAAGGCCAGTTGATCCGCTCCGAGATCGTCGTCATCGCAGGCGCGGTCGGCGGAGGTGCGTCCGATGGCGTCCGTGAGGCTCTGGGCGAACTCGGCGACATGGAAGTCGAGCGGGTAGCCATGCACCCTGGCTCGGTGCAGGGATTCGGTCAGCTCGGACGCGACGAGGTGCCCACGTTCCTGTTGCCTGCCAACCCCGTCAGCGCGCTCGTGGTGTTCGAGGTGATGGTCCGTCCGCTCATTCGCATTGCACTCGGCCGTCGCCAGCCGCTGCGCCGGACCGTCACCGCGCGGACCGTCGCACCCATCACATCGATCGAGGACCGCAAGGGATTCCTGCGAGGACAGCTGATGCGCGACGAGGGCACCGGCGAATATCTCGTCCAGGCTCTCGGCGGTGCACCGGGCTCGTCGTCGCATCTGCTCGCGACACTCGCGGAGGCGAACTGCCTGGTCGTGATCGATCCCGACGTCACCGAGATCCGCACCGGCGAAGAAGTGAAGGTCTCGTTCCTCGCTCAGCGCGGCTGACGCACGCGCTCACACGCGCAGCGCATACGATCGACTGATGCCGCGAACGTGGTCGAGCCACCCGGGTTGGCCGGCGAAATTGGGTCCAGTGCGAGTGGCCGGGGGAACGGTGACCGTCCGGCCCGTCCGCATGCGCGACGCAGCCTCCTGGAGTCGAATCCGCACCCAGGACCGCGCACACCTCGAGCCGTGGGAGCCGAGCGGTGAGGGCAGTTGGAATTCCCGACACCACATCTCCTCGTGGCCCACACTGTGCTCGGGCCTGAAGTCCGAGGCACGCAAGGGACACATGCTGCCTATGGTGATCGAGGTCGACGGCGAATTCTGCGGGCAGATCACCACCGGAAACATCGTGCGCGGCGCGCTCCGGTCGGCGTGGATCGGGTACTGGGTGTCCAAGGAAGTCAACGGCAAAGGCGTCGCCACCGCGGCGCTGGCGCTCGGACTCGATCATTGTTTCGGACCGGTCGGGTTGCACCGCGTCGAGGCAACGGTGCGTCCGGAGAACCTCGCCAGCCAGGCCGTGCTGCGCAACGTCGGTTTCCGCGAAGAGGGCCTGCTCTACAAGTACCTCGACGTCGACGGCGAGTGGCGCGACCACAAACTCGTCGCGATCACCTCGGGAGAGGTGCAGGGTTCGGTCGTCGATCGATTGGTCCGCGCGGGCAGGGCTGCGTGGGCATAGCGCTCACTCCACAGTGTTCGGTTGCAGATGTTGTCAAAGTGACAGGAGTGTAATTCGAGTCGGCGCGTCTGCGGGGTTCTCGCACCTGCTCCACATAACCTGAGGGCGTCTCGACTGTCGCTGTCGCCTGAGGAAGGAGAACATCGCCGATGCCGAACTCGATCATCTGGATCGGTCTCGTGGCCGTCTGGCTCTTCGTTCTTCTTCCCATGCTGATGACCAAGCGTCCGCAGATCATGCAGACCACGGACGCAGCACTCGCCACGCGCGTGTTGCATCGGGGTGGCACCAAGCGCAAGCAGCGCGGCCCCGCGACCGGCCACCGCAGTGATCCCGACTGGCGGCCGGAGGACGACCTGCGGGTCTCCGCGCCCGCCAGCGAGATCTTCGGCCCGAAATTCGCGTCGATTCGTTCGGACTCACCCGATCTACCCGGTACCGCGGAGGACCCCATGGACACTCACGCTGAAGAAGAAAACGACCTCGAACACGACGAACCGGTCCACGACGCACCTCGCGCGAGCTCTCCCGCACACGAGCCGGGAGTCGTCGACGACGACTTCGTGCCTCGCCGACGCGGCCGCGGCGGATTCGATCCCGAGGCCGACGCCATCGCCCGGGCCGCCCGATACGCCTTCCGTCAGCGCGCGGTTCTCGGCTTGGTGTTCGCCGCTATCACGACCGCGGCACTGGCGTTCATCATCTCCCCGACGGTGTGGTGGCTGTGCGGGTTGTCCGTCGCAGTCCTCGTCGGGTACCTGTACTACCTGCGCAGGCAGGTGCAGATCGAAGAAGAGATTCGTCGACGACGACTCACCCGCATGGGTCGCTCGCGCCTCGGTGTGGAATCGGAGACCGACGAAGAGCTCGAACTCGTGCCGCAGCGTCTGCGTCGACCCGGAGCTGTGGTGCTCGAGATCGACGACGAGGATCCGGAGTTCGAGCATCTCGATCATTACGAGGAGCCGTTCCAGGCACGCCGCGACGATGACGGCGATTTCCGTCGGGCACAGGGCGCGTAACAGCGGTCCCGAGGGGCTTTGCTAGAGTTGCCCAGCCGGTCGAGACGACGGCAAACGGGGCTGTGGCGCAGTTGGTAGCGCGTCTCGTTCGCATCGAGAAGGTCAGGGGTTCGATTCCCCTCAGCTCCACCCGAAACGAAAGCCGCCACTCACCTCGAGTGGCGGCTTTCGTTGTGAATCAAGGCAATACAGAGCTCAGCGCACTCATTGCGATCGTGGTGACGGACAGTCCGCCGGTGCCGAATGCCGCTGCGGCGGTCATGCCGACCAACACTTCGTCCGCCGTTGGCGTCGGCGGTTCGAGCTTCGCGCGCAAGAACGTGAACGGTAGGCCCCAGAACGCGCTCACCCCGCCGTCGTACTCGCGAGTGAGGTCGCCGAAAGAGTCGTTGCCGTTGTCCCTGTCGCCGCGGATCAGTGCGCTGGACTCGAGATCTTTCGCGGCAAGTACCACTACCCGGTCTCGATAGGCCAGACGTACTCGATACGAGCGTTTCATTACTCGTGCGGACCCCAGTTGCACCGCAATCGGGTCACCGCCGACCGTCGCGCGAATATCTGTCGACCGTCGGGTGCCCAGGGGAGTTCTTTCCGCGGTCTGCGGTCCGGTGCGGACGAACGTGACGCGGCTGGATGGCGTCGACAGGTAGGAGCCGGCCACGAAGTCGTTCTGATAGACCAGTTCGACGTCGTCGTACAGGGCAGTCTCGATCCTGACCGTGTGCACACATCCGACCCTACCGACCAGCCGGTTCCGTAAGTTGTCGGTGCGGCGTTACGTCGCCAGCGCATGTGTCACACTTCATACGGTGACCAGCCAGATGACCGTGCATGTCGAGGACACCGAGGCTCATCGAATTGCGGCCCGGATAGTGACGCCTCTCGGCAAAGAGGCTGTGGTGACCACCGCGTCGAATTACGAGTTGGACCATTCGGCGACTCCGTGGCTTCCGCCGATGCTGGTAGCGGGAATGCGAAAGAACTGGAGTATCGCTTTCGACAGCCCGGTGGATTCGATGGCACTTCGAGGCGCTCCCGAGGCGCAGAGAGTGTTTCTCGACTGGTATCCCAGACGGTTTCATGGGATATCGGTATCGGCTGACCCTTCCGACGCATTGTCCGACGGCCGAGGGGTGGGTTGCTTCTTCAGTGGAGGCGTGGACAGCTTCTATTCGGCAATCACCGAATCCGATCGCATCACCCATTTGATATTTGTTCACGGTTTCGACATCTCCGCCGGGAACGAGGAATTGGCGGGTCGAGCACTGGCCAGTGCCCGAGACGCGGCCGCGGAGCTCGGCAAGCCGCTGATCGAGGTCAAGACCACGTTGAGGTCGGCGTTCGGAGACCGGTTGCCGCTCGATTGGGGATACGACCTTCACGGAGCCGCCTTGGCCCATGTCGGGCTGGCGTTGTCCGGTCACCTGAGCACCGTCATGATTCCGTCGTCCAACAGTCGCTGGGATCTGCTGCCGTGGGGTTCCCATCCCGATCTGGACCCGCTCTGGTCGAGTAGCAGTGTCACGTTCGATCACCACGAGTTGGAGGTGAATCGGCTCGGCAAGCTCCGGCGGATAGGTCTGGACGAGACGGCGATGAAGCATCTACGGGTGTGCTGGGAGAATCGCGACGGTCGATTCAACTGCGGAGTGTGCTTCAAGTGCATCAGGACGAAGATCGGGTTGGCCGCTGCAGGTGCGGAGAGCGAGGCCCTTCCTGGACCCATCGATCTCCATGCGGTCAGGTCCTTGACGTTGACGAACCGTCAGTGCCACCACCTGCGAAACGGGCTTGCTGCCATGGAAGAGGCAGGCGTGACCGACGATGGTGTGGTTGCGGCAGTGGACACGGCGATCCGCCGAAGACACTGGCGACAGGCCGTGTCGTATTTACGACGATCACGATCGATATCCATCGGCCTCATACGTCGTCGCGTGAGCTGAGGCATTTCCGGCAATATGGCGTATTCGGACAACATTCGATCATTAACGAGAATCGAATTCTTTCGAACGTCTTATGAGCACCATTGACTTGAAACGGTCTTTTGGATTGCTTAGCGCCTGTAACCGCGTCACGTTGCAGTTTTCGGTGCTCTGAGCTGGGGCTGCTTCTTCGGCTGACTTTAGTGTTCGCGTGGCTGATGTCGTATCTTTATACGCGTGCCTGCGCGTTCGGTAGGTGTCGAATTCAATCAGGGGATCGAAATGAACACTCTCAGTGTGGTAATTCCGGTGCTCGACGAGGTCGACCACATCGGCGAATGCTTGAATTTGCTGCTCGATCAGGGAAACTACATAGACCGTATCGTCGTGGTGGACAACGGCTCGACCGACGGGACGCTCGATCTGGTCGAGACCCTGTGCGAGGTCAATGACAAGGTCCAGTTGGTGCACGAGCCGAATCGGGGCGTCGTGCATGCCCGGAACACAGGCTTCGATCTCGTGCAGTCGTCCATCATCGGGCGCATAGACGCCGATACGCGCGTCCGGCCCGGGTGGGCCCGCTCCATCATCGAATTCTTCGGAGAGCACTCCACGGTTGCGGCAGCGGGCGGGCGAACCTACTTGTACGAGTCGCCGTGGGCCCGGCCTCTGGCGTGGCAACATGCACGAGCGGAGCAGCGTGACCCGTCGGTGCGCAGCGCCTTGGCGGTATCGGGCAACAATTTCGCGATCCGCGCATCTGCCTGGCACCAGGTTCGGGATGTGGTCAGCGACAAGACCTGCGTGCACGAGGACATCGATCTGTGCTTGTCGTTGGTCGGCCAGAAGTTGCCGCTTGCTCTGAACGGCCGTATGAAGGCTGCGGTATCCGGCCGGCGATCGGCTACGTCTCCGGTGAAGTACGTGAACTACGCGATCGCGGGCTACCGTTCCTACAAGGAGCATGGGCTCGCATCGGCCAAGCTGGCCCGGATCGTTGCGATGGATTGGCTCCTGCACACGCTGCGCTGGCCCATCTCGAGAATGTTCTCGGCGGTGCCCTCGCGCGCACTGCCCGTCGACGACCGTGCGCTGTCCGACGAACGGATGCGAGAGGCCGCGTGAACCTGCGCTCCCTGATCCCGACCTGGGCGAGCGACTCATCGAACGTCAAGTGGGCCCTCTTTCAAATGCGTCAGGCAACCCTCGTGTCGGTGGCGAACCTGCCGTTCGTTCCGGCGGTTCTGCGGGCGACCTTGCTGCGGCCGGCGGGGGTCCGGACGGACGGGCCGTGCTTGATATACGGCGGCGCGATGATCCAGGGTCGCGGGTCGGTACGGATGGGCACCGGGGTCTTCGTGAATTTCGGGTGCCACTTCGACACTGTTGCCGACATCGTGATCGGTGACGATGTGTTCCTGGCGGACCACGTTCGGATCATCACCAGTACCCATGACGTCGGACCGTCGTGGCGACGGGCAGGCTTGCTGAGGGGCGAGTCGGTCACCATCGGGCGAGGCACGTGGATCGGGTCCGGTGTGGTGATCATGCCCGGGGTCCGCATCGGTGAGGGATGCATCATCGGGGCGAACTCGTTGGTGACCAAGGATTGCGAACCGGACGCGGTGTACGTCGGCAGCCCAGCCGCTCGTCGCCGGGAGTTGAACGATCTACCCGACGCGCGAGCCATAGCGGGCGCGACGCCTGATTTCGAGAGCAATACTCTGACGAACGATCGATAAAGCACTTGCCGATATCGACAAAAGACTATTATCGATCCGAAATTGGACGACTTATTTCGTCTAATTGATGATGTAGCATCATCAGCGTCAGAGGCTCGGCACTCTTTGCATACGCTTCGGAAATTGTCGAGCTACGCATTGCCAAAAAGGTGTCAGGGGTTGGCGTTGTGAACACTCTTTCTGTTGTTGTGCCCGCATTCGACGAACAGGCGCATTTGGGTGGATGCCTGGACGCTTTATTGGCGCAACGTGAACACATTCACGAAATAATCGTGGTGGACAACAATTCCACCGACGATACCGCCGGCGTGGTAGCGAGCTACAGCCGACGGTTTCCGGAGATAGTTCTGGTCCGGGAGTCGAAGCGAGGCGTCGTTCATGCGCGCAACGCCGGTTTCGATCGGGCCGAAGGATCCATCATCGGACGTATCGATGCGGACACTCGGGTAGCTCCGGATTGGGCCGAGTCGATTCTGGATTTCTTCGACCGCAGACTGGACTACGCGGCGGTGACCGGGCCGATCTACCTGTACGACTCCCCGTGGGCTGCACCGTACGGCGCGTACGTGGACTACTCCACCAAGCGCAAACCCGACGAGTTACGGGTCTCGGCGGCCTCGGGTAACAACTTCGCCATTCGCCGCTCCGCTTGGGAAGCCGCCCGCGACCGCGTGAGTCTGCGTACCGACCTGCACGAGGATATCGATCTCTCGCTGTGCCTGTACCGCGTCGGTCTACAGATCGCTCTGATCAAAACGATGTGCGTCGAGGTGTCCGGTCGGCGGCTGCTGACTCCGCCCCTCGAATATCGTCATTATGTGCTGAGTTCCTACCGAACATGGGCCCACCACGATTTGGCGAACAAGGCGCTGCGTCGACTGTTGATCGCGGACATGATTCTGCATACCGTGCATTGGCCGTTGACTCGAATTTTGTCCGGATGCGAGTCGCGAATTCTGCCGGTGTCGCATTCGAACGAGGGCGTGACATCGCAACAATATTCGTCACCTGTTCGCGATGGCGAATATGCCACCACGGCGTCGGCCGAGTAAATTCACGGCTGATTCGAGCGGTACGCGACAATTGTCCGATCGGTAGCGCCGATCTACTCCTTGTATCTGCTGCCGCCCCCGGAACCGGTCCCACGGTTCCGATACAGGCCCGCGTGATCGCCGACGCGGTGTTACTGTCTCGTAGTTCTTCGACCCGCGGGCATCCGAGAGTCGAGTCGGGGTGGGCCGGTCGGGCGGCCGTGTAGCAGGCGGGGGCGTGTCGTGCGCTTCGATGTTCGGACGTTCGTCGTCGGTCTTGCCGTGTCTCTGCTGACGGGACAGCTCGTCGGGACAGCGTCGGCGGACGTCGTCGTCGACAACCCCGTCCACTACGTCGCTCTGGGCGACTCCAGGGCTGCCGGGCCCGCGTGGTTGTCCTATGCCGGCGGAGACGGTTGTGGACGATCCGACGCGGCGTATCCGGCCATGATCGCGAGCGCACTGCACCCTGTGTCCTTCGCCAGCGTGGCGTGCAGTGGGGCGACGAGCGCACACGTCGTGTCCACGCCGCAGAGCACGTACACGCCACTGCCTCATCGTGTCCCGGTTCAGATCGATGCGCTGCGGCCTCATACGACGCTGGTGACCCTCTCGATAGGCGGCAACGACCTGAATTGGGCGCAGTTGATCGGGCCGTGCCTGCAACCTGTGCCGCAGGAAGATCCTCGGTGCCGGAACAACCCCGTGGTCCTCCAGGAGATCGATCAGAGGCTCGGGCAGCTGGGGCCGGTGTTGGACGGGGTACTCGACGCCATTACGCAGCGTTCACCACTCGCCGTCGTCGTGCTGGTCGGTCACGGTGGTTACTTCGACCATCAGGGCTGTTTCCCGGACTCGAATCTGCACGGTGCCGACGCGGCGTTCGTGCAGGATTTCTTCGTCCGGTTCGATTCCGTGCTTCGAGACAGTGCCGTCAGGCATGGGGCGACGTTCGTCGATGTGGCGGGGCCGGCCGTCGGCCACGACGCATGCGCACCGATTTCCGAGCGCTGGTTCACGGGCTCGATGACGTTCGGTCCGACACCGTTCTTGCATCCGACCCCGCTGGGCAGCGCTGCGATGGCGGGATTGGTGCTCGACGCAATCGGTCGGTGATGTCGCGTCGTCGGTGACAATGCGCGGGGACAACGCCCGGTGACACATCCTGTTGAACAAACGATCATCTGCGTACCGGTCGGCCCGGTAGATTGACGGGTTATATCGTGAACCGACGATCCGAGCGCTGGATCTGCCCCTGCAACTTCCATACGGAGTGTGAATGTCGTTCGAGATCGTCGACCTCCCCGAAACGTGGGTCGCCGGTCTCCCCGTTCGCAGTCCCAAACGAGCACTCGGGCGGTTGAACGATCCTGCCCTCAACCAGGCGTGGTCCGCAGTGCTCAATCAGGAGACTGCCGGACCGCTCGCGTCGATCTACACGGACTTCGCCCCTGGAATCGGATCGTACAATACACAGATAGTCGGTTACCAGTGCTCGTCGCTCGGGCAGGTGACGCGTGGGCATTTGATCGCAAAAGTGCCGTCTGCAAAATATGCCCGATTCTCCGCGGTGGGTTATTTTCCCGACGTTCTCACTCGATTGTGGAATCAGATCGATCACGCCGAGGAGAACGGGGAGATAGTGCGATCGTTCACCGGTGATTACGAGTGCTACCCGCACGCCTACAAAGTCGACCTGTATTTGGCCATCACGCAGCCCGGCGGTTCGTGATGAGCTTTCGGATCACCGCGCGCAGTGCCGAATTGTTCGGTGGGTTGGTGGCACCGCGGGTGGAGCCCGGTGCCGAGGCCAGTTGCAGCGAATGGATGGGATTCCTCCGAGATCGTGTGCGCGAGAAGAACATCGACGCCACGGAGGTGACCACCGTGTATGTCCCCGATGCGCACGGCACCGTCAATGCACTCGTCGGTGTCCCGCTGGACTCGCCGAGTGACGTCGCTGTGGGAGATGTGTTCGTATCCATACCGACTGGTGTGTTTGCAGTGTTCGTGCCCAGTGGTGGTCTCGCGGATCCGATCGAAGACGTCTGGGCGCAAGTCGACGAGTGCGTTCGATCCGGGACGCTATTCCGTGCTTACGCCGAGGAAGTAGAAGTCGTTACGAATGCTGGAGAAGTGGAACTTTTCGTTTCGATCGTTTTGTAAACGAGGTCTTCTTCATGTTTTTGTCACTTTCGAATCACAAAATCGCCGACGAACCGGTTACTATTGGCAAGCGCTGACAAGCCCGTATAGGGAACGTGAATTCGAGTTCGTGGGTTCAGCACCCGGGAGCCAGCGCGGACCACAAGGTGTCGATGTCATCGCACGATCGACTGAGCAGGGGTGTAGCAACATGGTGAGACAACTCAGGGCAGAAGCCACTCGCGCGGCGGCGCTGCGCGCTGCAGCAGATCTCTTCCTCGACGTCGGGCATGCCAATGCCACGCTGAGTCAGGTGTCGGCGCAGTCCGGCGTGACCAAGGGCGCGCTGTACTTCCATTTCGCGTCCAAGGAAGAACTCGCTCGCGCCATCGTCGACGAAGGTCACGAGCGCGTGTCCACGGCCTGCGCGGGGCTGGTGGACAGCCGCAGCCCAGCCCTCGAGTCCGTCATCGGAATCTCGTACTCGGTTCTCGAACTGGCAGCGTCGGATCCGCTCGTTCGTGTGATGTACCGGTTGCAGATGGAGATCGACGGGTCCGATACCGCTCGCGGAAGCGTGTTCGGCACGTGGGGCAACATCTTCGAGCACCTATTCGAACGGGCCATCGAGCACGGCGACGTCGCCCACCACCTGGACGCCGGAAACGCGGCACTGCTGGTGTGCGAAATGCTGGCCGGAGTACTGATGGTGTCCGAGGCGCAGTCGCGTCTGGGGGATGCGCCGTCGCGTATGGAGAAGGTGTGGAACACCGTGCTGCCATCGTTGGTGCCCGCCGACAAGCTGGCCTACTTCCGTGAATTCGCAGCTCGCAGCCTCTCGAGCTTCGTGCGCGAGAACATCGACTCGAGCTCGGTCACCGTCTGACTTTCCTTCTCGCCCGGGGTGCTTGCTGCACGCCGGCGTGAGGCGCACACTGTGTGACATGGAACACAGGATGTCGGACACTGAGCTACGGAAAGCAATCGGCACCTTGCAGCACCGCGCGGACGATGCGCGAAAACGAGGTGCCGACGACGAGGCGACGCGTATCGAAAGCACCGTCGCCGATTACCGAGACGAGATGTCGCAAAGATTGTGACGGCCCTGTCGGTCGTCACCGCGTAGGGTCGGAATGGACCTGACACGTGGCAACCGGTGGGGGAACAAGCTTCGATGGCTACATACGATCTGCGCGGCAAGAAGACGTTGATCACGGGAGCGGGCAGCGGAATCGGCCGGGCGACGGCCATCGCGGCTGCGGCCGTGGGAGCAGAACTGTTCCTCACCGATATCAATGCCTCCGGGCTTGCCCAGACCGTCGACCTGGTCGGGCGTGCGGGCGGAACGGTGAGTCACTCCTTACCGTTCGACGTCTCCGACTTCGACGCGGTGACCGCCTTCGCAGATGATATTCACGCCGAGTTCGGCAGCCTGGACGTTGTGATGAACGTCGCGGGCATCTCGGCGTGGGGCACTGTGGAGAATCTGGAACATCGGCATTGGAAGTCGATGGTCGACGTCAACCTCATGGGTCCCATCCACGTCATCGAGAAATTCATGCCGCCGATGATCGAGGCGGGCCGCGGTGGGCATCTGGTCAACGTCTCGTCCGCGGCGGGATTGATCCCTCTGCCCTGGCACGCTGCATACAGCGCCAGCAAGTACGGCCTTCGTGGCGTGTCCGAAGTTCTTCGATACGACCTCAAGCGCCACGGAATCGGCGTCAGCCTCGTCGTGCCCGGTGGCGTCAAGACCGGTCTGGTGCAGACACTGCAGATAGCCGGCATCGATCGAGACGATCCTCGCGTGCAGAAGCTGCAGCACCGGTTCGAGAAGCGTGCCGTCGAACCGTCGGTGGTGGCCGATGCGATTCTCGCCGGCATTGCCAAGCGTAAGTACCTCGTCTACTCCTCCAACGACATTCGCTTCGGTTACTGGATTTCGCGAAAGTTTGCGCCACCGTACGAGTTCGTACTGCAACGAGCGAACGATCAGTTCTCCAAGCTGCTCGAGCCGCGTCGCGCCGACGGGGCGTCGAAGTCGACGTCCAGTGTGCGGGCACCGGGGCCGGAGTAGGAGAGCCGGTCGTGTGGGTTGGCCAGAGCGCAGCCGGCCAACGACAGACAACCACAGCCGATGCACCCGGTCAGGTCGTCCCGTAAGCGAACCAGTTGCTCGATGCGCGAGTCCAGTTCGCGATGCCACCGCGTCGACAGTCTGGCCCAGTCCTCGCGGGTGGGCGTTCGCTCGTCGGGAAGTTCGCTCAACGCCTGACGGATGGTCGCGAGAGGGATTCCCACCTTCTGTGAGATACGAATGAATGCCACTCTGCGCAAAGTCTCGCGGTGAAACCTGCGCTGGTTGCCCGATGTTCGTCGACTGCTGATCAGGCCCTGCTTCTCGTAGAAATGCAACGCGGACACGGCGACGCCGCTGCGCTCCGACAGCTGGCCTGGGGTCAATTCACGGACGTTCCACTCGGGCATCGGCACGACCTCGACATTACTTCAGGTCCGGATGCCAGCGCTGAACGACGAATGGGTTTACCGTTCGTTCATGAGCGTCGACTCCGCTGCGGGCCCGTTGGGAGCCAATTCCGAGGTAGGTGTGCTCCGCACTGTGATGCTGCACCGCCCGGGCGACGAGCTGCGGCGCCTGACTCCGAGAAACAACGACCAGCTGCTGTTCGACGGATTGCCGTGGGTGGACCGGGCACAGGACGAGCACGATGCGTTCGCGGAGTTGCTCCGGAGCCGCGGCGTGACGGTGCTGCTGCTCGGCGAACTCCTCACCAAAGCGATGACGGTCAGCGGTGCCGCTCGGATGCAGGGCATCTCGGCTGCCGTCGACGCCCGCCGGCTGGGACGGGCGCTCGCCGAGGATCTCGCGCAGTACCTGCGCGGTATCCCGGCAGCCGAACTGGCCCAGATCCTGATGGCGGGCATGACGTTCGACGAGTTGCTCGAAGCCGAGTCGGATGAGGCCGAGCCCAGTGGTGCCTCGCTGGTTCGCCGCATGCATCACGGGGGCGACTTCGTCATCGATCCGCTGCCCAATCTGCTGTTCACCCGTGACTCGTCGTTCTGGATCGACAACCGAGTGGCGATCACCTCCCTCGCCTTGCCTGCGCGAGTACGGGAAACGTCGCTGACCGACTTGATCTACGCATTCCATCCCATGTTCAAAGGCGTGCGACGTGCGTACGAATCCCGTACCGCTCCGGTCGAAGGCGGTGACGTGTTGCTGCTCGCTCCTGGAGTGGTCGCGGTGGGTGTGGGGGAGCGCACCACCCCTGCGGGCGCAGAAGCGTTGGCACGCAGTCTGTTCGAGGACGATCTGGCGCAGAGCGTGTTGGTGGTGCCGATCGCGCAGGAGCGTGCGTCCATGCATCTGGACACCGTCTGCACCATGGTCGACACCGACGCGGTCGTGATGTATCCGGCTATTCAGGACACGTTGTCCGCGTTCACGATTCACCGCGAGGATGCCGGCGTCAGTATTCGCGGCGCCGACCCGTTCCTCGAAGCCGCTGCCGATGCGATGGGAATCGGCAAACTCCGGTTGATCGACACCGGACTCGATCATGTGACCGCCGAACGCGAGCAATGGGACGACGGCAACAACACCCTCGCCATCTCCCCGGGGGTGGTCGTCGCCTACGAGCGCAACGTCGAGACCAATGCGCGGCTCGAGGCGTCGGGCATCGAGGTGTTGCGAATCTCCGGGTCCGAGTTGGGCTCGGGCCGGGGTGGCCCTCGGTGTATGTCGTGCCCGGTGTCGCGCGAAAGGCTGTGACGGACAGGCGTTTCTACAGGACGGCGAGGACCTTGTCGGCGGGGCGAGCCAACACGGTTCCCCTGTCGGTGACCACGATCGGGCGTTCGATCAGAATGGGGTGCGCCGCCATCGCCGCGATCAAGGTCTCGTCGTCGGCCACCGCCAGTTCGAGTTCCTTGTAGATGCTCTCGCGGGTGCGAACAGCCTGACGTGGTTCGAGTCCCGCGTCGGCGAGCAGCGTGCGGAGTTCGTCTTCGGTCGGCGGCGTCTCGAGGTACTTGACGACCTGGGGGACGATGCCTGCATCCTCGATCATCTTCAGAACGGTGCGGGAGGTGTTGCAGCGTGGGTTGTGATAGATGGTTGCGGCCCGGGTCATGTTTGCAATCCTGTCACGCGGGTAGCCAACGCGACAGATCACGCCAGGAACGGGAGTAGTCGCATGACCGACAAGCGCATTGTCATTGCAGGTGGGCACGGCCAGATCGCCCAACATCTCACGCAGGTTCTCACGGCGCACGGTGACCGCGCTGTGTCGCTCATCCGCAACAGCGATCACGTCGATGCCGTCACGGCCCTCGGTGCGCTGCCTCAGGTCATCGATCTGGAGTCTGCGTCCGTCGACGAGTTGGCCGACGTTCTCTCCGGTGCCGACGCAGTGGTGTTCGCGGCCGGTGCAGGTCCCAACAGCGGTCCCGAGCGCAAGGACACCGTCGACCGGGCCGGTGCGGTGTTGTTGGCCGATGCCGCTGAGAAGGCCGGCGTTCGCCGCTACGTGCTGATCAGTTCCTTCGGGGCCGGTGAGCCGGTCGCGGACGACCTCGACGAGGGATGGAAAGCATACATCCGGGCCAAAACTGCTGCGGAAGAAGATGTTTCGTCCCGCACGGGCTTGGACTGGACCGTTCTCCGTCCCGGCAAGCTGACCGACGAGGATGCGACGGACTCGGTTTCGCTCACCGAGCCTCCACTCGACCCCGGCGAGGTGACCCGTGCCGACGTGGCAGCGGTCGTCGCCCGTCTGATCGACACCGGCAGTGCCATCGGCAAAACGCTGATGCTCACATCTGGATCGACGTCCATCGCTGACGCTGTCGACGCGGTTCGATGAGGCGATCGTGCGCGTAAGCATCGATCCGTCGAACACGACCCCGGTGTTCGAGCAATTGCGGATGCAGATTCTGGGATTGGTGCGGTCCGGGGATCTCATCGCTGGCACAAAGATCCCCACGGTACGTGGGCTTGCCGAAGAGCTGAAGATCGCGCCGAACACGGTGGCGAAGACCTACCGGGAGCTCGAACAGCAGGGAATCATCGAGACGCGGGGTAGGTCCGGATCGTTCGTGGCGTCCGGCGGTGATCCGTCACGGGACATCGCAGCCAGGGCCGCAACGGAATTCGTCCGGGCCGTCAGATCTATCGGTCTCGACGACGACCAGGCGCGAACGTTTCTCGAAGCTGCTCTGAAAGGGGCAGGCGGCCGGTAAGTTGACGCTTCAACCTCCTTCTGTCAGGGTGGTGCTGCCCATTCAGCCGCGCCAGAAGGATGCCTATCAATGAACTCCACACTCGTCCGTGACGCCGTCGCCCTCGTAGCCCGTATCGGCCTGGGAGTCGTCTTCATCGCCCACGGGTGGCAGAAGCTCAACACCTTCGGCCTCGACGGCACTGCTGCCAGCTTCGAGGCGATGAACATTCCGGTACCCACGGCGTCTGCCTACTTCGCAACGTTCGTCGAGCTCATCGGCGGCGGCGCATTGGTTCTCGGCATCTTCACCCCGATCGCCGGTCTGCTGCTGTTCGCCGACATGTTGGGAGCTGCATTCCTCGTCCACTTCGAGAACGGGGTGTTCGCCACCGAAAACGGCTACGAGCTCGTCGTCGCCCTCGGCGTCGGCGCACTGATGCTCGCGGCGTTCGGTGCCGGTCGCATCAGCATCGACGGAATCACCAAGGGCAAGACCGCAATTCTGCAGTAGTCGGTAGCGAGCCGAGTGGGGCGCTCAGCGCCAACTCGGTAACCACAATTGTTCCTGCCACATCTGCGGGGTGATCGGCATCGCGGTGAGGATCGGCCACAGCCACACGAAGTTGGCGATCACCACCGCGATGTACAGGCACACCAGAAGCAGTCCGGTGCCGCGTCTCTCGGCCGAGGCGCTCGCTTTTCCGATGATGTCGCCCAGTACCAGCGCGAAGCCCATCACCATGAACGGCGCGAGCGCCACCGCATAGAAGTAGTACATCTGCCGGTCGAGGGTCGCGAACCAGGGCAACAGTGCGGCACCGTAACCGACGAGAACAGTGGCGTAACGCCAATCTCGTCGTACGAGAACGGACCACAGCGTCCAGGCGAGCATAGGCAAGGCCAACCACCACATCGCGGGCGTACCGATCAGCATGATCGCCTTCACGCACGACGACGCCGAACAACCCGACACGCTCTCGCCGTCGGCGAAGTAGTACAGCATGGGGCGTAGGCCCATCGGCCACGTCCACGGCTTGGATTCCCACGGGTGCCGATTACCTGCCGAATTGGTCAGTCCCTCATGGAAATCGAGCACACTGCCGCTGTAGTACCAGAGCGACCGCAGGGCACCGGGAACGAAGGAGAACGGCCCGCCGAATCCGATTCCGTTGCCCACCTCGTGTCGGTCGACACCGGTCTCGGAGGTGAACCACGCCCAGTACGTCATCAGGTACACGGCGATCGGAACGATCACCAGCGCGTACAGCGCGGGTCCGATGTCGCGCACCGCCGTTCCCCGCCACGGTCGGCGAACCCCGTACGAGCGACGAGCAGCCAGGTCGAACGCCACGCTCAGCAAACCGAAGAACGCGATGAAATACAGACCCGACCACTTGGTGCCACATGCCAGGCCCAGCATGACGCCGGCCCCGAAACGCCACCACCGCACACCCATTCGAGGGCCGAGATCGCTGACGTCCATGCGGCCCTCGGCCCGGACCGTCCACAGTCGCTTTCGCACGTCGTCGCGGTCGACGACCAGGCAACCCAGAGCCGCGGTGACGAACAGGGCCAGAAAGATGTCCAGCATGCCGATGCGGCTGCTGACGAACGTCACACCGTCGACGATGAGCAGAATGCCTGCGATCGCACCGATGAGCGTCGAGTGGGTGAGGCGTCGGACGATGCGAATCACCAGCAGTACCAACAGCGTTCCGGCGACCGCGGACGAAAAACGCCATCCCCAACCGTTGTAGCCGAACAACGCCTCGCCGACGGCGATCAGCTGTTTGCCGACCGGCGGGTGCACCACCAGTCCGTAGGCCGGATTGTCCTCGAGCCCGCCGCCGGTGAACACCTGATAACCCTGCGGTGCGTAGTGCTTCTCGTCGAACACCGGCGTTCCGGCGTCGGTGGGGTACCGAAGCATCGTGAAGCGGGTGATCGCGCAGATGGCGGTGACGACGAGGGTGACGATCCAGCCGCGTCGTACGTCGGTGTCGTGGAACCAGTCGCGCGCGGCAACGGTGGGCCCGGGACTGACCATCGACCGGTCGCCGGAGCGCTCAGAGGTCAGCAAGGTCACGTACCGATCGTAGGCGGTGTTCCGGAGTGGGCGGCAGGCCGCTGCACCGCATGGGAGACACTGGAGACATGCTCATCCTTGCTGCCACCCCGATGGGCGACGTCGGAGATGCCTCGCAGCGCCTGCGTGATGCCCTCGGTAGTGCCGATGTCGTGGCCGCCGAAGACACCCGACGCACCAAACAACTGGCGTCCTCCCTCGGCGTGACGATCGGGGGCAGGGTCGTCAGTTTCTACGACCAGGTCGAAACGGCGCGGCTACCCGCACTGGTCGAGGCCGTCGCCGAGGGAAAGACCGTACTGCTGGTGACCGACGCGGGCATGCCGTCGGTGAGCGATCCGGGCTACCGATTGGTCGCGGCCTGCGTCGACGCCGACCTGCCGGTGACCTGCCTGCCCGGACCGTCGGCCGTCACGACCGCGCTGGCGCTGTCGGGGCTGCCGGTGGAGCGCTTCTGCTTCGACGGATTCGCCCCGCGCAAGCAGGGACAGCGGCGCACGTATTTCCAGTCGGTGCTCGCCGAACCGCGTGCCATCGTCTTCTTCGAGGCCCCGCATCGGCTCGTCGCATGTCTCGAGGACGCGGTGCACGTTCTCGGCCCAGATCGCCGCGCTGCGGTGTGCCGAGAGCTCACCAAGACCTACGAGGAGGTCCGCCGCGGCGGACTGGGGGAGCTGCTCGACTGGGCACGTGACGGAGTGCGCGGTGAGATCACCGTCGTACTCGAAGGAGCGGTCGCCGTCGCCGAGGAACCCGAGGATCTCGTGGCCGAGGTGGAATCGCTGGTGGCGTCGGGCATGCGGTTGAAGGACGCCTGCGCTCAGGTGGCCGTCGCAGGCGTGTCCAAACGCGAGGTGTACGAAGCAGTTCTCGCCGCCCGCAAGGATCAGTGACGCTCAGCCCACCACGTGCTGGCGTAGCCCTTCGGTCGCTGCTTCGAGAATGGTCTTGGTGCCCTTCTTGACGAGGAAGCCGGGCAGGGGAGCCTTCGGGTCGACGGTCAGCTCGAATTCGACGTGCGTCCCGTTACCCTTGGGCGTCAACGTGTATCGGCCTTCCTGGGCCTTCTGCTGGGTGCTCTCCACCAAGCTCCACGACACCTCGTTCTCGCTCCAGGTGTACTGGACCAACTGCTCGTCGTTGATACCGATGATCGAGACCTTCATCTTGACGTGGTTCGGCCGACCGTCGTCGAAGCGGTCGACCACCTCGCACTTCTTGTGCACGGGAGACCACGAGGGGATGCCTTCGACATCGGCGAGGACGTCGAGAATTGTCGCTGCGTCCGCCTCGATGTCGACGGACTTGTTCACTGTGACTGCCATGGGGAGAAGGTATCTCAGCTTTCTGTACGGGGGCTGACGTTGCGGGCGAACTCGCCGATGGCGCGTAGTGCGCGTCGGGCTTCGGGGACGAAATCGGCTGCCTGGAACACGTGCACCTGATCCTCGAAGACCTGGAGTTCGCAGTCGACTCCGGCGACGGCGAGGCGCTGCGCCATGAGTTCGGCGTCGGCATAGACCATTTCGGTCGATCCGACCTGGATCAGCACCGGCGGCAGGCCGGCGAGATCACCGTCGACCGGTGAGACCCGTGGGCCGCGTTCACCTTCGATGACGATGCGTGCGTCGACACGATCGGCGAGCGCAGTCAGCGCAGGAACAGCATTGGATGGGAACACCGAACACTTGTCCGCGTTCTCGTGGGTGAGCTTGCCGGTGGGATCCATGTCGGTCAGCGGCGACATCGTGAAGATGCCGGCAGGTGCCGGAAGGCCGACGGTACGCAGAGCCAAGGTGACCATGAAAGCGAGATATCCGCCCGCCGAATCCCCGCCCATGATGATCTGGTCCGGGCGATAGCCGGAATCGAGGAGGAAGCGGTAGGCGTCGACCCCGTCCTCGACGGCGTGTGCGATCGGGTTACGCGGCATCATGCGGTAATTCACCGACAGGACTGCGCCGTCGACGCTCTTGGAGACGCGTGACGTCATCCGCCGATGAGTCCGCAGTCCACAGCACACGAAGGCGCCGCCGTGCATGTACAGAACGACACGATCGGTTCCGCTGCCCTCGGCCCGAATCCATTCGGCCTCGCATTCGGAGAGCATGACGCGACTGCGGGTGGTGCCGCTGATCTGGGGGACGAGCAGACCCGCGTAATCGACCAAACCCATCGGCCACGGCAGTGACGGTGCCTGCGCCCACACCGTCAGGAACGGGCGCACGGTGAACTGCAGGTATTTGGACAGGATCTGCGACTGCAGGCTTGCTCCGCGGATATCGCGGCGGCGCGCAGTGGCTGCCGCGTCGGACGTTTTCACTACGGTGAGCGCCGGATTCATAGCCGTCGCCTCCATCCCCGTTGGCTGTTGCAGGGCGCGTGTGCGCCGTGCGTCGGATCCCCGTTCTGTTTGGAACCCCTGGTAACGGACAATAGCGGGTGGGATTTCGTGAGCGCACGTAAGGTCGTGTTCTGAGTCACATTCGGTGCCGTACCGTGACATAAAACAAATGGAAAAAGGACAGCTCATGGCACTCATGCCCATCACCGAATCGATGTTTCTGATCGCCGAGTCACGGGAGCACCCGATGCACGTGGGCGGGTTGCAACTGTTCATTCCACCGGGGGATCCGCACGAGTTCGCGCAGGAGGTGCATCGCAAGTTCACCACTGGTGAGGTACACGAGTTGTTCCGCAAACGGCCTGCCCGGCCCGTGCAGATCATGGGAAACCTGGCGTGGGCATTCGACCAGGACGTCGACTTCGAGTACCACGTCCGACGGGCCGTCCTGCCCTCGCCGGGGCGCATCCGCGAGCTGTTCCAGTTCCTATCGCTCAATCACAGTTCCCCTCTCGATCGGTACCGGCCGATGTGGGAACTGCACATCGTGGAGGGTCTGGCCGACGGCCGAGTTGCGTTGTACACCAAGATGCATCACTCGCTGGTCGACGGCGTCAGCGCTCTGAAGCTGTCGATGCGCACGCTCACCGGTGATCCGGAAGACCGCAACGGGGTGGCCACCTGGGACCCGTCGCTGTTCCGCAAGCGCAAGAATCAGGCCGTCGCCGAGCAGCCCGGGCGGCTGGCGCAACTGGGTAGCGGGCTTTCGGTGGGACGCAAGATTGCCGGCGACCTGGTGGATTTCGCGCCTGCCTCCGCGCGAATCGGATTGCGCGCGTTGAAGAAACAGGGCGCACAACTACCGCTGCAGGCACCGCGGACGATGTTCAACGTGCCCATCGGCGGCGCTCGACGCTTCGCGGCGGAGAGCTGGTCGATCGAGCGTATTCGTAAGGTCGGTACCGCTCTCGATGCAACGCTGAACGACATGGTGCTCGCGATGTGCGCCGGAGCGTTGCGTGCCTACCTCATCGATCAGAACGCGCTCCCCGAGGAGCCACTGATCGCCATGGTGCCGGTCTCGCTGCGCAAGGAGGGTGACAGCAAGGACGCCGGTAACTCCGTGACGACCATTCTGTGCAACCTGGGGACCGACGAATCCGATCCGCTGCTCCGCCTCGAACGCATCAAGGAGTCCACCGTCCGAGGCAAGCAGATGATGGGGGAGCTCAACACCCTCGAAGCGCTTGCCGTCGGTGCAATCACCATGGCCCCGTTGTTGTTCGGGCCGGTGCCGGGATTCGTCGACTACACCCCGCCGCCGTTCAACGTGATCATCTCCAACGTGCCGGGTTCCAAGGAAGACCTCTACTGGAACGGCGCGAAACTCGACGGCATCTACCCGGCGTCCATCGTGTGCGACGGGCAAGCGCTCAACATCACCGTCGCCAGCAACGGCGATTCGTTGAACTTCGGGCTCATCGGGTGCCGACGCAGTGTGCCGCACCTGCAGCGGATGCTCACGCATCTGGAGAACACGTTGGAGGAGCTCGAAAAGGCGGCGTAGCCCCACGTGAGTGGAACCTCGTAGTGGGCTACGAAGTTCCACTCACAAGGGCTTACTTCTCCTCGTACTTGGGGAACACCGGCGTCGGGGCCGGGAGAGCGGTGCCGGGAACCGAACGTGTTGCGATGTCGGCGAATTCGCGGTTCGACGCCCCGAGCAGGTCGAGAATGCGCGACGCGGAATCGGGCATGACGGGCTGGGCCAGGATGCTCACGATGCGCAACACCTCGATCGTCACGTACAGCACGGTGGCCATGCGATCGGGGTCGGTCTTGCGCAGCACCCATGGCTGCTGCAGCGAGAAGTAGCGGTTGGTCTCGCCGAGTACCGACCAGATCGCTTCGAGCGCGGAATGGATTGCCTGCACGTCGAATTCGCGGCGGCAGATCTCCAGCAGCGCGTCCGCGCGGGCCAGCATCGCCTCGTCCTCGGCGGTGAAGTCACCCGGTGTCGGAAGCTGTCCTTCGAGGTTCTTCGCCACCATCGTCAGCGAACGCTGCGCGAGGTTGCCCAGTTCGTTGGACAGGTCGGCATTGACGCGGGCGACGATTGCCTCGTGGCTGTAGCTGCCGTCCTGCCCGAAGGAGACCTCGCGAAGGAAGAAGAAGCGCACCGGATCGAGGCCGTAGTTCTCCACCAACGAGTCGGGAGTCAGCACGTTGCCCAGAGACTTGGACATCTTCTCGCCCTTGACATTCAAGAACCCGTGCACGAAGACCCGCTTGGGTAGCTCGATGCCTGCGGACATCAGGAATGCCGGCCAGTAGACGGTGTGGAATCTCGTGATGTCCTTGCCGATGACGTGCAGATCGGCGGGCCAGAACTTCCGGTACGCCTCCGAGTCGGTCTCGGGGAAACCCGCACCGGTGAGGTAGTTGGTCAACGCGTCGACCCACACGTACATCACGTGCGCGGGATCGCCGGGTACCGGCACACCCCAGTCGAATGTGGTCCGAGAGATCGACAGGTCGCGCAGACCGCCCTTGACGAAGTTCACGATCTCGTTGCGGCGCGTGTTCGGCGCGATGAAATCGGGCGACGCGTCGTACATCTCGAGCAGTTTGTCCTGGTACTGCGAGAGCCGGAAGAAGTACGACGACTCCTCGGTCCACTCGACGGGCGTGTTCGTCTCGGTCGCGACGCGGGAGCCGTCCTCGGTCAGGGTGGTCTCGGCCTCGGTGTAGAACGCCTCGTCGCGGACCGAGTACCAGCCGGAGTAGGAGTCGAGGTAGATGTCGCCGTTCGCCTCCATCCGTCGCCACAGTTCCTGGCTGGCGGCATGGTGGTCGGCATCGGTGGTGCGGATGAAGCGGCCGTAGGAGCTCTGCAGCAGATCGTGCGCCGCCTGGAAGGCGTCGGAATTGCGCGCCGCGAGCTCGCGGACGTCGATGCCCTCGTTCTGCGCGGTCTGCTGCATCTTGAGGCCGTGCTCGTCGGTTCCCGTCAGAAAACGCACGTCGTAGCCATCGAGGCGCTTGAAGCGCGCGATCGTGTCGGTGGCGATGTATTCGTACGCGTGCCCGATGTGGGGTGCTCCGTTGGGGTACGCGATTGCCGTGGTGACGTAGAAGGGTGGCCGTGAGGCATCAGCTGGCGCAGTCATGGTGCGCCTACTCTATCCAGCGTGAGTAGAGAACGTCCCGCGCCACCGCTGCCCGATGCCGTCGGCACCCTCGTCGACGCCCACACCCACCTCGATGCCTGCGGAGCGACCGATGCCGCGAGCGTGGCCGCGATCGTCGATCGCGCCGAGTCGGTGGGGGTCACCCGGGTGGTCACGATCGCCGACGACCTCGACGCCGCGCGCTTCGCCGTCGACGCTGCATCCTGGGATCCGCGAGTGTGGGCGGCGGTCGCGATCCATCCCACCCGCGCGAACGTGCTCGACGACGCAGCAAAGGCCGAGATCGAACGACTCGCGGCCGATCCCCGCGTCGTCGCTATCGGCGAAACGGGTCTGGACTACTACTGGCCCGGCAAGCTCGACGACTGTGCGACGGTCGCGGAGCAGCACGAGGGATTTCGCTGGCACATCGATCTCGCCAAGCGCCTCGGGAAGCCGCTGATGATTCACAACCGCGAGGCCGACGAGGATCTGCTCGCGGTCCTGGTCGCCGAGGGCGCTCCGGAGACGGTGATCTTCCACTGCTTCTCCGGCGGGCCCGAGACCGCCAAGGCCTGCGTCGACGCCGGTTACGTTCTCAGCTTCTCGGGGACGGTCAGTTTCAAGAACGCGCATGCGCTGCGTGAGGCCGCAGTGTTGGTGCCCGACGAGTTGGTGCTGGTGGAAACGGATGCTCCGTTTCTCACGCCGCATCCGTTTCGCGGTGCACCCAACGAGCCGTACTGCCTGCCGTACACCGCCCGGGCGCTGGCCGAGGTTCGTGGCCAGGACCCGGCCGAACTGGCGGCGCATGCCACGGCGAATGCCGAGCGGGTGTACGGGCTCTAGCTCCTTGGGTTGCGGCGGAGGTACTAATTCGTTACCGTACCGTGACCGAACTCGGGCGTTTCGACCCCGAAGTCACGCTTGCAACCGCCAGGAATACGAAACTTGTCGACTATCAGACGCCTCAACTCCGCTCGTTCGACCACGCTCTACCTGGTCATCGCGGCCCTGTTGATGACGCTGGTCGCCGGGGGCGTGATGGCGGTGAGCCGTCACAAAACCGTGACCATCGACGTCGACGGCGACATGATTTCGCTGAGCACGATGAAGACCGACGTCAACAGCGCTCTCGTCGATGCCGGCTACACGCCGTCGGACAAGGATCTGGTCGTTCCCGCGCCCGACTCCGGGCTGAGTGACGGCGACACCGTCGTGCTGCGCCGCGCTCGCGAGATCACCCTGAACGTCGACGGCAAGCCGGAGGAGATCTGGACCACTGCGTTGACCGTCGAGGAAGCTCTGCAGCAGACGGGCCTCGCCGAGGACGTCCACGTGTCGGCGTCTCGCTCCGAGCGGTTGCCCCTCGACGGCACCGAACTGGACGTGGCCCTGCCCAAGCAGGTCTCGCTGGTCGACGGAGGCAGTCCGGCAACGCCGGTGACGCTCGCCGCTCCGACCGTGCGCGAATTCCTCGAAGCAGCGGGCAAGCCGTTGGAAGAGGCAGACACCGTGTCGCCGGATCCGGATGCCGCCGTCACCGACGGTGCCGAGATCGTCGTCACGCGCGACCGGACCGTCACCAAGACCGAGACCACCGACACCGATGCCCCGGAACAGCGCATCGAAGATCCGTCGATGAACATGAGCAAGACCGTCGTCGAGAACCCCGGCGCTCCCGGCGTCTCCGACATCACCTGGAAGATCAACATGGTCAACGGGGTCGAGGCCGGACGCGAGAAGATCGACGAAGTCGTCAAGGTGCCGGCGCAGCCGAAGACCGTTCGCGTCGGTGCCAAGCCCGGCACCGAGGTCCCACCCGTGGAGAACGGTGCGATCTGGGACGCGCTTGCTCAATGCGAGGCAACCGGCAACTGGGCCATCAACACCGGCAACGGTTTCTACGGCGGCGTGCAATTCGACCAGAACACCTGGGAACGCCAGGGCGGCCTGAAATACGCACCGCGCGCCGACCTCGCCACCCGCGAAGAACAGATCGCCATCGCATCGGTGACGCAGAAGTCGCAGGGCTGGGGCGCATGGCCGGCATGCACCTCGCGTCTGGGTTATCGCTAGTCCCGTAGAGTTTCCGCCGTGTCCGAACATGTGAGGGGAGCTGCGGCTCTGCTCGGTCCTGCCGAAGTCCGCTCTCTCGCTGCCGAGCTCGACGTGCGTCCCACCAAACAACTCGGCCAGAACTTCGTGCACGACGCCAACACCGTGCGACGCATCGTCGCCTCCGCCGGTGTCGGACCTCAGGACACCGTCCTCGAAGTCGGTCCCGGTCTCGGATCGTTGACTCTCGCTCTGCTCGATGTGGCCGACGCCGTTGTCGCGGTCGAGATCGACCCCAAGCTCGCGACCCGGCTGCCCATCACGGTGGCCGACCGCGCCCCCACCCTCGCCGAACGGTTGACGGTCATCGAAGCCGACGCGTTGCGCGTACGGGCCGAGGACATTCCGGGACACCCGACGGCATTGGTGGCGAACCTGCCGTACAACGTCGCGGTGCCTGTGCTGATCCACCTGTTCTCGGAGCTGCCCAGCCTGCGGGTGGCCGTGGTGATGGTCCAGGCGGAGGTTGCCGATCGCCTCGCCGCGGTACCGGGAAGCAAGATCTACGGCATTCCCAGCGTCAAGGCCCGATTCTTCGGTGACGTCAAACGGGCCGGGGCAGTAGGCCGTTCGGTGTTCTGGCCGGTTCCCAAAGTGGAATCGGGGCTGGTGCGCATCGATCGATACGCCGAGCCGCCGTGGCCGACCGACACTGCACACCGGAAGTCGGTATTCGCTGTCATCGACGCCGCATTCGCCCAGCGCCGCAAGACTTTACGAGCAGCCCTCGCGGGGTGGGCTGGTTCACCCGTCGCCGCGGAGCGCAGACTCCGTGAGGCCGGAATCGATCCCACAGCCCGCGGCGAAACGATCGACGCGGCTGCGTTCGTTCGTCTGGCGGCTACCGAGGCCTGACGTCTCGTTCTTACAGGTGAATGTCCGACAGTCGCGTCAGTTCGCTCCACTTCGACGCCTCGGCGCGTGCCGCTGCGACAGGTGCGTACCGGTCGGCCTCGGTGAGACTTCCCAGCTCCAAGCCGGTCGCCGACGCGATGTCTGCTACCGGAACCTGATACGTGCGGTACGGGCCGAGCGGTGGGGGATCGGTCTCGACCCGTAGCGGTTTGTCGAGAATCGGGTCGAGTGACGGCGACTGATCGAGCACGTATCCGGTACACGCCGGTGCCGAATCCTGGGACCACGCGGCAATCTTGAAGAAGCGACGCGGTATGGCAATGCCTCGGTAGATCGGATCGTCGTCGGCGAAGATGCAGCCACTGAACACCGAGAGTCGTTGCCCGTACTGCTCGGCATGGCCCAGTACGTAATCCTCGAGCCCCAGCCACAGAGTTTTCGATTGGTTCAGAGTGGCGGTCTGCGGAGCGCACACCGTGTAGTGGAAGGTATCCGCATTGGCGCGCGTCGCGACCGACAGCTCGCCCCACACCGGATCTCGTCGGCGAACGAGATGCCCACGGTCGAGGTCGTTGTTCGAGTACAACTCGTTCCCCGCCTGCTGCGCTGCCGGAAGCCGCTCGTCCAGACGCCAATCATCGCCTCGCTCCACGTCTTTCAGGCTCGAGCCGTCGATGTTCACGCCGGTGACCGCGGCGAGGCGTCGGGCAGGGTCCATGGACACCGAGAAATGCGTGTACGGAAGAACCACCAGGCCTGCTCGATCCGGAAGCGGAACGTCGATGTCGGCCAGGAAGGTCGGGTCGAAACCGAGTGGGGTCGTCATGGACCCATTGACTCACGCGTCGGTTACCGGAGGGTGAACCGCGGCGAGGTATCGCCGTTCGAGGGCCGCGTGACGCTCGGCGACCACGCGGCATTCCTCTTTCAGTTCCGGCGGGTCGAGCACGGTGAAGTCGGTGTCGAACGCCGCCAGCCAGCGGGCGATCGACGGCAGTGAGTCTCCCGAGAGCACCACCGCACACGAGGTGTCGTCGATGGATTCGAGTGTGCCCCAGTGCTCGTCGATCATCGGGGCGATCGTCTCGATCGGCGCATGCAAGCGAATGCGCGCCTGAACCTGGGTGAACGCGCGGTCGATTCCCTGCGAGACGTAGGCCGCCGCGCCGCCCGCAGGTAACTCCCGCGGCGTGAACCGTGGGCCGGTGGGAATCTTCGGAGTGAGCCGATCCACCCGATACGATCGCCAATCCTGGCGCAGCACATCCCAACCCAGCAGATACCACCGCGCTCCCGCCCGAACCAAGCTGTAGGGCTCCACCTCGCGCCGAGACTCCGAACCGTCGTGCTTGCGGTAGTCGAATCGCAGTCGCTCGTGACCGTGGCACACCGCAGCCACCGTCGAAAGCACCGCCGCATCCACCGCAGACCGCGGGGTGTGCTCCACCACGTCGATCCGGAGGGCGTCGAGCCGATGCCGGATGCGCGACGGCATCACCTGCCGCAGCTTCGTCAACGCACGCAACGACGCCTCGCCGATCCCCGCCACCGACCCACCGGCCGCCGACTGCAGGCCGAACGCCACCGCCAACGCCTCGTCGTCGTCGAGCAACAACGGGGGCATCTCGGCACCCGGTCCCAACTGATAGCCGCCGCCGACGCCCGGCGTCGCATTGACCGGATAACCGATATCGCGCAACTTGTCGACATCGCGCCGCAGCGTGCGAGGCGTCACGTCGAGCCGTTCCGCCAGCTCTGCACCCGCCCAATCGCGCCGGGTCTGCAGAAGCGACAACAGCCGCAACAGCCGGGCCGAGGTTTCCTTCATATCCACACAATGCCACCGAATGCGGACACCTTCGGTCCTCTTTACCGACCCGACCCCCACCGAAGTCCACTCAACGTGACATTGACCCCCGAAAAGTCCACTCAACGTGACATTGACCCCCGGAAAGTCCACCGAACGTGACATTGAGTACCCCCAGGTGGGCCGTCTGATGGTGAACCCGGCCCCTGTTTCTCCACTACTGTGGTTAAACGTGCTGTCTGTCGTTCCCACGCCCGTTGTCGTTCGGGCCCCGTCGAAGGTGAATCTGCATCTTTCGGTCGGTGACCTGCGTCCCGACGGCTTTCACGAGTTGACGACGGTGTTCCAGGCGCTGTCACTCTCCGATGAGTTGTCGGTCGTTCCGGCGAAGGCGTTGTCGGTTCGGGTGCGCGGCGACGACGCGAAGGTCGTTCCGACGGATGCGCGGAACCTGGTCTGGAAGGCCGCCGAGTTGTTGGGCCGTCGGGTCGGGCGCGAGCCGTCGGTGGAGATCACCATCGACAAGGGCATTCCGGTCGCCGGCGGCATGGCGGGCGGTAGTGCCGATGCTGCCGCGACGTTGGTTGCGCTCAACGCGATGTGGCATCTGGAGCTCTCGCGTGACGAGCTCGACGAGGTGGCGGCCGAGCTCGGTAGCGATGTGCCGTTCTCGTTGCACGGCGGTACTGCGGTCGGTACCGGCCGCGGTGAGAAGTTGCTTCCGGTGCTCTCGCGTAACAACTTTCATTGGGTTCTGGCGTTGGCTAAGGGTGGTCTGCAGACCCCTGCCGTGTACGGCGAGCTCGATCAGTTGCGGGCCAAGGGCGATCCGCCCAGGCTCGGCGGCACCGAGGATCTGATGCATGCCCTTGCGTCGGGTGATGCGCGGGCCCTCGCCCCGCTGTTGGGCAACGATCTGCAAGCCGCTGCGGTCTCGCTGATGCCGCAGTTGCGTCGCACACTGAGAGCGGGTGTCACTGCGGGTGCGTTGGCGGGCATCGTGTCCGGCTCGGGCCCCACCTGCGCGTTCCTGTGCGCCGACGCCGATGCGGCGGTGTCGGTGAGCGCTGAATTGTCCGGTGCAGGCGTGTGCCGCACCGTCCGTGTTGCGAGTGGACCGGTTCCCGGTGCTCGTGTGGTCACTAGTGAATCGAATGGTTTTTCCTGATGGTCAATCTCGTCAATCTCGAAAACGTCAGTAAGTCCTTCGGCGTCAAGCCTCTGCTCGACGGCGTCTCCCTCGGTGTGCAGGAGGGCGAACGCATCGGCATGGTCGGCCTCAACGGCGGTGGCAAGACCACCACCCTTGAGGTTCTCGCCGGCATCGAACCCCCCGATTCGGGACGCGTCAGCCGCGTCAACGGACTACGGATGGCCGTCGTCACTCAGCGTGGTGTGTTGCCGCCCGGGTCGACGGTCGGTCAGGTGGTACTCGATCCGCTCGGGATGGCCGAGCACGAGTGGGCCGGCGATTCGCGGGTACGAAACATCCTGACCGGCATCGGTATTGCCGATCTGGGTCCGGCCGGTAGCTCCGGACTGGACGCGCCGATCGACAACCTCTCCGGTGGCGAGCGCCGACGAGTCGCGTTGGCAGCAGCCCTCGTTCAGGATCTGGATCTCTTGGTGCTCGACGAGCCCACCAACCACCTCGACGTCGAGGGCGTGCAGTGGCTGGCCGCGCACCTGGTGAGCCGTCGGAGCGCGCTACTGGTCGTCACGCACGATCGGTGGTTCCTCGACACCGTCGCCAATCAGACGTGGGAGGTCGTCGGGGGTGGCATCGAAACCTACGAGGGTGGCTACAACGATTGGGTCTTCGCGCGTGCAGAGCGCTCCCGTCAGGCCGACGCATCCGAGGAGCGGCGTCGCAACCTCGCCCGCAAGGAACTCGCATGGCTGCGCCGCGGTGCTCCCGCGCGAACGTCCAAGCCCAAATACCGCATCGAGGCCGCCGAGGCATTGATTGCCGACGTACCGCCGCCTCGTGACTCCGTCGCGCTGTCCTCCTTTGCACAGCGCCGTCTGGGCAAGGTCGTCATCGAACTCGAGGACGCGCGCCTGGAAACTCCCGACGGCCGTGAGCTGGTCAAGGACTTCACGTGGCGTCTGGCTCCCGGCGAGCGCGTCGGTCTCGTCGGCGTCAACGGCTCGGGTAAGACGACGATGCTGCGTACGCTCGCCGGTGAACTGCAGCCCGCTGCGGGCAAGCGCATCCAGGGCCAGACCGTCAAGATCGGGTGGCTGAAGCAGGAATTGGACGACCTACCCAAGAAGCTGCGTGTCCTCGACGCGGTCAAGGAGGTGGCCGAGCGGATCACGTTGGGCGACAAGGAGATTTCCGCCGGGCAGCTCGCGGAAAGGCTGGGCTTCACTCCAGCTCGCCAGCGCACGCCCGTCGGAGACCTGTCCGGTGGCGAACGACGCCGCCTGCAGTTGACGCGAGTCCTGATGGCCGAGCCGAACGTGCTGTTGCTCGACGAGCCGACCAACGACCTGGACATCGACACCCTGCAGCAGCTCGAGGACATCCTGGACGGCTGGGCGGGCACGCTCGTCGTCATCAGTCACGACCGGTACCTGATCGAGCGCATCTGTGACTCGACGTGGGCACTGTTCGGTGACGGCAAGCTCACCAACCTGCCCGGCGGCATCGAGGATTACCTGCGCAGGCGGGCCGTCCTCGCCGCCGACGCGACGCCGGACTCGTTGACCACCGGCGGGGTGCCGCGGAAGGCAACCCGTGATGCGGCTTCGGAGCGGGCTGCCCGTAAGGAACTCAGCAAGCTCGAGAAGCTCGTCATTCGCCTGTCCAAGCGGGAGACCGAACTGCACGCCGAACTCGCCGAGGCTGCCACTGCGCCGGACAAGCTCGTGGCCCTCGACACCGAACTCAAGCAGGTCCTCGCCGACAAGGAGGTCGCCGAGGAACGCTGGATGGAATTGGCCGCCGAACTGGAGTAGAGGGCTTCGCCCATGTGAGTGGTAACTCGTAACCTGCTACGAAGTTTCATGCACATGCGCGCAGCGCATACTGTGGTCATGGCATCGGTCGTCGCAGAAGTGATGGGTTCGGATTTCGCTCGTCTGCATCCCAAGGTCCAATGGCGTTTCGGTTTGCAGTCCTCGGATCATCGGGCTCAGTTCGGGGTCGGTGTGATGGAGGAGATGACTCATTCGCGTCTCGTTCCCCCGCCGCTGCTGTGGGCGGGTCGTAAGCGAGGCCTGTTTCCTGCTGGGGTGGGCAAGGATGTGCCCTTCACCATCGCCAACTATGCGTACGTCGACGAATTAGGCCGAGAGACAATGTCTTTCGTGCGTCGCTTCGCGTTCGCTGCGCGTCCGCAGGGGATGAATTCGGTGATGGTGTCGTCCGCCGAATCCGACGCATATGCGCTCGACTATCTGGGGTTCTCGTCGGACATGGTGGTGCACACCACGTGTGCGGTCGACTCCGACGGTGGGTTGGTGCTCGAGAGCGAGGTGCCGCGGTTTCTGCTCGGTCCCATTGCGCCGAAGTTGCCGAAGGTGGCCTCTGCGGTCACGATCGGCCGGGAATGGTGGGACGCGGCGGAGGAACGGCACCGCATCGAGATCGAAGTCAAGAGCCCGGTGCTCGGCCAGTTGTTCCTGTATCGCGGGTGGTTCACCGCCGAGGAGCGCGAGTGCCGTCCCGCCGACATACCGTCCGACGCGCGGCCGCGCTCGATCGAATCACGCGAATAGCGTTACTGTTACGCGTCGATCGAAGCAGGTGAAAGGGAGTCCGCAGTGGCCGTAGTCGAAGCCGAGGTTGTCGGTGGTGTCGGGCATATCGTCCTGAACCGGCCGGAGGCCCTGAACTCGTTGAACGAGGCCATGATCCACGGCATTCGCGCGGCACTCGATGCGTGGCGGGACGACGACACCGTCGGTTCGGTTCTGGTGACGAGCAGTTCACCGCGCGCGTTCTGCGCCGGCGGAGACATCAAGGCCATCAGGCAGGCCGTGATCGACGGCGACCGAGAAGCCGGGCCGCGCTACTTCTCTGCCGAGTACGACCTCGACGAGATTATTGCGACGTACCCCAAGCCGTATGTGGCGGTCGTCGAGGCCGCGGCGTTCGGGGGAGGGTTAGGAATCTCGGTGCACGGCAGCGTGCGGATCGTGACCGAGAACGCTCTTCTGGCGATGCCGGAGACGGCGATCGGATTCGTTCCCGATGTGGGCTCGAGTTACTTCCTGTCCCGGTTGCCCGATCACATCGGACGCTACTTGGCACTGACAGGCACCCGGATCACCGGATCCGACGCTGTGACACTGGGATTGGCGACACACTTCTGTCCCAGCGAATCCGTTCAGGCGCTGAAGGACGACATTCTCGGTGGCACCGATCTCGGTGCAGCGCTCGATCGACACACCACCCCGCCGCCGACGACGGAATTGTCGTTCGACGCGAAAGCGGTGGCCACGGTGTTCGAGAAGACGTCGCTCGTCGACATCATCGATGCATTGGAGTGCGATACTGCGTGGTCTCGCACTACCAAGACTCAGTTGGCAACGCTGTCGCCGACGTCCTTGATGGCCACCGATGCCCTGATCGAGCGGGCTGCGGACAGTACGTTGCGGGAGTGCCTCGATCGCGAGTTGCGGCTGGCGACATGGATCATCACGGAACCGGACTTCGCCGAGGGGGTGCGCGCAGTGCTGGTCGACAAGGACCGCGCGCCGCAGTGGAAGCCTCTGGTGCTCGAGATGGTGCGACCAGAGGCCTTCCAGCAGCTGCTGTGACCGTCAGTGGGTCAGCGGTAACCCTTGGCGGGGTTCTGCAGGTCCAGCACGATGGTCTGGCCGTTGGAACGCACGTGGATCTCCGGGTTCTGCAGACCACCGGAGACGAGGTATTCGCCGAGGAGCTGAAGCAGCTCGTCGGGTCCGACGGAAGTGTCGGGGGTGCGGATGTCGCCGGTGCGGCTGCCGAGTTCGTTCTGGGTCAGCCGACCCGCGATACGAACCGAGGCGACGCCCATGGCGGTACGACGGTCGGGTGCCTGGCCGCGGCCGAGAGACGGCGACGTGCTGCCGCTGGAGGCGTGAGCGGTGGAACGGCCGTTCGTGGGCAGGCCGTGTTCTGAGATCTGATCGCTGGTAGTCACTTCAACCTCGTTCGATTCCGTGGCGGGCTTCTCTGATGCTGCGGGCTGTGGAGCGGATGCCGTGTCGGTGGACGTGACCACTGCCGCCGGGAAATCGGTGGTGGTTTCGGCCGCCTTCTCGGCGGGTGCAGCTACCGAACTGTCGGTGCGGGCGCCGTTGGACGGAGTGGAATCGGACTTCGGCGGCGTCGCCAAACGATGCGAGGGAGCGCCACCGACCTTGATCCCGGCCAATGGGTAGTTCGTTCCCTTAGTCATGTCGTTTTCCACTTCATCGTGATTCTCGGGTGGTTCCGCGCCGAGACGCCATGATCGGAGAACTCACATGACGCCCAACTCGGCGTCGAGCACGCCAAAACGTACTCGAAGTTTGTTCGGACCGCCTGAGAGTAGCATCACGATTGTTTAGATCGCCATTTTTTGGTCCAAAGGCTTGTTCTGAATCCTGAACCACACCACGAAACCCCAGGTCACAAACCCGGCGTATACCAAGTAGAGGACAGCGGACGGGTAGAAACCGGCAATCACCAGCAGCGGGACGCCCACGATGTCCACCGCGATCCAGATGAGCCAGAATTCGGTGAGCCCGCGGGCCATGCCGAACGTCGCCAGCATCGAGCCGGTGAATATCCACGCATCGGCCCACTTGCCGAACGAACCGAGGTACCCGAACAGCTGCGCGAACACGATCGTTCCGACGACTGCGACAGTGATCATCACCAGTCGCTCACGGGCAGTGCCCCAGCGCGGAACGACGGCGGCCCCCGAGTTCTTCGAGCCGCGCATCCACCGGGCCAGCCCGTAGGCGCTGACGGCAATGAACATCAGCTGCCGTCCGGCTTGTCCGTACAGATCCAACGCCTGCGGAGTGTGGAACACCCCGCCCATGAAGACGGTGAACAGCAGCGCATTTCCGATGATTCCCACCGGCCACGCCCACACGACTCGACGCATCCCGCCGACCGCGGAGAGCAGTCCGAAGCCGTTCCCGATCACCTCGCGCCACAGCACCGGGTGGCCCAGCACGCTGAATTCGGCGTCGAGCAGATCTGTCAGCACCGCGACAGGCTACTGATCGCCTGCGGCGACGAGGGGCTCGAGGGTGAGCTCGGGCATCTCCTTCTGGATGTACTGCAGTCGCCACTTGTCGCTGACGAGAGCCAGCAGGGCGCCGTCGGTCCGGGTGAAGATCTCGACGCCGCGCTGACGGCCCAATTCGACGGCCGACGCCGCGTCGGTGCGCCGAGCAAGTGAGTAACCCAACGGTTCCATCCGAGCGTCGACGCCGAATTCGGTCTTCATTCGTGCGGTGACCACCTCGAACTGCATCGGGCCGACGGCCGCGAGAACCGGGGAGGCGTCGCCGCGAATGTCGTTGCGCAGCACCTGAACCACGCCCTCGGAGTCGAGTTGTTCGACGGCTCGGCGGAACTTCTTGTACTTGTCGGCGCTGTCGACGCGCAGTGCCGAGAAGTGCTCGGGTGCGAACGACGGGATCGGTGGGAACTCGACCTTCTTGTCGGTGTACAACGTGTGGCCGGGCGCGAGCGCGGTGGCGTTGACCAGACCGACGATGTCGCCGGGGTAGGCGTTCTCGACCGTTGTCCGGTCACGCCCGAAGACGGTGAGCGCGTACTTGGTGGTGAACGGCTTCTTGGTCTGTGCGTGCGTGACGACCATGCCCCGCTCGAACACACCCGAGACCACGCGCATGAAGGCCAGGCGGTCCCGGTGCGCGGTGTCCATGCCGGCCTGCACCTTGAACACGACGGCACTGAAGGGATCGGTCACCGCGCGCACCCCGTCGGAGACGTCGGCCCGGGGGCCGGGTGCGGGGGCCAGCGCCACCAGGGTGTCGAGGATCTGGCGCACGCCGAAATTCAGCATCGCCGATCCGAAGATCACCGGCGACGTCTGGCCGGCGAGGAACATCTCCTGGTCGTGTTGCTGGCCGCTCGAGATCAGCAGATCGCTCTCCTCGACGGCGGTATCCCAGTCGACGCCCTCGCGCTGCGCGGCGGCCTCGGCCGTCATGAACTCCTCGGGCGCGATCGTGGCACCACCCGCAGTTCGGGTGAAGCGGATGTAGCTACCGTCCTGCACATCGAGCAGGCCGCGGAAGTCACCCGCGATGCCGACGGGCCAATACAGAGGCGTCGGCGTCAGGCCGATGCGTGACTCGATCTCGTCGAGCAGTTCGAGCGGGGACTGACCCGGGCGGTCCCACTTGTTGATGACGGTGATGACCGGGATGCCGAACTGGCGGCACACCTGGAACAGCTTGAGGGTCTGCGGCTCGAGGCCCTTCGCGGCGTCGATGAGCATGACGGCCGCGTCGACCGCCGTCAGGACGCGGTAGGTGTCCTCGGAGAAATCGGCGTGGCCGGGGGTGTCGACGAGGTTGATCACGTTGGTGACCTCGGCGTCGGGGGAGGTCTGGTAATTGAACTGCAGCGCAGTCGAACTCACCGAAATGCCGCGCGCCTTCTCCATCTCCATCCAGTCCGAGACGGTGGAGCGACGGCCGGCCTTGCCGTGAATGGCACCGGCCTCGGAGATGACGCGCGCGTGCAGGGCGAGGGCCTCGGTGAGCGTCGACTTACCGGCATCGGGGTGTGAGATCACCGCGAATGTTCGACGCCTCGCGACCTCGAAATCGAGTTCCCTGGCCGAGTGTCGAGCGGGGCCGGAGTTCGGTCCTGACCCGTCGAGTGCTGCATCGACGTCGGGGGAACTGGGCGGGGTACTCACGAAGGCCTCTATCTCGTAGTCACGGCAACGGCAAAGGTCAAGGATACGCGGCCGGTAACGGTCACCGGTCATCGCGGGATTGCTTAGGGTGAGGGACGCGGAAGGACCGTCGAACGAGGAGATGACGCGTTGAGCAAGTTCACCGACGAGATGTTCGAGACCGCGAGCAGCAGCAAACGTGGTTTGGTCACCGGCGAGCCCGAGGCGGCGTTGCGCCAGTCGTGGGGTGAGATCCACGAGCAGGCGCGGCGGATGGCGGGCGCGTTGGCCGACGCGGGGGTCGAACACGGCGACGCGATCGGCATTCTCGCCGGCCAGCCCGTCGACATCGCACCTGCGTGCCAGGCCACGTGGATGCGCGGAGCGTCGGTGACGATGTTGCATCAGCCCACCCCGCGGACCGATCTGGCCGTCTGGGGCGAGGACACCGAAACCGTCGTCCGGATGATCGACGCGAAGGCGGTGATTCTGGGAGCTCCGTTCGACATCGCCGCACCGGTGCTCGTCGAGCGCGGCATCACTGTGCTGAAGATCGACGACATGAAGTCCGGTCGCGACATCGATCCGGTGCCGACGGCCGAGACCGACATCGCGCTGCAGCAGCTCACGTCCGGCTCCACCGGGTCGCCCAAGGCCGTGCGCATCACGCACGAGAACTTCTACGTCAATGCGTACGCGATGATCGATCGCATCGAGTTCGACGTCAATTCCGACGTCATGGTCAGTTGGTTGCCGCTCTTCCACGACATGGGCATGGTGGGCTTTCTGTCGGTGCCGATGCAGGTGGGTGCCGAGGTCGTGAGCATCACTCCGTTGGACTTCCTGCGCTCGCCGCTGTTGTGGGCCAAGCTCATCGACAAGTACCGCGGAACAGTCACTGCTGCACCCAATTTCGCGTATTCACTGCTGGCGCGTCGGCTGCGTCAGGCGGAGGACGACCTGGATCTGGATCTGTCCACGCTGCGTTACGCGTGGAACGGTGCCGAACCCGTCGACCCCGACACGATGATCGCATTGGCAGAAGCGGGTGCGTCGTACAAGCTCGATCCCGCGGCCCTCGCGCCCGTGTACGGAATGGCGGAAACGACTCTCGCCGTGTCGATTCCGGACCCCGGCCAAGGGCAGGTGATCGACGTCGTCGACGCGGATCTACTCGAAACGCTCGGCCGCGCAGTCCCGTCCACCCGCGGCAACACCCGATCCCTGGCGACTCTCGGAAAGTTCGTTCCCGGTCTCGAGGGCCGCGTCGTGGACAAGGAAGGGCAGGTGCTCACCGCGCGCGGTGTCGGCATCATCGAGGTCCGCGGCAAGGCCGTCACGCCCGGATACATCACCGTCGACGGCCCCGTGCCGACACAGGACGCCGACGGCTGGCTCGATACCGGCGACGTCGGCTACATCACCGAGGACGAACTGGTGGTCGTCTGCGGCCGGGTCAAGGACGTCATCATCATGGGCGGCCGCAACATCTACCCCACCGACATCGAACGAGCCGCGGGCACCGTCGCGGGAGTTCGGCCCGGTAACGCCGTCGCGATCCGCCTCGACGCCGGCGACAAACGCGAAAGCTTCGCTGTTGCAGTCGAAACGAACGATATCGACAACCCCGACGAGGTCAAGCGCATCGAGCGTGAAGTGATCCACGCGGTGCATTCGGAGGTAGGAGTGCGCCCGCGCACGGTGGCAGTCCTGGGGCCGGGCAGCATCCCGAAGACGTCGAGCGGCAAACTGCGACGGGCCAATTCGGTGTCGCTGCTGAACTGATCAGCGCGGGTGCACCCGATTCTGGGCGGCCTCGAGACCGACCTTCAGCAGTAGCTCGGCGGCGTCGGCGGCTTCTTCGATCACGACGCCGAGGTCCTTGCGTTCGGGCGTCGAGAAGGGCTTGAGCACGAACGACGCCGGATCCATCCGTCCCGGCGGCCGTCCGACGCCCACGCGGACCCGCAGGTAGTCCTTGGTGCCGAGGTGCTGAGAAATCGAGCGCAGACCGTTGTGCCCGCCCTCACCGCCGCCGAGCTTGAGTCGCAGTGCGCCGAAGTCGATGTCCAGTTCGTCGTGCACCACCACGATGTTCGCGGGGTCGACGGAGAAGAACCGAGCCAGTGCCGCCACCGGCTGGCCCGAGAGGTTCATGAACGTTCGCGGCTTCGCGACGACGACCGAACGGCCGTCGAGCCGGGCCTGCACGATGTCGGAATTGGACTTCTTGTGCGACGAGAACGACGAGCCGACGCGCCCGGCGAGTGCGTCGGCGACCATGAAGCCCACGTTGTGCCGAGTCTTGTCGTACTGCGGACCGGGGTTGCCGAGCCCGACTATCAGGGCGGGGCCGTTTTCGGTGCTCACGGGCGTCATTCTTCCATCGATGGTTCGAAACGAACGGCGCGCCGTCTCCCGAAGGAGAACAGCGCGCCGCTCGAGATGCAGGGGAGAGAATCAGCTCTCGTCGGAGCTGTCTTCGTCCTCGGAAGCTGCTTCTTCCTGAGTCTCGGCCTCGCCGGTCTCGGAGATCGGCTCGGTGCCTTCGCCGTCGGCCTCGAGGTCTTCCTCGGACGGTGCCTCGACGACGTTGACCAGGAGGGTCTCGCCGTCGGAGATCAGAGTGACGTCGGACGGCAGATCCAGGTCCGCCGCGGTGATCTGCGTGCCGATCTCGGCACCCTCGACGGAGACGACGAAGTTCTCCGGGATCTCGAGCGCGTCGGCCTCGATCTCGACGGCGGTCGAGTCGGTGGTGACGAGGGTGCCCGGTGCGGCGTCGCCCTCGACGATGATGTTGACCTCGACGGTGACGCGCTCGCCCTTGTTCAGGACGAGGAGGTCGGCGTGCTCGATGCTGCGACGGATCGGGTGCACGACAATCGACTTGGTCAGTGCCAGCTGCGACTTGCCGGCGATGTCGAGGGTGAGCACAGCGTTGGTGCCGTCGTTACGCAGCACAGCAGCGAATGCGCGGGCGTCGAGTGCCAGGTGCTGGGGGTCGGTTGCGTGTCCGTACAGAACGGCGGGAACGAGGCCGTCGCGACGAGCGCGGCGTGCGGCACCCTTGCCGAATTCGGTGCGGACCTGTGCGGTGAGGTTGTTTACCTTCGATGCCATGGTGCTACATGCTCCTGATAACTGTGATCTGTGGTTCGTGCGGCGTACTTCGTCGGACTGTCAAACTCGTCGGGGCGGACACGAACGAGCGCGGCCAACGGGGCCGAGCCGCGTCGATAACGGTGGATCCTGATGAGCCGGATCTACCCTCGCCGAGACAACCTGGAAGACAATACACGACCAGGTCACGTGCGCGGAAGTTCGACCCCTGCTACGAACTTCCGCTCACGTGCGAGCGCAGCGAGCAACTCGGCGGCCACCGACCGGGCGACGGCGATGGCGTCGTCCCGACCGCCTGCGGTTCCCATGACCACCGCACCTTCGTGCAACAGTGACAATCGAGTCCCGAGTTCGTCTGAATCGGGGTATCCGGCATCGGCGGCCAGGCGTGCGAACAGCGATCGCGTCCACGCCTTCTCCGACTCGATGATGGCCAACACCGGGCTGTCGGTGCCGCCGAACTCGGCGAATGCGTTGACGAATCCGCAGCCGCGATGGTTGTCGCGCATCCACAGGTCGAGTGCGTCGTAGACCCCGAGTACACGCTGCTCACCCTGGTCGAGGGAGTCGACGTACTGCGTCACGTGCGCACACCAGAGGTCGTATCGACGCTTCAGGTAGCGCTGCACCAGGCCGTCCTTGGAGCCGAAGCGGTCGTACAGGGTCTTCTTGGTGGTGCCGGCTTCCTCGGCGATCAGGTCGACGCCGACGGCGCGGATTCCGCGGTCGTAGAAGAGCTCGCTCGCGACGGTGAGAATTCGTTCCGCTGCGGGGGTCAGTGGCTTGTCGTGCATGGCGACCTTTCGAAAGCGCTGGTCGGAGTGGGGTGCACTGCGAGTATACAGACCTGTATGTTTACATCGCTCTCATGACCTCACGCATCGATGTTCTCGCCGGTACAGCTCTGGTGATTCTGTGGAGTTCGGGCTTCATCGGAGCAGAATTCGGCACCGCCGAAGCTCCGGCCCACACGCTGCTGGCCTGGAGGTACCTGGTGGCAGTCGTGCTCCTCGTCGCGTGGTGCCGATGGCGACGACTCACCCCGACGTGGCACGCGCTGCGTATCCACGCAGTCCTCGGCCTCTTCTGCCAGTTCCTCTACCTCGGTGCCACCATCACCGGCATCGGCATGGGCGTCCCTCCGGGCGTCGCCGCCCTGATCGCTGCATTGCAGCCGCTGGTGGTCGCGCTGGCCTCGAGCCGGATATTCGGCGAACGCGTCGGATCGAGAGGAATTCTCGGCCTCGTCGTCGGTATCGCCGGAGTGACGCTCGTCGTCGTCGGTGACCTGTCCGGTGCCGATCTTGCCTGGCCCGTCTACCTGCTTCCTGCCGCGGGCATGCTGGCGCTGTCGGCCGGGACGATCGGGCAACGGCTACTGGATCCGAAAGAACCCATCGCGCTGGCCATGGCCATCCAATGTGGCATCAGCGCAGTCGGTTTCATGACGTGGAGTGCACTTGCCGGTGACGCGGTACCGCCGATGACGACGGGTTTCTGGGCTGCGGTGGCGTGGACGGTGGTGCTGTCGACCTTCGGCGCATACGGCGCGTACCTGTTCGTCGTGCGCCGCAGTGGACCGACTCGTGCCAGCGTGCTGCTCTACCTGACACCGCCGACGACGATGCTCTGGGCTTTCGTGATGTTCGGCGACGCGATCACCTGGTTCGGTATCGCGGGCCTCGCAGTCTCGGGGGTCGGGGTCGCCGCCTACCTCAGCGCACATCCGGACCGCAGGGCACGCTCACGCACCGGCGAGCACAGCGAGCATCGTGTCCAGCTCGGCGAAGGTGACGAAGTAGTGCGGGGATGCACGGACGACGGCGTCGAGCCCCCGGCCTGTCATGTCCAGTCGAGTGGAACCGCGATGGCTCACCGTGACCGTCACGTTTCGGTTGGCAAGTCGGTCGCGGACGGCCACTGGCTCCTCACCGTCCATGGTGAACGAGACGATGCCGCTCTTGCGGTCACCGAGATCGTGGACGGTGACCCCGGGAATGCGTCGCATGCCGGCACGTAGGTACTCGGCGCGCTCGGAGATGGCGTCCGCGACGTCGTCGATGCCCAGTTCGAGTAGATAGTCGACGGCCGCGCCGAGGGCGAGGCGGGCTGCGACGTCGCATTCCCAGAACTCGAAACGTGTTGCGTCGTCGGCCATCCGGTAGGTGGACGAGTCCTCCCACTGCGCGCTGTGCAGATCGAGAGCCGGTGGATGCAAGCTCGCGGCCAACTCCGGACGCAGGTACAGGAACCCGGTACCTCGGGGCCCGCGTAGCCACTTGCGACCGGTGGCCGACAGCGCATCGACGCCGAGTTCGTCCACGTCAACCCGCAGCTGGCCGATGGACTGACACGCGTCGAGCAGAACGAGGGCACCGTGTCGATGGGCGAGATCGGCCACCGCGCGGGCCGGGTTGATCAAGCCTCCGTTGGTGGGCGCGTGCACGACCGACACCACCCGGACTCGGTCGTCGAGCATCTGTTCGAGGGCGTCCACGTCGATGCACCCCGACGCGTCGCTCGGAATCACCTCGACGGTGGCCCCGGAGACCTCGGCGCGGTGCAGCGCGGAAATGGCGTTGCTGGCGTACTCGGCCTCGCACAGCAGGATTCGATCCCCGGCCGACAACGGCACCGAGTAGAAGAAGTCGGTCCAGGCACGAGTGGCGGAATCGCTCAGAGCGATGGTCGACGCCGGTGCCCCGATCAGGGTTCCGATCGACGTCTTGACCGCCGCGAGATCGTCGAGGCGTTCGCTCGCGGCCCGGTACCCGCCGATCTCCGCCTCGCGGCGCAGATGGGCGATCGCGGTGTCGACGACGACGGTGGGCGGCAGCGAGGAGCCGGCGCTGTCGAGAAATACCCGGCCCGACGCACCAGGGGTGTCGCGGCGAATGCGGTCGTGATCGAGCATCGATAGTCCTTCCGGTAGCGAACTCTCGGGCATCAGGGTTCCACAATCGGTAGCCTCGATACGACGCGGGATCTCGGCGTTTTCGATCCTGGCAGCTGGGTACATTGCGTAGTCGGATCGCGGTGAGTGGGAAAGAAGGAAATGTGTCCTCCAACGAGAAGTCCCTCGAGCTGAGCACGCGCCCAGCCATCGAGGCATATGTGTCGAAGGTGTGTTTCAAGCTGGGGCCACCGTCGCTCATCGGTGCCGAACTCGAATGGCTCACGGCCCTCGACGACGGTTCGCGGCCCTCCCTGTCAGCTCTGGCCGCTGCGCTCGGTGATCACTCCCCGCGCAGTATCGCTCCCGAGTCACCCGCCCTGACGTTGCCGGGCGGAAGTATCGTCACCGTCGAACCGGGCGGCCAAGTCGAATTGTCCAGTTCGCCTTCTATTTCCGTTTCCCAGCTCGAACCGCTGCTCGACGCCGATGCCCGACTGTTGCACGACATGCTCGGTCGCGATGGCATCTCCATCAGCGCTGTTCCCGCCGACGCCGTGCGAGATCCCGAACGACTACTGGTCCTACCGCGCTACTGCGCGATGGAAAACCGTTTCACCACCATCGGGCCTTTCGGCAAGCTGATGATGTGCAACACCGCCGCTACCCAGGTCAGTGTGGACGCCGGACGTGATCGGGCGGAGGTCACTTCGCGATGGCAGATGCTGCACGCCATCGGCCCGGCCTTCGTCGCCGCGTTCGCGCGCTCTCCCGAACTCGCCGGGGCACCGACGGGTGCGTGGGCATCGCAGCGAATGCGGACCTGGCTCGAACTCGATTCCAGCCGGACCACGGTACCGAACACGGGCGATCCGATCGCCGATTACGCCCGGTGGGCACTCGACGTTCCGCTCCTCTGTATTCGGGGAACCACCCAGAACTGGGAAGCGCCGTCCGGCATCACTTTTGCGCAGTGGCTCGACGATCCGAGCGTTGTCGGTCGCCCCGCAACCTACGCCGATCTCGATTACCACCTGACGACGCTGTTCCCGCATGTCCGAGCCTGCGGGCACCTCGAAATCCGTTACCTCGACACGCAACCCGACGGGCAATGGGTGATACCTGCCGCCGCGTTCGAGGCGCTGTTGTCCACTCCCGATCTGGTTTCCCAGGCCACCGAACTCGGTGCAGGCACAGCTGGTCGGTGGCTCGATGCGGCCCGGGCAGGTCTGGCCGATGGCGAGTTGCGCAGGGCCGCAAGCGAAGTGCTCGATCTCGCATCATCCGCGGGAGGAGAGTTCTCCCAGCAGCTGCGTGCGGCATCTCGGAGATGTCGCGCCGGTATTTCGCCCCACGAATTCGATGCGGTGTCGCCGACATCGCAGAGCCGAAAGGAATCGGTGTGAGCGCCGAAGAACTCAGGACCAGAATCGAGACCGTGCTGACTCGGAGCCGGTCCCGCAGCGCCTCGCTCACCGAGTGCGTGGACGAAACCGAACTGATGGCTCAGCATTCGCCGTTGATGAGCCCGCTGATCTGGGATCTGGCACACATCGGCAGTCAGGAAGAACTCTGGCTCGTGCGCGATGTCGGCGGCCGCGATCCGGTGCGGCCGGACATCGACGAGTTGTACGACGCGTTCAAGCACTCGCGTTCGTCGCGAACGTCCCTGCCGCTCCTGACGCCCGAGGAAGCGCGCGCCTACGTGCATACCGTGCGGGACAAGGCCTGGGACGTGTTGGAGCACAGCACGTTCGAGGGTCGGCCGGTCGAGAAGCACGGGTTTGCGTTCGGAATGATCGCCCAGCACGAGCAGCAGCACGACGAAACCATGCTCGCAACGCACCAGTTGCGTTCCGGTCCTGCTGTTCTCACCGCTCCTGCACCGCCGACGTCCACGATGCCGGTCGCGGGTGAAGCCATCATCGCCGGTGGGCCGTTCACGATGGGGACGTCGCTCGACCCGTGGGCGCTGGACAACGAGCGGCCTGCACACGCCGTGCACGTGCCGACCTTCGCCATCGACCGGGCCCCGATCACCAACGCGCAGTACATGAACTTCATCGCCGACGGCGGCTACGAGCGTCCCGAGTTGTGGACGGAGAAGGGGTGGGCGCACCGCGTCGATGCGCAGCTCAGCGCCCCGCAGTTCTGGGAGTCCGATTCCGACGGCACCTGGTGGCGTCGGAGCTTCGGGGTGCGCAGGCCGGTGCGTCCGCAGCAGCCCGTCGTGCACGTGTGCTGGTTCGAGGCCGACGCCTATGCGCGCTGGGCAGGCAAGCGGCTACCGACGGAAGCGGAATGGGAGAAGGCCGCGCGGTACGACGCGGCGTCGAACACCTCCCGCGCCTATCCCTGGGGCGACGCCGAACCCACTGCAGCACATGCCAATCTGAATCAGCGACATCTCGAACCGGCCGATGTGGGGGCGTATCCGCAGGGTGTGTCCCCGGCCGGGGTCCATCAGCTCATCGGTGACGTGTGGGAGTGGACGTCCTCGGATTTCGACGCGTACCCGGGATTCGAGGCATTCCCGTATGCCGAGTATTCGGAGGTGTTTCTGCGCGGCGATTACAAGGTGTTGCGCGGCGGCTCTTTCGGCACCGACGAGGTGGCTTGCCGCGGGACGTTCCGAAATTGGGATCACCCGATTCGTCGGCAGATCTTCAGTGGGTTCCGGTTGGCCCGCGACGTCGAGTCGCACTGAATGTGCCGTCATCTCGGGTACCTCGGAGCAACCACCTCGGTCGGGTCACTGCTGACCCGGGGCGATAACTCGCTGCGCACACAATCGTTCGCGCCCACCGACATGCGGGGCGGGGGCACCATCAACGCCGACGGGTTCGGCGTTGCCTGGTGGGACGGCGACGACACCGTACGCAGCTATCGCAATCCGATGCCCATCTGGACCGACCCTGCGGTCGACGATGCTCTGCCGCAACTGCAGTCGACGTCGGTGATCGCGGCGGTCCGATCGGCCACCGTGGGAATGCCGGTCGAACGCAGTGCCTGTGCCCCGTTCACCGACGAGCGATGGGCATTCAGCCACAACGGCGTCGTGTTCGGTTGGCCGGAATCGTTGGCGGAGCTGTGGTCGGAGATTCCGCCGACCGATGCGTTGATGCTGCCGGCCCCTACCGACGCCGCTGGATTGTGGATCGTGTTGCGAAACCTGTTGCGCACACACGATCCCGAGTCGGCATTGCGCATGCTGGTTCGAGAGGTTCTGGCCAGGTCGCCCAAGGCGCGCCTGAATTTTCTGCTCTCGGACGGCACGTCCATGTATGCCACGGCGGTGCATCATTCGCTGTCGGTACTGCAGACCGAGGATTCGGTCACGATCGCCTCCGAACCCGTCGACGACGATCCTGAATGGATCTCTATCGACGACCGCAGCATCGTCGTCGCGACAGCGACCGGTGTCACCGTTTCGACCCTGGAAGAATGAAGGAGAGTCATGAGCACGGTGGACGTACATCTGACCGATACGACGCTGCTGGACGAATTGCGCAAGGACGTGCGGGAGGGCTTGACGGCCGACCCGAAGTGGCTCTCGCCCAAGTATTTCTACGATGCCGTCGGCAGTGAGCTGTTCGAGCAGATCACGGTGCTGCCGGAGTACTACCCGACCCGCACCGAGCGCGCGCTGATCGAGGAGCATGCACTCGACATCGCCCGGGCCACCGAATCGACGATGCTGATCGAGCTGGGCTCGGGTTCGTCGGAGAAGACCAAGCTGCTGTTGTCTGCCGGCATCGAACACGGTTCGCTGAGAACGTATGTGCCTCAGGATGTGTCCAGTACCGCCTTGGAGGGTGCTATCGAGCAGATCTCGAAGGAGTTCCCGACGCTGGAACTGCACGGCATCGTCAGCGATTTCACCGACACCCTGCACAATCTTCCCTCCGGAACAGGCCGCACCATCGCCTTCCTCGGCGGCACTCTGGGGAACCTCATCCCGCAGGAGCGCGAGGAATTCCTTGCGGCCGTAGCGGACGCACTCGACCCCGGCGAGTTTCTGCTGCTCGGGGTGGGCTTGGTGATCGATCCGGACGTGCTCGTTCCCGCCTACGACGACGCGGCCGGGGTGACAGCGGAGTTCAACCGAAACGTGTTGTCGGTCCTGAACTCTCGGCTCGGCGCGGACTTCGACCCCGAGGCCTTCGAGCACGTGGCACTGTGGAACGCCGAGCACGAGTGGATCGAGATGCGCCTTCGGGCCACAGCTGCGCAGGAGGTGTATTTGCACGATCTCGACTTGCACGTGCACTTCGAGTCCGGAGAAGATCTACGTACCGAGATCTCCGCGAAGTTCCGGCCGGACGGCATTGCCGGTGAATTGAAGATGGCGGGCTTCGACGTCCTCCATCTGTGGTCCGACGCAGATTCGCGCTTCGCTCTGATCCTGGCCGGAAGGGTCTGAACGGACCGCTGGCATTGCGGGCACCACTGCACACTATGTTCGCCGATCGACGGGATTCCGTCGATCGGCGTCGGTAGTGCGCAACCCTGCCCGTCGATGACGCGTATTCACGGGAGTCGACGTCCCGTTGCTGCAACCGACTTCCGGCGACGACGCACCACCGTGATGATTTCGTCCACGACGCGATCGAGTTCGGCAAGTGCTGTGGCCGCCGAGTATCGCAGCACCAACCATCCGTCGAGCACCAACTCGTTCGGGCGTCGACGATCGTTGTTGAACGTCGCGGGATCCGTGTGGAACTCTCGTCCGTCGATCTCGACGATGACTCGTGCGGAAAAGTCGACCAGGTCGCCGTAGAACCTACCTACGCGCGCATTGATCTCCATTGTGAAGTGGCGAGCTTTCAATGCCCGCGCCACCACCCGCTCCGGCTCGGACAGGGTTCTCGGGCAACAGCTTCGAAGCTGCTTGCGCACTGCAGCCATCCCGTCCATGCCCTTTGCCGTGTCACACAGTTCAGCGACCCGACGCCACGGCACGTGATTGTCTATGGCGTTGTCGAAGAACTTCTCGAGATCGGGCGTCGACAAGCAGGTCGCGACATCGACGAACGTTTGCTCCAGGGACACCACTCGCATGCCGCGTCGCGTGGTGATGTCGCCGAGAACTCGGCGGTGAACTCGGATCCAGGGCACCGACCTCGACTGGCCGGTCGGGCCGACAGTGACGTCGACCAGACGCGGTTCGTATTGGATCAGTCCCCATAACCATGCCGCACTTTCGTGACTCAGTGCGGCGTCCGGTCTCCACAGGGTGGCCCCGAGGCACAGTCCGAAATAGTCTGGCTTCTCCGTCGCGTAGACCTTCGGCAGCAGTCGCACCAGCTCACCGGACCGCGACCGCCTCGAAATCGTGCTCGTGCTGATTCCTTGTGCGAGCAATTGCTGCACTGTGTAGACCCCCATTGCTACACCGTTGCGGCTGACGGGCCCACGCAACAGTGGCAATCTCGCAATTGTGGATAACTCGACGACGTTATCCACAGGACTGCCCGGCGGAGCGGGCACGGTTGCACGCTACGGTCGCCGATCGACGGATTTCCGTCGATCGGCGTCGGTAGTGCGCAACCATGCCCCTGGTAGCCAACCCGAAGCCTCGAGGTCAGGTGTCCGCCAACGCAAGTACCGGCGAGATCTTGTTCGCCCGCCGCGCTGGTGCCAACGATGCTCCGAGCGCGAGAAGCCCGACGCACAGTACCGTGCCTGCGATGACGGCCCAGGGGAGTGTCGGAGCAGACACGCCGCCGCCGCTCAGCGAACCCAGCAGCGATTGTGCTGCGGCCCAACCGTATCCGATGCCGAGGATCAGCCCGAAGCCCATCGACGCGACCACCATCTGGGTGCTCTCCGAGACGATCATGGAACGAATCTGCTTGCGGGTGAATCCGAGTGCGCGCAACAGTCCGATTTCCCGGGTACGTTGCAGAATGCTCAGCAGCAGGTTGTTCACCATGCCGACCGCGGCGATGACGGCCGAGAAACCGATGAGGCCGGTCATGATTCCGACGGTCACCGTCAGCACTTGACCAATGGTCTCCTCGTCGTACTCGTCGACGAGCATCGATCGATAGCTGTACATCGCGACTGCGAACGTGACCACCAAGGTCACCCCGATGAGCAGGCCCACTGCAGTGCGGGTGCTGCGATCCGGATAGCGAATTGCGTTGGCGGACGCCAATCGTGCGCCCGGCCCGCGGCCCGCCATCCTTCCGACGAGTCGGAGCACGCCGGGCAGGATGCGGTACGCACCCACCATGATGCCGGTGAACGATGCCACACCGCCGAAGAACGCGACCAGTACTCCGCCGGGGTTGACCATCCCGATCAGCACACCGAGGCCGAGCAGCACGACACCGCCCGCGATGAGCACGATCGACAACACCGTCCGTACCCGCCTCGACCGTGGGGTCTCGATCCCGGTGTCGACGGCACCGCCGGTCGCCTGAATCGGAGTGACGTCCAGAACTTTCCGTGATCCGACGTACGACGCCAGCGTCGTCGTCAGAACCACGGTGACGACGGGAAGGACCACCAGCGGTTGTACGGACGTGTACTGCACGTCCGGCAATTGGCGGGCCGATACCGCGACGGCGCGGGCCAGGTGACTGACACCGACACCGAGCACCAGACCGACTGCGCCACCGAACAACCCGACGAGGAAGCCTTCCCGGGCGACCGATCGACGCAGATCACGAGCCCGGGCACCCAGCAGGCGGAGCAGCGCGATGGTGCGGGTGCGGCCGGCCACGATCGTCGCGAACGTGTTCGAGGTGACGACAGCCGCGACATACAGGGCAAGGCCGATGAACACCAGGGCCACGCAGTACAACGCCACGATTCCGGTGCTCTCGCTGCCGTCGTCGAAGATGTCGACCAGAAACGCAGTGGCCTGGATCAGCACGACACCGAAGAACGACGCGAGCGCCGTCACCAGAATGCTCGCACCGTGTTCCCGCGACGCTCGAGCAGATGTGGACACGCTCATCGGAGAACACCTTCCATTCCCAGCATGTAGTTCGAGATCTGTTCGGGCGTCGAGCGTCCCAGTTCGTCGACGATGCGGCCGTCGGCGAGGAAGACGATGCGATCGGCGTAACTGGCCGCGACTGGATCGTGGGTGACCATCACGATGGATTGACCGTACTGATGTACCGCCGCAGCGAGGAGGCCGAGAACCTCACGCCCGGTGCGGGAATCGAGGTTTCCGGTGGGCTCGTCGGCGAAGATCAGCTGCGGCCGAGTGCCCAGAGCGCGAGCGATCGCGACGCGTTGCTGCTGGCCACCCGAGAGCTGATGGGGCCTGTGCCCAACGCGGCTCTGCAACCCCAGGGTGTCGATGAGTTGCTCGATCCAGGCCGACTCCTCGGCGGTGGGCGCGCGGCCGTCGAGCTCGAACGGCAGCAGTATGTTGCCCCTGACGTCGAGCGTCGGAACGAGATTGAACGACTGGAAGATGAAGCCGACCTGCTTGCGGCGCAACGTCGTCAGAGCGTCGTCGCCCGCCGACGTGATGTCGGCTCCGGCCAGCATGAGCTGCCCGGAACTGGGGGTGTCCAACCCTGCCATGACATGCATGAGGGTGGACTTGCCGGAACCCGATGGCCCCATGATGGCGGTGAACCGGCCGCCGTGAATGTCGAGAGAGACGTTGTCGAGCGCGCTCACCGGGTTGGACGAGTCGCCGAAATACTTGCTGACTTGGAATGCCCGTGCAACAGGGCCTGCTGTGATGGTCATGGCACCAACGCTATGAATTCGCCGGACCGAAGTAATCAGGCGCGAGTCTTCGCGTCGTACATCTGCAGGATGACTTCGGTGTCAGTCTCCAGTCAGTCCGTGCTCGAAGGCGTAGACCACCAACTGCACCCGATCACGCAGGTGGAGTTTGGCGAAGATGCGGCTGATGTGTGTCTTCACGGTGGCTTCGCTGAGATACTCCAGCTCGGCGATCTCGGAGTTGCTCAACCCGCGTGCGGTGAGCCTGAACAGCTCCTTCTCCCGCGCCGTGAGAGTGGCGAATTCGGCCGGTGCCTTCGGTACAGCGGGAGTCGGGGTGAAGTGCGCGAGCAGGCCGGTCGTCGCCGACGCAGCAATGACCGAGTTGCCCGCGTGCACCGTGCGGATCGCCGCGAGGAGGAACTCCGGGTCGGCGTCCTTGAGGACGAATCCGCTTGCACCGGAACGGATTGCACGTGCAGCGCTCTCGTCGAGATCGAACGTCGTCAAGACCAGAATCCGGGGCGGGTGCTCGGATGCGGCCAGGATCTGCTCGGTGGCGGCGATACCGTCGAGCACCGGCATCCGTACGTCCATGAGCATCACGTCCGGCGTTGCGGACGCAGCGAGCGCAACGGCCTCGACGCCGTTCCCGGCTTCCCCGACGAACTCGAGGTCGGACTGAGAGGAGATGAGCATACGAATGCCCGCCCGGAACAGTTGCTGGTCGTCCACCAGGGCCACTCTGATGCGCTCGCTCATGACACTTTTCCCTTGCTGGCTTCGGACGCGGCAGGCAGCCACGCAGTGACGGTCCACGACGAGTCGTCACCGGACGCGATGCACGTACCGCCCGAGAGGCCGGCACGCTCCTTCATGCCGGCGACACCGTGGCCGGAGGATTCGGTGACCGAACGGCCGGGACGGACACTGTTGCGGACCGTCAGTTCGATGCCGGCAGAATCGGATTCGATGGTGACGGACACCGGCTCGTCCGGGTCGCCGTGGCGCAGCGCATTGGTCAACGATTCCTGTGCGATGCGGTACAGCGCCAGGTGCGCTCCGGCCCCCAACGACGAGCCGGTGGTGTCGATGGTGGCGTCGATCTGCAGACCGGTGGCCCGCATCGAGGCGAGCAGTCGATCCAGATCCTCCGATGTCGGGTTCGGCAGGTCGCCTTGGCTGTGCCGCAGCTGGCCGAGTAGCACCCGTACATCGGACAGCGCGGCGCGAGCGGTATCGGAGATGGTGGTCAGTGCGGTGTCCACCGCGGCGGGATCGACAGCGCGTACGTACCGCGCGCCGTCGGCCTGTGCGATCACCACGGCCAGCGAATGCGCCACGATGTCGTGCATGTCGCGGGCAATTCGGTTGCGCTCCTGCTCGATTGCCACCTCGTGCTCGGCGCGGGCCTGATGAACCTCCGCGAGCTCACGGGCGTGCGCGGATTCGATCGATGTGCGCCGCGCGTAAGCCAAGCGACCCAAGGCCCAGGACAACCCGAGTATCGCCCACAGGCCCGCGAGGAGGAAAGCGAACTGTAGGAGTCGGGGTTCCTGAAAGCCCTCTTCCGTGGGTGGGCCGAACGGATTTCCGTCCACGTAGGCCAGATACACCGCTGCGATCACTCCGCCGCCGACGGCGGACGCGAGCCCGAGGCGTCGAACCACGTTGTCGCCGTACGCGGCCGTGCAATACAGAATTGCGAAGATCGCAGTGTCCGCAGACAGCGGCAGCACTCCGGTGACCATCTGCACGACGGCCAGCACCCAGGCGAGCGCCAAGGACCATCGTGGTGATCGGCGTCGGATGGCCAGTGCAACGCCGAACCCGACCAGAACGCCCACACCTGCGGTGCCGGCAACTCCGTTCACGGTGGACGCCAGCAGCAGCAGGACGAACACGACCGCGTACGCGGCGTCGAGTACCTGCCGTGAGATCGATAGCTTGCGCAGCACTCGATCAGACTACGTGCATCAGTTGGTGCGGCGACGCGCCTTCTCGAGGGCGGCCAGCGTCGTCAGAACGGTCGTCCGCTGCTTCTCGAGATCCTTCATACGTGCGCGTGCCGGTAGGCCCTGCGCGCCGTCCAGTGCGCTGATCTGTTCGTCCACCGAGGTGAGTTGAGTCAGCAACTTCTCCACCCGCGACTGCAGTTCGATCGCGTCGATCCCGGTGACACCGGCCTGCGACTTCTTGGTGGGTGCCTTCGCCGGAGCAGACCCCGACGTCGTCGCCGACGAAGACGCCGCTGCGTTCACTGCAGCAGCGGCTCTGGGCCGCAACGCTTTGCGGACCGCGGCCGGGTCGGGGAGCTTCTCGAGACGAATGCGGTTGAGCACCTCACGCGCATCGCGGGCGGTGACGCGGTACTCGCGCTCCTCCTCGTCGTCGGACGCGAGCGTGCCGCCGAGAGGCCGCAGGCCGTACATGCCGATGAAGTGCTTCGCCTCGTCGATGACGGCTTCCTTCTCTCGGCACAGGCCGCACCGCGGCTCGTTGCGGAAGGTTTCGACGCTGTCGGTGCTGCCGCACCAGACGCACCCGCCCGGCGTCCATCGAGCGATTCTGACGGTAGTAGTTCCGGCCGGGGCGTTGAGAGAATGTGCGTCGATCACGACGAGTCATCTTAGGTGACAACAAAACCCGCCCCGCACGCCCCCGTCTCGCGAGCTGCATATTCCGGCCACGGGCGTGACGTAGTTCATGCAGTGCAGGTGGGGAGCGGGCGGAGCGGGTTCCGGATCGAGCGAAACAGACCTACTGTTACGCGCTGCCGTTGAAAAGGCTGGTGACCGAACCGTTTTCGAAGACCTCGCGGATGGTGCGGGCGAGCAGCGGTGCGATCGAGAGTTCGGTCAGCGTGTCGAAGCGCTTCTCGTCGCTGATCGGCAGGGTGTTGGTGACGACGACTTCCTTGGCACCGCAGTTGGCGAGGCGCTCGGCAGCCGGGTTGGACAGCACGCCGTGGGTGGCGGCGATGACGACGTCACCCGCTCCGGCTTCTTTCAGTACCTTGACTGCGCCTGCGATGGTGCCGCCGGTGTCGATCATGTCGTCGATGAGGATGCAGGTGCGGCCTTCGACCTCGCCGACGACGCGGTTGGACTTGACCTGGTTGGGCACCAGGGGATCACGCGTCTTGTGGATGAAGGCGAGCGGTGCGCCGCCGAACGAGTCGGCCCACTTCTCGGCGACGCGCACGCGGCCGGAGTCGGGGGATACGACGGTGATGTGTTCGAGGCTGTACTTGCCGCGGATGTGATCGGCGAGCTGGCTGTGTGCATGCATGTGGTCGACGGGGCCGTCGAAGAAGCCCTGGATCTGGTCGGTGTGCAGATCGACGGTGATGATGCGGTCCGCACCGGCGGTCTTGAGCAGATCGGCGACGAGGCGAGCGGAGATCGGCTCGCGGCCGCGGTGCTTCTTGTCCTGGCGTGCGTACGGGTAGAACGGGAGGATCGCGGTGATGCGCTTGGCGGATCCACGCTTGAGTGCGTCGATCATGATGAGCTGTTCCATCAGCCAGGTGTTCAGCGGGAACGGGTGCGACTGCAGAACGAATGCGTCCGATCCGCGGACCGACTCCTCGAAGCGCACGAAGATCTCGCCGTTGGCGAAGTCACGTGCCGTCTGCGGGGTGACGTCGATTCCGAGTTCCTTGGCGACCTGCTCGGCCAACTCCGGATGTGCTCGGCCAGAGAACAACATGAGGTTCTTCTGGTTGTCGATCCAATTAGGGGTGGTCACTGCTTTTCGCCGTCCTTTAGTTCTTGCCGAGCACGATCTGCGCGCGCCGCTGCCTGTGCAGCTTCGGTTCCGGGCCTGTTGTGAACGACCCAGCCTTCGATATTGCGTTGCTTGCCACCGGACACGGCCAGTGCACCGGGAGGAACATCGTCCCGAACCACTGTTCCTGCACCGGTGTAAGCGCCGTCGCCCACGTGCACAGGGGCGACGAACGTCGAGTCGGATCCTGTGCGTACGTGGGATCCGATTTCCGTGCGGCTCTTGTTGACGCCGTCGTAGTTGGCGAAGACGTTGGAGCAGCCGATGTTGCTGTGCTCCCCGATCGTGGCGTCGCCGACGTAGGTGAGGTGCGGGACCTTGGTGTGGTTGCCGATCGTCGCGTTCTTCGTCTCCACGTAGGCACCGAGCTTGCCGCCCGTGCCGAGGACGGTCCCGGGGCGCAGGTAGGTGAACGGCCCGACCGTCGCATCCGGTCCGATGACGGCCTGCTCGGCGTGGGTACGGACGACCGAGGCGCGCTCGCCGATCTCGACGTCCCGCAGTGTCGAGTCGGGACCTACGACCGCGTCGTCGGCGATGTGCGTCTTGCCGTGTAGTTGAACGCCGGGTTCGATGCGTACGTCCGCGCCGAGGGTGACGTCGATGTCGATCCAGGTGGTCGCGGGATCGACGACGGTCACGCCTGCGCGCATGTGCCGTTCGATGATGTGGCGGTTGAGCACGGACGTGACGTGCGCCAGCTGAACGCGATCGTTGACGCCCACCACCAGGTCCGGATCGGCGAGCTGGGTGCCGTAGACGGCCTTGCCGTCGGCCTTGCTGATCTTGACGACGTCGGTCAGGTACAGCTCGTGCTGCGCATTGGCGGTGCTGAGCTTGCCCAATGCCGTGCGCAGAGCGACCGCGTCGAATGCGTAGACGCCGGAGTTGACCTCACCGATGAGGACCTGAGCGGGGGTGGCGTCGGCATGTTCGACGATCTCGGCCACCTCGCCGTCGTTCGTACGCACGATGCGGCCGTAGCCGTTGGCATCCTCGGGGAGGAAGGTCAGTACCGTCGCCGCCGCCGGGCGGGGAGCGCTCAGGTGCTCGTCGAGCAGAGCTTTGAGGGTATGGCCGTCGAGCAGCGGGACGTCGGCGGCAGTGACGAGGACGGTGCCCTCGAAGTCGTCCGGTAGCGCCGCGAGGCCGCACTGGACGGCGTGCCCGGTACCGAGCTGTCGGTCCTGCACTGCGGTGTGGATGGTGCGGCCGAACGTGGCGGCCAGATCGTGAACTGCGGCGCTCACCCGTTCGCGATCGTGGCCGACGACGGTGACCAGGTGGTCCGGGCCAAGATCGGCGGCGGCGTGCAGCGCATGGGCGAGCATGGTGCGGCCGGCCAGGGGATGCAGAACTTTCGGAGTCTTGGACCGCATTCGGGTACCTGCACCCGCAGCGAGAACGACCACGGCGGTCTGCACAGGCATTGAGCTCCTCGGGGCGATGACGCAAAACGGGAATGCACGAATGGTCTTGCTCGCTCCGCCGCCAGGACTCGAACCTGAACTATCTGAACCAAAATCAGAGGTGCTGCCATTACACCACGGCGGATAATCGACCAGCGGTGGCAGCAGTGGCCGACGAATCGAACGACGCCTTCGTTAGCCGCTGCGCTCCCACTGAGCGCACCGATCCTCGCATGAGAGGTGGCGGTGAGTCGAACCGCGACGCATAACAGACCACTTGCGTCGTTCCGGCGCGGCCCCTGCGACGGATAAATCGGATGGATCGGGCATCGTTAGTCTGTAGTAGGCGTCGATTCGACGTCCAGATTGCCCACGGTCGGTGACGGAAGCGGTTTTCGATGACAGGCGCAGCCTCCGAGCAGGAACGCACACCTCGTGTCCGAATGACGGGGACACAGAGACGCGAGCAGTTGATCGAGGTGGGGCGCACGCTGTTCGCCGAGCGTGGGTACGAGGCTGCGTCGGTGGAGGAGATCGCCGGACGCGCGAACGTGTCCAAACCGGTGGTCTACGAACACTTCGGGGGCAAGGAAGGCCTCTATGCAGTCATCGTGGATCGCGAGATGTCGACGCTGCTGGGCATGATCACCAGTTCACTCGAACTCAACCGGTCGCGTATTCGGGTCGAACGAGTCGCGCTTGCCCTGCTGACGTACATCGAGGAGCGCACCGACGGATTCCGCATTCTGGTCCGCGATTCGCCGGCATCGGCCGAGGACGGCAAGTACTCGTCTCTCCTCAACGAGGCCGTGGGACGCGTCGGACACATGCTCGCGGGGGATTTCTCCCGGCGCGGTCTGGATCCGGAATTCGCGCCGATGTATGCGCAGGCGTTGGTCGGCATGGTGTCGATGACGGCCCAGTGGTGGCTCGACGTGCGAACGCCGCCCAAGGAAGTGGTTGCGGCCCACGTGGTGAACCTGTGCTGGAACGGGCTGACGAATCTGGAGGCGGACCCTCGACTGACCGAGGAATGACAACTCTGTTTCGGCTCTCACCGAGGAAAAAAGGGGGTATCGTCCCCTTTGTCGGGCGGGAGGGCCGCAACACATCAGGGGCGATTGTCATCCGGACCGATGCATGTTGACGTCAAACGTAATGCTGCTCAGTGGTACCGTTCGGGCGTAATTTGCGCAGTGGAAGTTCAATCGCAGAGGCGGATCCTATGGTCAGGCAGGCTCGCGCTGAGATCACTCGCGACACCGTGCTTGCAGGCGCAGCGAATGTCTTCCTGCGCCTCGGGTACGCGAACGCAAGCCTCAGTGAAATCATCTCTCAGTCCCAGGTCACCAAGGGCGCGTTGTACTTCCATTTCGGCTCGAAGGAAGAACTCGCACGTGCGGTTATCGACGAGGGCAATGCGCGTCTGAGCACGGCTTGCATGCAGTTCAACGACGGGCGCATCCCGGCCCTGGAAGCTGCGATCGGGATCTCCTACATCGTCGTCGACCTCTCCGTCACCGACCCGATGGTGTCGGCGATGCTGCGTCTGAGCCATCAGATCGGTGATTATCGCGGCACCGAGGGCAACGTCATGGCCGGCTGGAGCGTCGCGTTCGACAAGCTCGCCGCCAAGGCCATCGCACAGGGTGACATCGACCCCAGTTCGGATCCGAGCACCATCGGTTCGCTCGTGCTGGAAATCCTCACCGGCGTTCACATGGTCGCCGTCGCCACCTCCACCACCGAGGAACTGCCCTCGCGCATGGAGCGACTCTGGTACTACCTGCTCCCCGCGCTGGTGCCGACCAACAAGTTGGACTACTTCCGCGAATTCGCGGCCCGTCGCGTCATTCGCTTCGGTCCGTAGTTCGGGCCCCCAGTCCCAGGCTCTGATTTCGAGGCTCTGATTCTCGGGCTCGGTCCTGGTTCGACGGCATCTCCCGCGTGTCACGGTGTCGGTGCGCTCCCATAGACTTGACGGGACTGTGCGTGCGCAGCCATCGCCTCGACTCGTTCAGGAGCATTGCTGTTGTCTTCCGATTCCCTGCCTGCCATGACCACGTCCGGGCCGGCCCCGATCGTTCCCGACGCGGCGCTTCACCTTTCGGGGCTCGCCAGTGTCGCGTTGACGGATGCGTCGATGGTCGCGGTCGCCGACGCGATCGGAACGGCCGAGCACACGTTGATCGGGCCGCACTCGGTGCGCCCGTTCGTGGCCGCCGCAATCGCGCAGCGCACCCAACTTTTGATCGTCACCGCGACGGGACGCGAAGCCGACGACCTGACGAGTGAACTCACCCAGATTCTCGGTGACGGCGTCGCCATGTTCCCGTCGTGGGAGACGCTGCCGCACGAACGGCTCTCCCCGAGCGCCGATACCGTGGGCAAGCGGCTCGATGTGCTCCGTCGTCTCGCCCGCCCCGGTGACAGCGACTACGGCGATCCGCTGCGTGTCATCGTCACTACCGTTCGCTCGCTGGTGCAGCCGATGGCCCCGGGTCTCGGCGAGATCGAACCCGTCACGCTCAAAGTCGGTCTCGATCTGGACTTCGACGGGCTGATCCATCGCCTCGTCGAATTCGGCTACCTGCGCGTCGACATGGTGGGCAAGCGCGGCGAATTCGCCGTCCGCGGCGGCATTCTCGACCTGTTCTCGCCGACGGCCGATCATCCGGTCCGCGTCGAATTCTGGGGCGACGAGATCACCGAGCTCCGCGCATTCGCGGTCTCCGATCAGCGATCGCTCCCCGATCACGAGGTCGATCTCGTCATCGCGCCGCCGTGTCGAGAATTGCTTCTCACGCAGGAGGTTCGCGATCGCGCGGCCGTGCTCGCCGCCGACAATGCCGGTGACACCGCGTTGGTCGAGATGCTGGACAAGCTGTCGGCCGGAGTCCCGGTGGAGGGCATGGAGGCGCTGCTGCCGCTGCTGCAACCCGGCGAGTTGCAACTGCTCGCCGACACATTGCCCGCCGGGACCCACGTCCTGCTCTGCGATCCCGAGCGAATCCGGACTCGCGCAACCGATTTGGTCCGCACCGGACAGGAATTCCTCGAAGCGTCCTGGACTGCGGCATCCATCGGTGGAGCCGCGCCGCTGGATACGTCCACCCTCGATACGTCCAGCCTCGAGGGGGCCTCGCTCGATCTCGGTGCCTCCGCGTACCGCTCGCTGCGGCAGGTACGCGAATCGGCCCAGGTCCACGGCCGGCCGTGGTGGACCATCAGCCCCTTGGCGTCGGGTAACGGCGAAGAAGTGGAGCTCGCCGTCGATCCGGTGCCCGAGGTGCGAGGTTCCGAGGAAGCGTTGACGGCGCTGTATGCCACCCTGCGAGCTCACATCGCCACCGGGGGACGGGCCGTCATCTCCGTGGCCGGAGCCGGTACCGCCAAGCGCATCATCGAGCGCCTCGCCGAGGCCGAAGTGCCTGCTGCACACCTCGATTCCGGTGCCGTCCCGGTTCCGGACGTCGTCAACGTCCTGTGCGGATCGTTGCACGACGGCCTGGTGTTTCCCGACGCGAAGCTCGTGGTCGTCACCGAGAGCGATCTCACCGGCAACCGTGTCGCGGCGGCGGGGGAGGGGCGCAAGCTACCGGCGAAGCGTCGCAATCAGGTCGATCCGCTGGCTCTCGTCGCCGGTGACAGTGTCGTCCACGATCAGCACGGCATCGGCCGGTTCGTCGAGATGGTCGAGCGCACCATCGGCGGTGCCCGGCGCGAATACCTCGTCGTCGAATACGCGCCGAGCAAGCGCGGTCACCCCGGCGACCGCCTGTTCGTGCCGATGGATTCGCTCGATCAACTCTCGCGCTACGTCGGCGGCGAACTGCCGACACTGAGCAAGCTCGGCGGGTCCGACTGGGCGAACACCAAACGCAAGGCGCGCAAGGCGGTTCGCGAGATCGCCGGCGAACTCGTGCAGCTGTATGCCGCTCGCCAGGCGGCTCCGGGACACGCCTTCGGGGCCGACACTCCGTGGCAGCGCGAGATGGAAGATGCGTTCGGGTTCACCGAGACGGTCGATCAGATGACGGCCATCACCGAGGTCAAGGCCGACATGGAGAAGGCCGTCCCGATGGACCGCGTCATCCTCGGCGATGTGGGTTACGGCAAGACCGAGATCGCCGTGCGCGCCGCGTTCAAGGCAGTTCAGGACGGCAAGCAGGTAGCCGTCCTGGTCCCGACAACGCTTCTCGCTCAACAGCATCTGCAGACGTTCACCGCGCGGATGGCGTCGTTCCCGGTGACGGTCAAAGGGCTCTCGCGCTTCACCCACGGTGCGGATTCCAAAGAAGTGATGGCCGGATTGGCCGACGGCACCGTCGACATCGTCGTCGGCACGCACAGGTTGCTGCAGACCGGTGTCGCCTGGAAGGACCTCGGCCTCGTCATCGTCGACGAGGAGCAGCGTTTCGGCGTCGAGCACAAGGAGCACATCAAGTCGCTCCGTACTCACGTCGACGTCCTGACGATGTCGGCCACCCCGATTCCGCGAACTCTGGAGATGAGCCTGGCGGGCATTCGCGAGATGTCGACCATCCTCACCCCGCCCGAGGAGCGGCATCCGGTGCTGACCTACGTCGGTGCCTACAACGACAAGCAGGTTGCCGCCGCCATTCGGCGCGAATTGCTGCGCGACGGCCAGGTGTTCTTCGTGCACAACCGAGTGAGCTCGATCGACAAGGCCGCCAAGAAGATTCGGGATCTCGTCCCTGAGGCGCGAGTGGCGACCGCACACGGTCAGATGAACGAGGAAACACTCGAACGCACCGTGCAGGGTTTCTGGCAACGCGAGACCGACGTGCTGGTGTGCACCACCATCATCGAGACCGGTCTCGACATCTCCAACGCCAACACGCTGATCGTCGAACGCTCCGATTCGCTCGGCCTGTCCCAGCTGCATCAGCTGCGCGGTCGAGTGGGTCGTAGCCGCGAACGCGGGTACGCGTACTTCTTGTACCCGCCGGAGAAGCCGCTCACCGAAACCGCCTACGACCGTTTGGCGACCATCTCGCAGAACTCCGACCTCGGAGCCGGTATGGCCGTGGCGATGAAGGACCTCGAAATTCGTGGTGCCGGAAACGTTCTGGGAGCCGAGCAGTCCGGCCACGTCGCCGGCGTCGGATTCGATCTGTACGTGCGGCTCGTCGGTGAAGCGGTCGAGGCCTACCGCGCTGCCGCCGACGGTAAGCCGATCACGACGGACGAGGCACCCAAGGAAGTGCGTATCGACCTCCCAGTCGACGCGAACATCCCGCCGGATTACGTCACCAGCGATCGGCTCCGGCTCGAGGGGTACAGGAAGCTCGCCGCCGCGGCCGACTCCGAAGGCATCGACGCCGTCATCGACGAACTCGTCGATCGCTACGGCCCGCTACCCGAGGAGGTCGGCCGCCTGGTCTCCATCGCGAAGCTGCGCCTGATCGCCAAGGAATACGGCCTGACCGACGTCAATGTGGCCGGGACACAGGTGAAATTGGCTCCGATGGACCTGCCCGATTCCAAGCAGATCAGGCTCAAGCGCCTGTACCCGAGTGCGACGTATCGTGCGACCACCGGAGTGGTGCAGCTGCCGTTGCCCCGCGTCGAAGGCGGCGGTGTCGGAGCGGCGCGCGTTCGCGATGTCGAATTGGTGCAATTCATCGCCGATCTCATCCTATCCTTGGACGGGAAGCCATCTCGGTCCGTCCTGTTGGAGCAAACTGTGGGGGTGTAGCGGTGACGATCGTTCTGCTCGACCCTGTTCGTCCTACTCAGGTACCGGTGGACGCCGTCGAATTTCTGGGTGGCGCAGTGCAGTTCACCGAAGAGGTTCCGGTGAAGGTGCGCTGGTTGTTCTCCGGCACCTCCGCGCCCGACGACGTCGATGCCGTGTTGGTGAGCACCGACCGGACCAATCCCGATGTACAGAACCGGATCGCCCGCGGCGAACGCGTCGTCGCGGCCGAGAAGCTTCCGGGCGACGACGTCATCGCGGCGGTCCAGCTGATGGACCGTTTGCGTAGCGTCGGCGGCTGGGAAGCTCAGCAGACGCACGAGTCGCTGCGCGGCTATCTTCTGGAAGAGACCTACGAGCTGCTCGACGCCATCGCCGCCGGCAACTTGGTCGACCTCCGTGAGGAGCTGGGAGACCTGTTGTTACAGGTGCTCTTTCACTCCCGGATCGCTCAGGATGCCGCGGAGGACCCCTTCGACGTCGATGACGTTGCCGCAGGTCTGGTGCGGAAGCTGACACACCGCAGCCCGCATCTGAGCCGAACCGACACCGGACCGATCGACATCGTCGAGCAGGAGCGGATGTGGGAGGAGAAGAAGGCGTCGGAAAAAGCCAGGGGCTCCTGTCTGGACGGCATCGCGATGTCTCAGCCGTCACTTGCATTGGCGCAGAAGGTGATCGGACGCGCCAGCAAAGCAGGATTGCCCGACGAGCTCGTTCCGGACGGTCTGCGGGTCGTCCACATCGGCGTCGACCACTCGAACGGCGGGGACAGTGCCGAGGACGCATTACGGCGTCGAGTACTCGATTTCGCGGCGTTGATCCGTAATGCCGAGGCATCGGCCCGCAATGCGGGCGTCACGCCGGGAGAGATGAGTGCGTTGGATTGGATCGAACACTGGGGTCTACGGGGCTGACCGGGACGCTTTCTGCTTCCAGGCACGCGAAGACAGCAATCGCATCCCGTTCAAAGCGACGATGACCGTGGAGCTTTCGTGACCGGCCACGCCGATCGGTAGCGGTAGGGTGCCGATCAGATCCCAGGCGACCAGCACGACGATGAACGTCGCCGCAATCACCAGGTTCGCGACCACGATGCGGTGAGCTCGCCGCGAAAGCGCGATGACGGACGCCAGGGCACCGAGGTCGTCGCGGATCAGGACGGCATCGGCGGTGTCGAGCGCGAGATCGGATCCTCGACGTCCCATGGCGACACCGATGTCGGCCGTGGCCATCGCCGGCGCGTCGTTGACGCCGTCGCCGACCAACAGCACTCGCCGCGGGGTCTCGCCGTCGGTACGTTCGTTCTGCAGTTGTGTGACGGCCTCGGCCTTGTCCTGGGGCAGCAACCCCGCGCGCACGTCGACAATTCCGGCGCGCGCTGCCACTGCTCGAGCAACGCGGTCGTTGTCGCCGGTGAGAAGCACCGCTGGGGTGCCGACCAGTTCTTCGAGACCTGCGACCGTGGTGTCGGCTTCGGCGCGAACGATGTCGACGAGTCCGATCACCGCGATCGCTTCTCCGTCGAGGTGCACGATCACCGCCGTCATGCCCGCGGCTTCTCGGTGGGCGGCCGTGCGCGCCGCCGATGAGTGCAGATCGTGCTGTGGGGCTTCGGGTTTGGTGACCGTGACGATGCGGCCGTCGACCGTTGCCGTGACTCCCATGCCGGGTGTCGAATCGAAGTGCGTTGCCGTGGTGATCGCGACGCCCCGGCTCGTGGCGTAATCGACGACAGCGAGTCCGATCGGGTGCTCGCTTCCGTTCTCGGCCGCCGCTGCCAGGCGCAGCACCTCGAGCTCGGTGAACTCACCCAGCGTGTCGATGCGTTCGACTCGCGGTGTTCCCTCGGTCAGGGTCCCCGTCTTGTCGAAGGCGACCGTGTCGATGGAGCGCAGCTGTTCCATCGCCACGGCAGACTTGACCAGCACGCCGTTTCTGCCCGCGGTGGCCATCGCTGCGAGTAGGGGCGGCATTGTCGCCAGGACCACCGCGCACGGCGACGCGACGATCATGAACGTCATCGCCCTCAGCAACGACGATTCGAGGTCGTTCCCGAGCAGCATCGGCACCGCGAATATCGCTGCGGTACAGAGCACGACGGTCTTCGAGTAGTACTGCTCGACTTTTTCGATGAACAGTTGCTTCTCGGCCTTGGTCTCGGACGCATGCTCGACCATGGTGACGATGCGCGCGATGATCGTGTCGGACGGGTCGACGTCGATCCTGATCCGTAGTGCGCCGGTGCCGTTGATGGTTCCGGCGAACACCTCGTCGCCCACGGATTTCGAGACGGGTACCGATTCCCCCGTGATCGAGGCTTGATCGATGTCGGATGCGCCGTCGACGATGGTGCCTTCACCCGAAATGCGTTCGCCGGGGCGCACTGTCACGATGTCGCCTGGACGAAGGTCGGATGCGTCGACCGTTCGTTCGTGGCCGGAGGTGTCGAGCACGGTCGCGGTCTCGGGTGCCAGATCCAGCAAACTCCGAATCGAGTCGGCGGTGCGTCTGGTGAGCACCGCTTCGAGGGCACCGGACGTGGCGAAGATGACGATCAGCAGTGCGCCGTCGAAGATCTGCCCGATCGCGGCGGCACCGAGTGCGGCGACGATCATCAGCAGGTCGACGTCGAGAGTTCGGTCCCGCAGCGCCCGGAGTCCTTCGAGCGCAGGCTCCCACCCGCCGGTGGCGTAGCAGGCGAGGTACAGCGCCCAGTACGTCCATGCCGGCGCGTCGATCAATTGCGCGAGAAGTCCGAGGGCGAACAGTGCTGTCGCGGCCAGCGCCCATCTGACTTCGGCGATGTCGACGAGACGGGTGCGGCTTGCGCCGGCTGGATGTCGCACGTCGGCCGGTGCCGGGGCGGTGCTGGTGGAAGTCATGCGGGCCTTCGTTCCGTCGGACAGTGCGAACATCACCGTACAGGATTACATGAAGACCTTTACATGTGTACATAAACTATAGTTGTCGCATGGGACATGGAGTCGAGGGACGCAGCACGCCACCTGCGCAGCTCGATGCCGAATCTGCCGCCACGGTGGCCGCGACCCTCCAGGCTCTGGCCACGCCGAGCCGACTGCGCATTCTGACGCAGCTACGGCAGGGGCCGAGTGGGGTCAACGATTTGGCCGACGCAGTGGAAATGGAACAGTCGGCGGTATCTCATCAGCTCCGTTTGCTACGCGCCATGGGGCTGGTCACCGGTACACGCTCGGGCCGAAGCGTCATCTATCGCCTGTACGACAACCACGTCGCGATGCTGCTCGACGAGGCCGTCTATCACATCGAGCACCTCGGAATGTCGGCATCGGATTTCCCCTCCGACGCCGACTCCGCCTGAGTTGTTGTCACTCGCCCCAATTCTCGCGCTGGCGGTATTCCTCGTCCCTCGGGTCGGGATCAATGTGGGTTTCAGTCGGTCAGAGTGCAACAAAGGCGCATTGATCCGGCCCGGCTACCTACGCCAGAACAGATGATGAGTCATACCGCTGCTACTCGGGACAACTTCGTGCTCAAATCTGTCGTTCAATTCGTCGGGTGAATCCCACAGCTTCAGGCCCGAGCCGAATTCGATGGGTGTGACGGCGATGTGCATGGTGTCGACCAGATCTGCGTCGAGGAATTCGCGGATACTCGTGACGCCACCGCCAAGTCGTACGTCCTTCCCGTCGGCCGCCTCCTTCGCCTGTTTCAGTACGTCGCCGGGCTCGCCGTCGACGAAGTGAAACGTGGTGTCGGAGAGTGTGATCGACGGCCGTTCGTGGTGGGTGAGCACGAAGACGGGCGTGTGGAACGGCGGCTCGTCGCCCCACCAGCCCTGCCACTCGTGATCGGCCCACGGTCCGCGTTGTGGCCCGAACTTGTGTCGGCCCATGATCTCGGCACCGATGTTGCGGGCGAAGTCGCGGGCGAAGTAGTCGTCGAGTCCGCGGCTACCGCTCGATCCGGCGTTTCCAGGAAAACTGGCGGTGGCGAAGTACCACCTCATCAGTGCCAGATGGTCGAGACCGAACGGGCTCTCGAGGCTCTGGTCCTCGCCAGCAGCAATCCCGTCGCTCGAGACGGTGAAATTCTGTACCCGAACCAGCTGACCCATTTGTGCTCCCGATGTCGATGACGAAAACATACGACGGTGTAGACCGAACCGCGTGCACGAACTCACCGCCCGCCCGCCCGCGTCAATGGACCCTTGCAGTGCGCCATTCACGCGGACCGGGCTTCCGCGTGAATGAACTCTTGCAGCGGTCAGACGTATGTAAGGGTCCATTGACGCGGACGGGGTGGGGCCGGCGATTGAATCACTCGAACAGCGTGGAACCCCAGTATTCGGATTCTCCGACGCCGGGTGGGCATGCGAATACCGCAGACCCCACGTGTTGGATGTATTCGTTCAGTGCGTCCTTGCGAGACAGGGCCAACTGCATCGGGACGAATTGGGTCAGGGGATCGCGGCAGTAGGCGATGAAGAACAGTCCGGCGTCGAGGTGGCCGAAGCCGTCCGATCCGTCGGTGAAGTTGTATCCCCGACGGAGGATCTGGATGCCGCCGAGGTTTTCCTTCGACGCCAGACGCACGTGCGCGGTTTTGTCGATGAAGGTGCCTTCGGGTCCCTGTGACTCGAAATCGAGTGCGTCGAATTCGTCCTTCTGGCCGAGCGGTGCGCCGGTTCCCTTGCTGCGTCCGATCACTCGCTCTTGTTCCTTGAGCGTGGTGCGGTCCCACGATTCGATGAGCATGCGGATACGGCGGGCCACGAGGTAGGAGCCACCTGCCATCCATTCCTGATCGTCGTCAGGGGCAACCCAGACGTTGTCGTCCAGCAAAGACGGGTCCTCGGCCTTGAGGTTGGCGGTCCCGTCCTTGAAGCCGAACAGGTTTCGCGGGGTGTCCTGGGTGGTCGAGGTGGACGAGGTGCGTCCGAAGCCCAGCTGAGACCACTTGACCGACACCGTGCCGAAGCCGACGCGGGCGAGGTTGCGAATGGCGTGCACGGCAACCTGCGGGTCGTCGGCGCAGGCCTGGATGCACAGGTCTCCGCCGGAGCGGCGGGGATCGAGGTTGTCGGCCGGAAAATGCTGCAGATCGGCAAGCGACGCAGGCTTTTTCGACGCCAGATCGAACCGGTCGAACAGCGCCGGACCGAACCCGATCGTCAGCGTCAGCGACGATGCCGTCAGGCCGAGAGCCTCGCCGGTGTCCGTGGGCGGGTTGTACTGGCCGCCGTCGACAGCTCCACCGTCGAACGTCTCCTCGCCATGCACCAACCGCTCGGCCATCAGGGTCCACTTCTTCAGCAGCGCAACGAACTCGTCGCGAGAGTCGGTGGTGACGTCGAACGCGACGAAGTGCATGCGGTCCTGTGCCGGGGTGACGATGCCGGCCTGATGGTCGCCGCGGAACTCGACGACGTCCGACGTCGGCACCTCGGCTCCCGAGGCCGTCGCGTGTCCCGCGATGGCCCCGACTCCGACGAGTGCAGCCCCGGTCCCCACGGCACCGAACAGGCGCCGCCGGGAGAACTGTCCAGTCTTACTGTCCGGCAACGACACCCTGCACCTGGCTCACTTCGGCGGACAGTGCGTCGATCTTGTTCGACAGTTCCTGTCGCTGCGGTTCGGTCACGGTGTCGTAGAAGACGAAGCCGTCGCCGCTGCGGTACTTGGCGAGTTCGGCGTCGAGTTCTGCGAAGCGGGCGTCGATCGCGGTGCCCAGTTCGGCGTTGCGCTCGTCGAGGATCGGACGCACGGCCGCGATGGCTGCCTGCGAGCCGTCGACGTTGGCCTGGAAGTCCCACAGGTCGGTGTGCGAGAAGAAGTCCTCTTCTCCGCTGATCTTGGTCTTGGCGACCTCGTCGAGCAATCCCTGTGCGCCACCGGCGACCTGGACGGGGTCGATGGTGAAGTCGTCGGCCTTGATCTTGTCTGCGAGTTCGGTGATGTCGGCGTCGAGCTGATCGGCCATCGCGTTGGTGTCGGGCTGCAGTCCCTGCGTCCACAGGTCCTTCTCGATGCGGTGGAAGCCGGTCCACTCCGCGCCGGGCTCGACGTCGGGCTCGCGCAGGTCGATGCGCGGATCGAGATCGTCCGGGAAGCTCTCGGCGACCGGCTCGATGCGCTCGTAATAGCTACGCGCGATGGGGAACTGGGCCTTGGCGGCGGCCACGTCGCCGCTCTTGACCGCGGTGACGAACGACGTCGTGGTCTCTTGCAACGCGTCGATCTGACTGACGACGTAGCGCTTGTAGCCCGCAGCCGCCTCGGTGAGCAAGCCGTCCTCGTCCGTCTGGCGAACCGAATCGCCGGTCACGACGAAATCGGCGCGGACGCCGTCGCCCACCATGCCTGCCTTGCAGGCGGTTTGGTACGTGCCGGGGTCGGGCAGAGCGACGATGAGCTGACGCGTGAGACCCGGTCCGATGTTCTCGACCTCGCCCATGACGCGGTCGCCCTCGCCGTAGACGTAGAACTCGGTGACCTTGCTGCCGTTGTTGGTGATCTGGAACGTGGAGTTTCCGGTGGTGCCCTCGGTTGCACCGACGTCGCAGGACGAGTCGGTGGCCGTGACGGCGATATCGCCCGATGCGGCCTCGGTCGAGGACTTCTCGGTGCATCCGGCCAGGGCCATCGGTAGAACCGCGACCGCGGCCAGAGCGTAGGTGGTACGACGCATGGTGGTGGTGCCTTTCAGGAGTTCTGAAGTACAGGCTCGGGAGCCGCGGGAACGCGGACCGGGCGGAGGAAGAGGAACAACACGACGACGATGTACAGCACCCACGCGATCGCTTGGAAGACAGTGGGTTCGGGGCGGAAGTTGAAGATGCCGGCGAGCACGGTGCCGTACCAGCTCGAGGCATCGAAGTGTGCGGTGATGTCGAAGGCGACAGCGCTGCCACCGGGTAGGACTCCGCCGATCTGCAGGGCGCGGATGCCGTAGGCCAGGATTCCGGCGGCGACCACGATAAGGAAGATGCCGGTGTACTTGAAGAACACGGCAAAGTTGATGCGCACCGCGCCGAAGTACAGGAACACCGTCAGTACTGCGGCGACGACGATGCCGAGTAGAAGTCCGAGCAGCGGCCACAGGCTGCCGTTGGTGTTCTCGGCGTACCCGACCATGAGCAGTGCCGTCTCGACGCCCTCACGGCCGACGGCGAAGAACGAGAGCGTCAGCACTGCCGCAGGCCCGACGGTGAGAGCTTTCTCCATGTTCGCCCGCAGCTCGCCGGAGATGTTCTTGGCGGCGGTGCGCATCCACAGGACCATGGCCGTGACGATGACGACGGCGACCAGCGAGGCTGCTCCCGCGATGATCTCGGCCGTCAGTCCGGTGACGGTGGACGTGCCGTAGTGGATCACGAAGAAGATCGCCGCCACCATCGCGACGGCCAGGCCGACTCCCAGCCACACCCACTTGAGGGCGTCGCGGCGGTTCGCCTTGACGAGGAACGCCACGAGAATCATCACCACGATGCCGGTCTCGAGGCCCTCGCGAAGACCGATCAGACCGCTGCCGAACATCTGGGTAGCGATCGACGGCGCAGATCCTGCGGCAGCCAGTACGGACACGGAAGGTGCTCCTGTTGTGCGTCGAACATTGGTACGCCTTGCCTCGCGAAGGGTAGGCGACCCTCATGCGTGAAGGTTGACAGAAACATACACCCTGCAACCTGGTCCCTATGCACGTTGTACTGGGGTTTTATCGGTCTTTAGCTTTCTATTACCTTCCGTGTGCAGGATGGTGAGGTGATCTCACGAATCTGCGTGCTCGCCACCGCATCGGTACTCCTTGCGCTCACCGCATGTGGCAGCAGCGAGCCGAAGCGTGAGATTCCCGAGGGCATTCCGCCCGGCCCGGGCACGGAGGTGCCGATCATCGACTTCAATGCGCCCGGCCGAACGGCCGATCTGCTCATTGCCTGGGCAGAGCCGCAGACCGATGCGCTCGGTATCTCGGTGACCGCACTCGCGTCGTACGGGCACGCTGCCGCGATCATGGCCGAGACCGACGCGGACTGCGGCATCGCCTGGACGACACTGGCCGGGATCGGGTACATCGAGAGTCGGCACGGCACCTACCAGGGGTCTTCCGTGCAACCCGACGGACTCGTCGCACCGCCGATTCGCGGAATCCCACTCGACGGCGGACCGGGCGTCGCCGAGATCCCGGACACCGACGGCGGATCGATGGACGGCGATGCCGAGTTCGATCGTGCGATGGGACCCATGCAGTTCATCCCCGAGACGTGGAAGAAATGGGGTGTCGACGCCAACGGCGACGGCATCGCAGATCCGGACAACATCGACGACGCCGCTCTGACGGCGGCGCGTTATCTCTGCGCGCGCGGCGGTGATCTGCGGACGGCGCAGGGGTGGGAGAGCGCGTTGATGGCGTACAACCTCTCGGGCCAGTATCTGCGTGACGTGCGAGATCGAGCGGCCGCGTACTCGGTGGGCACCAGGCCGTAGAAGTCCGTGCATCGCGGGCACTGCCGCGGGAGTGGAGCCTGCGGAACGACCCAGCCAGAGCGGAGCGGCTAGTCTTGCACCCGGCACAGTCCGCCGGTCCCCGTTACTAGGAGAAGCATTCGTGGCCATCATTGAGCAGGTCGGAGCTCGCGAGATCCTCGATTCCCGTGGCAACCCCACGGTTGAGGTCGAGGTCGCATTGGACGACGGGACGTTGACCCGTGCAGCCGTTCCCTCCGGCGCATCCACCGGTGAGCACGAGGCCGTCGAGCTTCGTGACGGCGGAGACCGCTACGGCGGCAAGGGCGTCGAGAAGGCCGTCAACGCGGTGCTCGACGAGATTGCACCCGCCGTCATCGGCCTCGACGCCATCGAGCAGCGCACCGTCGACCAGGCCCTCCTGGACCTCGACGGCACTCCCGACAAGTCCCGCCTCGGCGCGAACTCCCTGCTGGGTGTTTCGCTCGCCGTCGCCAAGGCTGCTGCGGAGTCCACCGGACTCGAGCTCTTCCGCTACCTCGGTGGCCCGAACGCCCACATCCTGCCGGTGCCGATGATGAACATCATCAACGGTGGCGCGCACGCAGACAGTGGCGTCGACGTCCAGGAATTCATGATTGCGCCGATCGGTGCGGCCACGTTCAAGGAGTCGCTGCGCTGGGGTGCCGAGGTCTACCACGCACTCAAGGCAGTGCTCAAGGCCAAGGGCCTGTCCACCGGCCTCGGCGACGAGGGCGGCTTCGCTCCCGATCTCGCCGGCACCAAGGCAGCTCTCGACCTGATCCTCGAGGCCATCGGCAAGACCGGTCTCAAGCCCGGCCAGGATGTCGCGCTCGCCCTCGACGTGGCGGCCACCGAGTTCTACACCGCGGGCACCGGCTACGCCTTCGAGCGTGAGACCAAGTCCGCCGAGCAGATGTCGGCCTTCTACGGCGAGCTCGTCGACGCTTACCCGCTGGTCTCCATCGAGGATCCGCTCGACGAGAACGACTGGGACGGCTGGGTCGCACTCACCGAATCGATCGGCGACAAGGTTCAGCTCGTCGGCGACGACCTGTTCGTCACCAACCCCGAGCGTCTCGAAGACGGCATCGTCAAGGGTGCGGCCAACGCACTGCTGGTCAAGGTCAACCAGATCGGCACGCTGACCGAGACCCTCGATGCAGTGGATCTGGCCCATCGCAACGGCTACAAGACGATGATGAGCCACCGTTCCGGCGAAACCGAGGACACCACCATCGCTGACCTGGCAGTTGCCGTCGGCAGCGGGCAGATCAAGACCGGTGCCCCCGCCCGAAGCGAGCGCGTCGCCAAGTACAACCAGTTGCTGCGAATCGAAGAAGCTCTGGGTGACGCGGCGCGTTACGCGGGCGAGCTGGCTTTCCCCCGGTTCAATTACGAGGGCTGAGTCAACCGATACGTATGCACGAAGTGGAGAGTGAATGATGGCACGACGCGGAAGGTCCGGGACCAGTCCAGGTGGACGGGATCCCCGACCCCGCGGCCGTCCTTCCTCTCCGAATCGCTCGAAGCCGACCGGGGGTGCGTCTCGCGACGAGACCGCCTCCGGCCGGCCGGCCACTCCACCGGAGCCGTCGGATCAGGCGCGTGACGCCGTGGTGGGTGGCAAAGCTGCTCCGAGGCGCGTCGGTGTTCGTAGGCCCAAGATGCCCGAGCGCACGTTCTTCGGGCTGTCCACCGGACGCGCAGTCATTCTCGGTGTCGTGGTGTGCGCGTTGGCGTTGACGCTGGCCGTGCCGCTCAGGACCTACTTCTCGCAGCGCGGTGAGCTCGAGTCCGTGTTGGCCGAGCGTCAGACCCTGCAGGACGAGGTCGACGCGCTCGAGACCCAGAAATCTCAGCTCAACGAACCGTCCCGCATCGCCGCCGATGCTCGCGAGCGGCTGCGGTTCGTCATGCCGGGGGAGACGCCGTATCAGGTGCAGCTCCCCGGCGACTACTCGCCGAGCTCCAAGGATCTCGAGGTGGACAACACCCCGACCGGGCCGTGGTACACCGACCTGTGGAACACCGCGGTGCAGCCGCAGGGATCGGACGAGCCGTCGGAGCCCACATCCGCGCCCATGCCCGTCGTACAGCCAGAACCCGCTCCGGCCCCGCCGGTGCCAGAACCAGAAGGGGGACCCGTCGGGTGAATTCCTCGGCAGTCTCGCAGGAAGATCTCGATGCGGTCGCATCGCAGCTCGGACGTGAACCGCGTGGCGTACTCGAAATCGCGTATCGATCTCCGGACGGCAGGCCGGGTGTGGTGAAAACTGCCCCGAAGTTGCCCGACGGCACTCCGTTTCCCACTCTGTACTACTTGACCGACCCGCGATTGACGGCGGAAGCCAGTCGGCAGGAATCGGCCGGAGTCATGCGTGAGATGACCGAACGCTTGGGCACAGACGCGGAATTGGCTGCCGCCTATTTGCGTGCACACGAGTCGTACCTGGCTGAGCGCAACGAGATCGAATCTCTCGGAACGGATTTCACCGGCGGTGGTATGCCCGACCGCGTCAAGTGCCTGCATGTGTTGATCGCGCATTCGTTGGCCAAGGGGCCAGGAGTCAATCCGCTCGGCGACGAGTCGGTGGCATTGGCAGCCGAGAACTCGTTGCGCGGCAAAGCTATTCCGGCCGATTGGCCGACCATCGAAGAACTACGTGCGGAGAAATCATGACCAGGGTTGCAGCAATCGATTGCGGCACCAACTCCATCCGCCTGCTCGTCGCAGACAACAACGGTAAGACGCTCGCCGACGTCGCTCGTGAGATGCGGGTCGTGCGCTTGGGGCAAGGCGTCGACGCGGCCGGAGCCTTCGTGCCCGAGGCTATCGAGCGGACCCGTGTTGCATTGGTGGAGTACGCGGAGATCATCCGTAAGACCGGGGCCACCGCGGTGCGCATGGTCGCCACCTCCGCCACCCGTGATGCGTCGAATCGGGAGGACTTCTTCTCGATGGTGCGTGAGGTACTGGGCAAGGTCATTCCCGGTGCCGAGGCCGAGGTGATCACCGGAGACGAAGAAGCGCGGCTGTCTTTCGCCGGAGCGGTCGGTGAACTCGATTCTGCCGCAGGACCTTTCCTGGTCGTCGATCTGGGTGGCGGTTCTACCGAGCTCGTACTGGGCGACGCCAAAGGCGTGAAAGCGGCGTTCTCGGCGAACATCGGCTGCGTGCGTCTCACCGAACGGTTCCTGCATTCGGACCCTCCCACCGCAGACGAGATCAACGGTGCGCGTGAGTACGCCCGCGAGAAGTTGGCGGAGGCATTCGAGGACGTCTCGATCGGCGACGCGTCGAGCTGGGTGGGTGTGGCCGGCACGATGACGACCATCGCGGCCATCGCCAAGGAACTACCCGAGTACGACGCCGACGCAGTGCACTTGTCCCGTGTGCCCTTCTCGGAGTTGTTCGCGGTATGCGAGGACCTGATCGGCATGACCCACACGCAGCGAAGTGCGTTGGGGCCCATGCATCCCGGACGGGTCGACGTCATCGGCGGCGGAGCGATCGTGTGCAGCGTGCTGGCCGAAGAGTTCGAGCGACGCGGGGCTGTCAGCTCGTTGACGGTCAGTGAGCACGACATCCTCGACGGCATCGCGATGTCGATCAAGATCTGATCTGCAATTCTGCAGACCCGTTCTGCGGCGATGTAGGTTGCATCGCTTCGTGTTTCGGTGAAGCCTGATAGGCGCTGTGGCTCACGTCACTGCTCCCGACGAGGCTAGGACCACCGATGACGACACCCGCCCAGCAGGCCCCGGCCGAGAAAGGTTTGGCGCGCGTAGCGCAAGCGCTCGCCAAGGGAACCGAGAAATGGTTTCCCGACGCGTACATCTTCGCCCTCGTCGGCGTGGTGGTCGTTGCTGTTGCTGCCTTCGCCAACGGGTCGTCTCCGCAGAATGTGGTCGACGCATTCGGAAACGGTTTCTGGGACCTGACGGCCTTCACGCTGCAGATGGCGATGGTCGTGCTCACCGGGTACGTCGTGGCAACCTCTCCACCGGTCGCCAGATTGATCACCCGATTGGCGCAGGTGCCCAAGAGTTCCAGTAGCGCCGTCAGTTTCGTTGCACTGCTGTCTTGCTCGGTCTCGTTCCTCAACTGGGGCTTGAGCTTGGTGTTCGCCGGTCTGCTGGCCCGAGCCATCGCGCGTCGTGACGATCTGCGAACCGACTACCGAGCACTCGGGGCTGCGGCATTCATGGGACTGGGAGCCGTCTGGGCGCTGGGAATGTCGTCCTCGGCTGCTCAGCTCCAGGCTACGGCGAAATCGCTTCCGGCGACACTGCTTTCGGTCACCGGTGTACTCGACTTCGGCACCACCATCTTTACGTGGCAGTCGTTGCTGATGTGCGTCATCATCATCGTGTTGACGGTCGTCATCGCACACGTGTCTGCTCCGAAGGGTGCCGCGATCAAGACTGCCGCCGACATGGAGGTCGATCTCGACGACACCGTCGCGGAGCCGGCACCGCGCACCAGGCCGGGGGAGTGGCTCGAGTACAGCCGCATCCTGCCACTGTTCGCTGGCGCGATGACGCTGGGATGGCTTGTCTCGCAGCTGTTGACGCTGCCGGTGCTGTCGGTGGTCAGCAGTCTGAACGGCTATCTCTTGGTGTTCCTGATGCTCGGTCTCGTGCTGCACGGCACCCCGCGGCGGTTCCTCGATTCGGTCAGCAAGGCGGTCCCCGCCACTGCAGGGATCTTGGTGCAGTTCCCGCTGTACGCCGCGATGGCGGCCATGCTCACCAAGGCGGAGGGTAGGGGAGGCGTCACGATTTCCGAGCACCTCGCCAACTTCTTCACCGACATCGGTAGCGGCGGTGGATTCGCCGTGGTCATCGCGGTCTATACCGTGGTGCTCGGGCTCTTTGTTCCGTCCGGCGGCGGCAAGTGGCTCGTCGAAGCGCCGTACGTCATGCAGTCGGCCACCGACGTGCAGATGAACCTGGGCTGGACCGTCCAGATCTACAACGTGGCCGAGGCGTTGCCGAACCTGATCAACCCGTTCTTCATGCTCCCGTTGCTGGCGGTGCTAGGCCTGCGAGCGCGGGACTTGATCGGATTCACGTTCCTGCAGTTCATCTTCCACTTCCCGGTGGTCCTGCTGCTCGTGTGGCTTCTTGGCATGACCTTCGACTTCGTGCCGCCGGTCATCCCGGCGCAATAGCAGCCCGATATGATCGTCACCGCTGGAGCGAGTCTCCGGCGGTGGCCCCTATAGCCCAATTGGCAGAGGCAGCGGACTTAAAATCCGCACAGTGTCGGTTCGAGTCCGACTGGGGGCACCAGTGCCGCCGAACTCGAAGTTAGGGATGGATTTCGGGCGGATTTCGTCCCTAACTTCGAGTTCGACTGAGTTGAGTTGACATACGGGCCAAGGCGTTCCTCGCCGCGTCTGTCGGCTGTCGGCTGTCGATCTCGGATCGTCCCGCACCCTGTTCACGTATAGGGGTAGGGCAGGTCGGTGTCGACGTCTTCGTCGACGAGTAGCTGGCGTCCGAGTTGTGGGAATGCGCGTTGTGAACACGAGGTGCGTTCGCACACCTTGCATCCGGGACCGATGGGAATCGATGCGCCAGGGGAGTGCAGCGGTAGGTTGTCGGCGTAGACCAGTTTGTGAGCATAGGCGATGTCACATCCGAGGCCGATCGCGAAACTTTTCCGTGGTGATCGGTATCCGAGTCCGCCACTGTCGGTGGCGCGCGCAATCCACAGATAGGAGCGGTCGTCGGGCATGGTGGCGATCTGTGTGAGAATTCGCCCCGATGCCGCGAATGCGTCGTGCACCACCCACAGTGGACAGCTTCCACCTACACGTGAGAAGTGGAATGCACTGGCGGACTGACGTTTCGAGATGTTTCCGGCTCGGTCGGTGCGGATGAAGAAGAACGGAACGCCCTTCGCCCCTGGTCGCTGCAGCGTGGACAATCGGTGACACACGGTTTCGAAGCCGACCTCGAAGGTCAGCGACAGCAGATCGATGTCGTATCGCAGCGACTCCGCAGCGGCGAGGAACCGTCCGTAGGGCAACAGCAGGGCTCCGGCGAAATAGTTGGCCAGCCCGACGCGGGCCAGCTCTCGGGCCTGAGTGCTCAGGTTCGTATCGGCATCGACGATCGTGTCGATTGTCGTCGACTGCGAGAGAAATGCCAGCTGGGTTGCGATCTGGTAGGCGCGTTGCCCGGCGGTCAGTCGACGCGCGAGCAGGAGAGTCCCGCCGGTGTCGTCGAAGATTCGTTTGGGGCCGAGTGCGCCGGGATCGTCGTCGCCGATAGTCACCGTGATGCCGTGGTCCGCTTCGATGACCCGTGCGAATTGTAGATCGAGCGCCCCGATACTGAGCCCACTTCGCTCGAAGAGTTCCTCAGCCGCAGTATCCAATTCGGGGATGTGATTGCGCCGGTCATAGAAGAAGTCTCGGACTTCCTCGTAGGGCATCGGGGCGTGACCGCCCGTCGGGACATCGGGTTTGGGCCCGTCGAGTCCGACCGTGAGCCGATCCACCTGGTCGGTCGCTGCATGGAGCTTGCGGTGCAGCGACACGAGGGTGCGCCCGATGTCCGGCATGCGCGCGACCAATTCCTGGATGTCGGACATCGACACCTCGCCTCGGTCGGAGGTTTCGGTGAGTACATCGTGCAGGTCGGCGACGAGGCGAGCGTCGGTGTCGGTGGCGAAGAACGAGGGGTCGAGCTCGAACATTGTGTTGAGCTTGAGCAGTACCTGGACGGTCAGAGGTCGTTGGTCGTTCTCGAGTTGGTTGAGGTAACTCGGCGAGAGCTCGAGTGTCTTCGCCAGCGCGGACTGCGTCAGCTGTCGTTCCTCGCGTAGGCGACGCAGCCGCCCGCCTGCGTAGATCTTCTGCATCTTTGTCGCTGCCTCCTTCGGGTGTCGACACTGTAGCCGAACTGGACTTCGCAACATTTGCCGATTTGCAGGAATTGCCTCGCAAAAATAGGCATTTGCGATGTCTTCCGCAGGTCCGGACTCGTGCGTAGCTTGTGAATGAAGCGTAGTAAGCCCTTTCATCAGCACGGAGGATTTTCTGTGAAGACCCATCTCGTACGCACCCGTACATCCGCCGAGGACTTTCCCCAGTCCGAGCACCTGGCTTGGAAGGTCGCCGAGGTCGCCACCGACGCAGTGGAGGTACCCGAAGCGACGGCCGAGATGATCGTCAACCGGATCATCGACAATGCCTCGGTGGCTGCGGCCTCGCTGGTGCGCCGTCCGGTGACGAGTGCTCGCACACAGGCGCAGGCGCACCCGTACAGCCCCGGTGCCACTGTGTTCGGAATCGGTGGAAAGTACTCACCCGAGTGGTCCGCGTGGGCCAATGGGGTAGCGGTGCGAGAACTGGACTTTCACGACACGTTCCTCGCCGCCGAGTACTCCCACCCGGGGGACAACATTCCGCCGATCCTCGCAGTCGCCCAGCAAGCCGGGCGCTCGGGGCGCGATCTGATCCGCGGTCTGGCCACCGGGTACGAGATTCAGATCGACCTCGTTCGCGCAATCTCGTTGCACGAGCACAAGATCGACCACGTTGCCCATCTCGGTCCCTCTGCTGCCGCCGGTATCGGCACCCTGCTCGGCCTCGACACCGAAACCATCTACCAGGCCGTCGGGCAAGCGCTGCACACCACGACAGCCACCCGTCAGTCCCGCAAGGGGTCGATCTCGAGTTGGAAGGCCTACGCCCCTGCGCTCGCAGGGAAGGTTGCCGTCGAAGCCGTCGATCGAGCACTGCGCGGCGAGGGTGCTCCGTCGCCGATCTGGGAGGGTGAGGACGGGGTCATCGCGTGGCTTCTCGGGGGACCGAACGCGGAATATCATGTGCCGCTTCCCCGCCCGGGTGAAGCCAAGCGTGCAATTCTCGACAGTTACACGAAGGAACACTCCGCCGAGTACCAGAGTCAGGCCCCGATCGACCTCGCCCGACGAATGCGGGAAAAGATCTCCGATCTCGAACAGATCGAGACGATCGTGTTGCACACCAGTCACCACACGCACTACGTCATCGGCACCGGCTCGAACGATCCACAGAAGTTCGATCCCACCGCCTCCCGGGAAACCCTCGATCACTCGGTGATGTACATCTTCGCAGTCGCGCTCGAGGACGGAATCTGGCATCACGAGCACTCGTACGCCCCCGAACGCGCGCAGAGGCCGAACACCGTCGCGTTGTGGAACAAGATCTCGACCGTAGAAGACCCCGAGTGGACGCGCCGATACCACTCTGTCGATCCGGACGAAAAGGCGTTCGGTGCACGCGCGGAGATCACGCTGAAAGACGGCACGGTCATCGTCGACGAACTCGCGGTCGCCGACGCGCACCCCCTCGGTGCCCGCCCGTTCGCTCGCGAGCAGTACATCGCGAAGTTCCGTTCGTTGGCCGATGGTGTGATCGCACCCTGGGAACAGGATCGCTTCCTTCGCGCAGCCGAGCGGGCTCCCGAGCTCGCCGCAGGTGAACTCGATCAGCTGACCTTCACCGTCGCCGACGATGTCCTCGGGAGGGCTCCTAAGACCCCGAAGGGCATCTTCTGATGCCGGGCCTCATTGCGGCCTCGACGTCGGCCGCGGACAAGCGTATTGCGTTGCGCGCCGGGCTTGCGTCGACGTCGATCACTCGGCTTCCCGGCGCTATCAACCCGCTGACCGCAAAGTTGATTCAGGAGATCGGCTTCGAGGGGGTCTATATCTCCGGTGGCGCATTCTCTGCCGGGCTCGGTCTGCCCGACATCGGACTCACCACGTTGACCGAGGTCATCACCCACAGTGCGCAGATCGCGGCCGTCACCGACTTGCCGGTACTGATCGACGCCGACACCGGATTCGGTGAGCCGATGTCCGCGGCACGCACGGTGCTGGCGGCCGAGGATGCTGGGATCGCTGGGCTGCACCTCGAAGACCAGATCAACCCGAAACGCTGCGGGCACCTCGACGGCAAAGCGATTGTCCCGATAGAGGAGATGGTGCGACGCCTCCGCGCGGCCATCACCGCGCGGCGAGATCCGAACTTCGTCATCTGCGCCCGCACCGATGCAGCGGGTATCGACGGAATCGACGCCGCGATCGAACGAGCCAGATCTTATGCCGACGCCGGAGCAGACCTGATCTTCACCGAGGCGCTCGCCGAGGAAGCCGACTTCGTGAAGTTCCGTGCTGCAGTGGACATCCCACTGCTGGCGAACATGACCGAGTTCGGCAAGTCCGAGCTGATCTCCGCGCAGAGACTCGAGGACATCGGCTACAACGCCGTCCTGTACCCGGTCACCACGTTGCGACTGGCCATGGGTGCCATCGAAACCGGAATGCGTGAAATCCACGACCGCGGAACGCAAAAGGGACTCCTCGACCGGATGCAGACCCGCTCACGTCTGTACGAACTGCTCGAGTACGACAAGTACAACGAATTCGATACCGGAATATTCAATTTCACGTTAGGGACGAAGTCATGACCGAAGCCATCTACAAGGGGCTGGCCGGTGTCGTGGTCGACACCACCGCCATTTCCAAGGTCGTCCCCGAGACGAACTCGCTGACCTACCGCGGATACGCCGTGCAGGATCTCGCCGCGCACTGCAGCTTCGAGCAGGTCGCGTATTTGCTGTGGCACGGCGAGCTCCCGTCCCTGCAGCAACTCGAACTGTTCGTTCAGCGCGAGCGGGCCCAACGGCGAGCAGACCGCTCGTTGCTCTCGCTCGTGACGAAAATGCCCGACAATTGTCATCCGATGGATGTCGTGCGCACCGCGATCAGCTATCTCGGTGCCGAAGACCCTGCCGAGGAGGATAATTCGGTGTCGGCGAACCTGGCCAAGGCGCTGCGCATGACGGCAGTGTTGCCGACCATCGTCGCCGCCGACCATCGCCGCCGACACGGCCTCGATCCCATCGCCCCTCATTCGCATCTTGGGTTCGCGGAGAACTTCCTCTACATGTGCTTCGGCTCCGTTCCCGAACCGGAAATCGTCAAGGCCTTCGAGGTTTCCCTGACCCTGTACGCCGAGCACAGCTTCAACGCCTCCACCTTTGCTGCCCGCGTGGTCACCTCGACACTGTCGGATATCTACAGCGCCGTCACCGCCGCCATCGGAGCGCTGAAGGGTCCGTTGCACGGCGGTGCCAACGAAGCTGTCATGCGAGACATGCTCGAGATCGACGACCCCGAACGGGCCGCACAGTGGCTGCAGAACAAACTCGCAGCCAAAGACAAGGTCATGGGGTTCGGTCACCGTGTCTACAAGAACGGCGACTCACGCGTACCGACGATGAACGCAGCATTCCGCGACGTCGCCGCGGTGACCGGCGGAGACAATTGGGTGCGCATGTACGATATCCTCGAAAAGACCATGCACGATGCCACCGGCATCAAACCCAACCTCGATTTTCCTACCGGTCCGACGTACTACCTGATGGGCTTCGACATCGACGTGTTCACACCGATTTTCGTCATGAGTCGCATTACCGGTTGGACGGCTCACATCATCGAGCAAGGTGCGTCGAATGCGCTGATCCGACCACTGAGCCAGTACTCGGGAGTGCCGCAACGCGCTGTCGTCGCCTGACGCCGGCCAACCCGTTGGTCCGATTCCCCACTGCACGTCGGGTGGCCGCTGTTCTCGACCTGGTCGCTGGATCGAGCCCGCTTTCGACGGCTCGGGTGCGGAGAGATGAACAAGTGCGATGATTTCTGTCATGGCACGGGACGTCACGGGCACGGTGCGAGGCATTACCCTTCAGCAGTTGCGCTACTTCGTAGAAGTGGCCGCCGAGGGGTCCATCAGTGCCGCGGCGGACTTGCTCTACATCGCGCAACCGACCATGTCTGCGGCATTGAAAGACCTGGAACGTCGCGTGGGTCGGACCCTCTTCGTTCGCTCGACCCGTGGGGTCACACTCACTGAGGACGGCGCCGAATTTCTCGGCTACGCGCGCCAGGTGGTCGATCAATCAGAACTCTTGGAACAGCGGTACCTCGGCCGGGGGCCCGCCCGACGACTCTTGGCCGTCTCGACTCAGCACTACTCGTTCGTCGTCGACGCCTTCGTTCGCATGGTGAAAGCATCTGAGGCTCCGGAGTATTCGTTCAGTCTTCGAGAGACCCGTACGTGGGAAATCATCGAGGATGTCCGTACGCTCCGCAGTGAACTCGGTGTCCTCTATCGCAACGAGTTCAATGCAAGCGTGATCGACAAGCTGATTCGCGAAGCAGGTCTGGTTTTCACGCCGCTGTTTCTGGCATCGCCGCATATTTTCATTGCCCGCACGAACCCCCTGGCGGAGCGAAAAAGTGTGGAGCTGAGCGATCTCGAAGAACTTCCGCGTCTCACGTTCGACCAAGGCGCGAACAATTCGTTCTACCTCTCCGAAGAGATACTCTCCACCCGTTCGTCCAAACAAGAGATCCGGGTGAGCGATCGTGCCACCATCTTCAACCTCATGATCGGTCTGGGCGGATACACCATCTCCACCGGCATTGTCTCGGATGATCTCGATCCGTCCATCATCGCTGTTCCACTCGACGTCGACGATCGCATCGAGATCGGTTGGATCGGTCATGCCTCGGTGTCTTTGACCGTCCAGGCCCAGCGCTTCGTGGCGGAGATGCGTGACGTCGTGTCTGGTTTCGGCGTCGACCTACTGGCATAGCCCGTGCCTATGGTCAGCCATAATCTTGAGTGATTAGGCTATGGCGACTGGTCCAATTAGGCTCGCGTTCAGGCCGCTTCGGACAGCAGCCTCCCGGTTTTCTCGACCTGAGAATCGGCCCGACCATCGAGTAGTTCGGTCGAAGTGCCGCGAAGACTCAGGCTGTGAACCCGCGTGGTGACGCGTTCGTCGCCACACTCAGCGCACGTGATTGGGGTTACTGGTCAGCATGACGAACGACTGTACTTTCAGCATCAGCACGACGCGCTTCGACGAGGACTACACCCCGTCGACGAACTCGCGTCACACGACCAACTTCGCGAATCTTGCACGCGGCGAGCATGGTCGACAGAACCTGCGTAACGCGGTGACGATGATGAACACTCGTCTCAACGAGGTGGTTCACTGGGACAATCCACATGGCGACCGCTACGCACTCGAACTCGACATCATCTCGGTGGATCTGCATCTCGTGTCCGTCGGGGCCGACGCCGCGTTTCCGGTGATCGAAATGCTCGATGTCGGAATAGTCGACACCACTACCGGCTCCCGCGCAGAGGGCATCGTCGGAAACAACTTCTCCTCGTACATTCGCGACCACGATTTCGTTTTTCGGCTCCCGAAACAACGAGCGTCGGTTATTCCCAGCGACTTCGGCGATGTGCACGGTCAGGTCTTTCAGCGTTTTGTCGATTCTTGCGACTACCGTGAACGGTTCTCGCAACCACCTGTCATCTGTATCAGTGTGTCGACCTCCAGTACCTACCGTCGCCTCACGAACCACCACCCGGTCCTCGGGCTCGAATACGAGACAGAGGACAAGTCGATCACCGATCAGTACTTCCAAAAGATGGGTCTCAGGGTTCGCTACTTCATGCCCCACGGGTCCGTCGCTCCATTGGCGTTCTACCACCGCGGTGACTTGCTCAACGACTATTCGGTCTTGGCACTGGCGGGAACGATCGCGACGATGGAGACCTTCCAGAAAATCTATCGTCCCGAAATCTACAACGCGAACACTGCCGCCTCGGAGGTCTACCAGCCGAGTCTGGACAACCAAAACTATTCACTACCGCAAGTGACCTACGACCGTGTCGAGCGCAATCGACTTGCAACGACACAGGCAGAGTTCGCCGACGTGAATCTCATGCAACCGTATGGCTCGGTCCTGAAGCGGTGGGCCACCGAGCAATGCGCCTGACCGTTCGAGACCGAAAGGTACAAGAGATGAACCCACTCCTGCCGACCTCGATCGTCGGTAGCCTACCCAAGCCCTCGTGGCTCTCCGAGCCGGAGAAGCTCTGGTCGCCGTGGAAATTGCGAGACGACGAACTGCGCGAAGGAAAACTCGACGCTCAGGCGCTCGCAGCTGACGAACAGCGTCGTGCGGGGCTCGACATCGTCAGCGATGGTGAACAGACGCGTCAGCACTTCGTGACCACGTTCATCGAGCATCTCGAGGGTGTCGACTTCGATCGGCGCGAAACTGTGCGAATTCGTGACCGATACGACGCAAGCGTTCCGACGGTTGTCGGTGCAGTGAGCCGCAAACGATCAGTGTTTGCCGCAGATGCGACGCGCCTTCGAGCAGTGACCGACCAGCCGATCAAATGGGCACTGCCTGGCCCTATGACAATGATCGACACGCTCTACGACGACCACTACAAGAGTCGCGAGAAGCTCGCATGGGAGTTCGCGACTCTTCTGAACCAAGAGTCAAAGGACTTGGAAGCGGCAGGCGTCGACATCATTCAGATCGACGAGCCCGCATTCAACGTGTTCTTCGACGAGCTCGAAGACTGGGGAATCGCGACACTCGAGCGTGCAATCGAAGGGCTGAATTGCGACACTGCCGTACACATATGTTACGGCTACGGCATCAAAGCCAACACCGATTGGAAGGCAACTCTCGGGGCCGAGTGGCGCCAGTACGAACGGTCGTTCCCACTATTGCAACAGTCTTCGATCGACATCGTGTCGCTGGAGAGCCACAATTCGCGCGTACCTGTCGACATGATCGAACTGCTTCGAGGTAAGAAGGTCATGCTGGGTGCGATCGATGTAGCGAGCGACACCGTAGAGACCGGCGAAGAAGTCGCTGAAACACTCAGGCGCGCACTCCCGTTCGTCGACGCAGACAAGCTCTACCCGAGTACCAATTGCGGTATGGCACCACTCGACCGACGCGTCGCACGAGACAAGATGGTCGCGCTCACCGCCGGCGCGGAAATCCTGCGACGTCAGTTGTCCGAGTAATTCTCTGCCGAACTCGAAGTTGTGGATGGATTTCGGCCGGATTCCGTCCACAACTTCGAGCTCGACCGAGTCGAGTTGCCCGTGTCAGGTCACCCGGGTAGTTCCGGGTACCTCGATGTCGGCGTGATCACCGGAGTCTTCGCGTTGGCCGGCTGGAATTTTTCGCATGATCAGCCAGGCGGCACCGCCCGCGACGACCATCAAGCATGCGGCGATGCCAGACGTGATCGTTACCCCACTGGTGAAGGCGTCTGCGGCCGAGTCGAGCAATCCACGGGCCTGTTCGGCCGGCAGTCGGTCCGCTACGGCTTGGGCACCACCGAGGGTTTCTCGAGCCGCGGAAGTGTCGAAACCGGCGTTCTCGGGCGTGACGACGTTGGCACGGTACTGCGCCAACAGGATCGCACCGAGCACGGACGTACCGGTGACGGCACCGAGTTCGTAGGCCGTCTCGGAGATAGCGGCTGCGGCACCGGCCTTTTCCGGGGGAGCTGTCGACAGGATCATGTCGTTCGAGATGGTCTCTGCAACCCCGATACCTGCTCCGAGGACCGCGAACGCCGCAACGAACGACCACACCGATGTCGGCTCGGTGAACACCGCGATCGTTCCGTATCCGAACGCCGCCAACATCATTCCCCCTGAGATGATCGTGGCAGGCCGCAGCATTCGTGCAAGTACCACTGCCAGGAGGCCGGCGGTGATCATCGCCAGAATGCCGGGCAGCAAGCGGAGCCCGGCTTGCATCGGGCTCAACCCGACGACGAGCTGAAGGTGTTGCGATACGAAATACAAGAATCCGACGAGCGCGAATATCGCGAGCAGGTTGACCAATACTGCGCCGGCGAAGGCAGGCACGGTGAACAGGCGAACATCGAGCATCGGGTCGGGTCGGCGGAGCTGCCTGCGTACGAACATCCACACTGCCAGTGCGCCGATCAGCGCGGGCAACGCTGTCCCGGACCAACTTCCTCCGGTCGCCAAGTCCTTGATCGCATAGACGATCGGGGTCAGGGCGATCAACGACAGGGCGATGCTGATGCCGTCGATACGCGCAGGATCGGGGTCCTTCGATTCGGGTACCAGTACCGGGGCCAGTAGCAGCAAGGGCAGCAGAAGTGGAATCGCGAACAAGAACACCGAACCCCACCAGAAGTGCTCCAGCAAGAATCCGCCGACGACAGGTCCCATGGCTGCACCCGCTCCGATGGACGCTGACCAGATCGCGATCGCCAGACGGCGTTCGGAGCGATCGGTGAACAGATTGCGCAACAGAGACAGGGTCGCGGGCATCAAGGTGGCTCCGAAAAAGCCGAGGCCGGCACGTGCGGCGATCAGCATCTCGGGCGTCTGCGAGTAGGCCGCAACCACGGACACCGCTGCGAAGCCGGTCGCGCCGATGAGCAGTAAGCGTCGTCGTCCGATTCGGTCGCCCAGGCTACCCATCGCGACGAGCAACCCTGCCAAGACGAGGGGGTAGGCGTCGATGATCCAGAGTTGTTGTGCGCCGGATGGTTCGAGAGTTTCGGCGATCGAAGGTAAAGCGAAGGACAGCACTGTGTTGTCGATCGCGATGATCAACACGGGCAGCATCAAGACAGCGAGCGCGCACCATTGGCGAACCCCCGCCGTTCTGCCGTGCGAGAGGTGGCCCGGAGTGGGCGGACTTGTGAGTTCAGGCATGTGCCGTCTTCCGATGAGATTGGGCGGGACTTCGTTACTGTACCAACCAGACGGTGCAGTAACGAGTCGACGTCACATTCGCCCGTAAACTCTTGCTGTGCCTCCTCCTCCCGTAGCGCGTGACAAGTCGTTGAACGCTTTCGTCAAGCTCGTGCTGGAGCAGGGGGAGAAGGCGGCGACCCTCGACGCGGTTGCCGCTGCTGCCGGGATCTCGAAGGGCGGCTTGATGTACCACTTCCCCAGCAAGGAAGCCTTGGTGGAGGGGTTGATGCGTGTCGTCGAGGAGCTCGCGGCCGACGATGTTCGACGGATGAGGGAGCATCCAGAGGGCCCAGCGGATTACCACATACGCACATCGACGTTCCACGACACTGCTGTCGATCGTGCCGTGGTTGCCACGATGCGGCTGAGCCAGGGTGCGAACGAGGTTGCGCAGCAGACCCTGGAGCGAATCCGGCAATCCTGGTTGGATGCGTTGAACGAGCAGATCGCTGATCCGGCGGTCGCAGAAGCGGTCCTTCTGATGGGCGACGGCCTCTACTTCGCCGCAGCATCGGCCGGAACGGACCACCGATCGCCCGACCACATCGAGGCGTTGGTAGGCGTTGTACACAGGCTCATCGACTCTCGTCCCTGAAGGAGCCACGTGGCTCATCGCCCGACGCTGCATTCACACCGTGCTCGCAGTGCTGGGTGGTGACTTCAGAAGGGCGTCCCTCCCGCTTGCGGGGCGAACGCTGCCCGATGCACGCCATGAATGTGGACAAGCACTGATCGGGTCGAATTCCGCAGCACCCCTGACCGCCGTCTATGGCTTGGGGCAGATGCTCGGACCGCTGATGGTCGCGCCGGTCATCGGCGATGGCTAGGGAGTTGCATTCACCATTGCGTTTGTCGTACTCGCCTGTGCTATCGCGCTTTCCGTGATCGTCGCACGGAAAATCCTGCCCCGGAGATCAGACTGGAAGGCGGTCGGTCAGTTCAAGTATTTTGCCAATCGGTGAAAGCAACGTCGAGAAACCAACGAACGGCTCGTGGCGGCATCGGTCCATCACGCCACGCCAGCCGCACCTGGGTCGGCGGTGCGCCGTCGATAGGGAGAAACCGTAGTCCGGGGTGAGAGATCCGTCGTGCGGCCAGTTCCGGAACGATACCGATTCCGCGTCCAGCAGCGATATTCTCGAGCCACTCCTCGAAATTTCGGCAGGTGATCACCACTCGCGGTACACCGTTTTCGGCAACCGGAATGGAGTCGGCTGTTGTGGAACCGGACAGCGTGTTGACCACCAATGGACCGGGTGGGAGCGAGTCCCACCGCACCTCGGTGGCATCACCGAAGGAAGGGTTCGACCGGCTCACCGCAAGAGTTCGTCGTTCGGTGCCGACCTGACGAGTCACCGTGCCGGCGGTCAAATGATGTGGGCGACTTCGGTAGAGCGCCACATCGACGTCGCGCGCATCCAGAGCTGCAAGAGGGTCGTCGACGCGGCGCACGTCCACGTCCGCGGCGTATTGACGTACGAGAGAGGCACGCGTGGCAGCGAACCATCCGTCGGGGAGCAACCATGCAAAGCCCAACCGCACGACCGGGTGGTCGTCGAGATCTGCGATCAGCGAATCCACCTCTCCCAGGATTCTGCGTGCACGCCTCAGCACGACCAATCCGTCCTCGGTCAGTTCGGCAGTACGGGACTCGATCAATCGACGCCCGCAACGCTGTTCGAGTTGACGAACCGAACGCGTCAGTGTCGGCTGCGAAACGCGCAGTTCGGCGGCTGCGGCGGTGTGAGTGCCACAGTCCGCCAGAGCGACCAACGCGCGCAGGTGTCTCAGCTCGACCTCCATACGTCCAGCGTATATCCACCGGTGCTCGGCGTATTGGCCTGCTGCGCCGATGGCTCCTACTCTCGGACTCACTGCCCCACCCTTCACTAGGAGTTTCGATGTTTCGTTACGAGTCGTTGCAGGTGCCTATCGTCGGAGCGCCGATGGCGGGAGGCCCGACGACCCCTGACTTGGTTGCAGCAGTACGGAATTCAGGTGGACTGGGGTTCCTTGCCGCGGGTTATCTCACCCCGGAAAGGTTGACCGCGGACATCGTTGCCGTTCGCGGTGCTGGCACACAAACGTTCGGGGTCAATCTGTTCGTCCCCGAGGACGGGCAGGTTGTCGACACCGAGGACATTGCGCGGTATCGCGCGCTGCTCCAGCCCTACGCCGATGATCTCGGCGTCGAACTCCCCGCCGACAGCACCCTTGCCGAGAATATCGACGACCACTGGGAGGAGAAGCTCGACATCGTCGTGGCCGAAGCCATCCCGGTCGTGTCGTTCACCTTCGGGTGCCCGAGTGCCGACATCATCGCCCGCCTGCACGACGCCGGGAGCGCCGTCACCGTCACCGTCACCGATGAAGAGGACGCGCGTGCGGCGGTCGATGCAGGTGCCGACTCCCTGTGCGTGCAAGGCCCCGATGCCGGCGGGCACCGCTCGACCTTTCGCATCGATGCCGAGAGTTCGGACATTTCCCTCGACGAGTTGATTCCTGCGATACGCCGAGCAGTGTCGGTCCCCCTCGTGGCGGCTGGCGGGATCACCACCGCGTCCGATGTCCGTCGAGTCCTGGGCTACGGGGCAGTGGCGGCTCAGGTCGGAACCGCCCTGCTCCGGTCGCCGGAAGCCGGGACGAAGCCTGCCCACGCCGCCGCCTTGGTCGATCCTCGGTTCACCGAAACGGTGGTCACTCGAGCCTTCAGCGGCCGTCCCGCCCGAGCCTTGCGCAACAAGTTCGTCGATCGGTTCGATACAGGATCGTCACGCCAGTACCCCGCCGTGAACACGCTGACCGGCGGCATCCGCAAGGCCGCAGCGAACGACCCTCACGGCATCAACCTGTGGGCCGGTGCCGGGCACCGCAGCGCTTCCGCTGACCCGGCAGCGCGAATTATCGAAGAATTGGCCTCGGAGTTGTGAGGAATGTCCAGGTGTAAAAACCGCACGGATCGTGGTGTTTGAACCCACGCTCCAAAACCCGCATCGGGTGTACGGGATTGAGTACCGTCGTGGACATGCAACTGACTCGCTTCAGCGATCTGGCCCTACGGGCGATGATGTTGCTGGCAGCCGCCGGCCCGGACGGCCCACGGATGACCACCGGAGCCATTGCAGTTCGAGTCAACGCGTCCGAACACCATGTAGCGAAAGCGATTACACGCTTGGTCGGATTGGGCTGCGTCCGTGCGCAGCGCGGCCGCACCGGTGGGCTCTTCCTCACCGACACGGGCCGATCGATATCGGTGGGCCACCTGATCCGTCAACTCGAAGGCGATCGCGAAGTCGTCGAGTGCGTAGGGGACCGGCCCTGCCCACTTCTTGCCGCCTGCCGATTGCGGCATGCCCTGGCCGTCGCCAAAGAAGCGTTCTATGGCGAACTCGACCGCTACACGATCGACGATCTAGCCGCGTCCCCGACCATTCCACTCGCAATGGTCGCTTTTCCCTCACCCTGACCCGCCATTTCGACGTCGGCGGTCCATTGGAAGGAATACCTGTGTCCACGTTCGGTCCCCTCACTGTCGAGCACGAGCTCCAACCCGATCACGTCGACGTCGTCAGAGCGACGTTGCCGTTGGTGGGTGCCAATATCGACGCCATCACAACAAACTTCTATGCACGCATGTTCGCCGCACGACCGGAGCTGCTGCGAAATCTGTTCAACCGCGGGAATCAGGCACAGGGAGCGCAGCAACGAGCTCTGGCCGCGTCGATCGCAACGTACGCCACCCATCTGGTTGACCCGACGCTGCCGCACCCGGACGAAATGCTGTCCCGGATCGGACACAAGCACGCATCTCTCGGAATTACCGCCGACCAGTACTCGATCGTGTACGGGCACCTCTTCGCTGCGATCGTCGACGTACTCGGTGCCGAGACAGTGACGACCGAAGTCGCCGAAGCCTGGGACCGGGTGTATTGGATGATGGCCGACACTCTCGTCGATCTCGAGAACCGCCTTTACGAGAGCGCGGGAGTGGTTGCGGGACAGGTCTTTCACCGCGGAATCGTCACTACGCGCACCGAAGATCCGTCCGGGGTAGTGGTGATCGGTGTGACCGGCGACTGGCCCGAGCTTCGAAAGGAGCACCCGGGTGGGTACGTCTCGGTCGGAGTGACTCTGCCCGACGGCGCGCGACAGATCCGCCAGTACAGCCTCATCTCCGGCAGTGACACAGGCGAATTGACGTTCGCCGTCAAGCCTGTCGTCGCCAGCGGTGGCTGCCCGGCAGGTGAAGTGTCGAACTGGATCTCGAGCACGCTACGCCCGGGAGACCTCATCGACATCAGCATCCCGTTCGGTGATCTGCCGACAGCCGACATCTCTGCGGGGTCCGCCGTATTGATCTCGGCCGGCATCGGCATCACGCCGATGAACGGGATTCTCGAACATCTCGCTCTGTCGGGTACGCAATCCGAGGTGTTGGTTGTCCACGCAGACCGTAGCCCCGCCGACCATCCGCTTCGGGCCCGTCAGCGACAACTGGTCGACGCCTTGCCGAACGCCGTCCTCGAACTCTGGTACGAGGAGCCCGGCGATGTGGCCGATGCACACCATGGGCGGTTGGATCTCACTCTTGTCGAACTTCCTCAGGGTGCGACGTTCTTCGTCTGCGGCGGTATCGGTTTCGTGCGGGCCGTCACTTCGCAACTCGTCGACTGTGGGGTCGACAAGTCGCGTGTCCATTGCGAACTGTTCGCCCCGGACGAGTGGTTGCTCGGCGCAAGCGTCGGCCGGTAGCCGCGCCGGCGTCCCGGGCTACCTTCGGTCAAAGTCCGTACTTGCCGTCGGCCCAGTACGGTCGCACAGTAACGCTGCGCCTTGCCAAGCCGAGCCCCTCGATGAGTGCTTTCCTGTGGCGTTGGATCGATTGGGCGTGGCCGAGCAGCCAGGCTCCACTGATATGCCCGAGGTCCCCGGCGACGATGGCGGTCTCCAGCCATGACTGCAGTGCATCACCGGGTGCGTCGGTTGCGGGCACGAAGCGATACTTCGGCCATCGTATTGCCAAGTAGGGGAGAGCTTTCGCTCTCACTTCGATGACTATGTCGGCCCCTGGGTTGTCATGGCCGTAGGCATCGAGCGTGCCGAGAGAGCACGCGTCACCGAGACAGAGGTTTCGGGTTCCATTCCTGAACGACGAACGGTGCCTGCCCGCCAGCAAGGTCGTGTCGTCGCCGGGCCGCAGCCGGCTGATCCATGCGGCTCCCGGTCCCGATGGCGTGGTGTCCACGAGGATTCCGATGCGTTCCAACTCTTGGCTGTTGTTTACCGTTCGGACGGTGTAACGGCGTCCGAGAGTGGGAGTCACTCGAAATTGGATCTCGTGGCCTGGGTGCCACCCGCCCGGCGGCGCGTCCGCAGCCAGCTGTAGTTCGATGAAGCCGGGGGCCGGAGCACTCACGTCGAGCACGCGAGCCCGTCGACCCAACGCCGATTGTGCCAAATTTCCTATGAATGCTGGTGATTGGGGCACGGGGGTCCTCGATTCGACTGGGTGCGCCGATGCTTCGTGGCGCGGGGTTGGTTGACGGGTTTTCACTCGACCGACGCAGGAGGTGCCGGTTCGTTGCTTGTTTCGGCTGCCGGCAGAAAGAAGGCGATGAGTAGGGGGACAGCACTCAAACCTATTGTCCACCAGAAGCTATGGGCGAAGGCCGCGAGATGGCCGGCCTGAGTCGTGGCATCGTCGAGCAGATTTTGGAGGATGATTGCGATGACTGCGACGCCGAAGGGCGCCCCAACACGTTGGACCACGCTGAATGCAGCACTGCCTCTCGGCGCTTCGTCGTGACCGAGGCTCGCGAAGGCGAGGGTCATCACCGGGAACGTTGCGGCACCGAAACCGATACCCTGCAAAACCTGGCCGGCCAGCATCAACGCAGTCCCGCCTTCCGCACCCGCGAGAGCGAACGGCAGGATCCCGATCATCGTCATGAGCACCCCTGCGGCGACGACGATCCGGGCGTCCACGGCGGCAGCGAATCTGCGTAGGACGACGAAGAACAACATCGTTCCGAGCCCCTGCGGGATGAGCAACAATCCGGTGGCGAGCACCGACTCGCCACGGACCTGCTGATAGAAGAGCGGCAGCAAGAACATGACGGCATACACCGAAAATCCGCTGACGAAAGTGACGATGCTGGTCAAGCCGAAACTGCGTCGCGTGAACAACCGGACGTCCAGCAGCGCCGGGCGTCGGGCGTGCAGGGAGTGGAACGTGAATGCTGCCAGTAGTGCAATCCCGCCCGCGATGGGCGACCACGCCGCGACGGCGAGGAATCCCCCGTGTTCGGGTGCCTGACTGATGCCATAGGCGATGGCGACAATTGCTGGGGTGAGGAGAGCGAAACCGAGAGAATCGAACCGATGATGACGGCTGCCCGAAGTGGCGGGGAGAACCCACGGTCCCAGTGCGAGCGCAGCGAGGCAGAAGGGGACGTTCACGAAAAAGAGCCAATGCCAGTGCAGTGACTGCAGAATCAGCCCTCCGAGAACCGATCCGAGGATGGGCGCGAGTTGGGCAGGCAGCGCCACTGCGATCATCGCACGGCCGATTCGGGGTTTACCCGCCGCGCGCGTGAGGATCGAGATCGTGATGGGGAGGACCATTCCTCCGCCGATTCCTTGAAGCACTCGGAACCCGATGAGCGCCGGCAGCGAGTCGACCAGTCCGCAGAGGATCGAGCCGGCCAAGAACGTTCCGACGGCAACCATCCACGCATTACGCGAACCGATTCTCTCGGAGAACCATCCGCTGACGGGGATCACCGCGACGAACGCGAGTAGGTAAGCGGTAGTGACCCATTGGGTTTGCGCCACCGATGCGCCGAAAGCCGTATGCAGGTGATCGAGAGCGATATTGACGATCGTGGTGTCGAGAAGCGTAGTGAAGGCACCGAGGACCAGTACCAGGCTGATCGCATTCAGCCTGCGGTCGGTTACCGCAACAGAAGTGGGGGAAGAAGTTGTCATGTCGCTAAACTAGACGGTTCAGTTTAGTTGCGCAAGACTGTACGGTACAGTTCACTTCGCAGGCAGATTCGAAGGAGATGACGCGGGTGAACGACAGCAAGGCTGCGAAGCCGGTCCGTGAAGGATCCCCACTCAAGCGCGCGGCGATCGTCGCCGCAGCGCGCGAGCTGTTCGTGCAGCAAGGAGTCGATCGCGTCAGCATGGATGCCGTTGCGTCAAGTGCGAAGGTGTCCAAAGCGACTGTCTACGAATACTTCGGCGACAAACGCCGCCTTTTCCTGGCCATACTCGCCGATGTTTCGCAGTCCCTACTGACGACAGTGCAGGTCACGCTCGACAAGCATCTGTCGGACACGGCGCTCATCACGACCGTGCCGCAGTTGCAGCAGACGCTCACCGAGGTTGCCATCGACTTGGGGCAATCTGTTGTCGGTTCGGCTGACTACAGCGACGGATTCGCACTCGTCGCACAAGAACGACTGCGTACGCCATCGACCGAAGACGACATCGCAACGGACGCCGTTGTTCTGGCCCTCGCCGAGCGTCTCGGGCATTTCGTGGACGTTGGGTTGGTAGAGACCGACCGTCCAGAATTGGCGGCAGAGCATTTCTTCGCATTGACTGTTCTGTTGGCATTCGACCGACACCCCGGCCCAGCCAATCGCGACGCTCAGGGCATTCGCCAGACAATGATCGACGGTGTGCACGCCTTCGTTCGTGCGTATTCCCCGCGTTAGAGACCGTTGCTGTCCAGTCGGGTCCAGTCGTCAGATGGAAACGCCGTGGCGGCGATCTCCGAGAATCCGTTCGGCCACAAGAGCTTCCATAGCGGCGGAGAAGGGCTCATGTCTGCCCTCCGTGATGGCAACATTGCCTGTGTATTCCGAGTCGTTGTTCGTAGTCGAGGTCATTGTCAGGCATCTCCATCTCGTTCGGTGTGCTTCACAGGATCGACGATATCGTGTGAATAAGCAAGAATGTTTGCTGTTTCAGCAAAGAGGGAGGGCAATGTGAGACTTCGGTGCGGCGTTGCCCGACGCGCGAAATCAGGCGGCGAGTTGCACCTTCCGTAGGGTCATGTGGTGCAGTGAGCATATTCCGCCCAATGAGGAAGGCTCGCACATGTTCTCGTCCTTCATCCCGCCGCGCCAAGTCACGATCGGGGCAGCCGCCGCCTTTGTCGGCACCACTCCGCGAGCGATTCGCCACTATCACCAGATCGGTCTGTTGCCGGAGCCCGAGCGGGGGAGCGACGACCGCCGCCGCTACGGCTACGACGAGATGATCCGGCTGATGTGGATCCGCCGAATGGCGGACGCCGGCATTGCCCTCGACGATATCCGCGAGGCGTTGGCCGACGCGTCCGGCACCTCCGACAGCGACGTCGCGCGCATCCTCGACCGACTCGAAGGGGTCATTGTCGCCAGGCAGGCCGAACTCGAGCGGCAACGGACCGCCGTGCAGCGCATGCGTGCGCGGGGGAGCAGGTTGGGCCTGCTCTCCGATGTCGTGAGTGAGCGCCTCGTCGACTTGCCCCAGGGAGCGGTGCGGCAGGACGACCTGGACACCCTGCTCGTGACCGAGCGGATCTTCGGCGAGCTCGGCGCGTCGGTCCAGGCGTCGCGTGTCATCGCCCTGGCCACCCACCTGGACTTGCGGGAGTATTCCGACCGAGTCGACGCCGCCGAAGGGGCGCTCGACGACTCGGTCTCCGTCGACGACCCCCGCGTGGCGGAGGTCGCGGCCGAACGGCACGCCTTCGAGACCGCCCTCCATGCGGTCATCGAGAGCTCCGGCCTGGCGCAGGCCGACGACGCCCGGTTCGACGCCTGGGACGAGTCGCACCCCGCTCCCGCCGACGCCGGTCCGGCGTGCGGGTCGACGAGCCTCACCGAGGCCGTCCGGATGATGCCGTACGACTTCTCTCCTGCACGCCTGCGGTGCATGGAATTGGCCCTGGAACTCGGCGAACCCCGGTAGCGCTTCGGGAATCAGGTGCTGGGCGCACAGGAATTCAGGTGTGTTGGGGCGCTCTACGCAAGGGCTGCGCGATACGGTCGGAAGAACTCGCGTAGTTCTCGGGCGTACAGCTCGGGCTCCACGAACGGAGCGAAGTGCCCACCGCGCGGAAGTGCTTTTACACGAACGACATTCGCGACGCGGTCGAGCCATGCGCGGGGCGGATTCGTGAAAAGGTCACCCGAAAAGAACGAGAACCCTGACGGCACCTCGACGCGGCGGGCGTGCTGCTCCGAGGGAATGGACGCGTTGGCGCTGTACATACGCATCGACGAGCCGATGGTCTCGGTGAGCCAGTAGAGGGTGACGTTCGTGAGGATCTCGTCCTTGGTGAAATTGCGCTCGATGTCACCGTCGCCGTCGGTCCACCCTCGCAGCTTCTCGACGATCCATGCGGCCAACCCGGCCGGGGAGTCGGTCAACCCGACGGCAGCGGTCTGCGGTTTCGTGCGGTGCATGGCCGCGTATGCACCCTCTGTACTGCCCCACGCGGCGGACCTGTCGAGAAAGTCCTGCTCCTGCGGTGACAGTTCGGCGCGGTCGCCGGTGAACACGGGCAGTCCCGCATCCATACGGTGGACGGCCACGACAGAGTCGGGGTGATCGAGTGCCAGGTAGCGGCTGACGGCGCTGCCGATGTCGCCTCCGGCAGCCCCGTAACGGGTGTACCCCAAAATCTGCATCAGCTCCGCCCAAACGCCGGCTACCGCAATCGAATTCAAAGGGGCACCTACCGGTGTATCCGAATAGCCGTAACCCGGCATGTCGGGCACGATGACGTCGAAGGCATCGGCGGGGTCGGCACCGTGTGCGCCCGGGTCGGTCAGCAGCGACACCACTTTCGAGTAGCGCCAGAACGAGTCCGGCCATCCATGGCTGAGAACCACGGGAAGAACCGGGCCCACAGGTGCCACTGCCCGCGCGTGCACGAAGTGGATGCCCAGATCGCCGACGTCGACCCGGAATCGAGGGTGCTTCGACAGGGCAGACTCCTGCGCTCCCCAGTCGAATTCGTCGGCCCAGTATTCGACGAGTTCACGAAGGTAACCGACGTCGACACCGAGTGACCACCCAGCATCGGCAGGACTGTCCGGCCACCGTGTTGCGCGAAGTCGTGTTCTCAGGTCATCCAGCGCCGCAGCAAGAGTCGTCGAAACGAATGGTTCGGGACGCGTCATGAAGGGGAGTCTACGTCCTGATGTGGCCGGGGTCAGGGGAGTCGGTGGGACCACGTGGTCACGTCCGCCGCTGTGCCAGAGTCAGTTTCGTCGCTACAGAGCTTCGGCCACTACCGATCGATTCGATACCGAAGGGGTCGAAGTCCTCGGCCATCCAGTTCGGCGATAGGGGCCCATCGGGTCGTCGGTCAGATTGGTTGTCCCGTTCACGCTCCGGCCATTGTTCGTTCACTGGTGTGCCCGATTCGGTTCGGACCATGGTCACAGGCGGTACCGAATCGCCACGAGGAGGACTGGCCATGTCATATCCATCGAGCGCGGAACGGGTTGTGGTCGCAGCGCGACGAACCCCGTGGTACCGACATCTGTACATCTGGGTTCTGATCGCCATGGCCCTCGGCACCTCGGTCGGCCTCCTCTGGCCCACGACCGGCAAAGCCCTCAAACCACTGGGCGACGCCTTCGTCAGCCTTCTGACGATGACGCTCGCACCATTGGTGCTGTGCATGGTCGTCGCAGGCATCGGCGCGGTCGCGAATCTCGGTTCGGTCGGAAAGGTCGCTCTGCGGTCGCTTCTCTACTTCGAAGTTGTCACCTCGATCGCACTCGGCCTCGGCCTCCTTGCCGTCAATATGATCGAACCGGGCGCGGGCCTGAACACGGAAGTCGACTCGCTCGAAGTGACCGACAAGGTCGCGGACGGCATCGCCGCCGGCCAGGACCTCTCCTGGTACGACTACATCCTTCAGATCATCCCGTCCAACATCATTGCCAGTTTGGCAGACGGTGCCATCCTCCCGATTCTGTTCTTCGCAATTCTCTTCGGCATCAGCCTCCAGCTGATGGGGGAGCGCGGACGCGACATCGCTCGCGGTGTGGAACGGCTGAGCGAGGCGCTTTTTCAGGTCGTCAGAATCGTGGTGTGGGCGGCACCGGTCGGTGTATTCGGGGCCATGGCCTTCACCGCAGGAAATTTCGGTGCCGCTTCGTTGGGTGCGCTGGCCAAACTGATTGCGACGTTCTATGCCACGTCCCTGGTGTTTGTCGTCGTCGTCCTGGGCGGCATCCTCATGCTGGTCGGCTTGCGGCCGTGGCGAGTGCTGCGTTACTTCAAAGACGAGGTTCTGCTCGCTCTCGGTGCGTCGTCGTCGGAGGTCGCGTTGCCGGGGATCGTGCGCAAACTGGAAAATATCGGCGTCACGAAAGGCACGGCAGGCATCAGTGTCACCGCCGGATACTCCTTCAACCTCGACGGCACGTGTATCTACCTGACTTTGACGACGGTATTCATAGCTCAAGCACTCGGCATCGACCTTTCGTTGGGCCAACAGGTAATCCTGCTCTTGGTGATGCTGTTGGCCTCCAAGGGAACTGCGGGGGTCACCGGCGGGGGATTCGTCATGCTGACCACCAGTGTTTCCGCGACGAACCTGATACCGGTGGCCGGTGTCATGCTGGTGTTCGGGGTCGACAGGTTCATGTCCGAGTGCCGCGCGGTGGTGAATTCGCTCGGCAATGCGGTGGCGGGCATCGTCGTCGCCCGCTGGCAGGGTGAAATCGAGCCGGACAAGGTGCACGCGATCATGGCCGGACACCAGCCGGGCTTCGTGCTCGAATCAAACAAGGTGACAAAGGATTTCGACACCACGGCACTCGTGCCGGATCCACAACCTGTCCCCTCGGCACGATGACGCTCACCAGTCTGCAACGGCTACGAGTGTACGTGGGCATCGTGGATGCCGGCAGCGTATCCGCTGGGGCGCGCGCTCTGGGCATCACCCAATCCACGGCGTCGACACAGCTGCGGCAGCTCGAAGTCGAAGTGGGATCACTGCTCATCGAACGAACCGGCCGGCGCTTCGCGCCGACCGAGGCAGGCAACGTCCTGCTCGCACACGCCCGTCGCCTGATCGTTGTCGCCGACGAGGCTGTGGACGATTTGGCCAAGATGAGCCTGCGGCCGTTGACCGGGGCCCTCGTCGTAGGGGCGACGACGACAACCACCGAGGGCTCTTTCCTTCCCGCTACGTTGCGAAAATTCACAGCTGCCTACCCGGAGGTCACTCTCGATCTGCGGGTGGAGAACTCGACCACATTGCTACGCAAAGTGTTCGACGGTGATGTCGGAGTGGCAATTCTCGCCGACGAGGTGGACAGCCCTTTGCTCACCGTCGTGCCACTCGCGCCGGAGGAACAAACAGTCATCGTCTCCCGTGCGCACCCGTTGGCAGGGTTGTCGGGTGATTCTCGAACCCTGCGGGGCTCGGTTGTCCTCTTGCGTGAAGAGGGATCTGCAACAAGGCGATTCCAGGAATCGCTGCTGGAAAGTTGGAAAATCCCACTTGTTCGCACATGGACTCTGGCGAGTACCGGTGCGATCGTATCCGCAGTGGCGGAAGGTTTGGGTATGTCCTTCCTGCCGCGAGTGGCATGCCAAGATGCGTTGGCGTCGAACAGGATTGCCGAGCTGAACCTGGACCCGCTGCCATCGCCCCGGCCGGTCTCTCTGATACATCGTAACGACCGCCACCTGAGCCGAGCCGAAGAGCATTTCCTCGCTCTCGTCGCCGACGGCATTCCCACCACGACACATTCACAACAAGGAGTTACACCATGAAGTCCCGTACGTTCAGCGTCAATTCCCGTACCTACGTCCTGCCGGAGGCGCCGGTGGTGGTGATCTGCATCGACGGCAGTGAGCCCGACTATCACGTCGAGGCGATGAAGGCCGGACTGATGCCGTGGCTGAGCAACATCCTCGATGGTGAGTCGAGTTCGTGGCCCGCGCACTGCGCTATGCCGGCGTTGACCAACCCGAACAACATCTCCATCGCCACCGGACATCCCCCCAAGGTGCACGGAATCAGCGGCAACTACATCTACGACACCGCGACCGGCGAAGAAGTACTCATGAACGACAAGCGGTTTCTCCGGGCACCCACCGTCTTCGCAGCAGCCAACGACGCCGGCCTCGACGTCGTGGTGGTCACCGCGAAAGACAAGCTACGACGCCTGCTCGGTGCCGGGCTCGTCGAAGAGGGACCAAGCATGAACGGCAGCGGGACATTCGAAATGCCGTCCCGGACCGGCATCTGCTTCTCGGCGGAGAAGGCCGATCAGGCAACTATCGCCGACAATGGAATCGACGACGTCCTCGAACTGGTCGGAAAGCCCTTGCCGCAGGTGTATTCGGCGGACCTCTCGGAATTCGCGCTCGCCGCCGGAGTCGAGATCCTCGAATCCCGTGGTGCGGACCTGATGTATCTGACGTTGACCGACTACATCCAGCACAAGCACGCCCCCGGGACCGACGTCGCAAACGCCTTCTACGCGATGATCGATTCCTATGCAGCGCGACTCGACGCGTTGGGAGCAGTTGTCGTGCTGACTGCCGACCACGGAATGAGTGCAAAGACCGACGCCGACGGTGTCACGCGTGTGGTCTATGTAGAGGACGAGGTGCGTCGCATTCTCGGAGTCGCTCCGACAGATGCCAATAGCGAGGGCGCAGAGGGCATTCGCGTGATCCTCCCGATCACCGACCCGTACACGGTGCACCACGGGGCACTCGGTTCGTTCGCCAGCATCTACCTGCCGGCCGACGCGGACAGGAATTTTGTCATCGAACAACTGCGGAAATTAGACGGGGTGCAGGCAGTCCACACCCGAGATGAAGCTGTGGAGATCTACCACCAGCCGGCGGACCGGATCGGAGACATCATTCTGCTCGCCGAAGCCGGGACAGCGGTGGGTCGATACGCTGACTGGCACGATCTCAGCGGATTGGACGCACCGCTCCGCTCGCATGGAGCGCTGGGTGAACTGCAAATCCCATTCATCATCAACCGCCGATTGCCGCAGCCCGAGCAACTGGACGAGCCCTACGGCGAGCCGGCGGTGGTGCACAACTACGACGCGTTCTGGATAGCAACAACATTGGTCGCCGAAGCAGAGGCTCTCGCCGCCGGCTGAGCAGCAGGCAAGCAACGACTCGAGGACCTCGTTAGGCCGATCACGCCGAGTGCAGAGTCTCGGAGGCGCCCCGTCGGACACGTCATGCCCGACGGGGCGAACCAGCATCCGGCCATGGCCCGTCCCGCCGAGTTCATGCCGGGTTGAGCGCTGGCCTCAACTTCGACAGCCCCGGGCTCTATTGTCAAGCAGTGTAGACAGTTTCGCCATCGATCAAGGTGCGTAATATTCTACGGTCGAGCAGCGATTCGACGTCCTCATCACTCGGCCATTCACCCTCGAGCACTGCCAAGTCGGCGCGTTGCCCGACAGCCAGCGTCCCGCGCCACAGTTCCGCACGGTCTCGGATGGCTGCACCACCGGTCAACAGCGCAAGGGCGTCCACGGTGGTTATGCCTTCGTGGTCCTCTGCCGGCACAGGGCCTTCCCAGCAATGGGCACGTGTCACAGCATTGACAACTGCGGGGCGCCAGTCGGGCGGTACCACTGGAGCGTCCGAGGTAATCCCCGGACGAACGCCGGCGTGAAGGGTCGATTTGATCGGCTCCGTACGCAAAATTCGATCTTTGGCAAGAAATCGCACGAAGGTGCCCATGATCACAGGATTGAAGCACGCACCAATTCCGTTGGCAGCCAGCGTTTCCCATCCGCTGGGGTACAACTCGGTGGTATGAATGAGGTAGTGCCGCAACGGGCTGTTCGGAGCAATTTCGGCGATGGTGTCGATAACGGTTTCGACTGTTTGATCGCCGATTGCGTGAATGGCGACTTGAAGTCCGGCCTCGTCGACGATCTTGATGATCTCGCGCAGCTCTGCGACCTTGTCGACATCGGTGTCGCCGGTTATTACCATGTGTCCGCAGTGATGCCCTGGAGGGTTCTGCTCGTGAACGGGGTCTTTGTGCCAAGTGGTGCCGTTCTGCGGTGTGCCGTCCGCGAAAACCTTGACGCCGGCGATCGTCAACCTTCGTGGGTCGACGTCGCGGTCCTCGTAGCGATGGGCGAGACCCGCGTCCAGGTGAAATTTCACGTCTGCGGCGTTGGCTCCACCTGTTCCATTGGGCAGGACCAGTACTGAAATTCGCATAGTCAAGTCACCGGCCTCGGCAAGGTCGGCCAGCGCGTCCAATGCCTCGACCGAACCCGATCCGTCCAACAGTGCCCGATGGCCAGGACCGAGACCAGGTTCGGTAAGGGCCGTGATTCCGAGTGCGTGCAGATCGGCCTGGCCCGCGCGGTAGGCATCGAGTAGCTGTTCTCTCGGCACTGGTGGAACCACTGCGATCAACAATGAAATCGCTGAGTCGGTGAGAAACCCTTCCGGGTTCCCGTCAGCGTCGCGTTCGATGACACCGCCGGCCGGGTCGGGTGTGTCGGCGGTGATACCTGCGAGCGAGAGAGCAATGCTATTCGCCGTGAGCGAATGACCGCTCCAGTCGAAAAGTACGACGGGGGTGCCGGCGATGCCGTTGACCGTAAGGACGCTGTCGATGTCGGACGCAGTCAGCTTACGGCCGAGGGTGAGGGCGTCCCAGCCGTGCCCGCGAATCCAGCCGCTTTCATCGATCCGGTCCGCGGTCAGGAAGCCGGCCAGCTGATCGACATTGGTAAAGATGTCGGTACCCAGTTTTACATAGGTGTGGCTTGTGACCGAGTAGGCCGTGAAGTGCAGGTGACCGTCATTGATTCCGGGAATCACAGTATTGCCGTTCAGTTCGACGACCTGCGTATCTGGCCCGATCAGATCTTCCGCGGCGGTTCCGAGCGCGACGATATTGCCTTGCCTGATCGCAATTGCGCGAGGCCGTTCTCCCCGCCAAGGCTGAGTTACGCGATCGCCCGGCTTCCAATCGGACAGATCGAGCACGGGGCCACCCCGTAGCACTGTATCGGCGTAAGCAACTTCGGTCACGAGTGCAGTCATAGGTACATAGTGGGCTCGTCGTCACCGGCGTCAAGCGAGAGAGTTCACTGATCGGACCGTCTGGCGAATAAGTCGATCGGTTCGCTCACCGAAACAATCGGGCCAGTATTTCGTGCCAGGCGTGCAACGTGGCAGCGGTATGGTTCGTGAAATGTGCGAGTGAACGCGATCGAATAACGAAGTGGTAAAGCGTAATTCGGGGCGAGACGGTTGGATTTGTACGTCATGAGCCCTAGCTGTGCACAACTGCGAATCGACACCCGACTGCCATGAACGAAATGAACGGGAGAAGTTTTTATGCAGAAGGCTTACGTGAATGCGGCCGTATACACGGGGCAGTCACCCGCATCTTGGGCTTCGGTTATTCTCGAAAGCGAGGGCAAGATATCGGCTGTCGGTGACTCGGCTTCACTGGCGGAGGAAATCTCCGAGGCATACGAGGTCATCGACTTGGGTGGACGTATGGTCATGCCGGGAATTCACGATGCCCATACCCACTTGGTCAGTGGTCTGAATCGCTGGGAAGTAGCGCTGCCGCACGGCGCGGGAGAGGCCGAAATTTTGGACGCCCTTCGCAGCTGGAACGGGCCGAGACCTGTTGATCGTCAGGGTAACCGGTGGCTGATCGGTGGACGGTATTGGCCTGATTCGTTCGGTGACAAGGGCCCTGACCGTGCCTTCCTCGATCGCGAATTCCCGGACGAGCCTGTTGTTCTCCACGACAGATCGGCGCACAATGTGTTGGTCAATTCCTGTGCGCTGAGGATTGCGGGCATCGACGACGGAACACCGGATACCGAAAACGGTGAAGTCATCAGAGATGCAACGGGTCGGGTGACGGGAGAGCTTTACGAACAGGCCCGTTGGCCGGTGTTTCGTGCGCTTGGCACACATGCAGACAGTGTCATGTCGCAAGCAATTCGCTACGCCCGCGATCTCAACCACAGGTACGGGGTGACCTCTGTACAGGATGCCTCGTCAACGGAGCAGCTGCTCAGGGTGATGGGCCAGCTCGACTCCGCCGACGAACTGCAGCTTCACGTGGCAGCGCATCTTGTTTGGCGGGAAGAGTCCTTCGGAATGGCCGGGCTTGATGTCCTCGATCATATGATCGATCACCACGAAGATTTCGCGTCGAACCACGTCGACACCCGCTTCGTGAAGTTCTGGCTCGACGGGTCACCGATTCCGCCTTACTGGACTCAATCGTGCATTCACGACGATGGCACCGTCGATGAAGACAATCTCTTGATACCGCAGGATGAAATGAATGCTGCCTTGGTGCGCTTCGATGCTGCGGGTCTGATGGTGAAGGTGCATTGCGGTGGCGAGGGAGCCATCCGGCGAGCGCTCGACGCTGTGGAACACGCACGCTCCGTCAACGGACCTGATGGACCCCGGCATGAATTGGCGCACTGCTGTCTGGTCCACAAAGATGACTTCGAGCGTTTCGCGGCCTTACGAGTTGGCGCCGAAATGTCGCCCGCCGTATGGCATCTCCCCGAGCACGGGGTCAGTCACCTGTACGAATTCGACTCGGTGGCACGAGCCGGAGCAGAAATGACGTTCGGGACAGACTGGAGTATCGCCGAGTCTCCCAATCTGTTCCCAGCATTGCAGGGTGCCATCGAACATGGAGAACAGTCGATCGACCTCGAGAGGGGGTTGGCCGCGATGACGATAAACGGGGCCAATGCCGTTGGCCGAAGCGAGCAGCGTGGCACGATCGAAGTCGGCAAGGATGCCGACTTTATCGTGCTCGACCGCAACTTGTTCGAGATCCCGACCAGCTCGATCGGCGAGACACAAGTGCTTCGCACGGTATTCGGTGGACGTACCGTATACGACGCAGAGAACTAGGTCGAACTCGATGGCTCGACATGGCTTGGTACGTGCTTCGGTTTCCGCTCGCAGGGACTGGAATTCGGCCACGAGCACTGTCCGGTAGTTCTACGTCTCAACAGGTCCGCGCCGTTCGCAGTCCCGCGGCCGAATGGTTCGATTTCGGACCGATACGGCGTCGAGATGCATATCTGGGTCTCGCTTCGATGGCCTGGCCATCGTCTGGTGCAGGAGTGGCTGTGTCGCAGTAACCGGACGAGCTCCGAATCTCCGCCGGTTCGCAGCGACCTGAACGGCTGGAAGCACGCACGACCGCTAGGTGGTGAGGGTTGCGGGGGCGTCGGAAATGTACGTGTTCTCGGAACGTTCCAGCTCCGCCGTTCGAGCTTTGCCGCCGGTGTGCGTACGGCCCGGCAATTCTGTTCCGGGTGGTTTCGGTCAGTGAAACTTCGCCGTGGAGCGGGCATCGAACACGTGTTGTACTCGTCACACCTCGACCGCAGTTTTTTCGCTCAGAGTGACTCGCATACCACCGGAAAACGTTACGGCTCTTTGGAGGAACCAATTGACGAAAACAACCCGCCGCTCTGTAGCCGCGATCGCGCCGATCGTCCTCACCGCAGCGTTGGTCTTGGGTGCATGCGCGTCCAATCCTGGCCCCGAGGAAGACTCGAAATTCACCGTAGGAATCTCGAACCCGCAAGGTGCCCAGCCAATTCTGAAGATGACTCAAGATGCGTTCACTTCGGCTGCTGCCCGGGACGGCATCGCGGTGAAGGCCCTCGATGCGCAACTGGATCCCGCGAAGCAGGTAACGGACGTAGACCAGCTCATAGCACAACAGGTCGACCTGATTGTCGTCTATCCGTTGGACGCAAATTCGCTGAAGCCGGCTCTTCAAAGGGCGAACGCCGCGGGCATCAAAGTTGTCGGTTGGGCCGGTCTGGAATCGCCAGAGTCCGATCCAGGAGTCCTCACGTCGAACGTAGATACCGGCGGCAGCTATCGCGGTTCCAAACTGCTGTCCGATTTTGTCAAAGATAAACTGGGTGGCAAGGGAAATGTACTGGGAGTTGGCCTTGGTGTGCCGGTTCCCATCCTCGAGACGATGATGTCACAGTACGAGAAGAACACGACAGAGGGCAGCGCCATCGACTGGCTCGGCCGTGTCGACGACCCCACCGATGATATCGCCGGCGGCCAGAAGGTGGTTGCGACTGCTCTCACGAAGTACCAGAACGATATTCAGGGAATCATGGCTTACAACGATGCCGCTGCCATCGGAGCTGCTGTTGCAGTCAAGGCTGCCGGCCTCAACGATGTGGTAATTGTGGGCCAGAACGGCGACGAAGACGGAATAAGGGCGGTCGAGGACGGCCGACTCAGTGCGACGATCGACCTGGTTCCTTGGCGCACCGGACTGATTCTCGAGGCGATCTCGCGCGCTGTGCTGAACGGGCAGGAAGTTCCTGCGTTCGTAGAAAGTCCAACCGAGCTTTACACCGCGGGCAACGCCGGAAATCGTTTGCCGTGGGCCGACGCCGGGGCACAGATCGAGTCGGGAGAAATCACTTGTGCGCAAGGCGGAGGTTGCCCGGGTAACGTTGTATCCCTTGCCAAATAGCCTCGAAGGCGCATGGAAATGATTCCTGAGGAGATACGCATGGAACCACCGCTCTTACAGATGCAGTCAGTTCACAAACGCTTCGGTCGAACCCACGCTTTGAAGGGAGTCGACTTCGAGATCCGCGCTGGAGAAGCGCACGCATTGTTGGGCGAAAACGGGTCCGGTAAGTCCACCCTGATGAAGATTGCCTACGGTGAAGTCACTGCCAGTAGCGGTCACGTGTTGCTCCGGGGTGAGCCGGTGAAGTTCGCCAACCCACTTCAGGCCTCCCGGGCCGGCATCGCAATGGTCGCGCAGGAGGTGCCCGTTGTGGAAAGCTTGACGGTCGCGGAGAACATTGCGTTGGGGAACCTGCCCGGCTCGCGATTCCGAATCGATTGGACCAAAGCTCACCGGACCGCGACCGAGGCCTTGGGCGAGCTAGGTTCCGGAATCCGGTCCGACCAAATAGTAGGCACTCTTGGTCCGGGTGATCGTCAAGTCGTTGCAATTGCCCGGGCAATTGCGTCGAAGTCTTCGGTTGTCATTTTCGACGAACCTACGAGTTCGCTCACAGCGGAATTGACGGAATCCCTGTTCGACATCATTCGTAAAATGAAGAGTTTCGGCTTGGCCATCGCATTCATCTCTCAGCGGCTTCAAGATATCGAACCCGTGGCGGACCGCGTCACCGTGCTTCGTGACGGCGCGCTGGTGAAGACGATGGACCTGGCCGAAGCCGATGAAGGCACAATTACCCGATTGATGGTCGGCAGGCCTCTCACGGACTACTTCCATCGAGAAATTTCCAAGACTCGAATCACATCGGACAAGCCGGCCCTATCGGTTCGGCACCTGTCGGCTCCGGGCGTCATGGAGGACGTAGATTTCGACGTTCGGCCCGGGGAAGTAGTGGGCCTTGCGGGTCTGGTGGGTTGTGGCCGAGTCGAGGTCGTCCGGTCCATCTTCGGTGCAGATGCAGGTACAGGAGATGTGACGGTTGCGGGCGAGACCTACACCCGTCGGACACCCCGTCGGTCCATCCAGCGGGACCTGGCGTTCGTCACCGGCGACCGTAAAGGCGAAGGGCTCGTTCCGGGCGCAAGCGTGTTCCACAACTTGAGTCTCATTGCAAACAACAGGCTGAACCTCCTGCCCATCAACAGAGGAAGTCAGCGCGTAGCTGCTTCCAGCGCCATGCATGAACTGCAGGTTCGACCAGCTGACATGAGTCTGCTTGCGGGCAGCCTGTCGGGTGGGAATCAGCAAAAAGTGGTCATAGGCCGCTGGCTGTCGAGCGCGCCCAAAGTCTTGCTGATGGACGAGCCCACGCGAGGTGTGGATGTAGGTGCCAAGTCCGAGATCTATCGGCTTCTGAGGGAGCTCGCGTCGCAGGGCGTGGCTGTTCTCATCAGTTCTTCCGAAAACAACGAGCTGCTCGGTGTGTGCGATCGCGTACTGGTGATGTTTCGTGGCCGAATTGTCGCCGACCGCCCATCCGATGAGCTCGATGAATTGACAATTGCTGAACTCGCCGCAGGAGTTATTAATGTCTGAACCTACCGTTGCCCCGCCGAAAGATTCGTCCGACGCGGAGATGCCTACGCCCGACCGGGCGGAACGTCCGGGGATGTCGACGTCGGCGGGTGCTGTATTGAAGAACTTCCGCGGGTTCGGTGGAGCGTTGGCCGCCCTTCTCATCATGGTCGTCTACCTATCGGTAACGCAGGAGTTCTTCTTCACGAAAGCGAACATCCTGAATGTGCTGTCCGGAAACAGCGCGTTGATGATTACGGCTATAGGTCTCACGTTCGTAGTATTGTCTGCAGGTTTCGATCTTTCCGTTGGAGCAATCTATGCCGCGGCCGGGTATGTCGCCTACCGCGCTCTGGAGTCCGGACTCCCGGAGGTGATAGCTCTTGTGCTGGGCGGTCTCACGGGAATTCTGCTGGGCGGAGCGGTGAACGGAGTGCTGATCGGACGTATTCGTCTCAACTTCTTCGTTGTCACTCTCGGCACCACGTCCCTTTTCACCGGTGCGCTGAACGTTGTGACGAACGGTAAGACCAACACGATACCCATCGAGGAGGGGAGCCTTCTATACGCGCTCGGAAACGGCACTATCATGACAATTCCGGTGCCGGTTGTCCTGAGCCTCGCGGTTCTGGTGTTGAGCGGCTACTTGCTCCGCTTCACGTCGTTCGGGCGCGCCGTCTATGCAGTGGGCGGTAACCCGGAAGCCGCCCGATTGGCGGGTATCAACGTTTCTTGGGTATACGTGTGCGTGTACGGTCTCGGCGGACTTTTCGCTTCGGTGGCGGGCATGGTGGATGCAAGTCGACTCGCATCAGCGTCACCGACCGCTGGTGCGAGTTTGGCTTTGACTGCCGGTGCCGCCGTTCTACTCGGGGGAACCAGTTTCTACGGCGGCCTGGGTGGAGTCTTCGGGACGGTAGTAGGAGTGCTTCTCATCGCCGTCCTGCAAAACGGACTGGGTTTGATGGGAGTTTCCGCATTTTGGCAGGGCGTTGTTACTGGCACCGTTCTGGTCGTGGCTGTGCTGCTCGACAAACTTCAGTCTCGATCGACCTGAGGACGCTGCGCGCATCTGCGGACGGTGCTTTTGCATCCGCAATGGGTGTGCGTGGTGGGATGTCGACGACACGAATCTCTTGACAATCGGATGCCATGCTCGGGATCGAGGCAGGCTTACAACATGATTCGCGGCAGTGTGCACCACGCATCAGCTCTTTGTTTTCGGATATCCGACGCCGATCGGAAGCCGATATTCGAATCTGGGGAGCTGATCATCGTGGGGGACATTGTCGGGGCACATCACGCGACGATGGAGGCACCGATGATGCGTTCGGTTTTGTTCCAGAGGAATGCGCCCAATTCCGGATCACGGCTCGTACGAACGGGTTCGGTGATCACCGGTGGGCCCGAAGCATTCCTTCGCGGACCGAGGTAGACCTGCCCGAGCGGTAGATCGCGAGCTGCGATTGCCGCTACCGCTGATTCGGCAGCCGAGTCCTTACCCTGCACCACGGACGTGAATGCGGGCCCGAGGACTCGGGCAGCTGCTCGGACAACGACAGGTCGAGTGTGGATCCCCGGCCGATCAGCGGTCAATGCGTCGATTGCTCCGCCTGGATGGGCAACGATCGACGCGACCGAAGAATGCCGGCTCCGAAGTCTGCGTGACAGCTCGAAACCCAGAATCTCCGTCGCGTGTTTGGACATGGCGTACGCCGCACGCGGGCGATAGGACTGCTGTGACAGCCAGTTGTTCGGATCGAACGAAATACGCTGCGTCAGCATGCTTCCGATGCTCACGACTCGGGCACCCGGTGCCCGTTCAAGGGATGGAAGGGCGAGACGGAGTAGCTCGACATGTGCGAGCGCATTCGTGCCCACAGTCAGCTCCACGCCGAAGGGGCCACTCTCGAACGACCCGGGTGCAGCAACCAAGCCTGCATTCATGATCAGACCGTCGAGCTGTGCGGTGCTGCGTAAAGCTTCGCCCGCCCGACGGACAGAATCGATGTCCGTCAGGTCCATCTCCAGGAACCGGTGGCGACCGGAGTGGGGTAAGAGCCCGATTGCATGTCGTCCTCGTTCCGGAGAACGGGCCACCACGATAACTTCGGCACCCAGGCCCGCGAGCCGTTCGGCAATGAAATATCCGATTCCTGACGTAGCGCCTGTGATGGCGACCGTGCGCCCGTCGAGTCGATCCAGTTCCAACATCCGCATCTCCTTCAAGTCTTGAACTATCAAGGTACTTCAAGACTTGAAGGAGTGCTAGTCTGCAGATGTGGACATTCTCGAGGCGACCCTGCGCCTTCAAGAACTTGCGCTTCGGATCAACGACGATTTTCTGCCGTATGCCACTCGGGAGGGCCTGACGCTCGTTACGGCGCATGCCCTCTGGAAAGTTCACCCGGATCGAACCGACCTGACGATGTCCGAGGTTGCCGCACAACTGGGATGCAATGCCTCCAACGCCACATTCGTCGTCAAGCAATTGGAAGCCCGCGGTTTCGTCGAACGGACCCCCGACCCGGTCGACGGGAGGCGCAAATTCGTCGGATTGACCGATGAAGGCGCGCGCGCACGAGGACGCCTCGGCCAGGCGCTGACGTCCGTCAGTCCGCTGAAGAGCCTGGCCGAGGAGGAACTGACGTTGTTCGTGAGCACTCTGGAGGTACTCAGCAAGGTGCGGTAATCGCGCAGGCTACAGCGTCGAGCGTCACCTCGTGCGCGAGTGCCCGACCCCACAACTGAGGTCGGGCACTCGAGCCGTTCTCGGGCCTCGGCTATCTGCCCGCCAGATCGCTTTCGTCTCGCAACGCGGAAGTATTGCGATCGAGGGTTTTGCCCTCGAAGAATGCGGGATGGCGGAACCTCATGACGATCATCAGCACAGCGCCAAGGACGAGGATGCCGAAGCCGAGGAAGAACACGAGTCCGATGCCGCCGATCGAGGCTCCGCTGGCGTTGTCGGGATTCATGCTCTCGCCGAGTGATATGACGAAAACGGCGAGCAGCATGAGGCCACCGAGAAGTGGAAACAGGAAGCGGAAGACGGTGTTACGCACGCTGTCGAACAGCCTGCCGCGGAAATACCAGATGCAGGCAAAAGCCGTGATGCCGTAATACCAGCAGATCATGATGCCCAGGGCCGCAATGGTGTCGATCAGCGTGCGCTCGGACAGGAATGTGACCACTGTGTAGAACCCTGCGGTGATGGCCCCTGCGACGACGGTTGCGTAGGAAGGCACCAGGAAGCGAGGTGACACTTCGGCGAACTTCTTGGGGAAGGCACCATAGGAACCCATCGCCAGCATCGTTCGCGCGGCCGGGAGGAACGTGGTCTGCAGGCTCGCCAGTGAGGACACCAGCACGGCCAGGAACAGCAGCAGCCCGCCCCATTTGCCGAGCACCGGGTCGGCCAGAGAGCCGAAGACGTTCTCGGCGTTGTCCGGGTTACCCAGGCCCAGGCCGTCCTCGCCTACCCCTGCGTACATCATGGCGGCCACCGCGACGAGGAGGTACGTGAGCAGAATGGTTGCCACGCAGAGCAACCCGGCGCGGCCGGGCGTCGTCTTGGGGTTCTTCGATTCCTCGCCGAGCGTCAGGCACGTATCCCAACCCCAGAAAGCGAAGATCGACCCCGTGAGTCCGATGACGAACGCACCGACGGCCACGCCTGTGAACGGGTTGAACCAGTCCAAGTCGAAAGTGACCTCGCCCGGAGCGTCGCCTTCGCCGACATGAATCAGCGCAACGACGGCGAAGACGACGAGTAGAACCATCTGGAAGCCGACCGTGACGATCTGCAGCTTTTCGCTCGTGGTGATGCCTCTGCTGGCAATCCAGGTAGCCGCTGCGATGAACACCAGCGTCGTACCGACATTGACGAACTTGTTGCCCGGTAGATCGGCGATCGACGGTGTGTCGAACAACTTCGCTATGAACAGATAGAAGAACTGCACCGCGATGGCCGCAAGGTTGGACAACACGATGATCGTCGCAATCACCATGCCCCAGCCGCACATCCATCCGACGTAAGGTCCGAATGCCTTGGTCGACCACGTGAACGACGCACCGCAATCGGGAGACTCGGAGTTCAGCTCGCGGTAGGCATATGCGGTGAGGAACATCGGAACGAAGCCCGCGATCAGGATTGCCGGCATCTTCAGGCCTACGGCAGCGACGATCAGGCCGATGCTTGCCGTCAGAGTGTAACCCGGTGCTACAGAGGAGATTCCGAGTATTGCACCCGAGAAGGTGCCGACTGTGCCTGTCGCCAGCCCCTTGGCGCTGACTTCACCGGCAGCGGGCGAGGGCCCGCTTGCGTTCTTGCCCATGTTCGAGCCTTCCGTCGACGGATTCATGATTCGAACTCCTGCTTGGGGACGACCACCATGGGGACGGGCAGGACGCGAAGCATCTTCGCTGCCGTCGAACCCAGAAAGAGTCGGCGCGGTTGGGCAAGGCGGCTGGAGCCGACCATGACGAGGTCGCCGTCCTGCCAGTCGAGCGTCCGCACCGCAGACTCGACGGACGACCCGTCCGCGATGGTCACCGATAACGGAAAGTCCTCCGGCAAGGTGGATTTCGCCTCGTCTACAAGGGCACGTGCGTGCGCGACGGCACGATCACGCGCGCTGTCGTAGCTGTCCCGGGCATCGCGAAGATCGTTGCGGGGGTCGAGCGCAACCAGGGACACGAGCCGCAGTGGAGTGTGCATTCTCTCGCACGTGCGTACCGCGGTCCGGAGCAACACATCCGCTCCCGTCCTGGTCCCGAGTGCGCAGGTCACCTGACGAATCTCGCGAGCAGACGAGTGCCGGGTGCCGCGCGGCGCGAGTGCAAGCGGCACGTGTGCCGAATGCAGCAGTTCGGTCGAGACCGAGCCGACGGAATGCCGTCCGAGCAGGCCGTCTCCGGACGCACCCACCACGATGGCCGAGGCCCCCAGCCGAGCCACCTCGTCGAGCAGTCCCTGGGCGAACGAATCGTTGAAACTCGCATGCACGGCGACCTCGATGTCGGACGGCACCAACGATTTTGCCTCCTCGAGCCAGCCCTGCGCTCGGGTGACCAGGACGTCCTCGTAGCCGGTTTCGGCGGGGACTCTCGACGCAACAGTGCGGTCCGGCGGTAGCACCATGCAGATGTCGAGCTGAGCACCCAGGCTCCGGGCGAGCTGCACCCCGAGGGTAAGACCGTCCTTACCGCTGGGGGTGGCGAGATATCCGACGATCAAGCGCATGGGGACGGCTCCTTCGTTTCGATCGAACAGGTAGAGGTAGTGACGAAATGGTCACTCCGCAGGCTTCGCTCCTGCATCAAATGGTCACTCCGCAGGCTTCGCTCCTGCATAAAATGGTCACTCCGCGGGCTTCGCTCCTGCGAATCATCGGCACCGAGACAGGGCGAGCGACAGTTCTGCGCTCACCACGCAGACTTGCGAATTGTTCAGCCCTTCCACGCTGTGGAGTTCACCGACCATCTGGGCCAATCGTTCGACGGATTTGGTGTGCACAGCCTGCCACGCTGCAACGGCGTCGGTAGCAGATTCGGTGTGCACCGCCTCCGACAGGACCTGCTCGGTCATGTTGTGCCAGTGCTCACGAATCGCATCGACCAGAATCGCGCTTGCCATGGCGTCCCAGTAGTCGGCTCCACCGGAGGCGACAGAGGACCGTTCCACCAACCGGTCCAGACCCACGACGCGGCCGAATTCGAGATACGTCTGCGCCACGTGCGCTACCGGTCGGGCGAGCGACCGGGCTGTCGTCTCCAATGCGAATGCTTCGGAGAGGATTCGAAGTGTGCTCTGATCGACGACTAGATCGCCGGTCAAGTCCGGCAACGCTGCTCGGAGTTCACGTACCGGCTGCGTGAAGCGTTCGATCGTCTCCAGCGGCGTCGAATGTTCGTCGCGGTTCCGCAACAACCACGACGTTGTCCGCTCGATCAGATCCTGGACACCGAAGTGCAGGTCGAGCCTGATGTTCTGCGAGATTCCGGGTAGATCGGCAACGACGTCCCACAGGTGATCGATGTCGAAAACTTGGCGCACCACGGCATACGCAACCGCGATATCGGCAGTGCCCACACCCAGTCTTTCCTCCAGCCGGTGAATCATGCCGGGCCCGACGCGGTCGATCATGTGTCCGGTCACGACGACCGCCACGATCTCCCGCGCCAGTGGGTGCCTGCGGATGTGGTGAGGAACCAGGACACGAATCGATTCTGGAAAATAGCCGGCCAGTACCCCGTCGAACACCGGGTCGTCCAGTAGGGGAGAGGCGAGCAATTCGGTGGCCACCAGGTTCTTCGACTGCGCCAACAGCACCGCGATCTCGGGCCGAACCAATCCCTGCCCCAGGCGATGTCGAGCCCGCAACTCGGCAGGGGAGGGAAGAACCGCAGCGACTCGATTTATACCCGCGTCGCGTTCGAGGTTGTCGATCAACCGTTCGTGCCGGCCCAGCAAGAACGGCGCGTGGGCCTCGGCGAGGCTGATCGCGAGGGTCTGCGATGCAGCATCGGCCAGCACCGACTCGGCGACCTCGTCCTGAACCTGGGACAGCGCCCTGTTGCGCTCGGTGACGGACAGTTCGCCGTCCGCGACGGCCGCGTCCACCGCGATTTTCAGATTCACCTCTCGATCGGAGGTGGCGACGCCCGTGGCGTTGTCGATGAAGTCGGCGTTGACGCAACCCCCGGCAAGGGCGAATTCGATTCGAGCACGCTGCGTGAGGCCGAGATTGCCGCCCTCGCCGACGACCCGGGCATGCAGTTGGGACGCGTCGACGCGAACGGAATCGTTGGCCGGATCGGCGGAGTCGGAGTGTCCCTCGGTCGAGGCCTTGACGTAGGTGCCGATCCCTCCGTTCCACAGTAGATCCACCGGGGCGGTGAGCAGCGCCTCGACGAGTGCGTTGGGGGAGAGGGTGCCGACATCGATTCCGAGTCGTGCCTGCATCTGCGGTGACAGTTCGATGGACTTGACCGAACGGGGCCACACCGCACCGCCCGACGACAGTGCCCTGGTGTCGTAATCTGCCCAGCTGCTTCCGGCGATCGATGCCAGCCGTTCCCGTTCGCGGTACGAGACCTCGGGGTCGGGGTTCGGATCGAGAAAGATGTGCCGGTGATCGAACGCGCCGACGAGTCGGATGGCGTGGCTCAGGAGCATGCCATTGCCGAACACATCACCCGACATGTCTCCGATACCGACCACCGTGAACGCATCGGTATCGACGTCGATCCCCTTCTCGGCGAAGTGGCGTCGTACCGACAGCCACCCGCCGCGTGCGGTGATTCCCATGGCCTTGTGGTCGTAGCCCGCCGAGCCTCCCGAGGCGAACGCATCCCCGAGCCAGAAGCCTCGGCGGACTGCAATGCTGTTGGCGAGATCGGAGAATCGCGCAGTCCCCTTGTCGGCGGCGACGACGAGATACGGGTCGTCGCCGTCGCGGATCACCGTGCGCGTCGGATGCACCACCGCGCTGTCGACGACGTTGTCGGTGACATCGAGCAGAGCCTCTATGAAATCGGTGTAGGCGTTGCGGACACCTTCGGGAGTCGTCTCCGTTCGAACCACGAAAGCGCCCTTGGCACCCATCGGCACGATCGGTGAATTCTTGACGTGTTGCGTCTTCATCAGATCGAGTACTTCGGTGCGGAAATCGTCGTGCCGGTCCGAATGACGCAGGCCCCCGCGAGATATCGCACCGCTCCGAACGTGACTCCCCTCGACGATCGGCGAGTGCACGAAGATTTCGCGGTACGGGGTGACGGCCGCGGCGAGGGACAATCGTGCCGGGTCGATCTTGAACGCTGCGGGTGGGGCGCCTACCGTGCGGTCGTGCTGAAACCAATTGGTGCGCAACACTGCCGAGAGGAAAGAACGCAGTCCTCGTAACAAGCGATCCTCGTCGAGTGCCGAGGTGCGCTCGACAGCGGTGTCGAGAATGTCCTCGGCGGCAGACGTCAGCCTGTCGCGGTCGGTCACGTCGGGATCGAATCGTGCATGGAAGAGTGCGCAGAATCCTCGGACGAAGTCGCTGTGCCGCAGCAGTATCGAGACCACAGTGGGTTCGGACAGCTCCAGCCCTACCTGGCCGAGATAGCGGGCTGCGGCGCGAACGAGAACGGCGTCGGTGAACGGGATGGACGCCGATGCGATGAGGCGAGTGAAGCCATCGACCTCGAGATCGCCCGATGCGGCGGCCTCGAATGCAGCCCGCAGCAGGTTCGGAGTTGCTGCGGACCAATCGATTTCATCGGTACTGAAACCGAATCTGTGAACGAAGGCGTCGCTGTCTTCGCCCGACGGCAACAACTCGTGGTTCGCCACACGTAGCCCGAGATCGGCGAACAATGCGACCAGATCGGCGAGAAGTGGAGCGCGACGCTGCCACTCCAGGATGGCAACGGGCATCTGTTGGTCCGCAGTGTCGATGAACCGCAGCCGCACACCGCTGTCCTCCCGGACTGCACCGGCACCGCTCATTTGTTTCTCCTGACCATGCTCGACGAGGGTGAGGCGACGCTCACTGTCGGCTAAGTCTGGCTGAACGAGACGCACGACACAGCTGACGAAATGGACAGCCGACGTCGTCGGACCGCTCCATTCCGGTCCTTGCGCTGCTTCATCACCCGTTCCGCAGCGCCTCGTCGATTCGTGCTCCCACGGCGGCGGCACCGGCCGAGGTCATGATCGTGCCGGCATGGTCGAGTTCCATCATCGGGGTGATCGATGTCAGGTCGAGCGCATCGATGTCTTCGGGCGAGTACATCGGTGCCGAGTTCTTACCAATGCTCCACTGCGCGTGTAGGAATCGAATCGGCATCGTCAGTTCTCGAAACCGTGACTCGCCGAAGAACACATCCTCGGCGTCGGAGACGACTGCCTCGGTCGACAGCCGCACCGACCCGTCGACCAGATCGTGTTCGGCGTACGTCCGCAGGAGTGGATCCGCCGGGTCGAGAAGCGGCAGCGACGTCGACACCAAGAAGTCGACGTATTCGTCGACGGCGTCGAAATGCTTCTGAGTTCGAGCAATTCTGTCCGCGAACACAGCTCCGACGGTCTCGCGGGTGAGACCGGCGGGCGGTGCCACCGGAACGCCTCCGTCGACGAGAACGAGACTCTTCACTCGAGATGGATACCGGGCCGCGAACTCGACTGCCACGAATCCACCCATGGACATTCCGCACACGTGTGCAGCGTCGAGTCCGAGGACATCCATGACGGCGTCCAGGTCGTCTGCGTGCCGAGCGAGCGACGACGGCCCCGTGACCTCGACGCTGTCGCCCCTGCCGCGCAGATCCGGTGCGACCAGTGTCAGGTGTGGCGATTCCGCCCGCAGCCAGCCCCACAGCACGCGCTGGCTGGACACGCCGTGCACCACGAGGACGGGCTCGCTGGTGCCGGTGTGTGTTTCGACGACGAGATCTCCGCCGGGTACAGGTACTCGATCGATGGTCATGGTGCCGACAGTAGGGGAAGCAGGCTTCAGGGGGGATGGATTCTTCGCCCACTGCGCACGCCGAAATATGGATGAGTCGTCCGCATCGGGGAGGGCACCGTCGCCTGGACGGAGTAGGGGATGCAGAACACCGAGCGGTACACGTCCGGGCCACACGACCAGGCGGGTACGTTGCTGGTGTGGACCACCCGGGCAAAGGATCGAGGTGCACGTAATTCCGGTCAGCGAACCGCTGGCCAGCGGTTCGAAAACGTCGAAACCGGGTGCTCATGGCGGGTTCCAGCTGGGTCGAGGCCGGCCTCGGTGTCACTGAGCGGACCTTTCACATGGCGACCAGGTGAATATCTCTCCACACTGATCGCTATTCGACGGCGCTCGTCGTCCTTGGTGTTCGCAGGAGGAGTTGAAATCTATGGTGCCACGTACGCAGAGCAGCGCATCGACGACTGAGGGGTCGACCGAGCTCGCGCAGGGAAGTCTCAATGTCGCGCACATCGTGTTCATGGTGATGGCCACGGTTGCGCCCGCCGGAGGCGCTGTGGCAATTCTGCCGCTCGCCATCGGACTGGGGGTAGGTATCGGTACACCCGGAATGTACGTGTTCGTACTCGTCATCATGCTTCTGTTCGCCGTCGGTTTCACCCGGATGGTTCCCTATGTGCAGAACGCCGGAGCCTTCTTCGCCTACATCGTGCGAGGGCTGGGGCGTCCCGTCGGCTTGGCCGGTGCCTACATCGCTACCAGTGCCTACATCGCGCTGGCATGCGCCACCAGTGGCGCGATGGGTTTCTTCGCCTCGGGTAGCGCCAACAAGATTTTCGGCATCGATCTTCCATGGTGGGTCTATACCTTGGTGGGCCTGGTGATCGTGTTCCTGCTCGGCTATCGCAAGATCACGCTTGCTGCAGGCGTACTCGGAGTGGCCCTCGTCGTCGAGCTCGTGGTCATTCTGGTGCTCGACATTGCGATCATCGCGCGAAACGGGATCGGCAGCTTTCCGATGGAATCGTTCAGTCCCAGTCAGGTTTTCGTTCCCGGAGCCATCGGCGTCGCGATGATTTTCGCGTTCTCGTGCTACCAGGGCTTCGAAGGGACAGCGATCTACGCTGAGGAAGCACGCGATCCGAAACGCACCGTTCCTCGTGCGACGTACATTTCGATGGGATGCATCGGCTTCTTCTTCGTCCTGACGTCCTGGGCATTCCTGGCCAGTTCGAGTGGCGCCACCGCCGCGGCAGCCGCAAGCCCGGGCACATTCGTCTACGACCTCAGCGACGAGTTCGTCGGTTCCGCGTGGACAACGACACTCGAGGCGTTGATCGTGACGAGTTGCTTCGCCGGAGTGCTTGCCTTCCACAACGCAGCGTCACGGTATTTGTTCGCACTGGGCCGGGACGGCTTCCTGCCGCGGTCGATGCGAACCCTGCACCCGCGCCATCAGTCGCCGGTGGTTGCCGGTTCGACGAGCTATGTGATCGAGACGGCGGTCGTCATCGTCTTCGCCGTCGCCGGGCTCGACCCTCTGACGACCCTCACGTCCGCGCTGACCGGTTTCGGAGCGGTCGGTCTGATGGTCTTGATCACCACGACATCGCTGGCAGTGCTGGTGTTCTTCGCTCGGCAGCGTCGATTCGGTTGGGGCCACACGGTTGCGCCGGCCCTGGCGCTGATCGGTTTCGGAGCAATCACATATTTCGCGCTGTCCAACTTCTCGGCCATCACCGGTACCGATTCGGTGATCATCAACGGTCTACCGTTGCTGCATCTCGCGACGATCGTGGTGGCAATCGGGGTTGCGCTGTACGCACGCAAGAACCGGCAGGACACCTACGCGAACATGGGCCGAACCCTTGTCGACTGAAGCCGTGCTCGACGACACCACGACCCTCGTGCGCTTCGGCTACGCCGACACCCCGCTCGGTCAACTGCACTATGCAGAAGCCGGAGTCGAGGGAGTCCCGTTGATCTGCCTGCACCAGACCCCGCGTTCGTGGGACGAATTCGCCGAGTTGATGCCCCTCGTCGGCCCGTCCCGTCGCATCATCGCCATGGACATGTACGGATTCGGTCAGTCCGCCAAACCTGTTGGCCCGCAAACGATCGAGCAGTATGCCTCGGGTGTTCTGCATCTAGCGGATGCGTTGGGTCTCGATCAGTTCTCGGTGATGGGTCACCACACCGGGGCCGTGGTCGCGGTGGAGGTCGCCAGTGCGGCACCAGGTCGGGTGAAGTCCGTGATCCTGTCGTCGCCGTCCTACACCGGCCCCGAATACCGTGCCGGTCACGCTGACGGCCCCGGCGTCGACGTCGCGGAAATCGACTCGCACGGTGGCCATCTCACGACGTGGTGGGGCCAGCGAGAACCGTATTATCCGCCGAATCGTCCGGACCTACTCGATCGCTTCGTGCGCGACGCGCTTGCGCCGGGGGTGGATCCGGCCGAGGGACATATCGCGTGTTCGCGGTACGTCATGGAAGATCGGATCGGCGAGGTGACGGCCCCGGTACTCATCCTCGGTGGCGACGCGGACCCGTTCTCCTTCCCCGATGTCGGCCTCGTGCGGGACGGTCTCGTGCAGGCAGCGACGGTCGACATCGTGGTCATCGAGGGCGGCACCATTCCCATGGTGGAGCAACTACCGACACCGGTGGCCGACGCGGTCGTCGGCTTCCTCGACACGCACACGCCCAAGGATCGCTGAAACCGACGTCGACAAGCTCGAACGCTGGTGTGCACAATGCACACCAGCGTTCGAGCTTGTGCGCTGCGACGGTCAGGGGATTTCGGAGTCCCATTCCTGCACAATGAATTCCGCGGTTCTGCGTGCGTAGGCTTCGATCGACACCATGGGGTTCACCCCAGGCGCAGTGGGTAGCGCGCTCGCATCCGCGACATAGACTCCGGAACAATCGTGGAGGCGACCGCGGCCGTTCACCACCGATGTCGTCGGGTCGAGGCCGGTAGGGCAGGAGCCGCTCTGGTGTGCCGACAACGTCAGGATGTCCGTGGCGTCCAGGCTGCCGAGCGTGTCGAGAAATGCATCGAAGTCATCGCCCTGACGCCAGCGAGGGTCGGACGGAAGAAACGTGAAAATTTCTTCGGCACCCGATGCCCGGAGGATGCGCGCGAGTTCCTGATGCGTACGGCGGACGACTGCCAGGTCGACCGGATCGTCGAGACCCCATGTGACGACCGGCATTCCGTGCGCGTCGCCCTCCACCCGTCCGGAGCCGTGATCTCGAACGAAGCCCCAGACTCCGGAGACGTGTTCGAGGCGTAACTGCTCCTGCTTGTGTTGCTCACCGGAGTGCCACGGTGTGAGACCCGTCCAGAAGCCGAGGCCCATGGGCGCGGCTTCCACGACGAATCCGTGTTCGCCTTCCACGTGCTCGAAGTCGTGACTGACGCTGGTGAGAATCTGCCCGGCCCAACCCTTCACGACCTCGTCGTACACTCCGCTGACGAAGTACGAGGGGTGAACGTGCAGGTTTCGACCGACGCTCGGCCCACCCAGCCCGGAACGTTGCAGCAGAACGGGCGAGGCGAGCGCGCCCGCGGCGACCACGACGATCGGTGCCTCCACGAGTACGTCCCGGTCTCCGTCGGGAGTGTTCACCACCGCTCGGACGCCGACTGCGCGGCCATCGGCGTGCACGATTTCCTGGACGTCGCACTGGGGTAGCAACTGCGCACCCGAGTCGCTGGCATCCTGAAGGAAAGTTTTCATCGTGGATTGTTTGCATCCTACGAGGCAACCGGCATTGCACTCGCCGCAGAATCGGTCGTCATTGTCTTTGGCGTTGCGTGCCAAAGTATTTCGTTGGAGTCCGGCAGCGTCGAGGCCGCGATTGAGAATTCGGTTGACGCTGTTGTGCACGGTATTGGCGGGTACAGCGTTGATCCGCTGCATCACCGATTCGATGTGCGGGCCGAACTCGTCCGAGGACGCGCCCTCCATGCCTGCCTCGACCCATTCGTCCAGTACGTACTCGGGCGTCGGGAGACACGCCATGGAGTTGACCGTGGTTCCGCCACCGACAGTCGAGCCTGCCAACAGGCCGACGGTGGCATCGGTCGACCAGACGAAGCCACCGCCGAGATACAGATTCGGAAACGACAACGCCTCCAACTGAGGTAGATCGGGCTCGTTCCGATAGCCACCTTTCTCCAGTACGAGTACCTTCATACCCGCGGCCGCGAGACGGGCCGCGGCAACGCCGCCGCCCGCACCGGAACCCACGACCACCGCATCGACCGTCAACGTGATCGACCCGTTGTCGGGTAGCTCGGCCACGGTCAAGGTCTTCGGAAACTGCACTGCGGTCGGCGGTTCGAGCAACGGACCGGCAAAGCCGAGGGCCGGCCACGTCGGGTTCTTCGACGCCTCGTCCGGCACGGTGTAGAACATTGCCAACACCGTGCTCTGCACTATCAGAGCGCCAGGACGAGTCGACGGGTCGGCGAGCACCGTCAGCCACTGCTCGTCGCGGCGATCGGGCGAGCTGTCCGCGAACGATTCCGACAGGGCGTCGAGGGTGCGGCCTACGAGGATGTGCACATGTGGGGCCCAGAGTGGGAGGACCGAGTCGAGAATCTGGTCCACGGCGAGATCGGAGGCACTCGTGCTCCAGAACACCTGCTCGTCCGTCGAGGCCGAATGTGGCGCAGAGATTCGCGGAATCAGAGTGTCGCAGAGTGCGGCCAAAACACGGCGGTCCCAGGATGATCGTGCGGAATCGACAGTCACCAGAACTCCTTTCAGTCAGAATTCGCCAGTGTCCACCTGGACCATCGATCGCAGGGCCCGCAGTCTCGGTGAGCGAACCGGCACAGCGTGATCGGGGCAGATGCCCCGCGATACTGCGTGCGGCGGCCGCCCGGGCGGAGCTCGCGACACAGAGGCCCGGCTGCCTCGAGGACCGCTGAGCAAAACATCGAGCTGCGCGCTCGACCGCACACTGGTTGTGTAGGAAGCACACGCTGGCGACTCGAGATCTCGACCAGATGAATGCTATGAAAGGAACACCCGTGCGTCATCCGCTCTTCGATTCCCTGACATCCGACGAGTTTCGCCGCGTCGCAGATGTCGTTCGTCGTGAGGCCATCGCAGAAAGGCCGGGGTTCGCCGCGGTCTACACCGACGAGCCGGACAAGCGACTGCTCCGCGAAGGTCACGAGATCGCCCGTCGCGCAAGGGTTCTGTTGGTCGATCGTGCGTCCGGAACGACGCACGATGTCGTCGTCGATCTCGATGCCGACGCCGTGGTCTCGTCCTCCGTTATCACCGACGGTGCTGCACCCGTCCTGCTCGAGGAGTTCGATCTTGCTCCCGACCTGATCAAGCAGGATCCGCGATACGTCGAGGCGCTTGCGCTGCGCGGCATCACCGACATGGACAAGGTCCAGATCGATCCGTGGGGCGTCGGCAACATGGCCGTGCCCGGCGTGCTCGATTACCCCGTCGACGGCAGGCGTCTGGCCGGCTCGGTCTCCTACTACCGCGATTTTCCCGACGACAACGGGTACGCGCACCCCATCGAGGGTGTCATCGCTGTGGTCGATCTGGTGGCGCTGAAGGTCATCGACGTCCACGACTTCGGCGTGCGGCCGATGAACGTCGAGCAGGCCAACTACACGGCGGACGCGAACCAGCCGATGCGCTCCGACGTCGCCCCGCTCGTCATCACTCAGCCCGAGGGCGTCGGATTCAAGATCGACGGCCGCGAGCTCACCTGGCAGAAGTGGCGCTTCCGGATCAACTGGCATCCGCTCGAGGGACTGGTGCTGCATGCGGTGGAGTACCTGGACGGGGACGAGTACCGCTCGGTTCTGCACCGCGCGTCCCTGGGCGAAATGGTCGTACCCTACGGCGACCCGTCCAAGGAGCACTTCTGGCGCAGCGCATTCGACGCCGGCGAGTTCGGCCTCGGAAAGCTCGCCAATTCGCTTCGACTCGGCTGTGACTGCCTCGGTGAGATCGTCTACCTGGACGCGGAGAATGCCGGCGAGAACGGTGAACCGACCACTATCGAGAATGCGATCTGCATCCACGAAGAGGACGCGGGCATTCTGTGGAAGCACACCGACTGGATGACCGGCAAGGTCGACGTACGTCGCTCGCGTCGCCTGGTCGTCAGCTTCATCGCCACCGTCGGCAACTACCACTACGGCTTCTACTGGAACTTCTACCAGGACGCCTCCATTCAAATGGAGGTCAAGCTACTGGGGATCGTGCAGACCCGCTCCGTCGAAGAGGGTGAGACCTCTGCGCACGGCACCCGGATCGCCAAGAACATCGTGTCCAGCTACCACCAGCATCTGTTCTCGTTCCGGCTCGATACCGAAATCGACGGATGGCAGAACACTGTCGTACAGAACGATGCCTACGGGGTGCCTGTCGGCCCGGACAATCCCTACGGCAACGCAATCGGAGTCAAGAAAACGGTCATCGACCGCGAATTGACCGGTGACGACCACACCAACACGCAGTCGTCTCGCAGTTGGCAGATCATGAACACCGCCAAGAAGAACGCCTGGGGCAATCCGGTCAGTTACAAGTTCCTGCCCGGTTGGTCGTCGGCAACGATGCTGGCGCAGGATCCCTCATTGATTGCCAAGCGAGCCGGTTTCGGCACCCGCAACATGTGGGTGACGCCGTACTCGCCCGCTGAAATGCGCCCCTCGGGTGACTTCCCGAACCAGAGCCGCTCCGGTGACGGTCTTCCCCGATGGACTGCGGAAAATCGCGCGACCGACAACACGGATGTGGTGCTGTGGCACACCCTGGGAGTGACACACATTCCGCGCGCCGAGGACTGGCCGGTCATGCCGACCGAGGTCGTCGGTTTCCACCTGCTGCCGGTGAACTTCTTCGACAAGAACCCGGCGCTGGACGTGCCTGCTTCGTCGAGTGCACACGGCGGGAGCACTGCAGACGACCAGCCGGGCGAAGCGTCGTGTCACTGACCCTCGGGCCCGTGGTGGGCATGCCGCCCGGGCGCGAAAGAACGAGGGCTGGAGTCGATCTCGTCGATGCCGTCCTCGCCGCTGTTGCCATTCTGTGTCTGGTGGTGCACGTCGTGTTGCTCATCGTCACGGGCACGGCGATGCTCGGCATGGTTGTGCCGATGCTCGTTCTGTCCGGCCTGTGCGTGGCGTTCACGTGCAGGAAAGGCAACGGCCACCGCGTACGCGAGTACGCCGTGACCGCCGGTTTCGGTATCGCGATGCTCACTGTGCACTGGGCGTTGATGTCGACGTCGCTGGGCCACTCGAGCCACACGGCGGCGGAAAGCGGCACCATGGATCACGCTGCGATGGGGCACGGGGCGATGGACATGGCAGGCTCCGGCAGTGTTCTGTCCGCGCAGTCGTTCGAGGGATTGATGCAGGCCGGGTTGTTCTTCGCAGCCCTTCAGGTCGTGTTGGCAGTGGGCGCATCGGTGCGTGCACTGCGTGCCGGCGGTGAATAGATCCATCGCCGCGACCGAGAGCGAACACGGAAACTCCGGTGCCGACGGCACCGGAGTTTCCGCGTCCGCGGTGACGGCACCGTCGGGTCGGGGCCGTCTTCGCTTGGTCGTGATGCTCGGTGCGCTCACCGCACTCGGTCCGTTCACCGTCGACATGTATCTGTCGGCTTTTCCCGTCATCGCAACCGAATTCGCGATATCGGAGACGGCGGTGCAGTTCACCCTGACCGGCACTCTGATCGGCTTCGCCGTCGGCCAATTGGTGATCGGTCCGATGTCGGACGCACTGGGTAGGCGACGTCCACTGATCGTGGCGTCGCTGCTCCATGTTGCGGCCTCTCTCGGGTGCGTGGTCGCGCCGGGTATCGAGGTGCTGGCAGTGCTTCGGGTCCTGCAGGGTTTCGGAGGTGCAGCCGGGGCGGTCCTCGCCATGGCCGTGGTGCGAGACCTCTACCAGGGCAACGCCGCTGCGGTCATGATGTCCCGGCTGATGTTGGTGATGGGCGTGGCACCGATCCTGGCACCGTCGATCGGTGGCCTGGTCGTCGAAGTGTCTACGTGGCGCGTGATCTTCGTGATCCTCGCGGCTCTGGGACTGACGGCGGTCGCGATCGGTGCGTTCGCGATGCCCGAGACCTTGCCCCCGGCGGCGCGGCAGCAGAACAGTGCACGCACGGTTCTGCGGAATTACGCGCGCCTCGGCACGGATCGAGCCTTCGTCTCGATGGTGCTCGTATGTGGCCTGGGCCGGGTGGTGATGTTCGCGTACATCTCTGCCTCGCCGTTCGTCCTACAAGGTAGCTTCGGACTCACTCCGCAGCAGTTCGGAATCGCTTTTGCCGCAGGCGCAGTCGTCTTGATCGGAGCTTCGCAGCTCAACGTCGTCGTTCTTCGTCGATGGACAACTCGAACCGTTCTGCTCTCTGCGCTGCTGATCGGCACCGTCGTTGCCGTCGTGTTCGTGGTCTTGGCGGCGACCGATACGGGCGGGTTGATCGGTTTCGGGGTGCCGGTGCTGCTGATCTTGGCGGTGATGGGCACGGTCCTACCGAACGCTCCGGCGCAAGCACTGGCAGGCTACGGGTCCCTGGCCGGTACCGCGTCGGCCTTGATCGGCGGCGTCCAATTCGCCTTCGCAGCGGCAGCCGCACCCGTCGTCGGTCTCCTCGGCAACGACGCCCTCGCAGTGGCGACCATGATGGCTTTCGCGGCGTCGGTTGCCTTGGTGCTGGTTCTCGTCGGCACCGGACCGACGGTGAGGACCGCTGAGCGAGACGCAGTTGTTGCCGGTGACGCCCCCGTGTCCGAAGCTTGCGTCGTGACTGTGAGCCAGAACAACATCGAGGCCGCCGCCGAGCGGCTGAATCACGCTGCGAACAGCGGCGAGCCCTGCGAGCCGGTCCGCGACTTGATCGGCCGTGACGACGTGACGGCGGCCTATGCGGTACAGGAGATTCTCAACAACGAGCGTCTGGATTCCGGAGCGGTCGTGGTCGGCCGAAAGATCGGTTTGACGTCGAAAGCCGTTCAGGCGCAATTGGGTGTCGACCGTCCCGACTTCGGAATGCTGTTCGACGACATGGCCTACGGTGCCGACGCCGTCATTCCCGCCGAGCAGGTGTCACAGCCGCGGGTCGAGGCCGAGATCGCCTTCGTATTGCGCGAAGATCTGGCCGACGGGCCTCTCGACGCAGATCGCGTCAGACGAGCCACCGATTACGTGGTCGCCGCCCTCGAGGTATGTGGTAGCCGAATCAGCAACTGGGACATCAGCTTTGCAGACACCGTGGCCGACAATGCGTCGGCGGGTGCCTACGTACTCGGTGATCGGAAAGTGTTGCTCGGGGATCTGGACCTCACCGAGGTGCAGATGACCATGTCGATCGACGGAACTCAGGTGTCCGAGGGCACCGGTGCCGCCTGCCTCGGCGATCCGGTCGCAGCCGTCGTCTGGCTGGCACAGACCGCGGCAGACCTCGGTCGGCCGCTGCGTGCCGGCCAGGTCGTTCTGTCCGGAGCTTTGGGACCGATGCGGGCGGTCGCAGCAGGACAGTCGGTCACGGCCACCCTGACCGGCCTCGGATCGGTGAGCGCTTCCTTCCAGTAGTAAACCGGGACAACCCTTCTCCGTGTATCGCGCTACGGAAGCGGGTTGTACTCGCAACGTGTCACGTCAGAAGGAGAACAATGTCGTCCATTCTCTCGTCGGAAACAGCCCGCGCGGCTTTCGTCCCCAACGGGGACTATCAGCAGTTCATCGGTGGCGACTGGGTGAGCGCCCGTAGCACCTTCGAAGCGGTCGACCCCAGCGTCGGAAGCCCGTGGGCGGTCCTGCCGCAGGGCACGGCCGAGGACGCGGAGTCCGCCGTGGCGGCGGCCGTCCGCGCCTTCGGGCAGTGGCGCAGGACGACGCAGGATCAGCGACAAGCAATCCTGCTGTCGATCGCGGATCGCTTCGAGGCCGACGGCGAACGTTTCGGTGCCTTGTTGGCGACCGAGAACGGCCGACCGGTGCGCGAAGCAGGAATTGCCGACATCCCTACGGTGGTGGCAATTTTCAGGTTCTACGCCGGCGTCATCCGCGCATTCAACGGCGAGCAGATTCCGCTGTCGAACCCCGACACCCTGCTCTACACCAAGCGCGAACCTCTCGGCGTGGTCGCGGCGATCATCTCGTGGAATTCGCCGTTGATCACCTTCGCCAACAAGGTGGCACCCGCGCTGGCCGCCGGCAACACGGTCGTCGTCAAGCCCTCGGAGTACGCGTCTGCGAGCATTCTCGAGTTCACCCGGTTGATCGGTGACCTCTTGCCGGCGGGTGTGCTGAACATCGTCACCGGTCTCGGCCCCGAGACGGGAGCGGCTCTGGTCTCGCACCCCGACGTCGCCAAGATAACGTTCACCGGTGGTCCGGACACTGCCCGGGCAATTCTCGGTTCCGCAGCGCGCACACTGCGGCCGAGTTTGATGGAGCTCGGCGGCAAGGGACCGATGATCGTCGCTGCCGATGCGGACCTCGAACTCGCGGTTCAGGACGCGCTGATGGGGATCTATCTGGCCAACGGTCAGGCGTGCATCGCAGCCTCGCGTCTACTGCTGCACGACGACATTCACGACGAATTCGTCGAGCGGTTCGCTGCGGTGGCCCGAAAGATCAAGGTGGGCGACGCGACGGATCCGAGCAGCGAGATGGGACCGCTGGTGTCGGGTCGTCAACTCGAACTGGTCAGCGCGCACGTCGAGCGGGCGCGCGCGGAGGGTGTCTCGGTGGTCGTCGGAGACGAGCCACTCGACCTGGACGACTCTTTGCACGGTGGGTTCTATCGTCGTCCGGTACTGCTGGCCGATCCGAAGGGCCAGGCCACGATCGTGCGGACCGAAGTCTTCGGTCCGGTGACCGTCGCGGAACGCTACCGAACCGACGAAGAAGCGATCACTCGCGCGAACGCATCGCCGTACGGCTTGGCGGCCGGAGTCTGGACACAGAACCTGCGCCGCGCGCATCAGTTCGCAGATCGCCTGGACGCGGGAATCGTGTGGGTGAACCGATGGTTCGATCTGCCGCCCGGGATGCCGATGGGCGGCCGAGGTGACAGCGGGTTCGGACGTGAGTTGTCGTTCGAGACGCTCCGTGAGTACTCCGCAGTCAAGTCGGTCAACATCGATCTCGGAGGCGATCGACCACCACTGTGGGGATTGGCCGGGCAGTAGCGACGCGGTCGTCGGTAGCGTGGTTTGCTGTGAGGATGAACGCTGCCGACGACTCGACGGAACATGAATCCGATCAGTCCACCAGGGATCGACTGCTGGATGCGGCCATCGATATCGCCGGTGAGACCGGTGTACAGGCCGTCACCTACCGGGCCGTGGCTGCCCGGGTGAGCATGGCGCACGGCTTGGTCCGGCACCATTTCGGCACCCGGGAGCAGTTGCTGATCGAAGCGTTTCGCCGAGCGGCGGAACAGGATTCGGACGACGTCGGGCTGGAGGCGAACTCGATCGACGAGTTTGCCTCCAATCTCGTTCCAACACTCAATAATTCGCGTAAGCGCCAGTTGCTTCAATACGACGAGACCACTCAGGCGGTCCGCGGTAATCTACCGATCGAAAACGTGCGTGGACTGTACCGGCGGTATGCGGCTCAGGTCCGACACACGCTCGACAATGCCGGCGTGCCCGACCCCGACGGCAGCATCTCGGAGCTGGTGTTCTCGGCACTGGACGGACTGGTGATGCAGCACATGGTCTTCTCCGACGACGACAGGACCTCGCAGCTGCTGGAGCAGCTGCGAGAAGTCCTCCGGCGTCTGGTCGCGAGCTGATCGCTCAGTGATTCGCCGTGAATTCGGTGTCGACGCCCAACGGTCCCAATTTCTGAGATCCGCCCGGATCACCGATCGGCTCGCTTCTTCCCGGCAACGGCTCGTTGAAGAAGGCGATGGAATCTGCGACGAATTCTGCGAGCTCGGGATCCTTGCGCGCTTTTCGGTCGACGAAGACGGCGTCCACCGGGCACTCCACTTCGCATGCCCCGCAGTCGATGCACTCGTTGGGGTTGATGTAGCTGCGGCGGTCGCCGATGTAGATGCAGTCGACGGGGCACACTTCGATGCACGACCGATCGAGCTGATCGATGCAGTTGATTCCGATGACGTAGGACATGCTGGTTCCTCCTGGTGTGGTGAGGTCTGGTGTGGTGAGGCGCTCAGGCGCCGTCGGTCGAATGTCCGGGGAAGAGCACGAGGTCGGGGTCGAGGTCGACCGCAACGTGATTCATCGCGGTCGCGACTTCACCGAATCCGACCGACATGAGCTTGACCTTTCCGTCGTAGTCGGTCACGTCACCGGCGGCGTAGACGCGGGGCAGGTTGGTTCGACCCGAACGGTCGACGGCGATGGAACGGCCTCGCAGTTCGAGGTTCCAGTCGCGGATGGGGCCGAGATTGCTGATGAAGCCGAGAGCGGCGATCACATGATCGGCCGCGACGACGGTTTCCTCGCCGTTCTTCGCCCGAAGCGCCACCTTCGACAACGACCCGGTTTCCAGATCGCCCACCAGGGCAAGGACTTCGGTGTCCGTGTGGATGGCGACCTTGCCCGAACGCACGCGTTCGAGAGTCGCGGCGTGACCTCGGAACGTGGCTCGGCGGTGGACCAACGTGACCGATCGGGCGATCGAGGCCAGTGCATCTGCCCAGTCGAGCGCGGAGTCACCGCCACCGACGATGACGACATCCTGGTCGGCATGGACCGTGGGATCGGTGACGAAGTAGGAGAGTGCGGATCCGAGCCATTCGGTACCGGTCTCCATCGCCCGCGGCGTCGGGGTACCGATACCGGCGGTCAGCACGACGGCACCGGCACGAACGATCGTGCCGTCGTCGAGGGTCAGGACCGGCAGGCCGTCCTCGTGGGTCAGCTCGATGGCCTGACGGCCGAGTAGATAAGTCGGTGAGAAGGCACCGGCCTGCTCCACGAGATTGGCGACGAAGTCACGACCCCGTATCGACGGCAGCGCGGCCACGTCGCGAATCTGCTTCTCCGGGTACAGGGCCATCACCTGCCCTCCTGCCTGGGGGAGAGCGTCGATGACTACGGTCTCCAGCCCGCGAAAGCCGGCGTAGTACGCGCCGTAGAGTCCGGTCGGGCCAGCACCGACGATGGCGACGTCGGTCGTGACGACCGAGGGCTGAATGGTCATCGGGTCTCCTTCGAGTTCGTTGGGTCCTAGGGACAGTAGGCGCCGCCGTCGGATACATCACGTGGATTGGACCGCTGAGCGGAACCGGGCGGGGTTCTCGGTCCGAGAAAGCCGGGCGCGTGGACAAATTCCGGTAGGCGGACCGCTTCGATTGTGGTGTCCGCAACGCAGTGATGTGCTGTGCCGACTCGGAGCGATCGGTCGAGAAGTCGATCGCTTCCCACGACACGAGTGAACTGCACCTGGAGAGCACATATGAGCGAGACGCTGGAACCCCGCGCGGCGTCGACGGTATCGCGCCCTACCGTCGCGACACCGCCGAAAGAAGCGGACCGAGTGAAGACGCCGGCCCAGAAGAAGAAGGACGGCAACCTGCCCGGTAGGCAGGACTGGTCGAGTTGGCCCCTGTATCAGGCAGCCGGAGCAGGCTTTCGCGGCTACTGGTACCCGGTGGTGTTCTCGTCCAAGGTCGGCGAGCGTCCCGTACGGGTCAAGCTGCTCGGCGAGGACATCTTCGTCATCCGCGACCGCGGTGTCGTCCGAGGCATGGCCAATCGGTGCCCCCACCGCGGAGTGCCGCTGAGCTACGGCAACAAGCAGTTTCCCGGCACGATCTCGTGCGTGTACCACGGCTGGACTTTCGATCTCGAGACCGGAGACCTCAAGGCCGCCATCACCGACGGTCCCAAGTCGCCGATCTGCGGCAAGGTCACCCAACCGACCTACCACGTCGAGGAACGACTGGGAATGGTCTGGATTTTCGTCGGCGACGGTGAAGAGCCACACCCCATCGACGAGCAGCTGCCCGAGGAACTCGTCAGCAACGCTGCCGTGATCGGATCGCGAATCATGCCGCGAGAAGGCAACTGGCGCTTCGCCTGCGAGAACGGGTACGACGAGGGACACGCGAAGTACCTGCACCGAACTGCGCTGTGGCGGCTGTTCAAGGCGATGCCGGTGTGGAACACCACCAAGATCGTCAAGCGCGGTCGCTGGATCTACCGAGTTCAGCTGGAACAGTTCTGGGATGCGGACTTCCCCGGCCTCGGCAAGTGGACCGGGAAGGCGTGGTTCAAGAGCAACCCGCCGAAGACCACCACGAACATCGGCAACACCGGTTCACACCGTGAGGTGAACCCGGTGATTGCGGCGCAGGAGTTCCCGGGTTTCGCGTCGGTGAGTATGCCGGGTGTTCTGCGTATCGCCTACCCCACCTTCATTCACTACGAGTTCTACGTACCGGTGGACGAGGACAACCACCTCTACGTGGGAGTGATGGCGGATTTCCAGAAGGGGCTCAAGACCATTCCCTTCTACTTCAAGTACCTCGGAGCGGTCCGTTGGCTGTTCCACGGTCAGTTCTCCAGCCAGGACAAGTGGATGGTCGAGGTGACCGATGCACCGCCGGAGAAGCTGTACCGGCCCGACGACTCGCTTCTGCAGTGGCGCAAGCTCGCCGAGGACACGACAGAGGATCGGATCGATGCGTTGGCCGAACAGGGCATCGACGTACCGACCCCGTAATGATCTCACCCTCTGATTCGAGCTCGACCTAAGGAGCAAAACATGTCAATCGTGCTGGGAATCGGGGCATCTCATTCCACGTTGATGAACACCCACTGGGACAAGGTCGTTCACACCGACCGTGCCGAGGCGTTTCGAGAAGGACTCGCGACGGCCCGCGACCGCATCGTCGAAGCACGTCCGGATGTCGTGGTTCTGGTGGGATCCAATCACTTCCGGGGGTTCTGGCTGGACATGATCCCGTCCTTCACCATGGGCGTCGGCGAGGTCGTTGCCGCAGGTGACGGCGGAACACCGAAGGGCCCGCAGAAGACCGATCCCGAATTCGCTCGTGCGTTGGCCCAGTACCTCGTCGATGCCGGCACCGAAGTCGCCATTTCGGCACGCCTGCAGATCGACCACGGTCAGTCCCACGCAATTCAGTACCTGCTCGACGGGATCGACGTCCCGGTGGTGCCGTTGGTGGTCAACGTGTTCGCCGCGCCCCTGCCGACACTTCCTCGTGTCGCCGAGCTCGGTCGCAATATCGCCGCGGCAATCGAGAGCTTCGGTGACCGCCGCGTCGTGGTCGTCGCCTCGGGCGGACTGTCACACCAGTTGCCGTGGCCCAGTGACTGGACCGCTCCCGAGGGCGAGGACGAGGAGTTCCTGGTCGAAGCCTGGTTGAACGGGCGCGGCGAATGGGAACGCTACGACAAGCGGCGACGGGAAATCATCGTCGGAGCGAAGCCGACCATATTCCCGGAATTCGACGAACAGTTTCTGCGCGATCTCGAACACGGAGATCTGCAGAAATACACACAGTGGACGTCCGAGCAGATTGCCGAAAACGCAGGAAACGGTGGCCAGGAGCTACGAACGTGGCTGATGATGGCTGCTGCTCTCGGCTTCGCGCCGGGCAAGACCCTTGCGTATTCGCCGATGCCCGAATGGTTGACGGGAATGGGCGTGGCAGTGATCGAACCCCACACCTTGCCAGGAGAGAAGAACTCATGACTGTCGCATCACCGGTTGCGGTCGGGAAGTCGCCCGCCGCTTCGGCACCCCCGGAAAGCCGCTTCATCGAAGCGGACGGTGCCACCTACCACTACTACGACATCGGCACCGGGCAGGACACGATCTTCCTGCACGGCGGCGGCCCAGGATGCACCGCGTGGAGTGACTTCGGCCCCGTCGCACCGTATTTCGAGGCAGACCGACGTTGCGTGCTGGTGGATATCCTGCAGTACGGGCAGTCGGAGAAGTGCCTGATCGATGGCCCGATGTGGGATTTCCATGCGGCCAAGACGGTGGCGCTGATGGACGCACTCGGCATCGAGCAAGCCGACTTCGTCTGCAACTCGTGGGGTGGAACGATCGCCCTGAACTTCGCTGCCCTGCACCCCGAGCGTGTTCGCTCACTGGTGATCACCGGAAGTATGCCGGTGTTCTACGGTCCACTGGCACCACTTCCCGAGCGCGGTCATCGGGGACGGACCGCACGGGACGTCTACTACGGCGGCGAAGGACCCACCCGGGAGAAGATGCGGACGCTGATCACCCGCCTGGAATGGTGCGACCCCGATCGTCTCCCCGAGGAGACCCTGGACATGCGCTACCAGCAGAGCCTCGATCCCGAGGAAACGGCACTCGCTGCGATGTCGGACAGCCCACGCGGCGAATGGCAGGACCTGACACAGCAATTGGGCCTGATCGAGGCGCCCACCTTATTCATCTGGGGCCGCGAGGATGCATTCCTCACGCCCGACTATCCAATGATGCTCGCGCGCATGATCAAACGCGGCAATCTGCATGTGATGGACAACGTCTCGCACCATCTGCAGGAAGAGCGGCCCGCTGCGTACCACGCGGTGGTGTCCGGATTCTTCACTGCCAGCCAACATCCCTGATCGAGCGAACGAGGACACCGTCGTGAAGATTCTGTACATCCCGCTGGCCATCGGTACCGGGATCGGCGCGCTGCGCTACTTCAGCGGGCGCCTGGCCACCCACCAGCGTCTGATCCCGAACCCGTTGGCACGCGTCAACACCCAAGTACATCGCATCAATCAATAGCACAGTATCGACTGAGTAGGAGCATCCAACGTGACGCAGGAACTCGCACGAACAATTTGGACGGAACTGGCGGGGCTCGACTTCAGTGTCAGCACCATCGACGCAGGTGGCATCCCCACCCGATCGCTTCGGGCAGGTAACGGTGCCGAGCACATCGTGTTCTTGCACGGCACCAGCGGGCACCTGGAAGCGTTCGTCCAGAACATCAAGCCGCACGCGGAGCGCTACACCGTTCACGCGATCGACATGCTCGGCCACGGGTACACCGGAAAGCCGGACTACCCGTACGAAATTCCGCGCTACCGGGATCACTTGCTCGCGTACTTCGATGCCGTCGGTATCGACAAGGCGCACATCGGCGGAGAGTCACTGGGCGGTTGGGTGGGCGGTCGGACCGCAATCGACAACCCCGATCGTGTCGCTTCGCTGCAGATGATCGCGGCCGGTGGAACAGTGGCCAATCCGGAGGTCATGGATCGCATTCGCACGAGTACGCGAAAGGCCGTCGAGACCGACGACGTGGAGCTGACGCGCCGTCGGATGCAGTTACTGATGCACGATCCGGCCAACGCGAGCGAGGAATTGATCTCGGTTCGGCACACCATCTATCACCAGCCGGATTTCATCGCAGGTATCGACAATCTCCTGTCGCTGCAGAACATGGAGACTCGGCTGCGGAACATCCTCACACCCGAGGACCTCGCTCAGATCACCGTTCCCACCCTGGTCGTGTGGGGGCGCAACAACCCGTTCGGCGACATTCCGGAGGCACACGCGATGCACCAGAACATCGCCGGATCCGAGCTTCTGTTGTTCGAGAACTGCGGCCACTGGCCCCAGCGTGAGCACGCGGACGAGTACAACGCGGCCAGCCTCGCGTTCCTCGAGAAGCACCCGATCGCATGAGTGCGACGATGCGCGCAGCCCGGGTGCACGCGTGGGGCGAAGCGCCGGTCGTCGAAGACGTCGACGTGCCGGTGCCGGCAGCGGGCGAGGCACTCGTCCGCGTCGAGGCCGCATCGGTAGCGCACCTCGACGTGACCGTCGCCAGTGGTGAGTTCGGTATCAAGCCGACGTTGCCGTACACCGGAGGCGTGGAGGGCAGCGGCGTCGTCGTCGAGTCCGCCGTGTTCGAGCCCGGCACCAAGGTCGTTCTGCGCGGCGGTGGCCTCGGACTGTTCAAGAACGGAACGTGGGCCGAGTACGTCGTCGTCAAGGACAAGGCTTTGGTCGAGGTGCCCCACGGTCTTTCACCCGAGGTCGCAGCGACATTCTGGGTTCCGACGACGACCGCCCGCGCTGCACTGGTCGACGTCGGTCGACTCGGTTCGTGGTTGCCCGACGTCGGCAGTGCTGCCGAGGAACACGTCATCGTGGCCGGTGCCGCCGGTGCCGTCGGCTCGATGGTCACCCAGCTGGCCCTGCGGTACGGAGCCACGGTGACGGCCCTCGTAGCCGACCGCGAGCAGGCGTCGCGGGTCCCTGACGGTGCCACCGCATTGGTCGCCGGTGACGACGAGCAGTTCGCCGTACTCGCCGAGCAGCGCGCGGCCACCCTGCTGGTGGACACACTGGGCGGGTCGAATCTCATCGTCAGATCCCGTTGGGTGCGCCCCGGCGGCCGCGCGGTATCGATCGGATACGTCACCGGCAACGACGTGTCGATCGGGCTGTCGAACTGGCTGCTCGACGACGTTGCACTGTTGCCGGTCAACATGATTCGGCGCGAGGAGTCCGCGCGTGCCACGGTTCCCGAACTCGCTGCACTGTTGGCTGCAGGAGATCTGACGCTCGACTACGAGAGTTTCTCGTTGGACGAGACCGGGATTGCGCTCGACAAGCTCGGCGCGGGAAAGGTCCGTGGACGAGCGGTGGTCATTCCCCAGTGACGACCGTGAGCAGAAGGGACTCCGCCGACGAGGCCATCGAGCGCGTTCTCGCACATCTCACGCGAGAACGACTGCTCGCTGCCGTTCGGGCAATGGTGGACATTCCCAGCCCCACCGGCGGGGAAGCACCGCTGGCCGAGTGGATCACGTCGGATCTGGCCTCGGCCGGGGTCGACGCCGAGGTCCAGCGCATCGACTCGAGCCAGGCGAATGCCGTCGCGACCATCCCCGGCGGCGACGGACCGTCCCTTCTGCTCTACGCCCCGATCGACACGTTCACCACCGGTGATCCCGCGCTGGACATCCCCGGCGCGGCCGTGTCGTGGCGGCCGGATCTCGCACCGCGGTCGGTGGTCTCGGGCGACATCGTCGAGGGACTCGGAGCCGGTAATCCCAAGGGCCACGGCGCAGTGGTGCTGGCTGTACTGCATGCGTTGCACGCAGCCGGCGTCACTCCGCCCGGTGACGTCGTGGGCGGCTTCGGAGCCGGCGGCATGCCGAGTTTCGCGGTGTCGGGAGTCGGTGCGCCGGACCGCACGAACACCGGTCACGGTGTCGGCGCGGGGTTCATGCTCGAACGTGGGTACACCACCGACTTCGCCGTCATCGCCAAGCCCGGTTGGACGGTGCTGCACGAGGAGGTCGGGCTCGTGTGGATCGACGTGACCGTACACGGTGGACACACTTATGTCGGCAGTCGCCACCGCATTCCGTACAGCAACGCAGTTGCGTCGGCCGGCCGCGTGGCCGTCGCCCTGGAAGACTGGCTCGAGGAATACGCACAGCGCCATCGATATTCGACGATGACGCCCCAGGGGATTGTCTCGTCGATCAGCGGCGGCCTTCGCCGGCTCGCGGCGTCGACCCCTGCGGCAGTGACGCTTCGGCTCGATCTGAGGCTGACGACCCGACAGACGCCGGCCACGGTGCTGCGCGAAGTTCGCGCCATGCTGGCCGGGGTGAGCGAGCAGCTCGGCGTGGAGGTGTCGGCACGAGCGGTGGCGGCCATTCCGGCGACCCACACGCCCCCCGAGTCACCGGTGATTCTGGCGGCGGTCGACGCCTTCGAGACGGTCTCCGGTTCACCGCACCAGATCATCATGGACAACAGCGGTGCCACCGACGCGAACATTCTTCGCATGCGCGGTGTGCCCACGGCTCGGGTCGGAATGCCGAAAGTGGCTGCCGTTCCCGATGGCTCGAGCATCGACTTCACGCGTGGCATGAACCTGGTGGACGTCCGAGAGATGCAGCGGTTGGCAGAAATTCTGATCCGTACCGTGTTCCTCCTGCCCTCGAAAGACGACAGTGCCCGAGCAGGATGACTGCGCCGCACCCAGCGTCGCGAACTCGGTGCTGGGCAAAACGCGGTTGATTCTCGAAGCGTTTCGACTCGACGACGACAGCCTCACGTTGACCGAATTGGCGCAGCGCACCCAGATATCGAAAGCATCGGTACACAGGCTCAGCCGGGAACTCCTCGAATGGGGAATGCTCGAGCGGTCCGGTCTCGAATATCGCCTCGGCATGCGGGCTTTCGAGTTGGGGAGCCGCGTCCCGAGATTACGTGTTCTGCGTGACGCCGTCCGACCGTTCATGGAGACCCTGCATCACCGGACCCACGAGACAGTGCATTTGGCGGTGCTCGACGGCCACGAAGTTCTGTACCTCGAAAAGGTCGCCGGCGGCCCCGCTTCCGCCCGCCCGTCACGGATCGCGGGTCGGCTTCCGCTGCACTCGACGGCCACCGGGAAGGTGCTGCTCGCGTTCGGGCAGCCGAAGCTGTTCAACGATCTGCTCGCCAGGGGCCCGCTGGAGCGGGTGACCCCGGCGACGATCGTGCTACCCGGCATGTTGGCCGAGCAACTTCGCCGAGCGAGGGCCGACGGGTACGCCTCCGAACGGGAAGAGATGACCGCAGGCTACTGCTCGGTCGCTGCGCCCATCTTCGGGCCCACCGGCCTGCTGTTGGCGGCGGTGTCGTTGACTGCGTCGGCCGCCCGATCGGACCTGCCGCAGCTGGCCACGCTGGTGAAGTCGCTGAGCGAGAGCGTCTCTGCTACCGGCGTGGTCAACTGACCTCTAGCTCACCGACCCTCGAACTGCGCAGCACGCTTGTCGAGGAACGATCCGATGCCCTCGGCGGCGTCGCGTAGCTCGAGGTTGGCCATGACGTGTTGCTCCTCGACCGCCATGGCCTCGTCGATGGGCAGGTGCAGGCCGCGATCGATCACGGACTTCACCAAACCGATCGTGGCGGTGGGACGGTCGGCGAGTCGACGTGCTTCGCGGGCAACAACGTCCTCGAAATCGTCACCGGCGACCACGTCGACCAAGCCTTCTCGTAGAGCTTGCTCCGCCGTGAACTTGGTGGCGTCGATGATGAATCGTTTGGCCCGATGTGCGCCGACCAAACGGGGCAGCCGTTGCGATCCACCGGCACCGGGAAAGATCCCGAGATCTGTCTCCGGAAATCCGAACATGGCCTTTGCGTGCAGGATTCGCAGGTCGCAGGCCAGCGACAGTTCGGCACCTCCACCGAGTGCATGGCCGTTCAGCGCTGCGATCACCGGTTTGGGAGCCAGTTCGAGCAAGCGTTGCACCACCACCCATCGACGCATGTCCCGATAGGTATCGGGATCGAGTCGTTGCATGACCCGCAGATTCGCTCCACCGACGAAGATTCGGTCCTTGCCGCGAACCACCACACATCGCACCGTCGGGTCGTCCAGCACGGTGGGAAGATGTGTGATCATCGATTCGATCAGTTCCGGATCGACGATGTTGATCGGCCCGTGGTCGATCACCACGGTGACGATGTCGCCGTCGCGCTCGTAGCGGTGGCCGGTCGGTTCGGTACTCATGAAAGAACTCCTTCGTTGTGCAGGTCGACCAGCTCGTCCGGAGTCAGACCCAGCTGTTCGACGAGGATGTCGTCGGTGTGTTGGCCCAGAAGTGGTGCTGCTGTGCGTAATCCGCCCGGGGTAGCGGACAGGTGGGCGACGAGACCCTCGTGCGCAACGGATCCCGCCAGTGGGTGTTCGAGGGTGGGGTAGAAATTGCGGGCGCGCAGCTGTGGGTCCGTGTCCACCAGGTCTCGTCCGTCGCGGACGGGATATGCGGCGATTCCCTGGCGCTGCAGGCGCTCCGCGAGCACGTCGGCGTCCGTCGTCGCGGCCGTCTGCGTCAGCGTTTCCCATGGATCATGCTCGACGGCCGTCCCGATCGACGTGAGCGCGTCGTTCAGCGCGTCGGAAGTGCAACTCCCGACCGCTATCCATCGATCGTCACCGAGACTCTTCAGGATTCGTGCCGAATCGGTCGGAACATTGCCTGCCACTTGACTTTCGAGAGCCGCGGTGCCCAAATTCGAGGCCATTGCTTCGAGCTGCGACAGGTCGACGTGGCCACCTTCACCGCGATAGAGCAGTTCGAGTGCGCCGATGACAGCCGAATTCGCAGCGACCATGTCGCCGAGTCCGAACGTCAGCCCCTGTGGATCGCGATCGGCCCGTGCTGTCTCCGCTGTCAGTCCGGACATGGCCGCGAGGGTGTCGGCGAAGGTCACGGCATCGCGCCACGGTCCCGTCTGGCCGGTCCCGGCCATGGACACCAACACGACGCCGGGGTTGATCTTGCGAAGTTGTTCGTAGTCGAGCCCCCATCGCGCCAGGACGCCCGGGCTGAAATTTTCCACGACGACGTCGACATCCGCGGCAAGGCGACGCAAGAGATCCTGGCCGGCTTCGGTTTTCAGATTCAACGCAACGCTTCTCTTGTTGCGGTTGAAGTTGAGGAAGTAGCCACCGTCGTCGAATCCGGCGTCGGGGCGCAGTTTCATCCCCGGCGAGAAGCGGGTGGGGTCCTTTCGGTGGTACGACTCCACCTTGAGAATGTCGGCGCCGTGTTCGGCGAATGTCTTGGTGACGTACGGGCCGGCCAGAACCCAGGTCAGATCGAGAACGCGGACTCCGTTCAGTGCGCCTGTGGTGCTCGCCCCGTCGGCCGGCGCGCGCTCGTCGCGACGTACCTCGGCCGCGTCGTCGCGCGGGTTCGGTCGCGGAACGGCCCAGGCTTCGGCTGCCGTGACATCGCGAGGCTCGGCGAGGCGGACGGGTCTCGGTAGCGCGGGTGACTCCCAGCCGAAGCCGACGTCCCGGTAGCTGCCCTTGCTTCCACTGTGGACGAAGAACTGTCGATCCAGTAGCTGCGGATTGTCGAGCAGCGCAGGTCCGTTCGCCACCTCGGCCCAGGGCAATGCTCGACGACGGGCCTCCTCGGCGAACGGTCCGGCCGAGCGTCGACCGGTGAAGCGGGACACCACTGCATCCACATGTGCTCGCTCGCGCCACCGAATCTCGTTGTCCTGCCAGCGGTCGTCCGCCAGGTCCTCGGCCTCGCCCTCTTCGACCATCCAGGCAAGAAGGTCCGTCCACATACGGGGGGATCCGGAATAACCGCCGGCGAGGAACCCGTCGGATGCCCGGAACACTCGGTGGGCGACGTGACCGTAGATGCCCGAGGTGCGCCCGGGAATCGTCCCGCCGTGGATCCACGAGATGGCACCGATCTCGAGGGTGGCCGCGACGGCCTCCTGCGCAGAGATCTCGACCAATTGTCCTGCGTTCGTTCGACGTCGTGCAATGAGGGCGAGCAATGCGCCGATGGCACCGTGGGTGCCGGCGAGTTGAGTTCCCTGCTCGCGTGGCGGTGGCTCGGGGGCCTGTCCGGCATCTCCGCAGAGCCACGCCATCCCGCCTGCTGCGGTGATCACGGTGTCGTCGCCGAGCCACTCTCGGCGTGGGCCCGAATTGCCGAACGGGGTGATCACCGTGTGCACGACCGCGTCCCACAGCGACGGCCTACCCTCGCGCAGAGCAAGGGTGCGAAGCCTGGGTGCGGGGCCGGACTCGAGCACCACGTCGGCCTGGGCGATCAGTTCGATCAACGTGGTGTCCGAGACGGTCCCCGAATGTCGAAGGACCTTCTTCCCGGCGTGCCAGTGCAGTCGGTCTGCCGCCGAATCCGAACTATCGTGGAGGGCTACCCGTACCACGTCGGCACCGAGGCCGACGAACACACGCGCGGCCTGGTATCCGAGCCGGTCGGTGAGGTCCAGTACGCGAATCGCAGGAACGGACAAGTGAAAGCTCCTAATCTTGTTGGTGCGCTTCGGCATCGAACGCGGAGGTCGGAATACCGCGATCGCGCAGTGCGCGCCGGTTCAGTTTTTTACTGGCCGTGGTCGGCAAGGCCGTCTCCACGTTGACGTACCGGGGGACCGCGTGGCGCGGTAGTTCCTGCGCGCAGTATCGGAGAAGATCGCGCGGGCAGATGTGTCGTCCGTGACGGGGGACGACGGCGAGCAGTACCTCGTCCTCGGTCAGCTCGGACGGCACGCCGACCGCAGCAGCCTGGGCAACGTCCGGGTGGCCGGACGCCACCCACTCCACTCGTTCGGCATCGACGGTCAAACCCCGGCGTCGGATCGTGTCGGCGGTTCGCCCCTCGTAGTAGAGCCACCCGTCGACCAGACGCCCACAGTCACCGGTGACGAACCAACCGTCACGCCAGGCTCTTCGGGTGATCTCGGGTTCTCCGACGTATTCGGTGAAGGTCAGGTTCTCGCCACACGGCCGTACCTCGAGCGAGCCGGGCGTTCCGTCGTTCACCGTACGTCCGTCGTCGTCCACCACGCGCACTCGATAATCGTCGACGACTCGACCGGCCGCGCCCGGGCGCGGCGCCACATCGGTCGTGGCCACGTCACCGAGCTCGGTCGATGCATACGCCTGCCGTAGCTCGACACCGAAGCGCTCCGCCACGCTGTGGAACATCCAGTCCGGTGCAGGTCCGCCGTAGGCGCGCGAAATTGTATGAGCGCGATCGTCTTCGGTGGCGGGGGAGCGAAGCAGTATCGCGCACACCGCACCCATGAAGTTGAAGGCGGTGATGTGCTCTTCCCTGGCGGTACGCCAGAACCGTCGTGCGGAGAAGTCGTCGACCACCAGGCGGGCTCCGGACATCACCGCGGGCAGGAACGCGGCATGACGGGCATTGACGTGTTGCCAGGGAAACACATTGAGCAGCACGTCGTCGGAGCCGTAATGCATGGCGCGGCAGACACGTCGGGCCTGACCGAGCCCGACGCCATTGCCCAGAAGAGCGCCTTTCGGACGCCCTCCGGTACCCGACGTGACCATGATCGCGGCCGGGTCGCCCGGGGACGTCCGATGACGCGACGGTGTGGTCCCGGTTCCGTCCGTCACCGCAGCCAGGCCGTCGACGTGGCCGTCGACAGTCATCGTTGCGACACCGACGGATTCGCCGAGCCGAATCAGATGCGGCTCCGTGGCCAGCCGCGCCGGAGACGCGACAACGAGCACAGCGGAGCCCGCAGTCATCAGCTGACGAGCGACATCGGGATCCAGTGCCGTCGGGATCGGCAGCTCGATCGCTCCGAGCCAGGAGATGGCCGTGGTGAGTGTCGCGGCCGCGGGTCCGGACGAACACGCGGTCGCGACAACGCTGCCGGCACCGACGACACCGGCCATCGAGCCGGCCATGGCCAGGGCGTCCTCGAGTAGCCGACCGGCGCTGATGCTCGGCCCGCCGACGCGACGGATCACTTCACCGTCGGCGTCGGCGTGGGCGCGGAGCTCGACTGCTTCGGCCCACGAGGTCGGGTCGATCACGCCGGGAGTGCTTCCCTTTCGGCCACGAGACCGAGAGCGATGTCGATGATCATGTCCTCCTGGCCACCGACCAGTCTGCGACGGCCACATTCCATCAGTAGGTCACGAACGTCGACTCCGTAGGCACTCGAGGCAGCCTCCGCATGCCGAAGGAAGCTCGAGTACACGCCTGCGTAGCCGAGCGTCAGCGTCTCGCGGTCGACGCGGACCGGTCGATCCTGAAGCGGACGAACGATGTCGTCGGCGGCGTCCTGCAGCGCGAACAGGTCGCTTCCGTGAGTCAGTCCGGTCAGGTTCGCAGCAGCGATGAAGGCTTCGATGGGGCAATTTCCTGCCCCGGCTCCGTGTCCGGCCAGCGACGCGTCCACTCGGTACGCGCCGTTCTCGACCGCTACCAGCGAATTGGCAACGGACAGAGACAGATTCTCGTGGGCGTGGATGCCGATCTGGGTTTCCGGTTCGAGCACGTCGCGGTATGCGCGAACTCGAGCCTGGACGTCGCCCATCGTCAGGCGACCACCCGAGTCGGTGACATATACGCAGTGGGCGCCGTACGACTCCATCAACTTGGCCTGCTGTGCCAGAGCCTCGGGTTCTGCCATGTGCGACAGCATCAGAAAGCCGGACACATCCATCCCGATCTTGCGGGCCGCCGCAATGTGCTGGGCGGAGATGTCTGCTTCCGTGCAGTGAGTGGCAACGCGTACCGACCGGACCCCGAGCTCGTATGCCCGCTTCAGATCGTGGATAGATCCCACACCGGGGAGCAGGAGAGTGGTGAGGGTGGCGCGCTGGATCACCGACGCGGCAGCCTCCAACCATGCCCAGTCACTGTGCGATCCCGGCCCGTAGTTCAGCGACGAACCTGCCAACCCGTCGCCGTGCGCCACCTCGATCGCGTCGACGCCGGCAGCATCGAGCGCGACGACGATGCGGGCAACGTCGGTGGGGGACATGCGGTGCCGAACGGCATGCATACCGTCCCGCAACGTGACGTCCTGGACGTAGATGGGGGTGCTCATCGGAGTGCCACCTTTCGGCTTGCGATGCGTTCGGCGACCTGGATGCCTGCGGAGGTCATGATGTCGAGATTGCCTGCGAAGGCGGGGAGATAGTCTGCAGCGCCTTCGACTTCGAGAAACACCGAGACCTGATGTGTGGGCCGCGGTGCGGACGGGGCGGCAAGCAACGTCTCGACGGGCTGATCGTCGGGGACCGCGACAACCTGGACCTCCTGCTTCAACCGATAACCGGGCACGTAGGCGGAGACATCGGCCACCATCGCGGACACGGATTCGCGGATACGTTCGGTGAGAGCCCCACGGCCGTCGTCGGTCACGAGGGCAAACACGGTGTCGCGCATGATCAATGGCGGCTCGGCCGGGTTGAGCACGATGATCGCCTTACCGCGTGCTGCGCCGCCGACGGTCACGATCGCCGCGGATGTGGTCTCGGTGAACTCGTCGATGTTCGCGCGGGTTCCCGGCCCCGCAGATCGGGATGCGATCGACGCCACGATTTCGGCGTAGGCGACGGGAACGACGCGGTTGATGGCCGCGACCACCGGAATGGTTGCCTGCCCACCGCAGGTGACCATGTTGACGTTGCGTGCGGCGATGTGGTTTTCGAGGTTGACGGCCGGGATGACGTACGGCCCGATCGCGGCCGGGGTCAGGTCGATCATCGTCTTTCCCAGTGGTTCGAGCCGAGCTGCATTGGCCTGGTGGGCTTTTGCCGACGTCGCGTCGAACACGATGTCGATCTCGTCGAACCCGTCGAGCTCGATCAATCCCTCGACTCCACGATGGGTGACGGGTACGCCGAGTGCTCGGGCACGCGCGAGGCCGTCGGAGTCGGGATCGATCCCGACCATGGCACCCATCTCGAGTACCTCGGAGCGGCCGATCTTCATCATCAGATCGGTCCCGATGTTCCCAGATCCGATGATGGCGACTCTGGTGGCGATTGGCATGGGCTTACCTCACTCACGGACTGCGGCGTCACTGCCGTTGTGGCAGAACTGCTCCAGCTTCACAGCTGAACGGCGATCGACGCACGAATCGGGTCCGTTGAGCGATACGGCCTATGCCAGACGTTGCGCCGGAAAAGCGCTCGGCGTGCTCATGGCCGCGTGGGTGTGCTGCCGAGTGATGGCGTGCGAGGCGAGCCTCAGTGCGTTGATCAATGCGGCGTCACCGGTGTGGTCCACCGGCACGGTCAGGGACAGTGCCGCAATGGCGTTGTCGCCGGAATCGTAGATGGGCACGGCGAAGCTCTTGTATCCGACCAGAGCCTCTTCGCGCTCCGTCGCCAGGCGCTGATTACGGATCGACACCATCTCGCGGCGGACGGCGTGCATGCTTCGCGCGCTCTGTGCGGTCAGCCGTGGAAAGTCGCTCTCCACCAATTGGTCGAGCAGCCGATTGGAGTCGGGAGCCATTGCCAGAAGCAGCTTTCCGGACGCTGTACACGTCAGTGGGAGGCGGCCGCCGACACGGGAGAGCGAGTGCACGCTCCGCGTTCCTCCCAGCTTCTCCAAGTAGCACGTGTGCGTGCCCTCGCGAACCGCCAGGTGTGCGGTTCCCCGCGTCGACGCGACGAGATCGACGAGGACCGGCCGGCCCACTCGGCGAAGCAGAGATGTGCTGCCTGCGCGCTGGCTCAGGGCGAACACGCTGAACCCGATTCGGTACTCGTGACCGACCCGCTCGAGCAAGCCGAGTGCCACCAACTCCTGTGCCAACCGATATACCGACGGCTTGGGAACGCCACTGCGCTCACAGAGGTCGACCAGACGAAGCGAGTCGCTGTCACCGTCGAAGGCCGAGAGTATCGAGAAGGCCTTCCCGAGGACAGAGTTGGGCGGAGCCAGCGATGAGTCCTCATCCAGGTCGAACGGGTGTGCCAACACGGACATGGTTGCCTCCTGCGCTCACGGGTGACGGATGTGCGGCCCATCACATCCACCATCATTATCCAGATGGATAACAATGTCCAGCCCGGTGAGCGGATCGAAACGCGTTGTTTACGACGCGTCGAATATCTGGGGTCGGTTCGGTCACCGAAACTCCCCGACACGGCGTCGCTCCGCGGCTGGCACATTGGACCGTCGAAGTCCGATATGGCGCTCGCCGAACGAGATGTTGAGGGAACACATGCACAACACGCAATTGCTCATCGCAAACGAGTGGGTCGATGCCTCCGATGGCCGTACCGGCGAGACCGTGGACCCGGCTACCAACCAGGTGATCGGACGGTTCGCCGAGGCCACGATCTCGGACGTCGACGCTGCGGTGGCCTCCGCACGTGTGGGGTTCGAGTCCGATGCCTGGCAGGGGATGAGCCCGGATGCCCGAGGGCAGCTACTGTGGCGGATCGCCGACTTGCTCGACCGAGATGCCAAGGAAATAGCGGCACTCGAAACCGCCGACCAGGGGCAGCCGACGTTCATGAGCGTCGGCGTCAACCTGCCGCTGACCGCTCAGGTCTTCCGGTACTACGCGGGCTATGCCACCAAGATCGAGGGCACCGTCTCACCCGTGTCCATTCCCGGGAACCTCAGTTTCCAGCAGCGGGTACCGGTAGGTGTCTGCGCGCTGATCACCCCGTGGAACTTCCCGCTGGCCATTGCTGCGTGGAAGTTGGCACCGGCACTGGCCACGGGCAACGCGGTGATCCTCAAGCCTGCCGAACAGACGCCGCTGTCGACCATGAAGCTGGTGGAACTGTGCCTCGAAGCGGGAGTGCCCGCGGGCGTGGTCAATCTGTTGACCGGAGGACCCGAAGTCGGTAAGGCGCTGGTGTCCCATCGCGGTGTCGACAAGGTGTCGTTCACCGGATCGACCGAAACCGGGCAGCACATCGTTCGAGCCTCGGCCGGAAATCTCAAGCGCGTATCGCTCGAGCTCGGGGGCAAAGCCCCCAGCATCATCGCTGCCGACGCCGACATCGACGCTGCCGTCGCAGGCAACCTGCAGGGCGCTGTGTTCAACACGGGTCAGGCCTGTGGTGCCTACACCCGGTTCTTCGTACACAGCTCGCGCGCAGAGGAATTCACCTCCAAGATCGCCGCGGCAGCCGACGCGTTGCCGATCGGTCCGGGATTCGACCCGTCGACGGTCATCGGCCCCCTGGTATCCCAGGAACATCTCGATCGAGTGCATTCCTACGTCGAATCCGGTCGGTCACAAGGAGCCGAATTGGTGACGGGCGGAAGCCGCGTCCAGGGCGATCTGGCCGACGGATTCTTCTACAAGCCAACGGTATTCGCCGGAGTGCGCGACGACATGACCATCGCCCGAGAGGAAATCTTCGGGCCGGTGCTGTCGGTCATGGCCTACGACGACGAGGACGAGGTCATCGCTCGGGCGAACGATACCGAGTACGGGTTGGCTGCGGTGGTGTGGACCAAGGCACTCGACTCCGCACTCACACTCCCGCCCAAGTTGCGCTTCGGCACGGTGTTCGTCAATCAGCTGCCCCTGCTCGACCCGGCATCACCCTGGGGTGGTTTCGGGATGAGTGGCTGGGGCCGTGAATTCGGTTCCCATTCGATCGATGCCTACACCGAAGTCAAGACGACGTTCATCAACCTCGCCTAGCCGGATGAGCGGCTTCGCTGCACGTGCACGGAAACTCGGTCTCTACTACGAACTTTCACTCACATGCGGCGAAGCCGCTCTTCCCAACTATTTGCCGCAGCCGTTGAACGAACACACGGTGGGATGACACGTCCCGTCTCCGCGCGCAGCGCCCGCCGGTTGGAGGCACCGCATGGCCTGCAGGCTGCGGGAGATGCCGATTCCGGCGGTACGCAGCGCTCCGGCAACGCGATTGACGTTCATCCTCGAGGTCGGTGCGGTGACCGACAGTGCGCCGGCCAGAACAGCGTTACCGCTGAACACCGGAACTGCAACGCTCATGTAGCCCAGTCGCGTTTCTTCGACCTCGACGGCCAACTGGTCCTTACGCATTCGCTCGAGTTGCTGCGCCAGGACTGCGACCGACATCGTGGTGCGTGAGGTGTGTGCGACGAAGCCCTGCGCCACGACCTCGTCGAAGACCTCTCGTGGCGAGAACGCCAACATGATCTTTCCGGTTGCCGTGCTGTACAGCGGAAGTCGTCCCGCCACCCGCGAGTTCTCGTTCAAGCCCCGATGGCCCACAATCTTCTCGATGTAGAGAACGTCGAAACCTTCACGCACAGCGAAGTGGACGGTCTCCTGGGTGGCGAGAAGCAAGTCCTCCATGTACGGCAGGGCAGCGTCGCGAAGAATGCGCTGTCGGGGGACCATCTGGCCGAGCTCGAACAGCCGCAGCCCCAATCGGTACTTCGTGCCTGCACGTTCGAGCAAACCCCATTCGACCAACTCGCCGGCCAGCCGATGCACGCTGGCTTTGGACACACCGCTACGACGGGTGAGTTCGGTCAGCGAGAGGTCGGTATTCGTACTGTCGAACGCGTCGACGATCAGCCTGGCCTTGGCCAATACCGAGGTCATGTCCGCAGTCGGCTCGATGTCCAGCGGTCGCGGACTGGTCGCAGATCGTGCGGAGAGTGCGGAAGACATGCTCACCTCTATCGTCGAAATGTCTGAACCCCCCTCGACTTCGACGTTATGCCCTTGTTCACCTTTTGTTCGGGTTTCGGGGTCCACTGGGTGAACCTGTTTCGGGATGTTAACAATTGCGGGCGACAGCGATCATTCGTCGAACAGAGGTCGAGCGTCGAAGATGTCCGGCTCTGCTGCAGCAATACTCTGAATGATGGTCGAGTAGGCGAACCAGCCCACCTTGTCCACCCCGACCGCCTCGAACGTCTGCGCCGCGATCTTGTCGTGCAACACCACCGGATCTCCGGCGGCACACGCCGCCAACTCGGCCTGCATCGACCGTTCCATCGAGACGTACCACCACACGGCCGCCTCGACGGATGTTCCCACGGTGAGGTGGCCGTGATTGGACAGGATCACGGCCTTGTTCGTACCCAGCGCCGCGGCAATTCTTACCCCTTCTTCGGCGTCGAGAGCCACTCCGTGGTACTCGTCGTACAGTGCGTGGTCCTGGTGAAAAGCGCAGGCGTCCTGGGTGATCGGCTGCAGTAGCCGGTGCAGGGACGAGAACGCTTTTCCGTGCAGCCCGTGTGCGTGCACGGCTCCGATCACGTCCGGGCGGGCTTCGTGCACCGTGGAGTGGATGACGAAGGCTGCTCGATTCAACGGTCCCGATCCGGACAGAACGGTGCCGTCGGCACCGACGTGCAACAGCTCCTCGGGCCGCACCTGGGAGAAGTGGCGTCCGAACGGTGCGGTCCAGAAGGTATCGGGATCTTCGGGGTCACGGGCGGTGATGTGGCCGGAGATGCCTTCGTCGAGGCCGAATTTCGACAATATGCGGTAGCCGCCCACTACCGCGATCTTGCGACGCGTCCGCTCTTCTGCGCTGCTCAGACCATCGGGCGCATCCGGTATCGAGGCGAGTTCGGCAATCGATGCTGCCGAGCCCGGCATCACTTGACTCCGTAACGGCCGAGGAACCGCCTGGACAGCAACCGGAGTACGCGGTCGAACAGAAAGCCCATGATTCCGAGAGTGATGATCCCGACGAACGTCCAGTCGATGCGGCCGTAATTGCGCGCCTGCCAGATCATGGAGCCGATGCCGGCATCGGCAGCGACGATTTCGGCCGACACGATGGTCAAGAAACTGTTACCCATGGCCAACCGAGCTCCGGTCACGATTCCCGGGACCGTGGACGGCAGCACGACGGTCTTCATGATCTGTAGCCTGCCTGCGCCGAGGTTCGTCGCCGCCTGCAGCTTGTTCTCGCTGATCGCGACTGTCGCAGCGATCGTACTCACGGTCACGATGAACACCGAGGTGTAGAAGATGAGAACTACTTTGGATGTTTCGCCGATGCCGAACCACACCACCGCCAGCGTGACGAACGCGATGGGCGGGATGAACCTGAAGAATTCGATGTACGGATCGAGCAGCTGGCGGACGATATTGATGCGGCCCATGAGGATTCCCACCGGCGCGCCCACGATCACACCCAGAACCCACCCGATGAGGATGCGTTGCCCGGACGCCTGAATCGATGTCCACAGGACCCCGGTGTCGGACAGTTCTTTCGCAGCCGAGACGACAGCCGCGGGCGACGCCATCGTCGTCGGTCCGTACCACCACGCCAGGAACGACCAGAGTGCGAGACCGATTGCGGCCGAGACGACGAACAGAGCAGCGGTACGCATCGCAGACTTTCCCGCACCCCACGCTCGATTGCCCCGACCAGGCTTGGCCGGCGACGCAGCCTCGGTGCGTCCAGCGATCACGGCGGTCATAGCGTGTCCTCCTCGATACCTTGATTGCGAAGCGAGGCAACCACTTCGGCTCGAATGTCGTCTCGTAGTCGTTCGTAGAGTTCTACGACGGCGGGATGATTGCGGTCACGCGGACGTGGAGCATCGACCTCGTACACGCTCTTGATGCGAGCGCTCGGACCGGCTGTCATGACGACGACACGGTCGGCCAGGGTGATCGCTTCGTCGATGTCGTGGGTGACGAACACGACGGTGCATCCCGTACGCCGCCAGATTCCGTCCAGTTCGGTTTGGAGAACTTGACGCGTCTGGGCGTCGAGGGCACCGAACGGCTCGTCCATCAGCACCAAGCGGGGTTGATTGGCGAGTACGCGCGCGATCTGGACACGTTGCTTCATGCCACCGGACAATTGCGTCGGGTACTTGCTACCCGCGTGCTTCAGGCCGACCATGGCCAAGTACTCGGCTGCGATACGCGCCTGTTCGGACTTGTTCGATCCGTGCATGCGGGGGCCGTACGCAACGTTCTGGCTGACGGTCATCCACTCGAACAATGCTTCGGAACTCTGGAACACCATGCCGGCGTGGGTGTTGTTTCCTTTCACCGACTCGCCGTCGCAACTGATGTCGCCTGCTGCCACCGACACGAACCCGGCCAGGGCCGACAGCAGTGTCGACTTACCGCACCCACTCGGCCCGAGCAGGCAAACGAACTCACCCGGTCGGATGTCGAGGTCGATGCCGCTGACCACCTCCAATTCGCCGAATCTGATGGCTACGTCGCGTGCCTCGATCGGAACGCCCTCCACTGTGTCCACACTCATCGTGATCCCTCCGTCGACCAACCGACGAGGAGCGCCGTGTTCAGGTCGGGTTGGTTGTTCATGGCACCGATCTCGGTGTAGAAATCGACCACGCTCTGGGCATCGGCAACGCTGGTCGGCGTCAAATCCTCTACTGCGTAATCGATTTCGTCGATCGACTGCACCGTCTGGGCTTCGTCGACGTTCACTGCGGTCTTCGTCGCCGCCGCCGCGGCCTGCGGATCTGCTTCGACCTCTGCCGTTGCCTCCGACAGCACGTCTCGAACGGCGCGTGCGGTGTCTTCGTTGCCATCGAGCCACGACTGGGTCGTGATCGCCCAATGGTGGTAGAACCAATCGAAGTCGCCGGTGGTCGCCACGACCTTGCCGGTTCCCTGGTCGATAGCAGCGCTAGGCCAGGGCTCCCACATCACGTATCCGTCGATGTCACCGCGACTCAGGAGCGCAGGCATGTCGGTCGGGGTTGCCGAGATCATCTCGACGGAGTCGGGAGAAACACCGTTCGCTTCCAGGTACTTGACGGTCGAAATCTGGCTGAGTCCGGCGACGATGCCCAGCTTGCGTATCGATTGCGGACCGTCGACGCCGTTGCGGAGTACGACTTTGATGTATTTGCCCGACGACTCGTACGAATACATGGCACGTAGCGCCGGGTTCTGTTGGAGCTGGGCGATCGTGGTCGTGTCCGAACTACCCGCCATCTGTACCTGGCCGGTGGACAGTGCATCGACGGCTTCGCCACCTCGGCCGAACTGAACCAATTCGACGTCGAGACCGGCTTTTTCGAAGAGGCCTTGCTCGTCGGCCACGAAGAACGGCGCGTACGACGCGTCGATACCGACCGCGATGCGAATGCTGCCGGTGGAGCTGGTTGCAGCCGCGGATTCGGTCGCCGGGCGGGTGCACGCACCCGCGAACAATGCGGTGATTGCGGCGAGTGCAACAAGACTCGATGTGGTCACTGTCGATCGTGGGGCCATGGGCGCACGCTTTCCTTGCTGTGATCTGGACCGCATTTCGCGGCGGTGTGAGGCAAAGCTAGTGGCGGTCCGACCCTGCGCCCACCAACGCGGTCCACCGTGCGGACCCGACCGATGTCTTAACGTGGCCGAAACCCAGCGCAACGATGTCGGATGAATTCGTAGTGGGGTCTGGTGGCCGGACCGTCGGACGTACACGTCAGCGCGAACACCGACATCATCATGTCTTCCGATACATGGGACTGCTGCCGCATCCGTGTCGACCGCACTCCACATCGAAAGGCACAACATGCTCTTGAAACGCACTTTTCCGACCGCCGGTCGGGCGCTGGCCGTCGTCGTGGCCTCGGTGGTCGTGCTCGCCGCAGGCTGCTCGCGACCGGCCACCGAAGCAGCGGCGACCGCCGATCTGGTTCGGATCTCGGTCGGTGTCGATCCGTCGTACGCGCCGATCTTCCTCGCCGACAGTGAGGGAATGTTCGAGGCCGCAGGCCTCGATGTCGAGGTCATCCAGACGGAGGGCGGGGCGGCCGGTGCGCAGAACGTGGTGGCGGGAACGTCGGAGCTGTCCGGCAACGCCGATTCCACTGCGCTCACTGTCATGGCCGCGAACCCGAGCCTTCGCGCACTCGGAGTGTTCCAGGATTCGGACCGCTACTTCCAGGTCGTTCTCCGGGACGGGGTCGCACCGGCGGACATCAAGACAATGGGGGTGTTTCCCGGAATCGGTTTGTACTTCACCGATTTGTACCTGCGGAGCCTGGGGATCGACCCAGCTGCGGTGACTCTGGTGACCACGAGCCCGCCGGAGCAGCCGGCGCTGCTGGCGCGAGGTGACATCGACGGGTTCATCTCCTTCGACCCGTGGGTCGGGCAAGCGGAGGATGCCGGGTCGACAGTCGTCGCGACGACCGGTGATTTCGGCGCGAAGTACTCGCAGTGGATCATCGCATCCGAGGGTTGGCTCACAGCCAACGAAGAACTTGCAGGCAAGGTGTTCTCGGTCATTGCCGAGGCATCTGCCATCGTCAACACCGATCCGGCTCGTGCAGCGAGGGCGGTGTCCTCGGAAATTCAGATGGATGCCGCCGAAGCGCAGGATCGGGTGTCGCAGATCGACTTCGGCGGTCGAGACTTCACCGATGCCGACGTCCAGCAAGCTGGGAGCCTGATCGACTTCTTCACTGCACAGGGCAAGTTGGCAGGTCCGGTCGACCCGTCGGCGGTGCTCCTCAGCGGCTGGGTTTCGCAGCACGCAGGCTGACAGCGCTGCCGCGGCCTCGGCACATGCGGGGCCGCGGTAGTGCCGCGCTTCCTCTCGGTCTCAGATACTCGAGCGGAATGTCACGCGTCGTACGCGACGTAGTGCAATTCTGCGTCGCGGCGCTCGTCGTACAACGTCGTGTATGCCTTCGCAATGACGTCCGGTTCGGCCTCCGGATGACCTGCCCCGATGAGGGCAGTGATGCCGACGTGGGCAACGTAGACGCCCTTGGGTTCGAGAGCGTTGTGCAGATTCAGCACCCAGTTGCGAAGGCCCGCAGCGGCGATGTTGACGTTCCCCAGGAACGGCATCGGACTGATCGAACCGCCACCGGTGGTCACCAGGATCGTTCCGTTGCCGGCGGCGACCATGTCGGGGAGGACGTCGCCGATGGCGCGCAGCGCACCGCCGATATAGAAGTCGATCTGCGGCTGCAGGTTCTCAGGCGACACCTCGAGCACGTCCACGGGAACGAGTGTCGGGTCCGCCGGGGAGAATTCCAGCACGTCGATCGGTCCGAGGTCGGCCTTGATCCGGCCGAGGGCGGCTGTGATCGTGTCGGGCCGGCTCACATCGGCGGCAAAGCCGCGAGCGCGGAACCCTTCACCGGTCAGAGTGTCGGCGAGGGCATCGAGCTTCGCCTGGGTGCGAGCGACGAGGGCGATGTCGAAACCCTTGCGGCCGAACGCGCGAGCGATTTCCAGACCGAGGCCTGGGCCGGCTCCGATGATGGCGATGAGGGGCATGAGGGTCCTTTCGAGAACCGCCGAGTAGTCGGTGCAGACGGGTGATGGGCTAAGTTGAGGTCAACCTCATCTAATTCATACCCTAACTTGAGGCCGTACTCAACATCTAGGAGTTGGCATGGTCCCCGACAAAGGACTTCGGCGAGACGCACAGGCGAACCTGGACAAGCTCCATTCCGCAGCTCTGCGGGTGTTCGCCGAGCACGGGTTGGGGGCACCTCTCGAAGACATCGCTCGAGAAGCAGGCGTGAGTATCGGCACGCTCTACAACCGCGTCGGATCACGCGAAGCGCTGATCGACGCCGTCGTTCCCGCCGTCGCGGGCGAGAAACTCATGACGCTCACCGAGCACACACTGGCTCAGGGATCGCCCCGTGCAAGACTGCAGACATTCGTCGACACCATGATCGAGCTCCAGCTGAGCGACCCGGCGCTGAACGACGCCATGCTCCGACGGTTCCCGAACGCGACCACGTTGATCGACGCCTGCGAGCGCTCGACGGCTCTGGGTGCGAAACTCGTCGACGAAGCACACGCCGCCGGCGTGCTCTCGACGTCGTTCACGGCGGACGACCTCATGGCGATGTTGTGGATAGCAGGCACGTCGAGCCGCGACGGGGCGGCACCCCCCGGCTGGCGTCGCATCGTCGACCGCGGTCTCACCGCGGCCTGGACGACCCAGTTGGATTAGTCGCTGCGCTGCACGTTTCCGCGCGGCGTCGAGACCATCACCTCGACTCGTCCAGGTAGATCTGCGTCAGTGTTCGCAGGCGATTCCCATCGAAGCTGTCCCCGTGCCCGGCATAGGCCCTGGCGACGTCGAGGGCCGCGAGCTCTGCCATGGATCGGCGGTAGTCGGCGACGTTCGAGCCGTGGCAACGATCGATCAGAATGTCGTCGTACACAACGTCTCCGGAGAAGAGTGTGCCGTCGTGTTCGGAGTACAACGCGATGCCGCCCGGAGTATGACCCGGTAGGTGCAGGACCGTGTAGGTGACGTCGCCCAGATCGATCGTCGCGCCGTGCTCCACAGGGAGAACGGTTGACGCGGGCCTGAGCCGATAGAGGTCGATGTCGTAGTCCGGTTCGGGTAGTGCATCGAGAAGGATTGTGTCGTCGGTGACACCGAACTCGCGCAAGTCCATTCCGAGTTCGACGCCCAGCGGGGCACCGCGCAGACTTCCCGGTGGTGGAGACGTCAGGTTCTCGTCGGCGTGAGCGAGGCACGTGTCGAACTCGTGTGCTCCTCCCATGTGATCGAGGTGTGCGTGTGTGACGACGACGATCGGATCGCGATCGAACAGGTGGGGGAGGTGTCCGCGCAGAGATGCGACACCGAGTCCGGTATCGACGATCAGATCTCGATCGCGGCCGCGAAGATGCCAGACGTTCGCCTGCAGGAGTGGATGAACAGAAGGTTCATCGATCCGCGTCAACGTGGCCGTCTCCGAGCGCGATCTGAACCAGGGGCCGACACCGGGGCTGTCCTTCGCGGTGCCGGCTGCGGGCGTCGACAAGCTGGTCGGCATCAGATCTGTTCCTTTTCTCGTACCCCGGTCGTCGTTGCGGCGTTCCGCGCCGGCTGTTGTGCCCGTTCCGGGCGCGCTGGTGCCGGTTCGGCGGCATCGGTGATTCGGGGGCGATCCGTCAGTGCTGAAAGTGACAGGTAGACCGCGGTGGTCACGACCGGTCCGACGATCCAGGACACGTCCGCTCCGCCGAGAGCCTCGGCGATCGGCCCGGTGAAATCCGTCGTACTGACGCACAGGAGCGCCGACGCAGCTCCGATCAGGAAGGCACTCATGCCGGCAATGCTGAATCCGCGGTGAAACCAGAAGCGGCCACCGGGGCTCAGGTCGTTCAGTTCCCAGCCGTCGTAGGCGTTGTGGCGTCGCAGCTGATCGACGACGTAGATCGTGATCATCGGAACCAGGAGAACCACGGTCAGCTCGAGCAGTGCGCTCAATGCATCGGTGAAGTCTGCGACGAACAGTGCGTAGGCCGCGAATGCCACACCGAGTGCGCCGTCGAAGAGCACCGTGACCGATCTCTTCAACTTCAGGCCCACTGCCTGCAGGCACAGGCCCGAAGAGTACATGGTCAACACGTTGTTCGCCATGGAGCCGATGACGATGACCAGCAACAGAATCGGGTAGAACCAACCGTCGACGATGGTCCCCAGGCTGGTCTGCGCGTCGGACATGTCCACGGCAGTGCCGGCGAGCGCACCCACGGCACCGAGTGCCACAGAGGGCAGGTATCCGCCCAATGCGGTCCACGATGCGACTGCCACGCGGGAGGCGTCCGGCGGCAGATACCGTGCGTAGTCGGGACTCACACCCCAGGACAAGGGGCATGCAGCGATCAGAGCCACACCTGCCGCCATGGTGGCCAGGGTTGCGCCGCCGGTCAGAGCTTCCGGCGGCTGGTAGCTCCAGTTCGTGTTCGCCACCACGAAGACCCCGAGTACGACCATGGCGACAGTCAGGGCAAGGGTGATGATTCCGCTGACGCGCATGATGGTCGCGTGTCCGTACACGCTGACGACCAGCGTCAGGGCAGCGATGACGATGAGGATCGCGGCCTCGCCCCACAGGGGTAGATCGACTCCGAGCTGATCCAGGATCGCGACGCCGGCAAGGGTGCCCAGACACAGATTGATCGCCTCGTAGGCGATGAACACCGGCCACGAGAACACGCCCAGGCTGATGCGATTTCCGCGGGTACCGAACTGCGACCGGGTGATCACGCTGCTCGGCGAGCCCGACACCGGACCGCTCGTGGCCATGAAACCGATTGCGACCCAGAACAGGTTGCCCACGGCCACGACGACGATGGCTTGCCACAGGTTCAGTCCCAAGACGATCAGGAGTCCGCCCAGAACTACGTACAAGAAGTTGATGTTCGATGCCGCCCACACCGCGAACAGGCTCCGCGGGTGTCCGAAGCGTTCGTCGTCGGGTATTCGGTCGATGCCGTGTGCTTCGACCTTGCCGACATCGTTCGTGCCTGGCCCACCGCGGGTGTCCGTCACGCGTTGCTCCTTATTGTCACCACCACCAACAGCTTGTTGGTGGTGGTGACAATACGCGTGACCCACGTCTCCGCAACCCGAACGATCGAACTCCTCGCGACGAATTTCGTTGGGTCTCGATATCCTCCTGGCGCGCGCATCTACCGGTGGTAGCGTCGTCGTCATGACGCTGTCGGCGACCAGCACGCACCGCCGGAAGGATCCGCAGTCCAGGCGTCGGGAGCTCGCAGAGGTGGCCGGGAGGCTGGCGATGTCGGAGGGGTTGGGGCAGCTGACGGCCAAAAAAGTTGCCGACGAGGTCAAGGTGTATCCCGGCCTTGTGAACCACTACTTCAAAACCTCGGACGGGCTGATCGCTGCCGGGTTCGCGGCAGCGGTGGAGGGCCGTCGCTCGCAGCGAGTCGGTGCTGCAGCCGATTCCGCCGATGCACTCGACCGTCTCAGAATCTTCCTGGACGAAGCGACGGACCCGAGCCACGATGAATATGCGCTGCTGTGGCTCGACGCTTGGCGTGAGAGCACCCGCCGCCCGGCACTGCAGCAGGAGGTCGTGAGCCAGATGGAAGTCGATATCGACACCCTGATCAGAATTCTCGAATCCGGTTGCGAACAGGGTCGTTTCGCGCCGCTGGACTGCGCTTCGACTGCGATGCGCATCCTCGCCCTCATCGACGGAACCTTCGCGCAGAGTGCCGTCAGAACAGCGTTGTCGGAGACCTCTGCCATCAACTACCCGATCGCGACGGACATGGTCTTCCGGCACACCGAGCTCGAATTAGGGCTTGCGCTTGGAACTTTGGTCTCCAGCTGACCCGGTCGTCATAACGAATCGGATGTTCGCGGCGTCGTGTCGTTCCGGTTCCCGTTCGGCGCATCGACCAGATGCTCTCGCAGAAAGCGGGTCGACAAGGCCGACCAGTGTACGGCGTTTCCCATCGCGCAGTGATCGTCGTCGGCGTACAGAACCAATTGGGCGTTCGGTGCGTCGACGGCGAGTTCGATCGAGTCACGGGTGCTGGCCAACGTGTCTGCGGCTCCATTGATCACCAGCAGTGGGATGTCGATATCCCGGTAGCGATGCCGTAGGGACATTTTCGAGGTCTTGCGCGCCAAGTCCAGGATTCCGGTCGCGCCGAGTGTGCGGATGAGCGTCGATATCATCACCTCGGGCATCCCGATCGAGTTGATCGCGCCGAAACTGCGGTGCGTCAGCGGCCCGTTGGACACCGCCACTTTCAATCGTGGATCCGACGCGGCCATGCGTGCGGACCAGTATCCGCCGAAACTGAAGCCCATCATGCCGATTCGGTCCGCGTCGATGCGCGCATCGGCTGCGAGGAAGTCGATCACTGCCGAGTACACGTTCTCGGACGCAGCTGTCATGGGGTCGTCGTACGAGTAGGTTCCGGGCATTTCCATGACGAACGTGCCCAGTCCTGCATCCCGTTGCGCCAGTAGGGGTAGCAATGTTTCGGCAATGGTCCCTTCCAGACCGTTCGTAACCAGGACTGTCGGAACGTATCTCGCGTTCAGCGGTAACGCGAGAATTCCGTGTACCCGGTCGGAGGTACCGGGCAGGGCGATGTCGACCACCTCCACGACATACCCCATAACCGGTGCGAGAGCGAGCAACAACGACTCCGACAATCGAGTCGACCTGTGATAGGCGTCCTGGCGTCGCGGCGTCCCGCCCGGCCATGCGGCGACGAAGTAATACACCAACGCCTTGATCAACCCGTCGACAGCGCCCGCCGCGTCGGATGCGTCGGGGTGCTCGGCGATGAAGCGTGCGGTCGCGTGTGCATCGGCTACCGTTCCGCGGTCGGCGAGGATCGACGCCGCTGGGGCGAGTGCGCCGCCCAATTCGGACAGTTCCGCGCCGGTCGGAGCATCTGTGTCGAGCAGCCGAGTACTCACGGGCGCATGCAACCGTGACAAGGCCGCATCGGCGCGTTCGAGGTGCTCGGTGGCGAAAGTCGACCAGTAGGAAACCCACCTGTCGTCCTCGAAGGAGCGGCATCGAGCCAACTGGCCGCGGAACTCGTCATCGGGTATGCCGCCGAGGTGGGTGAAACGGTCGACGAACAGACGAGGCAGAAACGGCGCGACACCGCGGCTGTGCGAGGCCCTTTCGGTGGTATGGGTAAATGCTCTCGCGCTGACTCGTGCCCGCTGTCCCCATTCGATCATCGACGCCATCGTGTAGCTCCCCGTCTCTTAACGCAGATAGATCTGCTTTAGACGCACGGTAAGGCGCTCGATCGGTAAATGCAAGACTTTCTGCTTTAGCCTTGGGGTGTGGAGTACACACCTACCGATCCTCGAATACGGCGGCGACCCGGCGGTCGAGCCGCGCAGGTGACGGACGCTGTCCACGAGGCTGTGCTCGTTGCCGTCGTGGAGGTCGGTGTCGACAAGGTCGGCATTCCTGATATCAGTCGACGGGCCGGAGTGCGTGACACCACGATCTACCGGCGGTGGGGGACACGCGAAAACCTGATTCTCGACGTCATGCTCACCGGGAGTGAGCGGATTCTTCGGGTGCCCGACACGGGCGCGCTGAAGGACGACTTGATTGGATTCGCTACTGCGCTCGACGAATATCTCGCATCTGCACTGGGGCAGGGCCTGATTCGAGTGCTCGCCTCGATCACCGACTCGCCTGCCACCGCAGAAGCACGCACTACGTTCTGGTCGCAACGGTTGCGGTCCGTACAGGTGATCATCCATCGCGCGGTCGAGCGTTCCGAGGTGCCAGCTGATGTCGATGCCGGCCTCGCGATCGAGCTACTGATTTCACCGATTCACTTCCGCCATCTGCTGACCCGGCAACCATGCGACCGCGAGTTCATCGACAGCCTGGTGAATGCCGTGATGGCTTACTGCGGGTAGCGCTGTGAGCGCCGCTGATTCGGGGGTATCAGCTCGGTCCGAAACGCTCCGTACGAATGTTCCCAGCCGAGTGACCCCGCGCCACCAACATGTCCGCGACCGTGTCGACGAAGCTCGTGGGCCCGCAGATGTAGCAGCGCGGCTCGAACTCCGCCGGCCATCCGTGAGCGTCGATGTCTTTCAACGTGATTCGACCGAGTGGCCGTGTGCTGCCGGCAGGAGCGCGCCGCGTGTGGATCATGGTGACGTCCACTCCCGCCGGCGGGTGAGCCCACTCGTCCGCGAAATAGACCTCCGCGGGTTCGCGCACGGAGTACAGCACCCGGAAGGGCACCCGTCCGCCCGTCGCGGACGCCTGTGCGCGAACCATGGCGCGGAGCGGGACGATGCCAGAACCACCACCCACCAACAGAATCGGCGGAGACGGGGTCTCCGACGGTTGGGGCGGCCGCCAGACGAACCATCGGCCCACCGGCCCTCGAATTTCGATGCGATCGCCGACCTCGACGGACTCGACCAAGTAGGGCGACACCTCGCCGTCCGCGACGTTCTGTACGGCGATCTCGATACGCGTCGTGCCGTCGGGTGCCGAGGCCAAGGAATAGCTGCGCTGTGCGCTGTAGCCGTCCTCGGCGGTGAGCTTGACGTCCACGTGTTGCCCGGCGAGATGGCCGGGCCAACCGTCGACGTCGAGAACAAGGGTGGACGCGGTGGGTGTCTCACGCCGCACGGCCGCAGCCGTGGCAACGAGCCAGGGTTTCGCCCCGGCCGTCACGGCCACGTCAGTCGCCCTGGTAGCGCTGCTCGCGCCACGGGTCTCCGTAGTCGTGGTAGCCACCGCGCTCCCAGAAACCTTGTTCGTTCTCCAGGGTGAGCTCGATGCGTGAGATCCACTTCGCCGATTTCCAGAAGTACAGATGAGGAACGAGAAGCCTTGCCGGACCGCCGTGTTCGCGAGCCAAGGGAGCGCCGTCGAATTCGGTGACCAGCCAGGCCTTCCCGTCCCTGAGATCTTCGAGGGGGAGATTGGTGGTGTAACCGTCGAAGCCGTGCACCACGACGTACCCGGCATCGGTGTCGAGACCGTCCAGCAGAACGTCCAGGCTCACGCCCTTCCACGTGGTGTCGAGCTTCGACCACTTGGTGACGCAGTGAATGTCGACGGTCGGAGTCTCGTGTGGAAGTGCCGCGAATTCGTCCCAGGTCCAACTGCGAGTGTCGCCGCGTTCGGTGGTGACCGAGAACGACCAGGTGTCGATCGCGACCACGGGCGCAGGCCCGATCGCGAGGACGGGAAAATCCTTGGTCAGATACTGACCGGGGGGAGTGCGCCCGTCGTCGCCGCGCCGTCGGCCCACGAAGCCCTTCGAGATCAGTGCCATGGTGAAGAATTGTGCGCTCGTCGTCGGGAGTCTGACAAGTCGGGTGACGGTGTCGGCTACCTGCGCTTCGGCGGGAGCACATGGGATCGATGCGGAGTTCGCCGTGCTTCGTACCGGTACGGTCGAGGTGTGGACACTTCTATCGTCGACGCACCATGTGGTGCGTCATGAGTATCTCCGCCGCCGACCGTGCATTTCTGGCGCGTGCTGTGGATCTGGCGGCGGCCGCAGTGAGTACGGGCAACGATCCGTTCGGTTCGGTGCTGGTGTCGGGAAGCGGTGAAGTGCTTGCGGAAGATCGCAATCGCGTCGGCGATCGACACGATCCCACCCAGCACCCCGAGATCGCTCTGTCACGGTGGGCTGCGACCAATCTGAACCCCAGTGAGCGACGATCGTCGACGGTATACACCTCCGGTGAGCACTGTGCGATGTGCGCGGCGAGCCACGGAATTGTCGGGCTCGGACGTATCGTCTACGCCACCTCGACAGCCCAATTGCTCACGTGGCTGGAAGAATTCGATGCTGCGCCGCTCGCGATCACGCCGCTCACCATCACGCAGGTCGTGCCGGGAGCAGTGGTCGACGGGCCGGTCGCCGAGTTCAGCGACGCTGTCCGTGACCTGCACAGGCAACGTCACACGTCCACGGCGTAGCTAAGGGTGAGCAAAATTTTCGAAGGCCGGCGAACGAGAACGTCGACATCGGCACTCGTGATGACCGGTGGTATCGGTGTTGCACTCGCGTGGCTCCAGTGTCTTCTGATCCGTCAGCAGTTCGCGGTGGGATTGTGGGTCATCGTGGTGGCCGTCGTGGCCACCTGTCTCGTCGCGTCCGATGCCAGAAAGCATGTAGCCGTAGGAATTTCGCTCGGTGCAGTGACCGTGGTCGCTCAGGTCGCCTGGTTGGTGACGCCCTTTCACGCGCTGTGGGTCGTGAGCGCAACCGCGGGGACTGCGCTCGGGTTCTTTCTGCTCGGATCGGCGTGGGCGGGCTCCTCGGATGGCACTCGCCGGGTGGTTCTCGCCGTACCGGCCGGCCTCGCTGCCTCGATTGCGTTGGTGGTTTCCGCAGTGACGATCACTACGGCCGCCAGTCCGGCGCCGCTGGTTCGAGCGCTGCACTCGTTGGGGCAGAGTAATTCCTTCGTTTCTGCCGCGCCGACAGCGACGTCGGTAGTGAACGGGGCAGGTCGCACCAGTGACATCGAATACGGCTCGACGCTTCCCAATTCGTTTCTCGACATCTACATCGCCGACAACGATCCGTCGGTCAGCCGTCCCACGTACGTCATGGTGCACGGCGGGGGATGGATAGCGGGGGACAAGGCCGACGGTGATTCCGAACTCGGCGCGGACGACCCGTACTTCGCGTCGGGGGCGGGCCCCGTACTCGACGCCGGTTTCAACCTGGTGTCGGTGAATTATGCCTTCGCACCGGAATACCGTTTTCCCACACAGACGATCCAGCTGGGTGAGGCTCTGCAGTTCTTGGAAACGAACGCCGACCGATACGGCTTGGACATGAGCCGCGTCGTGCTCGCCGGAAGCAGCGCGGGTGGTCAGATCGTGGGTAGCTACGCCAATGTTCGGACCAACCCCGACTACGCACGGGCGCTGGGCATCGAACCCACGATGGATCGAAGCGCTCTCAAGGCCTTGGTGTTCGACAGTGCAGTCCTCGATGTGGGGAGGGCCGGCTCACCGCAATCTCCGAGTCCGTCGAACGGCTTTCTGTACGACATCGGTGCACGCAGCTACCTCGACACCACCGATGCCGATTGGCTGGCGCGCGCAAACGTCACGGAGAACGCCACCTCCGACTTCCCGCCGAGCTTCATCGCCGACGGAAACACCGGCACGTTCCCCGATCAGGCGGCCGAACTGAGCGCGAAGCTGGACAGAATGGGCGTTGCCAATCGCTTGAATCTGTACAGCAAGAACGAGGGGACCCTCGAGCATGCATTCATGACCACGGGCTCGCAGTGGACCAACGAGTACAACCGGCTCAGGATCGAGTTCCTCCGCGGCATCGTCGGATAGCAGAGCAGTCGCTGACGCACTCGACTGGCCGCTACTGCACTGGCAACCGCAGCTGGTCGACGGACCCGGAAACGGCGGCCAACCGGAGTTTCGTGTCGTCCTCCGATCCGGGGGCGGCTGTCATGATGACGATTTTCAGCTCCGCGTCTCCGTCGGTGAGTACGTCGCAGTCGACGGTGATCGGTCCGACGGTCGGATGGTGGACCACTTTGTGATCCTCGCGATGTGAACCGACAGCACCGACCGACCACAGAGACTCGAATTCTGGACTGCCGGTGCGTAATTCTTCGATCAGACCCCTCAGTCTCGAGTCTCGGGGAAACCGCCCGGTGGCCCGCCGAAGGTCCGATACGACTGCTGCGCGGACCGACCCGTCGCCGCCGGACGGCGTCACCGGCCATGCGGACATTCCGGGTGCATCCGTGCCGACAGGGAAACAGTCACGAGCGAAGTTTCGCTTCGAGGGTGAGACGGACGACGGATCACCGACCAGCGCGGCCCAACTCCGGTTCCACCAGAGCAGTTGCCAATCGGCGGCGAAGACGGCAACCGCACCCTCGTCGAGTCGGCCGACAACCCGCCTGACCCCAGGCGGGATGTGGTCGGAAATAGTCCCGTCGGCCGGCGGAATGTGGCCGGCCAAGCGGTAGAGATGGTCTCGCTCGGGAAGAGTCAGCTGGAGAGCCCGCGCCACGGACGACACCACCTGCACCGACGGTGTCGTCGCTCGTCCCTGTTCGAGCCGCACTACGTAGTCCACGGAAATGCCCGCGAGATCGGCGAGGTCCTCGCGTCGGAGCCCCGTGGCCCGTCGAGAGCGTCCGGTCGTCAGTCCGACAGCATCGGGTGAGAGTCGATCACGCCACGATCTGATCGTCGCGCCGAGTCCGTCCGTTGTCGAGGTCACGACTCCATTGTCACTCTTCGAGCGGGTGTGAGGGTGGTACCGATTGTCCTACCGTCCAGGCGTGCCTGGAACACGCGCCGGTCGACCTGAACACTGGGGCCATGACCATCACATTCATCACCGGAGCAAACAAGGGCCTCGGTTACGAAACCGCGCGCCGACTGATAGATCAGGGCCACACCGTGATCCTCGGAGCACGTGACGCCGAGCGGGGTAGGAATGCCGCAGCAGCGTTGGGTGCTCGGTTCGTTCGGATCGACGTCACCGATGCCGAATCCGTCGCATCGGCAGCGGCGGACGTGGAACGGCAGGAGGGGGTTGTCGACGTACTGATCAACAACGCGGGCATTCCCGGACCGCACAGCGCCATCGAAGAACTGACCGCCGAGGATGTGCAGTCGGTACTCGATGTCAACGTCCTCGGAATCGTCCGCACCACAACAGCATTCCTTCCGCTACTGCGCCGCTCCACCGATCCCGTCATCGTCAATGTCAGCAGTGGAATGGGTTCGTTCGCGGCGACACACGATCCGTCTCGCGTCGAATCCAGCGTGATTGCTCCGGCCTACACCGCGTCGAAGTCGGCTGTCACGATGTTGACGACGCAGTATGCCAAGGGCCTGAGCGACATTCGCATCAATGCCGCCGATCCGGGCTACACCGCAACCGAATTCAACGGAAACAGCGGGCCGCAGACCGTCACCGAGGGGACCGACGCCATCGTGCAGCTCGCCACCGAAGGGCCCGGCCACGGATCCGGGCGGTTCATCGACCGCCACGGAACCGTCAGCTGGTGACCTGTTCCGTGGCAGTCGGAGTCAGCCGATCACGTTCTGCAGGTCCATCCCCGCCGGCTTCTTCAGCGGAGTGAACGTTCCGACGGTCTGCTCGACGGCTCGGGCCGCCGCGAGTGCGATGTGGTCGCCGTTGCGCGGAGCGATCAGCTGAACGCCGGACGGGATGCCGTCCGAGTCGAGCCCGGTGGGCACGGCGACCGAGGGCAGGCCGAGGAGGTTGACCGTCACCAGTAACCGGTGATCACGCCACAGTTGCGTGGTCGCTTCGGGACCGGACAAGTCGTAGCCGACGGCAGTCATCCGCCGCGCCGAGACCGGGCCCAACACGATCGGGTACTGGGCGTGGAACCTCTCCCACGCTGCCGAAATCAGCACACGCTGACCCCACGCAGCCTTGTACTCGGCGATCGACTCGTAGACCTCGGTCTCCGAGGAGTTGTCGAGGAAATACTGCGTTGCGCCCGCGCCGAGGGGCTCGGCACCGCTGTCGGGTTGGAAATTGCTGACGAACTCGGTGACCGAGAGTCGACGCCACAGCACTGCAGCTTCCTCGATCATGGGTGCCTCGGCCTCGACGACCTCCCACCCCGCAGCGGTCAGAGCATCGGCAGCTACCGAGATTGCTTCGGCCACTTGCGGATCCACACCCCAGCCGGCGGGATCGCGCGTGACGGCGACGCGTCGTACGCCGTCGTAGGTGGCCGGGTGGGGAATCGAGGACGCCATCGGATCCAGGCCGTCCGACCCGTGCATCAGCGAGAAGGCGGTGTCCAGGTCGTCGACCCGACGAGCGATCGGTCCGTTCACAGCGAAGAACTGTTCCGTCAGGGGCCAGGCCTCGACGGGTGAGGGTGCAGGCACTCGGCCCGCTGACGGTCGCAGTGCGCAGATGCCGGCAGCGTAGGCCGGCAATCGCAGAGATCCGCCGTAGTCGTTGCCGAGTCCGATGACGGACATGCCGGTGGCCACGGCGACGCTGTCTCCGCCGCTGGAGCCGCCGGCGACTCGGTCACGATCCCAGGGGTTATAGGTCCGCCCGAAGAGTTCGTTGTCGGTGTCCCAACGCAATCCGGTGTCGGGCATGTTTCCCCGGCCGATCGGGATCGCGCCTGCGTCCATCAGCCGTCGGACCATTGTCGAATCCGACGTCGGAATCGCATCCGCGAGGAAGGTCCAGCCTTGCGTCGACGCAGACCACGTCAGGTCGATGTTCTCCTTCACGGAGATCGGTACCCCGGCGAGCTCACCGACATCCTCACCCTCGGCGATTCGGCGATCGATGGTGTCCGCGAGTTCGCGTGCGCGGTCGTGGAATACGACGGTGAGAGCGCCGAGGTGACCGTTGACCTCGGCGATGCGGTCCAGGTGCGCGTCGATCACCTCGCGTGCGGCCACTGTGCGAGTTCGAACGAGTCGTGCTATCTCGCGGGCGCCGAGCGTCCAGAGAACGGGGTGTGCCTGAGTCATGCTGTGCCTCCTGTGGAGTGGGACGGGGAGCCGAGTGGTGCAGGTGCCGCGAGGGCGAGGCCGAAGGCCGGGCCGCCGGGGACCGAATCGATCAGTGTGCGTGTGTATTCGGACTGCGGATCGGCGAATACCTGCTGCACCGAGCCGGATTCGACTACGTCACCGCCCAGCAGCACGACGATGTCGTCGCAGATCTGGCTGACGACGGCAAGGTTGTGCGAGATGAAGAGCACGGTCAGCTGCAGTTCCTGACGCAATCGGGCGAGTAGATCGAGAATCTCGGCCTGCGTCGAGACGTCGAGAGCCGACGTGATTTCGTCGGCGATCAACACCTCGGGATCGGTGGCAAGCGCACGGGCGATCGCGATCCGTTGGCGCTGGCCACCCGAGAACTCGTGTGGGTAACGGGTGATGGCCGAGTCGTCGAGGGCCACCATGGCAAGTAGGGAGGAGATGCGCTCGCGATTCGGCCCGACCCGTGCCAGTACCGGATCGATTGCCTCGGCCAGTGTTTGTCCGATGGTTCGGCGTGGATCGAGAGACGAGTACGGGTTCTGCGGAACGAGCTGAATCCGACGCCGCACAGATCGACGGGTTCGGCGACTCGCACCGACCAACTCGGTCCCGGCGAATCGGATCGATCCTCGATCGGCTCGATGAATTCCGATGACGGTCTTGGCAATCGTGGATTTTCCGGATCCCGATTCGCCGACGAGAGCGACCGTCGACCCACGTTGGAGGGTCAGGTCGATCCCGTTCAGGATTTTCGTCGCCTTCGATCGCTGTCCGAGCGTGACATCGAGTCCGCGCACTTCGAGAATGGGGTTGTCGATCGCGGTCATCGCAAGACTTCCTCGGTGGCAAGGGTGGGGGTGGCCGGTGAAATGGTGGGCAGTGAAATTGTCGGCGTTGCCGCGAGAAGTGTTCTGGTGTAGGGATGTCGGACGTCTCGAGCGGCCAGCTGAGCGCCCGTGAGTCGTTCGACGATCTCCCCCTGCTGCATCACCAGAACTCGATCGCAGAAGGCCTCGACCACGCCGATGTCGTGCGAGATGAACAGGATGGCGGTGCCCTCGCTGCTGTTGATCTGCTTGAGTTGGCGTAGAACTTCTGCCTGGACGGTGACGTCGAGTGCCGTCGTGGGTTCATCGGCGATGATGAGCTTGGGGTTGGTGACGAGTGACGAAGCAATGATGGCTCGTTGCAGCATTCCTCCCGACAGTTGATAGGGATGCTGGGTCATTCGTTCCTCGGGCTTCTTGATCCGCATGCCCCGTAGTGCCTCCACCAGGGTCGCGTTCGCCTTCGCGCGAGACATCCCGAGGTGCACTCTCGCGACCTCGGTGAGCTGAACACCCAGCCGGAGAGCAGGATTGAAGGTCGAGCCCGGGTCCTGGTAGACCAGCCCGATCTCCTTGGCCAAGCGGCTCTGCTGCTTGCAGGAGCGGAGATCGAGCTCGCCCAGTCGCATGAGACCGACGTCCACCGCAACACTCTCCGGGTGCAATCGAGCCAGGCTCATCGCCGTCATCGACTTGCCGGAACCCGATTCGCCGACCAAACCGAGAATTTCCCCGGGCGCGATGTCGAAATCGATACCCTTCACGAGCTGTTTGCCGTTCGCGGCCGTGACCTTCAGATCGCGAACTTCGACCAAGGAGTCGGGGGAAAGGGAAAGAGCTTCGGTCGGCCGCGGCTTGCGCACCAACCGGGGCTGACGTCCCCACGGATCGATGCGCGCGGCCAGACCGTCACCGGTCAGCATCGCTGCGACTCCGGCGAAGATCAGCATCGCGGCGGGTGCGGCGACGGCCATGGGCTGTGAATAGATCGCAGGAAGGCCCTCGTTGAGCAATCGGCCCCAGTCGTAGTCGGGGCTCTGCACACCGAGTCCGACGAAAGACAGGCTCGAGATATCGAGCAGCGACAGCGCAAAACTCGACGCGATCAGTACGAGCAGCGGACCGCCGATGTTGGGCAGCAAGTGTCGAACGAACAGCATCCAACCCGGTACGCCCAACAGTCGAGCCGTTCCGACGAAATCTTTCTGCGCAACCGACGCGGTCATGTTCGAAGTGATTCGGGCGAAGCCTGGAATACCGGCAACGCCGATCGCGATGATCGCCGACGACGTGGCAGGCCCGAGGATCGCGGCTATCACCAGCGCCAGGATGATCGACGGGAAGGCGACGGTGGAGTCGATGATCCGGAGGACCGCCTCCCGGAGCCGACGCGGCGCAAGCCAGACCAGTGCTCCGACAAGCACTCCCGCGACTACCGCCATCGCGGTTGCGGCTGCAGCCATGAGCAGTGTCAGACGAGCGGCGACCAAAGAGCGGGCCAGAATGTCGCGGCCGAGGTCGTCGGTGCCGAACCAGTGTTCCGCCGAGGGAGTGGCGCGGGTATCGGTGGTCAGCGTGTTGGCCGCGCTGCTGAGGAAGACCGGCGCAAGGATGGCGGTCAGGACGAGGATTCCCAGCATGACCAAGCCCGCGATCAGCGGTGCCGGCATGCGGCGGTGTGTTTCAGCCATTGGTCGGCCCACCCAGGGTTCGGGGGTCGATGAGACCCAAGAGGACGTCGATTACCAGGTTGATGACGATCGCGATGGTTCCGATGGTCAGGACGATCCCTTGAATCACCGGATAGTCGCGGTAGATGATCGCCTGGACCACCTCCAAACCGAGCCCGGGCAGGCTGAAAACGGTTTCGATGATGACTGCTCCGCCGAGGAGTCCGGCGAGTATCAGGCCCGTGAGCGTCAGCGTCGACGCCATCAGGTTCGGCAACGCATGGCGCAGGTACAGACGGGCCGAGGAGATTCGCCGGCCGCGGGCGGTGCGAACGTAGTCCTGCTGCAGTACCTCGAAAGTTTCCTGTCGGACCACTCGTGCGACCGCGAAAGCGGGACCTGTTGCGAGAGCGGCAATGGGAAGGATGAAGGAGCCGGTGGACGACACCCCACCTGCAGGAAGAACTCGAAGCCAGATGGCGAAGACGATGACCAGGATCGTGCCCGCCACATAGGCCGGGAAGGATGCGAAAAGGCCTGCGACAGATCCGAACCCGGTTGCGAGTGCAGGTCTGCGTCCACCGCGGGTGAGGACGCCGATCGTCATGCCGAGTGGAATCGCGACGAGAATGACCACTGCAATCGAGCCGAACGCCAGAGTCGCTGTGTACGGGAGTTTCGTCGCGATCGTCTCCGTGACAGGCGTCGAATACCGGAAGCTGTCGCCGAGATCGAACGAGAACAGACCTCTGATGTAGAGCTCGAATTGACTCCACAGCGGAAGGTCGAGATGAAGCCGTTCGTGCACGGCCGCGATCGCGTCCGGCCGCGCGTCCGGGCCCAGAATCGCAAGTGCAGGATCACCGGGAATGAGCGGCACGATGAGGAAGGTGAGAACGACCAGCAATGCGAGGGAGAGAACGAGTCCCCCGAATCGGCGGAGCGCGAAGCCACTCCACGAGTTCTGTGCGATTCGACGTCCGAAACCGAGCGCGGGCGCGCCGGTCGGGAGAGTCTGTTCGGCTATGGACATCAGCGGTTCCCTGCTCTGTGGACCAGGGGCACACGCTCGTTCTGCCAGCGGAACGTCGGTGCAAGAGGGTCGACCACGACGTGGTCGCGGGTCGTCCGAGCGGACGCGGAGTGCCATCGGTCGGTCATGTCTGCTCCTGAGGGTTCGGTTCGCGGGAGGGGCTCATCCGGTGATACGAAAGATCGGGTCGTCGAGCGAGCCGCCGCGCATCTGCACGGTGAAGCCGGGGCGCTGGACGTAGATGAAGGCGTCGTTGATCAGTGGGAGTGCATCGACATCGTCGACCAGTGCCGAGACCGCACTGTTGAGGTAGCTGCAGCGTTCCTCCGGCGAGGATGCAGTCAGTGAGGCGGCGAAGGCTTCGTCCGCGGCGTCGTTCGTTACCCCGCCGACGTTTCCACCGCCCTCCTGGATCGTCGGTCCGACGAAGCTGCCCAACGGACTGGTCAGCGAACCGAGGAAGTTGAGGTCCGCGAACAACGTGAGGTCCCACGCGTCCGGCTCACCGAAGACCGTGCCGATCCAGCTTCCGACGTCGGTGTTCTGAATCGTGACCTGAGCGCCCGCAGCCCGCAACGCCTCGGCAATGTACTCGTTGCCGGCACCGGCGGGACCGGCAATGGACGGGCCGATGAAGCGGATGTTCAGACCGTCGAGGGCCTTCGAGGCAGCGTCGGCGTCCTGCTCGGGAAACGTGGTGTCTGCGGTGGGAACGCAGGGGGTCAGGTTCGATGCGAGCGAGGTCGCGATCTCACCCGTTCCTGCGGACGTCACCTTTTCGAGCATGCTGCGATCGATCGCCTGTGCGACGCCCCGTCGGAGGGCGGGGTCGGCGAGAACGCTGCTGGGGCGTTCGTTGAACACGAGGTAGAAGTCCGAAAAGCGATCGACCGATACCCTGTACCCGTCCATGCCGTCGAAGCGTTCCATCGTCGTGGCTTGAATCTTGGCTATGTCGAGCTGTTCGCTCATCACCAGATTCGCTGTCGCGGTGGAGTCCTGAGATACGAAGTACTCCAACGTTTTTGCGGGCGTGCCGTCTACCGGTGTCGCCCACGCAGGCCAGCCGTCGTAGTTCTCACGCAATCGGAAGGTGTACTTCACTCCCGGCTGGAACGAGTCCAGAACGTACGGTCCCGACTCGCTGCCCTTCACGGTGCCGCCACCGAGTCCGTCCGGATCGGCAAGTCCAGCGGGACAGATGATTCCAGTCGAAGAGATGCTCAATCCGATCATCAGGTCGGGCCAGGGCGCGCCGAGGTCGATGACGACCGTCCCGGCGTTGTCGTCCGCGGTGATCGTCGGCGGTGTTCCGCCGAAGACCTGACCGGGGACGGTCGAGCCGGAGTCCGGACGCGCGAAGTAGTCGAGCGAATTCTTGACGACCCCCGGAGTGATTGCGGTTCCGTCGGAACAGGTTGCGCCCTTGCGGATGGTGAGCGCCGCTTGGGTCGGTGTCGCCGTCCAGTCGGTTGCCAGACCGGCAATCAAGCCGCCGTCGTCTCGGCGGACCAGTGTGTCGTAGGACGTGCGTGCGAGCAGATTGTCGGGAAGCGACAGTGTTTTGGTGGGGTCGAACGTCGACGGCGGATCGATCGTCGTCCGAATCGTGTCTGCGGATGCAGGATTGCTCCCGCCGACACAGGCCGTCGTGAAGAGCGCGCATGCGGCGGTGAATGCGATCGCAATCATGCGAGTATGTCGTGTTGACATCTGGGTGCCTCTCGGGCGGATGCGTGCGAACACGCGTGCGGCGGTGAGATGAGTGATCAGGCCAGAACTTCGAAGACGTCGATCGTGGTGCCGGTTGCGTCGGATGTCGCGCGCCCCACGAACACCGAACGCGTGAGCCACTGAAGTCGCGGTGACGTCGTCCGAAATCGGGGGGTGGACTGGAAGTAGCCCATCTCTTCGCCGGACTCACCGGGGAGGTGGCGGACTATCCCGAGGTTGACCACGTCGACGATGTCGTCCTGATCGGTACGAATCAGGTATCGCGCTTCGACCTGGTATGCGTCGTCTGCGCGAGTCAGGCACCAGTCACCACCGCCGGGAATGATCGTTCCCGAAACATCTCCTTCCATGGTTCCGCCGGTGATGGGAATGAACTCGAGCAGCTCGGCGGCTCGTTGTTCGAGAGGTAGATAGGGGCCGGTGTCGGCGACGATGCGGAATGTGAATCGCAGCTCCGGTGCCGTGGGGGCGTCCATGGCTCGTCCAATCTCGGGTCGTATCGTTTGGTGTTGCAGTGACTATGGTCATAGTCAAGGCAATAGTCAATGGCATTCACTAAAAGAAATGTCGTCGGAACAAGACGGAAACACGTCTGGACGCGCTCGACGCGTCGGACGCGAAGGGATGTGCCGATGAGTTCGGACGTGCGCAAGCGCCGCAAGAGGGGATCGCTGTCGCAGGAGGAAATTGTTGCCGCAGCGCTGACGATCCTGGACACAGAGGGCGAGCCGGCGCTGAAGTTCTCGCGCTTGGGTGACGAGCTGAAGTCGTCCCCGACTGCGGTGTACCGACATTTCGCGAGTCGTTACGACCTCCTCATCGCGGTGGCCGATCATCTCGACGAGCTGTCTCTGGACGGCTACGAGCCGACCGACGACTGGCGTGCGGATCTCGAAGATCTTGCCTGGCGCGCGTGGCGAACCACGACTGCGCACCCGGCAGCCGCCGCTGCAACGTTCTCCCTCGTCACCAACGGCCCGAACGAATTACGGGCCGTCGAGTGGGTGTTGCGGGCGATGCACATGGCAGGTCTGCGAGGCCGTGCCGCCGTGATCCAGTATCAGGTCTTCGCGAATCTGGTTCTCGGTTCGGCCAGTGCCGAGGGTGCTCGGCTCAGTGCGTCGGACCCGCGCGAAAAGGAGGACGGGTGGGTGCAGGTGTACGCCCCGAAGCATCCCGAGAAGTTTCCGTATGCAGAGCAAGCCAAAGCCGAACTGGCACTGATGAATTACGAAGAGGTGTTCGCCAAGCAGGTCGAGATGTACCTCGACGCGCTGCAGGCGCTTGCCGCGAAGGGCCGCGAGTAGGTCAGCCCCGGATCGTCGGACATCCCAGTTGCGCTGCAACTGCACGCATTCCGTCGGCCGCTACGTCGTGAGTCGTGATGTGATCGGCCACGATGTGCAGGCCGTATCCGTCCTCGAGGGCGACCATCGTCGTCGCCACGAGGTCGCCGCTCGGGGTCGGAGTGAACACTCCAGCACGCTCGCCCGTAGCGATGATGTTCCGGTACGTCGCGGCCTGACGTCGGTCGAGTTCCTGCACCAGCTTTTCGTGCAGCGCAGAGCTGCCGGCGAGTACGTCGAGCTCGAACAGTAGCCGCATCAGAGCATCGTCGGGCCCTGTCGGTAAGCCGGCGTCGATGGCGATGTCCAGTTGTCGACGCGGGTCCTGTGTCGCCGCCACCAGTTCGTCGCGCTCGTCGCAGAACCGCGAGACACCGGCGGCATGAGCCTCGACCAGCAACGAGTCCAGGTCGTCGTAGTAGTAGAGCACGGCACCACGGGTCAAGCCGGCTTCCTTGGCGACGTCGGTTAACGACAACGCGCGCAGCCCGTGCTCGCGACCCGCTGCATACGTCGCTTCGATCAGCGCATTGCGCCTGGCCATCTGGTTCCGCTGGCGTGCCACCTGTTGACAGTACCGAGCGCGCGTGCCAATCTCCTAAGAATTCTTTGACACTTGAGTCAAAGAATATCTCGGCTTCACACTCCAGGAAGCAGGCCGTGTCATGCCCGAAATCCCCAATTCTCCGGTTGCCGCCGATGCACGCTCCGGTCCGCCGCTCGGCGTTTCTGGCACCTACGACAGGGAACTGGCGCGTTCGCTGGGCGTCAGCGGCAACGTCATGCTCACCCTCTCGTCGATCTCACCTGCAGCGAGCGTGTTCATCCTCGGCGGAGCGGCATTGACGGCCTACGGCACCGGGGTGTTCTGGGGCTTCCTGATCGGCGGCATCATCAGCTTGCTCATAGCGCTGTGTTACGCCGAGCTCGGTTCGCGGCACCCCGTCGCCGGTGGTGACTACGCGATGGTCAGTCGAACGCTCGGACCCGCATCCGGGGTTGCAGTCTTCTTCCTGGGGCTCGTCGGTCTTCCTCTGGCGCAGGCGATCTTCGCCCTCGGTGTTGCCGACTACCTCGGAGTCGCGATCTCCGGCGTCGACCCACTCGTCACAGCCCTGGTCGTCACCCTCATCGCAACAGTGGTGGCCTGCTTGAACATTCGTACCAACGCGTGGGTGACCGGGTCGTTTCTGTTCGTCGAGATGGCATCGTTGGTATTGCTCACCGCACTGGGATTGGTACACATCGAACGCCCGATCACCGATCTGCTGAACCCGCAGGCGCTGGACTCGAGCGGGGCTCTTGCCCCCATCGGGATCGCCGGGCTTGTACTCGTCGTCACTCAGGGAGTGCTGTCGCAGTTCGGATACGGCGGCGCGGTGTATTTCGCTGAGGAGACCAAGAACCCGCGTCGAAACGTGGCACGGGCGGTGTTGTATTCCGCCTTGATCACCGTGGTGGTCGAGCTGGTCCCTCTCGTGTCGGTGATGCTGGGAGCGGACTCGATCGAGGGCCTCGTCGGTTCCGATCTGCCGGTCCAGGAGTTCCTCGAGCAACGTGCAGGTCATGCGGTAGCCGTATTCGTATTGCTGACAATGGCTTTGGCCATCCTCAACGCCAATATTGCTCTCGGGCTGCAGGCCGGTCGGTTGTTGTTCGCCGCTGCCCGTGATCAGGCACTGCCTGCTGTGTTGGCCACGCCCCTCTCGCGTGTCTCCGGCTCCGTCAGCATGCCGCGGGTGGCAACGATCGTGATGGGTGTGATCTCGGGTGCCTGCTGCCTCATGCCGATGACCCTGCTGGTCAACGCGACGGGATCCACAGTTGTCGTCGGCTTCGCCTTCATCGCACTGTCGGCTCTCGTCGTTCGTCGACAGCGTGGCGTGGAGCATCCGGAGTTGTTCCGAATGCCGTTGTGGCCGTTGCCTGCACTGGTCGCGCTGATTGTGATCGTCGGCATCGTGGTCATCGGTGTGATGGATCCGGAGCAGTGGTTGAGTCTGGGTATCGCACTCGGCATCGTCGCAGCCGGCTACGCCTACTACTTCGGGTATCTCCGCTCGCGCGGTGCTACCCACCTGTTGTTGCTCGACGCGCAGGACGACGATCGGGTGTGAGTCCCGCGCCCAGCGCTCGTCTCCGCTGAGGCTCGGCTGCTCCGAAGTCGCAATCGAACGCGCGGGTTTGACGTGCGCGGTGTTCGAGGCAAAGGTGAACCGCGTGACGTACGGAGGCGACTGGCAGCCCAGCTCGGTGGATTGGTCGTCCACGCGTGGAAAAATCCTGTTGGCGGCGGCTTCGTTGTTCGCGCAGCGCGGTTACTTCGGTACTTCCACGCGTGACATCGCCGAGGCGGTGCACATTCGCCAGCCGTCGCTCTTTCATCATTTCGAGGCCAAGCACGCAGTCTTTCGGGCACTGGTGGAGATGGACCTCGGGGCTGCGATCCACCGCTTGCAGTGCCGGTTGGCAGAGGACAGCTCGTGGGCGGAGAAGCTGCACCTGACAGTAGCCGGGGACGTGCGGGTGTCGCTGTTGCAAACTTTCGACTCGCGCGGCCTGTATCAAGATGCTGTTCTGACGCAACCGGAGTTCGAAGCCGAGCGCCAGGGCATAGCTCTGTTCCACGAGTTGATGGAGCAGCTGATCATCGGCGGACAGAAAACTGGTGAATTCGTCGATGTGGAGCCGAGTTTCGTGCAGCGAGCGGTGAACGGAGTGCTGTTCGAGACGGTGCGCGAGCAAGGGGGGCCCAATGGGCCCGTCCGCCACGCGCGTCCGCTGCAGGCGGGCGATTTCGTGTTGCGCGCAGTACTGGTGGACCCGGCCGCGCTGTCCGCGGTACGTGAAACGACGCGTCGTCGGCTGGATGACCTCGAGGGCGCAACGGTCGGCTGACCGCACCAGCCCGCCGTTTCTGCATCGTTAGCCGACCGATTTCGCGCAATCGACACAATTCGTAACCCGGTTGACACAGAGTCGGCCTATCGTTTGATAGTCACCACCTATCGAGTGATAGACGACAGGTGGCAAGAGTTCTCGTTCCCGCCCGATCTGGAGGAAGAACCGTGTTCAAGACCGCATTTTTCGTCGGCGCCGGTGTCGTTGCCCTGCTGGCCACAGGCTGTTCGTCGTCGGATTCGGCAGAGGCGAATGCCCCCTCGGGCCCACCGAAGGTGGCTCCGCCCGCCCTGCAGGAAGCCGGCACCTTGAAGGTGTGCGCCGCAAACGACGGCGCCCCGCCCAGCGTCTACTTCGACGAGGGCGGCGAGTTGGTCGGCAGCGAAGTCGATCTGGCCAAAGCCCTTGCGGCGCAGATGGGATTGAAGACCCAGTTCGTGCAGGCCGGATTCCCCGCCCTGATTCCGACACTGCAGGCAAAACAGTGTGACGTGATCATGGCCGCGCTCTACATCAAACCCGAGCGCGAAGCGATCGTCGATTTCGTGCCGTATCTGTACTCCGGTACCGGAATTGCGGTCAGCGAGAAGGACCCCGCCGACGTGACAGGTCTGGACGACAGTCTGTGCGGCAAGAAAGTCATGGTTGCCGTCGGAACCACCGCCGAGGCACTGGCGCAGGAGCAGTCCGACACGTGCGTGACCGAAGGCAAGCCCTCGGTGGACATCAACCGCAACAACAAGCCGGACGTATCGATTCAGCAGGTGCTGAACGGGCAGATGGACGCCTACATGGACGCCGCCGAGACACTCGGCTACTACGAGACCAAGACCGGGGCACAGATACAGACCGCAGGAAAACCGTTCGGCACCATCAAGATCGGTGCTGCAACGCTGAAAGGGAATGACGAACTGCACGATGCCATCGCAGAGTCGTTGAGTGCGCTCGAGGCCGACGGTACATACAAGAGCATCATCGACCAATGGGGCCAGGGCGACCTGAGCATCCAGGAATAGCGGCGGTCGACGACATGCAGTTCGATTGGCAATTCTTTTGGCAGAGCTTGTTCACTCCGACCGATCGCTTCCTCGACGGACTCGTATTGACCATCGCGATCTCCGTGGTGGCAATGATATTGGCCATCATCACCGGGCTGGCGATTGCCCTCATGCGACGATCTCGTATCGCTGCGGTGCGCTGGGTTGCAGGCGTCTACATCTGGGCCATCCGTGGAACTCCGTTGCTGGTTCAGCTGGTGCTGATCTACACAGGCTTCGCGGCCGTCGGTCTCTATCAGTTCGATGATGTGTCGCTACTGGGGCTTTCGGTGAAGGCGGCCGTGCAAGCTGCGATCCTCGGATTGATGATCAACGAGAGCGCCTACATCGCGGAGATCGTTCGCGCCGGACTCGATGCTGTTCCCAAGGGGCAGTTCGAGGCTGCCGCTTCCCTCGGAATGCGACCGGGCAAGCTCATGCGGTGGATCATTGTGCCGCAATCGCTGCGGGTCATGGTTCCGCCCTTGGGCAATTCCTTCAACGGAATGATGAAAACCACGTCGATACTGAGCGTCATCGGGGTGAGCGAGATGTTTCAGGTCACCCAATCCATAAGCTCTGCAACGTTTCACACGTTCGAGATCTTCATCGTGGTTGCTATCTACTATCTGGCACTTACCACGGTCTGGACGGTCATTCAGTCGGCCATCGAGAACCGGCTGGCCCGTCAGGTGGGCATCGAACAGCCGGTACGAATCACCCAACGCCTGTTGGGGGCGCGGCGCTCGGTAGCCGCCTCTCAACCTGCCCACGAATGACGACAGCAGTCGAGGAGAGCGACATGACAGTCAAGACCGAGGATGCCGAGCCCATCGTTCGGGTCCGCAACGCATGCTGCACGCTCGGTGGCCGCCGAGTGCTCGATGAGGTTTCGCTCGATGTTCTGCGTGGTCAGGTCGTGGTGTTGATCGGGCCGTCCGGCGCAGGAAAGACGACGCTGCTGAGGTCGTTGAATCACCTCGAGCAGATCGACGAAGGCGAAATACTCATCGACGGCGCGTCCATCGGCCACCGGGACCTGACCTCCAGGAAGAAGGTCGGGACCACCGAGCTCGCTCGTCGACGCCGCGAAATCGGTTTCGTCTTTCAGCATTTCAATTTGTTTCCGCACATGACCGCCGCCGAGAACATCTGGAACGCCCCGGTGCGTGTTCTCGGAACTCCCAAGCAGACGGCGGTTCGTGAGGCGGCTGCGCTCCTGGAACGGGTGGGGCTGGCAGACAAGGCCGAATCGCGTCCCAGCCAGCTGTCCGGCGGCCAGCAGCAACGCGTGGCCATTGCGCGTGCACTCGCCATGCGGCCCAAGGTGATGCTGTTCGACGAACCCACGAGTGCACTCGACGTCGAGATGGTCGGGGAAGTGCTGGCGGTGATGCGCGAACTCGCGCAAGAGAACATGACCATGGTCATCGTCACGCACGAAATGCGCTTTGCCCGTGATGTCGCCGACCGCATCGTCGTCATGGACGCCGGTCGGATCATCGAGGACGCACCGCCCGAGAAGCTCTTCTCCGATCCGGTTCACGAGCGCACGAGGTCGTTTCTGTCGACCATCGACTGAACGGGCCTCGTCGTCACCAATCAACTCGAGACCAAGGAGTATCAAGGCCGTGTCGGAATCGACTGCCACCAGACGTTTCACCGGAGCAGTAGCCACACCTCACACATCGGCGACCGATGCTGCTCAGCGGGTCTACCGCGATGGCGGCAGCGCCGTCGACGCGGCCATCGCCGCTGCCGCGACCCTGACGGTCGTGTACCCGCAGAACGTAGCGCTGGGAGGCGATCTCATCGCCTTGGTGCGTAGTCCGGACGGTGTCATCCGGTGTGTCAATGCGTCCGGGTGGGCACCGTCGACGACCGACGCACACGCGCTGCGATCTCGGCACAGCAGCGGGCACCTACCGTTCCGCGGTGTCGAGACGATAACCGTGCCCGGGGGAGTGGGCGGCTGGGAGCGCATGCGCAGGCTGGGCGGTCGCCTACCGTGGGAACGGTTGCTGCACGATGCGGAGGAAGCCGCCGAACGCGGTGTCCCGGTGTCGGCCTCGCTGGCAGACCACATCGTCGACCCCGAACATGCAGACCTGTTCGGTATGCCGGATTTCGATCGGGTCTTCCGACCGGGTGGACAGCCCCTTCACGCCGGAGAGTCGTTCGCGCAACCCGCACTCGCAGAAACGTTCCGCATCTTGAGAAGCGAGGGACCGGAGAGTTTCTACGAGGGCACTCTCGCCCGCCGCACCGTTGCATTCCTACGCAGTCGGGGTTCCAGCCTCGACGAGGACGATTTCGTCGAATTCGCCCCGGAGGTGACCGAACCGGTCTCGGTGACATTTCGTGGATTGACCGTGTCGACGAGTCCGCCGAACACCCACGGTTTCGTTCTTCTCCGCGCGTTGCGCGCACTCGACGAACTCGGTTCGAACGACCCTTTGGGCGACGATCTCGGTGCCGTGATGCGAATCTTCCATCACGCCAACGGCCTACGGTCGAAGTACCTCGCCGATCCACGCCGGAGCATCGTGGACGTGGGTGAGCTGGTGCACGCGGACCTGTTGGCAACCTCCGCACTGGGAGCGGTGTCCGAGCGCACGGCACCGGTGCCGCACGGTGACACGGTCGGCATATCCACCGCCGACAGCGACGGATACGCGGTGTCCCTCATTCAGAGCGTCTACGGCGGTTTCGGGTCGGGAATCATCGATCCGGAAACCGGTGTCCTGTTCCAGAACCGAGGCACCAGCTTTTCCCTCGACGAATCTTCTCCCAATGTCATCGGACCTCGAAAACGCCCGGCCCACACGCTGATGCCGACAATGACCACACAGGGTAGTTCTGTCCGTCACATCCTTTCGACGATGGGTGGTCAGGGTCAGCCGCAGATCATCGCTCAGTTGCTGCTTCGAATACTGAGCGGCGTCGGCCCCGACATCGCCGTGGCTGCACCGCGGGCAATCGTCGGAGTCCAATTCGACGGCAACACAGACGAATCCGTTTCGGTCGAACCAGGATTGTCCGCGCCGGCATGCGCATCACTCGAACGAAGCGGCCTGAACGTTCGACATGTTCCGGCCTTTACCGAAGCTATGGGTCAGTCGAACGTCGTAGTCGTGGGCGATGACGGGTCGATGACCGCGACCTCGGATCCTCGGTCGGACGGATCCGGGTCCGTCGTCCACTACTCGCGCCACGCGAGTCCCGCAATGTGAAACGGTCGACCAAGAACGCAAACATCAGAGAACTTCAATGGACAGCAATTTTATTGCCGAAAAGCACATTCGGCTGTTCTTCTGGGCTAATCTTGGTCGATCGTTCAACTTTGGAGGTAGTAGCTGATGGTGTTCACTCCGGTCGATGTTGCAAGGCCCGTTGCCGTGGTGACGGGTGCAGGTGGCCCCGACGGCATCGGCTTCGCCTGCGCCCGAGCGTTGGCGTCGACGCATTCGCTCGTGATCGCGGCGACGTCGTCGCGAATCGACACCCGCGTCGCAGAGTTGACCGCTACCGGTGCGCAGGCGATCGGTTTCATCGGCGATCTCACCGACTCATCCACGGCGAAACGCCTGGTGGACGAGGCAATCGAACACTTCGGTCGAGTCGACGTGCTGGTGAACAACGCGGGCATGACCGCGACCACGGGTAGCGAAGAGCAGACTCCGGCCGAACTCACCTCGGACGACCAATGGCACGCCGCAATCTCACGCAACCTCGACACGAACTTCTTCGTCACCCGCGCTGCGCTCGCACCCATGGTGGAACAGCAGTTCGGTCGAATCGTGAACGTCGGTTCGGTCTCGGGTTCGGTGATGGCCTACGGGGGAGACGCCTCGTATCATGCTGCCAAGGCGGCATTGGTGGGCTTGACGCGGTCGATCGCGATCGACAACGCTCACCGCGGCATCACCGCCAATATCGTTGCCCCGGGCTGGATTGCGACGGGATCGGCAACCGAGCACGAGAACACGATGGGTGCTGCCAGCCCCCTCGGACGTTCCGGTCGACCGGACGAGGTGGCAGCGCTCGTATCATTCCTCGCCTCGGCATCGGCGTCGTACATCACCGGCCAGGTTCTCGTCGTCGACGGCGGAAACTCCATTGCCGAAGAGCGAGGCGTCACCACACCTGCAGTGAACTGATACAGCCGTCGAAAGATACCCCGACACAGTGCATCCGAGGTCCCCTTCACTGGGCAACTTCGCCTCAACCAAGGATCGGAACAACGAATGACGCAGTCGGCCGACATAGCTTCAGCACTCGAAACGCATCACATCGACCCGGTGCCCACCACCGAACGCATAGGAACTGCGCGAGACCTGTTCGCAGTGTGGTTCTCGGCTAACCTCAATGTGGGCAATGCCGTATTCGGCCTGGTCATCTTGACGATCGTTCCCAACTTCTGGGTGGCGCTGGTTGCGACTCTGGTCGGCAACGTGATCGGGACGGCGCTGATGGCCCTGCACTCCGTGCAAGGGGCGAGACTCGGTATCCCACAATTGATTCAGAGTCGCGGACAGTTCGGTTACAACGGTGCTCTCATACCGGTGATCGCGGCCTTCTTGATGTACGCGGGATTGACTGCATCGGTCACCATAATCGGCGGGCAAGCATTGACGGCCGCAACCGGCATAGCTCTGCCGGTTGCCATGACGATCGTGGCAGTGGCAAGTCTGCTGATCGCGGTCGTCGGCTATCACGCCATCCATGCGGTGTGCCGATGGGCGCAGATTCCCCTGACCGCGATACTTCTGACGGTGATCGTGGCTGCCTTCCTCCGCGATGGGGCTCCGGTGACCACGTCACAGGACGTGTCGTGGGGTGCCTTCCTCACCGGCACCGGTGTCGCGGTCACATTCGCTCTGACATACGCACCCTTCGTGTCGGACTACTCCCGTTATCTGCCGGAAGACACCTCGGGACCGGCCATCTTCGGGTGGACCGCCGCGGGTGTGTTCCTTTCCGCGACGGGGGTGTGCGCCCTCGGCTTGCTGCTGACCGCGAAGTTCGGGTTCGGAGACATCTTCCAGAGTGCCGACGCGGCGCTCGGAGGCGGCCTACTCGGTTCGGTCGTTCTCGCGGCAACTGCTGCGGGCCTTGCCGTCACCAATGTCCTCAACATCTACGGCGGGATGCTCAACCTCGTCACCGGTCTGTCCACCTTCGTTCGCGTACCTGCTTCGCTCCGCACACGGGTTCTGATGATGATGCCAACTTTCGTCCTCGGGACGGCCGCCGCCACCATCGCGTATCAGAGTTACGCGCAGAACCTCCAGGCGTTCCTGTCCGTTCTGTTGCTGCTGCTCACTCCGTGGGGTGCGGTCAACCTGGTCGACTACTACGTGGTCCAGCACGGCGCGTACAACGTGTCCGCCATGTATGCGAAGGCAGGTCCGTATTGGCACGACCCCGTCAATTGGACCTACTACGGGCTGAACCTCAAGGTCCTGATCGCATACTTCGCCGGCGTTGCCACCGGGATCCCGTTCATGACCAGTGCATGGTTCACCGGGGCGTTCAGCACGGCGCTCGGGGGTGCCGACGTGTCCTGGATACCCGGGCTGGCCGTCACCGCAGGCGTCTACCTCGTGCTCGCGCGCAAGCGATCTGTCCAGCCGACCACCGTAAGCCGCTGAATCCCTACATCTTCGGAGACTCGATGACGTCAACTTCCGCCCGTCCGATCCCCGTCGTGACCAGTCCGGAACACCGGGGCCATGCCCCGCCCGTCGAGGTGCAGTGCGGGCGACCGATTCCGGCGTTCGACACCGTCGCACGAATGGACGCGATCCACCATGCTCTCGCAGGTGAACCGAATGTCGAGTTGATCGGACCGGACGTCGATAGTGCTGTCCTTGAGAGCATTCGAGGCGTACACGACACGGCACTCGTCGACTTTCTCGGGCAAGCATGGTCGGCGGCCGATGTGCCGGACGACGGCGTCGAGCTGGTGTTCGCAGACACGTTCATCCACCCAGGTCTGCATGCTCCGACCGTTGCCGCGAAGAAGCCCCAGGACGCAGGTGCTTTCGGACAGTACTGCTTCGACACCATCACCGGTATCGGGCCGGGTACCTACGACGCTGCGATCGGGTCGGTGAGTACTGCACTAACCGCCATGAGACGAGTCGCCGACGGCGCTCCTCTGGCCTTGGCATTGTGCCGGCCTCCGGGCCATCACGTGTCGGCGGATGCGTTCGGAGGTGGGAGCTACCTCAACAATGCCGCGATCTCCGCGCAGTCGTTGCGAGACAGCGGTGCCGACAGGGTCGCCATCCTCGATGTCGATTTTCATCACGGCAACGGGACACAATCGATTTTCTACGATCGGGCAGACGTGCTGTACGCCTCGCTGCACGGTCACCCGGACCGTAGCTATCCGTACTTCACCGGATATGCGGGAGAAGCGGGATCCGGTCACGGACGCGGAAGCACGCTCAATCTTCCCTTCGCGGAAGCGATCGAGGGTCCCGCGTACCTCGCCCTCTTGGACGGCGCGCTGTCGGCGATCTCGAAGTTTACTCCCGACCTCATCGTCGTGTCCCTCGGCTTCGACACCTTTCGCGGGGATCCGGGTGGGGATGCCGCGCTCGATCGTGCCGATTATCGCGAGATGGGTCGTGCGATCGCTGATGTCGGCGTACCAGTGCTCGCGATTCTCGAGGGCGGCTATTCTGTGTCCGAGCTCGGCGACAACGTCGGTGCGTGGTTGTCCGGCGCGACGAACGCGTCCACAGTGGGAGGGTAGCGATCACCGAACACGGCGGGAACGGTTCTGCGGATCTGCCCGATGCCCTGAGCAAGATGCCGCCGAGTCGCCGCGGCGTCGCCAAGAAGAACGCGATCGTGGACGCAGCTCTCGAGGTGGTCAGTGAGATGGGGATCGCAGGCCTGTCGATGCGAGTGGTTGCTGCTCGAGCGGGGATACCGCTCGGCGCCGTGGGCTACTACTTCGCGGGAAAAGACGACCTGATTCAGGCAGCGTTCGACCGTCACATTCAGCGCGAAACGGCGCGGGTCACCTCGGCGATCGCTCGCATCGGCGAGCACCCATCCACAGACGATCTGGCCGATCGGTTGGCCGATCTCGTTATCGATGGTCTGACGCACAAGCGTTTTCGGCTTCTGGCCGAATACGAATTCACCGTCGAGGGTGTGCGGCGTCCCGCGTTGGCGCGTGCATCCGCAGCCTGGCAGGCAACGCTGAACATCCAGTTGCAGACCGTTCTGAAGAACATGGATTTCACGAGCCCGAGGACGGATGCTCGTCTGATCCTGGCGGTGCTCGCCGGTCTCGAGGTCGATCACCTGCCGAACGAGCTCCGGCCCGCGGATGCTCGAACTATCAGAGAAGTGCTGAGGCGACTGGTGCAGTCGCTCGACAAAGGTTGAGGCACAGCAGAACCTGAGAGTTCGAGCGAATACCGCGCTCGAAGTCATCCTCTACATCTGTCGCCGGCACCTCGGCCGGTGACCCCGACATGAAAGGTGCCGACTGTGGCACGTGTTGAGATCACTCGAATGACGAAGGCCCTCTCGGACGCGGCATTCATCGCGATCGCCGAGGCCACCAAGTACTCGATCGGAAGGCGGGTGTGCGGCAAAGAGCCCAGCGAGCTCGAACCGGTAGACGTCACCGTATTCACGCAGGTGCCGTGGATCGGTACCGAGTCCGGCTACGCCGTCGAAATCATGCCCCAGCTTGCGACCGAGGATCAACCGGCGACGGTCGAAGCCTGCGATCGACTGGCAGCAGACATACTGAGCGACGTCGTCGCGGTCGTTCCCCGCGGCGCTCCGTTCCATGTGTGGGTCAACAACGGTGGATTGACTGGATTCGCCGAGGGTTTCGGAACCTCGACGTCTCCGATTCTGACCCGGGACAGCTATGTCGCAGTTCTCGGTCACACCGTCACGGACCAGGTATGGGAGTCCGCGAGCGCGCTCGCCGAGGAGGAGGGGCAGTGGGCGTTGCTTCAACACCCCGAGTCCGTCTATCGAGCGCTTTCCATGTGACGGCTCCGCAAGTTGGACGTTCGTCTCACAAACGCATAGCGTGATGCTCACGTGAAGCCCTCTACTACGTGTAGGGTCGGACAAAACTTGGTCGAACGTTCCACTTAGCAGGTAGGAATTCAATGGATGCCATGAGGCTGGACCCAACAATGGCCCTGCGAAGATCATGTGAGCACGGTGCCCGATGACTACACCTACCTGTGAACGCATGTTCTGTCTGACCTTGGCCTTCGACGAGATCCCCGAACACATTTCGATCGAGGGTGGCTCCGACCGCGTTCTCGTCGAGCCGGTGTGCGCCATCCTCGTCAAGACGACCATCGGCTGGGTCCTGCTCGACACCGGAACCGATGCGCGACGGTTCCGCGGTCCCGATCCCGACGATTCCTACGCGCCGTGCGCTCCTCCCACCTTCCCCACCGACGGGGATCCGTTGATCGATGCCCTTGCAGTTCATGGACTGACGCCCGCCGACCTCGCTTTCGCGTCGATCTCTCATTTGCATCTGGACCACTCGGGAGGACTTCGGCATCTCGCCGACGCAGGTGTCGAAGTATTCGTGCAACGGCGCGAACTCGAATTCGCAATGGACACGGCCGGGCGGGCCGACGCCTACTTGCGCGAGGACTACTCGAACCCGAACATCAAGTGGCGCATCCTCGATGGTGACGCAGAGCTCGCCCCGGGTATCGACGCGATCTCGACGCCGGGACACACCCCGGGGCACATGTCGTATCGGGTTCGGATGGCGAAGTCAGGAACGTGGATCTTCACGATGGATGCCATCGATCTGCAGGCCGGCATCGATGAGAACCGTCTGGTCGGAACCCATGCAGTGCCGGAAGATGCTCCGCTGGTACGTCTGTCGCACGATCGGCTGATCGACCTGGCGGCAGCCGAGGGGGCTCGCTTGGTCGCCGGGCACTGCCCGGTCACATGGCCGAACGTAGCCACCGTCGCCGGTCACGAGTAGGTCGGGGTCGAGCGAACAAAACGGTGCGGCGTGTAGCGTCTCGAGCTGCGCGGCAACCGAGTTTCGAGTGGTGGCGCGTCGGGGCATGTCACCGTCGACGAAACGAGAGCAATCGATGAGCACCAAACCTCCACTTCTGTTGCTGCACGGAGTGACGATGTCGGCTCGAGCGTGGGACACCGTCGCACCGTTGCTCGAGAGGAACTACGACCTCGTCGTCCCGACCGCAGCGGGTCATCGCGGTGGACATCGTCTCGATCACGCGAGCATCGGTGCTCTGACCGATGTGACAGAGCAGCTGCTCGATGATCGTGGTCTCGACACCGTGCACATCGCGGGCAATTCGATGGGAGGGTGGATGGGTATCGAGCTCGCTCGCAGAGGCCGGGCCCGGTCGGTGTGCGCGCTCTCGCCCGCCGGTTTCTGGGAGCCCGACGCCGATCCCGGTAAGAGTCGGGCGACGTTGATCCGGACCAAGAAGCTGGCCGACGCCACCAGCTCACTGATGCCGCCGCTGATGCGGTTCGGGTTCGTTCGCCAGCTCGCCATGCGTGATATTGCGTTGCGCGGCAAGCAGATGACGCACCAGCAGGCTGCCGCATCATTCGAAGACCTCGTCGGATGCGATGCGGCTCACGACCTGTTGAACACCCGCGAGAGCGTGGCACCGTTCACCGAAATGCCATGCCCCGTCACTGTGGCATGGTCGAGTGGAGACCGCATCTTCCCGCCCGAACATTTCGTCCCTGCGGCCCGTCAGCGGCTACCCGGGGCGCGTTTCGTCACGCTGGCAAACGTCGGCCATGTGCCGATGATCGACGATGCGGCACTGGTGGCGAAAACGATCGAGGAGTCCATAGTCGGTCGTTGACCACAAGAATCAGATCGTCGGCTCCAGGGCGTCGGCGAGCATGTGCATCGCTGCGGTGGTGGAAAGCGAACGCACACTTGCCCTGTCACCGGGCAGTCGAAGTGTCCGGGTGACGGTCGGCTGATCGCGGACGGCAATCGCGAAGCATACGGTGCCGACGGGCTTGAGTTCGGTGCCACCGCCGGGGCCTGCGATGCCACTGGTCGAGACAGCGATGTCGACGCTCACCCGGTTCAGCGCGCCCTCCGCCATCAGTGCAGCCACCGGTTCGCTCACGGCTCCGTGCTGGTCGATGACCTCGGCTGGAACACCGAGAAGTTCGGTCTTGGCTTCGTTTGCGTACGACACCACCGCGCCGATGACATATGCCGACGACCCGGCACGGTCGGTGAGACGCGCGGCAATCATGCCGCCCGTGCACGATTCTGCCGTTGCGATGCGACGGCCCGTCAAGCGACTCGCCACGATGTCGTCGATAGTGGATCCGTCGGTCGAAAAGACCTGTGCTCCATAGTGTTTATCGATGAGTGCTGCGACGTCGGCGTATGCGGCCGCCGCTGATTCTGGATAGCGCGTCACCATTTCGAGTTCACCGAGACGCAGGCAGGTGGTGATCTCGAGGTCGCCGAATCCCGCTACCTCGCGCTCCGCTGTTCGTAAGGTCGCCGCGAGGTCGGCCTCCGACAGACCGTACGCGCGGATGGTGTCCTGGCGAACCGCGGCACTCCTGGCCAACACTCGCGAGACCGGCGCTGTCTGGACAGCTTCGGGCCACATGGCCTGTAGTTCGCGCGGTGGGCCCGGCAGAATCAGAACCGCAGGCAGCATCCCGGAGTCGCTCGCTGGTATCGCGACGCCGGGAGCAGTGCCGGTCGGCGAAATGGACTGCGCGCCTTCCGGAATCATGGCTTGTTTGCGGATGCCCGCGAGAAGGGGCTCCGAATCGGGCGAGGAACTCAGGCGACTCCGCCAACGCTGAACGATTGTGTTGATGCGCTCCTCGAGTTCGACGTCGAGCCGAAGTTCTCGACCGTACAGCGCGGCAACGGTCGCGACCGTGAGATCGTCGGCGGTCGGCCCCAACCCGCCAGTGGTGACGATGAGGTCCATACGCTGATCGGCGAGGAAACGAAGTTGTGCGGTGAGATCATCGGGCCTGTCCCCGCACACGGTGATGTGGGCGACGTCGACGCCCAGTTCCAAGAGACGTTGGGCGACCCATGGGCCGTTCCTGTCGGACACCCGACCCGAAAGAACCTCGGTTCCCGTGACCACAACACCTGCTCGCACTGACATTCTTCGACTTTACTGTCACCGGGTTCGAGTGGACTCGCGACGGTGGCTCGATCGACACCGAATCCGGGGCCGCGGTGAGTTTCCGTACCGACGGCAGTCGATACCGGCGACATCGTGCATCTCGAACATCGGAGAACATCATGACCACGACGACCACTCCTGCAACCACGTCACGTACCGCTGCACGCGTCGGCTGGGTCCTCACCGGCCTGCTGGCGCTGTTTCTGATCTTCGATATCGTCGGCAAACTGCTGAATGTGCAGCAGGTGAAAGACGCGACGGTGGAATTGGGGCTGCGCGAAGAGATGACGCCCGTCATCGGCGTCGTGCTACTGGTGTGCTTGGTGCTGTACTTGGTGCCGCGCACCGCATTTCTGGGTGCCGTTCTCCTGACCGGCTATCTCGGTGGTGCCGTTCTCACCAACTGGCGGGTCGACAAGCCGCTCTTCAGCACGGTCCTGTTCGCGGTCTACGTCGGGATTCTTGCATGGGGTGCGCTGTACCTACGGGATCCGAAGGTGCGTCAGGTCATGCCGATAGTGCGGTAGCGAGACGCCGCCTGTCGACACATGTAAGGGTCAGGACAACGGATTCAGACCCGACGTGACGGGACCCTCCAACACGGAGCCGTCGGCAGCGAATCGCGAACCGTGCAGCGGGCAGTCCCAGGACTTCTCGGCATCGTTCCACGCCACGATGCCGCCGAGGTGTGGGCACACCGCAGACACGCGGTGGGTGACGCCGTCGACGGTGCAGACAGCCTTCGGTGCGATGCCGGGCTCGACGTGGCCCTGGCTCTCGACCGGTGGGGGTTTCGTGCCCCCTGTGATCGGTTTCGCCCATCCTTTCGTCATGTTCAGTCCCACGTTGGCATTGATACGGATCGCGTCGACGATGCCGGTGAGTTGGCGCAGATTCCAGCTGTCGTACGCGCCGGCCCAGTCGGTTCGACCGCCGAACGCCCGCTGTGCAAGAACGAGCGCGGACGCCGCGGCGTTCGTCATTCCCCATTTGTCGTACCCGGTGGCGACCCAGATGCGATCGTCGCCGGGCAGCAGTGGTCCGGCGTACGGCAGCGCGTCGATCGACCCGTAGTCCTGCGCGGACCATCTGTATCGTCGTCGGGCCCCGGGGAAGTTCTCTGCGGTCCATTCGTCGAGGTCGTTCACCTGGACCTGCGGAGAAGACTCGCGCCCGACGACGTGATCGTTTCCACCGATGAGGAGTAGATCGCCGGCCGGGGTGGGCGCATACCGGATCGATCGGCTGGGGGAGTCGGCCGAGAGGTACATTCCGCGTGGAACGTCGCCGTCGATCTCGTACGCGGCGGCATACGACCGCATCGGTTCCATTCGAGCGAAGAATGCACCACGATCGAGAATGGGTGTGCCAGTAGCCAAGACGACCCGCGACCCGCGGAGTGGACCCTGATCCGTCTTGACGTCGACGTGACGAAGCCTTCGTCTCACACCGAGTGCTCGGGTGCCCTCGGTGATGTCCGCACCCGCGCTCGAGGCGTCCTGGGCCAAGGCAATGAGGGCGTCCATCGGATCGAATTGAGCTTGGTCCGGAACAGACACGGCACCGGCGACGTCGAAGGGAAGTTCGGTGTCGGTGCCGTAGGAGGCGTTCAGTCCGGCACCGAGAGCGACGCGCAATTCATCGCGAACGGCGGTGAGACCGGAGCTGGTCGTGGCGTACGTGTACGCCGTCTCACGTTGGACCGCTATCCCCCGCTCCGCGCAGTAGTCGAGCAGCCATTGCTGCCCAGCAGTGTTGCCCTGCACGTAACGTCGCACCTGCTGTTGCGAATGTTTCGACGCTATCGACGACAGCTTCGTGCCCTGCAGAACACTGATCTTGGCTGTCGTGTTTCCCGTCGCGACGGCACCGATCGTGCGGGCTTCGAGCACCGCGACGCGTTCTCCGGCTCGTGCGAACAGCAGGGCGGTGACCAAACCTGTGAGTCCGGCCCCGATGACCACGGTGTCGTACTTCTGGGTGAAATCGATCGCGCGGTAGGGCGTGCGGTCGGGTCGGTCGAGCCAGAGCGAGTTGGGCGGCATACAACCGAGTTCCCGCCTTCGTCGTCGCGAAACCCGGAAAAACCAGATCGCCGCACGCCGTCGTCAGTGAACGATATCGCCGGGCGGACGCGCAAGAGCGACGCAATTGCGGCCGTTGCTTTTCGCGCGATACAAAGCCTCGTCGGCGGCGGCGAGTGTTCGGTCGAACACGGTGCGGGTGGAGCGTGGATCCACCTGTGGCAGTGCGGCACCGACGCTGACGGTGATCGGTATGTCGTCTGCGACGTTATGGACGGCCTGTCGAAGGCGCTCGGCGAATTCGCCGAGCGTCGGTGTCGGATCCGGTACGAGGACGACGAATTCGTCGCCGCCCAGTCGTGAGACCGTCGCGTGTCGGCCGGCGCTCATGGTCAATCGCATCGCCGTCAGCCTCAACGCGACATCGCCCGCGGAGTGGCCGTGGTGGTCGTTGACGGCTTTGAAGTGGTCGATGTCGATCAGCAACAAGGCCGGGCGAACGGGGTCGTTGCCGGCACCGACTGCTCTGGCTTCCAGGCCTCGCCGGTTGAGCACTCCGGTCAGTGGGTCGGTCATCGCGTCGGACAGATGAACCCGAGAGGAGTGCAGTACTGCTCGTGAGAACGCCGACAGCAGCGTGACAGCGCCGTTGATCACCGTGATGGCCACCACGACTCGTAGGACGACCGATACGGTGTCGGTAGGGGTTGTCGCCAATGCTGATGCTCCGAGTACGAGCACGTACACCGTGCTCCACCCGACGTGGAACCAGATCACTTTCGGTCGAGCGAAGTGCGCGGCGTACGCACCGACCAGTGCGAGAAGCATCGCACCCTGAAGCGCTGCAAGAGGATCAGCGTAGGTTGCCGTCACCACGGTGACACCGAGTTCGCAATACACGACGAACCAGTTGTTGACGGGTGCGCGGCGAGACCACCAGTCCATCCCGAATTCGGCTTTGCTCATGATCCGGGCGACGGGAATCGTGCTGATGCACACGGCGTAGGTCAGTACGGTGCCGAGTCCTTCGGTGGGGCCGTCCTGCGTGAACGTGGTGCCGATGCCGAGCAGCCCGAACAGCAGAGTCTGAACGACAACCCCCGTCCGCAGCAGCGGGTCGGGTGTCTCGTCGTTCGCCCGCATGCCGGCCGGTCGCTCGGTGGGCGCACGTCTTGCCGGTGAGTCCCGATGTCTACCCACCGAAACCGTCTCGTGTCATGTCCGATCGCCAGCGTAGACTGGCTCGGACTGCCTCCCCGACACGGTCGGCGAGGTCGGCGGCGAGGGGCTCGGAGTGGTGAAACGTAGTCGCCTGTTTCGGTTTCGACAACCGGGCCGGTTCGATCTTCGGTGCATGCCCGTCGATGCCCAACCTGAAGGCACCGTCCGGAGTCATTCGAGTCGAGGGTATGCGTTCGGCGTTGCGCGGAACCGCCGAACAGTCGATGGTGAGCAGCGTTCGATCCGGGCGCGCGAACGTCTGCTTGTCGGCAAGCGCGACATACAGTCCGTCGTTCGCCTCGGCGCGCGTCGCCAGTCGCGCGACGACCCGTCGAATACGCTGCTGGCACTGTGTTCGGTCCGACGACACGACCAGCTCGGCACCCGGGACGGCAGATCGTGTGCTGCGCGCCGACTCTGTCAAGGACGTCCAGATTGCGTCGTCGTCCTCACCGAAATATGTTCGCAACAGCCAGAGTTCGGAGCTGCTCGCGCCGTCGGGCATGGTGATCCAATCCGAGAACTGTGGGGTGCGCCGAACGTGCGGTCAGGCGGAGGGGACAGCCCGGAGTTGCACGGGCACAGTATCGGCGAGGAAGGTCAGCTGATCTCCGATCACCGAGGAGAACAGCGGCTCCACGTACGGGTCGAAATGACCGCCTACGTAGGTTCGAACCGTCGCACCGCGGACTTTTGCCGCGGCGCGTTGTGCGACGGACGCCGGGGTCACTGTGTCTTCGGACGCAATCTGCACCAAAGTGGGGCAGTCGATACGTGACATCGTTCTCCCGGGGGAGTAGCGCCAGATCTTCAGAAGGATTCGTGCAGCGACGGTTTCGGGGTAGTCGCCGTCGGACAGTCCGGACTCGAGGACGAGACGGTCACGCCCCTTCATCGCGTCGGGCGAGACCATCACGGCTCGTTGGCCGGGTAGTCCGACGCTGTCGACGTAGCGCGGCGATCGGCCGAGGACAGCGCGCACACCGTCGGACATAGCGGCCGGAGCCAGCCGCACAGCCTGTCGCAATCCGGTTGCGCGAACGGCAGCAATGCCGTCGATGTGGGGTACCTGGGCGATGACGGCTGAGAATCGAACCCCGTTGCCCGCCAACGTCAGTACGTGGCCACCGGCGAACGACGTCCCCCAGCCGACGACCCGATTGTCGTCGACTCCGTCCAATGAGCGAGCGAAGTCGACGGCGTTTCGCCAGTCGATAAGCTGTTCGTTCACGTCCAACAGCTGGCGCGGTTCGCCCTCGCTGTCCCCGAAGAACCGGTAGTCGAAGACGCACACCACGTAACCGGCCGCGACGAAACGCTCCGCGTAGGCGTACAGGCGCATGGCTCGGGGACTGCCGAACCCGTGGGCCATGACAATCACCGGCAGACGGTTGGAGGCCGGGCTGCGTGGCCGGAAAACCGTAGCAGCGCAACGAACTCCGTTCGAGTGGAATGACGTCTCGGTACGGGTGAAACCGGTGTGGTCGTCGGTGATCATGCGATTGTTCCTCTGTTCAGCAAAGACTGTATGGATCGAAACTCGTTACTTGAAGGGATTGAGTGTCCTGCCGAGGTAGTACCCGATACGTGTCGGAATCGGTTTGGCTGCAACAGCAGTCGCTTTGTTGACCAACCCGGGCACGCACACCGGAGTGCCGTTCTCGACCGCGCGCCATCCCTCGCGAACGACGTCCTCGGGGTTCTGCCACAGGATCGAGGGGAGTTTGGACGTGGCCGCCTCCCTGGTCCCCATGACGTCGTGGAACTCGCTGTGCGTGAAGCCCGGGCAGAGCGCGGTGACGTGAATGCCGTGGGGACGCAGCTCCATGTCGAGTGACTGCGACATGTCGAGTACGTAGGACTTGATGCCGGTGTACAGCAAACTGGCCGCGGGGGGAAGCAGGGCCGCCAGCGACGAGAGGTTGACGATGCGCCCGTATCCTCGCTCTTTCATGCCAGGAACAGTGAGGTGAGCAAGTTCGGTCACCGCCGTGATCATCACCTGGATCTCCGCGGCCAGCGACTCGAATGAAGCGTCGGCGAACTTCGAATTCCCCGACATTCCAGCATTGTTGACGAGTATGTCGATGTCGACACCCAGGGCTCGCGTGCGCTCCATGATCGCGCGGGGAGCGTCGCGATCGGCCAGGTCGGCGGCCACCACGTCGCACCGCACGCTGTGGCGCGTGGTGAGCTCGTCTGCCAGTGCAGTCAACCGATCCTCGCGACGGGCTACCAGAACGAGGTTGTGTCCCTCGGCGGCGAGGTGACGTGCGAAGGCCGCGCCGATGCCTGCGGATGCGCCGGTGATCAGGGCTGTGCGTCCGGTGTTCGACATCTGCCACGTCTCCATCTCTTGAACGGTCATCAAGAACGGTAGCAGTGTCTTGAATGGCATTCAAGATAAACTCCGGGACATGCCCAAGAATCGCGGACTGCACGACAGGGAGAGCAAGCGCGACGACATCGTCGCCGCTGCCCGCGAGATGTTCGTATCCGACGGTTTCGAGCGCGCATCGATCAGCCGTCTGGCGAAAGCTGTCGGGATCACCCCGAACACCGTGTACTGGTACTTCGACGACAAGGACGACATCCTGGTCGCAGTGCTGACCGCTATCGCGGCCGAGGATGCGGCAGATTATGCGACCGTCGCGGATCGATCCCTGGCCGACCGTTTGGTCTGGCTCGTGGAGCAACTTCAGAGGGTAGGCCCTCTGGTATCGACGGTGCACGACCGAGTTGCCAAGTCGGCAGCAATCGAGCACTGGCACAACGGTTTCCACCACTTCGCGGAATCGTTGTTCGTTTCCGATATCGAGAAGGCTGGACTGTCCGGGTCCGAAGCCGATGCGATGCTGCGCATCGGGACGTTCGTCGTGGAGGGATTGCTGACGCACGCCCCAGCTCCGGAGGTCGTCCGTTCGGTGATCGATCGATTGGTCGCGACCATACCTCCGGCTACGCATGCCTCCGCGGCCGAATAGGGCGGCACATTCGGTCCGGCTACCGCTCGCGGGCCCGGCGGGGTACGAGTAATCGACGAAGGTGGATCAACGCGCTGTCCGTCGCCTGTCGGTCGTCACCGGTGATCTGCTCGAGTATCAGGCCCTCTGCAGCCGAGTAGACGAGGTGGCTCAGAGCTGGATCGGGGTCGATTCCTGCCAGCGTCAGTTCCGCGCCGATGGCATCGACGTACGCGTCACGTACGCGCCGGATGTGGGGCCTCAGCTTCGGACGACGGCGTGACTCGAGCATCAACTCGAATTGAAACGCCTGATCGATCGCATCGTCGTCCGCAAATGTGGACAGCCCTGCGAACAGCGCGTTCAGATCGCCGCTACCGGGCCGGGTGGTGATGGTGGCGACACTGCGAACGTAAGAACGGTGCAGCGCCTCCTCGACGAGAGTGTCGATCGATCCGAAGTGGTGTGCCACCAGTGTGTGACCGACACCGGCCTCCGAGGCAACCCGCCTGTAGGTGAGGCGACGAAGCCCGTCTTCGGCGACCGCTCGAACGGTCGCGTCCAGCAGGGCGTCGCGGCCGGTACCGTACCGGGACTCGTGAACTCTCTGCTCGACGGCCATGTGCGGTGTGCCCCTTTCTGTCGGCTCGAACTCGCGCTCCTCACCGTACCCAGCTTGCGATCCGAGATGTGGTCGAAGCAACGGTGATTCGGAGAGCATCGCTGGTGCGGCCTCGGGCACGCTGTGCGGTGTCATACCCTCGAATGCGGCGAACGCCGACCGATCCGCGAGGCGAAGCGGTGGCGTCCGGATCGATGGAATTCAGACCAATTCGGCCTCGTAGTTGATGGCGGGACGCATTGTGGCCCAAGCGAACCCGGCGACCGACGCCGCGGGAATCAAAAGGAGCAGCCACTGAGCAACTCCGCCCTGGCCACCGAGCAGGACGTCGTAGTTGGTGACCGCAATGTAGGCCACGGATCCGAATCCGGCGATCGAGAGCCCAGGCGCGATCTTCGTCGTCCACGGGTTGGTCTCCAACGTGTTCCGTGCGAAGAACGCGATGATGGACACGGATGTGAGGATCAGGATCACGATCAGCGCCACGGTGCCCAGCGAGAGAAGCCAGCTGAAGGTGACGGTGATGGGATCTGCGCCGGCGAGTCCGAAACCGGCGACGACGACAGCGATGAGTACACCTACGCAGAGAGCGGCGGTGGCAGGTGTACCCGACCTGGAGGTGACGGTACCCAGTCGAGCGGGCAGAACGCCTGCTCTGCTCAGTGCATAGAGATAGCGAGCGAACATGTTCTGAAACCCGATGAGCATGGCGACGAAACTCGTGACGACGAGAACCTCGAGGGAGGTCGCGAGCCAGGACCCGACCTCGGTCTCCGCCACTGCGAACACGAGTCCGGCAGGGTCATCGGTGGCTGCAGCCTGAACCGAATCCGATCCGACCGAATTGCCGATCGCCCACACGGTCAGGGCGTAGAACAGACCGATGAAGGCGATGGATCCGTAGACGGCGCGGGGAATGGTGCGACGTGGGTTCTTGGCCTCCTCCGAGAACACCACCGTTGCCTCGAATCCGGTGAAGCACGCGAAGGCGAACAGGAACGCCACGCCGAGACCCGGGCCGACCAGGTCGGATGGATCGAACGCGGCCAGAGAATTACCGGCCGGCCCGCCGCCACCGAGGATGATGGCAACGTCGAGCACGAGGAGCGCCGCGATCTCGAGGGCCACCAGAACGCCGAGAACTTTGAGGCTGAGGTCCACCCCGACGGCTGTCAATGTGGTCACTGCTGCAAGGACGACCAGGACGATGACCAACGGCGGAATGTCGATGCCGAGTTTGTCCGCAATCAATGCGTTGGCGAATACGGAGAACTGCGACCACAGAGCCGCCTGCAGACTCCCGTAGAACAAGATGGCCAATCCTGCCCCGGCGGTGGCGATTCGGGCACCCAGACCCTGAGCGATGTAGGCCACGAACCCGCCGGCGTTGCGTACGTGCCGACTCATGGCGACATACCCGGAGGAGAAGATCACGAACAGTGCAGCAGCGAGTAGATAGACCAGCGGTGCCGTTGCGCCGTTGGCGGAGAACACGACCGGTGAGGCACCGATGACTGCGGCCATGGGTGCCACGGCGGCAACGACGAAGAAGATGATGGCCCCGACGCCCAACGTGCCCGGACGCAATCCGGATCGTTCGGAGGAACCTGACTGGGGTGCTGCGTTCGACGAAAAGGGTGGTGTGGTGGACATCGGGCATCTCCGGGGTGGCAGGTGGAGCAGGATCGAATAGGTGGTGTTCGGCCGAATGCGTAAGAAAACGAGCGATCAGGCCGAGGGGCCCGGACGCGCAGCGTCGATCGACGGCGTGCGCTCGAATTCCTGGGCGTAGGAGCCCATCGTGAGATTCACCAGTTCTCCGCTGTACTGATCGAGGGCGAACTGGATGCCGACCGTGCGGTGGGCCGCCAGGTCGATGAGAACCATGCCTTCGACGCCCAGGTTCTTTTCCAGCCAAGAGAAGAGGTACGTGTTGTCGCGCAGCTTGAAGTAGGTGCAGCGTTCGGTGTCACCGACTCCGAGCTCGGTACCGCCGACACACAGCCACGTGAAGATGTTCTCGTTCAGGTAGACGTGGTCGTAGACGTCCTCACCGCTGTATGCGTACCGGACGCGGCGTCCGATCAGCTCGTCGGTGACAGTGTGCGCGTCCTCGGGCGTGGCACCGGATCCAGCGATCTGGCCCTGGAACCACTGCTGGCGCGCGGCTTCAGGTCGGGGGTCGAGTCCGAGTTCGCCGATCGCTCCGGTGACCTGTCCGCTGGCGGTGTCGATCGCGGCGCTGAAGGCTACGGGGTGATCCTCCCCGGCCCGCAGGTAGTGGATGTAGAACAGTCCGGGCTGCATCTCGAACAGCTCGTAGCTGTCGGTTCCGCGCGCGGTCTCGGTGCCGTTCTCGAACACGGCCCACTCGACTGCCGAACTGGAGAATTTCTGGGACAGAGTGAAGTCGCTACCGCCGTCGAGGTACCGGGCGTCCAGCACGATCTCCTCGCCATCGAGTGCCCGGCTGAGGTCGGGCAGGTACTCGTCGAAGCCGTCGGCCATTTCGGTGAGCGGAGCCCAGTCTTCTTTGCTCCAGCTGAACGGTGTTGTTGCAGTCTTCATTTCATACCTCTCGAAGGTGACGGCGCGTCGTGTTCGGTGACCGGCGGGTGATCACCGCGCAAACTGAACAGATGGTCGATTGTGACCCGTGGCACAACTATGACGGATCGTGGGCAAATAATCAAGGGTTTGATCGATTTGTTTACGCGTGAAACACGCTGGAAACAGCAATCGGACATATCTGTCGGAACTGCGCGCCGAATCGAATCCGCGAGGTGTCTGTTACGCCCTGCGTCGGAACGGTTTTCGTGATGCTGAGCGTGCGGCGAGGGTAGATGCGGAACACTTGCTCCGTAGGCGAGCGGTCAGCGCCGCTTGATGCCGTCCTGGTCGATCGCGGTGGCCAGCTTTTGCAGAAGGCCGGTGAGAATCTGGCGTTCTTCGCCTGTCAGAGCATCGGCCCAGAGTTGTTCACGACGATTGTGAGCCGCAAAAGTGTCCGTGATGGCGGAATGCCCGGATTCTGTCAGCGAGACGGTCAGGGCTCGGCCGTCGGTGATGGACCGTTCCGATTCCACCAGACCGTCCTTGATCAAGGTCTTGACCAGAGCGGACGTGGCAGAGCGGCTGATGCCTGCCAGCTCTGCGATGCGCTTCGATTCGCTCGGCCCGACGAGCCACAGAACGAACAACACTCGGAAACCCGACCATGTCCAGCCACTGGGGCGATGAACACTCGATTCCAGGTCGTAGACCACGGCACCGGTGACTCGATGCAGCTCGAGCACCAACCGCATGGCAACCGGATCGACCTGTTCGAGTTCCGTGGACGCCTTCTCGACGGCGAACTCGACGAACGACATGAAGTCGAGCTGAGTGGGGTCGATGGAGTCGGCGGTCACCGTCCCACGGTATCGGACCGGCATCGGCGTGCCCGGCCGAGCACGCCGATGCGGTTCGATCAGCCGTTGATGACCTGTGGTGCCGAGACCGATTTGAGTCCGTCGACGCCGAATTCGAGGCCGTAGCCGGACATCTTGATGCCGCCGAACGGAACCATCGGGTGTACGCCACCGTGGCTGTTGATCCATACCGTGCCGGCTTGAATCCGAGCGGCTATCTTTCGGGCAGCATCGCGGTCGGAACTCCACACCGAAGCTCCGAGTCCGACATCGAGGCCGTTGGCGAGTTCGATTGCCTCGTCGACTGTTTCGTATCGAACGATGGGTAGGGCCGGGCCGAACTGCTCCTCGGTCACCAGAGCGTTGTCGTTGTCGATGTTCGACACCAGAGTCGTGGGGTAGAAGTGCCCGGGGGCGTCGGCGTCCGGGTTTCCGCCGACCAGCATGGTGGCACCGGATTCGCGGGCGCGCTCGACAAGATTCGCGACGATGTCGTACTGCGCCTTGTTCTGCAACGGGCCCAACACGTTGTCCTCATCCAGACCGCGGCCCATCGGCATCGCCTCCGCGACTGCCGCGAGTTCGGTGCAGACCGCGTCGTAGACGTCGGTGTGCACGTACAGGCGCTTGAGGGCGGCACAGGTTTGTCCGGTGTTGATGAAGGCACCCCAGAACAGATCCTGCGCAATGGCTTTGGGATCGACATCCGGTAACACGATGCCGGCGTCGTTGCCACCGAGCTCGAGGGTGAGCCGCTTGACCGTGTCGGCGGAGCTCTTGATGATCGCTTGGCCGGTGCGGGTGGACCCGGTGAACATCAGCTTGTCGATGTCGGGGTGCGACGACAGGCGTGCGCCCAGGTCTCCCTCTCCGGCGACGACGGTCAGCACATCCTCGGGTAGCGCCGAGTTGATAACAGTGGCGAGCGCCAGCACACTCAACGGCGTGTATTCCGACGGTTTGACGATGGTGGTGTTACCCATCCGCAATGCGGGAGCGATCTGCCAGACGGTGATCATCATGGGCCAGTTCCACGGTCCGATTGCCCCGACGACTCCGAGCGGACGGTAGTACATCTCGGCGTTGCCGTCGTCACCGTCGAGGAGGGTGCGGCCGGGGAGTTCGGTTGCCGCGGTGGCACGCAGCCAGTTGGCACAGGCACCGACCTCGAACCGCGCATTGGGTCCGTTCAGTGGCTTGCCCTGTTCACGTGAAAGTAATTCTGCGAGAGGCTCGGTGGCTGCATCGATGGCATCGGCTGCCTGGAGCAGGCGCGCCGTGCGGTCCTCGTCGGTAAGCGCCGCCCACGCAGGCTGTGCTGCTTTGGCGCGGGCGATCGCGGCGTCGAGCACCTCGACACCCTCCACAGGGGCTTTACCGACGACGTCCCCGGTTGCCGGGTCGAGGATCTCGCGTCCGTTCGGATCGGTGATCTCGCTGAGAAGCGAATCGAATGTGATGGTCACTGTCTGTCCTTTCGACGGCGAACTGGGTTGGAGGATCAGTAGCTGGCGCGCGCGCTGTGCGCCGATGGATCGATGTAGCGCTGAGCGAGGGCCTCGGAACCCCGCGCCAAGATTGCGGCGTCGGCACCGACGAGCAGGAACTGCGCGCCGTCCTCGGCGTAGGAGTCGGCACGGTCGGGATCGAAAGCATTGACTCCGAACGGCTTTCCGGTGGATGCGATCGCCGTGAACGCATCGTTCACTGCGGCCACGACGTCGGGGTGGTTCTGCTGTCCGAGTAGTCCCATCGAGGCGGACAGATCGCTGGGTCCGAGGAAGACGCCGTCGATCCCCGGCGTTCCCGCGATAGCCGCTGCGTTGGATACCCCTTCGGCCGTCTCGATCTGGACGAAGACGGACACGTGATCGGCTCCGTCCGCCAGATAGTCCTCGACCCGGTTCCAGCGGGCCGATCGTGCCAGCGCGCTACCGACGCCGCGCCGCCCCACCGGTGGGTACTGTGCCGCGAGGGCCACCTCGCGCGCTTGATCGGCCGTCGAGATCATCGGGACCAGGATGTTCTGAGCGCCCAGATCCAAGACTTGCTTGATGATCACCGCGTCGCCGACGGGTACCCGCACCACCGGCGTCACAGGGTAAGCGGAGACCGCATACAGCTGGGCGAGAACGGATTCGAGGCCGTTGGGTGCGTGTTCCATGTCGATGAGCACCCAGTCCAGGCCCGAGCCGGCCATGATCTCGGCGGCCACCGGCGACCCGGTGGTGATCCAGCCGCCGTACAGCGGCCGGTCCGCCTCCGCCAACGCCTCCCGGAAGGTCTTGTTCAGTCGAAGCGGCATGAGATCGTTCCCATCGGTCCGTAGTCGGCGAGCACGCTGTCGCCCTGGTGCACCCACATCGGGCGGGTGAAGGAGCCGGCCAACACGATTTCACCGGCCTCCAGCCGGTCGCCGTGCTGAGAGAGCTTGTTGGCCAACCACGCCACGCCCGTCGCCGGATGATTGAGCACCGCGGCGGCGACGCCGGACTCTTCGATCGTCTCGTTCCGATAGAGCAACGCCGATATCCACCGCATGTCCACAGTCGAGGGGTCGGTGGGGTTGCCGCCGTAGACCATCGCGCCGAGTGCGGCATTGTCGCTGATGGTGTCGACAATGGTGCGGCCCTCCATCTCGATCCGCGAACTGAGAATCTCGAGAGCCGGCACGACGTACTCGGTTGCCTTCAGAACGTCGAAGATCGTCGCGGTCGGACCGGCCAACGGCCTACCGAGAACGAAGGCGAGCTCGACCTCTATCCGCACATTGGAGAAGCGCTCGTGCTCGATCACCGAGCCGTTGTCGAAAACCTGGTCGTCGAATATCGCGCCGTAATCGGGCTCGGTGATGCCGGTCGCGACCTGCATCACCTTGCTCGTCAAACCGATCTTGCGGCCGACCAGGCGTCGACCGGACTCGACCTTGCGTCGACGCCACTCGTTCTGCACTGCGTACGAATCCTCGAAGGTCATGTCGGGATAGCGAGCAGTGAGCCGCGGAATCATCGTCCGCGTCCGTTCGGCTTCTTCGAGTTGGTCGGCGATGGCCGTGATGGTGTTCGGGGGGAGCATGAATTCTCCTGTGCCGTAGGGGAATGAGTCGTTACTACAGCTGTGCGCCGAGCTTGAACTCGCCCTTCTTCCAGTCCGGCATCTCGTCGGTGTCCTCTTTGCGGGTGTACGAGAAGCCGTCCGCCCCGATGGTGACGGCCATTTCGGAATCGTCGGTCCGCGCGATGACCGGCTTGGGGTTGCCGTCGAGATCCAGGACGATCGAGGCGTCGGTGTACCAGCTGGGGACCACCGGGGTGCCCCACCAGTCGCGGCGTTGGTTGTCGTGCACGTCCCAGGTGACGACCGGGTTGTCGGGATCGCCGGTGTAGTAGTCCTGGGTGTAGATCTCGATGCGGTGGCCATCCGGGTCGCGGAGGTAGAGGTAGAAGGCGTTCGAGACGCCGTGCCGTCCCGGTCCGCGCTCGATGTGGTCGGACATCCGCAGGGAGCCCAGTTTGTCGCAGATCGCGATGATGTTGTGCTTCTCGTGCGTGGCGAAGGCAACGTGGTGCATCCGTGGTCCGTCGCCCCCGGTCATCGCGGTGTCGTGCACAGTGGACTTACGACGCATCCAGGCCGCGTACGTCGTCCCGGCCTCGTCCTGGATGTCCTCGGTGACGCGAAAGCCGAGATCCTCCATGTACGCCACGGCGCGGGGGACGTCGGGGGTCACCTGGTTGAAGTGGTCCAGACGCACGAGCGCGCCCGGGGTGTACAGGTGGTAGTGCCACGCGAGCCGCTCGACGTGCTCGACGTCGTAGAAGAACTCGTACGGGAAGCCGAGAGGATCCTCGACGCGCACCGAATCACCGATGCCCTTGTTGTACCCGTTGGGGTTTCGCTCCACGCGGCAGCCGAGTTCGGTGTAGAACGCGACCGCTTTGTCGAGATCCTCCGGGCTGCGTACCCGATAGGAGAACGCTGCTACACCGGCGACAGGGCCCTTGCGCAGGACCAGGTTGTGGTGGATGAATTCCTCGAACGAGCGAAGGTAGACGGCGTTCTCGTCTTCCTCGGTCACGACGAGGTCGAGCACGTCGACGTAGAACTTGCGTGAACGCTCGAGGTCGGTGACGACCAATTCCATGTAGGCGCAGCGCAATACATCCGGGGGAGTGGCCCGCGGGGTGGGAACCGGGTCGGCCGAGCGGATCGGGCTGGTGCGCGTCACGACGGGCTCGGGGGCATCGGGGGTGATGGTCATGTCATGGTCCTTGTCGAAAGGTGAAGGGAGTCGGTGCTGTCTGCGTCAGTGCTTGGCTGAGTCGGCCTTGCCGAAGGTCGGGTTGTGTACCTCGCCGAGCGTGATGTGCACGGCCTGCTGCTGGGTGTAGAAGTCGATGGAGCGGTAGCCACCCTCGTGCCCGAGCCCAGAAGCCTTGACCCCACCGAACGGGGTGCGTAGGTCGCGGACGTTGTTGGAGTTGAGCCACACCATGCCGGCATCGATGGCCTGGGCGAAGTTGTGCGAGCGCTTGAGGTCGTTGGTCCAGACGTATGCTGCGAGACCGTATTTGACACCGTTGGCCAATTCGAGAGCTTCGTCGTCGGTGTCGAACGGAGTGATCGCCACGACCGGTCCGAAGATCTCTTCCTGGAAGATGCGGGCGTCGGGTGCGACATCGGCGAACACCGTCGGGGTCACGAAGTTGCCCTGCTCGAAGCCTTCGGCCCGGCCGCCGCCCGCAACGAGGCGGGCTTCGGTCTTGCCGATCTCGATGTAGCTCATCACCTTGTCGTAGTGCTCCGGGTGTACCAGCGCGCCGACCTCGGTCGAGGGATCGTGCGGGTAGCCCACCTTCACGCGCTTTGCTTGTGCGGCATAGCGTTCGACGAATTCATCGTAGATGGACCGTTCGACGAGGATGCGGCTGCCCGCGGTGCAGCGCTCCCCGTTGAGGGAGAACACACCGAAGATCGTGGCGTCCACTGCTGCTTCGAGATCGGCATCGGCGAACACGATCGCCGGGCTCTTTCCGCCCAGTTCCATCGACAGGCCCTTGAGGAAGGGCGCGGCGTTGCCGAAAATGAGCTGACCCGTGCTGGATTCGCCGGTGAAGGAGATCAAGGGAACGTCGGGGTGCTTGACGAGCGCGTCGCCTGCGTCTTCGCCGAGGCCGTTGACAAGGTTGAACACACCCTCGGGGAGGCCGGCTTCCTCGAAGATGCCCGCCCACAACGATGCCGACAGGGGAGTGAACTCGGCGGGCTTGAGGACGACGGTATTGCCGGTGGCCAGTGCTGGGCCGAGCTTCCACGATTCGAGCATGAACGGGGTGTTCCACGGGGTGATGAGGCCGGCGACCCCGATGGGGGTGCGATTGACGTAGTTGATCTGCCGTCCTGGGACCTTGTAGGTGTCGTCGGCCTGAGCGACGATGAGGTCTGCGAAGAAGCGGAAGTTCTCGGCGGCGCGGCGAGCCTGACCGAGTGCCTGGGTGATGGGCAGGCCGGAGTCGAAGGATTCGAGTTCGGCCAGCCGGGCGTCGCGTGACTCGACGATGTCGGCAATGCGGTGGAGGATCCGGGAGCGCTCGCGCGGCAGCATGCGCGGCCACGGGCCTTCCTTGAAGGCTTTCTTGGCGGCCTCGACAGCGCGGTCGATGTCGGCCTTCTTGCCGGCGGCGGCCTGCAGGTAGACCTCATTGGATACCGGGTCGAGAACGTCGAAGGTGTCGCCGTCGATCGAATCGACGAACGCACCGCCGATGTAGTGCTGGATCTTGCTGGGAAGGTCGGTGGGGACGTGGCGTTGTGCCTGTTCGGCGACAGTGTTCGTCATGAATGCTCCAATATCGGGATCGGTTGTCTGATCTGACTCAGTAGGCCGGTAGGCCGATGGTTTCGTCGGGGTGCTCGTGGACCAGGTAAGCGTCGAGCGTTGCGGATCGGTGTCGTCGAGCCGCCTTCTCGATTTCGCCGAGGGGCGCACCGATTTCGATGAGCCGCACGATGTTTTCGTGTTCGTGCACCGATTCACGTGCGCGACCGGGAACGAACGCGAACGTCGATGCGCGCAAGTGTCCGAGACGGCCCCACTCGGCTTCGACGAGTGTCAGCATTCGCGGGTTCACGCATTTCGCGAACAGAATTTGGTGGAACTCCTTGTTCAGCGACGTGAACAGGTGCGGATCGAAATGCTCGAGGGACTCGATCATGCGTTCGTTCACGGCACGGGCTTTCCGAATGTCGTCCTCCGACAATCGGCGTGCGGCCATGGCAGTGGCAGCGCCCTCGAGAATGCTCAAACTCTGCATGCTGTAGCGATATTGGGTGTCGTCCACCATCGACACGTGGGCACCGACGTTCCGCTCGAACGTCACCAGACCTTCGGCCTCGAGTTGTCGGATCGCCTCACGAACCGGAACGACACTCATGTCGAGATCCTTCGCGATCGAGCCGAGTACGAGGCGGTAGCCGGGCGTGTATTCCTGCCGCGCTATCCGGTCCTTGATGTAGTGGTAGGCGGCCTGCGATTTGCTCTGTGTCACTGGGAAACTCCCTGATCCATACGCCACTGCTCGTACTTGCTCTTCCACTCCGCATTCGGTGGGAAGAGCCCGTCGAGTGGATGTCCGGCCGCGACTTGGTCGGCAACCCACGCGTCCTGCTCTTCCTGAGCGAGCGCCTCGTCGACCACTTCCTCGGCCAACGCCGGCGGAATCACGATCACCCCGTCGCTGTCGCCGACGATGACGTCGCCGGGCTGTACCGTCGCTCCACCGCAGGCGACGGTCAGGTCGAAATCCCATGGGACGTGGCGGCGGCCCAACACTGCGGGGTGGGCGGTCGCGGCGAACACAGGGAGGCCGATCTCGGCTACGGCGTCGCGATCGCGGACTCCTCCGTCGGTCACGACGCCGACGGCGCCGCGGGATCGGGCCCGCAGGGCGAGGATGTCACCCAGAGTGCCGGAGCCGAGTTCGCCGCGGGCCTCGATGACGATGATCTCGCCGTCGTTCACGGCGTCGAACGCTCGTTTCTGGGCGTTGTAGCCGCCGCCGTGGGAGACGAACAGGTCTTCGCGGTTGGGTACGAACCGCAGTGTCCTGGCCGTTCCGACGATCTTGTCGCCGGTATTCAGTGCGCGAACACCGTCGATCGACACGTTGTTCAGTCCCCGCTTACGAAGCTGGGCCGACAGACCCGCCACCGGTACCCGGGTCAGTTTGTCTCGTAGCTGGGGGCTCAAACCTGTTCGAGGCGGGATGATTCCGGCCGCCTCGGCCGAGCCCCACGCGTCCTCGCGCTGCGCATCGTCTGCCGCCGGCAGAGAGCCGAGCCCTGGGTCGAAATCGTTCTCGCCCTGGGTGACTGTTGTGATCAACCGGCCGGTCGACGACGAATCGTCGATCGTGCTCACCTCGACCTCGACGACGTCGCCGGGAACGACGACCGACGAGCCGGCGGGTGTACCGGTGAGGATGACGTCGCCGGGCTCGAGGGTGAAGTGCTGCGACAGGTCGGCTATCAGCTGGGGCAGCGAGAAGATGAGGCCGGCCGTGGTGTCGTCCTGGGCCACGGTTCCGTTGACCCACGTCCGGATTCGCAGTGCAGTCGGGTCGACCGAACGCGCGTCGATGACGTCGGGTCCCAGGGGTGTGTACCCGTCTCCGCCTTTGGAGCGGACGTTGGATCCCTTGTCGTTGGCGCGCAGATCGTAGAGGCCGAAGTCGTTGGCGGCCGTGATGCCCGAGACGTGGTTCCAGGCGTTCTCTGTCGTTACCCATCGCGTTGTCGACCCGATGATCAGGGCGATTTCGCCCTCGAAAGCGAGAAGTTCGGTGCCTGCCGGCCGCTCGACCGTGTCGCCCGTCGACGCCACAGAGCTTGTCGGCTTGAGGAAGTAGGACGGATGAGCCGGGCGGCGACCGCGCTGATCGGCTCGTGATGCATAGCTCAGATGCACCGCGACGATCTTCCCGGGCCTGGTCAGTGAGTTGTTCGACTCGATGACGGCAGCATCGTGGCTCTCGGTCTTCATGTTCCTCCTCGATTGCGACCCTTGCATCATATCTCAGATCGTATACGATGAGTGACGCAGATCGCAATAAATACCGTCGGTGCTACACAGCACTCGAGCACACGAGAGAATCGGCGAAGGTCCAGCAATGCAATTTCACCACCATGGCTACGTATCCGGTGACCCACGCGTCCAGCAAGCATCGGGGACCGGTATCGACCGGCCGGACGAGCTTCCGGAGTACGTCGATGTGCTCATCGTCGGCACCGGTCCGGCAGGAATGATGACCGCCGCACAGCTTTCCCAGTTTCCCGACGTGACGACGCGCATCGTCGAGCGCCGCACGGGACGTCTTGCGATAGGACAGGCCGACGGGATTCAGGCTCGTAGTGTCGAGACCTTCCAGGCGTTCGGATTTGCGGATCGCATCACAGCAGAGGCATATCGAATTACCGAAATGGCCTTCTGGAAGCCCGATCCCGAGGATGCCTCGAAGATCGTGCGCACTGCGCGGACGCCCGACGACGCAACCGGCATCAGTGAATTCCCTCATCTGATCGTCAATCAGGCTCGCGTCCTGGATTACTTCGCCGAGGTCATGGCTCTGTCGCCTACTCGAATGAAGCCGGATTTCGGCTACGAATTCTGCACTCTGGAGATCGGGGATGGCGACTACCCGGTCACGGTCACACTGGAGCACACCGGCGGCGATCAGGTGGGGCAGAAGCGAACGGTTCACGCCAAATACGTCGTCGGCTCCGACGGTGCACGCAGCGCCGTGCGCGACACGATCGGATGTAAGCCGGTCGGAGACAAAGCGTTCCATGCCTGGGGTGTGATGGACGTTCTTGCTGTCACCGATTTTCCCGACATTCGCCTCAAGTGCGCCATCCAGTCCGGCTCGGGCGGGAGCATCCTGCACATTCCACGCGAGGGTGGTCACCTGTTTCGCATGTACGTCGACCTCGGGGAAGTTGCCGAGGACGACAACGGCAAGGTGCGCACGACCAGCATCGACCAGATCATCGCGCAGGCCAACGAGATTTTGCATCCCTACACCCTCGATGTGAAAAATGTTGCGTGGCATAGCGTCTACGAGGTCGGCCACCGCGTGACCGACCGCTTCGACGATGTACCGGCCGACGAGGTCGGGGTGCGTATGCCGCATGTCTTCATCACCGGCGATGCCTGCCACACCCACAGCGCCAAAGCGGGTCAGGGAATGAACGTGTCGATGCAGGACGGGTTCAACCTCGGCTGGAAACTCGGGCACGTACTCGAAGGCCGCGCGCCCGAGAGCCTGCTCGCAACCTATACCGCCGAACGCCAGGTCATCGCGCAGAACCTGATCGACTTCGACAAACAGTGGTCGGCCATGATGGCGAAGCGCCCGGAGGACTTCGACAATCCGTCCGAGCTCGAAGAGTTCTACGTCAAGACCGGAGAATTCCCGGCCGGCTTCATGACCGAGTACCGGCCGTCGATGATCGTCGGCGATACCACCCATCAGAATCTGGCCACCGGATTTCCGGTGGGCAAGCGTTTCAAGTCGGCACCGGTGGTGCGAGTATGCGATGCCAATCCGATGCATCTCGGTCATCATCACCGTGCAGACGGACGTTGGCGGATCTACGTTTTCGCTGACGCGGCCGCCGCCGGCCTTCACTCGGCCAGCGTGGCGTTGACCGAATTGTCGTCGTGGCTCATCGAATCACCCGATTCGCCGATCGTGCGGTTCACCCCGCAGGGCACCGACATCGACAGTTTCTTCGACGTCAAGGTGATCTACCAGCAGGACCACGCCTCGGTCGATATCGGCGCGGTGAATCCCGTGTACCTCCCCGTCGGGGGTCCTTTCGGACTCGTCGACTACGAGAAGGTCTTCGCCACCGATCCCAGTACCGACATCTTCACCGAGCGCGGAATCGATCGCGACGGCGCAATCGTGGTCGTCCGGCCCGATCAGTATGTGGCACAGGTTCTTCCACTCAGCGCAACCGACGAGCTGGCGACGTTCTTCGCCGGAAACATGCTGCCGCGCACCACGGCCTCCACCCCGAAGGAACTGGTATGACCGATCTCGAGAAGAAGCTCCTCGACTCCGTCCCGAACGAACTGTTCATCGGGGGACACTGGCGCGGGTCGTCTTCGAACACAACTCTGGCGGTACATGATCCGGCAACGGGGGAGGTCGTTCGTGACATCGCCGACGCCACCCCCGAGGACGGGATGGCTGCGCTCGATGCGGCAGTCGCCGCTGCCGACTCGTGGGCGTCGACCCCCGCGCGTGAGCGAGCCGAAATTCTGCGACGTGCTTTCGACCTCGTGCAGGCTCGAAAGGAGGACTTTACGCTCCTGATGACCATCGAGATGGGCAAACCGTTGGCCGAGGCCAGGGGAGAGGTGGCGTACGGAGGCGAGTTCCTGCGGTGGTTCAGCGAGGAGGCCACCCACGTCCAGGGTCGGTACGGCGCAAACCCGGAGAACACCGGGCGGATGTTCGTCACTCAGCATCCCGTCGGTCCGTGTTTTCTCATCACGCCGTGGAACTTCCCCCTGGCCATGGCAACTCGTAAAATTGCCCCTGCTCTGGCTGCGGGGTGCACTGTCGTGGTCAAACCGGCTGCGCTCACTCCGTTGACGACTCTGCTCCTGGTGAAAATTCTGCAGGAGGCAGGCCTGCCCGACGGCGTAGTCAACGTGGTCACCACCTCGTCCTCGTCGGCGGTATCCGGCCCGATCATTGCCGACCCCAGATTGCGGAAGCTGTCGTTCACCGGTTCGACTCCCGTCGGTCAGGCTCTGCTGCGTCAGGCCGCCACCGGGGTTCTCCGTACCTCGATGGAGCTCGGCGGTAACGCCCCGTTCGTGGTTTTCGGTGACGCCGATCTGGACAAGGCCGTCGACGGAGCCATTGCCGCGAAGTTCCGCAACATCGGTCAAGCCTGCACGGCGGCAAACCGTTTCATCGTGCACAGTTCGATAGCAACCGAGTTCGCCCGGCGAGTCACCGAACGAGTCGACGCCTTCGGCGTCGGGCGAGGTACCGAGGACGGGGTGACGATCGGTCCGCTCATCGACGGCAAGGCCGTGGCCAAGGCCGAGGAGCTGGTCACCGACGCCGTGCAGCGCGGCGCAACGGTCACCACCGGCGGCGCAGCGATCGATCGGCCCGGGACTTTCTTTGCCCCTACGGTTCTGACCGACGTTGCCCCGGGTAGCGAAATCCTGCATGAGGAGATATTCGGTCCGGTACTCGCGATCGCGACTTTCGATACCGACGACGAGGCAGTCTCACTGGCGAACGACACCGAGTACGGGCTCGTCTCGTACGTCTACACCGAGGATTTCCGTCGCGGTCAGCGCATGATCGAGCGTCTGCAGACCGGAATGATGGGACTGAACGTCGGTGTGGTGTCCAACGCCGCGGCACCGTTCGGTGGCTGGAAGATGTCGGGTCTCGGACGTGAAGGTGGAGCCGAAGGCATCCATGAGTATCTGCAGACCAAATACACACTGACCCCGTCACCCTTCGCAGACTAGACACGCCGTTGTGGGGGTCTCGGACCCCCACAACGTGTGATCGCAGTGAGGATCCGGTAACGCGAAATTCACAGCGCCAACGAGGATTCGTAACGCAGGAGGAGCAATCTTCTTTCAACGGGCGTAGAACAACGAACCGTTCACCGAGAGGAGGTAAAGCGTGAGTCGAGACTTGCGACCGTCGACCGGAGCGTCGGGCCCGCCCGGTGAGCCGTTACCGTGGCCTCATGCCCAAGCTGGTCGACCACGATGAACGCAGGCGAGCCATCGCTGCGGCCACGTGGCGGCTGATCGCGGCAAAGGGGATCGACGCCGCGAACATGCGCGACATCGCTACCGAAGCCGGCTACACGAACGGCGCGCTGAGTCACTACTTCTCAGGCAAGGACGAGATTCTCAGAACCTCGTTCGAGCTCGTCTTCGAGGCTACGAACGCCCGGATCGACGCGCGAATGCGTGACGCCAAAGGTCTCGCCGCGCTTCGCATCTTCTGTCGGGAGATCATGCCGACGACGCAAGAGACGCTGCTCGAAGCCCGTATTGCGATCTCTCTGTTTCAGCGGGCGATGTACGACGAGCGGATGGACGAGATCAATCGCCGTGCATTGAGTCTGTGGCGTGGGCAGATGGCCGGTCACCTCGAGGATGCACGTGCGACAGGCGAGGTCGGCGACATCGATGTCGCGGTCGTCATCGAGCAGTTGCTCGGCATGATGATGGGCGTACAGCTCCTCGGTGTTCTCACTCCATCGGAGAGTTCTGCGAAGATGCAGTTGGCGATGCTCGACAACTTCCTCGCGCTGCTGCGTTCCTAGCGCCCGCGCTCACTGGCTCGATGCCAGAAATTTTTCGGATCGTCTTTCGAATGTGATCTGTACAGCCGTTACCCACAGGTGTAGCGTCCGTCACATCTTTTTTCCAACGTATGTAGAACCAACCTACTCGAGGACTGTTCATGCCGACTCTTTCTCCCACAAGAATCGATCACCCTCTGGCCTTGCCCACCGCCGAAGAGATCGCGGACGTACGTGCCGTCCTCGATGACGCAGGACTGCTGGGTGAGCACACCCGCTTCGTCTATGTCGGTCTGGAGGAGCCGCTCAAGTCGGAGCTGTACCCCACTGCGGCGGGTATCAACCGCCGCTTTCGTGCCTTGCTGCACGACGTCTCCACGCCGAACGCCGTCGACGTCGTCGTATCGGTCACCGAGCGAGCGGTCGTGTCGTCGGTGACTCTCGACGCAATCCGTGACGGCCAGATGCCGGTACTCGACGAGGAATTCGGACTCGTCGAAGAAACGCTGCGAACCGATCCCGAATGGTTGGCTGCGCTCGAGCGCCGTGGTCTCGATGTCGACCACGTCCGAGTGGCACCGTTGTCGGCCGGCGTCTTCGACTACCCCGGCGAGGAAGGGCGAAGGATCCTGCGAGGCTTGGCATTTCGCCAGGATTACCCGACGGATCACGCATGGGCGCATCCCATCGACGGCCTGGTCGGGTTCGTCGACGTCATGAACAAGACGGTCGAAAAGGTGCTCGACACCGGAGTGGTGCCGATCCCCGAGGAGTCGGGCAACTTCACCGATCCCGAGGTCACCGGTCCGATGCGCACGACGCAGAAGCCGATCGAGATCACCCAGCCTGAGGGGCCGAGTTTCGAGGTCACCGGTAATCTCGTCGAGTGGGAGAAGTGGAGCCTTCGCGTCGGTTTCGACGCCCGAGAGGGCCTGGTGTTGCATCAGATCGGCTTCGACGACAAAGGGGCGACCAGGCCGATCATTCACCGCGCATCGATCGCGGAAATGGTTGTTCCGTACGGTGATCCATCACCGGTCCGCTCCTGGCAGAACTATTTCGATACTGGTGAGTACCTCGTCGGCAGGTACGCCAATGCCTTGGAGCTCGGGTGTGACTGCGTCGGCGACATCACGTACTTCGACGTCGTCATCGCAGACGAGCTGGGTAATCCGCAGACGTTGAGAAACGCGGTCTGCATGCACGAAGAGGACTTCGGCATCCTGTGGAAGCACACCGACCTGTGGGCCGGTTCGAATGAGACGAGACGTCAACGTAGACTGGTCATTTCGTTCTTCACCACCATCGGCAACTACGATTACGGCTTCTTCTGGTACCTGTACCTCGACGGCACCATCGAATTCGAGGTCAAGGCAACCGGTGTCGTGTTCACCTCCGGTCATCTCGGAGACGACTACCCGTACTCCTCGCAGATCGCCCCGGGTCTCGGCGCTCCGTGCCATCAGCACCTGTTCAGCGCGCGGCTGGACATGATGGTCGACGGTGCCGTCAACTCGGTGGAGGAAGTCGAGACCAGACGCGTCCCGATGGGCCCGGACAACCCGCACGGCAACGCTTTTGCTCTGTCCACGACTCCACTGACGACCGAGGCCGAGGCCGCTCGCTGCGCGAACGGATCCACGGGACGTGTATGGCACATCAGTAACCCGGATTCACTCAACCGACTCGGTAAGCCTGTCGCATACGTGTTGCATCCGGAAGGTCAGCCATTGCTGCTCGCCGACGACAATTCGTCCATCGCCAAACGTGCCACCTTCGCCACCAAACACCTGTGGGTCACGCAGTTCGACGCGGCCGAGCGCTACGCGTCGGGAGACTTCGTGAATCAGCATTCCGGCGGAGCAGGGCTGCCCAGTTACGTGGCCGATAACCGGGACATCGAGGGCAAGGACATTGTCGTATGGCACACGTTCGGCTTGACCCACTTCCCGAGACCGGAGGACTGGCCGATCATGCCGGTCGACTACACCGGCTTCAAACTCAAGCCGGTCGGCTTTTTCGACCGGAATCCGACGCTCGACGTCCCCGCCTCGACCTCGGCACACTGTGCGCCGTCGAGCACCCCGTGCCATTCTACGAACGGAAGCTCCCATGTCTGACACACGAGACGGAAAGCTGAAGGGCTCGATCGGCGTTGTCGGCATCGTCTTCCTCGTGATCGCAGCCGCGGCTCCGCTCACCGCGATCGGCGGTGCACTGCCCATCATGATCGCGACGGGCAACGGCGCGGGTGCGCCCATGGCGTACATCGTCGCGGCAGTGGTGCTGCTGGTGTTCAGCGTGGGGTACGCGGCAATGAGCAGCCACATGACCGACACCGGCGCGTTCTACGCATACGTCGGAAAGGGTCTGGGCGAAAACGTCGGTCTCGGAGCGGCGGGACTCGCATTGCTGACGTACACCGCAATACAAGCGGGAATCTACGGACTGGCGGCGTCCACGTTGCAGGGACTCGTCGTTTCCTACGGCGGCCCGGACCTACCGTGGTGGCTGTGGGCGCTGGTGCTCATCGGCATCGTCTCGGTGCTCGGCTACCGAAGCATCGATCTGGGCGCGAAGGTTCTCGGTGTTCTGCTGGTACTGGAAATCGGTATCGTGCTGGCGTTGTCGGTGGCGGTGTTCGCTCAGGGCGGTGCCGACGGTATCGACGTCCAGTCGTTCACGCCGGACGCGTTCCTGTCCGGATCTCCTGGAATCGCGCTGATGTTCGCGATCGCGTCGTTCATCGGATTCGAGGCGACCGCGATCTACGGCGAGGAGGCCAAGGACCCCAAGCGGACGGTGCCGATCGCGACGTACGCCGCGGTCATCGTCATCGGAGCCGTGTACGCGGTGTCGAGTTGGGCGGTCGTGCTGGCATTCGGTAGCAACTCGGTCGCCGACGCGGCCGCCGCGGATCCGGCGGGTCTCACCTTTGCCGCGGCCGCACAGTTCCTCGGAGCGACGTGGTCGGACATCATCCAAATAATGCTCGTGACAAGCCTTTTCGCAGCACTACTCGCCTTCCACAACGCGATCTCACGGTACGTCTTCGCGCTGGCAAGACGAGGCGCAGCGCCGAAAGTACTGGCGCGGACACATGCCCGACACGGATCGCCACATGTGGGCTCGATCTTCCAGACTCTCTCGGCCGTTCTGGTGGTCGGAGTGTTCGCATTCGCGGGCGCAGACCCGATACTTCAGCTGTTCACCTGGATGTCCGGATTGGCAACAGTGAGCATTCTGGTGCTGATGATCCTCACCGGAGTTGCGATCTACACGTTCTTCGCCCGAACCCGAGTCGACTCGCGGACGTGGCACACGAAGATCGCCCCCGTGCTCGGAACCCTCGGGCTCCTCGTCGTTCTCGGGCTCGTCCTCGACAACTTCACTCTGCTCATCGGAGGTTCGTCCACGATCGCTGCGATCCTGCTGCTCATCGTTGTGGGATTCTTCGTCGCAGGTCTGCTGCGGGGTATCTCCACTCGCCGTTCACGATCGACCGAGGCTTCTCGGGCGGTCGAGCACGAACCCGGCGAGCTGGCCCAGTGAGCGCCGCCGACGCGCTGATGGCCGCCGGCGCTGTCGGCGCATTTCTCCCTCTGGTGACGCAGCGCGCGATGTCACGTTCGATGACGATCGCGCACGGCTCCATGGCCGTCCTGATGGTGGTCATGGTGGTGGCCCATGTGCCGCAGTGGATCTACCTGATCGCCGCCCTCGGATTACTGGGCCAGGCGTTCCACATGGTGGGGTGTACCAACGGCAGTCGAGCCAGACGACTGTGCACCGTCGACCTCACCGCCATGGGCGCGCTGCTGCTGGCGATGCCGAGCTCGGGCACCTCAGGGGTTTCGTCACTGGGTCACCACCACGCAGCGAGCAGTACGCAACTGCCTTGGGGGCCGGCGATCGTACTCGTGTGTTGGCTTGCAGCAACCACTCTCGTGGCCATGTCGGACCGGCCGCAGGCGAGAAGGGGAGCGACAATCGGTTCGGTGTTGATGATCCTCGGGATGACACCGATGGCAGTGTGACAATGCCATCGGTGTCCGAGCATGGGGCGACACCGAATTACTTGCGGCCGCCCCGCACGAACATGCTGTCGTCCATAGCTTCGTCGACGGCGAGGATCGTCACGTCGATGTCGCAGTCATCGGTCGGACCCTCCGTGGTCGGACCGACATAGACACAGATTCCGGTCTGTACGTCGAGTCTCACGGATACCGGCGGCCCGGGAATCCAGTGCCCGGTATCGAAGTCGTAGTGCCCGCTCAGTAACGCGCAGCATTCGCATCGGGCGTCGTACTCCGAAGTGGTGCAGACGGTGGCCTCCCACGCTTGACGGCCGCCGTGCTCGACAAGCTCGACCTCGGATATGGCGGTGCCTGTCGCGGCGGACGAATGGTCGTGCGGTGAACGAGTGAGTTCGATCGGGTTGAGCATCGCGATCCACTGGTAGTTCTCGTAGAACGGATCGTCCCAGTCCACGAACCACGAATCCGTTTCCGATGGTAACGCCGACACCAGCCCATCGGCGTCGAACACCGGTGTCGTATCCGATGCCCACAGTGCACTGGGACGGTCGGCATCGGCTCCGTTCGAGTACACAGCTGCCCTCCCGTCGAACGGGATTGCCGCGGAGGATAATTCGACGACTTCACCAGCGGCGTTCTCCACGCGAAGATAACCCGGGCGTCGAATCCATGCGTGCACCGGAGATGTGTGACCGGCGCGCACGAATGCGAGCTCGACAGTTCTCCACCGCCACGGAGACGACTGTGCCAATCGACGGAACTGTTCGACGGACGGGGTGACAATCATGTCTTCGATCATGTCAGCCACGTCCAGTCATTTCTGGTATCAGCAGAATCCAGTTGCTGACGTTCGTGGATCAGACCGTCAACAGGGATTTGACTGCGAGCAGGTCCACCTGACGGATGGTCGGCGGCTCGGCCAGAAGCTCCTGCTGGCGTTCGCGGAGCGACTTCACGATGCTGCCGTGCAGGTGGTCTTGGCGTCCGTCCTCGTCGGGGAACGTGTCGTAGATCGCGAACGTGTTCTCGCTCAACTTGATTGCATACCAGGTTGTGGTGCCCGGCTCGTCGAGTGCGTGGGTGTGCATCTCGGTGAGCCAGTTTTCCAGGGCGTCTGCCGTGTCGGGTTTGGCGGTGAGGGTGACCAGGAGTCCGACATTGCGGGGTGCGACGCGAATGGTCGTCGGCGGGGCCGGACGGGGACCCGTCGTCGCGGCGGGCCGAAAGGCCGCGCCGGGATGGTCGTCGCGCAGACGGGGCTGCCCCAGCACCAGTTCACGCAGGGAGGTGGGTTCGGTGCGGTTGGTGTCGGGAATCAATCCGCGGCGACGGAGTTCGGGGGTGATCAATTCTCCGAAGTCGCGGAACGTTTCGAAGTTGGTGACGCGAGCGATGTTGAAGCCATCGACATCGGCGATCTCGATCCACTCCTCGAAGTGATCGACGATCGTCTTCGGTGAGCCCACGATGCTCGCGCTCATGCCGCCCACGCACAGCCACTCCGCCAGTTTGCGTGGTGTCCATACCAATTCGCTGTCGACCCGAGTGAGCATGTCGCTGAACGCACGGATGCCGTCGCCTCGGAACTGGTCCAACGGCTTGTCGGGGTCGGCTCCCGAGAGATCGACTCCGGTCCATCCGCCCCACAGTGCCAGAGCGGCGTCGACCTGGGCGTGCTTCTGAACCTGCAGCAGTTTCTCGTGCGCGGCCTCGTCGGTCTCGGCGACGATGGGGGTGAGCATCATGATGATCTTCAGGCTTCGCGGATCGCGTCCCTGCTCGGCGGCCAACATGCGGTACTGGTCGACGATGGGGCGAACGTCGTGCGGGTTGACTCCGACGAGGAAGACCGCTTCGGCGTGCTTGGCGGCGAACTTGCGCCCCCGGGCCGACGCCCCGGCCTGGAACAGGAACGGCGTGCGTTGCGGGGACGGTTCGCCAAGATGCGCACCGGGAACGGTGAAGTACTTACCGGCATGGTCGATGTCGTGCACCTTGGACGGCTCGGTGTAGACGCCACGAGCTCGGTCGCGCACCACCGCGTCCTCTTCCCACGAGCCCTCCCACAGCTTGTAGCAGACCTCCATGAACTCGTCGGCGATCTCGTACCGTTCGTCGTGCGAGATCTGCTGCGTCAGGCCGAGATTGACTGCTGCGCTCTGCTGGTAGGACGTCACGACGTTCCACGCCACACGGCCTTTGGTGAGGTGATCGAGTGTCGTCATGGTCTTGGCGAATTTGTACGGCAGCTCGTAGGTGGACGAGACCGTCGCACCGTAACTCAGCGTCTTCGTCGCCGCGGCCATGGCCGAGATCGTCAACAGCGGATCGGCTACGGGCGCCTGCGCAGCGGTACGCAGTGCGGCGTCTCGGTTGCCGCCGTACACGTCGTAGAACCCCAGGACGTCGGCCAGGAAGAGGATGTCGAAACCCGCCGCCTCCAGCGTCTGGGCCAATTCCACCCAGTACTCGATGTCGGTGTAGCGGTGAGTCTGGTCATCGGCGTCGGTCCACATGCCGGGGTTCTGGTGCACCACGCACGCCATGTCGAAAGCACTCAGTACCAGCTGCTTGCGTGCGGTGTCGGGCCCTGCGTTCATGTTCGGCTCTTTCGATCAGCGGGTCGGAGTACTGGGGTGAACCTGCTGCTCATCGCAGGTCGGTCGACATCAGACCTTGGAGGCGAGCACGTCGAACGACTGCACCGACGGCGCGTGCGCGAGTAGGTCGTCGGACAGTCGGGTGAGCACCGGATGCCCGTCCTGGCCGAGGGGTGCCTGACTCTCGGACGAACCGAAGATTCCGAACTCGGTGTTGGTGATTCGATACGCGTACCACGTCGCGGTCTGCGGATCCCGCGCCACCGATCCGAGTGCTTCGCCCAGGATCGCGGCGACCTCGTCCTGCTTTCCCTCTCGTGCGACCAGGTGGATCAGAGTTCCGTTGTTGAGCGCCATGCGGTGCGACTGTCCTCACTGTTGGGCAGACCGACGTCCACCACGAATCGAGCATCGTTACCGAAGCTAACCCGTCCGAGTCCGTGCAGCGACGGTTCGAATCACCCTGATTCGAAGCCTGGCCAACGGTCGCCGAGCGTGCGAGACGCGATTGGTGGGCGCGCGTGTGCGCCGACCGACGGCCATATCGATCGAAAACTCCCGCCGATCGGCGGGGACGGAGCAGACCTTCGGTGGATGTCCTTCGGCCGCGGCCGACACCAGGATCGAAGGACAGGAAGTCGATGATCGGAGTGGCCGGGTGCAGTGGTTCGAGGACGTGTCGTTGATCGACGGTTGGCTGGTGCCGGTCCTCTGGGGCATCGCTGCGGTCGGCGCGGTCGCGCTGCTGGCCGTCAGGTCGGCGTGGTACGCGCAGGTCGTCGTCCCGATCGTGGCGGCAACGGCCGCGGTCCTGACCGGCGTCGGTTACGTCGTCATCGAGCATTGGTGGCATCCGTTTCCGGACAGACTGCCCTTCGTCGTCTACCTGTGGGCCGGTGTCGGTGTAATGGCGGTCGGCTTGGCGGTGTACCGCTCGCTTGCCGGTCGCAGCATCGGGACCGCGGTCGTCGTGGTGCTCGCTGCTTGTGCGGTGCTCGTGCAATCGGCCGCTGCCGTCAACGGGTACTTCGCCTACTTTCCGACTGTCGGCGCGGCTGTCGGGACCAGTCGGGTGAACGAGATCCCGTTGCTGTCGTTGCCGGCGCACCATCGGGAGCCCGTGCCCGTCGCACAGTGGCAGGACCCCGGTGGTCTACCGGCAGGCGGATCCGTCGTCACCACCGACATAGCCGGTCGGACATCGAGTTTCTCGGCCCGTCCCGCAAAGATCTACCTGCCGCCCGCGTATTTCGCGGCCCGTCGGCCGTCGATGCCGGTATTGGTCCTACTGGCCGGCCAGCCCGGCAGCCCGGGGGACTGGCTGCGAAGTGGAGGGTTGGTGAAAACGATGGACGCGTTCGCCGCTCGTCATTCCGGGCTCGCACCCGTCGTCGTGGTTGCCGACGGAACCGGGTCGACGCTCGCCAACCCTCTGTGCGTCGATTCCCCGCGAGGAAATGCTGCGACGTACCTGGCAGTCGACGTACCGGCGTGGGTCAGAACGTTCCTTCAGGTCGACAACTCCGCGTCCTCCTGGGCGGTGGGTGGGCTGTCCTACGGCGGAACGTGTGCACTGCAGCTGGCGACCAACTATCCGTCGGTGTTCCCGACGTTCCTCGATATTTCCGGTCAGGCCGAGCCGACGTTGGGCGGCGATCGTCGACGCACTCTCGACGCAGTCTTCGATGGGGACGCAACGCTTTTCGAGAAGGTCAATCCCCTGGACAAGCTGCGGACGAATTCGTACGCGAACAGCGGTGGTGTCTTCGTGGTGGGGGCGTCCGACAACGACAACAAACCGGGCTTGCAGGCGCTGTACGAGGCGGCCCGGTCATCGGGGATGCAGGTCTCGTACCAGGAGATTCCGGGCGGACACGACTTCCGGGTGTGGTCGGGCGGCTTGTCGAGCCAAATCGATACCATCGCAGCACGATTGGGAATACCCCGATGAGTACGGGAATCGAGCCGCGTCCCGAGATCGTGCGTGCGTCGACCGCCCCGGCCTGCGCCGCAAAAAGGTGGACTGCGGGCGCGCCGATCACGATCGTGATCGCGGCGACGACTGCGGTCGCGACCGTGACGGTTCACGCTCTGACAGCCGATCCGGACTTCGTGGAACACCATCTGAACCTGAGTATTTCGGCGCTCTCGCAGATGCATTGGTGGACGCTGCTCACTTCTGTGGTCGTCGCACCGAATTTCCTCGTGCTCTCGCTGTCCGTCGTGCTGTTGCTCCTGTGTGGGGTGCCGTTGGAACGACACATGGGCTCGGCCAAGTTTCTGGCGGCCGTCGGAATCGTTGCCGTACTCGGGGCCATTGCCGGACTGAGCCTTGCCGTCTCGGTCGATTCGTTCGACGAGGACTGGGGCAGTCGGCTCGGCACGTCCGTGGTGTTCGATCCGGCGGCGTGGGTCGCTGGTGTCGCCATGGCAGCGAGTGCATCGATGCCCGTCCTGTGGCGCCGCAGAATTCGCGTGGGTCTGCCGGCCGCTGCGATCGTGCTCGCCCTGTTCCACGGCGGGTTGTCGGATCTGGTGGGGCTGGCATCCATCATCGTCGGCCTCGCGGTCGGCCGGGTGATGTACGGCCCAGTCGATCCGGAGGACGCGGTGGCGGGGACGCGCCGCGAGAGCCGCTTGCTGGTAGCGCTGATCGTGCTGGCAAGCGCGCTGGGCCCGGTGCTCGCGCTCGTGTCGAACGATGCTGCCGGTCCGTTCGGGGTCCTGGAGGCATTGCTGCGGGCCGATCCGTGGACCGCCGAGGAAGTACGGGCGGTCTGCAGTTCGGCGGCCCAGAGTTCCGAATGCCGGCAGGGATTGTTCGCCTTGCGGTTCGATGGGCTCGGGTTCACGGTGCTCGCCGTCGCACCGTCCCTGTTTCTCGTCACGATCTGCGACGGCCTCCGGCGGGGCAGGCGAGCGGCATGGACGTCGGCTCTGACCGCGCAGCTGTGTCTGACGGCATCGGCGGTCCTCAACGTCGCTCAGTTGCACGAGTCCTGGTCCGAATTGTCCAATACCGGTGTGCAGCTGGACGGTTCGTATCTGATCCGGGCGGCCGCGCCGCTGTTGACCCCGGTAGCGGTGGCTCTGGTCCTCGCCTTCACCCGATCGTCCTTCACGATCGCCTCGCCGAACGGAGCTGCACGATCGGCCATGCGATCCGTCGGTCTGGCGCTGCTCACCTTGGGCACGCTCTACGTCGCCACGGGGTCGATGTCGGCGCGGACGATCGCATACGTTCCCGAATTGGCCGTCGACTTCGTTCAACGCCTGATTCCCAGCGTGTACCTGCAATGGTTCGAGCCCGCTCTGCTTGCCGGGGAGTTCGTTCCGTCCTGGATGTACCAGTGGATCGGCGTCGCGTTCTGGGTGACGCTGTGTGCGACCGTCCTGGCGATGTTTCTGCGGCCCACCTACGACGACGAGCCGGACGATGCTCGGCGGGCTCGCGACGTCCTCGTGCGCAGCGGTGGGTCGAATCTGTCGTGGATGTCGACCTGGAGCAGCAACAATTATTGGTTCACGCCGGACGGGAACAGCTTCGTGGCCTACCGCGTCGTGGGCGGCATTGCGTTGACCACTGCCGGCCCGGTCGGACCGAGACAAGACCATGCCGCCGCGGTACGCGCATTCGCGGACTTCTGTTCCGACAACGGGTGGACACCGTGCCTGTACTCGATCTCGGCTGACACCCGTCGCGTCGCAGATGCATTGGGCTGGAACTCCGTTCACGTGGGGGAGGAAGCCATCCTCGACCTCACCTCGCTGAAATTCACCGGTAAGAAATTCCAGGACATCAGGACGTCGTTCAACCGAGCGACGAAATCCGGAATCGCTGCCGAGTGGACAGCGTATTCCGACGTATCACCGGTGATACGCGATCAGATAGTGGCCATTTCCAGAGAGTGGGTGGCGGACAAAGCGATGCCCGAGATGGGATTCACCCTCGGTGGATTGACGGAGATGGAGGATCCGGCCGTCCGATGCCTGATAGCCATCGATGCCGATCGAACGGTGCACGGTGTCACATCCTGGTTGCCGGTGTATCGAGACGGAGAAGTGGTGGGATGGACGCTCGATTTCATGAGGAGACGATCGACGGGATTCGGACCGGCAGTGGAATTCCTCATCGCGTCGGCAGCCGTGTCGTTCGCGTCGGAGGGTTTCGAATTCGTGAGCTTGTCCGGCGCACCACTCGCCAAAAGCCCGCGAACGATCGAGGCCGACGGTCTCTCTGCGACAGTATCGAGCCCGGACCCGGTGGAGAAGCTCCTCGATGCCGTCGGCCGAGCACTCGAACCCGTCTACGGATTCAGGTCTCTGCTGGCATTCAAATCCAAGTTTCAGCCGCGGTACGAGTCCATGTACATGAGCTTCCCCGACAGTGCCGCACTTCCGGGTATCGCCAATGCGGTCGGTCGTGCGTATCTACCGCGAATGACGTTGAGCCAGAGCGCACATCTGATGTGGACTGTCGCTCGCTCCCGGGCAACGAAACGCGACCGGCAGTGAGGCCACCCGCCGACAGGATCGACTGTGTCCGGCCGAGAAAGAACGAGGGGGTACACCGATGACCGCACTGGCTCAGTCACTGCTGTGCTGCGTCGGCGTTGTCGCACTGTGGTCACTGGTGTCCGCGAAGCTTGCGTCGTGGCGAGTGAGCGCACCTTTGGCGATCGCGTCGGCGGGCGCAGTGGTCGGTTGGTTCTTCGGCCCCGAGATCGTGACGGTGCTGAACTATCACGTCACCGAGCAGATCGTCGAACTCGTTCTGGCCGCACTGCTGTTCTCCGATTCCCTCAGGGTCGAGGGAAAGATGCTGGGGAGCTCGCCCTCGGTGTCGCTTCGGCTACTTCTTCTCGCACTACCGCTGAGCCTTGCGCTGGCGGCGAGTGCCTCATGGTTCCTGTTGCCCGAGTACGGCTTTGCCGTCGCACTGCTGATCGCGTGTGTGATCATGCCCATCGACATGGCTCCAGCGACGGCAATTCTGACCGACAATCGGCTCACGCGTGGCGTGCGGTCGGCGCTCAACGTCGAGTCCGGGTACAACGACGGCGTCGTCGCTCCGATCTTCGTGTTCGCGCTCGCCATGATCACCGCGACGAGTGTCGACAGCGTGACCACATCGATCGGAGAAGCGCTGCTCGCCAGCACCGTGTCGCTACTCGTCGGCAGCGCCATCGGCCTTACCTTCGGATGGGCGATGAAGGTGGCCCTGCGACGGGGGTGGACCACCACGAGCTCGTTGTCCATCGGCGTGCTCGCTGTCCCTCTCGTGACGTTCTCGGTGGCAATCCTTCTGCACGGCAACGGTTTCGTCGCGGCATTCGTGGCAGGAGTTGCCGTGCACCTGTGCGCGCGCTCCGAACTCCACCCGCACACCGCCCTCACCGAACAGTTCGTGGAATGCACGTCCCTCGTAGTGTGGTTCGTATTCGGCGCGGTGGCCGCGTACATCGTCTACCTCGGTCTCGACTGGCGCATCGTCGTCATCTCGGTGCTGGCCTTGACCGTGGTGAGACTGGTGCCGGTGTGTCTGGCGCTCGTGGGCTCACGATTGGGCGTCGTCGATCGGCTTGCGTCGTCGATCCTCGGTCCGCGCGGGATCACGACCATCGTGCTGGGATTGTTGGCGTTCAACGCACTCGACGACGACATCGGGTTGATCGTGTTGCAGGCGATGATCGTCACCATCTCCCTCAGCCTGCTGATGCACGGATTGGGCTCGTCCTTCATGGTCCGGGTGTTGTCGCGTGCACGGTTTCGTTCGCCGCACACCAGCAGCGCCCTATGCTGATCGTGTTCCCGGGCCCGTGACTGTTCGATGATCTACAGGAGTGCTGTCGTGGGTGATACCAAGAACGTCAGAGTCGTCGTCGTGGACGACGAGGCGCTCGTCAGATCGGGTTTCGAGCTCATCCTCGGTGCCGCGCCCGGCATCGACGTGGTTGCCACGGGCGACGCGGCCGACGCCCTCGATCTCGTCGTCGGAACGGAACCCGATGTCGTGCTGCTCGATATCAGGATGCCCGGTCGCAACGGGCTCGACGTCCTCGCCGACATCCTCGCATTGCCGCAGCCGCCCGCAGTGGCGATGCTGACCACCTTCGACTCGGACGACTTCATCATGCGTGCACTCGACACCGGTGCCGCAGGCTTCCTGGTCAAGGACACCGATCCCGAAGAGTTGCCGAGACACATCAGATCGCTTGCCGCTGGTGGAATCGTCCTGTCGCCGACCGTCGGACGCACCGTCGTTCGTGGGTTTCTCGGAGCGGCCCGTGATTCGACCGAAGCCCGAAAGATCGCGCGGCTCACCGAGCGTGAGCGTGCCGTTCTCGTGCGCGTGGTGCACGGCGACTCCAATGCGGAGATCGCCGCCGCACTGTTTCTCGGCACCGGAACCGTCAAGGATCACGTCAGTGCGATCTTGTCGAAGTTGGAGGTCTCGACGCGGGTGCAGGCGGCCTTGATAGCCGAGCGGGGTGGATTGTCGGCGGGCGGGTCCCCTTCGGTTGGGGGCGAGTCGCAGTGAGCACTGTGCAGGCTGTTCGGCGTGCGACCGAGCGGCGATCGGGTGTGATTCTCGATGCGGTGTTCGTCGTTCTTTCTTTCGCCGATGGACTGCTCACGTTGCCGGATCCGACCACGGCGGAAGTTGCCGTCGCCCTCCTCACCCCGGTGCTGTTGTTCGGGCGCAGACGATTTCCGGTACTCGTATTCGTACTGACGCTGCCCGGTCTGGCAATGGGCGTCACGTTGCTGGCGGCAGTGTTCTCACTCGGGACGGTGGCGTTCGTCGTTCGCAGTCGCGTGGCCGTGGGTTGTTGCGGCGCAGGTATGTTCGCGGCCAGCATGGCGTGGGTGACGACGGACTCCTCGTTCGAGTCGGTCGTCGCGATCACCCTGGCGGCCGGCGCGTACGCCTCGGCCCCGGTGGCCCTCGGTCAGCTGATTCGAGCGCAACGCGATCTGAAGCAGCAATTGAGCGAGTTGCACCAGGCTCGCGAGCGAGATCGGACTGCGCAGGCCGAACTGGTGCTGTCGACCGAGCGCGCACGTCTGGCGCGAGAAATGCACGATGTGGTCTCGCATCAGGTGAGTTTGATCGCGGTTCAGGTCGGTGCCCTGATGGTCAGCAACGACGATCCTGCGGTCAAAGCCGCCAGCCGGACCATTCGGTCGCTCGCGGTGCGAACACTCGAGGAGCTGCGGCAGATGGTCAGTGTCCTGCGGGCGTCGGGCGGCGAGGCCGACGGAATCGATCCGCAGCCGGCCATTTCCGATCTCTCGGCGCTGGCGGCTGAATCCGAGTTGGACGTCGAATTGACCGTGCACGTGGAGTCGGATGTGCCGAGTTCCGTTCAGCGTGCTGTGTATCGAATCGTCCAGGAGGGGCTGACCAACGTTCGCAAACATGCTCCGGGCTCGAAAGTCGATGTCACCGTGAATGAAGTCGACGAATCGGTGACGGTACAGGTTGCGAACACGGCTCCCACGCTGCCGCCGCTCGCATTCCCGTCGTCGCGGCACGGACTCGTAGGACTCGCCGAGCGGGCGGAATTGTTGGGTGGGCACGTCTCGGCCGCCGCGACGGTGCACGGCGGTTTCACCTTGCGGGTCGTCCTTCCGATCGACTGATCAGCGTCGGCCTGCAACGCCCGTCGGCCGTCGTGGCCTAATCTCGAGGCGATGCGAATAGCGGTGGTGGAGGACGACGACGGCGTCGGCGACGCGTTGGTAGACGCGCTGACCGAGGTGGGGCACGACCCTGTCCGGATGCGCCGCGGTGCCGACCTGCTGCTCGGGTACCACGGCATGGGTGTCGTTCTCCTCGATCTCGGCTTGCCCGACATGGACGGCCTCGAGGCGCTTCGTAAGCTGCGGACCCTGAGTTCGGTGCCCGTGGTGGTGCTGACCGCGCGGGACGACGAGCGGTCGGTGGTCCGAGCGCTGCGCGCGGGGGCGGACGACTACGTCGTCAAGCCCGCTCGGTTGGGGGAGTTGCACGCGAGGCTGGAAGTGGCGGCGCGGCGTCGGAGCGCAACGAGTGATGCGGCGGTGGATCGGCTCGAGTTGGGCGACGTGGTCGTCGATCTCGTCGGGCGCAGCGTCGAAGTCGACGGGCGAGACATCGGGCTGACCACCAAAGAGTTCGACCTGCTCGCGCACCTGGCGACTCGGCGTGGCGAAGCGGTGAGCCGCGAACAGCTGATGGATGCGATCTGGGGCGATGCGTACGTGGCGATCTCGCGATCGCTCGACGTGCACATGACGACGTTGCGTGCCAAGCTCGGCCGACCCGGGACCATCGCCACGATCCGCGGCTTCGGCTACCGCTGGGACGGCTGACGTGCGGCGCCGGGTTCTCGTGGTGCTGATGGTCTACTCGGCCGTCGTCGTTCTCGCGCTGTCGGTTCCGCTGGGATTGTTGCTGGGGCGCGAACGCGCCCAACGATTCGGTGAGAATCGAGCTGCCGCTGCAACGTACTTCGCGGAACTGAGCTCCCGGGAGGACGAGTCGGGTGATTCTCGAATCCGAGAGTCGGTGCAGCGCTACAACGATCTGTACGGCGAGGGGATCGTGGTGGTCGACCGCACCGGAGCGGTCCGTGCTGCATCGGGTCTGGATACGACGCGCGCCGACGTCCAACAGGCGGTGGCCGGTGCGCTACGCAATCAACGCGGTGGCCTTCCGTCGAGTGTGACGCCGTGGTCGCCGTCGTCGGTACTGGTGGCTGCACCGATCGGTGGGGGAACGCAGGTCGACGGTGCCGTGGTGATCGCAGCCTCCACCGACGCGGCCCGCCGGGATGTGGCGATCGGGTGGGCGGTGATCGCTGTCGGTGCGCTGCTGATCTTGGCCACGGTGGCGCTGATCGCAGCTGCGTTGTCGCGCTGGGTCGTTCGTCCACTGACGTCGTTGTCGATGCGAGTCCAATCGTTCGGCGACGCCTTTCACGATCGCCGGCCTCTCGACGACTCGCCACGTCTCGAGTCGGACGCACACGTCGGTCCGCCCGAGGTTCGAGCGCTCTCGCGTGCGTTCGACGCGATGGCAGACGATGTGGAGAACGCGACCGCTGCGCAGCGCCGTCTGGTGGCCGACACCGCTCACGCGTTGCGTAACCCGCTGGCGGCATTACGGATTCGACTGGACGTGTTGGGAATGCGGGTGCCCGAATCGGTCGCCGAAGCGCACCAGCGAACGACACTGGAGGTCGATCGGCTCGACTCCGTCGTCGAGGATCTTCTCGTTCTCGCTGCTGCCGAGACGCCGGTCCTGCATCGCGAGACCGCGTGCGACGTACTGTTCGTGCTCACCGACAGAGTCCGATTCTGGTCGAGCGCACTGACAGTGGCCGGGCTGACCGTCCATGTCGCGGATCCCGACCCGGGAGCCGATCACACTGCTGCGGTACCGGAGGAAGACCTGGTGCGCATGCTCGACGCGATCCTGAGCAACGCGACCAAGTACGCCGGTTCGGGAGCGGATGTCGACATCGACTGCCGAGCCGGCGACAATCACGTCGTGGTGTCGATCACCGACACCGGCCCGGGTGTATCCGCTGCCGAATTACCGATGATCGCGGACCGGTTCTTTCGGGCATCTAGTGCTCACGGGACCGGAACGGGGCTCGGCCTGGCAATAGTCGCGGCCCTGATCGAACGAGTGGGAGGACGCCTCGAGGTCGACGCTCATCGACCGTCCGGTTTGATCGTCCGAATGCTGCTCCCGCGTCACGGCTCGAGCGGGTCCTTGTCCTAAGGGAGTGTTAGGAAACGCGAAACAGCTTGGTTCTCGCTGTGCTGGGGGTCACAGTAGAAGGACTTCGGTTGCCGTCACGCGTTCGGCGACCCACCCGCAAGCTATCTGTGGAAGGACCTGCCCATGGCCAACGAGGCCACTTCGACCGCTGGTTCGTCTCGTGCGAACCCGCCGGTCTCGTCTCCCGCAGCCACCCGCCGCGCCGTCTACAACACACTGCGTGGGTCGTCGGGCAACCTCGTCGAGTGGTACGACGTGTACGTCTACACCGTCTTCGCGACGTATTTCGAGAATCAGTTCTTCGATTCGGCGGACAAGAATTCGACCATCTACGTCTACGGGATCTTCGCGGTCACGTTCCTGATGCGTCCGGTCGGTTCGTGGTTCTTCGGACGCTACGCAGACCGGAACGGTCGCCGAGCTGCACTGACATTCAGTGTCTCGCTGATGGCGGCCTGCTCGATGGTCATCGCGTTCACCCCCGGCCGGGAGAGCATCGGTGTATGGGCCGCGGTCATTCTGATTCTGTGCCGTCTGGTGCAGGGCTTCGCCACCGGTGGTGAGTACGGAGCGTCGGCGACATACATGTCCGAGGCCGCCACTCGTGAGCGTCGCGGATTCTTCTCCTCGTTCCAGTACGTCACGCTGATCGGTGGCCACGTTCTGGCGCAGGTCACGCTGCTGCTCATGCAGGTCTTCTTCGAGCGGGAGCAGATAGAGGACTTCGGTTGGCGCATAGCGTTCTTCATCGGTGGCGTCGCCGCAGTGGTTGTCTTCTGGCTGCGCCGCAGCATGGACGAGTCCCTGACGAAGGATCAGCTCGAGGCAGTTCGTAGTGGTGCCGATCAGGCGTCCGGATCTCTCAAGGAATTGGTCGGAAAGCATTGGCGCGCTCTGCTGATCTGTTTCATGGTGACCGCCGGTGGCACCATCGCGTTCTACACCTACAGCGTCAACGCACCCTCGATGATCAAGGCAGCGTACGAGGACCGCGGAATGACCGGGACCTGGATCAACCTGTTCGGGCTGATCTTCCTGATGTTGCTGCAGCCCATCGGCGGCTTGATCAGTGACAAGGTGGGACGCAAGCCTCTGCTGGTCTTCTTCGGCGTCGGTGGCGTGCTCTACACCTACGTGCTCATCACGTATCTGCCGTCGGCGACGTCGGTGGTGCAGTCACTGGCGCTGGTCTGCGTCGGCTACGTCATCCTCACCGGCTACACCTCGATCAACGCGATCGTCAAAGCCGAATTGTTCCCCTCGCACATCCGCGCCTTGGGAGTCGGCCTCGGTTACGCGCTGGCGAACTCCGCGTTCGGTGGTACCGCTCCGTTGATCTACCAGGCCGCGAAGAACGGTGGGCACGTCGGGTGGTTCATTCTGTACGTGACCGTCGTCATCGGTATCTCGCTCCTGGTGTACATCTTCGTGCTGCGGAACAAGACCGAGACCGTCCTCGACAGGGAGCAGGGCAAGGCCTTCGCGTGACCTGTGACGACTTACAGTGAGTGACATGCTCCGGCCCGCTGCGTTGTTCTCCCGAAGAACAGCTCTGCGGGCCGGTGTCGTGTCGCTGACCGCGGTGGCCATGGGAGCCTGTGCCACGGACCCGCCGATGCAACTGCGCCTGGCGGCGGGCGAGGTGGGCGGCTTCTTCTGGGAGTTCTCCGGCTTGCTGTCCGACGCGGCTGCCGGACTGTCGGAGGTCGAGGTAGTGCCGCTCACGACATCCGGTTCTCTCGACAACCTCGACGCGTTGATCTCCGGTCGTGCCGAACTGGCGATGACGCTGATCGACGCCGCCTACAGCCACCCGAGTACCGACCTGGCCGCGGTCGGATGTGTCTACGAGAACTACTTTCAGGTCGCTGTGCGGGCGGACTCGACCATCCTCGCAGCGAGCGATCTACGGGGACGACGAGTGAGTACCGGCGCGCCCGGATCGGGGGCGACGGTTCTCTCGCATCGGATCCTCGACGCGGCCGGCGTCTCGGGACCGGATGCAGTTCGTGAAGTTCAATTGTCGATGAAGGCGGCTGCGACCGCGTTGTCCGACAACGAGATCGACGCGGTGATGTGGGCGGGTGGATTGCCGACCCCGGCTTTCGCCGAGCCGAGTAGCGAGATCCGGTTGCTCGAATTGGGCAGTCTCGTTCCGAACCTGCGTCGGGCGTTCGGCACCGCGTACGAGGCGGTCCCGGTTCCGGCGAACGTGTACGGCTCGCACCCGGAGGTGACGACCGTCGGAATTCCGAATCTGCTGTTGGCCCACCCCGATGTGCCGAACCGAGTTGTCGCCGCACTGGTGAGCGTTCTGCTCGACCGATCGTCGGCCCTGGTCCCCGGGCAAGCGATCGGCAGCCAATTTCTCGACGCACGCTCACTGGTCATGACGGGCGGTATTCCTCTGCACCCCGGGGCCGAAGAGGAATACCGCGCTCGACACGGTTAGACGGCCGTGCACGGTTTGTATCTCGGTCGCTCCGGACATCCACAGTGGGTGACCGAGCAGTCTTCGTTCGACCGAGTGAGGCACGCGTGAATGCGTTCGGAGCAGCACTGTACGGGGCCGGAACGGCCCTGCCGTTGGTGATCGGGGCCGCTGTCGGCCTGTGCTGGTCTCTACCGAAACGAGTACTCGCGGCCATGATGGCGTTCGGCGCGGGCACGATGATCGCGGCGGTGTCCTCGGAATTGTTCGAGCCCGCCTTTACCCAATCCGGCATCATCACCGCCGGTGCTGCGTTGTTCGCGGGTGCGGGGGTGTACGTGGTCGCGAACCACCTCATCGAGAATCGGCTGGGGCCGGCGGCAATCGGGTGGGCATTGATGCTTGGAACAGTGCTCGACGGCGTTCCGGAGAACACCGCGTTGGGTGTGTCACTGACCAGTGGCGGTGGCCTCGTGCTCCTCGTCGCCGTCGCCGTCGGCAATGTTCCCGAGGCTGTCGGCGGTGCCGCTCTGATGCGAGATCAACACAACTTCGGCCGAGCCCGCGCCCTCGGGTTATGGAGTGTGACTGCGGTTGTCCTGGTACTGGTGACCGTGGCGGGGTTCCTGCTCTCGGACGTCATCCCTGCTACCGGGATATCGGCAGTGCAGGCATTCGCCGGCGGTGCGACCTTGGCGGTGCTGGCCGATTCGTTGATGCCCGAGGCGTACCGAGACGGCGGCTGGTGGGTGGGAATGGCCACCGCCGCGGGTTTTCTCGTCGCTTTCGGTCTGGGCTGACCGCCGCGGCCGTAGCCGCGGCGGCCCGGACTCACAACCTCGCTGCGAGTCGGTGGTAGGCCGCATTCCATCGGAGAGTCTGCTGGAACCCACGCGTCGTGGTGCCGGAATCGATAGCGAGCAGCTCGACACCGATCATGTCCGAGAATGCCTCCAGCACAGGCAGACCGATGGCGGTGCTCAACACCGTGTGGTGGGGTGCGCCTGCAGTCAACCACGATTCGGCCGACACCGACAGCGAGGGCTGCGGTTTCCACACTGCGCATGCCACGGGTAGTTTCGGCAGCGCCTCGTCGGGCTCGACCACGTCGATCACGTTGGCCGTCAATCGGAATCGCTCACCGACGTCGGACAGTCCGACGACGACGCCATGCCCCGGATCGGCGGTGAATCGCAGCCGCACCGGATCCTCGCGGCCGCCGATCGAGAGTGGATGAATTTCCAGTGTGGGGCGAGACGTCGTGATGGACGGGCACACCTCCAGCATGTGTGCACCGAGGATCTTCTCCTCACCGGGGACGAGGTGGTAGGTGTAGTCCTCCATGAAGGACGTACCGCCCTCCAGTCCCTCGGCCATCACCTTCATGCCGCGCAACAACATCGACGTCTTCCAGTCGCCCTCGCCGCCGAAGCCGTAACCGTCGGCCATCAGTCGCTGCACCGCCAATCCCGGCAACTGACGCAGGCCGCCGAGGTCCTCGAAATTGGTGGTGAACGCCTTGAACCCGCCGTCGGTGAGGAACTGCCGCATTCCCGCTTCGACGCGTGCGCCGTAGCGGAGGGAGTCGTGACGATCCCCGTCCTTGTCGAGGCTCGGTGCGATGTCGTAGAGCGACCGATACTCGTCGACGAGTTCCGAGACGGCCGACTCGCTGACGCTGTCGACCACGTCCACGAGATCGTTGACGCCGTAGGTGTTCACGGAGACGCCGAACCGCAGCTGCGCCTCCACCTTGTCGCCCTCGGTGACCGCGACGTCGCGCATGTTGTCGCCGAAGCGGGCCAGTTTCAGCGAACGCAATTCGGCCCGGCCGAGTGCCGCGCGCGCCCACTGCTCCGCCCGCGTCCGTACCGACGGATTGTCGACGTGGCCCGCGATGGTGGTGCGCAGTACGCCGACCCTGGACTCGATGTGCCCGAACTCGCGATCACCGTGCGCAGCCTGGTTCAGATTCATGAACTCCATGTCGATCGTGGACCAGGGCAACGACATTCCGGCCTGCGTGTGCAGGTGCAGCAGTGGAACATCGAGCGCGTCCAAGCCTGCGATCCACATCTTGGCCGGCGAGAAAGTGTGCATCCAGGTGACGACGCCGATGCAGTCCTCGGCGGCGTTGGCCTCGCGCATGCACCGCAGGATCGCGGACGCGTCGAGCAGCACCGGCTTCCAGACGACGGATACCGGTAGTGCGCCGTCGAGTTTGTCTGCGATCTCCCGTGACTGGACTGCTACCTGCTCGAGCGTCTCGGGACCGTAGAGGCCTTGGCTGCCGGTGAGAAACCATACTTCGGACATGGAGAATGTACCTTCCGTGGAAAAATGTGGCGCTGATCAGCGCTGGCCGTAGACGTTCTGGTAGCGGTCGTAGAGTGCGTCGACCGACGCGCGGGGGATGGGAAGTGGTTGTCCCAGTTGATATGACAGGTGCACCGATCGGGCCACGTCCTCGCACATGACCGCCGCTTTCACCGCAGATCGGGCCGACGGGCCAACGGCGAAGACGCCGTGGTTCTGCATGAGTATTGCCGGAGAGCGGCTGCCTGCGAGGGTGTCGACGATGCCGCGCCCGATCGAGTCGTCGCCGATCACGGCGAACGGACCCACCGGAATGTCGCCGCCGAATTCGTCGGCGCACATCGTGGTCACGACCGGAATGGGTTCTCCTCGTGCGGCCCACGCCACCGCGTAGGGCGAATGAGTGTGCACCACACCGTTGATATGGTCGAGGTGCCGATAGACGTATGCCTGCGCCTCGGTGTCCGAGGACGGCGCGTGGTCTCCTTCGACCACTCGACCGTGCAGATCGCACACCACCATGTTGCCCGGTGTCAGGTCGTCGTAGGAGACGCCGCTCGGCTTGATGACCATGAGGTCTCGACCGGGAACGCGCGCGGACACGTTGCCCGCCGTCCACACGACCAAACCGTAGCGCACCAGTTCCGCATGCAGTGCGCACACGTCCTTGCGAATCTCCTCGACGACCTCGCGAACATCGTCGACAACTGTCATTTCGCTTCCAGCTTCCTCGTCAGGGCTGCGCGACGCAGTGATCGCAGCCGGCGCATGGTCGGTACGTCCCGACCGAAGCGATCGTGCAGTTCCAGGTAGATCTCGTACAGCGAGTCGTATGCCTCCGAGCGGGACTCGTCCGGAACGAATGCACCGCGGCGGACCTTGCCCATCGACTTCGACGCCACCGGCACGTCCGGGTAGCAGCCTGCGGCCACTGCCGCGTGGATGGCGGAGCCCAAGGCGGGGCCCTGTGCGGACGCGATGACGGACAACGGCATACGTAGCACGTCGGCGTAGATCTGCATCAGCAGTGGGTTGCGGGCCAGACCTCCCGCCACGACGAATTCTTCGACGGGAACGCCGCTGTCGCGGAACGTCTCGACGATGACGCGGGTGCCGAATGCCGTTGCCTCGAGCAGTGCGCGGTAGGTGTCCTCGGGCCGCGTCGCAAGCGTCGATCCGATGACCAGGCCGGACAGTTCGTGATCGACCAGGATCGACCGATTGCCGCTGTGCCAGTCGAGCGCGACCAGACCGTGCTCGCCCACCTCTTGGGCCGACGCGAGCCGCGTCAGGTATTCGTGCACGGACTCGCCTGCGGCAGTTGCCGCTTCACTGTAGGACGCGGGAACTCCGGTGCGGGTGAACCACCCGAAGATGTCGCCGACCCCACTCTGGCCGGCCTCGTACCCGTACGACCCAGCGACGATGCCGCCGTCGACGACGCCGCACATACCCGGAACGTCGTTCAACACGGTCGAACTCATGACGTGGCAGGTGGATGTTCCCATGATGGCGACCATGCGGCCCGATTCGACGGCACCCGCAGCCGGGGCCGTGACGTGCGCATCCACGTTGCCGACCGCGACGGCTATCCCCTCGGGCAATCCCGTCCATGCCGCGGCCTCGGCGGTCAACGTGCCTGCACGCGAGCCCAACTCGCCCAGCGGTTGGTCGAGTTTCTCTGCCACGAACCCACCGAACCCGGACGCGAGCTCGGTGAGGAAATCGACGGAAGGATACTTGCCGTCCTGATAGATGCCCTTGTATCCCGCGGTGCAGGCATTACGCACGTAATTTCCGCACAGTTGCCAGACGATCCAGTCGGCCGCCTCGACCCACCGGTCCATGGCCTCGTAGATCTCGGCGTCCTCCTCGTGAATCTGCAGCGCCTTGGCGAATTCCCATTCCGAGGAGATCAAGCCGCCGTAGCGGGGGAGCCAGCTCTCTCCGCGACGGGCGGCCAGTTCGTTGATCCGGTCGGCCTGTCCCTGCGCCGCATGGTGTTTCCACAGTTTGACGTATGCGTGTGGGCGATCGACGAACCGCGGGTCTTCGCTGAGCGGCGTGCCGTCCGCGTAGGTCGGCACCATGGTGCATGCGGTGAAGTCGGTCCCGATGCCCACCACCTGCTCCGGCTCGATGCCCGCGGCGGCCATCGCAGCGGGGACGGCGCGGCGTAGGACGTCGAGATAGTCGTCCGGCACCTGCAGAGCCCACGCGTCGGGTAGTCGGACGGTACTGCCGGGCAGGGTTTCCTCGAGTACGGCGTGACTGTATTCGTGTACGGCAGATGCAATTTCGGCACCATCGGACACACGGACGACTACGGCACGGCCGGAGAGAGTGCCGTAGTCCACTCCTACCGTGTAGCGGTCATTGGACATGCGATTCTCCTTGTTGCGGTGCAACGGTTGTGGTCGGTTTCGGTGCAGTGGTGCTGGACGATCGAACGACGAGTTCAGGATCGATGGACGCCTCGGGCGCGGCAGTGTTGTCCAGTGCCGCGCGCAGGACGTCGATCGCGCGTCTGCCGACTTCGGTGAAGTCCTGGCGGACCGTCGTCAGTGGTGGAATCAGGAAAGCAGCCTCGGGGATGTCGTCGAATCCGACGACGGCGAAGTCCTCGGGCACACGGCGGCCGCTCTCGTGGAAGGCGCGCAGCAAGCCGAGGGCCATCTGGTCGTTGGCACAGAATGCGGCCGTGACGGTGTGGTCCTCGGCGAGGCGGAGCCCGTTCTCGTAGCCGCTGCGTGCGGACCAGTCGCCGCGCAGGACCGGTGTCCACGCCAGCCCGGCCTCGTCGAGCGCATCCTGCCACCCTTGTTCACGGCCGCGGGATTCGGTCCATCCCTGCGGTCCGGACAGATGCACGATGCGTTCGTGGCCTGCCTCGATCAGGTGTCGGGTGGCCAATCGAGCGCCGCCGACCTGATCGATGCCCACGGTCCAGGTCGAGGTGGTGGGGTCACCTTCGACGACCACGACGGGTACCACGGACTCCTCGGAACGAGCCGCTGCCACAGCGTCGTCGGTGGCGGCGATCAACACGATGCCCTCGACGCCCTGGTCGTGCAGGTGATGCAGTGCGCCGACGAGTTCGTCGTGTGTCAGCGTTGCGAGACTGACTGCGCTGACGGAGAATCCGGCATCACGTGCCGCGCTCTGCACGGTGCGATGCGTGGTGCTCGGCCCCCAGAACCCGCCTTTGGAGCCGATGATTCCGATCGACGCGGACCGTTTGGTGACCAACGCCCTGGCGGCACGATTGGGACGATAGCCCAGTTGATCGATGGCATTCTGTACCCGGTCGCGGGTTTCGGGGCGTAAGTTGTTCTGGCCGTTGATGACCCGCGAGACCGTCTGATGGGATACCCCGGCCAATCGGGCGACGTCGGTCATGACGGGTGCCTTACCGTCGATCCCTGTGTTGGTCACCTCTTTCTCGCCGTCAGCAGACGTTGGGCGAGAACGAACACCAGGAGCAGCACTCCGATCGTGATTCGCGTCCACCACGAGCTCAGGGTTCCGTCGAAGGCGATGAAAGTCTGTATGGCACCGAGGATCAGGACTCCCACCAGCGATCCGAGGACGTACCCGCGCCCGCCGGTGAGCAGCGTTCCGCCGATCACCACCGCGGCGATAGCGTCGAGCTCCATGCCGACGGCGTTGAGGCTGTAGCCCGACAGTGCGTAGAAGGAGAACAGTAGGCCGGCGAGCGCTGCGCAGAATCCGCTGATCGTGTAGACGCCGACTTTCACGGCCGCCACCTTGAGCCCCATCAGCAGCGCGGACGCTTCGTTGCCACCGATGCCGTAGACCGAACGTCCGAAACGAGTGCAGGCCAACACGTATGCAGCAATCGCCACCGTGACCAGCGCGATCACCACGCTCCAGGTGATGGTGTAGCCGCCGGGTAGTTCGATGACGGCGAATGCGATCGAGGAGAACGTGTCGTCGGTGATCGGGATCGACTCGACACCGATCATGTAGCACAGGCCCCGGGCGAGGAACATCCCCGCGAGTGTGGCGACGAACGGCTGAATCTGCAGATAGTGGATGAGGGCACCCATGACGGTGCCGAGCACGGCACCGCACAGCAACACCACGGCCATGACCAGCAGCGGTGGCCAGCCCAATTGCAGTGTGCGCGCTGCGATCATCGTCGACAGTGCGACGACGGACCCGACGGAGAGATCGATTCCGCCGGTGAGGATGACGAAGGTCATCCCTACCGCGAGGACGATGAGGAACGAGTTGTCGATCAGCAGTGACAGGAACACCTGTGGATCGGCGAAGCCGCTGTAGCGGAATTCGCCGAGTCCGAACAGACCGACGAACAGCGCGAACGTGGCGATGACCGGCAGAAACCGAGACGGTGGGGAGTACCGCTTCACGCGGTCCCAGGTCGAGGGCGCGGTGCTCGGTGCTGCCGCGGTGGTCGTGGGGGGAGCAGTCATGAGGTCGCTCACGGTCGTACCGCCTTGGTGGAGTCGGTGCGGAACCACGTCCGCAGTGATGCGCGGGCTCGTGGTGATTGCAACAGGCAGACCACGATGATGACGACCGCTTTGAACAGGTAGTTGGCCTCGGAGGGGATACCGACATTGGTGATGGTGCGCGTGAGCGTGCCGATGAGCAGGGCACCGACGACGGTGCCGGCGATGGAGAATCGACCACCGGTCAGAGCAGTACCGCCGATGACGACAGCGAGGATCGCGTCGAGCTCGATCCACTGGCCCAGACTGTTCGCGTTCACCGAGTTGGTGTTCGCAGCGATGATCAGACCTGCCATTCCCGAGCACACCGCGGCGAACACGTAGACCGTCCAGACGATCGTCCGCGACTGGACGCCTGCCAATCTGCTTGCCTCCGGGTTGATTCCGACGGCTTCGACGAGCATCCCCAGTGCGGTCCGCCGGGTCAACAGTGCGGTTGCTGCCACGACCACGAGGGCGATGATCAGTGCCAGTGGAAGTCCGAGAAGCGTGCCCGACGCGAGCGTGCTGAAGGCCGGGTTGTTGACTGTCGTGATGTTTCCGTCGGTGATCAACATGGCCAGGCCACGTCCGGCGACCATCAGAATGAGCGTCGCGATGATGGGTTGAATCCCGAAGACCGACACCAGAAGGCCGTTCCACAGACCCAGCAGCAGACATACTCCCAGTGCCCAGACGACAGCCATGATCATCGTCGTGGTGGCACCCTCGTCCGGTGCCGCGACGATGCGAGTACACGCAACGGCGGCAGCGATGACTGCCACTGCGCCCACGGAGAGGTCGATGCCGCGGGTTGCCACCACCAGCGTCATGCCGACGGCCACCAGAATGAGCGGCGCGGAGTTGCGTGCGATATCGACGATATTTCCGAACAGGCCACCGTTCTCGATTCGAATGTCGAGGAAGTCCGGTGTCACAACGACATTGACGACGATCAAAGCTATCAGAGCCAGCAGCGGCCAGACGACCGGCTGGGCGAGGGCGGCACGTGCGCGAGCGGGCGCGCCGGCCGATGGTTCGAGGGTTTCGGTCATGATGCGACATTCCTGTCGGTGGTCGAAGTGGCGGCCGCGACGGGTTCGTCGGTGCGCACCCCGGCTGCGATGGTGGCGAGCACGTCGCCGACCGACACACCGTCGTTGATACGTTCGTCGATCTTGCGGTGATCTCGCATGACCACGATGCGGTCACTGAGGCGCAGGATCTCTTCGAGCTCGGCGGAGATGAACACCACCGACATTCCGCGCGCGGCCAGGTCGGCCACCAGGGTTTGGATCTGCGCTTTGGCACCGATGTCGATTCCGCGTGTCGGTTCGTCCAGAATCAGAAGTTCGGGTTCGGTGATGAGCCAGCGGGCGAGGAGCACCTTCTGTTGGTTGCCGCCGGACAGGTTGCGCATCAACGCGTTCGGATCGGCGGGCCTGATGTCGAGTGCAGAGATGTACTCCTTGACGAGCTTGGTGCGGGTGGCACGGGGGATGGGACGAAGCCATCCACGCTTGGCCTGCAGAGCGAGCAGCATGTTGTCGGCCACCGTCAGATCGGCCACCACGCCGTCGGCCTTGCGATCCTCGCTGGTGAGGGCGATGCGCTGATCGGCGGCCTGGCGTGGACTGCGAATGCGGTGCTTGGTCGCATGCACTTCGATCGATCCCGAGTCCGATCGATCGGCTCCACCGAGCAGGCGAGCAAGCTCGGTACGGCCGGACCCGAGCAGACCGGCGATGCCGACGACCTGTCCCGCATGAAGACGCAGATCAGTTGCTTCCAGTGCGCCCTTGCGTCCGATGCCCAACACTTCCACCACGGGCGTCTGTTCGTCGGAAACCGTCACCGGCTCGCGGCTGTCGAGTTCGCGCAAGGTGTCCAGTTCCCGACCGATCATCAACTCGACCAACTCGAACTGCGGAGTGTCGGCGACCAGGCGCTCGGAGACGAGCTTTCCGTTGCGCAGGATCGTCATTCGATCGGAGATCCGATAGATCTGGTCGAGGAAGTGCGACACGAAGACGATCGAGGTTCCGTCTTCCCTCAGCCGTTCGATGACGGAGTACAGGGTTTCGACCTCGTCCTTGTCCAGGCTCGAGGTCGGCTCGTCCAGGATGAGGACGCGGGCGTCGACATCGACTGCGCGGGCGATGGCGACGAGCTGTTGCACGGCGATCGGATGGTCCCCGAGGACCGACGACGGCTCGATGTCGAGGCCCAGCCGGTCGAGAGTCGTTCTGGCACGGTGGTTCATCGCTCGCGTGTCGATACCGCCGATGGCCCCCAACAGTTTTCCGGGTAGGCGTCGGGGCTCGCGGCCCAGGAGCATGTTCTCTGCGACAGTCAGATTCGGAAGTAGGTTCACTTCCTGGTAGACGGTGCTGATACCTGCAGCCTGGGCCGCGCTCGGCGTCGCGAACTCGTGTTCGGTTCCGTCGATCGTGACCGTTCCGCTGTCGATCGAGTAGACCCCGGTCAGTGCCTTGATCAACGTCGATTTACCGGCACCGTTCTCACCCATCAGCGAATGCACCTCGCCGGGGAAGAGCCGCAACGACACCCCGTCGAGGGCTCGGACGGCACCGAAGGTGATCGAGATGTCTTTCATCTCCACGAGCGGAGTCGGCTCTGTGCTGGTGATCGGCTCCGCGGTGGGAACGGTGTCGGTATGCATGCGTCGACTTTCAGTACTGGCGGTCGGCGAGTACTGCTGCCGCCTGGTCGGGCGTGAAGGTGGTCTCCTCGGTGACGACCCTCTTGGGAACGTCCTCGCCCTTGACGACCTTGTCCGTGAGCTCCATCAGCTGCGGTCCGAGAAGTGGGTTGCACTCGACGATGAAGTCGATCTTCTTGTCCGCCAGTGCTTGCATTCCGTCCTTGACGGCGTCGACGGTGATGATCTTGATGTCTTTTCCGGGTACCAGCCCGGCTGCTTCGATGGCTTGGATTGCGCCCAGGCCCATGTCGTCGTTCTGGGCGAAGACGACGTCGATCTGGCCTCGATTGGAGTTGAGGAACGACTCCATCACCTGCTTGCCGCCGTCACGGGTGAAATCGCCGGTCTGTGACGCGGTGATCGCGATGTTCGACTGGCCGCCGATGGCGTCGCGGAATCCCTCGGCCCGGTCGATGGCGGGAGCGGCTCCGGTGGTTCCCTGCAGCTCGACCACGTTGATCTTGCCGTCGCCGGTGGTGTCCGCAGTGGCGCTGTTCTGCACCAGCCAATCGCCTGCCTTCTTGCCCTCCTCGACGAAATCGGAGCCGAGGAACGTGGCATACAGCGAATCGTCGGTGGTGTCGACGGAGCGGTCGGTGAGGATCACCGGGATGTTCGCGCGCTTGGCTTCCTGGAGGACCGGCTCCCATCCCGTCTCGACGACGGGGCTGAAAGCGATGACGTCGACCTTCTGCTGGATGTAGGTGCGAATCGCCTTGATCTGGTTTTCCTGCTTCTGCTGCGCGTCGGAGAACTTCAACTCCATGCCGGCTGCGCTGGCTGCGTCCTGGATGGAGGTGGTGTTGGCCGTGCGCCATCCGCTCTCGGCACCGACCTGGGAAAAGCCCAATACCGTTGCGCCGTCACCGCCGCCGGACGCGTCGCCGCCGCCTCCGCTACTGCACGCACTCAGGACGATCGCACCACTCAGAATGAGCGCGCTCGCCGCAAAAATTGTCTTCGACGCCATGGTGATCTCCTCAATGTCGCCACTCCACTGTGACGTGTGCAACACAGTGTGAGCGTTAACATCGGGCCGCGTCAAGACTTGAAACGTTTAATTTCCAAAATTTTGTGAGCGCTCACTCAAGCGCGAAGTGCAGAAAATCTCCACTCGATCACGGACCGGTACGTCTGGCCCGGTCGCAGCACCGCAGAGGGAAAGTTCGGGTGATTCGGTGAATCAGGGAACAGCTGGGGTTCGAGCGCGATGCCGTCGCCTTGGCGCAGCATCGAGCCGCGTCGAGACACGTCGCTGCCGTCCAGGAAGTTGCCTGTGTAGACCTGCACTCCGGGCTGATCGGTCCACAGTTCTAGTGTCGTTCGACTGCGCTCGGAGCTAAGGATCGCCGCACGCCGAAGCCCCGTACCGTCGACGACGAAGTTGTGGTCGACACCGCGGGCGGTCCGCAGCTGCGGATGAGTGGCTCGGGCCAGGTCTCCGACCCGTCCGGGCCTGCGCAGATCCAGCGCGGTGCCGTCGACGGAATCGACGGCACCGGTCGGGATTCCCTCGGTGTCGACCGGGGTGTACGTCGAGGCGAACACCTGCAGGGTGTGATCGTCGATGCCGTGTCCGTAGAGATCGAAATAAGCGTGCGAGGTCAAGTTCACCACCGTCGGCGCGGTGGTCGTCGCCGTCGACTCCAACCGCACGCGATCGGTCGTGACGGAGAAATGGGCCCGCGCACGGACTTCACCCGGGTAGCCCTGATCACCGTCGGGGCTGATCAACTCGAACTCGACCGAATCCGGTGATCGCCCGATCACCGTCCAGGGTCGTGAGTCGAAGCCGTCGGTTCCGCCGTGCAGGTGGTTGGTGCCGTCGTTGATCGTCAGTTGCACCGCTTGCCCGTCGATCTCGAACCGGCCGTCTTTGATCCGGTTCGCGTACCGGCCGACGGTAGAGCCGAAATAGGCGGTGGACGAACGAAGCTCACGCTCGCCCGCCACGCCGACGAGAACGTCGCGGCGCTCGCCGTCTCCTCCGGTCACCGACATTCGTTGCAGGGTCGCGCCGTAGGGGAGTACCTCCACCTCCACCCCGGGCGAACGTCCGATGGTGATGGTCTCGTTGTGATCGTCGTCGGTGGGCACCGGTCGACGATAGCTCCGGGGAGTGAGATCGGTCCCCGGATTGCTTCGTGCGGCGGGCGACGCACCGTGTATTCGTAGGTGCGCATACTATGGTGTGATGCAGGCCACATCACTGCGCATTGATCGTCTCGATGAGATGAAAATAGCTGTCGCGCAGGCGATCTCGGTCTGTCGAACGCAGCCGGACACCGTCGAACAGGAGAAATCGTGGCAGACAACAGAGCAGTGACGTACGCCGGACCAGGAAAGGTAGAGGTTCAGGACATCGCTTTTCCGGGCCTGGAATTGACCGATGGCCCCGGCGTGAATCCGGCCAATGTCGGCCGCAAATGCGAACACGGCGTGATCCTGAAGGTCGTCTCGACCAACATCTGCGGCAGCGACCAGCACATGGTCCGTGGACGCACGACGGCACCCGAGGGTCTGGTGTTGGGCCACGAGATCACCGGCGAGATCGTCGAGGTCGGACGAGACGTCGAATTCTTGAAGGTCGGCGACATCTGCTCGGTACCGTTCAACATCGCCTGCGGACGGTGCCGAAACTGCAAGGAGCGCAAGACCGGCATCTGCCTCAACGTCAACCCGGATCGACCCGGTTCTGCGTTCGGTTACGTGGACATGGGCGGATGGGTGGGCGGCCAGGCCGAGTACGTCATGGCACCGTACGCGGACTTCAATCTGCTGAAGTTCCCCGACCGCGATCAGGCGATGGAGAAGATCCTGGACTTGACCATGCTCTCCGACATCTTCCCGACCGGATATCACGGCGCGGTCACCGCGGGAGTGAAACCCGGTGCGACGGTGTACATCGCGGGTGCGGGCCCGGTCGGTCTGGCGGCCGCGGTCGGCGCACAATTGCTGGGCGCGTCGGTGGTGATCGTCGGCGACATGAACGCCGACAGGCTGGCGCAGGCACGAACGTTCGGCTGCGAGACCGTCGACGTGGGCAAGGGCGCGCCGCAAGATCAGATCGAACAGATCCTCGGTGTCCCGGAGGTCGACGCTGCGGTGGACGCGGTGGGATTCGAGGCTCGCGGACACGGCGGAGACTCGTCCCACGAAGCACCGGCCACGGTGCTCAATTCGCTGATGGACATCACCACCGCGGGCGGTGGCATCGGAATTCCCGGGCTCTACGTCACCGGCGATCCGGGCGGCGTGGACGAGGCCGCACAACGCGGCGCTCTCTCGCTCAGCCTCGGCACCGGTTGGGCGAAGTCGCTCTCGTTCGCCACCGGACAGTGCCCGGTGATGAGCTATCACCGAGAACTGATGAATGCCATTCTCAAAGAACGAGTCTCGATTGCGAAAGCGGTGAACGCAACGGTCATCACACTCGACGACGCACCGCGCGGCTACCGTGAATTCGACAGCGGAGTCGCACAGAAATTCGTCATCGACCCGCACGGCATGATCGCCGGCTGACACCGCGGCGTAACTACGGCCGCCCTCGCTCCGATGGATGCGAGGGCGGCCGTTCTCGTGTGCGGTCGAAAGGCGGTGGAGCGCAGGGGGTGACGGACGAGCCCGACAACGCTGAAGGATTTGCGTATATCGCCGATTTCGGAGTCGACATAGCGTCGAGTCGTACCCGTCCGTGATCGTGGTGTTTACCGAGGAGATCGAATGACCGACACAACCATTGCTCAACTCACCGCCCGACTCGAGGTGCTCGAGTCCGAGGCGGACATTCGACGCATCCAAGCTCGCTACATGTTCCTGTGCGACACTCCGTGTCCCGAATTCGGCGTGGACGACGACGCTCGCCGAATCGAGCTGGTGCTGGACCTGTACACCGAGGACGCGGTCTGGGAAGGCGTGGGCGAGTACTACGACGGCCAATTCGGCCGCGCCGAAGGCAAGGATGCCATTCGGGCGCACTTCAACCGCTTCTGGGGTGAAAAGACCGATCCTGCGTTGTTGCTCAACGCCCACTACCTCACCTCGGAACAGATACACGTCGACGGCGATACGGCCGAAGGCCAGTGGATTCACATGCAGCCCTGGCTGTTCTCCGACGGTAGGAGCCTGTTGCGTTCGAGCCGCCTCAACAACGCCTTTCGTAAGGTCGAAGGCCGGTGGCTCATTTCCAGAACTCGCACCGAAAACGTGTTCGTGGCACCGCTACCGAACCATTTCGCCGAAGCGTTCCCCAGCTCGTCGGTGTTGTTGAAGCCCTGATGCATCGAGGTCGAAATGTCAATAGGGATGTGGAGTCGCCCGCCTAGGGGAACCTTTATTCAGGCCCGGTTGCGCTGAAATTCTTCTTGGGATGGTCGACAGTGTTCTCTACAACGCCGCGAGAATCACTCTCCAGTCCGGCGGTCGTCCAACCGAACAGGATCGATACCGATGTCCGAGAAGATAGTTGCAACCGAAGCCGAGTCACCGCCGAAGCGTTCGAGTCTGGGAAGAATTGCATTCGCCAGCGGCGTCGGAACGTCACTGGAATTCTACGATTTCGCTATTTACGGAACCGCTACAGCACTCGTGTTCACCGATACGTTCTTCCGCACGGGTAATGCATGGTTCGGCACATTCATGGGTCTGGCCACATTCGGCATCGGATTCTTGATGGCCCCGCTCGGGGCCGTGCTCTTCGGCTGGGTCGGTGACACCTACGGTCGCCGCCGCGCCCTGCAGTTGACGTTTCTCGGGATGGGCGCGGCCACACTGATCATCGGCGTGCTCCCCACCTACGCACAGGTAGGCGTCGCGGCCCCGGTCTGTCTGGTTCTACTCAGGCTCGTTCACGGACTGTGCCGTGGTGGTGAGACCGGTGGCGCTGCCGTGCTGGCCATCGAGCATGCCCCGGACGACCGAAGAGCACGCTACGGAGTCTTCACCGCTCTGGGGTCCCCGATCGGCACGATCCTCGCGAACGCGTCGTTTGCATTGGTTCTGCTGTTGCCGGCAGAGACGGTGCAGGAGTGGGCGTGGCGTCTGCCGTTCCTCTTCGGCGGTCTGGTTCTGGTGTTGGGACTGTGGGTTCGCAAGGGCGTTCACGAGAGTCCGGTGTTCCGACAGATGGTGGCCGAGCGCGGGGAAGAGGCCGTGCGGGCCCAGATGCCGTTCAAGACCGTCGTGAAGAGCAGTTGGCGTCGCCTCGTGCTTGCGGCGGGGGTCAACGTCGGGCTGAACTCCACGACCTTCGTGCTCGCGATCTTCATGCTGTCGTACGCCACTGCCGAAGCTCCGGAGGGGCTCGGTCTCCCACGTACCGACATCGTGTACGGCAGTATCGCCGCGTTGGTACTGCACGGCGCGGCGGTGGTGCTTGCATCACTGCTGTCCGATCGGATCGGACGCCGCCCGGTGATGATGGGCGGTGCGCTGGCCACTATCGCGGCGGTGCTCACCATCTTCCACATGGCCCAATGGGGCACCGTCACCTCGGTTGTGCTCGGTTTGATGATCGGGTTCACCGCCACCGGGTTCCTGTTCGGCCCGATGTACACGTACTTCACCGAGCTGTTTCCGAAGGAACAACGCCAGACCGGGATGGGCATCGCGTTCCATGTCGGGGCGGTGCTGGGCGGCGGCATTGCACCCCTGATCGCGAACCGGATCGTCGCATTCACCGGTGATGCCTCGAACATCGGCTACTACCTCGCCGGTGCCTGCATCATCTCACTGACCTGCCTGTGGATTCTTCCCGAGACTGCGCCGGTTCGGCTGGAGCGCAATCGGATTGCGGCAGGCGCGGCTCGTACGTCCTGAACACGATCACAGTGGCCGGATCCGGCCACCGAAGAACAGAGGAATGTCATGACCGACGCCGATTCTGTCTACATCAACGGCCGTATCATCACGATGGACGCCGCTTTCGGTATTGCGTCGTTCGTCGCAGTCACCGGTGATGTCATCACCGCTGTCGGCATCGACGACGACGTTGCGGCGCACATCGGGCCCGACACCGTGGTGATCGATCTCGCGGGCAACACCGTCCTACCGGGGATCAACGACTCTCACCTACACGGGATTGCCTTCGGCTTGGATACTCCGCCGTTGTCCCTGGACGTGGCGTACCCGACGGTGCAGTCGATCGCGGATGTCGTTGCAGCTGTGAAGGCAGCCGTCGACGCCGCGCCCGAAGGCGAATGGATCATCGGAACCGGCTGGGACGAAGGATATCTCGATGAGTGCCGGGGGGAAGCAGGGCGATCGCCGACCCGTTGGGATCTCGATGCGGTGTCTGCGCACAACCCGGTGTTCCTACAGGACTTCTCTCGGCACACGTCCTGGGTCAACTCGGCTGCGCTACGGCTCGTGGGTGTCGACGAGAACACCGTCGTTCCCGAGGGCGGCCGCGCGGTGAGGAACGCCGAGGGAGAGCTCACCGGCATATTCATGGAGGGGGCGCAGACTCTGGTGCAGGCAGGCCTCCCACTTCTCGACGACGCACGACGCGAGAAAGCCGCACGATCGGCAATCGCCTCACTGCAGCGCGAGGGCATCACGAGTTTCACCGATCCCGCCCTGGGGCCCGGCGGAGAATCGCTTGCGGGAGGTGCGATGGGCAGTGGGGGCCTTGCCACGTACGCGAAGCTGGCGGCCGCCGACGAACTCGGAATTCGCGTATCCGTACTGCTGCTGCCGTGCGGAATGAGTGGTACGGCAGAGGAATTCGCAGAAAATCTGGCTGGTATCGAACCACCGGCCGGCCCGGACTCGCGTATGTTCCGGGTGCTCGGCGTCAAGGTGTTCGCCGATGGGATACCGCTGAGCAAGACGTCGTGGATGCACGGGGAGTATGTGGGTGGCGGCTGCGGATCGCTCTGTGTCGGTGGTGAAACCGACGAACGCCGCGTCGAAGAAGTGACCGAGATGATTCGACGAGGCCATATCGAGGGCTACCAGGTAGGCGTGCACGTCACCGGTGACCGAGCGATCGACACGGTGGCGGCCGCACTGATCGCAGCACAGCGTGATCACCCGCGACCCGATCCGAGGCACTACTTGATTCACGGCGACTTCATTTCTCGAGAAACGCTGGACAGGTTGGCCGAGGCAGGAATCGGCGTCAACATGAATCCGACGATCAAATGGACCATCGCTGATCTCGAGCCGGAGTTCGTCGGAACCGAGAGGGCAGCATACGAATTCCCCTATCGAAGTGCCGTGGACTCAGGGGTTCGACTGATGAGTAGTTCGGATGCCCCTGTCACGATGCCCAGTTGGCGACAGGGGCTGTCGACGATGATTCTTCGCGAGAGCAAGGCCTCTCGGGCCGTCAGCGGCCCGGACCAGACGATCTCGTTGGAGCAGGCGCTCCGCACCTACACGATCGACGCGGCGTGGCAGGACTTCGCCGAGGACTGGAAGGGATCGATCGAGGTGGGCAAGGTTGCCGACCTGACCGTCATCGAGGGTGATCTCCTCACCGTCGACCCTCATGACATACCCGCAATGGCAGTGCTGCGCACCGTAGTCGGCGGTACCGCTGTGTACGAGCGGGCGCAGCAGTAGCGCGTGCCGGGCATGGTGCGGACCTCGCGCCGAAGCGGGTGATACCGACTGGCCTCCCCCCGCCGACATTGCGGGGGGAGTGGGCCGTTCAGCTGCGATCAATACAGCTCGATGACCAACTTGCTCGATTTCGCACGCGAGACGCAGAGCGCGATCTGGTTGCCCGCGGCCTTGTCTGCAGCCGACAGGCAGTTGTCTCGGTGCTCGGGTTCGCCCTCGAGGAGGCCGGACACACACGAGCCGCAAATACCTTCCTCGCACGACTTGAACACCTCGATGCCGTTCTCCTCCAGCACGGAGAGAATCGATCGGTCGGCAGGTATCTCGAAGGACTCACCGGTATCCATTTCGACGGTGAACCCGGTGTCACCAGAGGTGTCGATGTCGGAGGCGACGAAGTGTTCGATATGAACGTTGTTCGGCCCCAACGTCGGTGTGAAGATCGAGACCACAGTCTCCATGAAACCTTCCGGACCGCAGGTGTAGACGGCCGAGGAAGCGCTCACGGAGCCGGCCAACCCGTCGAGAACAGCCTTTTGCTGTGTGCGGGAGAGACCGATGTGGAGATGGACACTGTCACGGAATTCGGCCCGATCCTCCAGCAACTCGAGAAACGCGGTGTGCTCCCGACTGTGCGAGAAGTAGTGGAGCTGAAAATCGGAACTGCTGTGGTGCAGTTGATACGCCATGCTCAGCAGGGGAGTGACCCCGATACCGGCCGCGATCAGCACATGGGCGTCGGCGTTCGGTGCCACCCCGAGGATGTTGCGCGGTTCGCTGATCTCGATGACGTCGCCTTCCCGAATCCGGTGCAACGCTTCGGATCCGCCGCGGGACTCCAGCTCGCGTTTGACCGCGATGAGCAACGAATCGGGTTCGGCAGGGGGACCGCACAGGGAGTACTGCCGCAGTACGCCCGTCGGACCTGTCACGTCGATGTGGGCACCGGCCTGATAGGGGCCGAGTGCGCCCCCTCCGTCGCGCACGAGACGAAGGGAACGAATGTTCGGCGTTTCGTCGACGATCTGCGCTACGACAACTTTGACACTGGACACGGCGTCTTCCTAACGCATGTAGATTCCGCCGTTGGCATCCCAACAAGCACCCGTGACCGACGCTGCGGTCGGCGATGCGAGCAGAGACACCATTTCGGCGATGAATGCCGGGTCGCCGAGACGACCGACGGGGATGGTCTGTGCGTAGGACTCGATATTGGCCTCGCCGACGATCTTCCGCACGATGGGGGAATCCTGGGGCCCGGGTGAGACCGCGTTGACGGTCACTCCGGAGGGTGCCAACTCTCGGGCGAAGACTTTCGTCAAAGACATCACCGCGCCCTTGGCCGACGCATAATGTCCACCGGTTGCCGTTCCACCGTTCTGTCCCGCCAAAGATGCCATGTTCACGATGCGGCCGTACCGGTTGCCGGCCATGTAAGCACCGAATATCTGGCAGGCCGTGAAGGTGCCTTTGAACCCGACGGACATGACCGAGTCCAGTTCTTCGGCCGTGATGTCCATCAGCGGACGTGCCTGTGTCTTGGCGGCGTTGTTGACCAATACCTCGACCGATCCGAAGTCGATGATCACTGCGGACAGAAGACGCTCGATCGCAGACCTGTCACCGACATCCACCTGGTAGCTGCGGACCGAGTCGGCAGAGCCGAGTTCGGCTGCCAACGAATTCGCGGACTCCAGGTCGATGTCTGCGACAGCGACTCGGTGACCGGTGGAGTGAAGTTTGCGCACAATGAGCTCGCCGAGCCCGCTCGCGCCGCCGGTGACGACAGCAACAGGCGCGTTCACAGCAGGAATCCGGCTGCGGGAACGGCGTCCTCGCTGTCGACGAGCCGAATCACCTTGAGAGCGATCCGGTCCGCTGCGCCGTCGACTCCCAGTCGGATGCGGTATTCCACGTCGCCGGCCCACAGATCGTGCTTCCCACGTTTGAACGCGACGACGATCTGTGCGGCCCTGAGGTGAACAGTGTCGTCCGCACAGGATTCGACGACGAAACGGGAGACGGTTCGGGTGGTGATCGCAGCGTCGACGGCGGCGATCGCGTACCCCTCGGTCATCCGCACCACCCGCATGTCACGCATCCGAGCGTCGTCGTAGATCATGTTGAGACGATTGTCGAAGTCGTCTCCGGTCGAGCCGATCGGGACGACGTACAGGCCGTCCTCGGAATACAGGCCCTTCCACGTCTCGTATTGCTTGCGATCGAGCAGATCGGCCTCGCGCCAGATCAATTCGATGGCTCGTACCACACGCGTGTCTGCGATCGACAGCGTTTCCACGGCGGTATCAGTCATGGCTCATCATCTCTTTCCACTGTGCGTAGGCGGCGCGCATACCGGTTTCGTCGGTCACGTGCGAGGTGGGCCATCCTTCGGCACTCGGCTTCTCCCGAGCAGCACCACGATTGACGAGAATGGGCATGTCGGGAGCGCCCTGAGCGCCGCGTTGCACGCGATCCCATCCTTCTGCGTCGTCGGGTGTACCGAAACCGAACGGACCCTGGAAGTGTTCGTGCACTCGTAACCGCGCCCTGTTGACCGGATTCACCACCTCGGCCGGCCCGTCGGGACCGATTGCCAGATGCTCGATGGTCGTCGCGTCGACTGCGGTCGGCTCGAGAACACGGAAGAAGGCAGCCGACATCGACACGTTCGGGAAGAGATTGAGGTTGAAGCCGGTGCCGTGCATGGCGCGAACGATTTTACGGATCGCCGGCTCGTCGAGACCCGCAGCGGACAGCTCGGCCACGAGATCGTCGAAACGCGCCTGCAGCGGCTCGGATCCATCGTCGGCATCGAGATCGGAGTGCTCGGGCACCATCTGCATGACGCTGTGACCGTTGCCGAGATCGTGGGTGACGGCTTCCGGGTTGGTCATGAACGACATCATGTCTGCCGTCTCGGCGTCGACCGATGCCATCCAGGATCGATGAACGATGGGGAAATGATAACCGTCCGTGGTGTTCTCGAGCTGGATCTTCCAGTTGCCGTTGAACCGGAATCGGTGCGTACCCAGCACCTTGATGGGGTAGCCACCGCCCTGTTTCATGAATCGATCGATCCACAGCTTGGCGTCGCCAAGAAAGTCTTCGAGGGATTCGATGTCCTGGGCGAACGTGGCGAACACCATTCCGCCGTAGGACTCCGTGCGCAGTTTCCTGAGCGAGAGTTCGCCCTTCTCGATGACGCCCTCGTACCCCTCGGGGTACGGAATGCCGCGCAGCTGCCCGTCGAGGCTGTAGGACCAGGCGTGGTACGGACACGTGAAACCGTTTGCGAAGCCGGTCTTCTGCTCACATATGCTGGCACCACGATGCCGACAGCGGTTGAGCAGTGTGTTGATCTGTCCCTTGCGGTTCTTGGTCACGATGACCGGCTGCAGGCCGACGTGAGTGGATTTGAAGCTGCCCGGCTTCGGGAGCTCCGATTCGTGAGCGACCCAGATCCAGGTGCTCTCGAAGATCTTGGTGATCTCCTCGTCGAACACGTCCGGGTCGGTGTAGATCCGACCCGCGACACGATCGCCCATCACCAGATCGGACGCCGGGGACTTCGGTGTTGTCTCTACGGTGTCGTGCACGGTCATCGATATCTCCAAAGCTCTCACGTTGTCGAGGTTGTCAGTGGTGGCCACCGAACGACGCAGCTGTGCAGCGTCGTTCGGCGGAGCATGAGTACGCGGTGGTTCAGTACGTGCGGGGCGTGAGTGCGCGGCCGATGCGGGCCTCGATCTTCACGTACTTCCACAGCTTCCAGTCGCTGGATCCGACTTCGATCGTCCGCAAGAAGTTGCACGCCTGCTTGACGGTGTCGTGGGAGTCGACATCGGCGAGCAAGTAGCACGTCCACGGCCAGGAATCCGAGGGGCCGACCATCGTGGCGTCGTCGTCGATATCGCCGATGAAGTCGACACCCTCGAGACCCTTGATGCCGTCGGACAGGGCGACGAACGCAGTCCAGACGTCTCCGGCTGTCACTCCGGACTCGGGGAGATCGAAGAAGTTCTGGTTGATGCCGATACAGAACAGAACGCGAAGCGGAGTAGTGGTCATGTGTTGTCCTTCGAGGGTCATTTGAAGCCGGGGACGGTGGGCGGTAGGCCCATCAGTACTGCGCCTGCGGCGTCGAGAACGGCCGGGCCCAGGAATGCGTGCTGCTGAGGAACGAGTGCGTCACCGGTCCACTGCTGAAGCGGATGCGATGCGTAAATGGCTCCGGTGCCCGAGATTTCGACGACTTTCGCTGCAGTCGCCGCCGAAATCTTGGCGAGGTGGGTCGATGCCAGACGGAGGTGAGCATTCTGAGCGTCGGTGGGTTCGAGCCCGTTCAGCACCGCGCTCCACACCTCGTCGGTGACCTCGTAGAAGTACGCTCGCGCAGATCGCAAGGCGGCTTCCGCCTCGGCGACGGCAATGCGGTAGTAGGGCCGGTCTGCGAGCTTGGGGGCTCCGGTGATGCCGGACTTGCCGGCACCGACCTGCACTGCGTAGTCGAGCGCGCTTCTGGCGACGCCTGCACCGACCACTGCGAGAACCTGTGCGGCGTAGGCGATCGTCGGGTAGCGGTAGAGAGGCTCGTCGATGGTCGCCGAGCCGCCGCGAATGAAGGTCCACTCACGCGCTACTTCGACCTTGTTCACCACGAGGTCGAAAGACCCGGTGCCGCGCATACCCACGACATCCCATTCCTGGACGATCTTTACGTCTTTCGGGCGCAGCAACGCCGTTCGGGGTTTTCCGCCGGTCGAGTCGTCACCGGGAATTCCGACGCCCAGAATGTCGGCACCCATCGAACCACTTGCGAATTTCCAACGCCCGTCGACCAGGAATCCCCGGTCGGTCGTCGCCGCCGGCTGTACCGGAAACAGGCCCCCTGCGAACACGACATCCGGTCCCTCGGCGTACAGCTCGGCCTGAGTGTCCACCGGTAACGCGGCGAGGTAGATCAAGGCAGAGCCGAAGCTCGCCACCCACCCGGTCGAACCGTCGACAACGGAGATCTTCTCGATGGTCCGCAGAAAGTCCGCCGGGGCCTGCGGATCGCCGCCGAAGCATCTCGGGGTGGCGGCCCGATAGATGCCGATTTCCTTGAGGCGTGCCACGAAGTCGGGGGAGACGAAACGCTGGTCGCGAAACTCCGTCCGCCGCTGAGCCAGTTCGACCAACACGTCGTCGAGAGTGGCCGTGCTTCCGGCGTCGGGTGGAGCGTCCTGAGTGACGGTCATGATCGGTCTCCTTGTGCAAGGTCTCGTGCCTCGTGCCTCGTGGCCTGTTCGTTGGTTCGACCGTAATGCGAGTCACGTGCGGCCAATATCGGTAAAGAGTGCGGTCGGCAGGGGGTGCGTCCATCAGTCGTATAGGTAATTTCTTCAGTCCAGGTGTGAGATTCGAACCTTCCGCACATCGTTCGGTTCACCGCGCATACGCTCGTGAAGATGTCCATGGACTCACGTGTTCCGGAATTGGTGCCGGCCGATTTCGTCGAGATGATGAATGCCGCGCAGGTATGTGTGCTCGTGCACGACGGGGCGACCAAAAGCATCCTGTGGGCCAATCCCGCCGCCTGCGCGATGCTGGAATTCGATCTCGACGAAATGCGTCCTCTCAAGGCGAACGACATGAGTAGTTCTGCGCAGCAGTACGACCGAGTGGTCGGACGAGCGTGGTTGCACGAGGCCGTCGAATTCGGCAGCAGTCGTATCGAGTGGCACTATCGGTCGAAATCCGGCCGTATCATCCCGACCGACGCCATTGCGACCAGGATCGAATTGCGCCAGGGCCCCGCAGTGATGGTGCAGTTCCGTGACATTGAGAACGAGCAGCGCACCGAACGTGCGTTGAGGTTGACCACCACGTACGTCGACGCACTGTCGAGGAATACGTCCACGATCGCGTTCGTGCTCGACGAGACCGGCGCGATCGGATTCGCGACCGACACCGCGATGGAACACCTGGGTATCGATCCCAGTGTCGAACCCCCGGCAGGCAGGTCCCTCGCCTCGTACGCGTCGTTTCATGTAGCCGGTCGCCGATCCACCTGGAGCGACCTGGCACGGGACGCGAGTCCGGTGGCCTCGGTCCGTCTGGAAGTGCTTGCCGCAGAAGGCAGAACACGGTGGCTGGACGGCAGTGTCGAGCGACTGCAGGAGGACGAGGTCAGCGCCTATCTGATGTTGCTGCACGATGTGTCCGATCGCGTGCGCACCGAGGAGATGCGCGGGCTGGAACTTCAGCGCGAGAACTATCTGGCTCGGTACAACGCCATGGGCGATATGGCCATGGCAATCGCACACGAGTTGGGGCAGCCGCTCGCGGCGGCGGGCAACTTTCTGGCGGGGGTCGAGACCATCCTGACCGGCGACGGTCATCTCGCGTCGCGCGTGGAGTACGGTCTCACATCGGCTCATCGGCAAATCGAAAGGGCAGCAACGATCGTCTCCACACTGAGGACGTTCGTCGGACACCTCGAACAGATCGATCAGACGGTAGATCTCAATACCGTCGTCACCGAATGTCTCTACTTCATTCGCCTCCGCGCGGAACAGAATTCCGTCCGAATCGACTTCGAGCTCGCCGACGATCCGGTGCGGGTGCGCTGCGAACGCGTACTCACCGGCCAGGTCATCATCAATCTGTGCTTCAACGCGATCGACGAAATGGCCCAGTGCGCGCTCCCGGACCGCACGATCACCCTGTCCACCGGGAACCGCGAGGACGGTGGTGCCTTCACCGTGACAGATCGAGGAAGAGGGCTGCAGCGCAACCCTTTCGAGGAGTCGTTCACCACCAAGCAGTCGGGCAGCGGGATCGGTCTCGCACTCAGTTATCGGATCATCACCAGGCAGCACGGCTCCATCTGGTACACCCCCGGCGCGGAGGGCGGTTCGGTGTTCGGGTTCGTACTCCCGACGGTCGATCGGGACTCGGCTGTTGCGGGCGAGCAGGGCCCGCCGGCGTAGGGAAAATCTTCAGGGTCGGCAAGGAACTCTTCATTCCGGTTCGACCGCCCAACTCGTAGCGTCGACCCATGATCTTCGGTTGCTGAGCAGTGCGCAGCCGGACCTATCCGGGAGAGCGACGTATGGACGACACACGCGAACGCATGACACTGATGTGCTACAACGACACTCACGGGTACGGATGGCGACACGTGGACCTGTTCGTGCACGACCATGAGGGCAACGAGCTGAACTGGGTGCATTGGCAGGTCCGAGCCGATGGCCCGGATGCGGCAGATCGGGCGACCGAGCGCGCCGAGCCATCACTGCGGCGCGTCTCGGAGTGGCGACATTTCGTCAGTGCCGGTGGAATGGACTATTGGACAGCCGACGCAGTGTGGGGCGACCGATGAGCATCGGCTCTCCCCTGTACGAGCCGTGGTCGCTGGCCGATCTCGTGGCCGACCTACGGGCCGGACGCAGCACCGTAGAGGATGCATGGCGGCGGTCCCAGCGCCGCATCGACGACACAGAAGATGATCTTGCGGCATGGGTAGTGCACGGGCCTCCGGTCGAGCTCGAGGATCCGCCCGGCCTGCTGGGCGGAATTCCGTTGGGAGTCAAAGACATCGTCGACGTCGCGGGACTCCCGACGAGATGCGGAACGGATCTCTATGCCGCGCGGGGGCCGGCCGAGGCCGATGCCGCCGTAGTGCAGGCATGGCGCACTGCAGGTGCCGTGCCCGCGGGCAAGACCGTCTCGACCGAGTTCGCATTCTTCGCCCCCGGACCGACTCGCAATCCTGCCGATCCGTCGCGCACCCCGGGGGGATCGTCGAGTGTTTCGGCAGCCGCGGTGGCGTCGGGGCAGGTGCCCTTGGCTCTCGGTTCTCAGACCGCCGGATCGGTGACTCGACCCGCCTCGTACTGCGGCGTCGCGTCGATGGTCATGACTCGGGGGCGGCATTCGACCGAGGGCGTGACCGGCTTGGCGGCCAGTCTCGACAGTCACGGATTCTATGCCGCCCAGGTACGCGACCTTGCATGCGCGTGGTCCGCATTCGTCGGGCAGGAGGTCGTTCTGGGTTGTATGTCTGCGCCGCCACGGGTACTGCTCTGGGACGCAGGCGAACTCGGCGTCGTCGAGCCCGACATGGCAGATGCTCTCGCCCGTCTCGGTCGTGGGATTCGAGCGGATGGAGCCGGACAGTCGGCATTCCCCGCGGGTGATGCCGTTTCGCTCGCCACCGCTGCCCATGCGGTGGTCATGTCCTACGAGGCAGCACGCGAACGGAGCGTACTCTTCGCTGATGTCGACCGACTCAGCGCTCCGCTGACGGCACTGTTGCAACGCGGAGCAGCAACCGCCACCGCGGACTACCACGCTGCGTGCATCACCGTCGCCGAGACGCGGGAGCACATCCTGCGTCTCTTCGACTGCGTCGACGTCATCGTGGGGCCCGCGGCCCCGGGCGCTGCCCCCGAAGGTCTCACCGCGACAGGGGATCCGGCACTGAGCCGGGCGTGGCAAGCCTGGGGACTGCCTGTTGTCACCGTTCCCGGCCTGACCGATGGCAGGGGCCTGCCGCTCGGAATTCAGGTCATCGGACCGCCGAACTCGGAAGCAGAACTTCTTGCCGGCGCGTCGTGGATCTCCGCGGTGATCGCCTCGCAGCCCGCGGCGTGATCGCCGGCATCACCGATGCCGGTTTCGGCATCGATTTCCTTTCGTCATCGAGCACCATTCACTTCGACCAGCACAGGAGGCGGCCATGACCGCAGTATCGAATTTCACCACCGATCTTTTCATCGACGGGGGCTGGAGCAGCGGCGGCGCCGGTACATTCGAGACTTTCGATCCTGCGACCGGTGAGAAGCTCGCCGACATCGCCTCGGCGGACGCCGCAGACGTCGATCGTGCAGTCCGCGCAGCGCAGTCCGCGTCGACCGGAAGCTGGGCCGCGGTGTCGCCATCGCACAAAGGACAGTTGTTGAACAAGCTGGCCGACTTGGTCGAACGTGACGCCGAGCAACTGGCCCGCCTCGAATCGCTCGACATGGGTGGGCTGTTCTTCCTCGGCAAGATGATGTTCATCCCCAATCTTGTTGCCTCGCTTCGCTACTACGCGGGATGGGCAGACAAGATCAACGGCGAGACCCTGCCGAACGACGGCTACATGGGCCGTCCCACGTTTGCCTACACCCGCCGCGAACCAGTCGGGGTCATCGCCACGATCATTCCGTGGAACGCCCCACTGATGATCCTCGGATGGAAATTGGCACCGGCGCTGGCCACGGGTAACACGGTGATCGTCAAGCCGGCCGAGGACGCGTCGTTGTCGATCCTGCATCTCGCGCGTTTGATCGAGGAGGCCGGATTCCCAGCAGGCGTCGTGCAGGTTCTTCCGGGTATCGGTTCGATTACCGGCGAGGCGCTCACGACACACCCCGGCGTAGCCAAGGTGTCGTTCACCGGATCCACCGCCGTCGGCCGTCGAATACTCGTGAACTCCGCTGCGGACTTCAAGCGCACCACGCTGGAGCTGGGAGGCAAATCGCCGCAGATCATCTTCGGCGACGCCGATCTCGAATCGGCAGTTGGCGGTGCCGCAATGGGACTGTTCACCAACTCGGGCGAGGTGTGTGCCGCGGGAACGCGTATCTTCGCGCACCGCTCCGTGTACGACGCGGTAGTGGAGGGACTCGGTGCGGCCGCCGGAGCGCAGGTGCTCGGCAATCCCTTCGACGCCTCGACGACAATGGGCCCGTTGATCAACGCGAAGCAGAAGAACCGCGTGCTCGGCTATATCGAGAAGGGCAAGTCCGAGGGTGCCCGCCTGGTAGCGGGTGGTACCGACGGCGACGCAGACGGAAACGACCGCGGCCACTTCGTACGTCCGACGGTGTTCGCCGGCACCAACGATCTGACCATCGCCCGCGAAGAGATCTTCGGGCCTGTGGGCATCGTCGTTCCCTTCGACGACGATACCGACGCAATCGCTTTGGCCAACGACAATCAGTACGGCCTGGCGGCCACGCTCTGGACGACCGATCTGGGGCGGGCCCACACCGTGTCGGCGGCATTGCAGGCGGGAGCCGTCGCGGTCAACGGATGGTCCCCACTTGCTCCCCAATTGCCCTGGGGCGGAGTCAAAGCCAGTGGTCTCGGCCGTGAGCTCGGATACGAAGGAATCTTGGCCAACACCGAGGCGAAAACCGTCACGATCGTTCTGTGACCGACCACGTCGACTCCGTCGGCCGATCGGTGGGCGGCTTCCGCTGTGCCGAGGCCCGTCCACAGCTAGGCTCGGAACTCATGGAAACCGTGAAGCCCACCGTCGTTCACGTGGTGGACGACGACGAAGATCTCAGGCAATCACTGGCGTTTCTTCTGCAGAGTGTCGGAATAGAGGCGCTCACCTATCCGACCGCTACCGCATTTCTCGAGGAAATGGATGCGGCCGAGCCCGGAGTGGTCATCGTCGACGTCAGAATGCCGGGCATGAGCGGATTCGAGCTACAGGACGAATTGATCCGACGCGATTATCCGGCTCCGATCATTTTCTGTTCGGCGCACGGGGACATTCCGATGTCGGTACGTGCGCTGCGTGCGGGAGCCGTCGATTTTCTCGAGAAACCGTACGAGCCGCAGCGCATGCTCGAGGTCGTTCAAGAGCAACTTCGGCTGGCGTCCGGTGTGTTCTCCGAGCGTGCGGAGCGCGACCGGGTACACCGGCGCCTCGATGCTCTGACGCCGCGCGAGCGAGAGGTGTTGCGGCTGGTGGTCGAGGGTATGGCCAGTCAACAGATCGCACGCCGCTTGGGTACCAGCGTCAAGACCGTCGATGTGCATCGAGCGCGCATCAAGGCCAAGACGGAGGCCGAAAGTCTCGGCACACTGGTCCGTGACGTCCTGGCATGGCGAGTAACGGTCTGAGGGCTGTGCACGTCCTTGTCCGACGGTGTGGCTAAAGGTTTCCCGCCTACCAGTAAGAACAGGTGGGAAATTAATTTGGGTGCAATACCGAATCGGTCCACCGTCGACAATGCTCAGGAGATCGGCATGCCTCACACAGTAACCACGGAGGAAACGCAGAGAACGTTTCGAGAAGTCACGGGACACTATCCCACGGGCGTCGCGGTGGTGACCGGCACGGATCCGACAGGGGAGCTGCTCGCGTTGGTCGTCGGCACCTTCAGTTCGGTCTCGCTCGACCCCCCACTCGTCTCGTTCATGCCGATGAAGACGTCGCGTACTTTTGCGCGAATGCAGGATTGTTCATCCTTGTGCATCAACATCGTCGGCGGCGATCAGGAACGTGAGGTGATGTCCATCGCGCAGCGCTGGGAGAACAAATTCGCCGGAATCGATTGGTACGCATCACCGAACGGAAGTCCGGTGCTCACCGACGCGATCGGCTGGATGGACACGACGATCTGGAAGACCGTGGACGCGGGCGATCACTGGATCGTGCTGTGCGAGGTTCAGGACATGGCCATCACGAACCCGGTGTCGCCGCTGATCTTTTTCCAGGGTGGCTACGGCAGTTTCGTGTGCACGTCTCTGCTCGCTCGAATGGACCACGAAATTCTTCCGGCCATACACGCTGCCCATGCTGCGCGCGCCGAGGTCGACGCTCTCGCCGCCGAGATCGGCTGCGAAGTGTCGGTCCTGACGGCCGTCAGTGCCGACGAAATGGCGACGGTGCTGTCCGCAACGGCACCCGGCGTCGACCGCGATGCCGCTCTGGCTCAACGTATACCGATCGTGCCACCGATCGGTGACTCCTACGTCTTCGCGTTGCCCGAGGCCGATCAGAACCGCTGGATCGACAAGCTGAAGGGTGCGGACAAGGGGACCCAGGTACATCGTGACCGGCTCGATTTCATTCGTGAACACGGTTACGGGATCTCGTTTCTTCCTGCGGCGGGATCGGACGCGTACACCGAAATGCGGCAGGCCACCAAGCAATACGAGTCCGGCCGCCTGACTCCGCGGCAGGAACGCGAGATCAGAGCGCAGATCGGCCGCACCTCGGTCGACTATCGGCCGCAGGTGCTCGACGACACCGGCACGTACAACGTGGGATCGGTCGTGCTGCCGGTCCGCGATCCGTCCGGTCGACACACACTGACACTTCGGCTCGCGCAGGTTCCGCAGAACGTGCCCGGACGTCTGGTCTCGGACTGGATCCGACGCTCCAGAGCCGTGGTGGCGGTACTCGAATCGGCTCGGGGCTCGAGTACTGCAGGGTAGCGACGATCGATGGCGTCAGGTAGGGGTCTTCCTTGTAGGCGACCACGGTTGCATCGGAATCGAGCGCCCTCGGTGCCCGTACCTCTAGGCTGGTCCGATGTTTCTCCTCTTCGGATTCGGCAGCAAGCGCAAACACGTCGGCCCTGGCGCAACGCGAAACTGCCCGCGGTGCCACAACACGACCCAGTGGGCGAGAATGAAGCAGTACCAGCAATTCACGCTGTTCTTCGTCCCGGTTGCGCGGTGGAAACGCGTCGAATTCGAGGAATGCGGAATCTGTGGGGCCGGCGTGTCGATCTGAACGGGCTCGCGCGCCCGTGACGGTGCGGGCGCGCGAACCATCCGGCAGACCGTCTCTCACGCAGGAGCCAGCACCACCACCGAATTGTGTCCTCCCATTCCCAGTGAGGATTTCATCGTCAGACCTGGTTCGGCTGCGGTGAATCCGTCGAGCAACAGCGGGTGTCCGTTGGAGACCTGTGGGGCCGCAGGAACCAGTCCGCGATCGAATCCCATGACGGCAGAGATGGTTTCGACGGCCGACGCCGCGCCTTGGCAATGCCCGGTGAGCGGCTTCACCGAATACACCTGCGCGTGTGAGCCGAGCACCGTCTCCAGCATTTCCGTTTCTGCGGCATCGCACTGAGCGGTGCCTGGCCCGTGTGCATTGAGGTAGCGCACCTGGCGCGCCGTGGCACCGGCGTCCGTCAAGGCGGCTTCGAAGCAGTCTCGTACCTGCGTGAGGGCCGGGTCGATGGACGTCGCGTGGAACGCGTCGTGAGTCATCGAACCGCCCAGTACCCGCGCGTACGCAGCATCGCTACGGTTGGTGAGTACGAAAGCTGTTGCTGCTTCGCCCATTCCGAACCCACGACTACCTTCCTGGAACGGTCGGCAGCCCTCCTGAGGTTCCACGTCGACCACCCCGACGCCGAGCGCGACGAAATGGTCGATGTTCTCCGGCGTCAGAGACAGGTCGGTGGCGACGAAGACGACGTCGTCGACGAAGCCGGTATCGAGCCACATCTTGGCGGTGAGAAGGCCGGCGTTGCCCGACGCGCACATGGCCGAGACGTTCATCGCCGGGCCGTGAAAGCCGTGCTCCTGCATGAGCAGTGATACCGGGGTCGACGGCATCAGCGTCAGGTAGTCGCGCACCCGCCGCACACCGCCGTCCTCCATATAGAAGTTGCGCCACTCGTCCACTTCACCCAGGACGACCGCATGCACCAGACCGACCCGCCGACCGGGCCGCCAGCCCCGAGCGAGTGCGTCGTCGATGGCCTCGCGTGCGGCGCCGCGCAGTGCGCGGCCGAAGCGGCTGGTGCCGTCGTCGGTCTGTCCGCCGTCGGGCACTTTGGCAAGCCACACCGGGTTGCGGCCCGGGTGTGACCGGTTGTGGTGCAAGGTGGCGGCAGCCTTACCGCTGGCCAGACCGGTCCACAATGCGGCCGTACCCCAGCCGTAGCCGGACACTGCGCCGATCCCACTGATGTCGATGCCGTGAGATGTCATGATCGATTCCCGTTCCTTCTCGAGTTGTACGAGCCGTTTTCGGCTGGTTCCTCGATTTAGCCCCGCAAACAAGCACTGGGTCCAGTCGGAAAACGGACATAAGCATCGAACCGTGCAGAAGATTCCGGCTCGGCCCACAAAAGTGGTTGAATCGAGTGTCGACAGACCGCCTACGAACGCGAGGACCACAGATGGCCCCAGGGGAGCGCGACGTCGTCGGCGACCCCGAAGCCGATCCCGGGTCGCCCGGTCTCGCAGATCGTTATCGGGTTCTGATCGAACACTCGCCCGACGCGATCGTCGTCCACAGGCGAGGCAACCTTGTCTACGTCAACCCTGCGGGGCTCCGGTATCTGCGCGCCGACAGTCTCGGTGCGGTGGTGGGCCGTCCGATCACCGACTTCATCGCGGCCGCGTCGATCGGGCCGATGCTCGAGCGCATCGCCGCCCTGGACGTGCACGGAACCGCCAGTTCGGCCTCCGAGGCGGAGGTACTCGCCCTCGATGGATCGACTCTGACCATGGAGGCGGTCTCGGTCCGCACGGTGTGGAACGGAGAACCTGCATTTCAGGTCATCCTTCGCGACCTCACCGAACACAAGGCCGCACAGAAGGCGCTGCACTACCAAGCCGCGTTGGTCGAGCACGTCAGCGACGCCATCGTGGGGGTGTCCTCCGACGGGGTCGTGTCCAGTTGGAATCCTGCCGCGGAGTCGGTCTACGGACGGCGCGCAGCAGATGTGCTCGGCCTCTCCGTATCGAATGCGGTGGGGGTGCCCTGCGACCCGGTGGCCATCCTCGCGGCCGGCGGCCGGCTGTGGGACTCGCATCTGCGCGCGGACGGGACGGCGTTGGCGATGGTGGTCTCCGCGGCCCAGATGCCCGACGGGTGGGTGTTGGTCTGCGCCGACCAGAGTGCCGTCCGCCGGGCCGAGGAGCATTACACCGCCGTGGTGGAATCGCTGGAGGCAGGTGTCGTCGTACTCGACCACGCCGGTCGCATCACGTCGGCGAACCTCGCGGCGAAGACGATCCTCGACATCCAGGTGGGATCGGCGACGACGGGACAGTCCGCTGTGCTGCCGTTCCGGGTGTACGGCACCGATCAGCAACCCATTCGGCGACTCGAGCACCCCGTGGCCGTCACCGGCAGAACCGGGAAGCCGAGCCAGTCGGTGATCGGAGTCGAACGTCGTCGGGACGGACGACATTTCTGGCTGTCTCTGACTGCGACCATGCTCAACTTCGGCGGCCCGTCACCCTCGATCGTGGCAACGTTCGTCGACGTCACCGATGCCTATCGGACGAGCATGAAGCTCGAACACGCGGCAACACACGACGACCTCACCGGGCTTCCCAATCGCCCGCTGATTCTGGCGCGGCTCGACCAGGAGCTGTCCCGGTCGAGTCGGGAGGATGCCATGGCGGTGTTGTTCATCGACCTCGACAACTTCAAGACCATCAACGACCTGCACGGACATACGGTCGGTGATGCCGTACTCGGTATCGTGGCCGCGCGGTTGACGCGGGCTCTGCCCGACGACGCATTCGTCGGACGCATCGGCGGTGACGAATTCGTGGCTGTGGTGCCGTGCTGTGTGGGGTCGGAGGCGGACGACGTCCGGGCGGAACTCGCAACCCCGATCACGACGGCAGACCGAGAACTGACGGTGACCGCCAGTATCGGCTGCGTGACCGTCGGCAGTGGTGATTCTCGCACTGCCTTGGACATTCTCGACGATGCCGACCACGAGATGTATCAGGCCAAGCCGGTGTCTCAGTACTCGGCACAGTCGTAGGGTTCGGTAACGAACAGGCACGACTGTGCACTGTTGTTACTCGTGGGGCTCGTGCGTCGTACATACTTCAGCGGTGATCAGGCCCCTGCGCAAGCACACCCTCGCCATTCCCATGACGCTCGTCGCCGCCGTCGGACTGCTGTTCGGCGCAGCAGGGACGGGTAGCGCTGCGCCTGCGGTCACGTACACCATGGTGGCCTTCAGTAACGACAGCGATCGCAACATGGACGTGTACCAGTCCAGCAACGGAACGGACTTCACCACGGTCGAGACCGCCGCGTACACGCCGCCCTCCGGTGTGGTTCGTGACTCCAGCATCTTTCGAGCCGCCGACGGTATGTACTACGTGACATATACGACGGGCGGCGGCGCGGAAATCGGCTTTGCGCGCAGCGCAAATCGGGTGGATTGGGAATTCTTGCAGAACCTTCCGATCCCGTTCTGCTGCCTGCTGCTGCCCGGGACCGGGGCGGGTACCGGCTCGGCGGGGTCCTCGGAACTCCCGTCTCTGTCCCCGTTCACCACCAAGGCGTGGGCACCGGAGTGGTTCGTCGAGGGCGACCGCGTCAGCATCATCGTGTCGTTGTCTGCCGGCGGAGGGTTCGTGCCGTATCTCATGACGGCGACCGATCCCGGCCTGACGACGTGGAGCTCGCCGGTTCCGTTGGTGGGAATCATCAACGACCACATCGACACCACGGTGGTGAAGGCCGGGTCGACCTACCACGCCTTCACCAAAGGTGAGAGCAACAAGGTCATCGAACACTGGATCGCGCCCGCTCTGGGTGGTCCCTACGTTCGGGACCTCACCTTCCGCGATTTCGGCCCGTTGAAGGAAGGGCCCGCCGTCGTCGAGTTGCCCGACGGTACCTGGCGGTTGTACTACGACGACTACACGAACCAGAAGTACTTCTACTCCGACAGCGCCGACCTGAACGGCTGGTCCGCACCTCAGGAGCTTCCGGCGCTGTCCGGAATCGTTCGCCACATCGGCATCATGAGAGAAGCTGCTTAGCAACAGCTTCTGCGGTCAGCCCGCCGACAATGCTCGGAGGCCGGCCGCGATGAATTCTCCAGTTGCTTCGGCGGCGTTGCGTGCTCCGGCACCGGTATCGGAGCCCGACAGTGCGCGGTGGGTGATGCCCTCGCCGATCACACCGAGCTTGAAGTTGGCCAACGCCACGTAGAAGCCCCAGTTGTCCACCTCACGGCCCGATCGAACGGCGTACTGCTGCACCAGATCCGCCGCCGATGGGTAGCGGTCGCTCGTCCAGGCTGCGTCGGCACCGAGAACGGCATCGAACACGGGTTGCCGGTACACGCACATCAGCGCCACATCGGTCAACGGATCGCCGAGTGTGGACATCTCCCAGTCCACCACGGCTGCAACAGAACTTACGTCCTGGGCATCGAGAATCGTGTTGTCGACCCGGAAATCGCCGTGCACGATGGACGCCGCCGATCGGGTGGGCACCGCGGCTTCGAGGGCGCGGTGAAGTCGGTCGACGTCGGGTAGTTCCCGTGTCTTCACCGTCTGCCACTGACGCGCCCACGTGGCTACCTGTCGAGCAACGAAACCGTCGGGGCGACCGAACTTTTCGAGACCCACGGCCGCAGGATCGACGGCATGCAGCTCGGCGAGCACTCGCACCAATTCGGCGGCGTTGTCGGCGACCTGCTCGTCGGTCAGATCGCGCAGATCCTCGCGTGTGCGCACGACGCGCCCGGGAACGAAACGGACCACCGTCATCGGAGCACCGAGTACGGCACCTTCTCGGTCGAAGGCCACGGTCTCGGCCACCGGCACCGCGGTGGACGCGAGCGCGTCGGTCACTGCCCACTCCCTGGCCATGTCGTGCGCCGACGGGGTCAGGCCACTGGTCGGGGGCCGACGAACCACCCACGTCGAGGTGTCGTCGTACACCTTGTACGTCAGATTGGAGCGACCGCCGCTGATCATCTCGACCGTCAGCTCACCGTCGACATCGATGCCCTCGGCACGCAGGAATCGTTCCAGAGCAACGCGGTTCATGCCCGGTAGGTCACTCATGACTGCTCCTGTGCGGCGCGCTTCGCTGCCCCGACCGCTCGTTTTGCGATGGCCCAGCGATGCACTTCCGACGGGCCGTCGTAGACCCGGAACGGACGTACTTCGCGCGAAAGCCGTGCCAGTGGCAGGTCGTCCGATACCCCGAGCCCGCCGCACATCTGGATGCTGCGGTCCACGATGCGAAAGATGGCCTCGGCTGCGAACGTCTTGGCGATGGAGGTTTCGTTGCTCGCGTGGCCGCCGCGATCCAGCTCGAAGCAGGCCTTGATCAACAGGGCACGGGATGCGGCGATGTCGATCTCGTTGTCGGCGACCATCTTCTGGATCATGCCGAGATCGCCGAGCTTGCCGCCGAACCCTTCGCGCTTAGCCACCTGGGCGACGGCGATGTCGTGCGCCCGTCTGGAGGCTCCGAGCCACCGCATCACGTGGGTCATACGGGCGGGCCCCAATCGCACCTGGGCGTAGGCGAAGCCCTCGTCGACGGCCCCGAGAACGTTCTCGTCGGGCACGAAGACGTTCTCGAAGAACACCTCGCAGTGCCCGCCGATCATGGCTTTGTCCAGGGTGCCGATATGACGGCCGACCGTGATGCCCGGTGTGTCGGCCGGGGCGAGGAACATCGTGGCTCCGCCTCGGTCACCCGGCTTTCCGGATGTACGGGCCATGATGATGAAGAACCCTGCGCCGTCGGCTCCGGTGATGAACCACTTGTGTCCGTTGATCTTCCATCCGCCGTCGGTCCGTTCGGCCGCAGTGGTGAGGGCCGAGGGATCGGAGCCGGCACCCGGTGCCGGCTCGGTCATCGCGAATGCAGATCGTTGATCGCCGCGGGCGAGAGGGGCGAGGAATTGATCCTTCTGTGCCGGCGATGCGATGTGCGCCAGCATGTGGACGTTGCCCTCGTCGGGTGCACCGAGATTGAGTGCGATGGGGCCGAACAGGGAGTAGCCCGCTTCCTCGAACACCGGTGCGCGGTCGCTCATCGACAGACCGTGCCCGCCGTATTCGACGGGTGCGTGCGGTGCGAACACGCCCGCTTCCTTGGCTGCGGACTGCATCTCGACCCGGAGGCCGTCGCCGCCTGCGTCGGCGATATTGCCCAGAAACCGATCCTCGATCGGGAGCACGTATTCGCGAGTGAACGTCCGCGTTCGGTCGATCAGCTTCTCGACGTCTGCGTCGAAGGTAAGGTCGATGGCCATTCTGCACTCCCTGGTCGATACCGACCGAACACTCGCTCGGTCCCTTGAAGACTGGCATACACGCAGGTTCCGGTCAAGGAACTCATGTCCTCTGTGCAGTGCCTCTGCCGGTCGCGGCACCGACCGTTCGGCGTGCGATATCGAGGTACACCTCGACCAGTTCGGCCGGCGTCAGCGGGCCATCGGGTCGGTACCAGGTGGCCACTCCGATGCACATCGTGGTGACGGCCCGGCTAGCATCCGCGGGGTGCGGGGTGTCGAAGACCCCGGACTCGACTCCGTCGGTGACGATGGCGTCGAGCAGTCGTTGCTCTTCGTCGCGCTTGGCGATGTAGGCGGCGCGGTTGGCCGGCTCGAGACTGCGAATCTCGGTGGAGCACACGAACGCGGCATCGCGGCGATGGATATGGAACAGCAGCAAGGACTCCACGACCGCGTCGAATCGGTCCTTCGGCGACGAACCCGCCCCGTCCATGGCCGATCGAGTCCGGTGCAACAGTTCGTCCATCGACGCATTCATGATGCCGACCAGGAGGGCCTGCTTCGACGGAAAGTGGTGATACAGACCGGGAACCGACAAGCCGGCACCCGCGGCGATCTGCCGCACCGACGTGCCGTGGTAGCCCTGCTCGACGAAGATGCGCAAGGCCGACGCCAGCGCTGGGGACAGTGCCGCGCCCTCGTATGTTCGCCAGTCGCCGATCGAGGTCATGCGATCACCGTAGAGGGCGCAGCGAACTGGGCCGGGCGTTCGCACCGGGTTGACACCAAAGTTGTGATCCGCAACACTATCGAGACAGCAGACCGAACGAGTGTTCGGTCGGTCCGCATGGGCCGAAAGTCTGCTCGAGCGGAAGGGCCGTTCATGACCCTCGACAGCGCGACCGGGCCTGCAACTGTCCTCGACGCCTGGCGTAGCCGAGTCGCCGACACCCCGGACCGGCCGGCGCTGGCGTACTTCGACGCCGTGCTCACGGTGCGCGAGGTGGACGAGGCGTCCGATGCACTTGCCGCCGCACTGTTCGATCGAGGAGTGTCACAGGGCGATCGCGTCGGCATCTATCTGCAGAACATTCCGCAGTACGCCTTGACGTTCCTCGCGCTGTGGAAGATCGGGGCGGTCGCGTTGATCCTCAACCCGATGTACCGCAACCGTGAACTTCGCACCTTGATCGACGATGCAGAACCTGTCGCGCTCGTCTGCGACGAACACGATCTCGATTCTGTGGGGGCGACGTTGCGCGGCAGTTCGATTCGACTGCTCGTGAGCACCAGCGGACTGGACCTGCAGACACGCGACGACCCACGAGTCTTTGCGTCGACGTCACGCGTGACACCCCGGCCCGACGACGATCTGATGGGTCTGATCGACCGCTACCGTGGTCGATCTTTCCCCGAATTCGATCCCAGGCCGGACGATCTCGCGCTACTGGCCTACACGTCAGGAACCACGGGTCCGCCGAAAGGCGCGCAGATCTCGCACGCGAACGCCTTCGCGACTGCCCTCGATTTCGGGGAACGGGCCGGTCTCGACGACGGCGACGTCGTGTTTGCCGTCGCGCCGCTGTTTCACATCACCGGCGCAATGCTCGACGCAGCGGTGGCCCTGATCCGCGACTGCATGCTCGTGTTCGCGCATCGTTTCGACGCGGCAGTCACTCTCGACGCTGTCGTCGAGCATCGTGTCACCTACACCATCGGTTCGATCACGGTGTTCAACGCGATCTCCGCAACCGAGGGTGCGACGAGGGCCCACTTCGAGTCGGTGAAGGCGTTGTATTCCGGAGGCGCACCTATTCCGCCCGCCACCGTCGCCGCGTTCGAGTCCCAATTCGGTTGCTACATCCACAACGCATACGGGATGACCGAAACCACGGCGGGAGTCATTGCCGTGCCACCCGGCGTGCGCGCGCCGGTGGACGCGGCCAGCGGTTCACTGTCCGTCGGGTTGCCTCTTCCGCGCGTGACGTTACGAACGCTCGACCCATCGGGGGAGCCGACGGCCGCGGGAATCGCAGGGGAACTGGAGATCTCGGGTCCGCAGGTGGTGTCGGGCTACTGGCGCAATCCGGACGCGTCCGAGTCGACGATGCCAGAGGGACGTCTGCGCACAGGCGACGTGGCAATCATCGACGAACACGGCTGGGTGTATCTCGTCGACCGACTCAAGGATCAGATCAACGTGTCGGGATACAAGGTCTGGCCCAGGGAAGTCGAGGACACCCTCTACGAACATTCAGCGGTGTTCGAGGCCGCTGTGGTGGGCAGGCCGGATGACTATCAAGGGGAATCGGTGGTGGCGTACGTGTCACTCCGGCGCGACGCCACCACGACGCCGGATGAACTGATGGCCTTCGCGCGTGAACGACTGGCCGCGTACAAGCGTCCGAAATCCATCCACATCATCGACGAACTTCCCAAAACCCAGACCGGGAAGATTCGACGTGCAGCACTCAAACCTGTTCCTGTGAAAGATAATTCGATCGAAAGTGGCACTCCATGACTGTCGGATCATCGCACGACACCCGCTCGGCACCGGATATTTCCTCACGGAAGAAATCGTTGTTCGCCAGCACGATAGGCAACGTACTCGAATGGTACGAGTGGAGTGCCTATGCAGTGTTCGCGCCGTTCATCGCGGCGGCCATGTTCAGCCAGGCCGATCCTGTCTCGGCATTGCTGTCCACGCTTGCGGTGTTCGCCGTCGGATTCCTGATGCGGCCCCTCGGCGGCATCGTGTTCGGACGAATCGCGGACAAGAAGGGCCGTAAGTTCGTCCTTGTCACCACGATGCTGATGATGGCAACCGGCAGCTTGCTGATCGGCATCATGCCCACCTACGGTGCGATCGGGGCCTGGGCCTCGGTACTGCTGTTGCTCGCACGCGTCATGCAGGGTTTCGCGCACGGCGGCGAGTCGGCGACGGCGTATTCCTACGTCGGCGAGATCGCACCACCGAACCGACGTGGCATGTGGGGCAGCGTCGCGTTCGTCGCCATCTTCGGTGGATCGGCTCTCGCATACACAGTGGGTGGCGTCATCACCTCCACCCTGTCGGATTCTGCTGTCGGGCAATGGGGTTGGCGCATCCCCTTCCTCCTCGGCGCGCTCCTCGCTCTGTTCGCTCTCTACCTGCGCAAGAACATGGACGAGAGCGAGGTGTTCGACTCGGAGCAGAACAAGGTCGAACAAGAACGGATCGCGCGTAAGACCGTCGTCAAAGCGATCGTGTTGATGATCGGAATGACGTCGGGAATCACGGCGGCGCACTACACCTGGACCTCCTACGTGTCGACGTTCGCCATCACGCAGCGCGGGATGAACCCGGACACCGCCTACTGGATGCTCGTCGTCGCGCAGTTGATAGCGCTGGTGTCGCTACCGTTCTTCGGTCGCCTTTCGGATTCGATCGGTCGGCGGCCGATGCTGGCGGCATTCGCCGTGCTGATGTTCGTGCTGCAGATCCCGCTGACGATGCTGATCTCGACGCAGTGGTGGTCATTGCTGCTGCCGTCGACGGTGGCCCTGCTCGTCATCGCCGTCCCGGCCTCGATTCTGTCGTCGACGTTGTCGGAGAGCTTTCCCACCCGACTCCGCACGCAGGCAATCGGATTCGCCTACTCGTTCTCGGTTGCGGTGTTCGGCGGAACGGCACCGTATCTCAACCAGCTGTTCCTCGGGTTGGATCTGGGCTGGGTCTTCGGCGTGTACATCATGTTCCTCGCTGCCCTGACCGGAGTCGCCTGCTTCTACATGAAGGAGACCAAGGGCATCCGGCTCGAGGACGTCTGACTCGGACCGACCGACTCGGTCGAGTCGAACGACACGCCGGTGGTGTTGCGCGGTGCTCTACGTTGAGGTCATGAGAACCGCAGACGCCACTCGTCGACGCCTCCTGCTGCTGCTGACCGTCATCGGCTTCGTCGTCCCCAATGCCTACGTCGTCGGCTACTTTCGCGAGCACGGGGTGAGCGCGGGCAGCGCAGCGAAGTTCTTCTCCGAATGGGTGGCGTCCACGCCGACGCGAGCCTTGACCGCCGATCTCGGTATCACCAGTATCGCTTTCGGGATCTGGTCCAGAGGGGATGCGAAAGATCACGGCGTCAAACATTGGTGGCTGGTTCCCGTCGGTACCGGCTCGGTGGGAATTTGCTTCGCGCTTCCGCTGTACCTGTTGCTGCGTGAGTATTCGCAGTGATGTCGCCGATCGAGAAAGAGGACCGCTTCGATGACAGATGACGCCCTTGCCGACTTCGAGCGAACCGAGTTCACCGCAGACGGGCGCACGGCGCCTGTCTATCGAATCGGCACCGGGCCGGCGGTCATCGTGATGTCCGAAATGCCGGGCATCACGCCGAGAGTGGCGGATTTCGCGCGCACCGTCGCCGGGATCGGATGCACCGCGATCGTGCCGCACCTGTTCGGCGTCGACGGTAAAGATCCTTCGACCGCGCCCCTGGGCGTGCTCGGGACGGTGGCAACGATCTCTCGCGCCATCGTGCCGGCGTGTATCAGTCGAGAATTCACCATCCTGGCCACCGGCAAGTCGTCGCGAGTCGTGGTGTGGCTGCGTGCTCTGGCGGCCGAGGAACACGAGCGGTGCGGCGGACCGGGCGTCGGTGCCATCGGAATGTGCTTCACGGGCGGGTTCGCCCTGGCCATGGCCGCCGACGATCGATTGATCGCACCGGTGCTGTCGCAACCGTCACTTCCGTTCGCGGCATCGAAGTCACGCAGTCGTTCCATCGACATCAGTGCCGGCGACCTTTCGAAGGTGAAAAGCCGTTGTGCTGCGGGAGATCTCACTGTTCTCGGTATGCGGTTCCAGGGCGACACGATGTGTCCCCCTGCACGGTTCGAGTTTCTGAGGGAACAACTCGGCGACGCATTCGTCTCCGTGGAATTGCCCGACTCCTCGTTCAATCCGGAAGCCTTCGGACCGCCGCACTCCGTCGTGACGGAAGGACTCATCGACGAGCCGGGTCAGCCGACGCGGCAGGCACTGGACCAGGTACTCGATCTGTTCCGCAGTAAGTTGCTCGCAACGCCGTGAAGCCCCGCGGCGCGAACACGATGCGAAGCCGAAGGTCGAATTCACGACCACGGAATCGTGGCCTGCAGAACCGCCTCCTTCAGCGCGGCGGTCCGTAACGCCGTCACCGTCTGATATTCGGGATCGGCCACCATCTCGCTGAACGCCTTACGTGACGGGTACTGGACCAGGAGTACTGCATCCCAGGCCTGCCCGTCCTCCGCGGCAAGTGCGGTCGAACCGTCGCCCGCGTACAGCACCGTCGCGCCGTAGCGCGGGAGGAAAGTCTCGTCCAGTGCTTTCGCATATTCTGCGTAGGAGTCGCGACCACCCTCGGCGAACCGAAGCAGGTTGAGCATCACCACCGGACCGCCGGGATCTTCTTCGAGGTAGCGCTTCAGGTCTATTCCGCGGGGATCGACAGCCATAGTTCGAGTATGCGTGAGCCGTCGATCCTGTGGAGTGCACAGCGCCGTTGTCGGTCGAGTCGATCCGCTGTCGGCCCCCACGAGACGGTGGCTCCGCGCTCAGCGGTAGAACTGGGGGAGCGGGAAACCAGTAACTCGATAAAGGGAAGTGTGTCGTCAATGTCCGATGTTGAGAACGTGACCGTATTCGGAACCGGAGTGCTCGGTTCACAGATCATGATGCAGGCTGCCTACCACGGAAAAACCGTTGTGGGATACGACATTTCCGACGAACTTCTGGCCAAGCTGCCGGACCGCTGGGAATGGATGCGCGGATACTACAAGCGTGACCTGAAGACTTTCGACGAGGCGCGCTTCGACAAGGCCATCGAATCCATCACGACCACCACCAGCGTCGCGGAGGCTGTTTCGGACGCCGACCTGGTGATCGAAGCAGTTCCGGAGGATCTCGACCTGAAGAAGAAGGTCTGGTCGGATATCGGCGCGTCCGCCCCGCCGAAAACTATCTTCGTGACCAACTCGTCGTCGCTACTGCCCAGCAGTTTCGCCGAGGCCACCGGGCGGCCGGAAAAGTTTCTCGCATTGCACTTCGCCAACCTCGTGTGGCGATACAACACCGGTGAAGTGATGGCAACTGCTGCAACAGATCCTGTCTACTTCGATGTCGTCCTGAGCTTTGCTTCGGAGATCGGTCTCGTTCCCGTTCCGGTCCGAAAGGAAATTCCTGGATACGTGCTGAACAGTCTTCTGATCCCGCTGCTGCAGGCGGGAGCCAACCTCTACGTCGGCGGGGTTGCCAATCCGGCGGACATCGACAACGTGTGGCGCATAGCCACCGGGGCACCCGCCGGTCCGTTCCAGATATACGACACTGTCGGCTTCAACGTCGCAGCACATATCGCGCGCGCACACGGTGGCGAGGATCAGGTCAAATTTGCCGACATACTGCAAAAGGGTATCGACGCGGGAAAGACCGGTCTCGGGGACGGTGAAGGCTTTTACACGTACGACTCCGACGGCAAGCGACTCGATGCTGTCGAGTCGTGGAACATCAACTGAATCACTCGATCCCGCCTGTCGGTGATCCTGGGATCGACGACCCGGGCTCGAGTAATCGGTCATGGGCGCATGTGCGCATGACCACCGGCGACGCCGAATTCAGCCGAGCCGGGTCAACCGAGTTGGCGTAGTTGTATCGCGGTGTCCAGCGCCAACCGATGCCACGCCGAACGCGGATCCCGTCCGGTCAGTTCCTGAGCCCGGCGCAGTCGATAGCGCAAAGTCTGCGGGTGCACCTGCAGTCGGGCGGCTGCAGCCGTTGCTGTGCCGGTGGAGATGAAGGCCGAAAGACCCAGCAGGATATGCTCGTTCGCTGCCTCGGTCAGCGGGCCGAGCACGCTACGCACCACCTCGCTCGTGTCGGCGGTCGGGCGCGCTGTCAACAGTGCCAACAGCTGACCGTCGCCCTGATCGAGCAGTGCCCGGCCGTCGAACGCGTGATCCGGTGCGGTCTCGAGCGCTTCCGAGGCGAGTCGCCACGAACTGCTGATATCGGTAACGGTCGATCTCTCCACGAGGCATCCGCGCAGCCGCAGATCCCGACACGCGAGGTCGACCTCGGCGCGATGGATCGACGGCGGCAGCAGCGCGATCGCGCGTTGTTCGCGCCGAGTGCACAAGTGCGTCCGTTGATCCGCCGTTGTGGTGCGGTCCGGAGGGACGAGGCCCATCGCAAGCACCAGAGACTCGACGGTGTCGTCGGACATGGGTCGGCCCGGATCGGTGGACTGCACCACGAGCAGGTTCGGGTGCGTGGGCAGCTTCAGGTCTAGTTCGCGAGTACGGTCCGACACCGTCCCGGGTGAGTTGTGTCTGGCAGCCAGCAAGTCGTCGAGCAACGCGGCGTGCGCCTGCGCACGGTTGGACGTGAGCTGTTCGCGCGCAATGACATACGCACCGATGATCTCCTCGGATATGGCGTCGATCGCGTCGAGCACGCCCAGGCCGAGTTCGGCGATGTCCGGCGGGTCGAGTACTTCCAGATGCTCCGTTGTCACGTGCCGAACGAACACGCTCGACGCGACTCGATACGCGCGCAGCACATCGGCCAGCGGCCGCCCGTCTGCCGCGCGTGCGGAACCTATGGCTCGGAATCTCTTGTGGTCGCGGTCGTCGATCGTCCGATCGCCGTGCGCCCACAGGGGCATCAGCCGCCTCAGTGACCAATACGCGATGGCCTCGACATCGGCCAATTGTGGACCCTGCAGTGACTGGTAGACCGGGATCGCGTCGCGAATCGCGTGTACTGCGGATGCGACGACGGGGCCCAGATCCGATTCGATCTTCGCGACCACGGCGACCCGCGCCGGGTACATCGATCTACCTCGCACTCTTTATCAGCACCTGATAAATCCTATACTCATTCGACTCGATTTCCTTGAGTTCCGACGCCGACGACAGCACAGTCGAGGGAGACACCCGGGTCGAGCAGAAGAGTGGGGCAATGGACGCAGACGTGATCGTGGTGGGGGCCGGCTTGGCCGGACTGGTGGCAACCGCCGAACTGGCCGACGCGGGAAAGCGCGTGCTGCTCCTCGACCAGGAACCCGAGCAGAACCTGGGTGGTCAGGCCTTCTGGTCCCTCGGCGGACTGTTCATGGTCGACACGCCCGAACAGCGTCGAATGGGCATCAAGGATTCTGCGGAGCTGGCGTGGCAGGACTGGCTCGGCACAGCGACGTTCGATCGCGGCATCGACGACCCTGCAGGGGAAGACTACTGGGGTCATCGGTGGGCCAGGGCATACCTCGATTTCGCGGCAGGTGAGAAGCGGTCGTGGCTCCACGCTCAGGGAATGCGATGGGTCCCCATCGTCGGATGGGCCGAGCGCGGCGGCTACCTGGCCGAGGGGCACGGAAATTCGGTTCCGCGATTCCACCTGACGTGGGGCACCGGGCCGGGTGTCGTCGCGCCGTTCGAGCGCCGCGTACGTGAGGCTGCCGACAAAGGACTGGTGCGTTTCGGTTTTCGGCATCGGGTCGACGGATTTGTCGTCGACGGGGGAGCGGTGGTCGGAGTTCGCGGTGCGATGCTCGAAGCCAGTGCAGCGGAGCGAGGGGCAGGAAGTACCCGCGTCGAAGTGGGTGAGTTCGAGCTCCGCGCCGGTGCCGTGCTGGTGACGGCAGGTGGAATCGGGGCAAATCACGATCTGGTGCGCGAGAATTGGCCGGCGCGGCTCGGGACGCCGCCGAAGTCGTTGATCTCCGGAGTGCCGGAACACGTCGACGGCCGAATGCTCGGCATCACCGAAAAGGCCGGCGGCCGCCTGGTCAACAAGGACCGAATGTGGCACTACACCGAAGGCATCAAGAACTGGAATCCGATCTGGAAGAACCACGGCATCAGAATCATTCCGGGCCCGTCGTCGATGTGGTTCGATGCCCGCGGGCAACGGTTTCCGGTTCCGAACTTCCCCGGATTCGATACGCTGGGAACGCTGAAAGCGATCCAGGACAGCGGTTTCGAGTACTCGTGGTTCGTATTGACCCAGAAGATCATCGAGAAGGAATTCGCGTTGTCCGGGTCGGAACAGAACCCGGACATCACCGGCAAGAACCTCAAGCTCGTTCTCGGGCGGGTATTGCCCGGTGCCAGCGAACCGGTGGAGGCATTCAAGAAGAACGGCGAGGACTTCGTCGTCGCCGATTCTCTCGAAGAATTGGTCCAGGGCATGAACCGAATCACCGGCGAGGACTTGATCGACGGTGTCGACCTCAGGCGTCAGATCGAGTCGCGAGACCGTGAGGTGGACAATCCTTTCACCAAGGATCTGCAGATCTCTGCCATTCACAATTCCCGGCGCTCGCGCGGTGAACGCATCGCGCGGACCGCTGCACTTCACAAGATTCTCGATCCCAAGTCGGGTCCGCTGATCGCGGTGCGGTTGAACATCATCACTCGAAAGACGTTGGGCGGCATTCAAACCGATCTCGACGGTCGCGTTCTCGACTCGATGGGCACTGCCGTCGAGGGGCTGTGGGCTGCCGGTGAGATCGCCGGATTCGGCGGCGGCGGTGTGCACGGCTACCGGTCCTTGGAAGGAACCTTCCTCGGTGGATGCATCTTCGGCGGACGACAGGCAGGGCGAGCCCTGGCGGCGCAGGCGTGAGAGTGCCGCGTTCGCTCGGTAGACCCCCACTGCCCGATGCGGCCGAGATCGCCACCACAGCATCGGCGAATCCCCGATCCCCGGTGTCGGTCTCGTTTCTCGGGGTGAGCACAGTGCTGTTCGACGACGGCGAGTCGGCGATCCTGACCGACGGTTTCTTCTCGCGTCCGTCCCTGCCGAAAACCCTTCTGCTGCCGCTACGTTCGGACGGCCCGAGAATCGACAGTGCGTTGCGTAGGGCGGGCATCGGGACGCTCGACGCGGTGGTGTGCGCGCATTCTCATTTCGATCATGCCCTCGACTCCGCAGCGGTGGCACTGCGCACCGGCGCTGCCCTGGTCGGTGGTGCTTCGACGGCACAGATCGGGCGGGGCGCGCGGATGCCCGAGGGTCGCATCACCGTCGTCGCCGACGGTTCCGCGGTCGAACTGGGTCATTTCACTGTCACGTTCGTCGAGTCGGTTCACTCGTATCCGGACCGAGCTCACGGGACGATCGACCGGCCACTGCGGCAGCCTGCTCGGGTGCGAGCGTTCCGGTGCGGTGAGGCGTGGTCGATGGCAGTCGAGCACCGTCCGAGCGGCAGGCGGGCTCTCGTCCACAGCAGCGCCGGGTTCCGAGCGGGCATGCTCGACGGCCTTTCCGCCGAGGTGGTGTACCTGTCCATCGGTCAGCTGGGGCGCCGAACACGCGAGTACATCGGCGAGTATTGGCGGGAGACGGTGTTGTCGGTGGGGGCTCGGCGCGTCGTGCTGACGCATTGGGACGACTTCTTCCGGCCCCTCGACAGGCCGTTGCGGCCGCTGCCCTACGCCTTCGACGACATGCGCACCTCGCTCGACGTATTGACCGCCTGTGCACGCAGAGATGGGGTCGACCTGCAGTTGCCGACGCTGTGGCGGCGTGCGGACCCCTGGGCAGACATGGTCTGAGGCACCGAACGGGAGCGACCGAAATGCGCGGCGGTCGTCGAGCAAGATAGGGCAGGGTATCCTCTCCTCTTGTTCGTCCTCCCGCTCAGTACGTCGAGAAAGTTCGGTCACCCCGTGAAAAAAGGTACGAGGCGCGTCGCTGCCCTCTCGTCGCTGGTTCTTGCTGCAGGTCTGATCACCGCATGTGGTGAGTCCGAGGAGGTGTCGCAGACCGCGGCCACGGGCGGCGACGGCAAGACCGTCTACCCGCTCGTACTCGACAATTGTGGCCAGTCGGTGACCGTCGACGCTCCGCCGCAGCGAGTGGTGTCTCTCGATCAGGATTCCACCGAGATCCTGCTGTCGCTCGGTCTGCAGGATCGCATGGTCGGGACAGCGTCGTGGACGGATCCGATCCGCGAGAATCTCGCCGAGGCGAACGCATCCGTTCCGCGGTTGGCAGACAACGCGCCGACCTACGAGGTGGTGCTCGACACCGACCCGGATTTCGTCACCGCGTCGTTCGGCCGCCATTACAAGCAGGGCGGTGTCGCAGACCGTAGCCGCTTCGCCGAATCGAACATCGAGACGTATCTCGCACCCACCGACTGTGACAACGGCCTGAGCGTCAACGGTGGCAATCCCCGGACGACCCCGTTGACCATGGACGCGCTGTATCAGACCATTCGCGAAACGGCCGAGGTGTTCGACGTCCAGGAACGCGGTGAGAGCTTGATCAGCGAACTGCAAGGCCGTCTGGACGCGGCCACATCGGGCAACGACAAGACCGGTGAGAGCATCGCGTTCTGGTTCGCAGACACCAAGAGCCCGTACTTCGCCGGCCGCTCCGGAGCGCCTGCCCTCCTCGCCGATCAGGTCGGTGCCACCAACGTCTACTCCGATCTGCAGGACGACTGGGAAGCGGTCGGGTGGGAAACAGTGGTGGACCGCGATCCGTCCGTACTGGTGCTCGGAGACCTACTCCGCAATCGCTTCCCCGGGGACAAGCTGGAGGACAAGATTGCGTTCCTCGAATCGGACCCGGTCACCAGCACGATGGACGCGGTGAAGAACAAGCGGTACATCTCGCTGCACGGCGCCGAGATGAACCCCTCGATTCGGCTGGTCGACGCCGTCGAGAAGCTGACCGCAGGCCTGAACCAGATCGGGCCTCGGTCCTGAGCGCCACCACGGCCGAGCCGAGCGTCTCGGCGAAACGACAGATCGGCCTGCCCGCCGTCATGATCGGCGGGGTTCTCCTTCTGGTCGTCTCCGTGGCGATCGCGATGACGCTCGGGCCGGCCCAGATCTCGCTGGTCAACGTGCGTGACGTCGTGCTCAACCACCTGGGACTGGCGGACATCCCCGTCCGGGTGTCCAAGAACGCGATCGTGTGGGAAGAACGGCTCCCACGCAGCCTCGTGGCAGCTGCATGCGGCAGCGGCCTCGGGATCTGCGGGGTCATCATGCAGTCGCTGCTCCGCAATCCGCTCGCCGACCCGTTCGTGCTCGGCATCAGTTCCGGCGCGTCCACAGGCGCGGTGCTGGTCGGGATCCTCTGAGTCGGTGGGGCCGCGCTCGGACTGTCCGGTGGCGCGTTCATCGGGGCACTGGTGGCATTCGGACTGGTGCTGCTGCTCGCTCAACTCTCCGGCGGCAACAACGACCGCGTGATTCTGGCCGGAGTGGCGTCGACCCAGTTGTTCTCGGCATTGACGTCGTTGGTGATCTTCGCGTTCGCCGATTCCGACGAGACCCGCGGCGTCATGTTCTGGCTGCTGGGCTCGCTCGAGGGTGTTCGCTGGGACGACGTGATTCTGTGCGCCGCAGTCGTCGCGGTCGGGACAGCCGTCTGCTTCTACTACGCATTCGTGCTCGACGCGTTCTCGTTCGGCAACGAGGTCGCGTCCTCACTGGGCATCCCGGTACGCAAGGCTCGCATCGCACTTCTGGTCGTGACCGCCCTCATCACGGCCACCTTGGTGAGTGTGGCAGGGGCGATCGGATTCCTCGGGCTCGTGTTACCGCATGCAGCGCGGTTCCTCGTCGGCTCGAGGCACGGTCGGCTCGTTCCGGTCACGGCGTTGATCGGAGCGGTCTTCATGGTCTGGGTGGACGCGGTGTCGCGCGTCGCGTTCGCGCCGACGCCGCTGCCGGTCGGCGTGGGTACCGCACTGGTGGGCGTCCCGGCATTCATCGCCATCCTGTCCAGACGGAAGAAGGCGTCATGACACTCTCGGCAACCGATGTCACGTGGCGTCGAGGCGGTGCGCTGGTCGTCGACGGGGTGTCCCTCGAGCCCGGCCCGGGCGATACCGTCGGGCTGCTCGGGCCCAACGGATCCGGCAAGTCCTCGCTGCTGCAGCTGATGAACGGTGCCGTCAGGCCGACGTCGGGTGTGGTGACCCTCGACGGAACCGAGCTGTCCGCGATGCGTCGCAAGGACGTCGCGAAGATCGTGGCCGTGGTGAGTCAGCACGCCGACACCGACTTCGACATCACCGTCGCCGACGTCGTACGGCTCGGCCGCATTCCCCATCGAGGAGCGTTCGGCGGAGACGCAGCTGCAGATGCGGCGGCCGTGGATTCTGCACTGCGGCACACGGGTCTGGCAGGAAAGGCCCATTGCCTGTGGCATCAGCTGTCCGGCGGAGAACGGCAGCGCGCGCAGATCGCGCGCGCCCTGGCTCAGGAGCCGCGGGAACTGCTGCTCGACGAACCGACCAACCATCTCGACATCCATCATCAGCTCGAATTGCTGGCGTTGGTCGCACGGTTACCCATCACGAGCGTCATCGCACTGCACGATCTGAACCTGGCGGCGATGTTCTGCACGCAACTCGTGGTGTTGTCCGAGGGCCGGGTGGTGGCAGCAGGCGCACCCGCCGACGTGCTCACCGAGGAGTTGATCGCGCGGGTGTACCGCGTGCGTGCCCATGTGACCCTCGATGGACCGAACAACAGTCCGTCGATCCGATTCGAGCCCGGCCTCGGGGTGCACGTGTAACTCGACCTGCCGATCGAGTCGACTGGTTTCACCATCGACCATCACCGTCAACATCGACGAAACATTTCTCGCGCACGATGGTCGCGCCGAAACATGGTGCGATGCGACGGAGGTGTCGCCGAGCACGACGGAAACTCGATCGAACGGTGAGCGCATGACAGAACGACCGACCGCAACGGACCGGGAAGCCGAACCCGATGTACGCCGAAAGCCTTGGTATGCATCGCTTTTCGTGCAGTTACTGATCGGCATAGTCGGAGGCATTGCGATCGGGTGGCTCTGGCCGGGCCTGGGTGCGGACCTCAAGCCACTGGCCGACGGCTTCATCAAGCTCATCAAGATGCTGATCGCCCCGATCATCTTCTGCACCGTCGTCATCGGCATCGCCCATGTGGGCGACCTCAAGTCCGTCGGCCGCATCGGCGTCAAGGCCCTGGTCTACTTCGAGCTGATCACGACGTTCGCGCTCGTGTTCGGTCTGGTGGTCGGCAACATCGTCAAGCCGGGCTCCGGGTTCTCCATCGACCCGCAGACCTTGGCCACCGGTGCCGAGGCCGTCGACCAGAAGACCGGCAGCGGCGAGTTGCCGCACACCGTGGACTTCTTGCTGAACATCATTCCGACCTCCGTGGTGTCGGCATTCGCGGAGAACGCGCTACTGCAGGTGCTGTTCTTCGCCGTGCTGTTCGGCTTGGCCTTGGCGAAGTTCGGTGAGAAGGGCCCGCCGATCGTGCTCGAACTCGTCGATCACATCAGCCACATCTTCTTCACGATCATCGGTTGGATCATGCGCCTGGCACCCATCGGTGCCTTCGGGGCGATGGCATACATCGTCGGCCAGTATGGCATTTCGTCGCTCGGTAGCTACGGGAAACTGATCGCGTGCTGCTACCTGGCTGCCGTGTTGTTCATTCTCGTTCTCACGGCCGTCGCGCGGTACTTCGCCGGAGTCAACCTCTGGAAGTTCTTGCGGTACATCAAGGACGAGTTGTTCCTCGCCCTCGGAACGGCGTCGACGGAGGTGGTACTGCCGCGCATCATGGTCAAGCTGACCGAGGCAGGGTGCTCCCGCACGACCACCGGTCTGGTGGTTCCGACGGGATATTCGTTCAACCTCGACGGAGCAACCCTCTATCTGTCGATCTGCATTCTCTTTCTCGCGCAGGCTCTCGGCGTCGACCTGACACTCGGAGAGCAGATCGCTGCGGTGTTGATCCTGATGCTGACCTCCAAAGGCATGGCCGGAGTACCGGGGTCGTCGTTCCTCGCATTGTCGGCGACCGTTGCGGCCATCGGGCACGGGTCCATCCCGGTTGCGGCCGTGGCGTTGCTGCTCGGTGCCGACCGGATCATGGACTCCATGCGAGTATCGGTGAACCTTCTCGGCAACTGCGTCGCGACATTCGTCGTGGCGAACTGGGAGGGCCAACTCGACAAAGACCGAATGCGCAGAGTGCTCGACGGTGAGGAGGTACCGCCGTTGGAGGCGATCGAGGAGTCGAAGGACTACGAACCGGTCGGATCGGAGCCGGAATCGGTATCGATCGGGGGAACCTCGAAGGCGAGCAACGCCACGTCGTCCTGAAGTCCGTCACCGAACGAGGCCAACAATTCGGTCAGATCGTCGACGATCTTTGCCGCGGAGGTCCGGCCTCGTTCGGCGGCGAATGCGCGCAGACTGCCGTCGTCGTCGAAACGAGTTCGGCCCGGGCCGACGATCGCCTCGGTCAGCCCGTCGGTGTAGAACGCCAACACGTCACCGGGCTGCATCGTCACCGTCGCCGAGGCGAAGTGCGGTTCGGTGAGGGCTCCGACCAACTGCCCCCCGGTGGTGTCCACGAATTCGACGACGCCGTCGTGCGCGATACGAAGAGCCGGCGGGTGGCCTCCGCTGGCGAGGTGCACCACGGCACCGTCGGGTCCCGGCGCGACGGTACCGAAGACCACGGTGCAGAAACGCGGATCGTCGCCGTGAAACTCGTGGTGGAGCACCGTGTTGAGGTTCTCGAGTACGGCGATCGGATCCCGATCGAAGACCGCTGCGGCCCGCAGCGTGTATCGAGTCAGGGACGTGACGGCAGCCGCGCCCGCTCCTTTTCCGCTCACGTCGCCGAGGAAGAAACCCCACGTCGCGTTGTCGAGGGGAAACACGTCGTAGAAGTCGCCGCCCACTTCGTCGATGGACGCGGGGTGGTAATGGGCCGCCACCTGCATGCCCGTCGGCGCGGACAGGATCGGCGGCAACAGTGTGCGTTGCAGAGTCGACGCCAGAATCTGTACCTGAGTCTTCTCTGCTTCCGCCAACTTGCGGGCTTCCTCCGACGCGCCCAATGCATCCTGAGATCGGTCGAGAGCTGCTTCGGCGTCGTCCTGAGCTGCCTCGGCATATATCCGCGCATCCATCAGGTGCTGCTCGCGGACTCGGCGCTCGGTCTCGTTGTGCAGCGTCATGGTCACCGTCGTCGCACCGGACACCGCTCGCAAACTGTTGGCGAGCATCGACACCGCCGTCTGCGAGCCCGATGCGGGTGCGCCGGTGAGTTGCGCCGTCACTCCGATGGGCGAGTCGGAGTCGGACGACGTGGCTGCCGCGAGCAGTTCGCGCAAAACCGGTGCGAACTCGGGGCTGAAAAGATCCGTGACTGCGGTGCCGACCAGATCGTCCCGACTCAGTGCCGTGATGCGAGCGGCCGCCGCGTTGGCGTAAAGGATGTCGCCGGACGCAACGTCGATCGAAAAAACCCCGCACGGTGCGGAGTCGAGTAGTTCGGCAGCCGAGGCGGTCATGGCTTCTCCTACCAAGATTACGAGGGGCGGCCGGTTGATTCGGCCGTGACTGGGTTCCGCCACACTGCGGTGACCACGGTGCCCAGACCTGGACGGTGGTCGACGGTGAGGTCGTCGGACACTGCCTCGGCGAGCTGAAGCCCGTGGCTTCGTGTGGTCGTCGGTGCCGGCGGACGCCACGTGCCGGTGTCCGAGACGGTGACGGTCAGCGTCTCGCGTTCGTACGCTGCGGTGATCGTCATCGTCCCCGGTTCGGGCGCGGAGCTGTAGGCGTGTTCGACGACGTTGGCCAGGGCTTCGTAGGCCCCGAGAGCGATGTCGTCCACGAGGGTCCGATGCACGCCCAGGTCGAGCGCCCAACCCTGGAGTCGGCGCCGAGCGGCGCTGGCAGCGGCAGCCTCAGCGGTCGCAGTGTGACTCCATCGACTGGCGGGCTGCGAGTGGGACGTCATCGGCCACCCTCACTGTCGACCGCGCTCGACTGCACATGCGCCACAGCCTCGGGAACGGTGGTGAACGTGGCCATCACCCGGTCGATTCCGCTGAGCTGAACCGGGCGAACGACCACCCCGTCGACGGCGACCAGTGCCATTCGCGACGATTCGGGCAGCCGGTCGGACACTCGGACCAACACGGTGATGGCGCTCGACGACAGAAAGCTCACATCGGTCATGTCGACCACCAGTCCGCGTTCCGCGGCGTCGGCCGCAGGGAACGCAGCGGCGGACAAGTGGGGAATCGTATCCAGGTCGAGTTCGCCTCTGACTGTGATGACGGTTGTCGCGTCGTGCACATCCGAAACGATCTCGAACTGTCCTCCGGTCGGGTCGTCAGACATACGGCCGAGGTTACCTGTCATCGTGTCCGATTCACGATCCAGGCGCGTCGACGAACAGCTCGCCTGCACCCAGTACGTCGAGGACCATGCGCACCGAACGGGCCGGCGCGTGGATGACGATCTTGCCCGGGTGGGTGTAGGTCGCGTCGACGATGGCATTCGCGACTCCCGAGTAGACGAACGACACCTCGGACAGGTCGATCGTGACCACGGAGGAAACGGCGGCCAGGCGATCGAGGCCGTGTACGAATTCGGCCCGGGTCGACATGTCGAGTTCACCGAAGGCGCGCAGGATGTTGTTCCCGTCGGAACGGACGATGGTGTCGAGTCGGAACTCGGCTTCGTCGTCGCGAACGGCGTTGTCCATGGTGGCAATGCTCATCGACATGTCGAGACCTCTTCCGGAGAAGTGCGCGGCCGGCTGGTGTCTCCGCCTGCTCGCTGGTTTGTTGTGTAGTCAACGATGCCAGTGCGAGATGTCGGACGGTGATGTCGACGATCTCGAGTCGGTAACGAAAGATCTCGTTTCGATAACGCCGTCATCGGGTCAGGAATTCGATCAGTGCACTGGTGACTTTCTTTCGCGCCCATCCGCGCGCCCCTCGCTGGCCGAGTGCGGCCCGAGCGGCGTTGGCCCCGGCCGCACCGTGGACTCCGCCCCCGGGGTGGGCGGACGCGGACCCGAGGAACAATCCTTCCACCGGGGTCTCCGCGCGCCCCAATCCTGGCGTGGGACGAAAGATCAACTGCTGCTGCAGTTGTGCGGTACCACCGTTGACCGCACCGCCGTGCAGGTTGGCATCGGCGCCGTGCAGATCACTCGGTCTCTGCACCACCCGTCCCACCACCGAATCGGCGAATCCCGGGGCGTGCTGTTCCAACACCTGATCGACGCGGTCGGCGACGGTCTCGGCGGCCGAGTCGTCGACGACGCCGCGCGGCAGATGTGTGTAGGCCCAAGCGCTTTCGGTGCCCTCGGGCGATCTGGACCGGTCCGCTGTGGTCATCTGGCCGAACAACATGAACGGGCTCTGCGGGAGAACCCCGGTCGTGAGATCGGCCGCCCAATGGACCAGGCCGTTGTCGTCCGCACCGAGGTGGACGGTGCCTGCGTCGGCCAAAGATGCTGAGCGCCAAGGTATTCGACGGTCGAGAGCGTAGTTGAGCTTGACCACCGGGGTGTCCCACTCGAACGTACGTAAGTCGTCGTGCACGCGACGCGGGACCGCATCGAAGGGCAGCAACGACCCGTACAGCGCGGGGGCCGACACGTCGGCAACGATCGCTCGACGAGCGCGGAACGTCTCGCCACCTGTCGTGTGCACGGCGCGTGCACGACCGCCCCGCACGTCGATGGACTCGACGGGTCGACTGCACGTCAGCACAGCACCCGAAGCCTGAGCCCGGCGAATCAACGCGTCGGTCAATGCCGACGATCCACCTACGGGTGCCGGATACCCGACGTCCTGCGCGAGCATCGTCAGCAGATATCCCATCATTCCGCTCACCGGCGCGTCGGTGGGAACGTCGCCGTGCATCGCATTGCCCAGGAGCAGGCACCGCGCGGCCTCGCTGTGGAACAGCTCGTGGGCCATCACCCGTGCAGGCAACGCAGCGAACCGGACGAAGCGCAGTGTCTCGGAGACGCCGAGAGTGCGCGCCAATCGTGCTGCCGGCAGTACCGGTGGAAACGGCCCGAAGAGCGAACCGAGCAGGGGAGTGCGAATACGTTCCCACTGCTCGAACAGGCGCAGCCACGTGTCACCGTCGCGTACGTCGTGCTCACGCAACAGAGCAGCGGTCGCCTCGACGTCGTGATGGACGACCGGAGCGTCGGTGTCCTCCGGGGATCGCGCGTGGCCGTAGACCGTCGGCGAGTGAGACCACGTCAGTCCGTGACGCTCGAGCTCGAGTGCCGTCATGGCGGGCGAGGACACAGCCAGCGGATAGAACGCGCTGAACAGGTCGCTGGTGAATCCAGGAACCAGTTCGGCACTGCGGACGGCACCGCCGGGTAGTTCGGCCGCCTCGAGAATCACGACGTCCCACCCCGCGTCGGCCATCGCCGCAGCGGCGACCAATCCGTTGTGACCGCTGCCTATGACGACTGCGTCGACCTCTGTGGTGGTCATCGGGTGATGCTCCTGGGTTCGGTCGCGGTCTTGTTGCTCACAACCCTACCGACGTAGTACAGCGCGATTCCGACTGCGAGCAGCAGCCCGGCGCGGAGCCACGTGGCTGCGGACTGCTGAGTGAGCAGCACGGCGCACGTGATCAACGCCAGGACGGGAAGCGCCGTCGGCGTTCGAAAGTGGTCGGTGTCGGATCGGTCCCGACGCAGCACGAGCACGGCAATGTTGGTACTGATGAAGACGAACAACAGAAGCAGCACCACCGTTTCGGCGAGTGCGGCCACGGAGCCGGTGGTGCACAACACCATTGCGACCGCAGTGGTCGCGACAATGGCCGCCCACGGAGTCTTGCGGCCGGGCAGCACCTTGGCCAGGGCGACCGGAAGCAATCCGTCGCGGGCCATGCCGAAGGTCAGTCTCGACGCCATGATCATCGTCAGCAAGGCGCCGTTGGCGACGGCCACAAGGGCGACCAGACTGAAGACCCATGGTGGGATTCCGGCGTCGGCGGCGTCGACGACCTCGAGCAGCGGACCGGTGGACTGGGCCAGCGTATCCGCCGGAACGACCGTCGAGACTGCCAGACCGACCAGCACATAGACCGCTCCGGCCGTCGTGACGGCTCCGAGCAGAGCCCGGGGATACACCCGCCGCACATCCTCGACCTCCTCGGCGATATTGGCCGAAGTCTCGAACCCCACGAACGAGTAGAAGGCGAGCAGAGCCGCCCCCAGCACTGCCAGCGTCGGCGTGGTGTCGTCGGTGAATTCGAGCACCCGTGACGGCGCGCCGTCGCCGCGGCTCAGAACGAGCCCGGCCAGGGCGATGATCACGACGAGACCGGACACCTCGATCACCGTCATACCGAGGTTGGCCCGAAGAGATTCGGTGATCCCGCGGGCATTGAGAAGTCCGACGAGAAGTAGGAAGACGACCGCCGCAGGCACGGCGGGCACATCGAGGAACACTGCGAGATAGTCGCCCGAGAAGGCCAGCGCCAGACCTCCCGCGCTCGTCACGCCAGCCGCGAGCATCGAGAATCCGACGAGGAACGACACTATCGGTCGCCCGAAGGCTCGCTGCGCGAACACCGCCGCCCCGCCTGCTCGCGGGTACTTCGTCACCAATTCGGCGTATGACGCCGCAGTGAGCAAGGCCATCAGGAGAGCGAGCAGCATCGGCAGCCAGATCGCTCCGCCGACCTCACCCGCGATTTCCCCGACGAGAGCGTAGATCCCGGCACCCAGCACGTCACCGAGAATGAAGACGAACAACAACTTGCCCGAGATCGCCCGGCGCAGTGGCGTCGACGACCCGTCGGACTCGGAGCCGTCCGGGTGGACGCTCGGACTGTGGTCGGACGCCATCAGTGCCGGTTCCCGCTTCGGGGGCCGGTGCTGGAGACAGATCGAATCGATCGACGAAGTGGGGGAGTCATGTGAATCGCATGCCCGCTGCATTCGGTCTTCAATCGTGTTCGGCCGTTCCGTTGCGGCACAGAGGTTTCGGTGAGCGGGCCGTGCCCGACCGGGCAGGTTCTACGGGTTCGATGCGCGCTCCGCCAACAGTGCGAGACGCCTGAGTGCCTCGGAATTTCGGGGGTGAGACAGCGCATGTTGAACCCGGTTGGGCACGAGCTCGAACGGCGGTGTGCTCGCGTGCTCGATCATTTCGATCGTGCAGCCGGTCGCGGTCGGGTGCAGCCGGACGGTGATGGAGGCGCGTCCGAACGGCATGGCCCGGGCTTCCAGCTGTAATTCGCGGTTCTCGTGAACGGCGACCGAGCGCGTGACGTCGCTGAGCACGAGCGGCCAGGCCCCGACCGAATGGTGGATGACACTGCCGGGAGCAGGCCACGCCGCGTCGACCGCTCTGATTCGGGATGCACCGACCACCCACATTGCGTAGGACCAGCCATCGGCAAGAACGTTCCACACGTCCTCGCATCGAGCTGTGGTGTCGCGTTTCGTCGTCACGCTCGGACCTCCGTCGTCATCTCGGTACGCCGCTACGCCGAACGAAAAGCGTTGGTATGCCGCCGTTCTCGGGGCACACGTACGGCGGTTGCGCAGTGGGGGACCGGCCTGGACTCGACTCGGATATCGGTGACGCTACCTGCCGCTGAGCCGGGGCACAACGCGGCAGCGGGCCCGGCGCACGCGGCTTCTCGACCACCCCGGCGCGGTATGGGGCGTCGGTTGCCATAATGGGCCGATGTCGACAATCGCTTACGTGATCGCAGGTTCGGAAGCCACCGGCGGGGCCGGTCTGCAAGCAGATCTCAAGACGTTCGAGCGGTTGGGGGTCTACGGGGTCGGCACCATCACGTGCATCGTGTCCTTCGATCCGAAGGCCGAATGGGGCCACCGCTTCGTGCCGATCGACAGTTCGGTGATCGCAGATCAAATCGAAGTGGCCACCGCCGCTCACGATCTCGATGTCGTCAAGATCGGCATGCTGGGCACCCCCGCCACCGTCGCCACGGTCGCGGAATCACTGCGCCTGCAGCCGTGGCGTCATGTGGTGGTCGATCCCGTGCTGATCTGCAAGGGCCAGGAACCCGGTGCGGCTCTCGACACCGACAATGCGCTCCGTCGCGACATTCTTCCGCTGGCCACCGTCATCACACCCAACCTGTTCGAGGCAACGACGTTGTCCGGAATGGACTCCATCGACACCGTCGAGGATCTCGGTGAGGCAGCCAAGAGGATCGCCGACCTCGGCCCCCAGTACGTCGTGGTCAAGGGTGGTGCCGGCCTACCCGGAGACGAAGCCGTCGACGTCGTGTTCGACGGACAGGACCTCACCGTCCTGCGCGCCCCGAAGATCGGCGACGAGAGGGTGTCCGGCGCAGGATGCGTGTTCGCAGCTGCGATCACCGCCGAGCTGGCCAAGGGATCCGGCGTGCTCGACGCAGTGGCCACGGCAAAGGACTTCGCGCATGCCGGCATCGTCGGCCGGTTGTCGAGTCACGCTCCGTTCGCTGCCGTCGCCTGGCAGAACTGAGCCCGCCGGCCCGGATATCGATCACGGGTCTACCTCGAGTGCTGCGAGGCTTCATGTTTGGACGGGTTCGCCGCGGGGACACTGACGTAATCGACGTGTTCCTGCAGGCCCGGAATGCGTCGCCGGTGAAGCGAACAGCAGTCGAGGAGACACCATGGCCCAACATGACCCCGCCGACTCCGGTGCCGAAGCGAACGACGACGACCGCACGATGCGCGGGCACGCCGGGGAAGCGATCGTCGACGCGCGCAACTGGCCCGGCTACATCTGTATCGGTCTCGCGCTGGTCAGCCTCGGACTGACCTTGACCGCGGCCGGCTACGGGTTCGAGGGGTGGGCGTGGACGGGCGCGGTCCTCGCGCCCGTTCTGCTCGTCGCAGGCACGGTTCTGGTGTTGCTCGAGCGTCGCAGGGTCAAGGCACAGGAAGGTAAGAATCTGACCGACCCTGCGGGGCATTGATCGAGCCCGATCTCGGCAGGGGTGGCACGTCGTCGATCGGCGTCGGCGTGGAACTGAACGAGCTGGCACTCTCGATCGGCGCTGCGCCGCCGATTCGTTCCGTGCGAGTGACCGGGGCAAGCGACGACTCGCGAACGGTTCGTCCCGGTGACCTGTACGTGGCTTTGCCCGGCCGCCGAGCGCACGGCCTCGACTTCGAGCTCGAGGCCAAGGCCCGAGGGGCAGTGGCGGCGTTGTCGGACCGGGCCTCGACGGTTCTGCCGACACTCGTCGTGCCGAACCCGCGCCGCCGGGTCGGGGAGGTGTGCGCTCGAATTCATCGGTTCGCGCACCGAGACCTGGATCTGTACGGGGTCACCGGGACCAACGGCAAGACGAGCACCACCCTGCTGCTCGGAGCCGGGCTCGCTGCGGCGGGCGACTCCGTGGCGACTATGACCGGAATCGGTTTGGCGGGCCCGCGCGGCGCGGAAGAATCGGCCAGAACCACACCCGAGGCCGCCACCGTGCATCGGACTCTGCGCCGTTTCCGGGACGAGGGTGCTACGGCGGTTGCCCTCGAGGTGTCCTCTCACGCCGTCACCGAGCACCGCGTCGACGGCCTCCGTTTCGCGGTGATGGGGTTCCTCAATCTCACGCCGGATCACCTGGATTACCACGGAGACATGGACAGTTACTTCGCCGCGAAGGCCGAACTGTTCTCGGCGCACCGATCGACACGCGCTGTGGTCAACGTCGGCGATCCGCACGGCAAAATCCTGGCGGGACGCCTCGATATTCCCTGTTGGACGTGGTCCACGGCCGATCGCGGTGCCGATGTTCGCGGCGAGAACATCGAGTGCACCGACGTCGGAACGTCCCTGACAGCGCGAACCCCGATGGGCGATGTCGAGATCCGCCTACCTCTGCTGGGTCCGCACCAAGCCGAGAACGCTCTGGCCGCACTGACCATGGCGTTGGCGGCCAGCCGCGACATCGCAGCAGTCGCGGCAGGACTCGAACGCCTCGACGCCGTTCCCGGCCGCCTCGAACGTGTCGACGTCGGACAGCCTTTCCTGGCCGTCGTGGACTACATGCACAACACGGCAGGTCAGCGGGCGCTGCTGCCGTTCGTCCGCAGCGTGGTCTCGGGTCGACTGATCGTCGTCGTCGGGGCAACGGGCGAACGTGACCCGGGTAAGCGGTTTCCACTCGGGCGAACGGCAGCCACGTTGGCCGATGTGGTGATCGTCAGCGACGAGAGTCCGCTGTCGGAGGACCCCGGCACCATCCGAGCCGCAGTGGAAGAGGGAGCTCGGGCTGCACGCTCGGCGGTGGTGGTAGTGGAAGCCGACCGGCGGCGTGCCGTGGAGCATGCTGTGGCCATTGCTCAGCCCGGGGATGCCGTGGTCGTGGCGGGCCGGGGCTGCGATGCCGAACAAGTGTACGGCGACCACATCCTGCGATTCGACGACCGTGAGGTGTTGCGCGACGTCCTCGCCGCCCACGTCGCGCGGAGTTGAACGCGCTACCGCTACTGCGCCGCGGACGTACGTTTCCGAGCGGATTTGTCTGCTCGACGCTGCGCGAACCTGCCGGCGGACTTCAGGGCCTTGGATACGACATTGGCTCTGCCCGTTCGCTTTTCGAGGCTCACGCCGGCAAATGCCAGGAGCCGGGCAATGACGGGCAAGCCGATCGCGACGACGAGGTAGCGGTAGAGATACTTGCGAGCCAGCAGCGGGATCATGCGAGAAGTCCTGTCGTGGGGGAGGTTGTCAGCGGACGGCCCGTCGAACCTTGACTGCTGCTGTTGCCGTCAGCGCGATGATCGCTCCGACGACGGCTGCACCGAGCATTGCGACGCCCTGCCCGAGATCGAAGTTCCAGCCGAGGAAGTTGATCGTGCTGTGAACGGTGTTCTGCAGCACGAAGATGACCAGTGCCGCAACGAGCACGACCGTGACGAGGAGGGCCAACTTCGAGGCGAATCCGCCGCGGCGCTTGGTAGTTGTGGTGTCCGATGTTGCAATCATGAGGGTTCCGTTCTGTGAAGTGGAAGGTGAGCAGAAACCGAGTGCCGCCGATCGCGGTGACCGGCGGCACTCGATGCGGGGCTGCTGGTTACTTGAAGGTGTCCTTGATGTTCTCGCCGACCTTCTTGACGCCGGCCGAACCCTGATCCTTCTTGCCCTCGGCTTCGAGGTCCTTGTTGTCGGTTGCGTCGCCGACAACTTCCTTCGCCTTGCCGATGGCGTCTTCTGCTGCGTTCTTGGCCTTGTCGATGAAGCTCATGGTGTGCACCTTTCGGGTGGCTGTGATTGTTGGTAACGGATAGATAGTCGGTTTTCGAGGCCGAAAGCAAACGTCGCGCGAAAGTGATCTGTATCACTCGGACGACCGCGGCGGTCAGGTGAGGGAGACCAGCTCGGTGATGTCGTCGTGCGGGAGTTCGCCGTCGACCACGGCTGTGACGACGGAGCTGTTCAGCGTGATTGCACCCTTGTGGTTGTCCAGGAATGCGGTATCGGCGGCATCGCGGCCTACCGAAATGCGAACCAGAGTGGACCGCGGTGCCAGGCACGTGGCGTCGACGACACGCCACTGGCCGCCGACGAACGCCTCGGCGACGGCATGGAAATCCATCGGATCGCATCCGGGCGCGTACACGGCCACGAGGCGGGCAGGAACATTGACAGCGCGGAGCATCGCGACGACCAGATGCGAGTAGTCGCGGCACACTCCCTGGCCTGCGAGCAGCGTGTCGACGGCTCCGTCGATCGGATCACTGCTTCCTGGAACGTAATTCAGGCGTGCGCCCACCCAGGCGGAGATCTTGGCCAGCAGTTCCTCGGAATCGGCGTAGTCGCCGAATTCTGTTGCGGCGAAACCGTAGAACTTGTCTGCTTCGGCGTAGCGACTGGGCCGAAGGTAGAGCGACATGTCGTAGTCGGTGACGGGGGCCGGGGTGGTGTTGCCCAGGATGGTGGCGTCGTACGAGACCTGTAAGTTGCCGACGTCGGCGGGCATGACGTGAATGCGGTTGCCGTGCGGTCCGCTGACCTCCTTCGCCTCGACGGGATTACCGTCGAGAACGAAGGAGAGCGATTCGGTGACCGTCGTACCGGGGTGCGGTGCGATGGCGATCTGGAATTCGAGAGTGGTGGCGGCGGTGATGTCTACATCGAGGCGCGCGGATACGTCGCGTTTGAGCATGAGGACTCCTGGCAGGTGGGGGCGGGTGAACCTGCTGCCAGTACCCGTATCCGCCGAAACCAATCGCCCCTGGTCACCGAGTGATCAACGCCACCCCAGTGCGGGGGCCACGTCGCGCAGCAGCGTCTCCAGAACGTGTGCGCAGTACTCCACACCCAACTGGTTCGGGACGGTGAGCAGCAGAGTATCCGCGGCGGCGATCGCCTCGTCCGCTGCCAGTTCTTCGATCAGCCGATCGGGCTCACCCGCGTAGGTCTTGCCGAAACGAGCCTTGCCGCCGTCGAGGTAGCCGACTTGGTCGTCGCCGCTGCCCTCTCGGCCGAAGTAGGCGCGGTCGAGATCGTTGACGATCGGAAAGATGCTGCGGCTCACGGATGTTCGAGGAGCGAAGTCGTGGCCCGCGTCGCTCCACGTCTTGTGGAAGCGTTCGATCTGTTCGGCTTGCAACTGATGGAAAGGCACCCCGGTGTCTTCGCTGAGAAGTGTGGAGCTCATCAGATTCATGCCCTGGCGCGCCGTCCACTCGGCCGTCTCGCGGGTGCCTGCGCCCCACCAGATTCGTTGGCGCAGACCCGGTGCGTGAGGTTCGAGGCGCAGCAGGCCAGGCGGGTTGGGGAACATCGGCCGCGGGTTCGGCTGAGCGAAGCCCTTGCCTTCCAGTAGATCGAGGTAGATGCGGGTGTGCTCGCGAGCCATGTCCGCGTGGTCGGAGCCCTCCGCGGGGGAGTATCCGAAGTGGCGGTACCCCTCGATGACCTGTTCGGGCGATCCCCGGCTCACGCCGAGTTGCAACCGCCCGCCCGAGATGAGGTCGGCAGAGCCGGAATCCTCGGCCATGTAGAAGGGATTCTCGTACCGCATGTCGATGACGCCGGTACCGATTTCGATGGTGCTCGTCCTGGCTCCGACGGCGGCGAGCAGCGGAAACGGTGACGAGAGCTGATTGGCGAAGTGATGGACGCGGTAGTACGCGCCATCGGCTCCGAGTTCCTCGGCCGCGACCGCGAGGTCGATCGACTGCAACAGCACATCCGATGCCGATCGGGTCTGCGACTGCGGGGACGGTGACCAGTGTCCGAAGGACAGAAATCCGATCTTCTTCATCGTGCGCTCTTTCGTTGAAGGATCAACTATGTTCGTACGACTCAGCGCTCAGCCGGGTCGATTCATTCCCCGGTGCCAGCACTACGCCCCAATGCCCGCCGTCAACAACTTCGCCAGTTCGAGGTAGGCGTCGCCGTCACTCAGACCGGTCAGGCGGAACACCTCGCGCGTCTGGATGCGCACCATGACCGAGGATGCGACGTCACCGACGAATGCCGCGTGGACGTCGCGTACCTCGCCACTCGCCACACCCTCGCTGATCAGCTCCTGGACCCGTCGTGCCGCGATCGCGGTGTTGCGTTCGTACACCGATCGTGCCGATTCGAGCGACGCGAGATCGGTCATGAATTGCTCGGACGCAGATTCCAGAGCGGCACCGACTGCGGTGAGATACGTGGTGATGCGGTTGCGGGTTCCGTCGACCTCGGCGACCGCATTCTCGACCTGGGTGGTCATGGACTTGAAGTAGTGCACGGTTGCGCCGCCCACCAACTGATCCTTGCTCGACGCCAACGTGTACAAGGTGGATTTTGAGCAGCGGAGGCGAGCCGCGATGGTGTCGAGCGTCAGGTGAGCGAACCCCTCGGCCAGGAACAGGCTGACGAGTTGGTCGAACAATTCCGAACGGCGAGCCGTGGCATGCGAGGTCACGGGTGCGTTCACATCCAGGATGGTACTGCATCGTCTTGTGCAGTACTGTGCATCAGTACTGCGGATCATTCTTCAGTACTGATGCCGAACATCCCGGAGGTTCTAGTGCCCGTCGCTCGTCTGTTGCCCACCGCCGAAGCGCGCGACCTTCTCGCGCTGACCCGCGATGTGGCAGACAAGGTGCTCGACCCGATCGTCGACGAACACGAGCGCAACGAGACCTATCCGACGGGAGTGTTCGCCACTCTCGGCGAAGCCGGACTGTTGAGCCTGCCGTACGCGGAGGAATGGGGCGGCGGAGGTCAGCCGTACGAGGTGTACCTCCAAGTACTCGAGGAATTGGCATCACGATGGGCGGCCGTTGCAGTCGCGGTGAGCGTGCACGGTTTGGCCTGCTATCCCGTGATGGCGTTCGGTACCGATCAGCAGAAGGCCGACAAGCTTCCCGACATGCTCGGCGGATCGCAGATCGGTGCCTATTCGCTGTCCGAGGCGCAGGCCGGTTCCGACGCAGCGGCCCTGAGTTGCAAGGCGAGCGCGGCCGACGGTGGGTACACGGTCAACGGGTCCAAAGCATGGATCACCCACGGCGGTGTTGCTGATTTCTACAACCTGTTCGCCCGCACCGGCGAAGGCTCCAAAGGTATCTCGTGTTTCCTCGTTCCCGACGGGACCGAAGGCCTCAGTTTCGGCAAGCCCGAGGAGAAGATGGGGTTGCATGCGATCCCGACCACGTCGGCGCACTACGACAACGTGCACGTTCCCACCGAATGGCGCATCGGAGCGGAAGGCCAAGGACTGCAGATCGCCTTCAGTGCGTTGGATGCCGGAAGGCTCGGAATCGCCGCTATCGCAGTAGGAATCGCCCAGGCTGCACTCGACGACGCCGTGAAGTACGCGCAGGAACGCACTGCGTTCGGCAAGAAGATCATCGACCATCAGGGTCTTGGGTTCGTGCTGGCGGACATGGCCGCCGCAGTCGACTCCGCACGCGCGACCTATCTCGACGCGGCTCGCCGTCGGGACGCCGGACTTCCGTACTCCCGCAACGCTTCTGTGGCCAAGCTGATCGCTACCGATGCGGCCATGAAGGTGACGACCGACGCCGTGCAGGTGTTCGGCGGGTACGGCTACACCAGAGACTTCCGCGTCGAGCGCTACATGCGCGACGCCAAGATCACGCAGATCTTCGAGGGCACCAACCAGATTCAGCGTCTCGTCATCGCCCGATCACTCGCGACCAACTGACCATCCGCACCTTGCTTTCCACACACACGTAGGGGACATCTGCATGACGACAACCGAACCCGATATCCATACCACTGCGGGTAAATTGGCCGATCTTCGTAAACGTCTCGCGGTTGCGGAGATTCCGTCCGGTGAGGCAGCGGTGGAGAAGGTCCACGCCAAGGGCAAGTTGACCGCCCGGGAGCGGATCACCGCCCTGCTCGACGAGGGCTCGTTCGTCGAACTCGATGCGTTGGCGCGGCACCGATCACAGAATTTCGGATTGGCCGACAACCGTCCCTTCGGTGACGGTGTCGTCACCGGCTACGGCACCGTCGACGGCCGTGATGTGTGCGTGTTCTCCCAGGACGCGACCGTTTTCGGCGGCAGTTTGGGGGAGATCTACGGCGAGAAGATCGTCAAGGTGATGGACCTGGCGATCAAGACCGGACGACCGTTGGTGGGCATCAACGAAGGCGCCGGGGCCCGCATCCAGGAAGGGGTGGTCTCCCTCGGGTTGTACGGGGAGATCTTCCACCGCAACGTCCGCGCCTCCGGGGTGATCCCGCAGATCTCGGTGATCATGGGCCCCGCCGCCGGTGGGCACGTCTACTCCCCGGCGTTGACCGATTTCGTGGTCATGGTCGATGGCACCAGTCAGATGTTCGTCACCGGCCCCGACGTCATCAAGACCGTCACCGGGGAGAACGTGACGATGGAAGAGCTCGGTGGCGCGCACACCCACATGGAGAAGTCCGGGGTCGCGCATTACGTCGCGTCCGGGGAGCAGGATGCCCTCGACTACGTCCGCGACCTCCTGTCGTATTTGCCGTCGAACAATCGGGCCGATGCGCCGCGGACGGTCGCGTCGGATCCGATCGTCGGGGCGATCGAGGATTCGTTGACGGCGGAGGATCTCGAACTCGACACTCTGATTCCGGATTCGCCGAACACTCCGTACGACATGCACGAGGTGATCCGCCGGATCCTCGACGACGACGAATTCCTGGAAGTCCAGGAGGGGCGGGCCCGCAACATCATCGTCGGGTTCGGGCGGATCGACGGTCGGTCGGTGGGGATCGTGGCCAATCAGCCCACCCAGTTCGCGGGCACGTTGGATATCGATGCCTCGGAGAAGGCGGCCCGGTTCGTCCGCACGTGTGATTGTTTCAACGTTCCGATCATCACGTTGGTCGATGTGCCGGGGTTCCTGCCCGGGACGGGGCAGGAATACAACGGCATCATCCGGCGGGGGGCGAAGTTGTTGTATGCCTACGGGGAGGCGACGGTCGGGAAGATCACCGTCATCACCCGCAAGGCGTACGGCGGGGCGTACGACGTGATGGGTTCGAAGCACATGGGTGCCGATGTGAATTTGGCGTGGCCGACGGCGCAGATCGCGGTGATGGGTGCCTCGGGTGCGGTCGGGTTCGTCTACCGCAAGCAGTTGCTCGAGGCGGCGAAGAACGGTGAGGACGTCGATGCGTTGCGGCTGACGTTGCAGCAGCAGTACGAGGACACGTTGGTCAACCCGTACGTCGCTGCCGAGCGTGGGTATCTCGATGCGGTCATCCCGCCCAGTCACACCCGCGGGCAGATCGTGACCGCGTTGCGGCTGCTCGAACGCAAACAAGTGACCCTGCCCCCGAAGAAACACGGAAACATCCCACTATGAGCGGCGAAGCGAATCATGACGCAGTGAGCGGCGAAGCGAATCATGCTGCTGCGTCCGCCAGTTGGTCGTTTCGCGGAAGTCCGACGGACTCCGAGATCGCTGCTGTCGTTGCGGTTCTGACTGCCGCGCAGTCGTCGGTGGCCGACGACGTGCCGGCCCCGATCGATCTGTGGGGTCGACCGGAAGATATGCATCGTTACGGACTCGCCAGTGCCCCAGCTCTTTTCGTCAATGCCCGATTCGGCCAGTGAAGGACTTCGCACAGATGACCACCTCTACCTCCCATAAGAAGATTTCCAAGGTTCTTGTTGCCAATCGTGGTGAGATCGCGGTTCGGGTGATCCGGGCGGCCGCTGATGCCGGGCTGGCCAGTGTCGCTGTGTACGCCGAACCCGACGCCGATGCACCGTTCGTCCGCCTGGCCGACGAAGCATTCGCACTCGGCGGACAAACCTCCGCGGAGTCGTACCTGGTGATCGACAAAATCTTGGACGCCGCCGCTAAATCCGGAGCCGACGCCATCCACCCCGGCTACGGATTCCTCTCCGAGAACGCCGACTTCGCCCAAGCTGTCATCGATGCAGGTCTGATCTGGATCGGACCGTCCCCACAGTCGATCCGCGATCTCGGCGACAAGGTCACCGCCCGCCACATCGCCGCCCGCGCCAAAGCCCCCTCGGTCCCCGGCACCTCCGAACCGGTCGAAGACGCCGACGAGATTTTGGCGTTCGTCGACGAACACGGCCTCCCGATCGCCATCAAAGCCGCGTTCGGTGGCGGCGGACGCGGCATGAAAGTGGCCCGCACCCGCGAGGAAATCCCCGAACTGTTCGACTCCGCCACCCGCGAAGCCGTCGCCGCATTCGGGCGCGGGGAATGCTTCGTCGAACGCTACCTCGACAAACCACGCCACGTCGAAGCCCAGGTCATCGCCGACCAACACGGCAACGTCATCGTCGCCGGCACCCGCGACTGCTCCCTGCAACGCCGCTTCCAGAAACTCGTCGAAGAAGCACCCGCCCCGTTCCTCACCGACGCCCAACGCAAAGAAATCCACTCGAGCGCCAAAGCGATCTGCCTCGAAGCCGGCTACTACGGCGCCGGGACCGTGGAATATCTCGTCGGCCAAGACGGCCTGGTGTCGTTCCTGGAGGTCAACACCCGGCTGCAGGTCGAGCATCCCGTCACCGAGGAAACCTCCGGCATCGACCTGGTCCTGCAGCAGTTCCGCATCGCTAACGGCGAAGAACTGACCATCACCGAAGACCCCGAACCGCGCGGGCATTCGTTCGAGTTCCGGATCAACGGCGAAGACGCCGGACGCGGGTTCCTGCCCGCCCCCGGACCGGTCACCACCTTCACCGCCCCCTCCGGCCCGGGAGTCCGCGTCGACTCCGGTGTCGAATCCGGCAGCGTGATCGGCGGCCAGTTCGATTCGATGCTCGCCAAACTGATCGTCACCGGAGCCACCCGCGAAGAAGCCCTCGCCCGCTCCCGCCGGGCGTTGGCCGAATTCACCGTCGAAGGCTTGGCGACGGTGATCCCGTTCCACGCTGCGGTGGTCTCCGATCCCGCGTTCATCGGCGACGGCGACTCCTTCTCCGTCCACACCCGGTGGATCGAAACCGAATGGGACAACCAGGTTCCCCCGTTCACCGCCGGGCAACCGATCGACGACGACGAGGCCCTGCCGCGGCAGTCCGTCATCGTCGAGGTCGGGGGCCGACGCGTCGAGGTCTCGCTCCCGGGAGAGCTCACCCTCGGCGGTGGTAGCGGCGGGAATGCCGGTGCGGTGCGGCGTAAGCCCAAGGCCCGCACCCGTGGTGGTGCCGGAGCCGGCGCAGCCTCCGGTGACTCGGTGACCGCACCGATGCAGGGCACCGTGGTCAAAGTCGCCGTCGACGAAGGCCAGGAAGTCGCCGCCGGGGACCTCGTCGCTGTCCTGGAAGCGATGAAAATGGAAAACCCCGTCACCGCCCACAAAGCAGGCACCATCACCGGCCTGAGCGTCACCGCAGGCGACGCCATCACCCAAGGCACCGTCCTCGCAGAAATCAAGTAGGGGAGTACCTTTCGATGACTGCCCTCGCTGAATCCTTCGACGGCGACACCTCTCCGGCGCATTCCACCGAGTTCGAGATCGTGTCCACGGTATTGCGGATGGCCTCGGCCGCCCGGGTGCGGTTGGCGGAGGCCCTCGATGCCCAGGGACTGAGCTGGGCACGGTACGAGGTACTCGAATTGGTTTGTCGCAGAGGGCCGTTGTCGTACAGCGCGCTCTCACGTGAATTGGTGCGACACCGAACCAGCATCACTGCGACAACTGCCAGTCTCGTCGACGCGGGCCTGTTGGTGCGCAGTGTCAATCCGCGAAATCGACAGCAGTACTTGGTCGACGCCACCGACTCGGGGTATCGCGCGGTGACACGTGCCGAACGTGCGCTCGAACGGGCTCGGTCGCGGATGGCGGTCGATGCAGATTCCGAACAAACACTCGAAGTGCTGCGCGGCATCGAGAAGCAGTGGAACAGGCGGCGCTGACCGACACGTCCTGGTTGTGATCCGCCGACGGTGATGCAAGTACCCCTGGGGTGATACCCCCAGGGGTACTTGCATACCCCCTTGGGTATGTGCAATGGTGAGCACGTTCGATTACTCGGGGTTTCGTCCGCCTCGATCGATACCCCCACCCGTATAGGAGAACCATGTCGCTGCGCGATGCCGAAATCCTTCGCCCACCTGACGACCTGCCCGCGAGAGGGCCGGGACTACTCGGCCGTGCGGGTGCGTCGATGGTGACCCACCGTCGTTGGGTGTTCGGCGTATGGCTCATCGCGCTGATCGGCCTCGGTTCGTTCGCGCCCTCGGTCTTCACCTCTCTGGCGGGAGCCGGGTGGCAGGCGAACGGATCCGAATCCGTACAGGTTCGAGAACTGGCCCAGCAGCATTTCGGTGGCAATTCGTCCGCAGCGGTGCAGGTGGTCGTTCACTCCGACGCAGCATCCATCACGGACCCCGCTGTTCGGGCAGTGATCGACGACGTGACCGAGGTGTTCTCCGGTGACTCCCGATTCGGAGACGTCGTTGCGCCGCAACCGAATATGACGATCAGCCCGGACGGCCGCACCGGCATCGTCATCGCCGGGGCGAACGGCACGACCGACGAGATGGTGAAGGCCGTCGACGATGTGAAGGAGCGGTTGACTGCGCTCTCGACCGACGGAATCGAGGTGTATCCCACCGGTTCGTCGGCCCTGTGGTCGGACTTCAACAAGGCGAACCACGACGCCATGATCCAAGCCGAACTGTTCTCGTGGCCGGTCACGTTGGCAATCATGGTTCTTGCCTTCGGTTCCCTCGTCGCGGCCGGTTTGCCGCTGCTGCTCACCGTCGCGGGGCTCGTTGCCTCCGCTGGCGGTCTCGTTCTGCTCAACGGTGTCACGCCGATCTCGGTGTGGGCCATGAACTTTGCAATGATGTTCGCCCTCGCGCTGGGAATCGACTACGCCCTGTTCATCGTCGCTCGATTCCGCGACGCGCTGCGGAACACCGACCCTCGGGCTGCCGTCGCCGCCACCATGGACACCGCAGGTAAGGCCGTCGTGTTGTCCGGGCTGACGGTGCTGGTGAGTCTGTCCGCAGTGCTGCTGGTCCCCGCGCCGGCGGTGCGCACGATGGCCGTCGGGATCATGCTGGCTGTCGCCTTCGTGTTGCTGGCAACGATGACTCTGCTGCCTGCGGCATTGGGTGCGCTCGGACCCAAGGTCAACGCCGCTTCGTTGCCGTACGCCAAGCGTCAAGTGCATCGATCCCCAAGGTTCGCGGCATGGGGGGAGTTGCTGCACAAGCACCCGTGGCCGTTCGCGGTCGTGTCGGTGGGGATTCTGATTGCGCTCGCCCTCCCGGTGCTCGGGCTGAAGGTGGCAATGCCGTCGATAGCAGTGGTGCCCGAGGATGCCCCCGTGCGGCAGGGCTACGAGCTCGTTCAGGACCGGTTCGGACCGGGCGCACCGGGTTCGCTGCAGATCGTGGTTCCCGAAGTGGATGCTGCCGAGACCGCAACCGTCGCTGCGCGGGTCGACGGGATCTCGATGGTGACGCCGCCGCAGAGTGCTGCTGACGATTCGGGATATGCACTGCTGCAGGCAATTCCGTCGGTGGATCCGTCCGACGAAGCGATGGGCTCCATTCTCGCCGAGCTGCGATCGACACTGCCCGATTCGGCACTCGTCGGCGGAGCACCGGCAGAGAACCTGGACCTGCAGCAGGCTTTGAACGACTACCTGCCGATAGTCGTCGGGATCATCCTGGTTCTCGGATTCGTGCTGCTGCTGGTGGCGCTTCAGGCTCCGCTCATCGCGTTGCTCGGTACCGCGGTGAGCCTGCTGTCCACCGCGGCGGCGTTCGGCGTCGCCAAGCTGATCTTCCAGGACGGACACGGATCCTCGTTGCTGGGCTTCACGCCGCAGGGATTTCTCGACGGTTGGGGTCCGGTGTTCTTCTTCGCGATGATCTTCGCCATCGCCATGGACTACACGGTGTTCCTCCTGGCTACCGCCAAGGAGCATTACGAGCGCTCCGGTGATTCCAAGGTTGCCCAGGTCGACGGGTTGGCCCACTCGGGACGAGTCATCTTTGCCGCAGCAGCGGTGATGGTGGCAGTGTTCTTCACATTCGCACTGTCGGATCCGTTGCCCCCGAAAGAGATGGGCATCATCCTGGGTGTTGCGGTACTGCTCGACGCGTTCCTGGTTCGACTCGTCCTGCTTCCGGTCCTGCTACGGCTGACCGGACACGGCGCGTGGTGGTCGCCGGTATGGCTACGTGCCGTCCTGCCCTCCATCCGTTTTTCTCACTGACACAACAGCTCACACTGACACAACAATTTTCGAGGAGACATCATGAACATCGCACTGTCCACCACACTGACCGACACCGATTTCGCCGACGCGATCGAGAGCACGAGAAAGGCGTTGTCGGAGCAAGGATTCGGAGTTCTCACCGAAATCGACATGCAGGCCACGTTGAAGGCCAAGCTCGACGAGGACATGGAGCGCTACGTGATCCTGGGCGCGTGCAACCCGGGACTGGCTCACCGCGCAGTGGGGGTGATGAAGCAGATCGGTCTGCTGTTGCCGTGCAATGTGGTCGTACGTGAGAACCCGGCGGCGGCGCGGTCCGTCGTCGTCGAGGCCATGAACCCGGCCATCATGGTCGAGGTCACCGGTGAGCCGCGGTTGGGTGCGGTCGCCGCCGAGGCCACGGCGAAACTGCAGGCGGCAATCGCGGCCCTCGGCGGTACCGGTACCGCGCCGCAATGATGCCCCCGGGGGTACCCTGGGGTTCACTGCTACCACCATCGAAGGAATCGACATGATCGGCGACGAAGACAGCATTGCACTGGTACTCAACCGGCTCAAGCGTGCGCACGGCCAACTTGCGGGTGTCATCGGGATGATCGAGAACGGTCGTGATTGCAAGGATGTCGTCACCCAGCTCGCTGCCGTGTCGCGGGCGCTCGACCGTGCCGGGTTCAAGATCGTGGCAACCGGCCTACGGGAGTGCATGACGGGGGATGCTGCTGACGGTAGGGAACCGATGACCGAGGCCGAGCTCGAAAAGTTGTTCCTGGCTCTGGCCTGAGCCGCCGGCCGAACTCCGGACGAACGGCATGTGTCGGGTTGCCGTCGATACCGAGTTGCAGTCGACAAGCAGCGGATTCGACTGCATACTTGACTTGGTCCAGAAAACCGGAGGATACTGACGCTGTGATGCCGATCTCACCCTATGCGGAGCAATTACGCACCGCCGATTTGCGCGTGACCCGTCCGCGGGTCACCGTGCTCGAGGTCGTCGAAACCAATCCGCATGCGGACACCGACACGATTCTCGGACTCGTCCGATCGGTGCTCCCCGAGGTATCACGCCAGACGGTGTACGACGTTCTCAATGCCCTGACCGCTGCGCGCCTGGTTCGTCGCATCGAGCCCGCGGGATCTCCCGCTCGATACGAATCTCGGGTCGGGGACAACCATCACCACGCTGTGTGCCGCAACTGCGGCGTGATCGCAGACGTGGATTGCGCGGTGGGCGAGACGCCGTGTCTCACCGCATCGGACTCCGTCGGTTTCACGATCGACGAGGCAGAGGTCATCTACTGGGGCTTCTGCGCACAGTGTTCGGCTGCTCGCGAGCAGCCGGCAGTTCCCGTTCAGTTCCCTCCCCGGTCACGAACACAGCAGAGTTCGTGACCACCGATCACAGCCCGATCGTCACACCTTGGAAGGAAGCACGTGTCTGAAGATCACGTAACACGCGAAAAAGAGATGAACGAGGATCAGCCGCAGGAGAGCGGTGGCAAGTGTCCGGTCATGCACGACGCGATGCCCACGCCTGTCGAAGGCGGCGGCAACCGCGAGTGGTGGCCCAAGGCGCTCAATCTCAAGATCCTCAAGAAGAACCCGGCCGTGGGCGATCCGATGGGTGCGGATTACGACTACGCCGCCGAGTTCAATTCTCTCGATCTCGCCGAGGTCAAGCGTGACATCGAAGCCGTGATGACGAACTCGCAGCCGTGGTGGCCCGCGGACTTCGGGCACTACGGTCCGTTCTTCATCCGCATGGCGTGGCACGCGGCCGGAACCTACCGCAAGCAGGACGGTCGCGGCGGTGCCGGAGCCGGCATGCAGCGATTCGCTCCCCTCAACAGCTGGCCCGACAACGCAAGCCTGGACAAGGCCCGCCGTCTCATCTGGCCGGTCAAGCAGAAGTACGGCCGCAAACTGTCCTGGGCCGACCTCATCGTGCTCACCGGCAACGTCGCCATCGAGTCCATGGGCCTGCCGACCTACGGCTACGCCGGCGGACGCGTCGACGCCTGGGAGCCGGACGAGGACGTCTACTGGGGCCCCGAGCAGACCTGGTTGGGCGACGAGCGCTACCACGGTGACCGCACGAGCCTCGAGAACCCGCTGGCCGCAGTGCAGATGGGCTTGATCTACGTCAATCCCGAAGGCCCCAACGGTAACCCGGATCCCGTGCAGTCCGCACTGGACATCCGCGAGACCTTCGGCCGCATGGCCATGAACGACATCGAGACTGCGGCACTCGCAGTCGGTGGACACACCTTCGGCAAGACCCACGGCGCAGCCGACCCCGATGCCCACATCGGACCGGAGCCCGAGGGCGCGCCCATCGAGCAGATGGGCCTGGGCTGGAAGAACAGCTTCGGCACCGGCTCGGGCGCCGACGCGATCACCAGCGGACTCGAGGTCATCTGGACCCCGACGCCGACCCAGTGGGACAACTCGTTCCTCGAGACCCTCTACGGCTTCGAGTGGGAGCTCTACAAGAGCCCGGGCGGCGCACACCAGTGGCGTCCGAAGAACGGAGAAGGCGCGGATCTCGTTCCCGACCCGGCGGATCCGTCCAAGCGTCGCCACCCGTCGATGCTGACCTCCGACATCGCGATGCGCGTCGATCCGATCTACGAGCAGATCACCCGTCGTTGGCTCGATCATCCCGAGGAGCTCGCAGAAGAGTTCCAGAAGGCGTGGTTCAAGCTGACCCACCGCGACATGGGACCGGTCTCGCGTTACCTCGGCCCCGAGGTTCCGGCGGAGCCCCTGCTCTGGCAGGACCCGATTCCGGCCGTCGATCACGAGCTGATCGGTGACGCCCAGATCGCCGAGCTCAAGCAGGCCATCCTCGGTTCCGAACTGAGCCAGGATCAGCTGATCTCGGCTGCGTGGGCGGCGGCATCGTCGTTCCGCGTCAGCGACAAGCGCGGCGGTGCCAACGGTGGCCGTCTGCGCCTGCAGCCGCAGGCCGGCTGGGAGGTCAACGAGCCCGACGAGATCGCACAGGTCATCCGCGTTCTCGAAGGCATTCAGCAGTCGTTCTCCGGAACGGTGTCGTTCGCGGACCTCGTCGTCCTCGGCGGTGTCGCAGCCGTCGAGCAGGCCGCCAAGAACGCAGGCGTCGACATCACGGTCCCGTTCACCCCGGGCCGCATGGATGCGACGCAGGAGAAGACGGACGTCGACTCGTTCTCCGATCTCGAGCCCAAGGTGGACGGCTTCCGCAACTTCCTGGGCAAGGGCCAGAAGCTGCCCGCCGAGTTCAACCTGGTCGATCGGGCCAACCTGCTCTCGCTCAGTGCACCGGAAATGACCGTGCTGGTCGGCGGTCTGCGTGTACTCGGCGCGAACTACAAGGGGTCGACGCACGGCGTCCTCACCGACAAGGTCGGCACGCTCACCAACGACTTCTTCGTCAACCTCCTCGACATGGGCACCGAATGGGTTCCCACCGCGGAGGACGGCATCTACGAGGCCAAGGACGCCGCTACCGGCGAGAAGAAGTGGACCGGAACACGTAACGATCTGGTCTTCGGCTCGAACTCCGAATTGCGCGCTCTCGCAGAGGTTTACGCTTGCGATGACGCCAAGGAGAAGTTCGTCCGGGACTTCGTCGCAGCCTGGGACAAGGTCATGATGCTCGATCGCTTCGAGCTCGCCTAGTACTCACCGGCGCTGATGCGCCACCCGAACTCGAAGTTGTGGATGGAATACGAGCTGGATCCATCCACAGCTTCGAGTTCGTCGTTACCGGGCTGTTATCTTTCGATGCCGATTCGTGACTTTGCACCTGGATTTGTCGCAATGTCCGATTGTCATGCTGGTTGCATGACACAACAGGACGTATCCGCAGGCTCTGCGGACAACAACAGAGACGAAACACGTCAGAGTGCATCCGGTTTCGGGTCGTTCCTCGAGATGTTCCAGGACGCGTCGACCGACAAGTCGGACACCGAGCGCGGAATCCGATAGGACTCAGCGAGCACCGATGGTGTTGGTGACGGAGCCGATTCGTTCGATATCGAGTTCGACGCGGTCGCCCGGAGCGATCCACCGGTCGAGTTCGAGCCCGCAACCGCGAGGCAGCGTGCCCGACGTCAGGAGCTCGCCGGGGTGGATGCTCTCACCGCGACTCGCATATGCCAGAGATTCACCCATGGAATAGCGCATCCCGGCAGTGCTGGTGGTGGACCAGAGCTCGCCGTTGACCCGGACGGCCGCGGCCATCGAATCTATATGTGCCGCAACCTCATCGGGGGTGACGATGTCCGCGCCCATCGAACTGGCGAACGTCTTGGTCTTGACGACCGGACCGAACGGAGTCCGGCGCTGCTCCTCCCACTGCGTGTCCCGCGCGCTGATGTCGTCGAAGACGACGTAACCGCCTATCGAAGCCTCGGCCTCCCGCTCGGATGCATCTCGGATCGGTCGGGTCACGAGGGCACCGAATTCGAGCTCGAAATCGAGAACTCGGCTGTACGACGGCCACTCGACATCGGCCCCGTCGGCTACGACGGTCAGGTGGTTACCGGTGTAGTAGATCGGATGGTCGTCGAACCCCGGACCGGGACGCAGAGCCGGAAAAGTTCGACGCGTCAGCATCTCGAATCCACGGATGAACGGTACGGCACGCGGTAGATTTCGCCGAACGAGGTTGTGTGCGGCCAGATCCCAGTGCTCGTCCCAACCCAGGAAGCAGCGCAGGGACGCCGGAACGACCGGAAGGGTCGGTGCCGGTCGGTCCATCGTCGCGACGCCCTCGTCGGCCGCCCGCCGCACCACCGTCGTTGCGGCTTCACGTGCGGGTTCACCTGCATCGAGGAACCGAAGCATGGAACCGGTGAGCGGGCGCAGGATCTCGGGGGCACCCAGAGTCGAGACCGCAGCCTCGAGATCGATCCACGTGGTTGTGTCGGGCACGTGGACGGCAAGGCGGTCGGCGGAATCGGTGGAGGTCAAGCGTCGCAATCGCACGGGCGCGTCCGATCTGTGCGGAGCAATGCTCCACAACGGTTGAGGAACCCGGAGTGTAAACGGTGCCACGGTCGGCGTGTCAAGACCCGACGGTTAGCGTGGGGTGATGAGATCACCGGTGCCCGAGTATCTTCAGTCCGTCCTGACGGAGTGCCGACACCTCGACGATGGGGAAATGTCGAGCGGCAACCCGGAATTGGCGGCGGCCGATCCCGACACGTTCGCGGTTGCGCTCGCCACCGTCGGTGGGTCGCACTACGGGGCGGGTGATACCGACACCGAATTCTCCATCCAGTCGATCGCCAAAGCGGTGGCCTACGCGCTGGCCATCGAGGACAACGGGCTCGCAGCGGTGCTCGAGGCCGTCGACGTCGAACCGTCGGGTGATTCGTTCAACGAGATCTCGTTGGAAGCGCGGACCGGTCGACCTCGCAACCCTCTGATCAATGCCGGTGCGCTGGCGGTACATTCGATGATCGCGGGCAGTGACGGCGAAGAACGAGCGGGGCGGCTCATCGAGCTGCTCGGAGCCATGGCCGGCCGTGAACTCCACATCGATCGGGCGGTGTACGAGGCCGAACTGGAATCCGACGATCGAAATACCGCGATCGCGCACCTGCTGAAGTCGGTCGGCCACCTCGGTGCGGAACCCGCGGTCGTCGTCGACGGGTATGCGCGCCAGTGCGCGGTGACGGTGACGTGCAACGATCTGGCCGTGATCGCCTCGGTGATGGCGAACGGCGGAACCGATCCGGCCACCGGCCGACAGGTCGTCGACCCCGCGGTCAACCGTCACGTTCTCGCTGTCATGGCAACCTGTGGGATGTACGACGGCAGCGGCAGTTGGATTGCTACAGTGGGCATTCCGGCCAAGAGTGGAGTCGCGGGAGCCATCATGGGCGTGCTCCCCGGTCAGGTGGGCGTTGCCGTGATCTCGCCCCGGTTGAACGAGCACGGAAACAGCGTCCGCGGGGTTGCGGTGTTCGAGAGGCTGTCACGCGACCTCGGTCTGCACATGATGCACGTCCCTCCCAGCGGCGAATCCGCCATTCGCACGCTGAGCGAATCCGACGGCGTCACCACCGTCGAACTGCAGGGCGAGCTGAGGTTCGCCGGTGCGGAATCCATCGTCGCCCGTCTTGCGGCCGGCGTCCCGGACTGCGAGGAGATAGTCGTCGATTTCACCGAAGTGCGCGCCGTCGACGGCGCTGCACAGCGCCTCCTTCGAGAGGCTGTGAGCGGACTGGAAGACGACGGCTACCGCGTCGTCGTCGAGGATCCCGACGGGCTGATGAACGCCTCCCGCGACAGCTGACACACCTCGAACCAGACGGTCGGTGTCACAGTCTCCCGGCGAGAATCATGTGCCAGTAGGACTGCGGTAGGCCGTATCGGTCGAACGCCCACGCGGACCGTCTGGGTTTCAGGGGATCGAGAAACGAGGGTAGCGACGAGGCCAGTGCACCGGTGCGGTCGAACTCGGCAGCAATCAGAGTGTGTGCTTCGACAGCGATGGGTGCGACGGTGTACCCGTCGTAACTCGACATCGCTCCGCCGCTCCTGGATGCGACGAGATTGTCGACGAGAACCGAAATCTGTTTGCGTAGAGCGCCACCCGACGAGTCGGTGTCGATCGCTGCACCGTCGCCTGCAGCCCACACCTCGGGGTGGCGTCGGTGCCGCATCGTGCGGGAGTCGATGTCGACGACACCGTGCGGCTGCTCTCCTGCCAGACCGGACTCCTGTACCCACAATGGTCCGCGGTACGGCGGGACCAGGTGCAGCATGTCGTAGTCGATACGCTCGTCGACCCCGGCGTGATCGGTGACGGTGATGCGCTTGCTCTCCGGCTCGAGCGCCGTGACCGCCGTATCCATCACGACGCGCACACCCAGGTCTCGGAGGTGGCCGGCGAGCCGGGGGTCCAGGTCAGGGACACCGATCAGACTCTCACGATCGACGACCAACGTGATGTCGACGGTCGGTAGTCGTCCTGTGCGCTTCCAGTGGGCGGCCGCGAGAAACAGCGGCTTGACGGTGGTCCCGGTACACCCGACGGGCGGGCGCGGCACGGTGAACACGGCATGACTGTGTGCAGGCAGGTCACGGACCAGCCGCCATGTGCGCTCGGCCCGGTCGAGGTAGTTGCTGGCGACATCGGGAAAACGAAGTGCCGCGTGCACACCCGGCAGAGCGGCTTCGTCGGCGATCAGGCCTTGCCCCAGCACGAGATCGCGGTAGCCGTACTCCATTCCCGACGCGCAGCGAACCGATCGTTCTGCCGGATCTACCGACACGACCGAATCTTCGAGCCACACACAGCCCTCGGGGGTCACCGAGCGTTGGGTCCGTTCGGCCTCGGTCAGCGGTGCCTGACCGGCACCGACGTACGACAACAGGGGCTTGTACGTGTGCACCTGCTTGGGCTCGATCACGGCGACGTCGGATACGCCCTTCTTCAGCAGTCGTGCGGCCGCGCTGATACCGGCATTGCCTCCACCGATGATCAGCACGTCGTACATGGTGCGGCTCACCGTGAATCGGCCGCCTGCGCTGTGACGTCGGTGCGGGCATCGGTTTCGGTGCGGGCTTCGGCGAGCGTGCGGTAGACGAACACGCGGTCCGAGACGCCGTTCAGGTCTGCGCCGTCGGGAAGCACGACGGAGAGTTTCTGCTGCCAGCGACCCTGGCGAATAGCGGTGGCGTCGAGCACGGAGCGAACTCCCGCCGCGACGAACGTGACGCGAGACAGATCGAGAATCAGAGCCCGGCCGCGCTCGGCGGCTTCCCCCAACGTCTCTGCCAGCACCGGAACGTCCACGTCGGTGATGGTGCCGGCAATGCGCACCTCGATGTCGTCTCCTGCGCTCTCGTCGACCGACACCGTCATCTCGGCCTCCGGGAGCGAGGAACGGGTACTCGAGGCACGGTCGTCGGCGGTGGAGAGCGATGGAACCACACCGGCGAGCGGAGTTCGAATGGACGGAACGACGATCATGGACAACTCCTCTGGAGCCGAACTCCTGAACCCGTGCAGGGGGAGTGCGGCAGTCGACTGCCGAGACTGCGGGCTGCTCCTCAACCACACACGTCCTAGCTCTACCCCGAAGTGCGTGTCGGTAAGCCTGTTCCGAACAACCGGTTTGCGGGGGTTGGACGCGGGAATACGAATCCGACAATCCACGCTGGGAGGAATGTCCATGACGACAGCCGAATTCGATTCCGTCCGTTCGCTGGCACGATTGCACGCCGATCCCGGAGTGTACGAGCCTCAGGAGGATTCACTTCTGCTGTGCGACGTCGCCGCAGATTCGGGGCTCGTGCCCGGAGCCCGTGTACTCGACATGTGTACCGGTAGCGGCGCAGTGGCCATCACCGCAGCACTGCTCGGTGCCCGCGAGGTGGTGGCCTTCGACATCTCTCCGCGTGCGGTTGCCTGTGCGCAGCGCAATGCCCGGTCGGTCGGAGTCGATGTGGATGTGCGGCTGGGGTCGTTCTCGGAGGCAGCCGAGCTGGAGCCGTTCGACATTCTGCTGTGCAACCCTCCGTACGTTCCGTCGGAGACCGCGCCCACCGGCATGGGTTTGCACCGCGCCTGGGATGCGGGTGAGGACGGGCGAGTGGTGCTCGACCCTCTGTGCACGCGAGGCGCGGAACTGCTGGCACCCGGCGGTGTGCTGCTGGTGGTCCACTCGGAATTCTCGGGTCCGCAGCGAACACGGGAGATGCTGAATACTCACGGTTTCGGTGCATCGGAGGCGGCGTGCCGCACAATCGACTTCGGGCCCGTCATGACGGCTCGTGCCGAGTGGCTCGAGGCCAAGGGCGTGCTCGAATCGGGCCGCAGAACGGAAGAATTGGTGGTGTTGCGTGGCGACAAGCGATGAGTCGACGGGTGGTGACGCTGCACCTGCGCGCACTCGGGTGAGACTGGTCCGGGGCGGACCGATGCTGATCGACGGGCCGGTCGAGATCGAACTCGACGACGGCTCCGTCGTCACCTCGGATCGTTTCGTCGTCGCGCTGTGCACGTGCAAGCGCAGCAAGACGTACCCACTGTGCGACACGAGCCATCGCGCGAAGCGACGAGCGAGTCAGTCCAGCGACGACTGACCGGCGGACCACCGCTGCATCACGTGGTCCGCGAGCTCGTTCTCGACGAAATCCAGTGCGCGCATGCCGAATACGATGTCGGCTTCGATGTGCGGTTCCTGTCCGATCAGGTTCTCCACCACGTCGTGGCGCAGGACCTGCTCGTGGACGGCGTCGGCCTCGACGTGCTCCGCGTAGAACGCGATGCATGCAGCCGGCGCTGACAGCCTGCGAAGGCCCTGCACGAACCGCTGTGAACCCGGCGAGGACGTGATCTCCGTGGCGGCGAAATGGCCCACGGTGGCACCTCGGCGGCTGCGGTGCAATCCGAACAACGACATGAGGTTGACCCACGCGAGTGTCTGGGCGGGGACGCGATCCACGTACCCGAGGTAGGACGCATCGAGGTCTGCTGCCGTCATGGATTCGGCCCACAGATGCTGGTGGACACGCTCACCCCTGCCACCGCCGTACTCGTCGAATTCGACGGCGACATACGAGGCCTTGACCTGGCCGACCAGCCTCGGGATCGCCCACGCATGGGGATCCGCTTCCTTGAGGTGGTAGATGGACCGATGTACGAAGTACTCGCGCATCTGCTCCCACGATCCTTCGTCCCGCAGGAACCACGACGGGCCGGTACCGGACGACGCCTCGACCGACAGTCGCTTCATTTCGGCGACGACGTCGTCGCCGGGTTCGACATTCGAGCGCACGTAGTTCAGAAACGCGGATTCGAGTGCTGCTCTGAACTGCAGCAGTGCCGGATCCCACTCCAGTTCGTCGTCCACGCCCTCGAACCCGCGGTAGTGCAGTTCGTAGCTGACGAGCAACGCCAGTTGCATGTCACGCGACGTCGGATCGGCATCCGACGCGCTGGGCAGTGCGGCACCGCCGCCGGTGGCGAGATACCGGATCACGGCGTCCGAGAGTGGACCACACGGCACCGGCAACCGAGGCGACACGAGGGTGGGGGCGATGGAAGGGGTCACAACACTCATTGTTCACGCCTACCCGCTGCCGGTCACGGTCAATCGCGTGGGCCCGATGCGTTTGCACGCATACGAAGCAGGTAATCCGCTTCGTGCGATTCCGAGTTTCGGGGTCGAGTAACAGAGAGGAGCCTCCATGCGCGCAGTGACATGGCAGGGCAAGAGGAACGTCAGCGTCGATTCGGTGCCCGATCCCCGCATCGAAGCGCCGACGGACGCAATTGTGAAGATCACGACCACCAATATCTGCGGATCGGACCTACACCTGTACGAGACGCTCGGTGCCTTCATGGACCAGGGCGATATTCTGGGTCACGAGCCCATGGGCATCGTGGAGGAAGTCGGTTCGGAGACAGGCGATCTCGCCGTCGGAGACCGTGTGGTCATCCCGTTCCAGATTTCGTGTGGACATTGCTACATGTGCAGTTCGAGTCTGTACACCCAGTGCGAGACCACCCAGGTTCGTGAGCAGGGCATGGGTGCCGCGTTGTTCGGCTTCTCCAAGCTGTACGGCCAAGTGCCCGGTGGGCAAGCGGAGTACCTCCGTGTTCCGCAGGCGCAGTTCACGCACATCAAGGTCCCCGAGGCCGGACCCGATTCGCGATTCGTCTACCTCTCCGACGTATTGCCTACCGCGTGGCAGTCGGTGGAGTACGCGTCGATACCTGCAGGCGGGTCGGTGACGGTGCTCGGACTCGGTCCCATCGGAGACATGGCCGCCCGCATCGCCCAGCACAAGGGTGCTCGGGTCATTGCTGTCGACCTCGTACCCGAGCGCCTGGCGCGAGCTGCGGCACGGGGAATCGAAACGGTGAATCTGGCCGAACACAGCGGGGGCGTCGGCGACGTCATTCGTGACATGACCGACGGCCGAGGAACGGACGCGGTGATCGATGCCGTCGGAATGGAGGCGCACGGCTCACCGGTCGGCAAGCTGGCCCAGCAGATCGTCGGAATGCTGCCCGACGCCGTGGCCGCGCCGATGATGCAGAAGGCCGGCGTGGACCGGCTGGGTGCGCTGTACTCGGCAATCGACATCGTTCGACGCGGCGGAACCATCTCGATCATCGGTGTGTACGGAGGTATGGCCGATCCGCTACCGTTGATGACCTTGTTCGACAAGCAAATTCAGCTGCGGATGGGCCAGGCGAACGTCAAGCGATGGGTCGACGACATCATGCCGCTTCTCGGCGACGACGATCCGTTGGGCGTCGATTCGTTCGCTACTCACGAGCTTTCGCTCGAAGAAGCGCCGCATGCGTACGACATCTTCCAGAAGAAGCAGGACGGTGCGATCAAGGTTCTGTTGAAGCCCTGAACCTTTCGAATACAGCGATGCGGCCCGGAACTTCACGGGCCGCATCGGTATTCGCAGAAGGATCGATCGATCGTCGTCAGTCGACGGAGATGACGTCCTTGGCGATTGCTGCCAGGCGAGTCTGTCCTGCGGACACGACTCCGTGGCGGTTCTTGTGTGCCTCTTCGTACTCCACGACAGTGCGTACGTCGGCGGGTGTGGTCAGTTCCTTGATGGCGGCCACCGCGTCCGAGACGTTGAGGTCGTCGTAGTCGGCTACGGGAAGCTCGTCGGCACCGAGAGTTCCACCGGCGGACCGAGCGGTGTGAATGGCGTCAGCGACAGAATCGACACCTTCGCTACGGGTGACATCCTCGGCGGCTTCGAGTGCTGCATCGCGGCTGGCGGTCAACGTTCTGACGGCGACGTCGCCTGCGTGTGCACCGCGGCCCAGCAGAGCGCTCAGTCGATCCGGGGTGGCGCGAGCGGCGTCCAGTGCGCGGTCGAGACCGCGGGCCGACCAGTTGGCCGGTGCGTTGACGATCTTGACTGCGGTGCCGGCAGCTGCCTGGAAAGGCGTCCGGCGCAGTGCGGCGGGTCCACCCAGGGCGTCTTCGGCGAGGACGGTCTCGAGCCATTCGACCGTGGCGGCGTGCGCGGTGGCCAAGCGGCCGGCCAGTGCCACGACGGACGGTTCCTCGGCTGCTGTCGCCAGAGCCTTTATGTACTTGGCTCGACCCAACAGTTGCTGCTCGAGGGCGAGATCGCCCAGCAGTGCCTCGTCGAACGGCTGCGCCTGCTCGGCGACTGCCTTCACCGCTGCGAAGGTGCGTCCGATGAACGGTGCCACGACCTCGGGTAGCCCGCCGAGGTTGCGCAGTGCTTCCTCGATGGCGGCGGCGCGGTCACGTCCGTTGGCGGCGTTCTGCGTCAGTTCCCGACGAACCGCTTCGGTGCGCGCCTGCACGACGCGGGTTTCCGCGACCTGGATTTCGGTGTGTGTCAGCTGCAGTGCAATCCGCAACTGAGCGATCAAAGTCGATGTGCTCATGGTGCTCCCCTTTCGGTGGGTGGGTACATGGATCCGGCCGATGCCTGTGGGTCACAGCGTGATGCTCGGCCCTGTTCTGGTGTTACCCGCCGGTAAGTTCTGCCAAACGGCTGTACCGCAGGTGTGAACAGCGACACGTCCGAACCGCTACTCGTGTCGGCGGGATTCGACGGTTTCGATCGGCGGCGGAATGGACATCCGACACCGATGACTACCGAGCTGTACACAGCAACCGTCTCTGCAACTGCGACCGGCGTGACCTCCGACGACGGAGTGCTGTCGTTGAGTGTGCGAGAACCGGCCGAACTCGGTGGCCCGGGCGAGGCCACCAACCCCGAGCAGTTGATGGCCGCAGCGCTGTCGAGTTGCTTGGTGGAGTCACTGCGAATCGCACTGGGGACCGTCGGCGGCAGTGTCGACGAACTCGCGGTCAAGGGCACCGTCGTGCTGACCGATTCGGACGCATCCGGTTACGACGCAAAATTCGCTCTGTCGGTGTCGCTACCGGGCACCGACAACCCGGAGGCCGTACTCGCGCAGGCCACGTCGATCTGCCCGTTCCTCAAAGTGATCGACGCCGTGGACGTCACCCTTGAATAACCGCTCGATCGTTCGGCGGACCTGCTCCGAACGCGCGCGATGACATCCGTTCGCGTTCGGGCGGTTCGCGGAGTGCAGGCGATCAAAGCCGGCTTCGCGCGTGAGGACACCACGCTGATCGCGGGCGGACTGACGTTCTACGCGGTGATCGCCGTCGTCCCTCTGCTGCTTCTGACGATCCGGGCGACTGTGTTGTTGGTGTCGGCGCAGTGGGTACAGGGCGGATTCGACGCCATGTCGGCGTTACTTCCCGATGCGTTGGGTGCCCGCGCGGCGCTCGACGGCCTGGCCGATGCCGGAATACACCTGGGACCGCTGGGAGTCGTGATCTCGATATTCCCCGCAACGTTCTACGGAGAGGGTCTGCGGAGGGCGATCGTGCGCTTCGCCCCGACCCGTGAAACATTCACCGGGTGGCGAGGCAGAGCTGCCATGGTTCCCTTTTTCGTCGCCGCCCCGGTGTTGCTCATCGGGGTGCTGACCGTCGCACGCGTCCTGCAGGCGACCACGGGCGGCGGGGGTGCCGGTGCGCTGGCTCTACGAATATTTCTGGGGTTCAACTGCCTGTGGTTGATCCTGGCCGTTCCGCTTGCCTGGACCTACCGGGTCATCGCGCCGCGGGCGGTGGGGTGGCGGGCACTCGTGGTCGGCTCCCTGGTCACGTCGTCGATCGTCACCGGATTCGTGCACGGATTCATCCTGTTCCTTGCCATTCCTGTCGACCTCGGTGCACCGTTCGGCGGTCTCACCGACATCGGCGGCGGTGTGGCAATCATGCTGTGGATGTTCGTCTTTCACGTGCTCGCGCTCGCCGGCTGGCTGATCACCGCCGAGTTCGATCGGCCCGTCGGTACAGCCCGAACATCAGCTGGGTGAACCCGAGAACAGCCAGACCACATGTCACCGATATTCCGATCGTCGCAGACGTCTGAGCGCTACCGGGGCCCGCGCCCGCAACGGTCGCGGTGACGACTGCGGCAACGACCCGAGACGGCCGCTCCCACACTGTCAGAAAGCCGACGTCGGAGATCCCGGCTCCGACGGCACGCGCGCGGGCCGTCTCGTGCAGCAATGTCGTCACACCGACGGCAGCGACGATGGGCATCGGAGCGCCCAGCGCGAGGCTGCCCGCGAGGAACAGCAGATCGCTGCACCGATCCGACACCGTGTCCAGCAGATAGCCCCACTGCGATTGGGAACGGCCGATCATGGCCACGCCGCCGTCGATACCGTCGAGCAGCCCGGAGAACACGATGAGCACCGCCGCCAGGAGGGGCAGCGAGGTGCCCGGCCGGGACAACGCCACCGAGCCTGCAGCCGCAACCACCGCGGCGACGGTGACGACGTGGGCAGAGACGGACGCGCGCACGAGCGGGGCGCTCAGGAAGTACACCAGACGAAGCCACGTCGACACGAGCACCGACGACGATGGATCGATGTTGCTGTGCAGACCCGACCATGTCGACAGATATTCCTGGCGGGTCGCCGGAAGTTCGGACGAAGTGCGCCGGCTCGGTGTGCTGCGCTGGTTGACCATCGACGATCCTTGCTCGGCAAATCGAAAGACCGACTCTACGAAAGATTCGTCGGTGTATACCCGCCTACTCGAAACCCACACCCGAGCGGCTCCAACAGTTACTGCTCGTCGGAGTTGCTCTGTCTCCTGCGGGCTTTGAGCCGCGATATTTTGATCCCGACGGCCGCGAACAGAATCAGCCATCCCGCGATCAACACTCCGCCTCCGACGAATGCCGCTCGCTGCAGAGGATGGGTGTCTGCGTACACGTAACCGACTGTGCCCCACAGCAAAGCGACGAAAAAGATAATCGCCATCATCCACATCATCGAATACAGCGTTCTGTTCATCATTCGCCCGATCTCGCCGTTGCTTTTGTCTGCCGCCGATTTACATTCTCTTGGCCGTACCCGATTCGGTCGAGTCGACACCGGAACCACCCCACATTCACCACGCAAGATTCGGTTGAACCTCGCCCGCGAAGAGCCCGAACTCCGCGCCTGTCCGATGCATGTGCCCGAACAGGGCCTCCGCGAGGTCCTCGGAAGCCGTTCCCATCGTCGACGACCACCGTCGAGCGCGACAGCTCGACCGAGACGTGCGCAGTTCGACCGTGCCCGAGTTGCCCACGTCGACCGTCAGACGATCCGCTCCTGTCTCCACGAGACGACGAAGTGCGCCGGCACCGAACAGGACGAGGCCGCGCACCTCGAGCACCGCGTGAGAACGTGCGGTGTCTCCCGGAAGACCCACCTGGATGCGGCAGTCGGCGTCGCCCCACTGCCGCCGTAATTCTTCGGCACCGGGTCCGTGAATCCACACTCGACAATCAGGATGCCTCAGGACCGAGCCGACGGTCTCGAGGAGGGACGCAGCGCTGTGCCCGGTGGTATCGACAACCGCGACGATCTCCGGCAGCGCGTAGGTCAGACCCTGGGTACGCGCCGCAGGGTCGGTGATGCGGGAGGCCAGCATCAGCGCTTCGGCGTTCTTCCGCTCTCGGTCTCCGCCCGTGCGTTCGGCCCAGTCGGGCCCGTCGTGCCAGGCGACTGCTCGCGGCCGATGGGCCAGGACGGCACCTGCGGCGTAGGCCCGATGCGCGAATTCCCAGTCTTCTCCGCCGTACCCGACGAACGTCGGGTCGAACCCGCCGAGTTCCTCGAACAACGTTCGGCTGCAAGACATCACGGCACTGATGACGTATCGGTACGAACGACGGTCCGCGTCCAGAAGATCTCGCGAGCCGGCGTAGCCGTCACGAAGCCATCGGGGCTCGGTGAATTCCGTGGGGCCCGCAGATCGGCCGTCGAACCAGGTGCCGATGTCCGCGCGCGTCCACCCGCCGAGATCGGCATGTCGACGCCTACCCACCGTCACCGCATCGGGAAGGGCCACGATCAGGCGTACCGATTCCTCGATGTAATCGGGTTCGGGCACGGTGTCGGCGTCGAGGAAGCAGAGGATGTCTCCGCGCGCTGCGGACGCACCGAGGTTACGTGCGGCGGCGGCCCGGAATCCGAGATCCGGTTGGCGCACGACGGTGATGTCGAGAGCCGAGCCGAATTCCTCCACGTTCGGTTCCTCGGGAGATCCGTCGTCGGCGACGATCACCTGGATGCGGGACGCGGGCCAGGTCTGCGCGGTCAACGCTGTCAGAACCAGGTCGAGCTGGTGCTGCTGCCGGAAGTAGGGAATCACGACCGACACTCGGGGCGTGTCGGATGCGGTCGGTGCCAGATCCCACCGATTGTGCGGAACCACCGAGCGGCCATCGGGCAGCGCGATGGACGGTAGAGCCATGCTTTCTCGGAACAGGGAGCTGTACAGGTCGGCCGCCTGCGCCGGCGATGGATAAGGTGCCGAGTCGGTGGCCTGCCATGTCTTCTCGGGTCGGCGTAACGCTTCTGCCATGGCCTCGGCCAGGCCCTCCACTGTGTCCTCGTGAATCCACAGCGCATCGGGCGAATTGACGGCCATCTCGTCGACGTATCGACCACGAGGGACCAGAGGGCGACGGCCCGCCGCGATCCAGGTGTTGATCGAACCGGATGCCGATACATGCCGGTGGAAAGCGACCGGGACAGCAATGGACCGCAACCGGCCGCCCAGTTCGGCGTCGGGCACGAAGCCGGTCGTCGAAAACGGCCTGCCCAGATGCCGGGCAGTGGCGCGTAGTTCGTCGAGCACGTCCTCGTGTCCGGCCGACGCGGCCCCGACGATCTCGAACCCGACGTCGGTGTCCAGTGCAGACATGGCACCGAGTACTTCGCTGTGTCCCTTCCCCGGATAGACGAACCCGAGAATCCCGACGACTCGCCGGGGGACGACGTCGTCGGATCGTAGTGCCGGGCGGTCTATCGGTAGGGGAATGACCCGGATGTCGGGTCGGCTGTCGAGTATGTCCTCGAGAAGCAGTCGCTCGTGCACACTCGACACCACGACCGTTGCAGCGCAGTCGATCACTCGGCGGTAGCAGTCGGTGCGTGCCGCAAACGCGGAGCCGTCCGAGATCTGGGGTACGTCGTGCAGCGTAACGGTGATGCGGGCTCGATGCTGGTGTGCCAGTGCGACAATGGCATCGGCTGCCTCGTGCGCGGTACGTCCGAACAGCCGGTCGGTGAAGTGAATGTGGACGGGAGTGTCGGGCGGTAGTCGGTCGGGAGCGGTCACCACGGGACTCGCTGTGGCCGTAGCCATGTCGCGGGCACACCGGACGACTCCGTGGTCCGGTGGGCCGACCACGAGATGATGCACGGGTGCGATCACGGCGTCGTCTGCAGGATTCGCAGGAGCTCGGAGTGGCGGGCCAGTGCGGCGTCGACGAACTGGGGATGTGCCGCATACCAATCGAGGTGAGCGCGGTGCACGACGTCGCTGGACACGTCGGAACCGTCGACCGTCCAGTCTGGGCGAGCATCACCGGGGAGGCCGAGGGCGCGCAGTACCCGACGTTCGACGGGCGCTCGCACACCGCCGAGCAGTTCTCTCCCTGGATCACCCACAGTGCAGGCGGTGTCGAGGTGGTCCAGGATCCGCTGCGCGAGTGCAGTCAACACCACGTTGGTCGGATGGTTGATCGTATGAGTGGCACGGCTTCCCGCACTCTGGAACAGGTCGGACGCAGCGATATCGGTGTCGCGGCTCTCGCGTCGTCGTAGCTCGTCCAGGCTCGCCTGCGCGGCATCACGAAAGCCGGCGTCGGATACCGGGAGGTCCCAGTTCTCGCCGGACCGCACGCCACGCTCGAAGGCCACAATCGTCCGCAGATCGTGGTACGGAACGAGATCCGGAACGGCCGCTGGGTCGCTCGGATGCCGAACGATGATCTGAAAAGGATGCAGCGCAGCGTATCTCAGCACGGGCCAACGAAGTACCACGGCGTGCGGCGGGAGTGATCGTGTCAGATCGGGGACCCCGAGCGGCAAATGCCGATAGCCCTCCCGCACAGGTTGAGTCAGCAGTACCGAGGTCTGCCGGACCAATCGATCGACGTGCGGCAGATCGGCGGATTCGAGTTCGTGTACCGGCGGGATTCGTACCGTCCGAAACGGCATCGCCGCATCCGAGCTCAGCAGAATGCGCATCGCCTCGGCCTGGCAGTTACCCCAGACGAGCAACAGGGGGCGATCGTCGACGGGTGTACGTGGCGCGGCCTCGAGCCCCGATATTCCGTAGAAATCGCCGTAGTGGCGAGTACGCCCGTCCATGTCTGCCCCGACGTCGTGTGAGTGCGTGTGTTCGACCATTCTTCTGGTCAACGTAGCCCCGCCGAACCTGCGACGCCAACCGCGATTGAACTCGGTACGAAGTGGGTACAGACCCCATGCGCGTGTCGGGAACAGGCACGATTCGTCTGACCTGTACCCGAAGGAATTCATGATTCGTATTGCGTCCGTACCCTCCTCTCACGTGTACGTACAGCACGTGCAGCCGGTGCCCGACGGCTCCGGTAACTCGGTGGTGCTGTTGCCCGATCCGACGCCGGTTCGCGTCGATGTGCCGGGCCAGTGGTGGCCGCCTCGTCTCCTCGACGCCGGGTGGTTGGCCGAGCAACCCGATTCGAGCTTCGACGTTCTGCACGTGCACTTCGGCTTCGAGTCCTTCTCACCGGAAGACTTGACCCGCACGGTCGAGTACTTGAGGGCCCATCGCAAGCCCCTGGTGCTCACGGTCCACGACGCGCACAATCCCCACTTCGCGGACAACACCGGTCATCTGGAGCAGCTGGACGTGTTGATACGTGGTGCCGATGCCGTGATCACCCTCACCGAGGGAGCAGCTGCGTGGATAGCCGATCGGTGGAACGTGCATGCGACGGTGATCGAGCACCCACACGTGGTGCCTCTCGAGAGAATGAACGTCCCACGCCCGGTGTCGGACTCGTTCGTCATCGGAGTCCACGCCAAGAACCTGCGAGCGAACATCGACCCGCTTGCGGTGATGGACGCCGTCGTCGAGGCGGCTCGATCGCTACCGGCTGCGACGGTGCGGTTGGACATCGACGAGGACGTGTTCGACACGGCCGGCCACTGGTACGACCCGACCGTCGGCGCGAAGTTGCTGGACTACAACAGTTTCCCCGACGTCGATGTGCGGGTGCACGCCCGATTCGACGACGAGCAACTGTGGGACTACCTGTCTTCGATCGACGTCTCGGTGTTGCCGTATCGGTTCGGAACACATTCGGGTTGGCTCGAAGCATGTCGGGATCTGGGAACGGCCGTCGTCGCGTCCGATTGCGGCTTCTATGCCGACCAAGCGCCGATTCACAGTTTCGTCATGAACACCGACTCGTTCGATCCCGCCACGTTGGTGGCAGCCGTGCAGGCGGCCCACGCCGATCGGACCACAGCGCTCGACGCCGCAACCCGGGCCGAGCAGAGACAACGAATCGCAGCGACCCACGCTGGGATCTACGCAGCAGTGACAAAGGAGATGCGTTGAACGAGAAGCCACTTCGCATCGCGGTGCTGGCGTCATCGAGTTTTCCGGTGGCACAGCCTTTCGCGGGCGGTCTGGAGGCACACGTCTACAATCTGGTGCGGGCGCTGACCGACCGTGGGCACCACGTCAGTCTGTTCGCCGCAGACGGATCGAGCGTCGATCTGGATGCCACGATGTTGCCGGTCCGAACGCTGGATCTGACACCGATTGCCCTCGCCGATCTCGCGGTCACCCCCACTGCGGTTCGCGAGCACCACGCATACCTCGCCGTGATGATGGAACTGGCCGGTGCGCTGTCGAACTCGTTCGACATCGTGCACAACCACAGCCTGCACTACCTGCCGTTGGCTATGTCCGCCACACTGCCGGTGCCGATGGTGACCACTCTGCACACGCCGCCGTTCGCGTGGCTGGAGTCGGCTGTTGCCCTGGCTCCGTTCGGTGCCAACACTTTTGCTGCGGTCAGTGCGTTCGCAGCCGAACAATGGGCCGACGTCGCGTCCGGGACGATCGTCATCCGGAACGGGATCTCGCTGCAGGACTGGCCGTTCGGTGCGGGCGGCGACTACGTGGTGTGGTCCGGACGGTTGGTTCCCGAGAAAGGATTGCACCTGGCCATCGCCGCCGCGAAGCTCGCCGGCCGGTCACTACGAATCGCCGGACCCATCAGCAACCTCGAATACTTCCACGGTGTCGTCGAACCCCTGCTCGACGATCGAGTCCGATACGTCGGACACCTCGATCAGCCGGCCCTCGCCGCGCTGGTGGCCGGTGCCGAGGTCGCGCTGGTGTCGCCGGTGTGGTCCGAGCCGTACGGTCTGGTGGTCGCCGAAGCTCTGGCCTGCGGTACCCCGGTGGCGGCGTTCGCCCGCGGAGGGATACCCGAGATCATCGACGCCTCGTCCGGAGTGTTGGTACCCGCCGACGACGTGGCCGGGCTGGCCGCCGCGATTCCCGCCGCGGCAGCGTTGAACAGGCACGACGCGCGGGCGCGCGCCGAGCAGGTGTGTTCGGTGGACCGGATGGTCGACGAGTACGAGGAGCTGTACCGATCGACCCTCGAGTCCGCATCGGCACCGGAGTCCGCCCACGGTCTCGCGATTGCATGATCGGCTACTACGCACACCACCACGGGGTAGGCCACGTCACTCGGTCCGACGCGATTGCGCGCCGCCTGGGTGAGCCGATCACGGTGCTGTCCTCGCGGGCGCGGCCTCCGGAACATGCTGCAGCGGAATGGATCGCACTCCCGCTGGATGTGAACGACACCGTGGGCGAGGCAGCCGCCGACGACATCTCGGCGGGGGGAGTGGTGCACTGGGCACCCCACGACGTCGACGGGCTGACCGCACGGATGGCGATCATCGCCGACTGGGTTGCGCGTGAGCGACCGCGGGCAGTGGTTGTCGATGTGTCCGTGGAAGTGGCGATGTTTCTGCGGCTGATGGGTGTCCGGGTGATCGTCATGGCGATTCCGGGAAACCGGGCCGATCCCGTCCACGCGATGGCCTATCGCGCGGCGACGCACATTCTCGCACCGTGGTCACGCAGTGTGTACGACCCGGCCTGGTTGCATCCGTACGCCGCCAAGACGACGTACTCGGGCTCGATCAGCCGGTTCGCCGGACGAGCCCGAACGGAGGGCTCGAACACTGCGGCCACCGAAGGCCCGGTTGTCGTACTGGGTGCGGCGGGCGGCACCTCGTTGACGCGTGAACTGGTGGACTCGTGGTCCGCCGCGGACGACCGGTTCGACTTCCGCACACTCGGAGTGGCGGGCGGTGACTGGGTGGACGACGTGTGGCCGGTGCTGTGCTCGGCGGCCCTCGTGGTGACCAACGCCGGGCAGAACGCCGTGGCCGACGTCGCCGCGTCGGGCACACCGGCCATCGTGGTTCCGCAAGCCCGGCCGTTCGACGAGCAGGCTGCCACCGCGCACGCACTGGCGGCCGGATCCATCGCCGCGGTGCTCGACGAGTGGCCCTCGGTCGATCGGTGGCGACGCGCTGCCGACTGCGCCCTGGGCATCGGCGGACGGACATGGTCGCTGCTCGGTACCGACGGCGCACCCGATCGGGCGGCTCGCGCGATCGAGCAGGCTGCGTCCGGGACGGCTCGGCGATGAACGTGGTTGTCGTGACCGTGGTCTCGGGCCGTCACGATCACCTCGCCGCGCAGATTCGCGGGTTGGCCGAGTCCACCGACCGGCCCGTCGAGCACATCGTGGTCGCCATGGGCGATGACGACATTGCGGACGTGGTCGCCCGATCCGGCTCTGCGGCAACGGTTCTCGACATGGAGGCACAGACCCCGCTGCCGGTGGCGCGAGCGCGTAACCTCGGGGCAGCCGCTGCCCTCGATCGGGGTGCCGAGCTGGTGGTGTTCCTCGACGTGGATTGCATACCCGCCCCGGAGATGCTCGACAGGTATCGCCGCGCCGCGCTGCGCCCCGACAGTCGGCGAACTCTGTTGTGCGGACCGGTGACCTACCTGAAACCCGACAGCGTCGGGCTCGAAGGTGACGCTCTGATCCCGCTCACCGCGCCGCATCCGGCTCGACCGAATCCGCCCGCGGGCGCAGTGGAACCCGGACACGATTTCGACCTGTTCTGGTCGTTGTCCTTCGCCGTGCACGCTGACACGTGGACCGAGATCGGCGGCTTCTGCGAGGACTACACCGGGTACGGGGGCGAGGACACGGATTTCGCGGCCACGGCCCGCGCGTCGGGCATCGGGTTGCGGTGGGTGGGCGGCGCTCACGCGTACCACCAGTTCCATCCCGTGTCCGATCCTCCGGTGGAACATCTCGACGACATCGTCGTCAACGCTCGGATCTTCTTCCGTCGGTGGGGCCGGTGGCCGATGGTCGGATGGCTCGAAGCGTTCGCGTCGCTCGGACTGCTCGAGTACGGCGGCACCGAGATTCGCCGTCTCACCGCCGCTGTTCACGACACCGACGACGGTGTGAATTAGGCTGGCCGGACTTTCACGAAACGAGGTCCAGACGTGCCCGAACCATCCAGGCCCCTGCGTTCGCTCGGATTTTTGACCATCGGGCTCTTCGACGAGAACGCACCCGGGGTCGGCCACGAATCGACGCTGCGCATCATCGAACTCGGGGAGCGGCTGGGATTCGACAGTGCGTGGCTTCGTCATCGTCACCTGCAGTTCGGTATCTCGTCTCCCATCGCGGTCATGGCCGCCGCGTCGCAACGTACCGACCGCATCATGCTCGGTACTGCGGTGACGCCGTTGGGTTGGGAGAACCCGTTGCGTCTCGCCGAGGACCTGGCCACGGTGGATGTGCTGTCCGGTGGGCGCGTCAACGCGGGAATCAGTGTGGGACAACCGATGCACTTCGATCGCGTCGCACACTCGTTGTATCCCGACACCGCCGAGGACGAGGACTTCGGCTACGACCGAGTCTCGCGGCTGCTTCGGTTCGTAGCCGGTGAACCTGCGTCCACGTGGTCGGGGACCGAGGGAATCGAAGCGTATTCCGAACGAGTACAACCGTATTCGCGTGGTCTACGGGACCGAATGTGGTACGGCGGGGCCAGTCTCCGTTCTGCGCAGTGGGCAGGGGAGAACGCGATGAATCTTCTGGTGAGCAGTGTGGTGCGCGCCGAGGACTCGACGGATTTCGATGCGATCCAGCGCGCGCACATCGCGCGGTTCCGCGAGGCTCACCCGGCCGGGGCCGACGCGCGGGTCTCCCAGGGGCTGGTGGTCATCCCCACCGACAGTGCTTCCGCCGCGCAGAAGCGCAAGTACGAGGACTACGTTCACGCGCGTACTGCACGGACCGGAGCACCGCAGGGGCCGGCTCGGATGATGTTCGCACCGGACCTCGTGGGTACCTCGGACGAGATCGCGGAGCAGTTGTACGCCAATCGATCTTTTCGCGAGGTCGACGAGGTGGCGTTCGCGCTGCCGTTCAGCTTCGACCACGAGGACTACGTGCAGATCCTGACCGACACGGCGCAGAAGCTCGGCCCGGCGCTGGGGTGGACCCCAGCACAGAACTGACCCGGACTTCCGCCGAGGGCGATCGGCCCGATCGGCCGATCGCCCTGGTGGAACAGAGGTACCGGTGTCCTACTGGCCCGTGATGGGCGAGTTGTAGGCACACGGGATCGACTTCGCGGGGAAGCCCTTCGGATCCAGTGCGTTCTTGACGATGCCGATCGCGCGCGGTGAGACGGAGATCGACAGGTGGTCCGACAGGTCGATGCCGCAGCCGTCCTGCAGGGTGACATTGTTGACGGTGGCACCGGGGCCTGCGGTGAGGAACGTCGTCTTGTACGGGGTGACGACCTCGTCGTACTTGGTGCCGATCACGGTGTACTTGATGCCGGGGTCGGTGTCACCGCCGACGGCCAGTCCCTTGACGAGTGGCGAGTCGATCACCTGGTCCGAAGCTGCCGGCCCGGCGATGGCACCGACGACTCCCAGGACGTTGAGTCCCAGGTTGTTGATGGTGCGCCCCAGAGTTCCGATGCCGACGAGGGTGGTGCCGTGATTCGATCCGGCGACGCTGACGACCGTGTTCACTTTGTTCTTGGTCGGGTCGGTCGGATTGGCACCGCCCTCGAAACGGAGGTACTGACGGGTGACGAGCCCACCCTGGGAGTGGCCGACGATGTCGACCTGCGCAGAGCCCGTGGCCGTCCGCACAGCGTCGACGTAGGTGGCGATCTCCTTCGCGTTGGACGCGACCGATGCGGTACCGCGAAGCGACGGGAGATTGCCGACGACACTGGAGTCCCCGTCTCCGTAGTTGAGCGCGAAGATGCAGTAGCCCTCCTTCTTCAGGGCAGGCGACATGCGCGCGAAGTTGTTGTACGCGTTCTCCCAGGTGCCGTGCAGGAGGACGACCGGGCGGGGGTGCGCGGCGGTGGGCTTGCAGTTCCAATCGTTGGCACCTTGGGGTGCGACGTTGGGGTTGACGATGCTGTAGAGGAATCCGGCCAGGAAGTTCTTCTGATCGGGCCCGTATCCGGTGGTCTCGGTCCGTGGGTCGTACGTCGCGGTGGCGGGGGCAGCCGAATCGATGCTCGGTGCCGTGATGCCCTGATCCGAGGCCTTCGGGTATGCGCCGGTCGGCCCCGGCGGAACAACGGTGTTGCCCTGCACGGTTGCGGGCGGTGCCGGTACCGGGACGGGTGCCGGCTGAGCCTGTGCTGCGAAACCGGAACCGAGGGCAACGGAGCATGCCATTGCAGCAATCATCGCAGCGCGGACTGTCGTGGCCTTCCTCGTTGCACGGAAGGTGGACCGAGAAGTGGTCATGGAGCCTGACTTTCGACGAGGGTCAAGTGGACAAGTCGGAACTGTAGGCCCGGATTTCGGCCCGGAACGTGCGCCGCATCACGTTTGGAAACCGCCCGCACGTGACCGTTCATTCGTGATGGGGCGTCACAAATGACAACGAACCGGACGCTAATGCGGATTTGTTGCCGGGTTCACGGTCCAAAACAATCCCCAGGTTTTATTTGTGCACTATGGTTCGAGTGTCTTCACCCCGGCCGACGGTTCGGCCGGGGAAGGACGGTTCGATACCGAGGCAGGGGCGTTGTGGGCAGACATCGGCCGCCTGAAGGACATGACCTGACGCGGGTTTCGAGTACGAGGGGTGGGGTTCGGTGACTGCAACAGACAGTGTGGACACGGCGCAGGAGGAGTACGCAGGTGGTCGACGTGCATCGGACCGCTTGCGGACGCCCCGGGAGACTGCCGCGCGAATGCTGAACCGGTATTTCGTCGATCCGGAGGACGTACCGCCGCCGCGCGACTGTGCACGGGGCGAGCTCGACGACATGGCGACCACCTGCAGCGAACTGGCTGCAGGGGTCCTCGATTCCGGTCGACTACCGGTCGCGGGGGCCATGGACACCTTCCGGGACGCCGCAACGCGGTGGGCCCGCGACGGAGTGCCGCTCGGCCGAATTCAGCACGCGATCAACGAAGGCTGTGCGCTGGGTCTACGGGCCGCCGAGTCAGCGGTGAACCGGGAGGCAGGCGCGGCGGGCGATGACCGGACGATCCTGATCATGGAGCTTCTGAACGTGGTCACCGAGGCGGTGTCCGACGCGTATCTCACCGAGTTCCGCACGTTGGCGCAGAACGGTCCACGGCACGACGTCGAACTGCTCGACGCTCTGTTGACCGGCGACGGCACTGCCCGCAGAATCGCCGATCGGATGGGTGCGCTGCTCGCCGAGGAGTATCACGTCGTGGCCCTGCACTTTCCGGCGCACGCCGACGAAGGGGGTAGGCGCGGCGATGCGGCGATGATGGCCGCACGGAAGCTGCGGAGAATTCACGCGGCCCTGGCAGCGCACAACGGAGACATCGCCCCCATCGCATCCATCAGTGCGACGGGCGGAACGGTACTGCTGCCCGACGTTCCGGGTGCCGACGTCGACGAACTGGTCGAGCGGCTTGCCGACGCCGGCCAGGTCGCAGTGACGGCGACGACCGGGTCGGCAGCGATCGACGACATCTCGGTGACGGCGCCGCACCTGTACGAGCTCTTGAGTCTGGTCCGCAGGCTGCACTACACGCCGGGCACCTACCGCATCTCGGACCTGGTGTTCGAGTACCAGGTGAGCCGGCCCGGACTCGGTCGAAAGCACCTCGTGACCTTGATCGATCCGCTACGTGACTCGGTCGACCTTCTTCCGACGCTGCAAGCCTTCGTGGACTCCGATTCCAACAGGAAGAAGACAGCCACGTGGCTGACGGTGCATCCCAACACCGTCGACTACCGCCTCAAGCGGGTGGATCAACTCACCGGTCTCGATCCGATGAAACCGTCGGGGTTGCGGCGACTGCACGCAGCACTGATCGCCGATCGCCTCGAGGCACGCCGAACCCCGGTGGACGAGCGATCACTGTGACCGTCTCGGACGGCGCGGTGCTGGCAGCGTCCGCGGCGCTCGAGTCGGTGGATTCGGTGGCGGCGCTGTTTCAGCCGGTCGTCGAACTGTCGACGGGACATGTCGTCGGCTACGAAGCCCTCGCTCGGTGGCCGTCGCCGAGCAGCGCACTTCCCGAGGACGTCTTTGCTCTGGCCCGTGAACGGGGACTCGTCGGCCGAGTGGATGTGGCCTGCCGCGCGGCAGCTCTGCGCGCGGCGAGGGAACGTGCCTACTCCCGCAGGGTGCGGTTCTTCCTCAACATCGAACCGGGTTGCTTCCGTGACGAGCAGGACGTCGACATGCACCTCGACGCCATCGGCGACGATCTCGACGTGGTCCTCGAGATCACCGAGCGTGATCTGGATCGGAACGTTCCGTTGCTGATGGCCCTCGTCCGCGGCGCGCGCGCACGCGGGATGGGGGTGGCCATGGACGACGTCGGAGCGACACCGGCAACCCTGGATCTACTGGCGCTGGTGGCACCGGACATCGTCAAGCTCGACGCGTCGATCGTGCGAGCTCCGCTGCGGTCCCGACCGGCGATGCGACAGGTTCACGCCTACGTTCGGTCGAGCAATGCGATCGTGCTGGCGGAAGGCATCGAGACGCGTCGACATCTGCGGCGCGCGAAAGCGCTCGGTGCCAGCTTGGGGCAGGGATGGATGTTCGGGCGGCCACTGCCGCTGCCGAATCCGACAGAAGGCCTGTGACAGAGAAGAACCCCGCACCCGAGCCGTGAAGGCTGGGTGTGGGGTTCTGCTGCATCGATGGATCAGTTCGTGAACTTGTCCTTGATGTTGCCGGCTGCGTCCGAGACGTCGTCGCCGACCTGCTTGGTCTTGCCCGACGCCTGGTCCTTTGCGCCTTCGGCAGCAAGGTCGTCGTTGTCGGTCTTGTGGCCGATCTTTTCCTTGGCTTCGCCCACGAGCTCTTCTGCCTTGTGCTTTGCCTTGTCGATGAAATCAGCCATGTGAACTCCTCGAAATCGATTGTGCTGCTCGTGCATGGGAGTTATACCCGAGATCGCGGTCGGTAATCATCGGACTCCCGGCCGTGTTGCCGGCACGGGATGCGGGTACGTGCCGTTCATGACTGCACAGACGAACGACCCACATTCGCATGAGACGCCGGCACCGGAGCACCGCCGCCCCGACGGAGTGGACGACGATACCGTGGCAGCCACGGGCAAACTGTCCGAGGCACTCGAATACGTCGAGCGCGCTCGCGGCCACCTGTACTCGTTCCATCAGCTGATGGGACACGCGGATCTGCTGCTCGGGGAGGCCTCCGACGCGTTGTCGGACGCCGGGCACGACGCGTTGGCACAGCGACTCGAGACCGACATGATCGGCCGCAACATCGCTCAGGGGCGGTGGACGTTCCAGCTCGTCGAAGAGTTCGACGACGGGTATTGGACGGTACTTCGTGATCACGAGCGGGCGGTCCGGAACGAGCTGCTCGACGGACGTCGGCACGTCTTCGAGGCCGAGATGAAAGAACAGCGACGAACGCACGGTCGCAGCGGCCACGAGGCGCGTCCGACGGAGTGATCTGGTTCTGTCACAACGAAAAGCACCGGCCTCGCCGTGATCGGCGAGACCGGTGCTTCGGGTAGAAATGTTTGTCAGCCGGCTTGCTTCGCAGCGTCGACTTCGCTGGTCGCGCTTGCGGTGGAGAGCTGACCACCGGAGTTCTCCAGGTGCGCGCGGACGAACCAGTGGAACAGTTCGAGCTGGGCGCTCTGGCCGATGAGCATGTCCTCGGTGATCGGATCGATCTCGCCGACCTCTTCGATGTTCTTACGGGTGGTCTCGATGACCCCGGTGTACACCAGATCGAGAGCGCCGAGGTGCTCGATCGCCGTCGCCCGGCCGATCGAGTAATCGTCCCAGGAACGTTCCTGGACGATGGTGCCCGGCGTTCCCTTCGCAGAGGAACCGAGGGTCGCGATGCGCTCGGCGACCTCGTCGGCGAAGCCGCGCACGGCCTCGACCTGAGGATCGAGCATTTCGTGGACCGAGATGAAGTTCGGTCCGACCACATTCCAGTGAATGTGCTTGAGCGTGAGATGGAGGTCGTTGTAGGCGTTCAGGCGATCCTGCAGGATCGCTGCGACGCGCGCGCCCACGTCCGACGAGAGTCCGGGAACGGTGTACGAGTTCTTGTCAGCCATGACGACGGTTTGCCCCATCACGGCGAAGTACAAACATGCCCCGCCGGATCGATTCCGGCGGGGCATGTGTCGTGCGGAACTACTTGTCGAGTCGAGGCGAATCGGTACCCGACGTACCCGTCGACGAGGTGCCGGCGGTGGAGGTTCCGTCCGTCGGATCGACGATCGGACTGTCGGCTGCGGCCTTGTCGACCGCGTCGGCGCTGTCTTCCTCCGGGGGATTCTTCAGGCTCAGGATGATCGAGCCTGCCAGGACCACGACGATGACCACCAGGCTGACGAAGGACGGGATCTCGGGGATCGACGTGCTGATCACCTTGTGCCCGGCCTGCAGGATCAGCTTGACGCCGATGAAGGCGAGGATGATCGCCAGTCCCTTGGACAGGTAGTGGAACTTCTCGAGCAACCCTGCGAGCAGGAAGTACAGGGCACGCAGGCCGAGGATCGCGAACGCGTTCGAGGAATACACGATGAACGGGTCGTCGGTCACCGCCAGAACGGCAGGAACACTGTCGACCGCGAAGACCAGGTCGGCGGCCTCGATCGCCACCACGACGGCGAGCAGTGGCGTGGCCACCCGCTTGCCTGCTTCCTTGACGAAGAACTTGGTACCGGAGTACTCGTCCTGAACGGGGACGATCTTCTTGAGCAAGCGCACTGCAATGGAGGTGCCGGGGTCGTACGAGTCGTCCTCGTCCTTCATCAGCTTGTACGCGCTGTAGAGCAGGATGGCGGCGAAGACGAACAGAACCGCGGCGAACTTGCTGACGATGGCCACACCGGCGGCCAGGAAGATGGCACGGAAGACCAGGGCGCCGATGACACCGAAGAACAACACGCGGTGCTGGTACTCACGGGGGACCTTGAAGTAGCCAAAGATCAGCGCGAAGACGAAGAGGTTGTCGACCGACAGACTCTTCTCCAGTAACCACGCCGTGGTGTATTCGACGCCGGCCGTTGTTCCCAGTGTGAAGAACACCACGATGCCGAAGATGATGGCGACGCCTACCCACAGTGCGCTCCACCACGCGGCCTCCTTGAAGCCGATGATGTGCGCGCCGCGGTGCGCCAACAGGTCGATGGCCAGCAGGATCAGGACGACGGCACCGAATGCGGCCCACGCCCACCATGGGACGACGTTCATGAACGGCCACCCTTACCGGTGAACTTCGTGCCCAATTGCTTCAACTTCGCCTGATTCTCGGGCTTGGTTGCATATCGGCGCGCTCGGTCGATCATCTGTTTGCCCTGAGGGCTGCGAGCGAACGCGGTCAACTTCTGTGTCAACGACGACATCTGTCCTGCTCCTTACGTTCTCGTTCGATCGGTATGTGGGGCGGTTCGACCGCAACTACTCCAGTCTGACTGTTTGCTTTACTGCAGGCAGGGTTGTTTTGCGGACATGTTTCAGCAGACTTTCTTGCCGACTTCCGGCAATCTCGGCCTCAGGTGCGATTCAGGAGTGCAGGCCGGATCGCGGCCAGTCGAGCAACATCGCGCCGAGTACTGCCGTGTGCAGCGCAAATGCCTCGACGGGATTGCCCACATCTTGCCCGGTCAAATCTCTTATTCGCGACAATCTGTACGTGACCGCGCGCACTGACAGATGCATCCGGCGTGCGGTGGACGCCGAGTTCGCGCCGGTCTCGAAGTACACCTGCAATGTTTCCAGCAGTGGGCCTGCTCCGCCCCGAGCGCTCGTCAACGGGGTCAGCAACGTCTCGACCAGATCGGCGATCGCGGCGCGATCACTGATCAGAACGCGATAGACGAGCAGATCACGGGCGTCGACGACGGGTGTGTCGAGCCCCAGCGACGACGCGAGGTCGAGCGCGTCCAGAGCGTCTCGGTACGACGCCGCCACGCCGACTGCGCCGCTGCGTGGGCGACCGACTCCGAGCTGTATCCGTCCGTATTCGCCGCGACGGTGCAGGTCGACCGTATCGCTCGGGGCGGCTGCCGACGCACCGAGGACTCGTCCCACACGGGTGAGCACGTGGTCGACGGCCTCGCGATCGGGTGCCGGAAACACCACGATCAGCCGACCCTGCTTGGTGGCGACGAGGAGATCGGCGTCCCCTTTGCTGCCCTGCACGCTGCGTTCGACCAGCCCGATGGCCGACGTCGCGTCGGTGAACGGAGTCGTGGACGTGACCACGGCGACTGCGTGCGGACTCGACAGATCCAGCCCGAACGTCTGCGCACGTCCCAGGACACCGGCGACATCGGCCGTTCCGGAGAGCAGATCGTCCACGAACTCGCGGCGTGCCAATACCTCCACGCGAACCAGGGTCCGCCGGGCGAGCTGAAAGCCTTCGGCGAGTTCGGCCGCGGCGTCGTCGACGGCTCGAAGCATGACCTCGCCCGCGGTGACGACCCCGGCCGGGTCTGCTGCGGCGGCCTGCACGGCGGGCAACTCGCGCCACAATCGCCACGCCGCCGACAGGTAGAGGTCGAGCAACGCGCGCAGAGCCACACCCGCTCGGGCTGCTTCGTCGCCGTGTACGCGGCACTCCCGAAGTTGCTTCCGGGTGAGCGGAACACCTGCGTCCACCGCATCGGTCACGACGTCGAGAAAGTTCCCCAGGAACGCGACGTCCAGGCCGCCTGCGTCCGAGGCCGCTTGCGCGGCCACCGCGTCGAGCGGTGTCGCGTCCGGCTGTGTGGCCATGTGTTCGAGGGTCTCCCATCCGAGTCGAGGTCAATGGTAGGCGGCGCTCACACCGACACCGGCTCGACGACGAGCTCGTGGACCGCGCGGCGTGTTCGGTGTGCGACCGGGTGGCTCGGGGAGCAGAATCACCGAAATCGCCTCGCGTCGGCTGCTGTACCGCCCGCGGCACGGTTCGGTCCGCACCGTTCGTCTTCACGTTGGGAGTCTCGACCATGACATCGTCGAACGGACCCGCATCGGGTCTGCGCTCGCAGTTGTTCCGCAAGAAACCGATCGCAGAGCCGGACCAGCAGCCCGGTGGTCTGGAACGCACCATCGGGACGTTCCAACTGACGATGTTCGGAGTGGGAGCGACCATCGGCACCGGCATCTTCTTCGTGCTCTCGCTCGCCGTTCCCGAAGCCGGTCCAGCCGTGGTCCTGTCGTTCCTGGCCGCAGGAATTGCCGCCGGGCTCGCCGCTATCTGTTACGCCGAAATGGCCTCGGCGGTGCCGGTCTCGGGATCGACGTACTCATACGCATACGTGACGATGGGGGAGGTGGTCGCGATGGGTGTTGCGGCCTGCCTGCTGCTGGAGTACGGGGTGTCGAGTGCCGCGGTCGCGGTCGGCTGGAGCGGATACCTCAACGAACTTCTCGGTAACCTCTTCGGCTTCACCATCCCGCACGCGTTGTCCGCGGCACCGGGTGACGCCGATCCGGGAATCCTGAACTTGCCCGCCGTCGTGCTGATCGTTCTGTGCGCCGTCTTGCTCATTCGCGGTGCGAGCGAGTCCGCAGCGGTGAACGCAGTCATGGTCGTCATCAAGCTGGGCGTGCTCGCGCTGTTCGCCGTCGTCGGATTCACCGCCTTCGATTCCGGCAACTTCTCGGACTTCATGCCGCTCGGAGCGGCAGGTGTCACCGCGGCGGCCGGCACCATCTTCTTCTCGTTCATCGGTCTCGACGCCGTCTCGACAGCCGGGGACGAGGTGAAGAATCCACAGAAAACCATGCCGCGAGCCATCATTGCCGCACTCGTCGTGGTGATCGTCTTCTACCTCGTCGTTGCGGTCGCGGCGTTGGGCACACAGCCGTGGACAGCATTCGCCGGGCAGGAAGAAGCCGGGTTGGCCGAGATTCTCCGAAATGTGACCGGACGGGCATGGCCGGCCACGATTCTGGCGGCGGGCGCGGTGATCTCGATCTTCTCGGTGACTCTGGTGACGATGTACGGGCAGACGCGCATTCTGTTCGCCATGGGCCGAGACGGGATGCTGCCCAAGGCGTTCGCGAAGGTCAGTCCCCGGACTCACACCCCCGTCAACAACACGATCGTCGTCGCGGTGATCATCTCGATCCTCGCCGCGTTCGTTCCGCTGGACAAGTTGGCCGATCTGGTGTCGATCGGAACGCTCGTCGCGTTCATCGTCGTGGCGATCGGCGTGATCGTCCTGCGCCGGACGATGCCCGACCTCGAGCGTCCGTTCAAGGTGCCGGGCTACCCGGTGACACCGATCCTGTCCATCGCCGCGTGCATCTACATCCTGTCCGGCTTGCGGTGGACCACGTGGTTCTGGTTCGGGCTCTGGCTCGCCGTGGTTCTCGCGTTCTACTTCCTGTGGGGTCGGCATCATTCGGCGCTTCGATCGGTCGGAAAGGTCGCGGAATGAGTGTGCTGATCGCCTTCGCGCCCGGCAAGGGGAGTGTCGGTGCCCTCGATCTCGGTGCGCAACTGGCCCGATCCCTGACCACGAACATCGACGTGGCAACCGTGGTTCCCAAGCCGTGGTCGACGCCGTCGATGGCCCGGGTCGACGCCGAGTTCGCCGACTGGGCCGCGTCGACGGCCACCGAGTCGGAGGCGAAAGCCCGCCACTACTTGGAGGAACGCGCACCCGATGTCGCCGCGTCGTTCCACCGGATGTCGCACCGCTCGGTATCCACCGCATTGACCGAGGCCGCGGAGACCACCGGGGCGTCGATCCTGGTTCTGGGTTCCTCGGGGGACGGTGCTCTCGGGCAAGTCGTCGTCGGTTCCACCGCGGACAAGTTGCTCCATTCCTCGCCGGTCACCGTCGCGTTGGCCCCGCGCGGCTACCGCATTCGAGATCGGGCCGTCCTGACGCGGATCACCTGCGCGTTCTCGGGCGACAGCGAGGCCACCCGCGTCGTCGGGCCCACAGCGGAGTTGGCCCGCGACACCGGTGTGCCACTTCGCTTGGCCTCGTTCGTCGTTCGCGGGGCAACGATGTATCCGCCCGAGATCGGGCTGCGAGCCGAGGACGACGTAGCAGCGGAGCTCGCCCGAGGACTGAGCGAGGCGCTGACCGCTGCGGTGGACGACGCTGTCGCGGTGGGGTTACCGGCCGACCGCGTCGACACCGAGTTGGCGACCGCGGGCAGTTGGCGAGAAGCACTCGACGAACTGCACTGGCAGGACGGCGAAGTGCTGACCATCGGATCGTCCGGGCCGTTGGGTCCGATCGCTCGGGTGTTCCTCGGTTCACGGGCAACGAAGATCATTCGGCACTCGCCCGTACCGATTCTGGTGTTGCCGCGCCGGTGAGTGCCCGCTACCGGTTCAGCGCCAGCACGGACAGCAACTCGTACGCGACATGGGCCGCCGCGATGCCGGTGATCTCGGCGTGGTCGTATGCGGGTGCGACTTCCACGATGTCGGCACCGACCACGTTGAGCCCTACGAGACCGCGCAGCGTGTTGAGCAACTCGCGCGAGGTCATCCCGCCGGCCTCGGGTGTACCGGTGCCCGGAGCATGCGCGGGATCGAGAACGTCGATGTCGACCGAGACGTAGACCGGGCCACCGTCGAGCCGCCTGCGCATCCGCTCGACGATGCTGGCCACGCCGTCGACCTCGTAGTCGTCGGAACGAATCACCTGGAAGCCGAGCACCCGGTCGTCCTCGAGGTCCTGCTCACTGTAGAGAGGGCCGCGGATACCGATGTGCTGGGAGCGTTCGAGGTCGATGAGCCCTTCCTCGCTGGCTCGTCGGAACGGCGTCCCGTGTGTGTACGGCGCACCGAAATACGTATCCCAGGTATCGAGGTGGGCGTCGAAGTGCAACACCGCAATCGGCCCGTGATCACGCGCGAGCGAACGCAGGATCGGGAGCGCGATGGTGTGGTCGCCGCCGAGAGTCAGCACCGAAGAGCCGTCGGCGCGCAGGTCCGTCACGGCATCGTGCACGGTCTGCAGCGCTTCGGTGATGTCGAACGGATTGACCCCGATGTCGCCGAAGTCGGCTACCTGTTGGCGTGCGAACGGCGAGACCTGCAGGGCAGGGTTGTAAGGCCGCAACAGTTTCGACGCCGCACGGATGTGGCCGGGTCCGAAGCGCGCACCCGGCCGGTAGCTCACCCCCGAATCGAACGGTACGCCGAGAATCGTCACGTCTGCCCGCGACACCTCGTCGAGCCGGGGGAGTCGCGCGAATGTCGTCGGTTCGGCGTAACGGGGGACCTTGGTGGCGTCGAGCGGGCCGACCGGGGTGTGTTCCGGGTTGTTCGCATTCATCGAGATGTCCCTCCGCAGTCGAGCGCCCGGCCGTCGAAAGGTCGACCATGTCGCTCGGCAAGCGTTACTCTGATGCTCGGTCTTGTCAACACAAGTTTCCTGAAAGGCGAAAAGGGTGTCTTCAGCCGCGCAGGTCGACGTCGATGCGCCACGGATCGGTGCGCGCCTGAAGGAGGCGCGCCTGAAGAAGCGGCTCACGCTCGACGCGCTCGCCTACACCTGCGGGGTCACCAAGGGGTATCTGTCCAAGCTCGAGCGCGATCAGGTGAACGCATCGGTTGCGTCCCTGGTTCGAGTGTGCGCCGCGCTCGACGTACCGGTCGGCTCGCTGTTCGACGACGCACCCGTCGGCGAAGTGGTACGCGCACAGTCGTTGCCGCGCATCATGTTCGGTGGAGAACAGATGACCGAGTATCTGCTGACGCCGGTAGGGGAGCGTCGCGTGCAGGTGTTGTTGGGGCATATCGAACACGGCGGCGGAAGTGGGTCCGAGGCGTACACGCTGCCGCTCGACGTGAGCTTCGTGTACGTGATCGACGGCGAGCTACGGGTGATCTTCGAAGCCGATCCCGGCGCGGACTTCGGCGGGGACGACATCTCTCTCGGGGCGGGGGACGCCTTCACGTTCTCGCCGCGCCGTCGGCACAGTTTCCGCAGCGACAGCAGCGGTGGGGCGCGAGTGTTGTGGGTACTGGCACCGGCACTGCCCGAAGAATTACCGATCGGAAAGCCGGGGTTGCATCGGTGACGAACACCGTCTCGCTCTATCAGGGGCCGGAGGACTCCGGCGATGTCGAGGCCAACCTGACGGCACTCGATGCTGCGGCTGCGGCAGCCGCGGCGGCAGGTGCATCGATCCTGGTCACTCCGGAGATGTCGGTCAGCGGTTACGACATCGGTGAACTCGTCGTCGATCGTGCCGAACCGTTCGACGGGCCGATCTTCGGGAGGGTCGCACAGATCGCCCGTGCTCACGGCGTCGCGATCGTGTACGGATATCCCGAACGCAGCGGCGAGTCGGTGTACAACGCCGTTCAGGTCGTCGATGCGACCGGTAAATCGCTGGCGCGGTACCGCAAGACGCACCTGTTCGGTGAGCTCGATCGTGCCCACTTCACCCCAGGCCAGAAGTTGGTGGTGCAGTTCGACTTCGGAGATCTGCGCTGCGGTCTGCTCACCTGTTACGACGTCGAATTTCCGGAGACCGTCCGCGCGCACGCCGACGCGGGTACGCAATGGTTGATCGTCCCGACCGGTCTGATGTCGCCGTTCGAGATCATCGCAACCCACGTGGTTCCCACGCGGGCCTACGAGAGTCAGGTGTTCGTCACCTACGTCAACCGCTGCGGCACCGAGTCGACTCTGACCTATTGCGGCCTGACGTGCGCCGTTTCTCCCGATGGCACCGACATCGCCAGAGCCGGTGTGCACGAGCAACTGTTGACGGTGCACTTGGACCCCGCCGACCTCGACAGGTCCCGAGCGATCAACACCCACCTTTCCGACCGACGTCCGGATCTGTATCGGACGGCTCCTCGTCCCGCAGGGACCGCAGGCCCGGTACGAGCCGAGCAGGAGAACGACAGATGACCACACCCGTCACCCCGGACAGCGCGATCGAGCCCGAGGACGAACAACCGCTCACCATGTTCGGGCCGGACTTTCCGTTCGCTTACGACGATTACCTCGCCCACCCGGCCGGCCTGGGTAGCGTTCCCGACGCTGCACTCGGTACCCGAGTCGCGGTGGTCGGCGGCGGACTCGCAGGAATGGTCGTGGCCCGCGAGTTGCTTCGGCTCGGCCTGGAACCGGTTGTCTACGAATCGGATCGGATCGGCGGCCGCATGCGATCGGTGCCGTTCGAGGGGCATCCGGGTGTGGTCGCCGAAATGGGCGCGATGCGGTTTCCGCCGTCCTCGACCGCGTTGTTCCACTACCTCGACTCCGTCGGGCTCGAGACGACACCGTTCCCGAACCCGTTGGCCGAGGCGACCCCCAGTACGGTGATCGATCTCAAGGGCACCAGCCACTACGCCCGCAAGCTCGAGGATCTCCCGCCGATCTTCGCCGAGGTCGCCGACGCATGGAACAGAACGCTCGAGGAGCACGCCGAACTGATTCCGCTGCAGCGTGCCATCCGCAGGCGGGACGCGGCCGAGATCAAGCGCATCTGGAACGAACTGATCGTGAAATTCGACGATCAGACCTTCTACGGATTCCTCGCTGCGTCCGAGCATTTCTCGTCGTTTCGCATGCGAGAGTTGTTCGGCCAGGTCGGTTTCGGAACAGGAGGTTGGGACACCGACTATCCCAACTCCATTCTCGAGATCCTTCGTGTCGTCATCACCGCAGCCGACGATCACCACCGCGGCATAGTCGGCGGGTCACAGCAGCTGCCGATGCGGTTGTGGACCGACACACCCGCGGACCTGGCGCACTGGCCCGCGGGAACGTCGGTGTCCTCGGTGAACGGCGGCACCACGATGCCGCGCGTCACCGAGATCAGGCGCACCGGGGGCGGCACCACGATCCACGACGACCGAGGAAACATCCGTACGTACGCGGCTGCGGTCGTGACCGCGCAGAGTTGGATGTTGCTCAGCAACATCAGGTGCGACGACGATCTGTTCCCGATCGACCACTGGACCGCCATCGAACGTACCCACTACATGGGGTCGACGAAGGTCTTCGCACTCGTCGATCGGCCGTTCTGGAAAGACAAGGACCCGGTGACCGGGCGTGATCTGGTCAGCATGACGCTGACCGACCGGATGAGCCGCGGCACATACCTTCTCGATCAGGGCGAAGGAAAGCCGGGGCTGATCTGCCTGTCCTACACCTGGTCCGACGACTCGCTCAAACTGCTGGCTCTCGATCCCACCGAACGCATGAACATCATGTTGCGATCCCTCGAAGAGATCTACCCGGGCGTCGACTTTCGCAGCCACATCATCTCGACTCCGGTGACGCTGTCCTGGGAGACCGAGCGCGACTTCATGGGTGCGTTCAAGGCCAACCTGCCGGGGCACTACCGCTATCAGGAAAGACTGTTCACCCACTTCGTGCAGGACGAACTCGAACCCCGACACCGCGGCATCTTCCTTGCCGGCGACGACATCTCGTGGACCGCCGGTTGGGCGGAGGGCGCGATTCACACAGCACTGAACGCGGTGTGGGGCGTCGTACATCACTTGGGTGGCACCTCGGCACCGGACAACCCGGGCCCGGGCGACGTCTTCGACACCATCGCGCCGCTTCGACTGGGCGACTAACGCTTCGCTGCCGCCGATCGAGGTGGGCGCTCGTCGAACACGAACAGTGCCAGCGCAACGATCAGCATGACGGCCACCACCCAGATCGCGCGCAGAGCGAACAGCTCCACCGACACCGCGCCGAGTACAGCGCCGCCGAGAAATCCGGCGATGACCGTGCCGAACCGCCGAGCTCTGATCCCCGCCTCCCGATCGTGCTCGACCACACGATGAAACGCCGCCATGGCCATGGTGCGGAGGTTGCCGGTCGTCATCGTCGTGTTGAACGGCGAATCCACCAACACCCGAAAGGTCGTCACCTGCACGCCCGCGACATGCGCGAGGATGACCGACACCACCGCATCGGGAACCGTTGCCGGCAGAAACCCGACGATCACCAGAACCAGGATCTCGTAGCAGAGCACAGCCCGCACCGGCCTGCGCACGATCCTCTCGATCGCAGGCAACGCGATGAACTCGGCCGTCATGACACCCAGAACGAACGCCGTCAACGGCGGCAGGAACACCAGCGCCTCCACCCAACGCCCGCCCGCCACGTCCACGCCGAGCAGCACCACGTTGCCGGTCTGGGCACCGGCGAACACACCGCCGCGAGTGACGTAGGTGTACGCATCCAGAAATCCGCCCACTGCCGCCAGCAGCACTCCGAGCCGAACCGACTTCGCGGTGGCGACGGAGATCTGGGGTTCAGGACGAGGGGTGGTCATCGCGAAATCCTGACACAGAGGGGTGCACTCATGCCGCGAGTAGGGAGAGCAACAATTCCGCACGCACCCGCGCCGACGTGAGATCCACCCCCAACAATTCCTCGCATCGTGTGATGCGGTTACGCAAGGTGTGACGATGCACCGACAGGTGGGCAGCGGCGGTTTCCCAGTGCCCGTTGGCTTCCAGGAATGCCCGAAGCGAACCCACCAGATCCGCGGTGTGAGTGCGGTCGTACTCGGCCAGGACGGCGATGGTGACGGCAGCCATGGCACGCAACGATTCCCGAACCGGTTCCGACGCCAGCAGCATCGACCCGGTGAAGTGGACGACCCGATCACCGGGACCGGCCGCCGCGCACGCGAGCCGCGCTTGTCTCAGCGCGGTGGGGGCCTCGGTGATGTGCATGTCGGTGCCGACCCCCGCACACACCGAACGGGGAAGAGAATTCATCAGCTGCGCAACGAAATTCGCGTCGCCGCCGGGTAGCAGCATCTCGGCGCCGTCGTCGGTGGACCTGACGAACGTCGGCCGTGCGTGGGCGCGGAACTGAGCATCGACGGCATCGGCGATGGAACCCGTCCGCCCCGTCGCGCCGCGGAGAACCACCACGGTGATGCGTGAGTCGTCGTCGGCCGCATCGGCGAGATAGCTCGGTACCTGCGTGTCACCGGGGGACAGGAGATGCCCGTCGAGGAGAAGTCCGAGCGCACGCGAGTTGAGGGCCGTCTGCTCCGCGCGCAGCCGCGCAGGCTTTTCCAGTTCGAGGGTAATCAGCGACACCGCATGCCCGAGCAATATCTGCTCGACTCCCGTCACGGGGCCCTTCGTGCGAATCGCGAGAAAGCTCGGCGCACTGGCGGTGATCGGTACCGAGTGCAGGCTCACGGTGCGGCCGGGCTCGCTCACCGACACCGTCGCGGGTGACGACGACGGACGGATACTGGCGGCGATCTCGCGGGCCTGCGCGATCAGATCCGCCGCGTCGACCGGATGGAACGACTCGGTGCGATGTCCGATGAGCGCGACGGAGGTGGACGTGGCGACCGCCAATTCGCGCACGATCGCGTCGACGCCGCCGTGCAGTGCGGCGCGGGTGATGCGGCTCTGTACCGACGCCGCCCGCAGGACTTCCTCGTACTCCTGCTCGGCGATGCGTGTGGTGACCGCCCGAATGACCGCGGCGAAGGGAGTGTCGTAGGGAACCTCGACGACGGGTAGCCCGACCTCGTCTGCCGCGTCGAGAAGTTCTCGAGGAATCACGCTGTGCGAGAGACCGGTTCCGAATCCGAGGCAGGCAACCCCTGCCGTTCGGAGGGTGCGGACGTACTGCGCGAGTGCGGGGCCGCCGGAGTCGAAGCCGAGACCTGTCGTGAGGATCAGCTCGCCGCCGGACAACCACGGACTCGGATCGGTGAGCTCGGTCGCCTGCGCGAAGGTGATGGCGGCGCCGCTGCGTTCGGGCCCGCCGCGATGACTCAGCCGGAGGTCGCGTTGTCTCAGCAACCAGGAAATCTGCACACTCACCTGTCGCACTGTAATCGTGCCTGACGAAATGGCGTGTGCTTCTGCACCTGAATGTACGTATCGGCAGTCTCCGGTCGACTCTCGCGGTCGCATACTTGCTGCACAGAGACCAACCCGAAAGGTGCGACCATGGCTTCGATCGAATACCGACTTCCGCAGGAGCGCAGGATCGTCACCGCGTTCCCCGGCCCGAAATCGTCGGCTCTGGCCGAGCGCCGCAAGGCCGTCGTCGGTGCAGGCGTCGCATCGACGCTGCCGGTGTACGTGGCCGACGCGGACGGCGGCGTCGTGGTCGACGTCGACGGCAATTCGTTGATCGACCTCGGCGCCGGTATCGCCGTGACGACCGTCGGTGCGTCGAATCCGGCTGTCGTTGCCGCCGTGCAGGATCAGGTCGCTCACTTCACGCACACCTGCTTCATGATCGCGCCCTACGAGGGATACATCGCGGTCGCCGAGAAGTTGGCCGAACTCACCCCGGGAGATCACGACAAGCGCACCGTCCTGTTCAACAGTGGTGCCGAGGCCGTCGAGAACGCAGTCAAGATCGCCCGGCACGCCACCGGCCGCTCGGCCGTGGTCGTGTTCGACCACGCGTATCACGGCCGCACGAACCTGACGATGGCTCTGACCTCGAAGTCGATGCCGTACAAGAGTGGATTCGGGCCGTTCGCTCCCGAGGTCTATCGAGTTCCGATGTCGTACCCGTTCCGTGAAGGACTCGGTGCCGACGGATCGGCCGTCACCGGTGCACAGGCCGCCGCCCGTGCGATCTCCATGATCGAAAAGCAGGTCGGCGCAGACAATCTCGCGGCCATCCTGATCGAGCCGATCCAGGGTGAGGGCGGCTTCGTCGTGCCGGCGGACGGCTTCCTGCCTGCGCTGACCGAGTGGGCGCGCAAGCACGACGTCGTGTTCATCGCCGACGAGGTGCAGTCCGGATTCACCCGCACCGGTGCCTGGTTCGCCAGCGAGCACGAGGGGATCGTGCCGGACCTGATCACCATGGCCAAGGGCATCGCGGGCGGTATGCCACTGGCCGCGGTGACGGGCCGGGCCGATCTGATCGACGCCGTGCATCCCGGTGGGCTCGGCGGCACCTACGGAGGCAATCCCGTCGCATGCGCCGCTGCGCTGGCATCGATCGAACAGATGGAGACCCTCGACCTCAACGCCCGCGCTCGCGACATCGAACGCATCGTCGTCGATCGGCTCACGGCGTTGATGCCGGAGGTGGGGATCATGGGTGAGGTTCGAGGCCGTGGGGCCATGCTTGCCGTCGAGCTCGTCGTACCGGGTGGACGTGAGCCGAACCCCGAGGCCACCAAAGCCGTTGCCGCTGCGGCACTCGCGGCAGGCGTGATCGTGTTGACGTGCGGAACCTACGGCAACGTCATCCGCCTGCTTCCGCCGCTGGTGATCTCCGACGAGTTGCTCGACGACGCACTCACGGTCCTCGAGAACGCACTGCGCGACGCTTCGAAGGGACTCTGACATGGCCGTCGAGCAGCTGTTGTCCTCGCTGCCCACCGACCTGTGGCTCGGTGGAAAGCAGACCCCCGCGCAGTCGGGCGCGCGATTCGCCGTCCTGAATCCCGCCACCGGTGAGGAACTGACCACCGTCGCCGACGCAGGCGCAGCCGACGGCATCGCGGCCCTCGATCTCGCTGCCGCGGCGCAACCGGAGTGGGCGGCAACGCCTGCACGGGAGCGAGCCGAAATTCTGCGGCGCGCCTTCGTCCTGTTGCAGGAACGTGCAGCCGATTTCGCTCTGCTGATGACCCTGGAAATGGGAAAGTCGTTGGCGGAGAGTCGCGGTGAAGTCAACTACGGCGGTGAATTCCTGCGCTGGTTCAGCGAGGAAGCGGTCCGGATCGGCGGCCGGTACACCCCTGCGCCCGCCGGTAACGGCCGCATCCTGGTCACCAAGATGCCGGTCGGCCCGGTACTCGCGATCACTCCGTGGAACTTCCCGCTGGCCATGGGAACTCGCAAGATCGGTCCCGCGCTCGCAGCGGGTTGCACCGTCATCGTCAAGCCGGCCGAGGACACCCCACTGACGATGCTCCTGCTCGGTCAGGTGTTCGCCGACGCCGGATTGCCCAGCGGTGTGCTGTCGGTGCTCCCGGCCTCGGACGCTGCATCCGTCACCGGTCCGCTGATGGACGACCCCAGACTGAGGAAGGTCACCTTCACCGGATCGACCGGAGTAGGAAAGCTGTTGGTGCGCAATGCAGCCGACCGACTGCTCCGGACATCGATGGAGCTCGGTGGCAATGCGCCGTTCATCGTCTTCGAGGACGCGAACATCGATGCCGCCGTCGACGGAGCGATGCTGGCGAAGATGCGCAACGGCGGCGAGGCGTGCACTGCAGCAAACCGTCTGTACGTGGCCGAGCCCGTTCGCGAGGAATTCACCGAGAAGCTGACCGCGAGAATCGCAGCACTGACGGTCGGCCCCGGTGATCGCGACGGTACCGACATCGGACCACTCATCAACGACAAGCAGCGACGGACGGTGTCGGCACTCGTCGACGATGCCGTTGCCAAGGGCGCCCGCATCCGCACCGGCGGATCGGCACCCGACGGTCCCGGGTTCTTCTTCACACCCACTGTGCTCGACCGCATCCCGGCCGACGCAAACCTGTTGCGCGACGAGATCTTCGGGCCGGTTGCCGCCATCGTCGGATTCGAGACCGAGGACGAGGCCGTCGCCGCGGCCAACGACACCCGGTACGGATTGGTGGCCTATTTCTACACCGAGAGCCTCGATCGGGCTCTGCGGGTCTCGGCTGCTCTCGACACCGGCATGGTGGGGGTCAACCGGGGTGCCATCTCCGACGCCGCGGCCCCCTTCGGTGGTGTGAAGGAGTCGGGCTTCGGGCGAGAGGGCGGCTCGGAAGGGATCGAGGAATACCTCGAGACCAAGTACATTGCGCTGCAGTAGACGGGCGCTGCAGTAGATCGCAGCGGTGCGCTCCACTCCTGAGCCCAGCGCGGTACATGCGCTGCCGGGTGGAGCGCACCGGGCGTGCGGTCCCTATTCTCGGGCGGCCGCAATTCGCTTCTCGGCCAGTCGGTCCGCGGCTGCTCCGAGCAGGATCCCTTCGCTGCGTGCCATGGTGAATATGCCGGCGACGGTAGTACGGATCTGTCCGATCGTTGCCATCACCTCGGCCGAATTTCGTCCGCGCAGTTCACCTTCCACCTGAATCAAGCCGCCGGCGTTGGCCACGTAGTCCGGTACCCAGACGATGCCCCGGGCGGCCAGCAGCGATTCGACGTCGGGCGTGAGCAGTTGATTGTTCGCGGCACCGCACACGATGGACGCCGACAGCCGGTCCACCGAGGACGCGTCGAGCGTTGCTCCCAAGGCGCACGGGGCGTACACATCGATGTCGGCTCCGATGATGTCGGTTCCGATCGTGACGCCGGGGAAGTCCTGGGCGATCCGTTCGAGGGCGGGTTCGTAGGAGTCGCTCACGAGCACGTCGGCACCCGCTCCGCGCAGGAGCGCCACCAGGTTGTAACCCACCTTGCCTGCGCCTTCGACACCTACTCGTCTGCCGGTCAGATCGTCGGAGCCCCAGGTCGATTCGGCTGCTGCCAGCAGGGAGAGATAGACCCCCAGGGCCGTCTGTGGACCGCTGTCGCCGGTGCCGCCCGCGGTGGTGTTCTTACCGACGACGTAGGCCGTTTGTTCGGCGACGATATCGAGGTCGTCGCTGTTGGTGCCGACGTCGCCTGCCGTGACGTACGTGCCGCCGAGCGATTCGACGAACCGGCCGTAGGCCTCGAGCAATGTCGGGGTCTTGATGACGGTCGGGTCGCCGATGATGACTGCCTTCCCGCCGCCCAGATCCACCCCTGCGACAGCCGCCTTGTAGGTCATCCCGCGGGAGAGTCTCAATACGTCGGTCACGGCGTCCTGCTCGGTTGCGTAGGGGTAGAAGCGAGTTCCACCGAGTGCCGGTCCCAGCACGGTCGAGTGAATCGCGACGATCGCGCGCAGACCGGTGTCTCGATCGTGGCAGAACACCACGCGCTCGTGCGCGGAGTCGGATGGCATGTCGGGCCGGTCGAAGACACCGGGTGCGGCCGGTGCCGAAGCCGAATTCGCGGTCTGGGCAACAGAAGAGCGATGTCGAGTGGGTGTGACGGCAGAGTGGTCGGCAACGACGGACACAGTCGGTCTCTTTCGGTCAGGGGATGGGAGCAGATGCAGCGGCTACCCGGATGTCTTGTCCGTCACAGGGTGTCGTGCACGACGCAGACCGGTCAACCGGCATCGCTCGGACCGTGCAGATTGCGTGATGCGGTCGGTATCGGCCCGACGGGGATGGTCGGGGTGCTCAGCGGCGGCCGTCGTCGGCGAGCTGTTCGAGCAACGGCTTGGTTCGGTACTGAATCAGCTCGGACATGGCAATCGACATGTTGGTCCGCTCGACGCCAGGAATGTCGAGGATCAGGCCTGCTATGCGGTACAGGTCGTCGGCGTCGACCGCCGCAATGCGGATGTGCATGTCCGCGGCGCCGGACAGACCGAACACCTCGAGTACTTCGGGGATCGTGCGGAGGTGTTCGGTGACCGCTGCCAACGTGTGCTGATTGACCTGAGCGGTCACGAAGGCCTGCAACGGACGTCCCAGCGACTTCGGCGGAATACGGTGATCGATGGGGGTGAGAGACCCCTTGTCGTCCCACCGCCCGAGGCGTGCCTGGACGGTGTTGCGGGACAGGCCCAACGTGGTGGCGAGTTCGACGCCGGTGGCTCGAGGCTTGGCGCAGAGGGCGAGGAGGAGTCGGGCGTCGGTCTTGTCGAGATCGGTCATTGCGCACTTCCTGTAGCTCGGTCGTTACCCGATATTGTGCACACTGCGTAATTCTGAAGTCATCACTTGTGCACGCTGGGCGTCGGTGGTGTCCTTGTGAAGGACATCACATCACGACGGAGAGTGCCACGGACATGAACACCACCTCGCTGATACAGCTGATCAAGGAATCCGGAACGGTGGTCCGCAACGAGGCGTATTCACCTCTGGTCGCGGACATCGACACGGCTGCGATGAAGGAGATCTATCGCGATCTCGTGGTCGTCCGGCGCATCGACGCCGAGGCGACCGCGCTGCAGCGGCAAGGCGCGTTGGGGCTGTGGGCTCCGTTGCTCGGACAGGAAGCGGCGCAGGTCGGCTCGGCCCGCGCACTCGACTCCGAGGACTTCGTGTTCGCCAGCTACCGCGAGCACGGGGTGGCTTACTGCCGCGGAGTCGATCCCACTCGGATGCTCCGTTTCTGGCGGGGATCGACCCTGTCGGGATGGGACCCGTACGAATATCGAATGACGACGCCGGCGATCATCGTCGGTTCGCAGGGTCTGCACGCGACCGGATACGCGATCGGCATGCAGCTCGAGGGTGCCGACGGCGCGGCCATCACCTACTTCGGAGACGGAGCGACCAGCCAGGGCGATATCTCGGAGGCTCTCGGGTTCGCGGCCAGTTTCCATGCACCGGTGGTGTTCTTCTGCCAGAACAACCAGTGGGCGATCTCCGAACCGGTCACCGTGCAGACCAAGTCCACGATCGCGGCACGCGGTGAGGGATTCGGCATCCCATCGGTACGGGTCGACGGAAACGACGTCCTCGCGGTGCTGGCCGTGACCAGAGCAGCGCTCGCCCGCGCCCGTGAGGGCAGCGGCCCGACGCTCATCGAAGCCGTCACCTACCGCATGGGGCCGCACACCACGTCCGACGATCCGACGAGGTATCGATCCGGGGCCATGGACGACGAGTGGCGTGCCAAGGATCCGATCGACCGAATCGAGAAGCTGCTCAGACGAATCGGCGTGTTCGACGACGAGTTCGTGGCATCGGTCCAGCGGACGGCGGACGACGTCGCCGCCGATCTGCGACGTGGATGCCTCGAGACCGTCGAACCCGCGGCGATGACGGTGTTCGACAACGTCTACGCCGACCCACACTCTCTGCTCGACGACGAGCGTGCCCAATTCGCCTCCTACCAAGCTGGATTCGAAGGAGTCACGTCATGACCACCCTGGAACGGCCCACCAGCCTGCCGCTCGGCAAAGCCATCAATGCCGGCCTGCGTCGCGCTATGGAGAACGACCCCAAGGTGTTGCTGATGGGCGAGGACATCGGCAAGCTCGGTGGCGTCTTCCGCATCACCGACGGCCTGCAGAAGGACTTCGGGCCCGGACGAGTACTGGACATGCCGCTGGCCGAATCGGGCATCATTGGTACCGCTGTGGGCCTGGCGATGCGCGGATTCCGTCCCGTGTGCGAGATCCAGTTCGACGGCTTCATCTACCCGGCGTTCGATCAGATCGTGTCGCAGGTGGCCAAGCTGCACTATCGCACGAGCGGAAATGTCAAGATCCCCATGACCATCCGGGTGCCCTACGGCGGCGGAATCGGTGCAGTGGAACATCATTCGGAATCGCCGGAGGGCTACTTCGCCCAGACCGCCGGACTGCGCGTGGTGACCTGCAGCAACGCCGCCGACGGCTACTCGATGATCCAGCAGGCCATTGCCAGCGACGATCCCGTGCTGTTCTTCGAACCCAAACGTCGATACTGGGAGAAGAGTCCGATCGACCTCGGTGTCGACGAAATCGCCACCGCCTTTCCGCTGCATCGGGCGCGGGTGGTCACCGAGGGCACCGACATCACACTGGTGGCCTACGGACCGTTGGTGTCCACTGCCCGTAAGGCAGCCGAAGTTGCGGCACACGAGGGTATCTCGATCGAGGTCATCGATCTACGGTCGCTGTCGCCGATCGACTTCGAGACCGTCGAAGCGTCGGTGCGCAAGACCGGGCGGCTCGTCGTCACACACGAGGCACCGGTCTTCATGGGCCTCGGCTCGGAGATAGCCGCTCGCATCTCCGAGCGGTGCTTCTACAACCTCGAAGCGCCGGTGCTGCGGGTCGGTGGATTCGGAACGCCGTACCCGGCATCGAAGCTCGAGAAGTTCTATCTTCCCGACGTCGACCGGATCCTCGACGCAGTGGACCGCTGCCGTTCCCACTGAGCTGCCGTTTCGCCTCGATCACACATCCTCCGCCGATGCCGACCGAACAGGATTCGACGATGTCCACCATCAAGAGTTTTCCGCTGCCCGACCTGGGGGAGGGCCTCACCGAGGCCGACCTGTTGACCTGGCTCGTCGCGGTCGGTGACACCATCGAACTAAACCAGAACATCGCCGAGGTCGAGACGGCCAAGGCTGCGGTGGAATTGCCTTCTCCGTTCGCCGGTGTCGTTGCTGCCCTGCATGTTTCCGAGGGCGACACGGTGGAGGTCGGAGTGCCGATCATCGACATCAGAGTCGGCGGTGACGACGAACCGGTCGCTACCGATCCAGAGCAGTCCGTTTCCCCGATTCAGACCACGTCGTCCGGGGAGGACGAGGACGAGCGCGTCCCGGTCCTCGTGGGTTACGGCGTCGCGAAGGAAGGCTCGAGCCGACGCGGTGGCCGCGTCGACCCACCCGCGGCGTCCGCGCCGAACGATCGGAACGGAAAGCCGCTTGCGGCCCCACCGGTACGAAAGATGGCCAAGGACAACGGCATCGATCTGAACGAGTTGCCCGCGAGTGGACGCCACGGCGACGTCACCCGTCAGGACGTGGAGTCGTACCTGCAGAGCGGGTCGGATGTGCGGAGTGACACCGATGTGCAGACTGACACCGACGTGCAGCTCGAGACCGAGGCGCAGCAGTCGGGATCCGGGCGGACCGGTCGAGAGGAGCGCACTCCGATCAAGGGTGTACGCAAGCACACCGCCGAGGCCATGGTGCGAAGTGCGTTCACTGCACCTCACGTCACCGAATTCGTGACCGTCGACGTGACCGAGACGCTCGAACTCCTCGAGTCGCTGCGGTCCTCCACACACTTCCGGGACGTGCGTCTGACACCGTTGGCTCTGGTGTCCAAAGCCGTTCTCGTCGCGCTGAAATCGAATCCGTCGCTGAACTCGAGCTGGGACGAGGTTGCGCAGGAGATCGTGACCAAGTACTACGTCAACCTCGGCATCGCGGCGGCGACACCCCGCGGATTGATGGTGCCCAACATCAAGAACGCACACGAGCTCTCTCTGGTGGACATCGCGCGTGCCCTGGCCGACCTGACGCGTATCGCGAAGGAGGGCAAGAGCAGTCCGGCCGATCTGGCCGACGGCACCATCACCATCACCAACGTGGGGGTGTTCGGAGTCGACGCAGGCACGCCGATCCTCAACCCGGGCGAGGCGGCCATCCTGTGCTTCGGGTCCATCCGTCGCACGCCATGGGAACACAACGGCGAGATCGCGTTACGGTCGGTGACGACACTGTCGCTCTCGTTCGATCATCGACTGGTCGACGGCCAACAAGGGTCGGAATTCCTCGCCCTCGTCGGTCGTCTGCTGACTCACCCGATCGATCTGATCGCGCTCGGCTGACCGCGGCGGCGCGGTGTGAATGCCGCCGGGGTTCAGTGCACCGGTTGCGCCGACACGGCCTCGTCCCGATCGCTGCTTGCCTGTGCTCGAATGAAGAACGACGCAGCCACCGCGACCAGTGACACCGCCCCACCGCACAGGAATGCGGTGTGGATGCCTGCCTCGGAACCACCCACCTGCGTTGCCCCGTCGGAGATTCGGGCCGCTGCGGTGTTCGACATGACGGTGACGAACAACGCGGTTCCTGCGGCTCCGGCCAGCTGCTGCACGGTGTTGAAGATTGCGCTGCCGTGCGAGTACAGGCGGGTGGGAAGGGATCCGAGCGAGGAGGTCATCAGCGGAGTCATGATGAGCGCGAGCCCCGCCGAGAGCAGCATGTGGATACCGACGACCAGCGGTAGTGCCGACTGTGCGTCCAGCACCGTCATCGACCACAACGCGGCGCTCACCACCATGGCTCCGGGAATGACCAACGGGCGCGGCCCGATTCGGTCGAAGATGCGGCCGACGAAGGGTGCGAGCAGACCCATCAGCAATCCGCCGGGCAGAAGCATCAGGCCGGTTGCAAGGGTGTCGAGTCCGCGCACGTTCTGCAGATACATCGGCAGGAGGATCAGGGCACCGAACAGGGCCATCATCGAGATCGCGATCATGCCGAGTCCGATGCTGAAGGTGGGGGTGCGGAACGGACGCATGTCCAGCAGCGCGCCGCCGCGTTCCTGGCGGGCGATCTGCCGCAGCACGAAGACGACGAGTGCGATCACTCCCACCACCAACGGCAACCAGACCGGTACGACGGACTCCTCGGCAGAATGACCGAGGCTGCTCAGGCCGTAGACGATGCCGCCGAACGCCAAGGCGGACAACACGACCGACGTGGGATCGAACGAGGGCCGCCCCGTCTCGGTCACGTTCTTCACCAGTGTGGTTCCGATGCCGAACGCGACGAGCGCGATGGGAAGCACCAGCCAGAACATCCAACGCCAATTCAGCGAGTCGAGAATGACTCCGGAGATGGTGGGGCCGACAGCCGGTGCGACGGCGATGACGATGGAGATCACACCCATCATCGCGCCGCGCTTGTGGGCCGGGACGACGGTGAGCACTGTGGTCATGAGCAGCGGCAGCATGATCGCCGTCCCGCTGGCCTGCGTGATGCGGCCGAGCAGAAGCAGCTCGAAACCGGGTGCCGAGGCCGCAAGCAGGGTGCCGACGGTGAACAGGGTCATCGCTGTCACGAACACCTGACGCAGCGTGAAGCGTTGGAACAGGTAGCCGGTGACGGGAATGACCACCGCCATGGTCAGTAGGAATCCGGTGGTGAGCCACTGGGCCGTCGTTGCCGTGATCTCGAGGTCGACCATCAGCGTCGGGAGCGCCACGCTCATGATCGTCTCGTTGAGGATCATGACGAAGGCCGCGATGACCAATATGCCGATCAATAGCTTGCTGCCCGGCGCGAGTTGCTCGTCGGGGGTGCGGTCGGTCTCGGGTGAACTCATGTGTCGACAAACTTTCGCGTATGGGATCGAAGCGTGCAATCGTATGTAGATAGCTTCAATCATTATGACAGTGACTGTCAACTTGACGATTGCTGGTAAGTTGACAGCGAATGACGACCGCAGTCGACGGATGGACGAGGATGAGCGAACGAGTGCCGGACCTGCGAGAGCGACGTCGCCGAGACACTCGGCTCGAGATCACTCGCGCCGCACTCGAGCTGTTCGAGAAGCAGGGCTGCGCCGCGACCACGGTGGACGAGATCGCGCGCCGAGCGGGGGTGTCGCCCAGTACGTTCTTTCGCAGCTTCGCCTCGAAGGAGGAGTCCGTTCTCGGCATCGACCCTGATTTCGAGGTCGACTTCGACCAGTGGCTCGCCGCTACCGCGCCCGAGCACATCACGCTGCCTGGAATCGAAGCGTTGTACGAGCAGTCCGTCGAGCGACTGTCGACAGCGCCCGAGGAGGAGCGCGACCGACTCCTACGCACTCGGCGACTGATCGGTATCGACGCGCATCTGCGGGCCGCAGCCTTCGCGGCCGACGCGATGACACTGTGCCGCGTCACCGATGCGGTGACCGAGCGCCTCGGTGACCACGAATCACGTTCGTATGCACGACTGTTGGTCGAAGGTGCCGGTATGGCCCTGCGCATCGCCTTCGACGACTGGGCGGTCCGGATCGACGGCGGGCAGGATGCCGACCTGCTGGACATCTATCGGACGACAGTGCGCGATCTGCGACGCGTCGTCGCCGGCTGAGGTCTCACGTCGTGAGTGGAACTTCGTAGCCCAGGTCGAGTTTCCGCGCACATGGCGCGCAGCGCCTCTAGCCGAGGCGGCGGGGTGACAGATCCGCTTCGAGAAGGCCGCGCTCGGCCACATCTGCCGGAACCGGTTCTCCGCGAACGACGGCCGCGCCCACCCGGGCCAGCGCCGCGCACGTCTGGATTCCGTAGCCGCCCTGCCCGGCGCACCAGAAGAAGCCCTCGAGCTCATGGTCGAACCCGACCACCGGGGTGCGATCGGGAACGAAGCTACGCAGTCCGGCCCAGGACGAACGAACGTGTCGCGCAGTCAGGGTGGTCACCTCGCCGATGTCGTCGAACGCCCGCGCAATCTCCAACTCGTCCGGACGGGCATCGCTCGGTTCGACCGCCGTCTCGTCGGCCGGCGAGCACAACAGTTGTGCGCCTTCGGGTTTGATGTAGAACTTCTCGTCGATGTCGCTCAGTGTCGCCAGATTCTTTGTGTCGAGATCGTCGGGTGCGGCGACCATGAAGACCGACCTGCGCTTGGGAACCAAGCCGATGTGGCGGGCCCCCGCCATCGCACCGACGACATCCGCCCAGGCCCCTGCCGCGTTCACGACCAGTGGAGCCCGATGAGTCGACCCGTCCGAGGTGCGTACGTGCCACAGACCGTTCAGGCGCTCGAGTTCGGTCACCGAGGCCTTGGTGTGGATCCGACCGCCCCGCTGTCGCAGACCTCCGACGAAGCCCTGATGCAGAGCATGGACGTCGACCTCCATCGAATGCGGTTCGTACAGAGCGCAATCGATCAGCTCGGGCCGTAGCGGTGGGAAGAATGTGCATGCGTCGGTGGGGGAGATCAGCTGCGCGTCGGGAGTGAGGCGACTGACGTCGGTGTACATCGCTTCGAGGGCATCGCCGCGTCCCGTGGCCGCGAATTGCAACAGTGGACGCGGAGTGAGCAAATCCGACCGGAAGCAGTCGGGTGGGTTCACCAGAAAGTCTCGGCTGGCGGTCGTCAAGGCGCGAATCGTGCTGTTGCCGTATGTCTCCAGAAACAGAGCCGCGGATCGACCGGTGGTGTGGAACGCCAGCGTGGACTCACGCTCGAGCAGCGTGACACGGCGGTCGGCGGCGAGTTCGTACGCGAGTGAGACACCGCCGATGCCGCCGCCGATGACAACGACGTCCGAGAGGGCGGGCTGTTCGGTGGCGCTCATGGATGTCTCCTGTTCGGCTTCGGCGTGAACCACTGCGCTCCGGGGCCGACTGCTTCGTCGAAGATCAGCCACGTCCGCGTCGAGAGTATCCCGTCCAGCCCTTGCAACTTGTCGAGTACCAGGTGTCGCAACGCCGAGTTGTCCGGAGCGCGCACGAGGACCAAGGCGTCGAAGTCGCCGCCCATCAAGCTGACGTGCTCGACGAAGGGGAACGTGCTGAGGTCGTCGGCGACAGTCCGCCAGGAATCTTGCCGAATCGACAGTGCGACATACGCAGATGCGCCGAATCCGGCTTTCTCGTACGCGATACGGGCGGTGAAACCCTCGATCACACCTTCGTCGACGAGTCGGTCGACGCGAACGTAGGCATGTGCGCGGGAAATGTGGGTGGCCTCGGCGAGGGCCCTCATGGACATGCGCCCGTCTCGGCTCAGTTCGGTGACTATCCGTCGGTCGACGTCGTCGAGTTCGTATTCGGTCTCGCTCGGTGCCATACGTCCACTCCAGACCGATCGCGATGGAAGCTCGTGGACGAATAGTCACACAGCGAGCTCCAGTATGCCATCAGTCTGCAATCCGGTTCGTGATTTGATACTCGGTCCATTTCGACACAGTCTGTGTAGAACGCATCGACGACGAACCAGCGCAGGAGGGGACCCCATGGCCACAACCGACACGCTCGAGCACGTCACGACCTCGGTCGCACGACGCGTTCGCGAGGGACACGAGCCGGACTTCGTCGAATGGACCGACCGGGGCATCGACCTGGTGCGAACCTTCCCGGGCTTTCTCGGCGGAGGCTGGCTGCGCAGCTCGGCCGAATCCAGTGACTATCACGTGGTGTATCGATTCGAGACGCACGACCATCTCGAGGCGTGGTTGCGTTCGGAGGCGAGGCGCGATTGGCTCGGCCGTGGCCGACCGATAGCGGACGACGTTGTGACACATCGGCTTTCCGGCGTGGAGGGATGGTTCGAGCCACAGTCGAACCTGACCGACGCCGTGCGCGTCGTGGGCGGTCCGCCGCCGCGGTGGAAGCAGGCCGTGTCCATCGGTGTTGCGTTCTATGCCGTCAGCCTGTTGGTGAACCTCGTGATCACCCCACATCTGACCCACCTGAACGTGGCCCTGAGGACTGCGGTCGTAGTGATGATGTGCACTCCGCTGATGGTGTACGTGGTGATGCCGTTCGTCACCGCACGACTGCGAAAGTGGCTCGTACCGCGCGGTTGACGGCCACGGCCCTGCTCGTTGCGAGCCGAGCGGTACCCTCTGCGTCATGCGAATCGGACAGACCGCCCCGGATTTCGAGCTGCCCGATCATTCCGGTGAACGTCGTGCGCTCACCGAGCTCACGGCGTCGGGGCCGGTGGTCCTGTTCTTCTATCCGGCTGCGAACAGTCCGATCTGCACGGCCGAGGCGTGCCATTTTCGGGATCTGGGAGCGGAGTTCGGCAGGTTCGGTGCGCAGCGAGTGGGGATCAGCACCGATACCCGAGACAAGAACCAACATTTCGCGCTGCAGAGGTCGTTCGACTTCCCGTTGCTCTCGGATTCCGACGGTGCGGTGGCCGAACAGTTCGGAGTGCGGCGCGGCGGGTGGTTCGCCCGTAGGCGTCGACTTCGGGATTTCGAGCGCGGCCACTCGAACGTGGCTCGTCGCAGTTATCTACGGCAGTTGTTGTCCGTGAAGCGGACGACGTTCGTGATCGATCGGCACCGTACGGTGCGGATGGTGGTGCAGAGCGAGCGCGGTCACGTACATGCGACCAAGGCGCTGGAGTACCTGCGGTATCTGTCGTGAGGGTCAGTCGTTGGCACCGCTGAAAAGGGCCGTGTAGACGGCGGGCTTGGTCGCTTCGGCCGAGGCATCGGTCGATGCGTCGTCGGGATGGCTGAAGAGCGCCTCGTTCTTGTCTTTGTGTTCCATTCCCCGAGCATGCACCTCATCGGTCGCAATAGCCACTTGCCGCGCGGAACGACCGCGCTCGGCCGGTCGCGTTCGGTGGAATACTGCCCGGGTGTCCGATGAAACGTTGTTCGAAGCTCTGCGGCGTGAGCCCGATGCCGAGGCACCCAATCTGCATGCGGTCGACGCGGCAGATCGTCTGCTGCTCGATACCGTCGACGAACTGGGGGTCGACCGCACGGCACCGATCGCAGTGATCGGTGATCGCTACGGCGCTCTGACTCTGGGTGCGGCGGCCCTGGGGTTCACCGACGTGCGAGTGCACCAGGACGCTGTTACCGGCGTACGCGCTCTGGAGCTGAACGCGGCGCGTGTGTCGATGGTCGGCACGTACACCCACCACGGGCTGGGTGCGGAACTGCTCGACGGCGTCGGCACCGTGTTGATGCAGTTGCCACGAGGTCTGGCCGAGCTCACCGAGATCGCCGAACACATCGCGGCGCATGCGCTCCAGAACGTCGTCGTCCTGGCCGGCGGCCGAGACAAACACATGACGCCTGCGATGAACGACATCCTCGGGCGGTCGTTCGAGACCGTCACGGCGGGTCGGGGACGGCAGAAGGCGCGGGTATTGAGCGCGACCGGGGCAGTGGCGTCGGAGATGACGTATCCGGTCGACAAACGAATCGACGACCTCGGCCTGACGGTCGTGGCCCACGGCGCGGTCTTCGCCGGGGCGGGCCTCGATATCGGGACGAGATTCCTACTGGGGTTCGTGCCGAAGATGGCACCTCGCGCAACCAACGCCGTCGATCTGGGGTGCGGCAGTGGAATCCTCGCGACCGAATTGGCTCGAACCAGGCCCGGTCTCGAGGTGATCGCAACGGACCGATCGGCCGCAGCCATCGCGTCGGCCGCTGCCACCGCCGAGGTGAACGGGACGACGGTCTCGGTGGTGGCCGACGACGCGATGTCGACGTTCGAGTCCCGGTCGGTCGACCTGATCGTCTGCAACCCGCCGTTCCACGAGGGCGCTGCGGTACACACAGGCGGGGCAGGCAAGTTGTTCGAGGCCGCCGGACGCGTGCTGCGGCCGGGCGGACAGCTGTGGACGGTGTTCAACACGCACCTGAACTATCGTCGGGCTCTCGCCGACGCCGTCGGGCCCACCGATCCGATGGGACGCAACACCAAGTTCACCGTCACTCGCTCGGTGCGCCCGAGCGAGTAACGGTGAAGACCAGATGCGAGAGCGTCAGGTGACGGGGCCGCCGTCTTCCGGGGTGCCGTCGATCTGGCCCCTGTCGCGCCCACGATCCTCGACGAGAGTCCCTTCGACGATCTCGGCCTGACGCTGGCCTTCCGCGTAATCGATGTCGGGATCCTCGTCGGACTCCTCGATGACGTGGTCGACCAGTTCTTCGGTCAGTTCGTCGTCCGGGGTCTCGGTGATCGGGCGGTCGAGATCCTCCTCGACGGCGATGTCGGGTTCTTCCTCGCTGAGCTTGAGGTCGAGGCTCTCACCCTCGGCTGCTTCACGGGCGGTCGTGCCGAAACTGTTGGCTTCGCTCCAGTGGTCCGGGGGATCGACCACGGTGTCGCCGTCGTCGTTGCGCACCTCGTCGGAGTCGAGGCTTTCGCTTTGGTCCAAGGTCTGGTCGGGTCCGTCTTCGATTGCCATTTCCTCATAGTGCCCGTTTCGATTCGGTGTCACACACGCGGTCGTGGCTGCCTGTCGAGGGGCGACCCGGTAGAGTCCGTTTTGTCCGACGTAGAGGTTCTCGTCACGGGAACTTTTGTCCGGATGTCGAACGTTCTACTGATGACCGACGGGGAGATCCCCGGTGGGGATCAGAACTTACGAAGGGAAGAGACACGGTGCGCACCTCCAGCAACCCGGTGTTCCGCAACCTGCCCAAGCAGCAGGGCGGCGGATACGCCACATTCGGATCTGCGACGGCTGGAGCCTCGCAGGCCGCAACGTTCGGCCAGCATCCCGGAACACAGGCCGACCCGTACACCACGCAGCCCGCCGAGCGGGCCATGACGATCGACGACGTCGTCACCAAGACCGGCATCACGCTCGGTGTGCTGAGCGTCACGGCGATCATCTCGTACCTGTATGCATCCGCCAACCCTTCGGCCGCACCCGCGTTGCTCATCGCTGGTGGACTGATCGGCTTCGGCCTCGTCATGTTCGCGACTTTCGGGCGCAAGATGGACAACAAGTTCATCGTCTTGGCCTACGCGGCAGCCGAAGGCGTTTTCCTCGGTGCTCTGTCGCTCGTGTTCACCGGAGAGATCTTCGGAATGAGCGGTGGATCGGGTCTCATCGGCCAGGCCATTCTCGGCACGTTCGGCGTGTTCTTCGGCATGCTGGTCGTCTACAAGACCGGCGCTATTCGCGTCACGCCGCGTCTGACTCGCATGATCGTCGGTGCCCTCATCGGTGTCGTCGTGCTCATGCTCGGCAACCTCGTCGCCAGCTTCTTCACGGACGGTGGATTTGGGCTGCGTGACGGCGGACCCATCGCCATCATCTTCAGCCTCGTCTGCATCGGCATTGCGGCGTTCAGCTTCCTGCTGGACTTCGACCAGGCCGATCAGCTGATCCGCGCACAGGCTCCCGAGAAGGCAGCCTGGGGCGTCGCCCTCGGTCTGACCATCACGTTGGTCTGGCTGTACGTCGAGATCCTGCGTCTGCTGAGCTACTTCCAGAACGACTAGTACTCACGCGAAAAGCCCCGCCCTCCGATTGGCGGATTCTAGGGGTCCTCGCAACACCTGATGGTCAGATGCCTGTCAGTAGATCACGTAAACGCTCGGCTGGAGTTTTCCAGCCGAGCGTTTTGCGTGGACGGGAGTTGAGGCGGTGGGCAACGTTCTCGAGGTCGGTGGCGCTGTACACGGACAGGTCCGTGCCTTTGGGGAAGTACTGGCGTAGCAAGCCGTTGGTGTTCTCGTTCGATCCGCGTTGCCATGGTGAGTGTGGATCGCAGAAGTACACCGGCACCCCGGTGGCGACGCTGAACTGCTTGTGCGCTGCCATCTCGCACCCTTGGTCCCACGTCAGTGAACCGCGCAAATGCGTTGGGAGAGAACCGATCAGAGGAACCAGAACGTCCCGGACCTCCTCTGCAGTGTGCCCGCCGGGGAGGTGACCGAGAAGCAGGTACCGGGTAGAACGCTCGACCAATGTCACGATCGCCGACTCCGATCGAGTACCGACGATCAGATCACCCTCCCAGTGCCCGGGCACGGAGCGGTCGGCGACCTCCGCCGGCCGCTCGGAGATCATCACCATCGCATCGACGAATCGTGAGGTGCGCTGCTCGGGTGAGCGGTGCTGTACGCGGCGAGTACGTCCGGTGCGCAATGCGGCAGCAACTTCTCGGCGTAGTCCGCCGCGCGACTGTACGTAGATGGCCTGGTAGATCGTTTCGGTGCTCACACGCATCGCCTTGTCATCGGGGAAGTCGACAACTAGAGCGTGGCAGATTTGCTCGGGCGACCACTGCAGGGCGAGTTTGCCGGCGACGTAGGACCGGAGCGAACCCTGTGCCGCCAGCTTCGCCGGTTTCGGCCGGGCACGCGAGATAGCCCACAGCCGATGTGCCCGGTGCGGGTGGTACTCGTCGGCGATGCCGTAGGTGTCGATCTCGCGTTTGACGGTCGAGGCCGCCCGGCCGAGGCGGCGTCCCATCTCACGCAGCGAACACCCGGCTCGACGCAGGTCGGCGATGTGTTCACGGTCGGTCACCGTCAGATACCGAGGGTGCAGTGTGGACTCGATGCGGGCCAGCGACGGCCTCTGAGCAGCGGTGACGAACGTTGTCATACCGGTTTTGTAGTCGATACGTCGACCATCCGGGTGCAGGCGCGCACCACCGATCTTGCGGATGCCCCCGTCCCAGTCCTGCGCGGTCCGGAGGTGGACCCCAACCTCCCGAGCAGCCTCGCGCCGCGAGATTCCCGACGAGCGGAGTTCCTCGTATCGTCCCCGACCCGAATGCTCGGCCCGGCCGCTCTTTCCGCGCCCTTGCACACCCGCCTGACGAACCCACCCGAAGGCAGTGTTCCGGTTCACCCCGACACAGCGTGCGGCCGCGCTGACATTCCCGTCCTCACGGTCCAACGCCTCGAAAAACCGCACCTTCAACCCAGCACATGCCACGATCCCCGCAACTCCCTCAAATCGAGGGTGTTGCGGGGATCGTTAGAACCCGCCATTCGGAGGGCGGGGCTTTTTCGTTGTGCGTCTCGGATCAGCTGAGACGTTCGAGCACCATGGCCATGCCCATGCCGCCGCCGACGCACATGGTCTCGACGCCGAACGTCTTGTCCTGTGTGGTCAGGTTGTTCAGCAGAGTCGTGGTGATACGGGCACCGGTCATGCCGAACGGGTGGCCGATCGCGATGGCACCGCCGGAGACGTTGAGCTTGTCCTCTTCGATGCCGAGGTCACGGGCGGAACCTAGGACCTGCACCGCGAAGGCCTCGTTGATCTCGAACAGGTCGATGTCGGAGATGGACATGCCCGCGATCTTCAGCGCCTTACGGGTGGCCTCGATCGGCCCCAGGCCCATGATCTCGGGAGACGTGCCGGTGACGCCGGTGGACACGATGCGAGCCAACGGGGTCAGGCCCAGCTCCTTGGCCTTGGTGTCGCTCATGATGACGAGCGCTGCTGCGCCGTCGTTGAGCGGGCACGCGTTACCGGCGGTGATGGTGCCATTCGGACGGAAGACCGGCTTGAGCTGGCTGATCTTCTCGTACGTGGTGCCGGCGCGAGGGCCGTCGTCGGTGGTGACGACGGTGCCGTCGGGCAGGGTCACCGGGGTGATCTCCCGCTCGAAGAAGCCGGCGTTGATGGCCTCTTCGGCGCGGTTCTGGCTGCGGACGCCCCAGCGGTCCTGGTCCTCACGGCTGATGCCGGTGAGCAGGGCGACGTTCTCGGCCGTCTGGCCCATCGCGATGTACGCGTCGGGCAGCTCGCCGTTCTCGCGGGGATCGGTCCAGCTGTCCGCGCCCTCTTCCTGTGCCTTCTTGGTACGGGCCTCGGCGTCGGCGAAGATCGGGTTGTGGCTTTCCGGAAGCGAATCCGAGCTGCCGTGGATGAAGCTGGACACGCTCTCGACGCCTGCGGAGATGAACACGTCACCCTCGCCTGCCTTGATCGCGTGCAGCGCCATGCGGGTGGTCTGCAGCGAGGACGAGCAGTAGCGCGTGATCGTCGTTCCGGGCAGCGAGTCGTAGCCGAGCTGAACCGCGACGATGCGCGCGAGGTTGTTGCCCTGCATGCCGCCGGGCAGGCCGCAGCCCAGGAGCAGGTCGTCGATGTCCTTCGGGTCGAGCGAGGGCACCTTGGCCAGCGCAGCGGCGACCATCTGAGCGGTGAGGTCGTCGGGACGAATGTCCTTGAGCGACCCCTTCATTGCCCTGCCGATGGGTGAGCGCGCGGTGGCGACGATGACTGCCTCTGGCATGAGATCTCCTTCGATATCGATACTGCTTACCTGCTCTGTTACCGCCGAGTAGGCGATGTCTCCTGATCGAACTTACAACCCTGCCTGACGGCCATCTCCACGACGTAGGAGATCCTCCGCCGCGCTGTCGATCTCGGCGTCGAGCTCGGCAGTTCTACGCCGGAGAAAGCGGTCCACTGCGGCGGTGGCGCGGGGTATGGCTCTGCGTGATTCGGCGGCGGCGGACACCGTCGGCAGTTCGGGCAGTGGACCGCCGTGCCATACGCCGAGGGCCGAGGCGAGCACCGGCAGAATCTGTTGCGCGGCCAGCTCGTAACCCGCAGCGGACGGGTGGAAGCGGTCCGCCGAGAACATCGTGTCGGGGGCGGCCAGAAACTCCGGTGCCAGCAGATCCGCCAGGGCTACCGGATGCCCGCCGGCGCCGAGAGTCCTGGCCGTCTGGGCATGGGCCAGCCGCCGACCCCAATTGCGGACGACGGTACGCAGCGGTTGCGGAATGGCCGTCACGACACCGAGATCGGGGCACGTTCCCACGGCGACGACGCAGCCCTTGGCCGTCAATCGTTCGACTGCATCGCCCAGCCTGGCCGCTGATGCCGGAATGGAGAATTTCTTGGTGACGTCGTTCGCGCCGATGAAGATCACCGCGGCGTCGGGCGGCGGGCCCGCGACGAACATGGCGTCGACCTGACCTTCGAGTCCCTTGGACGTGGCACCGGCAATTGCTTTGGTGCTCAAGCGGATTCGTTGACCGGTTTCCTCGGCCAATCCGCGGGCGAGCAGGACACCCGGGACCTCGTCGGCCACAGTGCAACCCACGCCTGCCGCGGTGGAGTCGCCGAAGATCATCAGATGAATATCTGCTGAACTCCCCATGCGCCACCGCTCGGGTGCCGCGCAGCCGGCGGTGTAGACCCCGTCGGCCTCGGGTGGCTTGGCAATGTTGCGTCCGATGACGCCGCGGGCCGCAGCGGCCTGTCCCATCAAATGTCGATACGCGGCCCAGGACACAGTCCCTGCTCCAGAGCCTGCAAGTACCGTCGCGGCGCTCGCTTTTGCGGCGGTACGCCATCCGCTCGCCGTCACAGATCGATCCCTCTCGTCGTGCCCCCTCACCATCGTATGCGGGTGTCGACAGCCGTGGCCGAGAGTCCGATACCTGCATCTGGGAAGATGGAGCAATGCGCATCGCACAGCACATCACCGAACTCATCGGCAACACCCCGTTGGTGAAGTTGTCCTCCGTCATCGGCGACGGCGCCGGCACGGTCGCAGCCAAGATCGAGTACCTCAACCCGGGTGGTTCGTCGAAGGACCGCATCGCCGTCAAGATGATCGACGCAGCCGAGGCCTCGGGCGAGTTGAAGCCCGGCGGCACCATCGTCGAGCCCACCTCCGGTAACACCGGCGTCGGCCTCGCGCTCGTCGCTCAGCAGCGTGGCTACAAGTGTGTGTTCGTGTGCCCCGACAAGGTCGGTGAGGACAAGCGCAACGTGCTGCGTGCCTACGGTGCCGAGGTCGTCGTCTGCCCCACGGCCGTCGCGCCCGAAGACCCCAACAGCTACTACAGCGTCTCCGACCGACTCGTCCGCGAGATCGAGGGAGCGTGGAAGCCGAACCAGTACGCCAACCCGGCCGGCCCGGCCAGCCACTACGAGACCACGGGGCCCGAGATCTGGGCCGACACCGACGGCAAGATCACGCACTTCGTCGCAGGCGTCGGCACCGGCGGCACCATCTCCGGCACCGGCAAGTACCTCAAGGAGGTCTCCGGCGGCAAGGTCAAGGTCATCGGCGTCGACCCCGAGGGATCGGTGTACTCCGGTGGCACGGGACGTCCGTACTTGGTCGAGGGTGTCGGTGAGGACTTCTGGCCGACCGCCTACGACCCGTCCATCCCGGACGAGATCATCGCCGTGTCCGACAACGACTCGTTCGACATGACTCGTCGCCTCGCCCGCGAGGAAGGCCTGTTGGTCGGCGGCTCGTGCGGCATGGCTGCTGTCGCGGCCATTCAGGTTGCCGAGCGTGAAGGCCCCGACGCGTTGGTCGTCGTTCTGCTGCCCGACGGTGGCCGCGGCTACCTGGCGAAGATCTTCAACGACTCGTGGATGTCGTCGTACGGATTCCTGCGTTCGCGCTTGGACGGCACCACCGAGGAGACCTCGGTCGGCGCAGTGCTGCGCGGCAAGTCCGGTGCCCTGCCCGATCTGGTGCACACCCACCCGTCCGAGACCGTGCGCGACGCCATCGAGATCCTGCGCGAGTACGGCGTCTCGCAGATGCCCGTCGTCGGAGCCGAGCCGCCCGTCATGGCAGGCGAGGTTGCCGGCAGCGTCACCGAGCGCGATCTGCTCAGCGCGGTGTTCGAGGGTCGCGCAGCATTGGCCGACCCGGTCGCCAAGCACATGAGTGAGCCGTTCCCGCTGATCGGTGCCGGCGAAACCGTCTCCGACGCCACCAAGGCCCTCGGGGAGTCCGATGCGCTGATGGTCGTCGAAGAGGGCAAGCCCGTCGGCGTCATCACTCGCCACGATCTGCTCGGTTTCCTCAGTAAGGGTGCCTGACCGTCGTGCGCGTTTTGCGTACCCTGAGGGACGCAAAACGCGCACGACAGTGTCGCTCTAGCGGAAAGCGCTGGAGCCCGTCAGCGCCTGCCCGATCACGAGTTGATGGACCTCGGATGTGCCCTCGTAGGTGAGGACGGATTCGAGGTTGTTGGCATGCCGGAGTACGGGGTATTCCAACGTGATTCCGTTGGCGGCCAGGATGGTTCGGCATTCGCGTGCGATCTTGATGGCCTCGCGCACGTTGTTGAGCTTGCCGAGCGACACTCGCTCGCCCGGTAGCTCTCCCTTGTCTTTCAGCCGGCCCAGATGCAGCGCGAGCAGTTGACCCTTGCCGAGTTCGAGCGCCATGTTCGCGAGCTTGGCCTGGGTGAGCTGGTATCCGGCGAGCGGCTTGTCGAATACCGCGCGGGTCTTGGAGTACTCGATCGCCGACTCGATGCAGTCCCGAGCCGCCCCCATCGCCCCGAACACGATGCCGAAACGGGCTTCGTTGAGGCAGCTCAACGGGCCGCTCAGGCCGCGGGCCTCGGGCAGCATCGCGTCGGCAGGGAGACGGACGTCGTCGAACACCAACTCGCCCGTGATCGACGCGCGTAGAGACAGCTTCTTCTTCACCGTGTTGGCGGTGAATCCGGGGGTGTCCGTGGGGACGACGAAACCCCTGACCTTGTCGTCGGTTTGAGCCCACACGACGGCGACGTCGGCGACCGGACCGTTCGTGATCCACATCTTGCTGCCGTTGAGAATCCAGTCGTCACCGTCGCGCTTGGCGCGGGTGAGCATGCCGCCGGGGTTGGACCCGAAGTCGGCCTCGGTGAGACCGAAGCAGCCGATGAGCGAACCCTCGGCCATCCCCGGCAACCACTGCTGCTTCTGTTCCTCGGACCCGTACTTCCAGATCGCGAACATCGCCAGCGAGCCCTGCACCGAGACCAGTGAGCGGATGCCGGAATCGATGGCTTCGAGTTCGAGGCAGGCCAGCCCGTACGCCGTCGCCGATGTTCCGGCGCAACCGTAGCCCTCGAGGTGCATGCCGAGCAGGCCGAGCGAGCCCAGCTCCTTGGCAAGTTCACGCGCGGGAACGGTGCCCTCGTCGAACCAGTCGGCGATGTGTGGTCGGATGCGTTCGTTGCCGAACTTGCGGACGGTGTCCCGGATCTGACGTTCTTCGTCGTCGAGGAGGGAATCGATCGCGAACAGTTCGTCGACGCTCTGGGAGTTGGCCACGGTGCCTCTTTCCGCTGGGGGTTGTCTTCGCAGGTTACCCACGCCCCTGCCGGGCGACGCAGGCCGATTAGTGTGGAGGCCATGAGTGAGCAGCGCAGCAAGGCAGACAACACCTCCTGGCAGGGCTTTTCCACGAAGGCGGTCCACGCGGGTTACGAGCCCGATCCACTGACCGGCGCGGTCAACGTGCCGATCTACGCCAGCTCCACCTTCGCGCAAGACGGGGTCGGCGGAATGCGTAGCGGATTCGAGTACGCGCGCACCGGCAACCCGACGCGTCGGCCGCTCGAGGCCAACCTCGCAGCCATCGAATCCGGTACCTACGGTCGCGCTTTCTCGTCGGGCATGGCCGCCACCGACTGCATGCTGCGGTCGGCGCTGCGTCCCGGTGACCACCTCGTCATTCCCAACGACGCCTACGGCGGCACGTACCGATTGATCGACAAGGTCTTCACCCAGTGGGGCATCGAGTACTCCGTGGCCGCGGTCTCGAACGTCGACGAGGTCCGCGCCGCGATGCGTCCGAACACCAAGCTGGTGTGGGTCGAGACGCCCACCAACCCGTTGCTCAACATCGGTGACATCGAGGCGCTCGCGGGCGTTGCGCACGAGGGCGGGGCCAAGCTGGTCGTCGACAACACGTTCGCGTCTCCCTACCTGCAGCAGCCGTTGTCCCTCGGTGCCGACGTGGTGCTGCACTCGACGACCAAGTACATCGGTGGTCACTCCGACGTCGTCGGCGGCGCTCTGGTGACCGACAGCGAAGAGCTGGATACCGCGTTCGCATTCCTGCAGAACGGTGCCGGGGGCGTTCCCGGACCGTTCGACGCATTCCTGACCTTGCGCGGCATCAAGACCCTCGCGTTGCGGATGGAACGGCACAGCGACAACGCGGAGAAGATCGTCGAATTCCTCGACGGGCATCCGGCCATCTCGCAGGTCATCTACCCCGGCCTCGAGTCGCACCCGTCTCACGCGGTGGCCGCGAAGCAGATGCGACGGTTCGGCGGCATGGTCTCCGTGCGGCTGGCCGGCGGCAAGCAGGCCGCTCTCGATTTCTGCGCGAAGACCGAGATCTTTACTCTCGCAGAGTCTTTGGGCGGCGTCGAGTCGCTCATCGAGCATCCCGGCGCGATGACGCACGCGTCGACTGCTGGTTCGCTGCTCGAGGTCCCGGACGACCTGGTGCGTCTGTCCGTCGGTATCGAGGACGGTGCCGATCTGGTGGGCGACGTCGAGCAAGCACTGGCATGATCGTTGCACTGATCGACTCGGGGTTGGGAATGCTCCCGACGGCTGCTCGCCTGCGTGAGTCGCGTCCCGAGCTCGATCTGGTGCTGATGATGGATCCCGACAACGCTCCGTGGGGTCCGAAGCCGGATGCGTGGGTGGTCGAGCGGGTGGTCGGTACCGCTCGGCATGCCGTCGAACTCGGTGCCGAGGTCGTGGTGCTGCCGTGCAACACGGCCAGTGTGACGGCGTTGAGCCAGGTGCGGGCTGCGCTCGGTGATTCGATCCCCGTGGTGGGGACGGTCCCGGCGATCAAACCCGCAGCGGCGGTCAGTGATCGGATCGCGATCTGGGCGACGGCGGCCACGACGGCAAGTGCGTACCAGGCCCGGTTGATCGACGAATTCGCCTCTCGTCGGACGGTGACCAGCGTGGCCTGCCACGGCCTGGCCGATTCGATCGATCGCGGGGACTCGACCGGAATACGTGCGGCCATCGACGCTGCGGTGGCCGCCACTCCCGACGACGTCGAGTCCATCGTGTTGGGGTGCACCCACTACCCGTTGGTGCTGGACGAGATCGTCGCGCGTCTGCCGGACGGCGTGACGATGTTCGACAGCGCGGCGGCCGTGGCCAATCAGACGGTGCGACGCGCGGACGAGGTCGGTTCGGGGCGGACCGGAACCGGATCGGTCGCGGTGTGGCTGAGCGGGATCGAAGGCGTACTACCGGAGAGTGCACATCGTTACCGCGAGGCAGGGGTACTGCTCGACGGTGCGCGGGCCCGGTAGTTCCGCGCCGCCGGGGAATGCCCGGTGCGTTCGTGCGTTGTCCTTCACTGAGGTAACGGTCGTTGCAGTGGAGGGAATGAGCACATGGTCGGTGTCGACACGCGGGACGTTCAGGGCAGAGCAGCGGCGCGGATTCCGCATCGGTACGCCTTCTGGGTGGTCGGCGTCGCCTTCATCGTCCTCATGGCGTCCTCCGCTGCACCGTCGCCGCTGTACCCGGTGTACCAGCAGTCGTGGGGGTTCAGTGCTATCACCCTCACGGTCGTCTTCGCCGTCTATGCGCTGGCGCTGCTGCTGACTCTGCTCACGGTAGGAAGTCTGTCGGACCACATCGGACGCAAACCGATCCTGGTCGCGTCACTGCTGCTGTTGATCGTCAGTCTGGTGTTGTTCATCGTCGCCGACAGTGTCCCGGTATTGATCGCTGCTCGCGTCGTGCAGGGAATCGCCGCAGGCGCGGCGACGGGGGCCATGAGTGCGGCCATCATCGATCTGCAGCCCACCGTGTCGACCGGCCCGCTGCTCAACAGCGTCGCCCCCTCCTTCGGTCTGGCGGCAGGCGCGATCGGGGCCGGTTTGCTGGTGCAGTTGGCGCCGGCACCCGAAATTCTCGTGTTCGCCCTGTTGATCGCCGCCGCGGCAGTACTGGCCGTGGCCCTGCTGTTCGTGCCGGAGACGTCGGCGATGCGCGGCTTCGATTCCCGACGTCACCTGGCGTCGACCCTGCTGCCGCGAGCCTCGCTGCCGAAGTCGGTGCGGGCACCGTTCGTGGTCATTGCCCCTGCCCTGTTCGCGACCTGGTCGCTCGGCGGGTTCCACCTCTCGCTGGGCCCGTCGATCATCGGCACCGTCTTCGGTATCGACAACCACATCGTCGGCGGCCTGGAGATCTTCTCGCTGTTCGCCTCGGGCTCGGTAGCAGCTGTCGTCGTGCGCAACGGGATTCCTCGCACGGTGATGATGATCGGCGCGTCGGTGCTCGCAAGCGGCGTCGCGCTGACCTTGGTGTCGGTCGAAATCGGCTCGGTCGCGCTGTATTTCGTCGGCGCTGTCGTCGCAGGATCGGGCTGGGGAGCAACGTTTCTTGGTGCGATGCGCACACTCGGTTCGTTGGTTCCCGCTGCGGAGCGAGGTGGCGTGTTCGCCACGACATTCGTCATCAGCTACCTCGCCTTCAGCCTGCCTGCGGTGATCGCCGGTCTCGCTGTGCACCGGCTCGGATTGAGCACCACGGTCGAGGTGTACGGGGCGTTCGTCATAGCTCTTGCATTGATCTCGGTCGTCGGGTTCTCGGTTGTGCAACGACGAAATCGATAGCGCAGCAATCACTCCTCGATCTCCCCTCCCGAGGACGGGCACCACGTACTGCCCAATCGGATAGTCCGGCAGCGGTGTTGGAACGGTTCTGCCCTGCAGGTGTTCCGATCTCCTCTCGGTGCGGCCATGGTGGTCATCAGTGAGACGCCGATCACACACCCCAGGCGTTTCCTGACCACACTCACCGAGGAGACACCGATGGCAATCGAGCTCAATCAGATCTGGGAATTCCCCATCAAGGAGTTTCACCCGCTGCCCCGCGCCAAGCTGGGGGTCGGCGCTCACGACATGATCGGCGTCGAGGCGAAGGAACTCGGATTCAAGCGTGCCCTGCTCGTCACCACCGGACTGCGCGGATCCGGGATCATCGAGGAACTGATCGGCAAGATCGAATACCAGGGCGTCGAGGTGGTTCTCTACGACAAGGTCGAGTCGAACCCCAAGGACTACAACGTCATGGACGGTGCCGCGCTCTACCAGAAGGAGAAGTGCGACAGCGTCATCTCCGTCGGTGGCGGCTCCAGCCACGACGCGGCCAAGGGCATCCGCGTCGTCGTTGCCCACGACGGCCGCAACATCAACGAGTTCGAGGGATTCTCCAAGTCCACGAACAAGCAGAACCCACCGCATATCGCCGTATCGACCACCGCCGGAACGGGTTCGGAGACGTCCTGGGCGTACGTCATCACCGACACCTCGGACATGGAGAAGCCGCACAAGTGGCTCGCCTTCGACGAGGCGTCGACACCGACTCTGGCACTGGACGATCCGCTGCTCTACTACACCTGCCCCCAGCAATGGACCGCGTTCTGTGGCTTCGACGTTCTGGCACACGGTGCCGAGCCGTACGTGTCGCGTCTCGATTTCGCGCCGTCGCTGGGCAACGCGATCTACTCGATCGGCCTGGTGTCCAAGCACCTTCGCGAGGCCGTCTACGACCCGGGCAATCTGAAGGCTCGCGAGGGCATGATGAACGCCCAGTACATTGCCACGCAGGCGTTCAACTCCGGCGGACTCGGTGTCATCCACTCGATTTCCCACGCGATCAGTGCGTTCTACGACAGTGCTCACGGCCTCAACAACGCCATCGCTCTGCCGCGCGTGTGGGAGTACAACCTGCCTTCGCGCTACGAGCGCTACGCGGAGATCGCCGTGGCCATGGGCGTCGACACGAAGAACATGACCACCGTCCAGGCGGCCGACGCGGCAGTCGAAGCCGCCATCCGGCTCGCGAAGGACGTCGGCATTCCCGACAACTTCGGGTCGATCCGTTCTGCGACGTACGACAAGAACCGGATGAACACCGGCAAGTACGCCGGTAAGGGCGACGTGATCAAGGGTGACGAGAAGTCGGTACTCAAGATCTCCGAGCACATCCAGGAAGACTGGTGCACCCCGGGTAACCCCCGCGAGGTCACCGTCGAGTCGATGATTCCGGTCGTCTCGCACGCGATCAACGAGTCGTACTGATGCTGCGCAGTGGTGCGGTTATGTGCCCCGGGCGGCGCATAACCGCACCACTGCGGCTCCGCCGCTCTTCGAAGGGAAACACATGACCTCGCTGTCGACAGTGCGTAGCGACGACACCGACACCGTTCGATTCACCGACGCTGCCGATCTGCGGAGGGCGCTCGCCGAGCAGGACTACATCGCCGACGACGACCTCGCCACCGTGGTGCATCTGGCGACAGCACTCGATCGCCCGCTGCTGCTCGAAGGACCGGCGGGTGTGGGAAAGACAGAGCTCGCCAAATCGCTTGCTGCGGCGAGCGGCCGCAAGCTGGTGCGCCTGCAGTGCTACGAGGGCCTCGACGACAACCGAGCCCTGTACGAGTGGGATTACGCCAAACAACTTCTGCACGTGCAGATGCTGCGTGAACACATCGGTGCGCTGACGCAGCATGTCACCGACATCGACGACGCCTCGAAAATGCTTGCCGCCAAGGACTTCGGCCTGTATTCCGAGCCGTTCCTCTCGGTGCGTCCGCTGCTGGAATCGATCCTGTCCGAGGAGCCGGTGGTTCTTCTCGTCGACGAGGTCGACCGCACCGAGGAATCCATGGAGGCGCTGCTGCTCGAGGTGCTCGCCGAGAAGCAGGTGACCATTCCCGAGGTGGGCACCTTCACCGCACGAAGTGATCCGTGGGTCATTTTGACCTCCAACGACACTCGTGAGCTGTCCTCCGCCCTCAAACGCCGCTGCCTCCACTTTCATCTCGACTACCCCTCCGCCGAACGGGAACGGGAGATCGTCACCGCCCGCGCTCCGGAGGTACCCGATCGGGTCGCAGCCGACATCGTGGCGCTGGCAACCGAACTGCGGGCGCTGCCGCTGCGCAAGAGCCCATCGATCTCGGAGGTCATCGACGCGGCTCGTATCGCGTCGGTCCTCGGCCACACGGAGGACACCCGCAAGTATCTGCTCGCCGCGCTGGTCAAATACTCCTCGGACATGAAGATCGCGATGGCAGGCCCGGCGACGGAGACAGTCTCTGCAGCACCATCTCTCGGAGCCGTCGTCAACACGACTGCGACGGCGTTCCGGGGTCATGGTGGACGGGACAAGGGCGGCATCGGGATTCGACGATGACTGCGGTCGAGCCGTTCGCTCCGTCGGTGGTACTCGACGTGCTGTCGGCAGTGTTCGGCCGGACGCTGCGGCGGTTCGGAGTGGCGGCGTCGCCGGCCGAGGTCATCGAAGTCCGACGCGTGCTCGGGCTCCTGGGGGCACGTGACCTGACGGTTCTGCGCGCGGCGTTACGCGCCACGTGCGCGAAGTACGATCACGAACAGCAGGGATTCGATCTCGCGTTCGACTCGCTGTTCGCAGTCGACTCGACCGCTGTTGTCCACGAACACACTTCGCCGGTCGGCGCGCAGGTGGCGGGCGGCCTCCCGACCGATCTCGACGTGGGAGCCGACCAGGAGGCCGCGAAGTACGCCGAATACAACGAGCGCGCTGTCGAGATCGGAGATCTGCTGGACGCCTCCGAGGCCGACAAGGGCTTCAACCCGCACAAGGACGACGACGACATCAGTCTGTCGTCGGAGGATCACGATCTGTCCATCGATACCGATGGCGACATGGGTCGACGGGGCGTGACCTACACCGTCGATCTGGAGCGTTCCGGTTCGACCGCGGCAGGGGAGTTGGCGTCGAGCACGAGCGGAGCGGTTGCCGGACAACTGAACTGGGAGGATCCCGCCAGTATCCTGGCATGGTTCGACGCCTACGATCCCAGTAGCGTGTACGGCGATGGCGGAGATTCCGGGCCGCTGAGCGCGGCGATGTTGGACAGGATCACCGATGCCGTCGAAGCCTTCGTCGCAGCTCTGGGTGAGTTGACCGGGACGATGTCGTCACCGGTGCCGGTCGACGGCGCAGGGCGGGGGATCGACAGCCATGCCGAGATCGAGCGCGCAAGTCACGAAGTGTTGCGGCACATGCGCGGGACTCCTCGGCCGCGGCCTCGCGAACACTCTCGGGGCCCGCTGGACATGCGTCGCACGGTTCGGTCGAGCCTGCGCACGGACGGCATTCCGTTTCGGTTGGTCACCAGGACACCGGTTCCGGACAAGGTTCGATTGTTGGTGCTGGCGGACGTCTCGTTGTCCGTTCGCCCGATCACCGCATTCACGCTCAGACTTGCCCAGGCGATGCACTCGCGTGCGCACCGCTGCACTGTGATGGGCTTCGTCGATTCTCCGGTGGACGTGACGACCACCTTGCTCGGGAGCACGGGCGACGGTGCTCTGGCTGCCGTACTCGCGGATGCGCGATTGGACCTCGAAGCGAGCAGCGATTACGGCAAGACCTTCGCGGACCTGCTGGACTCGCACGGGGAGGTGTTGAACAAGCGCACCGCGGTGATCATCGTGGGGGACGGTCGGTGCAACGGACGGCCGCCCGGACTCGATGCGTTGGAGAAGATTCGCTCCAAGGTGCACCGCATCGCCTGGATCACTCCCGAAGCTCGTCGCTACTGGGCGCAGGCCGCGTGCTCGATGGAGGAGTACGAACAATTCTGCGACCAGGTGGTCGTGGCGCGAGACGGGGAACAGTTGACGGCGCACGCCGCCGATCTGGGGCATGCGCTGTCCTGACCCGACCCATCACACCACGTACCTGCCCGATCGGGTAGGTAGGAACCTGGCCCGGTGCTGGTGGGAACGGACCGACTGTGCTCGTAAGGTTGTAACCTGAATCACAGGTCCGGATCGTGTTCGGATCGAAGGACAGCGAGGGTGTGAACGGTGGACCAGGCAGCTACTGCGAACGTCGGCAAGGCGCTGCACGATCTCGATACTCGGCGCAGCCGAGCCGAGACGCCACGTGTCCTCAAGTTCCATGCGCCCGAGATCGTGTTCGGTCCGGATTCGCTCGGAGAGGTCGCGCATGCGACGCGTCGTCTCGGTGGGGTACGGCCGATGCTCGTCACGGACGCCGGCTTGATCGAGAGTGGCTGGGCCGGGCAGCTCGTCGACCTCCTTCTTGCGCAGGGGCTGGAGCCCCAGGTCTGGAGCGCACTGACGCCCAATCCCAAGGACGTCGAAATCGAGGCCGGCCACGGTTACTACGCGGACTTCGGCTGCGACGTGTTGGTGGCGATTGGCGGAGGGTCGGTGATGGATGCGGCGAAGGGGATTGCCGTCCTCGCCGGCAACGGCGGTCGAATCCTCGACTACGAGGGGGTGGATCGGGCCACCCGGCCGATCCCGCCTCTGGTGATGGTGCCCACGACATCCGGCACCGGAGCCGACGTCTCGCAGTTCTGCATCGTCACCGATACCGCACGCTCGACGAAGATCACCATTCTCGGCCGAGCCCTGGTACCGGACATCACGGTGATCGACCCGATGTTGCTGACCACGATGCCCGAATGGCTCAACGCCGCAACCGGTTTGGATGCTCTGACGCACGGGATAGAGGCGTTCGTGTCGTTGGGCCACAACCAGCTCACCGACCATCATGCGCTCCGAGCCATCACCATGGTGATGTCACAGTTGGCTCGCACCATCGACGAGCCGACCGACATGGTTGCACGAGGGTCGATGGCGCAGGCGAGTCTGGAGGCCGGCCTGGCATTCACGAACGCGATACTCGGTGCGACGCACGCGATGAGCCACCAGGTGGGCGGGCTGCTCGATCTCCCGCACGGGGTGATCAACGGTGTGCTGCTGCCGCACGTCATTCGTTTCAACGCTGCCGAGGATCCGTTGCCGTACGTGGCCATCGCGACGAGTCTCGGGCTCCCCGAGGGCAGGGCCAGGCCGGAGGAGGCCGCCATGGCCGTGGCCGATCGAGTGGACCGCCTCGCTCGTCAGGTCGGTGTTCCCGCCGGCCTGGCCGAGATCGGCGTCAGCGAGTCCGATCTCGATGTGTTGGCCACCAACGCATTACGCGATGCCTGCATGTCCACCAACCCGCGCTCGGCCACGCACCGCGAGATGGTCGATCTGTTCAGGACCGCACTGTGACAACCGGACCCGACCTCTCGTTGCTGACGGGACTGCGTTCGGGCAAGAACACGTTCTACCCCCAGTATCGCGGCGCGGCAGAACGTTTGGAACGCGTCGTCTATGCGCTGGAACTGATCTCGCGAGCGCTGGTGCGCACGGTCGACGGTCCGGAAACGCTGGTGTGCGCTGTGGCCGAGGCGGCACGAGCCCATCTGAGTGCGCGTTGGGTCGTGTTCGCTCTCGCTGACGGGGCGTTCCCCGACGCCGGTCCTCGCAGATTGGTACTCGGACCCGACGCCACACCGTTTCTGGTCGACAACGTCGAAGGGCCACCGTTGCCGGAAGACGTCGTCGACTGCCTCGAGTCGATCCGACAGTCGACGTGCGGCGACGGGCTGACCCCGGTGATCTCCGCCCATCACGCTTTCGTGCCGATCGCATACGACGGGGGTGTCGTGGGCGCTTTTGCCGCATGGACCGGCGAGCAACGTGTGCTGGACGCCACCGACGCCGCGGTGCTCAGCATCCTGGCCAGCCAAACTGCGGTGGCCCTGCAGAATTCGGCTCTGTTCCAGAGCCGAAGACAACTCCTCGAGCGCACCGAGAGTGCCTACGCCGAGGCGAATCGAACAGCGGCCGACCTCGCCGCCCGCAATGCCGAACTCCTGCTGACGCAAAGACAATTGGGTGCCGCGCATCGGCATCAGGTGCTCGACGACGAACGGCATCGCATCGCACGCGAACTGCACGACAGCGTGACCCAGGCCGTGTTGTCGGCCGGTATGCAGATCGAGGTCTGTCGCAGTGACATCTCGGCGGAAGAGCGCAGTGACAGGCTGGATCTGGCCAAGGATCTGACGCGTCGGGCAGTGGATCAGCTGCGGTCGGCGATCTACGCGCTCAATCACCCTCAGGACGCCGACCGCACGTCGCTTCCCGAAATGCTCGAACAGCTTTCGGTGGTCCACATGCCCGACGAGTTGCAGGTCTCGCTGCGGGTGGAGGGAACTCCCGTCGAGTTGAGCAGCGAATGCGAGCATGCTTTGCTCCGCATCGCCGGAGAGGCGTTGTTCAACACTGCAGTGCACGGACATGCATCCCGGGCCATTCTTCGCTTGAGCTATTCGCTCGATCAGGTACAGCTGTCGATTGCCGATGACGGTGACGGCGATCCGGCGCACTTGCGCATGATGCTGCACATGGCCGAGTCCACCGACGTCGACGGCCGCCACCGCGGGTTGGCGAACATGGCGGCGCGCGCCCGCGAACACGGCGGGGTCTTCGAGATCCGCCGTGCCCGCACCGGGGGCGTGCGAGTGGCAGTGCGTATACCGCTCGACCCGAATTCCACGAAGGGCACAGCATGAGCGTCACAGCGGTACGAGACGGTTCGCCTCAGGCGGCGCCGCCCAGGGTTCGGATCGTCCTGGTCGACGACCACGCGATCTTGCGCGACGGGCTGCGTTCGGTACTCGAGCGTGAATCGGATCTGACGATCGTGGGGGAGGCGTCGACCCGAGAGGAGGGGTTGGCCGTCGTCGCTCGGGTCACACCCGACATCGTGCTGATGGACCTCAAGCTCTCTGCCAGCTCCGATTACGAGGGTCTCGCCCTGTGTGCGCAGTTGTCCAAGGCACACAACGGAATCGGTCTACTCGTCTTGACGACGTTCCTCGACGATCGTCTGGTGGTGGAGGCCGTGCATGCCGGTGCCCGGGGATATGTGGTCAAGGACGTCGACACCACCGAGTTGGTTCGCGCGATCCGCGCGGTGTCGCGCGGTGAGAGTGCGTTCGATTCCCGGAGCGCGTCGGCCGTCGTTCGTTCTCTCAACGGCACACCGAGCAGCATCGAGCGGCTGACCGAGCGGGAGCTCGAAGTGCTCCGGCTACTGGCAACGGGTCTGTCCAACAACATGATCGGAACACGTCTGTTCATCTCGGCGACGACGGTGAAGTTTCACGTCAGCAACATCATGCGCAAACTTGCGGTGTCTCGCCGTGCCGAGGCCGTCTATGCCGCGAGCAAACAGGGATTGATCTGAGCGATGAGCCTTCGGGCACAGAGTGCAAAGTAGACGGCGCTCGGCGTCCTGTCGGGAGCGTCCTCGCGGTGCAGGCTACGGATAACACATACCAGTGATATCCACGCCGAGGAGCACCCATGACGACTGTTCAGGAAGATACGCGCTCACACGACGCCCCGGCCGACCGCCCTACGGAACTCACCGTTCTCGGAGCGTGTGCGCAGGATTGTCCGGATTCGTGCTCGATGGTGGTGACCGTCGAGGACGGGGTGGCGACGAGCGTCAGCGGGAGCAAGACCAACCCGTACACCAACGGTGGCCTCTGCGTGAAGGTGGACAACTATCTCGACAAGGTCTACAGCCCGGACCGAGTGCTGTACCCGCTTAAGCGATCCGGGCCCAAGGGCTCAGGAGAGTTCGAGCGGATCTCGTGGGACGAGGCCGTGGCCACCATTGCCGAGAAGTTCACCTCCATCGCCGAGGAATTCGGCCCCGAGGCGATCATGCCGTGCAATTACCTTGGAACCCAGGGAATCACGCAGGGTCTCAACGTCGGGGATGCATTCTTCAACCGACTCGGGGCGACGGTTGCCGAGCGCACCTACTGCGATGCGGGCTCGTGCACGGCCTACGCGATGACGGTGGGCGACACGGCAGGCGTCGACCCCGAGAGTTTCGTCCACTCCAAGTTCATTCTGATCTGGGCGGCGAACACCATGAGCACCAACCTGCACCTGTGGCCGTACATAGCCGAGGCGAAGAAACGCGGGGCCAAGGTGGTGGTGATCGATCCGATCAAGACCAGAACCGCCAAGGCCGCGAGCTGGTACATCCCCATTCGTCCGGGCACCGACGGCGCCCTCGCACTGGCGATGATGCACGTGATCATCGACGAGGGATTGACCGATGCGGATTACATCGAACGCTTCACCATCGGTTTCGACGAATTGGCCGAGCGGGTGCAGCAATACACCCCGCAATGGGCGTCCGAGGAGACGGGCATTCCTGTCGAGGACATCTACACGCTCGCAAGGGAATACGCACAGAGCCAGCCCTCCGTCATTCGGATCGGCGTCGCCATCGAGCGCAGTGCCGGTGGCGGGCAGAGCGTCCGAGCCATCTCCTGTCTACCGTCTTTGGTGGGAGCATGGCGTAAGCCCGGCGGCGGCATCCTGCAGCTGCCGCTGTGGGCGTTTCCGGTGAACTGGCCCGAGTTTCTGCAGACGGATCTGCAGACTCCGGGTACACGCGTCATCAATCTGTATCAGCTGGGTGAGGCGCTGACCGGCGGGTTGAATTTGGATACGCCCCTCAAGGGATTGATGGTGTACAACTCCAACCCGGTGGTGGTGTGTCCCGATCAGAAGCGCATGATCGACGGGCTCAGCCGGGAGGATCTGTTCACCGTCGTCAGTGACCACTTCATCACCGACACAGCCGATTACGCCGATATCATCCTGCCCGCCACGACACAGCTGGAACAGGACGACATCAACTTTTCCTGGGGCCACCTGTTCGTCACGTACAACAACCGGTCGATCGAGCCCCTCGGGGAGGCCGTCCCCAATACCGAGCTGTTTCGCCGACTGGCCGCAGCGATGGGCTTCACCGAACCGGTGTTCTCCCGAACCGATGAGGAACTCCTCGCCCTCTCCTACGACTGGAATGCCCCGGCAATGGAGGGCATCACGATCGACTCGCTCAAGAAGCTCGGGTGGCAGCGACTCAACCTTCCTGGCCCCGACGAGTACGCACCGCACGCAGAGGGCAATTTCCGGACGCCGTCCGGCAAGACGGAGTTTCTGTCCTCGGCGGCGGCGGGTGGCAACTTCGTGCTGCCGCTGTTCCGGCAGGGATCGAACGATCACCAGCCGGGACAACGGGTGGATCCGCTCCCGCACTACATCCCGCCGCGCGAGTCGTCGAGGACCAATCCCGAACTGGCAGAGAAGTATCCACTCAATCTGCTCACGCCCAAATCGCATGCATACCTGAATTCGAGCTTCGGCAATCTCGACATGCACCGCAAAGTGCAGAAGGAACCGACGCTGCTGATCAACCCTGTGGACGGCGAACAGCGGGGAATTGCATCGGGTGACGTGGTGCGAGTCTTCAACGATCGCGGCGAATTCACCGTCGTTGCCAAACTCGACAAGTCGGTCATGCAGGGTGTCACCGTCTGTGCGATGGGGGCGTGGCGCAAGAACATGCTGTCTCTGTCGACCCCGGCCTCACTCAATCCGACGGTGTTCGCCGACCTCGGGAACGCTCCGACGTTCTCCGACACCCTCGTCGAGGTCTCAGCGCTCGACGCCTGACAACTCTTTCTCCTACTACGAACAAGAGGATTTCGAAATGGCCTACGTCGTGACCGAAGCGTGCATCGACCTACTCGACAAGGCATGCACGGAGGAGTGCCCCGTCGATTGCATCTACGAGGGCGCTCGGATGATGTACATCAATCCCGACGAGTGCGTCGACTGCGGCAAGTGCATGCCCGCCTGTCCCAACGACGCCATCTTCTGGGAGCACAAGATCCCGGAGGAACAGAAACGGTTCGTCGACATCGCCGTCGAATTCTGTGAGGACGCAGATGCTTCCGGTGGTGCGGAAGATCTCGGGCCGATCGGGCGCGACCATCCCTCGATCGACGAGGTGGCGAAGAAGTGAGTGCGACAACGGTTTCCGAAAGTGACCTGATCATCGTCGGTGCCGGACCGGCCGGTTTGTACGGTGCGTATTACGCGGGCTTCCGGGGCATGACGGTCACCGTGATCGACGCTCTGCCCTACCCCGGTGGGCAACTGGCCGCGTTGTATCCGGAGAAGAAGATATTCGACGTCGCCGGTTTTCCGGCGATCAAGGCGCAACATCTGGTCGACGCATTGGTCGAACAAGCGGATCAGGCGAAGCCGACGTACCTGATGGGTCACGTGGCGACCGAACTCGAGGAATCCGAGAACTTCGTGCGGGTCACGACGGACAAGGGCGAAACCGTCGTCGGGAAAGCCGTTCTCGTGGCCGCGGGTATCGGTAAGTTCACCCCGAGGCCATTGCCGGCCGGAGCCGAGTTCCACGACCGTGGCCTACGGTATTTCGTACCGAAACTCGATGACCTGGCCGGCGAACGGGTGATGATCGTCGGCGGCGGAGACTCGGCAGTCGACTGGGCGCTGAGCCTGGAACCGATCGCGAAATCGGTGGTATTGGTGCACCGTCGCAACGACTTCCGGGCGCACGCTCACAGCCTCGGTTTGCTGGAGCGGTCCAGTGTCGATGTCCTCACCCCGTTCGAGGTGGAGGAAATCCTTGGCGTGGACGCCGTCGAATCGGTGACGATCGTCGACGGCACCGGGGTCGATCGCCGACAGCTCGAAGTATCGAGTGTTGTTGCCGCACTGGGTTTCAAAGCCGCGCTCGGCCCCATCTCCACGTGGGGATTGGACAAGTACCAGCGCGATATCGCCGTCGGACGGACGATGCGCACCAGCCGAAGGCGAGTCTTCGCGGCGGGCGACGTCGCCGGACACGAGGACAAGGTCAAGTTGATCGCAGTCGGTTTCGCCGAGGCAGCGACAGCGGTGAACCACATCGCCCCGCTGGTCGACGGCTCGGCCGCGATCGTGCCCGGCCACTCGAGCGACTCGATTCACTGACGAGAGCCCCGAAGGAGCTCAGTTCGACCGACGAGGCCCGTGAGCAGTGCCGACCTCGGGCTGCTCACGGTCGCTCGGCCACATCGGGCGAGTCACCGCTCGCGGGTCGTCGGACTGCGCGCACGCGGCCGCGCGGTACTGACGCGGGCTCATCCCGTACTGCTCGCGAAAGGCGCGACTGAACACTGCGGAGTCCGCGAAACCCCACCGCCGACTGATCTGCCCCAGCGAGCGGTCCACCGCGACGCTGGCGATGATCTCGCGTCGGCAGCGCTCGAGCCGTTTGACCCGAATGCTGCGCGCCACCGTCGTGCCACTGGCCGCGAACAGACGGTGCAGTTGGCGGGTGGAGACGAGCATGGCCGACGCGACCGTGCTGGGCGACAGGTCTGGGTCTGCGAGGTGCTCCTCGATGTAGCGCTGCGCTGTCCGAACCAGGGCAGTGCTGGGGGAGTCCAGCGCCGGGCTGGTAGTGGTGTTCCTGGCGATGACGCTGACAAGATCTCCGACCTCGTCTGCGATGGCCTGTGCGCCTGCGGTGCCCAGCGTCGATCGGGTCGACCCCAGGTCGTGCAGAAATCGGCCGAGGAGGCCGCTGAAACCGGCCGAACCGTCGAATGCCATGGCCGTCAGGTCGCTGGATTCACGCTCGTCGAGTCGCAGCATGTGACGGGGCCAGGTGAATACTTCGAGCTCCCATTGATCGTCGTCGGGGTGACCGTCGATGATCCAGTCGAAGGGACGAGACGTGTCGTAGATGGCGAAGTCGCCGCGTGAGAGCACGCATTCGCGTCCGTCCTGCACCACGATCGCGCGGCCTCGACGGATCATACCGATCTGAACGTATTCGATTCGGTCCTTCTCGATGAGCGAGTCGGTTCGCGCGATGCGTTGAGTCGTCGATCGGACAGTCGACACCTGCAGGTGCGCGAGAGACATCGATCGGACGGCTCCGGTGAATCGGCTGTCCGCCACGTCGGCCACGTCCAGGGCGACGAAGTGTTCGTTCAACATGTCGGACCAGTCGCCGCGGCTGGTCGTTCGAGTCGGAATGGAGAATCCGGATCGAGACAGCATGGGGACCCCTTGTCGTAGACGCTCACGGCGATGCAGGAGCTTTCTTCGAGATTAACCCGCAATGTTTCCGGTTGATTCACTGTTCGTAACTTTGCCGGAAAGTCGTGAGGCAGGGTCGTGCGCTGGTCGCTGCACGTCAACTACCGGGCGCGCGCGGTCAAGTGTGAGGCACTGCCGTCCGCGATTCTGGTGTTCGACCGAGTGAAAGGACTACTCCGTGGTTGATCCCGTTCGAGCAGTGCGCACGCATCCGACCGACCTCGATTCGGGGACGGTGGACGCTCGGGGACGGGCACTTCGGGATCTCCGTATCTCGGTCACCGACCGGTGCAACTTCCGCTGTGTCTACTGCATGCCTCGAGCCGAGTTCGGTCCCGATCACCGATTCCTCGACACCGGCAGGCTGCTGTCCTTCGACGAGATCGACAGAGTGGCGCGGGCGGCGGCGACGATCGGCCTCCGAAAGATCCGTCTGACGGGTGGTGAACCGTTGCTGCGGGCCGGAATCGCCACGCTGGTCGAACGATTGAGCGCCATCGACGGCGTCGATCTTGCGATGACCACGAACGGGTCGTTGCTCGCAGCCCAGGCCGCATCCTTGTACGCGGCCGGTCTGAAACGCGTTACCGTCAGCTTGGATTCGATCGACCCGACGACGTTCGCGCGGATGAGCGACACGCGCGTACCCGTCCGGACCGTGCTCGACGGCATCGACGCGGCAGTGTGCGCCGGGATGTCACCCGTCAAGGTGAACGTGGTGGTGCGACGGGGCGTGAACGGTGATTCGATTCTCGACCTGGCCGAACGGTTCCGAGGGACCGGCATCGTCGTGCGGTTCATCGAGTACATGGATGTCGGGGCGACGAACCGGTGGGAAATGGCGCAGGTGACGGACGTCGACTCCATTGTCGACATCATCGGGGCAGCCCATCCGCTAGAACGGATCGAGTCGATGTACGAAGGCGAGGTCGCGACGCGCTATCGGTATCGCGACGGGAGGGGAGAAATCGGGGTGATCGGCTCGGTGTCGAAACCGTTCTGCGGCAGCTGTACTCGGGCCAGGCTGTCGGCGGACGGGCAGGTGTACACGTGCCTGTTCGCTTCAGCGGGAACCGATCTGCGCGCGCTGCTGCGTTCGGGGGCATCGCAGGATGCTCTCGTGGCGCGGTTGTCGGCGCTCTGGAACAGCCGTGACGATCGATACTCCGAACTGCGAGCGGGATCGGGGGACACCCCGGCCGGCGAGCGGATCGAGATGTCCTACATCGGCGGATGAGGCGGACCGTAAACTCGACTACCCGTTCGGTCGACGAACACCGTTGTGCCATAGAAGATCTCGGCTTGGCAGCCCGAGTACGGGCGGTACCCATCGGATCTGCGGTCGGCGCAGTTCTCGCCGAGGATGTCTTTGCCGAGCGCGTTCTGCCGGCGTTCGACAATTCTGCAGTCGACGGGTTCGCTGTGCGCCGTACCGATGTGATCGGTTCTCGACGCCTGCCGGCCACACTGACCGTCTCGGCGCGTAGCGTCGCCGGACGGTCGAGTACCGAGCTGAGCGTGGCACCGGGTGAATGTGTACAGATCATGACCGGTGCAGTACTTCCGCGAGGGGCCGATCTGGTGGTGCCTGTCGAACAGACCAGCGGATTCGTGACGTCGTTCGGTTCCGATACGGTGACCATCTGTTCGAGTGGTTCCAAGAGCAACATCCGCCGTCGTGCTTCGGATGTCGATGCCGGTGACGTGGCCATCAGGGCCGGTACGGTGCTGACTCCCGCTCAGGTCGGACTGCTTGCGGCACTCGGACGAACGCTTGTCAGGATTGGCTCGACATTGACCGTGGCTGTGTTGTCCACCGGATCCGAAATCCGCTGTGCTGAAGAAACTCCGACGCTCGGCGAGTGTTTCGACGCCAACTCTCCGATGATCGCAGCCGATCTGCTGCGGTGTGGTGCCGATGTGCACCTCGAATCGGCGGTATCCGACGATGTGGAGGCGTGCAGAGCGGCCCTTGCTCGCTGCGCTGCGGTAGCCGACGTCATCATCACGACCGGTGGAATCAGCGCAGGAACCGAGGAGGTGGTCCGGCTTGCGCTGGCGGATCACGACGTCACCTTCGCCTCGGTTGCGGTCAGGCCGGGAAAACCGCAGGGCTGCGGACGATTCGATGGAATACCGATCATCTGCCTGCCCGGAAATCCGGTGAGTGCGCTGATCTCGTACGAACTGTTCGTCCGGCCGGTCGTGGCATCCGCTCTGCAGGATCCGGCGGCGGAGCGAACGGTGAGAACTGTGCGGGTCCGCGGCGACGTGACCTCGGCGTCGAGCACACCTCGGGTTCTGTTGGGATTCATCGACGGCGCGGATGCCAAGGTCACGCAGTCACATTCGATGAGAGCATTGGCAGCCGCGAACGGAATGGTCGTCGTTCCCCCATGCGACTCGCTCCCACAGGCAACAGGGCAATATCCCGCGTGGACCTTCGATTCACGTACGGCATCGAGACCGGGCCGGTACGTATGACCGCCACTGCCGCTTCCCCGGCTGCCACCGACCCGCGGCACGCTGCCAAATCGACCACGTGATCCCGTTCGACCACGCCAATCCACTCGGCGGCTGGACCACCGTCAACAACTTCCAATGCCTCTGCGAATACCACCACAGCGTCAAAACCGCCGGCTACACATCCCCACCCAACCCAGACGATCCGGCATCATCGCCTACGCCGAACCACCCGACAACCCGACACCCGAACCGAGCGACGAGGAAGCCGACAAAGCACCACCGTTCTAGTACTCCCGCGGATCCCATGCCTGGAGTATCGAGACTGTTCAGGCGAGTTGTGGTGCCGTCGTCTTGTCGATCACGAGCCAACCGCCGTGGTAGGTCGAGTTCTCGAAGGGCTTCCCCGTCGATAGTCCCAGCTCGGCCAGCGCCGTCTCGTCGAACGTGCGGATGTGTCCGTGGCAGACAGTGGTCTCGGTCTCGAACGGTACCGCGATGACGACGCGGCAGCGCGCCACCCGGAGTGCCTCCGCGACGATGGCAGAGCCCGTCTCGGCATCGACGTGTTCGAGCAGGTGCAGAGCTGTCACAGTATCGACACTGTTGTCGTCGAACGGGATTCGGGCTGCATCGAACACTGCCGTGTCGAGTCTCGCGCCGAGGTGCGGAGCGACAGTCGCGAGCAAATTCATGGTTCCCGCTGACTGGTCGGTCGCGGTGACCGAACAACCCTGCATTGCCAGCCGCAACGGGAAGAAGCCGAAGCACGAACCCAGATCGAGTACCGAACCGCGGACCGACGCGGCGGCACGCTCGTGCACAGGAGCGAACTCTGCTCGACCGGAGAGGAGATCATCCAACGAGTTTCGGTAGTACGTCGTCCATGCCTCGACCGGATCGGCGACAGTGGTGCGCACGATGCCGACCAGCACGTGCTCGAACTCGCGTTGGGACAGCCCGATATGGCGCGCCTGTTCGGTGATGAGCGGCACGAGGCCTTCGCCGATCTCGCCCGCAGCGAGGCAGTGGTTGACCTGCACCGTCGATCCTGCACGGACGGCGTCGAATCGGAGCCCGTGAGTGTGCCGGACGACGACGTTCTCATGAGCCCAGACCCCGTCGGGTCCGGGTGCCAATGCATCGATCTCGGTCATGTAAGTCTTCTTCTGTCGTTTCTGCTGTGACCCTCTGTTCAGGTGAGCTTTCCACAGCGAACCGCGGCAGAACTCGGATCGGCCGCTGGTCGGTCCGCTCAGACGCCGCTCACCCCGCAGGCCGGACGGGCCGGTACCTACCCAACTGGACGGTTGATCGCGACGGCCGACCAGTTCCTGCGCCATGACCCCTCGGAAACCTCGACGGCCGTTAGCGTGGTGATCCTGAACACAGTCGATCGGATTGTGGCCGAACAGATTTCGTAGGAGGAATCAGATGTCGAAGAAGAGTGAGAACGCTGTGGTCGGTACGTCGGTCGTCGAGTCCGATCTGGTGGAGGAGTCGTTGGTGGAGGAAGTGTCGATCGACGGTATGTGCGGCGTGTACTGATCATGACTACTGCTGTGCAGAACACGCTCGATCTGGATGTGCGGTGGATTCTGCATCCGCAGGTGGCGTTGCGTCCCGAGTCGTTCGGGGCGCTGCTCTACCACTTCGGGACCCGCAAGCTGTCGTTTCTGAAGAACCGCACGATCGTGGCGATCATCGAGTCGCTGCCCGACCACCGGGATATGCGGTCGGCGATCGCGGCCGCAGGGATCAGCGATTCGGCATCGGCTCCCTACGTGAGAGCGCTCGCGACGTTGGCGGACTCGCACATGATCACTCGCCCGTAGAACCTGACCCATTCGTAGAAGAGGACGGCCCCTATGACTTCCACCCTCGAAAGACCAGCTCCGGTAGGGAAATTGGTCGATCAGTTCGAGCTCGGTCTCGATGCTCCGATTTGTTTGACGTGGGAGTTGACCTACGCCTGCAATCTGTCGTGTGTGCATTGTCTGTCGTCGTCGGGTCGTCGTGACCCGCGCGAACTGAGTACCGAGCAGTGCAAGTCGATCATCGACGAGTTGCAGAAGATGCAGGTGTTCTACGTCAACATCGGTGGCGGTGAGCCGACGGTCCGGTCGGATTTCTGGGAACTCGTCGACTATGCGACGGCGCATCAGGTGGGGGTGAAGTTCTCCACCAACGGGGTCAAGATCGACAAGAAGGTCGCAGCACGCCTGGCGGCGTCGGATTACGTCGATGTGCAGATCTCCATCGACGGGGCGACGGCGGAGGTCAACGACGCGGTGCGGGGTCCGGGTTCGTTCGACATGGCGTGCCGGGCGTTGGAGAATCTGAAGGAGGCCGGCTTCCGGGATGCGAAGATCTCCGTCGTCGTCACCCGCCACAACGTGAGCCAGCTCGACGACTTCAAAGCTCTGGCCGACAAATACGCTGCGACACTGCGTATCACACGACTGCGGCCGTCGGGTCGCGGCGCGGATGTCTGGGATGATCTGCATCCGACGGCCGGTCAGCAGCGCGAGTTGTACAACTGGCTCGTCGCGAACGGTGAGGGTGTGTTGACGGGGGATTCGTTCTTCCACCTCTCGGCGTTCGGGGACGCTCTGCCGGGGTTGAACCTGTGTGGTGCGGGGCGGGTGGTGTGTTTGATCGATCCGATCGGTGATGTGTATGCGTGCCCGTTCGCCATTCACGAGAACTTCCTCGCGGGCAATATCGTCCGAGACGCGAAAGACGGTATGGGCGGATTCCAAACCGTGTGGCAGACCTCGGAGTTGTTCCAGGAACTCCGCTCTCCGCAGACCTCGGGTGCGTGCACCAAGTGTGCGCATTTCGATGCGTGCCGGGGTGGGTGCATGGCGGCGAAGTTCTTCACGGGTCTGCCGATGGACGGTCCGGATCCCGAGTGCGTGATCGGGAACGGTGAGATGGCGTTGGCAGCGGCGGGGGAGATCCCCAAGTCGAGTGTCGATCATTCGCGTACCGGTCAGCGTAAGACTCCCCGTAAGTCGGTGCCGTTGACGTTGATGATGCGTCCACCGACGAAGATCTGCGACGAAAATCCGCTCGCGGGAATGGAACAGGAAGCGTAGTGATGGCGAAGAGTGCGTGGTTCGAGACCGTTGCCGAGGCGCAGCGGCGGGCGAAGAAGCGTCTACCGAAGTCGGTGTATGCCGCGCTGGTGGCCGGCTCCGAACGCGGCATCACCATCGACGACAACATGTCGGCGTTCGGCGAGTTGGGTTTCGCCCCGCATGTGGCGGGGTTGTCGGACAAGCGGGACTTGTCGACGACGGTGATGGGGCAGTCGTTGTCGTTCCCGGTGATGATTTCCCCGACGGGTGTGCAGGCCGTGCACCCCGACGGTGAGGTTGCGGTGGCGAGAGCTGCTGCGGCGCGGGGTATTCCGATCGGATTGTCGTCGTTCGCGAGCAAGTCCGTGGAGGAGGTCGCGGCGGCGAATCCGCAGACGTTCTTTCAGATGTACTGGGTGGGTTCACGCGAGATTTTGTTGCAGCGGATGGAGCGGGCTCGTGCAGCCGGGGCGGTGGGGTTGATCATGACGTTGGATTGGTCGTTCTCGAACGGCCGTGATTGGGGTAGCCCGTCGATTCCGGAGAAGATGGACCTCAAAGCGGTGGTGCAGTTCGCTCCGGAGGGTGTCATGCGTCCGAAGTGGTTGTGGGAGTTCGCGAAGACCGGCAAGATCCCGGATTTGACGACCCCGAACCTGACCCCACCGACCGGTGGTCCGGCTCCGACGTTCTTCGGGGCGTATGGGGAGTGGATGGGGACCCCGTTGCCGACGTGGGAGGACGTGGCGTGGTTGCGGGAGCAGTGGGGTGGGCCGTTCATGCTCAAGGGTGTGATGCGGGTCGATGATGCGAAGCGGGCTGTCGATGCCGGGTGTACGGCGATTTCGGTGTCCAATCACGGTGGTAACAACCTCGACGGCACCCCGGCTCCGATTCGGGCTCTGCCGGCGATCGCCGAGGCGGTCGGTGATCAGGTCGAGATCACCCTCGACGGCGGAATCCGGCGGGGTAGTGATGTGGTCAAGGCGTTGGCGTTGGGTGCTCGGGCGGTGTTGATCGGTCGGGCGTACCTGTGGGGTCTGTCGGCGGGCGGTCAGGCAGGGGTGGAGAACGTGCTCGACATCCTGCGTGGCGGAGTCGATTCGGCGGTCCTCGGGCTCGGGCACACCTCGGTGCATGATCTGTCACCGTCGGATGTGGTGATGCCCGCCGGGTTCGATCGGAAGCTGGGTGTGTGACCGACTGGTTCGAGACTGTCGCCGAAGCGCAGCGGCAAGCGCGTAAGCGACTTCCGGCATCGGTGTATTCGGCGCTGGTGGCGGGGTCCGAACGTGGTCTGACGGCGGGCGACAACACCACTGCCTTCGCCGAACTCGGATTCGCCCCGCACGTGGCGGGGCTGTCGGACAAACGTGATCTGTCGACGACGCTGATGGGGCAACCGTTGTCGTTTCCGGTGATGATCTCTCCGACGGGTGTGCAGGCCGTGCACCCCGACGGTGAGGTCGCGGTCGCGAGAGCGGCAGCGTCGCGGGGGATTGCGATGGGGTTGTCGTTGTTCGCGAGCAAACCGATCGAGGACGTCGTGGCGGCGAATCCGCAGACGTTCTTTCAGGTGCATTGGGTGGGTTCGCGAGAGCTGTTGGGGCACATGCTCGATCGGGCCAGTGCTGCGGGTGCGGTCGGGCTGATCGTGACGATGGACTGGTCGTTCTCCGAGGGCCGCGATTGGGGGAGTCCGGTGATACCCGAACGCCTCGACGTGCGGGCGATGCTGCGGTTGGCACCGGAAGTGTTGGCCCGTCCGCGGTGGCTGGCGCGGTGGGCGCGGACGGGGACATTTCCGGATCTGACGGCACCCAATCTCGCCGAGCCCGGGAAATCGGCGCCGACGTTCTTCGCCGCGTACCGGGAGTGGATGTCCACCCCGCTGCCGTCATGGGAGGACATCGCGTGGCTACGCGCGCAGTGGGACGGTCCGTTCATGCTCAAAGGTGTGTCCCGGGTCGATGACGCGTTGCGGGCTGTCGATGCCGGGTGCACCGCTATTTCTGTCTCTAATCATGGTGGTAACAATCTCGACGGGGCTCCGGCGTCGATCCGGATGCTGCCGGCGATTGCCGACGCGGTGGGAGATCAGGTCGAGGTCACCCTCGACGGCGGGATCCGGCGGGGAAGTGACGTCGCGAAAGCACTCGCCCTGGGTGCGCGGGCGGTGCTGATCGGACGGGCGTATCTGTGGGGTCTGGCCGCGAACGGTCAGGCCGGCGTGGAGAACGTGCTCGACATCCTGCGCGGTGGCCTGGATTCGGCGGTCCTCGGCCTCGGACACTCGTCGGTGCACACCCTCGAACCGACCGACGTCGTTGCACCGCATGACTTCACCCGTGCGAATCAGCTCCCCGGTTTGGAATATCCGACGCCGATCGGAGTCCGGGATACGGAACCGAGGAGCTGATTCGATCGACAACCCAGCGCAGCTGACGCTCAGGCCCTGCTGAATCCGTCGAGCATGCCGGTGTACAGCTTGGGCGGAGGAGTCGCGAACTCTCCACGCTTACCGGTCCCGAGTCCCAGGGTGACGAGGGATTGCACGAACAACGTTCCCGCTGCAACCCCGTCGACGACGGGCACTCCGATTTCGGACGAGATGTGTCGGCAGAGATCGGCCATACCCGCGCAGCCGAGGACCACGGCATCACTACCGTCCGTCTCTACCGCGATGCGGCAGGCCTCGGTGACGATCTTGCGAGCGTCGGGGTCGGTTTCGAGATCGAGGACGGGCAGGTCGCACGCATGGATGCCGAGGCACTGCCGTCCGAAGCCGTAATGGTCGGCCAAATCCTGTGCCCGTCCGATCGTGCGCGCGAGCGTGGTGACGACGCTGAAACCGCGGCCGAGGAAACTCGCGGCATGCATGGCCGCTTCCGCGATCCCGATGACGGGCCCCGATGCGAGCTCGCGGGCCGCGTCGATGCCGGGGTCGCCGAAACAGGCGATGACGTAGCCGTCGACCCCGGTGGCCTCGCCGCGGGCGATCTCGGCGAGAATGCCTGGGACGCTGAGGGCTTCGTCGACGTGGCTTTCGATCGATACCGGCCCCATGGCTGGGCTGACCGCATCGACGACCGTGCCCGGGCCGACTACGGCCCGGGCACAGTCACCGATCGTTGCGGTCATCGAACTCGTGGTGTTCGGATTGATGACCTTGATGAGCACGTGCGAGATCCTATGCTTTCACTGGAGTGTCGAAGTTGGTGACGGCCAGCTTGGTCCGCGTTGCGAGGTAGAAGTACATCGCGAATCCGATGCCGCATCCGATGAACCAGCTGTACTTGGAGGCCGTCGACATCCCGGCGATCTGCATGCCGTCGATCGCTCCGTTGAACAGCACGGTGAACATGGCCACCAGCGCGCCGACGATGGTGGAGTACACCGCAGCCGGGTTGTATCCCTTGGAGTACCAGTACAGACCCGTCGTCGACATCGAGAACAGCTCGTCGACGACGACCTTCTGCTTGCGGACGAGGTAGTAGTCGGCGATCAGAATGCCGAACAGTGGTCCGATGAATGCGCCCAGAGTTTCGAGGGTCAGGTGGATGACGTCGGGGTTGTTGTACAGGTTCCACGGGGTGATCAGCACCGAGCCGATGGCGGCGATCATTCCGCCTGCGCGCCAGCTGATGCGCTGCGGGCTGACGTTGGAGAAGTCGAACGCGGGGGAGATGAAGTTCGCGACGATGTTGATGCCGATGGTGGCGATCGTGAATGTCAGTGCACCGAGAACGATGGCGAACGTGCTGTCGATTCGAGCGACGGTCTCGACCGGGTCGGTGATCAGCTCACCGAACACCGGAAGCGTCAACGACGCCGTGACGACCACCAGGATGGAGAAGACCAGGAAGTTGACCGGGAGGCCGAGGAAGTTGCCCTTCTTCACCGCGGAGTAGGACTTGCCGTAGCGGGAGAAGTCGCCGAAGTTGAGCATGGGGCCGGAGAAGTACGAGACCACGAGGGCGATGGCTCCGAGCATCACCGGAATCGAACTCAGACCCGTGTGCTCGACATCTTGGAGGTTGAGATCGATTGCGCCCCAGCCTGCTTTCCAGATCAGGTAGCCACACAGTATGAACATCACGACGTAGACGGCGGGCCCGCAGAAGTCGATGAACTTGCGGATCGATTCCATGCCGCGCCAGAAGACCGCTGCCTGAACGACCCAGAGGAACAGGAAGCTGGCCCAACCGAGCAGGGACAGACCGGCGAAGCCGTAGTCGGCGGTGACGGCGTACGGGGCCAGTGACGGGAACAGCTTGATCAACACGATGTCGAGGGCTGCCGATGCCAGGAACGTCTGGATGCCGTACCAGGCCACGGCGATCAGTCCGCGAATGATGGCGGGGATGTTGGCACCGAGGACGCCGAACACGCTGCGGCAGATGACCGGGTAGGGCACCCCGGAGACCTGGCTCGGCTTGGCGACGAGGTTGCAGAAGAAGTACACGATGGTGATGCCGACGAGCAGCGAGATCAGCACCTGCCAGCTCGCCAACCCGAGTGCGAAGAGGCTGCCGGCCGTGACGTAGCCACCCACCGAGTGCACGTCGGACATCCAGAAAGCGAACAGGTTGTAGGAGGTCCAGGTCTGCTTCTTCAGCGGAGCGAGGTCTTCGTTGGTCAGCCGTGGGTCGTAACTGTCCTTGATCAGGCCTCCACCGACGGGGTGGCCCGCGGCTTCCACGAGATCTCCCGTTTGGGCGGGACCGTGCGCTGTATCTGTCATCGATGCTCCTGACGGCCGGGCAATGAATGGAACGAGTGAATGGGGAAAAGCTAGCGGCGAAGTATTGCGCCCTCGTGACGTGAGCGATATATCTTCAGCCCGGCGTTTCCGTGGGTGGATCGGCAAACAATCCGTGATCGTTCGACAATGTCGAAATGACCGAATTGAGACGCGTGTGATGGTGCTGGGCAGCGCGCAACAGTGCGTCGGAGTCGCGATCGAGGAAGGCGGCGATCATGTCGGCGTGGTCGTCGTGCAGTGACGCCCGATCGGACCCGGCGACATGCACCATCGGTTGCACGGGTTCGGTGATGTTCCAGGCGGATTCGAGCATGTGCAGGAGTCGGTGCATCCGCGAAGGCCGGGTCAGCGACAGGTGGAATTCGCGAGAGAGGCGGTGGTACTCGCGTGAGTCGTCCTCGGTCAACGAGGCCTCGAGCTGCCGGTTGATCTCGATCAGGTGCGCGCGATCGGCATCGGTGGCCTGTTCTACCGCGATCGGGAGTGCGGCAGTTTCGAGAACCTCACGCACGATGTACATTTCGCGCAGTTCAGCCGCTGTCAGCTGCGCCACTCGGTAGCCGAGATTGGGTCGATGGTCGACCAATCCCTCGCCGATCAGAGTCTTCAGGGATTCGCGTACCGGAATGCGGCTCACGCCGAACAATTCCGCGACCTCGTCTATCGGAATGGGTGTATTCGGCGGAGCGTCACCGGCCAGGATGACGCGTCGGAGCTCGTCCAGAATTGTCGGCTGCGGGCCACCCGGTGCCGATATGGACAATTGCGAGAGCAATATCGACCGACGGCGGGGTGGCACGAATCGAAGATTATCGGCCGTGTGTTTCGTCCGCGTGACGGCTCGGTTCCGTCCGATAGCATCTGCACTCATGGCCACTGACACGCTCGGTACCCAGTACTGGCCGGACATCGTCGGACCGAAGCTTCTCGTGGTTCCGGTCGGCTCGCTCGAGCAACACGGGCCGCACCTACCTCTCGATACCGATACCCGCATCGCCGACGCCGTCGCGCGAATAGTTCCGAACGCTCTCGTGGCACCCGCGGTGGCGTACGGCTCCAGCGGCGAGCACGAGGGCTTCGGCGGCACCGTGTCCATCGGGTCCGCCGCGCTCGAGGCGCTGTTGGTGGAGTACGGGCGCTCCGCGTGCCGGTGGGCAGAGAGGGTCGTCTTCGTCAACGGCCACGGCGGCAACGGTCCCACCCTGCGCTCGGCGGTGACGCTGTTGCGCTACGAGGGGCGCGACGTCGTATGGTTCCCGTGCTCGGTGCCGGGAGCGGACGCGCATGCCGGACGCACCGAAACATCGCTGCTGCTGCATCTTTCGGCCGATGTGGTCGACATGACGAAAGCGGCACCGGGAAACACCACCGAGATCGCGGCTCTACTGCCCGAGCTGCGCGCCGGTGGCCTGGCCCCCGTCACGGCCAACGGTGTGCTCGGCAATCCCCTCGGGGCCACCGCCGAGGAGGGACGGCTCATTTTCGAGCAACTGCGGGACCGCGTGCTGGGTGCGGTGCAGAGATGGAGTCCGTCCCCGCACGGCGTCATCGTGTGAGCGATCGCGGTACAGAACCGGCGGAAAGCCTGTTCGAGGCCTCGAACAGAAACGGGGAGCAGGTATGTTCCGACCGATTTACCGGGTGGCCGACACACCGACCGTTTGTCCGCTTACGATGCCCTGATGGGTGAAGGTCGGTTGCCTGACGGCTTCGGGGTGCGAGTGGATCCACGCGTACGCACATTCTCCGAGGGGCGCGTTCTGATCGGTGGTTCACCGATGCGGATGCTCACGTTGGCACCGACGGCCGCGGCAATGATCGGTGACGGTTTCATCGAGGTGACCGACTCGCAGTCCGCCCTCGTGGCGCGCAAACTGCTCGACTCGGGGGTGGGCAACCCGCGGCCCATGTCCATCCCGTCGCCCAGTGATGTCACCGTCGTGGTGCCGCTCAAGAACAACGAGGCCGGGCTCGCGCGGCTGATCACGGCGATGCACGGCATGCACGTGATCATCGTCGACGACGGATCCGACGTCCCGGTGGCGGTTCCTGCCGTGTCGTGGAGCGTGGGTAGCGTGACGGTGCTGCGGCACGAGACCTCACGCGGGCCGGCGGCCGCACGTAATACTGGACTACGTTGCGCTACAACAGATTTCGTTGCTTTTCTGGACTCGGACGTGGTACCTCGCAAGGGCTGGCTCGAGGTGATGCTCGGGCACTTCTCGGATCCGGCGGTGGGCCTGGTGGCACCCCGAATCGTCGCGCTGGAGCCCGAGGGCAGCGCACTGGCCCGCTACGAGCACGCCCGCTCCTCGCTCGACCTCGGACGCAAGGAAGCGGCGGTGCGCGCAGGGAGCGCGGTGTCGTACGTACCCAGTGCCGCCATGTTGCTTCGCCGGTCTGCTGCGGTGGAATGCCACGGGTTCGACGAGTCGATGCACGTGGCCGAGGACGTCGATCTGTGCTGGCGTCTGCAGGAGGCGGGCTGGCGACTGCGCTACGAGCCCGTGGCCCACGTGGCGCACGAGCACCGCGTCGCCTTCGTCGAATGGTTCGCCCGCAAACTGTTCTACGGCACCGGTGCCACGCCGTTGTCCGCGCGTCATCCGGGCATGGTGCCGCCGATCGCGATGTCGCCGTGGACGTTGGTGACGTGTCTGCTCGCCGCCAGTCTGACGCGTATCGGATTGCTCGGCGCTCTGGCCAGTTTCGGGGTCACGGTCGTTCGGCTGCGCAAGATGTTCGTCGGTCTCGATCAGCCCACCCGCATCGCGGCCGTTCTCGCTGCCGAGGGTTTCGTGGCGGGGTTGTGGCAACTTGCCTCGGCGCTGTGTCGACATTATTGGCCGATCACGTTGCTCGCGGTGTTGTTGTCGAGCCGTATCCGGAAGATCGCGCTCGGTATGGCTGTGGCAGAAGCGTGTTCGGATTGGTACAAGCATCGTGAACTGGGCGGGCTCGATCCGGTTCGATACATCTTCTTCAAACGCGCCGACGACATCGCGTACGGAACCGGGCTGTGGAGCGGCGCGCTGTCGGCTCGTTCCATCGAGGCGTTGAAGCCCCGCCTGGACGGCTGACCCGTGCGCCTGGAAGGCCGGGCCGACGACGAGGGAAGTCCACTCGACGCCGACGTCATCGTCGTCGGAGGCGGGTCGTGCGGTTGCGTCGTCGCCGCGCGACTGAGCGAGAATCCCGACCGCTCAGTTTTGCTGCTCGAAGCCGGGCCGGCATCTGCGGGGGTCGACGACATTCCGCGCAGCCTGGGCGACTCGACGACGCTCCCCATCGGTCCGGACAGCCGGTGGGTGAGCCGCTACACCGCCGAACTCACCCGCGACGTCACGCGCACGGTGACGCGAGGCCGAGTGCTCGGTGGATCCGGTGCCGTCAACGGTGGCTACTTCGTCCGGGCGATCCCCGCCGACTTCGAGGCGTGGCCACAGTCGAACTGGTCGTTCGATCAGGTGCTGCCGTTCTTTCGTCGTTCCGAGACCGATCTCGACATCGATGCCGCCGGCGGTACCGGCGTCGACCGTCGATGGCACGGATCGGACGGGCTGATGCCGATCACCCGACCACCCGCGCGGGCCTGGCATCGGCTGACGGCCGCGTTCGTGGACTCGGCGACGAACGCCGGGATCGGCTATCGCGAGGACCTGAACGCTCCCGATGCGGGGGCGGGCGGAGTCGGTGCTGTTCCCTCGAACGTTCTGGGCGGGCTGAGGGTGAGCGCGGCCCGGGCATACCTCCTGCCGAATGCCGACCGGACGAACCTTCGTGTTCAGGGTGATACGACAGTGGTGTCGTTGAAGTTCAACGGCAGCAGGGTGATCGGAGTCGAGATCGTCGTCGGCGGAGTGCGCAGTATCGTCCGAGCCGATACCGTGATCGTGGCGGCCGGGTCCGTGCACACGCCCGCGCTGCTGATGCGGTCGGGTATCGGTGACCCCGAAAATCTTGTCCCGCTGGGTATCTCGATGGTGGTTGCCAGTCCGGGTGTGGGTCGCGGATTCTCCGACCACCCCGAGGTCGCCGTTCCCGTCGTTCCGAAACGTTCCCCCGAACATTCCCCCGATGATCGGTTGTCGTCTCCGCTCGAGGCGGTGCTGCATGCGGGCGACGTGGAAATCCGGCCGTACACGAGGCGGTTCGACGAATTGATACCCGGACTGGACGTGGGGCCGCACTCGTTCGGCGTCGGTCTGATGCGTTCGACCGCGCGAGGACGCATCGTGTTGCGCACGGCGGACGCGTTCACTCCTCCCGCGGTGAACTACCACTACCTCGAATCGGAACAGGACCGTCGGGCGATGCGAGACGGGGTCGAACTCGCCGTCGACCTGCTCCGATCCCCGGCCATGGCGTCGGCCGTGGACGTTCCCGCCATCGCCGATCCGCTCGCGCCACTCGGTACGTCGTTGCACCTGTCCGGGAGCGCCCGAATGGGGCCCGAATCGGATCCGGGGTCGGTTCTGGACGACCATTGTCGGGTGCGTGGGGTCGACGGCGTGTACGTCATCGACACCTCGGCGTTCCCGGTAGTGCCCAGCAGAGGGCCCCACGCAACGGCCGTCATGTTCGCCGAACGGGCCGCGGCGCTGATCGATCGGCACGATCGCGGCGCGTAAGGCGTAGCGTTCGTGGTCTGGGGACCGTTCAGGTTCCCCAACAGATGGGTTTCTGCCATGTCGGACAAATCGCCCCGCAACACGATGACCAAGAAATCCGGCAAATCGCTCAAGGACAAGCGCGCCGACAAGCGAGCGAAGTCGAGTGGCGACACCAGCAACGACATCATCACCTCCGCCGTCAAGAAGAAGTAGCCGTCGTCGTCGACGGGACCGGCCCCGGTCGCACCCGTCGACAGCGGCTGTATCCTTGCCTGTGAGCTGGGTTACAACGATGTGGACAGGTCACGGAGGAAGCGTCGAATGGCAAGCCGATCGGACAGTGGCGGCAACCCCTGGGTCGCAGTGCGTCCCGGTGAGGATGTCACTGTGCTGGCGCGCCAAATGTCCAGTGCCCATCAATCTTTCGTCGACGACATCCGTACTCACGGCTCGGCGGTGCGGTCCGTCGTACTCGACTCGTGGATGCGAAGTCGAACCAAGGGCGTCGACCCGGACGGCGGTAGTCAGGCACCGGCCCTGAGCGGACCGGACCTCGACCGCTATCGCAACGGGCATCCGATGGCACTCATCCGCCCGGTGATCCGCAAACTGCTCGTCGAGGACGCCTCCGACACCGGTCTGCTCGTCGCGATCTCCGACGCGGAGGGCCGGTTGTTGTGGGTCGAGGGCGATTCCTCGGCCAAGGACCGCGCGCTGACGATGGATTTCGCCGAGGGCGTCGATTGGAGCGAGGAGAGCAAGGGGACCAACGCTCCGGGAACGGCACTCGCCGTCGATCACAGCGTGCAGATCTTCGCGTCCGAGCACTTCTCGCGATCGGTCCACGAATGGAGTTGCTCGGCAGCACCGGTCCATCACCCCACCAGCGGCCACATCCTGGGAGCCATCGACATCACCGGCGGGCCGCGGGTGGCCGTACCCGAGGTGCTCTCGCTGGTGCGGGCTACCGTCGCAGCCGCCGAGTCCGAGTTACGCCTGCACCTGTTGAACTCGCCGAAATCGTTGGGCGATACCGCTCCTCGTCTCGAGGTCCTCGGATCCGGCCGGCCCGGAGTGGTACGCGGCTCGGGTCGAACGCCTCTCTCACAGCGGCACGCCGAGATTCTCCTGTTGCTCGGCGATCATCCGGAGGGGCTCAGTTCGGACCATCTCGCCGTCCTGCTCGACGAGCAGGAACTCGATTCGGTGACCATCCGCGCAGAGATGTCGCGGCTGCGTAAGTCTTTCGGTACCGCAGGCCTCGCATCCCGGCCGTACCGATTGGTCGGCGAGTTGTCCTCCGATGTCGGCGACATCCGACGTGCCCTGGACCGCGGCGACGTCGAGGCGGCTCTGCGGATCTACACCGGACCGGTGTTGCCCGGCTCGTCCGCACCCGGCATCGAGGAGATTCGCGAAGAATTGCGGTCTCGTATGCAGGCTGCACTGTTGCGGCTGGGGGATCCGGTGTTGCTCGCCCAGTGGACCTCCTCCATTCACGGTCGATCCGACGTGATCGCATGGGAGGCCTATCGCGCCACGCTGAGCCGCGATTCCGCACTCTACGGCCAGGTCAGCGCACGTATCGACCTGCTCGACCGCGATCTCGGAGTCTGACGCACCCGTCGCGGCGGTGCCGTCGGAGTGACGGCAACGTAGTTGCAACGTTGCACCCCCTAGTGTCCTGAATCACACACCGCATCAGCAGTGCAGCACGTGTCGATCAGGAGGATTTTCAATGTCCGTCTATGCCCGTCCAGGTACCGCCGATTCCGTCATGTCGTTCCAGTCGCGCTACGACAACTGGATCGGCGGCGAATGGGTGCCACCGGTCAAGGGCCAGTACTTCGAGAACCCGACTCCGGTCACCGGTGAGAACTTCTGCGAGGTCGCCCGTTCCACGTCCGAGGACATCGAACTCGCCCTCGATGCCGCGCACGCCGCCGCTCCCGCCTGGGGCAAGACGTCCGCGGCCGAACGCGCCGTGATCCTCAACAAGATCGCCGACCGCATCGCCGAGAACCTCGAGTCGATCGCTCTGGCCGAGTCCTGGGACAACGGCAAGCCGATCCGCGAGACCCTCAACGCCGACATCCCCCTCGCGGTGGATCACTTCCGGTACTTCGCCGGCTGCATCCGTGCGCAGGAAGGCTCACTGTCCGAGATCGACAGCGACACCGTCGCTTACCACTTCCACGAGCCGCTGGGCGTCGTCGGACAGATCATTCCGTGGAACTTCCCCATTCTCATGGCCGTCTGGAAGCTCGCGCCCGCGCTCGCTGCCGGTAACGCCGTGGTGCTCAAGCCCGCCGAGCAGACTCCCGCCTCGATCCTGCACCTGATCTCGATCATCGGCGACCTCCTGCCCCCGGGCGTGATCAACATCGTCAACGGATTCGGTGTGGAGGCAGGAAAGCCGCTGGCGTCGAGCCCGCGCATCGCCAAGATCGCCTTCACCGGCGAGACCACCACCGGCCGCCTGATCATGCAGTACGCGTCGCAGAACCTGATCCCGGTCACGCTCGAACTCGGTGGCAAGAGCCCCAACGTCTTTTTCTCCGACGTGCTCCAGGCCAACGACGACTACCAGGACAAGGCCCTCGAAGGCTTCACGATGTTCGCCCTGAACCAGGGCGAGGTGTGCACCTGCCCGTCGCGTTCGTTGATCCAGGCTGACATCTTCGACGAGTTCCTCGCACTGGCCGCGATCCGCACGAAGGCTGTGCGGCAGGGTGATCCGCTCGACACCGAGACGATGATCGGTGCCCAGGCGTCCAACGATCAGCTCGAGAAGATCCTCTCGTACATCGAGATCGGCAAGGGCGAGGGCGCACAGGTCGTCACCGGCGGCGAACGCGCACAGCTCGGCGGCGACCTCAACGGTGGTTACTACGTGCAGCCGACGATCTTCACGGGCAAGAACGACATGCGCATCTTCCAGGAAGAGATCTTCGGACCGGTCGTGTCGGTGACGTCGTTCAAGGACTACGACGACGCCATCGACATCGCCAACGACACCCTCTACGGACTGGGCGCAGGCGTCTGGTCCCGCGACGGCGGCGTTGCCTACCGGGCGGGCCGCGACATCAAGGCCGGCCGAGTGTGGACCAACACCTACCACCAGTACCCCGCGCACGCCGCGTTCGGCGGCTACAAGCAGTCGGGTATCGGTCGCGAAAACCACAAGATGATGCTCGATCACTACCAGCAGACCAAGAACCTGCTCGTGAGCTACGCCCAGAAGGCGCAGGGCTTCTTCTGATGGAGAACGCTCGGCCGCCCGCGCGGCTGAAGACAACCGCCGAGGCGATGGATCTTCTCCGTCGCCTCGGCGGTATCCACGGCGAACTGATGATGCATCAGTCCGGCGGATGCTGTGACGGCTCGTCGCCGATGTGTTATCCCGCAGGCGAATTCATCGTCGGCGATCGCGACGTTCTGCTCGGGTACATCGACCTCAGGCTCGGAGTGGGCGAGATCGCCCAGGACCTCCCCGAGGGTGTCGACGGCGTACCGGTGTGGATCTCGGGTTCGCAGTTCCAAGCGTGGAAACACACCCAACTCGTACTCGACGTGGTGCCGGGCCGCGGCGGCGGATTCTCGCTCGAATCGCCCGAAGGCGTGCGGTTCCTGAGCCGTGGGCGCGCCTACACCCCGGAGGAGAACGAACTTCTCGCCGCGCATCCACCTCTCGTCGGAGTCGACTGGGAAGAGGGCCGACGACCGCCGGTACCCGACGACCCACTCGTGGTCGCCGAGGCCGTCGACGCCTGTCCTGTGCCGGGAATGCTCCAGGGCTGAGTGCCTACGGCAGTGGTGCGGCTCCGCTTCCGGGTCGTTCCGCGGGCTACACTCCGGTGTGCCCCAGGCGGCACATAACCGCACCACTGCGCGCAGCGCATACAGTGCGAACGATGAAGAGCTCATCGAAAACCGACGCGGCCGACGGCGACGACAGCCTGCGCACCGTGGTGATCGCGTTCGTCGCCAACCTCGGTGTAGCCATTGCCAAGACGTTCGCGGCGGTGTTCACCGGGTCTGCGTCGATGGTCGCCGAGGCCGCTCACTCCTGGGCCGACACCGGTAACGAGATCTTCCTGCTCGTCGCCAATCGCCGCGGGGCGCGCGGGCCCGACGATCGGCGGCCGCTCGGGTACGGCCGGGAGACGTACTTCTGGTCGACGCTCGCGGCCATCGGCTTGTTCGTCGCCGGTGCGGCGGTCTCGGTATGGCACGGCATCACCTCGTTGCTCGCGGGCGAGTCGAGCAGTGAGAACTACCTCGTCGCCTACGTCGTGCTCGCCATCGCCTTTCTGCTCGAGGGCGTGTCCTTCCTGCAGTCGGTACGGCAAATACGCGGCGAGGCAGCGCAATACGACAAGGACTTTCTCGATTACGCGTTGGAGACCTCGGATCCGACGCTGCGGGCAGTGTTCGCGGAGGACAGCGCGGCTCTGATCGGCATCGTGATCGCCGGTGCGGGAATCGGTTTGCACCAGCTCACCGGTTCGGCGGCGTTCGACGCCATCGGCTCGATTCTGGTGGGCGTTCTACTCGGGATCGTGGCGTTCGTGCTGATCGATCGAAACCGCCGATTCCTCACCGGCGAACCAGGATCGCGAGCATTATGGAACGCGGTAGTGCAGCGAATCGAGCTACTCCCCGAGGTGGCGTCGGTCCGGTTCGTTCGCATCGAGTTCGTCGGTCCCAAACAGATCTACGTGGTGGCGAGTGTCGATCTCGTCGGTGACTTCGCAGAGTCACGCATCGCGCACACGCTCCGGCGGCTGGAGCGTGAGCTGGAAACCAACAGAGCTGTGGTGGACGCAGTACTGACAGTCGCAGAACCGGACGAGGGAGATATCGGTGACGTGAATGCGGTTGCACAGCAGCCGTAATTCGCCCGTCATTCACCGATGACACCCCGCTTACATCACGGACCTATCGTGAACCGGTTCGCGCGCCCCACACACCCGAATGGGCGTCCCCTCGCGAGGGACCTGGTACGAGAGGCTTGCAATGTCCGTGAAAGATCCCCAGTCGCCTCACCCGAAATCCGGCTCCTACGAGGGCACACAGTCGCACGTCGAGGGCGGTGACTACCTGGCCAAGAGAACCCTGAAGAAGGGAACCGCCGGGTGGGTACTTCTCGCGGGCCTCGGTGTCAGCTACGTCATCTCCGGCGACTACTCCGGCTGGAACTTGGGCCTGGCAGAGGGCGGCTTCGGCGGTCTGCTCATCGCCGCGATCATCATCGCGGGCATGTATCTGGCCATGGTCCTCGGAATGGCCGAGATGTCCTCTGCTCTGCCCGCGGCAGGCGGCGGCTACACCTTCGCCCGCCGGGCCATGGGACCGTGGGGTGGATTCGCCACCGGCACAGCGATTCTCATCGAGTACGCTATCGCGCCGGCAGCGATCGCGACATTCATCGGTGCGTACGTCGAGTCGCTCGGACTGTTCGGGATCACCGACGGATGGTGGGTCTACCTGGTGGTCTATGCGGTGTTCATCGGAATCCACCTCTCCGGCGCGGGCGAAGCACTCAAGATCATGTTCGTCATCACCGGCATCGCCTTGGTCGGTCTCGTCGTCTTCGCGATCGCCGCGATCGGTCAGTTCGACGCGAGCAACCTGACCGACATCGCCCCCACCGACGCGGCCGGGGCCTCGGGATTCCTGCCGTTCGGCTACCTCGGCATCTGGGCGGCTGTGCCGTTCGCCATCTGGTTCTTCCTCGCCATCGAGGGCGTGCCGCTGGCCGCCGAGGAGGCCAAGGATCCGACCAAGAACGTCCCGCGCGGCATCATCGCCGCCATGGGCGTACTGCTCGTCACCGGTGCCGTCGTCCTGTTCCTGGTGACCGGAGCGGGCGGGGCCGACGCCGTCAAGGAATCGGGAAACCCGTTGGTGGAGGCGCTCGGTGACGGAACTGCGAGCAAGATCGTCAACTACATCGGCCTGGCCGGACTGGTCGCGTCCTTCTTCTCGATCATGTACGCGTACTCGCGTCAGCTCTTCGCGCTGTCCCGTGCCGGCTACCTGCCGAAGACGCTGTCCATCACCAACTCTCGTAAGGCCCCTACGCTCGCGCTGATCGTGCCCGGCGTCATCGGATTCCTGCTCTCGCTGACCGGTCAGGGCGGAATGTGGCTGAACATGGCCGTGTTCGGTGCGGCACTGAGCTACGTTCTGATGATGGTCAGCCACATCGTGCTTCGCCGCAACGAGCCGAACATGGAACGGCCGTACCGAACCCCCGGGGGCGTTGTGACCACCGGATTCGCGTTGATCATCGCGGCACTCGCCGTCGTCGCCACCTTCGTCGTCGATTCCACTGCGGCACTGTGGTGTCTGGCAGTGTTCGTCGCGTTCATGGCCTACTTCGGCATCTACAGCAGACATCATCTGGTCGCCAACTCGCCCGACGAGGAGTTCGCCGCACTGGCCGAGGCCGAGGCCGAACTGGAATGACGATCTACACCCAGCAGGTATCCGGGACCACCTACACGTTCGACGGTCTGGTCGACCTGATGGCCAAAGCGACACCGCTGCGATCGGGTGACGAATTGGCCGGCTGCGCGGCCGAATCCGATGCCGAACGGGCTGCCGCGCAGTGGGCGTTGTCCGAGGTCTCCCTCGATGTCTTCCTGCACGATCTGCTCGTTCCGTACGAAACCGACGAGGTCACCAGGCTCATCATCGATTCGCACGACCGCATCGCGTTCGGGGCCATCTCACACCTGACCGTGGGAGGTCTTCGGGATTGGCTGCTGCAGGTGACAGCGGGGCCCGATGCGGCCCAGACACTGCGATCGGTCGCGGCCGGATTGACACCCGAGATGGTCGCGGCGGTCAGCAAGATCATGCGGAACCAGGATCTGATCGCGGTGTCTCGGGCCGCGCAGGTGACGTCGGCGTTCCGGACGACGATCGGCCTACCCGGGACTCTCACCACGCGTCTGCAACCCAACCACCCGACCGACGACCCGCGTGGCATCGCCGCGGCCACACTCGACGGGCTGCTCCTCGGGTCGGGTGACGCGGTCATCGGAATCAATCCCGCGACCGACTCACCTCAGGCCACCGCCGATCTGCTGCATCTGCTCGACGAGATTCGGCAGCGTTTCGAGATCCCGACACAGTCGTGCGTCCTCTCTCATGTGACGACGACGATGGAACTGATCGACAAAGGAGTTCCGGTCGATCTGGTGTTCCAGTCCATCGCGGGGACCGAGGGTGCCAATTCGAGCTTCGGAGTGAACATTTCGTTGCTGCGTGAGGCCAACGAGGCAGGCAGATCGTTGCACCGCGGAACCGTCGGGAACAACGTCATGTATCTCGAGACGGGTCAGGGTTCGGCGCTGTCGGCGGGAGCGCACATCGGCACCGGCGACCGGCCCGTCGATCAGCAGACACTCGAGACGCGTGCGTACGCGGTGGCCCGTGATCTCGAGCCGCTGCTGATCAACACCGTAGTCGGATTCATCGGGCCCGAGTACCTGTACGACGGCAAGCAGATCATCAGGGCAGGCCTCGAAGATCACTTCTGCGGCAAGCTCCTCGGACTGCCGATGGGAGTGGACGTCTGCTACACCAATCACGCCGAGGCCGATCAGGACGACATGGACACGTTGCTGACGTTGCTCGGTGCGGCCGGCGTCGCGTTCGTCATCGCAGTGCCGGGGGCCGATGACGTCATGCTCGGCTACCAGTCCCTGAGCTTCCACGATGTGCTCTACGTGCGACAGGTCCTCGGTCTGCGGCCCGCACCGGAATTCGAGTCGTGGCTCTCGCGGCTGGGGATGGCGGACGCCGACGGCCGAGTCCTCGACGTCGATGCCGCGGGATCGCCGCTGCGGGCCTTGATGAGTGCGCGATGAGCACGCCTGCGGAACGACCGGAAGCGGCAGGAGTGGAGCCTGCGGAACGACCCGATTTGGGAGTGGAGCCTGCGGAACGACCCGATTTGGGAGTGGAGCCTGCGGAACGACCGGAAGCAGAGTTCTGGGGTGAGTTGCGGGCGAGTACCCAAGCTCGGATCGGTCTGGGGCGTATAGGCGATTCGTTGCCGACGACGCGGGTGCTCGAGTTTCGCTCGGCGCACGCCGCGGCCCGGGATGCGGTGCACATGCCACTCGAGGTCGACGAGTTCGTGCGTCGGGTGGAGCAGGTGGGGCTCGGTACACCCTCGGTGGTGACGTCGTTGGCGACGAGCCGGGCCGAGTATCTGCGTCGTCCGGACCTGGGTCGTCAGCCGAAGGATCTGTCGGCGATTGCACATTCGGAGGACGAGATAGGCATCGTGCTGAGCGACGGATTGTCTCCCCGGGCCCTGGCGGATCACGGTGTCGCCATGGTGGAAGCACTGAAAACCGAACTCGCCGAACGGTATTCGATTGCTGCACCGGTCATTGCGACCGAGGCCCGAGTGGCGCTCGGTGATCACATCGCGGCGGCGATGGGCGTGCGGACGGTACTGGTTCTCATCGGGGAGCGACCCGGCCTGTCCGTCGCGGACAGTCTCGGCATCTACTTGACGCACCTTCCCAAGCCCGGCCGTACCGACGCCGATCGCAACTGCATCTCCAACATCCACCCGCCCGAGGGGCAGGGGTACGCGCAGTCGGCCCGCATCGTGGCAGGTCTGCTGGCCGGAGCCAGGAAGCTCGGACGGTCCGGCGTCGCGCTCAAGGACACGTCGCGCGCCGAGGTGCTCGAGGCTGCGGACGTCATCACACTGGAGTAGGACCCCCATTCGGGGGTGGCCGGCCGTGACCGGCGTCACTACCGTGAGGCTCATGGACAGTTACGCCCGCGGAGATTCGGACACAGCGATACTCGACGACACGATCGGCCGAAACCTGCATCGCACCGTCGAGCGGCACGCCGAACGCGATGCCCTCGTCGATGTCGCATCGGGCAGGCGGTGGACCTACTCGGAGTTCGCGGCGGACGTCGAGTTGTTGGCGGCGGGGCTCCTCGTGGCCGGAGTGCAAGTAGGCGATCGAGTAGGAATCTGGGCACCGAACTGCCCCGAATGGACGCTGGCGCAATATGCGACGGCGGAGATCGGGGCAATTCTGGTCAACATCAATCCGGCGTACCGCTCGCACGAGCTGCAGTTCGTGCTGAGGCAGGCGGGTGTCTCGGTGCTGTTGTCGGCCACCGAGTTCAAAGGGTCCGACTACACGGCCATGATCGACGACGTGCGACCGGAGGTGACAACTCTGCGCGAGGTCCTGTTCATCGGAAGCATTCAGTGGGAAGCAATGACCGATCGAGGGCACCGAGCGTTGGCGAAGACTCCGCGGATGGTCGCCGACGTGTCGAGCACACTTCGCCCGGACGACGCGATCAACATCCAATACACCTCGGGTACAACGGGTTTCCCGAAGGGTGCGACGCTCAGTCATCGAAACATACTGAACAACGGCTTCTTCGTCGGCGAACTCTGCCATTACACCGAGAACGACAGGGTCTGCATTCCGGTGCCGTTCTACCATTGCTTCGGCATGGTGATGGGCAATCTCGCGTGCACGTCGCACGGAGCAACGATGGTCATCCCCGGTCCCGCGTTCGACCCGGTGGCGACGTTGACGGCCGTGGCCGATGAGAAGTGCACCTCGCTCTACGGCGTACCGACCATGTTCATCGCCGAGTTGGCACTGGAGAACATCGGCGAATTCGATCTGAGCAGCCTCCGTACCGGAATCATGGCCGGATCACCCTGTCCCACAGAGGTGATGAAGCAGGTCATCGAACGCATGGGAATGGCAGAGGTGTCCATCTGCTACGGCATGACCGAGACGTCGCCGGTATCGCTGCAGACTCGCAGCGACGATTCGATCGAGCAGCGCGTGTCGACAGTGGGCCGAGTAGGGCCGCATCTGGAGGTGAAGATCGTCGACCCCGTTCTCGGTGAGACACTGCCGCGAGGCGAGGCGGGTGAACTGTGCACCCGTGGCTACTCGGTGATGATCGGTTACTGGGAGCAGCCCGACAAGACCGCAGAAGCGATCGACAGCGACGGGTGGATGCACACCGGCGACATCGGGGTCATGGACGGTGACGGCTACGTCGCGATCACCGGGCGCATCAAGGACATGGTGATTCGCGGCGGCGAGAACATCTATCCCCGCGAGGTCGAGGAATTTCTCTACACCCACCCCGACATCCTCGACGCTCAGGTGATCGGTGTTCCCGACGCGAAGTACGGCGAGGAATTGATGGCGTGGATACAGCTCAGAGACGGTGCCGCACCACTGGATTCGGACGCCGTGCGGCAGTTCTGCGACGGTCGCCTCGCGCACTACAAGATTCCGCGCTACGTGCACGTCGTCGACGAGTTCCCGATGACCGTCACCGGCAAGGTGCGCAAGGTCGAGATGCGTGAACGCTCGCTCGGATTGATCTGAACCCAGCCGTTGGGCTGACATACTGACGTCCATGACCAGTGCGCTGTGGACGCCCACCGATACCGACGTCGAGCGCGCTCGGGTCACCGAGTTCACCCGGTTCGTCGAGGAGCGCCACGAGGTGACGCTGCCCGACTACGCAGCGTTGTGGCGGTGGTCGATCGACGACATCGAATCGTTCTGGAAAGCCGTGTGGGACTACTTCGACATTCGCTCCACCACCGAGCCGGCGTCGGTCCTCGAGGGCCACGGTATGCCGGGGGCGCAGTGGTTCCCGGGTGCCGAGCTGAATTACGTCGATCAAGTCGTCCGCCACGCTCGAGGAGATCGAGCCGCCATCGTTCATGCCTCCGAGGACGGTTCGACGCGGACCGTCACGTGGTCCGAGATGATCGCCCAGGCCGGTGCGTTGGCGGGCACCCTGTCCGACGCGGGCGTCCGACGCGGCGACCGCGTCGTCGGATACCTGCCCAACGTGCCCGAGGCGATCATCGCCTTCCTGGCGACAGCAAGTCTCGGCGCGGTATGGGCTGCGTGTGGGCAGGACTACTCGGCGGCGGCAGCGCTCGACAGACTGGGGCAGCTCGATCCCGCGGCGTTGATCACCGCGTCCGGGTACGTCTACGGAGGGGCCTTCCGCGACAAAGATGCGGACGTGAACACTCTCGCAGAGGGATTGCCGACGGTACGCACGGTGGTCACGATCGGCGACGCTGCGGGAGCTGTGGGAAGCGCGGGGACTGTGGGAACCGCGGGGATTAGGCTGAATTGGGCGGACGCGACCGCGACACCGCGCGAGCTCGCTCCGGTCGCAGTGCCGTTCGATCACCCGTTGTGGGTCGTGTTCTCGTCGGGGACCACGGGACGGCCCAAGGGGATCGTGCACGGCCATGGTGGCGTGCTGCTCGAGCATCTCAAATCCGTTGCACTGCACTCGGATCTAGGACCCGACGATGTGTTCTTCTGGTACACGAGCCCGAGCTGGATGATGTGGAATTTCCAGGTGGCCGGTCTGCTCGTCGGTGCCACGATCGTGTCCACCGACGGAAATCCAGCGTTCCCGAGAACGGATGCGCTGTGGGGCATTGCGGCCGCGCAGGGTGTGACGTACCTCGGTACCAGCCCCGGGTACGTCCTCGCGTGCATCAAGGCGGACGCACACCCCGGTGCCGATCACGATCTCTCGAGCCTGCGCGCCATCGGGATCACCGGGTCTGCGATGCCCGCGACGTCGTCGATCTGGTTGTCGGAGAACGCCGGAGCCCACGTACCGGTGTTCTCGATCTCCGGTGGTACCGATGTGGTGTCGGCGTTCGCCGGGGGAGTGCGGACCGTGCCGGTCTGGGCGGGCGAGTTGTCGGTTCCGTTCCTGGGCGTTGCGCTCGACGCCTACGACGAGGCAGGCAACTCGGTGCACGGCGCAGTGGGCGAACTGGTCGTCACCGAACCGATGCCGTCCATGCCGGTGCGGTTCTGGAACGATCCCGACGGAACCCGTTATCGGGACGCGTATTTCGATACCTATCCGGGCATCTGGCGGCACGGCGACTGGATCACCGTGACCGAACGCGGCAGCGTCGTCGTGCACGGTCGTTCCGATGCGACGCTGAACCGCAACGGGATTCGAATGGGAAGCGCAGACATCTATCAGGCCGTCGAATCTCTCGACGAGGTCACCGAGGCCCTGGTGCTCGGCATGGAACAGCCCGACGGGGGATACTGGATGCCGCTGTTCGTGGTGGTCCCGGATGGGCTCACCGCGGAGCTACGCGAGCGCATCGTTGCCGTCATCAGGACTCAGGCGTCCCCGCGGCACGTTCCCGACGACATCGTCGCAGCGCCCGCGATCCCGCACACGCGGACCGGTAAGAAGCTCGAAGTGCCGCTCAAGAAAATGTTCCAAGGTGCTGCCGCGACAACTGCTCTCGACACCAGTGCCGTCGACGATCCGGAGGCGGTGCGGTGGTTCGCAGATCGCGCGGCGGAGTATCAGCGAGTCCAGCGCGCGAGGTAGGCCTTCTCCTCGGGCGCTATCCGGCGCAGAGTCTCCGCCCCGACGTCGACCATCGCCATGCGAGTGGTCGCCACCACCGCAGGCGGCGAATCCGGGGCCGCGCCCGCTGCCCGTACCTCGTAGCCGATGGTGAAATCGACCGCACGTACCTTCTCGAACCAGAGTGTGACGTCGAGCGGACCGTCCGAGTGCCGAAGCGGCTTCTTGTACGCGATGGTGACGTTCGCGATCAACGCACTCTTGATCAGGCTTTCGTTGGCCTCGCCGTCGCTGAGCAGCCATTCGATGCGCGCCTCTTCGAGCAGGGTGACCATCCGCGCGTGATTGATGTGCGCGAATGCGTCCATGTCCGACCACCGCACCGTGACGGTCGCGTGATATCCGACGGGGTCGGTCCGATCTTTCTGCATCGCCACAGGCTCTGTCTTCATTGCTAGAGGATGGCATGCGCGCCTGCGTCGGGGGCGACGCTCTAGAGTGCCAGGAGTGATTATCGCCAATGTCGCACTGGATGATTCCGGCGTGCTCTTCGACATCGAACTCGTCGGCTCGACCATCGGGTCCATCACCCCGGCCGGTAGCGATCGCACCCGCGGCGTCGAGGTCGTCGACGGGGCGGGGGGAGTGGCCCTGCCGGGTTTCGTGGACAGTCATGTTCATCTGACGCAATGGGCAGCGGCGCGGCGGCGTATCGATGTCGGGCCGGCCTCGTCGGCGGCCGATGCCGTGGCACTGGTGTTTCCCTATGCGCGCACAGCAGGCGATTCCGTAGTGCGCGCCAACGGGTTTCGGGACGCGCAGTGGCCCGACGAACCACACAAGGACCTGCTCGAGAACGCGCTGCCCGGTGTGCGTGTGGCGTTGACGAGCATGGACCTGCACACGCTGTGGCTGAGTCCGGCGCTGCTGCGCGATCTCGGTATCGACCATCCCACTGGAGTGCTTCGTGACGTCGACGGTCTCGAGGCCGTCATGGCGCTGGAGGCCTTGGAGGACCCGGCCGAGTTGGACCGAGCTGTGCTCGACGCCACCGCGGCACTGGCGGTCCGCGGAGTGACCGGCGTCGTCGATTTCGAGTTCGCGGACAACCGGACGGTCTGGGATCGACGCCTGTCGGCCGGATCTCCCGCAGTGCGCGTCGACACCACGGTGTGGCCGCAGTGGCTCGACGAAGCGGTCGATCGTGGGGAGCGCACCGGCGACGTCTCGGCCGTCTCGGACATGATCAGGCGTGGACCGCTGAAGGTCATGCTCGACGGCTCGCTGAACACCAGAACGGCCTGCTGTCACGATCGCTACCCGGGCGTCGACGGTGACAACGCCTACGGACTGTTGCTCGAGACCCGCGACGGACTGTTCGAGCTCGTCTCTCGCGCAGCTCGCGGCGGAATCACCTCTGCTGTCCATGCGATCGGTGACCGGGCGAACGGTGTTGCGCTCGATGCGTTCGAGCGGGCCGGTTGCGGAGGTCGTATCGAACACGCGCAGCAGCTCGTCCCCGAAGACATCGCACGCTTCGCGGCGCTGGGCGTTGCGGCGTCGGTGCAGCCGCAGCACGCCATGGCCGACCGCGACATCGCCGAGGATCTGTGGGCAGGTCGACGCTCGGTGGCCTACGGCTACGGGTCGCTTCATCGAAGCGGTGCCACGCTGCTCTTCGGCTCCGACGCTCCGGTGAGTCCACCGGAGCCATTGGCAGGCGTCGCGGCGGCGGTATTCCGAACCGACGACGACCGGCCGCCGTGGCATGCCGAGGAATCGGTTCCTCTCGGCGCGGCACTGCAGGCGGCGAGCGGCGACCGCGCTGCGCTCCGCGTCCGGGACGTCGCGGACATCGTGGTTCTCGAGGAGCACCCGGTGTATCGCTCGGCGCACGATCTGGCCGACACGGAGGTGCGGGCCACGATCTGTGCCGGTCTGCTCACCCACGTCGGCCCGGCATAGCATCGTCGATCGGGCGGCACGTCCTGGCCGAGTTCGTCGGTGACGTGAACCTGTCGGTCCGGCCGAGTAGCGTGACGTCGATGACGTCTTTCACCGATCCACGCGTGCGAGAGTTTCTGTCGGCAGGTACCCGCACCGGAAAGGTCGGCTACCTCGCTTCGGACGGACGGCCCCTGGTCGCCCCGATCTGGTTCGTCGTCGAGGACGATTCCATCGTGTTCAACACCGGAGCCGATACCGCCAAGGGGCGAGCGATTCGCAGGGACCCTCGGATCGTGTTGACCGTCGATCTCGAAGAGCCGCCGTACGGGTTCGTGCAGGTGCAGGGCGTTGCCTCGATCGACGAGGATCCCCGAGAACTGGTGCGTACGGCCACCGAGATCGGAGCGCGGTACATGGGCCGCGACAGAGGGGAGGAGTTCGGCAGACGCAACGGAGTTCCGGGCGAATTGATCGTTCGTTTGGTACCTACCAAGGTGATTGCCGCTTTCGACATGACGGCGTGACAACCGACGAACTCCGCGCGTGCGGGCCTGTAGATTGGCCGGGTGCCGAATCCAGCCACCGGTTCTGCACGTACGGGGGCGGGTGCTCTCGACGCGTGCTGGGCATGTAACGGTCCGGCCCATCTCGACGGATAAGTACTGAAAGGTAACTTCCGAGTTGTTCATGGTGAGAAAATAGAGATCGACGTAGTCAGCTTGCTCGATGTGTTCGGTGCCCATCGTTGTCCGCCGCTTCGGCGGCCGGTGGGGGCGCGTGTGATTGTGGGAAAGAGAGGAATCGATTGGACCCGCTAGGTGTGGAAGGTGCTGGAGACGACGACACGGGAGTCGACAGTCGGCAGCATCCCTCGTTCCCACTGTCACCGGCCCAATTGGGGATGTGGTTCGCGCAGCACGTGGACCCCTCGGTACCCGCCAACATCGCGCAGTACGTCGAACTGCGCGGTGATCTCGACGTCGAACTGTTGCGGCGCGCATCGTCGCGCGCAGCCCTCGAACTGCAGTCCGGTTTCGTCCGTATCACCGAGATCGACGCGGAGCCACGACAGATCGTCGACCCCACCCTGGACGACTCGCTCGGACTGGTGGATCTGCGCGGCGAGAACGACCCTCGCGCGGCCGCCCTCGAGTGGATGCACGCCGATTACAGCGCTCCGATCGACATTCTTCGCGATCGACTGATCGCCGCCACCGTCCTGCGTATCGAGGACGATGTCTGGTTCTGGTACGAGCGCGTGCACCACGTCGTTCTCGACGGCTTCGGTGCCGTGACCTTCATGAACCGCGCTGCGGAGTTGTACACGTCCGAGGTCGAGGGCACCGAACCGACGAAGAACCTGGCCTCGGATCTGACCAAGGTCTACGACATCGAGATGTCCTACCGCGATTCGAGCCGCTTTCAGGCCGATCGCGAATACTGGGCGTCGCGGATCGACGGAATCGACGGAGTCACCACCCTCGCCGGGCACACCGCTCCGCCGGCCCCGAAGAGTCAGATCGACAGCACCGCTCTGTCTGCCGACACGATGAGCAGTCTCGATGCCCTGCGAGCCGAGACCGACACGACGATGGCGACCATCGTCATCGCCGCGTTCGCGGCGTATCTGGCCCAGATGACCGGCCGCGAGGACGTCGTGCTGTCACTGCCGGTGACTGCGCGAACCACCGCGGTTCTGCGCCGCTCCGGCGGCATGGTGTCCAACGTAGTGCCGCTGCGGTTCGACGTCTCGGGCGACACCACCGTCGAAACGATGCTGGCGCGCGTCAACGCCGAGGTCTCCGGTGCACTGCGCCACCAGCGGTACCGGCACGAGGACATTCGCCGCGACGCCGGCGGCGCAAGCGGTCAAGCTGCGTTCTTCGGTCCCTGGGTCAACATCATGCTGTTCTTCGGCGAGGTGCGCCTGGGATCGATGGTCGGCGGGATCAACATCCTCTCCACCGGCCTCATCGAGGACTTCGGACTGAACCTCTACACGAGCGTCGCCGGGGCCACGACCCACATCGACTTCGAGTCCAACCCCAACCTCTACGGCCCCGATCAGTCCGGCCGCAATCACGAGCGGTTCGTCGACTTCCTCGGCCGTTTCGTGGCAGCAGCCCCGACGGACCTCGTCTGGGACCTGGCTCTGACCGACGGATCCGAGCGCGCACTGGTCGTCTCCGAGTGGAACCACACCGAACACGAGACCACGCCCAGCACTCTGCTCACCGCCTTCGAGGCTGCTGCGGCAGCTCGTCCCGACGCCACGGCTCTGGTGTACGAGGGCGACGTCCTGACTTACGGAGAACTGTCGGCGCGGGTGAACGGCCTCGCTCGCCATCTGATCGACATGGGCGTCGGCCCGGAGACTCTCGTCGGATTGTCCATTCGACGCTCGTTCGATCTCGTGGTCGGCATGTACGCCATCGTGGCGGCAGGCGGAGCATGGGTACCGATCGACCCGGATCATCCTGCCGAACGCACGGCCTACATCCTCGATTCCGCGCAGCCTCGGTGCGTACTGATCTCGTCGCGTGACGACGTGTCGCTGCCCGAGGGCACCGAGACGGTCGCCGTCGATCTGGTCGACCTGTCCGCCCGGTCGTCCGCTCCGGTCGGAGACGCGGAACGGATTGCGCCGCTTCGTGTTTCGAACCCCGCGTACGTCATCTACACCTCCGGCTCCACCGGCCGCCCGAAGGGCGTCGCCGTGGAGCACGCCGCCATCCACAATCAGATGGAGTGGATGCTGGCGGAGTATCCGATGGATACCACCGATGTCTATCTGCAGAAGACGGCGACGACGTTCGACGTCTCGCTGTGGGGTTTCTTCCTGCCGCTGCGAGTGGGCGCGACGATGGTGCTCGCCACCCCCGACGGGCACCGCGACTCGGTCTATGTGGCGAACAGGATCGCCGAGCATCGCGTCACGGTCACCGACTTCGTGCCCTCGATGCTGACCGTGTTCGTCGCCAACGCGCCGGCCAACACCTGTGCTTCGCTGCGTCACGTCTTCGTGATCGGCGAGGCGCTTCCGGTCGAGACGGCAGCAGCATTCCGATCCGTCTGCGCCGCAGGACTGCACAACCTCTACGGTCCCACCGAGGCGGCGGTCTCGGTGACGTACCACGAGAGCAGCCCACAGGACACGCGAACCGTCCCGATCGGTGTGCCCGAGTGGAACACCCGCGCCTTCGTACTGGACAGCCGGCTGCGACCCACTCCGGTGGGAGAAGCGGGCGAGCTCTACCTCGCGGGCGTCCAGCTGGCGCGGGGCTACGTGGGTCGCCCCGACCTGAGCTCGGATCGGTTCGTGGCCAACCCCTTCGGCGACGCCGGAGAGCGGATGTACCGCACCGGCGACCTCGTTCGGTGGCGCAGCGACGGAGTGCTGGACTACATCGGACGCACCGACTTCCAGGTGAAGTTCCGTGGCCAGCGCATCGAGCTGGGCGAGATCGAAACCGTCCTGCTCGCACACGAATCCATCTCGCAGGCAGTGACATTGGTCGTGCAGACGGTCACCGGCGACCAACTCGTCGCCTACGTCGTCGCCGGGCCGGGGAAGTCCATCGACTCCGCCGAGGCCATCGAATTCGCCGGGCATGCGCTGCCGTCCTACATGGTTCCCGCAGCAGTGGTCGTGCTCGATGCGCTGCCGCTCAACACCAGCGGGAAGCTCGATCGAAAAGCGTTGCCGGAGCCGGTGTTCACCAGCGCCAAGAAGTACCGAGCACCGCAGAGCCGCGCGGAATACGTCGTCGCCGGAATCTACGAGGACCTGCTCGGCGCGTCCAAGGTCGGTCTGGACGAGGACTTCTTCGAGCTCGGCGGCAACTCGCTGATCGCCACACAGTTGGTGACACGAGTCGGCGGCGCACTCGGAGTACGCCTGGGAGTGCGCGAGCTGTTCGAGGCTCCCACCGTCGGCGCACTGGCTGCCCGGGCCGAGTCGGCTGCCGGCCGCGGATCCGACACCCCGATCCTCGAATCCCGGGAACGCCCCGAGCGCATCCCACTCTCGCCTGCACAGCAACGCATGTGGTTCCTCAACCGGTTCGATCCGGCCACTGCGGTGTACAACCTGCCGTTCTCGGTCCATCTGAGCGGCCCACTCGACGTGAGTGCCCTGTCGGCTGCATTCGCAGACGTCGTGGAACGACACGAGACGCTGCGCACCGTGTACCCGGAAGTGGACGGATCGCCCGAGCAGGTCGTGCTCAACGCGGCCAGGACACCGGCCACGATCACCCCGATCCGCATCGAACGGCACGAGCTCGGTGGCCGACTGCACGAGTTGGTGGCCAAGGGCTTCGACGTCACGATCGACACGCCGTTCCGAATCGCGCTGTTCGAGATGTCGCCCACCGAGTACGAACTGGCGATGGTCCTGCACCACATCGCTGCCGACGGAGCCTCCTTCGGACCGTTGGCGCGCGACGTCCTGCTGGCCTACTCGAGCCGGATACAGGGCCGCGCTCCCGAGTGGACGCCGCTCGAGGTCCAGTACGCCGACTACGCGCTCTGGCAGCGTGCGGTACTCGGTCCCGAAACCGATCCGCATTCGCTCGCTGCACGCGAAATCGCCTATTGGAGTGCCACACTCGAGGATCTACCCGATCAGCTGGCGCTGCCGTCGAGTAGGCCCCGCCCCGCCGTGTCGTCCAACGCAGGCAGCAAGCTGCGCATCGAGATTCCGGCCCGGTTGCACAGTGCTCTGGCCGATCTCGCCCGCGCGAACAACTCGTCGCTGTTCATGGTGATGCAGTCGGCGTACGCGCTGTTGCTGGCTCGACTGAGCGGCACCACCGACATCGCCATCGGCGCGCCGGTGGCCGGTCGCGGTGAGCCTGCACTCGACGACCTCGTCGGAATGTTCGTCAACACGTTGGTACTTCGTACCGATGTCGATCCGGCACTGTCGTTCGAGCAGCTGCTCGCTCGCGTCCGCGACACGGACCTGTCGGCATTCGCGCATGCCGACGTTCCGTTCGAGCGCCTGGTCGAGGTTCTCAATCCGGTCCGCTCGACATCACGGCACCCGTTGTTCCAGGTGGCGCTCTCCCTGGAATCGGCCATGTCTCGTGAACTCACCGTCGGCGGGCTCCGCGCCGTGGCCGCCGAATTCGACGTCCCGATAGCGAAATTCGACCTCCAGCTCTGGCTCACCGAGCACCAGGTCGACGGAACTGCCGCGGGTATCGATGCGGTGTTCGAGTACGCGACCGATCTGTTCGACGCAGATCTGGTCGACAGCTTCGCGCGGCGCTTCCTCGGAATTCTGGACGCAGTCACCACCGACGCGTCGGTTCCGGTCGGCGACGTCGACATCGTGGACGCCGCCGAGTACGAGTCCGTCGTGTCCACCTGGAACGTGTCCGGGCCGGACGTCTCTCGCGACGTGACGTTGATCGACCTGCTCGACGCTGCGGCCTCGGCACAGCCGGACGGAGTGGCCGTGCGCTTCGGCGACACGTCGCTGACGTACGCCGAGTTCGATGCTCGGACCAATCGCCTTGCCCGCGTACTGATCTCGCACGGCGTCGGCCCCGAGAGCCTCGTCGCGGTCGCCCTACCGAGGTCGGCGGAACTCGTCGTCGCGCTGGTCGCGGTGGTGAAGGCCGGTGGCGGTTACCTCCCCGTCGATCCGAGCTACCCGCTGGACCGCGTCGAGTACATGCTCGACGATGCGCGTCCGACATCGATTCTCTTCTCGGGAACGGACCCGATCGAACTGCCCGCGGACGTCGAATCTCGCATCGGCGCAACGTTCGTCGACATCGACACGGTCGATCTGTCGTCGATCTCGGACGCACCGGTGACCGACACCGATCGCATTCGCCCGCTTCGCCCCACCAACGTCGCCTACGTCATCTACACCTCGGGGTCGACCGGTCGCCCCAAGGGTGTTCTGGTGCCGCACCGCAACGTGGTTCGGCTGCTCGCGAACACCGATGCGGTCTACGGCTTCGGAGCCGACGACGTGTGGACGATGTTCCATTCCTACGCGTTCGACTTCTCGGTGTGGGAACTGTGGGGTCCGTTGCTGTACGGCGGCACTCTGGTGGTCGTCGACTACTTCACCTCGCGCTCACCCGAAGCGTTCCATCAGCTGCTCGTGGACGAACGAGTGACGGTGCTCAACCAGACTCCGTCGGCGTTCTACCAACTGTCCGAGGCCGATCGCACGGCGGCCTCGACCGGCGGCGAGCTGTCTCTGCGCTACGTGATCTTCGGCGGCGAGGCCCTCGAACAGCGTCGATTGAGCGGCTGGTTCGAGCGGCACGGCGATCGTGCACCGCAGCTGATCAACATGTACGGCATCACCGAGACCACGGTGCACGTGTCGTATCAGGCGCTGGGCTCCGCGTCCGTCGCAACGACCGCATCGGTGGTCGGCAAGCCGATCGCAGGGCTGCGCGTCTACGTTCTCGATACCCGGCTCCATCCGGTCCCGGTCGGGGTGCCCGGCGAGATGTACGTTGCCGGTGGACAATTGGCGCGCGGATACCTGGGACGCGCACCGCTCACCGCGGTGCGGTTCGTGGCCGATCCGTTCGCCGGCTCCGATGCCGGGTCGTTGCTGTACCGCACCGGCGATCTGGCGCAGTGGAACGCGTCGGGTGAGCTCGAATATCTGGGCCGCTCCGACGATCAGGTCAAGGTGCGCGGCTTCCGAATCGAGTTGGGCGAGGTCGAGGCCGCCGTCACCGCGCACCCCGCCGTCACCCAGGCTGCCGTCGTCGTCCGGGAGGATTCGCCCGGGGCGGCTCGGTTGGTCGCCTACGTGGTCTCGGCGGTGGCGAACGGTCGGCCGACCCTCGACCTCGAGGATCTGCGAACCGGTATCGCCGAACTGTTGCCGGAGTACATGGTTCCGTCGGCGTTCGTTGCGCTGGAGACGATTCCGCTGACGGTCAACGGAAAGCTGGACCGGCGCGCACTGCCCGCGCCGGTGTTCGAGGTGCGAGATTTCCGCGCACCGACGACACCGATCGAAGAGATCGTCGCCGACGTCTTCGCCGAGGTCCTCGGCGTCGAGAGAGTAGGACTGGACGACGACTTCTTCGAGCTCGGCGGTAACTCGCTGATCGCCACCCAGGTGGTCTCGCGGCTCGGAGTGGCACTCGACGCCACCGTGCCGGTGCGCATGCTGTTCGAGGCGTCGACGGTCGCGCTGCTCGCGGTGCGCGTCGAACAGGCGGCGGGGGAGGGCGGCCGGACTGCACTGGTCGCGACGGTCCGTCCGGAACGTATCCCGTTGTCGCTTGCGCAGCAACGCATGTGGTTCCTCAACCGGTTCGACGTCGACTCCGCCGCATACAACATTCCGTTCGCGCTGAAGCTGACCGGCGACCTGGATGTCGCCGCACTGCAGGTCGCCATCATGGATGTGATCGACCGGCACGAGTCGCTGCGCACCGTCTATCCCGACACCGCGCACGGACCGCAGCAGTCCATTCTCGACGCCGCTCAGACGGTGCCGAACCTGATGCCGATTCCGACCTCGGCAGCCGACATTCAGCGGCAGGTCTTCGCGCTCGCGTCGACGACGTTCGACGTGACCGTCAACGTTCCGATCCAGGCGCGACTGTTCGAGATCGGCCCACGCGAACACGTGATCGCCATGGTGGTGCACCACATCTCGGCCGACGGATGGTCGATGGGACCGCTGGCCCGAGACATCATGATCGCCTACGCCTCGCGCACCGCGTGGGAGAACCCGGCCTGGATGCCGTTGGAAGTGCAGTACGCCGACTACAGCCTGTGGCAGCGTTCGGTTCTGGGCTCCGAGGACGATCCGCAGTCGTTGATCTCCGGTCAGGTGAACTACTGGGCCGACATCCTCGCCGGCCTACCCGACCAGCTCGATCTGCCGACCGACCGGCCGCGCCCCAGTCGCCAGTCCTACCAGGGCTCGTCCATCGGATTCGACGTGCCTGCCGATGTGCACCAGGGCCTGTCCGCTCTGGCACATACCCACAACGCATCGCTGTTCATGGTCGTCCACGCCGCACTGGCCGTGCTGCTGGCCCGACTGTCGGGCACAGAGGACATCGCCATCGGTACTCCGGTCGCCGGCCGCGGTGACGCAGCGCTCGACGACGTCGTCGGCATGTTCGTCAACACGCTCGTTCTGCGCACCGACATCGACTCCGGACGCACGTTCTCCGAACAGATCGGCCGCGCACGCGAAGTCGCGCTCGGAGCCTTCGGCCACGCCGATCTACCGTTCGAGCGTCTGGTCGAGGTCCTCAACCCGTCGCGGTCGCAAGCTCGACACCCGCTGTTCCAGGTCATGCTCTCGTTCGAGAACCTCACCCGAACACACGTCGACCTGCCGGGCCTGTCGGTGGACAGCGTCGCCCTCGATGCCGAAATCGCCAAGTTCGACCTGCAGCTCACCGTGACCGAGTCGATCGGACTGGACGGCCGCGGACAGGGTATGGCCGCCGAACTGACCTACGCGACAGACCTTTTCGATGCCGAGACCGTTCGCGGGTTCGCCGACCGGTTCGTACGGATGCTCACGGCCGTGGTGGCCGATTCGTCGGTGGCCGTCGGAGACATCGATCTGCTCGACGACGGCGAGCACGACCGCGTGGTGGCCGAATGGAACGACACCGAACACGAGGTCCCCGCCGACATCACTCTGGTGGACCTGTTCGACCGACAGGTCGCCCTGACCCCGGACGCAACTGCGCTGGTCTTCGAGGGTGAGCGGCTGACGTACGCCGAGTTCGATGCACGCGTCAACCGTCTTGCGCGCCATCTGGTCTCGCTGGGCGTCGGGCCCGACACGTTGGTCGGCCTCGCGATCGCCCGCAGCCTCGACCTGTTCGTCGGCATGTACGCGATCGTCAAGGCCGGGGCCGGATACGTGCCGATCGACCCGACCCAACCGGCGGATCGCAACGACTACATCGTGGCCACCGCGGCACCGATCCGGGTGTTGTCCACCGTGCGCGATCATGTCGAATTCCCCGACGTCGACACGATCGACATCGACACGCTCGATACTTCTAACCTGTCGTCGGAACCGTTGCGCGACAACGACCGACGCGCCCCACTGCGTTCGCGGAACCTCGCGTACGTCATCTTCACGTCGGGTTCGACGGGCCGTCCCAAGGGTGTCGGGGTGTCGCACGACGCGATCGTCAACCGACTGCTGTGGATGCAGGGCGAATACGCCCTGACTCCACGCGACGTGGTGCTGCAGAAGACGCCGTCCACTTTCGACGTGTCGGTATGGGAGTTCTTCTGGGCGCTCCAGGTGGGTGCCTCGGTGGTGATCGCCGTTCCGGACGGTCACCGGGATCCCATCTACTTGCTCGATGTCATTGCGCGCGAACGCGTTTCGGTGGTGCACTTCGTGCCGTCGATGATGTCGGTGTTCGTGCCCGAAGTCGAGCGGCGTCGCAGCGCGGGAGCCTCGCTCCGGCTGATGTTCGCCTCCGGCGAGGCGCTGCCGCCCACCACCGCTCGCGCACTGCGGCGTGCGGTCGCCTCGGTGGAACTGCACAACCTGTACGGACCGACCGAGGCGGCCGTGGACGTGACGTACCACGCGGTCACGGATTCGGACTCCGACGTCATGCCGATCGGTGCTCCGGTGTGGAACACCGCTGTCTACGTGCTGGATTCGCGACTGCATCCCACCCCGGTCGGTGTTGCAGGTGAGCTCTATCTCGCCGGCACCCAGCTCGCGCGCGGCTATGTGGGACGCCCCGACCTGACCGCGGACAGGTTCGTCGCTCACCCGTTCGCCGATGGCGGCGCGCGGCTGTACCGCACCGGCGACGTCGTGCGCTGGAATCGCGACGGCGAGCTCGAATACGTCGGACGTTCCGACTTCCAGGTCAAGTTGCGCGGCCTGCGCATCGAACTGGGTGAGATCGAAACGGCGCTGCTCGCCCAGCGGTCGGTCTCTCAAGCCGTAGTCGTGGTCCGCCGCGACCAACTCGTCGGATACGTGGTTCCTTCGGGAGTGTCGGTCGACACCGGAGCCGTTCTGTCGGCGCTTCGCGGCCGTCTGGCGGAGTACATGGTGCCGTCGACGCTGATCGTGCTGCCCGAGTTCCCGCTCGGTGCCAGCGGAAAGCTCGACCGAAAGGCGTTGCCCGACCCCGCATTCGAGGTCACCGAGTACCGCGAACCGACCAACGACATCGAACGCACCGTCGCCGAGGTGTACGCCCAGGTGCTGGGCGTCGAGCGCGTGGGTCTCGACGACGACTTCTTCGAGCTGGGCGGAAACTCGCTCATCGCAACGCAACTCGTGTCCCGACTCGGCGTCGCGCTGGACACCCGGATCGCCGTTCGCGAGCTGTTCGACGCGTCCTCGGTGGCCGACCTCGCAGCCAGACTGGGCACCCTGGTCGCCACCGGCAGCAGGCCGCCGCTGGTACCGCAGCAGCGTCCGCAGCACATTCCGCTGTCGCTGGCGCAACAGCGGATGTGGTTCCTCAACAAGTTCGACGTCGAATCGGCGGCCAACAACATCCCGATCGCCGTCCGGTTGTCCGGTCTGCTCGACCGCCGGGCCATGCAGATCGCGGTCGCGGACGTCGTCGCCAGGCACGAGTCTCTGCGGACGGTGTTCCCGGAGACCGACGGCACGGCTCATCAGGTGATCGTCGACGCGCAGACGGCCACACCGGAATTGACGCCGATCGAAATTTCCGCGCATCAGGTGGCCGATGCCATGCGCGAGCTGGCGACGACAGGATTCGACCTGTCGAAGGACCTCCCGTTCCGTACTCGGTTGTTCGAGGTGAGCCCCACCGAGCACCTGCTGGTGTTCGTGGTGCACCACATCGCCGCCGATGGTTTCTCGTTGGGCCCGCTCACCCGCGACGTCATGAACGCCTATGCGGCGCGGTCGATGAACCAGGAGCCGTACTGGACTCCGCTTCCGGTCGACTACGCCGACTACAGCCTGTGGCAGCGCGAGGTGCTCGGCTCCGAGGACGACCCCACGTCCGTGGTCTCGCAGCAGATCGACTACTGGACGACGACGTTGGCCGGTCTGCCCGATCAGCTCGATGTGCCCTCCGACCGTCCCAGGCCGGCAGTGGCGTCGAACAGCGGTGCGCTGGTGCGTTTCTCGATCGACGGAGAACTGCATCGCGCTCTGATCGAGGCGTCCCGACGTGAGAACGCGTCGCTGTTCATGTTGGTGCACACCAGCCTCGCGGTACTGCTGTCGCGGCTGTCCGGCGAGACCGACATCGCGATCGGCACACCGGTCGCGGGCCGCGGTGAGGCGGCGCTCGACGACCTGATCGGCATGTTCGTCAACACCCTCGTGCTCCGAACGGAGATCGACACCGCGCGTAGGTTCGACCAGGTACTGGCCGATGCTCGCGAGACCGACCTGTCGGCGCTGGCACACGTGGACGTTCCGTTCGAGCGTCTGGTGGAGATCCTCAACCCGGTACGTTCCACGGCACGTCATCCCCTCGTGCAGGTGGTGCTCGCGTTCCAGAACCTGGGGCAGAAGGATCTCGAACTACCGGGACTGTCGGTCTCGGGCGTCGACTTCGAGACCCTGGTTGCACTGTTCGATTTGCAGTTCACGTTCGTCGAATCGTTCGGACCCAGTGGCGCGGCGCAGGGTATGACGTTCGATGTCACCTACGCCACCGACCTGTTCGACGAGTCCACGGTGGTCACCCTGGGTGAGCGTCTGATCAAGGTCCTCGAATCCGTCGCCGACAACCTCTCGACCGTCGTGGGCGACATCGAACTGCTCGACGACGTCGAGTACACGCGCGTGCTCGACGACTGGAACGACACCGACCACGACGTCGACCGGTCGCAGACGCTGGCCTCCCTCGGGCGGTCGGTCGAATCCGACGGAACCGCACTGGTATTCGGTGACGAGTCGGTGTCGTACGGCGAGTTCGACGCACGGGTGGCTCGTCTTGCGCGGTACCTCGTCGATCGTGGTGTCGGGCCCGAGACCACCGTGGCGATCGCTGCCCGTCGTTCGGTGGAGCTCCTCGTCGGAATTCACGCGATCGTCGCGGCGGGCGGTGCCTACGTACCGATCGACCCGGATCAGCCTGCCGAGCGAATTGCGCACATCCTGCGCACCGCGGCACCGGTGTGCGTACTGAGCACGTCACGAGACTCGGTGGATGCCGACGGTCTCGACGTGATCGACATCGACGTTCTCGACCTGTCCGGGGTCTCCGATGCACCGATCACCGACGCGGACCGAATCGGTGCACTCGCACCGACGAACACCGCATACGTCATCTTCACGTCCGGGTCGACCGGGCAGCCGAAAGGCGTGGCCGTCACACACGAGGCAATCGTCAACCGTCTGCTGTGGATGCAGTCGGAATACGAACTCGCCGCCGACGATGTCGTGTTGCAGAAGACCCCCGTCACGTTCGACGTGTCGGTGTGGGAACTGTTCTGGCCGTTGCAGATCGGGGCGACGCTGGTCATCGCGAAGCCGGACGGGCACCGAGACCCGCAGTACCTGCTCGAGACCATCGAGGCGCAGTCGGTCACGACGGCGCACTTCGTGCCGTCGTTGCTCGAGGTCTTCGTCTCCGTCGTCGCAGCCGAGTCGTCGTCTGCAGCCGCGTCGCTGCGGACTCTGTTCGCCTCCGGTGAGGCGCTGCCCGCCGAGGTCGGCGAACGCGTCCGACGCGTCCTGCCGGGCGTGGCGCTGCACAACCTCTACGGACCCACCGAAGCGGCTGTCGACGTCACCTATCACGAGGTGTCCGAGGCGGACGTCGACCTGGTTCCCATCGGTGTTCCGGTGTGGAACACCAGAACGTACGTCCTCGACTCCCGACTGTCCCCGGTTGCTCCCGGAGTCGCAGGTGAGCTCTATCTCGCCGGAGTCCAACTGGCCCGCGGCTACCTCGGTCGAGTGGATCTGACGGCAGATCGATTCCTGCCGGATCCGTTCGGCGAACCGGGTTCTCGTATGTACCGCACCGGCGATCTGGTGCGCTGGCGGGAGTCCTCGTCTCACATCGGGCGTCTGGAGTATTTGGGCCGCACCGACTTCCAGGTCAAGTTGCGTGGTCTGCGCATCGAACTCGGGGAGATCGAGACCGTGCTGCGCCGGCACCCGTCGGTGGAGTCGGCCGTGGTGCTGGTTCGGCAGACGGCCGTCGCCGGAGATCAACTGGTCGCCTATGTCGTCCCCGCCTCCGGTACGACCGTCGACGTGGCCGACCTGACGGCGTTCGCCGCCCGCTCGCTCGCCGGGTACATGGTTCCGGCTGCGACCGTCGTGCTCGACGCACTTCCGCTGACCGCCAACGGCAAGCTCGACCGGCGCGCGCTCCCGGCACCGGATATCGAGCAGCGTGCCTTCCGCGCTCCGACGACCACGTCGGAAATCGTGGTGTCGCAGGTGTTCCGCGACGTGCTCGGCGTCGATGTCGTCGGAGCCGACGACGAGTTCTTCGCTCTCGGCGGTAACTCGCTCGTGGCGACCAGGGTGGCGTCGCGCATCGGTGCCGCGACGGACACCACGGTCAGTGTTCGGACCATCTTCGAGGCGTCGACGGTGGCGGCTCTCGCGGCGAAGCTGGACGAACTCTCGGGATCGGGACGAAAGATTCCTCTCGTGCGCACCGAGTTGCCGGACTTCGTTCCGCTGTCGCTCGCCCAGCGCCGGATGTGGTTCCTCAACCGTTTCGACGTCGATTCGGCAACGGAGAATCTGCCCGTCGCCATCGAACTGATCGGTGACCTCGACGTCGTCGCGCTGCGCTCTGCCGTGGCCGACGTGATCGAACGGCACGAATCGCTGCGCACCGTCTACCCCGAGGTGGACGGGGTGGCCTCTCAGGTCATCGTCCCCGCAGCGCAGGTAGCTCCGGAGCTGGCACCGACGAAGGTCACCGCCGACGACGTCACCGCCGCCCTGGCCGAGTTCTTCGTGCAGGGTTTCGACGTCACGGCCGCACCCCCACTCCGTGCCATCCTGCTCGAGCTCGACTCGAACCGGTATGTGCTGGCCTTGGCCACACATCACATTGCCGCAGACGGTTTCTCGATCGGACCGATGACTCGCGACCTCATGATCGCGTACGCGGCCCGGAGTGCAGGAAGCGAACCGGGTTGGGCACCGCTCGCGGTTCGCTACGCCGACTACACCCTGTGGCAGCAGACCGTGCTCGGTTCCGAGAGCGATCCCGATTCACCGGTGTCCGGCCAGATCCGACATTGGACGCGAACGCTGTCGGGACTGCCGGACGAGAGCACGTTCCCCGGCGACCGAGTGCGTCCCGATCGGTCGTCCTACCGCGGCGGCAACATTCGGTTGACGCTCGATGCGCAGACGCATGCGCGTCTCGGTGCGGTAGCCCGCGCCAATCAGAGCTCACTGTTCATGGTGTTGCATTCTGCTCTCGCGGTGTTGCTCTCCCGGTTGTCGGGCGGAACCGACATCGCCATCGGTACTCCGGTCGCCGGTCGCGGTGAGGCGGCACTCGACGACGTCATCGGTATGTTCGTCAACACCCTCGTGCTGCGCACCGAGATCGATCCCGGTGCTGCCTTCACCGAACTGCTCGCCCGTACGCGCAACACCGATCTGTCGGCGTTCGCGCACGCGGAGGTGCCGTTCGAGCGACTCGTCGAGGTACTCGACCCACCGAGGTCGGCCGCGCGGCATCCGCTGATCCAGGTGATGCTCACCGTGCAGAACATGGAGCAGACCGAACTCGAGCTCCCGGGCCTGACCGTGCGCGGAGTCGATCTCGACGTCGAGACGGCGAAGTTCGACATCCAGTTCACGTTCACCGAGAACCAGGCGGACGGCAGCTCGGCCATCGACGTGACGTTCGCCCGTGATCTCTACGACGAGGACACAGCGCGCGCCTTCGGTGAGCGCCTGATCCGCGTGCTGGAGTCGGTCGGCACCGATGCCGAGCAGCCCGTCGGGGACATCCCGGTGATGGATACGGCCGAGCGCGATCACGTTCTCGCCCTTGCCCAGGACGCACCGGCGGTCGCGGATTCTGCCGACTCCATCGTCTCCCTGTTCGCGGCCAGGGTCGCGGAGAACCCGGACGCTGCCGCCGTCGTCTTCGACGGTCGGTCGCGCACGTACGGAGACATCGACACCGAGTCGACGGCACTGGCGAGAGTTCTTGTCGCACAGGGTGTCGGCCGCGAATCCGCGGTCGCAGTCGTACTGCCTCGCACGGCCGATCTCGTGGTGGCGCTGCTCGCGGTGCTCAAGGCCGGAGGTGCATACGTACCGATCGATCCGTCGTACCCGGCCGATCGCATCGAGTTCGTGCTCGCCGACTCGCGTCCCGCCGCGGTACTGACCTGGACCGGTGTCGAGGTCGCGCTACCGCCGGAACTGCCCAGGGTCGACATGGACACCCCAGCGGACGAGTCCCGGTTCGCAACGGACGTCCTTCCCGCGGTGACGGCCGCAGAAGCTGCGTACGTCATCTACACCTCGGGTTCGACCGGCACCCCCAAGGGCGTCGTCGTCCCGCACCGCAACGTCGTCCGCCTGCTGGCGAACACCCAGCGGCACTTCGATTTCGGTCCCGCCGACGTCTGGACTCTGTTCCACTCGTTCGCGTTCGACTTCTCCGTGTGGGAACTGTGGGGCCCGCTCACCACGGGTGGCACCGTCGTCGTGGTCGACTACTTCACGTCGAGGTCGCCGGAAGCGCTGCGCGAGTTGTTGATTCGCGAACGCGTGACCGTGCTCAACCAGACCCCGTCTGCTTTCTACCAGTTCGACCAGGCCGACCGCACGGCATCGGGTGCTGCCGAGTACGCGCTGCGCTACGTCGTCTTCGGCGGAGAAGCGTTGGAGCTGCGTCGATTGAGCGGTTGGTTCGATCGGCACGGCGATCGTTCCCCACAGTTGGTCAACATGTACGGCATCACCGAAACCACCGTCCACGTCTCGCATCGGGCGCTCGATGCGCAGGCTGCCGCGGAGGCATCGGGGTCACTGGTGGGTCGGGCGATCTCCGGGTTGTCCGTGTACGTGTTGGATGCGCGACTCGGCCTCGTGCCGGCGGGTGTCCCGGGAGAGATGTACGTCTCGGGCGGTCAGGTGGCGCGGGGATACCTGGGTCGGCCGGACCTGACGGCGACACGATTCGTGGCAGATCCCTTCGCAGGCGACGGATCCGTGCTCTATCGCACCGGTGACGTCGCCCGGTGGTCGCCCACCGGTGAGCTCGAATTCGTCGGTCGCGCAGACGATCAGGTCAAGATCCGCGGCTTCCGCATCGAACTGGGCGAAGTCGAATCGTCGGTTCTGTCGGCTCCGGCCGTCGGACAGGCCGCGGTGATCGTGCGCGAGGACGCTCCCGGTGCCGCGCGCCTGGTCGCTTACCTGGTGCCCGCAACCGGTTCCACGATCGACGTCGACGCCGTCCGTGCGTCGGTGGCCGAGCAGCTCCCCGAGTACATGGTCCCGTCGGCGTTCGTGGTGCTCGACGCAATCCCGTTGACCACCAACGGAAAGCTGGACCGACGAGCCTTGCCCGAACCGGCCGCACGGACTCGCGAGTTCCGGCAACCGACGACTCCGATCGAGTCGATGGTCGCCGAGGTGTTCGCCGACGTCCTCGGTCTCGACCGGGTCGGTCTCGACGACGACTTCTTCGAACTCGGCGGCAACTCGCTGGTGGCCACCCAGGTCGTGTCCCGGCTCGGTGCCTCCGCCGACACGACGGTCCCGGTCCGGGCACTGTTCGAGGCCCCGACGGTCGCGGCACTCGCCGCGAGGGTCGAGCAGGGCTCGGGCGCGCGGCCGGCGCTGGTGCCGGGACCTCGCCCCGATCGAGTTCCACTCTCGCTCGCGCAGCAGCGGATGTGGTTCCTCAACCGGTTCGACTCGGACTCGACGGCGTACAACATCCCGTTCGCTCTGCGGCTGAGCGGCGATCTGAACGTCGGCGCGTTGCAGAGCGCGGTCTCGGACGTCATCGAGCGGCACGAGACACTGCGATCGGTGTACCCGGATTCGCCCGAGGGACCGCATCAGGTGGTCGTGCCGATGTCCCAGGTGCCGACGACTCTCGACGTGATCGACACAGACGCGGAATCGGTGACCGCTCGGGTGCTGGAGCTGCTGGCGTCGACGTTCGACGTGACCGCAGAGGTTCCGTTGAAGACCTCGCTGTTCCGAGTCTCCGACACCGAGTTCGTGCTGGCGATGGTGGTCCATCACATCAGCGCCGACGGTCTGTCGATGATGCCGTTGTCGACCGACGTCATGACGGCCTATGCCGCCCGTACCCGGCATTCCGATCCCGCATGGGCACCGCTGCCGGTGCAGTACGCCGACTACGCGCTCTGGCAACGGGACGTTCTCGGCTCCGAGGACGACGCCGAATCGATTGCAGCGCAACAGATTCGATACTGGTCTGCCGCGCTGTCGGAGTTGCCCGAGCAGATCGAGCTACCCCTCGATCGCCCGCGTCCGGCGAGCCAGACGTTCCGCGGCAATCGCATCGATTTCCGAATCGACGTCGATGCGCACGCGCGTCTCGCGGAACTGGCACGCGCGCACAACGCGACCGTCTTCATGGCCGTGCATGCGGCCTTCGCAGTGCTGCTCTCGCGGATCTCGGGGTCCTCGGACATCGTCGTGGGTACACCCATCGCAGGTCGCGGCGAGGCCGAGATCGAGAACCTCGTCGGCATGTTCGTCAACACCCTGGTGTTGCGACTCGATGTTCCGGGCGAGGCGACCTTCGATGATCTCCTCGACGCCGCACGAGAAACCGATCTGCAGGCGTTCGCCCACTCGGACATCCCGTTCGAGCGGCTCGTCGACGTGGTCAACCCCACGCGCTCGACGGCTCGGCACCCGCTGTTCCAGGTCGGCTTCTCGTTCCAGAACTTCGCTCGCCGCGAGTTCGAGCTCGACGGGTTGGAAATCTCGGCGCTCGACACCGAGACCGGCAACTCACAGTTCGATCTGCATCTGATCGTGTCCGATGCCCAGCAGGGCGACGGCGCGGCAGGTGGCTTCGATGCCCTGCTGACCTACGCGACGGATCTGTTCGACGAGAGCACGGCCCGTTCACTCGTGGCCCGCTTCGAGGCCGTGCTGGCCGCCGTCGTGGCGTCGCCGTCGACACCCATCGGCGATCTCGACGTGCTGCTGGACGGCGAGCGATCTGCGATCGTCGAGGACTGGAACGACACGGTTCACGATTTCGGTGCCGTGGAACACACGACCCTGCCCGATCTGTTCGGTGCAGCCGCCGAACGCGACCGCGCTGCAGTCGCACTCGTCCACGACGACGGCGTGGTGACGTACGGAGAGTTCGCCGAGCGGGTCTCGCAGCTCGCGCGTCACCTGATCGGCATGGGTGTCGGGCCGGAAGTGCCTGTCGGCCTTGCCATTCGACGCTCGGTCGATCTCCTCGTCGGCATGTACGCCATCTCGACGGCAGGCGGGGCGTACGTTCCGATCGATCCGGACCAGCCGGCCGAGCGCAACGCGTTGGTCCTCGAGACAGCCGCTCCTGCGTGCATTCTGATCTCCGGCGATGTGGGTGCCGAGATCACCGATGCTGCCCCGATCGTGGATCTGGCCCGGTTCGACGCCGATGCCTACTCGGGTGTTCCGGTTGGCGCGTCCGAACGCACCGGGGTGCTCACCGCAGCCAACACCGCGTACGTCATCTTCACGTCCGGATCGACCGGTCGTCCGAAGGGCGTTGCGGTCTCGCACCGAGCCGTCGTCAACCAGCTGAACTGGCTGCGTGCGGAGTACGCACTCGACGAGACCGACGCAGCGCTGCTCAAGACCGCAGCCACGTTCGACCTGTCGGTGTGGGAGTTCTGGTCGCAGCTGACCTCCGGCGGACGGCTCGTCGTGGCCGAGGCCGACGGTCATCGTGACCCCGACTACCTGCTGGAGCTGATTCGCACGCAGTCGGTGACGACACTGCACCTGGTGCCGTCGATGCTGTCGATGCTCGGCACCGTCGCCGCGGGCGAGGTATCGCCGAGCCTGCGGCGGGTGCTGGCGATCGGTGAGGCACTGCCCGCTGCCGTCGCACAGGAGTTCCGCAAGCGGAACGGATCGACCGACCTGCACAACCTGTACGGGCCGACCGAGGCAGCGGTGTCGGTGACCGCGCACGCGGTGACGGACGCCGATACGACCGCGGTGCCGATCGGTGTTCCCGAGGCGAACACGACGGTGTTCGTGTTGGACTCGCGGTTGCATCCGGTGCCTGCGGGTGTCAGCGGCGAGCTCTACCTGGCCGGCGCGCAGCTGGCGCGCGGCTACTTCGGGCGCGCGGACCTGACGTCGGAGCGATTCGTCGCCAATCCGTTCGACGCGAACGGTTCTCGGATGTACCGCACCGGCGACCTGGTGCGCTGGCGGGTGCCCGTCGTCGACGGAACGCCGGCCCCGGCGCACCTCGAGTACATCGATCGGGCCGACTTCCAGGTGAAGATTCGCGGATTCCGCATCGAGCTCGGTGAGATCGAAGCGGCCCTGCGGTCGCAGCCGGCAGTGGCAGATTCGGCCGTCGTGGTGCACAGCGGCGAGTCCATGGGTGACCAGTTGGTGGCCTACGTCGTCGGCCGGGCCGGGGAGGTCGTCGATGTCGCGCACGTCGAATCCGAACTCTCGCATCTCGTTCCGTCGTACATGGTGCCTGCGGCATTCGTGGTGCTCGAAGCGCTACCGCTCAATGCCAACGGAAAGCTGGACCGAAAGGCGCTGCCCGCGCCGCACTTCGAGGCCACCGAGTTCCGCGCACCGGTCACCCCGATCGAGGAGATCGTCGCGACGACCGTTGCCGAACTGCTCGGGCTGGACCGCGCGGGGCTGGACGACGACTTCTTCGCCCTCGGCGGAAACTCGTTGATCGCAACTCAACTGGTCTCGCGCCTCGGCCAGGCTCTCGACGCGCAGATTCCCGTGCGATCGGTGTTCGCGGCGTCCACGGTGGCGGGCCTCGCTGCACACATCGCGCCGCTCGTCGGCGGCGGTGCCCGCCGGGAACTGACGGTGCGCGAGCGTCCCGATCGACTACCCCTGTCGATCGCCCAGGAACGGATGTGGACGATCAACCGCATCGACCCGGGCTCGTCCGCGTACAACATCCCCGTTGCGGTGCGGTTGACCGGTGCCCTCGACATTGCCTCGCTCCGCGGCGCGTTCGACGATGTGCTCGGTCGCCACGAGATTCTGCGGACGGCCTACCCCGATTCGGTCGACGGCCCGGTGCAGCAGATCGGTGGCGTCGCCGACGTCGGGGTGGATCTCGAACCCGAACAGGTGGCACCGGACGCCGTGGTGTCCCGCCTGACGGACGTCCTCGGTGCGGGATTCGACGTGACGAAGACCGTCCCGGTCCGGGCTGCGCTGCTGCAGGTCGGCGACGACGAACACGTCCTCGCCGTGGTGGCTCACCACATCGCCGCCGACGGGTTCTCGATGGGGCCGTTGATCCGCGATGTCATGGTCGCCTACACCGCTCGGGTGGCGGGGGAGATGCCGTCGTGGGCACCGCTGCCGGTGCAGTACGCCGATTTCGCGCTGTGGCAGCGTGATGTACTCGGCCGCGAGGACGACCCGGACAGTCCGCTGGCGAAGCAGCTGGCCTACTGGACCGCCGAGCTGGCGGGAGCGCCGGAACAACTGGCACTGCCGCTCGATCGCCCACGGCCACCTCGACCGACCATGGAAGGCGCGTCGTACGGCTTCACGTTCGGTTCCGACGTGGCGTCGGCCATAGAGAAGATCGCCCGCGAGCATGCGGCGACGACGTTCATGGTGGTGCACAGCGCGTTCGCGGTTCTGCTGGGCCGGTTGAGCAACTCGTCGGACATCAGCATCGGCACCCCGACCGCAGGACGCGGCGAGGAGCAACTGGACGACCTGGTGGGCATGTTCGTCAACACGTTGGTGCTGCGCACGCAGATCGATCCGAACGGCACGTTCCTGGACCTGGTACGTCAGGCGAAGGACAAGGACCTCGCGGCGTTCGGCCACGCGGACGTTCCGTTCGAGCGGCTGGTCGATGCGCTCGGCCGCGCTCGGTCGAGTGCCTACACACCGCTGTTCCAGGCGATGTTGACGTTCCAGAACCATGCGACGGGCACGTTCGAGTTGCCGGGCCTGCAGGTGCAGGCGCTGCCGGCAGGCGACGATCAGGCGAAGTTCGACCTTCAGCTGACCGCCGTCGAGAACTTCGACGAGACCGGAGCGCTGCAGGACATCGAGGCGACGTTCACCTACGCGACGTCGATCTTCGACGAATCGACGATAGCGACGTTCGCCGAGCGGCTGTCGAAGATTCTGCGGACGGTCGTCTCCGATCCCGAGGTGGTGCTGCGATCCATCGACATCCTCACGGACGAGGAGAAGGCCGAGTTCGCGCCGCGCGCCAAGCCGAAGACGGTCGACGACCTACCGCAGTTGATTGCCGACGCAGCGGCGACCGCGCCCGATGCGGTGGCGCTCGAGCACGAATCGACGAGTGTCGATTTTGCGGCCCTGAACGCCAAATTGACGCAGATGTCGGCGACGATGGGCGCGGCGATGAAGCCGCAGGCTCTGGTGACGGTCACGCTGTCCGCACTGATTCCGGGCATCTTGCCCGCCCTCGGTGCAGAGGGGTTGTCGACCGCTCTGGCATCGTTGATCCAACGGGCGGAGTCGGTGATCGCGTCGTCGTGACGAAAGCCGAGCTCGCCGGTTGTGCACGTGGATCGATCAGGAGGAATAGTTAGATGGCGGTTGGACGTCGACGCGAGGCAGCATTGACGGTCGAGGACCTTCCGCGCTTGGTTCGGAGCGTCGCTGCGGTCGAACCGGACCGCGTGGCGCTCGCGCACCTCGGCACGGAGTTGACCTACGCCCGGTTGGACGAGGAGATCACCACCCTCGACACGGCCATGGGTGGGGTTCTCGGCCCGGACGCGCTGGTCCCGGTCGTGCTGTCCAACACCGTTCCCGGCCTCATCGAGGCCACCGACGGTGGTCTCGACGCCGTGGTCTCGTCGGTGGTCTCCGATGCCGCGACGGTTCTCGGTGACGACGACTCGGCGTCGAGCCCGGCCGAACCCGAGGCAACCACCCTCTACACCCTGTTCGCCGATCAGGCCGAGCGGACACCGGACGCACCCGCGCTCGTGTTCGGCGGCGAGAGTCGGTCCTATGCCGAGTTCGCAGAGTCGGTCGAACGCCTCGCCCGGGTTCTGATCGAGCGGGGTGTCGGCCCGGATTCGACGGTGGGGCTGTCGATCCGCCGCTCGTTCGATCTGCTGGTGGGTATGTACGCCATCTCGGCAGCCGGTGGTGCCTACGTTCCGTTGGACCCCGAGCACCCGGTGGATCGACTCGCCTACGTCCTCGATACCGCGCGACCGGTTCTGGTGCTCACGACATCGGAGGACCTGCCGCAGTTGCCGGACGGCACGCAGACTCTGCTCGTCGATGCCGTCGACGTCACCGGCGTGACTGCAGGGCGCATCACCGATGCGGACCGGCTCGGCACCCTCCGTGAAGACGACCTCGCGTACGTCATCTTCACGTCCGGTTCGACCGGGCGTCCGAAGGGCGTGGCGGTGGGCCACCGCGCGATCGTCGCCAATATTTCATGGCGGCAGCGGGAATACACGATGACCCCGGCCGACGTCGTCGTGCAGAAGACGCCGTTCACGTTCGACGTGTCGGTCTGGGAGTTCTTCTGGCCGTTGCAGATCGGCGCGACACTGGTGATCGCCGAGCCCGACGGGCACCGCGACCCCGCCTATCTCGCCCGCGTCATCGCTGAACACGGCGTGACGGTGACCCACTTCGTACCGTCGATGCTGTCGGTCTACGTTGCCGAACCCACCGCCGCACAGGCCGATTCGCTTCGCACGGTGTTCGCCTCCGGTGAGGCGCTGCCGGCGCGAACCGTCAACGCGTTCCACGCGATCTCCGGTGCCGAGTTGCACAACCTGTACGGTCCCACCGAAGCAGCCGTCGACGTCACGTACTACCGAACCCAGCAGGTGGAGGACGGCTCGGTACCGATCGGTGCTGCCGTCGACGACACCGACCTCTACGTGCTCGACGAGGGTCTGCGGCGCTCACCCCGGGGAGTCGAGGGAGAGCTCTATCTCGCGGGCGTGCAGCTCGCTCGCGGATACCTCGGACGCACGGACCTGACGTCCGATCGATTCGTCGCCGACCCGTTCGGTGAGCCGGGGGACCGGATGTACCGCACCGGCGACCTGGTGCGCCGACGCGCCGATGGCCAGATCGAGTACATCGGCCGCACCGACTTCCAGGTCAAACTGCGTGGCCTCCGTATCGAACTCGGCGAGATCGAGCAGGCGCTGCTCGCCGAGCCGCAGGTGACCCAGGCTGCAGTACTCGTTCACGCCGACCACTCGCAGGCGCAGTTGGGTGAGCAGCTCGTCGGCTATGTCGTGAGCACCGAGCCCGATATCGATCACGACGGCCTTGCGGATGCGGTGCGTCGGCGCATGCCCGAGTACATGGTGCCGTCGGTGTTCGTCGTGCTGGACGAATTCCCGCTGAACGCCAGCGGCAAGCTGGACCGAAAAGCCTTGCCTGCGCCCGATTTCGCCTCGCTCGTACGCGAATACCGTGCCCCAGGCACCGACACCGAGACGGCCCTGGTGGCAATTTTCGAGACGGTGCTCGGGATGGACCGTATCGGCGTGGACGATGACTTCTTCGTCCTCGGCGGAAACTCGCTCAACGCGACCCGCGTGATCGCGCGAGTCAACGCGGAACTGGGCACAGCAGTGGATGTGCGGTCGTTCTTCGACGCACCGACCGTCGCCGAACTCGCCGCGGCCGTCGATGCCGCAGGCTCGACGCACGCGCGACCTCCGTTGGTGGCGCAGCAGCGGCCCGAACGTGTGCCACTGTCGCTGGCCCAGCAACGGATGTGGTTCCTCAACCGATTCGAGCCGGACTCGGCTGTCAACAACATCCCGGTCGCCATCGCGTTGAGCGGCGAACTCGATTTCACCGCCCTGCAGGCGGCCTTGATCGACGTGTTGGACCGGCACGAGTCGCTGCGGACGGTCTACCCCGATCACGACGGCATCGGCTTCCAACAAGTACTCGAATCCGATTCGGTGGCAGTGGAATTGGAGCGCGCGACGGCAACCGATGCCGACGTTCCCGCCGTGCTGCTCGAGTTCGCGCTCAGGCCCTTCGATCTGGCGGTACAGCTGCCCTTCCGGGCGGTGCTTCTCGAGACGGCCGAGACCGAGCACGTGCTCGCGTTCGTGGTGCACCACATCGCGGCCGACGGATTCTCGATGGGCCCGCTGACCCGAGACGTGGTGGCCGCATACGTGGCGCGCACCAACGGGCAGCAACCACAGTGGACTCCGCTGGAGGTGCAGTACGCCGACTTCACGCTGTGGCAGAGGGCCGTCCTCGGCAGCGAGGACGATCCGGAATCTCTGATCTCGGCGCAGGAGAACTACTGGCGGCACCGACTCGGCGGCGCACCCGACCAGTTGGAGCTACCCACCGACCGTCCCCGCCCGGCGGTCGCCACGACCAACGGCGGCACGCACACGTTCGAGATCGACGCCGAACTGGTCCGCGCGCTGGAGAAGCTCGGAAGAGACCACAACGCAACGACATTCATGGTCGTGCACGCCGCGCTGGCCGTGCTGTTGGCCAAGCTCGCGGCCGCCGACGACATCAGTATCGGTACGCCGGTCGCCGGCCGTGGAGACGCGGCCCTCGACGACGTGGTCGGCATGTTCGTCAACACACTGGTGCTGCGCACCGAAGTCGATTCACGGACGTCGTTCGACGATCTGCTGCGCGAGATCCGGGAGGTGGACCTCGCTGCGTTCTCGCACGCCGACGTGCCCTTCGAGCGTCTGGTGGACGTGTTGGCCCCGGCGCGCTCGCAGGCACGCCACCCGCTGTTCCAGGTCATGTTGACGTTCCAGAACCTGGATCGAACCTCGGTCGAGCTCCCCGGCCTGACCATCGCAGCGGTCGACTACGAGGCAGACCTGGCCAAGTTCGATCTGCAGGTGACGCTGTGGGATTCGGCACCGGCCGGCTCCGAGCCCGCGGGCCTGACCGTCGCCCTGACCTATGCCGCGGACCTGTTCGACAAATCGACGATGGCTCGATTCGGAGAGCGGTTCGTTCGTGTTCTTCGTGCGATCACCGCAGCGCCCGCTGCAGCCGTCGGAGAGATCGACCTGCTCGACTCGGTCGAGCGGGAGTCGGTGCTGACGTTCGGTTCGGGACCGGCGCACGAGATCACCAGCGGAACAACGTTGGTGGGGCAGTTCGATGGTCGCGTCGAGCAGACCCCCGACGCGCAGGCCCTGGTGTTCGAGGACGTTCGGCTGACGTACGCCGAGCTCGATGCGCGCGCGAACCGCCTGGCGCGGTACCTGTTGTCGGTGGGTGTCGGGACCGATTCGACGGTCGGTCTCGCAGTCGGCCGCAGTATCGAGTTGTTCGTCGGTATGTACGCGATCGTCAAGGCCGGTGCTGCGTACGTACCCATCGATCCGGCTCAGCCGTCGGAGCGCAACGAGTACATCGTGAGCACGGCCTCGCCGGTACGGGTGCTCTCGAGCACCCGAGATCACGTCGAGTTCCCCGGCGTGGAGACGGTCGACATCGATACCGTGGACGTGTCGGAATTCTCGTCGGCGCCGGTCACCGATGCGGAGCGGACGGCACCGCTGCGGGCAGAGAACCTCGCATACGTCATCTTCACCTCGGGGTCGACGGGTCGGCCGAAGGGCGTCGGCGTATCGCACGCGGCGATCGTCAACCGGTTGTCGTGGATGCAGCGCGAGTACCCCCTCGGTCCGCAGGACGTGGTGTTGCAGAAGACACCGGCTACGTTCGACGTGTCGGTGTGGGAGTTCTTCTGGGCCTTCCAGGTCGGCGCATCGGTGGTCGTCGCGGTTCCCGAGGGTCATCGGGATCCGTCGTACCTGCTCGATGTCATTGCACGCGAACATGTCTCGGTAGTGCACTTCGTGCCGTCGATGATGTCGGTGTTCACACCGGAGGCGCTGCGTAGGCCCGACGCGGGAGCGTCGCTGCGTACGGTGTTCGCCTCGGGGGAGGCGCTTGCGCCTGCTACTGCACAGTCGCTGCGCCGCGCACTCCCACAGGTGTCGGTGCACAACCTGTACGGCCCGACCGAAGCTGCTGTCGACGTGACCTATCACGCGGTCTCCGACGCGGACACAGCCGTGGTGCCGATCGGTTCACCGGTGTGGAACACCGATGTGCGCGTTCTGGATTCGTCGTTGCGGCCGGTTCCGGTCGGGGTGTCGGGAGAGCTCTATCTCTCGGGTGTCCAGCTCGCCAGGGGATACGTGAGCCGACCCGATCTGACCGCGGATCGCTTCGTTGCCGATCCGTTCGCGGTCGACGGAGCGCGGATGTACCGAACCGGCGACGTGGTGCGGTGGCTGCCTGCCGGTGAGTTGGAGTACGTGGGGCGGTCCGACTTCCAGGTGAAGTTGCGTGGTCTCCGTATCGAACTCGGCGAAATCGAATCGGCTCTGTTGGATCTTCCCGAGATCGCTCAGGCCGTGGTGCTCGTGCGACGGGAACAACTGGTTGCCTACGTCGTCCCCACCGAAGGCCCGGTCGATGTGGACCGGGTACGCACCGCGCTACGTGGACGTCTGGCCGAGTACATGGTGCCGACCACCGTCGTGGAATTGGCCGAGTTCCCGCTCGGCGGAAGTGGCAAGCTCGATCGAAAAGCGCTGCCCGATCCGGAATTCGAGGCAACGCCCTACCGAGCACCGTCCGATCCGGTCGAAGAGATCGTCGCGAACGTGTTCGGCGCGGTCCTCGGACTCGACCGAGTCGGTGTGGACGACGACTTCTTCGCGCTCGGCGGCAATTCGCTCGTCGCCACTCAGGTCGCCGCACGACTCGGTGCCGAGCTGGGCACGACGGTGCCCGTCCGAACGATGTTCGAGGCAGGCACAGTGGCAGCCTTGGCTGCTGCGTTGGAAAGTCACGTCGGCCACGGAGTCTCCGCGCCTCTGATGCCGCAGGAACGCCCCGAACGAATTCCGCTCTCTCTCGCCCAGCAGCGGATGTGGTTCCTCAACCGATTCGAGCCCGAATCGGCGGTCAACAACATCCCCGTGGCGATCCGGCTGACCGGAGCACTCGACACTGCGGCCCTGAACGCAGCGGTCGTCGACGTTCTCGATCGGCACGAGGCACTCCGCACCGTCTACCCGAGTGTGGACGGAGCGGGGCATCAGGTGATCCTGCCTGCCGAATCGGTGGCACCGGACCTGACGCCCACCACACCGTCCGCCGACGGTGCGGTGGCCGACCTGATCGCATTCGCCTCCGAAGGATTCGACGTCACCCAGTCGATTCCCCTGCGCGCGAAACTGTTCCAGGTCACCGACGACGAGTACGTGCTGGTCGTCGTGGTTCATCACATCAGCGCAGACGGGTGGTCCATGGGACCGCTCACCCGCGACGTGATGACGGCTTACCTCGCTCGTGTGGCCGGCGACGCTCCGCAGTGGACGCCGCTGGCGGTGCAGTACGCCGACTTCGCGCTGTGGCAGCGCGCCGTGCTCGGCGACGACGCGGATCCGAGCAGCCTGATGGCAGCACAGGCGGACTACTGGCGTTCGGCCCTGGCGGACCTGCCCAGTGAGCTGACCCTGCCGTACGACCGGCCGCGTCCTGCGGTGCAGTCGTACTCGGGCGGGCGGTTCCAGTTCGACATCGATGCGGATCTGCGTGCCTCGCTCGACGATCTGGCCCGGTCGACCGGAACCACCCTGTTCATGGTGCTCCACGGTGCACTCGCGTTGTTCCTGGCTCGCATGTCCACCTCGGACGACGTTGCGGTGGGTACCGCCGTCGCAGGCCGCGGCGAGGCCGTCCTGGACGACGTCATCGGCATGTTCGTCAACACCCTGGTGCTCCGCACCTCGGTCGATCGAAGCAAGGGATTCACCGACCTCCTCGGCCACGTCCGGGACGTCGACCTCGATGCATTCGCACACGCGGACATCCCCTTCGAGCGGCTCGTCGATCTGCTCGAACCCGAGCGAACGACGGCCAGGCACCCGCTGTTCCAGGTAGCGATCGCGTTCGAGAACCTGCCGCCGAGCGAATTCCATCTTCCCGATCTGACGGTCTCGGCGGTCGACGTCGAGGTCGACACCGCCAAGTTCGACCTGTCGCTGACGCTGCACGAGAAGTCCGACGGCACCGGTCTGTCCGCCGGTTTCCTCTACGCGCGAGACCTGTTCGACGACAACACGATCGAGGTGTTCTCGCGACGTTTCCGCTGGCTGCTCGAAGCGATCGTGGCGACACCGAACACCCCGGTGGGCGATCTGTCCATCCTCTACGACGACGAATACGACCGGCTCACCCACGTCCACGGTGACGACGTGTTGGCCGGCGGCACTCTGGCCGAGATCTTCGCTGCCGGAGCCGCACTCGACCCGTCGGCGACCGCGATTCGCTACGAGGGCCGCTCGATCTCGTACGCCGAACTCGATGCGACGTCCTCGCAGCTCGCCCGGGTGCTCATCGAGCGCGGGGCCGGCCCCGAATCCGTTGTGGCTCTGGGATTCCAACGCTCCTACTTCATGGTGCTCGCGGTCTGGGCAGTGGCGAAATCGGGGGCCGCGCACCTACCCGTCGACCCGACGTATCCGCAGGATCGCGTCGCCCACATGGTCTCGGACTCCGAGGCCCTACTGGGCCTGACCACCCGGGCACACTCGGATCGGCTCGCCGGCGGACAGCAGGACCTGACCTGGCTGAGCGTCGACGACGACGAGTTCGTGGCCGAGGTCCGCACCCGCTCTGCCGACCCGGTCACCGACGCCGACCGCCTGCGACCCGTCACGTTCCAGAACCCCGCCTACGTCATCTACACCTCGGGCTCGACGGGCAAGCCGAAGGGCGTTGTCGTCACGCACGCCGGACTCGGCGGCGTCCTCGACGCAGCAACCGATCTCTATCACCTGAAACCGGCCTCGCGGTTCCTCCACGTCTGCTCGCCGAACTTCGATCCGTCGGTTCTGGAGTGGATGGCGGCGTTCTCCGTCGGCGCGACGTTGGTAGTGGTACCCGCATCGATTCTCGGCGGCACCGAACTGGCCGAATTGTTGAAGGCGGAGAGGGTCACTCACACGATCATCACGCCCGCGGTGCTCGGCACGATGGATCCCCACGGGATCGATTCGCTCGAGGTGCTCTCGGTGGGCGGCGACGTGACCACTCCCGAACTGCTCGCCCGCTGGGCAGGGGACCGGAAGTACTTCAACGGGTACGGACCGACCGAGACCACGATCATCTCCAGCTTCGCCGAGTTGACGCCCGGCGAGCCGATCACCATCGGTCGACCGATTCACGGCATGTCCGTGCTCATCCTCGATTCCAGGCTCGAACCGGTTCCGACCGGTGTCGCGGGTGACCTGTATCTGTCGGGCGGTGCGCTCGCTCGCGGCTATCTCGGTAGGCCGAGTCTGTCCTCCGAGCGCTTCGTGGCCAACCCGTACGGCATCGACGGCGCACGGATGTACCGCACCGGCGACGTCGTGCGATGGACGGACGACCTGCAGCTGCAGTTCGTCGGCCGCACCGACTTCCAGGTCAAGGTGCGCGGGTTCCGTATCGAGCTCGGCGAGATCGACTCCGCGCTCACCGCTGTTCCCGAGGTCGACTTCGCCGTCACACTCGGACACGAACTGCCCTCGGGTGTCACCACCCTCGTGTCCTACGTGCTGCCGACGCGTGGTTCCGTCGTCGACGTCGAGGAGCTGACCGCCTTCGTCGGAAAATCATTGCCCGCCTACATGATCCCGTCGTCGATCATCGTTCTCGACACCGTTCCACTGACCCCGGTGGGCAAGTTGGATCGCGCCGCGCTTCCCGCACCCGTGTTCGAGGCCCGGGAATTCCGCGCACCCACCACCGCGGTCGAAGAGATCGTCGCCGGAGTGTTCGCCGACGTCCTGCACGTCGAGCGAGTGGGACTGGACGACGACTTCTTCGCCCTGGGCGGTAACTCGTTGATCGCCACCCAGGTGGTCTCGCGGCTCGGCGCGGCCCTGGACACGGTGGTCCCGGTGCGGGCGCTGTTCGAGAGCTCGACCGTGGCCGCACTGGTGGCGCACGTGGAGAGTGCTGTCGGTTCGGGCGGGCGCGCTGCACTCGTGGCGGGTCCGCGTCCCGAGCACCCGCCGCTCTCGCCTGCGCAGCAGCGGTACTGGTTCCTCAACCAGTTCGACACGACGTCGTCGGTGGACAACATTCCGTTCGCCGTGCGGTTGTCGGGTGAGCTCGACGTCGCTGCGCTGCAGTCGGCGGTGCGTGATGTCGTCGAGCGCCACGAGTCTCTTCGTACCCGGTACCCGGACTCGGCACAGGGCCCGTTCCAGCAGGTGTTGCCGGCGTCCGAGGTACCGATGGACCTCGCCGTCCGAGACGTGGCCGGTGTAAACGTCGTTGCCGCCGTGACCGAATTCTTTGCGCGGGGCTTCGACGTCACCGTCGAGGTGCCGGTCGACGCGCGCGTGTTCCGCGTCGACGAGAACGAGCACGTCCTGGCCTTCGTCGTCCACCACGTGTCGGCCGACGGCGCGTCGATGGGCCCGCTGGCCGTCGACGTCATGACCGCATACACCGCGAGATCTGCAGGGACGGCTCCGGACTGGGAGCCACTCGAGGTGCAGTACGTCGACTTCGCGCTGTGGCAGCGAACCGTACTCGGCACCGAATTGGATCCCGATTCGGTTGCAGCGCAGCAGGTGTCGTTCTGGAAGGATACGCTCGCCGAGCTGCCGGATCAGCTGGTGCTGCCCACCGATCGCCCGCGCCCGCCTGCGCAGAGTTTCCGTGGCGATGCCGTGCGGTTCACCGTCGACGCCGGCACGCACGCTGCTCTCGCCGAACTCGGACGTACCGAGCAGGCAACGTTGTTCATGGTGGTGCACTCGGCATTCGCGGTGTTGCTCGCACGCCTGTCCGGTTCCGAGGACATCGCGGTCGGAACGCCCATCGCCGGCCGCGGTGAGCGGGCTCTGGACTCGATGATCGGTATGTTCGTCAACACCCTGGTCTTCCGGTCGTCGGTCGAATCGTCGATGACCTTCCGTCAGTTGCTCGCTCAGGCCCGAGAGCGGGACCTGGCCGCGTTCGCGCACTCCGACGTTCCGTTCGAGCGTCTCGTGGAGGTGCTGAACCCGGTGCGGTCGACGGCACGCAACCCGTTGTTCCAGGTAGGCCTGTCCTTCCAGAACCTTGCCGAGTCGACGTTCGAGCTGCCGGGTCTGACGGTGAGTGCCGTCGAGGCGGATGCGGTGACTGCGAAAACCGATCTGCAACTGTCGATCTCGGATCGCTACGCCCCGGACGGCTCGCCCGCGGAACTGTCGGCCGAATTCAGTTACGCCACCGATCTTTTCGATCGCGCCACGATCGAAGGTTTTGCCGACCGGTTCGTTCGCCTCCTCGCCGCCGTGGCCGAGGACCCGTCGGCCGTCGTCGGCGATCTGGAGCTGCTCTCGCCCGAGGAACGCACCCGGATCGTCCGCACGTGGAACGACACCGATCACGATGTCGATGCGTCGCAGACGCTGGTATCGCTGTTCGATCGACAGGTGCAGGCGCAGCCCGACGCGGTCGCGGTGGTCCATGCCGGGCAGTCACTGTCGTACGGCGAGTTCGATCGTCGAATCAACCGGTTGGCCCGCGTCCTCATCGGTGCCGGTGTCGGCCCGCAGGTGACGGTTGCTCTGGCGATCAGGCGCTCGCTGGATCTGCTCGTCGCGATGTATGCCGTCGCCAAGGCGGGTGGGGCGTACGTGCCCATCGATCCGGATCAGCCGGCGGACCGCAATGCCTACATCCTGGAGGTAGCTGCTCCCGCTCTGGTCCTGAGTACTGCGCGGGACGGTGTCGATGTCGACTCGGTTCCGGTGCTGTTGGTCGACACCGATCCGCGAGTGCTCGACGCAGAGGTCTCGGACGCGCCCGTCACCGACAGTGAGCGCACCTCGCCGCTGCGGCCTGCGAACACCGCGTACGTCATCTTCACGTCCGGATCCACCGGCCGCCCCAAGGGTGTCGCGGTGAGTCATGCCGCCATCGTCAACCAATTGCTGTGGCAGAGCGCCCATTACGGACTGGGCAGCACCGACCGAGTGCTGCTCAAGACCGCGGCCACCTTCGACCTGTCCGTGTGGGAGTTCTGGGTCGCCACCGTCTCCGGTGGTGCGATCGTCGTGGCCGACGCCGAGGGCCACCGCGATCCCGCCTACCTCGTCGATCTGATGAACCGGGAATCGGTGACGACACTGCACACCGTGCCGTCCGTGCTCGACGCGCTGGTCACGGCGTCGGCGGGCACCCTGCCCGAACACCTGACGCGGATCCTGGCGATCGGCGAAGCGCTGCCGGTCGCCACGGCCGAGCGCGCGCTGCGCAGTTCGTCTGCGCGACTGGACAACTTGTACGGACCGACCGAGGCCGCGGTCTCGGTGACTTCGCATCGGGTGACGACCGTCGACGGCACCACGGTTCCGATCGGTGGCCCGGAGTGGAACACCCGTGTCTACGTGCTGGATTCGCGTCTGGCTCCCGTTCCGGTCGGCGTCGCAGGTGAGCTCTACCTCGCGGGGGCGCAGCTGGCCGACGGGTACTTCGCGCGGCCGGATCTGAGCGCCGAGCGATTCGTCGCGGACCCGTTCACCCCCGGCGGCCGCCTGTACCGCACCGGTGACCTCGTATCCTGGCGCGCCGACGGCGAATTGGAGTACGTCGGGCGCACCGACTTCCAGGTGAAGATTCGCGGTTTCCGTATCGAGCTCGGCGACATCGATGCCGCTCTCGGATCGCTCGACGAGATTCGCGACGTCGCCGTGATCGCTCTCGCGGACACGGGATCAGGCGCGCGGCTCGTGGCCTACCTCGTGCCCGCCGATGGGGTGACGCTGGATCAGGACGGCATCCGTCGTGCACTCGCCGAACGTCTGCCGTCGTACATGATCCCGGCGGCCTTCGTCGTGCTCGAGGCTCTTCCTCGCGGCGTCAACGGAAAGCTGGATCGACAGGCGCTCCCCGAACCGCAGTTCGAGACAGCCGAATTCCGCGCGCCGACCAATCCGGTGGAAGAGGCCGTCGCGGCGGTCTTCGCCGAGGTGCTCGCTGTCGAGCGCGTGGGTCTGGACGACGACTTCTTCGCACTCGGCGGTAACTCGCTCATCGCCACTCAGGTGGTCTCCCGGCTGGGGGCGGCGCTCGATACTCAGGTGCCGGTCCGCTCGATCTTCGAGTCTCCGACGGTGCAGTCGCTCGCACGTGCGATCGAGTCCGAGGTGGGTACCGGTGCGCGCCGGGCACTGACGGCTCGAACACGACCGGACTCGGTACCGCTGTCGATGGCTCAGCAGCGCATGTGGTTCCTGAGCCAATTCGATCCGACCTCCGCCGTGAACAACATCCCGGTCGCAATTCGGTTGTCCGGCAGCATCGATGTCGATGCACTCACCAACGCCGTGCACGACGTGCTGGCGAGGCACGAAATTCTGCGCACCGTGTACCCGGAGGTCGACGGACGAGGCCATCAGGTGGTACTCGGTACCGCGGAGGCCGGCGTGACGGTTGTCGTCGACGACGTCGACGAGAGTTCGATCGAGCAGGCCCTGCGCGACTTCGTGTCCGCGGGATTCGACGTGACCCGAGCTGTTCCGGTCCGAATCCGGATCCTGCGGGTCAGCGAGACCGAGCACGTACTGGCCTTCGTCGCCCACCACATCGCCGCGGACGGGTTCTCGATGGGACCCCTGACGCGCGACGTCATGGTGGCCTACACCGCCCGTGCCGCGGGGGAGAACCCGCAGTGGGCACCACTCCCGGTGCAGTACGCGGACTACGCGTTGTGGCAACGCGAGGTACTCGGTTCCGAGGACGACCCGGATTCGCCGTTGGCGAAGCAGCTCGCCTACTGGACGACGGCTCTGGCCGGTGCCCCGGCACAGCTCGACCTCGCGACCGACCGTCCGCGTCCGGCGGTGGCGTCGTATCGCGGTGCGGCATACAACTTCTCGATCGACGAGGCTCTGCAGTCGAACATCGCTCGCGCGGCCCGCGCCAACAACGCCACGAACTTCATGGTGGTCCACACCGCGCTCGCGGTGCTCCTCGGCGCGATGGCGGGTACCGACGACGTGACGATCGGAACCCCGGTCGCCGGCCGCGGTGACGCCGATCTGGACGAGCTCGTCGGCATGTTCGTCAACACGCTCGCCCTGCGTACCGCGGTGCACCCCGCGGCAACGTTGCGCGAGCAACTCGCCGCAGTTCGCGAGGCCGACCTGGGAGCCTTCGGGCACGCCGACGTGCCGTTCGAGCGGCTCGTCGACGAGCTGGCCCCGGACCGCTCACAGGCTCGCCACCCGATCTTCCAGGTCATGCTGACGTTCCAGAACCTGAACCGCCAGACGTTGGCCCTGCCGGGGTTGAGTGTCGAGGGCATCGATCTGGGTAGCGCGTTCGCGAAATTCGACCTGCAGGTGACGCTCTGGGAGAACACGGACGACCGCGGTGCTCCCGCCGGAATCGACGTGCAGTTCGACTACGCCACAGATCTATTCGAAGAATCCAGCATGGCCTCCCTCGGGCGACGGCTCGTCCGGGTACTGCACGCGCTGACCGACGCACCGGACGGAGTCGTCGGCGACATCGACATCCTCGAGGAAGGCGAACGTACCCGCGTCCTCGAGGACTGGAACGCCACCGCGCACGAGGTGGATCCCGGTGCAACTCTGGTGTCGCTGTTCGAGTCCCGAGTTGCCGAGTCCCCGGACAACACCGCCACGAGCTTCCTCGACGATCGGGTGACGTACCGCGAATTCTCCGAACGGGTCAACGCGCTCGCGCGTCTGCTCATCGCCGAGGGAGTCGGCCCGGAAACCGTGGTGGCGACGGCCATGCGCCGCTCCATCGACATGCTGACGGGTATCTACGCCGTGCTGGCCGCCGGTGGTGCCTACGTTCCGGTCGACCCGGATCTACCGGCCGAACGAATCGGCTACATCCTGGACACGGCGGCACCGGTGGTGCTGCTCACGACCGAGCGCGACGGTACAGATCTCGTGACCGACGCCGCCAGAATCCTGGTCGACACCGTCGACACGACAGGTCTGTCCACGGCACCGGTGACCGATGCCGAGCGAACCGCACCGCTGCGACCGGCGGACACCGCGTACGTCATCTTCACCTCCGGCTCCACCGGTCGCCCCAAAGGCGTTGCGGTCAGCCACGAGGCCATCGTCAACCGTCTGCTGTGGATGCAGGCCGAATACCGTCTGACCGAGCAGGACAAGGTGTTGCAGAAGACGCCGGTCACGTTCGACGTGTCGGTGTGGGAGCTGTTCTGGCCGTTGCAGATCGGTGCCGAACTCGTCATCGCGGTGCCCGACGGCCACCGAGATCCGGCATATCTGGTGAGCACCGTCGCCGAACGCGGCGTCACGGTCGCGCACTTCGTGCCGTCGTTGCTGGCCGTGTTCGCCGCTGCGGACGGTGTGTCGAACTGCACCGGCCTGCGTGCGGTGTTCGCCTCCGGTGAGGCATTGCCTGCATCGGTTGCCTCGGCCCTGCGCACTGCTCTGCCCGCAACCGAGCTGCACAACCTGTACGGCCCGACCGAGGCCGCTGTCGACGTCACCTATCACCATGTCCTGCCGTCGGACACCGTGTCGGTTCCCATCGGCGCACCGGTGTGGAACACGAGGGTGACCGTGCTCGACGCGCGACTGCACCCCGTTCCCGTCGGGGTGCCCGGAGAGCTGTATCTCGCGGGGCGTCAACTGGCCCGCGGATACCTCGGCCGCCCGGACCTGACCGCCGACCGGTTCGTCGCCGACCCGCACGGCAGTGCCGGCTCGCGGATGTACCGCACCGGAGACCTGGTGCGGTGGAGGCGCGACGGTGAACTCGAGTACCTCGGCCGCACCGACTTCCAGGTCAAGCTGCGCGGACTGCGCATCGAACTGGGCGAGATCGAAGCCGCGCTGACTGCAGATCCGTCGGTCGACCAAGCCGTCGTTCTCGTGCGCCGGACGCCGTCGGCAGGTGAACTCCTGGTCGGCTACGTCGTTCCTGTCGCCGGGGAGACGATCGACACCACAGCGGTCACCGCCTCGGTTGCGACCCTGGTTCCGGAATACATGGTTCCGGCCGGGCTCATCGTGCTCGATGCCCTGCCACTCGGGCCGAACGGCAAGCTGGACCGCAGAGCACTACCCGAACCGGAATTCGGCAGCGATGCCGAATTCCGCACCGCGACAACCGACACCGAACGCATCATTGCCGAGGTCTTCGCAGACGTCCTCGGCCTCGACGCCGTCGGGGTCGACGATTCGTTCTTCGCGCTCGGCGGCGACAGCATCGTCTCGATTCAGCTCGTCTCTCGCGCCAAGGCCAGGGGAATTCAGTTCGGGCCGCGAGATGTGTTCGAGCGCAAGACCGTTGCCGGTCTCGCCGAGGTCGCCGTGATCGTCGGTGAGGGCAGCGACGCGGTCGTGCTCGAGGAACTCGACGGCGGCGGTGTCGGTTGGATGCCGCTACCCCCGTTCGGTGTAGCGATGATCGAGCGCGGCGGCGGGTGGTCACGCTTCCATCAGGCCGTCACACTGGAGCTGCCGATCGGTATCGACCGAGCCGGGATTCTCGCCACGGTGACCGCAGTGGTCGATCGACACGACGTGCTGCGGTCGACCCTGGTGCACGACGACCGCGGCTGGGGCCTCGAGGTTGCGGGCACCGGAGCCGTCGACGTGGATACACTGCTCACCCGGGCCGATACCGATTCGGCTGCAACAGTATTCGACGATGCGGTGGGAACGCTCGACCCCACGGCCGGTCGCATGCTCGCCCTCGTCTGGGTCGATCGAGGACCCGAGGTGCCGGGCACGCTGACCGTGGCGGCGCACCACCTCGTGATCGACGGAGTGTCGTGGCGAATCCTGGTCCCCGACTTCGTCTCCGCCTGGGCTCAGGTGTCCGGGGGAGTGACCCCGACCCTCCCCGAGGTCGGGACCTCGATGCGGCGTTGGACCCATGCACTGGTCGACGCGGCAGCGAGCGAGGCGCGGCTGGCCGAATTGCCGCTGTGGCGTTCGATCGCCGACGCCGAGGACCCCGTGCTGGGCAACCGCCCCTTCGATCCCGCGGTCGATGTCGTGGCGACGCTCGAACGGGTGAACATCGAACTGACACCCGACGTCACGCGCACCTTGCTGACCACCGTTCCGGAGATCTTCCGCGGCGGAGTGGGCGACGGGTTGCTGGCCGGGCTCGCTCTGGCCGTCACGAGACTGCGGTCCGAGCGCGGCATCACTGCACCGGCAACACTGGTGCAGCTCGAAGGCCACGGCCGCGAGGAAGCGGTGGTTCCCGGAGCTGATCTGGGACGGACCGTCGGCTGGCTGACCAGTCTGTTCCCCGTTCGCCTCGACCTGACCGGAATCGACGTCGATGCTGCGTTCGCGGGAGGGTCGCAGCTCGGAGACGCAGTCAAGGCAGTCAAGGAGCAGATGCTGGCGCTGCCCGATCGAGGCATGGGCTGGGGACTGCTCCGCTACCTGAACTCGGAGACCGCTGCGGAACTGGCCGAACTCGGCACCGGACAGATCAGCTTCAACTACCTGGGCCGGGTCGACGCCGGCGAGGTCCCGGACGAGATGAAGTCGCTCGGCTGGTTGCCGGCCGCCGACGGTGAGCTCTCCGCGCCCGGTGACGCCGACATGGCCGCGAACAAGACCGTCGACATCAACGCCATCGTGCTCGACACCGACGAGGGCGGGGTCCTGAGCGCCAGCTTCGCGTTCCCGACCGGAGCCGTGTCCGCGGACACGGTCGAGCGTCTCGCCGGGCTGTGGTCCGAGGCGTTGTCGGCGCTGGCCTCGTACGCCGAGGTACCCGGCTCGGGTGGCCTGACCCCGTCGGACGTGCCTCTGGTGGCGGTGTCGCAGGCCGACATCGCGTCGTTCGAGGCGCGTTACCCACAGCTGACCGACATCTGGTCGCTGTCACCGTTGCAGCAAGGACTGCTGTTCCACGCGTTGTTCGCCGACGCGTCGATCGACGTCTACACCATGCAGGTCGTACTCGACCTGGCCGGCGAGGTGGACGCCGAACGGTTGCATCACGCTGCCCAGACACTGCTGGACCGGTACGACAATCTGCGTACCTCGTTCACCGCGACCGCAGACGGCGAGACGGTGCAGATCGTCCATCAGGACGTCGTGTTGCCGTGGACCACGATGGACCTGTCGCACCTCGACGAGCCGGAACGTGGCACAGCAGTCGCCGATGCCCTGGCGGCCGAGCAACGACGGCACTTCGACGTCTCCACGGCACCCCTGCTGCGGTTCCTGCTCGTCAGGATCACGCCGACCACGTACAAGCTCGCGATGACCAACCATCACGTGTTGCTCGACGGGTGGTCGTTGCCGCTGGTGATGAAGGAACTGTTGTACCTGTACGCCGCTCGGGGTTCCACCTCGTCGATGCCGAGGGTTCGGTCGTATCGCTCCTACCTGGCCTGGCTGAACCGACAGGACCCGGCCGTGTCTCTCGGTGCGTGGACCACCGCGTTGGCCGGAGTCGAGGAGCCGACGTTCGTCGCGCCGCCGAGTGTCGGACGTGAGATCTCCGCACGCTCGGCAGAGACGGAGCGATATGTCGATCCCGAGACCACCGCGTCGCTCGTGGCGCTCGGTGGCAGGCTCGGCGTCACGGTCAACACGCTGGTGCAGGCGGCCTACGGCCTGCTGATCGCACACATCACCGGCCGTACCGATGTCGTGTTCGGTGCCACGGTCTCCGGCCGTCCCGCTGCTCTTCCAGGCGTCGAGTCGATGATCGGCCTGTTCATCAACACCATCCCGGTGCGCGTTCGATTCGATCCGGCCGACACTGTCGAGAACTACCTGGTCCGGATTCAGGGAGAACAAGCAGACCTGCTCGACCACCATCACATGGGACTCGTCGACATCCAACGGGCGATCGGAATGGGGAATCTGTTCGACACCCTCACCATCTTCGAGTCCTACCCGGTGGACGAAGCCGAGCTGACGCAGCAGGCGGCAGCGATCGACGGAATGACCGTCGAGTCGGTGAGCTCGAACGACAACACTCACTACCCACTGACGTTGTTGGTCGTGGCCGAGGATCGAATCTCGTTCACGCTCAAGTACATCAGCGATCTGTTCGACGCTGCGTACGTCGAGTCCATCCTGTCCCGGCTCGTCGGTGTTCTCGAAACCTTCGTCTCCGACACCACGACGGCGGTCGGCGATATCGATCTGCTCGGCTCGGAAGAACGAACCCGTGTGATCGACACCTGGAACGACACCGCACACGAGGTCGACGCCGGCATCATGTTGACCGCGCCGTTCCGGGCTCGGGTTGCGGCGAACCCGGACGCCACGGCCGTGCTGTACGAGGGCGCCGCAGTGACCTACGCCGAGTTCTCGGAGCGGGTCAACCGTCTTGCCCGACACCTGATTTCGCTCGGCGTCGGCCCGCAGTCGCTCGTCGCTCTCGGCATGAGGCGAGGCATCGATCTGATGGTCGGCATGTATGCCGTCCTCGAAGCCGGCGGCGCATACGTACCCATCGATCCGGACCACCCGGCCGAGCGCATCGAGTACATCCTCGACACCGCGGTGCCGGTCGCCGTTCTCTCGACCAGCCACGATCGGACGGGACTGCCGGAACGGTTCCCGATTCTCGAAGTGGACACCCTCGATCTCGCGTCCTACCCGGCAGACGCCGTGGCGGACGCCGACCGACTGGCACCGGTACGCCCTGAGAACACCGCCTACGTCATCTTCACGTCCGGGTCGACCGGGCGACCCAAGGGCGTCGCGGTGCCGCACCGCGCGATCGTCAACGAGATGGCGTGGATGATCGACCAGTATTCGCTCGACGAGAACGACGTCTACCTGCAGAAGACGGCGACGACGTTCGACGTGTCACTGTGGGGCTTCTTCCTCCCACTCCAGGTCGGTGCGAGCGTCGTTCTCGCGACCCCCGACGGCCACCGCGACCCGGCGTACGTCGCGGAGCGCATCGCCCGGCACGGCGTCACCGTCACGGACTTCGTGCCGTCGATGCTCACGGTGTTCGCCGCGTACGCCACCGGGGAGCAGTGCCGGTCCTTGCGACACGTCTACGTGGTGGGTGAGGCACTGCCCCCGGAGACGGTGACGGACTTTCGCGCGATCACCTCTGCCAGGATCCACAACCTGTACGGCCCCACCGAAGCCGCAGTGAGTGTGACGTACTGGGAGACGTCTGCCGACGAGGGCGCGACCGTCCCGATCGGGGCGCCGGAATGGAACACCCAGGCCTACGTTCTCGACGGCAGGCTGCATCCGGTCGCCGCAGGGACCGCGGGTGAGCTGTATCTCGCGGGGACGCAGGTCGCCGACGGATACCTCGGGCGGGTCGACCTGACGATGGACCGCTTCGTCGCGAACCCGTTCTCGGCTGCCGGCGAGCGCATGTATCGCACCGGAGACCTCGTCCGATGGCGATCGGGGCCGGGCGCTGCAGGCGTCCTGGAGTACATCGGGCGCACCGATTTCCAGGTCAAGTTCCGTGGCCAGCGGATCGAGCTCGGTGAGATCGAGACCGCACTGTTGGCCCATCCCGACGTCAACCAGGCCACGGCCGTGGTGGCGACCACCGGTGCCGGCGACCAGCTCGTCGGATACGTGGTGCCTGCGCCGGGTAGAACGCTGGACCCGGCCGAGGTTCGCACCTTCGTCGGCGGCGCGCTGCCGAAGTACATGGTGCCGGCGACGGTGATGGTGCTCGCGGAATTCCCGCTGAACACCAGCGGCAAGCTGGATCGAAAAGCACTGCCGGAGCCGGTGTTCGAGGTTCGCGAGTTCCGTGCTCCCGCAACGCCGGTCGAGGAGATCGTGGCGGAGATCTACGCGGAGCTGCTCGGCGTGCAGCGGGTCGGATCGGACGACGACTTCTTCGATCTCGGTGGTAACTCGCTGATCGCCACAAGAGTGGCGGCACGGGTGTCGGCTGCGCTCGGGAAGAAGGTCGGTGTCCGAGACCTGTTCGAGGCCTCGACGGTCTCGGCACTCGCAGCGCGCGCCGAATCACGCATCGACGACGCGAACGATATGCCGCTGCGTCGCCGACCGGCCGGACAGACCGTTCCGTTGTCGCTCGCGCAACAGCGCATGTGGGTACTGAACCGACTCGACCCCGAGTCCGGGGCCTACAACATGCCGCTGGCGCTCCGTCTGCGAGGCGAGCTGGATGTCGCGGCACTGCAGAGCGCCGTGTCCAGCACCGTGGAACGCCACGAGGCATTGCGCACGCGCTACCCGGAAGATGCGAACGGTTCGCCGTACCAGGAGTTCGTCGACGCCGGATCGGTCGTACCCGATCTGACTCCCATCGACGCGACCGACGACTCCGACACCGCCGAACGGATTCGCGCACTCGTCTACGAGGGCTTCGACGTCACCGTCGCACCCCCGGTCCGGGGAGCACTGTTCCGCTTCGGCCCGGACGAGTACGTCTTCGTCATCGTGATGCACCACATCAGCGGAGACGGCGCATCGATGGCACCACTGGCCCGTGACGTCATGACTGCGTACCTCGCTGCCGCGTCGGGAACCGACTACACGCCCGAACCGCTGACGGTGCAGTACGCGGACTTCGCGGTATGGCAGCGGCAGGTTCTGGGCTCGGACAGCGACCCCACGTCGATTCTGTCGCAGCAGTTGGCCTTCTGGGCGGACGAGCTCAGCGGGATCACCCCGGTCGTGTCGTTGCCGTGGGATCGGCCGCGAGCGGCTACCGCCAACCTGCGCGGAGCCAGTGTGAGTGTCGAGTTGGACGAGTCGGTACACACCGGGCTCGCGGCGATCGCCCGCGAGAACAACGCGACCCTGTTCATGGTGTTGCACGCCGTACTCGGGGTGCTGTTGTCGCGGATGAGTGGCTCCCGCAGCTTCGCCGTCGGCACGCCCATCGCCGGCCGCGGGCACGAGGCGCTCGACGGACTGGTGGGCATGTTCGTCAACACGTTGGCGCTGCGCACGGACGTGGACCCGGATGCGACGTTCGCAGAGCTGCTGACCGCCCTACGCGAGACCGACCTGCGGGCCTTCGCGAATTCGGACGTCCCGTTCGAGCGGGTCGTCGACACGATCGCACCGGACCGGAACGCCGGGTACACCCCGCTGTTCCAGACGGTTCTGTCGGTGGAGCCCCACGGCGAGGCGCGCTTCGAGCTGCCGAACCTGGTGGTCGAACCCGTCAGCGGCTTCGAGCCGACGGCGAAATTCGACCTGCAGGTCACGGTGGAGACCCAGCACGCCGACGGGAACAGCGGCACCGGAACCCTGAACGTCGAATGGGTGTATGCCGCCGATCTGTTCGACGAGTCCACGGTCGCGTCGCTGGCGGAACGATTCGCACGCATCGCCGGTGCAGTGGCGGCAACACCAGCGGTCGTCGTCGGCGACATCGACGTTCTCGACGCCGCCGAGCGGGCGGCACTGACCGAGACCCCGCAGACCGCTGACTCCACTGCGGCACCGGTTCGGTCGGACGTGACCTTGCCGCAGGTACTCACCTCGACGGTGGACGCAGATCCCGATGCGCCCGCGTTGTCGTCGGACGGTGTCGAGACCACCTACCGTCAGCTCGACGAGCAGTCCTCACGTATGGCTCGGGTACTGATCGAACGTGGCGTCCGAACCGGAGTCGTGGTCGGCGTCTTCGTCACCGACGCTGTTGCGGCAGTCGTGACGCGGTGGGCGGTGGCCAAGGCAGGCGGAGCGGTGGCTCCGATCGCCCCGTCGAACTCTTCCGACGTTCTGCAGCGGGCAGGCGCGTCCGTCCTCGTCCTGGACGGTGACGACGCGCCGAGCTGGGCCGGGTCCGTCACGACCATCCACCTCGGGCATCCGGACGTCGTCGACGCCATTGCCGCGAGTTCTGGGCGGCCGGTGACGTATTCGGACCGAACGGCGGTTCTGGGACCCGACAGCCCAGCGTTGGTCGTGGTCGACGACGGCACCGTGATCGACCACGGAACACTCGCAGCACTGGCGACGAGCGCAGTGGCGGAGTGGGCCGTGGCCTTCGATTCGCGGCTGGCCGTCCCCACCCGGTTCGATTCCGGTGCAGCAGTTCTGGCCGGTGTGGTCGCCGTGACGGCAGGTGCAGCCCTGGTGACCGATCGGACGGAGTCCGCCGAGGACGCCGCCGATATCGTGTCCGCAGAATGGGTCACCCATGCGTTCCTTGCCTCAGCAGACATCGCCGCGGTCGATCGACTGCAACCCGAGGACATCGAGGACCTCGTTGCGATCGTGTCGGTCGACGGTGACGGTGCCGAGATGAGCGGTGTCGACATTCCGGTGCATCGTCTGCCCGGGTCGATAGGAACCGCCGCCCGATAAGGTGAGGCGAACTGCAACGCTCGCCGCGTCGTGGACGATGAACGGTCGGATCGGCCGACGCGTCGTCCACGACCGAGCGCGGGGCAACACTGGTGAGGAGTCATAGTTCAGATGAGTTCGGATGGATCGACCGGTACACCGTCCGAGTCGGGCGGCCGAGTGGGTGGACGGTCGAGCCGCCCCAGGCCTACCCGTGCACGACCCACCCGACAGCGACCGGCCCGTACGGTCGCGCTACCGACTCTGCTCGCCGCGGCGGTGGAAAAGAACCCGGACGGTATAGCGGTGGAGTGCGGCACCCGGTCGCTCACCTATCGTGAGATCGACTCCCGGTCGTCCAGGCTGGCCCGGCTGCTCATCGAACGCGGGGTCGGCCCCGAGGATTTCGTGGCACTGGCACTGACCCGTTCGATCGAATCTGTCACGGCCGTGTGGGCCGTGGCGAAGACCGGTGCTGCATTCGTGCCCATCGACCCCAACTACCCGGCCGCCCGAATCACGCACATGGTGAACGACTCCGGCGTGCGAATGGGTGTCACTGCAACACAATTCGAAGAGGCGATGCCGACGTCGGTGTCGTGGATCAGTCTCGACTCGTCCGACACCGAAGGCGCACTCCAGGGGTTGTCCGACGATCCCGTCGTGGCGGACGATCGACGGGCACCGATTCGCCCGTCCACGCTCGCGTACGTCATCTACACCTCCGGCTCGACCGGTCTGCCGAAGGGCGTCGCCGTCTCCCACGCCGGGCTGGCACCGCTGACCTCCACTCAGGTCGAGATCTACGGGCTGGACTCCGATTCGCGCACACTGCATTTCGCGTCCCCCAGCTTCGATGCGTCCGTGCTGGAGCTACTGATGGCTGTGGGCGCAGGTTCGACGATGGTCATCGTCCCGCCCGGTGTCTACGGCGGTTCCGATCTGGGTGACATGCTCCGCCACCACCGCGTCAGCCATGCGTTCATCACCCCGGCGGCGCTGGCCTCACTCGATCCGGCGGAGGTGCCCGACATGCGAGTGCTCGCGATCGGCGGCGAGGCCTTCACCTCGGAACTGATGTCGAAGTGGGCACCGGGCAGACGTTTTCACAACGTCTACGGCCCCACCGAAGCGTCGATGGTGTGCAACATCTCGCCACCCTTGAACGCGGGCGAAGCCGTGCTGCTCGGGCCGTCCACCAAGGACATGGGCTACCACGTGCTCGACGACCGGTTGCGGCAGGTGCCCGCCGGGGTGCCGGGGGAGCTGTATCTGACCGGTGCCGGCCTTGCGCGGGGATACCATCGACGCTTCGCGCTGACCGCGGCGCGTTTCGTCGCCAATCCGTATGCAGCCGAAGGTAACTCGGAACAGAGCCGACTGTACCGCACCGGTGACCTGGTGCGCTGGCGGGAAGCGGCGTCCGGACGGGCCATCGAATACCTGGGCCGCAACGACTTTCAGGTCCAGATCCGAGGCTTCAGAATCGAACTCGGTGAAATCGACGCCGTTCTCACAGCGCAGGACGGGGTCGATTTCGCGGTGACCCTCGGTCACCGCAGTCCCACCGGCGCAACCGTTCTCGCAGCGTACGTACTGCCGGTGGCAGGGACGGACGTCGACCTGGACCGGGTGCTGGACGAGGCCGGGCGGAGTCTGCCTGCGCACATGGTGCCCTCGGTGATCACACGGATCGATTCGATCCCGCTGACTCCCACCGGCAAGCTGGACCGAGACGCACTGCCGGAACCGGTGTTCGAGGCCGCGGAGTTCCGGCCCCCGTCGACCACTACCGAACATGTGGTGGCCGATATCTTCGTCGAGCTGCTCGGGGTCGAACGGGTCGGCCTGGACGACGACTTCTTCGCGCTCGGGGGTAACTCCCTGATCGCCACACAGCTTGCGGCTCGATTGGGTTCGGCTCTGGGCGTCCATGTTCCGGCGCGCTCGGTGTTCGAGTCCTCCACCGTCGAGGCCTTGGCGCAGGCCGCCGATTCGGCGGACGGTCCGGTTCGAGCTGCGCTGGACACGTCGAGGCAGCGGCCCGAGCGCATCCCGCTCTCGTCCGCACAGCAGCGAATGTGGTTTCTCAACCGCCTCGACACCGACTCCGCCCTCAACAACGTGCCGGTCGCTCTGTTGCTGCGCGGAGAACTCGATGTCGACGCGCTGCAGGCTGCCGTGGGGGACGTGGTCGGTCGACACGAATCGTTGCGCACCGTGTACCCGGAGATCGACGGTGTCGGGTATCAACAGGTGCGGGACGAGGCCGAGACGCACGTCGGGATGGACGTGGTCCGCATCGCTCGTGACGACGCGCTCGCTGCGGTCACACAGTTCTTCACCCGGGGATTCGACGTCACCGTCGAGATCCCGTTTCGTGTCCGGCTGTTCCACATCACGGACCCCGCCGGTGCAGCACCGGAGTACGTGCTGGCCTTCGTTGCACACCACATCTCGGCGGACGGGCTCTCGATGGCCCCGCTGTCCCGCGACGTCATGACTGCGTACCTCGCGCGGCACGGCGGATCGGCACCGCAGTGGGCACCGCTGCCGGTCCAGTACGTCGACTACACACTCTGGCAACTCGACATGCTCGGCTCCGAATCGGACCCGAAGTCGTTGGCCCGCAAGCAGATCGACTATTGGCGTCGCACGCTCGACGGCCTCCCCGAGCAGTTGGATCTGCCCTCCGACCGGCCGCGCCCGCGGGTCGCATCGGGACAGGGGGCGGTGACGGCGTTCGAGATCGACGCTGCACTGCACACCCGCGTACTCGAGTGTGCACGCGAGCACGACGCCACCGCGTTCATGGTGGTGCACGCAGCGTTGGCGGTGCTGCTGGCCACGTTGTCCGGGACGTCCGACATCGCCGTGGGAGCACCGGTGGGTGGTCGCGGCGACGCACGATTGGACGACCTGGTGGGCATGTTCGTCAACACGGTGGTCCTGCGAACGCAGATCGCTCGAGACGCCTCGTTCGGTGCGGTACTCGATGCCGTACGTACCTCCGACCTGGAGGCATTCGACAATGTGGACGTACCCTTCGAGCGTCTTGTCGAGGTACTCGATCCGGTGCGTTCGCAAGGGCGGCACCCGCTGGTCCAGGTAGCGCTGTTCTTCCAGAACTTCTCTCAGGGATCGTTCGAGCTCCCCGATCTGGGCGTCGAGACATTCGGGTCCGGGGCGGCGTCGGCAAAGTTCGATCTCCAGGTGACGCTCACCGAACTCGGAGACGGCGCAGGTCTGGCCGGCGAGCTGATGTACGCGACGGATCTGTTCGACGAGTCGACGGTGGCGTCGTTCGGGCGACGGTTGGTGGCTGTACTCGAGGCGGTGACCGCCCGTCCGGATGTCGTGGTCGGTGATATCGACGTTCTCGATTCGGCCGAGCGCGAACGAATCATGGTGCGCGGCAACGGCGACGAGGTGGCCATCGAATCCGCCGAGGTGTTGTTGGACGGCTTCGATCGCGTGGTGGCCGACACGCCCGACGCGGTTGCGGTGGTGTTCGGCGAACGGTCGCTGACGTATCGGGAGTTCTCGGCTCGGGTGGACGCGACTGCGCAGCTGTTGCAGGAGCACGGTGCCGGGCCAGGTGTTCTGGTGGGGCTCGCGATGCGGCGGTCCGTCGAGTTGGTCGTCGGCATGTATGCGGTGCTGCGATCGGGCGCGGCGTACGTTCCGGTGGACCCGGATCAGCCGACCGAACGTAACGACTACATTCTCGACACGGCCGCCCCGGTGGTCGTGTTGTCCACGGCCAGAGATGGTTTCGTCACCGCGACCGCTGTTCCGGTCGTCGACATCACCGATCCACCGGAGCCGTCCGGGTCGGTGGTGTTTCCGCGCGCCGCCGGGGACGACCTGGCGTACGTGTTGTTCACGTCCGGGTCGACCGGTCGTCCGAAGGGCGTGGCGATCGAACACCGGGCCATCGTCAACCAGATGGCGTGGATGGCGCAGGAATACGGTCTCGATGCGTCGGATGTGTACCTGCAGAAGACGGCGACGACGTTCGATGTCTCGCTGTGGGGTTTCTTCCTGCCGCTGCGAACCGGCGGTCGGTTGATCGTGGCGGCCCCGGGCGCGCAGCGTGACGTCGAGGCGGTCGCCGCCGATATCGCGCGGCACGGGGTGACCGTGACGGACTTCGTGCCGTCGATGCTGACGGTGTTCGTCGAAGCGGTGTCGGCGCAGTCGATCTCGACGCTGCGACATGTTTTCGTCATCGGTGAGGCGCTGCCCGCGGGTACCGTCGATGCCTGGCGGGCAGTGTCGGATGCGCGGGTGCACAACCTGTACGGGCCTACCGAGGCGGCGGTCAGCGTCACTTATCGCGATGTCTCCGAGGACGGGGCGGGGTCCGGATCGGCGTCCATCGGTGTGCCCGAGTGGAACACCTCGGTGCACGTGCTGGATTCGCGTCTGCATCCGGTACCGGCGGGCGTTCCGGGGGAGTTGTACTTGGCGGGTGTGCAGTTGGCGCGGGGTTACGTTGCGCGGCCGGACCTGTCGGCGGAGCGGTTCGTGGCGAACCCGTTCGACGGCGTGGGGACGCGGATGTACCGGACCGGTGATCTGGTGCGGTGGTCGATGGATGCCGATCGGCTCGAGTACATCGGTCGCACCGATTTTCAGGTCAAGTTCCGTGGGCAGCGAATCGAGTTGGGAGAGATCGAGACTGCGCTGACGGCGCGGTCGTCGGTGAGTCAGGCTGTCGTCGTGGTGTCGCACTCGGCGGTCGGTGAGTCGTTGGTGGCGTACCTGGTTCCTACTCCCGGTACCGACATCGACGTCGAGCTCGTTCGGGCGGAGGCAATTTCTGCGCTGCCGTCCTACATGGTTCCGTCGGCCTTCGTGGTGCTCGACGCTCTACCGCTCAACGCTGCGGGAAAGCTGGATCGTCGGGCGCTGCCGAGTCCGGAGTTCGAGACCCGCGAGTTCAGGTCGCCGCAGACACCGGTGGAGGAAGCTGTTGCCGGTGTGTTCGCGGACGTTCTGGGAGTCGAACGCGTGGGACTCGACGACGACTTCTTCTCGCTCGGCGGCAACTCGCTGCTGGCCGTCAAGTTGGTCTCCGCGCTGAAGGGGGCCCTCGGTGGTCGGCCTGTTCCTCTGAACTGGTTGTTCGTGGACGCGTCCGTTGCCTCCCTTGCGGCACGGATCACTGCTGCCACGGCATCGAGAGTCGACGGAGCGGAAGCAAGCGGGCTCGAGGTCCTGATACCTCTACGGGTAGGCGGTTCTTCGGCCCCGCTGTTCTGTATCCACCCCATCGTGGGTCTGTCCTGGGCCTTCGGTGCCCTGGCGTCACACATCGGCGACGACCGTCCGATCTACGGATTGCAGTCGCCCGCGCTGTCCGGTGCAGAACCTGTGCCGCAGTCGATAGAACAGTGGGCTGCGGTATTCGTGGACAAGATTCGCGCCGTGCAACCGTCGGGCCCGTATCACTTGCTGGGGTGGTCCATGGGCGGACTGATCGCGCATGCGATGGCCGTGCAACTGCAACGTGAGGGCCACGAGGTCTCGACGTTGGCCATGATGGACTCGTTCGTTGCGGGTGGGTCGGACCACCTCGTCGACAGGCCGGTATCGGCGGACGAGATTCTCGGCGGGCTGGGTGTCGGTGCGGACAACCACCTCGAGATCGGTGAACTCACGGTCGACTCCGTGGCCGAACTGTTGAAGTCGATGCCGGCACCTTTCGACTCTATTTCCCGCGAACGGGTCGCCGGGATCCTCGACGGGATCGCACAATCGGCAGAGCTCATCGAAACCTATGTGCCACAGACCTTCACAGGACGAGCGCTGCTGTTCGCATCGGTCACCGACGATCCCACGGGCAACGTGGCGGCGGCGACGTGGCGCGGTGCGCTGAGCGAGGGCGTGACGGTCGTCCCGGTCCATTCGACCCACTGGCAGATGGCGTCGTCGCCGGCATCGACCGAGATCGGGCCCGTGCTGGACGCGGAATTGCACCGGTAGTCCGTTCGGCAACGACGAAGGCCTCACGACATCGTGTCGTGAGGCCTTCGTCGTTGCGTGTGGAGAATGTTCAGCAGGGTGCGGGCGTGGTGGTTGCGTAATCGGGATCGAGTGCGGTCTTCACCATGTACAGGGGAGCGGGATCGGCGACGAGACCGACGTGGGACGTCGTCGCCGTGGGGCACACGTCCTGAACCCAGACGTTGTGCACCATCGCAGGGTCGCCGGACTTGAGGAAGGTGTTCGCGGGCGGTGTCGAGACGGTGTCGTTGCGCGTGGCGATGACGGTGTACTCGACCCCTGGTTCGACGTCTCCGCCTTCGTTCAAGCTCGTCAGCGTCGTCGAACCGACGAGTTGCTGGGCACCCGCCATGTTGTATGTCAGGGGGGTGAGTGCGTCGCCGGGCAGGCCGAGCGAGGTGAGCAGTTCGGAGAGCTGCTGCAAACCGCCGAAGGTCGTGCCGTGGTTGGTGGCACCCAGTGTGACCAGTGTGTGCACCTTGTTGCGGGCGGGGTCCTGCGCATCGGTGCCGCCATCGAACTTCATGTACTGCCGAGTGGCGGTGCCACCCTGCGAATGGCCGACCATGTCGACTTGCTCGGCACCGGTCGCCGCGAGTACTTCGTCGACGAAACGGCCGATCTGACGGCCCGACTCAGCGATGTCGCCGGAGCCCCAGATGGTCGTGCCCGGGTCGAGCAGCAGCGATACTCCGCCGTAGTTGGGTGCGAAGACGCAGTAACCCTCGCTCTTCAGCTGCGGTGCCAGGATCTTCCACGTGGACGCATCCATCTTGGTTCCGTGGACGAGCACGACCGGACGGGGATGGGCCGCGCTGGGAACACAGCCGAAGTCGTTGGCACCCTCGAGGGTAGGCGTGGCAGAAACCGAGGTTCCGGTGGGCGAGGGCGCAGCGACCGCTGTGCCCGTCCCGGTGAAGGACAGGGCACCGGCCACCGCGACAGCAATCGCCGTGGGCAATACTCTCGTGAACTTCTTCGGCATGGCCTCTATCTCGTCCGGGGCGTCGGAATCCGCCGCTGTCACCTGCATCTGCGTCACCGACCGTAACAGCCGGACACACAGGCGTAACAGGCGTGCAGGTCAAGGGTGCCGGTCGGGCAGGCCGGTCGGCGAGCCCGTGTGGTGGACATCACCAACCGATGGCTCCGTATCTGATTCCTGCGCGAAGCTCGCCGACCCGGATGACGAACGCACGCAGCCAATGGCCGCGTGACATCCCGGTCAGCGACGTCGGCAGCAGGGGATTGCGCAGCAGCAGCGCCATCCACCAGGACGCGACTCGGCGCACTTTCAGTGCCGGGCACCCCTGAGGCCGGTAGATTCCGCGAAGCTTGGCGAAGCCGAACCCGAGGCGGAAAGACTGGCGCAGGAGAGGGCGTAGCTCGTCACGCAGTCGATACGCCACTACTGCCTCGGTACTGAACCCCAAGGTGTAACCCGCCAGTTGCGCCCGCCAACTGAACTCGACATCCTGGCTTGCTCGGTAGCGGTTGTCCATGCCGCCGAGATCGCTGTAGACCGATGCCCAGCAGGCCATACTCGCGCCTATCGCGAACGGCAGGAAGTCGGTGCGGCCCTGGTTCTCCGGCGCTGTCGTGGGCGTCCACGACAGCGCCCGGACGCTGTTCAGCGTGTCGGTTTCGACCGCAGTACCGACAACATCGAACGACGACGCCTCCTGTACGAGCGTGGTGAGCCACGACGAGTGCACGACATCGTCCGAGTCGCAGAACGCCAACAGATCGCCGGACGCCTCTCGGGCACCGCAGTTGCGTGCGTAACCCGCTCCGGTCTCGCGGGAAGCATCGACCGACCTGAGCCGCAGCCGCTCTCGCAAAGGATGGGTGAGTACGTATTCGCCGAGGTCCCCGCCTCGCGTGTTGTCCGCAACGAGCACCTCGAACGGAAACCCGACATCCTGATCGGCCAGAGCCTGCAACTGTGCGTCCAAGTGCGGATCGAGGCCACCGACAGGAATGATCACCGATACCGACGGATGCTCAGGTCGTGCCCGGTCGACCACAACGAATCCCCCAACGTAGAAATGTCGGCCCGGGCGACGCGATCAGCCCGACGCAGATGCCTTCTTGTACCCCCGAATCGCAGGGTAGAGGAAGATCACGACCATTCCCAGAGACCACGCGAGAGTTTGGAGAATCGGAGTCATGACGGGCCCTCCGAGTGCCAGCGCGCGCATCGCGGAGACCGCAACCGACATCGGCTGCGCTGCAACCACCGGCTGCAGCCAGAGCGGATACGCGAGGACGGGGACGAACCCCGCATTGAAGAACATCAACAACGTGCAGAAGATCGACACCACTTCGACCAGTGGTGCGTCGCCGGCCACCGTGGCGAGGAACGTGACCATGACTGCGAACCCGATACCGAACACGACAGGAATCAGCAGCAACAAGATGCCGGCCTGAATTCCCTGAGTGAACCTGAACCCCAGCGCTACACCGGCACAGATGATGACCACGGTGGTCACGAGCACCCGAACTGCTTCGGCAATCATCCTGCCGAGTAGGCCGGCCGCACGGTGAGTGGGCGTTGTCCAGAACCGAGCCAACAGACCCGACTTTCGTTCGCCCTTGAGGCCGACAGCGCTGACGATGGAACCGAACATGGCTCCGACCAGAGCGATCATCGGCACCTGGCCGTAGATCGCCGGCGATCCGGTGGCCGCGGAGATCGAGTTCCCGAGCACGACACGGAACATGACCAGCATCAACGCGGGGTACAGCAACGCCTGAATCATCGTCGACGGATCGCGCATCCATCGCATCAGAAGTCGTTTGGCCTGGATCAGGCTGTGTGTCCCGAGCGCACGAACAGACCCTTCTCGCAGAGCCATGTTGGGTTCGGGAAAGGTCAGGTTGGACACGCGTGCAGCGTTCACCGACGCTTCTGTCATCGTCATCTCGGACTCGTCATTCTGGTCTCGAGCTCGCCCAGATGGCGAGCGGGACGAAGAACAGGAGCAGGCCGGCCACCCAGGCGAGGGATGGCCACAACACCTGGAAGCTGACTCCGCCCTCGGCCATGTCGCGCATAGCGAACGAGAACTGAGAAATCGGTTGATTGCGAACGAACGGTCGGATGAGTTCCGGGAAGCCGCTCTCGGGAACGAATCCGCACGAGGCCATGCCGAGGATGAGCTGGGGCAGGGTCAACACCTGGCTGGTCGCTTCGGGGCTCTTCGACAGCGTTCCGATTGCGTCGGCACCGATCGACAACGTGGTGCTGATCAGCATGGCGAGCGCGCAGAACAACAGGGCCTGACCGAACCCTGCAGAGAAGCGAAAGCCGATGACGTAGCCGAAACCGAGTGCGGATACGAGCGATACCAGTGAACGGACGACACCGCTCGAGATTCGCGACACCAGCGGGACGCCGCGTACGACGGGCATCGTCTTCAACCGAGAGTTGAGTCCACTCATCGCCTCCGTCGATGCCCTCTGCGCGGCGGAGATGGCGGTGAACGCCATTGCCTGCAGCACGATGATCGGCATCAGAAACTGTGCGTAGTCGATGCCCTGCAGGCCCATCACGAACTTGAGCGGGAGGTAGAAGCCGATAGTGAAGATCAGCGGAGCGATGACCGCGATCAGCAGCTCACCCTGGGTGAGCATCGTCCACAGTGCACGCCCGGTCAGTGCCTGCCACTGTACGAAGCCGGACGGCCGCGTTCGTGACCGGCGTTTGGGCTGCTGCGTCGTCGACCCGGTGGTTGTCCGAGGAGCGGTGACCGCACGCGTATTCGAGACGCCTCGCGTCGTGGCCGTCACGGCGTGGGGCTCGCTTGCGAATGGCCGGTGAGGGTGAGGAAGACGTCGTCGAGCGAGGGGCGGCGCAACGCGATGTCGGCCAGCACGATGCCACGGGCGTCGATACGGCGGAGGATCTCGGACAAGGTTGCGGCACCGTCGGGGGCAGGCACGGACAGGCGGTCGGATGCGGCAGTGATCTCGGCGTGCACCGCCGGAGGCACCATCTCACCCAGCGCCTCGGCCGCTGCTCGTAGCTGACCTGGATCGAGAGGCACCACTTCGCAGTAGCTACCGCCGGTCATGGCCTTGAGCTGATCGGACGTACCTTCGGCGATGACCGTGCCCTTGTCGATGACGATGATGTTGTCGCTCAGTACGTCTGCCTCTTCGAGATATTGCGTCGTCAGCAACACGGTGATGCCCTGGGCCTTCAGTGCCTCGACCAACGACCACACACCCTGTCGGCTCCGAGGGTCGAGTCCGGTGGTCGGCTCGTCCAGGAACACGACTTCGGGACGCACGACCAGGCCACATGCGATGTCGATACGACGGCGCATGCCGCCGGAGTAGCCGCGGACCGGACGCTTGCCGGTATCGGACAGGTCGAATTCGTCGAGCAGGGCCTTGGCGCGAGCCTTGGCAGCCTTCTTGTCCAGACCCATGAGGCGGCCGAACAATTCGATGTTCTCGCGCCCCGAAAGAGTGTCGTCGAGGGCGGCGTACTGACCCGTCATCATGATCGACCGCCGCACCGCGGGAGCGTCGGCAGCAACATCGTGGCCGGCGACGAAGGCCCGGCCGCTGTCGGGCGCGATCAGCGTCGACAGCACTTTGACAGTCGTGGTCTTGCCCGCACCGTTGGGGCCGAGGATGCCGAGTACGGTTCCCCGCTCGGCCGAGAAGCTGATGCCGCGCAGCGCATGCACATCGCCGAAGGACTTGTGCACGTCCTCCACGTGTACGGCTGCGTGCTGAGCTGACGACATCGGATCTCCGAGCTGTGGGGTGAATGGGGCCGGGGCAGTGCCGGGGCCCGTGGAGGGGAGGGCCACTACTTGATACGGGAACTGCCGGGAAATGTTACCTGTGGATTGCAGTCGCAGATGTTCTGCCGTCAGCCCCAATCGATATCGATACTGTCCTCGACGTCCAGCTTTCGGCACAGGGATCGCAGTCCGCTGTAGTCCTGAACCAGCGCTCGACGGCTCTTGTCGGCCTCGACGTCGGCGATCATGGCCTCGGCTCCGCGGACACCTTCGAGTTCGAGAATGCGCGCCCACGTCGAGAAGTCGCTGCTCGAGAACGCATCCATGCCGTCGACTAGACCGTCGAGAAACTTCTGTCGATCGTTGGATCCGAGCCTGTCGAAGACGATCGCCGCCATGTCGTCGGCAATCGATGCGTGGCAGTACTCGTCGCGATTGTGGAGCTTGACCGTCGCCCGATTGATCGGCTGAATGACGTCGTCGTCCTCGATCAGATCGAGGTAGGACGTGATGGAGATCTCTGCGACCGTCATGAAGGCGAGCGAGCTGATCGCCGCAGACCACGGGTCGTCACTCTTCGCCTGAGCGGTCCGCTGGCGACGGACGGTGGAACTGAACGGCAGGGATCGTTCGGACAACGCCCAACCGCGACCGCGACGGGTCGCCGCACTGGCGTTGAGGTGCATCAGCGTGTGGTACTGCTCGTCCACCATGGCCTGAGTCACCGCGACCGCGAGGGTGTCGCCCATCCCGGTCTCGAACACATCCTGGGCGAGCAGCGAAAATCCCGGGTGAACAACGTGCTGCTCGACATCCATCACGTTCTTGTTGAACGCGATCCAGCCCCAGGCCCGCAGCCGATCCTGCTGTTCCGGTTCGGCACCGAGGAACGTGTCGTGTTCTCCGAACGGGATCAAGGCGTCGGGGAAATCTCGCTTGGTCGTGTCGAACAAATCGTCCAACTGGGGTTCGGGCTTCTTGACGGTGGCACGCTGCGACCAGTTCTTCGCCAACCGCGCTACGACCGCGCTCTCGACGACATCGTGGGGGTCGTGCTCCGGCAAGGTCGGCTGTTCCAACATCGTGTGCCCGCCTCCGCGTCCGGACCGGCGATCACGAATTGTCGCCGGAACCTCGAACGATACCGAACAACTCGGCACAGACGGATCGATAGCGACCGGCGGAGCTGCCGAGGGCGCTGCCTGCTCGGTTCATCAGTTCGGCGAACTCGGACTCCGAGCCGGATTCGACGGTCTCGCCGAGCAGTTGCGTCGCGCGGCGCAGCGCCGCCCGCGCGTCCGCGGCGTGTGGGTTACCTGCCTGAACGTCCCAGTACACCTCGGGCTCCCCACCGGTGATGCGTGCGAGGAGGGCGAGCATCGTCGTGTGTGGGGGAGGAGCGACGGCGTCGATGTCGGCGAACGGCAGATCGAGCTCGGCCAGGGCGAGCCCGAACGCGAGAACACTGGCGTGGGTGAGCGCTTGGGTCGCCGCAGCGAGTCGGTCGTGACGCTCGGCGTCGAGGAGAACGGTCCGGCCACCCCAGTGCTGCAGTCTGTCGACGAACGCGTCGGCCGAGGTGCCGGGTCGGTGCACGACGACGGCAACGGGGCGTCCGTTCATGCCCAGGGACGGTGCGAACATCGGGTTGATGCCCAGCGTCGGGCCGAGGTGTCCACCGCGGCCGGCGTACTGCGAGTAGCCGGACTTGACCGACAACGTTTCCACCAGCAGTGCGTCGGGGCGTACCGCGGTCAGATCGGCCGACAGTGCCACGGACTCGGGCACAGCGAGCACGACCGTCGACGCAGTCGACAATGCAGCTGTGACGCGGTGGTCGGGTGCGGTGATGTCGCCGACGAGCGTCGCGGCGTCGACCGATGCCGAAGCGGCTCGAGCGTCGACGACGGTGACCTGCATGCCGTCGCCGCGCAGGAGATCGACCAGTAGCCGGCCGACGGCTCCCGAGCCCCCGACCACCACTACCGAGTTCTGTTGCTCCGACCGCGTCACCGTGTCCATCGGTCGAGTATGTCAACGAGAGGCTGCAGATACCCAGATCGTGATGTCGGCGTGCACCACCTCGACGCCCGCAGTGTCACGGATGGCAACCGGCACGACGATCTCGCATCCGTCGGTGATGGTCGCGAAATCGGGAATGGTCTCGAGTTCTGCCACCGCGCGCAGTGACGTGGTCGCCTTCGTCAGGTACTGGACGGTCATCGACTTGGGGATCCAGCGGTGCGACGTCGGAACGGTGGCCTCGGCGAGCATCCCCATCGCAACCTCGGCGAGGTTGCACGCGGCGATCGCGTGGAACGTGCCGAGGTGGTTGCGGATCCCCAGCCATTTCGGGGCCGTGACCTCGCAGCGCCCCGGTTCCAGCGCAACCACCCGCGGCAGCACGGACGCGAAGTAGGGCACACGAAGACACATGCCGATCGAGAACACGGTGGATCCGATAGTGTTGTTCGGGAGCTTCGACCAGGCTCGATACGTGGCCCCGGTGGTGGTTGCGACTGTGTTCATGGGCTTACCTTACTGCTGAGTAAGGTCGTGCGGAGCGTATGGATCGACCCCGAGTTGATCTGTCGCGCATACTGCGGCATACTGGTCGGGTTGCCTGGACACGGGACGCGCTTGCGTGCGGCCTGAACCAGGTGAGTCGATCGAGAGATCGGCTGAGCAGAACATGAGACCAGCGCTCCACGTGAGCGCGTCCGGACCACCAGCTCGATCGGTGTGGGTTTCCTCCCTCGGATGGTTGAAGCGAAAGTTTCAGCGCAGAAGAATGAGCGGAATCGCGACACGCCCGACCGCGTGGACCGGAGAACCATGACAGATGAAGAGCGGCAACGGATACAGGTCACGCCTGGTCGTCAACGTTTTTCACTGTCGTGTGTGCACGAAGGCAGTTCGAGTCGGAGGGATTCCCCCGGCTCGGGGACTGTGCAGACGAGGTGGAGCAGGCCGAACGGCCCGTTCTACGACCAAGCGGCAAGAAAAGGACACTAAGCGTGGCGGGACAAAAGATCCGCATCAGGCTCAAGGCCTACGACCATGAGGCGATCGACGCGTCAGCGCGCAAGATCGTCGAAACGGTCACCCGTACGGGTGCCCGCGTCGTCGGACCGGTGCCGTTGCCGACAGAAAAGAACGTGTACTGCGTCATCCGTTCGCCGCACAAGTACAAGGACTCGCGCGAACACTTCGAGATGCGTACTCACAAGCGGCTCATTGACATCCTCGACCCGACACCGAAGACGGTGGACGCGCTCATGCGCATCGACCTCCCGGCCAGTGTCGACGTCAACATCCAGTGAGCGCGGAGACAACGATGACTGATAACAAGAACCGGCCTGCGACAGGAATTCTGGGCACCAAGCTCGGAATGACCCAGGTCTTCGACGAGAACAACCGCGTCGTTCCGGTGACCGTGATCAAGGCAGGCCCCAACGTGGTCACCCAGATCCGCACCCAGGAACGTGACGGCTACAGCGCCGTCCAGGTCGCATTCGGTGCGATCGACCCGCGGAAGGTGAACAAGCCCACCACCGGCCAGTTCGAGAAGGCAGGTGTCACGCCGCGTCGCCACATCGTGGAGATTCGCGTTGCCGACGCCTCGCAGTTCGAGGTCGGCCAGGAGCTCACGGCTGCAGTGTTCGAGGACGGCGCATACGTCGACGTCACCGGCACCAGCAAGGGCAAGGGCTTCGCCGGAACCATGAAGCGTCACGGCTTCAAGGGACAGGGCGCGAGCCACGGTGCACAGGCTGTGCACCGTCGTCCCGGATCCATTGGTGGCTGTGCAACGCCGGGTCGCGTGTTCAAGGGAATGCGCATGTCCGGACGTATGGGTGGCGACCGCGTCACGACGCAGAACCTCTCGGTCCACAAGGTGGACAGCGAGAACGGTCTGCTGCTGATCAAGGGAGCGATCCCGGGCCGTCGCGGCAACGTCGTGATCGTCAAGTCTGCATTGAAGGGTGGTGCACGGGCATGACCAGCCTCGAGAAGAACACCGAGACCAAGCTGACGCTCGATGTCAAGGAAGCCGGCGGCAAGACCAACGGCACCGTCGATCTCCCCGCGGAGATCTTCGACGCACCGGCGAACATCGCGCTGCTGCACCAGGTCGTCATCGCACAGCTGGCAGCTGCTCGTCAGGGAACCCACTCCACGAAGACTCGTGGCGAGGTTCGCGGCGGCGGCAAGAAGCCGTACCGGCAGAAGGGCACCGGCCGCGCCCGTCAGGGCTCGACCCGCGCTCCTCAGTTCGTCGGCGGTGGCACGGTCCACGGACCGCAGCCGCGCGACTACAGCCAGCGGACCCCCAAGAAGATGAAGGCCGCCGCACTGCGCGGAGCCCTCTCCGATCGGGCCCGCAGCGAGCGCCTGCACGTCATCACCGAATTGGTTGCCGGACAGGTTCCGTCCACCAAGGGTGCGAAGACGTTCCTCGCCGAGATCTCGGACCGCAAGAAGGTCCTGCTCGTGGTCGGCCGCGAGGACATCGCAGCCTGGAAGAGCGTTCAGAACCTGGACGGCGTGCACCCCATCGCACCCGACCAGCTCAACACGTACGACGTGCTCAACGCCGATGATGTCGTTTTCAGCGTGGAAGCGCTGAACACCTTCATCGCTGGGCCTGCAAAGAACGAGGAGGCAAGCAAGTGACCACGATCGCCGATCCCCGCGACATCTTGCTGGCACCGGTCATCTCCGAGAAGTCCTACGGACTGATCGAAGAAGGCACGTACACGTTCCTGGTGCACCCGGACTCGAACAAGACGCAGATCAAGATTGCCGTCGAGAAGATCTTCGACGTCACCGTGACCAGCGTCAACACGATGAACCGTCAGGGCAAGCGTAAGCGGACCCGGTTCGGTTACGGCAAGCGCAAGGACACCAAGCGCGCGCTCGTAACGCTCTCCGCCGACAGCAAGCCCATCGAGATCTTCGGAGGTCCGGTCGCGTAAGCGACTGGGACTCTTCGGATATAGAGGACGAGAAGACTCATGGCAATCCGTAAATACAAGCCGACAACCCCGGGCCGTCGTGGCTCCAGCGTGTCCGACTTCGCTGAGATCACGCGTTCGACCCCCGAGAAGTCGCTGATCCGCCCGCTGCACGGTCGCGGTGGACGTAACGCACACGGTCGTATCACCACCCGGCACAAGGGTGGCGGTCACAAGCGTGCGTACCGTCTCATCGATTTCCGTCGCAACGACAAGGACGGCGTGCCGGCCAAGGTCGCTCACATCGAGTACGACCCCAACCGCACCGCGAACATCGCACTGCTGCACTTCGCAGACGGCGAGAAGCGCTACATCGTCGCACCCAAGGGCATCGCCCAGGGCTCGCCGATCGAGCAGGGTGCCAATGCCGACATCAAGCCCGGCAACAACCTGCCCCTGCGCAACATCCCGACGGGTACGACCATTCACGCGGTCGAGCTCCGTCCGGGTGGTGGCGCGAAGATGGCCCGCTCCGCCGGAGCGAGCATCCAGCTCCTCGGTAAGGAAGGCCCCTACGCCACGCTGCGTATGCCGTCCGGTGAAATCCGTCGCGTCGACGTGCGCTGCCGCGCAACCGTCGGCGAGGTCGGCAACGCCGAGCAGTCGAACATCAACTGGGGTAAGGCCGGCCGCATGCGCTGGAAGGGCAAGCGCCCGACCGTTCGTGGTGTCGTGATGAACCCGGTCGACCACCCGCACGGTGGCGGCGAGGGTAAGACCTCCGGTGGACGCCACCCGGTCAGCCCCTGGGGACAGCCTGAAGGCCGTACCCGCAAGAACAAGGCGAGCGACAAGCTCATCGTCCGTCGTCGTCGTACCGGCAAGAACAAGCGCTAGGAGGGAGTTCAGAATGCCACGCAGCCTGAAGAAAGGCCCGTTCGTAGACGATCACCTCCTCGCGAAGGTTGACGTCCAGAACGACAAGGGAACCAAGCAGGTCATCAAGACCTGGTCCCGTCGATCGACAATCCTCCCCGACTTCATCGGTCACACTTTCGCCGTCCACGACGGTCGCAAGCACGTACCGGTGTTCGTGTCCGACTCGATGGTCGGCCACAAGCTCGGAGAGTTCGCACCGACCCGCACGTTCAAGGGTCACATCAAGGACGACCGGAAGGCGAAGAGGCGATGACCAACTTCACCCCCACCGCCAATCCGACTGCCAAGGCCGTAGCGAAGCACGTTCGCGTCACGCCGATGAAGGCACGTCGCGTCGTGGATCTGGTTCGTGGGCGCTCCGTCGAGGACGCGCTCAACATCCTCAAGTTCGCGCCGCAGGCAGCGAGCGAGCCGGTCGCCAAGGTGATCGCGTCCGCAGCCGCCAACGCCGAGAACAACCTGGATCTCGATCCCAGCACGCTGATCGTCGCCACTGCATTCGTCGACGAGGGCACCACCCTCAAGCGATTCCAGCCGCGTGCTCAGGGCCGGGCATTCCGGATCCGCAAGCGCACCAGCCACATCACGGTGATCGTCGAAAGCCTGCCCAAGACCGGCGGAACGTCTCGTAACCGTCGTAAGGGCCAGGCGTCCAAGGAAGGGGCTCAGTAGTGGGTCAGAAAATCAACCCGCACGGCTTCCGCTTGGGTATCACCACTGACTGGAAGTCGCGTTGGTACGCAGACAAGCAGTACTCGGAGTACGTCAAGGAAGACGTCGAGATCCGCAAGCTCCTCGCCACCGGCATGGAGCGCGCGGGTATCGCCAAGGTCGAGATCGAGCGCACTCGTGACCGTGTTCGCGTGGACATCCACACGGCACGTCCGGGCATCGTCATCGGTCGCCGTGGTGCCGAGGCCGACCGCATCCGCGGAGCGCTCGAGAAGCTGACCGGCAAGCAGGTTCAGCTCAACATCCTCGAGGTCAAGAACGCCGAGTCCGAGGCTCAGCTCGTGGCCCAGGGTGTTGCCGAGCAGCTCAGCAACCGCGTCGCATTCCGTCGCGCAATGCGTAAGGCCATCCAGTCGGCCATGCGTCAGCCGAACGTCAAGGGCATCCGTGTTCAGTGCTCCGGCCGTCTCGGTGGCGCTGAAATGTCTCGCTCGGAGTTCTACCGCGAGGGACGCGTTCCCCTGCACACGCTCCGTGCCGACATCGACTACGGGCTGTACGAGGCCAAGACCACCTTCGGCCGCATCGGCGTCAAGGTCTGGATCTACAAGGGCGACATCGTCGGCGGACGGCGTGAACTCGCTGCCGCTGCGGCTCCGGCCGCCGGTGCAGACCGTCCCCGTCGTGAGCGTCCCACTCGTCCGCGTCGCAGCGGTGCCTCGGGCACCACGGCGACCAGCACCGAGGCCGGCCGCGCGGCATCCGCAACCGAGGCTCCGGCCTCGACCGAGCCCACTCAGGAGGGCTGACGCATGTTGATCCCCCGCCGGGTCAAGCACCGCAAGCAGCACCACCCGAAGCGTTCGGGTGCCGCCAAGGGCGGAACTCAGGTGACATTCGGTGACTACGGCATTCAGGCTCTCGAGCCCGCCTACATCACCAACCGTCAGATCGAGTCCGCTCGTATCGCGATCACTCGCCACATCAAGCGTGGCGGCAAGGTCTGGATCAACATCTTCCCGGACCGCCCGCTCACCAAGAAGCCTGCCGAGACCCGCATGGGTTCCGGTAAGGGTTCGCCCGAGTGGTGGATCGCGAACGTCAAGCCGGGCCGCGTGCTCTTCGAGCTGTCGTACCCCGACGAGACCATTGCGCGTGAGGCACTGACTCGCGCCATCCACAAGCTGCCCATCAAGGCACGCATCATCACCAGGGAGGAGCAGTTCTGATGGCTACCGGAACCCCAGCCGCAGAGCTCCGCGAGCTCACCGGTGAAGAGCTGGTCACCAAGCTGCGTGAGTCGAAGGAAGAGCTGTTCAACCTTCGTTTCCAGATGGCTACCGGCCAGTTGGACAACAACCGTCGACTGCGCACCGTCCGTCACGAGATCGCGCGCATCTACACCGTCCTGCGCGAGCGTGAGCTCGGCTTGGCATCTGGTCCTTCCGAGGACACTGCAGGTGACGCGGCATGAGCGAGGAAAAGACTGTGACTGAAGAGCGCAACAACCGCAAGACTCGGATCGGCTACGTCGTATCCGACAAGATGGAGAAGACGATCGTCGTCGAGCTCGAGGACAGGGTCAAGCACCCCCTCTACAGCAAGATCATTCGTCGCACCACCAAGGTCAAGGCACATGACGAGAAGGGCGACGCCGGCGTAGGCGATCGCGTTCAGCTCATGGAGACCCGTCCGCTGTCCGCCACGAAGCACTGGCGACTGGTCGAGGTTCTCGAAAAGGCCAAGTAGGACCTGCACAAAAATGCCCGCTCCCTTCCCGGGGGCGGGCATTTGTGCTTTCTGAAGCGTGCGGCCTACCTGCCCAGCAAGCCGCCCAGCGCTCCGCCGACGCCTGCTTGCTCGCCGCCACCGGTACCGCCGACCAGTCCACCCGGCGGCTGTTCCGACGGCTGCACCACCACGAACCCCTGGCCGGCGAATTCCAGCGTGAACCTCTCTCCGGTCGAGCGGCCGATCAACGTGCCGAGCCCGAACGAGTCGTTCTTCTTCACCCTCGTCTGCAGAGACGACGACCACGCGACTGCTGCCTGCGGGTCGGCGAACGTCGGCTGGTCGACGTTCAGGACGACCGGCACTCCGTCGGTGGTGATGGCGATACGGCCCCGACCCGTGAACACACAGTTGAAGAACCCCGCGTTTCCACCCGCAGCGGCACCCTGGACTCGCTTGATGTCGTAACTCAGCGAGGAGTCGAACGCGAGAACGTTGGCCCCGTTGATGGTGAGCCCGTCCGTACCGTCGAGATCGATCAGATGGACGTCCTGTGCGGCGTTGGCGAGGAACAGGTCGCCCTGGCCCGTGACCTTCATCAGGGGGACGCCTTCGCCGGACAGGGCTTGTTTGAGGGCTCGACCGATACCCCCGGAGCCCTTGGCCTCGAACTGCAGAGTGCCCTGGTACGCGACCATCGAGCCGGCCCGAGCCATGATCTCGCCGTTCATACCGACCCGGCACATCTTGCTGCCTTGTTTCTGAATCCCCGATCCGGGAACTTCGGCGTGGGCGGGCGCGAACAGTTCACTTCTCATGGCCAGGGCTCCTTGTGGGACAGGTGAATTCACGATCGCTTCGCTTCGGTGCGAGGGCGGTGCCGTCGGTGCCTCGGGTGTGGGCGGATCGTCGTCCTCGACGCTGATACCGAACGCGGTGGCCAGGCCCGCCAACCCATCGGCGTACCCCTGGCCCACCGCCCGGATTTTCCATTGCTGGTTGCGGCGATAGAACTCCAGGATGACGAGAGCACTCTCGTCGCCGAGTGCGTCGGCGGTGAATCCGACGATCGCACCGCCCGACGCGTCGGAGACGGTCACCGATGTCGGGCCGGCGGCAGCGAACGTTGCCGGACCGGTACCGTCCAGCGATGCCGCGATGGCAACGGTCTCGATATCGGCTGGAATCCTGGAGGGATCGATCAAGACGAGATGGCCGGACGGCCCGCGCTGGTACTCGAGGCCCGCGCCCTCGGGTTGGTTGTAGAACACCAGATCCGCGTCCGAACGCACCCGTCCGTCCGGCCCCAACAGCAGCGCGGATACGTCGACCGACGTCGAGGCGGCAAGTGTCACCGTCAGCCGGCCGGTCGGAGCGGGGCAGTTCTCCCCGCGAGCGAGGTTTTTCATCGGATCCAGTGTGCCAGTGTCGACGCGTGCTGTCAGGAACGCGCGAGTTCGATGACTTCTTCCTCGGTCGGCGGGCTCTTCGGGTGGTAGGACAGGCACAGGGGAGTGGCGGTTCGCCGGAACTCTGCGCCCTCGACGGCAGCGTAGAACTGCCCCGCGGGCAAACGGCCGACATCGGGTACCGAGCCGCCTTTGACGCGGGCCATCTCCTTGGCCGCCTCGACCTGGGACGGGCTGTTGAGCAGTCCGTAGAACTGCGTCGACGCGTTTCCGGCGATGCGGTTGTGCAACCCCTTCGGTGCCTGCGTGGCAAACACGAGACCGAGACCGTACTTACGCGCCTGCGACGCCAGCGCAAGTGTGCTGTGTGTCGCTGCGGTCGTGCGATCGGAGGGGGCGAAGTTCTGCGCCTCGTCCATCACGAACAGTCCGCCGAGCGGCCGGTCACCCGCCGGGTTCTTCTTGATCCAGGAGAACAGGCCCATCTGCAGCTGATTGACGAAGCTCTGCTTCTGCTCGTCGGTGGTCAGGCCCGCCAGATTGATCACCGATACTCGGGCCTTCTTTCCGTCGGCCGGAGTCAGCAGCACTGCCGGGTCGACCGGGGTGCCCGCCCCTGCGAACATGGGGTCGTTGGCCACGGCAGCCTTCAGATTTTCGGCCAGTCCCTGCGCGATCCGTACGGCATCGCGCAGGTCGCTGGTGTCCTCGGGCAATTCTTCGAGCAGGTCGATGAAGTCGGCCAGCGTGCCGCCCTGTGGGCGTCGACCGAAGAGATCGAGCGCCGACTTCAGCACTGCGCGGCCGTGTTTCGCCTTCTGGGAAGTACCCAGGACGCCGGCGGCGGGCTCGAGCGACGCCAATGCGGATTCGACGGAGGAATCGAACTCGTCGGCATCACCGAGAACGCTGACGAAATCGGGCAGTGGCTGAAAGCTCAGCGGTCGGCCCGCCGACTTGCGGGGCGTCCACACCACGACGTCGGTGTCGCGTAGATACGCCGCCGCCTTGGCCTCGTCGCCCGGCGGCCACGTCCGTTCGTCCTCGGGCCACGCGGTGCCGAGGCGAGCCAGGTCGTTGTTGACGTCCAACACGATCGCCGAAACACTTTGCAGCGCACATTCTTCCACCAGTCGGCGAATCAGTACCGTCTTCCCCGATCCGGAACCCGCAAAGATCGCTGTGTGCTTACGGAGCGCTTCGAGTTGGATCACGACGTCCGCACCGGTACTCACTTCCGAACCGGCGACGATCGACGGCCGGCGGCTCGCAATCGGCTCGGCCGCGACGGTGTTCTCGGGTTCGATCAATGCGGTGTCGTCGTCGACGACGCTGACTGCAGGCAACACGGAGGAGAACAGTTCGACCTCGTGTGCGGGCTTGCGCGCGAGCAACCACGACGTGAGAGCGGGGGAGTTCTCGGCCAGCAGCACCGACAGAGCCGCCAAGGCCCTGCGGTCCTCGTCGCCGAACGGCACGACAATGCCGCCTGCACGTCGCAGAGCGGCGACGGTCTGCTCGGTCTTCGCGCCATTGGGCCACGGGTCGTTTCTGATGAGGATAAGTCGCCGTTTCGGCATGTCTGCCCTGAGGCCGGCCGTGGTCACTGCACGCTCCACACGGGCCAACGCGGCCCTGGCGTTGCCGGAGGTGACCGCGCGGAAGCACCAGTGCTCCTCGTCGTCCGTATCGGTGTCGACGGTATGTCGCAGCCTGGCATGCAGGGCAGGCTTGCCGCTCGGAGGTGGGTCCTGGGCAAGGCTGTCGTCCGAGGACTGGTGCTCGTGGATCCATGCGGTCAGGCCCGCAGACAGGAGTGCGGGGACGATCGAGTCCTCGCTGTCGGGCTTCAGCGGAATGGAGACGTCGACCTGTTTGCGCAGTTGTGCGTAGCGATCGTCGAGTATGTCGAGTTCGTCGACCCGTGCTTTGGGGAGGTCCTGCGCATCCGCGGGCCCGGACTTGTCGGTGAAACTCTCCAACTCCGACGCGACGCCGGTGTCGAGGCAGTGCCTGATGTGACGGTCGACCGCGATCAGCAGCTGCCGCGGAGTGAAGTCCGGGGCCTGCTCGAATGCGTCGGGTGCCACCGGCCACGTCGGATGCGGAGGCGTGAAGCCGGCCTCGAGAAAGCACGCCGCCAGACGTCGTCCCAGTAACAGGCGTCCGATGTCGGACGACGGAATCGGCTTGAGAGGCTGCGTCACTCGGAAGCGGTCGCGCATCGGTGCCACGCCGCGGGCGGCGATCAACTCCCACGCGCTCGACAGTGCCGAGAGTACCGACGCGGTGCGAGGAAGCGTTTCGCGCAGCGACATCAGACCGTGCGCCAGTTGCTCGACGACCTTGTCTTCCTGTGCGTCGGCGAACTCCTGATCCGATCCCGTTCGGGATTGCGCGACCAACGTGTCGATCTGGTCTATCGCGAGAATTGTCGGACCGGTGATGGCCAGCAGCCGTGAGATGTTCTCGGCAATGCCTTGGTGACCGAGCTCGGCCCGGCGGATTCCCCAGGGCGAGAATTCTTCGGCATCGACGTCGTCGATCGACTGCAGGTATGCGTCACCGAGATCCTGGACGGCCGAATCGGGGGCGATGGACAGCACCAAGGCGCGCAGAGTGTGCTGCGAGGTGCGCCGATGTCGGGGGTGAACCTTGTATACGGCGGTGACGAAGTCGTTCAGCGTCTCGGCGTCGATCATGTTCTCGCCCATGATCTTTGCGCGTTGTTCGTCGGGAATGTCACCGATCGTGCACAAGCGACGCAGCAGAAGTGCGAGTTGGCTGTCGGATCCTTGGCCGGAGGGCCGCATCAGGTCGTCGAGCATCCCCATGAGAGTCGACCGCCAGAAGCCCGCGGCGTCGAGCAGCCTGATCAGGAAGAAGTACCCGCCCTTCTGCTGCACCTCCTCGCGCACCTGCCCCAGCAGATGCGTCTTGCCGGATCCGGCCGGCCCGCGTACGACGACTCCGAGCGGACTGGCGTCATCCGACGTCTCCGCGTCGTCGTAGGCGTTCATCACCTCGAGGAACACCCGCTCGTGCATGCCGGGAACGTGCACGTTGGACTGCGAACGCCACACGTCGTCGGGGGTCGGGGCCCAGCTCAGCCGTACCGATTCCAGAGCCCGGATCTGCTCGTTGTCCGTCATCGTGGAGTTCACGCCCATCATGATTCGATCGAGAGAAGGTGGTTCTGCTGATTACCGACGACGACGGCTGCAGCGCGTTCCTCGTCGGTCAGCGTCTTCTGGTTTTCCTCGGGTATCAGCGAGACGTCCGCGGCGCGTCGCAGCCGTGCGAGAGCATCGTCGAGATCGCCACGAGGGATGTCTCGCAACTCGTTTCGCAAGCGAGACAGCCGAACGGTGCTACCGGGTTCACGTGCGAGCGACGCGTACGCGGTGCGAATCGAGGCCTCGATGTCGACGGTCTTGTCGGCCTTCTCGGAGCTGTCGAGGGGGGCGGTCTCGTCCCCGCGGGGCGAGAACACATCGGCCGGACGGCTGTCGGTGCGATCCAGCCAGCGACGTAACCCTGCCAACACGGTGAACATGGCCTTGCCTGCGCCTGTCGACCGAGCCGGTGGTTCACCGCCGATGAGCTCACCGCAGGTGCGCCACCCTTTGTCGGTCAGCTCCAGGGTCATCGGGCGCACCGAAGAATCGACCTCGATCAATCCCGCATTCTTCAGTTTGTCGCGGGAAGCCTTCGGTAGTTCGGGGCCGAGTCCCTTGAGGGCGCTGTTCTTCACCGGACTCGCTTCGGCCATCAGAACGAGCAGTACTGCTGCTTCGGTGCCGTTCAGGTCTTCGGTACTCATCGAGGATCCCCCTTCGATCGTCTTCTCGATACTGCCTCGCGGATGGTAGCCACAGCGCGGTGCGGGTCGTCGATCACCTGAGCGTTGGTGAACCGCAACACCATGTACCCGTGTGTCTGCAGCTGGTTGTCGCGCACGCGGTCCTCGGCGAAGCGCTGGGCGGCACGGTGCTCGTCGCCGTCGATTTCCACGATGACTCTCTCGGTGCGCCACAGTACGTCGACTGTGAACGGACGGCTGAGTTCGCCGAGCCGAATCGAGCGATTGTGCTCTCGACCGGTGGCCCATTCGTGCTGGTCCAGCGCTCTGTACAGGCGCTTCTCCGGATCGCTCGCCGGGTGTGGGTGCCCGGCGATCGGCGGATAGCTCAACGGCCGGAAGCGATCGAGGACAGTGCTGACGCCGGCAGGCACTTCGGGTGCGCGCACCGATACGGACGGGAATCTGTCCATCCTCGACGAGCCACCGCCGGTGAGCCACACGCCCGCCCGTGCGTGAGCACACAGCCATTCCGCTGCGGTCGACACGAAGTCGGCGTCCACGGCGTCGGGTACGACCAGCACGAGAGCGACAACGTCGCGGCCGTGAGCTGCCGCGAGAGCTCGCGCCGAACCTGCCGCGCGGGTCTCGACGGTGAACACCGCTCGGCGTATCGGCCGTCCCGAGGAGGCCGACTCGGCCAGAGCCGCTATGTAGGGGCCGAAGTGTGCCGAGTCGGCAGCCAGGCGAACGGCGGACGTGCGAGCGGCACGCCGCTCCAACGTGGAGGTCCCTGCGTTGTGCTCGAACTCGGGGAGCCATAGCGCGGTCGAGTGGACCGCTGCGGTCTCCAGCGACGTGACCACCATCTCGACCAGGTCTGCCGAACGACGAGATGCCGGCTCGTCGACAGTGAAGAAGACGATCGCAGGTGCGTCGGCGGGGAGCGGGTTCGCGGATTCGGCGAGCTCGCGTTCGGACGCCCCGCGAAGTCGAGTCACTCGATCTGCGGGAAGACTCGACCACCAGCCTGCGGTCTCACCGTTCCCGGTCACAGCTGCTCCCCGCCCACCCCTGTTGCCCCATCTCCGAACCGTACCGACAAGGTCCGACACGTAGGGGGCGAGCACGTCTCCGTGACGGCGATTTGGCTCTGGCATCGGCGTTCCCCTACACTTGACCGGTTGCCTGTGGCAGCGGTGTGTCTTCGTGCGCCCGCTCTCGGCAGCCGACCGCGCGTGTCGGGACGGAAATCCGGCACGTACGTACATCCAGGTCAAGGAGAAGTTAGTGATTCAGCAGGAGTCGCGAGTACGCGTCGCTGATAACACGGGCGCGAAGGAAATCCTTTGCATCCGCGTTCTCGGTGGTTCGTCACGTCGCTACGCCGGAATCGGCGACATCATCGTAGCTACGGTGAAAGACGCCATTCCCGGTGGAAACATCAAGAAGGGTGAGGTCGTCAAGGCCGTCATCGTCCGCACCGTCAAGGAGCGTCGCCGTCCGGATGGCTCGTACATCCGTTTCGACGAGAACGCTGCGGTGCTGATCAAGCCGGACCACGACCCCCGTGGAACCCGCATCTTCGGCCCGGTCGGCCGCGAGCTGCGTGAGAAGAAGTTCATGAAGATCGTCTCGCTCGCCCCGGAGGTGCTGTAAATGAAGGTGCACAAGGGCGACACCGTTCTCGTGATCGCAGGCAAGGACAAGGGTGCCAAGGGCAAGGTCATTCAGGCCTACCCCGCTGACTCCAAGGTTCTGGTCGAAGGCGTGAACCGCATCAAGAAGCACACCGCGGTCTCTGCCAACCAGCGCGGCGCATCCTCGGGTGGCATCGTCACTCAGGAAGCCCCGATCCACGTATCGAACGTCGCAGTTGTCGACTCGGACGGAAACCCCACTCGCGTGGGCTACCGGACCGACGAAGAATCCGGCAAGCGCGTTCGTGTTTCCCGCAAGAACGGGAAGGACATCTGAGATGACTACCACCGAGAACATCGCGGGCGAACAGCCCCGCCTCAAGGCGCGCTACCGCGCTGAGATCAAAGACGCCCTGAACACCGAGTTTGCATACGAGAACGTCATGCAGATCCCCGGCATCGTCAAGGTCGTCGTCAACATGGGTGTCGGCGACGCCGCCCGTGACGCCAAGCTGATCAACGGCGCAGTTGCAGACCTCGCTGCCATCACCGGCCAGAAGCCGGAGATCCGCAAGGCTCGCAAGTCCATCGCACAGTTCAAGCTGCGCGAAGGAATGCCCATCGGCGCACGCGTTACCCTCCGTGGCGACCGCATGTGGGAGTTCCTCGACCGTCTGGTTTCCATTGCCCTTCCCCGAATCAGGGACTTCCGCGGCCTCTCGGGCACGCAGTTCGACGGCAACGGAAACTACACGTTCGGCCTCAACGAGCAGTCGATGTTCCACGAGATCGACGTGGACAAGATCGACCGTCCGCGCGGCATGGACATCACCGTAGTAACCACCGCAACCAACAACGAAGAAGGCCGCGCGCTGCTCAAGCACCTCGGCTTCCCGTTCAAGGAGAACTGAGTCCATGGCGAAGAAGGCATTGGTCAACAAGGCCAACAAGAAGCCGAAGTTCGCGGTGCGTGCATACACTCGCTGCAACCGCTGCGGCCGTCCCCATTCCGTGTTCCGCAAGTTCGGCCTCTGCCGTATCTGCGTGCGCGAGATGGCACACGCCGGAGAGCTTCCCGGAGTTCGCAAGAGCTCCTGGTGATCTGAGGCCTCCGGGCTTCACCACACCACGCTGATGGGCGTGGGTTCCGAAAGGAACCCACGCCCATTTTGCGTTGCTCAGGTCCTGACTTTCACACCGACCACACGTCGTGTCGTAGATCCAGAGAGCGGACCAGATCCACCGCCGCATGATGATCCTGGCTGTCGACGATCAGCAGCAGGCCACGCTCGGACATCGCCGACGCGAGGGCATCGGTGGAGACGGTTCTACATCCAGGCGGCATGTCCGGGTCTCCGAGTTCCCGGTAGGTGTCGGCAATCGCCACTACGTCCTCGACTGGATCGAATCCCCAGACGGTCACGAAATGTCCTACGTTCCAGTCGAATTCGGTCAACTCTGCAGTATGTACATTCGCCAACGATCCGAAGCGGAAAGGCCCGTCGGCAAGATGGTCGAGCAACAGACGCAATCTCTCGACGGAGGGCCCCACGATGGGAACCACGGCGACGCGGTGGTCGGTCGCGGTCTCGATGCCCTCCGTGAGACCTGCTGCCGTGGTCCCGGCTGCGTCGATCGATGCGGCTCTCGGCAGTAGATCCCACCCGTCGGTGATTCGGGGGGTTCCGGGAGGACGGGCCGAGTCGATTGCACCCGGCCAGATCGCTGACCTCGACGCGACCGCGAGGGCCGTCACGCCCGGTGCGTCGTCGCCCATGACGGCCGTCAGCGCAACCGATGCCGAGAACGGTCCGCAGAGTTGATCCGGTTGTGGCAGAGCATGATCGAGGGCCGAGACGATTGTGGTTGCCCCGACAAACCGTCGCAACACGTCAGTAGATCCAGCGCAGCGATTCGAGCAGTTCGTCCTCGGTATGGCTCTCCGCCCACGTGGCATCGGCGTCCCGGCAGGCGACGAACGCGCCCAGAAGTTCCATGCCCAACACGTCTCGGACCAGTGCGGACGACAGGAGGTCTTTGCGCTGTTGCGCGTGGGTCGTCGCGAGTGGGGAGATCCCCGCGGCATCCCGACGAGCATCGTCCCAACCTCCTACGTCCTCCTGGACCGGAGACGGCAACTGCGCCGAATCCGCCACTCCCGCCAGACCGGCCGCGATCGTGACGGCCAGCGCCAGATACGGATTGGCGGACGCGTCGCACGCCTTCAATTCGACGTTGGTGTGTTCCGGGCCGAGAAGGGGCGTGGCCGGTACGAGTCGCACTGCAGCCTCGCGGTTCTCGACGCCCCAGAATCCGAAGGCACCTGCCCAGTACCCCGGTCGACGACGCAGCAGTGACCCCGAACTCGGTGCCGTGATGGCAGTGAGTCCCGGGAGTTCTCGAACGAGGCCCGCGATGTACGCCTGCCCGGTGTCGGACAGTCCGTACTCTCCGTCGCCGGTCAGAGCGTTGTGACCGTCGCGAACCAGTGATGTGTGTAGGTGCCATCCGTTACCCGCACTGCTCGACGAGGGCAGGGGAGCGAAGCTTGCCCTCAGGCCCTGGGATTTGGCCGCTGAGTGGATGGTCTGCCGCGCGAGTACCTGCGCGTCGGCCGCAGCAAGTGGATCGAGTGGACTCAATGCGATCTCCAGCTGGGAGCCGCCGTACTCGGCATGAATCTGCCCGATGTCGAGGCCATTCGCAGACAGCGCCTCGAGCAGCAGTACTACGAATTGATCGACATCGCGGAGTGCGTTCGCCGAGTAGGCAGGTCCGCGATGAGCGGACAGTCCGTCCGACTCGCGAGTCAGGGCGAACTCGATCTCGAATCCGGCCCGTACCTCGAAACCGGCATCGGATGCCTTCTGCACCTGCCGCTCGAGAACTGAGCGCTGATCGTAGGGCCACGGTGTGCCGTCCGCCGAGACCTGTCGTCCGTGCGCCCAGGCCAGCCCCGGCTGTCCGGACAGGGCGACCACGCTCGACGCGCTCTCGATCACCGGAATCAACCGCACATCGCCGGACGGCGTCGACAGTCCTCCGTGGGCGAATGTGATCCCGTCATGCGAATCGAATACCGCGAACACCGCGGTGACTCCCACTCCACGCCGTGCGACTGCAGTCAATTCTGCGGTGGGCACGGTGCGGGATCGGACGATGCCGTTGTTGTCGACCCAGCCGATGGTCACGCCGACGATGTTGCGGTCGCGCAGAGTGTGGGTGAGGTGGTCGATGTCGACTGCCTTCGAGTCCGTCATGGTCCGACGTTAGCGAAGAAGTACTCGTCGGGGTGTCCGACTGGACCCGAGCTGTCCCGCAATGGTAAGGCGATTTGGTCTTCGGGTGCGCGATGCCTACACTAGAGCGGTTGCCCGGGCTTCGTCGTGCCTGCACGCGAGTCCTTGCAATACAACAAACGCAACCTCGAGTTCTCCGCACGTCAGCATTGAACATGCGGAAGCTCGTAACACCTGGCAGTGCAGCGATGCATTGCTTGGAGCGCAACCCCTGACCGGCAACAGTCGGTCAGGACATGTTCACTTCGCTGTAGGCCCACGATGTGACGAGCCAGGCCCGATGGGTTCTCCGGAACCCCAAGGCACCAGCCCGCGCGTGCTGCATGGGAACCGCTGCGAGAAAGGTGCACAGGTCACACCATGACGATGACCGATCCAATTGCAGACTTCTTGACCCGTCTGCGCAACGCCAACTCGGCGTACCACGACGAGGTGAAGCTTCCCCACTCGAAGCTCAAGGCGAACATCGCCGAGATCCTCAAGCGCGAGGGCTACATCTCCGATTACCGCACGGAAGACGCCGAGGTGGGCAAGACCCTCATCGTCGATCTGAAGTACGGCCCGAGCCGTGAGCGCAGCCTCGCCGGCGTGCGACGCGTCTCCAAGCCCGGTCTCCGGGTGTACGCAAAATCCACCAATCTGCCCAAGGTTCTCGGCGGCCTGGGCGTGGCGATCATCTCCACGTCCACCGGTCTGCTCACGGAGCGTCAGGCTGCCAAGCAGGGTGTGGGCGGAGAAGTCCTCGCCTACGTCTGGTAGGGGAGGCCACACCATGTCACGTATTGGAAAATTGCCGGTCGCAGTCCCCGCTGGCGTCGATATCACCATCGACGGCCAGGACGTTGCGGTCAAGGGCCCCAAGGGTGCCCTGAGCCTGACAGTCGCCGAGCCCATCAAGATCGCCCGCGCCGACGACGGCACCATCGCCGTCACTCGGCCCGACGACGAGCGTAAGAGTCGCTCGCTGCATGGTCTCTCGCGCACTCTCGTCGCGAACCTCATCACCGGTGTCACCAACGGTTACACCACCAAGATGGAGATTCACGGCGTCGGTTACCGCGTCGTACTCAAGGGCAAGGACCTCGAGTTCGCACTCGGTTACAGCCATCCCGTGCTGATCGAAGCACCCGAGGGCATCACGTTCACGGTCGAGTCGCCCACGCGATTCACCGTTGTCGGCATCGACAAGCAGAAGGTCGGTCAGATCTCTGCCAACATTCGTCGTCTGCGGCGTCCGGACCCGTACAAGGGCAAGGGCATCCGCTACGAGGGTGAAGTGATCCGCCGCAAGGTCGGAAAGACGGGTAAGTGATATGAGCCAGCAAACAGCAGACAAGGCGAACGTCGTCAAGCGCACACCGCGCGGCACCGACGTCTCGACGAAGCGTCGCCTGTCGAAGGCACGTCGTCACTTCCGCCTTCGCAAGAAGATCTCCGGAACGCCCGAGCGTCCGCGCTTGGTCGTCAACCGGTCCTCGCGTCACATCCACGTGCAGTTGATCGACGACCTGGCGGGCCACACGCTGGCCAGCGCGTCGAGCATCGAAGCCGATGTGCGCGCACTCGATGGCGACAAGAAGGCCGTCAGCGCGAAGGTCGGCGAGCTCATCGCCAGCCGTGCGAAGGCAGCCGGCGTCGAGGCAGTCGTGTTCGACCGCGGCGGCAACAACTACAGCGGCCGCATCGCGGCACTCGCAGACGCTGCCCGCGAAGGCGGGTTGACGTTCTGATGATGACAATGACTGACAACGGAAGGACAGCCTGATGCCGGGACGTCAACGGCGTGACGGCGGAAGCGGCCCCGCCGGACAGAACAGTGGCCCCAACGCAGGTGGCGACAACAACCAGCGCGGCGACAACCGCGGTGGTGGCGGTCGCGATCGTCGTGACAACGGCCGTGGCGGCAACGCTGCGGACAAGTCGAACTTCATCGAGAAGGTCGTCACGATCAACCGTGTCTCCAAGGTGGTCAAGGGTGGTCGACGCTTCAGCTTCACCGCCCTCGTCATCGTCGGTGACGGCAACGGACTGGTCGGCGTCGGCTACGGCAAGGCCAAGGAAGTTCCCGCGGCCATCCAGAAGGGTGTCGAGGAGGCTCGCAAGAGCTTCTTCCGCGTCCCGATGATCGCCGGCACCATCACCCACCCCATCCAGGGCGAAGCCGCTGCCGGCGTCGTCATGTTGCGTCCGGCCAGCGCCGGTACCGGCGTCATCGCCGGTGGTGCTGTTCGCGCAGTGCTGGAGTGCGCCGGTGTCCACGACGTGCTGTCGAAGTCGCTCGGTAGCGACAACGCCATCAACGTCGTGCACGCGACCGTCGCAGCCCTCAAGGGTCTGCAGCGTCCCGAGGAAGTTGCGGCTCGCCGCGGCCTGACCCTCGAAGAGGTTGCACCCGCCGGAATGCTGCGCGCACGCGCACAGGCAGGAGCGGTGAAGTAATGGCTCAGCTGAAGGTCACTCAGATCAAGAGCACCATCGGCCAGAAGGCGAACCAGCGTGACAGCCTGCGTACTCTCGGGCTCAAGGGCATCCGCCAGACGGTCGTCCGCGAGGACAACCCGCAGAACCGCGGACTGGTCAACACGGTGCGCCACCTCGTAACTGTTGAGGAGGTCTAACCATGACCATCAAACTGCACCACCTGCGCCCCGCAGCCGGATCCAAGTCGACGAAGATTCGCGTCGGCCGTGGTGAAGGTGGCAAGCGCGGCAAGACCGCAGGTCGCGGTACCAAGGGAACCGGCGCACGCAAGAACGTGCCGGCACGCTTCGAGGGTGGCCAGATGCCCCTCCACATGCGGCTCCCGAAGCTCAAGGGCTTCACCAACCGCAACCGTGTCGTGTTCCAGGTCGTGAACCTGCGCGACATCGAGCGCCTATTCCCCGAGGGTGGTCAGATCGGTATCCCCGAGCTGATCGCCAAGGGAGCTGTTCGCAAGAACGAGCTCGTCAAGGTTCTCGGAGACGGAAACCTCACCGTGAAGGTCGATATCTCGGCCAACAAGTTCACGGGCTCCGCCAAGGAAAAGATCGCCGCTGCCGGCGGTTCTGCAACCGAGGTATGAGCATTGCTTCGATGTGCTGAGTAGCAGCGCGTCGAGCAGCAGTTCGTGACGATGGCCGCAGCCACAGCTCTCGTAGCTGAGCTGCGGCCATCGTTGCCTACACGGAATGTCGTGTGTGTCGACCGATCGGCCAGGGTCCAACACTGACCGTCGGTCCGGTCGATGCGCACTGTTAGAGTTCTAGAGTTCAGAGAAGTTCGTATCGATGCGGTCGACGCATGTCGTCCGCAGTCCATGCTCGTGAGGCTCACGGAAGCATCAGTTGCTCCCGACGAAGCACTCGCGGCGTCAACGCAGTCGTGCCAGGAGGATCTTTGCTTTCCGCCTTCGTGTCGGCCCTCAGGACTCCTGACCTGAGACGGAAGATCCTCTTCACGCTCGGTCTGGTGGCCCTGTATCGCTTCGGTGCAACACTGCCGTCGCCGGGTGTCGACTACGCCAATGTCCGAGCATGCATCGACCAGGTCTCCGGTGGAGATTCGGCGGGCATCTACTCGTTGATCAACTTGTTCTCCGGTGGAGCGCTCCTCCAGCTCTCGGTGTTCGCGATCGGCATCATGCCGTACATCACCGCCAGCATCATCGTGCAGCTGCTCACCGTCGTCATCCCCAAGTTCGAGGAACTCCGCAAGGAGGGACAGTCGGGCCAGGCCAAGATGACGCAGTACACGCGTTACCTGTCGATCGCACTGGCCATCCTGCAGGCGACCGGCCTGGTGGCCCTCGCTTCGCGCGGCCAGTTGCTCCAGGGATGTCAGCAGGACATCATCGCCGACCAGTCCATCTTCGGGCTCGTCATCATCGTGCTGGTCATGACTGCAGGCGCAGCCGTCGTGATGTGGTTCGGCGAGGTCATCACCGAGCGCGGTGTCGGCAACGGAATGTCGCTGCTGATCTTCGCCGGAATTGCCTCGCGCATCCCGTCCGAGGGCAACTCGATTCTGGAGAGCCGCGGCGGGTTGGTCTTCGGGTTCGTCTGCTTCGCAGCGTTCCTCATCATCACCGGTGTGGTCTTCGTCGAGCAGGGTCAGCGCCGAATCCCGGTCCAGTACGCCAAGCGCATGGTCGGCCGGAAGATGTACGGCGGCTCGTCCACGTATCTGCCGCTCAAGGTCAATCAGGCCGGCGTCATCCCGGTGATCTTCGCGTCCTCGCTCCTCTACCTACCAAATCTCATCGCCCAGCTCACGTCCGCCAGCACCGCAACCGATCCGAGCTGGTGGCAGCGGATCATCAACGAGTATCTGGTGAACCCGGCGAACCCGGTGTACATCGCTATCTTCTTCGGGCTGATCGTCTTCTTCACGTACTTCTACGTGGCGATCACGTTCAACCCCGAAGAGCGGGCCGACGAGATGAAGAAGTTCGGTGGATTCATCCCGGGCATCCGACCGGGTAAGCCGACAGCCGATTACCTCAACTACGTTCTCAGTCGCATCACGCTGCCCGGTGCGGTGTACCTGGGCACCATTGCGGTGCTTCCCAACCTGTTCCTCGACATCGGCAGTTCGGGCGGAGCTCAAAACCTTCCGTTCGGTGGTACCGCCGTGTTGATCATGGTCAGCGTGGGCCTCGACACCGTCAAGCAGATCGAAAGCCAGCTGATGCAGCGTAACTACGAAGGGTTCCTCAAGTGAGACTTGTTCTGCTCGGTCCCCCCGGTGCCGGCAAAGGCACTCAGGCCGTCCTCCTCTCCGAGAAGCTGGGCGTGCCACACATTTCGACAGGCGATCTCTTTCGCGCCAATATCGGCGAGAAGACCCCGCTCGGATTGGAAGCGAAGAAGTACCTCGACGCGGGCGACCTCGTGCCGAGCGAACTCACCGTGGACATGGTGCGCAGTCGACTCGCCGAGCCCGACGCCGTCAACGGATTCCTTCTCGACGGTTTCCCGCGTTCGGTCGGCCAGGCCGAAGCTCTGGTCGACATCCTCTCCGACCTGAACGCGCATCTCGATGCAGTGCTGTCCTTTGTCGTCGACGAGGACGTCGTCGTGGACCGCATGCTGGCGCGCGGCCGTGAGGACGACAAAGAGGACGTCATCCGTAATCGGCTCAAGGTATACCGCGACGAGACGGCACCGCTGTTGGACTACTACTCCGACAAGCTGGTCACCGTCGATGCGATCGGTGAGGTGGACGAAGTCAACGCCCGCGCGCTGAAGTCCATCGAGGACCACGGCAAGTAATGGCGTTCGGCCGTAAACGAAAAGTTGTCCCGTTCAAGAGCGCCGGTGAGCTCGACGCGATGGCGGCAGCCGGTGCCGTGGTAGGTGCCGCTCTCGTCGCCGTACGGGATGCAGCCAAGCCCGGGGTCTCGACGCTCGAACTCGACCGAGTTGCCGAGGCGGTCATCCGTGATGCCGGTGCGGTGCCCTCTTTCCTGGGGTACCACGGTTTCACCGGCAGCATCTGCTCCTCGGTGAACGACCGCGTGGTGCACGGCATTCCGTCGGCGGACGAGTTGTTGGTCGCCGGGGATCTCGTGTCCATCGACTGCGGTGCCGTTCTGGACGGTTGGCACGGAGATTCGGCGTGGACGTTCGGCGTCGGCGACATCATCGAGGCCGATGCGTTGCTGAGCGATGCGACGAGGCTTTCCATGGAGGCCGGGATCGCAGCGATGATCCCCGGCAATCGTCTGACCGACATCTCCCACGCCATCGAGTCCGGTACGCACGCGGCCGAGGATGCTCACGGTCGTAAATACGGAATCGTCGACGGTTACGGCGGCCACGGAATCGGCCGCGAAATGCATATGGACCCGTTCCTCGCGAACGAGGGCGCGCCGGGCAAAGGCCCGGAACTCGTGGTGGGTTCCACGCTGGCCATCGAACCGATGTTGACGCTCGGTACCTACGAGACCGACATTCTCGACGACGGGTGGACCGTGGTGACCACCGATGGTTCACGCGCGGCGCACTGGGAACACACGGTCGCGGTGACCGAGGACGGTCCGCGAATCCTGACGGTTCGGCCTCGCTAGAACTACCAGGTCAACGCTCACCAGGTGAGTGACGAGTACCGGCGGCCCCCTCGGATGAGTCCGAGGTGGGCTGCCGTCAGGCGCAGCCAGAGGCGAGTCGGCATCCGAGTCAGTGCGGTCGGCAGCAATGGGTTTCGTACCGCGAGCGCGAGGAGCGCTACGGAAATTGTGCGGATTCGGAACGGCGGGCATCCGGCAGCCCGATACATTCCGCGGACGTGGGCCGATCCGTATCCGAGTGCCCCCGCCTGTTTCCAATTGTCCCGGTAGCCGGTACGCAGACGATATTCGACCAGCGGCTCGGCTATGAAGTGCAGGCGGGCACCCGATTGCTGTGCGCGCCAGGAGAATTCCATGTCCTCGCTGGCATGAACGAATTCGAACATCCCGCCGAGATCTCGGTAGGTCGACGCGCGGCACGCCATACTCGCCCCGATGACGAACGGGCGAAAGGGCGACTTGCCCTGATTCGAAGGTGGGGCGAAGGGAACTGCGGCGCGCGTCGCTTCGGAGTTCAGCGCCTCGGTGCTCAGGCCGGTTCCCACGAGGTCGTAGCTGTTCAATTCGGCGGTGATGCGCCGCAGCCATGTCGGGTGTACGACGTCGTCGGCATCGCAGAAGGCCAGCAGTGGGCCCTCGGCTGCTTCCGCACCGCGATTGCGGGCATGCGACGCGCCCGGGGTGCCGGACGAATCGACGTACTTCAGATTCAAGCGGGCCCGTAGTGCGTGGTCCTGCACGAACTCGCGCACTCCGTCGGTCGAGCCGTTGTCGCTGACGACGACCTCGAACGGGCCGTCGTAGTCCTGGTGGGCGAGCGCGCGTAGTTGCTCGTCGAGCACATCTCTGGCGTTGTGTACGGGAATGATCACGGAGACGGCTGGGCCGGACGGGTTGGAACTCAAGAGGGCACCTTGCGGGCTCGGTGGCTGAACGATGGCGGGCGGACGAAAGGTTAGCTCAGTTAATCTAACGTCGCCATCCGACGCGCTTCGTGCCCGCTTCGCGCGCATTTGGCCAGATGTGTCTTTGCCGGTAACATAGATCGACGGTGCGCCCTGCGTACCGGATGTCCGCATGCCTCGAGGGCTGTGCGGCCGTCCGGCGATACTCCGACTCGGTTCCGAGGAGTCGGTCAGTGGGCATCACGGTAACGGAAACAGATGCAATCAACCAGGTGTGAGAGCCAGGATCGCGGAGGATATGGCCAAGAAAGACGGTGCTATCGAGGTAGAGGGCCGAGTTGTCGAACCGCTGCCCAATGCGATGTTTCGCATTGAGCTCGAAAACGGCCACAAGGTACTCGCCCACATCAGCGGAAAGATGCGTCAGCACTACATCCGCATCCTTCCCGAGGATCGCGTCGTGGTAGAGCTTTCGCCCTACGACCTCACGCGTGGACGCATCGTTTACCGCTACAAGTAAGAGCTTCCTCGGCCATGTCCGGTCGGGGAGAACCATGCTCGGTCCGCTGCTCGCAGCGCGTCCGAGCTACACACAGGAGATCAACGACGTGAAGGTTCAGCCGAGCGTCAAGAAGATCTGCGAGAAGTGCAAGGTGATTCGTCGTAACGGACGCGTCATGGTGATCTGCGACAACCTGCGTCACAAGCAGCGTCAGGGATAACCACCGAGCATCACGCACGTCGGCTTGGCAACAGCTAGAAGATGACCTCCCAGCACCAACCGCAACACACGCGTTGCGGCAGACCCCCGGCACGGAGGCCGGGGCCCCACTGAGTTTGTTGAAAGACGCTTCCCACCCCAGCGGTGAGAAGGACGCAGGGGACGGACTGGGAGCAGACCTCCGGACAAGAAAAGGAAATGCCACATGGCACGTCTCGCAGGTGTGGATCTGCCGCGCGAAAAGCGCATGGAGATCGCACTGACTTACATCTACGGCGTCGGCCGTACCCGCTCCAAGGAAATTCTCGCAGCAACGGGCGTCAGCCCCGACCTGCGCAGCAAGGATCTCGGCGACGACGATCTGCGCAAGCTCAGCGATTACATCAACGAGTCCCTCAAGGTCGAGGGCGATCTGCGCCGCGAGGTGCAGGCCGACATCCGACGCAAGATCGAAATCGGCTGCTACCAGGGTCTTCGCCACCGTCGTGGTCTGCCCGTCCGTGGACAGCGCACCAAGACCAATGCGCGTACCCGTAAGGGACCCAAGCGCACCATTGCCGGCAAGAAGAAGGCGAAGTAATGCCCCCCAAAGCACGCGGTACCGGTCCGAAGAAGGCGCAGAAGACGCGTCGCAGGGACAAGAAGAACGTCCCGCACGGATCTGCGCACATCAAGAGCACGTTCAACAACACGATCGTGTCGATCACCGACCCCGCCGGAAACGTCATCTCGTGGGCGTCCTCGGGACATGTGGGCTTCAAGGGCTCGCGCAAGTCGACTCCGTTCGCCGCACAGCTCGCAGCCGAGAACGCTGCGCGCAAGGCTCAGGAGCACGGCGTCAAGAAGGTCGACGTGTTCGTCAAGGGTCCCGGCTCCGGCCGTGAGACCGCGATCCGCTCACTTCAGGCCGCAGGCCTCGAGGTCGGCACCATCTCCGATGTCACCCCTCAGCCGCACAACGGCTGCCGTCCGCCCAAGCGGCGTCGGGTCTAGCGGGAAGGAAAGGTTTAGAAAATGGCACGTTATACCGGTCCTATCACCCGCAAGTCGCGTCGTCTGCGCGTCGACCTCGTCGGAGGCGACCAGGCGTTCGAGCGTCGTCCCTACCCGCCCGGCCAGCACGGCCGTGCGCGGATCAAGGAGAGCGAGTACCTGCTCCAGCTGCAGGAGAAGCAGAAGGCTCGCTTCACCTACGGCGTCATGGAGAAGCAGTTCCGTCTGTACTACAAGGAAGCCAACAGGGCCGCCGGCAAGACCGGTGAGAACCTGCTGACCATCCTCGAGACTCGCCTCGACAACGTCGTCTACCGTGCGGGTCTCGCACGTACGCGTCGTCAGGCACGCCAGCTGGTCACCCATGGCCACTTCCTCGTGAACAACAAGCGAGTGGACATCCCCAGCTACCGCGTCTCGCAGTACGACATCATCGATGTCCGCGAGAAGTCCGCGCAGACCCTGCCGATCCAGATCGCTCGTGAGAGCTACGGCGATCGTCCGGTGGCTCCGTGGCTGCAGGTCGTCCCCAACCGTCTTCGCATCCTGGTTCACCGGGTGCCGGAGCGCGCACAGATCGATGTGCCGCTCCAGGAGCAGCTCATCGTCGAGTACTACTCGAAGTAAGGCGCAGCACGCATGTGAGTCTCCCCGCGAGGCTCACATGCGTCTTCGCCTCCACACGTGGGCGTCAAATAGCGGACGCCCGTACAGGAGGAACACAGAATGCTCATTTCACAGCGCCCGACGCTGACCGAAGAGGTCATCGCCGACAACCGCTCGAAATTCGTCATCGAGCCGCTCGAGCCCGGCTTCGGTTACACACTCGGCAACTCGCTCCGCCGCACCCTGCTGTCGTCGATCCCCGGCGCTGCTGTCACCAGCATCCGTATCGACGGCGTCCTCCACGAATTCACCACCGTTCCCGGAGTCAAGGAAGATGTCACCGACATCATCCTGAACCTCAAGGGACTCGTGGTGAGCTCCGAAGAAGACGAACCGGTCACCATGTACGTCCGCAAGCAGGGCCCCGGCGCTGTCACCGCAGGCGACATCGTGCCTCCGGCCGGCGTCACGGTGAACAACCCGGATCTGCACATCGCGACCCTGAACGACAAGGGCAAGTTGGAGATCGAGCTCGTCGTCGAGCGCGGTCGCGGCTACGTCCCCGCCGTTCAGAACAAGGCATCGGGTGCCGAGATCGGCCGTATTCCGGTCGACTCGATCTACTCGCCCGTGCTCAAGGTCACCTACAAGGTGGAGGCCACCCGCGTCGAACAGCGCACCGACTTCGATCGGCTCGTTCTCGACGTGGAGACCAAGAATTCCATCACCGCGCGGGACGCGCTCGCTTCGGCGGGCAAGACCCTGGTTGAGCTCTTCGGCCTCGCCCGTGAGCTGAACGTCGAAGCAGAAGGCATCGAGATAGGACCCTCGCCCGCCGAGGCCGATCACATCGCATCCTTCGGACTCCCCATCGAGGATCTGGACCTGACGGTTCGTTCCTACAACTGCCTCAAGCGCGAAGGTGTTCACACCGTCGGTGAGCTGGTTGGTCGTACCGAGTCCGATCTGCTCGACATCCGTAACTTCGGGCAGAAGTCCATCGACGAGGTGAAGGTCAAGCTGCACTCGCTCGGCCTTTCCCTCAAGGACAGCCCCGCGTCGTTCGATCCGAGCACCGTGCCTGGCTACGACGCCACCACGGGCACGTGGAGTGACACCGACGCAGGCTCCTTCGGCGATACCGAAGGCGCCGAGCAGGACTACGCCGAGACAGAACAGCTGTAATCAGCTCGCTGGAGCTCTTACTAGGAGATTCATCATGCCCAAGCCCACCAAGGGCCGCCGTCTCGGCGGGTCGGCGTCACACCAGAAGGCCATCCTGGCCAACCTGGCGACGTCACTCTTCGAGCACGGCCGCATCACCACCACCGAGTCGAAGGCCAAGCGCCTTCGTCCCCACGCCGAGAAGCTCGTCACCCATGCCAAGAAGGGTGATCTGGCCCATCGTCGTGAGGTTCTCAAGACGATCAACAACAAAGATGTCGTGCACAAGCTCTTCGCCGAGATCGGGCCTTTCTTCGCCGATCGCGACGGTGGCTACACGCGCATCATCAAGACCGTCCCCCGTAAGGGTGACAACTCGCCGATGGCCATCATCGAGCTCGTCAACGAGCAGACGGTGTCCAACGAAGCCGATCGCGCTCGCCGCGTGAAGGCTTCGCAGGCTGCTCCCGCCGCAACCGAGGCTCCGGCCGAGGACACGGCAGACGACAACGTCGTCGAGGCTGTCGAAGCCGACGCGACCGACGCCGAGGTGGCCAACGCCGACGCAGTCATCGAAGGCATCGAGGACAACGACGCTCACGCGTCGGACGCCCCCGAGGCCGAGGATGCGAAGAAGGACTAGTCCTTGTGAGCTCCGAGCACGACCGAAGCGGGCCCGCCATTTCCTCAGGAGATGGCGGGCCCGCTTTGTCGGTCCCCACCAGATATCGGCTCGACATCTCGTACGACGGCACGAACTTCTCCGGCTGGGCTCGGCAACCCGGTATCCGAACCGTGTGTGGCGTGCTCGAGGAGGCTTTCTCCACTGTGCTCCGTCAACCGGTCGAGCTGACGGTGGCCGGTCGAACCGACGCCGGAGTGCACGCGACCGGTCAGGTTGCACATTTCGACGCGGTGGGTGTGCCGGACGAGCACGACCGGTTGATTCGAAGAATGGCGCGCTTTCTTCCCTCCGACGTCCGGGTTCGTGCGATCACGAAGGTCTCGCCCGACTTCGACGCTCGGTTCTCGGCATATCGCCGTCACTACGAGTACCGATTCGGCACAGCGCTCTACGGCGTCGATCCTCTGGATGTCGCCGGTGTCGTGTCCTGGCCTCGGCCGATCGATCTGGACGCGGTACGCGAGGCGTCGCAGGCACTGATCGGACTGCACGATTTCGCAGCGTTCTGCAAGAGGCGAGACGGTGCCACGACAGTGCGAGAACTGCAGCGCTTCGACTGGGAACGCGAGGGGGATCGATTGACCGCGTACGTCAGCGCCGATGCGTTCTGCTGGTCGATGGTGCGCAGTCTGGTCGGGGCGATGCAGGCCGTCGGTGAAGGACGACGAACCCCCGACTGGGCACGTTCCCTGCTCGGTCGTCGAGAACGCGCGAGCGAGGTGGCAGTGGCCCCGGCCCACGGACTTGCCCTGGTGCGGGTCGACTATCCACCAGCCGACATGTTGGCCGCGCGCAATGCTGCCACCCGGGAGACTCGACCGGCAATCGTCGGCGACGAATGTTGTGGAGGAGAAGGATGAGCGACGATCGCGCCGGGTCCGGTGCCGACACGATGCAGCCGATACGTCTCGCGGTGGTCACCGGCAGTGTTCGGGAGGGGCGGGCGGGCCCCACCGTCGCAGCCTGGGTACGCAGCGTGGCGTCGGCGCGCGACTCTCTCACGGTTGTGGATGTCGATCTCGCTGACTTCGATCTCCCGAACAGCTTGACGTCGAGCGAGGGCTCCGAACGTTTCACCCGCATCGTGGGCGAGGCCGACGCGTTCGTCCTCGTCACTCCCGAATACAACCACGCTGTGCCCGGCTCGCTGAAGACCGCGCTCGACACGGTGAAGTACGAATGGCGTTCCAAGCCAGTGGGATTCGTTTCCTATGGCGGTCTGGCGGGTGGTGTGCGAGCGACCGAGCAACTGCGCCTCATCGCCGCAGAGCTACACATGGTGTCGGTACGGGATTCGGTATCACTCCATCGAGTGCGTCGGCGTTTCGACGAGGCCGGTGGCGTCGACGATCCCGCTGCTGTCGACTCCTTGGGGCGATTGCTCGACCAACTCGAGTGGTGGGCCGGCGCAGTGTCGAGCGCGCGGGCGCGCGTCCCGTACCCCGGCTGACACTGTCAGACTCGGACGGCGGGTCGAAGACTTCTCGGTCGACCGATGAACGCCGTTTCCTGCGGAATGGTGACCAGCGTCAGTTCGATGTCGATCGGACCCGAACGCACCCGAATACGGTCACCGGACGCACGCGGCTGAACGATCGACAGTGTCGCGGCGAATCTCTGTCGGGTCGGCCCGGGTGCCGCCGGATCATGCGGCGGTTCGTGCTCGGTCAGCGAGATCACAGTGACGCCGGGGACAGATTGGTGATCGAGCGAGATGGAGCCGTCTGCGAAGTCGACCACGACGACGTCGTACGAGGGCCGCACCCGTGTGTGGTCGCTGTCGACCAGAAACCGCTCGGGCTCCCCGATGGCGTCGCGGAGGGCTCCCCAGGCGTGCGGTCTGTCCGTTCTGACGACAACTCGCGCTCCGATCGCCACGGCTCGGAACAGAAGCTGTTGGGCGAGGTAGAGCTCGCCCACGATGCTGACCCGCGGCAGGTTCGCCCCGAAGATCCGCACTGCCACACCGTTTCCGTTCGTATCCGATCCCAGTAGTTGGCCGCAACCACTCACCGGGAACGCCCAGGCCTGCAGTGCGGAGGTCGAGAGGGTTCCGACCGGCATCACTGCCGAGTGTGTTGCCACAGCCAGTGGCAATTGAGCGAGAATGCCGTCTCGTTGACGTCCGGCCATCGAGGTCAGTGAAGCAACATCGGGCCTCGAGATTGCCTCTCGCGCAGCGAATCTGCACGACGCACGAACGCGGACGCGGCTCGGCTCGTCGGTGGGGCGCAGGTGAACGTACATGGTCGTACCCAGCGACGGTGTCGCCCACAAGGCCGAAAGATCCTCGACAGTGATTGTGCTGCAATCGATTCCGTAACCCGTACTCGCGACGCCGGGCAATGGAGCGTAGGACCACACCTGAGTCAGGTCGTCGGTGTCGACACCCCGGCTCAGGTGCAATGCCGCGGCTCGGAGTTCTGTGGCCGTCGACAGCCGTGTGGACAGTCCATGAGACTCCAAGGCGCGTGCAATGCGGAGGGCTGCAACGACCGCGGTTCGGGCCGCCCCCGTCCGGCCCGTGCCCCTCGCTGCCATCGCCCGGGCGTTGGCTCGTACGTCCAGAGTGACGGACACCCACACCGTCCGCTGCGCGACGGCGGGCAACGGGCCGATGAGGCCCTCGTACACGTCGGTGGCCACCGAACCGTCGGCGGTTCGAAACCCGAGCGCGACGATGTCGATTGCGGCAACCTCGACGTCGTGTTGCCGAAAGCACGACGTCAACGCCTCGATGGGCAGCGTGTGTCGTGTGTCGGCTCGCGTTCGCGCCAGCACCGTCGTGTCGTGTTCCGGTGCAATGATCTCCACGGTGCACGTGACGGTATCGCGCTGCCAGTGCACACCGACGGGCCGGCCGTCGGGGTCGACATGTTCTGTTGTCACCCCGACGGCAGGGACTCGGCCGGATCCGAAGCGCAGAGCGACGACCAGCCAGCCGGCGATCGACGTTCGCCGAAAGGCGACGAACGGTACGAGCGACACCGTCGCTGCGGCGGTGAGCGTCCACTCGACGGGAACGTCGGCCGCGAGTAGGGCGAGAGTTGTTGTCACAGTAGTTATTTCGGCCGCGAGCAACCCTCGAACAGATGGCACGGCGAACGACACGACCGACGTGCGCCGTCGTCTCCTCGAACGCGTCATCACATACCCTCCCCCCGAAGGTTGCAGCCCGATCGATCGTCGCCGACGCGGTCGCCGATGGGTGCGGACGAACTGTACTGTGTCGCGTGACCCGATGGGGGATCGGGTCGGCACAATCCTGGGGAGGAATCGTGGCATCTACTCCGACGACGAAATGGCAGGTCGGCGGATACCGCTTTCTCGTCCGACGAATGGAACACGCCCTCATCAGGCGCGACGCGCGGATGCTGCACGACCCGATGAAGTCGCAGTCGCGCGCGCTCATGGTGGGTGTCGTCGTCGCATGCGTGGGTCTGGCGGGCTGCGCTGCCCTGGCACTGTTTCGGCCTCATGACAAGATCGGCGACGCGTCGATCGTGGTCGGTAAGGAGTCGGCCGCCATGTTCGTCAGCGTCGACGGCGTGTTCCATCCGGTGCTGAACCTGGCTTCGGCGCGGTTGATCGTGGGAAGGCCCGACAACCCTGTGACGGTGAAGGAGTCGGAACTGGCGTCGCGACCTCGCGGTGCGCTGGTCGGAATTCCCGGTGCCCCGTCGGCGCTGCCGCACGACCCGGACGGCGAGGCCGAGTCGTGGACCGTGTGCGACACCGTCGATCCGATCGCCGGCGTCACGTCCACGACAGTGATCGTGGGGGAGCCCCGCTACGGCGAGAACGCGGCTGCGCTCGGCCCATCCGAGGCATTCCTGTGGACTTCGGGCGGTGCGGCGTATCTCGTCCACGACGGCACCAAGTCGCCGGTCGATCTGGCGGACAGAGCTGTCGTTCGCGCGCTGGGCCTCGAGGATGCGACGCCAACGCCGGTCAGTGCCGGTCTGCTCAACGCGGTACCGCAGTCGCCTGCGGTGACGGCTCCGTTCATAGCGCGAGCGGGTGAGATCCCCGCCTACCCGTTCGACAACCGGCCTATCGGCTCCGTGGTCAAGGTTGCCGGCCGCGACGTTCGGTACTACGTCGTGCTCGAAGACGGCATCCAAGCCATCAGCGAAACCGCGGCCCTACTCGTCAAGTTCGCCGACTCGCAGGGTAGCCCCGACATCGCGGCCGTCAATCCCGACGTCCTGGCCGACGCTCCCAAGACGATGTTCGGGCTCGACGTATCGACCTTTCCACCGACGACTCCCGACATCGTCGACTCGGGCCAGAGGCCTGTCGGGTGTCTGACGTGGTCACCACTCGATGTCGCCGACGGTGGGCCGACTGCGCAGCTGGTCGAATCCGCAGGTCGTGCGTTGCCACTCGATACCACCGCTTCACCGGTGGAACTGGCTCAGGCGGACGGCGGCGGTGATGCGGTCGACCAGGTCCATCTGTCACCGGGTAGCGGCGGATTCGTTCGAAGCACCGGTATCTCGACGGCCAGTACCCGTCAGGACAGCGTCTTCTTCGTCGCCGACACGGGAGTTCGCTACGGAGTCGAGGGTGCGGATGCAGCGTCGGCATTGGGCTTCGGACTCCCGGCACCTGCACCGTGGCAGATTCTGCAGTTGCTGGGCAGCGGGCCGACTCTGGGGCGTGGTCAGGCGCTGACCATGCACGACGGGGTCGCGGCGGACCCGCAGGCAGCCGCGGTTCCGTCCAAGTAGTCCCGGTGAGTGGGCGAGCCGATCACAGTCGCCGGCGCAGGGGAATGGAGACTGCCGTTCCGAGGCCCAGAATCATCGCGACCACTACCGACCCGGCCACCGCCGCATCGCGGGGCCGATGATCGACGGCGAGCGGTGGGAGCGGCGCACCGATCGCGACCGCATCTGCGGGGACGGTTCGCTGCGTCGGTGTCACGACGTCGGTTACCGCAGCGAGTGGATCGACGACGCCGTGGCCGACCGACGGATTCCATCCGTCGGCCGGCGCATGAGCTGTTCGCTCGATGCGGTCGATCACTTGAAGAGCGGACAGATCGGGCCTGTACGCCCGCACCAGTGCCGCTGTCGCAGCGACGAGCGGTGCGGCGAAACTGGTTCCGGTCATCGGTACTACGCCGTCGGTGCCCCGAATGCCGTTGGCCAGGCCGTTGCCCGCCGGCGACAGCGACGTCATGTTGGAGCCCGGAGCAGCCACGTCCACCCATGGTCCGGCCAGGCTGAACGACGACGGCGAACCGTCCGACTCGACCGAACCGACGGTCAACACGTCGTCGAACCAAGCAGGTGTCGCGATGGTCGCAAACCCCTCCCACGGGTCCGCCTCGGGCCGGACCGGGTCGGGCATGGGGTTCTGTGTCCTGCACGCGCCGCTTCCGAAGTTGCCTGCCGCAGCCACGACGACGGCGTCACTCTCACGAACGGCGTACTGCACTGCTGCACCGAGTGGGCCGTCGGCGACGCCTGCGCCGGCCGGGACGCACGCCACTTCGGAGATGTTGATGACCGATGCGTCTGCGTCGGCCGCCGCCCGGATTGCCATGGCCATCGTCCGTACGTTGCCGTACCCGGCAGCGTTCTCGGGTTCGGTCGTCTTCTCCTGGTCGGTCCTGTTGTCCACGACTTGAAACACGTTGCTGGACTGGCGGATCGACAGGATGCGGGCGTCCGGAGCGCCGCCGGCGAAACCGCTGCCCGAGGCCGTCTGCGCGGCGATGAGACCGGCCACCATCGTGCCGTGCGCGTCACAGTCGAGCAATCCGTCGCCGGTGCCGACGTAGTCGCCCCCCGGAATCAGACCCGGCAGACGTGGGTGAGGCGTGACGCCCGTATCGATGACGGCAATCAGTTGACCGGCTCCGCGAGTGATCGGCCACACGGACGCGAAGTCGAGTGCTTGCTGCGCCGTCGGAATTTCCTGGGTGTCGATCGTTTCGGAGGGGACGGCGCACGCGTTCTTCTGCTCGGTCGGTTCCAAAGGGGCGGGAGGGCTGGGCGGTGGCAGTTGCACCGGATCGATGAGCGGGCGTTCGGCGTGTGCGAAGGACGGTCCGATCAGTGCTTCGTAGGTGAGGGTCAGGACGGTGAGCGCGGCAAAGACGCACGCTCGACGCCGGCGCGTGGTCACAGTCCGCGGACGACGCTGTACAGACCGCACACCCATACTGCGATCGGAATGACGAGGGCGATCGCGGCGTATTCCACCAGTTCGGCCGATCGCCGCATCACCGGCGAATAGTTGCGGGCCGGAACCAGGGCTCCGAACACGGATGCGACGACGGCGGCGGCCAACGCCGCGCCGAACAACTCGAGTGCACGGTCCGGAAATGTGATCACTGCCCCGAGCGAGAGCGAGAACAGGACGACCGCACCACCACCGACGAGTGGGACGGCATGTGTCACAACGGCATACGTGCGTCCGCGCAGAAGTAGCACCAGCGCGCACAGTGCGGCGAGGGCGATGCCGGGCCACCCGGAACCGGTCGCGGTGTCGCTCGCCGCCGCAGCGAGTACTCCCATCACCACCACGATCGTGAACGCCGTGAGCAATCCCGTCAGGTAGCTCCGTGCGCGCGTGGCTGCCACCTGCAGATCTGCGAACGACATCGAATCGAGCTCTGCCTCCTGGGCGGTGTCCAGTGGGGCACCGGCGGTGGGAACCGGAGGCAACGGAAGCCGCGCCTGCATCATCGACAGTCGGGCCGACACGGCGATTCCGGTCAGACCTACCAGTGCTGCGACGGTACCGATGGCCGCCGGCGTCATCACGGTGAACAACGCGCAGACCGCCGCGGCGAACGCCGACACTGCCAGCACGATCGACCCGGTGAACACGGCGAGCCCGGCACCGCCGATTCGCAGAGACAACAGCGCGACCGAGCCTGCCATGGCCGAACCCAACATCACGTGAGCTGCCCCGAACTGGCCGGGTACGAACAGCGTTCCACCGGTGAACATCAGCGCCGAGGCGCATTCCCCGAAAAGCACCGCGACGGCCACCTGCTCGTACAGCCGGCCGAGAATCATCCCCGCAACGGCGAACAGGACCGCGGCCGTGACCGCGGCGACTGCCTCGACCGGGCTGCTCGTGTTCTCGGCACCGGCTCGCACCGGGTCACTCAGAACGATTCCGCAGGCGAGCAGGACCGTCGAGCCCGTGATGATCGAACCGACCGTGCGTGCAGTACGCGCGGTCCACTGAGCGACGTCGTCCTTGCCGGCCCGGGCCACGGCGTCCATGATATCGTCGAACAACGGAGTCGGTGCCGGACTCTCGGCGACACCCAACACGAGCAGGTCGCCGTCACGTACGCCCAGTTCGGACAGTGTTGACGTCGACGGTAATGGCGGACGTCCGATACGGGACAGCGTCCAGGCCCCCGACAACCCGTCGGATCCGGAGTCCGCGGTCCGGCTCCCGACCGGACCCGGTCCTTCCGCAGGTTCTGCTCGTAACGCGATCATGTCGACGATCCCCGGAATCAACAGCGACACCGGAACGTCGACGGGCAGTGCCATATCCACTTGGGTCGACCTCGCCGACACCGTCACCCGGCACACGTCCTGGGCGAAGACGGCACGCAGCCCCTGGGCACGTCGGGCGGGGTCCGATGCGATGGTCGGTTCGGCTGCGTCGGACGGTGTGTTCGTCGTTGCGGGACGGCTGTCGGCGCGTGTCATGGATATCCCCCCGGATGCGTGCAGTGCACTGTCGATGCCCGCCCCCCGGGCATCGTGCGTCCACACCCTACGACATCACGCCGACACTCGACCGCTCGTCGCCTCCGCCGAGACCTGCTCTCAGCAGTCAGGCAGGAACCAGCTCGCTCACCTGGGCCAGCAGCTCGAACGATCTGAGCCAGGATCGACGATCGGAGACGCCCGAGGCGACGATCAACTCGTCTGCTCCCGTGCGTTCGGCGAATCGGTCGAGGTACTCCCTGACCATGTCGGGTGTCCCGACGGCCGAGTACTTCGTCATCTTCGAGATCTGTTGCCCCGCGGGTGCTTCCAGCACCATGTCGGCTTCCTCGTCGGTGAAGGTGCGACCCCGTCCGAGCAGCAGGCTCACGCGGCTTCTCTTGGTGCGGAGGAACTGGGCCTGAGCCTCGGCGACGGTGTCCGCAGCGATCACGTTGACGCCCACGATGAGGTGAGGTTCGGACAGCTGCGCCGACGGACGGAAGTCGCGGCGATAGATCTCCACGGCCTGTTCGAGTGCGTCGGGTGCGAAATGCGACGCGAATGCATACGGCAGGCCGAGGGCTGCCGCGAGCTGTGCGCCGAAGAGAGACGATCCGAGGATGTACAGCGGCACCTCGGTGCCGGCACCCGGCGTGGCACTGACCCCGGGGACGAGGGACTGGTGAGACAGGTACCCCTGCAGCTCCTGGACGTCCTGGGGGAATCGGTCCGAGGACGCGGGGTCGCGGCGCATGGCGCGCATGGTCACCTGGTCGCTGCCGGGGGCGCGGCCCAGTCCGAGATCGATCCTGTCCGGGAACAACGTGGCCAACGTGCCGAATTGCTCGGCGATGGTGAGCGGCGCGTGGTTGGGAAGCATGATCCCGCCGGAGCCGAGTCGAATTCGCTTCGTATGTGCGGCCACGTGCCCGATCAACACCGACGTCGCCGACGATGCGATCGTCTTCATGTTGTGATGTTCGGCGTACCAGATGCGCTGGTAACCCCAGTTCTCGGCATGCTGGGCGAGCGTCACGCTGGCGTCGAAACTGTCTCGGATTGTTTCGCCCTCGCCCACGTGTGCGAGATCGAGGATGGACAGGGGTACGGACACGGAAGCCGACCTTTCGTTCGTCGAACATGTGCGGCCTTGGAGCCGCATTCTTCGTTCAACCGAATGCGGTGCCGTTCTATTTCTGTATCCCGATGCTTCGACGCAACTGTGGACCCTTCGGTTGTGCATGCGTTAGCCTGTCGTCCACGCGGCCTCGGGGGGAGGTCGCCGCGAATGCAGTTGTGGGGGCGCGGCCGTGGGGGCTGATCGATGAGTACCGTGCGCTTCGTTCGCAGCGCGCGCCGGGAAGTACCTCGGTCACCGGGCGGCGAGGTCGTACTTCAACCGCCGCCTCCCGTGCCGCGCGCGGTACCCGGCAATCTCCTGATGAAGCTGATGCCGCTGGTGATGGTCGCCGCCATGGTCGGAATGGTTGCGCTCATGTTCACTTCCGGTGCGGCAGCGAACCCGATGATGTTGATGTTCCCGGCCATGATGCTGATGTCGATGGTGGGCATGTTGGCCGGCGGGGGTAAGTCCGGGGGAGCACGTACCGCCGAGGCGAACGAGGACCGTAAGGACTATCTGCGGTATCTCGACCAGCTTCGACGAGACGTCGCCGACACCGAGCGAGATCAGCGCAGGGCACTCGAGTGGAGCCACCCGGATCCGGGCACTCTGTGGTCGACGGCCGGAACGCAGCGTATGTGGGAACGTCGGCCTCAGGACGCCGACTTCGCCCACGTGCGGGTCGGGCTCGGCGATCAGCGTTTGGCGACCCGACTCGTGCCTCCCGAGACCGGACCTGTGGAAGAGCTGGAACCGGTGTCCGCGGTGTCGCTGCGCCGATTCGTGCGAGCACACTCGGTGGTGTCCGAGTTGCCGATTGCCGTGTCGCTGAGGGGATTCGCCGCTCTGTCGATAGCCGGGGATCGCGATGCCGCTCGTGCGATGGTGCGCTCGATGGTCGCCTATCTCTGTACCTTTCACGGACCGGACCACCTCGCGGTGGCCGTCGTCTGCGGCCCCGACACCGTGGAGCAGTGGGAATGGACCAAGTGGCTGCCGCACACACAACACGACGTGTTGCGAGACGGTGCCGGTTCTGCGCGAATGATCTTCGGCAGTGTCCTCGAGCTCGAGAGCGCGCTGGGGGACGTCCTGTCGATGCGGAATCGCTTCGCACGTGGGGCGGTGAACAGTGGGGTCACGCAGTTGGTGATCGTGGTGGACGGCGGACTCGTCGCCAACCGTTCGACCGACCTCACCGACACCGGCCTCGATTCCGTCACCATCGTCGACCTGTCCGGGTTGTGTACGCGACTGGCGGCAAGTCGCGGGCTCCAGCTGGTGGTCGAGAACGGCTCGATCGGTGCGGTCAGCGGCACGGCAGTCGAGGTCTTCGCTGTGGCGGACGCGATGAGTACCACCGAGGCACACGCCGTTGCTCGACGCCTTTCTCCGTATCGCGCGCCGTCGTCGCCCTCCGCTGTCGATACCGTCACCGACGACGGGGCCGCAGTGTCGGGATGGAACAGCCTCGTCGGAATCGCCGACGTCGGTGCGCTCGATACGGATCGAGCGTGGACAGTGCGTCGCGGTCGAGACCGGTTGCGGGTACCCATCGGCGTCGCACCCGACGGCAGCGCGGTCGAGATCGATTTGAAGGAGTCTGCCGAGAACGGCATGGGTCCACACGGATTGTGCATCGGCGCAACGGGTTCGGGTAAGTCGGAGTTTCTGCGTACGCTCGTTCTCGGGTTGGTGTCCACCCACGCCCCGCAGCAGTTGAACCTGGTACTGGTCGACTTCAAGGGCGGGGCGACCTTCGCGGGGCTCGAGGCCGCGCCGCACGTTGCGGCCGTGATCACCAACCTGTCCGAGGACCTGGCTCTGGTCGACCGGATGCGCGATGCCCTCGCCGGCGAGATGAACCGTCGGCAGGAGTTGCTGCGCTCGGCCGGAAACTTCGCCAATGTGTCCGACTACGAGAAGGCGCGCGCAGCGGGAGCTGCTCTGGCGCCGTTGCCCGCTCTGTTCGTGGTGGTCGACGAGTTCTCGGAATTGCTCAGTCAGCAACCGGAATTCGCGGAATTGTTCGTGGCGATCGGGCGGCTCGGGCGTTCGTTGCACATGCATCTGTTGTTGGCCAGTCAGCGTCTGGAAGAAGGCAAGCTGCGCGGACTCGACAGCCATCTGTCCTATCGAATCGGTCTGAAGACGTTCTCGGCCAACGAGTCACGTTCTGTTCTCGGTGTTCCCGACGCGTACCACCTGCCTGCTCAGCCCGGTGCCGGCTATCTCAAGTGCGATTCGGCCGAGATCGTCCGCTTCGCTGCGGCCTACGTGTCCGGGCCGTACGTTCCGCCACGTTCGAGTGCGGGGGCACCCGCTGCGCAGGGCGTCGATATCCGTCCGAGGCCGTTCACCGCATATCCGGTCGTGGGCGATCCCATCGAGAACGACGTCCGTGTCGAGCCGGTGGTCGAACCGGATCCGGTCGAGAACGACGACACCGGCGCGACCGTTCTCGACGTCGTCGTCGGCCGAATCGCAGGCCGCGGTATGCCGGCCCACGAGGTATGGCTACCGCCGTTGGACAAGGCACCGACACTGACCCGCTTACTGCCTCGGTCGGTACTGAGCGGCGGCGTCGATTCGCTGAGCACACTTCGTGCTCCGATCGGCATCATCGACAGGCCGTTCGATCAGCGGCGGGATCTGCTCACCGTCGACCTGTCCGGTGCAGCCGGGCACGTGGCGATCGTGGGGGCTCCGCAGTCGGGGAAATCGACGGCCCTTCGGTCTCTGATCATGGCTCTGGCGATGACGCACACACCCGCTCAGGTTCAGTTCTACTGCTTGGACTTCGGGGGTGGAACGCTGGCCGGGTTGGCCGAACTACCGCACGTCGGATCGGTGGCCAACAGATTGGACGTCGACCGAGTGCGCCGGACCGTGGCCGAGGTCGCGGCTGTCGTTCGTCAGCGGGAGAAGACTTTTCGAGATCGCGGCATCGATTCCATGGTCGAGTTCCGGCGGCTGCGGGCGATGCAACCGGTCGATGCGAACGACCGGTTCGGCGACGTCTTCCTGGTGATCGACGGATGGCAATCCATCAGATCCGACTTCGAGAGTCTCGAACAACAGATCGCGACGCTGACGACCCAGGGACTGGCATTCGGTCTGCACCTCGTTCTGACGGCCTCTCGCTGGGCAGAAGTGAGGCCCGCGACGAAGGATCTGATCGGGACCCGGCTCGAGCTGCGACTCGGAGATCCGTCGGACTCGGACATCGGCCGAACGAAAGCCGCCAGTGTGCCGCAGGGCCGACCGGGCCGGGGTATGACCAAGGACGGTCTCCACCTGCAGATCGCACTGCCTCGGGTCGACGACCGTCGATCGGTGGCCGACCTGTCCCGAGCTGTGGCAGAGTCCGTCACCGCGATCGCCGCAGCGTCCACGGGGCCGCCTGCCCCGCCGGTCCGCATGTTGCCGGAGATGCTCGAACGGTCGGAGGTGCTCGATCGACTCGGTGGCGCCTGGCCTCGCGACCGCGGTACCGTTGCAGAACTGAGAGTTCCGATCGGCATCGACGAGGCCGAGCTGGCTCCGGTGACGGTCGACTTCGCCGAGAACCCACATTTCGTCGTCTTCGGCGACAGCGAATGCGGGAAGACGTCCCTGCTGCGGGGGATCTGTCGATCGTTGGTCGATGCGAACCCACCCGATCGGGTGAAACTGATCGTGGCGGACTACCGTCGAACTCTCTTGGGCACAGTCGATTCCGAGCATCTGGCCGGCTATGCGGCCGCGCAGGCGACGTTGACGGCGATGATCGTCGATCTCGCAGGCAGAATGAGCAGGCGCATGCCGGGATCGGACGTGACCCAGCAGCAACTTCGCGAGCGGTCGTGGTGGGACGGGCCCGAGGTGTTCGTCGTCGTCGACGATTACGACCTGGTGGCCACCGCGTCCGGAAACCCGTTGTCGCCCTTGGTCGAGCATCTGCCACACGCCCGGGACATCGGACTGCACCTCATCGTGGCGCGTCGCTCGGGCGGGGCGGGGCGGGCACTGTTCGACCCGGTGATCGGGCGGCTACGCGACCTGGTGACTCCGGGATTGGTCATGAGCGGGAGCCGAGACGAGGGGAGCTTGATCGGCACCGTGCGTCCGAGCCCGATGCCGCCCGGACGTGGAGTGTTCGTCGATCGGTCCGGCCCCGCGCTCGTGCAGCTCGGACACTCGAGTTGACGAGGGCGCAGTGGCGTTACGCGGCTGTGCATTTGAGTCATTCGGAGATTTCTGTCGTCGCGTCCGGTGCGACGCTGCAGGGTCCACGCGAACACGTCGGATCCGCATACGCGGTATCGGAGGGTGGTCGTCTCGTCTTCGGGCGGGCGGGCGCGGACACCGAGGTCCCTCCGCTGCTGTGTCTCGACGATCGATCGATCCTCGTGGGCGGCGCAGTGTGGGATCGCGGCGAAGTTCTGCACGGGATCGTGTGGTCGGCGCTGCAGGGAGCCGGGATACACGACCGACTCGATCTGCTCGAGATCGCGTATCCCTCGACGTGGGGCGACGAGCGTCGAGAGCTCCTCCGAGCCGTGTTCGGCACGTCGGCGAGCGAGGTCGTCGTCGTGGAGACGGCGATCGCCGCGGTCGCGTCGGCGGGAGAACGCGCACCGGCTGCTGCGGTGGTGATCGAAGTGGGCACCCTCGACACGACGGTCGTTCTGGTGGACGAAGCAGGAACTCACGGCGGCGACATCGGTGCAGTACTTGCTGTCGGAGAACGAGACGACAGCTGGCGACGACGAGCCGACGACTACCTTCGATCGTCGGTGTCGCAATGTCCCGAGGACATTTTCATCGTGACGGAGTCGGGTTCGAGCTCGAGCCCCGCTGCGGAAGATCCGGCACGATGGCTGACCGGACTCGACGTCGCCAGGTCTCTGTATCGACGTGCGGGAGCGGAGGTGGAGACTGCCCCGCCAGGGCGAGCCGCGGCAGGGCGCTCGGCGGCATGGCTCGACGAAGTGACCGTCGCGGTGCCACCTCCCCGAAGAAGCGGATTGCCGGTTCGAGCGTTCGGTGCGGTGGCCGCATCGGTCATCGTTGCCGGTGGTGTCGTTGCACTGACGTTCGTCCTTCGGTCTCCGGAAGAGGTGGCCGTCGCGACCTCGCCGCCGTTCGCGGTGCCTGCCACCCCGGCGGTGTCGACGACCGAATCCACCTCCGCGACCGAAACGACCTCGGCGACAGCAGTATCGGCGTCGAGCGAGTCACCGTCGGTGATGCCGTCGGCGACGTTCGTCTCGGGCCGGGCGTCGCTGCGACTACCGGCGACCTGGACCAGGATGGAGGATCCGGCCCGGATGGTGTTGATTCCGCCGACAGCACCCGAGCGTCGCATCGTCGTCACAGTGCAGGAATTGGTGCCCGGCTCGACGCTCGAACAGGTTGCGTCCGAGCTCGGTGCGGCAGTCGACGCGCGTGGACCCGACTCCCCGATCGGATCGCTGGAGCCTGCCCGGGATTTCGGAGGTCGGGTGGGGATCTCGTACGTCGAGCGGCCGGCCGATGTGTCCACAGTGTTGTGGCGTGTGCTCGTCGAATCGGATGTGCAGGTGAGCATCGGCTGTCAGTTCGAGGGACCGGACTCGTCCGCGATCGACACCGAATGTGATCTGGCCACCCAGACGCTGGAGATCGTGCCGATGCGTTGAGGCCGCCGCGCAGATTTTCGCCGTATGCCGGAACCGAACCGAGGGGTGGCTGCGTCCAAGGAGATGTAGGGGAGTGAGCGGGCCGCACGCGGTCCCTCGGTCGAGCGTCATGTGCGCCGCGGGCGTACGTGGATACGAAAATCGAAGCAGAGGAGTCGAAGTGGGATATCCAGGGGGACCGGAATCTATGGGTTCGTCGAACGGCGTCACCGTCACACCGCAGGAGCTCGTTGCCGCCGGGGCGACGATCGAGGGCCTGAGCGTGTCGATCGATGCGTCCAACTCGGCCGTGCGTTCCATCGTCGAGCAGACCGCTGAGGCATGGGTGGGCAAGGCCGGCAAGTCGTTTCAGGATGTCATGTCGCAGTGGGACACCAGTGCCCAGAAGATGCGCAGCGCGCTCGAGCAGATCTCGGCGGACATCAAGACCAACGGCCACGGCTACTCCGATGCGGACGACGACAACGTGGCGGCTGTGAACCAGGTGGCGGGATCGCTCGGTTCGGGACTGACCACGTTCAACTGACGGCACGACCGGCCACCGAACGGCCGACCACACGACCGAGCTCTATCTAGGAGACTGATTCGACATGAAGTACGACTTCGCTCAGATCGCGGCGTTGACCGAGGCGATGAACAAGCAGGCGAACGTGACCAAAGACCTTCTCGCCGACGTGGACGGCACTGCGAAGAGACTTTACGAATCGTGGGAGGGCGACGCGATGACGTCCTACTACGAACTCCAGCGTCAGTGGAACTCCGCATCCGACGAGCTCAATCTCATTCTGTCGAGCCTCGTCGCGGCCGCCCGCACCGGCGGCGAGGCCATGCACGGGGTGGAGATGGCGAACAAGGCGCGCATGGCGCGCTGACCGTCGACCACGAGCGTCGTATGCCCCGATCGGCACTCGTCGGTCGGGGCATACGACTGTCGAGGGGCGCGGCACCTGGCGCGGGTTGTGGTGGCGGTGTGTACTGGACGGATGACGGATTTCGGGACGGCGATCGATGCCGAGCGTTCTCGCGCCGAACACCGCCTGCACTCCCTTCGCGACGAGCTCGCGTCGGTCATCGAAGGCAGCCGGTGGACCACCGACGACGACGAACACGACCCGGAGGGTTCCACCATCGCCTTCGAGCGTGCCAAGATCGCGGCCCTGATCTCCGACACCGAGTCCGAGATGCGCGAGCTCGACGCCGCGTCCACGCGGTGGGATCTCGGGACGTACGGCACGTGCGAGCGGTGCGGAGAGTCGATACCGGCGATCAGGCTCGAGGCATTGCCTGCGGCCCGCCGCTGTGTGCGGTGCGTTCGCCTGTCCTGAGCCGGTCTTCCGCGTCGGAGGCGTTTTGACCTTGGTGCCGGCTCCCGGTATCGTTCCCCGTTGGCGTGTATGGGCTCGCCGCATTTCTTCGATGCGCAGAGCTCTTGTCCTCGGGTCTCAACTGGCCGCCGAGGGCATCCACACGTCTTGGCCAGCAGCGACATCATGAAGACAGGAATTTTCTGTGTCTACTTACGCCCCGAAGGCCGGGGACACCACCCGGACGTGGCATGTGATCGACGCCACGGACGTCGTGCTCGGACGCCTCGCCGTCCAGGCCGCGACACTGCTCCGCGGTAAGCACAAGCCCACCTACGCACCCAACGTCGACGGTGGCGACTTCGTCGTCATCATCAACGCCGAGAAAGTTGCCATCAGTGGCAACAAGCTCGATGGCAAGTTCCACCACCACCACTCCGGCCATCCGGGCGGTCTGAAGTCGCGCTCGACGCGTCAGGTGCTCGAGAACAACCCCGACCGTCTCGTGGAGAAGGCCGTTGTCGGCATGATCCCGAAGAACAAGCTCGGAAATGCCATCGCGAGCAAGCTGAAGGTCTACGCGGGACCGAACCACCCGCATGCCGCTCAGCAGCCCGTTCCGTTCGAGATCAAGCAGGTGTCCCAGTGACGGCGCCGGAGGGAAATGACGTGACGTCGCAGGAGAACATCGAAGAGATCGCCGCCGACGAGTTCGTGGCAGTGGAAGATCCCGAGGTGGCCACGGAAATCGAAGCTGCTGCAGCTCCGGCCCCCATCGTGTTCGATCGCCCGATCCAGACCGTCGGCCGCCGCAAGGAAGCCGTCGCTCGTGTTCGGTTGTCCTCGGGCACCGGTGGCTTCAAGCTCAACGGCCGCACCCTCGAGGATTACTTCCCGAACAAGGTGCACCAGCAGCTGATCAAGGCTCCTCTGGTGCTGGTCGACCGCGCAGAGTCCTTCGACATCGTGGCACTGCTGCACGGTGGCGGACCGTCGGGACAGGCAGGCGCGCTGCGTCTGGCCATCTCGCGTGCGCTGATCGAGCTCACCCCGGACGATCGCCCGGCTCTCAAGGCCGCCGGCTACCTCACGCGTGACGCGCGTGCGGTCGAGCGCAAGAAGTACGGCCTGAAGAAGGCCCGTAAGGCGTCGCAGTACTCCAAGCGCTGACGCGTCTTACCCGTTCCATCCTCGAGGGCAGGCTCCAGCAAGATCGGATGCCTGCCCTCGAGGCATTTTCCGACGATGTTCTCTCTGTTCGAAGGGGTCTTCACTCATGGCGCGATTGTTCGGCACCGACGGAGTGAGGGGACTCGCAGGCGGGGTCCTGACGGCAGAGCTCGCCATGACCATCGCCCGGGCTGCCGCCGCCGTGCTGGCACCGGATGTCGACGGTGGTCGACGGACAGCGGTCGTCGGCCGTGACCCCAGAATCAGCGGTTCGATGCTCGGTGCCGCAGTGTCGGCCGGGCTCACTGCCTCGGGTGTCGACGTGATCGACGTGGGCGTGCTGCCGACCCCCGCGGTCGCCTACCTCACCGGCGAATACGGCGCGGCGCTGGGCGTGATGATCTCCGCCTCGCACAATGCGATGCCCGACAACGGAATCAAAATTTTCGCCGCAGGCGGGCACAAGCTCGACGACGACATGGAAGATCGCATCGAGGCGTTGCTCGGGGTGGACGGCCGCACCGAGAAGCCGGTCGATGTGACCGGCGCTGCCATCGGTCGCATCGACGTCGCTCCCGACGCTGCCGAGCTCTATGCCGGGCACCTCGTCGCACCGCTCTCGCATCGACTCGACGGTGTCACCGTCGTGGTGGATTGCTCGCACGGTGCAGCCTCGACGGTCGGACCGGAGATCTACCGCCGGGCCGGTGCGACGGTCGTGGCGATCAACGCCGAGCCCGACGGGCTGAACATCAACGACGGGTGTGGTTCGACGCACCTGGAAGGGCTGCAGAAGGCTGTCGTCGAGCACGGGGCCGACCTCGGGATCGCGCACGACGGCGACGCCGACCGCTGCCTCGCGGTCGATGCCTCCGGTGCGGTGGTGGACGGGGACGCGATCATGGCTGTGCTGGCCATCGCGATGAGTGAGAACGGCACGCTGACCGACAACACGTTGGTCGCCACCGTCATGAGCAACCTCGGGCTCCACATCGCGATGCGCGAAGCGGGAATCACGTTGCGTACCACCGCAGTCGGTGATCGATACGTCCTCGAGGAGTTGCGCCGCGGAGGGTACGCGCTCGGCGGTGAGCAGAGCGGACACGTCGTACTCCCTGCGATCGGGACGACCGGCGACGGGATCGCCACCGCGCTGCGTGTGATGGAGCGGATGGCCCGGACCGGACGCACCCTGGCGGATCTGGCGTCGCCGATGCGCACGCTGCCCCAGGTGTTGATCAACGTACGTGTCTCGGACAAAGCTGCGGTGGCGTCGGCACCGTCGGTGTCGGACGCCGTGGCCGTCGCCGAGCTCGAGCTCGGCCAATCGGGGCGAGTTCTGTTGCGTCCCAGCGGGACCGAACAGCTCGTGCGAGTGATGGTGGAAGCGTCGGAACTCGACGTAGCGACCCGGCTCGCCGAGGAGTTGGCGGGCCGGGTCGCGGCGGTCTGATCGTCAGGCAGTGTCCGATCGTCAGGCGGTGAGTTCTCGCAAGGCGGTGAGCTGCGCGACGCGTCCTGCGGTGTCCTCGGCCAACGGTGCGACGTTGAGTGTCGTCACGCCGGCTTCGGCGAAGGCTGCCACGCGCTCCTTGACGTAGCTCTCCGGTCCGATGAGATTCACCGAACGCGCGAGCTCGTCCGGAACCGCCGCTGCTGCTTCCTCTTTCTTGCCGGCGAGGTACAGATCCTGAATCTTTTCGGCCTCGGCTTCGTAGCCGTAGCGCTGAGCAAGGGAGTTGTAGAAGTTCTTACCCTTGGCTCCCATGCCGCCGATGTAGAGCGCCAGGTGCGGCTTGACCCAGGGGAGGTACTTGTCGGCGTCCTCGCCGATGGCCAGGGTGGGACTGGCGAACACCTCGAGTTCGCCGAGTGACGGATCGCGTTTGGCCTTGCCTGCGGCCAGCGATTCGCCCCACACGTCGGCTGCCTTCTCCGGAAAGTAGAAGATGGGCTGCCAGCCCTCAGCGATCTCTGCGGTGAGCTCGACGTTCTTCGGTCCGAGAGCGGCGATGACGACCGGAATGCGTTCGCGCACAGGGTGATTGATCAGCTTCAGTGGCTTGCCCAAGCCGGTTCCCTTGTCCGCCGGCAACGGGATCTGGTAGTGCTTGCCCTGATACTGCACTTTTTCTCGACGCCACACCTGGCGGCAGATCTCGATGACCTCACGGGTTCTGGCGATGGGTGCGTCGTACTTGACGCCGTGGAAACCCTCGACGACCTGTGGCCCGGATGCGCCGAGTCCGAGAACGAAGCGCCCGTCGGAAACGTAGTCGAGGCCGGCGGCCGTCATGGCCGTCAGCGACGGCGTTCTCGTGTAGATCTGGAAGATGCCCGACGCGATCTTGATCGTGCTCGTCTTGGCCGCAAGGAACCCGAGTTGACTGACGGCGTCGAAAGAATAGGCCTCGGGCACGAAGATGATGTCGAGGCCCGCCTTCTCGAGTTCGGCTACCTCGGCAACGGTCTCGGTGAAACCACCGCTGTAGTTCAGCATCGTTCCGATGTGCATGGGACTCCTCGTTCTCGAGTAGCTGGTGAAGCTGCTCGGTTGTCTGTTACCGACGTTTCGTATCGGGACGTTACCGCTCGCCGGGGAACCGATGGGAGTCGGCGCACGTCATAGTGGGAAAGGGGCACTTCGAGCGGGAACGGGCGGGCGATGAGCGACGGATTCTGGGTGGACGCGGTCCGCGTGCGCGAGGTGGCGAACTCGATGACGGCGTCGGCGGAGGCCCTGGGTGCGGCAGCCGATTCGATCGCATCACCGGGATTCGGTACCGCCGCCGCAGGACGGAATTACGGAGACCTGGGCGCGGCTTATCTCGACGCCCACTCCGGGCTCGGGCGGGCCGTCGGGGTGTGGCGATCGTCGGTCGACGACATTTCCGATGCCCTCACCGTCGCGATGGACGCGTACGACATACAGGACGACGCCGGCGCGCACGCGATCGACTCGTTGCGGTGACCGCTTCTTCCACCTCGCCCGCCGAGGCAGCATCGGTCGACGAGATTCTCGACGCCAATGCCGTCGGGCTGCTGTACTTCGAGCGTTTCCTGCCGTTGGCCGAGCGCGTGCCCGGCAGCGAAGTCCCGCGCTACGACGAGGTGTGTGCACGGTACGACGAGCAGCGCGGCCTCAACCTGGATGCTTTGACGTCCGACGCAGATGCGGTCGGGGCGATGGCTGCGGCGCTGAGCGAAGAATTGGACGAGCAGGCGCAGCTCCTGATCGTTCTTCGACTGCGGTGGCACGGTGACGCCGGTGAGACGGCCCAGCGATATGTGGCCACCGAGCAGGAGAGAGCAGGAGTGCTTCTCGACTCGGTCGAGGATGCGCTGCAGACGATGTACGCGGCTGTGGACGTACTGCGTGAGGCTGTGACCGACAAGGCCGAGCTCGTCGGAAGCCTCGATACCGACACCGTGGAAGGACACGATCCTGACCGAATCGATGCGCTTCTGCTGGCCTCGGGCGTCGAGTGCGTTCCGGTCGACCGGGCAACCGTGTTCGCCCGCCTGGCACCGGCGTTTCCGGAATGGGCCGAGCAATTCGCGCGAGGAGACGTATCGGACGAGTTCGCAGCCGAGGTCGCCGACCGGTCTCGAGAATGGATCGAGGGCGAGTTCGTGCCACATGTGCAACGCACGTGTGCCGCAGTGTCGTCTGCCTGCATGGCCACGGACACGGCCGTTCGAGAGTGCCTGGCCCTGGTGGTGAAGGTCATCGAGGAAGTCGTCCACCCCGTGTTCGACGAGCTCGACGAGCGCAGTTGGGTGCCACTGGCTGTTGCTGAGAAATCGAGTGAGCGGTCGTCGCCCGAGAACTGCCCTGCGGCGGTCACGGCCGGAGCTGGGGGAGAGGCAGCCGTCACCGGACCCGCATCGGCAGCCCACCCTCCGTCCGAGGTGCCGGCCTCGGCTCCGCCGGCGCAACCGGCACCTGCTCCGGATGCACGTGCCACCGGTCCCACGGCGTGGGGCGAAACCGAGAACGACAATGGTCGTGAAGACAGTCGGGTCGATGCAGTCGCCGGACTCGTCGACGGCATCGTGGACGGCATTGTGGACGACATCGTGGACCGGGTTGTCGAGGCGCTCGGTGACACGACCGGCGACGGGAGTCTCAGCGACGAGACCGATGCCGACCCCACTGCAGAACCCGACCCCACTGCAGAACCCGACCCCGCCTCAGAACCCCACCCCACCGCAGTACCCAATCCGACTGCAACGCTCGATGATCCACCCGATTCGATCCCGTCGCCGGAATTCGGTGATGCATCGAAGGTCGTCGGCGAGCGCGGCCATCTCGAGGCCGAACTCGACGGCCATCGTGCCCGTATCGCGCTCGAACACGATGGGGCCGTATCGCTTCGACTCGAGACACCGGGCCTCGGGGTGCGCACGTTCGAGTTGCGCGTCGGTCCCTTCGGGTTGCCGGAGATCGTCGAAGTTCCCGGGACCGTCGATCCGAGCGGTGTCGGGGTGTCGAACCGGTCTTCGGCGACCGTGGAACCGCCGGAGCCCGCCGCGGGGAATCGAACCACACCCGATGCAGAACCCGAGATCGGACCGGCACCTCCTTCTGCCGAGTCCGGCGCTCCCGAGCCGAACACAGCGACCTCACCGTCGGTGGATGTCGCACCGGCCGACGAGCCGCAGGTGGGTAGTGCACCGACGGACTTGCAGCCCGCATCGACCGCGGATACCCCGGCGGTATGCGTTCCTGAAACTTCGGACGAGGAGGGCTCCGTCCGGCAGGGCTCGAACGAGGCTCATGAGGTACCTGCAGCTCCCGTGGCCCCTCCGGTCACCGAACCTCAGCCCAGCTCGGCGGGATCCGGCGCGGGCTTGAGCGAGGCGGGTGCACTGTGAATTCGGACCCCGCGTGGCGTCGTGAACTGCACCGTATTCGCGACGCGCATCGGTCGGCGATGGCGGATGCCGCCGAACGGCTACGGAATCCAGCAGATCCGGTGAGAACCGATGTGGGACAGAAGGTTTCGGACCCGTCGAGCGGAGGCGACACTCGGTCGGCGGCGGGCTCGGTCCTGCGCCCGGCTCACCTGGATCGACGGCACGGCGCACCACACGTCGAACCGGACCCCGACGAGCAACCCCGATCGTGGCTGGTGTGACGACGCCGAGCCCGGTGGGTCAGCCGCGACCCAGCAATGCCTTGATCGAGGCTGTCGCCTTCGGCTTGGGCTGCTCGGTCAGCGGCGCGTGAGGATCGACAGCACGGGTGCCGGCGATGTCGCCGTTCGTTCCGGCCAAGTCCTCGTAGTCGGAGTCGCCGGTCAGGTGGTAGAGCAGAAATGCGGTCAGTACAGCGCAGGTGCGTTGCTGGGTCTTGCGGTCGGAGCTGTTGACTCCCAGTGCGCGGAGCATTCGCCGGCCTTCGACGAATCCGTCTGCCGTCGAGCCGTCGATCCGTCGGAGGACGGATGGTCCGTGCCAGGCCTGGGCGAGAGCCAGTGAATTGTCGTTGAGCGAATCTGCGTTCGAGCTGTCGCCGACGACCAGTCCGGGCACGTCGAGGCCTGCGGCGGCGTCCTCGGACGACGGTGCCGTCGGTGCCGGAAACAGGGCGGCGACCGCTTTGACATCCGGTCGTCGGGAGGCAGCGAGTACGGCGGTCCCGGCGCCCATCGCGTGACCGACTGTGGCCAGATTCTCGGGATGCACGCTGATGTTGCCCGAGCCCAGGCGAACGCCGGTCATGATGTCGAGCACAGTGCCCAGGTCGGTGGCGAGTCCGCGGTGCGAGGGCACGAGGCCACGCTCGGTGTCGGGTGCTGCCACGACGAACCCCCACGACGCCAGGTGCTTCAGGGTGTCGGTGTAACTGCCGGGGCGCAGCATCCAACCGTGCGCGAACGCCACACCGGGCAGGCCGAAGCCCTCGGCCGGGGTGTAGACGACGCCAGGTTGCCCGGCCAGGGCCAGGTTCCCTCTCAGTACCTTGTGCGGGCCACGCTTGGAGAGAGCAGATGCCAGCTTCTTCGGTTTCGCCACGAGAGATGACGCTACCGAATGTGCTCGGGTATGGGGACGCCGGACACGGCGACCTGAGCGAATGGGTCGTGCGCGTCGTGCCGAGTACCCTGATGCACCATGTGCGGAATCGTTGGATATGTCGGCCACCGCCCAGCTTTGGGTGTGGTGGTCGAGGCGCTTCGGCGTATGGAATATCGGGGCTACGACTCCGCAGGAATCGCGATACTGGACGGCGCGGGTTCTACCGCGGTGGAGCGCAAGGCCGGGCGGCTGGCAAATCTTGAGGCCGAATTGGACGACATCGGCACCGATACGTTCGTCGGGACCACCGGCATGGGACACACGCGGTGGGCGACGCACGGGCGTCCGACCGACCGCAACGCTCACCCACATCGCGACGCGTCCGGATCGGTGGCGGTGGTGCACAACGGCATCATCGAGAACTTCGGTCCGCTGCGTGCCGAACTCGAAACGGCGGGTGTGGAGTTCCTGTCCGACACCGATACCGAGGTCGCTGTCCACCTCGTCGCTCGGGCATACGCGGACGGGCCTACCGCGGGCGATTTCGTCGCCAGTGCGAAGGCGGTGCTGCGTCGCCTCGAAGGTGCGTTCACGCTGGTCTTCACTCATTCCGATCACGCGGACACGATCGTCGCCGCGCGTAGGTCGACCCCTCTGGTGCTCGGAGTCGGCGACGGCGAGATGTTCCTCGGGTCCGATGTCGCAGCATTCATCGAGCACACGCGCGACGCCGTCGAACTCGGGCAGGACCAGGTCGTCGTCATCACGGCCGATGGCTACGACATCAGCGATTTCGACGGCAACGACGCGCAGGGGCGTCCGTTCCGGATCGATTGGGACCTCGCGGCCGCCGAGAAGGGCGGCCACGACTACTTCATGCTCAAGGAAATCCAGGAGCAGCCCGCCGCCGTGGCCGACACGTTGCTCGGCCACTTCGACAACGGCCGGATCGTGCTCGACGAGCAGCGTCTTTCCGATCAGGAACTGCGTGACGTCGACAAGGTGTTCGTCGTCGCTTGTGGCAGTGCCTACCATTCGGGTCTGCTCGCCAAGTACGCCATCGAGCACTGGACCCGGCTGCCGGTGGAAGTGGAACTGGCCAGCGAGTTCCGCTATCGCGACCCGGTACTGGATCGGTCGACCCTGGTCGTGGCCATCTCGCAGTCCGGCGAGACCGCCGACACCCTCGAAGCAGTGCGGCACGCCAAGGACCAGAAGGCGCGCGTTCTTGCGGTGTGCAACACCAACGGCTCGCAGATTCCCCGCGAGGCCGACGCAGTTCTGTACACGCGTGCAGGTCCGGAGATCGGCGTCGCGTCGACCAAGGCGTTTCTCGCCCAGGTGACCGCGAACTACCTCGTCGGCTTGGCTCTCGCTCAGGCGCGCGGCACCAAGTACCCGGACGAGGTGGCGCGCGAGTTCGCCGAACTCGAAGCGATGCCGGAGTTGGTGCAGCGGGTGCTCGAGACGGTCGAGCCGGTGCGTGCGCTCGCGCGCGAGCTGTCGACGTCGTCGACCATCCTGTTCCTCGGTCGACACGTCGGTTACCCCGTCGCTCTCGAAGGCGCGCTCAAGCTCAAGGAGCTCGCCTACATGCATGCGGAGGGCTTCGCCGCCGGTGAGCTCAAGCACGGTCCGATCGCGCTGATCGAGGACGGCGTTCCGGTCATCATCGTCATGCCGTCGCCCAAGGGCCGTGCGGTGCTGCACTCGAAGATGCTCAGCAACATCCGCGAGATCCAGGCCCGCGGCGCTCGGACGGTCGTCATCGCGGAGGAGGGCGACGAAGCGGTCCGGCCTTTCGCGGACAGCCTCATCGAGATCCCGGCGGCGTCGACACTGCTGCAGCCGTTGCTCTCGACGATTCCGCTGCAGGTCTTCGCAGCCGAGGTCGCTCAGGCGCGCGGCTACGACGTGGACAAGCCGCGAAATCTGGCCAAGTCCGTCACGGTCGAGTAGAAGGACCGGCGGGCTCGACACACTTGACGGCACGAGCGGGAGGACCTCGGCATGCGCGGCTACTACACACCCGAGCAGATCAGGAACGCCGAGGCTCCGCTGCTGCAATCGTTGCCCGACGGCACGTTGATGCGCCGCGCTGCGTACGGTTTGGCCTCGGTGGTGGCGCGCGAGCTCTTCTCGCGAACCGGCGGCGTCGCGGGGCGACGGGTACTGATACTGGTCGGATCGGGAGACAACGGCGGAGACGGCCTGTGGGCAGGTGCGTTCCTGCGCAGGCGCGGCGTCGCGGTGTCCGCGCTGCTGCTCGATCCGGACCGTGCGCACACCGAAGGTCTTGCAGCCCTGCGAACCTCGGGGGGACGGGTCGTCACGGAGCCGGACGATCCGGACCTCGTCATCGACGCCATCGTCGGGATATCCGGGAAGGGTCCGCTGCGTCCCCACGCTGCCGGGATGGTCGACCGGATCACCGCGCCCGTCGTCTCCGTGGACATTCCCAGTGGCGTCGATGCAGAAACCGGTGAGGTGTCGGGACCGGCGGTGACCGCCGATGTCACCGTCACGTTCGGCGCTCGCAAACCGGTGCACGTGTTGGCCGTACCTCGTTGTGGCCGAATCGACGTGGTCGACATCGGGCTGACCCTGCCGTCACCCGAGATCGAGTCCTTCGAGCCGGCCGACGTTGGCCGAATCTGGCCGATTCCCACCGCGTCGGACGACAAGTACTCGCAGGGAGTCGTCGGCGTGTTGGCCGGCAGCGCCACGTATCCCGGGGCCGCGTTGCTGTGTGTCGGCGCAGCCGTCGCCGCCACGTCCGGGATGGTTCGGTACGTGGGAAGTGCCGGCGCAGAAGTGGTCTCGCACCACCCGGAGGTCGTCGTCGCACCGGATCTGGATGCAGCGGGGAGGGTGCAGTCGTGGGTCGTCGGCCCCGGCTTCGGCACGGACGACTCCTCGGCGGACATCGTGCGTCGAGTGCTCGAATCGGATCTGCCGGTGGTCGTCGACGCCGATGCATTGACGATCCTCGCGGACAACGAGCAGTGGGTCGTCGATCGCACTGCACCGACGCTGTTGACCCCGCACGCCGGGGAGTTCGCCCGCCTGACCGGATCGGAACCCGGTCCCGACCGCGTCGCGGCCGTACGAGGCCTCGCCGCTCGGTGGGGCGTCACCGTGCTGCTCAAGGGCCGCGCGACGGTCGTCGCCGACTCGGACGGCACCGCGTTCGTCAGTGACGCGGGCGGATCCGCCGCGTCCACCGCCGGATCCGGGGACGTGCTGTCCGGCGTCCTCGGTGCCCTACTCGCAACCGGAATGGCACCGTCGACCGCGGCCGCGTGCGGGGCCAAAGTGCACGCACTGGCCGCAGCCCATGCCGCGCACGGAGCCGATGGCGAATTCGCAGCCCCGATCTCGGCGACACCGTTGTCGAACAGCCTGCGAGAAGCCATCCGGACGGTCCGCTCGGTCGCTGTCTGAGCTGCACTGGGCTCGCCGGCCGACCTAACGGTGTGTCATGAGTTGTGCCACCTGATCCGTGGTGTGTGCGGCAGGGATGGCACTATCGAATGTTGTGACTATCGGTAACGGCGACGTGGAGACCGATCCGCGGACGGATTCGGGTGCTCTGGCAACCGTCGATCTCGATGCCGTGGCCCACAATGTCCGGGTTCTGCGGGAATTCGCAGGCGACGCCGCCGTGATGGCCGTCCTGAAATCCGACGCCTACAACCATGGGGCAGGCCCCGTGGCACACGCTGCCGTCGCGGCGGGCGTGCACGAATTCGGGGTCACGACCATCGGCGAGGCCCTCGAATTGCGCGCAGCCGGAATCACCGTGCCGGTGCTGGCGTGGCTGCACCGGGCCGATTCGGACTTCGGTGCTGCGATCGCCGAGGACATCGGAGTCGGGGTGTCCACGGCCGGCCAGCTGAATTCGGTGATCGCCGCAGCCAGGCGGACCGGTCTCACCGCCGACCTCTCGCTCAAGATCGATACCGGCCTCAATCGCAACGGCGTTGCGCGGGCGGACCTCGATGTCGTCCTGGACGCCACCGCGTCGGCGGTCGCCGAAGGGTCCGTGCGATTGACGGGGATGTTCTCGCATCTCGCCTGTGCCGACGAACCGAATCACCCGGCCAACGACGCCCAGGCAGAGCGGCTCCGCGACGCTGTTGCCCGCGCCGGCCGGCGCGGTATCTCGCCGGCCGTCGTGCATCTGTCCAACTCGGCGGCAACGCTGACCAGGCCGGACCTCGGTTTCGACATGGTGCGTCCGGGTATTGCGCTGTACGGCCTGTCGCCGGTGCCCGATATGGGAGATTTCGGCTTGCGTCCGGTCATGACATTGTCCGCGCAGGTGGCCCACATCAAGAAGGTGAACCGAGGTGAATCGGTGTCGTACGGATACACCTGGACAGCTCCGACCGACACGGTGGTCGCACTGGTGGCGCTGGGTTACGCCGACGGGGTCGTACGCCGACTCAGCGGTCGTTTCGAGGTGACCATCGACGGTCGTCGTTACCCGTCGGTGGGGCGCGTGTGCATGGACCAATTCGTCGTGGATCTCGGCGGCGACAGCTCGGGTGTCGCCATCGGCGACGAGGCGATACTGTTCGGGCCGGGGGACAGCGGAGAGCCGCACGCTCAGGATTGGGCGGATGCGCTCGACACCATCGGCTACGAGGTCGTCACCGGCGTTCGTGGACGTGTTCGACGTCGTTTCGTCGGCACGCGCTCAGGGGAGGCGACGAAGTAGGCCATGCTGGGATTGCTGGAGAGTCTTGCGATAGTGGTGCGGGAGACGGCGTTTCGATCCAACAAGGATCCGCTGGCGACCGAGAATCTCGACCTGATGGACGCCGATCGAGGCAGTATCGTCACGGCGGACGACGGTGTTCCGCTGGCGGTCCGTGAGGTGGGGCCGGCGGATGCACAACTGACCGCCGTGTTCGTGCACGGATACTGCCTGCGCATGTCGTCGTGGCATTTCCAACGACGTGCGCTCGAACAGCAGTGGGGTTCGAGCGTGCGCATGGTGTTCTACGACCAGCGCGGTCACGGCCGCTCCGGGGTGCCCAGTGCAAGCAGTTGCACCATCGGTCAGCTCGGCCTCGACCTCGACGCGGTCATCCGTTCGGTCGTGCCCAAGGGACGCATCGTCCTGGTCGGGCATTCGATGGGCGGCATGTCGATTCTCTCCATGGCGCGCCAGCGGTCGTCCGTCGTCCGGCAACGAGTGATCGGTGCCGTGCTGATCTCCACTACGGCTGCCGGCCTCGCACAGACGGGAGTCGGCCGCAGCCTGCAGAATCCGGCGGTCGATGCTTTTCGACTGGCTGTACGCACGTCACCCGGCCTGGTGCAATTCGGGCGAGGAGCGGTGCGCGCCATCATTTCACCGGTGCTGCGCGCGGCCTCGTACGGAACGCGGGTGTCTCCTCGGCTGGTGGCATTCTCGCAGTCGATGATCGACGACACCTCCGTTGTCACCATCGTGAATTTTCTCGAGACCCTCGAACTGCACGACGAGTCGGCGGCTCTGGCGGAATTCGAGAACATTCCGGTGTCGGTGGTGTGCGGCGACGAGGACTGGATCATTCCCTTCGCGAGTTCGGAAGCACTCACCGACGCCCTGCCGAAATCGGAGATGGTGCGGGTGCGTCAAGGTGGGCACCTGGTGCAGTTGGAGTTCCCCGAACAGGTCAACGGTGCGATCCTTCGCCTGGTGGCGCGAGCATCGGAGCCCAAGAAGAAGCGGTGGGGCGTTGTCTGATTCCGAGAGTCCACCGAACTCCCGGCTCGACCTGCCCGTCGAGGCCGAACTGGCGACGGCGACGGACACTGCCGAGTTCGGTGCTCGGCTCGCGGACATTCTGGTCGCCGGCGATCTCGTCGTACTCGACGGTCCGCTCGGTGCGGGGAAGACCGCGATGACCAAGGGGATCGCGGCGGGTCTCGGAGTGCACGGTCGCGTCACCTCACCGACGTTCGTCATCGCCCGCGAGCATCGACCAGGCGTGCGCCCCAACGGTTTACCGCCTGTCGCCCTCGTGCACGTCGACGCCTACCGTCTGGGTATGACGGGACAGTCCGCGTTCGACGAGCTGGACGCGTTGGACCTCGATACCGATCTCGAGCACGCCGTCGTCGTCGTCGAGTGGGGCGAGGGCGTGGTGGAAACCCTGACGGATCAGCATGTCTCCGTGCGCTTGTCACGCGATCCGGAATCGGACGTCCGACGGGTGAGTGCTCGCCGGGTGAATGGCGATGCGCTCGGCCGCCTACCCGAGTGAGCACCGAAACCCGGCGCGCCCGTAACGGCACTCGACGAAGCGTGCGATGCGGGTATCCCGGGTCCGTGGTTCCGCGGCTACGGGAGTGCTGGGTGCGGCCACCGGGCGGGTAGCCTTGATCCTCGTGCTCGTACTTGCCGTGGACACCTCGACCCCTGCCGTCACCGCAGGTGTGGTGCGGTTGTCCGACTCCGCTGCCGACGGGGCCGATGTCACCACCGTCGCCACCCGCATCAAGGTCGACGCGCGATCGCACGCCGAGGTTCTGACTCCTCACATCCTCGAGTGCCTGGCCGAGGCCGGCATCGTGGCTGCCGATCTCGCGGCCGTCGTCGTGGGGGTGGGCCCCGGTCCGTACACCGGCCTGCGGGTGGGGATGGCGACCGCGGCTGCATTCGGTGATGCGCTCGGACTGCCGGTCCACGGTGTCTGCAGTCTCGACGCGATCGCGGCTGACGTCGACGAATCCGGATCGCTGTTGGTGGTCACGGACGCACGTCGTCGTGAAATCTATTGGGCACGTTACGAAGCCGGGGTTCGGGTAGCGGGCCCCGACGTGATCGCTCCGGCCGAACTGGAGCACGGAGGCGTCGACGCTGTCGCCGGCTCCGCGCCGCATGCCGCACTGTTAGGGTTGCCGGTGCGTGACGTGCAGGCCCCGTCGCCGGCAGGGTTGGTTCGGGTCGCTGCCACCGACATCGGCAGCGGGGTGCCACCGGGACCGCTCGTTCCGCTCTATCTGCGGCGCCCGGACGCGAAGACACTCGCCGAACGGGCTGCGGAGAAGGCCGCTCGATGACGGTGACGATCGAACCGATGACGGTGCACGACTGCGCACGATGCGCGTATCTCGAGACGGTGCTCTTCGAGGGTGACGACCCGTGGTCGGCAGACGCGTTCGTCGCGGAACTGGCTGCGCCGCACAATCATTACGTCACGGCGAAGGAGGCCGGCGAGATCGTCGGTTATGCGGGAATCTCTCTGCTGGGGCAACCGAGCCGCGGCGCATTCGTCGCCGGTGAGGCCGAGGTGCACACCATCGGTGTCGATCCCGCGCACCATCGCCGGGGGATCGGCGGACGACTGTTGAGCGAATTGTTGCGCGTCGCCGACGATCACGGTGGGCCGGTGTTTCTCGAGGTGCGCACCGACAACGACCCGGCCATCGAGTTGTACCGACGTGAAGGGTTCGAGATCGTGGGTACCAGGGCGAAGTACTACCAGCCCAGCGGAGCCGATGCGTTCACCATGCGTCGGCCGGAGAAGACGGAGGCTGCCCGATGATCGTCATGGGTATCGAAAGCTCCTGCGACGAAACAGGAGTCGGCATCGTTCGCTGGCGCGACTCGGGTGTGTGCGAGTTGCTGGCCGACGAGGTGGCATCCAGTGTCGACGAGCACGCCCGGTACGGCGGAGTGGTGCCCGAGGTGGCGTCGAGGGCCCACCTCGAGGCCATGGTTCCGACGATGCGCCGCGCTCTCGCCGCCGCCGACATTGATCGTCCCGACGCGGTCGCAGTGACCATCGGACCAGGACTGGCCGGTGCCTTGCTGGTCGGAGTTGCCGCTGCCAAGGCCTACGCAGCGGCGTGGGACGTCCCCTTCTACGCCGTTAATCATCTGGGCGGCCACGTCGCGGTCGACACCCTCGAGCACGGTCCTATGCCGTCGTGCGTGGCACTTCTGGTTTCCGGTGGCCATACTCATCTGTTGCACGTCGACGATCTGTCCAGGCCCATCGCGGAGCTGGGTACCACTGTCGACGACGCGGCCGGTGAGGCGTTCGACAAGGTGGCCCGCCTGCTCGGTCTGGGCTACCCGGGCGGTCCGGCGCTCGACGATGCGGCGCGCGAGGGCGATCCGACTGCAATTGCTTTTCCCCGCGGAATGACCGGCCCACGGGACGCTCGCTACGACTTCTCGTTCTCGGGGGTCAAGACGGCCGTCGCCCGCTTCGTCGAGGCCCGTCAGCGGGCCGGAGATCCGATTCCGGTCGCCGACATCGCGGCGTCGTTCCAGGAGTCCGTTGCGGATGTGTTGACGATGAAGGCGGTTCGCGCCGCGACCGACGTGAACGTCGATACCGTCGTTCTCGGTGGAGGTGCAACGGCCAACTCGCGGATTCGCTCGTTGATCGAATCACGGTGCGCGCAACAGGGTTTGACGCTGCGAATTCCGAAGCCGCGGCTGTGTACCGACAACGGTGTCATGATTGCCGCCCTCGGTGCTCACCTGGTTGCCGGGGGCGCGGCACCGTCGGCTCTGACAGCGGTGACGGACCCCGGCCTGTCGGTCGCGACCAGTCAGGTTCCCGGCTGAGCGTCCTGAGGGGGCTCGGAGGTTCGCGGCGCTGCCGTGTCCGGTGACGTCCGGGGTTCGACGCTCTGACCGGATACAGCAGGTGGTGGTGACCAGACCGTCGGCGGAGCGGTCAATTCCGGGGTGGGATCCGAGCCACGGACGACCGTCGTGGGAACGGTGATCGATCCGGTCGGGACTTCCGAGCTTTCCGGAACCGACCCTGCCGAGGGGCGAGGTGTCGGTCCTGGACTGAGCTCGATCGGGCCGGACGGCGTGGTGGGTTCGGAAGTCTCACCCGGGGCCGGGGTCGGCTCGACAGGCGAGCTGGTGGTCGGCGCGGGCGTCGTCGTGGGCTCGGGCGAGACCGGCGTCGACGGCTCGACGGTGACGCTGGTGCCCGCGTCGGGCGACGACGACTCCGGTGCCGGATCCATGGGCCAGTCGATCCGCGGGAGGTCTGGAGCAGGCCGCAACGTCGGCGTGGTGGTCGGTGCGGAGGATGCGGGGAGTCGGGACGTCGGACGCGAGGAATCGGCTGTGGTCGCTGCGGGGCCGATCGGGTCAGCCGAGTAACGGGTCGAAGTCGGCGTATCGCTCGGCGAGTAGCCCTCGGCTGCGGGTCGTCCTGCGTCCCCGGCTGCGACGGGTTCGGTGGCGCTACCGGCAGGAGACACGCTGGGGTCGTCTGCCGGGGTCATCGTCTGCAGCCCGTAGGCGAGGACCAGCCCGCCTGCGACGACGGCCGCCGCGATCGCACCCGAGTAGCGACCCATCCGGCCCGCAGTCCGGCGTGCGGCCGAGACCAGGGGGTAATCGTTGTCGGTCACCGATGCGGCGACGACGGCCGCGCCCACGGCGAGCACGGCATCCGGCTCGGGGAGGCGAACGATGCGTGCATGGAACGTGTCGGCCAGAGACGTGGCCAGCAGCGGGATGTGGGCACCGCCGCCGATCAGCACGATGGCCTCGGGTTCGTGGGTGCTTTCGTCGAACACGCTGCGCACGAACTGCGCTGCCTCGTCGAAGAGGGGCGATGCAGCGGTCTCGAATGCAGCGCGGCTCACGGTAAGCGGTACACCGCTGTATCGCTCGATGCGTGCTTCGTTCTCGTGTGAGAGCAGTTCTTTGATCGCCCGGTACCGCGCCGATCCGATTCCGCGGTCGTCGCGAATGTCGTCTCGCAGATTGTCGAGCGTCATGTTCTGAACGAGGTCCTTGACCAGTGCGTCGAGAACGACGCCGCCGATGGCCTCGGATCGGCCGTAGGACAGAACGACACCGTCGGTCCGGCGGGCCACGGTCACCGACAGTCCACTGGCTCCCAGGTCCACCAGGGCGATGGTGTCGTACCCGTCGACCAGACCGGTGGTGGCCAGATGTGCCGACGCGGCGGCGGCTTCCGGAACGAGCCGAACGTCTCGCGTGGTGTGTGCGAGTGCAGCGCGGATGCGCGCCGCATGTTCTTCGGTTCGGAAGGTGACTGCGATGGAATCGGGCTGTCGGTCGCCGGGAACGAGGGACGCCATCAGCTCGACCGCGGACGTCACGAGATCACCGACATCGATCTTCGCCTGGCGATCCGCCGAGACGGTGCGGTACTCGACTGCATGGCTGCCGTCGGATTCGACGGTGACCAGGGCTGCGCACACGCCCTCGGATCCGGTCGATACACCGACTCCTACCCGCATGGTGTACCTCCGCCCCGTTGTCCGTGTGTGGGAACCGTTCGGTTCCGCCGATGTCGTGCAGTGCCTCTCGTCTGTCGAGTCGTGGCGCGGCTGTCGATCGTTATCGTTCGGACAGCTCCGTTATCGTAACGTTACCGATCCCGTTGCGCGACCGTAATAATCTGCTCGGTCGGTTACTTCGCAGGCCCGCGTGCGGCCTCACCTGCACCTTCGGCAGTGTCGCGGCATCGAGAAAAAAGTGTGGAAATCCCCGTGTCGCGTGCCGAGGCGACCGGTGCGGGTGGGGTGGAAGTGCGATCCGGCCGAGTCGGTCCCCCGAACGCAAGCCTGGCGAACCCAGCCCTTGAGTGCTGGCACTCTCGTGTATAGAGTGCTAGTTGGCACCGAGCGAAGTCCCGGCACCCGCGACGACGGGACCGAGTTTCGTGCCGAGTTTGTCAGGACCGCACGAGAAGTACTTACACACAGCTGTCCGGGGATCCGACCCCGGACGCGTACCCCATAACTTTGGAGGGCTCAACGTGGCGAGCGTGAAAATCAAGCCGCTCGAGGACAAGATCCTCGTCCAGGCCAACGAGGCCGAGACGACGACCGCCTCCGGTCTGGTCATCCCCGACACAGCCAAGGAGAAGCCCCAGGAGGGCACCGTCGTCGCCGTTGGCGAAGGCCGTGTCACCGAGAAGGGCAACCGAATCCCGGTCGACGTCAAAGAAGGTGACACCGTCATCTACAGCAAGTACGGCGGCACCGAGATCAAGTACGCCGGCGAGGAGTACCTGATTCTGTCGGCACGCGACGTGCTGGCAGTCATCGCCAAGTAGGCCACAACGCATCCCGCCCCGGAATCCGATTTCAGTGTCGGTCCCGGGGCGGAGTGCGTTCGATCGAGTTTCTTTACTCGAAGGAGTAACACCGAAACATGGCAAAGCAAATCCAATTCAACGAGGAAGCGCGCCGCTCTCTCGAGCGCGGCGTCGACAAGCTCGCCGACGCAGTCAAGGTCACTCTCGGACCGCGTGGTCGCCACGTCGTCCTCTCCAAGGCCTTCGGTGGCCCCACGGTCACCAACGACGGTGTGTCGATCGCTCGTGAAATCGACCTGGAAGATCCGTTCGAGAACCTCGGCGCCCAGTTGGTCAAGAGCGTCGCCACCAAGACGAACGACGTCGCAGGCGACGGCACCACCACGGCGACCGTTCTCGCACAGGCTCTCGTCCGCGGCGGACTGAAGAACATCGCCGCCGGAGCCAACCCCATCGCGCTGGGCACCGGCATCTCCAAGGCAGCCGACAAGGTTGCCGAGGCGCTGCTCGCCGCCGCCACCCCGGTCGAGGGCAAGCAGGCTATCGCTCAGGTTGCCACCGTGTCCTCGCGGGATCCCGAGATCGGCGAACTCGTCGGTGAGGCGCTCACTCGCGTCGGTGCAGACGGCGTCGTCACCGTCGAGGAGTCCTCGACGCTGCTCACCGAGCTGTCGGTCACCGAGGGCGTCCAGTTCGACAAGGGCTACCTCTCGCCGTACTTCGTCACCGACGTCGACACGCAGGAAGCTGTGCTCGAGGACGCCTACGTCCTGCTGTACCGCGAGAAGATCACCTCGCTTCCCGACTTCCTTCCGCTGTTGGAGAAGGTTGCCGAGAGCGGCAAGCCGTTGCTGATCATCGCCGAGGACACCGAGGGTGAGGTTCTGTCGACTCTGGTCGTGAACTCCATCCGCAAGACGATCAAGGCCGTTGCCGTCAAGGCTCCGTTCTTCGGCGACCGTCGCAAGGCGTTCCTCGACGACCTCGCAGTCGTCACCGCGGGCCAGGTCATCACTGCAGATGTCGGCCTGAGCCTGAAGGAAGCCGGCCTCGAGCTGCTCGGCCGGGCGCGTCGCGTCGTCGTCACCAAGGACGAGACGACCATCGTCGACGGTGCCGGCTCGCAGGACGACATCGATGCCCGCGTCGGCCAGCTTCGTCGCGAGATCGAGAACACCGACTCCGAGTGGGATCGTGAAAAGCTCGAAGAGCGGCTCGCGAAGCTCTCCGGAGGCATCGCCGTCATCAAGGTCGGTGCCGCAACCGAGACCGAGCTCAAGGAACGCAAGTTCCGCGTCGACGACGCAGTTGCAGCGGCCAAGGCTGCAGTGGAAGAAGGCATCGTTCCCGGCGGTGGCTCCGCTCTGACTCAGGCCGCGTTGTCGCTGGCCGACGATCTCGGCCTCACCGGTGACGAAGCCACCGGCGTCGCAGTGGTGCGCACTGCACTGAACGCACCGCTGTTCTGGATCGCCACCAACGCCGGCATCGACGGTTCCGTCGTCGTCAGCAAGGTGGCCGAGTTGCCGAAGGGCCACGGTTTCAACGCTGCGACCCTGACGTACGGCGACCTGTTGGCCGACGGTGTGGTGGATCCGGTGAAGGTGACCCGATCTGCCGTGGTCAACGCCGCATCCGTCGCGCGCATGATCCTGACGACGGAGAGCTCCATCGTCGAGAAGCCCGAAGAAGAGTCCGAGGCCGCAACCGGCCACGGACACGCTCACTGATTTTCGGGTAGTACGACGAAGCCCCCAACCCGAACGGGTTGGGGGCTTCGTCGTGTGTGCAGCTGTGAATGTCGTGTGCTCAGACCGCGATGCGACGGCGGTTGTGCCGGGCGTGCAATTCGCGCTCCGTCTCGGACATCCCTCCCCAGATGCCGTACGGCTCGCTGACGTTGAGTGCGTGGGTGCGGCACTGAGCGAGTACCGGACAGCTGCGGCACATCTCTTTGGCGCGCATCTCTCGCTGTGCTCGCGCCCGACCCCGCTCGCCGTCGGGGTGGAAGAACATGGACGAGTCGACGCCACGGCACAGGCCGTGCATCTGCCAATCCCAAATATCGGCGTTCGGCCCAGGGAGGTGATTCGGCTGCGGCATGGAAACTCCTAGGGTGGTGTGGCTTCGACGGATTCGTGATCCGAACAGCGACAACGTTATGTGGGTCGACGAAATCGAGTCAATAGAGCTCGATCGTGGGCAAATGCATAGCGGGAGGGCGAAGAATTAACACGCTCGATATTTACTTCGAGCCGCTCGCATGTGTGCGCTTCCGGTTGAGAAATCGGCCGAGTCGGGAGACGATGCTCATGGCACGACGCGGCGCAGGATCGACGGTGACGTGTCGGCGCGAGCCGGTGTCGCTCCGAATTCCACCGCGCGTTTCTCGAAGACCTGCAGCTCGAAGGTGTTGTCGCAGAGCGTCGAGCAGTGGCGGGCCGGGTTCGGCCTCGACGCACGAGCGGCCGAGCGGATCGAGCGAGGAGTCGGTCGTTGTTGCCGAACGATTCCGATCGGCGGTGTCGAATGTGCCCGACGCATTCTTGTCCGGCTCCGATAAACGACCCGCCGTTTAACCCATTCGCCACACAGCGTTCAGACAACTGTTTCCGAAACAACACCTATTCACATTGTTAATTCTGTGAAAACTGCAGCGGCGTCCCGAAAGGTCGTCGTGAATGCGACAGCTATCCGGCGCGACATTCGCATTCGTGCGTTGCGGTGTCCGGCGTTCTCGGTCGGCCGACTCGCGTGCCTGCGGTCCGGCTGTGGCCATACCCTGACGTCGTGCACTTGGTTTCGAAGTCCTCGCCCGTCACCGGAGAGTCCGACTGCATCGGGCTCGAGCTGAAAAAGGCGGCGTTCGGAGCAGACCCCGGTCGAACCGACCTTCCGGCGGCCACCGATGCGCGGCAGAGTTGGTGCCGCGGCGTCGCACTGGCCGGCCAGGGTCGGTACAACGCCGCCCGGGTCGAGCTCCGGCGGTTCCGGCCGACGTCGCAGGCGCTCGAGTCCCTGTACGAGTCGACCAGGGCGTCATGGCTACGCCAGGTCGGTCGGCACCGGCTCGCCCGCGGGTTCGACGGGAGGGCGGTGTTCCTGATCGGGCTCACCGGCGAGGCGCGAACGACGGACGCGGTGGAGGCGCGCAGTGATGCGCTGGTCGGATTGGCGGCGGATGCACTGGGGACCGGCCGATTCGGGTTCGCGGATGCGTTCCTGGCGCGCAACGCAGAGCTGCTCTCGGTGCGTGGCGGGTCGGATCTGTGGCGTCCGGCGCTGCGCGCGCACTGGGTGGCAGCCGAGCTGGCAATGATGCGTGGGGACGGCTCGGGAGCGCTCCGACACGCCGAGTCTGCTCGCGCACTTGCCGACGACACCGATTCGTTACGGCATCGCATCAAAACCGATCTGGTGATGGCCGCTGCCCTGAGCTGCGCCGGTGCGACCGAGCGCGCACGTGCAGGAGCCGTCGACGTGGCCTGCGCTGCGGCGATGCACGGTTTACTGCCCCTGCGCTGGGCCGCGACCATGCTGTGCGAAGGAACCGGGGGAGCGGATCCGAATATGGTTCCGGCGCGCGACCTGGGAGCCGCACTCGAACGACTGGGTGGATCCGCGGTCGGTTGACCTGGACCGTAGCCGCACACGGACCGAGCGGTTCGATTGTGGGCCGTCGGTATCGCTATCCTTGGTTCGTTCCACCACCACGTGGAAGCGCTCCCAGGCGGGTGCGTACCTGTAACGCGGGGAAATTTGTCGACGATGAACAGTGCGGGTGAGGAGTTGGACTCTTTCGTCGTTGCCGCAGCGCAAGGCGATCGACTGGCTCTGTCCCGGGTCTTGGAATTCATCCGACCACTCGTCGTCCGGTATTGCCGGGCTCGAGTCGGTTCGGCTGAGCGTGGTCAGCTTTCGGCCGACGACGTGGCGCAGGAGGTCTGTTTGGCAGTCATGACCGCCTTGCCGCGTTACCAGGATCAAGGTCGTCCGTTCATGGCATTCGTGTACGGCATCGCGGCGCACAAGGTCGCAGATGCTCATCGCAGTGCCTCGCGTAACAAATCGGACCCGGCCGCCGAAGTACCAGATGTCGTGTCGACAGAACACGGTCCGGAGCAGCGAGCTCTGGAATCCGAGTCGAGTCGTCAGATGACTGCACTACTGGACACCTTGCCCGCCAAGCACCGCGAGATTCTGGTGCTCCGACTCATCGTCGGATTGTCGGCCGAGGAGACGGCAGCTGCGGTCGGCAGCACTGCAGGCGCTATCCGCGTGGCTCAGCACCGAGCTATCGCAAAACTGAAGAACGAAGTTGTGAGAGCAGGTGAAATGTATGGCTAGGGACAATGGTCACGGTGGCCCCGGTGAGACCCCGCGTCGCGGAATCTCGCGTATCGGAGAGCACGTGACACCCACTGGACCGAAGCAGAACGATCCCTATGCCGACATCGGCGCAGACGGTGGTCCCGTGGACCTCGTCGCCGTTCGTCGTGACGATGCCTTCATCGACGCGATCAGTGGTGACGGACCGATCGCAACCGATGATGCGGACGATTACCAACTCGCGCTCCTGCTCGCCAATTGGCGAGCGGACGTGATCACACCGTCCATGCCGGCCGGTCCTTCTCTCGACACCGTTGTTGCGGCCGTCGAGCGCGAGAAGGTGGCAGCCGACATGGCTCGATCCAGCGCGGCGAACCGCGGGGGCCGGATGCGTTTGTTGCGTCCGCTCGCCGGTGCCGCCGCCGCGATCGCAGTCGTGTTGGGCGGTCTGGTGGTCATCTCGTACAACTCGACGCCCGAGGATCCGCTGTGGAGCGTCAAGTCGGTCGTGTTCTCCGAGCAGGCCGATTCGACTGTCGCGCAGATAGATACGACATCGAAGCTGCAGGAGGCGGAGAACCTTCTGTCGTCCGGCGATGCCGACGCTGCCCGCGCTCTTCTCGACAACGCATCGAACCGCAGTTCCGCGGTCATCGACGATGCTCAGCGAGCCGAACTCGACCAGTGGCTGGCCCGTTTGCTGCAGGAGTTGCAGGCCATGACGGTGCCGCCCGTGGTACCTCCGATGGGTGTGGCCCCGGCAGCCCCGTTGTCGGTGCCCAGCCAAGCAACTCTGGTTCCGACGGCTCCGGTGGAGACGGTTGCACCGGAATCCACCGCGGTTCCGAGCACGCCGAATCCGGAAACGACGACACCGGTCAGCCCGCCCGTCACCACGAGTCCGAGTCCGACGACCACCGACGTCACGCCGACGGTGCTCGACAACCCGAATCAGCCGACGGCCACTGCCAGTGGCAGTTCGCCCGAGAACGGCGACCGCATGTCGGTTCCGTCCGGCGGAAGCTGAGCGACAGGCCCTGTTCGACGACGCAGACCGTGAACAACGAAGAAGCCCGACACGATGATCGTGTCGGGCTTCTTCGTTTGTCTGGGGTCTCAGCTCTCGAAACCGTCTCCGTGCAGAGCGTCGTTCATGGATGCATCGGCGAAACCGCGGCAGTAGTCCCAGGTGACGTACGCGTCGGGCACCGGGTCGTAGGCCGGCTCGTGCGGACGCACGGTGCCGTCGACCAGGAGCTGCAACAGATTGGCTCGCAGCATGTCCCAGTCGTGGTAGTGGTCCTGCTGGCAGTCCTCGCAGCACACGACGAGTCCACGAATACCGCGGTGGCCCAGGAGTGCCTCGTAGACAGCGAGGTCAGCCAGGTCCTCTTCCACGGCCAGTCGTTCTTGGGGATCGAGAGGCTGGCCGGGCTCGATTGCATCGAGGGCGGCCGACGGGTCGGCTGGGTCTCCGGCGAACGGATCCGGGGGTAGACCGGGAGGCAGTTGATCGCGCACGCCTCCACGGTACGCAGAACTGGTGGGTCTGCGCCAGCCGTTCGACCGCGACATGCCGGACGATCCGTACCGCCGACCCCCGTACGGTCTGCGATTCGGTGCCTCCGAGCGTCCGCAGCGGGAGGCGTGCGCACTGATTGTGCCGCAGGCCGATACCATGGTTCCCGGCGCTGAACAGATGAGTGCAAGTGCCGAAACTCCATCCGTTCTCCAACACCGCACCGCGGTGCGCCTGCGAGCTCTCACCGGCCGCATGCCGCGCCCACGATGCAACCAGGCTCTAGGGAGGGCCAGATTCGTATGAGTAGTCCCGGAGCCCACGTCCGCACAGGCGGCGACGATCCCAACAAGGTCGCGATGCTCGGCCTCACGTTCGACGACGTCCTGCTGCTGCCGGCCGCTTCGGATCTGATCCCCAGCGCCGTGGACACGTCCAGTCAGATCACCCGCGAGATCAGGCTGCGAGTCCCGCTGGTCAGTTCTGCGATGGATACCGTCACCGAGGCGCGGATGGCCATTGCGATGGCACGTGCAGGCGGCATGGGTGTGCTGCACCGCAATCTCTCGCTGCACGATCAGGCGTCTCAGGTCGAGACCGTCAAGCGCTCGGAGGCCGGGATGGTCACCGACCCGGTCACCTGCAAGCCCACCGACTCGCTGGCCGAGGTCGACGCGATGTGTGCGCGTTTCCGTATCTCGGGGCTCCCGGTCACCGACGAGACCGGTGCGCTGGTCGGCATCATCACCAACCGCGACATGCGGTTCGAGGTGGATCAGAACCGTCGCGTCGCCGACGTCATGACGAAGGCACCGTTGATCACCGCGCAGGAGGGGGTCACCGCCGAAGCAGCCCTCGGCCTGCTGCGTCGCCACAAGATCGAGAAGCTACCGATCGTCGACGGCAAAGGCGCACTCACCGGCCTGATCACGGTGAAGGACTTCGTCAAGACCGAGCAGCACCCGGACGCCACCAAGGACCGTGACGGTCGTCTGCTGGTCGGAGCAGCGGTGGGCGTCGGGCAGGATGCCTGGGCCAGGTCGATGGCACTGACCGATGCCGGCGTCGACGTCATCATCGTCGACACCGCGCACGGCCACAATTCCCAGGTGCTCGAGATGGTCAGCAAGCTCAAGGCAGAGGTGGGCGAGCGCGTTCAGGTCGTCGGCGGAAACGTCGCCACCCGCGCGGGCGCACTAGCCCTCGTCGAGGCCGGTGCCGATGCGGTGAAGGTGGGCGTCGGACCCGGATCGATCTGCACCACCCGCGTGGTCGCCGGCGTCGGCGCTCCGCAGATCACCGCCATCCTCGAAGCCGTGGCCGCGTGCAAGCCGCACGGTGTGCCGGTCATCGCCGACGGCGGTATGCAGTTCTCCGGTGACATCGCCAAGGCACTCGCTGCAGGCGCGTCGACCGCAATGCTCGGATCGTTGTTGGCCGGCACCGCCGAGTCTCCGGGTGAGCTGATCCTGGTCGGTGGCAAGCAGTTCAAGAGCTACCGCGGCATGGGCTCGCTCGGTGCGATGCAGGGACGCGGGGGAGCGAAGTCGTTCTCGAAGGACCGCTACTTCCAGGACGACGTGTTGGCCGAGGACAAGCTGGTTCCCGAGGGGATCGAGGGACGCGTCCCGTACCGGGGTCCGTTGAACCAGGTCATCCACCAGCTCACCGGTGGGTTGCGCGCTGCCATGGGGTACACCGGGTCGACGTCCATCGAGCACCTGCAGCAGGCTCAGTTCGTGCAGATCACCGCGGCCGGTCTCAAGGAGAGCCACCCGCACGACATCACGATGACCGCTGAGGCTCCGAACTACACCACCCGATAGTCGTGTCGGCCCGTGTGGCCGATCGATTCGCTCTCGAAGTAGAAAGGTGCGCGCGTGCGCGACCTCGTTGAAATCGGCATGGGCAGAGAAGCCCGTCGCACCTACCAGCTGGACGACGTCGATATCGTGCCGTCTCGGCGCACCCGGTCGTCCAAGGAGGTGTCGACTGCCTGGCAGCTCGATGCCTACCGGTTCGACATTCCGGTGCTCGCCCATCCGACCGACGCGTTGGTCTCGCCTGCGTTCGCCATCGAGCTCGGTAAGCAAGGCGGGCTCGGGGTGATCAACGGTGAAGGGCTGTGGGCGCGGCACGCCGACGTGCAGGCCAAGCTCGATCAGTTGATCCACATCGCCGAGACCGATCTCGATCCCGACGCACCGATCGCATTCCTGCAGGAACTGCACGCTGCGCCGTTGCAGCCCGATCTGCTGGCCGCCGCAGTGGGCCAGGTGCGTGATGCAGGCGTCACCGTCGCTGTACGAGTGAGCCCGCAGAACGCCCGTGCTCTGACGCCTGCGCTGATCGCATCGGGTCTGGATCTGCTGGTCATCCAGGGCACGATCATCTCCGCCGAGCACGTTGCGCACGGCGACGACGAGCCGCTCAACCTCAAGACGTTCATCGCAGAGCTCGACGTCCCCGTCATCGCCGGCGGCGTCAGCGATCACCGGACCGCGTTGCACCTGATGCGCACGGGTGCGGCCGGCGTCATCGTGGGCTACGGCTCGGTCGAAGGCGGCACGACCACCGGCGAGGTGCTCGGCATCGGTGTTCCGATGGCCACTGCGATCGCCGACGCGGCGGCCGCACGTCGGGACTACCTGGACGAAACCGGTGGACGCTACGTGCACGTCATCGCCGACGGTGACATCACCACGTCCGGCGCACTGGCGAAAGCCATCGCCTGCGGCGCGGATGCTGCAGTGCTCGGTGCGCCGTTGGCCGTGGCCGCCGAGGCTCCCGGTGGCGGCTGGTACTGGCCGTCCGCCGCGGCGCATCCGTCGATGCCGCGTGGCGCGTTGCTGCCGATGTCCGCGGGGGAGCGTCCGAGCCTCGATCAGGTGCTGCACGGACCGTCGCGTGAGTCGTACGGCTCGATCAATCTGGTGGGTGGGCTGCGTCGCTCGATGGCGAAGTCGGGCTACTCCGATCTGAAGGAATTTCAGAAGGTGGGCCTGAACGTTCGGGCCTGACACAACTCCCCATTTCACAGGGCGCGCACTCGATCTTCGGGTGCGCGCCCTGTGTCGTTCGTCGGGCAGGCACCGGTAAGCCGACCCTCGGTTGGTGATACCTTCCGTAACAGCTAGAATCGCTTGTGGCGGTAGTCACACAGCGATGTGCATACTGTTCGACAGGTAACGGACGTAGCGGAGGTCACCATGGGTTCAGCTGGACGCGCAACGGATTACGACGTTCTCATCGTCGGTTCGGGCTTCGGTGGAAGCGTCACCGCGCTTCGGCTGGTGGAGAAGGGATACCGCGTCGGAATCCTGGAAGCCGGGCAGCGATTCGAGGACAAGGACTTCGCCAAGAACAGCTGGGATCTCAAGCGCTTCCTGTGGGCACCCAAGCTGGGTCTCTACGGCATCCAGCGGGTGCATCTGCTGCGCGACTGCCTGATCCTCGCCGGTGCAGGGGTCGGCGGCGGATCGCTGAACTACGCGAACACGCTGTACAAGCCGCAGGCACCGTTCTTCGAGGACAAGCAGTGGGCGCACATCACCGACTGGAGCAGTGAGCTCTCCCCGTTCTACGACCAGGCCACCCGCATGTTGGGTGTCGTGCGCAACCCGCACATGACCCCCGCCGACGAGGTGATGAAGTCGGTGGCCGAGGACATGGGCGTCGCCGACACGTTCATTCAGACACCGGTGGGCGTGTTCTTCGGAGACGAACCCGGTAAGACCGTCCCGGACCCGTACTTCGGTGGTGCCGGCCCCGAGCGCACGGGATGCATCGAATGCGGCGAGTGCATGACCGGGTGCCGCCACGGTGCCAAGAACACTCTGCTGAAGAACTACCTCGGGCTGGCCGAACGTGCCGGAGCCGAGATCGTGCCGATGACCACGGTCACCGGCCTGAATCCTCGGTCCGACGGCACCTGGGACGTCGACACCGAGCGCACCGGGGCGCGTCTGCGCAAGGGTCGCAAGACGTACAGCGCTGCCAATGTCGTGCTGGCAGCCGGCACGTGGGGCACGCAGAACCTCCTGCACAAGATGAAGGACACGGGCACGTTGCCGCGGTTGTCGGACACTCTCGGTGAGCTGACCCGCACCAACTCGGAGTCGATCGTCGGAGCCGCGAAGTTGGCGGTCGATCCGAACATGGATCTCACGCGCGGCGTAGCCATCACGTCCTCGTTCCACCCCAGCCCCAACACCCACATCGAACCGTGCCGCTACGGCAAGGGCTCCAACGCGATGGGCATGCTGCAGACCTTGATGACCGACGGCGGAGGGAAGATTCCGCGTTGGCTCAAGTTCGTCTTCGCGCTGATTGCGCATCCGATCCAGTTCGTCCGCGTCGTCAACGTCCGGCACTGGAGCGAGCGGACAATCATCGCGCTGGTGATGCAGAACCTCGACAACTCGATCACCACGTTCACCAAGCGGGGCCCCTTCGGCCGCAAGATCTCGAGCAGGCAGGGACACGGTCAGCCCAACCCGACATGGATTCCCGAGGGCAACGACGCCACTCGGCGCATCGCGAAGAAGATCGGCGGCGTCGCGGGAGGGACGTGGGGCGAGCTGTTCAACATTCCGCTCACCGCACACTTCCTCGGCGGGTGCGCTATCGCCGAGGACGCCCAGCACGGCGTCATCGACCCGTACCACCGCGTCCACGGCTACCCGACTCTCAGCGTGGTCGACGGTGCGGCAGTCTCGGCCAACCTCGGAGTCAACCCGTCGCTGACCATCAGCGCGCAGGCCGAGCGGTCGGCGGCTCTGTGGCCGAACAAGGGCGAGTCGGACCTGCGTCCGGCGCAGGGCCAGCCCTACCAGCGCCTCGATCCGATCGCTCCGAACTCGCCCGTCGTGCCTGTCGACGCACCCGGCGGCCTGCGGCTGCCGATCGTGCAGATCAGGTCCGGTTCGGCGGCCATGCCCGTCGAACATTCGGGTGTCGCGTGAGCGATTCGGGTGCTGCGAGCACACCGAATCCGTCCCACTAGACTGACCAGGTGACCGACTCCTCTGCACACGATCCCGCACACGCACGGCCGGTTCTGGTCGTCGATTTCGGAGCCCAGTACGCACAGCTGATCGCCCGCCGGGTGCGCGAGGCCAGCGTGTACTCCGAGGTCATCTCGCACACCGCGACCGCCGAGGAGATCGCCGCCAAAGACCCCGTTGCTCTCGTGCTGTCCGGCGGGCCGTCCAGCGTCTACGCCGAGGGTGCACCCGAACTCGACTCCGCCCTACTCGAACTGGGCGTCCCGGTGTTCGGTATCTGCTACGGGTTCCAGGCCATGGCGCAGGCGCTCGGCGGAACCGTCGAGCACACCGGAACACGTGAGTACGGGCGTACTCAGCTCAGCGTCGACGGCGGCCGCCTGCACGACGGTCTGCCTTCCACCCAGCCGGTCTGGATGAGTCACGGTGACGCGGTCACCGCTGCTCCCGACGGCTTCACCGTCACCGCGACCAGTGCCGGGGCTCCGGTTGCTGCCTTCGAGAACGAAGAGAAGCGGATGGCGGGCGTGCAGTACCACCCCGAGGTACTCCACTCACCACACGGACAGCAGGTCCTGAGCCGATTCCTGCACGAGACCGCCGGAATCAAGCCGGACTGGACCGCCGCGAACATTGCCGACGCGCTGGTCGACGCTGTCCAGGAACAGGTCGGTCCGACGGGCAAGGCGATCTGCGGCCTCTCCGGTGGTGTCGATTCCGCGGTGGCCGCGGCACTAGTGCAGCGTGCGATCGGTGATCGGCTCACCTGTGTCTTCGTCGACCACGGCTTGCTGCGCGCGGGCGAGCGGGAGCAGGTGCAGCAGGACTTCGTAGCCGCGACCGGTGCCAAGCTCGTCACCGTCGACGCGGTCGACACCTTCCTCGGCGCCCTCGAAGGCGTGTCGGACCCGGAGGAGAAGCGCAAGATCATCGGCCGTGAGTTCATTCGCAGTTTCGAGGGTGCCGTTGCCGAGGTGTTGGGCGAGAACGCCGAGCACGGTGATTCCGTCGAGTTCCTGGTGCAGGGCACCCTGTACCCGGACGTCGTGGAGTCCGGTGGCGGTTCGGGTACCGCGAACATCAAGAGCCATCACAACGTCGGCGGTCTGCCCGACGACCTGCAGTTCGCGTTGGTCGAGCCGTTGCGGGCGCTGTTCAAGGACGAGGTGCGCGCCGTCGGACGCGAGCTGGGCCTGCCCGAGGACATCGTCGGCAGACAGCCGTTCCCGGGACCGGGACTGGCCATTCGCATCGTCGGCGAGATCACCGCGGACCGACTGGCGACGTTGCGTCATGCGGATTCGATTGTCCGAGAAGAGCTTACGGTCGCGGGCCTGGATCAGCAGATCTGGCAGTGCCCGGTGGTGTTGCTGGCCGACGTGCGCAGCGTCGGCGTGCAGGGAGACGGTCGCACCTACGGCCACCCCATCGTGTTGCGTCCGGTGTCGAGCGAGGATGCGATGACCGCGGACTGGACCCGGTTGCCGTACGACGTGCTGGAAACGATTTCGACTCGGGTGACCAACGAGGTTCCGGAGGTCAACCGAGTCGTACTCGACGTCACGAGCAAGCCGCCGGGCACCATCGAGTGGGAGTAGCGGGTTCAGTGCTTTCTGCTAGGACCCAGCAGTAAGGCCGCACCCACCACGACCGCAGCGATGACGAACACCCAGCGGAACTGAACCTCGGCCAGGGCGGTGACAGCGTCCTGGCCGATCAGCGCGGCGATCGCCACGATCAGCGCGGCAAGTCCGGCGAGGAACAACGGAGCCGACGGGCCTTTTCTGCTCGAACTCTGCGCCGCGGTGTCCGAAGAACTGTCTCCGTGGCCATGGTCGGTGTGAATGCCGTTGTCGCTCATTGCTGCACCACTTTCAGTTCTCCGAATGTCGCATCGCCCTCGATCGTCAAGACCGGCGCGTCGGGTCGTGCGTCCTTTCCGGCGCGGACGCCGGGATCACCGCACTCGGCCGAACCGAATTCGGCGTTGCATTTCGTCTCGATGCTCATCGTGCTCGGTACGGTCACCACGGCACTGCCGAACGTCACATCGATCGCCACAGTCTTGTTCTCGGTGAGCGTCAGGCCGGTGAGGTCGAGGTCCAGTTCACCGAAGCCGACGTCGTAGGCGGGGGCAAGTGCGGCGGCGGTGGTCGGGGCAACCCGCTGCGCGCCCGACACACTGTCGTCCAGATTCACCGGCCCGACCACCGATGCCAGGATGACGAACCCGGCCAGCGGCGCGCCGACGACCAACAGGCCGTAGCCCTTTCGGAGAAATGCACCCAGGATCAGACCCACTGCGATGATCGACAACGCGACGGCACCGACGCGGCCCGGAGTGATCCAGTCGGAACCTGTCAGTGCTCCGAGCCCGGTGGTGACGGCAGCGCCGAGCAATGCTAGGCCGAGAAAGCTTGCCGTCCAACGCGATCGACGCTTACGTTCGATCGGTGCCGGTGGGAAGGTGCCGGCCGGTTCAGGGAGGTCCCACGCAAACGGTGCCACTCCCAATGGGTCCCACGACGGAGGTGTCACGGCCTGGGGTGTGGTCGGAACGGCAGTGGCAGAAGTACTTTCGGCACGTGTGCTCTTGGTGAGGTCGACGGTCGGTGCAGTACCGGATTCCGATACCGGCTGTGTTGTCTGTGTTGTCTGCGGTGTCGGCTCGTAGCTCTTGGGTAGCGTCGTGTACGGGGTGTACTGCTCGTACTGGAACTGCGGCGGCCGGTATTGCGCGGCGGACCACTGCTCCGCGGAGGTGGTGGTCGAGCCGAACGGGGTCGGTGCGTACTGCTGCCGGGTGAATTCCGCTGTTCGCAGGTACGGCGGCGGCTCGGGGCAGCGCTGGTGAAGCAACCACAGTCCGCCGAGCATCGCCGCGAGAGAGATCACGCCGGATCCGCCGAGTCCCACACCGGCCGGACCGAGTGTCGACAGTGCGATCACCAACGCGACCGCCACGACGACGGTCTTCGTCGTCGAATCGGAGCTGTGCCCGCGGCCCACCATGGATTCGACCCCCGAGGCGGAGTCGCCGGCGCGGCTGAGGACCAGCCACGCCGCCAGGTACAGCACGATTCCGGTGCCGCCGAAGAGGGTGGACACGACGAATGCGACCCGGATGAGTACGGGGTCGACGTCGTATCGGTAGCCGATACCGGCTGCTACACCCGCCACGTGTCCGCGTTGCGGCAAGCGGTGCGGACGGGTGCGCCACATCTGCTGTAGCTGATCCGAGACGGTCACGTTGTTCATGACAACCATCGTGTCGGCTCGAACCTCGGAACACATCAGGGATTCCCCTGATCTCGTACCCCGGAACTCCGCCCGGGTCTGTTGCAAGGGCGAAAGATCAGGGCGAACCCTGATGCGGTACTGCCCCCGGCCGTGCCAGGATCGTGGGCGTGCACCCTGTCGACAATCCAGCCGTTGACGCCGCCGTCGGCGCGTCCGCCGCGCCCGGTGCTGCGCCGTCGACCCGTCCCCTCCCGCCGCACCCGGTCCTTGCGTCGGGTTCGGCTTCTCGTGCAGCGTTGGAACGTTCGGCCCCCGCACCGTATCGACGCCGCGGCGGCGGTCGTATCGTCGGCGGCGTCGCGGGCGGACTCGCCGATCATCTGGGTGTCGACGTGTTCAAGATCCGGGTGGCGTTCGCGTTGCTCGCGGCGTCCGCCGGTGCAGGGATCGTTGCGTACGGCCTGATCTGGATGTTCACCCCGGTCGGTGACGACACGGCACGTCCGAGCGCTACCGAGCGGCAACGAGCATTGGGACTGGCCGCCATCGGCCTCGGACTCGCCGTCGGGCTGGCCTGGTTGCTCAGTGGTACTGCGGCATCGGTTGTCGTGCCGGTCGTCGTGGTCGTCGTCGGTGCTGCCCTGGTGTGGCGAGAATTCGATGCCGAGGGGCCGCGAACGGCGCTGGGGCTGCCCAAGCAACCGACCGTGCTCAGCTGGGCTCGTGTCGTCGGCGGCGCGACGTTGATCGTCCTGGGCCTGGCCGTGGTGGTGTTGGCCCGCGTCGATCTCGCGTCGCTTCGGTCGTCCCTGTTGGCCGTGGTGGTCACCCTCGTCGGTGTCGGTCTGTTGACGGTGCCGATCTGGTTGCGGACCTGGCGTGCGCTCGGGGCCGAGCGATCGGCGCGTATCCGAAACGACGAACGTGAAGAGATTGCGTCGCATCTGCACGATTCGGTGCTGCAGACGTTGGCGCTGATTCAGAAGCAGGCGGATCGGCCGCAGGAGGTCATGCGGTTGGCGCGTGGGCAGGAGCGAGAACTGCGCAAGTGGTTGTTCGACGGCGGCGACACCGACAATTCGAGCTTGGCCGATGCGCTCAAGACCATCTCCGGCGAGGTCGAGGATCAACACGGCGTGACGGTCCGTCCCATCACGGTCGGGGACGTGCATCTGTTGCCGGACGACGTCGAATCGGGGCTGTCGCGAGAGAGCTTCACCGCGCTGCTGGGGGCCACTCGTGAAGCTCTGGTCAACGCGGCCAAACATTCCGGTGAGACCAACATTGATCTGTTCGCCGAAACCGAACCCGAGCAGGTCAGTGTGTTCGTCCGCGATCGCGGTACGGGCTTCGACGAGTCCGCGGTGCCCGAGGACCGACAGGGACTGGCCAAGTCCATCCGTGGTCGAATCGAACGCCGCGGCGGTTCCGTACAGGTGCGGTCCACAGTCGGTAGGGGAACCGAAGTACGAATCTTCATGCCTCGCAACGGCGGGGCAGTGACCACCGAATCCGAATCCAATCATCAGGAGCAGCCGACGTGACCGACCCTTTCCGCGTTTTTCTGGTCGACGACCACGCGGTGTTTCGCTCGGGAGTACGCGCCGAACTGGGCCGTGAGGCGGATATCGACGTCGTCGGGGAAGCAGGCGGAGTCGCCGAGGCGGTGTCGGGGATCGATTCCACCAAGCCCGACGTGGTGCTCCTGGACGTGCACATGCCCGACGGTGGTGGAGTGGCCGTGCTCAACCGAATCGCCGAGGGCCCAGTGTGCTTGGCGCTCAGCGTGTCCGACGCAGCGGAGGACGTCATCGCCGTCATCCGGGCCGGCGCGAGGGGGTATGTCACCAAGACCATCTCCGGCTCGGAACTGGCCGATTCCGTCCGACGCGTAGCCGGGGGAGACGCGGTGTTCAGCCCGCGTCTTGCCGGCTTCGTCCTCGACTCGTTCACCGGCCGCAGCGCAGCTCCCGAGCCGCCGTTGGATCCGGAATTGGATTCTTTGACGCCCCGTGAACTCGAAGTGCTGAGGTTGCTGGCGCGCGGCTACACGTATCGCGAGATCGCCGAGGATCTGTTCATCTCGGTCAAAACCGTCGAAACGCACGCGTCCAATGTTCTTCGCAAGACCCAACAATCGAACAGGAATGCACTGACGCGGTGGGCGCACAAGCGTCGAATCGATTAGGCCGTCTGCGTTGGGCTTGACCTTCGACCGACGCGAAGCTTCAGGATTTCGACATGACTGATTCGGACGAAGAATTCCTGACCATCGGTGTGTTCGCTCGCGAGAGCGGGCTGACCCCCAGCGCGCTGCGGTTCTATGACGATTGCGGCTTGCTGGCCCCGGCGTCCATCGACGCACAATCGGGTTATCGCTACTACACTCGCGCACAATCGAAGCGGGCGAACATCATTCGCCAGCTGCGCGAGATCGGGCTGCCACTCGACAAGGTTGCCGCTGCCCTCGACGGCGATGGAACTGCCGCCATCGAGATCGTGGACCGACACGTCGAACCTCTGGCCGCACAGGCGCGGGCGGCAGCCGAGGCAGCAGTGTCGATTCGCCGGTTGTTCGACGAAAAATACTGCACGGCAACGGTATCTGCCGAGGACTTGGCCTCGGCGATGGCGCAGGTCTCGTCGGCGGCCGGGACGAGCGAAGAATTTCCGGTACTGCAGGGCGTACTGATCGAGGTGGACGGAAGCAGTGTCACCCTCACCGCGACGGATCGGTATCGATTGTCCACGCGCAGTCTCGTCGCGCAGTGCTCGCCCGGATTACCGTGGTCGCGAATCGTGGCCGTCGGATGCCTCGCGGCCGTCCCCGCCTCGGGCACCCTCGTGCTGACGCGAACCGACGAGTCGATGGTGATCGACTCCGACGGTTCTCGGGTGGCGGTGAACACGGTCGACGGTGAATTCCCCGACTGGCGCACGATGATGGACGGTCTGGCTCCGACCGTGACGAGGGTTGTGCTGCAACGAGATTTCGTTCCCGTCGACGGCAGTACCCTGCGCATCGAGGCCGGGCCCGACGGTTTCTCGGTCGATGGTGTTCCGGTTCCTGCACGGGTGACCGGTTCACAGAGTGTGGTGTTGTTCGATGCGGCCGTTCTGCAGGCCGCCGTCGCCTCGGCCGTCGGACCGGATCTGATGCTCGATATCGCTGCACCGAATCAACCGATGCTGGTGCGTTCCGCGGTCGACGGTGCTCTGACGACGTTGGTGATGCCGGTTCTCGGCTGAACGGACGGACTGCGCGGGAGTTGTTACAGCAACAGGACGACGGCCAGGATCAGAAGAATCACGACCACGACGAGTCCGGCGAGGACGGCCGTCGCCGGGACGGACGTCCGGTCGCCGATGACGTCCTCGATGCGCATGAGTGCGTCCTGGACCGGGTTCTTTCTCTTCTTCGGCAGGTCGAACGGCGGCGGTGAGTACGAGGAGGGAGTCGGATCCGTTCGGCTCTCTCCCGGTTGCACGGCGGGCAGACCGGCGATGGTGCGTCCGAATTCTCGGGACGGTCGACGAGATTCCGAGACGGGTGTCGACCGTCTCGCCCAGGCGGGGACGACGCCGTCCGCTGAGGTCAGAGGTACTCCGCGCAACTGAGAGATAGTGCCGCGCTTGCTTATTGCGGCAAGAATGATCTCGTCACGGGCCTGCGCCATGGTGGGGCGTCGAGCCGGATCGGGCTCGAGCATGTGCAGTAGTGGGCCGGTGAGGTCTCCGCTGCGAGTGGGAGAGATGATCTGCCCCTTGGCAACTCGGTGCAGGAGCGCAATCGAATCGTGATCGATGCCGAAGGGCGGCGCACCTTCCATTGCGGTGTACAACGTGGCACCGAGGGAGAACACATCGCTGGCCGCAGTGGGGTCCTGGCCGCGGGCGACCTCGGGGGCGAAGTATGCGGGGGTGCCGGTGATGACGCTGTCGTCGGCTTCCTCCACGTCACCCTTGGCTCGGGAGATACCGAAATCGCTGATCTTGACGATGCCCAGATCCTTGCCGCGGTCGGCGATCAGAATGTTGCCCGGCTTGATGTCGCGATGCACGATTCCGGCGTCGTGTGCTTCGGTCAGGGCGTCGGCGATCTGCGCACCGATCTGAGCGACTTCGAACGGTGGTAGTGAGTCGGTGACGCCGAGCGCCTGCGCGAGGCTGCGTGAGGACAGGTATTCCATGATCAACCACGGCTCGCCGTCGACGAGAGCGACGTCGTGCATCGCGATGGCGTGTGGGCTCGACAGGCGGGCCGCGATCCGTCCTTCGCGCATGGCCCGGTTGCGCACGTCCACTGCCTGTTCCGGGGTCAATCGGGTGGTGGAGGTGACCTGTTTGACGGCCACCTGCCGGTGCAGAAGGGTGTCGGTGGCGAGCCAGACCGCGCCCATGCCGCCACCGCCGAGCTTGCCGGCGAGACGGTATCTGCCGGCGAGGAGGTAGTCGGGCCCGACTCCCCGTCGAACACGCTGCTGATCGGTCACGTCCACAGGTTAGTGGACGATGCCGCAGTGTGCCCGCAGCAGCGGTACTACCGCCTCTACCTGGGGCTACGGCATCGCCTTGACGAGTTGCCGTCCGAACGGCTTTACTGGGTGCAGATCGAAATTGTGTTCGAATACGTCACTTCCCGCGTCCGTCGAACACCGGTGTTTCGGCTCGATTTTTCATGCAGTGAAGGGGAGTGACATGTCTGTTTCCGAGGCTGCAGCACAGGCTTCCGTACCGCCGGATGCGCTCGACGGGTTGTCGCTTCCCGAGCGGGTGGCGCTGCTGCGCAGTCGGATGGCTGCCGTACCGTCTCGCGGTGAAACGGCCTCGGTGCGGATCGAGAATTCTGCTCCCGTTCGTCCCCGCCCTACCGACCCCGAATCCGACGCCGTCGACGGCTCGGAGCAGGTGTCGGTACCGACCCGTAGGCGGCCTGTTCTTCCGGTGCCGTCGGCGCTGATGGAAGTTCTTCCGCACGGTGGTCTGGTGCGCGGAACGGTGGCCTCGGTGTCCGGTGCCGGTTCGTTGTTGATCGGGTTGGTGGCCGCGGTGACCGGTGCCGGTGGCCATGTCGCAGTCATAGGCCAGCCCCGCTTCGGGCTGCTGGCTGCGGTGGAGATGGGCGCGCAACTGAGCAAGTTGGCTCTGATTCCCGATCCCGGCCCCGACCCGGTGGAAGTGGCGGCGATCCTGCTCGACGGCGTCGATCTCGTCGTCCTCGGTCTCGGTGGCCTGTCGGTACCACCGACTCGGGCCAGGGCAGTAGTGGCGCGCGCCCGCAGCAAAGGGTCGACGTTGGTGGTGACCGACGGGCACTGGGACGGAGCCGAGCTACGACTCGACGCGTCGGTGCACGGTTACGACGGCCTCGGCACAGGCCGTGAGCTGGGGCGTGGCCGGCTGCGTGGGGTTCGATTGTCGGTGTGCGCGCGGGGCAAAGCGATGCGTCCTCGTACGGTTCGATTCGACTTGCGTGCGGAGAACGGCCGTATCGAATGGCATGCCGAACAGCAGGAGTCGAATCCGTTGTCGATCGCGGTCTCGACATGAGTACCGGCCAGTCCAACCGTGTTCTGGCGCTGTGGTGTCCCGACTGGCCTGCCGTCGCCGCAGCAGCTCAGGCCGATCTACCGGCGACGCACCCGGTGGTCGTCACGTCGGCCAACCGGGTCGTCGCCTGCTCGGCCACGGCACGGGCGTCGGGCATCAAGCGTGGCCTACGTCGCCGGGAGGCGCAGGCGCGGTGCCCCGACGTGCATGTGGCCGTTGCCGATACCGATCGTGATGCACGCCTGTTCGAGCCCGTGGTCTCGGCTGTCGCGGCCATTGCCCCCGGCGTCGAAGTGCTGCGGCCGGGCCTGTTGGTTCTTGCAGCGCGTGGTGTCGGACGGTACTTCGGTACCGAGCATCGCGCCGCGGAGCGGTTGATCGACGAAGCGTCGGCTGCCGGTGTCGAATGTCAGATCGGGATTGCCGACGAGTTGTCCACCGCAGTCGTCGCCGCACGGTACGCACAGGTGGTGCCGCGCGGTGGTGGTGCCGGGTTTCTTTCGCCGTTACCGATTGCCGAACTCTCGGCGGAGCCCAGTATGGCCGCGGCCGATCGTGGTGAACTGGTGGATCTGTTGCACCGCTTGGGTTTACGCAGAATCGGGGACTTCGCTGCCCTGTCTCCGTCGGATGTGGCATCGCGATTCGGTACCGATGCCGTGCTGGCGCATCGCAGTGCCCGCGGTGAGCCCGAAAGGCCGCCGTCTGCCCGTGCTCTGCCTCCCGACCTGGATGTGGAGTATCTGTGCGATCCGCCGATCGATCGGGTGGATGCAGCCGCGTTCGCCGGGCGCGCATTGGCCGAGCAGCTGCACACCAAGCTCGCCGCGGCTGCTGTTGCGTGCACTCGGTTGCTGGTGCACGCCAGTACCGGCAACGGTGAGAATCTGTCGCGAATCTGGCGGTGCGCCGAGCCGTTGACGCCGGAGGGCACGGCCGATCGCGTGCGGTGGCAACTCGACGGCTGGATCACCGGACGCAGCGAGAACAAGCCGACGTCGGCGATCACCGTCCTGCGCCTCGAGCCGATCGAAGTGGTGGCAGCGGGGGAGTTGCAGCTGGGTTTGTGGGGCAGTGTCGGTGACGAGGACGACAGGGCGCGTCGGGCGTTGGTACGCGTTCAGGGTCTGCTCGGCGGCGAATCGGTGCTCGGGGGTGTTCTCAGCGGTGGACGCGGGCCGGCCGAGCGGATCACGTTGCGTCCACTGGGAGACGAGTTGGTGCCGCTGTCCGATCCATCGGCCCCGTGGCCGGGCCGACTACCCGAGCCGGCACCGGCGGCGGTGATCGAGACACGCCCGGCAGTGACGCTGATGAACCGAGCGGGTTCGGGAATCGGCGTCACCGACCGCGGTGTGTTCGATGCGCCGCCCAAGAGATTGCGGTGGGGGACCAAGGAATGGGAGTTGACGGGCCTGGCCGGGCCGTGGCCCGTCGACGAACGGTGGTGGGACAGCGGGCAAGGATCGACGGGGCCGACGGCGCGGGCACAGGTGGTACTCGACGACGAGAGGGCGTTGCTGCTGGTGTTCGACGACGGTCTGTGGCGGGTGGAAGGAATCTACGAGTAGGAACCGCTACCGTCGGGGAAATGCAGATGATGTCCGAGACGGTCGACCTCGATGGCGTCGACATCGCGTATCGCTCGTTCGCGCCGCAGGAACACACGAGTGCGGCACCGGTGATGCTGGTGCACGGCATGGGCGGAGACAGCGGAACCTGGGATCGCTTCGCTCGGGCTCTGACCGCGCACGGTCGCCGGGTGATCACCGTCGACCTCCGAGGGCACGGCAAGAGTGCCCACACGCCCACGTACGAGTTCGACATGTTCGGCGGTGATCTCCTCGCCCTGATCGATCACCTCGGGCTCACCGAAGTCGATCTCGTCGGGCATTCACTCGGTGGATACGCGGTCTCGCTCGTGGCGCAGCGTCGCCCGTCTCTCGTCCGACGCCTGGTTCTCGAAGAACTTCCGATACCGATCAGGCCCGGGGACGCCCCGCCGACCCTGACCGGGCGGATGCCGTCGGTCACCGAACTCTGGCATGCGGCGACCAGCGTTGTTCTGCATCCCCGTGCGGTACTCGCGTTCGATCGATCGATGACCGCCACTGCTCTCGAGCAGTTCCGTCGGCCGAACCCGCGGTGGTGGGAGTCGTTGGCCGACATCACTGCTCCGACGTTGGTACTTCGTGGAGGTCCGGGCGGCATGGTCGATCCGGTTCGGCTCGACGCGATGGTGGCGAGCATTCCGAACTGTCGAGTGGAGGCATTCAGGACCGGACACAGCATCCACCGCGATGGCTACTCAGCCTTCGAAGCGGTAGTTCGTCCATTTCTGACGCAGTAATCTGCTCTCATGTCGCTGACTGTGCTGGATCGGAAGCTGCTGGGATGGTCGGCGTTGTTCGTCGTCTCCCAGGCCAATATCGCCCGGTTGCTCGGGCCCGCGGCACCGAAAGTGCTTGCCGTGCAGACGGCCTGGTCCGAACAGCGGTACCGGAAGATTCTGGCGAGCATGGACGAGACGGAGATCGCCCGCTTCCGCAGTCATTATCTGCCCGACTTCGTCCACCCGGCCATCTATGCCATCGCACTGCGTGCGGGTGCGAGGAGCTTGGCTGCGAAGACTCCGCTGAGCCCTGCAGTAACGACGGCATTGGCCGTCGCTCCCGTGGCCTCCGCTGCCGGTGACTACATCGAAAACATCGTCGGGCTGATACTGGTGGACAACCGAGAACAGATCTCCGACACCGTCGTACGGGCCACCACCGTGGTCAGCACCGTCAAATGGATACTGGCCATCGGCTCATTGACATACCTGAGTCAGGGATTTCTGCGAGTGTGGGCAAGAGCTCTGTTGCGCTGAGGAAAAACCAGGCTAGAAAACGAAGGGCACCAATCGTTTCGAGCGTGCCATGTAGTCGGCGTACGCGTCTCCCAATCCCTCGAGCATGGCCTTCTCCTCCGATGGGATTCTGCGTACGTATCCTCCGGCCAGAAATGCCACCATGGCGGGGGAACCGCCCACTCCATGATCGAGTGTTGCGCTGTCAGCGCGGTGAATCACCGACTGACAGCGTGACGGTGGGCGGTCTATCGACTCCGCCCGAGCAGCTCGTCCCCCAGCGAAGTGCGTACGTACAGCACCGATCGTCCCTGTCTGACGCGTCGCACCACCGCTGCTTCGCGCAGAACGCGAAGATGCTGGCTCGCTGCGCTGGGTGAGACGCCCAGTGCAGCAGCGAGCTCCCCGGTGGTGGTGGGCGCATCGAGCAGCGTGAGAATCGTTGCACGTTGGGTGCCGAGAAGATTGGTCAGCGCCCGGTTCGGAGCTGTCCGCCCCATGTCCCACACTGCGCCTCGCCCGCGGGCCGGATACACCAGGGAGGGAGCTCGCGTCGGGCTCGTCTGCGTGATCGCGCCGTGCACGAACACCGACGGAATGAGAGGAAGTCCACGTCCGTCGACGTCGACCCACACCTGGTCCTCTAGCCTGTCGACCCACAGCACGCCATCGTCCCATCGGACACGAGAATCGAGATGCTCGAACATCTTTCGTGCCCCGAAGTGCGAAAGCTGTTGCGCGCGGTAGTCCAGATCGCCATCCAATACTGCTCGGATCCTGGACCAGTCGGGTTCGAGGCACGTTGCCCAGTAGTACGAGAGCGCATGGACTGCACGGGTGCGCACCGCTCGGGCCGGACCGACGAGGACCGCAGGAATGTCAGCGGAGAAAGCGGCCGCGATATCGCGTCGCATCTCGGTTGCCGGTGTTGCCCCGACAACAGCGATCTCGTCGTCGAAAGCCGGCGACTGAGTGGGCGGTCGGGGTGCGAGGAAATCCGGGATTCTCCCATCGGGAGAGACCAGCGCCGTCAGCATCTCGGTGTCACACTGCTGCCATGCCGATCGGACGCGTCGTCGCCAGGGCTCGTGCAGTGGGTGCCGGTTCGGAGCGGTCCATGTGCGCAGGCTCAGGACCGTCTCGAACAGAGGCGAGACGGTCAGTGACGTGTCCGCCAAGTCGGCGGCCCGAAGATGCAGAGCCAACATGTAGCCCCACACTAAATGGTGGACGCCCTCGGTGTGGCTCGCTGTACTCGTTCACATGCCTATCGACTTTCGTGATCCGCGCAACAACAACACCTACTCGAACCGTGAGGCCGACTCCTCTTGGATCGATGCCGTCGTCCGTATCGTCGATCCGGTTGGAGCGCACGTGGTCGATCTCGGGTGCGGGGGTGGAACCTATGCGCGGGCCTGGCGTTCGATGGGGGCGCGTGTGGTGGCGATCGATTCGAGTCCGCCGATACTCGAATCGGCCCGACGCTCGTCGCCCGAAGACATCGAATTCGTCTGCGCTGGTGCCGAGCACACCGGCTTGCCCAACGGACAAGCCGACATCGTGTTCGCTCGCGCCCTCGTTCACCATCTGTCCGACGCCTACACAGTGGCGCTCGAGTCTGCTCGGCTTCTACGACCGGGTGGGACGGTGATCATCCAGGACCGCACGGCCGAGGACGCCGGGCTGTCCGGCTCCGCAACCAACCCGCGCGGCTATTTTTTCGACGCCTTTCCACGGCTGATGGACATCGAACTTCGACGACGGCATGGCGTCGACGATGTCCGTGGCGCGTTGTCCCGAGCTGGATTCCTCGATGTCGCTACGCAGCAACTCTGGGAAACCCGTCGCCGCTACTCCGGCCAGGACGAATACCTCGACGAAATCGCGGGCAGAACAGGCCGCTCGATCCTGCACGAACTCTCCGACGTCGAACTTACGGAGTTGGTCGAGTATCTACGTGCTCGCCTGGCCGAAGGTGAGTTGATCGAACGCGATCGCTGGACCCTGTGGACTGCCGTGGCCCCCTGACGTGCACGTCACCAACTGGTGCCGGGTACCAACCTGCCGATGCGGCGGACGACCTTGCCGATACGCGCGCTGGGGGTCGACGGGTCGTACGGCCGAACCCGATAGGGCACTTTCCCGTCTTCGACGGGTACCGGCGTTTCGCCCTTGGCGGCGGCCGACTCGGCGAATTTTCGGTAGTGCTGATGCATCGTGCGATCTTTGCCCTTGGGGCTGAAGATGGCCCCGAACTGTCCGAGTGTTCCCAGCGGGGTGTCGATTCGCTTCGGCTTGTCGCTCAACGCGCGGATGACGATCGCGGCTGCCTTCTCCGGTGAGAAGACGGTGCCGACGTTCTTGTCGCCCGTCGGGGTGATCATCGGGGTGTCCACCAGCGGCATGTGAATGGTCGTGTAGGTGATTCCGTCCGAGAGCGTCTCTGCTGCAGCAACATCGGTGAAACCGTCGAGTGCTGCCTTGCTCGCCACGTACGCCGAGAACCGAGGAGGGTGCCCCAGTACTGCAGCGCTGGAGATGTTGACCACATGCCCGAAGCTGCGTTCGCGCATGTGCGGCAGTAGCGCCAACACCACACGAATCGCTCCGAAGTAGTTGACGGCCATGGTGCGTTCGTAGTCGTGCAGTCGGTCGGTGGAACGGTAGAGCGCGCGGCGAATGGATCGGCCCGCGCTGTTGACGAGCATGTCCACATGCCCGTGGTCGTGCAGTATCGCTTTCACTGTTCGTTCGACCGACTCGCTGTCGGTGACATCGCACGAATACCCATGAGCGACATGGCCGTCGGCGCGAATCTGCTGGACGACCTCGTCCAACTGATCTTGGCCGCGCGCGAGCACGATGACCACCGCTCCTTTTCGTGCAGCGGCCTCGGCGCTGGCCCTGCCGATACCGGAGGACCCGCCGGTGATGACGATGTGACGGCCGAACAGCGGACCGCGTGGATCGTCTCGGCGGTTGCGTTTGGGGTCGAGATTCTCCATCCAGTATTGCCACAGGCGGTCGGCGTACGTCCGCAGTGGCGGCGGTGCGATGGAGCTGCCCTGCAATGCTTTCTGTGTCGTTGCGGACTCGAAGACGGTCGGCAGAGTCAGATGATCGAGCATCACCGGCGGCACGCCCAGATCGCGAAGCGCAGCGTTGCGTTGTTTCCGAACCGCTGCGGATGTGGGTGACACCACGGGGGCAACCAGCTTCCCTGGGATGTCGACGATTCTGGCGCGGGATCCGGCAGCCGAAGAGAATGCGGAGTACACCTCGGCCATCGACTGAGGCTCCGGATTCACCAGGTGAAAAACGCTGCCGGACGGGGTGTCTCGGTGAACCAGTTCCACAATGGCGTCCGCGACGTAGTCGACCGGAACCAGGTTGGTGTGTCCGATCTTGGGTACCGTGATCGGCAGGACCGCCGGCAGTTTCGCCAGCTCGGCGAACAGTGGAAAGAAGTAGTACGGGCCATCGATCTTGTCTGTCGCGCCGGTCTCGGAGTGCCCGACCACGGCAGCAGGGCGGTACACCCGCCAGTCTGCGGAGCTGCCGCGAACCAGTTTCTCGGACTCGAACTTGGTGCGGTGATACGCCGTCGGAAAGTTCTGCCCCTTGTCGAAATCGTTCTCGGAGAACGTCCCTCGGTAGTCACCTGCCACTGCGATCGACGAGATGTGGTGCAGACGAGCGCCGGTCCTTTTCGCCAGTTCGACCACCGACGCCGTTCCGGCGACATTGGTCGGGGTTTGCTCGTCTCCCGCCGTGAGGTCGTAGACGGCACCGAGATGCAGAATGTGATCGACGTCGGCCGGAACGTCTTTCAGGCCGAGCCCGGGTTCGACGAGATCGCCGATCAGTGGGCGGATTCTGTCGCCGCCGTCCAGCTCGTCGGCCAGCTTCTCGAGTCGAGCGACCGATTGCGGTCGAACGAGTACATGGACGATGGCGTCCGCATCACGTCCGAGAAGTCGGGGCAGCACGTTCTTACCCAGAAACCCGGTACCGCCGGTCACGATGTAGCTCGCCATGCGAGGCGACCTTACTCCTCGGTAAGTTTGACGGCTAGTGCCCCATACCGGCCTTCTCGTGCACTTTCTTCATCCACGCCGGGGCCCACCAGTTGGCTTCGCCCATGAGCTTGACCAAGGAGGGCACCAGCAGCATGCGGATGATGGTGGCGTCGATGATCAGCGCCAGAATCACGCCGAAGCCGAGGAACTTCATGATCGACAGGCCCGAGATCGTGAACGCACCGGTGACGACGATCAGAATCAGGGCCGCGGCAGTGACGATGCGTCCGGTGCGTTGAGCTCCGAAAACAACGGCCTCCTCGGTGGAAGCACCTGCCGAGCGAGCTTCGACCATCCGAGACATCAAGAACACTTCGTAGTCGGTCGACAGGCCGAAGATGACTGCGAGGATGAGTACGACGAAGGTCGACTCGAGCGGACCGGGCGTCACTCCCAGCAGGCTTGCACCGTGACCTTCCTGGAACACCCAGGTCAGTGCACCGAAGGTCGCTGCCAGGCTCAGCCCGGCCATGAGAACTGCTTTGATCGGCAGCACTATCGAGCCGAAGGCCAGGAACAGCAGGACCAACGTCGAGATCACCATGATCGCGATCATCACCGGCAGCCATTTCGCGATCGCGGCATTACCGTCGTCGACGTTCGCGCGTCCGCCGCCGACGAGGATTTCGGTGCCGTCCGGTGGAGTGATCGCGCGGAGGGCAGTCACCGCATTCGATTGGGACCGAGCCTCGGTCGTTCCGTCGCTGGGTTCGCTGTAGGACGCCTGGAATGCCACCAGATCGTCCTTGGATCCGAGGAATTCGGCTCGGGCAACGCCGGGGGTGGCGTTCAGCGCTGCGGTCAGTTCCGCAACGGGCGGGCCCTGAGGTTTGACGCCGTCGAGACCCCGCAGCACCACGGTGGCACCGTCGCCGGTGGACTCGAAGTCGGTGGCGAGGGTTTCGAAGGCTGCCCGTGCCGGGTCGTTCTTCGGTAGTGCCGTGTAGTCGACCTCTCCCAGGGAGACCTTTAGAATCGGAGTGGCGACGATCAGCAGGCCCGCGACGATGACGGCGGCGACGATGCCTGGATTCTTCATCACTCGGGTGACGACGCCACCCCAGAACTTGTGTGCGCGTGCGTCGCTGCGGTCCGAGGCGGTACGCGACCAGGTCCAGGAGTTGATGCGAGTGCCGAGAAGGGCGAGCAGGGCGGGCACCGCGGTCAGGGACAGCAGTGCGGCGCTGGCCACCGCGGCCATGGCACCGAAACCGAGGGATCGAATCACCGCCTGCGGGAAGACCAGCATGCCCGCGAACGCGCAGATCAGGAGCAGTCCGGAGAAGACGACGGTGCGGCCCGCAGTGGACACGGTACGTACGGTCGCCTCCATCGACGACGATCCAGTGCGGAGTTCCTCGCGGAATCGACTGACGATGAACAGTCCGTAATCAATGGCCAAGCCGAGGCCGAGCAGCGACGCGACGTTGATCGAGAACGAGCTCACCTCGGTGAATTCGGTGAGCACCCGCAGGATTGCCAGCGAGCTGAGCACACTGAGAATCCCGACGAACACCGGTACCGCTGCGGCGATCACGCCACCGAAGATGAAGACGAGAAGTAGAAGTGTGATGGGGACGGCGATGATCTCCGAGCGCACGAGGTCTCGCTCGAGGGTTTGGCTGAGCGAGACTCCCACGACCGATGCGCCGGCGAATTGCGACTCGATGCCGGGGACGACGAGTTGTGGAGGTAGCTCACCGAACGTGTTGAACGTAACTCCCGATTTCGCACCCAGGGAGATGGTCACCAGCGCCTTGGTTCGGTCTTTCGAGACCAGGAATTCCTTGGTCACCGGGTCCGCGGTCCAGTAGGAGTTCACGTTTCCGAGGGTGTAGCGGCTGCGGAATTCGTCGAGTGTCGACTGCACCTGTGGTCCGATGTCGTCGATCGTGCGTCCGTCGGGTGCGGTGTAGATCGCGACGATGTCGGGGGTCGGTTGGCCGATGCCTTGGACCAGCCGCGCGACCTGTGACGATTCGCTGCCTGCGTCGGCGTATCCGCCCTCGCTCAGTTTCGAGAAGACGCCCAGTCCCAGCACGCCGCCGACGGCTACGACCGCGACGACGACGGCGAGCACCCATCGCTTGTGCGATACGACGAACGATGCCCAACGCGTCACAACTGTGCTCCGGCTCTGTGGAAGGGGTGAGTAGCGATTCGACTGTAGTTGATCGTGTCGGACCCTCGTGTTCTCATTAGAACAAGTGTTCGACGATCTGCGTGACGGTGTGAAGGAGGTGGTCTCGATGGGATGGAACGACGGGCCGCCCACCTGGTCGGAAATGGAGCGAGTCCTCTCCGGGCGCCCCAAGCCGGTCGTCGAAGGCGATGGGGGCGACAGCCCGGCGTGGTCGCGCAAACGCGACGCCTACCAGGGTCGCCGGCTCGATTCGGTGGGGCCGTCGACACCGTACGCAGAACTGCATGCGCATTCTGCGTTCAGCTTTCTCGACGGAGCATCGCAGCCGGAGGAAATGGTCGAGGAAGCGGTGCGTCTGGGACTCGAATCCATTGCGATCACCGACCACGACGGCTTCTACGGCGTCGTACGTTTCGCCGAGGCAGCACGAGCCCTCGGCATCGGAACAGTGTTCGGTGCCGAGCTGTCACTCGACACCCACCGGTCCAGGGCCGGAGCGACCGATCCCGACGGTACGCATCTTCTGGTGCTCGCTCGTGGACAGGAAGGGTATCGGCGGCTGTCGCGTCGGATCGCGGCCGCGCATCTGGCCGGCGGAGTCAAGGGTGAGCCGCGGTACGACGTGGACGAACTCACCGAATCGGCGGGAGGGCACTGGCAGATCCTGACCGGTTGTCGCAAAGGGCATGTTCGCCAAGCACTCTCGCGGGGTGGGCCGGAGGCGGCCGATCTCGCGCTGCGTGATCTGGTCGATCGGTTCGGGGCCGAGCGCGTCACCGTCGAGCTCACCAGGCACGGTACTGCCGACGACGATGAGCGCAACGACGCTCTCGCGGCGCTGGCTCGCCGGTACGGTCTGCCGATGATCGCCACCACGGCGGCGCACTACGCCAGTCCACGTAGCCGAAGGTTGGCCATGGCGATGGCTGCGGTACGTGCCCGGAGCAGTCTGGACGAGGCGGCAGGGTGGCTGGCACCGACGGGTGGTGCACATCTGCGGTCGGGGGCGGAGATGGCGGAGCTGTTCGAGCACTATCCCGGTGCAGTGCGCGGTGCCGTCGAACTGGGTCGAGAATGCACGTTCGATCTGAAACTGATTGCGCCTCGTCTCCCACCGTTCGAGGTGCCCGACGGTTACACCGAGATCAGTTACCTGCGGGGGCTCACGTTCGAGGGTGCTGCCCGGCGGTACGGCCCGCAGTCGGCGAACCCGGCTGCATATTCGCAGTTGGAGTACGAGCTCGACATCATCGAGCGGCTCGAATTTCCTGGCTACTTCCTGGTGGTGCACGACATCGTTCATTTCTGCAAGACCCACGACATTCTGTGCCAGGGGCGAGGTTCGGCGGCGAACTCGGCCGTCTGCTACGCCATCGGAATCACGAACGTCGATCCGGTTGCCAACAAGTTGCTGTTCGAGCGGTTTCTCGCACCCGAACGCGACGGACCACCCGACATCGACATCGACATCGAGTCGGATCGGCGGGAAGAGGCCATTCAGCATGTGTACGCCAAGTACGGCCGTACCCATGCCGCTCAGGTCGCCAACGTCATCACCTATCGCGGGAAGTCCTCGGTACGAGACATGGCTCGCGCTCTCGGGTTCTCCCAGGGGCAACAGGACGCGTGGAGCAAGCAGATCACCCGGTGGTCCGGAATCGGCGATCAGGACGGCGACGGGATCCCCGATTCCGTTCTCGACCTCGCGCGTCAGATCGAGGGCTTTCCGCGTCACCTCGGCATCCATTCGGGAGGAATGGTGATCTGCGACCGACCGATCGCCGACGTGTGCCCGGTGGAATGGGCGACGATGGAGAATCGCAGTGTGCTGCAATGGGACAAAGACGATTGTGCCGCAGTGGGTTTGGTCAAGTTCGACATGCTCGGGCTCGGGATGCTCTCGGCTCTGCATTACATGATCGACCTGGTCGCCGAACACAAGGGCATCGAGATCGACCTCGCCTCGATCGACCTGTCCGAACATGCGGTGTACGAGATGCTGCAACGGGCCGATTCGGTCGGTGTGTTCCAGGTCGAGTCGCGGGCCCAGATGGCCACTCTTCCGCGGCTCAAGCCGCGTAATTTCTACGATCTCGTCGTCGAGGTCGCCTTGATTCGTCCCGGTCCCATCCAAGGTGGCTCGGTGCACCCGTACGTCAAGCGGCGCAACGGACTCGAACCGGTCACCTTCGATCATCCGTCGCTGAAGAAAGCTCTCGATCGAACTCTCGGCGTGCCGCTGTTCCAGGAACAGCTGATGCAGATGGCCATCGACGTCGCGGGCTTCAGCGCCGCCGATGCCGATCAGCTGCGTCGCGCCATGGGATCGAAACGGTCTCCGGAGAAGATGGAATTGCTTCGTGGACGGTTCTACGACGGAATGCGTGATCTGCACGGCATCACCGGTGCAGCCGCGGATCGAATCTACGAAAAGCTCTCGGCGTTCGCCAACTTCGGCTTTCCCGAGAGCCATTCGCAGAGCTTCGCCTCGTTGGTCTTCTACTCGTCGTGGTTCAAGCTGCACCATCCGGCGGCGTTCTGTGCTGGTCTCCTTCGTGCTCAGCCGATGGGCTTCTACTCACCTCAGTCTCTGGTGGCCGATGCCAGACGGCACGGCGTGGTCGTGCACGGTGCCGACGTCAACGCCAGCCTCGGCCATGCAAATCTCGAGGCAGACGGTCTCGAGATCCGCATGGGTTTGGCGGACGTGAAGTTCATCGGGACGACACTTGCCCAGAAGATCGTCGATGCGCGAGACGCACACGGGCCGTACACCTCGTTTCTGGATCTGACGGGACGCGTCGAACTGTCGGTGGCGCAAGCGGAAGCACTGGCCACGGCCGGCGCGCTGGGGTGTTTCGGCATCACTCGTCGAGAGGCGTTGTGGGCTGCCGGAGCGGCCGCGGGGGAGCGGCCCGGTCTGCTCCCCGGCGTCGGCGCATCGACGAAAGCGCCTGCGCTGCCGGGTATGACGGACCTCGATCTGGCGTCGGCCGATGTCTGGGCAACGGGAGTGTCACCCAATTCCTACCCCACTCAGTTCTTCCGGGATCGGCTGGATTCCCTCGGCGTGGTGCCCGCGAATCGGCTGCTGAAGATCCCCGATGGCGACCGGGTCCTCGTCGGCGGTGCAGTGACGCATCGTCAACGTCCGGCAACCGCGGGAGGCGTCACGTTCATCAACCTCGAAGACGAAACCGGCATGGTCAACGTCGTGTGCTCGGTGGGGTTGTGGGCGAAGTACCGCAAACTCGCAATCACCGCTCCGGCGTTGCTCATTCGAGGCAAAGTGCAGAATGCCGAGGGGGCGGTGACCGTGGTGGCAGACCATCTGCAATTGATGGATCTGCGAGTTGCGTCCCGATCCAGAGACTTTCGCTGATGAACTCGGCCTGCCCGCGCGTCATCGAGCAGGACGCCGGTGCAGAATCGAGGCGTGAAGCTACTGATCATTGCGGACACTCACTTGCCCACCCGAGCGAAAGTGCTGCCCGATCAGGTGTGGGCCGCCGTCGACGACGCCGATGTGGTGATCCATGCCGGCGATTGGGTGAATCTCGCGACGTTCGAGGCACTCTCGCAGCGATCTCGTTCGCTGGTCGCCTGCTGGGGAAACAACGACGGCGACGAGCTGCGTGCGGTCATGCCCGAACGTGCCGACGTGGTACTCGGCGGCGTGCGCTTCACCGTCGTCCACGAGACCGGAGCCGCGACAGGACGCGAGCGCCGGATGGCGACCGCATACCCCGATACCGACGTCCTCGTGTTCGGACACAGTCACATTCCGTGGGATACGACGGCCGACAACGGTCTACGGCTGCTCAACCCCGGATCTCCGACGGACCGGCGTCGGCAGCCGTTCTGTACCTACCTCACCGCCGTTGCCGATGGCGGCGAGCTGACAGACGTCGAGCTGCATCGACTTCCGCCTCGCTGATCGGCATGCCGAGTGTCCGTCACATTCCGCCTGCGACTCTGACGACCGTTCCGGTGGCGTAGCGCGAATCCTCGGACAACAGCCACGACACCGCGCCGGCGATCTCGTCGGGTACTCCAGGGCGGCCGAGGGGGATGCTCGACGCCATCTTCCGTGGTCGCTCACGGTCTTTGTGAAACTCGGTCTCGATGACTCCCGGCGCGACGGCGTTGACACGAATGTTTTGCGCGGCAAGCTCTTTGGACAGACCGACCGTCAAGGTGTCGACGGCTGCCTTGGCCGCGGCGTAGTGCACGTACATACCGGGACTTCCGATGGTGGCTGCCGCGGAGGAGATGTTGACGATGGCACCGCCGTGGTCGGCCATCGCGTGTATGGCGTACTTGCAGCAGGTCAGGACGCCGAGCAGGTTGACGTCCAAGTCTGCCCTGATCGTCTCGATGTCGTTGTTCGAAAGTGTCCCTACTGCACGCGCCGATCCGGCGTTGTTCACCAATCCGGTGACAGTGCCGATCTCGGCAGCAGCAGCGAACAGATCGATCACCGACCGCTCGTCAGTGGTGTCGGCACGTATCGCGACGACCGTTCGGTCGGCGCTCGACAGTTCGTTCACCACTGCGTCGGCGGCCGCAGAATCGGAGCGGTAGGCGATCACGACGTCGTGCCCATCGGCCACGAGTCGCCGAGATACTGCGGCTCCAATTCCGCGGCTGCCGCCGGTCACGATCGTCAAAGGGGCATTCATCGTTCGACAATAGCGAGTACCGAAGGAGCACAATGGCGGGCAACGCACGACAGAGGAGGGTTCTGTTGATCGACAGACCGGAATTGGCCGCTTTTCTCAAGCAGCGCCGAGAGGCGCTACAGCCCGAGGATGTCGGACTTCCGCGTGGACAACGGCGTCGAACGCGGGGTCTGCGCCGGGAAGAAGTAGCCGGCCTGTGCCACATGTCGACCGATTACTACGCGCGCCTCGAGCGCGGAACAGGCCCCGCTCCATCGGAGCAGATGATCGCGTCGATAGCGCAGGGTCTGCACCTGTCGTTGGACGAGCGCGACCACGTCTTCCGCTTGGCCGGCCAGAGTCCACCGGTACGCGGTGCGGCAAGCGAGCACGTCAGCCCTGGCCTGTTGCGCATCATGGATCGCCTGCACGACACGCCGGCCGAGATCATCTCCGAGATCGGAGAGACCCTTCGACAGACGCCTCTGGCAGCAGCCTTGACCGGAGACGCAACGCACCGGACCGGGCCGGATAGAAGTCTCGGATATCGCTGGTTCACCGATCCTGCTGTCCAGCAGTCTTATCCGCTCGAAGATCGCGCCTTGCTGTCGAGGGCATACGCCTCGGGTTTACGGGAAGTCGCGACCCTGCGCGGCCCGGACTCACAGGCGGCTCGACTGGCCGCTCGACTCCAAGCGTCCAGCGAGGAATTCCGAGTGTTGTGGGAGCGGCGCGAAGTGGGTGTTCGTCCCCCCGAGTTCAAGACCTTCATCCATCCGGCGGTCGGCCAGATCGAGCTGCATTGTCAGACGCTGCTCGACCCCGAGCAATCGCATCGACTGCTGGTGTACACAGCCGTGCCGGGCAGCGAGAGCTATGCAAGATTGGAACTGCTCTCGGTTGTCGGTACTGACGTACTGACCTGACGAGGTCTGCTCATCAGTGGATCGGCAAGTCCTGGATCAGAGCGGCGTGTGGCACGACCATGGATGTCAGCGCATCCAAATCGCTCGATCACTACAGCCGAGGAGCTCACAATGGCCCGCATCGCAGATACATCGATCAGGAATCTCACTGGAAAGCGTGCCGTCGTCACCGGAGCGAGTGACGGTCTCGGCGCGGTGATTGCGACTTCTCTCGCTCGTTCGGGAGCCGAGGTCGTCATGCCCGTGCGCTCAGCCGCCAAGGGAGAGCGGGTAGTCGAATCGATTCGGTCATCCGTGCCGAACGCGAAGGTCAGCACTCGGCTCCTCGATCTGTCGTCACTGACCTCCGTTGGCGCATCGGTCGACGAGTTCTTGTCGGAAGGCCGACCGATCGACGTTCTCGTCAACAACGCCGGTGTCATGCAACCGCCGCAGCGGCAGGTCACCCAGGACGGGTTCGAGCTGCAATTCGGTACGAACCACCTCGGTCACTTCGCCTTCACCCTCGGCCTGCTCCCACTGCTCCGAGAAGGCGCAGCACGGGTCACTCACCAGACCAGCATCGCGGCACGCGTGGGGGCCATCAACTGGAACGACTTGAATTGGGAGCAGTCCTACGACGTCATGAAGGCCTACAGCCAATCCAAGATCGCTGTGGGGCTGTTCGCCCGTGAGCTCGAGGCGCGCAGTAGGGCCGGCGGGTGGGGAATCACCAGCAACATGGCGCATCCCGGAATCTCCCCGACGAATCTGCTTGCGGCTCAACCGGGCCTGGGACGACCCAAGGATTCGGCCGGCCGCGGGCTGATCAGCGTTCTGGCTCGCGTCGGGATTGCGGGGAGCGTGGACAGCGCCGCGCAGCCGGCTGTGGTGGCAGCAGCGGGAACATTGTCGCGAGGCGACCAGTTCGTAGGACCCAGACGCCTGATCGGTGGTCCGCCGGCCGAGGTCTCCATGTGGAAGCCGTTGCGCAGCATGGACGATGCGCGACGTCTGTGGGACGCATCCGAGGTTCTCACCGGTGTACGACTCGGATCCTGAGTCGCGGGCCCTGCTCGGTGCCCACTGCTGGGTTCTCACTGCTGGGTCGGTGCGGGCTCTCTGGCATGGTCGACCAAGTCGTGCACCAGTCCGATGATGACGTCCATCTGTTCGATGACCTCCACGCGCAGTCGGTCCTGTTGCTCGTCGGGCATGACCGGGGCATTCGGGCCGTCGAGGGACATCAACAGATCGATGTTGGTGCGCAGAGCGGTCAACGGTTCCATCAGTTCGGCACCGGCGTCGACAATCAACTGTCCCTGTCGTGCCCGCGACCGCGAGAGCGCAGCCAGCATCTCGTTGAAACTGTTGGCGAGAGAGGCCAGTTCGTCGTCTCCGTTGACGTCGATGGGCTCGAAGGCACCCGTCCTGGCCACTCGTTCCGTTCCGGCGCGCAACCGTCTGACCGGACGAAGGCCGGTGCGAGCGACGGCTGCGCCGGCCACACCAGCGAGGGCGACGAGGAACGCCCCGACGAGGATCAGGGCAAGCGTGAGTTTTCCGAGCAGTGGTGAGGTACCGCTCAGGGCTTCGGCCACCATGATGGTCTCACCGGAATCGGTGCGCTCGGCGGAGATGTAGTAGCCGCGAACCTCCCGCAGTGACCGATCGGTGCGGCCCTCGGTGACCGCCTTCTCCGGATCGTCGAGCCCACCATCGGAGTTGGTGAAGGGGTAGGTGCCGTTGGACGAGGATACCAAGGTGCCATCGGTGGTCATCAACGCAACTTTGACCGCGGTTCCTTCTGTGTCCTCGATCCCGAACCCGAACAGATCGGCCGGCACTCCCGACGATGCGCTGGCGATCAGCGCATCGCTGTTTCGGCCGACACGGTCGATGATCTGCGAGCGAAGCGACTGCTCTGCGACGAGGTAGATCGCCAGAGCGCTGACCGCAACGGCGAGCGCGGCCAGGCTCATCGTCAACACTCGAATCCGTCCGTGCAACGACAGCGCCCTCGGGCGGGTGTGCGCACGTGAATACCTCATGGATCGAGTATGCCGGTCGGCAGCGACCAGAATCCGCGAGGCTGCCATGAGTAGGCACCGCAGAGCGCACCGATACTCAGAAGGGCGGCTCCTCGTCTTCTTCGTTGGTCGGTTCTGGCTCGGGGGTCGGGTTGTCGGGTGGGTCGGGGTAGGCGATGGTGCCTGATCTTCTGGGTTGGGTGGGTATGTGGGGTCTGAGATCGTTGTCGGTGATCGGTACGGCTGTTCCGTTAGCGGGCAGGGTGATTCGGGTGATCTTCGAGGTGGAGGTCCACAGAACCGCGCCACCGGGGAGCATGACCGCTTTCCAGTAGCCGGCGGTCTTGACGCTGTGGTGGTATTCGCAGAGGCATTGGAGGTTGTTGACGGTCGTCCGGCCGCCGCCGAGTGGATTGGCGTGATCGAAGGCGATGATGTGGTCGAGTTGGCAGCGTTCGGCAGGTCTGTGGCAGCCGGGGAAGCGGCAGTGGCGGTCGCGTAGTCGTACGGCGGCGGTGGTGAGGGCGTCGGGTCGGTAGATCAGGGCTCGGTCGGTGAGGGGGTCGCGCCCGACGGACTGCCGAGAGTGGGGTCGGCGGCGATGGCGGCTTCGAGTGCTGCGGCGAGGGACGCATTGCCGAGGTAGATGCCTGCCGGTGTGTGCATGATGCGGCGGTTCGACCGGATCATCGAGGGTAGGTCGAGGACAGAGCTGTGCCGTGCGCCCCGGCCGATTGGGGTGTGAGTACAGAACAGTGCCGCTGCGGAGGCAAGGGCATTCCGACGTCGTTGCCGGGTGTCGTCATCAACGGTCGGCTCGGGTGGTGTCGGAACAGTCGTCGAATCGGTCTGTGCAGCAGCCGAACAAGGACCCGGCCCTGCATCGTCCACGCGTTCTGCACTGTCGGTTGCATTCTTGGTCGCGCCTTCGGTGTGAGTTGTCGGTGCTGCCGTGTCCGCTGGCGCTGACTTCTCCGTTGCGTTGTCCGTCGGCGCTGCTGCGCGCGTTGCGGTGCTGGTGCCTGTGTCTGTGCATGTATCCGCATGCGCTGGAGGTGTATTCGATTCCGTCGCGTTCCATTCGGCTACGTTCGATGCTGCCGACTTCGGCTGTGCCGGCTCGGGTTCTGTCGTGTTCGGCTGGGCTGTGGTGTCTGTGGTGTCTGTCGATTCAGCCGATCGTCGTTCCCACTCCCCGGTCTCCGGGTTCTGCACCGCCAGTCCGAGTGCCTCTGCAAGGGTCACTGCTTCGGTGAGCAGGATCTGCCACTGACTGTTGCGTGCCAACTCTCGTGCGAGATCGGGGTCGATGGATCCCTGCCCGGCCAGGTACGCAGGGTTCGCGAGCAGTCCGATGAGGGTGGCGATGTCGACGGTGATCATCGTCAACGGCACCCGACGATCCGGCAGCTCTGCGTCTTTCTTCGGGCAGTCTTCACGTTGACACAGGCATATCAGCCGGGGCTCTCCGTGCATCCGCGCCATGAAGGCATCGCACAGTCGTTCCTGTTTGCCGCGCGGATCCTTGACACACACCGTGTCGGCCATCTCCTCGAGCAACTGCCATGCCGCCGCCGCTTCGGGCGCGGTCAACTCCGCTCGGATCCGCGCCAACTCCCCAGCTGGGGCATAAGAAACATTGCGGAACTTCTTCGCGAAGTCGCGTAGTGCTGCTGCTTCCTCGGGCGCGACCCGCAGCAGAATGTCCCAGATCTCCTTCTCCAGTGGACCCGGTGACGACCGTCGGGCCGCTTCGACGATGTCTCCCTCGACGGACTTGACGATGTCGTCCGAGAGGTTGTCGAGGATCCGGCACACCGTACGTACGCGGGGGAGGTCGATGTCGCCGGCCTCGAATGCGGTTTTCACCAGAGGAAGCCGGGTGTGCAGTGCCACGCCGACGGACACGTAGGCTTCGGCGACGGTGGCGGAGCAGCTCAACGCGAGTGCCATCTCGGTGCGTCCGTACCGGCTGTACTGCCGATGCTTCGCATCCTGCGCGATGCAGGTGAGGTGGAAGTCGTAGCAGGCAGCGATCTTTCCGGCCGCATGCCGATTCTCTCCCCGCGCGGCAGCGATCAACGCCTCCAACGACACCACTGGTGCAGCCATTTTTCACCCCCCGGTGACCCCCAGTTCAGAACATGCGTTCGAACTGGGGAAAGCGTATCTCCACCCACCGACAAGAATGGAAAGGTGCCTCGTGGGCACGTGCTGACACTGCCTGAATACGTCGGGCTGATGCTGTGGTGCGGCAATCGACGCCATGTTGCACGTTGTCGTTGCCGAGTTCGGCGCAATCGACGTTCTGGTTCTCAATGCCTCGGGTGGCCTGGAGTTCGGTGCAGAACCCGACTACGCGATGAGTATCAATCGCGACGCGCAGTTGGCGCTGGCTCGCGCAAGTATCGCCCGTATGGAGCCGGGCTCGCGGATCGTCTTCCTCACCAGCCACCAGGCGCATTTTCACGGCAAGAAACCGGTCCCCGTCGAATACGAACCCGTTGCTGCGAGCAAACGGGCGGGGGAGGATGCCCTACGTGGGATGATTCCTGAATTGGATTCTCGGGGAATCGAATTGGTCGTGGTGTCCGGGGACATGATCGAGGGCACGATCGTGGTCACCCTGCTCGAACGCCGTAATCCGGACTCAGTCGCTGCGCGCACCGCGCAGGGTGCGCTCCCGACCATTGCGGAGTTCGCGTCGGCTGTGACGGAGGCTGCAATCGGACCCATCGAGAAGTCCGGCCGGACTGTCTACGTCGGTGGAGCCGACTACCTCGACGGGTTCGTGTCGGGGTAGTCGGCTCCGCTCGATCGGATGAAGAATCAGCTACCGAGAACGCAGAACTGACCGCTCGTGAGGTTCAGTGCCAACGACAGCGGCCCGACGCAGTCGACGCCGCGTGCCTCGGATGTGGCACCGGATCCCCATCCTGCGACCGCGAGGGTCGTCTGGCCGGCATCTGCCCACGAGTGCGCGATTCCGCCGCCGAGTGCGAGCGCGTATGCCGTGCCCGCGTTCTTGCTTGCTCCGAGCGCGACACCGTAACCGTTGGCGTAGGTGTTGGTTGCGCCCGGCCCGTCGTTGACACTGACGGCAGTACCGCTGTCGGCGGCACCGGCGGTGGCGGTTCCGGGTCCGTTCGAGGTGGCTCCGCAGCTCGCCGTGTCACTCACCTGGATGTCGTTGGCCGAGGGCGGCGACACGCACGTGACCGGTGCCGCCGACGCGGTGGCGGTGCCGGCGAAGGCGGCCGCCGTCAGGCCCGATCCGATGGCGAAAATAGCTGCGGTGCGGGCGATTCGACTACCGAACCGACTGAACGTTCGCGCGGAGGAGGAGTTGGAAGAAACCGTACGGGGCAGGGAAACAGAGAACAACAGAAAGCTCCTTCACGAGCGAAACGGGTCGGTGCGGCACACGGTACCCCGCTCCGGGGGTCCGTGACAGCAAGCAGACGCAGATTGTGTAACGGTGCCGATGGCATCGGGAGATGAATCGTCGTAGAAGTCCGGTTTCTCGGACCCCTGCGGCATCGGTCGAGCCGGTTCGTACCGCCATTCTAAAGCCCCGGTTCTACGTGCGCACTCCTGTCGATTCCGTTCCGTCAGTTCATGATTGGGACTTGTTTGTCGGCTCGGTGCCGGTGTTCGAAGCGGGTGGCGGTGCTCCGAGTCGGCATGCCCGGGCGACCGCCGAACGAAAGGAAATTGTTATCGGAGGCCGGCGAGCCGTCGGACGCGGCTCGATAGTTGGGTCTCACAGCGCAGGTGCCGTTCCGACCAGATCGATTTGTCGACGCTCACAATCGATTTGACGTGCGAGGACGCAGACATGCCCACCGGGCCGAACGGTTGTTCACCCGGATCACGGACCCGTTGTGCCGCCGTACGTTGCGATCTTGTACTCGGTTGCCACGAGAGACAGTTGCAGTTCTCGGATGCGCTTGTGAACAGCGTCGCGATGCGCGACGAGCATCTCGAGTCGTTCCGGGACGGTCTGGTCGCCGCTGTCGACCAGCGCGACGTATCTCCGGAGGTCGCGCATGGGCATACCCGAGAGCCGCATCCTTATCGTATTGTCTGTGCTCGAGTCCGTCGCGATCGACGTCGATGAGGCCGCATCGCTCGTAGTACCGCAGCGTGTGTGTGGAGATGCCGAGTAGTTCGGCTACCTCGGCGATACCGAGCGGTTCGGGCAGTTCCGACGGCTCGATCAGGTCGTGCAGCAGCTCCACCGTCAGGGGCGCAGCCGAGTCCACGGCCGCCGACAGCGCCCTGTTCATCAATTCGTTCGTCGACATGAGAGGGAAGATAGTCCTACCTGGGCAGTCATACCGGACGGACGGATTCGGGCACACCGGGGAAATCCGCGCTTGCGGACAATTCGGCATGGGTGTTCAAGGAGTCGAGTTCCCGACGGTACGACTCGCGTAGCCGTCGAACCGCTTCTCGCCCCAGTGGGATGCGCAGGGGAGCGGATTCGGCGTCGACCAGTCGGCGGATGATGTGCGCGGCGCGGGCCGGATCGCCTTCTTGCCGTCCGTCGACGTCGAGCATGTCGACTCTGAGCGCGCCCAACAGGGCGGTGTAGGCATCGATGGGGCCTGCGATCTCGAGTACATCGGCATTGTTGAACCCGGTCCTGAACCGACTCGGTTCGACGATGAGAACTCGAATGCCGAACCGAGCGACCTCGCCGGCAAGGGCTTCAGACCAGCCTTCGAGCGCGAATTTACCTGCAGAATACGAGCCGGCACCCGGGAACGAGACGCGGCCGCCTTGGCTGCTGACCTGCACGATGGTTCCCGCGCTCCGCTCTCGCATGTGAGGCAGGACTGCGCGGGTCAGAGCAGCAGGCCCGACCACGTGTTGTTCGAGCATGTCGCGCAATCGCGTGTCGTCTATCTCCTCCGCCGCACCGATCTGCCCGACGCCTCCGTTGTTCACCAGTACGTCGACGCGTCCGAACCGGCCGATCGCGGCCTCGACGACGGTCGGCGCGGATTCGGTGTTTCTGACGTCGAATGCGATGGCCAGTAGGGATTCCGGGTTCTCGGCAACCAGGTCGTCGAGACGTTCGGGTCGCCGCATCGCTGCGACGACGGTGTCGCCTGCTTCCAGGGCGGCGACGGTGAGCGCCCGGCCCAGTCCGGAGGATGCTCCGGTGATGAGCCAATGCCGTTGTCCGAGCGGTTGTGTCATGAACGGAAAGCTATGGCTTCGAGCGCACTCGAACGCAAATCGCTCAGACGCTGCCCTGATAGTCGTGTTGGCGCCAGGCCTCGTACATCGTCACTGCTGCGGCGTTCGCCAGGTTGAGTGATCGGCGTCCGGGGATCATCGGGATGCGCAGCTGATCGGTCACATGGGGGTCGGTCAGGACGTCGTCGGGGAGTCCGGTGGGTTCCGGTCCGAACAGTAGGACGTCACCGGGTTGGTAGGCGACGTCGGCGTAGGAGCGTGTTGCGTGCGCGGTGAAGGCGAAGACCCGTTCCGGGGCCAGTGCGGACCACGCCGACGGCAGGTCCTGGTGCACGGTGACCGACGCGAGGTCGTGGTAGTCCAATCCCGCACGTTTGAGCTTGGGTTCGGACATGTCGAACCCGAGGGGGCCCACGAGATGCAGTTCGCATCCGGTGCCGGCGACGAGGCGAATCGCATTGCCGGTGTTCTGCGGAATCCGGGGCTCGAAGAACATGAGTCGAAACACCCGGATCACTCTGCCACCACGGGCCCGGGGAGGATGGGGCAGGTGGACGACGAACAGACCATCGGCGAAGATTTCTCGGATTCTCGACTCGACGGGCGGGAGTGGTCGGGCAGGCAGTTCGTCCGGTGCACCTTCCGTGACGCGGACATGAGCAATGTGCGGACCGACTCGGTCGTCTTCACCGAATGCGACTTCACCGGTACCGACCTCACGGATTCGGTGCACACCAACTCGGCCTTTCGATCGTGCACGTTCACTCGAACCAATCTGCAGCACAGCGTCTTCCGTCACTCGACGTTGATGGGATCGGTGTTCGTGGACACTCGCATGCGTCCGGCCACCTACGACGAAGTCGATTTCACGTTGGCCTCGCTGGGTAATGCCGACCTGCGCGGCGTCGATCTGACCGGATGTCGGATGCGGGAGGCGAACCTGACCTCGACCGATCTTCGCAAAGCGGTGCTGCGGTCCGTCGATCTCGTGGGCGCACGAACCGTCGGTGCCAAAATGGAGGAGTCGGACCTGCGCGGAGCCGTCGTCGATGCGTCGCTGTGGGTCGGCGCACTGGTGCGCGGGGCCAAGATCGAACTGATGCAAGCAGTGGCCTTCGCGGCTGCGCAGGGTCTGATCGTCGAGAGCTGACCGCGGTGATCGGCCCGGCGCGCCGCCGGACGGGCAGAACCTGAAACAATGGCCCGGTGACTGCAACGATCCTCGATGGCAAAGCGACTCGTGACGAGATTTTCGTCGACCTCACCGCCCGTGTGGCACGTCTGCGGGAGCAGGGCATCACTCCCGGCCTGGCGACGGTGCTCGTCGGAGATGATCCGGGTTCTGCCGCATACGTGCGGGGCAAGCACAACGACTGCGCGAAGGTGGGCATCACTTCCATCCGACGCGATCTTCCCGCGGATATCACTCAGTCCGATCTCGAAGCGGTCATCGACGAGCTCAACGCCAACCCCGACTGCACCGGGTACATCGTGCAGCTTCCGTTGCCCAAGCATCTGGACGAGAACGCCGCGCTCGAGCGCATCGATCCCGACAAGGATGCCGACGGTCTGCACCCGATCAACCTCGGCCGCTTGGTGCTGGGCAAGGACGCCGCACTGCCGTGCACCCCGCGGGGCATCGTCCACTTGCTGCGGCGCTACGACGTCGCACTCGACGGGGCGCGCGCTGTGGTCATCGGCCGCGGTGTGACGGTGGGCCGACCGATCGGACTGCTGCTGACCCGCCGTTCGGAGAACGCGACGGTCACGTTGTGCCACACCGGAACTCGTGATCTTGCCGCAGAGGTCTCCCGCGCCGACATCGTCATCGCGGCCGCCGGGGTTCCCGGTTTGATCACCGCAGACATGGTCAAGCCCGGGGCGGCTGTGCTCGACGTCGGGGTCACCCGCACCGAGGACGGATTGCGCGGAGACGTCGCGGACGACGTCGCCGAGGTGGCCGGTTTCCTGTCGCCCAACCCCGGTGGAGTCGGGCCGTTGACGCGCGCGTTTCTGCTGTCCAATGTCGTGGAGCGAGCCGAACGCGCTGCGGCCCAGAGTTGAGCGAGCCGAGGTGAACGACGTACAGGATGCGCGAGGCGATCACGTGCCGGGTTTCCGAGCGGCGCTCGCTCGAAATCTACCGATGGTCGTGGTGTCGGTCATCGTGCTCGCTGCGCTGGTCCTGGTTCTCGCCGACCGCTGGCGGCGCGGGTCGTTCATCTTCGGGTGCGCAGCGGTGGTGGCAGCTTTGCTGCGACTGTGCCTGCCCGAGTCACGCGTCGGCACCCTGAAGGTGCGCAGCAGGGGATTCGACGTGTTGGCGCTGGGAGGCGTCGGCGGTGCCATCGTCTTTCTGTCGCTGTCGATCGATCCCCTGGGGACGGACTGACGTAGACCGATCGACTCGGGTCAGCGCCGTCCGAGGCGGGCGAGCTCCATCGTCTCGGCCAGCAGCTTCGCCACCGAATCGGCCTCGGTGAGAAATCCGTCGTGGCCGTCTCGCGACTGGATCACTTCGAGCCCCCGGCACTGTGGGAGCTCACGCGCAATTTCTTTCTGCAGTCGAAGCGGGTAGAGGCGATCGGAATCGACGCCCCCGACGATGGTCGGAACCGGCACGGACGCAAGGGCTTCGGCGACTCCGCCGCGTCCTCGGCCCACGTCGTGGCGGTTCATCGCTTCGCTCAGAAGAACGTACGTCGCCGCGTCGAATCGATTGACCAGTTTGGCGGCCTGATGCTCGAGGTAGCTCTGCGCGGAGTACCTGCCGCCGGCCCACGGATCCTCGTCGTTCTGCGGAGAGTTTCCGAACCGAATGTCGAGTTCGCTCTCGGTTCGGTACGTCAGATGCGCGATGCGTCGAGCGATCCCGAGTCCGGCGGTCGGGGCGGTGCCGGTGTCGTGGTAATTGCCGCCGAGCCAACCCGGATCGGCCTTGATCGCAGCGATCTGGGTGGTTTGCGTTCCGATCTGGTCCGCTGTCGCGCGGGCACCGACGGCGAGCACCAGCGCGGCACCCACCCGATCCGGATGTCCCACAATCCATTCGAGGGTGCGCATGCCGCCCATCGACCCGCCCGCGACGGCGGCGAACCGATCGATGCCCAGAACATCGGCCACCGCGACCTCTGCCGCCACCTGATCGCGAATCGAAATTTCCGGGAAGCGAGAACCGTACGGGGTGCCGTCGGGGGAGATGCTGCTCGGCCCGGTGGTGCCTCCGCATCCGCCGAGCACGTTGGTGGCCACGACACACCATTCGTCGGTGTCGATGGGGCTGCCTGGTCCGACCATCCCGTTCCACCAACCGGGCAGTACGTGGTCGGCATCCGGCGGTCCCGAAACGTGGGAATCACCGGTCAACGCATGTTCGACGAGCACAACGTTGCTGCGATCGGCCGCCATCTCGCCCCAACGCTGCACCGCCACGGTCACGTGCGGAATATGAGAACCGTTCTCGAGATCGAGACCACCGATGTCGATGGTTCCCAACCGCCCGTCCGGAGACGGAAGGACCGCCTCCGGACGAACGCCTGTGTTCAAACTGTGGCTCAAGACGCCGCCGCGCGGAAGCCGACCTCGAGATCGGCGATGATGTCGTCGATTCCTTCTATACCGACGGCCAGACGCACGAGGCCGGGAGTGACGCCGGAGGCCAACTGCTCTTCCGGGGTCAACTGCGAATGCGTGGTGGACGCGGGATGGATGACGAGAGAACGCACGTCTCCGATGTTAGCCACATGACTGTGCAGAGTGAGAGCGTTGACGAACTTCTTGCCCGCGTCCACTCCTCCTTTCAGCTCGAACGCGATGATCGCGCCCTGCCCCTTCGGGAGCAGCTGCTGCCCGCGCTCGTACCAGGGCGAGGACTCGAGTCCGGCGTAGTTGATCGAGACGACGTCGTCGCGACCGGCCAAGAAGGCGGCCACCTTCTGCGCGTTTTCCACGTGCCGCTCGATTCGAAGACTCAACGTCTCGAGGCCCTGGCTGATCAGGAACGCATTGAAGGGTGACACCGCAGCCCCGATGTCACGCAACAACTGCACCCGCGCCTTCAGGGCGAAGGCCGGAGCGCCGAGATCGGCGAAGACGACACCGTGGTAACTCGGATCCGGGGTGGTGAAGTTGGGGTGACGGCCCTGCGTCCAGTCGAACGTTCCGCCGTCGACGATGACGCCCGCGATCGCCGTGCCGTGACCGCCGAGGTACTTCGTCGCCGAGTGCACCACGATGTCGGCACCGTGCTTCAGCGGCTGCAGCAGGTACGGCGTCGCGACGGTGTTGTCGACGATCAGCGGAATGCCGTTCTCGTGGGCGATCGCCGAAATGCCGGGGATATCGAGAACGTCGTTCTTCGGGTTGGAGATCGTCTCACCGTAGAACGCTTTGGTCGACGGTGTGATGGCCGCGCGCCACTGCTCGAGATCGTCCGGATCGTCGACGAACGAGACGGTGATCCCCAGCTTCGGAAGCGTGTAATGGAACAGGTTGTAGGTGCCGCCGTAGAGCCGCGGGCTCGAGACGATGTGATCGCCCGCCTCGGCGAGATTGAGAATGGCGAACGTTTCTGCTGCCTGGCCCGACGCGAGCAGAAGCGCTGCGACGCCCCCTTCGAGAGCGGCGATGCGCTGCTCGACGACATCCTGCGTGGGGTTGATGATGCGGGTGTAGATGTTGCCCGGTTCCGCCAGGCCGAACAGTGCGGCCGCGTGATCGGTGTTGTCGAACGTGTACGAGGTGGTCTGGTAGATGGGCAACGCACGAGCCCTGGTGGTGCCGTCGGGTGTCTGACCCGAATGGATCTGCTTGGTCTCGAAGCTCCAGTCGGCTGCGGGATCGGTGAACGGATCCTCGGTGGGTGCTCCGGTGGCGTCGACGACGTCGGGGGTCGAATCGGTCATGGCTGGTGATACTCCGTTTTCTCAGACGTGTTTTCTGTCGAATGAAGCTCGAGAACTCGAGCGTTACGGGGCGTATCGGTACAGCAACACATGAGAACCTCCTGACATGCCTCGGCCCGTGGGGACCGAAGATCAGTGGGTCCGCTTCGGAGCGGACCCGCGCTTGTCGATACGACACGGATGTGTTGCATCGGCCTGGTCGTTCACCCGGGGCACCCCACCGCGGTTGGAGGGTTGCCGGCCAGCAAGCCGGGGCTCGATGCTGGCACTCATGACCTGGCAGGAATCTTAGCGGGTACGGGTGTCTCGGGGGAACGAGGGCGCTCACGACCCTCGAGCAGATGCTCTGGTGAGGACAATCACCGCCCGACGACTCGAAAACGAGTCGCCTCGGGGAAGACAATGAACACGACGAACGTTGTGCCGTCCGGTCGGGCTGTACTGAATCGATCCACCAGGTCGTCGATTTACCAGGTCGTCGATCCACCAGCCCCTGGCCCGCTCTGTAATCCGATTGCTTACGAAGGTTGTTCTGCTGTGACTGTCACCGATTCCGCTCTCGCCAGAAACGTCAGCGCCGTGCGCGGCAAGGTGTCGAGTGGGTTGAGCGTCGGCCATCGACCGCACTCGACCCGCCGCAGGCTCGCCATGCTGGCCCTGTCCATCGGCGGCTTCGGCATCGGCACCACCGAATTCGCGTCGATGGGCCTGCTCCCGGACATCGCGACGACGATGGGAATATCGGAGCCGTCGGCCGGCCACATGATCTCCGCCTACGCGCTCGGCGTCGTCGTCGGCGCGCCGACAATCGCCGCTCTTGCGGCGCGTGTTCCTCGGCGCATGTTGTTGCTGGCGCTGATGGTGGCGTTCACTCTCGGCAATCTCGGGACGGTCTTCGCGCCGAGTTTCAACGAGTTGGTGGCCTCCCGGTTCGTGGCCGGTCTGCCGCACGGCGCGTATTTCGGCGTTGCCGCACTGGTGGCGGCGCACCTCGCTGAGCCGGGCAAACGAGCCAAGGCCGTCGCGATGGTGATGATGGGTCTATCGGTGGCGAACGTCGTCGGTGTACCGGTGGCGACCTGGATCGGCCAGGCCCTCGGGTGGCGAAGCGCATTCGCCCTCGTCGCCGTGATCGGGTTGCTCACCGTCAGTGCACTCGTCCTGTGGATGCCGCGACTCGACGCCATGCCGACCACCAGCCCGATCACCGAGCTCGGTGCCCTCCGCCGTGGCCAGGTGTGGATGACCCTGTTCGTCGGCATCGTCGGATTCGGCGGCATGTTCGCGGTGTACACCTACATCGCGTCGACCCTGACCGACGTCGCAGGCCTTGCCCGTGCACTGGTTCCGGTGGCCTTGATGATCTACGGCCTCGGCATGGTTGCCGGCAACTACGCGGGCGGTTGGTTGGCCGACAAGTACAAGCTCAAAGGCACCTTCATCGGGCTGGCCGCGACCGCGGTGTCCCTGGCCGTCTTCGTCGTCGCGGCTCACAACCCGGTGACCGCGCTGCTTCTCGTGTTCTTGATCGGCGCGTCCGGCTCGTCCGTCGTCCCCGGACTTCAGACCCGTCTGATGGACGTGGCGGAGGACGCGCAGACTCTCGCCGCGTCACTCAACCACGCGGCGTTCAACCTGGCCAATGCCATCGGAGCCGCGGTGGGCGGCGCGGTGATCGCCGCAGGTCTCGGCTACACGGCACCGGCCGCCGTCGGCTCGGGTCTCGCTGTTGCCGGCCTCGGCGTTCTGTCCGTCGCCATGTGGATGGAGAAGCGCTCCGCGGCATGAGTCAGGACGTGATGGTGGTGGCGGTTCCGCCGAGCGCCTCGGAGAGTGCCGGGGCCACCTTGTCGATCACGTACGGCAGGCTCAGCACACTCGTGAAGTAGATCGCCCCCGCCGTCACCCCATCGGTGAAGACGAGGTTGCCGTCCTTGACCGGCTGCAGAGCGTTGTACACCGGTTCCTTCTCCAACTGGCCGCGATCGCCCGGGTTCTCCGTTCCCCAGATCAGCACATCTGCAGTGTCGAGGACCGACAGGTTCTCCAGCGGGATGCTCGCCTGTGCACTGCCGTCGGCCGGCACGAACGCGTCGATGTCGTCGGGGATCACAAAACCGAGCTTCGTCAGGAAGTCGGTGCTCAAACCGTCCTGGTACGCGATGGCCTTGCCCTCGTAGAACGCGTTCTGCAGGAAGATCGCCTTCTTCCCTGCGAACTCGGGGTGAGCCGCCGCGGCATCGGCGAACTTTTGATTCACACCGTCGATGAGTCCGTCCACTTCGGCTTTCTTGCCCAACGCCCGGCCGATCTTCTCCGCCTGTACGTCCCAGGGCTCGAAGTAGGCGGTCGACGCGTCGGACTGGGCGAGCGTGGGTGCGATGTTGCTCAGAGTCCGGTAGCTGTCCGCGGTGAGACCGGCGTTGGTGGCGATGATCAGATCGGGCTCGAGGGCGGCGATCTTCTCGGTCTCGAAGCCGTCGCCGTTGTTGGTCAGCACCTCGGGCTGGGCATCTCCCAGCGCGTCCCGAGCCCAGGGCCAGGTCGCGTACGGCTGGTCGCCGTACCACTCCGTCACTCCGACGGGGATTACGCCGAGGGCCAACACCGTGTCCTGTTCGGTGTATCCCGCCACCACGATGCGGGTGGGTTCCTCGGGAACGACGGTCTCGCCGAACGCATGCTCGACCGAGACGGGGAAGACGCCGGAGGCGGACGTTCCGGTTGTGGGGGAGTCGGCACCGTCGGATGCGCCGTCGGAGTTCGAGCAGGCGCTCAGTAGTCCCGCCGTGGTCAGCGCGATCGCGCACACCGCCAAAGTTCTCCGAAGTGGTCGGATACGCATCGAATGGGCCTTTCGTCAGGGCGGGTATCGAAAGGAAGGGTAGCCCACCCTTAGTCAGACATTCACGTCAACCTTCACCGAACCTCCACATTTCCCGACGAAGTCCTCCATGTCCGACCTCTAGGGTCAATTCTCATGAGCCGCACAGTTCTCGTAGTCGACGACGAACCCACGATCTCCGACGCCGTGGCCGCTCGACTGCGAGGCGAGGGGTACGACGTGGTCACTGCCGCCGACGGCCCCTCCGCGGTGGAGGTGTGCGGCCGGATCGACCCCGACGTGGTGGTGCTGGATCTGATGCTTCCCGGTTTCGACGGACTCGAAGTGTGCCGACGCATCCAGGCCTCCCGACCGGTACCGGTACTGATGTTGACGGCCAAGTCCGACGAGACCGACATGCTCGTCGGGCTGGGCGTAGGTGCGGACGACTACTTGGGCAAGCCGTTCAGCATGCGCGAACTGGTTGCACGTGTGCATGCTCTCATCAGGCGTGCCGAGCGCGTCGTCACTCCCGAGCAGCACACCACTCGAATCGGCGACGTGCACATCGATCACCGGGAGCGACGCGTCTCCACCGACGCGGGCGACATCCACGTCACCAGAACCGAATTCGACATCCTGGCGTATCTCGCCGCTCGGCCTCGTACGGCGGTGTCCAGGGAGACTCTGCTGTCGGAACTGTGGGGCTGGGACGATTCGGCCAGCAGTCGTACCGTCGACAGTCACGTGAAAGCCCTGCGGCGCAAGCTCGGTGGCGACCTGATTCGTACCGTCCACGGCGTCGGATACGCCGTGGAGGCACCGCGATGAGGCCGATGCTGCCGCGTCCACTCGATCCTTTGCGGTCGTTCAAACTCAAGGTCTCGCTCGTGGTGGGCATCGTGCTGGTGCTGGCGAGCGTCGTCTTCTGGATCGGGGCCGGCTGGCAGTTTCGCTACACACTTCTCGCGGCATTGATCGTGTCCTTGGCCGCAACACAATTCGTCGCGCACGGCATGACGTCGCCGCTGCGGGAGATGACCTCGGCGGCCAAAGCGATGGCGCGAGGAGACTATTCGACCCGGGTGCGTGCCACGTCCCGCGACGAGGTGGGCGAGCTCGCCACCGCGTTCAACACCATGGCGAGCGACTTGGAAGCCGCCGAGAAGTACCGCCGCGAGCTGATCGGAAACGTCTCCCACGAATTGAAAACTCCGATCGCTGCCTTGCGGGCAGTGCTCGAGAACATGGTCGACGGGGTGACCGAACCCGACCCGGCCACGTTGTCGGTGGCTCTCGGCCAGACCGAGAGACTGGGAAACCTGGTGACCGAACTGCTGGATCTGTCGAGGGTCGAGGGCGGAGTGCTGAGCATCGCCCCGACGGAATTCCCGGTGCGCCCCTTCCTCGAGGAGGCGACCGGCGTTCACCGAGAACGAGTATCGATCGTCGTCTCACCCGGTGCCGGGACGGTCGTCGCCGATCGCGCTCGAATGACGCAGGTGATCACGAATCTCGTCGACAACGCCGTACGGCATTCGCCGCAGTCGGGCACGGTGAGTATCCGAGCGCATCGAGCCGGGGACCGGTTCGCGTTCGATGTTCGCGACGAGGGTCCCGGCATCGCACCGGCCGACCGTCACGCGGTGTTCGACCGGTTCACTCGCGGCGGATCCACCGACGGCGGAACAGGTCTCGGACTCGGAATCGCACGGTGGGCCACCGAACTGCACGGCGGGACCATCGACGTTCTCGACAGTGAGTCGGGCTGCCACATCAGAGTGGCCATCCCCGGGCGCTGACGACCCACCTTCTCTCTCACACACCTCGACTGCTCGTCCCTGGACCGCAGCCGCGGTCCGGCATGCCTCGAACACAGAAATGGATCACAGTCATGACCACGATCGGAATACCCATGCACCCCAGAACGCGGCCTCGTCGATCGCTGTGGAGCCCTCGAACCTGGCCGGTGCTGCGACACTCTCGGGCACCCCGCGCGGCACTTGTCGGAGCGCTCGCTGCCGGCCTCGTCAGTGCAGTGGTATTGGGCTACAACAACTTCGGCGTACCCATCACTGCCGCAAGCATCATGGCTGTCGTCGTAGCGGTACGGCGTGCGTCGTTGTCGCCGTGCGAGTGGGTGGGTGTGGCGGGGGTCCTCGCCTTGTCCAGCGTCGCGGCGCTACGAGAGGCGGAGTGGATCGTCGCTCTGTCCGTTGCCCTTGCGGTCGTCGTCGGGTCGGTCGTTCTCTCGCGGGCCTGGACTTGGACGGGCATCGCTCTCGGCACCGTGCTGCCGCTGCTGCTGCCCTTGCGGGTTGTGCGGTGGACGCGACGAGGGGCGGGAACCATCGATCTCGACGGGCCCAAGCCGATCCGAATCGGCGTGGTCGCCGCCGTCACCGTCGCGCTCTGTGTGGTGTTCGCCGCGCTGTTCGGGGCGGCGGATCGACGTTTCGCGGATGCTCTGGGCTCGGTCACTCCGCAGTTCGATCTCGGATCGATCGTCGGGCGAGTGGTCGTATTCGTACTGACGGCCGCAGGTGCGCTCGCCGCCGCATACGTGGCCGTGCATCCGCCGCGCTTCGACCGCCTGGCGGCAACACCGCGTCGCACACTTCGGTTGTGGGAGTGGGCAATACCGCTCGGCGCTGTCGTCGGCCTGTTCGGGGTGTTCGTCGCCTTTCAGATTCCGAGCTTGTTCGGCGGCCAGGGACACGTTCTGAGCACCGAAGGTTTGACCAACGCCGAGTACGCACGGCAGGGCTTCTGGCAGTTGCTGACGGTGACGGTATTGACCTTGCTCGTCATCGCGGTCACCGTGACCAAGGCCGAACGAACGGACCTACGCGACCGACTTGCATTGCGGGTTCTGCTCGGCGCGCTGTGCGCACTGTCGGTGGTGATCGTGGCGTCGGCGTTGCATCGAATGTCGTTGTACGAGGAGCAGTACGGCTACACCACCCTGCGGCTGTTCGTCACCGCCGTCGAATGGTGGTTGGGTTCGGTGTTCGTATTGCTGCTCGTCGCGGGCGTACGTATGTCGGGTCGCTGGCTTCCGCGAGCAGTCGGTGTGGGAGCAGTGCTGACCGTTCTCGCCCTCGCGGCCGTGAACCCGGACGCGTACATCGCGCGGCAGAACGTCGAACGGTTCGAGGAGACGGGGCGGATCGACGTGTTCTACCTCGGCGGGTTGTCGGCGGACGCAGATTCCGAACTCGATCGCCTGCCCGAACGTGTGCGTAAGTGTGTTCAGGCCCGAGGCCCGGTCTCCTGGGGAGACAGCTGGTACCAGTGCACAGACCCGACGGTATCTGTACCCTGAGCAACGACTCGACGATCGGTGACGTAAGGACGGAGGTGCACGATGGGCTATCAGAACCTCGTCGTCACGTCGGTGCTGTTCTTCACGCTGCTGCTGACTACTCCGGCCGGACCGGCCGATCTCGCGCTGATCATCGTCGCTGCTCTGGCGGCGGCGGTGTTCTACGCGCATCGTGCCGGGGCGCTGAGCCTTCTGTACCGTCCGTCGAACGTCGGACCGAATGCGGAGGAGCGCCACCTTCGTGGCTCGTTCCGACGTCAACATCGCCCCGACGCACCCGGTCGCCCGCAGCCGCGAGCACCCGGTCTCCTGGTGGGAGCGCTGTAGTTCGACAGCTCTCCCACACCTCACGTGCCCCTGGTCCACGAGGTTCATCGGGAGAATCACTATGTTGTCCATCGACAACGCCACCCGCCGTCTCGATTCGACGGCTGCATTCGACGTAATTTCCAGGCGTGCGGTGTCGCCGTGGCGAGCCGCAGTGGTCACCCTCGTCGGAGTGACGGCAGTTCTGCTGGTCGTCTTCGCCGTCGTCGATGCCCAGCCCGCGGCCCAGATAGCGATGTTCGGTGCGCTGGTGGCTGCGGCACTGCTGGTGACGGGTGCATCGGCCGACATCCTCGTCGTGGTGCCGCCCGCGTCCACAACCGCCGGATCCGACGGCGGCAGACTCCGTGGGGCCTACCGCAGACAAGAGCAACCCGACGCGCCAGGTCGCCCTATGCCGAGAGCACCCGGATCGGTTCACGGACCGGATCGGTGGCTCCAGTTCCGCTAAGTCACTGCGAGATCCGGTCGAGACGTCATCCGACCGATTTCTCTCTCAGTGAGGCACTCCATCATGCTCGATTTCGTCTATTACCCCGTCTCCGCGGTGCTGTGGTTCTGGCACCGGGTCTTCGGTTTCGTGCTCGGCCCCGACAACGGCGTCGCCTGGGCCTTGGCCGTCGTATTTTTGGTCTTCACGCTACGAACGCTGTTGATCAAGCCGTTCGTGGGTCAGATTCGTTCACAGCTCGCCATGAAGAAACTCCAACCCAGGCTCGAGGAGGTACGGAAGAAGTACTCCGGTGACCGGGCTCGACAGGCCACGGAAATCCGCACAGTGCAAAAGGAACACGGTGTGAACCCACTGATGGGTTGCCTCCCGCTGCTCGCGCAAGCACCGGTGTTCATCGGTCTGCTGCACGTGTTGCGCTCGTTCAACCGGACGGGAACCGGGTTCGGGCATCTCGGTATGTCGGCGCAGGAGAATGCGAGTACAGCCAACTACGTGTTCGGTGCGGGCGATGTGCAGTCGTTTCTCGACGCGCGGCTGTTCGGCGCACCGATCTCCGCTGCCGTCAGTAGCTCTCGAGATGTTCTCGAAGCGTTCGGTCCGTTCGGTGGGGTGCCGTCGGTGTGGAGCATCGCGGTCGTCGCGGTGCCGTTGATGATCGTTGCCGCGGTGGCTACCCACCTGAACTCCCGGGCATCGATCGCGCGTCAGGATGCGGCCGCCGCGGCGAACCCGCAGACCGCGATCATGAACAAGCTCGCGCTGTGGGTCTTCCCGGCCGGGGTGCTGATCGGTGGCCCGGTGCTGCCCGTTGCGGTGCTGCTCTATTGGGTGAGCAACAACATCTGGACCTACGCCCAGCAGCACATCGTCTACCGACGGATCGACCGGGAGCCGGTCGCGGTGCCGTCGATGACTTCGGCGGTGACGGCTCCGAAGCCAGGAGCCAAACCGAAGAGAAGGTGAGCCTGCGGAGGCCACCTGCCGGTTGTCGGTGGCCTCCGCTACGGTCGTCGGCGTGCCGATCACTATTTCCACTGTCAACGTCAACGGGATCCGCGCGGCTGTTCGCAAGGGCATGCTTCCGTGGCTCGAGGCCACCGATGCCGACGTCATCTGTCTTCAGGAGACGCGCGCCAACGACGGCGAGCTGACCACAGCACTGGCCCCGGCCCTCGATGCGGGATGGCATCTGGCGTCGGCGGAACCGTCGGCGAAGGGACGCAATGGTGTGGCCCTGCTGTCGAGGGCCGCGCCGGAGGCGATCAGAACCGGCATCGGCGTCGCTGAATTCGCCGACGCGGGTCGCTACATCGAAGGAGACTACGGTGACGTCACCGTGGCGAGCCTGTACCTGCCGTCGGGCGAGGTGGGGACCGACCGACAGGACGAGAAGGAACGCTTCATGGCTGCGTTCGCGAAGTATCTCGCCAAGACCGCCAAGGCAACGACGTCCGCCGAGCGCGACGTCGTGGTCTGCGGCGACTGGAACATCGCCCATACCGAAGCGGATCTGAAGTCGTGGAAGACCAACCGCAAGAAGTCGGGTTTCCTCCCCGAAGAACGTGAGTGGGTATCGCGATTGCTCGCCGAGAAGTCACCGTGGACCGACGTCGTGCGCGAGCTGCACCCCGGCGTCGAGGGGCCGTACAGCTGGTGGTCCTACCGCGGCAAGGCGTTCGACAACGACGCCGGGTGGCGCATCGACTACCAACTCGCCACAAGTGATCTGGCCGAGCGTGCGAAAGAAGCTGTCACCGAAAGAGCGGAGGCGTACGACCAGCGGTGGTCCGATCACGCGCCGGTGACGGTGCGCTACCGCTAGGAGCGGAGCCTGCGGAGTGACCGGGGTGCTAGGAGCGGAGCCTGCGGAGCGGCTGGTGTGGCAAGGCAATCGGTACGGGTCGGGGACGGCGTGAAAAGATTGCCGCATGTCTTCTCCTGACTCGATCGACACGTCGCAGGGTCCGCGTCGTCGGGTGCTCTCGGGCATCCAACCGACGGCGGATTCTTTCCATCTCGGTAACTACCTGGGTGCTGTGCGGAACTGGGTGGAGTTGCAGGAGGAGTTCGATGCGTTCTACTTCGTTCCCGATCTCCATGCGATCACGGTTCCGCAGGACCCGAAGGAATTGCGCCGGCGCACCCGGATAGCGGCCGCACAACTGTTGGCGGTGGGTATCGATCCCGAGAAGTCGACGTTGTTCGTGCAGAGCCAGGTTCCCGAGCATGCGCAGTTGGCGTGGGTTCTCAACTGCATCACCGGGTTCGGCGAAGCCGGCCGGATGACGCAGTTCAAGGACAAGTCCGCCAAGCAGGGTCGCGATCACACCAGCGTCGGGTTGTTCACCTATCCCATTCTGCAGGCCGCGGACATCCTGCTGTACCGGCCGAATCTCGTTCCGGTGGGCGAGGATCAGCGTCAGCATCTGGAGTTGACTCGCGATCTGGCGCAGAGGTTCAACTCGCGGTTCAAGAAGACCTTCGTGGTTCCCGATGCACACATCATCAAGGGCACGGCCAAGATCTTCGACCTGCAGGATCCGACGGCGAAGATGAGCAAGTCGTCGTCGAATCCGGCGGGCATCGTCAACATCCTGGACGATCCGAAGGTGTCCGCGAAGAAGATTCGTTCGGCAGTGACGGACAACGAACGCGATATCGTCTTCGATCCGGAGAACAAGGCAGGCGTCAGCAATCTTCTGGTGATTCAGTCCGCTCTGTCCGGGAAGAGCATCGATGATCTGGTCGCCGGTTACGCAGGCAAGGGCTACGGCGATCTCAAGTCCGACACTGCCGACGTGCTGACCGAGTTCGTGGTTCCGCTGCGCGAACGAATGGACGGATTCATGTCCGACGTAGCCGAATTGGATCGCCTCCTCGCTGTCGGTGCGGATCGAGCCAGGGAGGTCGCGAGCAGAACGCTGGCTCAGGTGTACGACAGGGTGGGGTTCCTTCCTCCCGGCGCATAGCCCTGTCAGTACACGATATTCGCGCTACACGACATTTCGAGGACACGGCCCGAACAGCCGCCGACGACAGCGAAAAGGTGAGTGCCATGCCCGATTTCAAGGCCATGCTCGACGATCGGCGTGCTCGGTGGCCGTGGCTGGATCACACTGTTGTTGCCGCCCAGCGGTATCAGGGGCAGAAGGGCGATTACTACGCCGCGGGGATGACGTATTTCAGTGTGCTGGCGTTGTTTCCGCTGCTGATGGTTGCATTCGCCGTTGCCGGGTTCGTACTGGTGAATCAGCCCGAATGGCTTGCCGAGATTCAGTCGCAGATCGCGGAGAATGTCCCGGGCAGCTTCGGTGAGACGATCAGCTCGCTGATCGATACCGCGATCGAGTCCCGTACCGGTGTCGGTGTCATCGGCCTGCTCGGCGCGCTGTACGCGGGGCTCGGATGGGTGGCCAATCTGCGTGAGGCCCTGACCGCGATGTGGGAAAGCCAGCACGAGGCGGGCGGATTCCTTGCGACCAAGGCCAAGGACCTCGCGGCTCTGCTCGGCCTGGGAGCAGCACTGGTGCTATCTCTCGGGCTGTCCGCGTTGGCCGGGGGCGGCGTCATGCGTGGCATTCTCGAATGGTTGAACCTCGATTCCGTTCCCGGCGTCGGAGTGGCGCTGCGGGTCTTCTCGATACTGCTCGCGCTTGCCGGAACCTGGGCGCTGTTCACCTGGGTGATCTCACGTCTGCCGCGCGAACCGGTGTCGTGGCGCAGTGCGGCCAAAGGTGCACTGTTGGCCGCAGTCGGTTTCGAGATCTTCAAGCAACTCGGCGCGATCTACCTCGCGTCCGTCACGAGCGGGCCCGCCGGAGTCGTGTTCGGTCCCATCATCGGTCTGTTGGTGTTCGTGTTCACGACGTCGCGGTTGGTGCTGTTCTCGACTGCGTTCGCAGCCACCACTCGGGAGAGCCTTGCTGACGCTCATGTGCCGGCACCGGACCCCGCGGTGATCAACACCCGGGTCGAGGTGAGCGACGGCCCGGGTGTCAAGGGTGGTCTGGCCTTGGTGGGCGCGGGCGCTCTGGCCGCTCTGGGTATCGCTGGACTTCGCAATCGGCGACGCTGATCCGAGGCAACCTACTTGCGAATGTGAGAGGCGGCGGGGGAGTTCAGGGGCGGCGAGACAGTGTGCGTGCGCCCCACAGCAAACCGGCCACGACCAGTGCACCGATGACCCCGATTGCGATGCGCACGACCGTGTCGCCCTGCGCCTGCAGATCGGATTGTCGGGTACCCGATTCGGCACTCGACGCCGACGCAGGGGGTCGAGCAAGGGTCGGCACCGCGCCGGTCGCACGTGTACTCGTCACCGGCGACGTGGAATCCGGTTCGACCAGATCGCCGACGCTGCTGCTCGGGTCGAGGGCGAACCCGTAGTCGAGCAGCCGAGCCGCCTGTTCCCACGGCCGGATCGGTAGCACGTCACCCTTCATGATCGTTACGACCAGACGGCGACCGTTGCGTTCGGCACCCGCCACGAAGGTCTGGCGGGCATCGTCGGTGTAGCCGGTCTTGCCGCCGAGAGCGCCCGGATAGTTGTAGAGCAGCTGGTTGTCGTTGGACAGCGTGAAACCGGGGCGGTCCTGGTCGTCGGGGATCGTGGGATCCTTCGGATAGCCGGGAAATTGCACGTTCTCGGTCGAAATCAGTTGCGCGAAGGTCGAATTGCGCATGGCCTCCCGGTAGAACAGTGCCAGGTCGTAGGCCGAGCTGGCCATGCCGGGACCGTCCAGGCCGGAGGGAGTCGCGGTCCGTGTGTCGAGCGCGCCCAACTCTGCTGCCTTGGCATTCATCTTCTCGACGGTCGCGGCGTCACCTCCCAGCTGAGTCGACAAGGCATGCGCGGCATCGTTTCCCGACGCCATGACCAGGCCCTGCAACAGTTGCAGATTGGTGTAGACACCGTTCTTCCCGATGCCGACGGCGCTGCCTTCTGCGTCGGCGTCCTCGGCCGTCGCGGTGATCTGTTTGCCGAGGTCCAGCTCGTCCAGAGCGACGAGGGCGAGCAGTATTTTGATCGTGCTCGCCGGTCGGTGCCGACCGTGTGGATCCTTGGCGGCTACCACCGATCCGGAATCGAGGTCTGCCACCACGAACCCGGTTGCCGAGATGTCCGCGGGCAGTGGGGGCGCGCCGTCCGGCACGATCGCGCCGCACTCGGCCAGTCGGGATCCGCCCACCGGGTCCGCCGGGATCGGAACAGGTTGTGGCGCAGCGCTACCCGGAGCCGGAACTTCCGAGGAATCGATCGCCGGGGGCGGAGAGGCCGCGAACGGGCACGCGTCGGTGTTCGGCGTCGTGAACGGTGGCGTCGTCGATGCGACGGGTGGCTCGACTGCCGGCTGCGCCGATGCCGGGCCGCTGCCGACGCCGGCGAGAGCGAGAGCTGTCGCCCACACGGCTACGAACTTTCGAGTCCTTTTCATCGCGAATTACCATAGGCGCTGCAGAGGTCACCGAGGCCGCGACCCACCGGGGAGCGGGCCGGTTCGAAGGCCTGCCAAACTACGTCCATCGTCTGTGATCGGCATTACGTTGTACAGACAGCGATCCGCCGAGCTGTACTACCGACAGCTCGGTCGCCCGAGAGGAACCCGGATGACATTTCGACAGGCGGCCCGTACCGGCTCGCTCCGCTCGGTTCGACGCCGCGCCGGTGGGGCGGGTGTCGCGCTCGGGTTGGTGATGGTGCTGACGCTGACGGCCTGTTCGAGCACCGGTGGGGCTCCACGGTCCACCGACAGCGGCAGCAATGCGGGAGTGGCGAACACGCCTGCGGCGACGGTAGCGATGATCACGCACGAGGTACCGGGCGACACGTTCTGGGATCTCATCCGAAAGGGAGCCGAGGCCGCAGCCGCCAAGGACAACATCGAGCTCCGCTACTCGGCCGATCCGGAGGCACCCAATCAAGCCAATCTCGTTCAGAGCGCGATCGACTCGAAGGTCGACGGCATCGCTCTGACACTGGCCAAGCCCGAGGCCATGGCTCCGGCTGTCGAGGCGGCAACCGCAGCGGGCATCCCGGTCGTCGCCTTCAATTCCGGCTACGACGCATGGAGCGCAACGGGGGTGCAGCAGTACTTCGGTCAGGACGAAACCATTGCGGGTAGGGCTGCCGGGGCGCGGCTCACCGAAGACGGTGCGCGAAAGACCTTGTGCATCATCCAGGAGCAGGGTGCAGTAGCGCTCGAAGCGCGCTGCGCAGGAGTTCGACAGGGCTTCACCGGGGGCAGCACCGAAATTCTGAACGTCAACAGCAAGGACATGCCGTCGGTCGAGGCGACGATCACCGCGAAGCTCCAGCAGGACCCGAGCATCGACCACGTCGTTGCGCTCGCTGCCCCTATCGCACTGACCGCGGTGCAGTCGAAGACCAATGCCGGTAGCGACGCCACCGTCGTCACGTTCGACACCAACGCGGCCCTCGTCGACGCGATCGAGTCCGGTGACGTCGCCTGGGCCATCGATCAGCAGCCTTATCTGCAGGGTTATCTCGCCATCGACTCCCTGTGGCTCTACCTCAACAACGGCAACACCATCGGCGGCGGCACCCCGGTGCTCACCGGCCCGGCCTTCGTCGACTCGACCAACATCGAGGCCATCGCCGAGTACGCCCGCAACGGAACTCGCTGAGCGTCGTCCGGACGCGGAAGGAACATCATGCCAACACAGGCCGACCCGGCTTCGGGAACGCACGCCGTGATCCTGGACGAGCGGGTGAAGAAGCAGAAACCGTTGCAGCGCTTGCTGATTCGCCCAGAGATGGGTGCCCTGTTCGGTGCGATCGCCATCTTCGTCTTCTTCTGCATCGTCGCGCCGCCGTTTCGGTCTCCCGAAGCACTGGCAACCGTGCTGTACGCGTCGTCGACGATCGGAATCATGGCGATCGGTGTCGCGCTGCTGATGATCGGCGGCGAGTTCGACCTGTCCACCGGGGTCGCGGTCACGTTCTCCTCGATCATGGCCTCGATGCTCGCCTACAACCTGCACCTCAACGTGTGGACCGGAGCTGTGCTGGCGCTGGGCCTGGCATCGGCGGTCGGCTTCGTCAACGGGTATCTGGTGACGAAGACGAGGATTCCGTCGTTCCTGATCACGCTGGCGTCGTTCCTGATGCTCACCGGCATCAATCTGGCCGTCACCAAACTCGTCACCGGACAGGTTGCTACCCCGTCGATCTCGGACATGCAGGGCTTCGACTCGGCGAAAGCCGTGTTCTCCTCGTCGTTCTCGCTGTTCGGGGTCTCCATCCGCATCACCGTCGTGTGGTGGGTCGTGTTCACACTCGTGGCCACGTGGGTGCTCATGAGAACTCGCATCGGTAACTGGATCTTCGCCGTCGGCGGCGATCAGGAATCGGCCAGGGCCGTCGGTGTTCCGGTGACCAAGGTCAAGATCGGCCTGTTCGTGTTCGTAGGGTTCTGCGCGTGGTTCGTCGGGATGCACCTGCTGTTCGCGTTCGACACCGTGCAGTCCGGCCAAGGCGTCGGCAACGAATTCCTCTACATCATCGCGGCAGTCATCGGAGGATGTCTGCTCACGGGTGGGTACGGCACCGCCGTCGGAGCCTTCATCGGTGCGTTCATCTTCGGAATGACCAACCAGGGCATCGTGTATGCAGGATGGAATCCCGACTGGTTCAAGTTCTTTCTCGGCGCGATGCTCCTCTTCGCCGTGATCGCCAACAACTCCTTCCGTAACTACGCGGCGAAAAGGTGAGCATGACTACCTCCTCGGACCAGCCCGTCCAGTCGCCGTCGGGCGCGTCGGCGCCGCTCATCGAGCTGAAGAACGTCGGTAAGAACTACGGCAACATCGTGGCGCTGCACGGAATCGACCTACGCGTCGGCGCCGGTGAGGTCACCGGAGTTCTCGGTGACAACGGCGCGGGCAAGTCCACGTTGATCAAGATCATGGCGGGCCTGCACAAGCAGTCCGAGGGGGAGCTGTTCGTCGACGGCACACCGAGGACGTTCGACTCGCCGAGGGATGCTCTCGACCTGGGTATCGCGACGGTCTACCAGGATCTTGCCGTGGTCGCGCTGATGCCGGTGTGGCGCAACTTCTTTCTCGGCCAGGAGCTCACGAAGGGCAGATTCTTCAAGACTCTGGACACGAACGCCATGCGCGCGACGACCATCGAAGAGCTGCGCAAGATGGGCATCGATCTGCCCGACGTCGATGCCCCCATCGGGGCGCTGTCCGGCGGTCAGCGGCAATGCGTGGCAATTGCGCGCGCGATCTTCTTCGGAGCCCGTGTGCTGATTCTCGACGAGCCCACCGCGGCGCTGGGAGTCAAACAATCCGGGATGGTGCTGCGCTACATCTCCGCCGCCAAAGAGCAGGGACTGGGCGTCGTGTTCATCACCCACAATCCTCACCACGCGTACCTGGTGGGCGATCATTTCGTCCTGCTCGACCGCGGCCGCCAGAAATTGGACTGCACCTACGACGACATCTCGCTCGACGAGCTCACGACCGAAATGGCCGGGGGCCAGGAGCTCGCAACCCTCACCCACGAACTCGGTCGCTGAGACCCGCGATGGGTGAGACAGGGGCACGGCGGGTAGAAGAGCAATAGTGGTGCCCGAGGGCGGCACCGGACGAAGGAGTCGACCATGAGCAAGCACGAGCCCCTCGGGCCACTGTCGCCGGACTTCCTCGAATCGGATTTCTACGGGTATCAGGGCTTGCTCGACGAGGCCGAAGTCGACGTGGTGCTGCGTACCCGCCGGTTCCTCCAGGAGCAGGTTGCGCCGCGAGCCAACGAGTTCTGGGAGAAGGCCGTCTCACCGGTACACCTCATGCCGGCCATCGCCGACCTCGAAATCGCGGGTCTGGGATACGCCTTCAAGGAACCGGGTCGTTCCGCAGGCTCCACTCCTGTTGACCGCAAGGCCTCCCGCAAACTACTCACCGGCTGGCTCGAGATGGAATTCGCGCGGGTCGATCCGTCCACCGGAACGATGTTCAGCGTGCACAGTTCGCTGGCGATGAGCAGTATCTCGATTCTGGGGTCCGAGGAACAGCGCGAGCGGTGGTTGCCCGCCATGCGCCGAATGGAGACGATCGGCGCGTTCGGACTCTCCGAACCGCACGGCGGATCGGACGTCGCCGGCGGGTTGGAGACCACGGCTCGCCTCGATGGAGACCATTGGATTCTCAACGGAAGCAAGCGATGGATCGGTAATGCGACCTTCGCGGACCTGACGATCGTCTTCGCGAAGGACGAGGCGGACGGCGAGGTCAAGGGCTTCGTGGTCGAGAAGGAATTCGAGGGGTTCCGGGCCGAGAAGATCGAGGGGAAGTACTCGCTTCGCGCCGTGGAGAACGCCGACGTTCATCTCGAGAACTGCCGCGTCCCGGTCGCCAACAAGCTGGCCGAGGCCAACTCGTTCGCCGACACCGCCAAGGTGCTTCGGCTGACCCGCGGAGGAGTGGCGTTCCAAGCCGTCGGCGTCATGATGGGCGCGTACGAGCGAGCCGTCGCCTACGCGCGCGAACGGGAGCAGTTCGGGTCTCCGATCGCCTCGTTCCAGCTCATTGCCGATCTCATCGCGCGGATGACGGCGAACATCACCGCGTCTCTGGGGATGGCCGTTCGCGTCGCACAACTGCAGGGCAACGGAGTTCATCACGACGAGCATGCGGCGCTCGCGAAGACGTTCTGCACGACGCGTCTGCGCGAGGTGGTCGGATGGGCCCGAGAGATCATGGGCGGCAACGGAATTCTCATCGAGCACGAAGTCATCAGGTTCTTCTCCGATGCCGAGGCGTTGTACTCGTACGAGGGCACCGCTCAGATCAACAACCTCATCGTCGGCCGCGGCGTGACGGGTTACAGCGCGTTCGTGTGACGGACAGACGAAAGCGCCCCTTCGCGTCTGCGAAGGGGCGCTTTCGTCGTAGCCGTGGAGATCAGCGAGCGAACAGCAGTGCGCGCTTGACTTCCTGGATGGCCTTGGTCACCTGGATGCCACGAGGGCATGCGTCGGTGCAGTTGAACGTGGTGCGGCAGCGCCACACACCCTCGACGTCGTTGAGGATGTCCAGACGCTCGGTGGCACCCTCGTCACGGCTGTCGAAGATGAACCGGTGCGCGTTGACGATGGCCGCCGGACCGAAGTAGCTTCCGTCGCTCCAGAACACCGGGCACGAGGTGGTGCAGCACGCACACAGGATGCACTTGGTGGTGTCGTCGAAACGGGCGCGGTCCGCAGCCGACTGAATGCGCTCGCGGGTCGGCTCGTTGCCCGTCGTCATGAGGAACGGCTTCACGGCGCGGAACGCGTCGAAGAAGGGCTCCATGTTGACGATGAGATCCTTCTCCACCGGCAAGCCACGGATGGGCTCGATGGTGATGTTGAGGGTCTTCGACGAATCCTTCGGCAGCATGTCGCGCATCAGCACCTTGCAGGCGAGACGGTTGACGCCGTTGATGCGCATCGCGTCACTGCCACAGACGCCGTGGGCGCACGAGCGACGAAACGTCAGAGTTCCGTCGAGGTAGCCCTTGACGTAGTGCAGCAGGTTGAGCAGACGGTCGGTGGGCAGCGTGGGGACCTGGAAGGTGTCCCAGTACTGGCCGTCGCCGCTCTCGGGGTTGAAACGAGCGATCTTGAGCGTGACCATGACCGCGCCGTCGGGCACGGGAGGCAGATCGTTCTGTTCGGACTTCTTGTCCAGTGTGGGTGCGCTCATGTCAGTACTTCCGCTCCATCGGCTCGTAGCGGGTCTGGATTACCGGCTTGTAGTCCAGGCGGATCTCGGTGAGCAAACCTTCGCCCTCCTTGTAGGCCATGGTGTGCTTCATGTACTCGGCGTCGTTGCGATCGGGGAAGTCCTCGCGAGCGTGTCCGCCGCGTGATTCCTTGCGATTGAGCGCTCCGACGACGGTCACCTCGGCCATCTCGAGCAGGAAGCCGAGTTCGATGGCTTCGAGCAGGTCGCTGTTGTAGCGCTTGCCCTTGTCCGCGACGGTGATGTGGTTGTAGCGCTCCTTGAGGGCGCGCACATCCTTCAGCGCCGTCTCGAGGCGTTCCTGCGTGCGGAAGACCGACGCGTTGTTGTCCATCGACTGCTGCATCTCGGAACGGATGTCGGCCACCCGCTCGTGACCGTGGTCGGACAGGATCAGCTCGAGCCAGTCCTGCACCATCTTCGCCGGCTCCTCGGGGAGCGGGGTGAAGTCCACCGAGTTGGCGTACTCGGCCGCGGCGATGCCCGCACGACGACCGAAGACGTTGATGTCGAGCAGCGAGTTGGTTCCCAGACGGTTCGCGCCGTGCACCGACACACAGGCGCACTCACCTGCCGCGTACAGGCCGGGGACGATGTCCTCGTTGTTGCGCAGCACCTCACCGCGAATCTTGGTGGGGATACCGCCCATGACGTAGTGACAGGTCGGGTAGACCGGCACCGGCTCCTTGACGGGGTCGACACCGAGGTAGGTGCGCGAGAACTCCATGATGTCGGGGAGCTTCTCGTCGAGAACTTCCTCGGGGATGTGGGTGACGTCGATGTAGACGTAGTCCTTGTTGGGACCACCGCCGCGTCCCTCGAGAACCTCGAGCACCATCGACCGCGCCACGATGTCGCGCGGAGCGAGGTCCTTGATGGTCGGGGCGTACCGCTCCATGAAGCGTTCACCCGACTCGTTGCGCAGAATGCCGCCTTCGCCGCGGACGGCCTCGGAGATGAGGATGCCCAGGCCTGCGAGGCCGGTCGGATGGAACTGGTGGAACTCCATGTCCTCCAAGGGAAGTCCCTTGCGGAACACGATGCTCATGCCGTCGCCGGTCAGAGTGTGCGCGTTGGAGGTCGTCTTGTAGATACGTCCCGAGCCGCCGGTCGCGAAGATGATCGACTTGGCGTGGAAGATGTGCAGTTCGCCGGTGGCGAGTTCGTAGGCGATGATGCCGGTGGCAACCGGCCCGTCGTCCGTCTCGGTCAGGCAGAGATCGAGCGCGTAGAACTCGTTGTAGAACTCGACGTCGTGCTTGACGCAGTTCTGGTAGAGCGTCTGCAGAATCATGTGACCGGTGCGGTCGGCTGCGTAGCACGCGCGACGAACGGGTGCCTTGCCGTGGTCACGGGTGTGGCCGCCGAAGCGTCGCTGGTCGATCTTTCCTTCGGGCGTCCGGTTGAACGGAAGACCCATCTTCTCGAGGTCGAGGACGGCGTCGATGGCCTCCTTGGCCATGATCTCCACCGCGTCCTGGTCGGCGAGGTAGTCGCCGCCCTTGACGGTGTCGAACGTGTGCCACTCCCAGTTGTCTTCCTCCACGTTGGCCAGGGCGGCACACATGCCGCCCTGAGCTGCTCCGGTGTGGGAGCGGGTGGGGTAGAGCTTGGTCAATACGGCTGTCCGAGCACGGGGTCCGGCTTCGATCGCAGCACGCATTCCGGCACCGCCTGCGCCGACGATCAGTACGTCGTAACGATGTTCCTGCATGTAAGCGTCAGTGTCCTTAGCTCGCCGAGATGTTGGGATCGAAGGTGAAGATGACGTAGGTGCCGACGCCCATGATGAGGATCATCGACAGCACCAGCAAGGTCGTCAGCCAGAATCGCGTCGAGTCCTTGCGGGAGTAGTCGGCGATGATGGTGCGCAGACCGTTGCCGCCGTGCAGCTGTGCCAGCCACAGCATCGTCAGATCCCAGAACTGCCAGAACGGGCTGGCCCAACGGCCGGCGACGAAGGCGAAGTTGATGCGGTGTACGCCGTCGTCGAGCATCAGCATGATGAACATGTGGCCCAGGACCAGCACGACGAGTGCCAGGCCGGAGAACCGCATGAACAGCCACGCGTAGAGCTCGAAGTTGCCCTTGCTCTGACGCCGCGGCGAACGCGGGTTGGCCAGGCTGGCCGGACGGTCGTAGTTCGTGCCGAGGACCTTCGCCTCGGGACCCTGCGTCGACATCAGTGACCACCCGCCGTGAACATGTTGTAGAAGATTCGTCCCGCGCCCGGGATCATGACGACGAGCCAGACGACTGCGATGACCCAGAGCATCAGCTTCTGGTACTGCGGTCCCTTGGCCCAGAAGTCGATCAGCATGACTCGGATGCCGTTCAACGCGTGGTACAGCACTGCCGCGACGAGGCCGAGTTCCATGAGTCCGACGAGCGGGGTCTTGTAGGTTTCGATGATGGCGTCGTACGTCTCGGGATTGACCCGAACCATCGCCGTGTCGAGAACGTGGACGAACAAGAAGAAGAACGTCAACACGCCTGTGATGCGGTGCAGAACCCAGGACCACATTCCCGGGTCCCCGCGGTACAGAGACCGCTTGCGCTCCTTGACCGGAGCGGCTTCCGTCGTGCTACTCATCGAGTGCAATGCCTCCAACGTCGTTGGTGGACGCGTCGAGCCCGGTGGCCGGGCTTAACCTGGCTCGATTTGTCGCGATTCGGCCCTAGTGCTGGTTGTACTAGCCGCTTGATAGAAACTGTAAACCCATTCGAAACACGGAACTAATTCGACTCGAGGTTCGTATGGTGCCGAAATCCCGTGTTAGGTTTGCCTTCCCAATTCAATCGGGCGGTTTCGGGTAGATCTCTGCATCAATTCAGACAGCGTGATTGGATGGGTGACCATGAACGAAATCGACTGGAATGCGTTGCGCGACAATGCCCATGGGGCCATGAGGCACGCATACGCCCCGTACTCCAATTTTCCGGTGGGCGCGGCAGCTCTGGTGGACGACAATCGCATTGTCACCGGGTGCAATGTGGAAAATGTCTCATACGGTTTGGGCCTGTGCGCCGAGTGCGGGTTGGTGTCGAACCTGCACTCGACCGGCGGGGGCAGGCTCGTTGCCTTTTCCTGTTGCGATTCCCGACGCGAGATCCTCATGCCGTGCGGGCGGTGCAGGCAGTTGCTGTACGAGTTCGGCGGCGCGGATCTGCTCGTCGATACCGCCACCGGGCCGCGGCGACTGGCAGAGTTGCTCCCGGACGCATTCGGCCCCGACAACCTCGACGAAGGACGCGTGAACAACCATGCCTGACGCCGTATCGATCATCAGCGCCAAACGCGACGGACGCGTTCTCGACGACGAGCAGATCGAGTGGGTGATCGCCGAGTTCACCCGCGGAAGCGTCGCGCCGGAACAGATGTCGGCGTTGGCGATGGCAATTCTGCTGCGCGGATTGTCGCGCCGGGAGTTGAGTACGTGGACGAACGCCATGATCGCGTCGGGCACGCGAATGGACTTCTCCGCGTTGCCGCTCCCTACCGTGGACAAGCACTCGACCGGTGGCGTCGGAGACAAGATCACGCTGCCGCTCGCACCCTTGGTCGCTGCGTGCGGAGCGGCGGTGCCGCAACTGTCGGGCCGCGGGCTGGGGCATACCGGGGGCACCTTGGACAAGCTCGAGTCCATCCCCGGATGGCGAGCTGATCTCAGCGGCGACGAGATGCACCGGATTCTTGCCGACCCCGCCGTGGGCGCGGTGGTCTGCGCGGCAGGCGCAGATCTGGCTCCGGCCGACAAGAAGCTCTACGCCCTGCGCGACGTCACCGGAACCGTCGAGTCGATTCCGTTGATCGCCAGTTCGATCATGAGCAAGAAGATCGCGGAGGGCACGGGCGCGTTGGTGCTCGACGTGAAGGTCGGGGCGGGCGCGTTCATGAAGAACGTCGACGATGCACGCGAACTGGCAACGGCGATGGTCGAACTCGGAACGGATGCGGGCGTACGGACCCTGGCGGTGCTGACGGCGATGGACACACCGCTCGGCCTCACCGCGGGCAACGCGCTCGAAGTGCAGGAGTCGGTGGAGGTTCTGGCCGGCGGCGGGCCGGCGGACATCGTGGAGCTGACGATCACGCTGGCACGCACCATGCTCGCCGCGGCCGGGATCGAGGGCATCGATCCGGCAGACAAGCTTGCCGACGGGTCCGCCATGGACCGGTGGCGCACGATGATCGCGGCGCAGGGCGGCGACCCCGACGCCGCTCTGCCCGTCGCCCGTGAGAGCCAGGAATTCACTGCGACGCAGGACGGTGTCGTCACCGGCTTGGACGCGATGGGCGTCGGCCTCGCGGCGTGGCGGCTCGGCGCGGGCCGGGAGCGGCAGGGCGAGCCGGTACAGAGCGCAGCCGGCGTGCGTCTGCATGCCAAGCCGGGCGATCGGGTTCGCGCCGGGGATCGGTTGGCCACTCTGTACACCGACACCCCGGAGAAGTTCGACTACGCACAGCAGGCCCTCGAGGGCAGCTGGGAGATCGGCACCACCGCCGCGCAGCCGACCCCCCTCGTCATCGACCGGATCGGGCAGTAACGCCGGCGGTCAGATCAGGTTGCCCGCCTCGGTCAGCACGCTGCGCAGAATCTGTTCCATCTCGTCGAACTCCTTCTGCCCGCAGATCAATGGCGGAGCCAGCTGTACCACCGGGTCGCCGCGGTCGTCGGCCCGGCAGTACAGCCCGGCGTCGAACAGGGCGGTGGACAGGAACCCGCGGAGGATGCGTTCTGCTTCGGCGTCGCTGAACGTTTCCTTCGTGGCCTTGTCCTTCACCAACTCGATGCCGTAGAAGTACCCCTCGCCGCGCACATCGCCGACGATGGGCAGATCGTGCAGTTTTTCGAGCGTCGCGCGGAACGCGGGTGCGTTGTCCGCAACGTGGGCGTTGAGCCCCTCGCGCTCGAAGATGTCGAGATTGGCCATGGCGACGGCTGCGGAGACGGGGTGTCCGCCGAAGGTGTAGCCGTGGGCGAAGCTCGACGTGCCGTCGTCGAACGGCTCGAAGAGCTTGTCGGAGGCGATCATCGCGCCGATGGGGGAGTAGCCCGAGGTCATTCCCTTGGCGCAGGTGATGATGTCGGGCACGTAGCCGAAGTCGTTGCAGGCGAACATCGATCCGATGCGCCCGAACGCGCAGATGACCTCGTCCGAGACCAACAGGACGTCGTAGCGATCGCAGATCTCGCGGACCCGCTCGAAGTATCCGGGTGGAGGAGGGAAGCAGCCACCCGCATTCTGGACCGGTTCGAGGAACACCGCGGCCACCGAGTCGGGGCCCTCGAATTCGATGGCCTCGGCGATGCGGTCGGCCGCCCAGATTCCGAACGCCTTGGGATCGGTGTCCATGGGGGCCGCAGCCCGATAGATATTGGTGTTCGGCACCCGAAATGCGCCCGGGGTCAACGGTTCGAACGGTTCCTTGAGTGCCGGGATACCGGTGATGGCCAGAGCGCCCTGCGGGGTGCCATGGTACGCGATGGCACGCGAGATCACCTTGTGCTTACCTGGTTTGCCGACCTTCTTGAAATACTGCTTGGCCAGCTTCCACGCGCTCTCGACTGCTTCGCCACCGCCGGTGGTGAAGAAAACTCGATTGAGGTCCCCAGGGGCGTATCCGGCGAGCCGTTCGGCGAGTTCGATGGCAGGCTCGGTGGCATACGACCACAGTGGGAAGAACGCCAATTCCTTGGCCTGCTTGGCCGCGGCCTCGGCCAGTTCTTCGCGGCCGTGCCCCACCTGAACCACGAACAGGCCCGACAGACCGTCGATGTAGCTCTTGCCGTTCGAGTCCCAGATGGTCGAACCCTCGCCGCGGGTGATGATCGGGGGAGTGACCCCGCCGCCGTGACGGGTGAAGTGGCCCCACAGATGCTTTGCCGCGGAGGCGTCGAGCTCGGATGTGGTTCGCGTCATCGTGTTCCCCAATTGTATTGCTGCTTGACGAGTTTCAGATAGACCAGGGTTTCGGTACTGGTGACCGAGTCGAGGCTGCGGATCTGCTTGTTGAGAATCCGTAGTAGTTGTTCGTCGTCCTCGCACACCACTTCGACAACGATGTCGAAGGAGCCTGCCGTGAGGACCACGTAGTCGATCGCGTCGATCGCCGAGAGTTGCTCGGCCAGTGCATGACTGTCCCCGGTGCACTTGATGCCGATCATGGCCTGCCGCTTGAATCCGACCTGTACCGGATCGGTGACGGCGACGATCTGCATGACGCCGGAGTCCGTCAGGCGTTGAACACGTTGCCGCACGGCAGCTTCCGACAACCCGACTGCTTTGCCGATCGCGGCGTAGGAACGTCGCCCGTCCTCCTGAAGTTGTTCGATGATCGCCTTGGAGACGTCGTCGAGTGCGATGGGTGACTGATCCGGCATCGGTCGATCTTGTCACCGACACCGCCGCCGACACAAGCGATAGGCGATGAAATTCGCAATAAATATCTGTTTCGACGACAGAATCGGTTGTTGCGGGATCGGAAACCGGGCGAATCCGTGGATCGGTCGGTATCGTGCAGTCATGGCGAACATTCCTGGTTGTTGGATCGACGGACGCGCAGTGGACGGCAGCGGCGACCGCTGCGGCGTCGAGAACCCGGCGACCGGAACCGTGGTGTCCGAGTTCGGTCTCGCCACGGCAGCGGACGTCGAAGCGGCTCTCGTTCGAGCGCGCTCGGCGCTACCGCAGTGGGCCACCGCAACTCCGGCCCAGCGCGGCGCGGTGCTTGCCGAGTTGGCGCGATCGGTGGCGGCCGACGCCGAATTCGCCACCGAAGAGGTGGCCCAGACCGGCAAAAGCGTGCGTCTGGCAACGGAGTTCGACGTTCCGGGCAGCGTCGACAACATCGAGTTCTTCGCCGGAGCTGCCCGACATCTGGACGGCAAGGCAGCGGCCGAGTACTCGGGCGAACACACCTCGGCCATCCGACGCGACCCGGTCGGCGTGGTCGGATCGATCACGCCGTGGAACTATCCGCTGCAGATGGCCGTCTGGAAGGCGATCCCGGCGTTGGCGGCCGGGTGTTCCATCGTGCTCAAGCCCAGTGAACTCACGCCTCTGACCACGCTGCGTCTGGCGCGTCTCGCCTCGGAGGCCGGCCTGCCCGACGGGGTGTTCAACGTGGTCACCGGAACCGGAGCGGAGGCCGGAGTCGCGTTGTCCTCGCATGCGGGCCTGGACCTGATGACTTTCACCGGTTCCACTCCCGTCGGGAGGCAGGTGATGTCGCAGGCTGCCATGCACGGCACCCGGGTGCAGCTCGAACTCGGCGGCAAGGCCCCCTTCGTGGTGTTCGACGATGCCGACCTCGAGGCTGCGATTCACGGTGCCGTCGCCGGTTCGTTGATCAACGGCGGACAGGACTGCACGGCAGCCACCCGCGCCATCGTCGCGGACTCCCTGTACGACGATTTCGTCGCCGGAGTAGCCGAGGTGATGGAACGCGTCGTCATGGGAGATCCGACGGATCCGGCGACCGACATGGGATCGCTGATCTCGATCGCGCATCGGGATCGGGTTGCGGCCATGGTGGATCGGGCTCGCGATACCGGAGCGAGGATCGTCACCGGAGGCCGTGTCCCGGACGGTAGGGGTGCTTTCTACCCGCCGACGTTGATCGCCGATGTGGGTGAGCAGGACGAGATCTACCGCGACGAGGTGTTCGGACCGGTGCTCACGGTGTCGCGGCACTACGGCGACGACGATGCGATTCGGCGGGCCAACGACACCGCGTTCGGACTGGCGGCCTCGGCGTGGACCCGCGACGTGTACCGCGCGGGCCGAGCGTCGCGGGAGATCGCGGCCGGTTGTGTGTGGATCAACGACCACATCCCGATCATCAGCGAGATGCCGCACGGCGGATTCGGAGCGTCGGGCTTCGGCAAGGACATGTCGAGCTACTCGCTCGACGAGTACCTCACCGTCAAACACGTGATGACCGACATCACCGGTGTGGCCCGAAAGTCCTGGCATCGCACCGTTTTCGCTAGCGCAGGACCCGAGGATCAGGAGCTACGACGATGAGCGCATCCTGGGCTACCGAACCCACCGATCGCGGCGTGGCGATGGTTCTCGGAGCAGCGCCGCAGCCCTTCTGGCTCGACCGACCGGAACGACCGACGCCCAGACCGCGGCACTCCGGTTCGACGTCTGCGGATCTGGTGATCGTCGGCGGCGGGTTCACCGGATTGTGGGCGGCTCTGCAGGCGGCAGAGGAGAACCCCGACAGATCGATTGTCTTGCTCGAAGGCGACCGCATTGCCGAGGGTGCCACCGGACGCAACGGCGGCTTCTGCGCGGCCAGCCTGACGCACGGACTGGGCAACGGACTCGACCGGTATGCCGACGAACTACCCGAGTTGCTGCGAATGGGAACCGAGACGCTCGACGCGATCTGCGCGACTGCGAAGAAGTACGGAATCGACGCCGACATCGAACGCACCGGCGAGCTCGACATCGCCAATTTCGACTGGCAGGTCGACGACCTCCGTGAGCTCGGCGACGAGGGGAGACGACTGTCGCAACCGATGGAATACCTCGACGCCGCTGCAGTGAGAGCCAAAATCACCTCACCGATGGCGCGCGGTGCCCTGTTCGACCCCGACGTCGCGATGATCGATCCTGCCAAATTGGCCTGGGGCCTGGCCGACGCGGCGGAGTCGCTCGGCGTACGCATCCACGAGAACACTCGGGCCTTGTCGATCGACAAGTCCAGCAACGGTATTCGGGTGAAGACGGGCTACGGCACCATCGAGGCAGCCAAGGTTCTGCTGGCCACCTCGGCATCGAAATCGTTGCGGCGCAAGCTCCGTCACTGGATAGTCCCGGTGTGGGACTACGTGATCATGACCGAACCACTGACGCCGGCGCAGCTCGCCGCAATCGGCTGGTCCGGCCGCGAAGGATTGGCCGACTCCGGCAATCGATTCCACTACTTCCGGTTGACGGCCGACGATCGCATCCTGTTCGGTGGGTGGGACGCGCACTACTTCTACGGTAGCGACACCGACCCACGCCGAACCCAACATCCAGAAGAGTTTGCGTTGCTCGCCGAACATCTGCTGCAGATGTTCCCAGCCCTCGAGGGAATCCGTGCCACCCACGCGTGGGGCGGATCGATCGACACGTGCTCGCGGTTCAGTGCCTTCTGGGATCTCGGCATGAACGGACGGGTGGCCTCGGTGGCCGGGTTCACCGGCCTCGGCGTCGGCGCGTCGCACTTCGGGGCCCGCACCGCGCTCGACCTACTCGACGGCAAGGACACCGAACGGACACGCCTGAAGATGGTGCGTACCAAGCCGTTGCCGTTTCCACCCGAGCCCCTCAAGTCGATCGGGATCAACATCACTCGTGCGCAGTTCGCTCGTGCAGACCGCAACGAGGGACGGCGGGGATTGTGGCTGAAGGGAATGGACGCGTTGGGTCTGGGCTTCGACAGTTAGAGCGGCTGCGCCGCACGTGAGTGGAAACTCGGGCTCTGCTACGCATTTCCACTCACATGCGGCGAAGCCGCTCACTCGTGCGGAACGACGACCACCGGCACCGGGGCAGCACGCAGAATCTTGGCGGCACTCGAGCCCAGGAACACTCGCTTGGGGGTCGCCAGCCGACTGGAGCCGAGCAACAACACATCGCCCGGCTTCCACTCGAGGTTGCCCACGGCCTCGTCCAGTGTCGACCCGTCGGCCACCACGGATTCCAGGCCCTCGATGCCGGGGAGAGTGCGGGCCGCGAGTTCCAGATTCTCCTGTGCGGCAGCGACTTGCCGTCGACGCGTGTCCAGTGAAGTCTCGTCGCTCGGGGTTCCGGTCGATTCCAGAGAGACCAGCGAGACCAATCGAAGAGGCACGTGCGCAGCGCTGGCGAGAGTGAAAGCGAACGGCAACGGGTTCGGGGCGGATGACCGGGTGGGGACGGCGACGGTGAGATCGGTGATCGGTGCGCTGGAGAGCCGGTAGCCCCGAGGGGCAAGTGCCAACGGAACTTCCGAGGCGTGCAGAAGCTGACCGGCGACCGAGCCGATCGAATGTCGGTTCAGCAGGCCGTCACTGGCACCGCCGACAACGATCATGTCGGCATCGGAGTTCACGGCGAAGTCGATCAGGGCGCGGGCGAACGACTCGTGGCCGATCACGTGCGTGGTCACCTCGATACCCGACGGGACCTGGGCGGCCGCGTCGTCCACCCAGCCCCTCGCCTTGGCCTCGAGGATCTTTCGATAGGGTCCGCTGCCTTCCATGACAGGTTCGTCGACGGCCATGACCAGCACGATGTCGATGGACGCGTCGAGGGCGCGGGCGAGGGCGGTGGCCAGGGCTACGCCGTCGTCGCCGCTGGGGGTGGCGAGGTAGCCGACGGTGATCTTCATGAGTTTCGGTCCTTCTCTTCTAATAAGTGTCCGGAACCTTGACTTCGGTGGACGCGGTGAGTGTCTTGCCCTGGAAGAAATCCTTGTTACCCACGAAGCAGAGCAGCATCAGTGGGATTCCGAGTACCAGCATGCCGACACCGAGGACGAACACTCCGCCGATCGGACCGTAGACGGTGTAACCGTAGTCGGGCTTGATCATGTCGACTGCGCTCTGCACGAACGCCCACGTCATGGACAGCCCGCCGAGAAGTGGAAAGATGCCGCGCATGAACAGGTTTCGGGCGGACGAGAACAGTGTCCGACGGAAGTACCATGTGCATGCGTATGCCGTGATGCCGTAGTAGAACGCGACCGCGAGTCCGAGCGATGCCACCGAATCCTGCAGCGCGTTGGCGCTGACGAAGGTGAGCACCAGGTAGAACATCAGGGCTGCGGCACCCATCACGAGCGTGCCGAAGCCGGGCGTCATGTACTTGGGGTGCACGCTGGCGAACCGCTTGGGGATTGCCTCGTACACAGCCATCGACAGTGTTCCGCGGGCCGTGGGCAGGATGGTCGTCTGTGTAGAGGACAGCGCCGAGATGGACACCGTCAACAGCAGCAGCGACGCGACGATCGAGCCGGCGACCGGATCGCCGAGAATGGTGAGCACATCGTCGACGTTGTCCGGATTGTTCAGACCGATACCCGTGTCTCCGAACCCCGCGAACGACTGCACGGCGTATCCGACGAGCACGTAGGTCGCGACGAGAATCAGCGTGGTGATCACTGCGGCTCGTCCCGGCGTCTTCTCCGAGTCCTTCGTTTCCTCGCCGACGGCAAGGCAGGCATCCCATCCCCAGTAGATGAAGATGCACAGGATGATGGCCTGGGCCGCGTCGGACATCGTCACCCCGGTGGGCACCAACCAGCTCCATTGCGGCGTGATGGCCTGCGGACCGGCCGTACCTGTCCCCACCTTGACCAGTGCCGTCACCGACACTCCGATGAGTACGCCGAACTGGACGACCAGCAACACGTTCTGCATGCGTTCGCTGATGAGGATGCCGCGAAAACTGACGTAGGTCATCGCGACGATGAAGAACGAACCGAGGGCGACCTTGGCCGCGGTCGACTCCGCCAAGTCCGACAGGCCGAGGAACTCGAACAGGTAGATGGCTGCGATCTCGGCGACGTTGGCCAGCACGATGATCGCCGAGACGGCCAGCCCCCACCCGGCCATCCAACCGACCCAGGGCCCGAAGGCCTTGGTGCCCCAGGTGAACGACGTCCCGCAATCAGGTGTGTCGCGCCCGAGCTCGCGGTAGGCGAAGGCGGTGAGCAGCATCGGAACGAAGGCGATGAGAAACATCGACGGTGCTTTGTCGCCGACGGCCAGAACGACGTAGCCGAGGGTGGCGGCGAGACTGTAGGCCGGGGCCACCGCCGACAGTCCGATGACGATGTTGCCGACCAACCCGAGCGCGCCGGTGTTGAGTCCCTTGCCCGGAATGGTGTTGGGCGGTTCCGCAATCGACATAGGTCTCTCCGAGGTTCGAGTCGACCGAGGCGTCGGAAGGGGACCCGACAGAATCGGTCGCGTGTGATGGATGAACACTACGATTTCCGTCGCCGATTCGCTGTGTATCGACGGAATAGTTTTCATCGGAGTAACAATGCAACGAAATAGGTCGCGGAAGCGGCGGACGTCGGGGGAATCCGCGGACTCGCCGAGTGGCGATGACAGGCGCGCGTCCGCGCACGACGCGCGCTACCGTCGACACATGAGCACCGCGGAGAACACTCAGTCCTCGATCGGTGGCAGTGCGCCACTCGATCTCGCGTCCATCAGGTCGGCTCCGAAGGCGTTGCTCCACGACCACCTCGACGGCGGACTCCGACCGCAGACCGTGCTCGAACTGGCCGACGAATGCGGATACGACGGGTTACCCGCGACCGACGGTGCCGCTCTGGGGGAGTGGTTCCGCGACGCAGCGGACAGTGGATCGCTCGAGCGCTACCTCGAGACCTTCGCGCACACCGTGGCCGTCATGCAAACCCCCGAGGGGTTGTTCAGGGTGGCGCGCGAATGCGCCGAGGATCTGGCCGACGACGGCGTCGTGTACGCCGAGGTGCGCTTCGCGCCGGAACAGCACCTCGAACGCGGGCTGACCCTCGACGAGGTCGTCACCCACACCCTCGCCGGTTTCGAGGCGGGCATCTCCGCAGCCAAGGTGCGGGGCAAGAACATCACCATAGGCACCCTGCTGACGGCCATGCGGCACGCCGCACGTTCACGAGAGATCGCGGAACTGACGGTGCGTTTCCGTGACCGCGGGGTGGTGGGCTTCGACATCGCCGGGGCCGAGGCGGGCTTCCCTCCCAGCCGCCATCTCGACGCCTTCGAATATATGCGAGCCAGCAACGCGCACTTCACCATTCACGCAGGCGAAGCGTTCGGTTTGCCGTCCATCCAGGAAGCGGTGGCGTTCTGCGGGACCGACCGGCTCGGACACGGAGTGCGGATCACCGACGACATCACCACGAACTCCGACGGCACGCCGTCACTCGGTCTGTTGGCCGCGTACGTCCGCGACACCAGGATGCCTCTGGAGTTGTGCCCCAGTTCCAACGTGCAGACCGGTGCCGTCGAATCGTTGGCGACGCACCCCTTCGATCTGCTCGCACGACTGCGGTTTCGCGTCACCGTGAACACCGACAACCGATTGATGAGCGACACCTCGATGAGCCGAGAGATGGTCAAACTGGTGGATACGTTCGGCTACGGGTGGAGTGACCTCGAGCGATTCACCATCAATGCGATGAAGTCCGCATTCCTGCCGTTCGACGAGCGATTGGCGTTGATCGACGACGTCATCAAGCCCGGCTACGCGGTGCTGATCGGCTGACGAGCGAGCGCGCGGCCGGGCGAGAACGCCCTACTTCTTGCGGAGACGGCTCTCGAACTCTCGCTCGAGGGCTCGCCAGGCCTCGGCCTCGACGTCGAACGGTGCGCTCGGGGCCAGCCGATCGGGACTGGGCTCGAGGGTGTACGAGACGTACCAGCCCAACGGTGTGGACGTGGCGAGGGCCTCGTCCACCGAGCTGTCGCCGGCGAAATCGGCTGCATCGGTGAACAATTCGACGGCAAGATCGAGCTGGTCGACGTCCACTGCGGTGGGCCCGTCGGCAAGGTCGTCGGCGAGTCCGGGCAGTACGTAGACGTTGTCGTCGGTGATCGTGATGTCCAGGGAGCCGTCGATCGCGGCGGTCTGAACATCGGAGTAGGTGCTGACCTGCGCCAGATCGTGATCGTGATCGTCGGCGAGATAGCGAGCCAGCGACCGCTCGGACCCGAACACGCTGATGGCTCCACCGCGGCCGAGGAAGACGGGCTTGTCGCCGAGGTAGCACCGCAGGGTGTACAGCGTGTCGTCGGACGTGATGATGCGAATGGGATCGATACCGACGGTGGTCCAGAACGTCTCCTCCGCCGCGGCAGCGGCGATGGGATCTCGGTCGACGTCGTCCTCGTCGCTCTCTGCGTCGTCGTCGGACTCGTCGTCCTCGGTGTCGTCGTCGGACTCGTCGTCCTCGGTGTCGTCGTCGATGTCGTCCGTTGCGTCGTCTGCATCGACGGCGTTCTCCGCAGCCGCGGTGATCTCCGCGTCGGCGACGGCAACGGCGGCGCTGTCGACGTCGGGGGAGGTCACGATGGAATCGACTGCGTCGAGGACTTCGTCCCAATGCTTCGCCACTGCTGCACCGATGCGGTCCCACAGCTCGGCACCTTCACGGCCGAGAAAGTTCTCGACGCCACCGGCCACCGCTCCGACGAACGGATTGGTTCCGAAAAAGCTTGTCACGGGCCGTAGTTCGCAGACATCACCGATGGACGAGACGATGTCGAAGGTGGCCTGCAGTTCGGCGAGAACGTCGGCTTCGGGGTCTGCAGCCACCAGCTCGGGCACTGCGACGAGGTCGAACCGATGCAGCTCGTCGGGCTCGAGTTCGTAGGCCGCGAGAGCGGACACCACCGGCCACGACGGGTGGTCGACGAGGTCGTTGTCGTCGTCGGATCGGACGAATGCGGCGAGCTCGGCAACCGTGGCGAATCCGTAGAGATCTTCCTCGTGTCCGAGGAATGCCTCCCATTCGTCGTCGCCTTCTCGCCACTCCGGTGCCCACAGTGTCGAGAAGTCACCGGCGGTCAGACCGAGTTCGATCGGGATGATGTCTCCAGCCATGGCGCGAAGCCTATCTCAGGAGTCTGTGAACGAATCCTGCAGACTTTGCAGGATGGTCTCGCGCTGGTCCAACGCTGCGGACGCCGCCTCGGCGGCTGTGAGAACGATGGTCGACGCGAGTTCGCGGGCAGTCACCGATCCGAGATCCTCCGCGAGATCGAGACCGACCATGGCCCCGGTACCGTCCGCGACGACGGTCACGAGCCCGTTGGGTGAGGCCACTCGAATCCTGATGTGGTCGACGCGCTCCTGTGTCTCACGCAATCCGTCGAGCCGGTGTCGGGCTTTGTCGATCACGTTGTCGATCACGGTGTCGAGATCGGTGGGGTGAGAGTGGGTCATACCGGTCGCAACCAACTAGTGGGTGCCGGTTCCTGGGCCAGATCGTCGTTCGCGTCGGCGGCCACTCGGGCGTCGGTCGGCAGACCCAGGCGATCGAGGATGTCGGCGGGAACCCCGTCCTCGGCCAACCGGATTCGGCGCTGTGCCCGAGCGGCTGTGGTCGCCCGCGTGCATCGATCCAGGATCGTCGACGCCAATGCTGTTCCCCCGAAACGTAGTTCACCTTCGTCGATAGCGATTGCGATCGGCACTCCATGCTCGGTGGCGCGAACGGATACCGAGCCGGATCGAGTTGCCGATACCGCGCTGACGACGGTGGTGTTCGCGTCCGTCATCGACTTCCTCTCATTCGGTCTGCCTCTCGTTCGGTCCGACCGTTATTGGGTCGGACGGTAGAAGCCCTTGAATGCCATGTCGCTGTTGGTCGTTCTGATCGGTCCTACCTGCACCGGGTCTCCCGCCTCGACGAGCTGGCCGTTGCCGATGACCATCGCTACGTGGCCGTCCCACACCGCGAGATCGCCGGGCTGTACGTCACCGGCCGCGACCGACGAGCCGATGTCCTGTTCCTGCGCCAGCCGGGGGATGTCGACGCCCTGCTGTGCGTACGCCCATTGGGTCAACCCACTGCAGTCCAGTCCGGTGCCCGGCGTCGTACCGCCCCAGGCGTAGGGGACGCCCTGCTGCGTCAGCGCGCTGCGAACGGCACCTGCGGCTTCGGCGTTGGGGGCGGTGACGGTGCTCCCGTCGGGCAATCGCACCTCTACTCCTCGGTCGGCGTCCCCGGCGCCGGGCGAATCCATCGCCGAAGTGCCCAAGAAGTGCTGTGCTCCAACGGCTCCGGGGGAGTCCGGCGTGCCGCCGGTTTGTGAGAGCGACTGCGCGAACGTCTTCGCCAGCTTCTCCCCGGTCTCGATCACCTGAGCCGTTGCAGGTGAGGTCATCAGGTTCGAGGGCGAGCCCGGCACCGCTGCCGGGCCGGAGTCGATGGGTGCGGGGACCGCGGGCGGGGAGGCCAGCTCGCCGGCTGTCGCAGCGTGCACGGCCAGTTCGGCGCGCACACGCGCGACCACCGCCAGGGCACGCTCGAGGTGCTCGATCGCGGCCGAGATCAGCATCGTCTGCCCGATCGGGGTGGCAATGATCGGTCCTGCGGAGAGGGCGATGCCCACGAACGACTGCACTATTGCCTGTAGTTCGACGAAACCCTGCTCGGTATCCCGACATGCCCGATCGACGACGGCGGCGATATCGTCCGCGTGATCGGCAAGGGCCAGAGCACTCGCATGAGCGTTCTCGGCGTACCGAAGTGCGGCGTCCGCGGCCTCGCCGTTCCAGGTCGAACCAAGTTCGGTGATCGCGATGCGGCCGATTCCTTGGGCGGCCTCGATCGCAGCCGACGACAGTCGCAACACATCCGCGGGGCCTCCGGAGGGAACGGTACCGCCGCCGAAGGCACCGAGCAGCTCGACGATGGGGCGAGAGAGTAGATCGATCATCGCCGCTTACCGAGCGTCCGGTGCGCGACCGGCAGAGTGGGCCGTGACGGCCGCCCCGGTTGCGTCGTCGGTGCGGGCGTACGACACCGCAGCATCGGTGGCCGCAGAACCGAGGCTCGCCACCGCTCCCGCCAGGCGAACGACCGCATCGGTATGCGCCAGATGGGTTCCGGTCACGGTGGCCAGAAATTCCTGCCCGATCAGGCCGAACACCGGTGCCAACACGGCGGGCCCGCAGGCAGCGGCGGCAGCACCGGCCGCCGCGATCTGCTCGGCCATGGTCGACGCCGCTGCGCCGTAGGCGAGCACCCCCTCGGTCTCGACGACGAGTTCGTCCATGAGTCCCCCTGAAATCGCGTGCGTTCGCGCAGTCGCCGAATGCGACGCCCAACTGGTTCGACGCGAGTGCGGGCACATCGGTTCCCACGACCTGCCGTTCGCCGTTCGTCTCGGCGATCTCCTCCGGTGGGGCTCATCGTGTGGGCCTCATGGTGCTGGGCCTTATCCTGTGAGACATGGATACACACGTGGTCGACCACCCACTGGCCGCCGCCCTGCTCACCACCATGCGGGACGAGCGGAGCGACAACGCCACGTTCCGCACTGCGCTCCGCCAGCTCACCCACATGCTGGTGTACGAGGCCACCAGGGACGCCGACATCGACACGTTCGAGGTACGTACTCCCGTCGCGATCACCCAGGGCACCCGGTTGGCTCGTCCGCCGCTGCTCGTGCCCGTACTGCGTGCCGGTCTCGGCATGGTGGAGAAGGCGAGCGGTCTGATTCCACAGTCTCGCGTCGGGTTCGTCGGGATGGCCAGGGACGAGCAGACGCATCAGCCGGTGCCCTACATGGAGTCCTTGCCCGACGACCTGTCCCAGACTCCGGTCTACGTGCTCGACCCCATGCTGGCGACCGGCGGATCGATGGTGCACACGATCGAGCTGCTCGTCGGACGCGGCGCAACCGATGTCACTGCCATCTGCGTCGTGGCCGCCCCCGAAGGTGTCGCAGCGCTCGAAGCGTCGGGACTCCCGGTGCGACTCGTTGCCGCGAGCATCGACGACGGACTCAACGACAATGCCTTCATCGTCCCGGGCCTCGGCGACGCGGGCGACCGTCAGTTCGGACCCCGCTGATTCGCTCCGGTGCAACCCTGCTCGCGCTCGGGGTGTCCTGGCCCTCCGCCGGGCCCGACACCCCGCGGTTGCGCCTGCTCGATATCGAGACCGAGCAGGTCGAGTTCCAGGAGCTGGTGGGTAACACACTGAGCTACCGCGCTCTCGGCGGTGCGGCAGACCGATACTGCACGGGCCGAACGGCATTCACTGCGGACGGGCCGCCGCGGTACGTTCCGTGCCCGGGCCGAGAACCGGCCGTCGGGTCGAGCCAGTGCGCACGGTGCGCGGACAAGGACGTGTTTCGTTTCGTCCATACCGTGCACCGCAGCGGATTCGTCTCCCGCGATCTGGAAAAGCATGTCATGGCACCGCATTGGCTCTACCTGGCGGCGTTTGCCAACGGCACCTACAAGATCGGGACAGCCGCGCAGACTCGCAAATGGGGTCGGCTGGCCGAGCAGGGGGCTATCTGTGCGCAGTACGTCGCGTACGCGGACGACGGCAAGGCCGTGCGTGTCGCCGAGGACCTGGTGACCGAAAGGCTCGGACTACGGCAGGCCGTACGGTCGGCGACGAAGGCAGCATCGCTGTGCGTGCCACTCGATCTCGACCGATTGGAGGCAGGCACTGCCGCGCGTGCGGAGCAGGTCCGTCAGCTGTTGACCGACGCCGCGATCGGCGGATGTCGGCCGATCACGGAGCGGTGGACACCGCCCATGGGACGGGAAACATTGAGCGAGAACGATACTCGGGTTGCCTACCCTGCCGATGTCGCAACCGGCTCTCATGGACTGCAGATCAGGACATGCGTCGGGCAGGCGGTGATCGCCTCGGTCGACGAGCAGACCTACGTCGCGGATCTGGCGGCATTGAGGGGTCGGCGCATCGAACTCGGGGCCTTCACGTCCGATCTGCCTGCGGTGCAGTCGGCACTGTTCTGAGTTACAGCTCTTTTGCGAACGAGGAGAGCTGGGCCAGGAGTTCGTCCGCCGTCGCTCTCGCCCTTGCCAGATCCTGCCGGTCCGAGACGGGCTCGACGACCTCGAGGTACGCCTTGAGCTTGGGTTCGGTCCCGGACGGCCGCACGATGACCCGCAGCCCCGATCCCGCGATTTCGACTGCGTCGGTGCGCAACTCGTCGTCGCGGTCGGCGTAGTCCATGACGGTCACCGTGCGTCCGGCCAACTCCGTCGGCGGCGTGCTGCGTAACCGGCGCATCATGTCCCCGATGTCGGTGAGATCCTGCACTCGGCGCGACACCTGCGCGCCGCTGTGGACTCCGAATTCGACGGCGAGGTCGTCGAGTACGTCGAGTAGCGTGCGTCCGTCCTGCTTCAGCGCCGCCGCGAGGTCCGCCAGTACGACGGCGGCAGAAATCCCGTCCTTGTCTCGCACCACATTCGGATCTACGCAGTGGCCGATCGCTTCTTCGTAGGCGTACACGAGGCCGTCTCCGGCGCGCACGAGCCATTTGAAACCGGTCAGTGTGCGGGCATAGCGCGCGCCGCGGGCCGGTGCCAGTGCCGAGAGCAGCTGCGAGGACACGATGGTGTTGGCCACCAGTGAGCCGGGCGGTGCGTCACGCAGCAGGTAGTCGGCCAGCAGAGCGCCGGTTTCGTCCCCGGTCAGCATCCGCCAACCGTGAGCGTTTCGGACTCCGACTGCGCAGCGATCGGCATCGGGGTCGAGTGCCACGGCGAGGTCGGCGTCGGTCTCGGCCGCCAGCGCGAGAACCGCGTCCGCAGCACCCGGCTCTTCCGGGTTGGGGAAGGTCACCGTCGGGAAGGACGGATCGGGCTCGAACTGTTCCTCGACCACCCGGATGTCGCGGAACCCAGCGCCGCGCAGTGCCGCCACGGCGAGTTCTCCGCCGACGCCGTGCAGTGCGGTCAGGGCGATACGAACATCGCGTGGTCTCGAACGGGGCAGTCTCACAACCGAATCGAGGTAGCGCGACGCGATGTCCGAGCCGCTGGGCTCGACGGCTGTGCGAGGCACGTCGACTGCATCTGCGCTGGCGTCGATGAGCGCCTCGATCTGGGCATCGCTCGGCGGAACCAACTGCGACCCGCCCCGCAGATACACCTTGTACCCGTTGTCGGCGGCGGGGTTGTGCGATGCGGTGATCTGCACCCCCAGCTCGGCATCGAGCGCCCGTACGGCGAAGGCGACAACGGGCGTGGGGAGTGGTCGAGGCAGAAGGACCACCGAAAATCCTTGCGCGGCCAACGTTTCCGCCGCTGCGAAGGCGAACTGTTCCGAACCGGTGCGCGCGTCACGGCCCACCACGACGGTGGATCCGCCGAGGCCCTGCCCGAGCAGCCACGCTGCGATACCGGCGGTCGCTCGCACGACCACGGCGACGTTCATGCCGTTCGGGCCGGCGCGCACCGGCCCTCGGAGGCCGGCGGTGCCGAAGGTCAACGGACCGCTGAATCGGTCCGCGAGTTCGGAATCGGAGAGGCCGTCGAGTTCGTCGCGGCTCGCCGGATCGGGATCTCCCGCGATCCAGCGTTGCACACGCTCGGTGAGATCCTCGATCACAGTCGGGTGACCAACTCGTGCAGAAGAGCGCCCATCCGAGCTGCCGAATCCTTGCCCGCAGCGAGCACTTCGGAGTGATCGAGGTGTTCTCCGGTCATGCCGGCAGCGAGGTTGGTGACCAACGAAATTCCCAGCACACGAGCACCCTTTGCACGGGCGGCGATCGTCTCGTGCACCGTCGACATGCCCACCAGATCTGCACCGAACGTGCGCAGCATCTTGATTTCGGCAGGCGTCTCGTAGTGAGGGCCCGGCAGTCCCGCGTAGACGCCGTCCTCGAGAGACGGATCGATCTCGGCCGCGAGAGCGCGGAGTTCGGGTGAGTAGGCACCGACGAGATCGACGAATTCGGCGCCGACGAGCGGCGAACGGGCGGTCAGGTTGAGGTGATCGGAAATCAGAACCGGTTGGCCGACGCTCATGCCTTCACGGATGCCGCCGGCGGCGTTGGTGAGGACGACGGTCGTCGCGCCTGCCGCGATCGCGGTGCGGACCGGGTGCACGACGCGTCGGAGGTCGTGGCCCTCGTAGGCGTGCGTACGGCCCTGAAGTAACAGAGTGTGGGTTCCGCCCACGTCCACCGAGGTGATCGTGCCGGAGTGGCCCGACGCGGACGGCGGTGCGAAGCCGGGGAGATCGGCCATGCGCACGGTCGCGGTGGGGGAGCCGAAGACATCTGCGGCCGCCTGCCAGCCGGAGCCGAGGACGATGGCGACGGTATGGGTGTCGATGCCGGTCGCTGCAGCGAGAGCATCGGCGGCGGTGCGCGCCGCCGCATCGGGATCGGTCACGGGATCGGTTGCTCGTGCGTCGGAAGTTGCCACGATGAACAACAGTATGAGATCGCTGCGATGGATGTGGAACCGAGACGGTGCGACCGGGAAGTTACCGCCGAGTAGTATCCGCTGCATGCCTTATCTCGAACGCGACGGTGATGTCCACATCTTGTTCCTCGGTGCCCAGGAGGGCGCGGGCAATCCAGAGAACAGGTTCCACCCCGACTGGATAGATGCTGTCCATGCACTGCTCGACGAGGTCGAGGCATCGACCGGTCCGGCCGCGCTGGTCACCACCTCGGCAGGCAAGTTCTACAGCAACGGACTCGATACCGATTGGCTGTTCGCGAACCTGGACCGGATCACCTGGTACCTCGACCGCGTGCACACGCTCTACACGCGGCTGCTGGCGTTCCCGATGCCCACGGTCGCAGCGGTGCAGGGCCATGCGTTCGGTGCCGGCGCGATGTTCGCAACATCGCAGGATTTCCGCATCCAGCGCGCAGACCGAGGCTTCTACTGCCTGCCGGAGGTCAACCTCAACATGCCGTTCACCGTCGGCATGTCTGCCCTGATCAACTCCAGGCTGCCCAAGCAGACCGCCGTCGAGGCGATGCTGACCGGCCGTCGTTACGGCGGGGCCGATGCGGTGGCCGCAGGAATCGTCGAGGCCACCGCGTCCGAGGAATCGGTGGTCTCCGACGCCGTTGCCAAGGCGGCGGCGCTGACCAGCACCCGGGGAGCGAACCTGGCCGGCATCAAGAGTCGGATGCACGTGGACCTGCTCGCTGCGCTGACGACGCCGACGGACGACAGCAACTTCAGCTTCGGCAACTAGCCCGTCCGGCACTGTTCGGGCTCGGAGTCGGCACAGCCGTTCCGACACGCCGCCGCGCTAGTGACACACTGTCTCTCGTGATCGACGAACCGAACAGTGCCGCCGTGGGCGAGGAGATCGGCCGCGCGCTCGCTCACGCAACCGACGAACTGGTTGCGCTGTCGCACTCGATTCACGCAGAACCGGAACTGGCGTTCGAGGAATATCGCAGCGTTGCGAAGGTCCTCGACACGCTTCGCGCCCACCATTTCGAGATCGAATCCGGGGTCGCCGGCATCGACACCGCATTCACCGCGTCGGTGGGTAGCGGCGAGCTCGTGATCGGAATCTGCGCGGAGTACGACGCGTTGCCCGAGATCGGTCATGCCTGCGGCCACAACATCATCGCCGCGTCCGCGGTGGGTGCCGCCCTGGCGCTCGCGCCGGTGGCCGATGCGCTCGGCATCACGGTCCGAGTGCTCGGCACCCCTGCCGAGGAAACGGGCGGTGGCAAGGTCCTGATGCTCGAGCGCGGCGTTTTCGACGACATCGGTGCCGCACTGATGGTGCATCCGGGCCCGTTCGACATCGTGGGCGCGACGTCGCTGGCATTGGCCGACGTTGCCGTCAAATTCACCGGCCGTGCGGCCCATGCGTCGGCCGCCCCCGAGTGGGGAATCAACGCGGGCGATGCCGTCACCGTCGCACAGGTGGCGCTCGGGCTCATTCGGCAGCACCTCTCGCCCGGCCAGCAACTGCACGGCATCGTCAGCGACGGCGGCGTCGCGCCGAACATCGTGCCCGGACATGCCGAGCTGCTCTACTATCTTCGCGCGAACAGCACCGAGTCACTCGAGGCGCTGACGAAGAAGACGTTCGCCTGTTTCGAGGCGGGTGCCATTGCCACCGGATGCACACACGAAATCCGCACGGTGTCGCCGACGTACGCGGCCCTGACCCCGGATTCGTGGCTGGTGGCGGCATTTCGTCAGGAAATCGAATCATTGGGACGGTCGCCCTTGGCACCGGATTTGGAAGGATTTCGCCCGTTGGGCAGCACTGACATGGGAAACGTGACGAATGTTCTACCCGGAATCCACCCCGTCGTCGGCCTCGATGCCGGAGGGGCGGTGACGCATCAACCGGAGTTCGCCGCAGCGTGTGTCACCGAGTCCGCCGATCGTGCACTGCTCGACGGTGCTCTCGCCCTCGCCGGAACGGCCGCTCGCGCCGCAGCCGATCCACAGACCCGGGCGCGTCTGCTCGACGGTGTGAACGCTCGATCGGCGGTGCAGCGATGAGCGCAGGCGAAGAGGCAGAAGTTCGGATGAGCGCAGGCGAAGAGGCAGAAGTTCGGATGAGCGCAGGCGAAGAGGCAGAAGTTCGGATGAGTTCACGTGAAGCCGCGATCGATCGGTGGATTCAGGCTCACACAGAAGATCTGTCTCTGTGGCGTCGGCACATTCACGCCCATCCGGAACTGGCCCGTCGTGAATTCGCCACGACTGCGTTCGTCATGGAGCAGCTCTCGGCGGCAGGCCTGTCACCCAAACCGCTGCCCGGCGGCACGGGCTTGATCTGCGATATCGGTCCCGACGGCCCGCGCGTCGCGCTGCGCGCGGACATGGACGCGTTGCCGCTGCAGGAGATCACCGGTGCGCCGTACACGTCGACGGTTCCCGGCGTATCCCACGCGTGCGGGCACGATGCCCACACCACGGTGTTGCTGGCGACCGGACTAGCGCTGGCGTCGCTGCCGGACCTGCAGTACGGGGTTCGGCTGATCTTCCAGCCTGCCGAGGAGGTCATGCCGGGCGGTGCACTCGACGCCGTTGCCGCGGGTGCGCTCGACGGGGTGTCGAAGATTTTCGCGTTGCACTGCGACCCTCGGCTCGAGGTGGGGCAGGTGGGAGTGCGTGTCGGGGCCATCACCTCCGCCGCCGACACCGTCGAATTGCGTCTGGACTCGCCGGGCGGGCACACGTCGAGGCCGCACCTGACGACCGATCTGGTCTACGCATTGGGGACCGTCATCACCGGGCTGCCCGGCATGTTGAGCAGACGAATCGATCCGCGAACCAGCACAGTGATGGTCTGGGGCGCGGTCGTGGCGGGGCAGGCCCCCAACGCCATTCCGCAGACCGGCATGCTCACCGGAACAGTACGGACCGGCGACCACGAAACGTGGGCGCTGCTCGAGCCGCTCGTTCGCGAGATCGTCACCGGTCTGCTGGCACCGACCGGGGTGCGATTCGAGCTGCACTACCGTCGCGGCGTACCGCCTGTGGTGAACGACCCGGCGTCCACGGCCACCTTCGAGAAGGCAATCGGCCGAGTCGGTCCGACAGCATTGGCCGACACCGCGCAGTCCGGTGGCGGCGAGGACTTCTCGTGGTACCTGGAGAACGTGCCAGGAGCGATGGCCCGATTGGGCGTGTGGTCGGGGACCGGTCCGCAACTCGACATCCATCAGCCGACATTCGACCTCGACGAGCGAGCCTTGGCCGTGGGTGTGAAAGTGATGACCGGAATCGCATTGGATCCGAACTAGCGGTCGGGCGGTTGTCGTCGCCGCTGACCGCGAACTTCTACGACGTGGTACCGGGTCCTACGTTGCGGCTGTTCCTGGTGCGCAGGTCGCGCACGTATTCGGCTGGGGCACCGGCAATTTCGGCTGCCTCGGCCATGACCCCGAGGTAGCGTGCCGACGGTAGGCCACCCTCGTAGGCGTCGAGAACGTAGAGCCACGCGAGGACCGGCTCGCCTCCGGTCTCGATGCGCAGCCGGATCTTGCGGTGGATGCCGAGCTCGGAGCCCTCCCACCGATCCAGGCTTTCCTCGTCCTCGTCGGAGACGTCGTAGAGCACCACGAAGACCTGTGAGTCCGGGTCCTCGACGATCGTGGCGAGCGCGCCCTCCCAGCCGATGTCGCCACCGCCGAAGGTCAAGCGCCACCCGTGCAGCCACCCGGTTCCCGACAGCGGTGAGTGGGGGCAACGCTGCAACATCTGCTCCGGATGCATGTTCGATCCGTAGGCGGCATAAATTGGCACGTCGGCCAGCCTAAACCGTATCGCTGCCCGTTGACGCCCCGTGGTGGTGTTTCGGTGCGTCGTCGCAGGTACGCCGAGCGGCGGGTGGAGTGAAGCTAGCCTTACCGACGCGCGGAACCGGACACTGCAATACCGTTGACGTGACACAGTACAAAGATTTCAGCACGCGAGAAGAGGATCAATGACCCGGATTGTGATCATCGGTGGTGGTCCGGCAGGGTACGAAGCAGCATTGGTGGCGGCGCAGCACGGCGGACAGGTGACGCTCGTCGATTCCGACGGCATCGGTGGTGCCTGCGTTCTGTGGGACTGCGTGCCGTCGAAGACGTTCATCGCCTCGACCGGCATTCGCACCGAGATGCGTCGCGCGAGCGACCTCGGAATCTCACTCGACCCATCACAGGCAGCCGTGGCGCTGCCCCAGATTCATTCGCGAGTGAAGAGTCTCGCGCAGGCGCAGTCCACCGACATCGCGCACCGGGTCACCTCGGTGGGCGTCGAAATACTGGCCGGTCGCGCCGAGATGATCGACACGCACGTCGGATTGGCCTCGCACCAGATCAAGGCGGTGTTGGCCGACGGCGAGGAGCGAATTCTCGACGCCGATGTGGTCCTCGTCGCCACTGGAGCACGCCCCCGCGTCGTCAAGGGTGCCGAGCCGGACGGCGAACGCATTCTCAACTGGCGTCAGTTGTACGACCTCGAAGCACTGCCCGAACACCTCGTCGTCGTGGGATCCGGTGTGACCGGTGCCGAGTTCGTCTCGGCCTACACCGAGATGGGCGTCAAGGTCACCGCGGTATCGAGCCGCGATCGCGTCCTCCCGCACGAGGACGAGGACGCCGCCCTGGTGCTCGAAGACGCGTTCAACGAACGTGGCGTCACCCTCGTCAAGCATGCCCGCGCAGACTCGGTCGTCCGCACCGACGACGGCATCGTCGTCACGCTGTCCGACGGGCGCACCGTCGAGGGCAGCCACGCGCTGATGACCGTCGGTTCCGTTCCAAACACCTCCGGTCTCGGACTCGAAAAGGTGGGCATCGAACTCGACAAGGGTGGATACCTGCGTGTCGACCGCGTGTCTCGTACCGCGGTCGCGGGCATCTACGCGGCGGGTGACTGCACGGGTCTGCTGCCGTTGGCGTCGGTGGCCGCGATGCAGGGACGCATCGCGATGTACCACGCCCTGGGCCAGGCCGTCAGTCCCATCAAGCTCAAGACCGTGGCGTCGGCGGTGTTCACGCGGCCCGAGATCGCATCGGTCGGCGTCGCACAGTCCGCGATCGATGCAGGCGACGTACCGGCACGCACGGTGATGTTGCCGTTGACGACCAACCCGCGAGCGAAGATGAGTGGCCTCAAGCGTGGTTTCGTCAAGATTTTCTGTCGCCCCGCCACCGGTGTGGTCATCGGTGGCGTGGTGGTTGCTCCGAGCGCATCGGAGTTGATTCTTCCGATCGCGATGGCCGTGCAGAACAATCTGTCGGTGAACGACCTGGCCAACACGTTCTCGGTCTATCCGTCGCTGTCGGGTTCGGTCATCGAGGCCGCGCGTCAGTTGATGGCGCACGACGATCTGGACTGATTTCACAATGTGAGAAGTGCGTTTCATATTTCGGACGCACATGACATAGTCGAGAGAGCGGACACACCCGTCCGCTCTCTCTTCGACTCTGCGGATCCGCGGGCCGTTCTTCCCGTCCCTGCTTCCCTGGAGTCTCTTTCGTGTCTTCGATTCATCCGCCTGCCGGCTTGGCCCGACGCACCGCAACACTCGACAGCTCGGCCATCCGCGACCTTCTGGCCCTGACCGCTCGCGACGAGATCATCAGCCTGGCCGGCGGTTTACCGGCCACAGATCTCATACCGGTCGACCGCATCGCTGCCGCAGCGGACGCAGTGCTGCGACACTCCGACGCAGTGCAGTACTGCGAGACCCCCGGCCACCGCACACTGCGCAACGTGATCGCCGCCAGAGAGAGCGCCGTGCGCGGGGGAGTGACGGTTCCGACTGACACCGTCGTCGTGACGCACGGATCGCAGCAGGCACTGACGCTGCTCGCGCAGGCGCTGATCGACCCGGGTGCCGTTGTCGTCGTCGACGAGCCGGCGTATACCGGCGCGCTGCAGGTGTTTTCGATTGCCGAGGCGCAGATCGAATCCATCCCCATCACCGATGGCGGGATGGATGTCGACGAGCTCGAAGCGCGGCTGCTCGCCGGCCTGCGGCCCGCGGTGGTCCATACGGTCGCCAACTTCCACAACCCCCGCGGCGTGACGATGACCGAGGCTCGCCGTCGCCGACTCGCGGCCCTGGCCGACCGGTACGGATTCTGGATCATCGAGGACGATCCGTACGGCGAGATCTGGTTCGACACAATCGAATGCGGACCGCCCCCGTTGCCGATCGCGTGTCACAGCGATCGGGTCGTCAGGTTGTCGAGCGCGTCGAAGATCCTGGCGCCGACTCTGCGCGTGGGATGGTTCGTTGCCCCGCCCCGAGTGTGCGCGGCGGTGGAACTGCTCAAACAGGGTGCCGATCTGTGCGGTTCCTCGCTGACACAGCTGATGGCAGCGGACATGCTGGGCGACACCGGGTGGCTGGCGGACCACCTGACCGATCTTCGGCGTGAGTACGGTTGTCGCGCAGACGCATTGATGAGCGCTCTGTCCGGGGAATTCGGTTCGGCGCTGGACGTCTCGCGACCCACAGGTGGAATGTTCGCATGGGCGACCTTTCGCGACGGGACCGATACCACCGAGCTGCTCGCTGCGGCGCTCGCGCACGGCGTCGCGTTCGTGCCGGGTAGCGCGTTCGTGCGCGCTGCAACGTCCACGTCGGCCGAGTACTTCCGCCACTCGCTGAGGTTGAGCTTCGCCGGCTCCACACCGGAGGTGCTGAACGAGGCAGTGCGGCGGCTGAGCGCGGCACATGCGTCGATGACACGGCGAAGCTGAACCGCGACCAGCCTGCGCTGGTTCTGCGCTCGGCCGACCTGGGGCGGTAGCCTGACGTGGGAGACATCGCGAGGAATTTTCGAGGACAGGGAGCGTCCAGTGAGCAACCGATCGAACACGAAGTTCCTCGGACCCACCCAACGGGTGGAGGCGTGGGACCAGCTCGGACGCGAACAATTCGACGTCGTGGTCGTCGGCGGTGGCGTCGTGGGTTCGGGTGCCGCGCTCGACGCCGCAACACGAGGCCTGAAGGTGGCGCTCGTGGAGGCGCGTGACTACGCGTCGGGCACGTCCTCTCGCTCGTCCAAGATGTTCCACGGTGGCCTTCGCTACCTCGAACAACTCGAGTTCGGACTCGTCCGTGAGGCGCTGCACGAACGTGAACTCTCGCTCTCCACACTCGCGCCGCATCTGGTCAAACCGCTGAAATTCCTGTTCCCCCTCACCCATCGGGGGTGGGAGCGCCCGTACATCGCGGCGGGTATCTTTCTGTACGACCGGATGGGCGGTGCCAAATCGGTTCCGCAACAGAAGCATCTGACCCGTTCGGGTGCCCTGCGGATGTCGCCCGGCCTCAAACGGAAATCGCTGATCGGCGGAATTCGGTACTACGACACCGTCGTCGACGACGCGCGGCACACGATGACCGTCGCCAGAACGGCAGCCCACTACGGCGCAGTGGTGCGGACGTCCACTCAGGTCGTGGGGTTCCTCCGTGAAGCCGACCGTGTTTCCGGTGTGCGAGTGCGAGATTCGGAGACCGGGGCCACCACCGAGGTGCGAGCGCACGTGGTGATCAACGCCACGGGCGTGTGGACCGACGAAATACAGTCGCTGTCGAACATGCGTGGTCGCTTCCGAGTACGGGCCTCGAAGGGTGTGCACATCGTGGTGCCGCGCGATCGCATCGTCAGCGAAGCCGCGATCATTCTGCGCACCGAGAAGTCCGTGCTGTTCATCATTCCGTGGGGCGCGCACTGGATCATCGGGACCACCGATACCGACTGGAACCTCGATCTCGCGCACCCTGCCGCGACCAAAGCCGATATCGACTACATTCTCGGCGAAGTCAACGGGGTGCTCGTCACGCCGCTCACGCACGACGACATCGACGGCGTCTACGCGGGATTGCGGCCGCTACTGGCGGGTGAAAGCGACGAAACGTCCAAGCTGTCCCGTGAGCACGCGGTGGCGCGGGTGGCACCGGGACTCATTGCCATCGCAGGTGGCAAGTACACGACCTACCGGGTGATGGCCGAAGACGCAGTGGATCTCGCGGCCGAGGACATCCCGGCGCGGGTGGCGTCGTCGATCACCGAGAAGGTGCCGCTCGTCGGCGCGGACGGTTACTTCGCGCTGGTCAATCAGGCCCCGCACCTGGGCGAAGTACACGGGCTGCATCCGCACCGAGTGACTCATCTGCTGGACCGGTACGGCTCGCTGATCGACGAGGTGCTGGCCATGGCGGACGGCAAACCCGAACTGCTGCAACCGTTGACCGACGCGCCCGCTTATCTGCAGGTCGAGGTGGTCTATGCCGCTGCGGCCGAGGGCGCACTGCACCTCGAGGACGTGCTGTCGCGGCGCACCCGGATCTCCATCGAGTACTCGCATCGTGGGATGAACTGCGCGGGTCAGGTCGCAGCACTCATTGCCCCGATCCTGGGGTGGGACGAGGCCACGGTCGACCGTGAGGTCGACACGTACCGGGCTCGGGTCGAGGCCGAGATCGCGTCGCAGCGTCAGCCGGACGACGAATCTGCCGACGCTCTGCGCGTTGTCGCCCCCGAAGCGCGTCAGGAAATTCTCGAACCCGTCCGGACTCTCTGAGTCACGGAACCCGAACCAGCGTCCGCGGTGCGCGAGCAGCCGTCGCGCCGGATACAGCCATGACCAGCAGGGTGAGTATCGCAAGTGTCAACATACGACCCATGGTGATCGGCGAAGCTGTGAGCAGGCTTGGTCTCACCTGACAGTGAGCCGTCAGGTTCGTTCCCGGCGGTGCTGATCAGGGCGGGAAGACGGAGCGAGTTGCGCCTGGAGAAGCGCCCTCTCGGCCGGCGACGGGTCGAGAGCGAGCGCAGTCGTTGGCGCGTTTTTGGCCTCCTCCGCGCGGTCCAGGCGATCGCCGATTCTCCGGGATGACCTAGGAGCTCTTCTTCACTCCGCCTGAACCAGGAGGTGGCTTTTGGGTCGTTTGCTGCTGACGAGGGGGGCGTTGGCCGGTATTTACCGGTTTACGCCCGCCGTGACGCTGCTCGTCGGGTGCATCTGACCTAGCTGAGATTGGGCGATACCCGCCGCCGACCAAGGATTCCGGTTCATCCGTGCAGTCTTGGTTGCCCGTCATCCCTTTGCGCCCGTCTTAGAGGGAACGCCAGCGCTACCCTTAGGTTTTTTGGGAGAGGACTTCTGTTGTGACGAGCTCGCAACGAACTCGCCGCCGGGCCGGTAGCCTCCCGATCGCGGCGCGATCCACACACGCCGGGATTTCCCACTTGGCTGTGAACTGGTCTGATCTGCCATCATCGATACCTCCGGTAGCCAGTATGGCCCTTGTCGAACGCACGTGTCGTTGACGGCAAGAATCCTCCGCCCGCGTTCACGATTGTACCTACGCCTTCTCACCCTAGGAATGTGGATGACTCCTCGTCTGATTCTGGTGTCTCGGGTGCCGGAGCGACGATCTGAACTAGAGCAGCATCGGTACACGGGATCCATACTCCAGTTGGGCCAGGTAACTCGTCCAAGAACTCACCGTCTTCTGCCATGCTCCAAGCTCGGTCGACGTAAATGTCCCTAGGCTCTGGATAGCCGGTGAAAAATGCTTCAGTGGTAACGCATCCACCAATCCATGAACCTTGGGCATTCAGTACCCGCACGAAGCTGTTGGGCGCGACCTTAGCAGTCGCATAGTCCCAGGCAGTTGGCACTGGGGAATAGTTGCTGTCAGCACTGAAAAGTGCCTTCCACCAGCCTACTTCATCGCGCTCCGAATCAGCTGAATGGAAAATTGTCCCCCAGAAACCCGTGTTGTTGTAGCTCTGACGCATGACAAAGCTTGCTGCCACATGCCCTGCCAGGGCAGGAATGACGAAAACAAGAAGTGCGCCAACGAACCCGACCAATCGAGGATCATCGAACCGGTGTTCAGGCTGGGTCAGTCGCTTCGTTAGGGCTTCACCCAGACACAGGACGTAAACAAGCAGAAACCCGACCGACAACGCGAGGGCGCGGATTAAACGCGCACTCAGATCGCGATCCTCGGGAGATGGACCGACGCGAGCCTTCTTCACTCCTTGAAAAACAAACCCTGGCACCAACACAGCGACAAGAGTCAACGCTTGCTGCCAACCACTGACCAGCATGGGCCCCCCTTTTTTCTGCCCGAGAACAACAACGATCCAATGTATCGGCCGAGCGTGATAGACCACGGGTGTTCTGCGATACGGACGCGCTACCGAGGCGCCGCACGCGGCGGATTCGGCTCCCGTGCGCACCAACATGTCGAACGCCGTACTGATGCGACGTGCGCACCACGTTCAGCAACAGGTGCCGCGCGACAGTGCTCTTGCGAGTCTGACCTGAGAGTTCTTGCTAATCCGCGAAAGAGAGATCGAACGACTACTCCGACCCACTCTTGTCCGCTTATCGCCACAGCAAAGACGGCACGGGAGCTAGGACAGACACCGTCTCCGGACGTATTGAACGCTGCATGGCCGGAAGCACGAAAACTCAACTGCGACAACACTCGACCGATCATTCATGTTCAACGCCAGAACGCAAGGGCTTACAGTATGCAACTGTGCCGCCGTAGTCTTCGCCCACCACACCTGATTACGATGACGACTCGCAACCGTCGACGCATACGCGGTCGCCGCGACAAACGGTAGCGTCAACGCCAGATGGATCAATTGCTCCACCCACTGATGATCACGTTTCGCGCCCCGAGGAGGAAGAACCCAGCGAGTACCTCTTTTGCTTCGGCGAACGGACCGTCCGTCGTCAGGACGTCACCGCCTTTGCCGCCCGACACACGCACCGTGGTGGCGGTGGACGTGGGGTACAGGACCGCGCCGCCGGTGATCGCCGGTCCGGCCGAGGCGCTGAATGCACCGTATTCGGCCATCTCGTCGGCCACGTCGGGCGAGGTCCAGTCGGCATCGTGGGTGTAGACGATGGCTGCGTATGCGGTCATGGTCAGCTCCTGACGATTCGTCGTGGTCTGCGCCGTTCGCCGACCTACATACGAAGGACGAACGGGGTTCGCCGAAAAGGACACCACGAACAGGACTATCTCGCCACACCTCGAGGTTGGCAGTGCGGGCAGTAGTAGATCTGCCGTTCTTCGAGTGGGTTGTCGCCGATAAGTCCGAACTCGATGGTGGTACCGCACCGCCTGCACGGCTTGTTTTCACGGCCGTACACCCAGAAATGACGGCCCGCGCGACGATCCCCGGTGGTGACGCGCTGATTGCGATTCTTGTTGGCGGTGATGGTGCGGAAGGACAGGTCGATCATCTTCTTCAGGTCTCCGGAGTCCTCGACCGGCGTGCGGGGATCGACTCCGCGAAGGAAGCAGATCTCGTTGCGGTAGACATTGCCGAGTCCGGCTATGTTGCGCTGATCGAGCAGGGCCAGGCCGATCGGTCGGCCGGGGTCCGACTCCAGATTGGTCAGGGCGACACCTGGGTCCCAGTCGGGTCCGAGTAGATCCGGTCCGAGATAGCCGACAGCGTCGTCCTCGTTCTCGAGGATCTCCAGCACGCCCAGCTCGAATCCGATGGCCTGCGCCTTCTCGGTGTTCAGAATGATCCGAGCTTGGAAGGCCGGACGACGCCAGCGAGCCCCCAGTGCATAGACGTGCCAGGTGCCTTCCATCTTCAGGTGCGAGTGGATCGAGTAGCCGCCCACTCTGATCAGCAGGTGTTTGCCCCTCGACGCGACGGACTCGACCGTTTCGCCGGTGAAGTCGACTGTGGCGTAACGGGGTACACGAATGTCGCAGGCAGTGAGCTGCTGGCCCTCGAGCGCTGCCCGCAGAGTGTTGGCGGCGCGCCAGACGGTATCGCCCTCGGGCATCTACGTCCTCTCTCGTTCTTCGGTTCTCTTCTTCGTCAGTGGTGCGGTGCCTCAGCGCCGCAGGCGTAGTCCGCGGGGAGTCGCCGAGAAACCGGCCGCGGTCAACGTCTTGGAGAAGTCCGTGCCGTGGATGTCGTGACCGTTGATCCGTTCGACCAGTAACTTGTCCACCCCGCCGCGCTTGACCGTGGTCGCCAATGCCGTTGCTGCAGAAGCGATGTCCTCGGTGTTGTCGCCGAAGGTCAGCACCGACTTCCCGCCACGTTCGACGAACATCGTCAACTCCCCACGAACGAGTACGACCAGCGCTCCCGCCTTGCGACCCGGCCGGTGCTTCGTCGTGTCGTCCGTGTCTTCGCCGCCGGCCTTCGGCCAGGGCAGTGCACCGCCGTACGGGTTCGCCGGATCGCACGAGGCGAGCACCACGGCAGTGGCGTTCTTCTTCGGTTCGTCGTAACTACGCAACCGGTCGACGACGTCGGAGGTGGAGAACTGAGCGCCGCCGAGCGAATCGACGAAGTATCCGCGTCGGCAGCGACCGGAATCCTCGAACCCCGTCAGCACCTTGTACATCGTGGCGAACCCGCCGGGGACACCTTCGTTCATGACCGAACCACGCGTCACCACGCCGTAGCGTTCGAGGAGTACGTCTGCGGTCGCGTGAGCGCGGACGGTGAGGTCCGGTTCGAGTTCGGGCAACCGTGACCACCGACCGCCGGCCGTCGGTGGGCCGGTGCGGGTGGGCAGGGACGGCCGCTCGAATTGACGGTAGGAACGCAGGCGCGGGGTTCGACGCGGTGATCGATGACTCGGGGCGGAGCGGGTGGCCGTCGAGTTCAACAGAGCCCGCAGTGGCGCGAACGTGTCGTTGCTGAGCCGTCCGGCCCACACCAGCTCCCAGAGCGCAGCCTGCAGAGCCGTGTCGTCGGTGCTGCCGACGGTGTCCGAGAGCTGCCGGAAGAAGTACGCACCGCCGCCGGCGACTGCGTCCTGAATGCGAATCTGCAACTCCGACAGGTCGGATTCGGCGGCGGGCACCAGGGTCAGTGGCGCGGTATCGGCCATGTGCAGGCTCACCCAGCCGTCCTTCGACGAAATCGCACCGTGTCCCGCCCACAACACCTCACCGGTGGAGGTCAACTCGTCGAGTATGGCGGGGCTGTAGTCGCTCACCCGGGAGGCGAGCACGAGAGATTCCCACGCCGACGCCGGAACGGGCACGCCCGCAAGCTGTTCGATGACCGTTGCGACACCGTCGATGCCGCTCAACCGGCGACTGTCCACGTGCTGCCACGCCGGCAGGAAGCGGCCGAGCGTGGCGGTGGACACGGGTTCGACTTCCTGCCGTGCCGCCGCCAGAGATCGCCGCCGCAATCGCCGAAGAACCTCGGCGTCGCACCATTCACTGCCCGTTGCACCGGGACGGAATTCGCCCTCGACGACGCGTTTGTCCACGGCCAGTCGGCGCAGGACGTCACGCACCACGGCGGTACCGACGCCGAACCGCGCGGCTGCGTCGTCGAGGGTGAACGGACCGTGGGTTCGGGCGTACCGGCTGATCAGGTCGACGAGTGGGTCGTCGACGGGCTCGATGAACGCGGCGGGAGTGCCGATCGGTAGCGGAACACCGAGTGCATCGCGCAAGCGAGCCGCGTCCTCGATGGCCGTCCACCAGTTCTGGCCGGCGAACGAAACTTCCATTGCCCGCTTTGCATCGGCCAACTCGGCGAGCCACTGCGGGAATTCGTCGCCGTTGGTGCGCTGTCCGACTTCCGTGGCGGTCAGCGGACCGAGCAGCCGCAGCAGATCCGCAACACCCTCGATGTCTTTGGCGTGTCTGTCCTCGGGCAGTCGCTGCAACTCGAGCTCGGTGGTGGTGATGACGCTGTCGTCCAGCAACTCTCGCAGCTCGACGCGTCCGAGCAACTCGGCCAGCAGCGCCGAATCGAGAGACAGGGCGGCGGCCCGCCGTTCGGCGAGCGGGCTGTCGCCCTCGTACATGAAAGCGCCGACGTAGTTGAACAGCAACGAATTCGCGAACGGTGACGGTGACGGCGTCTCGACGTCGACGATCCTGATCTGGCGTCGCCCGATGCGGGCCAGGATGTCTTCGAGGGCGGGGAGGTCGTAGACGTCCTGCAGGCACTCGCGCACGGTTTCGAGCAGGATCGGGAACGTGGGGTATTTACGAGCGACGTCGAGCAGCTGTGCCGAACGCTGCCGTTGTTGCCACAGTGGTGCGCGCTTGCCGGGGTTGCGGCGGGGAAGAAGCAGTGCGCGAGCGGCGCATTCGCGAAATCTCGACGCGAACAATGCCGATCCACCGACCTGCTCGGTGACGATGTCGGCGATCTCGTCGCGCTCGAACACGAACAGTTCCGCGCCGGGCGGCTGGTCGTCGGTATCGGGTAGCCGGACGATGATGCCGTCGTCGGATGCGGTGGGGGCGGCGTCGATGCCGTATCGCTCGATCAGCCTCGCGCCGACCGCGAGGGCCCACGGCGCGTGTACCTGCTGACCGTAGGTGGAGTGCAGCACCAATCGCCAGTCGCCGAGTTCGTCGCGAAATCGCTCGACGATCATCGTCTTGTCGGTGGGGAGCTGGCCGGTGGCCTCGAGTTGTTCGTCGAGCAAAGCGATCAGGTTGTTGACTGCGTTGGCGTCGAGACCGTCGGTGCTCAGCCGCTCGGCCAGGTTGCTGCGGTCGGTGGTGCTCCGCAGAAACTCGCCCAGGGCCCGGCCCAATTCGGCCGGTCGACCGAGGCCGTCGCCGTGCCAGAACGGCAGCCTGCCCGGTTGGCCGTATGCGGGACTGACCAACACCCGGTCGTGCGTGATCTCTTCGATGCGCCAGCTGGTGGCACCGAGTGCGAACACGTCGCCCACTCGCGATTCGTAGACCATCTCCTCGTCGAGTTCGCCTACCCGTGACTGCTTTTCGCCCACCATGTAGACGGTGAACAGGCCGCGGTCGGGGATGGTACCGCCGGACGTGACGGCCAGTCGCTGCGACCCGGGACGGCCGGTGAGAGTGTTGGCGTCGCGGTCCCACACGAGCCGTGGCCGTAGTTCGGCGAACTCGTCCGACGGGTAACGGCCCGAGAGCAGGTCGAGTGTCGACTCGTAGGCAGATCTGGGCAGAGTGGCGAAACTGCCGGTGCGACGGACTGATTCGAACCAGTCCTCGGCGTCGATGGGTTCGAGTGCGCACGCTGCGACGGTTTGCTGGGCGAGGACGTCGAGGGGATTGGCCGGGACGAAGAGGGCCTCGATCTTGCCCGACGTCATGCGTTCGACGGTGACCGCGCAATGGATGAGATCGGTGCGGTGCTTGGGGAACAGCACGCCCTTGGAGATCTCGCCCACCTGGTGGCCGGCGCGGCCGACGCGCTGCAGGCCACTGGCCACCGACGGCGGTGCCTCGACCTGGACCACCAGATCGACTGCGCCCATGTCGATTCCGAGCTCCAGGCTGCTGGTGGCCACAACGCAGCGCAGACGACCGGTCTTCAGATCGTCTTCGATCAGCGCGCGCTGATCCTTGCTGACGCTGCCGTGGTGGGCCCGTGCCAGCAGAGGATCGGCACCGTGGTTGACGTCGGATGCGGTGCCCACCTGAGATGGTGGTTTGTGCTCGGTATCGACTCCGCCGCCGATACGTTCGGCGTACACCTCGTTGAGCCGCGCGGTGAGTCGTTCCGCGAGCCGGCGCGAGTTGGCGAAGACGATGCACGATTTGTGCTCGAGGATGAGATCGACCATCTTCTCCTCGACGTGCGGCCAGATCGATCCCTGAGCCGGGGGAGCGGCGGAGGTGTCCGCATTCGGGTCGGTGACGCCGAGTTCGGTCATGTCCTCCACGGGCACCTGAACCGTCAGGTCGAAAGTCTTCGGAGCGGGTGGGGCGACGATCTCGATGGGGGCGGCACCGGCGAGGAATCGGCCTACTTCCTCGTGGGGGCGCACCGTCGCGGACAGGCCGATGCGTTGCGCGGGCTTGTCCAGCATCGCGTCGAGCCGCTCGAGGGACACCGCGAGGTGCGCGCCACGCTTCGTGCCTGCGACGGCGTGCACCTCGTCGACGATCACCGTATCGACCTCGGCCAGGATGTCGCGCGCCGCAGAGGTGAGCATGAGGAACAGAGACTCGGGAGTGGTGATCAGAATGTCCGGCGGAGTCTTGATCATGGTCCGGCGATCGGCAGCGCTGGTGTCGCCCGAGCGGACTCCGACGGAGATCTCCGGCGGGTTCAGACCGAGACGCTTGGCCGTCTGGGTGATGCCGACCAACGGAGCTCGCAGGTTGCGCTCGACGTCCACTGCCAGAGCCTTGAGCGGCGATATGTAGAGCACCTTGGTCTTGCGGGTGCTGTCCGCACCCAGTTGGGCCAGCTCGTCGAGGGCCCACAGGAACGCCGACAGCGTTTTGCCCGAGCCGGTCGGCGCGACCACCAGGGTGTGCGATCCGCTGGAAATGGACGACCACGCACCGAGCTGCGCCGACGTGGGGGCCGGAAATGCGCCGTTGAACCACTCGCGAGTCGGCCGCGACAGCTTCTCCATGATGTCGGTGCCGATACTGTGCGTGGCCATCCCACCATCATGCCCCGAGGCACCGACAGGTAACCCCGGAGCGCGAAGCTCGTGCGCTGCGGTGTCGTTTGGCCCGATTCGGGTACCCGGTGGCCATGACCGACGACCAAGAGATCATGCAGAAGATTTCCGCGAAACTCGACGCACTGCTCGGCAGCAAGACGAACGGCCTGCAGAACGAGGTGCCGCCGGGTGCAAGCATCCAATCGGACGAGGACGACGCCGAGCACGGTCCACTCGGCCGGGATTACCACTTGGCGAGCAAGTACGCCCAAGCGCTGGCCATCAACGAGCCTCAAGTGATCGACCGTGACGAGTTCGACCGCTTGGTCGCCGAATACGGCTGAGCCGACGCATTCGAGTGAGCCCCGACCCCTGCAGGGGATCGGGGCTCACTCGTCTCGGGCGCACCTGGCGAACGCGCGCGGCCGGTTCTACAGTCGATAGAGTGACCGAACGCAAGAAGCCAGGAGTCACGTTCGAGTCCTGGGTCGACAAACAGATCCGCGAGGCGCAGGACGCCGGCGCATTCGAAGGACTCGACGGCACCGGTAAACCCATCCCGATGGGCGATTCCGACGACGAACTGTGGTGGGTTCGCGGCTATCTGAGGCGAGAGAACCTGCCGGTCGATGCGCTCTTGCCCACGGCGTTGGCGTTGCGCAAAGAGATCGAGCGGCTGCCCTCGACGTTGATCGGTCTCCGGCGCGAGGAGTCCGTACGAGACGTGTTGGACGAGCTCAACGCTCGCATCGTCGACTGGATTCGCTTTCCTACCCCGCCGATCGTGCCGCTCGGCCCCGTGGATGTCGAGACGTGGGTGTCCCGGTGGCGTACCAATCGAGCCGAGGTCGACCGCCTGGAAAGACAGCACGACGCGGAGTCGGCTGTGACGTCGGGCCGGCCCTCGGCGGCGGACCACGACGGTGCATCGTGGTTCGCGCGCGTTCGCAGCAGGCTCAGCTGGTGGCGCTGAGTCCGATCGTCCTGGCGCAGTAGGCCAGAGCGTCCGCCGCAGTGGACACGAACGGAAGCGCAGCTGTGCCGTCCACGCGAACTCGAGAAGGCAACAGCCCGTCGGGGCACTTCGGTTCCTCGAGTGTCGTCCACCCGGTTGCGCGCCGACGCACGCCGCCGACCAGGGTGTCGGTCGCGTGCCGGACTCCGCTGCGCAGCGCAATGGGGGCGGTGTCGAGGTGCGTGCGCGCGAAGCGCAGTGCGGCGTCGACAGCGTCCACGGTCTGGGTGGCCGATGATCGACCGCGCAGCCCGGTGCTCAGGCCGTGGCCGGGGAGATCCAGTACCACCACGTCGACGCCTGCCCGTGCGATCTCGGCGGCCACGGGTGTCAGGTAGCGGGCATGCAGACCGGTATCGGCAACCAGCACCACCGACTGGTCGGTGGCCGTCGCCGATCGGTGTACTTCGATGTGTACTCGCCCGCCGGCGATGTCGAGCTGCCGGTGCACGACATCGAGGCCGGCGACGTCTGCGCGGGCGAGCGCGACCGCGTCGGAGGCCGGCCGCAACGCTGCCTCGCAGGCGAGGTCGCGTTCGAGGGCGTCCTGACTCCTCAGCAGCGACTTGCCCTGCAGCAGAATCATCATGGCGGCAGCCTCGTGGGAGGTGAGGGTGGGTGCCCATCCGGTGGCGGCACCGAGCGCGGTCGAATCGACGATGGGCTCTCCGGGCGTGACCCACTGCCCGGAGAACGGCGTGAGGCCGAGGGCGAAGGCGATGTTCGCGATACGCGTCGCCGCTTTCTGTGGAACGTCGAACATCAACTGGCCCTGCATCGCAGCGAGTTCACGCACACCGACCCAGTCCACCGGACCCAGGTTGTACGGACCGACGAGGTCGGTCTTGGCCGCGCGGTGGAAGGCGTCGGCCATGTCGTCCTGGAACAAGAATTGGTACGAGGCCCGATCCGCTTCCGGGAACGCGCCGATCGGCCCGGTGAACTGGTCGATCCCGTCGTTGGCGAAGTCGGGTCCGACGATGTACGTGCACCGCAACATGGAGATGGTCATCTCACCGGGGTGCCTACGCAGCCACCACTCCGCGTAATGTTCCACCTCGGCTTTGTCGTAGAAGTAGTAGCGATTGGGATCGCCTGCGGGATAACTGTTCTCGGTGAGCGGCTCCGGAGCTATGTCGGCACCGTACGCGTTGATGCTGGACGCGATCACCACTCTCCCCACGCCTGCTCGATATGCGGAATCGATAACGTTGCGTGACCCGCGCAGGTTGATGTCGTGGGTCTCGGTCTTGTCTTTGAGCTCCTCGACCACGAACGCCAAGTGCAGCACGACGTCGCACTCGGCGAACGTCTCCTCGAGGTCGGGAGAGCGAATGTCCGAGCGGATCGCGGTGAACTTCGGGTGCGTGATTCGGGCTGGGCGACGGGCTATCCCGACGACCGCGTCCACCTCGGGATCCTCGAACAGCCTCGGGAGAATCGCGGCCGCGAAGTCACTGGTGGCTCCGGTGACCGCGATACGCACGCCGCGGTGGCGCTCACTCATGAGGGCAGCTCCGCTACGGCCTCGATGATCTGCTCCGTGGCGGTCGACAGGTGTTCTTCGGTGTGCGTTGCCATCACGCACAGGCGAAGTATGGCACCGGATTTCGGCACGGCGGGATGCAACGCGGCGCTGGTGAAGATGCCGCGGTCGTAGAGGTTCTTCCACAGACTCATGGCCACGAGGTCGTCGCCGATGTGGAGTGAGACGATGGGGGCGGCCGTATCGCCGTGGGGTGTGGACGAGCGGCCTGCCACGTCGAGGCCGGCCGATTGCAGTCCGCCGCGCAGGATCTCGGCGTTGTCGAGTACGCGCCGAGCCCGATCCTTGCCCTCGTCGCTTCGGATCAGGCGGACGGAAGCCAATGCGGCACCCACCGCAGCAGGCACACCGGAGGTCGTGAACAGGAAGGCGCGGGCCTTGACCCGGAGGGTGTCGATCAAGTCGCTCGAGCCGGTCACGAACCCGCCGGTGGAACTGGGGCTCTTCGACAGTGACGCCATCGTGACGTCGACGTCCTTGGTGATGCCGAACAGCTCTGCCGCTCCGGTGAGTTCGGGCCCGTAGACACCGAGGCTGTGGGCTTCGTCGACCATCAGCGCTGCGTGATAGCGGATACACAGCTCGGAGACGACGTCGAGCGGTGCCAGGTCGCCCTCCATGGAGTACAGACCGTCGACGATCACCAGCACGGCTCCGTCGTCGACGACGGGTTGCTGGAGTTTGGCTTCGAGATCGGCCATGTCGTTGTGCTTGAACTTGACCACCGACGCGCCCGAGAGGGTGCTGCCGTCGCGGATCGATGCGTGGGCCGCCGAATCGACGATCACCGTGTCACCGGGGCCGACGATCGCACTGATCGTTCCGAGGTTCGTCTGGTAGCCCGTGGTGAAGACGAGTGCGTCGTCCGTTCCGTGCCACTGGGCGATCTCGTGCTCGAGTTCGAGGTGGAGGTCCAGAGTGCCGTTGAGCAAACGACTTCCGGTGACTGCGCTGCCGAATGTGTCGAGCGCGTGCTGGGCACCCTCGACAACCTTGGGATGATCGGCAATGCCGAGGTAATTGTTGGATCCGAGCATGATTTTGTCCCGGCCCTCGACGCGAACGACCGGGGCGACGGCCGATTCCATCTTGCGGAAGTACGGGACCACATCGGCGTCTCGAACAGCGCGCAGCAAATCCACGCGCCCGTCTCCGCCGAGTCGTTTCATCAATCTGTTGACAACCATCGTGTACCAGAACTCCTCACAGAGTCGATTGTGGATTGTCGCGAATTCATGAGTTCATTCGGAGCGGGCGGCGCGGGCGATTGGTATTCGGCAGAAGAATATTCAGCGTTTCAAAAGATGCTCTTGCGACGGAAATAGGTTGGTAAATACGCCCCGAAAAATAACTTCGGTTTCTTTCGATCGACAAACTTTACGAGGCCTTTAGTTTATCGCCGCAGGTGGCGGGGTATTGTCGGGGTCCAGCGCGAATTCACCTGCTTTACCGCTGTCCATGCTGATATTCGACTGATTTGTCCAGGTCGACTGATGGTACAAATTGGACGACGCCCCAATCAATCAGTGACACACAATCGATTAGTGACACAAGGAGATGAACAGTGACTGGATTAATGGTGCGCGAAAGAGAAACGCTCGAGAAGTACATGCCGGGTTTGCTGCACTATCTGGACACGACCCCACTGGACCGACTGGAGTCCCGCGATTCGGACGCGATCGACAAGTTTCGGGAATTCGGCGGTACCGGCTTGGTGGTCCCGGGCGAACTGGGTGGTCTCGGTGCTCCGGCCATCGACGCGGTTCGGGCGCAGAGGGCCATCGGGTCTCGCTCACCCTCTCTGGGCGCGGGAACCACGATGCACCATCTCTCACTCGCGTCCCTGACCGAATTCGCTCGTGGTGCCACCGACGACGACCGAGCATTGATCAAGGGATTGGTCGACCAGAAGGCGATCGTTGCTTCCGGGTTCTCCGAGGGCGTCACCGGCGGGAGTGTGTTCATTCCGACGATGACCGCCGTGAAGAAGGGCGACAACTACATCGTCAACGGAAGCAAGAAGCCGTGCAGTCTGGCACGTTCGATGGACTTGCTGACCTGCAGCGTCGAGATCGACTCCGGTGACCGCGCCGTCGCGCTGATTCCGGCCGGCCTTCCGGGTATGAGTGTGAAGCCGTTCTGGACCACCGACATTCTGGCCGGCGCGCAGAGCGAGGAAGTGTTGCTCGAAGACGTCGAAGTACCGGCAAGCCTCGTCCTACCCAACAAGGACGACGATCCCGATGGCGTGCACGAGATGACCGGCTACCTCTGGTTCGGGATGCTGATCTCCGCCAACTACATCGGCGCAGCGACCTCCCTGCTCGAGCGGATGATCGAGCAGGACAAGGGTGACTACGAAGGCTACGTTCGAGCGGCGGCCGAACTCGAGGTGTCCATGGCGGCAATCGAGAACGTGGCCCGTGCCTTCGACGAAGGTGAACGCGGACAGGACATCTCGGTGAAGTTGCTGTTCAACCGCATCGCGATTCGTGACGCACTGGTGCGCAGCAGTGCGGCTGCCATCGAATCGCTGGGCGGGATCGGCTTCATCAAGTCACCCGAAATCGCCTACGTCGCAGCAGCATTGCACGCGTTCGCATTTCATCCGCCATCACGGCGGTCCATTTCGGAGACCCTGGCCCGTTTCCACGCAGGTGAAGATTTCGCGTTCGTCAAATAGCGACTACCGCTGTTCGTCTTCCAGCTCGTCGTTCAACTTGTCTTCGCCCCGGTTGCGGAAGAACTTGAATCCGGGGATGCCGATGACGGCGCGCCTGACGTCCTTCGTCACTCCGAGAAGTTCGTGGATCTCGGGGGAGACCGTATCGAGGGTCGCGAGGATGGGGAGTAGAGCTTCCATGTGGTCGAGGAGTCCGGGAAGCTGATCGACCATGGCGATCGCTGCGTCGACCTCGGCGTCGGACAGGTTGTCGACGAAGCGTCGCGCCATCGGCTCGGACTTCTTGGCGATGGGATCGAACATCTCGATCAGCTCCAACGCCGTATGCGAGGCGGCCGATGCCGACGCGACCACGGTGTCCGCGGCACCGGTCGTCCGTTGTACATGAGCAACCACGGCATCGGCCGAATCGATGACATGGTCGATTCGTGTCATCAATGTCTCTATACGGCTCAGCAGTGCTTCGATTCTGCCGGGCAGGGTAAGCGCGAAATCGGCCGTGGTGAACATCCAGCTCACACCGGCCCGCGCCACTGCGGCTCCTCGCCGAAGCACCGTTTCGGTACCGAGAGGGTCGGGGAGGACCACACCTGCCAACACGAGAGCCATAGGAGCGACAATGCCATACCGACGCAACGCCCCGACTGCCGTTAGCCTCGACGCATGAGAGTCCTCGTCACCGGTGCCAGCGGGTACATCGGGTCTCGGCTGGTGGCGGCCCTGTTGGCAGACGACGCGGACGTCGTCGTCGGGTCTCGGACTCCGAAGAACCTGCGCACTTTCGACTTCTACGATTCCGTGACCGCGGTGTCGCTCGACGTCACGGACGAACAATCCTGTGCCGCGGCCTTCGCAGAGTCGGGCGACATCGATGTCGCCTACTACCTCGTCCATGCGATCGGCGAGGCCGACTACCGTGCCCAGGACCGGACGTCCGCCGAGCAGTTCGCCGCGGCCGCCGCACGAGCGGGAGTGCGTCGAATCGTGTACCTGGGCGGCTTCGTCCCCGACGACGCCCACCTGTCGGAGCACCTGGCCAGTCGCGCCGACGTCGGTGAGGCGCTGACGGTGGACGGTATCGATCTGGTGTGGTTGCGAGCGGCGATCGTCATGGGTGCCGGCTCCACGTCGTACGAGATGCTCCGCTATCTGGCGGACCGCTTGCCGGTGCTGCCGTTGCCGAGTTGGCTCGCCGAGCCCGTTCAACCGATAGCAGTCGACGACGTACTGCACTACCTGGTGGCGTCTGCCGATACCGACACCGTCCCAGCAGGTTCCTACGACATCGGCGGCCCGGACGTGGTCCCGTACCGCGACCTGGTGTTCGCCTACGTCGAAGCCGCCGGGCTGCAGCGCATCGGGATACCGGTACCGCTCGTTCCGACGTCACTCGCCGGCAAGGTGATCGGAAAGATCATTCCTGTGCCCGCCGGGCTCGCCGAGGATCTGGTCGGTTCACTGCACAACACGATGACCACGTCTGAGAGCCGGATTCGGGATCTCGTCCCCGATCCGCCCCGTGGTCTGACCACCATCGCAGACGCCATGGCCCGTAGCGTGCGAGGAACCGTGGGCGAGCCGCCCGGGGTCTGTGCACTGAAGGACCCGCTGCGACTGGCGAACACCGACGCAGCATGGAGCGGCGGAGATGCGCTCGGCGTCCGGCGGCACGGCGTGGCCGCGTCCTCGGACCGCACCTGGGGTCTGGTCGAGGCTCTGGGCGGCCGTCGACTGCTGGCATCGAAGCCCGTGGCAGCAGCAGTGCGTACCAACCTCGATGTGGCTGCGAGTGTGAACCGACGCGCTAAGTCGGTCGTGCGCCGACTGACCGATACTGAGGAGGCATGATGGCAACGTGGTCGACGACCGCGCTGAACGTGATGAAGTCCGCTCTGGTCGATCCTGTCGAGCGCGACCACCGGGAGTCCGACGCGGCGTTCAGGAAACGGCGCATCATCGTGCTGATCACACTGGTGATCGGGGCGACGGTGCTGTATTTCTCGCTCAAGGTGGAACCGGGTGACCCGTCGTTCTACGCATTGACGCTCGTGTTGGCCGCAGTGTGGATCATCGGTGGATGTCTGTCGGGGCCGCTGCACCTCGGACGGATCAAGGTGGGCGGGTCCATCCGGCGGCCGATCGTCACCCCCATCCTCATCGGTCTCGCCGTCGGTGGCGTGTTCATGCTCGGCGGCCTCGTCGTCCGTCAGATTCCGCCGCTCGCCGATTTCACCGAGAACGTGCTCGCACACGCCCGAGTGGGGTCGCTGGTACTGATCGTGTTCATCGCGTTGCTCAACGGTGTCGCCGAGGAGATCTTCTTCCGAGGAGCCTTGTACTCGGCCATCGGAGTCAAACATCCGGTGATCATCTCGACGGTCGTCTACACCATCGCCACCCTCGCGTCCGGCAACCCGATGCTCGGCTTCGCCGCCGTGCTGCTCGGTTACGTGATGGGGCTGCAACGTCGCGCGTCGGGCGGAATTCTGGCACCGATCCTGACGCATGTCAGCTGGTCGGCGGTCATGGTTCTGGCCCTGCCCCCGCTGTTCGTGTGAGCAGAGGGTCATGTCTCGTGAGGGCAGAGGGGCATCGGCGGGGATCTGAGCTAGATTGCGCACGTGAGTGAAAACCTCGATCGCGTCGACCGCCTGATCGTCGACGAATTGATCTCGGACGGCCGCGCGACGTTGGCGACGTTGGCTGAGAAGGCGTCTCTGTCCGTGTCTGCTGTCCAGTCGCGCGTTCGACGCCTGGAGTCGCGACGAGTCATTCGCGGCTACACGGCGCAGGTCGATCCCGAAGCTCTGGGGCGTCCGTTGTCGGCGTTCGTCGCGATCACTCCGATCGATCCGGCTCGGCCGGACGACGCCCCCGCACGACTGAAGCATCTGACCGCCATCGAGTCGTGTCACTCGGTTGCAGGCGAAGAGAGCTACGTCCTGATGGTGCGCGTCGAGTCGCCGCGCGCCCTCGAACATCTACTTCAGGAAATTCGCGCTACGGCGCACGTGCAGACGCGCAGCACGATCATTCTGCAGACGTTCTACGATCGTTGACCGCTCGCCAGACGCGGTCCGAGGACATGGGCAAGTGGTGCAAGCGCACTCCCACCGCGTCACGGATCGCGTTGGCCAGTGCGGGGGCGACGGGGTTGTACGGTGACTCGCTCATCGACTTCGCGCCGAACGGGCCCAATCGGTCGTAGGTGTCCGCGAACAGCACCTGGGTTCGTGGAATGTCGGCGAACTGGGGAACGTGGTAGCTACGAATGGAGTCGGTGGTGATTCGCCCCGCACCGTCGGTGCGCATCTCCTCGTACAGTGCGCTGCCGATGGCCTGCGCGACACCGCCTTCGACCTGGCCCCGGCACTGCTGCGGGTTCATCACGGTGCCTGCGTCGGCGCTCTGCACCGACTGGAGGATCGCGACCGTACCGGTCGCTTCGTCGACCGCCACCCGAAATGCCTGCACGTTGAACGCCAGTGATCGCGGGAGTCCGCCGCTGTTGCCGTTCGCCGTCAACGTGCCGCCCGCCGATGCCAGTACGTCGTCCAACGGGACGAAGCGATCTCCGCACCGCACCCCCTCGGGCCCCAACGTGCAGTCCGAAGGGCGGCGCCCGGACGCGGTGGCGGCGACCTCGACGATGCGGGCCGACAACTCGCGCACAGCGGCGTAGAGCGCCTTGCCTGCCACCACGGTTCCCGCCGAGCCGAACGCACCGGTGTCGTAGGTGACCGACTCGGTATCGGACTGCACGACGCGGATACGGTCGACCGACGTGCACAGCTCGCTGGCCGCGATCTGGGTGTGGACGGTGGTGGTCCCGTTTCCGAACTCCGCTGTTCCGACGCGTATCTCGTAGCCACCTTCGGGCAGCAGCGACGCGGTGGCCTCGGCGCGGTGGCCACGGGGCGGAATGGTGGCGATCATGGCCACCGCCATTCCCTCACCGATCTTCCAGCCGGGCGGCGCAGGCTCGCCGTTGCCTTGCCTGATGGCGTTCTCGGCGAGGTCGATGCACTGATCGAGACCGTAGCTGCCGAATTGCAGGTCGTCGCCCTCGAGGTGCGCGGCGACGATCTCGTCGCCGGGAACGATCACGTTGCGGCGGCGGAACTCGAACGGGTCGACAGCGAGCTCTCGGGCGAGATCGTCGATGGCCGATTCGATCGCGAACATGACCTGCCCCAGTCCGTAGCCGCGGAAGGCACCGGATGGAATGTTGTTGGTGTACACGGTCTTCGCGTCGACCTTTTTGTTGGCGCACCGGTAGATCGCCACCGATTCGCCGCACCCGTGGAACATCACTCCGGCACTGTGATTGCCGTACGCCCCGGCGTCGGTCAGCACGTCGATCGACAGTGCGGTCAACACGCCGTCGGCGCTCGCGGCGGCGGTGACGTCGACGCGAAACGGGTGTCGGCACGGTGCGACCGTGAACTCGTCCGTGCGGGTGAACTCGAACTGCACCGGCCGACCGGTCCGCAGAACGGCCAGGGCGACGACGTCCTCGGTCAGTAGTTCCTGCTTGCCGCCGAACCCGCCACCCACCCGTGCGGTGAACACGCGGACACGATCCCGGGGGAGGCCGAAGATCTCGCATATCTCGTCGCGCACCAGGTAGGGAACCTGGGTGCTGGTGCGCAGATGAAGCCGGCCGTCGGCGTCCAGCCAACCGATGGTGCCGTGAGTTTCCAAGTGCACGTGCTGAATTCGCTGAGTCGTCCATCGCCCGGTGACCACGGCCGCGGCATCACGTACCGCGGCGTCGACGTCACCGGTGCTGCCGTGCAGTTCGGCCACCAGGTTTCGAAACGGGTCGGCGATCCGAGCCGATGTGTCCTTGTCGCCGTGGATCTTCGGTGCGTCCGGGGCGAGTGCCGACTCGGGGTCGAACACGGCGGGTAGCACCTCGTACTCGACGATCAGGGCGCGGCAGCCCTCCTGCGCGGCGGCGATCGACTCTGCGACCACGATCGCCACACGTTGGCCGATGAACCGGACGACGGTGTCGAGTACCCGGGTGTCGTCGGGGTCGTCGACGCGGCTGTCGTGTCTGGCCGTGGAAAATGCCACCGCCGGGCTGTCTTTCGAGGTGAGCACCAGCTGCACTCCCGGAACCTGCTCCGCGGCCGTGGTATCGATGGAGACGATCCGCGCGTGGGCATGCGGACTGCCGAGAACACTGGCGTGCAGCAGCCCGGGCGGGGAGTGATCGAGCGTGTACTGCTCGGTTCCGGTGACTATCCGTGTGCTTGCGGGGGCTTCGAGCGAACGCCCGCATGCCGGACCGTCGGCCACCTTCTCGGTGTTGACCACCCCGCACACGGCATCGGAAATGGCGCGATACCCGGTGCAGCGACACAGGTTTCCCTTCAATTTTGCCGGCAGCTCGTCCCTGTCGTCCGTGGTCAGGGTCGACGCGGTCACGACCATCCCGGCCGTACAGAACCCGCATTGGAATCCGGCGGCCTCGACGAACCGGCGCTGCATCGGGTGCAGATCCTCCGGGGTGCCGAGCCCGGCCACGGTGGTGACGGACCTGTCGGCCGCGCGGTAGGCGGGAAATATGCACGAGTGCACCGGTTCTCCGTCGACGAGGACCGTGCACGCGCCGCAGTCACCGGCGTCGCAGCCCTTCTTGACCTCGAAACGGTCGTGTTCGCGGAGCAAAGTGCGCAGACATTGACCCGGTCGCGCGGCAACCTCGGTCGGTACGCCGTTGAGGTCGACGATCATGACAGCTCCTCGCGAATGGACTGCGCCGCAGCGCAACTGATGTGTCGACGCCAATCCGGCGCACCATGGGGATCGTCGTACCAGTGCTGCGGGCCGATAGTGTCGGCAAGGGCGTCGTCGAGCTCGTGCGCCGTCGGTACAGCCGAAAACCGAAGTACGAACGGACGAACGGTCGACGCGGTGACGGTCAACACGAATGTGCCGTCGGGGTCGACGCGGCCGATCACCACCGCCGCCGATCGGCCGAGAGGTGAGAGCGACATCGTGCGCATCGCCGTTCTCGACTCGAGGGCGTGCCGCGGAACGTCGATGCTGCGCAGCACATCCCCGGGTCGGAGCACCGTGGTCTGGGGGCCGACGACCAGCTGGTCGATCGGCAGACGGTAGTCGTGCTCGGGGCCGTGTGCCGACCACACCCCTGCGACGCCGTCCAGGGCGGCAGTCAACGAGATCATGGCTCCGGCAGGCAGGGCGAGCGCTACGTTTCCGCCGACTGTGGCCGTCTTCCAGATCTTGAACGAGGCCAGCAGGGCGGCTGCACACCGAGGGAACAAGGTGGTTGCGGGGAAGGCGGACTCGAATCGAGCCAGAGTCTCGATCGTGCACGTCGCTGCGATCCCGAGTCCGTTCTCGTCGACGATCAACGGCTCCCATCCCAGGGCCGTGATGTCGATCAGGGTGGTCAGGTGGTCCTGTTTCTCCGAGAACAGCCACGTGCCGCCCGCAACTACCGCGGCGTCCGCGCTGCCCGGCGGCAGATCCGCACGCGAGCGGGGAAGCAGAACACGATCGACAGTGCCGAGATCCATGGCTTCGTTCACCTCATTCTCGCCGGCCCGGATTCACCGCCCGGTGCGCCTTCTCGAACTGTAGTGACTTTCTGTTACCGATCTCGGTGCTCACGCGATACGCCCGAAACTCGGCGGAAACAACCCGCGCTTATCTTTGCCTCCGGCACGGCCGAACACACGAGGCGGGAGGTTCAGCGATGTACGTCGGAGACCTACTCGATGCCTCGCACCTGGGCATCCGATTGCTCACCTCCGATCGCGACGCCCTCGGACGTACCCTGCGGTGGACGTTCACCACCGACCTACCCGACCCGTCCCGATACATCGCGGGCGGCGAGTTGGTCATCACCGGACTCGTATGGCGGCGCACGCCCGACGACAGCGAAGTGTTCGTTCGATCGGTGGCCGAATCCGGTGCGACGGCATTGGCCGCGGGGGAGGGGTTGCTCGGACACATTCCGCTCGATCTCGTTGACGCATGCGAGCGACACGGTCTGCCGCTCCTCGCTGTTCCCGACACCGTGTCGTTCGGTGAGGTCACCGAATTTCTCGTCGGCCGGGTCACCGGTGATCGAATTGCCTCGCTGAACAATTCGCTCGTGCGCCAACGCCAGTTGCTCACCGCGGTCGCCGACGGCAGAGCCCTCGACGAACTGGCACTGCACATCTCCAGAGAAACGGGAATGGCGTGTCTGATCTACACCGCCACCGGGCGTCGGTTGGTCACCGAGGCATCTGCTTTGTCCGACGCCGATGTCGACACCTTGACGCACGCGGCACTCTCGTCCGAAACACTTCCTACGACAACCGTTCTCGCTGATGGCTCGACCTACAGTGTCTTCGGCGTCGGGCCATCGCTCGTACAGCGCACCACGCGATGGTTCCTGGCCGTGGCCGGAGACATGGATTCGTTCTCTCCCGACGTCTCCGAGGCGTTCGGGCAACTCGCAGCCATCGCCGCGCTCGATCGTGCCCGGCGTGAAGAAGGACGTCTGGTGCGGCGTGAGATCGCAGACCAAGCCGTGGCGTTGATCGAACACGACAGCACCGGATTCGAGGCGCTGACCAGGCTGCGCCAGGCAGGAGTCGACCCCGACAGGCCGCTCGTCGTCGTCAGAGTTGCCCACAGCGGTCGCGTCGACCTGCGAGAGATGCTCCGATCCGTGGTCGGTGACACCCTGACCTCCTTCGGCGGTGGGTGTGTCGGATGCAGCGCGCACGGCGACATCGTCGCTGTCGTCAATACCGACGACACACTGTTCGCGCAGACCATCCGCATTCGGCTGTCCCGGTTGCGCTCCGGGATCGGACCCAGCCGAATACATGTGGGCGTGAGCGCCGTGGCCACCGGGCTGACCATCGACGGCGCACTGAGGTCGGCTCGTCACGCTCTCGAACTCAGCAGGCAGGGATCCGCGGCGGTGACGGTCACCGCAGGCACCAAGCCGACCTCGGCAGTATCGATGATGTCGGCGCTTCCCGACGACGTACGAAAATCGTTCGTCGAGCACGTCCTCGCGCCGCTGCTCGAGCACGACCGACGCACCGACGCCGACCTGACCGACACGCTGCGGGAGTTTCTGGCCAACGGAGGGTCCTGGCATCGAACCGCAGAGTCGATGCACGTCCATCTCAACACCGTCCGATATCGCATCAAACGCGTGGAGGAACTGCTGGGGCGAGATCTCGGCTCCACTGCGGACAGACTGGATGTCTACCTCGCCCTGCAATCCATGCCTCGGGCGTCGGTCCACGGCGCTGCATAATGGGGAAATGACTGCAGGCTTCACCGGAATCCCCTTCACCGCCCTGGACTTCTACGAAGACCTCGAAGCCGACAACAGCAAACTCTGGTGGAACGAACACAAGGACGTCTACGACAGTGCCGTCAAGGCACCGATGACCGCGTTGCTGGCGTACCTGGAACCCGAATTCGGTAGCGCCAAACTGTTTCGGCCGTACCGGGACGTTCGATTCTCGAAAGACAAGACCCCGTACAAGAGTCACCAGGGCGGGTTCGTCGCACGGGGCGACAGCCTCGGCTACTACGTCCAGATCGATCCCGCCGGATTGTTCGTCGCAGGCGGCTTCTACAACAGCTCCCCGGACTCGATCGCGCGTTTCCGCAAGACCGTCGACGACGACGTACGCGGAGCCGAACTCGAGGCGCTACTGGCCACTCTGACCAAATCCGGGTTCGAGATCGGCGGCGACGTGCTCAAGACCAAGCCGCGGGGCTACGAGGTCGACCATCCGCGCATCGATCTGCTGCGGCACAAGACGTTGACTGCCGGCAAACATTTCGGCTCACCCGCGTGGCTCGAAAGCCCCAAGGCAGCAATGAAAGTACGCGACGCCTGGCGTGCTCTGAGCCCGCTGGTGGAATGGTCTGCGGCACTGCACACGTGAGCGCAATGCGTTACCCGACGACGGAGTATGTGCGCCACGCACTTCCGGCGTCCGGAGCGTCCTCTCGTTCGACCGTCGCCTGAATCAGACCGTAGGGCCGATCGTCGGCGTTGAACACCTCCAGGTTGTTCTCGATGCCGAACTTGCCCAAGTCGTAGACGAAGTGGTGCTTGTTGGGGGCCGACATCGAGATCTCGGCAATGAACGGATACTTCTCCAGTACCGCCTCGCCCATGGCGTACAGGGTCTGCTGAAGAGCCAGCGACTGCAGGTTGGCAAATCGCTCGATCATCGCGGCCTTGACGCCCGCGTACACCGCATCCCACTCGACATCGGTTGTGGTGTAGCGCCACTGCGCTGTCAGCGACGTCGCCATCACTCGGTCGGTCGTGGGCTCGAGAATCGTCAGATCGTCCTCGAAGAAGCCGTGGAACTCCGAACCCGTCGACTTGAGAATCACCATTTCCTTGAAACCGCTGACGACCCAGGTTCGCTGCGCCTCGCCCTTGCCCTCGACCGTGACGGCCGAGGTGCGAATTTCCTCGCCCTTGCGGGTCCACGTGTGGTCGTGCTCGACGCCGTCGACGACCGCACGTGCCCAGGCGTACTCCTCGAGTTCGATACGGGCACCGTCGACGGGCTCGACGTCGTCGACGTAGTGACGGGCGAGGTCGAGCCCGTAGCTCTCCAGGTGGAGCAGACCCTTGGTCTTGGCATACGCGTACGCGGTCTGCTTCTGGGTGTCGGTGGGCAGAACGGCGGACTGATCGCCGGCCAGGTGTGCGGCAGAGAAATCGCCACGCAGCGCACTCGATACGTTGATGTCGTGAATCTCGTGTCGCGGAGAATCTCGATAGATCCGCACCACCCGGTTCTCGGCTTTGCCGTACTGATTGGCTCCCAGAACGATCTTTCCGGTCAGGTCGGTCATGTCAGCTCCCGCGGTAGGTCGAATATGCGAAGGGGGACAACAACAACGGCACGTGATAGTGGGCGTCGGGGTCGGTGACGGTGAAGGAGACGGACACCTCGGGGTAGAAGCTCGGGGTCGAGGTCGCCTCGAAATACGATTCCGTGTCGAACGAGAGCCGGTACACGCCCGGTTCGACAGGTCCGGGAATCACCTCACCGATGCGGCCGTCTCCGTCGGTGGTGGCCGTCGATATCTCGCCCTGTTCGGAATGGAACAGCCGCACGCGCATGCCGACCGCCGGTGTACCGGCCGTGGCGTCGAGCACGTGCGTGGACAGCCCGGTCACTGCGTCGGTCCCAGCACGCGGCCGAGGCGAATTCGGTTGATCTTGGCCAGTTCCACGCGGAGCACCCGTCTTTCGGTTTCGGCATCGTTGTCGAGCCTCTCCTCGAGGATAGCGAGCAACTCCTCGGCCGACCTGCCGGTCGCGCACACCAGATACACGTGCCCGAACTTGTCCTCGTACGCGCGGTTTCCCGCCGCCAGCTTCTCGCGTACTTCGGTGCCCGCAGTGGTCACTGCGGCCTGCTCACGCTTCGACGACGGGTTGTCCGCAGTGCCCCCGATCCGGGGATGGCCGTCGAGTGCATGATCTATCTCGGCCTCCGGCAGCTCGGCAAGTACCCGATCTGCTCTGTCCAACAAAGAGTCTCGGCTGGCGAACGGTCTACCCTGGGCGACTCGACGGGCCCAGATCGAGGACGCGCAGCACTCGAACAGTGCATGCATCGCCTGTCGATCGGAGAGCTTGTTGAACCCGTCGAGTCCTATCCATTCGTGCAGCACATCTCGCTCGCTATCTGAAGTCGTTGATCCGGCCGAACCGCGCGGCCGCGATGGGGTTGGCGTCCGCAACCAGATCGTCGAACCGATAGTTCGCGATCTTGGCGATTTCGATCATCGCGAAAGATCGCTCCGCCGACGGCGCATTCTCCACCCGCGACCATCCGTTGGCCAGAACCCGATCGTAGCGTTCGGTCTCTCGGGCGCAGATCACCAACGGGAATCCGAAGTGTCGCCGATACTCGGCGGCGAGCTGGACGATGTTCTCGTGTTCGTCCTCCTCGAGGTTGGACAATCCGACGTGATCGGCAGCGTTGAGGGTGCCCGTCGCATCCTCGCTGCCGAGGTCGGGGTAGCTGTTGATCAGCTCGATCTGTTCCTCGGTGGTACCGGCCAACAGTGCTTCCTGGAATGCCTCACGTAGACCGTGGGCGTCGGCGAACGGGCGCTGCTGATACGCACGCTCGACTACCCACGGGGTGCCCTGCACCAGACCGCCGAACGTGGCGGCGAACTCCTCGGCCGACATCTCGTTGACCCGGTCGAGGGTGATACCTGCACCCGGACCGCCGGCCACGGCCTGACCACGATTTCCGATGTGGAAGAACAGCACGTTGAGGACGATGGCAGAGACTGCGCCCAGGACGATTCCGCTGCCGAACAGCATCTCGAGCCAATCCGGTACGCCCTGCGAAACGGTGGGCTGGATGGTGACGAGCATCGCCAGTCCGAGACTGGTGGCGACGATGATCAAGTTGCGATGGTCGGTGAAGTCCACCTTCGACAGAGTCTGGATTCCGACTACGGCGACCGTCGCGAACAGGGCCAGTGCGGCACCGCCCAGTACCGGTGGCGGGATGGAGGCGACGACGGCCGCCGTCTTCGGCAGCAGACCGAGCAGAATCATGATGCCGCCCGCGCTGGCGACCACCCACCGACTACGGACACCGGTCAGTCGGACCAGGCCGACGTTCTCCGAGAATGCCGTGTACGGGAACGAGTTGAACGTGCCGCCGATGACGGTGGCGACTCCATCGGCCCGCAGCGTGGCAGCGATGTCGTCCTTCTTGATGCGCTTGCCGACGATCTCGCCCGTCGCATACACACTGCCGGTTGTTTCGACCGCGATGATGAGCATGACGACGATCATCGAAATGATGGCGACGACACTGAATTTGGGCACACCGAACAGGAAGGGCTGGGTGAATCCGACCCACGATGCTTCCGCGGTGCCGTCGAAGTTCATGTCCCCCAACACGAATGCGACGGCACTGCCGATGACCAGACCGAGCAAGACGGCGATGGTGGCCATGAAGCCCTTGAAGAACCGTTGGATCAGCACGATGATCAGCAGAGTGCCGATCGCATACGCCATCCATCGACCGTTGGTCGGATCCTGTTCGTGTGTCGCAGGATTGGTCACCGCATCGTTGACCGCTACCGGCAGCAACGCGACACCGATGATCGTGATGACGGTTCCGGTCACCACCGGTGGGAAGAAGCGCAGCAGCCTACTGAAGTACGGTGCCATGAAGAACGTGACCAGACCGGCGACGATGACGGCACCGTAGACGTACAGCAACCCCTCGGTGCCGCCGCCGTTGGCCAGTGCGATCGCGATCACCGGCGACACACCGGCAAACGTGACGCCCTGCAGAAGTGGGAGCCGGACACCGATCTTCCAGAACCCGACCGACTGAATGATCGACGCGATACCGCAGGTGAACAGGTCCGCGTTGATGAGATGGATCAGCTGTTCGTTGGTCAGCCCGATTGCACTGCCGATGATGATCGGTACGAGAACGGCACCGGCGTAGAACGCGACCACGTGTTGAAACCCGTACGCGGCCAATTTGGGAACAGGAAGCACTTCGTCGACGGGATGGACGCGCTTGCGTGTGATGGGCTTGACGGACATCGGTGGGCACCTCGCGGACGCAACAGGGTGGATTCCTGCGACGCTGCAGGAGAAGTGCACCAAGAATCGGTCATTGCGACCGCTGCCGCCAGTCGAGCGAGCACAAAGTTTCCGCCGCGCTCGAGGCGCGTGTTGTGCGATCATCCAAGACTCGGCAGGACGACAGAAGGAGTGACGATGTCCGACGCTGTCGTGGGAGTGGTCCTGGCTGCAGGTGCCGGAACGCGATACGGATCGCCCAAAGTGCTCGCTCACGACGGGTTGTGGCTTCGCACGGCCGTGCAGGCACTGACCGATGGTGGTTGTGACCAGGTGATCGTTGTGCTGGGCGCGGCCGACGTCACTGTGCCCGATGGCGCCACCGCAGTACACGCTCCCCACTGGGAGCAGGGAATGAGCGCATCCTTCACCGCCGGCTTGGCGGCCGCATCGGACGCGGAGTACGTGGTGGTTCACGTGGTCGACACACCCGACGTCGGACCGGAGGTCGTCCACGCCGTTCTCGACGCCGCACCGCGGACGGGTCTGGCCAGGGCAGTGTTCGACGGCCGCCCAGGTCATCCGGTCGTTCTGGCGCGTCGACACCTCGAGGCAGCTGCGGCATCGGCGTCGGGAGACTCGGGGGCGCGGGACTTCCTGCGGGGGAGGGACGACGTGATCGCCGTCGAATGTTCGCAATGGGCAACGGGAATCGACCACGACTACCGATAGCTACCGAATGTCGGCAACGATCGTCTCGGTCACGCCGACGAACTGGTGACCACCGGTCGGCAATTCGATCACTGTCGCCGACGGCAGAGCCTTCGAGTTCGTTGCCAGATGCGACACAGGGACGACCTCGTCGTCTCGGCAGTGCAGCAACGTCAGGTCGGTCCGCGGTTCGCCGGTGAGCGCGTACTGCGCCACGTCCCAGCCCTGCGGACTCCAGTCCGGCATGGCCAGCAGCGTGGCTCGCTCCGGATGGGCGCGCATCGCTTCGGCCAGGACCCGAACCACGATCGTGGCTCCGAAAGAATGCGCGACAACGCGGTCCGCAGGTCCTGCGTCGTCGAGCAGCTTCCGAATCGGCACAGCCCAGGCCTCGTAACCCATATCGCTGTCGGACAGTTCCGGCATGACGAGGTCCAGGCGCAGCGCCTTAGCCAACCCCTGCGCCAGCTCGGTGTCGTCGACGTAGCCGCCGGCACCGTGAACGAACAGAAGTCGGCCGACCATGCTGGGATTCTCTCCTCGACAACGCTGTCGTAGAAGGAGACCGAATCGCGGCCGTGAATTCACCGGTTGACTCGGATTCGGGGACCGTGCGAGCATCGACGGCAGCGTCGCGTGTCGATGACGGACTGCGTCAGGCACTGAGGCGTCGTACTGCCCAGGAGGCAGCGCATGTCCGTTTCGTTCGATCACACCATCATTGCTGCGAAGAACAGTTCTGCGTCGGCGGCGTTCTTTCGCGAACTGTTCGACCTGCCGGAGGCACCCTCGTGGGGCCCGTTCGTCAACGTCCAACTTACCGACGGCACGCTCGTTCAGTTCGCCGAGCCCCCCTTCGACGATATTCAGTGTCAGCACTATGCCTTTCGGGTCAGCGACGATCTGTTCGACGCGGCCTACACCAGGCTGGTCGACCGCGGCGTCGAGCACTGGGCCGATCCTCGGATGACCGAACCCGGCACTGTCAACACCGACCACGGTGGCCGCGGAGTGTACTTCCGCGACCCGACCGGGCACTTCTTCGAGATGCTGACGCACTCCTACCTGTCGACGCCGGGTGAGCCGGTACCGTAGCCACTGTGACCGAGCAGCAGCATGTTTCGATGACGAGGGCCGCCTACGACACCGTTGCCGAGAGCTACGCCGACCTGGTTCGCGACGAACTCGACGGGCGACATCTCGAGCACGGACTGTTGGCGACATTTGCGGACCGAGTGTCGAGCGGCGACGTTCTCGAAGTGGGATGCGGAACCGGCCGCATCACCGAACATTTGCACTGCCTCGGCGTCGACGTAGCAGGAATGGATCTGTCGCCCAACATGATCGAGGTCGCGCGGCGCGAACACCCACACCTGCGATTCGAGGTCGGATCGATGGAGGAATTGGAGGCGGGGGACAGCACCCTGGCGGGGATCGTCGCCTGGTACTCGATCATCCACACGCCTCCGCACCAATTGTCGACGATATTCGCCGAATTGCATCGGGTGCTGGTGCCGGAAGGTCTGCTGCTGTTGGCATTTCAAGCAGGCAACGAGCGAGTCCGACTCGAGCAGGCGTACGGACACTCGGTCTCGTACGACGCATACCGACTCGACCCGGACGCGGTCGCGGGCATGCTCGTCGAGGCGAACTTCGAGGTGGACGTCCGCGTGCATCGAGCTCCGATGGGATACGAGTCGACATCGCAGGCATTTCTGTTGGCCCGCAAGCGAACATCGTGACGTCTCAAGACCGGTAGGATCTGCCCGATGTGTGCACCCCGTCCACGCGTTCTGTTCGTGACTGACTTGGCGTATCTGTCGAGGGGCCGACGCTACTGCGACGAAGACATCTTCTTGTCTTCGCAGCTTCGTGAGTGGGTCGACATCGCGCTGTGTCACCCGCTCGATGCGCTGGCACTGATGGATGGCTTCGATGCTGTCGTCGTTCGGAACTCCGGACCTGTGCTGGGATACCAGGCAGCGTTCGACGCGTTTGCTCGCCGTGCGCGCGAGAACGGCACGAAGGTTTTCACCCAGCTGACCGGCAAAGGCGACCAAAGAGGCAAGCAGTACCTGGTCGATCTTTTCGCAGATGGTTTTCCGGTCATACCTACCGTCGACGATCCGCGGGGCGTCTCGCGCTTACCCGAGGTGAATACCTATGTGGTGAAACCTAAATGGGGTGCCGACTCGATCGGCATGCGTCAGATCGGACGCGCCGAACTGTCGGAAGTCGAGCCGGGCACATTGATTCAGCCGCGGATCGATTTTGTCTACGAAGTGTCGTTCTACTTCATCGGCCGCACAGTGCAATACGCCCTGTACGCCCCGGACCCCGGCCGACGCTGGGAGTTGGAGCCGTACTCGAGTACTGCTCAGGACGAAGAGTTCGCGCAACGTTTCGTCGACTGGAACGACATCGACCACGGAATCACGCGGGTGGACGCATGCCGCACCGTCGACGGAACGCTGCTGTTGGTCGAGCTCGAAGACCTGAACCCGTACCTCTCACTCGACCGGCTGCCCGAAACGGTGCGTCGACACTTCGTGAGCAACATGGCGGACGCGATCGTAGCGCTCTGTGCCCAGCCGTAGAGGGCGAAAACAGTCGTGATTCTCGGACCGAACGACGCGTTATCGCGTCGCCCCTCGCGAATCGTGGTGGCAGGAACATCCGGTTCCGGTAAGACCACGTTGTCGGCTCGTCTCGGATCGATTCTGGGAATCGAACACATCGAGATCGACAGCCTCTATCACGGGCCTGACTGGACGCCCCGTGCCACGTTCGAGCAGGACGTGGACGAGTTCATCGCCCGCCCGGCCTGGGTCACCGAGTGGCAGTACAGCGTTGTGCGGGATCGACTCGCCGATCGGGCCGACCTCTGCCTGTGGCTCGATCTGCCTCGTCGAACGGTGATGCGGCAGATCGTCTTCCGCACGCTCCGTCGTCGGGTCGGTCGAACAGTGCTGTGGAACGGCAACTTCGAGCCACCGCTGCATTGCATACTTTTCGATCGCGATCACATCGTCCGGTGGGCCTGGAACACGCATCGGATGACGGCCGCGCACGTTCAGCGACTGAACATGCGCCGACCGGACCTGACGATCGTGCGATTCCGATCGCACGCAGAAGTGAACAGGTGGCTGGCCGATCGACTGCTTCCGGCGGCGAGGATCTGAACTGCGTCTGTCAGCAGTTGAGTCGGTCGGCAAGGGACTCGATCGAGTCTGCGCTGTAGGTCCACTCGGCTTCGGGAGCAAGGTCGAACGTCTGCGTAGGGCCGTGTTCCAGCGGGCGAGCGACAAATGCGGTGGCGAAGCCACACTCGGCTGCGGCGGCGAGGTCGCTGTTGTGGGCGGCAACCATCATGCACTCGTCGGGACGGAGCCCGAGGATGTCTGCGGTACGCAGGTAGGCGTCGGGCATGGGCTTGTACGCCTGCACCGGTTCTGCGCCGAGGATGGCGTCCCAGGGAAGGCCGGCATTCTTGGCCATGTCCAGCAGCAGAGAGATGTTGCCGTTCGAGAGCGGTGCTACGACGAACTCGGTGCGCAGCCGCGTGAGCCCGGGAACGGAATCGGGCCACGGCTCGAGTCGATGCCACGCGAGATTGAGGTCGGCCGTGGCGTCCGTATCGAGGTCGATCTCGAACTCGGAGAGCACCGTTCGCAGGGACTCGAGGTGCAGTACGTCCAACCGAGTGAAAGGTCGCCCACCGGACCGCACCTGTTCCATGGCCGGTTGATAGAGGCTCCGCCACCGATCGGCAAACCGATAGCTGTCGACTCCCGGACCGCAGATTTCGGAGACCTCGCGGGCAATGCTCGTGCGCCAATCGACGACGGTGCCGAAGACGTCGAACAGCAGCGCTTTCAACGCTTCTTCTTCTTTTTCTTCTTGTCGGCCGGATGTCCTACCGCAGACAGGATGGCTCCGGCCAGCGGAATGAGAAGGAAGAAAAGCCACTTCTGGTCGAAATCGGTAAGAAAGAACAGAGCAAGTGATCCGAAGATGACGATCGGCATCACCACTGCAGCCCAATCGATTCCGCGGTCCTTCACGGCCGGTGCGTCGGCGTCGGATCGTGCGAGCGACGCAGTGCCGGACGCGGTGGGGAGGTCGACGAATACCGATTCGAGCTGTCCACGCGTCGTCGCGGAAGCGATTGTGGCACTGCGCTCGTCGAATTCGGGAACCGTCAGACGGCCCTCGCTGAAGTGCTGACCCAGCACATCGAGGGCTTTCTCCCGATCAGCGGTACCGATACGTATTTCCGGAAGCTCGGACATTGCTACAGGGTAGCGCTATCCGCGCCGCCGTTCGATGCCGAAAGTCGCCCGGGGGTCGATCCGTTCGGCATCGAACGTCGGTGTCACTTGATTTCTGCGAGGACGGTGCCTTGGGTGATGGCGTCGCCTGCGGTGACGCTCAGGCCGGTGATGGTGCCTGCTTTGTGGGCGGTGACGGGGTTTTCCATTTTCATCGCTTCCAGGACGGCGACGAGGTCCCCGGCGGCGACTTCCTGGCCTTCGTCGACGGCGACTTTGACCACGGTGCCCTGCATCGGTGCGGTCACCGAGTCACCGGAGGCTGCGCCGGCTCCGGCACCGCCACGGGTGCGGGCCTTGGGCTTACGCCGTACCGCACCGGCATTTCCGCCGCTGCCACCGCCGAGGGTGAGCTCGCCCGGGAGGGAGACCTCGACGCGTCGGCCTCCGACCTCGACGATGACGGACTGCCGGGGCAGGGCCTCGTCGTCGTCGATCGGTTGCCCGGCGGTGAACGGGGGAACCTGGTTGTCCCATTCGGTTTCGATCCACCGGGTGTGGACGGAGAAGGAGTCGCCGTCGCCGATGAACGCGGGATCGGAGACCACCGCCGCGTGGAACGGGATCACCGTCGCCAGGCCGTCGACGGTGAATTCGGCCAACGCCCGGCGGGATCGGGCGAGGGCTTCTTCGCGGGTGGCTCCGGTGACGATGAGTTTGGCGAGCATCGAATCGAACTGGCCGCCGATCACCGAGCCGGATTCGACACCGGAATCGACGCGGACACCCGGGCCGGAGGGGGCGGTGAAGGTGGTGACCGGTCCGGGGGCGGGCAGGAACCCGCGTCCGGCGTCTTCGCCGTTGATCCGGAACTCGAACGAATGCCCGCGCGGTTCGGGGTCTTCGGTGATGGTCAGTTCTTCGCCGTTGGCGATGGCGAATTGTTGCAGCACCAGGTCGATGCCGGAGGTTTCCTCGGTGACGGGGTGTTCGACCTGCAGGCGGGTGTTGACCTCCAGGAAGCTGACGAGGCCGTCTTGGCCGACGAGGTATTCGACGGTCCCGGCGCCGTAGTAGCCGGCTTCGAGGCAGATGGCTTTGGCGCTGGAGTGGATTTCTTTGCGTTGGGCGTCGGTGAGGAACGGGGCGGGTGCTTCTTCGACGAGTTTCTGGAAGCGGCGTTGCAGGGAGCAGTCGCGGGTGCCGGCGACGATGACGTTGCCGTGTTGGTCGGCGATGACCTGGGCTTCGACGTGGCGTGGTTTGTCGAGGTAGCGTTCGACGAAGCATTCCCCGCGCCCGAATGCGGCGACGGCTTCGCGGGTGGCGGAGTCGAACAGTTCGGGGATTTCCTCGCGGGTGCGGGCGACTTTCATGCCGCGTCCGCCGCCACCGAATGCGGCTTTGATGGCGATGGGGAGGCCGTGTTCGTCGACGAACGCGAGGATTTCGTTCGCGTCTTTGACCGGTTCGGAGGTGCCGGGGACGGAGGGGGCTTTGGCGCGGGCGGCGATGTGGCGGGCGGTGACTTTGTCGCCGAGGTCGCGGATGGACTGTGGGGACGGTCCGATCCAGATCAGACCTGCGTCGATGACGGCTTGGGCGAAGTCGGCGTTCTCGGAGAGGAATCCGTAGCCGGGGTGGATGGCGTCGGCTCCGGATTTGGCGGCCGCGTCCAAGATTTTGTCGATGACCAGGTACGACTCCGCGGAGGTTTGTCCGCCGAGTGCGAATGCTTCGTCGGCCAGGCGGACGAACGGTGCGTCGGCGTCGGGTTCGGCGTACACAGCGACACTGGCCAGCCCGGCATCAGCGGCCGCCCGGATCACCCGAACCGCGATCTCACCACGATTGGCAACAAGAACCTTGGTGATCTGAGCACTGGCATGGCTGGGCACTGAGCCTCCTACAGATGTGTTTTTCGCATCCATCGTCACGAACGTCACGTCGGAGTCTAAGCACCGACTCGGTCGTCGCTGCAATCGGTCCAGGCCGCTGCGGCGCGTCCAGGGCGACAGGATGGGACTACTGGCTGGTAGCGATCCGCCCGGTATCGGAGTGCCCGGGATCGGGATGCTGGGACGTTGCGGCAGAGAAGGAGGCGGTACCGGTGTCGGCCACCTCGGTCAGCAGGGCGCGAAAGGTGCCTATGTATTCGTGTACCCGGGCAGTTGCGAGCTCGGTGTTGGGATAGCGAGCCGCGATGTTGATTCCCTGAGGTGTGCGGTTGATCCAGATGTACACGTCGTGTTGGTACTGCTTGCTGCGCAGCGCACGCGCGTTCCAATCGGGCCAGTGCTCTGCTGCCGGCGCGAACCGCACATCCATGAACGAGACGACGAAACGTGGCCTGGCCGAGTAGCCGAGGGTGGTGAACACCCGATCGAGCGGAACCCGCGCAATCGGCTTGGTCTTCTTCACCTCGGCCGATGCTGCGGCCACGACCGAGCCGAACGACTCCGCGCCGGCGATGTCGAACGAGATGGGACACAGTCCGACGAACCACCCCAGTGCCGACGCCCACTGCGGCTCGTCCCGGGTGTGTACCGGGGTGACAGTCCGAAATTGGGTGCCCCCGCCCAGCTCGGCGCCGGTGATGGCCAGGACCCCCAGTAATCCGGCGAACAGACTGTTGCCGGTCTTCCGGCACGCGACCGAGAACGAATCGGCTTGCTCGGGGTCGAGCACCCAAGCAGAGAGCCCACCCTGAGGTACGTCGTCCGGGCTGGGATCACCGATGTCGAGCGGGAAGTCGGGCAGCTGGCCTTCCCCGTCGATCAGCAGATCGCGCCAGATCGCGACGGCCTCGTGCGAATGTTCCAACTCGGCGTTTCGCTCGCGTTCGGAGGACCCGAAGTCGAGATAGCTGCCGGCCTCGAACAGGGCGGCCGGTGCCCCGCCCAGCTCCTCGCCGTACAGGGCCGCGATCTCGTGGGCGACTAGGACAGTGGACAAGCCGTCGATGATCGAGTGATCTGCTGCGAAGAAGACGGTGATCGGCCGCGTCTCGTCCAGTGGTTCGAGAGTGACGAACGCGTAGGCGGGCCAGATCAGGGGCGAGGTGAACTCATCGAAGAGATACTGCAGATGCTCGAATACCTCACTCGATTGCGCACACCGTTCCTGCTCGACCTGCCAGATGTCGACGGCTCCCTGCGCGGCGGTCACCCGGGTCATCTCACCGGTGGCTTCGTCGATCGATGCGCTCGACCGCATGGCTTCGTGTCTGTCGATCCAGTTCAGCACCGCCCGCCGGAAGGCGTGCTTGTCCAGGGGACCGGCAATCTCGAACGCCGCGCCGAGCCACGACTCGCGCCCGCGGCGAGGGCTGCTCAGGCTGGTACGCAGGTGCGCCTCGTGGACGTAGGACGTCGGGCGAGGGTCGGGCTGCCACCCGGCGGCTTCGGGAGTGTGGGCGTGCGGGCCGACACTGGGAATCCATTCGGTGAGCGTGCCCGCGGGAACCGCGTAGTCCGCCAACTCGGTGAACTCCATATCGGCAGCAACCAGCCTTCGTCAGACGCATTCGGGGGATTGTTCGGACAGCGGGCGACGATGCCCACTACCGAAGTCTACCGACGGCGGCGTGTATCGATCAAGACGAAGGCCGGGCGCTGCCGACCACGAGGTCAGCGCAGGTGCCTCTTGATACGTGCAAGCATCGCCGACATCCCTCGGAGGCGCAGGGGGCTCACCGCATCGCTCAATCCGAGAGCCGAATAGAAATCGTCCGGAACGTCGAGGATTTCCTGTGCGCTGAGACCGTCGAGCCCCTGCGCCAGGATCGAGGCGAACCCGCGAGTCGTGGGAGCCTCCGGCGGCGCGCTGAAGTATAGCTCGATCCGGGCGGGATCGGATGCATCGACCGACAGGAACAACGGCGACTGACATTCGGGGACCGGCTCCATCGCATCCTGGGCCAGGTGATCCGGCAACGGGGGTAGTTCCCGGCTGAATTCGAGCAGGAGCTGCAGTTTGTCCTGGCCCTCGACTGCGGCGAAATCCTCGACGATCTCGGCCAACGATTCTGGAAGGGAACTCATCGAGCGGCCGGTGCCGATCCGGGCTCCTCGCCCCTGGCGATCGGAACGCGCACAGCATTGCCCCACTCGGTCCACGAGCCGTCGTAGTTGCGGACGGACTCGTACCCGAGCAGATGCGTCAGCACGAACCAGGTATGGCTCGACCGCTCGCCGATGCGGCAGTACGCGATGACCTCGTCGGTTGCCGAGGTCTCGGAGTAGATCTCGTCCAGTTCTGCGCGTGAGCGGAATCGACCGTCCGGTGCTGCTGCCTTGGCCCACGGGATGCTGACGGCGGTGGGGATGTGGCCGCCGCGCAGCGCACCTTCCTCCGGGTAGTCGGGCATGTGGGTGCGTTCGCCGGTGTACTCCGCGGGGGAGCGTACGTCGATCAGAGGCACGGAGCCGAGAACTCCGAGCACGTCCGAGGCGAATGCGCGGATCGGTGCATCGTTCCGCTCGACGACGGGGTAGTCGGTCGCCGGAAACTCAGGGACATCGAGTGTGGTGTCGCGATTCTCGGACAACCAGGCATCACGTCCGCCGTCGAGCAGCCGCACGTCCTTGTGTCCGAACAGGGTGAACACCCACAGTGCGTAGGCGGCCCACCAATTGCTCTTGTCGCCGTACACGACGATTGTGTCGTCACGTGAAATGCCCTTGCGGCTCATCAGTTTCGAGAACTGTTCGCCGTCGATGTAGTCGCGCGTGACCGGGTCGTTCAGGTCGAGGTGCCAGTCGATCTTGACCGCGCCGGGAATGTGGCCGACGTCGTAGAGCAACACGTCCTCGTCGGATTCGACGACGCGGAGCCCGGGCGTACCGAGATGAGCGGACAGCCATTCGGTGGATACGAGACGATCCGGATGCGCGTAGTCGGCGAACATTGCGTTGGAATCGGTTGGTACAGGCACGTATCGGCTCCTACGGAAGATATTCGGCTGGCGGCCCGCTCGGGGGTGAACGGTCTCCGTCGACAATCCTATGCCGTACCGCGACCGAGTGGCGGGAGACGCAGGCACAGAGCGCTGCGTCGGTACTGTCTCAGCGTGTCAGGGCCGTTGTGGCGGCCTCGTCGGTCGCCTCGGCCAGCAGCGCGACCAGCGCGTCGCTGAACGCAGTCATGACCGAGTGGCCGAGGACTGTGTCGGGAAAACGTGCCCGCAGAGCCAGACCCGAGGCTGTCCGCGACACCCAGAACTGCGCGTCGTCGGACACCGTCGCGTTGCTGACGTGGTGTGCGTTGGATTCTTCGAGTCGGCGGTGGCCCTCGATTCTGGTGTAGTCGATGTACGACACCATGAACACGTCGTTTCGCGAGAGGGTGAACGTGTCTCCGAGGGATGCCAACACCTGGGGGATGGGCACTGTGCTCAGCGGTAGCGCAGCACGAAACTCCCGTTGGGCCGCGGCGATCGTGTCGACGAGCACGTCGCCGACGTCCACGGTCATCGGGGCGTTGGTGGTGAACCAGCCCAGCGCCCGCCGGAACCGATCCTCGTGACGGGTGTGCAACGGGAACAGGAACGGTATCTGCCGCGGTCCGCCGATGGCGGCGCAGGCCTGACCGATCGCAGCCACGACCCCGGCGAACATCCCGCCGCCCGACCGAGTACACAGGCGCTCGAACTCGGCAGTGCGGTCGGCATCGAGGATCGGCGCGACAAGGGTTGCCTGCGTGGCAGTCTCACCGTCCGCCAGTCCCAGGTCGAACGGAAAACTCGGCGTCGTACCACCGCACCGGACAAGGAATTCCGACCACCGCACCATGCGGTCGTCATGGCGATCCACTGCCGGCTCGGTTGCTTCGATACGGCAGTAGTCGACGAATCCTCCCACCGGACTCAGCTCGATGTTCGGATTCGACGGGCAGCGCCGGTACGTGTCGTACCAGGCGCGAACCTCGTCCACGGTCACCGCGATCGACAGCGCGTCGACGTTCGAGTGGTCGAATGCGCAGACCACCGTCGAGACGTCGGGCCGGTCGATCGCGACGCACGTGTACGACGGGAACCGTCGTGCGTCGCAACGTAACTCGAGTATTCGGCGGAGATGCTCACGTAGCTCGGTCGGGCAACCGAATTCGGTCCGGTTCGACACCGCGATCTCGACCGAACCGGGGCGATGGAGCATCCTGTCCAGGCCGTCGGTCGCCTGGACGAACGAGCTGCGCAGAGTGTCGTGTCGGTCGATCAGTCGAGCGAACGCCCACGCGAGAGCGTCGACATCGATGCGGCCGGGCACATCGAACGTGCCCGCGATCCATACTCGCCGAGCCTCGCCCAGATCGCCCAGATGAAACCGTTGATTGAACGACGGTGGAATCGGGGACCGTTGTGTATCCCCGGTGACGTCGGCGGTGAATTCGACGACGACACCGGCCGCGGGATGGTACTCAGTGATCGAGGTGACCCGCACCGACCCGCTCCTGAACCGAACCGGGCGTCAGGACGTAATCGCCTGTGCGCGCGATCTTTTCGAGTACCGATGCCAGGTGTGCGTGGTACCGCTCGACCGATTCGGCAGCGACGGCCGTGTCGGGGGTCTGCGCCACCAGATATAGATGCTCACCGTCGCGGTTGATCCACATCGACGCGTTGGAGGTCGCGCCCTCGCCGGTGAAATGCTTGGCACGAGTGTCCGCATCTCGCCCGACGCCGGGGAACCAGCGAAAGTCGATGTACGAGAGCATGTTCGGGCTCACGGCGAGTTCGCTTCCGAGCGTGCCGTCTGCGGCGAGAGCGCCGAGTACCGCATGGACCGGTGCTTCGGCGATCTGCTTGGCCCGCTCGAAACCCTCGTGCGCCGGGCCGGCGACGTCGGAGAAGCGCTCGTGACCGGCGATGTCGAACGCGACCGGCGCGAAGTTGACGAACCAACCCTGGGATTGTCCGTAGTCACCGTGGTGGCGAGTGCTCAGCACCGTGATTCCGAAGTACTCCGCGTTCCCCGCGAGCTCGAAGTCGGTGATGCCGACGGCGGCGAAGATTCCACTGCTCATCCGTGCGCCGGCGGCCTTGCACGCGGCATCGAACGCTGCCGTCAGTTCTCGGTCCAACAGGTGGCGTTCGACGATTCGGACCGGGGCGCGTTCGCCGGGTGCAAGCCCCAGATCGAGGGGGAACCGAGGCATACGGCCCTCGTGCCTGGTGAAGATGTCACGCCACGCGGCGATCTCGGGGGAGTCTGCACCGAACGTCGCGGCGCGGGCGCGCTCGTCGGCGGCGTACTCGAGGTGACTTCCCGCCGAAGCCGGTTGCGGAACATCCGCCCCGATCTCGATCGCGTACAGATCGGCCAGTTCGCTGATGACCAGAGCCTGTGAACCACCATCGGTGAACGCGTGATCGGCACCGTAGTACAACGTGAAGCTGCCCGGCCTCGATACCACTCCGACGACGAACCCCGGCCAGATGTCGGCGGTGGCCTCGGTCGAGAAGCGCTGCCGCACATAGTGTTGAAACTGCTCGTCGTCGGATGTCTCACCTGCGTCGACGGTATCGAAACGAGCAACTTCCGGGCCGCCGAGGTGTCGAACCACGTCGGTGCCGTCCACCTCGAACCAGCACCGCAGACCCTCGTGCCGCAGCACGTACGCAGTCAGCGCACGGCTCATCGCCTCGGTGTCGATGTCGCCGTCGATCTCGGTGGCCACCCCGGTGTACGCCGTGTGCACGTCACCACGTGCGCGCGCTGCCCACGCTGCCTTCAGGTGGTCTTCCTGAAGAAACGACGGTGGAGTCGAATCGATCGGTGCCGCAGCGGCGCTCGCCTGTGCCGCCGCGGTGGGATGCCACTCGAGCAGTCGGCCGGGCGCGGGGTTCCAGCGGCCCATTGCGGTGATGATCATGTTCGCTTCACTCTTCCGGTCGGGGCGCAGTGGACGGAACGTACCGGCTGCCTACGCCGCCGTCTCCGTCCACTCCGCATCTACTTCTCCTGCGTGCACGCCTATTCTGCGTCCACGCTCATTCCGCGGCGACGACGACCGACGGCGGGGCCGCCGCGAGCACCGTATCGCTACCGCCGTCGGAGTCGATGACCGCCGTCAGAACCGCGACGAACTCGGTGATGAACCGATGGACATTGGTCGACGCGACATCCGAACTAGGGAAGCGGGCCGAGATGTTGAGCCCTTCGAGTGTGCGATTGACCCAGAAGTAGACCTCGTCGTCGGCGTGGCAGTTGCTCCTGAGCGCCCGCCCCTTGCGCCCCTGCCACTGGGCGGCGTCGGGCAGGAACCGCAGGTCGATGTACGAGACCACGAACCGGGGAATTTCGGTGGAGTCGAGGATCTTGGCGATCTTCGAGTACGGCATACGGGCCAGGCCCTTGTTCGCAGCGCCCGCGGTGGCCGCGGCCTCGAGTGCCTCGACGAAGGTGCAGGCGTTGTCGAGCTGGATCTCCATCGGAAGAATGCCGACGTACCACCCCACCGACGCGGCCCACTTCTGCTCGTCGCGGGTGTGCATCGGCATCACCGTGCGCAAAGACCGACTGCCGGACAGGCGAGCATTCGTCAATGCGAGCGCCGCAAGAATTCCGGCCTGCATGTTGTATCCGGCAGCGCGGCACGCCGCATTGAAGCCGTCCGACTGTTCGGAGGTCAGAAGCCACGACGAGATGCTGCTCTGGGGCGCAGGGCCGGTGTCGGCGCGGGGCCGGTCGCCCGCCAACGGAAGCGGGAAAGCAGGGAAGCGGCCGTCCTCGACAGCGAGGAAGTCCTGCCACGTTCGCACGGCACCGTGATCCGCCGTCAGGGTGTCGCCGAGTGCCCGTTCGGACTGACTGAAGTCGACGTAACTACCCACCTCGGGCAATTCCGGGTCGATGCCGTCGAGGGCCTGCGCGTACAGCCGGTCGATCTCGTTGATCGCGTAGATCTGGCTGTATGCGTCCATGACCGAATGATCGGCCGCGAAGGCGAGCAGGAACGATTCCTCGGGCCCACCGGCGAGAGTGCGGGACGCGTCGTCGGGTTCGATGGTGGCGAGAACGAAATGCGGCCATGCCGTCGGAGACACGGTGTCGCCGAACCACGACTGCAGATGGCCGAACACCTGAGTTTCCGATCGCGACTCCGCGTGTGGGCGATCTGTCACCTGCACGGCGTCGACCGGTGCGGTGAAGCGCTGCCACGAACCGGACTGGTCGTCACGACGAACCTTGGTTCGGAACGCCTCGTGCCGACCCATGTACGCGGCGATGGTGCGGCGTACGGCCTCGACGTCGTAGCGACGATGGATCTCGAATACCGTGCCGATCCAGGAGCCCGGCGCGCTGCGCTCGCAATGGTCCTCGTGCGTGAACGACAGCCCGCGGGGATCGAGAGCCCACTGATCGTCGTCGACGCGGGGAACCCACTCGGTCAAGCGTCCGGCGGGAAGTGGATAGTCGGCGAGTTCGGTGTATTCCATGGTGTCCTCTTCCGTTCCGGGCTCGGCCAGCGGTATTCGGCAGTAGTGGTGTCTATCGGCATTCGATTACGGTCGAGTGGTGGATGTAACGGCGGAAGTCGTCGGTCCGGCTCGCTTTTATCGGGTGCACTCGCAATGCTTTCGACATTGAAAGAACAACTATTCGACGGACCGTGGAGTCGCCGTCCGGTCGACGTGAGTACGGCACTCACAATAGGGCGAAAGCGAAACTATTTCGCGACGCGTAAAAGTAATTCTTGTCACTGTCGAGGGGGTTGACCGACGGGTGGAACATCGGTCGGAAAACTGATTCTCGTACACATCTGCATTGCGATTCCAGCGTAACCGCACGTCAGGGCCCGATGATTCGAGAGAGCCGATCCGGGTGACGGGCTCGGAACCCAGACCTCGGGCCGGACCGGCACCCCGAGACCGGAGTCACATTCGCGCGTCCGCTCGGTGGAATGGCACCTATTGCAAACATTGAATGAATCGCCCGACGAGAAACAGCACCACCTTCCCGTTTCTTTCGATGTAGTAGGTTCGGCGCGTGACTCGAATTGGATTTGCCGATCACCTTTTCTTGCGAATGCACCACGGCATCGGATTTCCCGTCTACAACCAGTTCCTGTGGTGGTTCGATGACGTCGTGCAGCGAGAAGACCTGGAAAGACTGCGTGACAACCTGTCCGACGGTCTGCTTGCACGCAGGGTGGTGGCATCGGCAATTCCGACGGCCCGAGATCGGTGGGTGCCGTCGGCCGCCTCTCATTCACTGGATTTTCATCCAGAATTCACAGACCCCTCGATGGTGCGGCAATGGGCGGACGGCCGGATCGATCCCGATATCGACCCCGAGACCGGATTGGGTTGGCAACTCGCGGCGACGAGACTGAGCGACGGCGGCATGGTGCTGTCGTTGGTCGCCTCGCACATGGTCGCCGACGGTGGCGCCTTGATCGCTGCATTCCGTGCGGCGAACTCCGACTCCGTCGCGTCCCGTGTCTCCTCCGCCCCGGGCGGCCTCGAGGCCCTCGCTTCCGACTTCGGTGACGCCGTCGAGCAAATTCGGTCCGCGGGTGGATGGCTGGTGAACGCGGCGGTGCAGGCTCTGCCTCTGTCCGGACGCTCCGAGCCTGCCGGTGCCACCCAGTCGAGGCCGAAACCACACCGGGCAGCACCCGAGCGAGCGGCTGCGGCGGACTGGACATCCCCGCACGTGGTTGCCGAGGTGGACGCCGATGCATGGCGATCGACCGCGGAACGCTGGGGAGGAACATCCAATTCGCTGTTCGTGGCGGTCCTGACTGCTGCGTCCGGACTCGCCGGCCGTGCTTCGGTGGGAGACACGGTGCAGTGGTCCCTGCCCGTCAGTGATCGCGGCGACGCATCCGACACACGGTCCAACGCCACCAAGATCGTCAAGATCGACGTGCCGATCGCCGACCCGACCGATCTGGACCTCCGCCCGATCCGCGCCGCCAGTAAATCGGCCTTCACGGCTTTCGCCGCTGCTCAGGCCGCCGGTGCCGCTCCGGGCGGCCTGTCCCAGGCACTGGTTCAAATGCTGCCCGACGCGGTGGTCGCACGAGTGCCGCAGCCCCGCGACGGTGCCGAAGGGCTGGCGTCGAACCTCGGTTCTCTTCCCGACGACTTCACGACGGTGGCGGGGATCGCTGCCCGAGCGGTGTCCGGTCGAGCGACGTTCGCCGGAGCCGACGCCGACTTCGCTCGTTCGCTCGACGGCGGTCTGACCGCATGGTCGAGCGAGACCGGCACCAGTGTGACCGTGACCGTCCACGCCATGGACCCCGACCGATGCCCGGACGAGCACATACTGCGTGAACACCTGACCGAGGCGCTTCGGAGATGGGGACTCTCGGCACGCTTCTGGTGAGTGGGTCAGCGGTCGCGCGCTGCTGCTTCGGTGATGTCGGCGGCAGCGGCCGTCGCCGTTCGAGCAGGCGTCATCGTATCGGCAAGCGCTCGCGCGGCCAGCCGGGCGTCTTCGGTCATGAGATCGGAAATGCCCTGCTGTAGAACGGATTCGGTCAACGTCGAGAACTTCGTGCTCGACCCGGCTCCTACGCGCCGCAGCGCCGATCCCCAGAACGGTTGGTCGGCGCTGAACCAGCACACCAGGGTCGGCAGCCCGGCTCGTGCCGAGGCTGCAGTCGTCCCTGCGCCGCCGTGATGAACCGCGGCCAGGCAGCGCGGAAAGACCGTCGCGTGATCGACCGATTTCACGACGAAGACGTTCGGGTTCGATCGATGGACGGCTGAATCGGACTCCAGCAGATCGCTCCAGCCCGCGCAGACCAGGGCGCGCACGCCCAGTCGATCGGTGACGTTGTCGATCATGCGCATCAGTGCAGCCGGTTCGGGCACCGGCATGCTGCCGAAGCCGAAATACACTGGCGCAGTATCTGCGTCGAGCCATCGGCGCAACGCGGGATCCGTCTCGGTGACTCCGTCGACCAGGCCGATGAAGCCGACGAACGGGCGTAGCGGGCCCCACTGTCGGGCAAGCCCGGGGAACAGCGCCGATTCGTAGGCCTGAATCTCGATACTGCCGTAGCGCGCCGACCTCACGGGCGTCGACTCCGTGGTGGGAGGCAAACCCAGTGATGCCCTCTGCGCGTTGTCGCGCTTCTTCATCGACTTCCAGCGCAGTGCCTCGAGGGCCGCCCACATCGACCGATTGACGACGGCAGGTAGGTTCACGCCCGGTGTGATCGACACTGCATCGTTGCGCCTGAGGGGGCAGTAGTGCAGGGACACAAACGCTGTGCCGTGCGCTTCGGCCACGTTCAGAGCCATTTCCTGACCGAGCGAGCCGGTGACGATTCCGTCGCACCCTGCCGCCATTCGGTTCAGCTCGGACGTCATGTCGTCCCAGCCGTGATGAGCCAGCTCGGACAGCGCAGCAAAGCGGGTCCGCGGGTTTCGAGACTTGATACGCACTCTGACCAGATCGGACTCCAACAGCTGCTGCGTGTCGGGCCCGAACGGTTGAACCTCGATACGTTCGGAGGATGCCGTGGCAGCCGACACGACATCGGTGAGATTCGGTGGGGCACCGAACAGCACGTCGTGCCCGCGATCTGCGAGTTCGAGCCCGAGAGCGATACCGGGGGTCACGTCGCCTCGGCTTCCGTTGAACGGCATCACGAACTTCACAGGCGCACTCGCAGACGTGTCGGCGTGGGGAAGAGCCCCAACCTATCAGCACCGTCCGAACCGAGCCGATACGAAAACATATGGCGCGAAACACATTTGCGGCCGTTCCACCTACGTGGGCGGGCAGGGATAGTCTCTCGTGGTGGAGAGATTGACGTACGACGACGACCTGTTCCTGCGCATGGAGTGCGTACTCGGAGTGCCCGTGGTCAATCAGATCGTGTGGCGGTTCGACTCGGCCGTCCCGCTCGACGCACTCGAATCCATGTGGCAGTTGCTTGCTACCGGCCCGTTGGATCGCTCCGTACGACGCTCGGCGGTGCCCGGTGCCCGCGATGGCTGGATCACGGCCCGCACGCCCGCCGCCCCGGTCGTCATCGGACACGCGATCGCCCGGGACGGCATCGATCTGTGGATCGAGAACGAGGCAGCGGTGACGCTGGACCCCATCGACGGACCTGCATGGCGTTTGTCGGCGACCTCGGTCGACGGCGGCGGCACGGTGGTCTCTCTCGTCGGATCGCACGTGGTCGGTGACGGCGGTGCCCTGACCTCTGCGGCGGCAGCAGCTCTCGCCGGTCGGGCGACTCCGGACGACTTCGTTCGCGGCGGGCTCGACCACGTTCCCCCGCGGTCGTCGGTACGTGCCGACATCGCGGACGGCGTCGGACAGATCGGTGCGGCATTGTCCGGGGTGGCGCGAGCGCTCGGACGTACGGCAGTGGACGCGGTACGTTCGCGAACCTCGTCCGACGAGGTAGCAGCGGGCTCCACGGCACCCGGCCCGACGCCGAGCCGTGCCGTGGCCGTCACCGCGGCACGAGAAGGCAAGTGGGTACCGAGCACGGTGGTCGTCGACTGCGCATCGGGGGACTGGGCCGTGGCCGCAGCGAGCAGGGGCGGGAGCTCGAACAGTCTCCTTGTCGCGGTCGTGCTCGGCATTCTCACCGCAAGTGGACGCGTCGGTCCGCAGGACCGGGTACGGGTGGCCCTTCCTGTCAGCACCCGAACACCCGGAGACAGTCGCGCCAACGCGACGTCCGGGGTGTCCATTCACGTCGACGGGGGACAGGGCTACCGCGACGATCTGACGGCCATCCGCGCATCGAGCAAGCAGGCGTTCACCGACCAGGCCGACAGTACGGTGACATCGGTGTTCGAGCTGCTCAAACCACTGATGCAGGTGTTGCCCGACGTCGTCGTCGCCAAGCTGGCGGCATCGGGCTCGGCACCGCTGTGCCTGTGCTCGAACCTCGGCGATCGCGGCGCGCGACTGCGCACCATCGGAGGCGTCGACGCCGCGGCAGTGGCGATGCGGTCGATCACCCAGAACACCGATGTGGCCTTGCTCCGTCGCACCGCCGGCGGGGTCAGTGCCTGGTGGAACGACTCGGGTGACCGCGCGACGCTGTGCGTCACCGGTCTCGACCCGGACGCGTTCCCCAGCAAGGAGCACCTGCGTGGGCTGGTCGAGGCCGAGTACACGAACTGGGGCCTGACTCCCGAATTCTGGTGACCTCGAGACAAATCACAACATCGGGCGTACGCGGATTTTCGGCGGGATCCCCGGTACGGCTATGCTTTTGCGACTGTTCGAGTGTTCGAGCGCATGTGAGAAAGGGGAGCGATCCATGGCAGTGGTCGTGTTGTTCGGGTCCGAGACCGGTACGGCCGAGGAGGTCGCCGACAAGATCGCGGACGTGCTCGGTGATCACGATGCCGAGGTGCGAGACATGCTCGAGTACGAGGTCTCCGACATCGACACGGACGACTTCCACGTCGTCATCTGCTCCACCTACGGCGACGGAGAGCTCCCCACCGGCGCGGAGCCGTTCTACGAGGCACTCGTCGAGGATGCCCCCGACCTCGCAGGACTGCAGTTCGCAGTCTTCGGTCTGGGAGACAAGGTATACGAGGACACCTTCAACCGCGGCGGCGAAATCATCGCCGAAAAGCTCACCGAGCTCGGTGCGAAGCAGGTCGGCACCCACGCTCGGCACGACAGCTCGTCGAACATCAAGCCCAAGGCAATGGCCGAGGACTGGGCTCGCGAGCTGATCGATCTGTTGCCCTGAGGTAGGTCTCGCCGGTCAGATCCCGATCGGGTCGTCCGGCGAGCCGTCCCAGAGGGCGGCAAGCGACGTACCCACCCGCTCGAGAAGAGTACGAACCAGTGGCAGGCCGATGCCGATCACCGACGAGGGATCACCCTCGATGCTGTCGACGAACCAGCCGCCGAGACCGTCGAGCGTGAATGCTCCCGCGACCTGCAGAGGTTCGCCGGACGCCAGATACGCGTCGAGATCGACAGCAGACGGGGTTGCGAAACGAATCGTTGTCGAGCTGTGCGCTGCAGCCTGCGCCACCACGACTCCGGCGGTCACTCGCAGAACGGCATGACCGGTCAACAGCGCCCCGGTCGACCCGGCCATGGTCCGCCAACGCTCACGGGCCACCTCGACGGTGTGCGGTTTACCGTGCAGCTCACCGGCAATCGACAGCATCGAATCACACCCGACGATCACCAAATCCGCCGAAGAATCCGCGAACGTCTCGGCGACTGCGGCGGCCTTGGCCCGCGCGAGTTCGGTGACCACGGTGGCGGCGGACGCGGACGGCCCCAGTTCGGCCGTCACCGCGTCCTCGTCGACTCCCGACACCCGGACGATCGGCTCCACGCCGGCACTACGAAGAACCCCGAGGCGAGCAGGTGACGCCGACGCCAGAACGAGTCGTACCGAATCGGCCCGGGTCGTCACGGGCGGCACCGTCACCGCGAGTATCGGCCCGACGCGGCGTACGAATACGCCGACTGCGCCGCGAAGCCGCGATGCATCGACGACGGTGCACCCCACAATTCCCGAGGCCGAGAATCCGCGCTCGATGCCGAATCGTTCTGCGCCGCAGTCAACACCGCCACCAGAGCCGCCACGTCCTCGTCGTCCGGATTGCCCTTGACGACCCGAATTGCCGCGGACATGCCTGAATCGGCAACGGTCTGACCGTCGTTCACGACGTCAGGACTCGCTTCGTTCACTGCGTCATGATTCGCTTCGCTCACTGCGTCATGATTCGCTTCGCCGCTCATAGTGGGATGTTTCCGTGTTTCTTCGGGGGCAGGGTCACTTGTTTGCGTTCGAGCAGCCGCAACGCGGTCACGATCTGCCCGCGGGTGTGACTGGGCGGGATGACCGCATCGAGATACCCACGCTCGGCAGCGACGTACGGGTTGACCAACGTGTCCTCGTACTGCTGCTGCAACGTCAGCCGCAACGCATCGACGTCCTCACCGTTCTTCGCGGCCTCGAGCAACTGCTTGCGGTAGACGAACCCGACCGCACCCGAGGCCCCCATCACCGCGATCTGCGCCGTCGGCCACGCCAAATTCACATCGGCACCCATGTGCTTGGACCCCATCACGTCGTACGCCCCGCCATAGGCTTTACGGGTGATGACGGTGATCTTCCCGACCGTCGCCTCCCCGTAGGCATACAACAACTTCGCTCCACGCCGGATGATGCCGTTGTATTCCTGGCCCGTCCCGGGCAGGAACCCCGGCACATCGACCAACGTGATGATCGGAACGTTGAAACAATCACACGTGCGGACGAACCGGGCCGCTTTCTCCGAGGCATCGATATCCAACGTGCCGGCGAACTGGGTGGGCTGATTGGCCACGATCCCCACCGACCGGCCGTCGATCCGCCCGAACCCGACGATGATGTTGCGGGCCCGACCTTCCTGGACTTCGAGGAATTCGTCGTCGTCGAGGATCCGGCGGATCACCTCGTGCATGTCGTACGGAGTGTTCGGCGAATCCGGAATCAGAGTGTCGAGTTCGAGGTCCTCCGCCGTCAACGAATCCTCGATGGATCCGAGAACAGGATCCGACGCCACCGTCCGCGGGGCATCGGCCCGATTGTTGCTCGGGAGGTAGGACAGGAGGTCGCGGACGTAGTCGAGGGCGTCCTGCTCCCCGGACGCGACGTAATGCGCGACCCCGGACTTCTCCATGTGGGTGTGTGCGCCACCGAGTTCTTCCATGGTGACGTTCTCCCCGGTGACGGTCTTGATGACGTCGGGGCCGGTGACGAACATCTGACTGGTGCCATCGACCATGACCACGAAATCGGTCAACGCCGGTGAGTAGACGTGCCCACCGGCGGCCGGTCCCATGATCACCGAGATCTGCGGGATCACCCCGGAGGCGCGGACGTTGCGGTGGAAGATCTCCCCGTACAACCCGAGGGAGACCACCCCTTCCTGGATGCGGGCCCCGGCGCCTTCGTTGATGCCCACCAACGGTCGTCCGGTCTTGATCGCCAGGTCCATCACCTTGACGATCTTCTCGCCGTAGATCTCCCCCAAACTGCCGCCGAAGACGGTCGCGTCCTGGGAGAACACGCACACATCACGGCCGTCGACGGTGCCGTAGCCGGTGACGACACCGTCACCGAAGGGGCGATTGTCACCCAACCCGAAATTCTGTGATCGGTGCCGCGCCAACGCATCGAGTTCGACGAACGAGCCCTCGTCGAGCAGGGCGGTGATCCGCTCGCGCGCGGTCAACTTGCCCTTGGCGTGGACCCGCTCCACCGCCGCCTCACCCGACGGCATCTCCGCAGCCCCCAAACGTTTACGAAGATCGGCCAATTTACCCGCAGTGGTATGGATATCGGGTGCATCTGCCGACCCGGGTGCAGTGGAATCCTGGACGCTGGTCATGGGGCAACACTTTAACTGCGAGTGTGATCTGCGCCCCGACCGAGGGTGGTTCACGAGCCGACGTCGGTTGGCGCCGAACCCATATGCTGGTGGTCATGTGGACCAATCTGGATCGCCCACCGCTCGACGTCCGCGCACTCCGTCGAGCCTTGGTGGACGGACCGCAGGCCTCGTGGTCTCGGGTGGACGTGGTGACCGAGACCGGTTCGACCAATGCTGACCTCGTCGCTGCGGCGGCAGACCGTGCGGACCGGACGGCCTTGATCGCCGAACATCAGGGAAGCGGGCGGGGTAGGCACTCGCGTCCGTTCTCCGGTGCTCCGCGATCGCAGATATTGCTGTCGATGCTGCTGAAGTTCCCGGGGATCGACCCGGCGGTGCTGGGTTGGCTGCCGCTGATGACCGGCGTGGCTCTGGTCGATGCGCTGCGTACCGTGGCCGAGGTCGATGCGCGGTTGAAGTGGCCGAACGACGTTCTGATCGGCGGTAGGAAGGTCTCGGGCATTCTGGCCGAAGTAGCCGCCCATGGGCCGAGTCCGACGGTGGTCATCGGCCTGGGAGTGAACGTCTCGATGACCGAGGCCGAGCTCCCGGTGCCCACGGCGACGTCACTCGCGCTCGAACAGGCCGCGGTGCTCGATCGAGACACCCTGGTGCGTGCGATTCTGCGCGGGGTGGCCGCCGAGGTGGATTCGTGGCGGGATGCGCACTGGGATACCGAGGCGCTGGCGCACCGATACAGAGATCGGTGCGGCACCATCGGACAGCGAGTGCGTGTCGACCTGCCCGGCGGCGAGCACGAAGTGGGAACCGCTGTCGATGTGGACGAACACGGCCGGATCGTGATCGAGGTCGAACGTGCAGGCTCCGCATCGCCCTCGGTTCTCGCGGTGGCCGCCGGCGACGTCACTCATCTCCGACCTGTCTCGTGAGACCATCTTCACCCGGGCAGATCCGGCGCGAATAGTCAGGAGTGCACGTGGGTTACCCACAGGATGCGTTGGCCGACGAGGAAGAGCTATTGCTTCACCGTCACCCGCATTGGAAGATGTTGATCCTGCCGTCGATCACGTTCGTGCTCGCCACGGGTCTCGCCGGCGTCGCCCTCGGTGTCGCAGGTGCCCGACTCGAATCCACGGCCGCCGATGTGGCCACGATCGCCGCGCTGGTGGTGTGGGCAGCGATCGTCGGGTGGCGATGCCTGGTTCCGCTCGTGAGCTGGAAGTGCACTCACTTCATCGTCACCGATCGTCGGGTCCTCGTTCGGCAGGGTGTGCTCACGCATTCCGGAATCGACATCCCCATGAGCCGCATCAGCAACGTGCAATTTCGACACGGGCTGCTGGACAGGATGCTCGGTACCGGCACCCTGATCATCGCGTCGGCGTCGGACGACCCACTCGAGTTCGACGACATTCCGCAGGTGCAACGCGTCCATTCGTTGCTCTACCAGCAAGTATTCGACTCCATGGACTTTCGTCGCGAGTCCGTTCACGATCGGGACCGAGCATTCGAGCCGATGGCCGACGATGCACCGGCCGAGTCCAAGCCCGGTTGGCGCGCGGGGAAACGCAGGTAACACAGGCTGTTCTCACATTCGAACCGTAGGGTTGCCGACGTGACCGATGTTCTGCTTGCCGAAGACGACGAAGCTATCGCCGCACCCCTCTCCCGTGCCCTCGGGCGCGAGGGCTACACCGTGACCGTCGAACAGACCGGGCCGGCCACGCTACAGCGTGCTCTCGACGGCAAATTCGACTTGCTGATCCTGGACCTGGGGCTGCCCGGAATGGACGGCCTCGAAGTGTGCCGTCAGGTCCGCGCCAACCGGTCCGAGGTGGCCGTGTTGATGCTCACCGCGCGCACGGACGAGGTCGACTTCGTCGTCGGCCTCGACGCCGGTGCCGACGACTATGTGGGCAAGCCGTTCCGGCTCGCCGAGCTGATGGCTCGGGTTCGAGCGCTCCTGCGTCGACGCGGTGCCGGCGAGGACGTTCCGATCGAGGTCGGTGCCATTCGCCTCGAACCGGCCGCCCGACGGGTGCTCGTCGGAGGTACCGAGATCTCGCTGGCCAACAAGGAATACGAGTTGCTCAAGGTGCTGCTCGATCACGCCGGTCAGGTGGTCTCGCGGGAGGTCATCTTGCGCGAGGTGTGGGGCGACGCGGAGTTGCGCGGATCCAAGACCCTCGACATGCACATGTCCTGGTTGCGCCGCAAGATCGGCGACGAAGGACCGGTGGCGGAGCGTCGCATCGCGACCGTTCGCGGTGTCGGATTCCGCATCAACAGCGACTAGTCGTCGATGCGGCGTCGAATCCTGGTCTCCATTCTCGCTGTCGTCATCATGACGGCCCTGCTGCTCGGGCTGCCGCTGATGTACACGGCCTGGCTGTGGGTCGAGGACTTCACTCGAAACGATCTGCAGGCACGCCTCGACCGAATGGCCGCGGAGATCATCTCGCAGGAGGGGTCGGCCGGACTGATCGAGGGTCAACTCGACATCGGTTCGCTGCGTCTGGCGATTCCGCAGGGTGGCCGCCTCGTCGTCATCTATCCGACGCCGGAGGACGCCGCGTCCCGTGCCGACATCGGCCAGGCATCCGTCCCCCGGCCACTCGTCGAATCGTTGTCGATGGGGACCTCGGGATCACTGCGACTCGAAGTACCGTCCGACGACATGCGTTCACTGCAGCGGCAGGCTCTCGGCGCGGTGACTCTGGTGGTCCTGGCGTCCGCGCTGGCAGGAACCGTGGTGGCCGTGCTCACCGCCAAGCGACTGGCCGATCCGTTGCAGGACGTCGCGCGGCGGGCGGCCCGACTGGCCGAGGGCGACTTTCGGCCGGACCCGCGTCGGCACGGCATTGCCGAGCTGGACCGGGTGTCGGAGGTTCTCGACTCGGCCACCGTCGAGATCGCCGGGCGGCTGCAGCGCGAACACACGTTGGTTGCCGACGTCTCGCATCAACTTCGTAGCCGCCTGACCGCCGTTCGACTGCGGTTGGACGAGATCTCCACCCATCCGGACCCCGCGGTGGTCGACGAGGCGAACGAGGCGATGGATCAGGTCGATCGGTTGACCCTGGCCATCGACGAACTCGTCCGCTCCTCCCGCAGCGACGGCGCCGCCGATGCGCACGAGGTATCGGTCATCGAGGAACTGACCGGCACGGTGGTCGAATGGCAGCGAAATTTCGACGATGCAGGTCGGAGTCTGGTGCTCAAGGGCGACGCCGACCTCCAGGCGTCGGTGACCGGCTCGCGTCTGCGCGAGGCCGTGTCGGTACTGGTCGACAACTCTCTGGTGCACGGCGACGGTGCCTGCACGGTTGCCGTGCGCGCCGTGTCCGCCGCCGAGGGGACCGACCGGCGGCGAGAGAAACTGGTCTGTGTCGAGGTTTCCGACGAGGGTCCAGGGGTGAGCAACGAACTGGCACCCCACATCTTCGACCGCGGATTCTCCGGAGCCGGTTCGACCGGAGTCGGTCTCGCGCTGGCCCGGGCCCTGATCGAGGCCGACGGCGGACGCTTGGAACTACAGCGCAGGCGGCCGGCACTGTTCTCGGTGTTCCTGCCCGCTCGGCGCGAATCGTCGCCCGCGCTCTCGCGGCGCGAACCACGCTGACCGCACTGGGGGTCAGTCGAGCGCGTTCGATGCGTCGGTCGGATCCCCGTTGCGCTCGGCGTCCACTTCCAGGATGGTGCGCGCGTTGTCCTCGGGAAAAGCGAAGCGACGCAGTGCCCAGAAGCGGAACGCCATCTGGAGCAGGTTGCCGATGATGTAGTTCAGCACGAAGTCGATGACGACCACCATCGTCAGCGACTCGTTGGTGTCGCGGATGTCGAAGATGTTGTTCGCGATCCACAGCGGACCGGCGGCGATGAGCACTCCAATGCCGCTGATGGCGAAGAAGAGAAGCGCTTCGTGGTGGCGTTCGCGCCCGCCGCGGTGCTTGAAGGCCCACTCACGGTTGAGGAAATAGCTGAGCAGGGTGGCGAGCACGCCCGAGATGATCTTTGCGATCACCGGCTTCTGCTCGAGCACCGTCAGGCTCAGCGAGTAGAAGATGACGAGGTCGAACACCATCGTCGTACCGCCCACGATGGCGAACTTGATCAACTCGCTGTACCGGATCGCAAGGTCCCTGATGGGCTTGGGTAAGCGCTGAAGCACGCTGTCGATCGTCGGCACAACGGTGAAGTCTACGAAACGAACGCCCGATCCGGCGAACCGACGCTCTGTTCATCAGCGTTTCCACAGTCTCGACAACAGTGTTTCCACGTTCTTCGCGACAACGACGACCGCCGTGCGACTGCCGGTTCGGCCCGAACCGGCAGGACATGACACCATGGTGAGCCGTGACAGGTACCGAACCGCGCCCCACCGCTGCGCGCCCGTCGTCGACCGGAATGCCCGTCGTGACGATGATCGGCGGAGGTCAGCTGGCCCGCATGACCCATCAGTCGGCCATCGAACTCGGCCAAACGCTGCGCGTGCTCGCCGCGGGCGCAGACGAGCCGGCGGCTCAGGTGAGCCCCGACGTCGTGTTCGGGCTGCACGACGACCTCGATGCGCTGCGCACGGCCGCGACCGGATCCAACGCCCTGACCTTCGACCACGAGCACGTGCCGACCGAGCACCTCGAGACCCTGGTCGCCGAGGGCGTCAACGTCCAGCCGCCACCGAGCGCGCTGATTTTCGCGCAGGACAAACTGCGCATGCGTCGAAAGCTCGAAGAGCTGGGGGCACCCGGACCGGCGTACGCGGAGGTGTCGTGGGCGCAGGACGCCATTGCGTTCGGTGACGAACACGGGTGGCCGGTCGTCCTCAAGGCGGTCCGCGGCGGCTACGACGGCCGCGGTGTCTGGATGCCCGCCGACGCCGAGGAAGCCGAAGAGATCGTCACTGCCCAGCTCGACCTCGGTGTGCCGCTCATGGTCGAGGAGAAGGTCGCCATGCGCCGCGAGTTGTCGGCGATGGTCGCGCGATCGCCGTTCGGTCAGGGTGCTGCGTGGCCCGTCGTACAGACCGTGCAACGACACGGACAATGCGCGGTGGTTCTGGCCCCGGCTCCCGACCTCGACGAGGACGTCGCCACGTACGCCGGTCGGCTGGCGCTCGATATCGCGGGCGCCCTCGGCGTGGTCGGAGACCTCGCGGTCGAGCTGTTCGAGACCACCTCGGGCAAGCTTCTGGTGAACGAGCTGGCCATGCGGCCGCACAACTCCGGTCACTGGACCATGGACGGCTGCCGCACCTCGCAGTTCGAGCAGCATCTGCGTGCAGTGCTGGACTACCCGCTGGGTGACACCGATCCACTGGCACCGTTGACGGTGATGGCGAACATCCTGGGTGCACCCGAAGCGCCGGAGATGACGATGGACGAACGCCTGCATCACCTGTTCGCCCGCATGCCCGACGCCAAGGTGCACCTGTACGGCAAGACCGAGCGGAAAGACCGAAAGATCGGCCACGTGAACATTCTGGGCGCGAGGTCCGGATCGCTCGGCGACCCGGCCTACGTGGCGGCCGTACGTGAACGAGCCGAACGTGCAGCGCACTGGATGTCGCACGCCGAATGGACCGACGGATGGGACCCGCACCATGACTGACGAATCCGGTACCGCCGTCGTAGGCCTGATCATGGGCAGCGATTCCGACTGGCCGACCATGGAGGCCGCAGCAGAAGCGCTGGCGGAGTTCGGTATTCGTTTCGAGGTCGGCGTCGTCTCGGCGCATCGCACACCTCAGCGGATGCTCGACTACGCCCGCGAGGCCGCCGGTCGCGGAATCAAAGTGATCATCGCCGGTGCCGGGGGAGCGGCGCACCTGCCGGGCATGGTGGCGTCGGCGACGCCACTGCCGGTCATCGGCGTTCCGGTACCGCTGAAGTACCTCGACGGTATGGATTCGCTGCTCTCGATAGTGCAGATGCCCGCCGGCGTTCCCGTGGCCACGGTGTCCATCGGCGGTGCCCGCAACGCGGGGCTGCTCGCCGTTCGGATCCTGGGAGCGTCCGATCCTGTTCTGCAGCAGCGGATGTCGGCCTTCCAGGCCTCTCTCGAGGCCATGGTGCTGGACAAGGACGCGGCACTGCGAACCACGCTGCTGGGATGAGTGCCGCGGCGTCGCGGCGCGAGCAGATTCGACGAGCCGGCCGCGGCAAGTGGCAGTCGGTGTCGGTGACCCGGCTGGCACTGCGCTACGCGCAGCTATGGGGCGGAACGGCGCGTTTCGACGACGAGTTCTCGATCTTCGTGTGTTCCGGCCTGCGCGGCGGATTCGGCCGCGGCGGAACCACTTTCGGTGGGGCCTACCTGACGGCGAACAACACCGCCCGTCGGGTGCTGCGGCACGAGGCGATTCACGCCGACCAGTGGGCGAGGTTCGGGCTGACCTTTCCGTTCCGCTACCTCGTCGAGGAAGCGCGTCACCGCGGCAGCGCCAATCGGTTCGAGATCGAAGCGGGACTCGCGGACGGCGGCTACCGCCCGACCGGATGAGGCGACAAGTCAGTCGAGGGTCGTCGTGACCTTCTCGGTGTCGATGCGTCGTTCCTTCTTGCTCTCGTCGGAGTTGGCCACCTGTACCAACGACGCTCCGGCCGCGAGCACCGAGAGCAGTCCGTCGATCAACTCGTCGGCGTTGGTCCAGGATGCACTGGACAACACTCGATCCGCGGCCGAAAGAGAACGGGCCTCGGCGCGTTCTCTCGCTGCAGCGAGTACGTCGTCCACCGAGCGGCCGTCCAATGCCGCGGCCCCGGATCCCGTTGCCCTGAATTGGTCACCGTGTACGCGAACCGAGGTGGCGTAGTCGGTCATCCCGAGGGGCAGATCGGGGACTGCCTTGCCGAAGGCATCGAGCGAGAGCGCCAGAACTTCGTCGACGTCGGGCGCGTCGTCGAGGCGGTCGCCGTACACCAGCGCGAGATCCGCGGAGTCGTCGGCACCGAGCACCACCTCGCCGCCGGTCCACCAGATTCCCAGAAGTACGGCAGCGGTCTGCCAGTGCGCCGGCAACAGCACGCACACGCGCGCGCCCTGATCGAGTGCGAACTCGTCACGGAGCAGGTTGGCAGTCTTGGCCGCCCAATTCGCCAGTGTCACGGCGGACACCTCGACCCGCTCGCCGGTGGCATCGTCGTAGTACGTGATGCGGGGACCGGCCGGGTCTGCCGCCAGGATCGGCTCGAGCAGGGTTTGAGTCAGGTTCGAAGCCACACCACGACCCTAGTCGACGCTGACCCGCCCCGATCTCCGCGCTGCGTTCGTACCGTCAGTTCACGCACATGGGGCCGGTGGAACCCGCGTCGATCGGTGCCGCAGGTTCCTCGGGGACTGCTGTACCTGCTTCGGGTGCCACGGTTTCGGCCGTTGCGGCCTGACCCGAGCCGGGGCCGGCGTAGTCGTCGGCGAGCACGACCCGGACGGCATCGGCCGGCATGGTGTCGTCGGCGGTGATCTGCAGGCCACCGAGTGCTGCCGACACGGCGCGAGCGGCGTCGCTGTCCACATCGGCGGTCTGGATGCGGCTCGTGGAGATGGACGAGCCCTCGTAGTTGCCGATGGTGCCACCGACGTACCCGAGCGCCGTCAACGATCCGGCCACACCGTTGGCCAAGCCTTCGATACCGCTGTCGTTCGCGACGTCCACCGTCACCGTCGACGGATCGACGGCCGGGGCATCCGAATTCTCGGCGTTGGTCTCGGCGGAGTTCCCGTCCTCGAGTAACCCGGCGACGTATTTCTTCACTGCTGCCGGGTCGACCTGCACGATGGATTCGCCGTAGTCGGTCGTCGCATTGATGTCGACCGCGGGAATGGTCTCGAACTTGACCTTGCCACCGGCGAGATCCTGCAGGCGAGTGGCGAACTGCAGGATGTCCCAGTCCGAATCGAGGGTGACCGACCGCTGCACCGCGGTACTGAGCTGACCGAGCTTGCTCGGATTGCTCAACGTCTTGGCGCTGAGCACACTGCGTACGAGGGAGGCCATGAAGACTTGCTGGCGCACGATCCGGTCCAGGTCACCGCGGGGCAGATCGTGTCGTTGCCGGACGAAACTCAGCGCCTGCGAACCGGACAGGTTCTGCTCACCGGCGGCGAAGTTCGCACCCGACAGCGGCTCCTGCACCGGATTGTTCAGGCATACCGCTACTCCGCCGACGGCGTCGGTCAGCAGAACGAAACCGAGCAGACCGACCTCTGCGTAGTGATCGACCGTGATGCCGGTGAGATTGGCAACCGAATCGATCAGCGCTTCGCGTCCGGCCTCGGTGGCCTGCGGTTCGGCGTCGGCATCGGAGACTCCCTGCTCGACCAGTTCGAGCCGTTTGTTCTCCTTGGTCGCTCCGTACGCGGCGTTGATCTTGGACATTCCGATCCCGGGCACCTCGACGTACGAGTCGCGCGGGATGGAGATGGCAGTGGCCGACGAGCCGTCGTTCGGGACGCGGATCAACACGATCGTGTCCGTGTTCGACGCAACTTCCTCACCTGCGTTGAGCGAGGCGAGTTCTTCCGGTGAGAGCGCGTTGCCGTGGGCGTCGGTGCGGCTGTCGGTGCCGACCATCAGGATGTCGACGGCGCCGTCCGCTGCGCCGCCCAGACCGAGGCCGCCCGCAGTGGCGATGTTCGACCGCAGACTGTCCACGCTGCGCCAGGCGAAGCCGGTCACCAGCAGGACGAGCACCGACAGCACGGCCACCGCAACGTGCGTCGCCGGCCAGCGACCACCTGCGCCCGGTCGGCGGGGTGCCTCGCCTGCGTCCGCTCGTCGGTCGTCGCCTCGGGGCTCGCGCTGCGGTCGTCGTGCACGGGAGGCTGTGGTTCGTCGTTCGTCGCCGCGCGCGCTGCCTCGGCGATGCACGCCCACTTCGTCGTCCGCGGAGGGACGTACAGGTCGATCCTGGGAGTCGCGCCCGCGGGATGCACGAGGGTCGGTGTCACGGTCGCGTCGCTCGCCGCGCAGGCCGTCGCCGTCGGCTCGCCGCGAGGTGCGCCGGTGTGGTGGGGGCGTGCGCTCACCTCCGTGCGTGCCTGAATCTCGTGGCACCTTCGACCCTTTCCTCGTTTCCGGCAGGCATGGACACCTACCGACAGACGTTCACTCCCCCCGACTCGAAGGTTACTGGCGATCGGCCGCGCTCTCGCCGAACCGACCGCGGCGTGCCACACTTGGCAACCGTGAATGCGATCGTGGTGACCGGTGCACACGGCCAGTTGGGCCGACGGGTGGTCTCGCTCGCCGCCGAGCGTGATTCCGACGTCGAGGTGCACGGCTATTCGTCCGCCGACCTGGACATCACCGACCCCGATGCAGTCGACGCCGTGGTGACTGCGGGTGCGACCGTCGTCAACTGCGCCGCGTACACCGCCGTCGATGCCGCCGAAACCGACGAGTCCAGGGCCATGGCCGTCAATGCCGACGGTCCTCGAAATCTCGCGCGGGCGTGCGGGCGTGTCGGTGCACGACTGATTCACATTTCCACCGACTATGTGTTCGACGGCACAGCGACCGAGCCGTACGACGTCGACGCGGCGACCGCGCCGAAGTCCGTGTACGGACGCACCAAGTTGGCCGGGGAAACGGCGGTACGTGAGGAACTTCCCGAGGCCGTCATCGTGCGCACCGCATGGGTCTACGACAACACCGGCAAGAACTTCGTCACCACGATGCGAAGACTCGAAGGCGAGCGGGAGACCGTCTCGGTGGTCGACGACCAGATCGGATCGCCCACCTTCGCCCTCGACCTGGCCGCCGGTCTGCTCGAGATCGAAGCCGACGCGACGGTGACCGGCCGGACCCTTCACTTCACCAACGCCGGGCAGGCGAGCTGGTACGACCTCGCCCGGGCAGTGTTCTCGGGAATCGGTGCCGACCCCGACCGGGTGCGACCGTGTTCGAGCGCAGAGTACGTCGTCCCGGCACCTCGGCCCGCATACTCGGTGCTGTCACCGAATGCGTGGTCCGCAGCCGGGCTCGGTGCGCCCCGCCCCTGGTCCGAGGCTCTGACGGCGGCTCTTGCCCGGTCGTGATGCGGGATCGATGCTCGCCTCGGGCTAGTCTTGCCCGCGTGAGTTCCGACCTGGCCGTGGTGACGGTGACCTATTCCCCCGGCGAATACCTCGAGCAATTTCTGACGTCTCTACGCGAGGCCACGACTCGGCCCGTGCGAGTCATCATGGCCGACAACGGGTCGGTCGACGGCACTCCGGAAGCTGCCGAGGCGGCGTTCGCGGAAGCAGAATTGCTGCGTACCGGCGCCAACATCGGCTACGGCGCTGCCGTCAATCGGGCGATCGCCGCGGTCGACCCCGAGGTCGAATTCGTCGTGGTCGCCAATCCGGATGTCAGGTGGCACCCCGGGTCCCTGGACGGATTGCTCGACGCCGCGGCGCGATGGCCGCGCGCAGGTTCGCTGGGCCCACTCATTCGTGAGCCGGACGGGTCGCGATACCCGTCCGCGCGATCGGTGCCCGATCTGACGTCCGGGGCCGGCCACGCAATTCTGGGCAAGCTCTGGCCGACCAATCCGTGGACTCGGCGATACCGCCAGGAGAACGAGACGGTGTCCGAGCGGCCGGTGGGATGGCTGTCGGGATCATGCCTGTTGCTTCGCCGCGCGGCGTTCGACTCCATCGACGGGTTCGATTCGCGCTACTTCATGTACATGGAGGACGTGGACCTCGGCGACCGGCTCGGTAGGGCGGGTTGGCAGAACGTCTACGTACCCGAGGTCGAGGTCACGCACTCGAAAGGCCATGCGGCAGGACGGCATCCGGAAGTGATGCTGCCCGCACACCACACCAGCGCCTACCGATTCCAGGCCGACAGACACGACCGGGTGTGGCAGGCTCCACTACGATGGGCGCTGCGCGCGGGTCTCGGTCTTCGCTCGAAGGTCGTTGTGACTTCGGCGCTTCGGGCCCGAGCTCGTGAAGAACGACCGTCGGACGAGAGAACAGAGGCTGGACATGTCGGATAGTTCCCCATCGGTCGCCGCACGGACGGATGCAGTGATCTTGGTCGGCGGCAAGGGAACTCGACTGCGCCCGTTGACTCTGTCGGCACCGAAGCCGATGCTCCCGACTGCAGGACTCCCGTTTCTCACCCACCTGCTGGCCAGGATCAAGGCTGCGGGCATCGAACACGTGGTTCTCGGAACGTCGTTCAAAGCCGAAGTGTTCGAGCAACATTTCGGCGACGGGTCGGCGTTGGGCATCGAACTCGAGTACGTGTTCGAGACCGAGCCCATGGGCACCGGCGGCGGAATCAGAAACGTGTTGCCGCGACTGCGGGCGGACAACGTCATGGTGTTCAACGGTGACGTGTTGGGTGGTACCGATCTGACGGCAGTGCTCGATACGCACCGCACGACCGACGCGGACGTGACGCTGCATCTCGTTCGGGTCGGCGATCCCCGAGCGTTCGGCTGTGTCCCGACCGACGAGAACGGCCGAGTCACCGCGTTTCTGGAGAAGACCCAGGATCCGCCGACCGACCAGATCAATGCCGGTTGCTACGTGTTCAAGCGTGAGATCATCGAGTCCATCGCAGCCGACCGGCCGGTGTCGGTGGAGCGAGAGGTGTTCCCTGCCTTGCTCGCCGAGAACAAGAAGGTCTACGGGCACGTCGACAGTGCGTACTGGCGCGACATGGGTACGCCGGAGGATTTCGTCAAGGGATCGGCCGACCTCGTTCGTGGGATTGCGCCGTCGCCCGCACTGCACGGAGATCGCGGTGAGTCCCTGGTTCACCCCGGAGCGGGTGTCGCGCCGGGCGCACTGCTGATCGGTGGAACCGTCGTCGGACGTGGTGCCGAGATCGGCGCAGGCGCTCGTCTCGACGGCGCGGTGGTGTTCGACGGTGCGATCGTCGAAGCAGGGGCCGTGGTCGAACGGTCCATCCTGGGATTCGGAGCCCGCATCGGACCGCGCGCACTCGTGCGTGACGCCGTCATCGGTGACGGTGCCGATATCGGAGCTCGGTGCGAGTTGCTGCGTGGGGCACGGGTATGGCCCGGAGTGAAGCTGCCCGACGGGGGAGTGCGCTTCTCCACCGACGTCTGATCGCCGTCCCGAGGGGCCGAGCGGGGCCGACCCGGGCCGATCAGCGATGCGCGGCGAGCGCGACGAGATGGTCGATGGTCTCGCGCTCGGCCGAGTCGGGTAGTTCGTCCACCGGCCACCAACGCAGGTCCGTCGATTCCTCGCTGCGCACGGCGCGCGCGCCGTCCGGGGCGCGCACCAGGAACCGCAGGTCCAGGTGCCGGGTCGGCTTACCCAGCGAGCACGTGATCGGGTGAGTGTGCGCCGAGAGCAACTCGGGATCGATCGACAGATCGGCAATTCCGGATTCTTCGGTCGCCTCGCGCAGCGCTGCGGCGACGACCGTCTCGTCCTCGGGTTCGCAGTGACCGCCCAGCTGAATCCACCGGCCCACCCGGGGATGCAGGGTCAACAGAACGTGCCGTCCCGACGCGTCGAGTACCAGCGACGACGCCGTGATGTGGCCGGCCTCGTTGGCACGAAGACACGCGTCGGGATTGCTGTGCAGAAAGGCGATCACGGTGTGCCGAAGGGATTCGTCCCTGGAGTCGGTCGGTGCCCATCGGTCGAGTGTCTCGGCCGCGGACTGCCACAGTGAGGAAGCGGACATCGTCGGTCAGAGCTCCACCAGCGAAGACCCGGGCGCGGCCGGATCTCGCACCGTCAGCGGTTCGCTGGGGTGTCCGATTGCGATGGCCCCCAATGCTTTCCAGTCCGCACGCAAGCCGAGCTCGGCGCGGACGGTATCGGCGGCGAAGATCGTCGAACCGATCCAGCAGCTCCCGAGATCGCGAACGGCCAGGGCGACGAGCAAACCCTGAACGGCGGCACCGACCGCCACGGTGAACATGGTGTCCTCCGCTGCGCGACGCCTCTCGTCGGGATAGGTGTGCGCCCCGTCCGGCACACAGAAGGGAATCACGATTTCCGGCGCATCGAACAGGATGTCACCGCGGCTCAGCCTGGCGGCGATGCGGTCCTCGGTCAGCCCGTCGCCGGCCAGATCGGCTCGCCACTGCTCGCGCATGGTCTCGAGCAGTCGGCGACGCACCGCGGGCGTTCTGATCCAGACGAATCTGACGGGGTGGGTGTGATGCGGGGCGGGGGCGGTGAGGGCGTCCGCGACGGCGTCACGAATCGAATCCGGGTCGACTGCGTCGGGGGAGAACGATCGAACCGACCGCCGGCGGAGCAGGGCCTCGCGTCGACCACGTTCGAGTGCCTCGGCGGTTCCCAGCCAGAACAGATCGTCTTCGCCGCCGCGCAGCAGGGTGGCGGCGTTGGAGCCGTCGTCGACCGGTGACAGGCCGCGGACGACGGCTATCGGAACGCCACCCAGCTTGCCCTTCACGAGATCGCCTGCCGCAGCGAGCTCGTCGGCGATGGCGACTTCGGTGACGATCAGTTCGTTGCCCTGGCCGTCTTCTGCCCCGGCGTATCGATGGACGACCGCCAGGCCGGCAGACCCGATCGCGGCATCGGTCTGACCGATCCGCCAGGCCCGGCCCATCGTGTCGGTGATCACGACAGCCACGGTGACTCCGGCCGACTCGTGCAGTGCTCGCCGAAGAGTCGCCGCGCTGGCGTCGGGATTCTCCGGGAGCAGCGCCAGTTCGCTGCCGTCGACGTTGGACCCGTCGATACCCGACGCGGCTTGCACGATGCCGAGGCGGTTCTCGGTGATGAGTGTCCGGCCTTTTCGGGCGACGACGCGAACGGCCTCCTGATCGACGAGGACCCGGCGGGCTCTGTCCCGCTCCTCGGGGGCCTGCGGTGCGGGCACCAGACGTCCCTCGACCTTGGAGACGATCTTGCTGGTGACCACGAGGACGTCTCCGTCGCGCAGCCAGGGCGCTCGGTCGACGATCGCTGCGGCGAGATCGTCGCCCGGACGAAACTCGGGAAGTCCCGTGACCGGCAGGATTTCGATCGATCCGCCCGGTGCGTGGTCACCGGGAGCCTCCGGCATCGACGCCACGTCGCGTGGGGCGGTCACAGTTCGAGTCCGGCTGCGCGCAGGGCGGTGCGGGCCATCACCGCTGTGGTCTCCGGGTCGGTCATCAGCAACGGAATCGACTGTACGTCGACTCCGTCGACCACCGCCGAGTCGGTGCTGTGCACCAGCCAGGCGTCGAGAATGCCGGTGCCGCTTCGGCTTCCGTAGAGGCGGCCGACGGCCTCGGCCGTCGTCTCGACGCCGATGACCGAGAGGCACTCGTCTGCCATGCCGCGCAACGGTTTACCGTCCACCACCGGGGACAGGCCGACGACCTTGGCGGCGGTGGTGCGGAGTGCGCCGCGGATGCCGGGTACGGCAAGAATTGCGCCGACACTGACCACCGGGTTGGACGGGGCCAGGATCACCGCGTCGGCCTCGGCGATCGCTTCGGCGACTCCCGGTGCGGCAGTGGCCTGTTCGGCACCGATATGAGCGAAACTGTGCGTGGGAATCTGCGCGCGGTAGCGAACCCACCACTCCTGGAAGTGGATCGCGCGTTGTTGCTCGCCGCTGGGGTCGTCGGGGTCGGTGACCACGACGTGTGTTTCCGAGCGGTCGTCGGTGACCGGCAGCAATCGGACGCCGGGCTGCCATCGGTTGCACAGTGCCTCGGTGACGGCCGACAGCGGAAATCCGGTGCGCAGCATGCGACTGCGGATCAAGTGCGTGGCGATGTCCCTGTCGCCGAGGCCGAACCAGTCGGGATCTGCTCCGTAGGCGGCCAACTCGTCGCGGGCGTTCCATGTCTCCGCGACCCGGCCCCAGCCTCGCTCGGTGTCGATTCCGTTTCCGAGGGTGTACATGCACGTGTCGAGATCCGGGCAGATGCGAAGGCCGTGCATCCAGACGTCGTCGCCGACGTTGACCACCGCCGTGATCTCGTTCTCGGGTTCGTCGCCGAGAAGGGAGTCGCCGAACAGGGATTTGAGCCCCTGGAGGAACCGTGCGCCACCGACGCCACCGACCAGAACAGTAACTTTCACAACATGCGAGCCTAGTGCGGTTGTCGTCCGCCCGGGTGAGCGCCCACCCGGACCGTCCGCGGGGCCGGGATCCGAGCCCGAGAACCGCCGCGACACGCACGGGACGCGCTCCGATTCGGGGAGACAGCCGATTTCGGGCATGGGATGGTATTGGATTTGTGCGATCGGCTTGACCGCGACACACCTGTACGTGTCTAATCACAGGTATGTCATTCAGCGTTCGCGGCACGAGTTCGACTGCAGCGAACCTGGTTTCGAACACTCGTTCCCTTCCTGTTCGTCCCTGAGTGGACGTGGAGTAGAGGTCGAGAGTTGGACGGGTGGAGAGCCGGCTCGGACGTACCAGCTCGATCGAATACCGGCGCGGGGCAAGGTATTCGAGATTACGAGGACCGAAAGTATCTGCGCTACCACAGGTGAGGAGGCGGAAGCGATGTATGACCAGCACGTGACACGTGATCAGCGGGGCGGACCCACTGCACACCTCAGCGCTGTCGACGACGCGCCGCAAACCGAGTCCGATTCCGGCGTGGATTCGAGCGTCTCCGTCGACGCCGGTTCTGCGTACGTGACCCCGTCGAACGATGCAGTCGACGGTGAACTCCCGAGTGACGCCGTGCAAATCGATCAGGACATCGACAGCCCCGACGTCGACAGCCCGGATGTCGACGACGTCGATAACGACGACTCGGACAACGACGCCGATTCGATGCCGTTCGTGGCCGAATCGGTTCCACCCGCCAAGCCGTTCCTGAGTCTCGTGGCGGGTTTCGACGAGATGTTCGAGGAGATCGAGGATCAGTGGCAAGAGCGCGCCCTGTGCGCTCAGACCGATCCCGAAGCCTTCTTTCCCGAAAAGGGCGGCTCCACCCGCGAAGCGAAGCGAATCTGCCTCGGCTGCGAGGTCAAGGACGAGTGCCTCGAATACGCTCTCGCCAACGACGAGCGATTCGGAATCTGGGGCGGACTGTCCGAGCGTGAGCGTCGTCGGCTCAAGCGCGGGATCGGCTGAGCCGAACGCGCTCAGGAGGATCCACCCACGAGCCGACGCTGCATCACGGCTCGGCGCTGGCGGGGTCCACCTCGTCTGGATCGATCCCCAAATACGTCGCTACCTGCTCGACCAGGACCTCGAACAGTAGGTCCTCCAAATCTTCCGGATGCTTGGCGCGCCGCTCGAGCGGACGCCGGAACAGCACCACACGGGCGCGTGTCGTCTCTCCGCGCTTGTCGATCCCTGCGGGGACCAGTCGCGACAGGGGTACCGGTCCTTCTGCGACCACCTCGGGCGGCCACGTGACCGATTCCGGGTCCAACGCCCTGATCTTGGGCACGTCGTCGACGGCGATGTCGAGCTTCGAGAGCTTGTCGTGCCACCGGTGGTCGATGCGCGCGAACGCGTCGAGTACCAGCCGGTCGAACTTCTCTGCACGTGATCGCCGGGCAGGTAGGTCCTCGGGCAGCACCGGTCCGCGGATGCCGCGGCCGTGCCGCGCAACGGACCGCGACGTGATCCTGCGCGCGGAAGAAAACTGAGGCATGGGGGCAGGTTATCGCGGCTGTCCGGTGTGTCGGTCGTTCGGTCGGTTGCACGTACCGGATACTCTGCACTCGTGAGATCACTGCGTGGCTGCTGCAGGCCTGGTTGCAACCGTTCTGCCGTTGCGACGCTCACATATGTCTACTCCGACTCCACTGCAGTCGTCGGTCCGCTCGCCACCGTGGACGAGCCGCACTCTTGGGACCTGTGCGAGGTCCATGCCTCGACGACCACGGCACCCAAGGGCTGGGAGCTCGTGCGGTACGAGGGTGGTTACTCGACATCGACCCCCGACGAGGACGATCTGACCGCGCTGGCCGAGGCCGTACGCGAAGCCGGTCGGGGAGACCGGACGCGCTCCGAGGAGCGAGACAGCGGTGACCGGTCGCCCGCCCGCCACCAGGACACCGAGCGACGGGCCACGCCTGCCGTCCGAACCGGCCGACGCGGACACCTCAGAGTTCTACCCGATCCCACGTCCTAGACCCCCTGCGCAGAACGCCGCGGCGGGCCTATGCGCTGCGTCCGCCCGAATGAACGACGGGTCGACTGGCCCGCCCACCGGGCGTCTGGCAAGGTTTGCACCAGTACCGAAACGGACAAGCCGGTCTGCCGAGCTTCGGTGTTGATCGCCCCGTACCCAACGCTGGATGTCCGACGCCGGACGACCGAAAATCAGGAGAATCTTCGTGGCCCGAACCGCAGAGTCCGTCAACGCCGTCATCAAGGCCTACGACGTCCGTGGCGTCGTAGGTGAGCAGATCGACGAGGCGTTCGTCCGAGACGTCGGTGCATCGTTCGCCCGGTTGGTACGCGACGAGGAGGGCGCGGCGCGGACCGTCGTCGTCGGACACGACATGCGTGACTCCTCGCCGGGCCTGTCCCGCGCTTTCGCGGACGGCGTCACCGCGCAGGGACTCGACGTCGTGCACATCGGTCTCGCCTCGACCGATCAGCTCTACTTCGCGTCGGGCCTGCTCGAATGCCCCGGTGCCATGTTCACCGCAAGCCACAATCCGGCGAAGTACAACGGAATCAAGCTGTGCCGCGCCGGTGCCAAGCCGGTGGGACAGGACACCGGACTGGCCACGATCAAGTCCGAACTGATCGACGGCGTGCCGGACTTCGACGGCCCGGCCGGTACGGCAACGTCGCGAGACGTGTTGACCGACTACGCCGGGTTCGTCCGCGATCTGGTCGATCTTTCCGGCATCGGATCCATGAAGATCGCCGTCGACGCGGGTAACGGCATGGGCGGGCACACGGTCCCCGCGGTGTTCGCTCCGCTCCCGGTGACGATCGAACCGTTGTTCTTCGAACTCGACGGCAGCTTTCCCAATCACGAGGCCAACCCACTGGATCCGGCGAACCTGGTGGATCTGCAGCGCTTCGTCGTCGAGACCGGTGCCGACATCGGGCTCGCGTTCGACGGAGACGCCGACCGGTGCTTCGTCGTCGACGAGAAGGGCGATCCGGTCTCGCCGTCGGCCGTGACCTGCTTGGTGGCAGAACGCGAGCTGGCCAAGGAGCCCGGTGCGTCGATCATTCACAATCTCATCACCTCGCGTGCGGTGCCGGAGCTGGTCACCGAGCTCGGCGGCAAGCCTGTCCGCACCCGAGTGGGGCACTCGTTCATCAAGCAGCAGATGGCCGATACCGGTGCGATCTTCGGCGGAGAACATTCCGCGCACTACTACTTCCGCGATTTCTGGGGTGCCGATTCCGGCATGCTCGCCGCGCTGCACGTTCTCGCTGCCCTCGGTGCCCAGGATCGACCGCTCTCGGAGATGATGGCCTCGTACGAGACGTACAGCGCGTCGGGTGAGATCAATTCGACGGTCGACGACGCAGCCGAGCGCACCCAGGCCGTGCTCGACGCGTTCGCCGATCGGACCACCGGAATCGACCGTCTCGACGGCGTGACCGTCGACCTCGAGGGTGGTGCATGGTTCAACTTGCGTGCGTCCAACACCGAGCCCCTGTTGAGACTCAATGTCGAGGCGCGCACCCGCACCGAGGTCGACGCGTTGTCGACCGAGATATTGAGCATCGTTCGCTCCGGACTGGAATAGTGGTTACCTAGAGTTCACAAGTGGGTATGCAGGCATTTCGAGTCGGTGACGTAAGGGAAGGTGCCGAGGTCATGAGGGCAGTGACGTCTCTGGTCGATCTCGACGACGCCGGCGCGATCGTGGCCGCCGATCGGGAGGGCGCGCTCCGCAGCGCCGCGCTCGCGGGTGCTCAAGTACGCGCCGTCGCCACTGCGGTCGAAGAGTCGGTGCTGGCGCGCCTGGCCGACCTGCGACCTCGCAGCGTGGTGATAGTGACCGGCGACGGCCGCAGCAGTCGTGCGGCGTCTCTGCTTGTCGCTGCTCTCGGAAACCATTTGGGCGTTCCCCTGGTTCGTAGTACCGGAACTCCGCCGTGGATCGGGCCACTGGATGTCGTCGTGGTGGCCGGCGACGATGCAGGCGATCCTCGTCTGGCCGAATCGGTCGACGCGGCAGCACGGCGCGGCGCGGAGGTCGTCGTCGTGGCACCGGAAGAGGGTCCCTTGCGTGCCGTGCGCGGTGCCAGGGTCATGTGGTTGCCGCCGCGAATAGCGGTGCGTGACCACAATGCGCTGATGCGCTACCTTGCGGCGTTCGTGGCCGTCCTCGGCGCGGTTGCCGGTGGTTCGTGGAAGGCGCTGCTGCCCAACCTTTCTCGGCTCGCAGATCTGCTCGATGCCGAGGCTGTGCGCAACAGCCCGTCCAACGAGGTGTTCCACAACCCGGCCAAAGCGCTTGCCAGTGGGTTCAGCGGCAAACGTGTGGTGCTCAGCGGTGCCGGGCCGGCTGCCGTCGAGGTGGCGCGGCACGGTAGCGAGGTATTGCTGCGGGTGGCCGGTCTGATCGTGGCTGCGGGTGAGCTCGGCGATGTCATCGCTGCGTCCATCCGTGCGTCCATGGTCGAGTCATCGGGGCCGGTCAGCACCTTCGACTCGATCTTCCACGACGAGGAGCTCGACGGACCGGCTCCCGAACAGCCGATGCGGGTATTCGTCCTGGCGTCCGAATCCGATCGCGCGCTGACCGACCGACGCATTGCCGGTGTTCCGAATTCCGAACTGGTACTGACCGAGTCCGGTGAGGCGGCGTCGGGCGGGGAGTTCGCGAGTTCGGGTTTCGAGGCCCGCGCGGCGTCGCCCGATCCGGTTACACTCTCGATGCTCGACACGATGTCGGTGTTGGCAACGCGGTTGGACACCACTGCCGCGTACTTGTCGTTGATGGGCGGTAGCTAGTGCAACTCCTGCGAGGCGCAGTCCGGTCCTACGCTTGGGGTTCGCGCACTGCTCTGGCTCGTATCCAGGGCAGGCCGGTACCGTCCGATCATCCCGAGGCGGAGATCTGGCTGGGTGCACACCCGGCCGATTCTGCGCACGTGGTTCACGAGGGTGGCAGCACGCCGTTGCTCACCCTCATCGACGGGGATCCGGAAACACAGTTGGGCGGCTCTGCTCAGGACTTCTCGTCGCGGCTGCCGTACCTGCTGAAATTGCTTGCCGCAGAAGAACCTCTGTCGTTGCAGGCACATCCGAGCAGCGCGCAGGCGCGCGAGGGCTTCGCTCGGGAGAATGCCGCAGGCGTCGCGATCGATTCCCCGGTGCGCAATTACCGGGACGCCAATCACAAGCCCGAGCTGATCGTGGCACTCACCGAATTCGAAGCACTGGCAGGGTTTCGGCAACCGGCCGAGACGGTCGAGTTTCTCGATGCGTTGGCCGTGCCGTCCCTCGCGGGGTATCGCACGTTGCTCGCCGCTCAGCCCGACGCGTCGGGCCTCCGGACGGTGTTCACCTCGTGGATCACGTTGCCCGGGCAGTCCCTGGACGACCTGTTGCCTGCGGTCGCTCAGGGCTGCATCGATTATCTGTCGGGGCCTGCCCGCGCCGACGGCGGTCGATTCGCCGCCGAGGCACGGACGTTGCTCGAGCTGGGGGAGTCGTATCCCGGTGATGCCGGGGTACTGGCGGCCTTACTGCTCAATCGGGTCACCCTGACTCCCGGCCAGGGCCTGTACCTGGATGCGGGCAATCTCCATGCGTACCTGCGCGGAACCGGTGTGGAGATCATGGCCAACTCCGACAACGTTCTGCGTGGAGGGTTGACGCCCAAGCATGTCGACGTGCCGGAGTTGTTGCGCGTGCTGGACTTCGAGCCCGCCGACATCTCTCCGATCACGCCGGGTGAGAACGATCGGCCCACCTACCGGTACCCGACGCCGGCCCCGGAATTCGTCCTCAGCCGGACGGCGGTCGGTCCGGGGGAGACCGTCGAGATCCCTGGAACCGGTCCGCGAATTCTGTTGTGCACCAGCGGTTCGGTGCTGGCAACGACCGGTGACACACACGCGGGGCTCACCGTGCCCCAAGGTAGTTCGGCGTGGATTCCCGCTGCCGACCGATCGGTCACCGTCACCGCGGACTCCCACGGTGCCGAAGTGTTCGTGGCGGCGGTCGGATCATTGCAGTCGTAAGGCGCGGCAAGTCGAGTGGCCGAAGTGTCCGACACGGGTGCCCGCTACCAATAGGGTGATGTCACAGTGAATTCTGGGACGGGTGGGTCCGATCGGATCGGCCGTCTGCAGAAGCGACGTGGCGATACGGAGGTCCGATGACCAAGGCAGACCGGCCCAGGAAGCCCCCGCGTACGACGGGGTGGTTCCGGACCAAGTCGATCGAACAATCGATCAAGGACACCGACGAACCGGACACCAAGTTGCGCAAGGAGCTCGGTTCGTGGGATCTGACCGTGTTCGGTGTCGCGGTGGCGGTCGGAGCCGGCATTTTCACGCTGACGGCAAGGACTGCCGGAAACGTTGCCGGACCGGCTGTTTCGGTGGCGTTCGTGTTGGCGGCCATCGCCTGCGGGCTCGCTGCCCTCTGTTACGCCGAGTTCGCCTCCACGGTTCCGGTCGCCGGTAGTGCCTACACGTTCTCCTACGCCGCATTCGGAGAGTTCATCGCCTGGATCATCGGCTGGGATCTGATCCTGGAATTCGGACTCGCCGCGGCGGTGGTGGCGAAGGCATGGTCGCTCTACCTGGGAGACCTGCTCGGCACGTCGGCCCCGGTACTGCAGATCGGTTCGCTGAATTTCGACTGGGGCGCACTGCTCATCGTGGTGGTGTTGACGGTTCTCATCGCCTCGGGAACCAAGTTGTCCTCGCGCGTGTCGTTGGTGATCACAGCCATCAAGGTGATCGTGGTGCTGTTCGTCGTCGTGCTCGGTGCGTTCTACATCAAGGTCGCCAACTACGACCCGTACATTCCGCCGTCCGAGCCCGCGTCCACGGGTGAGGGGCTTCATCAGTCCCTGTTCTCCTTCGTCACGGGTGCGGGCGGTAGCACCTTCGGTTGGTACGGACTGCTGGCGGCGGCGTCGCTGGTGTTCTTCGCGTTCATCGGCTTCGACGTGGTCGCGACCACGGCCGAGGAGACGAAGGAGCCGCAGAAGGCATTGCCGCGCGGCATCCTCGGATCCTTGGCCATCGTGACCGTGCTCTACGTGGCGGTGACCCTGGTGCTGACCGGGATGGTCAAGTACACGGATCTGGCCGGCGACAGTGCCACGCTGGCAACGGCGTTCGAGCTGAACGGGCTGACGTGGGCCAAGAACATCATTTCGTTCGGCGCACTGGCCGGTCTGACGACGGTGGTCATGGTTCTCATGCTGGGGCAGACCCGCGTCCTGTTCGCCATGTCGCGAGACGGCCTGGTGCCGCGCGGTCTGGCCCACACCGGAAAGAAGGGCACGCCGGTTCGGACGACGATCCTGGTCGGTGTGGTGGTCGGACTGCTCGCCGCGTTCGTCCCTCTCGGCACGCTCGAGGAGATGGTCAACATCGGAACGCTGTTCGCCTTCGTTCTGGTGTCGGCCGGTGTCCTCGTCCTCCGCAGGACGCGTCCCGATCTCGAGCGCGGGTTCCGCGTGCCCTGGGTTCCGCTGGTTCCGATCCTGGCAGTGGCCGCGTGCCTGTGGCTGATGCTCAACCTGTCGGTCGAGACGTGGTTGCGGTTCCTGGTGTGGATGGCAGCGGGTGTCGTCATCTACGTGCTGTACGGCCGCCGTCATTCGGTGATGGGTCTGCGCGAGGCGAAGAAAGTCGAGTCGCGACCCGAGTGAGTCGCGGCCGAGTCGTCTTGCGAGGCCGGCCCCGACCGTCGATCGTGCGGGCGGGGCCGGTTTTCTCGGACCCGACGTGTCCGGGGTATCCGTCACACCCCTCGGTCCGAACGCCCGGCATGTTATACCCTCGAAAACAAACTGATAGGACCGCAAACATTCGGTGAGAGGGTGTGGCAACTGTGAGCGTGGACGGCCGAATCACCTCATCGGACGATTCGGGTGTCGCTTTCGGGGAGCGGAATTCGGCCGGGGCTGCACCTGCGGTTCGGCGGTGGGACAACAAGCGCTACCTGTGGATGCTGGGTCTGCTGGCACCGGCATCGGCACTGTTGCCGTCCCAATTGGTGTACTGGACCGGCATGCCGGTGTTCTGGTGGAGCGGCGTCCTGGTGTTCTTCGTGATCATTCCGATCATCGATCTGCTCGCGGGCGAGGACGGTCACAACCCGGATGCGTCTGCCGCCGACAAGCTGCAGAACGACCGCTATTACCGCTGGTGTACCTACCTGTTCCTGCCCATACAATTCATCGGTCTGATCGTCGCCTGCTGGATGTGGGCGTACGGCGGTCTGAGCGTGGTGGACAAGATCGGGCTCGCGGTGACGGTGGGCCTGGTCGCGGGAACCGGAATCAACGCCGCCCACGAGCTGGGCCACCGCGTCGAGCAGCACGAACGCTGGTTGGCGAAGGTGGCCTTGTCGCAAACCCTGTACGGACACTTCTTCGTCGAGCACAACCGCGGCCATCACGTGCGGGTGGCCACTCCGGAGGATCCGGCCAGTGCCCGGTTGGGAGAGAGCGTGTGGACGTTCGTGCCGCGCAGCGCTGTTCTCGGGCTGGCCTCGGCCTGGAAGCTCGAGGCTCGGCGGCTGCGCCGCAAAGGCCACTCCGTGTTTCACCCGTCGAACGCTCTGTTGCACACGTGGCTGCTCAGCGCCGTTCTCTTCGTCACGCTGATGGTCGTCTTCGGCTGGGCGATCGCGCCGTATCTGCTGATACAAGCCGTCGTGGGATTCGTGCTCCTGGAGATGGTGAACTACGTGGAGCACTACGCACTGCTGCGCGAGACGAACGAGCGAGGCAGATACGTGCGATGCGCACCGCGGCACAGTTGGAACAGCGACCGGCTGTGCACCAACATCTTTCTCTACCACCTGCAGCGACACAGCGATCATCATGCCAATCCGGGGAAGCGATACCAGACTCTGCTCTCGTGCGACGAGGCCCCGCAATTGCCCGCCGGGTACGCGACGATGGTTCTACTGGCAGCGGTACCGCCGCTGTGGCGTCGGGTGATGGACCCGCGGGTGCTCGACCACTACGACGGCGATCTCGTCCGGGCCAACATTCTGCCCCGAAAGCGCGAACGGATTCTGGCGCGAGCCCAGCAACACGGGTGACCGCAGGACCACTCGACGAGCCGTCTGAAGGGCATCGGACCGATTCGCCGGGCAGACGGTCGCCGCGCGCCGCGACCCGATAGCCTGGACGAAGACATTCAAGTCAACAGGAGAGGCAAGATGACGACCTCAGTTACGTCAGGATCGGCACTCACCGTGGAACACCGCGGTGGAATCGACTTCAAGGTCGCAGACCTGTCACTCGCAGAATTCGGCCGCAAGGAAATACGGCTGGCAGAGCACGAGATGCCCGGCCTGATCGCGCTTCGTCGCGAGTACGCCGACGTTCAGCCGCTCAAGGGCGCACGAGTATCCGGATCGCTGCACATGACGGTGCAGACCGCCGTGTTGATCGAGACGCTGGTGGCACTCGGTGCCGAGGTGCGTTGGGCCTCGTGCAACATCTTCTCCACCCAGGATCACGCTGCAGCGGCCGTCGTCGTAGGCCCGTACGGCACCGTCGAAGAGCCCAAGGGCGTTCCGGTGTTCGCCTGGAAGGGTGAGACCCTCGAGGAGTACTGGTGGGCCGCCGAGCAGATGCTCACCTGGCCCGAGCAGCCTGCCAACATGATCCTCGACGACGGCGGTGACGCCACGATGCTGGTGCTGCGCGGCGCTCAGTTCGAGAAGGCAGGCGTCGTTCCGCCGACCGACGACGACCAGGATTCCGACGAGTACAAGGTGTTCCTCGGCCTGCTGCGTCGCTCCCTCGAGGCGTCGACGACCAAGTGGACCGAGATTGCCGCATCCGTGCAGGGTGTCACCGAGGAGACCACAACCGGTGTGCTGCGGTTGTACCAGTTCGCTGCTGCCGGTGAGCTGTCGTTCCCGGCCATCAACGTCAACGACTCGGTCACCAAGAGCAAGTTCGACAACAAGTACGGCACTCGCCATTCGCTGATCGACGGCATCAACCGTGGCACCGACGTTCTCATCGGCGGCAAGGCCGTGCTGGTCTGTGGCTACGGAGATGTGGGCAAGGGCTGCGCCGAGGCACTCAAGGGCCAGGGCGCTCGCGTGACGGTCACCGAAGCAGATCCCATCAACGCCCTGCAGGCACTGATGGACGGCTTCGACGTGCGCACGGTCGACGAGTTCATCGAGCAGGCCGACATCGTGATCACCTCGACGGGCAACCTGAAGATCATCACGTTCGAGCACATGCGCAAGATGAAGCACCAGGCGATCCTGGGCAACATCGGCCACTTCGACAACGAGATCGACATGGCCGGCCTCGAGAAGGCTGCCGACGTCACGCGGATCAACATCAAGCCGCAGGTCGACGAGTTCCAGTTCAAGGACGGGCACTCGATCATCGTGCTGTCCGAGGGCCGTTTGCTGAACCTCGGCAACGCCACCGGTCACCCGTCGTTCGTCATGAGCAACAGCTTCTCCAACCAGGTCATCGCGCAGATCGAACTGTGGACCAAGCCGAGTGAGTACGACAACGAGGTCTACCGGTTGCCCAAGCACCTCGACGAGAAGGTTGCTCGCATTCACGTCGAAGCGCTCGGCGGCTCGATCACCAAGCTCACGAAGGAGCAGGCCGAGTACATCGGCGTCGACGTCGAGGGCCCGTACAAGCCCGAGCACTACCGCTACTGACCGAGAGAGTTCGGTCGTTGGGAAAGCTCTTCGTCATCGAGGGAGTCGACGGAGCGGGCAAGAACACGCTCGCCCGTCGGCTCGTCTCGGCGTGGGAACGCGACGGCCTGGCCGTCGTCCGGGTCGGGTTTCCCCGGTACGGAAGGTCGGTTCATGCCGATCTGGCGGCCGAGGCGCTGCAGGGGGAACACGGAGACACCGCGGGCAGCGTGCACGCAATGGCGCTGCTGTTTGCACTCGACCGCAAGGATGCGGCCGACAAGATCCGAAACTTGTTGTCCCGCAACGATATCGTGTTGCTGGACCGGTACGTGGCGTCCAACGCCGCCTACACCGCGGCGCGGTTGGAGCAGTCCGTCGACGGAGCGGCCGTCGAGTGGATCCGGTCACTCGAATTCGAGCGGTTCGGTGTGCCCGTTCCGGACGTGCAGGTGCTGCTGGACGTACCGGTGGCTCTCGCTGCGGAGCGCGCCGCCGCGCGTGAGAGTGCGGACGCCGCGCGCACCCGGGATGCCTACGAACGCGACGGCTCGCTGCAGACCCGAACCTCGGCCGTCTACGGCCGTCTCGCAGAAACGAACTGGGCGTCGCCCTGGCGAGTCGTGCGCGCCGACGTCGACCCCGATCGACTCGCCGCCGACATGTTCAATCAGCCATCCGCCGAGCCGAAAGTGACACGATAGAGCCATGAAGCCTCGGATTCTGGTTGTGGACGACGATTCGGCTCTGGCGGAGATGCTCACCATCGTGTTGCGCGGTGAGGGATTCGAGCCGTTCGTCGTCGGAGACGGCACCCAAGCGCTGGCGGCCGTCCGCGAGAATCGACCCGATCTGGTGTTGCTCGACCTGATGCTTCCCGGAATGAACGGCATCGACGTCTGTCGCGTGCTGCGAGCCGACTCGGGCGTCCCGATCGTCATGCTGACGGCCAAGACCGACACCGTCGATGTGGTGCTCGGTCTCGAATCCGGGGCCGACGACTACATCATGAAGCCCTTCAAGCCGAAGGAGCTGGTGGCACGCGTCCGGGCACGACTGCGTCGAACCGAGGACGAGCCGGCCGAGCTGTTGTCGATCGCCGACATCGTCATCGACGTCCCCGCCCACAAGGTCAGCCGCGGCGACGAGCTGGTCTCGCTCACTCCGCTCGAATTCGATTTGCTGGTCGCCTTGGCTCGCAAGCCGCGTCAGGTGTTCACCCGTGAGGTTCTGCTCGAACAGGTGTGGGGCTACCGGCACGCCGCCGACACCCGCCTGGTCAACGTCCACGTTCAGCGTCTGCGCGCCAAGGTCGAGAAGGATCCGGAGAACCCGGAGGTGGTGTTGACCGTGAGGGGGGTCGGGTACAAGGCCGGACCGCCGTGATCGGTTTTTCCCACTCTCGGCGACGAATCAACGGCAAGTTCTCCCCGCTCCTGCGTTGGTTCAGGTCGCTGAGCACATCGCTGGGTCACGCCTGGCGAAGGTCACTGCAACTGCGCGTGGTCGTCTCGACCCTGACGTTGTCGCTCGTGGTGATCCTGATTCTCGGCGTCGTTCTGACCAGCCAGATCACCGATCGGTTGCTCGAAGCGAAGCTGTCTGCAGCCACCGAGGAACTCGACCGCTCGCGCACCACGGTGGAGGGCAACCTCGCCGGTGCCGATGATTCGAGCGGCCTGTCCACCCGTCTCGAACGGGCGAGAGCAGCGTTGACGAACCAGGACCTCGACGCCGCGTCGACCACCGGGTCGGCAGGGTCCTTCGACCCTGTTCTGATCGTCGAGGGCGACGCGACCCGCGCGGAAGCGTCGGTCGGTCCGGTCGACCAGATACCGGCCAGCTTGCGCGACTTCGTCAAGAAGGGCCTGATCAGCTCGCAGTACGCCACCGTGACCGACAGTGACGGCGGATATTCCGGATCGGCGCTCATCATGGGATCGCCCACCGGTTCCGACATATCGGCGCTGCAGCTGTATCTCATCTTCCCGCTCGCCAGCGAAGACCGGACGCTCTCCCTGGTCCGCGGCACGCTGTTCATCGGGGCCGTGGTGCTGCTGGTACTCCTCGCGGCGATCGCGATGCTCGTCGCGCGGCAGGTGGTGCTACCCATTCGATCCGCGTCCCGCATCGCAGTACGTTTCGCCGACGGCAGGCTCAAGGAGCGAATGCCGGTTCGCGGTGAGGACGACATGGCGAGGCTGGCGATGTCGTTCAACGAGATGGCCGAAAGTCTGTCCAAACAGATCACCCAGCTCGAGGAATTCGGAAACCTGCAGCGCCGGTTCACCTCCGACGTCAGCCACGAACTACGGACTCCGCTCACCACCGTGCGGATGGCCGCGGATCTCATTCACGACGCCAGTGACGATCTCGAACCTGCCCTCAAGCGTTCCTCCGAGCTGTTGGTCAACGAGCTGGACCGGTTCGAGACGTTGCTCGGTGATCTGCTCGAGATCAGCCGCCACGACGCCGGTGTCGCCGAATTAGCCGCCGAGCAACTCGACCTCCGGATGTGTGCACGCGCGGCGGTCTCCACGGTGCGTCACCTCGCCCGCGAAACCGGCACCGAGGTGATCGTCGACATGCCCGAGACGGCGGTCATCGCCGAGGTGGACCCGCGGCGTGTCGAACGTATCCTGCGCAACCTTCTGGCCAACGCCCTCGATCACGGGGAAGGCAAGCCGGTGCTGCTGCGCCTGAGATCGGATGCCGACGCGGCAGCCTTCGTGGTGCGCGACCAAGGAATCGGTCTGCGCCCCGGCGAGGAGAAGCTGGTGTTCAATCGGTTCTGGCGCTCGGACCCCTCCCGCGTCCGGCGCTCCGGCGGTACCGGCCTCGGGTTGGCGATCAGTGTCGAGGACGCCCGGCTGCACGACGGTAAGCTCGAGGCGTGGGGTGCAGTCGGCGAAGGCGCATGTTTCCGGCTCACGGTGCCACTGGTCCGTGGTCACAAGGTGATCGGCTCACCTCTGCCGTTGAAGCCGAGCACCAAGAAATACGCTCAGGGACAACCGATCCCGGCCATCGGTGCGCAGCGGGCCGCGTCGGAGTCGTCGACGTGATTCGCTCGTCTCGTCGGCTGTCTCGCTCGGTTGCAGTCTGCGCCCTGATCGCCGCCCTCGTCTCCGGTTGTGCCAGCCTGCCCGAATCCTCGAGCCCCCAGGCCATCGGCACGTTGACCGACGGTGCCGCGCCGACCAGCGCCCCGGCCCCCGAACCCGGACGTGAGCCCGACCGGCTGCTCGACGACTTCTTCGAGGCCAGCGCAGTGTCGGCCAACCGCCACCAGGCCGCCCGACAGTTCCTGACCGAGGACGCGTCGAACACATGGGACGACGGCGCTCGTACCGTCGTCGCAGATCGGATCGACACCCTGTCGGGGCCCCGAACTGCAGACTCTGCGCAGTTCACGATTCGGTCGACGACAGCGGGAATCCTGGCTCCCGGCGGGGAATATCAGGCTGGATCGGACACCTTCGACATCGCGATCGACATGACGCGCGTCGACGGCCAATGGCGCATCTCGAAGCTGCCACCGGGTGTGGTCATCGATCGCTCGGCGTTCATGGACACCTATCAGCAGCGATCCATCTACTTCGTCGATCCGCTCGGTGGGGTGTTGGTGCCGGATGTTCGGTGGACGAGCGGATCGCAGGATCAGCTCGCAAACCAGCTCGTGCAGCTGTTGATCGATGGACCCAAGTCCGCGCTGTCCGCAGCGGTGAGCAACGAATTGTCCGACGACGTCAGTATCCGGGGGCCCATCACCAAGGCCGACGGACAGACCACACAGGTCGGAGTCGGTCTCGGCGGCATCAGAATCGACTTCGGTGGTTTGCAGAACAAGGGCGACCGCGACCGAGAATTGCTTGCCGCACAGGTGATCTGGACTCTGGCCTCGGCAGAGGTGGCCGGGCCCTACGTGCTGCTCGCCGACGGACAACCCATCGACACGACCAAGCCGGACGGGTGGACGACGGCCGGGGTCGACTCCTTCGATCCACAGAGCTCCACCAACGAATCGGTCGGCCTGCACGCACTGGCCTCCGGTCGACTGCTCCGCGTCGAGGAATCCGCGACCACACCCGCCCCCGGGTACTTCGGGCAGGCACGGAATCTGCGCTCGGTGGCCTTGTCGAACGACGGAACACTCGTGGCCGGCGTCGCGGACACCGGTAGACCCGCTCCGGCACCGTCGAGCACATTGATGGTCGGTAGCTACGACGGTGGCGCGTTCCCGGTGGCCGAGGGGCAGTCGATCACGCGTCCGACGTGGGGAGCCGATGACAACGCCGCCTGGGCGGTCATCGACGGCACCAACGTCATTCGCGCGGCCCGCGACCCCTCGACCGGTCAGGTATCGGTGATACCGGTCGATGCCCGCGCGGTCACCACCCTGGGAACTCGCATCACCGAACTCCGGCTGGCCCGCGACGGCGTTCGGGCCGCACTCATCGTCGACGGCGTGGTGTACGTGGCCACAGTGGTACGCGATCCGTCGGGCGTCTATTCGCTGACGGCCCCGCGCGCGGTTGCGATCGGACTCGGCAGTGACGCCACCAGCCTGGACTGGAGCACCGGCGAGGCCATCGTGATCGCACGGGTTGCCACCGATACACCGGTGGTCCAGGTGACGGTCGACGGCTCGAGGATGGACGCCCTGCCGTCGCGCAATCTCACCAATCCTGTTCTGGCGGTCGATGCGTCGCCGGAGACCGAGTACGTTGCCGACGCTCGCGCCGTGTTCGCACTCAACAACGCCGATCCGGTCGGCGACAGGTACTGGCGAGAGGTCACCGGCCTGGCCGGGGTGAAGGCCGTCCCGATCCTGCCCGGCTGACGTCCGGCGGGTGTCGGTGGCTACCGGCACACTTCACGGTCATGAGAACGCTTCTCGACCTCGTCCTGCCCCTCGAATGTGCCGGGTGTGGGGTGCCGGGGGAGCAGTGGTGTCGCCGTTGCGAACAGGCGCTGTCGGTGCCGCCTGTCCGGGTGCGTCCGCGGGTCGATCCGGGGGTGCCCTGTTGGGCGCTGGGCACGTACACCGGTCCTCGGCGCAACGGGGTGATCGCACTGAAGGAACGGGGCCGACGGGCCGTGTCCGTGCCGTTCGGGCGGGCGCTGGCCGGTGCGGTGCACCAACTGCGTGCTGCAGGCGAGATCGATCCACCGGAGCTGAGTCCCCTCGTTCTGGTGTGCGCTCCGTCCCGGGCGCGCGCAGCGCGAGCCCGAGGGGGCGATCCGGTGCTGCGGTGTGCGAGGAACGCAGCGACCGAGTTGGCACCGGAGCGAGTATCGGTTCCCCAGCTGCTGAAGATGGCCGGGGGAGTGCGGGATTCGGTCGGGCTCTCGGCAGGTCAGCGTCAGCACAACGTGGCGGGCCGGATCGAACTGATCGGACAGTCGCGCTCGGCTATCGGCCGGCCGCGGCCGCGAACCGACGAACTGACCGTTCTTCTCGTCGACGACGTGGTGACCACCGGGGCGACCCTGGCCGAATGTGCAAGAGTGCTAACCGATTTCGGGATCTCGTTGGCCGGTGCGATCGTGGTGGCCAGCGCGTGAACGCCAGTCGACGAGACACGCCGACAACCAATTCGGGGTGAACGGTGGCACACGCGTCGATGACCGACTAACGTCGCGGACACGCTCCATCACGACGGAGCGGACCGGTAGAACGACCCGTAGAAACACGGACGTGAGGTGATGCCCCGGACTCGAGATGCCGGAAGGTTCCCCATTCGGCATGCACACCTGCCACGTCCAACAGTGGGCGTGGCCGATATCGGGAGGTACACGTGACGACCCCTTCACAAGCCTCGGTTTTCTTCGACGAGAAGCCTTCGGAAGAACCCGCCAAGAGCAATGCCGACGTTGTGGTCAAGGGCCGCAACGTCGAGATACCGGACCATTTTCGGATATACGTGTCCGAGAAACTGGCTCGCCTCGAGCGCTTCGACCCCTCCATCTACTTGTTCGATGTCGAACTGCAGCACGAACGAAATCGCCGTCAGGCCAAAGCATGTCAACGCGTGGAGATCACCGCGAAGGGCAAAGGCCCGGTCGTTCGTGCCGAAGCGTGCGCAGACAGTTTCTATGCCGCACTCGAAGCAGTGACCTCGAAACTCGAAAGCAGACTCAGGCGTACCAAGGATCGGCGCAAGGTCCACTACGGCGAGAAGAGACCCGTATCCGTCGCCGAGGCCACCGCTGAACTCGCCGAAGACGACACACTTGCGCTCGATCCCGAGACCAAGCTGGATTCGTTCGAGGACGATCAGACCGGCCCCGGGCACATCGTTCGCACGAAGGTTCACTCGGCGGCACCGATGAGCGTCGACGATGCGCTGTACGAGATGGAACTGGTCGGCCACGACTTCTTCCTGTTTCACGACAGCGCCACCGACCGGCCTTCCGTGGTGTACCGACGGCATGCCTTCGACTACGGCCTGATCAGGCTCACCTGACCGAGCGTGACGGCGAACGGGTCGTTCGCCGTCCGTGAAATATCCGACCACTGCAGGCTCGACGCCGGAAGACACGATCCCCACGTCGAGCCTGCAGTGCTGTGTCGGGGTTGTCCGAATGCCGGCGTCGTGTCGTTCGGGGACCGACAGTGGGACTGCCGTACCCACAGCGAGACCGCCTACCATGGACGCGTTCGGGTTACTGCCGCGCGGACGTCACGGTGACGAACCCGTGCGCTCGTGCAGGTAGCAGTAACGCGTCGAGTAACAGATTTGTTCGTGTCAGTACCCGTGAACCGAGGATCGAGGACGAGAAAACCCGTGCCGTCGCTGTCGTTTTCCAAGCTGCTCCGTGTTGGTGAAGGTCGCATGGTCAAGCGGCTCAAGAACATCGCTGACCACGTCTCGACCCTGTCTTCGGACGTCGAGAGTCTCTCCGACGACGAACTGCGGGGTAAGACCGCCGAGTTCAAGGAGAGGTACTCGTCCGGGGAGACCTTGGATCAGTTGCTGCCCGAGGCATTCGCCGTCGCCCGTGAGGCATCGTGGCGGGTGCTGTCCCAGCGGCACTTCGACGTGCAGGTGATGGGCGGAGCTGCCCTGCACTTCGGCAACATCGCCGAGATGAAGACCGGCGAGGGCAAGACCCTGACGTGTGTTCTGCCTGCCTATCTGAACGCCATCTCCGGCGACGGTGTGCACGTGGTGACGGTCAACGACTACCTCGCCAAGCGAGACTCGGAGTGGATGGGCCGTGTGCACCGCTTCCTGGGTCTGTCGGTGGACGTGATCCTGTCCGGGATGACGCCGGTCGAACGCCGTGCAGCGTATGCCGCCGACATCACCTACGGCACCAACAACGAGTTCGGGTTCGACTACCTACGCGACAACATGACGCACTCGCTCGACGATCTGGTGCAGCGCGGACACAACTTCGCCGTGGTCGACGAGGTCGACTCGATCCTCATCGACGAGGCGCGAACCCCACTGATCATCTCGGGCCCCGCCGACGCGTCGAGCAAGTGGTACGGCGAGTTCGCCCGGATCGCCCCCATGCTGAAGGTCGACACCCATTACGAGGTCGATATCCGCAAGCGCACCATCGGTGTGCACGAGGCCGGCGTCGAGCTGGTCGAGGATCAGCTCGGTATCGACAACCTGTACGAGGCGGCCAACTCGCCTCTGGTGAACTACCTGAACAACGCCATCAAGGCCAAAGAGCTCTACACCAAGGACAAGGACTACATCGTCCGCGACGGCGAGGTCATCATCGTCGACGAGTTCACCGGTCGCATCCTGGTGGGACGCCGCTACAACGAGGGCATGCACCAGGCGATCGAGGCCAAGGAGAAGGTGGAGATCAAGGCCGAGAACCAGACCCTCGCCACGATCACGCTGCAGAACTACTTCCGCCTGTACGACAAGCTCTCCGGCATGACCGGCACGGCCGAGACCGAGGCCGCGGAGCTGCATCAGATCTACGGATTGGGCGTCATTCCGATCCCGACGAACCGCCCGATGGTCCGCGTCGACAACGGCGACCTGATCTACAAGACGGAAGAAGCCAAGTTCGACGCGGTGGTCGACGATGTCGTCGAGCGGCACGAGAAGGGCCAGCCGGTTCTCATCGGCACCACGAGCGTGGAACGGTCGGAGTATCTGTCCAAGCAGTTCACCAAGCGCGGCGTCGCGCACAACGTGCTCAATGCGAAGTTCCACGAGCAGGAAGCGACGATCATCGCTGAGGCCGGGCGACAGGGCGCGGTGACCGTGGCGACCAACATGGCCGGCCGTGGCACCGACGTCGTGCTCGGCGGCAACCCGGACATCCTCGCCGACCTGAAGCTGCGTAAGCAGGGCTTGGACCCGGTGGAGACTCCCGAGGAGTACGAGGCCGCCTGGGAGCCTGCTCTGGAAGAGGTCAAGGCACAGGTCAAGGCCGACGCGGACACCGTGCGCGAGGCCGGTGGCCTGTACGTTCTCGGAACCGAGCGCCACGACTCACGTCGTATCGACAACCAGCTCAGAGGGCGCTCCGGTCGTCAGGGTGATCCGGGCGAATCGCGGTTCTACCTCTCGCTCGGCGACGAGCTGATGCGTCGATTCAACGGCGGCGCACTCGAATCGATCATGACTCGGCTCAACTTGCCCGACGACGTCCCGATCGAGGCCAAGATGGTGTCCAAGGCCATCAAGAGCGCACAGACCCAGGTCGAGCAGCAGAACTTCGAGATCCGCAAGAACGTCCTCAAGTACGACGAGGTGATGAACCAGCAGCGCACCGTCATCTACGAGGAGCGCAGGCGCATCCTCGAAGGTGCCGACATGGAGGGCCAGGTCGAGGGCATGATCACCGACGTGATCACCGCCTACGTCGATGGTGCGACGAGCGAGGGCTACGTCGAGGACTGGGATCTGGAGCAGTTGTGGACGGCGCTGAAGACTCTGTATCCGGTCGGTATCGACCACAAGGTTCTCTCGGGCGAGAACGAGGACGGCGAAAAGGGTGACCTGAGCCGCGACGAGCTGCGCGAGGCGCTGCTCGAGGACGCCCGCTCGGCCTACGCCGCTCGCGAGGCCGAGATCGACGGCATCGCAGGCGAGAACGGAATGCGGGAGCTCGAACGTCGGGTGCTGCTGTCCGTCCTCGATCGCAAGTGGCGCGAGCATCTCTACGAGATGGACTACCTCAAGGAGGGCATCGGACTGCGTGCGATGGCCCAGCGAGATCCACTGGTCGAGTACCAGCGGGAGGGCTACGACATGTTCCAGGGCATGCTCGACGGCCTCAAAGAGGAGTCGGTGGGCTTCCTGTTCAACCTCCAGGTCGAAGCAACCCCAGCCCCGTCAGGTCCGGCCGCGTCCGCAGGTCTCGCGGTTGCCCCCGGGTTGGCCTCACCCGTCGGATCCGGTCGCCCGGCACCTGCGGCAACGTCGGCACCTGCGGCCACGGGCGATCGGCCTGCGGCCAAGGCGGCCCCGGCCCCTGCCGCTCCAGCTCAGGCAGCTCCCACAGCTCTGCGTGCCAAAGGACTCGACGAGCGGGACGAACAGAGATTGACGTTCTCCGGCCCGGCCGAGGGCGGCGGTACGGCTGTGCAGCGATCGGATGCTGCAGCGAGCGCGGAGTCGGCGGCCGAGGGAACCCGACGCGAGCGTCGCGAAGCAGCGCGAGCGCAGAACAAAGCACCGAAGAAGTCGGCGCGCTCCAAGCGCAAGAAGTAGTCGGCCGGGTCGATCCGGCGCGACCTCGCCGGGCGACCCGTGTTCTCAACCCACTCGCAACGAGGTGACCGTCCATCCTGGCCGCCGCGGGTCGACCGCCTGCTCGATTCGGCCCGCGAAGGCGAAGGTGCGTGGGCCGCGGGTGTACGAGCCGAATATCTCGGCCGACGTGTCCGATCTATAGGCGACGTGCACGCGACGCACCGCGGCGAATCCGAGTCGCCGTCCTGGTGGGGGCGTGCGGACGATGGTGCGGATCAGGTCGATCACGGGCGCAGTGAACAACGAGGACAGTTGCTCGGCACTGCGCCTGCGGTCGATCACCTCGATCAGCAACCGCATGGCGCGTTCGGCGCTCGCCCGCGCATCGGCGGGCACGTCTTGCACGATCGGTCGATGGGGTGCCTCGGTCCGGCGGCGGGGGCGAGTGCTGCGTACCGATGCCGGATGGCGTTCCGGTGGCCTGTGCGAGCTCTCACCCCGGCCCCAGGTGTGCACCGCGCCTGCCGAGAGTGGCGGCTCGAACTGGGTCGGCCGCGACAGAAAGCAATGGTGCTCGGCGCGCAGCCGAGAGTCCGCCGGCGACGGTATCGGGCTGTCGTCCCCGGTGTCCGGCGGATCGTTGGATTCGATGACGCTCACACCGACATTGACGGTCGCGATCGAATTTCGGTTCCCGAGATCGACGACACGTCGTTGCCCACCCGGCACTGGGACTCACGTCGCGAACCCACGTACTCTGAGTTCGAGCACACCGCGCAACAGGCGGTATCGATCGGGGCGCACCACGTGCGAGGACGGGGACCGAGACACGCGATGGCGACCAGACTGACGGCGCAGGATGCGTCGTTCTACTTTCTCGAGGCCGGCAGCAGTCCCATGCACCTCGGCTCGCTCGCCGTCTTTCGGACCCCGCGGAGCGGTTTCAGTTACGACCGACTGCTGTCGTTGGTCGAACAGCGACTGATGCTGGTTCCGCGCTACCGGCAGAAGGTCCGCGAAGTCGCGTTCGGTTTGGCGCGGCCGGTCTGGGTGGACGACGCGGATTTCGACATCACCTATCACATCCGTCGTTCGGCACTACCCAAGCCGGGGACGGACGATCAGTTGCACGACCTGATCGCGCGACTGACCTCACGGCCGCTCGATCGCACCCGACCGTTGTGGGAGATGTACCTGGTCGAGGGACTCGCGAAGAATCGTTTCGCCATCTTCACCAAGTCTCATTCGGCCCTCGTCGACGGCGAGAATGCGCTCGACATCGGTCAGGTCATTCTGGATGCGAGCAAGAACCCCGCGCCGATGGCCGAGGAGCTGTGGATGCCCGCTCGTGAGCCCAAGGACTCGGTGTTGGTGCTCGACGCGCTCACCGAACTGGTGGTGCGTCCGGGCGAGAGCATCGAGACGTTGCGCGGCGCGGTCAACGGGGTTGCCGGTCTCGCGGGCGACGCATTGCGCGCCGCGGGCAAGGTCGCGGCCGTGCTGCGTACCGCGACACAGAGCGCCCCGTCCAGCCCACTGAACGCGCCGATCTCACGAAATCGTCGGTTCGCCGTGGCCAAGACCGAGCTGGCCGATTACCGCAGGATCCACGACAGATTCGACTGCTCGATCAACGACGTCGTGCTCGCAGTCGTCACCGGCGCGCTGCGAAATTGGTTGCTCTCGCGCGGCGAACCCGTCACGGCATCGTCCACGGTGCGGGCCATGGTGCCGATGTCGGTGTACGTCTCGTCCGATCGCGTCGGCTTCGGTGAGGGCAGCGACATGTCCGGTGAGCCGGCCGAGGACGATCGCAGCGAGGTGTCCTCGTTCCTCGTCGACCTCCCGGTGGGGGAGTCGAACGCCGTCGTTCGGCTGTCTCACATCGCGCACGCGACCGAGGCCCATTCTCATCAGAGCCGCGGTGTGACGGCTCAGACGCTGATGCGGATCAGTGGGTTCGCTCCGGCGAGCCTGCATGCCATGGGTGCGCGGGCGGGTAGCCGACTCTCGCAACGAGTGTTCAACCTGATCGTCACGAACGCGCCGGGGCCGCAGTTTCCGCTGTACGTCGGTGGTGCCCGGATGCTCGAGATGTACCCGGTGTCGCCGCTGTTCGAGAATCAGGCGTTGAGTATCGGGCTGACGTCGTACGACGGTTTCGTGTTCTTCGGGCTCAACGCCGACCGCGGAGCGATGCCCGATGTGGATGTGGTGACAGCGCTACTGCACGAGGCGCTGGAAGAGTTGGTCGACGCCAGCAATGAATCGAGAGTGTGAGGTCTTCTGCAATGCGTGTCTACGTTCCGGCGACGCTGGAGTTCTTGAAAGTGCTCGCAGCCGAGGGCGAGTTCAGTCCGGTCTCGCGCACCGCATTCGCGGTGACGCCCACCTTGCGTGAGGCGTACTCGTCGGGCGACGACGAGGAGTTGTCCGAGGTCGCGATGGGGGAGGCCGCGCGTGCCTCGCTGCGCCTGATCGCCGCGGCCGTCGACGACGAGGCGGACACGGGGACGGTGGCCGACGGCGTGGTCTACCGACGGGCGGTGATTGCCGCAGACGTCGACGATCCCACCCTGCGTCCCGATCTCGACGACGCTGTCGTTCGGCTGAAGGAACCGCTGCGAATGGATCAGGTCGCGTCGGTGCACGTCGATCTGGAAGGGGCCGAAGAAGCGGTTGCCAAGGCTGTCTCCGCCGTGGACGCAGCGGACACGGGCGATGCCGATGCAGAATTCGTTCTCGGTGATGCCGAAGACCACACGCTGGCGTGGTACGCCCCCCAGGAACTACCGTTTCTGCTCGATCTGCTGTGATCCTGCTCTCGGCCACGACCTGGCGATATCCACGGTTGGGCTGTCTGCAGAGGTGACCATGGGACTCAACCTACGGTAGCGTAACCTCGATGCCCGCACGCGGTTCGGTACGACGATCGAGGGGATGGGGAACACCCGATGGATCTGAAGAAGTGGTTGGAGGCCCCGGTGGCCGGTGTCTCGGCACCCAAGCGGCCGAGGCTGAACATGCTGCGTGGTGCTTTCACCCGCATCACCACTCCCTTGCTGCCCGACGACTACTTGCACCTCGCCAACCCGTTGTGGTCGGCCCGTGAACTGCGCGGCCGCGTCGTACGCGTGGAGAAGGAAACCGCTACCGCGGTGACACTGGTGATCCAGCCCGGGTGGGGCTTCAATTTCGACTATCAGCCGGGTCAGTACATCGGAATCGGACTGCATCTCGGCGGTCGGTGGCACTGGCGCTCGTATTCACTGACCTCGCCGCCGAACTGGGAAGACAAGCTGATCTCCATCACCGTCAAGGCGATGCCCGAAGGGTTCCTGTCGTCACATCTGGTGGGCGGCGTGCCGCAGGGGACCATCGTGCGACTGGCGGCACCGAAGGGCAATTTTGCACTGCCCGTTCCGCCGCCCGCCAAGATTCTCTTCGTCACCGCAGGCAGTGGCATCACCCCGGTCATCTCGATGCTCAGAGCACTCGATCGTCACGGCGACATGCCCGATACCGTGCATATCCACTCGGCCCCCACCGAGGACGAGGTGATGTTCGCGGCCGAACTCGCAGCCCTCGAGAAGTCGCATCCCGAGTTCACCTCTCACGTGCAGCTGACGCGTTCCGACGGCAAGTTCGCTCTGTCCTCGCTCGATGAGCTCTATCCCGACTGGCGTACCCGCGACACCTGGGCCTGCGGTCCCGCGGCACTGCTCGAGGAAATCGAGAAGACGTGGAAGCGCGAGGGCATCGAGCACAAGCTGCACCTCGAGCGGTTCGAGATCTCGCGCGCCGATACGTCCGGTTCCGGCGGAACCGTCACGTTCTCCAAGTCCGACAAGAAAGCGGCGGCGGACGGGGCGACCACGCTGCTCGAAGCGGGCGAAAATGTGGGTGTTCGGATGCCGTTCGGCTGCCGTATGGGTATCTGCCAGACGTGTGTGGTGCCGTTGACCGCAGGGCATGTGATCGACCTGCGTTCCGGTAAGGAACACAGCGAGGGTGACCGCGTCCAGACGTGCATTTCCGCAGCCGCGGGCGACTGCACATTGGAACTGTAGGTCTGTTTTTCGCACACTGCCTTCTCAGGCTGCTGGGTTACGCTCACGTAGGTTGCCCACGCTGAACCCCGGTATTTCGGGCGCCGCACACAACTGTTGGAGGACCCGGTGGCCATCACCGACATCAAAGAGTTTGCTCACCTGACCGAAGAAGACATGGAAGCGTTCGGGCGCGAACTGGACGCCATTCGCCGCGACGTCGAGGACAGTCGCGGCGAACGCGATGCCGCATACATCCGCCGGACCATCCGAGCTCAGCGCATGCTCGAGCTCGGCGGACGCGCCGTGCTGCTCGGCAGCAAGTACCGGCCGGCATGGCTCGTGGGGACCGCGATGCTCAGCGTCGCCAAGATCATCGAGAACATGGAACTCGGCCACAACGTGATGCACGGCCAGTGGGACTGGATGAACGATCCGGAAATTCACTCCACCTCGTGGGAGTGGGACCAGACCGGACCGTCGGAGCAGTGGAAGCGGGCGCACAACTACTCGCACCACACGTACACCAACATCGTCGGAATGGACGACGACATCGGTTTCGGCATCCTACGGATGACCCGCGACGAGCCGTGGAAGCCGATCAACCTCGTTCAGCCGCTCGCCAATGTCGTGCTGGCGACGACGTTCGAGTGGGGCATCGCACTGCACGACTACGACGCTCAGAAGCAGCTCGACGGGGAACACGAAAAAGGCCTCTTCAAGTCACCGGCGGCCCGCGCTTTCGCGCGCAAGATCGCCAAGCAGGTCGGCAAGGACTTCGTCCTGTTCCCGGCCCTGTCCGGCCCGGCGTGGAAGTCCACGTTGACCGCCAACGCCACGGCCAACCTGGTTCGAAACCTCTGGGCCTACGCCGTGATCTTCTGCGGTCACTTCCCCGACGGCGCCGAGAAGTTCACGATCGGTCAGTTCGAGAACGAGACCCGGCCCGAGTGGTACCTGCGGCAGATGCTCGGTAGTGCCAACTTCGAGGCTGGCCCCGTCATGGCGTTCATGAGCGGAAACCTCTGCTACCAGATCGAGCACCACATGTTCCCGGACCTACCGAGCAATCGGTACTCGGAGATCGCAGAGAAGGTGCACGCGCTGTGCGACAAGTACGACCTGCCGTACACGACAGGGTCGCTCGGTAAGCAGTACCTGTTGGCACTGCGGACCATCCACAAGCTGTCGCTGCCCGACAAGTGGTTGCGCGCAACCTCGGACAACGCGCCCGAGACATCGTCGGAGCGGCGTTGGCGCGTCGGCGATTCTCCGACCGTGCACGCACTTCGCATCGACCCGCTCACCGGCCAGCGCCGTGGACTGCGCTCGGCGATGCAGGAGGCACGAGGAGCTCTGCGCAACGCGAAGAAAGAAGCCAAACGACAGGCGAAGGCGCTCCGGCGATCGGACGTCACCGCCTGATTGTGAATCGTCACACAGATTCGCGCCCGTAACCTACGCGACCGTAAGTTACGATACGGTAGGTGACGGAAATGCACACGGCTCACTACCGCACGCTGTGTGTTCACAACTGCCAGGAGGCTGTTTCCCATGGCGATTTCGGACATCAAGGAATACGCGCATCTGACCGACGCCGACATCGAAGCACTGGGCCACGAGCTCGATGCGATTCGGCGAGACATCGAGGCGTCCCGTGGTGAACGCGACGCCCGGTACGTGAAGAACACGATTCGGCTGCAACGCTCGCTCGACATCGGCGGACGTGCAGTCCTGTTCGCCAGTCGCCGCCGCCCGGCATGGTTGGTCGGTACCGCCATGCTCGGGGTCGCGAAGATCATCGAGAACATGGAGCTCGGCCACAACGTCATGCACGGCCAGTGGGACTGGATGAACGATCCGGAGATCCACTCCACCTCGTGGGAGTGGGACAACACCGGGCCCTCGGCGCACTGGAAGCAGACGCACAACTACATTCACCACAAGTACACCAACGTGTTGGGCATGGACGACGACGTGGGTTACGGCCTGCTGCGCGTCACCCGCGACCAGCGTTGGAAGCCGTTCAACATCGGCAACCCGGTCTACAACCTGTTGCTGCAGCTGTTCTTCGAGTACGGCGTGGCGCTGCAGCACCTGGAACTGGGCAAGGTGGCCAAGGGCCGCGTCCCACGTGAGGAATTCGAGCAGAAGCGTCGCGAGGTTCTCGAGAAGGTCGGCAAGCAGATGGGCAAGGACTATGTCCTGCATCCACTGCTCACCGGACCTGCCTGGAAGAGCACGCTGACGGCGAACATCGTCGCCAACATGATGCGCAACGTGTGGACCAACACCGTCATCTTCTGCGGGCACTTCCCCGACGGTGCCGAGAAGTTCACAAAGTCGGACATGGAAGGCGAGACGCAGGGGCAGTGGTACCTGCGTCAGATGCTGGGCAGCGCGAACTTCAACGCCGGTCCGGTCATGGAGTTCATGAGCGGCAATCTCTGCTACCAGATCGAGCATCACCTGTTCCCCGATCTACCCAGCAATCGTCTGCGGGAGATCAAGGTTCGGGTTCTCGAACTCGCGGAGAAGTACGACCTGCCGTACACGACCGGTTCGATCGTGCACCAGTACTTCCTGTCGTGGCGAACCATTGCCAAGCTGTCGCTTCCGAACAAGTACTTGAAGGCGACCAGCGACGACGCGCCGGAAACCGCGTCCGAGCGTAAATGGGAACAGGCACCTGCAGGTCTGTTCGCCGTCGACCCCGACACCGGAAAGCGGCGTGGCCTCCGGACCGCGATCGCAGAAACCAAGAAGCGCAAGGGAATTCGCAGACTGGTCGGCAAAGCAGCCTGACCGCCTCCGATTTCGAGTAGCGAAGCCTGGTACAGACCCCGTGGGTCTCTACCAGGCTTCGTTCGTTCGAACCGCTTCGAGCAGGAGCCGTACGGCAGCCACCCGTCGTGCTGCATCCCCGGTGAGTGTGTCGAGAGCGCACTCGGGATCTGCCGGGGGGCCCAGGTGTGTGCAGCCGCGGGGGCAGTCCTCGATGGTCTCGGCGAGGTCGGAGAATGCGGCCACGACGTTCTCCGGCGAGATGTGTGCCAATCCGAACGACCGGATGCCGGGAGTGTCGACCACCCATCCGCCGCCCGGTAGCGGCAGCGCCACCGACTGCGTCGACGTATGGCGGCCCTTGCCGACGCCCGAGACCACCCCGGTCGCGCGATAGGCGTCGGGCACCAGTCTGTTGACGAGCGTCGACTTGCCGACACCGGAGTGTCCGATGAGCGCGGTGACCTTGTTCGTCAGCATGGCGGTCAGTTCGGTCAGGTCCTCGGACTGGCCCGCCAGTACCACCGGGACGTCCAGATCGGCGAACGACGCGGTGAACTCGTCGGGTGCAGCGAGATCGCTCTTGGTCAGGCACAGCACCGGTTCGAGCCCGCCGACATACGCTGCGACGAGAGCGCGCTCGACGAAGCCGGTGCGGGGAGGTGGATCGGCAAGCGCTGCGACGATGAGCAGTCGGTCGGCGTTGGCCACCACGACGCGTTCGAACGGGTCGGTGTCGTCCGCGGTGCGGCGCAGCACCGTTCGCCGCTCGGCCACGCGCACGATTCGGGCCAGAGTGTCGACCTTGCCCGACAGATCTCCGACGATGCCGACCTCGTCGCCCACCACGATCGGAGTTCGCCCCAGCTCGCGGGCCCGCATCGTCACGACCGGCCGAGACGGGTCACCGTCGAGTACGCAGCCCCAGCGGCCGCGGTCCACGGACACCACCATGCCGGCTTCGGCGTCGTTGTGTTCGGGTCGAGTCTTGGTGCGCGGACGAGAACTCTTGCCCGGCCGGATGCGGACGTCGGACTCGTCGTAGCGGCGCGCGGTCAGGATCCGACCCCGCTGGGTGTGGAAGCGGACAACATCGTGTCCCACAGGTTCTCGAAGCCGGGGAGAGTCTTGGCGGTGGTGCCGATGTCGTCGACCTCGACGCCCGGGACGCGGAGCCCGACGATCGCGCCGGCAGTGGCCATGCGGTGGTCGGCGTAGGAGTGCCAGGTGCCGCCGTGCAGCGGTGCGGGATCGATGCGAATGCCGTCGTCGGTTTCGACCGCTCGCCCGCCGAGGCGCACTATCTCGGTCGTCAGTGCGGCCAGTCGGTCGGTCTCGTGACCGCGTAGGTGGGCGATGCCGCGCAGGATGGACGGCCCCTCGGCCAGGGTGGCGAGCGCTGCGACGGTGGGGGTCAGCTCGCCGACGTCGTGTAGATCGAAGTCGATGCCGCGCAACGTGTTCGGACCTTCGACGGTCAGCACCCCTGCGCGTAGTTCGACCACCGCGCCCATCTGCGTGAGGATCTCGCGGAACACATCGCCGGGTTGAGTCGTCGACTCAGGCCAATTCGGTACTCGCACAACACCTTCGGTGACAGCGGCGGCAGCGAGGAACGGGGTGGCGTTCGAGAGGTCCGGCTCGATGCTCCAGTCGACGGGGGTCACCGAACCGGGATGCACGCGCCAGGTGTTCGCGTCTCCGCTCGATTCCGGGGTGTCGACTCGGACACCCGCACGGCGCAGCATCTCCACGGTCATGTCGATGTGCGGCATGGACGGGACGGGCTTACCGATGTGATGGATCTCGATTCCCTCGTCGAATGCCGCGGCCGAGAGCATCAGACCCGAGACGAACTGCGAGGACCCCGAGGCGTCGATCTCGACGGATCCACCACGCAGCGAACCGGTACCGCGCATCGTGAACGGCAGCGCGCTGCCGTCGACGTCGGCGCCCACAGCGCGCAGTGCGTCGAGGATGGTGTCGAGCGGCCGGATGCGAGCCTGCTCGTCTCCGTCGAAGGACACCACGCCGTCGGCGAGCGCGGCCAGGGGCGGGACGAAACGCATGACCGTTCCGGCCAGGCCGCACTCGACGGATCCACCGTGCAGCGTTCCCGGCGTCACACGGAGAGACGTCGGATCGTTGCGGTCGGCGGCCACCTGCACGCCCAGTGTCTCCAGAGCATGGATCATCAAGTCGGTGTCGCGGCTGCGAAGCGCGCCGGTGACGGTCGACGGGCCGGATGCGAGCGAGGCGATGATCAGCGCGCGATTGGTGATCGACTTCGATCCGGGCAGAGTGACTGTCGCGTCGATGGGTCCATCGGCGGCGGGGGCTGTCCAAGTGCTCACCGGTCCATCTTCGCTCATCGGCGGTCAGTGTGCGGCGATGGGCGCGGTGACGGCGCGCGTGAGGCGAACGAGATCGGCCGGAGCGAGTTCGATCTCCAGGCCACGGCGACCCCCGCTGCACAGCACACGGTCGAACTCGAGTGCCGAGTCGTCGATGACGGTGGGCAGGGATCTACGTTGGCCGAGCGGCGAAATTCCGCCGAACACGTAGCCGGACGACCGTTCGGCGTCAGCTCTGTCGGCCATCGCGACCTTCCGTGTGTCCAGAGCGGCTGCTGCCGCTTTCAACGAGAGCATTCCGGTGACGGGGACCACCGCGACGGCCAGCGAACGATCTGCGCGTTCGACGACCAGGGTCTTGAACACCTGCTCCGGGCGCACGCCGAGGCGCTCGCCCAGAATCTCGGCGGCCTCGCTGCCGAACGACTGCGTGCGCGAATCGTGCTCGTAGGTGTGCACGGTATGCGCCACCTTCCGTGCGGTGAGCAGCGCAAGAGCGGGAGTCGACGCAGCCATTCGTCGGACTCTATCGACTGCGGCGGGAACACCGCGGCGCGCGGCAGTGTTGTGACAGGGCAGATACGGATGCAGGCGGAAGGAATGACGAATGGCAGTGCTGACCGCGGGACGTCCCTTGGCGATCAAGGGGGTGATCTCGTCGCAGAAGCCGACTTCGGGCGCGGTAGCCTGGGTGCTGGAAGCTACCGAAGGGATCAGCGTGACAGAAGCCAGGACTCCCACCGAAGCGGACGAGAAGGCGATCGCCGAGCAGCGGGCAGCCGAGACCGAGGCCCAGCTGACCGAACGCTTCGAGCGTGACGCGTTGCCGATGCTGGACCAGCTGTACGGTGCCGCGCTGCGGATGACGCGCAACCCCGCAGATGCCGAGGACCTGGTGCAGGAGACGTTCGTGAAGGCCTACTCGGCGTTCCGGTCGTTCCGTGAGGGCACGAACCTGAAGGCGTGGCTCTACCGAATCCTGACCAACACCTACATCAACTCCTATCGCAAGAAGCAGCGTCAGCCTGCGCAGTACCCGACCGACGAGATCAGTGACTGGCAGCTCGCCGCGACCGCTGAACACACGTCCACCGGACTGCGCTCGGCCGAGGTCGAGGCGCTGGACGCACTGCCGGACGACGACATCAAGGCCGCTCTGCAGTCGTTGCCCGAGGAATTCCGGATGGCGGTGTACTACGCCGACGTCGAGGGTTTCCCGTACAAGGAAATCGCGGAGATCATGGGAACGCCCATCGGAACGGTGATGTCGCGCTTGCATCGTGGGCGTAAGCAACTTCGAGGTTTGCTGGCGGGTGTGGCCCGCGACCGTGGATTCAACCGGGACGGCGCAGTCGACCGGCACGAGCAGGAGGTAGTCCAGTGACGCGCACCGGTGATTCCGGCGATGACATCATCGGCGGCGGTTCTGTGGGCGACGGCGGAGCCGACGCCGAATTCGAGCGACTGGATTGCTCGGCCGTGATCGCGGACGTATGGATCATGTTGGACAACGAGTGCGACGAGGCCAGCAGGCAACGGTTGCAGAAGCACATCGACGAGTGCGGATCGTGCTTCGAGGCGTACGGCATCGAAGAGAAGGTCAAGCGGCTGATCTCCCGTAAATGTGGCGGAGATCAAGCGCCCGCCGGGCTTCGCGAGCGACTCAGCGTGGAAATCCGACGCACGGTGCTGACCCGTAGCGTCGACTCCGAATAACCTGATCGTACCGACGACGAAGGGCCGAGAAGCAGTGCTTCTCGGCCCTTCGTGGCTGGTGGCAGAACGTCAGCTGTTGGGACGTTTGCCGTGGTTGGCCTTGTTGCCCTTACGAGCACGCTTCTTACGTCCACGCTTTCCCATGATGGGCTCCTCTCGTTTGTTCACTACAGTCTCCCACGTGTGATTGGCTTACTGTGACGGGCATGGTCTCCGGTGTGTGCCCGCCGCGGTTCGAGGTGTCGTGAGAGAGGGGTTCGCCGGTGTCCGAGGATGTTCGTGCGGAGATGGTGTCGACGGTGTTTCAGGTGGTCGTGGCCCGCGGTGATGCCGTCGAGGTCGGTGACACGTTGGTCGTGCTGGAGTCGATGAAGATGGAGATTCCCGTGCTCGCCGAGACCGCAGGCACCGTCACGTCCGTGGACGTCGCAGTGGGGGATGTCATTCAACAGGGCGACCTCATCGCTGTGGTGTCCTGACCGACGGCTGCGTGAGAACCCGTGTCGACCCTCAGTGACCTGCTGGCCGAACACACCGATCTGCCCGGTGCCGCGGTGGACCATCTGCAGCGCGTCGTAGGGGAGTGGCAGCTCCTGGCCGACCTGTCGTTCGCGGACGTATTGCTCTGGGTCGGTACCGACGATGTCTCGGACGGGTCGGCGGACGTGCTGTGTGTCGCCCAGTGCAGACCCACCACCGCGCCGACGGTGTTCACCCACGACATCGTGGGGACGACCATCTCCGAGTCCGAGCACCCCGAAGTGCTCGTCGCGTTGCAACAGCGAAAGATCGTGCAGGGTGGTGTTCTGACCCGGAGCGAGAGCATTCCCGTGCGGTGTGGAGAGCACGTCATCGCCGTGCTGACCCGCGACACCAATCCGGCCCAGCTTCGGCCGCCGAGTGCGCTCGAGGTCGCGTATCGGGAATGTGCGGACGATCTGTGCCTGATGATCAGCGAGGGAACGTTTCCGACGCCGGAGGAGCGAACCGACGTCAACTCGTCGCCGCGGGCCGGCGACGGCTTCATCCGCATCGATACCGAGGGACGGGTGGATTACGCGAGCCCCAATGCGCTGTCGGCGTACCACCGAATGGGTTTGACGACGGAACTGTCGGGCCGTGACCTCGCGTCGGTGACGCGGTCTCTGGTGACCGACCCGTTCGATTCGCAAGAAGTGGCCGACCATATCCGGTCGTCACTGTCCGGCAACGTCGGGCACCGAATGGAAGTGGACGCCCGCGGCGCGACGGTTCTGGTGCGCACGTTGGCACTGCAGCCGCACGGTCGATCCGCGGGCGCAGCCGTGCTCGTCCGAGACGTCACCGAGGTGAAGCGACGCGACCGTGCGCTGCTCAGCAAGGACGCGACGATTCGCGAAATCCACCATCGAGTGAAGAACAACCTGCAGACCGTGGCGGCTCTGCTGAGGCTGCAGTCGCGGCGGCTCGAGAACGAGGAAGCTCGTACCGCGTTGTCCGAATCCGTTCGCCGCGTGACGTCCATCGCGCTGGTTCACGAGATGCTGTCGATGTCGGTCGACGAAGAAGTGGATCTCGACGAGATAGTCGACCGGTTGGTGCCGATCATGCTCGACATCGCCACCGTCAACCCTCGGGTGCGGGTGGTCCGGGACGGCCAACTCGGTGTCTTCTCCGCCGAGCGGGCGACGCCGCTGGTGATGGTGTTGGCCGAGCTGGTGCAGAACGCGATGGAGCACGGGTTCGACGCCGGATCGGTCGGCGTGGTGCGCATCGGTGCCGATCGCTCGTCGAAATGGCTCGACGTCGTCATCCACGACGACGGCCGCGGATTGCCCGCAGGGTTCTCGTTGGAGCGTTCGGACGGACTGGGGCTGCAGATCGTACGCACTCTGGTGTCGGTCGAACTGAACGGTTCTCTGGGCCTGCATCCGGCTCCTGGAGGTGGCACCGACGCCATGCTGCGAGTGCCACTGGGCCGTCGGGTGCCGCGAGCCTGACGGGCCGCTCGTGAACAGTGCGTTACGAACCGGCCGCACTGTGACGTGAGAACGCCCGATCTGTGGAAGCGCCCGCTATGCAGTCCGACATGCAGAAGGCCCGGTATCCGCTGAGCGGATGCCGGGCCTACCGAGTGTTGTGTGTCTGCGTCCTAGACGGAGCTACGTGCGCGCGTACGTGCGTTGCGTCGCTTGAGTGCACGGCGCTCGTCTTCGCTCATTGCGCCCCATACTCCTGCGTCCTGGCCGGATTCGAGTGCCCAGGACAGGCATTCTGCGGTGACGGGGCACCGAGTACAGACGACTTTGGCATCGGCGATCTGCGCGAGCGCCGGACCACTGTTTCCCACCGGGAAAAATAGTTCCGGATCTTCATCGCGACAAATTGCCTTGTGGCGCCAGTCCATCCTCTGCTCCTTACCGGGCGCCGAAGCGCCGTTTCGTTTCTCTTCTGTTTCACGAGTGGGTAACCAATGTTTCCGCACTGTTGCTTGTGAATGCTTTCACGAACTCAGGTGAAGTCAAGGGATACGCGCGTGACCGTGGTCAAGCTCACTCTGTTAGGCTCGCTTTAGCCTTCTGCGCTCCTTTGTACCCCGACTCGGCAGATATTGCTCGTGATTTCGCAGGAAATTGCCCATCGAGCATCTTCGCGCGCAGGTCACAGTGGGTCTCACGTGACGGGCGCGACAACATCCAATGCGTCGGGAGTCGAGAAGAACTCCGCCTCGGTGCGTTCACCCAGATAGTCTCCGTCCATCTGCAGCCCCATCGGTTCTGCAGACGTGATTCGAACACTCGGGACGTCGTCGACTCGAATCAACTTGCGAGACTTCGGTTCTGCACCTTTGGCCAACAGCTGACGCGACACCCGCAGCGTGGGGAACAGTGCCGTCGAGCGCATCGCGAACACGCCGAGACCCGAATCGAAAGCGGTCCCGGGATTGGTATGGACCGGACGATCGTTCAAGAAGGTCCACGGACTCGAGTTCGACACGAACGCATAGTGCACGTTCTCGATCGGATCCCGCCCGGGAACCTCCACCGTCAGCTGCGCCGGACGACGCTTGTGCTTGAAGAACTCCTGCACCGAGAACCGGAGATAACGCGTCGCCGACACCGGCGTACCGTCCTTCCGGCTCGCATCGATGGCCCGACACACTTCCGCGTCCAAACCCATCCCGGCATTGAACGTGAACCACCGGTTGTCGCAATGCCCCAGACCGACCGTCCGCCGCGCCCGCGCATCCAGCAGACCGATCAACTGATTCGTGGCCGCTACCGGATCCGCCTCGATTCCGAGAGAGCGCGCGAACACATTCGCACTACCACCGGGAACGACCGCAATAGGCGGAATCGCGCCGATCGTCACCGCCTGCATCGACGTCGGCAACGGAACCCCGAGCAGACCGTTGATGACCTCGTTCACCGTGCCGTCACCCCCGTGAACGATCACCAGGCCCACCCCGTCCTCACGGGCACCCCGAGCCAACTCCGACGCATGATCACGATGCGTCGTCTGCGCCACCGTCACCCGCAACCGACTCGACAATGCATGAGCCAACAGATCCCGAGCTGCAGCCGTCGTAGAAGTCGCATTGGGATTGACGATCAGCAGCGCACGCACAGGAACAAACACTAACCGGGTGGCTCGGCGGACTCCACCGGCACCACCCGGCTCGTTCCGCAGGCTCCACTCCCGCCCCCTGGGTCGTTCCGCAGGCTCCACTCCCGCCCCCTGGGTCGTTCCGCAGGCTCCACCGGCACCACCCGGGTCGTTCCGCAGGCTCCACTCCCGGTTGCCTAGGCTGGTCCCGTGTCCACCCAACCCGAGAACCTCACCCCACCGGCCACTTTTCGATCCGCCGGGGTCCTCGTCGCAGCACAAGGTGCCGTCTCGCTGGTCGCGGCCTTCGTTCTCGTCGTGCGCGCGGTCTCCGGAGAGGGCGACAACGCTGTCGCCAACGGGTACGGCACGGCCGGGTGGTTCGGCGTGCTGGGCCTGGGTGTCGGCGCGGCAGGCGTCGCCCTGATTCTCGGCAAACGGTGGGGGAGAGCACTGGCAACCGTCGTCCAGCTATTGCTGCTTCCCGTCGCGTGGTCGCTGCTCACCGGTTCACATCAGACCGTCTACGGCATCGTTCTGGGAGTCGTTGTGGTTGCGGTATTGGTGCTGCTGTTCAGTCCACCCTCGTCGCAGTGGATGGCGGCCGAGTACAGCGACGTCGACGACGAACCGCGTCTCTAGGACGCTTTCGCTGCCAGGTCCCGCAGGGCACCGTCGGTCAATCGGAATGTGGTCCACTCGTCCTGAGCCTGCGCGCCCAACGCTCGGTAGAACCCGATCGACGGGGTGTTCCAGTCCAACACCGACCAGGTCAGTCGCGTGTAGCCGTTGGTTTCGCACTCGGCCGCCAACGCTGCGAGTAGTGCGGTTCCGAACTCATGGCCGCGTGCGTCCGGCTGCACGTAGAGGTCCTCCAGATAGATTCCGTTGACCCCGTCCCAGGTGGAGAAGTTCAAGAACCACAGAGCGCACCCCACCACCACGCCGTCGTGCTCGGCGACGTGCGCGAATACCGTCGGATTCTCACCGAACAGAGCCGACCGGAGTTGGTCGTCTCGGACCGTGCACAACGAGGACGCCTTCTCGTACTCCGCCAGTTCGTGGACCAACCCGCAGATGGCGGATACATCGTCTTCGGTGGCGCGGCGGATCATCGTGGACCTCCGGTCGGGTCGGTGCCGATCGAGCGATCGGTGGCTGCAGAGAGAATCGAGGGGTGAACATTGTGGGCGATGAGCTGTCGAAAGGAGTGCTCGAAACCGAGCAGTGAGTAGGCGGCCGGGGACAATGCGAAGCGCTTCCCTTCGGTGATGGACGCTTCCGTCCAGCCGGCGATCAGTGCTCTCGAGAAATGGCCGTGTCCCACCAGCACCACGTCCCGGCCTTCGAGCAGTGGAAGAACAACGGACAACACCAGTTCGACGCGAACAGCGATGTCACCGATCGACTCTCCGCCCGGGCACGGGTGCGTCCAGACGGTCCAGTGCGGCACTGTCTCGTGGATCTCCGACGACGTGATGCCCTCGTAGTCGCCGTAGTCCCACTCCGACAGTGCATCCCATGTTCGATCGACCTCGAGCCCCGCGAGATCGGCTGTCCGACGGGCCCGTTCGCGCGGGCTGCTGATGACCACCGGGTCGCGCAGATTCAGCAGAGTCAGCAGTGAGCCGGCCTCGACTGCCTGCTGCTCACCGTGCGCGGTGAGTGGAACATCGGTGTTTCCGGTGTGCTTACCTGCGAGGGCCCATTCGGTTTCCCCGTGACGGAGTAGAACGACTCGGCCGGCCTCGACGGCTCCGTGGTTGGTCATGCACTCGATCATGCCTGCCGGTCGGGTGTGGGCTTCGTCATACCGAACCGGTGGATGTGTCCGAAAACGCGATTGAGTCCAGACCTACCGGACGGTTATTCTCTTCTGGATCTTCACCGTCGCAGGCAACGCAGTCCTGCCCGTCAGTGTGCTCACTGCATTGACCTCGTAGCTCTTCTCATCGATCTGGAGAACAATGACCGACTTGCAGAAGCCCGCGCCCTCCGGTGCCCCGGAGAAGCTCGACGGAGCGTTGCTGAAGATCGCCGGTGTCGTCGTTCTCGGCGCGATCATGTCGATTCTCGACGTCACCGTCGTCAGCGTGGCCTTGAGGACGTTCACCGACGTGTTCGAGACCACGTATGCCAACGCGGCCTGGACGATGACCGGTTACACCCTCGCCTTGGCCACCGTCATCCCGTTGACGGGCTGGGCTGCGGACCGTTTCGGCACCAAGCGTCTCTACATCACGGCACTGGTGCTGTTCGTACTCGGTTCGGTGCTGTGCAGTTTCGCCTGGGACATCACGTCGTTGATCGTGTTTCGCGTACTGCAGGGCCTCGGCGGAGGCATGTTGATGCCCCTGGGCATGACGATCATGACGCGTGCCGCCGGCCCCGAACGGATCGGCCGGGTGATGGCCGTGCTCGGTGTGCCGATGCTGATCGGGCCCATCGCGGGCCCCATCCTCGGCGGTTGGCTGATCGAGGCCGCGAGCTGGCACTGGATCTTCCTCATCAACTTGCCGATCGGCATTCTCGCGCTGATCGCCGCAATCGTGATCTTTCCGCGAGACAATCCGACCCCGTCGGAATCGTTCGACTTCCGCGGCATGCTGATGCTCTCGCCCGGTCTGGCCCTGTTTCTCTACGGTGCGTCGTCGGTCGTCGAAACCGAGACCGTGTTGGCCGTCAAGGTGCTGGTTCCGGTCATTGTGGGCCTGGTGCTGATCGTGTTGTTCGTCTTCCACGCTCTGCGCGTCGAGCATCCGTTGATCGACCTGAGGCTCTTCCGGAACCGTTCACTCACCGTCGCAGTCATCACGACCACCTTCTTCATGGTCGCGTTCATGGGCGCAGGGTTGCTGTTTCCCAGCTACTTTCTGCTCCGCGGCGAGTCCACACTGTCGGCCGGGCTGCTTCTCGCACCGCAGGGTATCGGCGCGATGATAGCCATGCCGATCGCCGGAGTGATCGCGGACAAGACCGGTCCAGGACGAATCGTGCTGATGGGCATGGTCCTGATCACCGCAGGCATGGCGGTGTTCACCCAGGTCGGCACCAGCACGTCGTACACGTTGTTGATCGGAGCCTTGTTCGTCATGGGGCTGGGGCTCGGCTCGACGATGATGCCCATCATGACTGCTGCGCTGCAGACGTTGACGAACGAAACAGTCGCTCGCGGTTCGACATTGATGAACATCGTCCAGCAGGCCGCCGGATCGATCGGAACCGCGTTGATGTCGGTGGTGTTGACCGCGCAGCAGAAGCCGGCGCTGACGGCCTCGAGCCAGCTCGAAGCATTCGACATCTCGGCGCGCGCGTTCGGGACCACCTTCATGGTCGCGTTGGTGCTCATCGTCATCACGTTCGTGCCCGCGTTCTTCCTGCCCCGAACCAAGCACGTTTCTCAGGAATCCGCGCCGCCGATCGTGATGCACTGACGCGCCCGGAACCGACAAACCTCGCTCGAGCGGCGAATCTAGGCAAGGATCAGGGCGTGACGACAATTCTTGCGGTAGCGAATCAGAAGGGCGGCGTGGCCAAGACCACTACGGTCGCCTCGCTGGCAGCCGCGCTGCACGCACTCGACCGACGCGTTCTGGTGGTCGATCTCGACCCGCAGGGATGCCTGACGTTCTCGCTCGGTCACAACCCGGACAAGCTCGACTCGTCGGTGCACGAGGTATTGACCGGGGACGCACAGGTCGAGGACGTGCTGATCGAGACGGCGGAGGGGATCGTGCTGTTGCCCGCCACGATCGACCTCGCGGGTGCGGAGGCGCTGTTGCTCATGCGCGCCGGTCGCGAGTTCGCACTCAAGCGTGCTCTGGCACCGATTCTGCAGGATTTCGACGTGGTCGTCATCGATTGCCCACCCTCGCTCGGTGTTCTCACGCTGAACGGTCTCACTGCAGCGCAATCGGTTCTGGTCCCGCTCCAGTGTGAGACGCTCGCTCACCGCGGCGTCGGACAACTACTGCGGACGGTGTCCGAGGTACAGCAGATCACCAACCCCGACCTCGCACTGCTGGGTGCACTGCCCACCCTGTTCGATGCCCGTACCACCCACAGCCGAGACGTGCTCGGCGATGTTTCCGATCGGTACTCGCTGCCGGTCCTCGCTCCGCCGATCCCCAGGACGGTGCGTTTCGCGGAGGCGAGTGCATCCGGCGCAACGGTGCTGTCGGGGCGAAAGAACAAGGGCGCGCAGGCGTATCGGGAGCTGGCCGAGAACTTGTTGGCCCACTGGGAGGGCACAGCAGAACTAAAGACGTACGACCCTGCGGAGTAGCTCCTCCGATCGGCCGTCCTCGATCAACCCAGCGCGACCAGGTCGGAACCGCGCTGCTCGACGACGACATCGCCGATCACGGAGGTCTGCACCGGTCCGTCGTAGTCGCCGCGATCGATCGGAATCTCGGCAATCACCGTGCCGGTGGCGAGCTCGACCACCGCGATCGCGTCGGGCACGGGAACCAGTAGCCTGCCGGCCATGACGGCACCGCTGCCGAGGGCCCCGGGCATGGACCACGCCGGAGTCAGGTCGGTGGAGTTCAGTGCCTGCACTCCGGAGCCGGTGAACCAGGTGAACACCGAACCCTGTTTCGCTGCCGGCGAGGCGGGCGGTGCGGATGTTGGGCCGAGGCCCGCGGGGAGAGCGAACTCGGAGACGGCCGTGGCGGTGTCGTCGTAGAGCGCGATGCGCGCAGGGGCACCGTTTGCGGACGGAACATACAGCGCGACAAGGCTTCCCGTCAGAGCCAGGACGCGTCCGGATGTCGGCTCCTGCTCCGAGGTGACGAGATCCGGGACCACCGAGGATCCGTACTCCTCGGGTTCGCTCGCATCCTTGGGGGCAGGGTTGAGCAGAGACAGTCGTGCGGCCGGCTCACCCGGGCACTGTTCGAGTACCGCCGTCCGCGAATTGGACGACGTGGTGGACAGGAGCGTGCATCCGGTTCTCGGCTGAGTACCCGGGTTGACCGGAGCATCGACGCGCCCGTATTCGAGTGTGCGCACCATGTCCGAGCGCCACAGTTCCATCCGAGTGTCACCTCGCGAGGTCACGTAGGTGCCGTCGGACGAGAGGTACACCGAGTCGTCTGCGTCGGAAGTGCGCTGTGCTGTGCGGACGCCGGTCGATCCGTCGAGCGTGGTCACCTGCGAGCAACCGCGGTCGTCGCGGTAGACCGAGACGGCAGTGTTCCAGGAGGCGATCACCGAGCACAGGGGTAGGTCTCGCGAGTACGACCACGCCGGGTCGCCGGAACGGGGGTCGTGGCCGACGACCGAACCGCCATCGGCGGTCACGACTGCCGAACCGGTCACGACCGGAACCGGCGTATGCGCCGAATCCGTCGCCGAACTCGGTGCCCGCCACAACTCGGACAGGGCGGCGGGCACGGAGGCGGCCGCCTCGGACGGCGCGAGTGGATTGTCGGCCGTGACAGAGGTGGTGCCCCGAGCGTCACCCGTGAGCCAAGCGACGCTCGCGGCCACGACCACCGTCACCGCGATGACTGCCGCGACGACGAGATCGGTTCTCGACCTACGTTCTGGAGCCAGCACGGCTGGAGACTACTCCGACGCGCTCGCCGTCGACGGTCCGGTCTCGGCGGACGATCCGCTCGTGCGGCGACGGCGTCGGCGACGAGGAGCGGTCTTGGTCGACGCTTCCGGTGTCGACGAATCGGTCGAATCCGACTGTGCTGCAACAGGGTTCGCGGTCGATGCAGAGGCGTTGGCCGAGTCGGTCGAGGTCGAGGCCTGGTCCCCGTCCTGTCCCGCGCGGGTGCGACGGCGGCTGCGTGAGCGGCGCGGCTTGCTCGGTGCGGACGCCTCTGCCGACGGTGCTGCGGACTCGGTGTCGGGGGCCTTGTCAGCGGCCTGCTCTGCGGCTCGCGCGGGTGCCGCCTTGCGTACGGTGCCGGTCGCATCGGTGGGGATATCGAGCTCGGCGAACAGATGCGGCGAGCTCGAGTAGGTCTCGACCGGATCCGGCATACCCAGATTCAGGGCCTTGTCGATCAGCTGCCAGCGCGGGATATCGTCCCAGTCGACGAGGGTGACGGCGATACCGGTGCGCCCTGCACGGCCGGTACGGCCGATGCGGTGGACGTAGGTCTTCTCGTCCTCGGGGCACTGGTAGTTGATGACGTGGGTGACGTCGTCGATGTCGATACCTCGGGCCGCGACGTCGGTGGCGATCAGCACGTCGATCTTGCCGGTGCGGAACGCCTTGAGAGCCTTCTCGCGTTGGACCTGCCCGAGATCTCCGTGGACCGCGCCGACCGAGTAGCCACGCTCGGCGAGCTCGTCGGAGACTTTCTGCGCGGTGCGCTTGGTGCGGGTGAACACCATCGTCGCGCCGCGGCCTTCCGCCTTGAGCACCTTGGCGACCATCTCGACCTTGTCGAGTGCGTGCGCCCGGTAGACGTGCTGGGCGGTGCGATCGTGCACGGCGGAGGACTCAGCCTCTTCGGCCCGGATGTGCGTCGGCTGCGTCAGGAACGTGCGGGCCAGCGTGATGATCGGGCCGGGCATCGTCGCGGAGAACAGCATCGTCTGACGCTTGTCGGGGACCATGCCCAGGATGCGTTCGATGTCGGGAAGGAACCCGAGGTCGAGCATCTCGTCGGCCTCGTCGAGAACCAGGACGCCGACCTTGCCGAGGATCAGGTGGTTCTGCTTGGCGAGGTCGAGTAGACGGCCGGGAGTGCCGACGACGACGTCGACGCCGTTCTGGAGCGCGCTGATCTGAGCTTCGTACGGGCGGCCGCCGTAGATGGAAAGAACCTTCACCGGGCCGTTCGCGCCGCTGAGGTACTTCGATGCATTCTCGAGGTCGGAGCTGACCTGAACACACAGCTCACGGGTCGGCACGATGATCAGCGCGCGTGGCGTGCCGTCGAGCGGGGTCGTTCCGGAATTCTCCGTGGCGAGACGATGCAGAAGAGGCACACCGAAACCGAAGGTCTTGCCCATTCCGGTCCTGGCCTGCCCGATGAGGTCGTCTCCCGCGATCGCCAGCGGAAGAGTGAGCTCCTGGATGGCGAAGGTGCGCTCGATACCCATGTCGGCGAGTGCACGAACGATGTCGGCGTCGACGTTCAACTCGGCGAACGTCGGTGGCACATGCGTGTCGTCCAGTTGGGCCGACAGGGTGGTGTCGCCGGTCTCGGATTCTTGGTCTACGACTATCTTGCTCAGGGGACTGGCCTTCCTCGTGGTCGAACGTACGCACAAGGAAGGGCACAGGCCTATTGCCGGCCGAAGTCGATGCCCTCAATCCGATGTGATGTCGCCGTCAGCCTCAGCGCGGCCGCGAACTGTGACGTTCGCTGCGGCGAAGCTCTCGAGGCGACCCGGATCAGGTGCGCACACATTATCGATGATCGCCGCATCGGCTTTCGGTCCGTGTGACAGGTCCGCGAGCAACGATCGACACCATGGTAGCTTGCCCGGCCCGATTCTCCACGGTCGACGGGTCGCGGCAGGTGTGACGCGCCCCGCGACGGGGCGTCGGACACGGGTCTACGATTCGTGGAATGGGAGCCCATTCGTCGGAGTCGTCGTCGCCCGCAGTTGCATCCACCGCCCTCGTCGGGTCGAGCGATCCGGACAGAGGGGAGCCCGCGATCGCACACGATCACCCGGGCGTTCCCGACTTGTTCGCCGTGCTCGCCTACGGCGAGATCTCTGCGTTCTACCGGTTGGCGGAGGACGCTCGAATGGCTCCGTCCATGGAAGGCCGGGTGGCGCTGGCGAGTATGGCCGCCGCCGAGATGAGTCACTTCGAGACGTTGGAACAGGCTTTGTCCAACCGTGGCCTCGACGTGTATTCGTCGATGGATCCGTTCGTGCGGTCTCTGGACGAGTACCACGCCTCCACCACGCCGTCGACCTGGTTGGAGTCGTTGGTCAAGGCATACGTGGGTGACGGAATCGCCGCTGATTTCTACCGGCAGATCGCGCACAGCCTCGCCCCCGACGTCGCGGAGATCGTCCGCGACGTTTTGGCCGAGACCGGGCACTCGGAGTTCGTCGTCCACGAGGTGTCCGAACGGGTCCGGGCGAGCTCCCAGGACAAGGCACGCCTGATGTTGTGGGGGCGTCGACTGCTCGGCGAGGCGATCACGCAGGCCCAGTTCGTGCTCGCGCAGCGCGAGTCGCTGACCGATCTCGTCATCACCGCGTCGGGCGACCTCAACGGGGTCGTCGCTCTGTTCGATCGCATGCAGGAGCAGCATGCCGAACGGATGTCCTCGCTCGGGTTGGACTGATCGGCTAGATCGGGCACCGGGCGGAGCCGGTCCCCGCCGGTGTTCGCTGACAGCACAGGCCTGGAAGCGGCTGCGGCACGCGGGCTGCACTAGCCTGGCGAGAACAGCGTCAGTTGTCGAGAGTTCGGAGGTTGACCGTGGAGGTCAAGATCGGTGTGTCGGAGAGTTCCCGTGAGCTCGTCGTGAACAGTGCGCAGTCCCCGGCCGAGGTCGAAGCGCTCGTATCGACCGCCTTCGCAGGTAAGGACGGAGTGCTGTCGTTGGAGGACGAGAAGGGACGCAAGTTCTTGATCCAGACCGCCAAGGTGTCGTACGTCGAGATCGGCCCGTCCGATCCTCGCAAGGTCGGGTTCGCAACCACCTGAGACGGCCGGTAACACCACACGCCCCTCGTTCTTCTCGAACGAGGGGCGTGTGGCGTATGTGGGCGGGATGCCCGACCGGCTGGTTACGGAGACTGCAGCGGAACGTGCGACAGGCCGCCCCAGGCCAGTGAGACCGTGGTGTCGACGGCGTCTTCCTTGGAGATCGGCCGATCTGCTTCGAGCCAGTAGCGCGCGGTGAACTGGCTGGCACCGACGAGGCCGACGGCCAGCACTCGTGCCCGGTACGGATCGAGTCCGGAATCGTGGGCAACCAGGTCGAAGACGGCGTCGACGCATGCTTCGGTCGCCTGCTCCACGCGGGCGTTGACCTGAGGGTCACCCATCAGATCCGACTCGAAGACCAGACGGAAGCCCTGGGTGTCGGTGTCGACGAAATCGTAGAACGCCAGAACGGCGGCGCGGACGCGTTGCTTGTTGTCGGTCGTCGAACGCAGAGCCTGACGAACCCCGGCGATGAGGGTGTCGACGTAGCTCTGCAGTACCGCCAGGTACAGCTCGAGTTTGCCGGGGAAGTGCTGGTAGAGAACCGGCTTGCTGACTCCGGCGCATTCGGCGATCTCGTCCATTCCCGACGCGTGATAGCCGCGGGTCACGAAGATTTCGCTCGCAGCAGCCAGCAGTTGCGCCCGACGGGCATCACGCGGCAGCCTGGCGCTGCGGCGGTTGCCGGTGGTGGCCGGACGGTCGGAGGACCTCCGGTCGTCGAGATCTGTCATCAAATATGTTCCCATCGCGTCGACAGCTGCGCTCGTCTTGGTTCGACAACGTGCGGTCCTTCGTGAACTTTCGGCGGGTGGCCTTCGGTTCGGACCGCTCGTAGCGCAGATCACGGGCAACGATACTCGTGGCCGTCGGCACCGCTGGGATCCTGGGGGATCCTTGTCGGAAACGGGCGATCTCGAATCACATCGGATGGTTTGTTTGTACGATGTTTGTCGTACCGAGAGCCCGATAGATCCGTCCCCGATACGGTATCGGCGTGCCGAGCGGCGAGCGAGCAGGATTGTGAGATCGTGAGCGAGTGACTGACCGAGGCGAGCCGCGAATTCGCGGCGGTGTGCAGTCCGGCGGGTTCGACGAGCGGTCGGACGATCTTCCACGCGGCGTGGGCGGTCGTGGGTCGCATCAGCCCTTGCGCGCTCAGTGGGACCCGACGCAGCGCGAGGTCAAGGACCGCAGTCGCCGTCCCGAGCGTGACGTGCGCAAACAGACCAAGCTGGGAAAGTTCGCCGCCACCTACGGTTGGCGGGCGTACGCGGTACCGATCCTGATCGCCGTCACCGCGCTCGTGGTCGTCGATGCCGTTCGGGCCGGTGACCCGGTCGTCGGCACCGCCTCTCAGGGCACCTCGCAGGACCCAGGGTTCGGCACGCTGAGCTCCGATACGTCCGGAACCGGAATCATCGGGGTCCCGCCGCAGGCCGACGGCAACTTCGCGGAAACGATCTCGTCCGGTGAGCTGCCCGACGGTGGACCGTTCGCGGTGCAGGGGGCAGGCACCTGGCACACCGTCGCCGGAAGCACCGAGCAGGTCGGCCAGGGAACCGAGCGGGTGTTCACCTATACCGTCGAGGTCGAGGACGGTGTGGACACCGTCGGTTTCGGCGGCGACGAGTCGTTCGGCCGTCTGGTGGATCAGACGTTGGCCAACCCCAAGAGCTGGACCAACGACCCACGTTTCGCGTTCCGCCGTATCGATCAGGGTGACCCGGATTTCCGGATCTCCCTGACGTCGCAGATGTCCATTCGGCAGGCGTGTGGATACGACATTCAACTCGAGGTGTCCTGCTACAACCCCGGCATCGAACGGGTCGTGCTCAACGAACCCAGATGGGTACGCGGAGCGATCTCCTTCCAGGGAGACATCGGTTCGTACCGTCAATATCAGATCAACCACGAGGTCGGGCACGCCATCGGCTACCAGCAGCATCAGCCGTGCGAAACCGACGGCGGGCTGGCGCCGGTGATGATGCAGCAGACGTTCGGAACGGCCAACGACGACATCGCGCGGCTCGACCCCGAGGGCGTCGTGCCCATGGACGGCAAGACCTGCCGGTTCAACCCGTGGCCCTATCCACGCGGGTGAGCGATCGCGGATTAGATTCGAAGGCGGCGAACGCAGTTATGTGGTCGCCCCGTCGAGTCGAGGAGAGTCGCTGAGCGTGGTCCACCTACCGCCACTGGTCGAAGCCACCGGTGAACTGACCTCCGAGGAGGTTGCCAGGTACAGCCGTCACCTGATCATTCCGGACGTCGGAACGGACGGCCAGAAGCGGTTGCGGAACGCCCGCGTGCTCGTGGTCGGAGCCGGCGGACTGGGTTCGCCTGCGCTGCTGTACCTCGCGGCCGCCGGCATCGGAACTCTGGGCATCGTGGAATTCGACGACGTCGAGCTGTCCAACCTCCAGCGACAAGTCATCCATGGGCGGTCCGACGTCGGACGACCGAAGGCCGACAGCGCACGGGACTCGATCCTCGAACTCAACGACGGCGTCTCGGTGGTGCTGCACAGGGTCCGCCTCGACTCGTCCAACGCGATCGACCTCTTCGGCAATTACGATCTCGTTCTCGACGGCACCGACAACTTCGCCACCCGCTACCTCGTCAACGACGCGGCCGCACTGGTCGGTATCCCGTACGTGTGGGGTTCGATCTACCGGTTCGAGGGGCAGGTCTCGGTGTTCTGGGATGCAGCTCCGGGCGGCGTCGGGATCAACTATCGAGATCTGTACCCCGAGGCTCCGCCGCCGGGAATGGTGCCCTCCTGCGCGGAGGGTGGCGTCCTGGGCGTGCTCTGCGCCTCGATCGGGTCGGTGATGGTGACCGAAGCCATCAAGTTGATCACCGGAATCGGCGAGACGCTGCTGGGACGGCTGATGATCTACGACGCGTTGGCCATGAGCTACCGAACCGTCGGACTGGCCCGTGATCCGCACCGAACCCCGATCACGGAACTGATCGACTACGACGCCTTCTGCGGGGTGGTGCCGGCCGTCGAATCCGACGACGCCTCGATCAGCCCCGAGCAGCTACGGGCGATGTTGGATTCCGGACGCGAGGTCGCCTTGATCGACGTGCGTGAGCCGGTGGAGTGGGACATCGTCCGCATCGAGGGCGCTCGGCTGATACCACGCGGGCGAATTCTGTCCGGTGCGGCGTTGGCCGAACTGCCACAGCAGGTACCGATCGTTCTGTACTGCAAAACCGGCATCAGGTCCGCGGAGGTTCTCGACGCTCTCGTCGGTGCCGGTTTCACCGACGCAACCCATCTCGACGGCGGAATCGTGGAGTGGGCCAAGCAGATCGAGCCCGGCCTGCCCATCTACTGACGTGGCGGCTGGGCCGCATGCGCGCGTCGTCCGCAGAGCTCTGCCCGATCGACGGTACCGTGGCGTTCGTGAGCTCTGTCGAACCTCCTCAGCACGTGATCTCTACGTTCGGGCTGCGCGATGTCGAGCCTGCGCCACTGGGTGCGGACTGGGACGGAGGGTGGCGTCTGGGTGACGTCGTGCTCTCGCCCGTCGCCGATCATGCTCGCGCAGCCTGGTCTGCGAAGGTGCGAGAAACACTGACTGTGGACGGTGTTCGCCTCGCTCGACCGGTGCGCTCGACCGATGGTCGATACGTCGTGTCCGGTTGGCGTGCAGATACGTTCGTCGCGGGCGAACCCGAGCCTCGCCACGACGAAGTGGTCTCGTTGTCCATGCGGTTGCACGCAGCGACCGCGCAGTTGGAACGTCCCCGCTTCTTGGTGCAGCCACCCGTCGCCCCGTGGGCCGACGTCGACGTGTTCGTCGCGGCCGACCGGGCTGCCTGGGAGGCCGTTCCGCTACGGACCGCTCGCGGTGCGGGTGCGCCCGAGCCGTCGTCGAGTGACGGCAAGAGCAGCCTCGAGTTGGTCAAACAGCTTGCGACACTGCGCAAGCCCGTCGAATCGCCGGATCAATTGGTACACGGCGACCTGTTCGGGACGGTGTTGTTCTCCGGCAGCGATGCACCGGGGATCAGCGACATCACCCCGTACTGGCGTCCGGCGTCGTGGGCTGCGGGCGTCGCTGTGGTGGACGCGCTCTCGTGGGGAGACGCCGACGACGGTCTGGTGGGCCGGTGGGACGATCTACCGGAATGGCCGCAGATGCTGTTGCGCGCGTTGATGTTTCGTCTGGCTGTGCACGCACTTCATCCGCGGTCGACGTCGGAGGCATTTCCCGGCCTCGCGCGCACGGCAGATCTGGTGCGTCTCATTCTGTAGGTTCGGGCGCGTGGCCCGGAGGGGCGGAGAGTTCGCGGAACAGCGAACGGGCGGAGGCGATTGCCCGGGCCGAATCACCGTCCACGATCGCGTCGACGAGGGCTGTGTGCTCGGCGACGTAGTCGTCGTCGTGAGCAGTGGCGTGTTCTCTGATCGTCTCGTGGATCACCGGTAGCAACGAGTCGTAGAACTCCAGGTAGATCGCGTTGTGGCTGGCGGCGACGATGCTCCGATGCAGGCGCGCGTCGATTCGTACGGCGTCGGCCAACGGCACGTCGCCGCTCGACCAGGCGACATTGCGGTTCTCGAGGGCGTCGTTCATCTCTCGGATGTCGTGCTCGTCGCGTCGATCCGCAGCCAATGCTGCTGCGGTCACCTCGAGAGTTTCCCGGAGCTCGGTGACGTCGCGATAACGGGCGTCCGAGAAGTACTTGCCCAGGGTGCCGCCGAGGTCCGAGCAGGTCATGACGAACGTTCCCGACCCCTGCCGTCGCTCGACCATGCCGGCGTGGACGAGTGCCTGAACGGCCTCACGAACCGTGTTTCGCCCGGTGCCGGTCATCTCGCACAGCTCCGGTTCGGTGGGAATTCTGCTGCCGACCGGCCATCGTTTCGACGTGATCTCGTCGCGCAGGGCTGCAGTGACCTGGGTGATCAGGCTCGATCGGTGGACCTGGCGCACGGAGGCTCCTCGTTCTGGGGGCGGTGCAGTGCTCGGGGTGCTGCGCCGACGATGATACTGCGTTGCACCCGATGATCCGGTCATCCTATGATTACGCGGTGAGTGCGCCTACCGTTTCCGAGACCACCCAGACCGGTACATCACTCGTTCGCGGCCGACTGCTGGTGTTCGCCGCCATCGTTCTTTCTGCGCTGACGCTGCGCGCCGCCGTGACGTCCATCAGCCCTCTGTTCGGCAGGATCGCAACGGATCTGCAGTTCGGGGATGCCGTCATCGGCGTCGTCGGGATGCTGCCGCCGGCGATGTTCGCCGTGTTCGGGTTGGCGACACCGCTTCTCGCCAAGCGCACCGGTCTCGAGCGCGCCGCCCTGCTCGCCATGGCGTTGACCACGATCGGGATGGCCACCCGGGCATTCGCGCCGAACACGGCGTCGTTGCTGGCGCTGTCCGCGATCGCCCTCGCCGGCATGGGTATCGGAAACGTCGTCATTCCACCTCTGGTCAAGCGGTACTTCTCGGATCGACTCGCAGTGGTCAGCACCATCTACATCTGTGCACTCCAGATCAGCACCATGATTCCGCCGCTGCTCGCGGTTCCGGTCGCCGATGCCCACGGGTGGCGGCTCTCCATCGGGGTCTGGGCGATCGTCGGTGTTGCCGCAGCATTGCCGTGGCTCGGTGTCGTGATCGCCCGACGTGGTCGCGACGAGAAGGACGTCTCTGCCGAGGCCGGTTCGGCGGCCGTGCACACCCGATCCGGCGGCCGCATCCATCGATCCTCGCTCGCGTGGGGAATGGTGATGATGTTCGCGATGACGTCGCTGATCACGTATTCGATGTTGACGTGGCTGCCGACGCTGTTGATCGACTCGGGTATCGGCGAGGGGTTGGCCGGAGCCTCGGTCGCCGCGTTCGGAGCGATGGGCCTGGTCACGTCGCTGGCCACGCCGACCCTCTGCGCAAAACTGCGAAATCCGTTCGGCCTCGTCCTGGTCGCCGCGGTGTGCTACCTCTGTGGGTTCTCCGGCTTGCACTTCTCGCCTGCCGCCGGAACGGTGATCTGGGTGTGCCTGATCGGCCTCGGCACGATGACCTTTCCGATGTCGCTGACGCTGATCAATCTCAGGACCCGCACCGCGGTGGGCTCATCCTCGCTCTCGGGCTTCACCCAGGGGCTGGGCTACGTGGTGTCGGCCACCGGACCGATACTGTTCGGCTTCCTGCACACCGTGTCCGGCGGTTGGGGATTGCCGCTGACGCTGCTCACCGGATGCGTTGTGATTCTGCTGGTCGGCGGCTATCTGTGCTGTCGACCTCGGATGCTCGAAGACTCCTGGTGACCCGGCTCGTCGACGCGTTCGATCTCACGTACGCGTCGACGAGCGGGTGAGAACGAGTTAATCAGCGGGTCACCGCACGCAGCGCCGCTGCAACATGGCTTTCCTATCTTGGTGTCACTCACCGAACCAGGAGGCCATACGTGACCAGCCTTTCTCGCAGCGCTTCAGCCGAAACCGGCTCTGCTGCCACCGCACCCGTTCCGCCCGGAACCGTTCCCGTCTCGGTGAATCACCGGATCGCGCATTGGAATTCCGAGGACGTGCAGGCGTGGGAAGGCGGCGGTAAGCAGATCGCCAAACGAAACCTGATCTGGTCGGTCGTCGCCGAACACGTCGGCTTCTCGATCTGGTCGATCTGGTCGGTGATGGTGTTGTTCATGCCGTTGTCGGTCTACGGCATCGATGCCGCGGGCAAGTTCTTCCTGGTGGCCGTCCCCACCCTCGTCGGTGCTGTCCTGCGCATTCCGTACACGTTCGCCACGGCGAAATTCGGCGGGCGCAACTGGACCATCTTCAGCGCTCTGGTGTTGCTGATTCCCACGCTGTTGACGATGTACTTCATGTTGAACCCGGCCTCGTACACCACGTACATCATCGTGGCGGCGTTCGCCGGAGTCGGCGGCGGTAACTTCGCCTCGTCGATGACGAACATCAACGCCTTCTATCCGCAGCGCGAAAAGGGTTGGGCCCTCGGACTGAACGCCGGCGGAGGCAACATCGGCGTACCGGTCATCCAGCTCATCGGTCTGCTGGTCATCGCTACCGTCGGCAACACCGCACCCGAGATCGTCTGCGCCGTGTACCTGGTGTTCATCGCGATCGCCGCCGTCGGTGCCGCGCTGTACATGGACAACCTCGACAACCAGAAGACCAACGGCCGCTCCATGATCGACGTGTTGAAGTTCTCCGACGCATGGTGGATCGCCTTCCTCTACATCGGCACGTTCGGATCGTTCATCGGCTTCAGCTTCGCATTCGGGCAGGTACTCCAGATCAACTTCCTGGCCGGATTGACCGACGGGGCACCCGCCACGGCGGCTCAGCAGGCCCAGGCCTCGCTGCACGCTGCACAGATCGCGTTCCTCGGGCCACTGCTGGGGTCGCTGTCGCGTCCGTTCGGCGGCAAGCTCGCCGACAAGATCGGCGGCGGAAAAATCACCCTGTACACGTTCGTGGCCATGACCTTCTCCACCGGAATTCTGGTAGCGGCCAGCACCTGGGACGACTCGACGCCCGGGGCGGCCAGCGGCACTGTGATGGTCCTCTTCGTCATCGGATTCATCGCACTCTTCTTGCTTTCGGGCCTCGGCAACGGGTCGGTGTACAAGATGATTCCCGCGATCTTCGCTGCAAAATCTGTTGCACTGCAGGGCATGACGGTCGAGGAACAGCAGCACTGGTCCCGCAAGATGTCCGGCGCACTGATCGGGATCGCCGGTGCCATCGGCGCACTCGGCGGTGTCGCCATCAACCTGGTGCTGCGGGCGTCGTACTCCGGTAGTGCGAAGTCGGCAACCACAGCGTTCTGGGTGTTCCTCGGCTTCTATGTGGTCTGCGCGATCGTCACGTGGGCGATCTACCTGCGCAGGACCGACTCCGCCGATGCCGACGCTCCGGTAGCCGTCTGACGCTCGGTGCAGGCGCGCTCGAAACATTCTGCACGGCAACGAAATCGGAAGGACCCGCAATGAAGAACGCGGTAGTGGTAGGGCACGGAATGGTAGGGCACAGGTTCGTCGAGGCGCTGCGGGCGCGCGACGAGGGTGCCGAGTGGAAGATCACGATCCTGTGCGAGGAAGCTCTGCCGGCGTACGACCGGGTGGGTCTGTCGTCCTACGTCGGTGCCTGGGACCACAAGGAACTTGCGTTGGCGGGCAACGACTATCCGGGCGACTCCCTGGTCGAGATGCGTACCGGGGTGCGGGCCGAACGCGTCGACCGTGACCACCGAACCGTCATCACCTCGGCCGGCGACACCGTGGACTACGACGCGCTGGTCCTCGCCACCGGCTCCTACCCGTTCGTCCCGCCGATCGCCGGACACGACCTGCCCGCGTGCTTCGTCTACCGCACCCTCGACGATCTGGACAGGATCCGTGCGCGTGCCGACGAGGCCGGGCCGGGAGCCGTGGGCGTGGTCGTCGGCGGCGGCCTGCTCGGCCTCGAAGCGGCGAACGCGTTGAAGAAGATGGGCATGACGCCGCACGTCATCGAGTTCGCACCGCGATTGATGCCGCTCCAGGTGGACGAAGGCGGCGGTGCGCTACTGGCCCGCCTCGTCACCGATCTCGGATTGAACGTGCATGTGGGAGTGGGCACGTCGTCGATCACCGAGAACGACAGCGCCGGATTGACGGTCGAGCTGAGCAACGGCGACACGATCGACGCGGCGCTGCTGGTGTTCTCCGCGGGGGTACGACCGCAGGACCGGCTGGCTCGCGAGAGCGGCCTCGACGTCGGCGAGCGCGGCGGTATTCTGGTCGACATCGGCTGCACCACCTCCGATCCCGACGTCTACGCCATCGGCGAATGTGCTGCGGTCGAAGGCCGATGCTACGGACTCGTCGCGCCCGGATATTCGACGGCCGAGGTGGTGGCCGACCGATTGCTCGGCGGCGCAGCGGAATTCCCCGGAGCGGACATGTCGACCAAGCTCAAGCTCATGGGCGTCGATGTGGCGAGCTTCGGTGACGCGATGGCCGCGACTCCGGGTGCGCTCGAGGTGGTCTTCAGCGACGCGCCGAAGGGCACCTACGCCAAGCTCGTCGTCACCGACGACGCCAAGACGTTGCTCGGCGGCATCCTCGTCGGCGACGCATCGGCGTACTCGCTGCTCCGGCCGCTCGTCGGACGCGAATTGCCGGGCGATCCGGGTTCGCTGATCTCTCCGGCGGCCGAGCAGGTCGGCATCGGAGCGCTTCCCGACGACGCCGAGATCTGCTCGTGCAACGGTGTGACGAAGGGTGCGATCTGCTCGGCCATCTCCGACGGTGCGTGCGATCTGGCCGCGGTGAAGAGCTGCACCACGGCAGGCACCACCTGTGGAGGATGCTTGCCGTCGATCAAATCGCTGCTGGCGGCATCGGGAGTGGTGCTGTCGAAGTCGTTGTGCGAGCACTTCTCTCAGTCGAGGGCCGAGCTGTTCGAGATCGTGCGGGCGACGAACACCCGAACTTTCTCATCGTTGATCGCCAAGTACGGATCGGGTGCCGGCTGCGACATCTGCAAGCCCGTCGTGGCCTCGATTCTCGCGTCCACCTCGTCGGATCACATTCTCGACGGTGAACTGGCGTCGTTGCAGGACACCAACGATCACTTCCTGGCCAACATCCAGAAGAACGGCACCTATTCGGTGGTGCCTCGGATGCCAGGAGGGGAGTGCACGCCCGAGCAGTTGATCGTCATCGGTGAGGTCGCCCGGGACTTCGGGCTGTACACCAAGGTGACCGGCGGGCAACGCATCGACATGTTCGGTGCCCGCGTCGAACAGCTTCCCGAAATCTGGAAGCGGCTCGTCGACGCAGGCATGGAATCGGGTCAGGCGTACGGAAAGTCGCTGCGTACGGTCAAGAGCTGCGTCGGGTCCAGCTGGTGCCGCTACGGTGTTCAGGACTCGGTGGGAATGGCCGTCGACCTCGAGAACCGGTACCGCGGACTGCGCTCGCCGCACAAGATCAAGTTCGGAGTGTCGGGCTGCGCACGTGAGTGCGCCGAAGCCCGCGGCAAGGACGTCGGCATCATCGCCACCGAAGGTGGCTGGAATCTCTACGTCGGCGGCAACGGTGGCCAGTCGCCCAAGCACGCCCAGTTGCTCGCGTCCAACCTCGACGACGCCACACTCGTCAGCTACATCGACCGCTATCTGATGTTCTACGTCCGCACCGCGGACCGCCTGCAACGCACCGCACCGTGGCTGGAATCGCTCGATGGGGGATTGGACCACCTCAAAGCCGTCGTCTGCGAGGACAGCCTGGGCATCGGCGCAGAACTCGAGGCAGACATGGCACGCCACGTCGCCGGCTACAAGGACGAATGGGCAGGGGTGCTCGAAGACGAGGAGAAGCTCGGCCGGTTCGTGTCCTTCGTCAACGCTCCGGCCGAGGCCGATCCGACCATCGCGTTCGACGAGTCCGGCGCACGCAAGGTGCCCGTGCTGATGGGGATGCCGCGCATCGGAGCGTGACGTGCTCGAGTGACGGGTTCCTGACAACCGACAGGTCACGAACCTGAGCGCATGTGCACAGGTGGGTAATCGCCGCTTAACGGCCAAGAAACACGGGCAGCGTCAAATAGCTGACCAGGAGGTACGCCATGACTGTCATCGATTCACATACTTCGGTACCGAACGATCTTTCGCGAGACTGGACCCCGGCCTGCACCCTCGACGCTCTCATCCCGGGTCGCGGGGTGGCGGTGTTGCTGCGCGGCGGCACCCAGGCGGCACTGTTCTTGCTCGACGACGGACGACTGTTCGCGGTCGGCAACATCGATCCCTACGGCCGCGCTGCAGTGATGTCACGTGGTCTGGTCGGCGACCGCGGCGGCGAGCCCACCGTCGCGTCTCCGCTGCTCAAGCAGGTCTTCTCTCTCGTCGACGGACGTTGCCTCGACGATGCGGAGGTCTCGCTCGGCTCGTTCGAGGTCGCCACGGTCGAGGGTGTCGTGCTCGTCCGCGGCGGATCTACGTGACCGAAAATGCCGGGGCGGACATGCCTCTGGCCGGGTTCACCGTCGGGGTGACGGCGTCGCGTCGCGCCGAGGAGTTCGCGACTTTGCTCGAGCGGCGTGGGGCCAGTGTGATGCACGCGCCTGCGATCAGGATCATCCCGCTCGCCGACGACGCAGAGTTGGAACGCGTCACCGCGGCGATCATCGCTGCACCACCCGAGATCACCGTCGCCACCACCGGAATCGGTTTTCGCGGCTGGATCGAGGCCGCCGACGGCTGGGGGCGAGCCGAGGAACTCGGTCGTGCCCTGGGTGCGTCGCGACTGTTGGCGCGTGGTCCCAAGGCCACCGGTGCCATTCGAGCGGCGGATCTACGTGAAGAATGGTCGCCTGCCTCCGAGTCGTCCGCCGAAGTGCTCGAACATCTGCTCGCCGAGGGTGTCGAGGGCAAGCGCATAGCGGTCCAACTGCACGGCGCGACCACCGAATGGGAGCCGGTTCCGGATTTCTGCGAGGTATTGCGCTGCGCCGGAGCCGAAGTGGTGCCGGTGCCCGTGTATCGCTGGACGGCGCCCGACGATCAGAGTCCGATGGATCGCATGATCGAATCGGTCGTCGTCGGTGATCTCGACGCCATCAGCTTCACCTCGGCACCGGCGGTCGCGTCGATGCTGATGCGTGCCGACGAGAACGGCGTACTCGAGCCTCTGCTGCAGTCGATGCGTACGCGGGTGCTTCCGGTGTGCGTGGGGCCGGTCACCGCAGCCCCGCTCGAACAGCTGTCGGTTGCCACCACTGCGCCTGCGCGTGCGCGCCTCGGCGCGCTCGCCCGTCACATCGCCGAGGAGCTGCCCAGGAGAACCGGTCGCCTGCACGCAGGCGGGCATGTGGTCAGTGTTCGGGGACGGTGTGTGGTGGTCGACGGGGAGGTGCGGCCCGTGTCCCCGGCCGGGATGGCGCTGATGAAGACGCTGAGTCGTAATCCGGGGCGCGTGGTCTCCCGTGAAGACCTGTTGGCCTCGTTGCCCGGAGGGGGTGGCGATACCCACGCGGTGGAGACCGCCATGACCCGACTCCGTTCCTCACTGGGGGCACCCAAGGCGATCCAGACCGTGGTCAAACGCGGCTACCGTATCGCGTTGGACTATATCGAGACCGAATCCGACTGCGATACACACGAACCCGCGGGGGCTGTTTCCGTGAGCGAGGGGAGTAAGTACTGATGGAACCCACCTTGGTGTTGGTCGCACACGGCACTCGAAACCCGCGCGGTGTGGAGATGGTCGCCGCGCTCGCCGACGCCGTCTCGAAGCAGATCGGTACTACGCGTGTCGCCTTCGTCGACGTGCTGGGACCGTCCCCGTCCGAGGTACTGCGCGACACTCCGGAATCGGCGGTCGTCGTTCCGGCATTTCTGGCATCGGGTTATCACGTCCACACCGACGTGCCGCGCGAGATCACGGACAGTGCGCACTCGTCGGTCGCCGTCACCCGTGCCCTCGGGCCCGACCCGGTGCTCGCGCGAGTGATGGTCGATCGGCTCCGGGACGCCGGCTGGCGAGCCGGCCAGAGCATCGTGCTCGCGGCCGCAGGATCGTCCGATCCTCGTGCGTTGCAGGAACATCGGATCGCGGCAGCCATGCTCGCGGACGCGGCTCGGACACCGGTGAAGATCGGATACGTGGCCACCAGTACGCCGACCGTCGCGCAGGCGGTGTCCGGGCTGCGGCAAGCCGGGCACGATCGAGTGTTCGTGGCGAGCTATCTGCTGGCTCGTGGGCTCTTCCACAATCGGTTGGCCGACGTGGGAGCCGACGGCGTCGGTGCGCCGCTCGGGGTGCATCCGGCCATCGTCGATCTCGTCGTCGAGCGGTACCACGAGGGTGTTCGGCTGCTGGCCGGTTCGGAATTCAGTACGGCAACGGAAGAATTGTCACCGGCTCGTCGTCGCTGACGTCGGCGGGTATCACGGCGAGCGCATCACGGCCGACGAGGTGCGCCAGATGAGCTGTCCGGACCTTGACGTCGGCTCGCCAGCGGGTACCGTCGGCCACCACGGGAACGATTCGAGGGATCGGGGCTCGAACCTCGGATGCATTGGACAACAACCCCGTTCGCGGTGAACGCGGAATGCGAGCGGTGAGCGCGTCGACGATCGCCGGTGCGGTCAGCAGCGCCGTGCTCACTGCCGCGAGCGGATTGCCGGGGAGGCCGAGGACAACCGTACCGTCGGGCAGGGTCGCGGTGATCTGGGATCCGCCGGGACGCACGCGCACTCGCCCGACGACGGTTTCGGCACCGAGGGCGGCGAGCGTGGAGCGTAGCTGATCGGCGGCGCCTCCTCCGGTGGCTCCGACCACGACCACGAGGTCGATGTTCTCGGTACTTCCCAAAAGGTCGGCGAACGCGGTCGCCGTGTCGTCGAGCAGCAGTGCGTCCACGACGGCGATTCCACAGTGCGCCAGATACTCCGGCAGCGCCGATCCGAGTACATCCCTGGTCTCCCCGGGTGCCAGCGGACCCGATACCCGAATCTCGTTTCCGCTGATGACAATTCGAGCGCGAACCGGCCCCCGCACATCGAGTTCGGTCACCTCCGCGCTCGCGGCGAGTGACCGAACAGCAGTGTCGATCGCGGTACCCGAGGCAACCAACTCCGTTCCGGGAAGCCAGTCCTCGCCGCGGCGACGCGTGTCGTCTCCCGACGTCGCCGTCGGTGCGCGTTCTACGACGCCGGCCGGTGTCGTGACCGCGTGTTCGTCGCGAACGACCGCAGTGGCACCGGGAGGAAGCGCTGCGCCGGTCGCGATGCGTACTGCGCTGCCGTCGGCGAGTCGGGCGATGCCGGACGTTCCGGCGTAGGCGATATCGGGTCTCAGCGTCCACGGAGGGGGGCCGCTCACGGCAAATCCGTCCATCGCGGAGATGTCGACCGCAGGCAGTGCTGTTGCTGCCACCAACGGTTGCGCGAGCACGGTCCCAGCCGTGTCCTGCAACGGAATTCGATGAACCGGGAGGGCGGCTACTCGCTGTCGAATTCGTTCGTGCGCGGCGTCGATGTCGAGTACGTCCTCCGGTCTCGACGCGGCTGCGGCGCGCGCGGCGACCAGATCGGCAGGGGTATCGCAGTCCTCGATATCGGCAACAGTGACGACGCGGTGCTCGTTCGGTACGAGTGCGCGCATCGGGGCGCCCTCGACGGTATCGAGCGCCGCCACCGCCGAGCGCAGCGCGCTGTAGCGCCAGACTCCGAGCAGGAACTGGGTGCGGCCTGTGGCGTCGGCCGCGAACACTGCGTCGGTCTCGACTCGGTGGAAGTGATCGATCAGAGACTGCACCGCAGAAGCATTCAGCAGCGGTATGTCCGACGCTACGACTGCCACCAGATCGGCTGTCCCGTCCAGTGTTTCGAGTCCGGCGGCCAGAGCTGCCACCGGGCCGCCGCCGGCGGGGGACTCTCGGGTCTGCACAACCGAACCCGGTACTGCGTCGCGTGTGGGGCCCACCAGTACCGTTCGGCGACAGTCCGAGACGGCCGCCACTGCAATGTCGACCAGTCGTCGTCCGCCGACCGTGAGCGCGGGCTTGTCGACCTCTGCCGATGGCGAGCCGGCAAGGCCCGCCATTCGCGATCCACGACCACCCGCGAGCACGATGGCGTCGCAGATCGGCTCGGTCGACGAGCCGCTCACCGGTGCGATCCCATCACGTCGGCAGCGGCACGTTCTGCAGTCGAACCTGGCCGCGCGCGATGGTCTTACCGCTGTCGGTCGCGGTGATCGTAACCAGCCAGAGTTGCTGAACGCGGCCCTGCTGCAACGGTTCCGCGAGAACATCCACCCGTCCGCCTTTGCTGGCGCGCAGGAAATCGGTTCCGTTGTGCACTCCGACCGCGAACTCGCCGCGATCCTTGACCGCCTCACTCGCGCCGATGCTCGCGGCGCTTTCCACAGCGCTGGTATAGACCCCACCGTGCACGACGCCCCAGGGCGTGAAATGTTCCTCGGTCAACTCGATGTGCCCCGCTACCCGCGTGCCCGAGACCTCGTCGATCACCAGGCCGGCCGCGGCGACGAAAGTGCTCGCCTTGGACAGGGCGAACTTCGCCGTAGGGCGTGGATCGAACTGCCCGAGCCGATCTCCGATGTTCATCCTTCGAGATTAGTGGTCGACGTCGAAGGCTGGGGGAGCGCCCCGAAGTCGAAGCGAACGGACTTCAGCGACACTCGCCCGTCGCGGATCTCGACACCTTCTCCGCGCAGCGTCTCGAGTTGTCTCGTCGCCAGATGCGCCGCAGGCTTTCCGCTTGCACCCAGGACACGGTGCCACGGCAGATCGGCGGAGTCGGTCCGCATGATCCACCCGACGATGCGGGGGCTGGACAGGTCGGCCGCCGCCGCGATGTCCCCGTAGGTGGCAACGGAACCGACGGGAATCGACGCGACCAACGCGCGTACCCGCTCCACCTGCGCCTCGGTGATCGGAGCCATCTACAGCAGGGATCGCACCAGCTCGGCCACGTCGGCCGGCTTGGCCTGGCCGACCATGTGATCGCAGTCGAGTTCGACGGTGCGCAGGTTCTCGCCGAGCTTGCCTCGGAGCGCGGACACGAATCCTTCGGTCACATAAGGAGGTTCGACGCGCATGGCCCGCACCACGATGGTCGGGACGCTCTCGGCGGGCACCACGATCGGACGAGCGAGCTCGCCCCACGTCGCGACGATGGCCGGAATCGACATTCGCCACGCGACCTTCCCGCCGTCGGCGGGGACCAGGTGATCGGCGACCTCACGGTCGAGCAACTCGGTGGGCACGTCCGCCCAAGCCCCGTGAATCTTCTCCGAACGAGCCTCGTCGGCGTCGGTGTAATCGGGGGACTTCGCAGTGGCCTCGGCGACCTCGAGCAGCTCCTCCGGCGGCAAGGCAATCGCAGGATCGAGCAGCACCAGCGCGCGCACCACCTCCGGGAACCGCTGTGCGAGATGCACGGCCAACGCGCCGCCGTACGAATGTCCGAGCACCACGACCGGACCGCGCGCATGGGCGTCGAGCACGGCCTTCAGTGCGGTGACCTGAGCGTCGATGTCCCACGGTGGAACGGACGGAGAACGGCCGTGGCCGATCAGATCGGGAGCCAGAATGCGGGCCTCGGGCAGGTGATTCTCGGCGAGGTCCCACCAACGGGCACCGTGGCCGGTCACACCGTGAACGGCGAGGATTTCGGGACCGTCTGCGGGTCCGAACGTATGCAGATTCAACTCGGGCACGTGAACCACTATGCCGCATCGAAGGCCCCGGTTTCGAAGGGGACGGGTCGGCTGCCGCCCCCGGGCCGCCGGATCGGGGCACGGCCCTTCGTGTCGGTGGGGCGTGATTGCATGTCCCGCATGAGCACGGACGGCAGACACGGCGCGACGGTCACCCTCGTCCGTGCACCCAGGGTGGCGCAGCCGCCCCGCCGGTGGACCGATTCCGCTGCCCGGTTGCTGGCGTGGACTCCCGATTCGGCGGCGGAGGCGGCTCAGGGCGCTCCTCGATGGAACCCCTGGCAGGTGCTCGGCGGGCCCGGCTCGGGAAAGACAGCGCTCGTGGCGGACTACGCAGTCTCCCGAATCGTGTCCGGCGATCCGGAATCGGTCCTGGTGCTCACTCAGTCGAAGCGCGCGTCCATCACGCTCCGCGAGCAGATCACCGCCGGTCTGTTCAGCGGCGATCACGCGCTGCGCGCCACGCGCGAACCGCTGGTACGTACGGTGCACTCCTATGCGTTCGCGGTACTCAGGTTGCAGGCCTCCCTCTACGGCAATCCGCCTCCTCGACTGCTGACCGGTGCCGAGCAGGACGCGGTGGTCCGCGAGATGCTGCGGGGCGACATCGAGGACGGCGCAACCGACTGGCCGGATCGATTGCGCCCGGCTCTCGGTACCGCAGGATTCGTCACCGCGGTGCGAGACATGATGCTCCGATCCGCAGAACGCGGAATCGGACCCGAGGATCTGGTCAAGCTGGGCCGCACGCACGGCAGACCCGAATGGATCGCCGTCGGCAAATTCGCGGCTCGATACGAACAAGCCATGTTGCTGCGCGGCGCAGTCGGCGTCGAAGCCGCAGGGGCCACGGCACCGGGCCTCGACGCGGCCGAGCTCATCGGCAGCGCACTGATGGCGTTCGCCACCGACCCGGATCTGCTGCGCAGTGAGCGCGCCCGCATCCGGCACCTCGTCGTCGACGATGCACAGCACCTCGATCCGCAAGCTGCGCAGCTGATTCGGTTGATCGGCACCGATACCGAATCGACCGTGATCGCCGGGGACCCCGATCAATCCGTCTTCACGTTCCGTGGAGCGGATCCCACGTTCGTGGCCGATCTGCTCGATGCGGACTCGCCTCGACGGGTGGTCCTGACGCGGAACTTTCGATCGGTGCCTGCAGTGGCGGAACTGACCGACATCGTGGCGGGGCGACTGCCCGGGCTCGGTCGGCACCGCAGTCCCGAGCCGGTGGCCACGGCTCGGTTCGGCGAGCCGGAAGCCCGGGTACACGTCGTGTCTTCGCCTGCCAAGGAAGCCGCGATCATCTCCGACGCCATGCGACGCGCGCACCTGATCGACGGAATGCCCTGGTCCGAGATGGCGATCGTCGTGCGGTCGGTCCCGCGCACCGTCGCGCCGCTGCGTCGCGCTCTGCACGCGGCCGGTGTCCCCATGATCACCCCGGCTTCGGAGTTGCCGTTGCATCGCCAGCATGGAGCGGTGGGCTTGCTGCTGGTGCTGCGGGCGATCTCCGACCCGTCGTTCGACGGAGAGGATGCGCTGGCTCTACTTTCCGGCCCCATCGGGGGTGCCGATCCGGTAGGTCTGCGGCGGCTGCGCCGAGGTGTCCGCAGACTCGAACTGGCCTCGGGTGGCGAGCGCGATTCGGCCGAACTGCTCAGAGTCGTTCTCACCGGCGAGACGCGAGAGAAGTTCGGGTGGATCACTGGTCTGTCGGACGTGGAAGCGGCACCGCTGCGACGAGCACTGAGCGTCGTTCGTAAGGCGCGAGCGGTGGCTCGGGAAGGCCGCGGAGTCGAGGATGTGCTGTGGGCTGCGTGGCAGGCGTCCGGACTCGAGCGGCGTTGGTCCGCCGCATCCGCGTGGGGTGGATCCGCGGGTGCTCAAGCCGATCGAGACCTCGACGCGGTGGTCGCACTCTTCGACGCCGCGGCGGCCTACGTCGACAGGTTGCCGCGCGCCCAGTTGGGCGGATTTCTCGATTACATTGCGCAGCAACAGATTCCTACCTCGAGCTCGAATCGTTCGACCGCGCCGGCCGATGCGGTGACGCTGCTCAGCGCGCACTCGGCAGCCGGTCGCGAATGGGAACTGGTGGCGGTCGCCGGGGTTCAGGAGGGGCTGTGGCCGGGTCTGCGAGCGCGCGGCAGCCTCCTCGGAACCGACACCCTCGTCGATCTGGTGTCCGGCAAGGTCGACGCGGCTGCGGCCCTCGACGGACGACTGTCGAAAGCTGCACCGCTACTCGCCGAGGAACGCAAGCTCTTCCTCGTGGCGTGCAGTCGCGCGCGCTCCACTCTGCTCGTCACTGCCGTGGACTCGAGCACCGGCGATACCGATCTGGTTCGCTCCCGATTCGTCGACGAACTCCGAGGAGTCGACGGCGACGCAGATCCCGTCCCGCTGCCCGAAGTTTCCGAGCCGCCGACCCCGCACCGGGTGTTGGCATTACCGATGTTGGTCGCCGAGCTTCGCGGGGTCGTCTGCGATCCCGTTGTTGCCGAACATGATCCGGACAAGCGAGCACGCGCCGCGCGGCACCTGGCCACACTCGCCGAGGCCGGCGTCCGAGGCGCACATCCCGACGAGTGGTTCGGGATTGCGGGGCTCAGCACCAGCGAGCCCCTGTGGCACCTCGGCGACGGGCCGGTCCCGCTCTCGCCATCGACGGTGGAACAGCTCACCACCTGCCCGCTGCGCTGGATGCTCGAACGTCACGGAGGAAACGACGGCACCAACACTCACGCCGTCACCGGAACCCTCGTGCACACTCTGGTGCAGGCAGTGGCAGGCAGGATTCCACCGGACCAGCTCAGGCGGGCACTCGAGACGGCCTGGGATGCAGTCGATCTCGGATCACAGTGGTTCTCGCGTCACGAGCTCGATCGAACCGGGGCGATGCTCGACACGTTCGAGAATTGGCTGCAGGGCACCCGAGGCGAGCTCACCGAGGCGGGCGTCGAGGTACAGGTCGACGGCATTCTGGCCGCCCGATCCGAGGACGAGCCTGCGGTCGCCCTGCGCGGCCGGATCGATCGGCTCGAACACGATCCGGACGGCCGCCCGGTCGTCATCGACGTCAAGACGGCCAAAACGGTGATGTCCAAGGAAGACGCGCGCAACCACCATCAATTGGCCACGTATCAGGTCGCCGCTGCCGCGGGTGCGATCGAAGGTGAGCCCGCGGGCGAACCCGGGGGTGCTCGGTTGGTGTTCGTGGCCAAACCGCACAACAAGGACGGCGCAACGCAGCGGATCCAGGAGGTGCCGACACCGGAGAAACTCGAGGAATGGCGAGACACCGTCCACCGGGCGGCCTCGGCGACGCAGGGTCCCGTCTTCGAAGCCAGAGTCAACGACGGGTGCAGACATTGCCCCGTCAAATCCAGTTGCCCGGCCCACGAGACAGGACGGCAGGTGACCGAGCAGTGACCGCCTCGGCGACGCGCAGCGCAACCGTGCGGGTCTCACCCGTCGAACTGTCCCGCGCCCTCGGGCAGAAGCACTCACCCACCGACGAGCAGGCTGCGGTGATCGCCGCCCCACCCGGTCCGACGCTCGTCGTGGCAGGCGCAGGGGCTGGGAAGACCGAGACGATGGCCGCGCGAGTGGTGTGGATGGTGGCCAACGGGTTCGTCGATCCGGATCAGGTACTCGGACTGACGTTCACCCGAAAGGCCGCGCAGCAACTGACGTCCCGAATCCGCGCTCGGCTGGCGCGGCTCGCCGGGTCGGATCTGGTGCGCGCGCTGGATCCGAGTCTGGCACTGCGCGAACGTATTCTCGCCGCCGAGCCGGAGGTGAGCACCTATCACTCGTATGCCGGGCGACTGCTCACCGAGCACGGCCTGTTGCTGCCCATCGAGCCCTCCGCGACGCTGCTGTCGGAGACCGAACTGTGGCAGCTCGCGCATCGTGTGGTCAGCACGTGGGACGGCGATCTCGACACCGACCGAAATCCCACGTCGGTGACCGAGGCGGTACTCGCCCTCTCCGGTCAGCTGGCCGAGCATCTGGTGGACCCCGACCAGCTGCGCGAGGCGCACGTGGAACTCGAGAAATTGGTGCACACACTCGGCCCCGGTCCGCGTCAACGTGGTGGGCCGACCAAGGAGCTGCTCAACATCCTCGATGCCCAACATCAACGAATCACGTTGCTGCCGTTGGTGGAACGACTCGCGCAGACGCTTCGGCACGAAGGGGCACTGGATTTCGGTTCTCAGATGTCGATGGCGGCGCGGGTCGCGGCCGAACATCGCGAAGTGGGAATCGCAGAGCGGCAACGCTTTCGGCTCGTTCTGCTCGACGAATACCAGGACACCGGTCATGCCCAGCGGGTGCTGCTGTCCTCACTGTTCGGATCCGGTAGCGATGCCACCCTGGCGCTGACAGCCGTGGGCGATCCGATGCAGTCGATCTACGGGTGGCGAGGGGCGTCGGCGGCGAACCTGCCGCGGTTCGCCACCGATTTCCCGCAGGCGGACGGCAGTCCGGCACCGCGGCTCGAACTCCTCACCAGCTGGCGCAACCCGCCCGAGGCACTCGCTCTCGCCAATCTGATCACCGACCCCCTGCGCCGCGTCGGTGTACCGGTGCCGACCCTGCGGGCCCGGCCGGGCGCGGTGCCCGGCGATGTACGGCTGGCCGTCACCGACACCGTCCTCGACGAACGGGAATGGATCGCCGACCGAATAGCCGAGCACTACCGCGACGCCCTCGAACTGGAGCGGCCTCCGCCCAGTGCCGCGGTACTCGTGCGGCGCAACGCCGATGCCGAGCCGATCGCCGAGGTGCTGCGTAGCCGTGGCCTACCCGTCGAGGTGGTCGGGCTCGGCGGATTGCTGCATGTGCCGGAGGTCGCCGACATCATCGCGATGCTGCGTCTGGTGGCCGATCCGATTGCGGGCAGCTCGGCCATGCGCATCCTCACGGGCTCCCGATGGCAGATCGGGGCCGCCGATCTGCGGGCGCTCGCTCAGCGCGCCAAGGAGCTCGAGATTCGGGGCGGCTACGGCACCGCGGGCCGTGTCGACGACGCACAGGCGCTCGACGCCGCGCTCGGAAGTGCCGTGCCGGGGGAACAGTCGGAGCAGGCCGGTCTGGCCGACGCCATCGCCGATCCAGGTTCGGCCGAACGATATTCGGAGGCCGGGCACCGACGCATCACTGCGCTCGCCGGAGAACTACATCTGTTGCGCGACCGTATCGGGCAGCCGCTGACGGAACTGGTCGCCGACATCGAACGCATCATGGGTATCGGCGTCGAAGCGCAGGCGCGGACACCGTTCGGTGTCGATGGTGCAGTCGGGCGCGAGCATCTCGACGAATTCGCCCATGTGGTGGCCGATTACGCCGACAATCCAACGGCCACGGTCACCGGATTCCTGTCGTTCCTCGCGGCGGCAGAGACTGTCGAGGACGGGTTGGCTCCGGGCGAGGTCGAGGTCGCCCCGCATCGAGTACAGGTGCTGACGGTGCATTCGGCGAAGGGCCTCGAATGGGAGGTCGTGGCCGTACCGCACGTGGCGACCGGAGTGTTCCCGTCCTCGAACGCCTCGTCGACCTGGCTCGGGGCGATGGCCGAACTGCCGCCGTCCCTGCGCGGCGACCGCGCTCTCGACGGTGAGGGTTCCGAGGGGGTACCGGTGCTCGAGCTCGAGGACCTCTACAACCGAAAGGACCTCGAGGACGCCGTCAAGCGGCACAAGGATGCACTCGCTCGGCGTCGGCTCGCGGAGGATCGTCGACTGTTCTACGTTGCACTCACCAGAACCGAACGGGTGCTGCTGGTCTCGGCGCATCAGTGGGACGAGACGTCCACGAAGCCTCGTGGCCCGTCCGAGTTTCTCGACGAGCTCTACCGGTACAGCTCGACGGCCGAGGACGCCGTCGCGGTGGTCGAGCAGTGGGCACCGGCCCCCGAAGCCGGAGCCGTCAACCCGTTGGGGGCCGAGCCGCATACGGCATCCTGGCCGCGAGATCCGCTCGGGCCGAGGCGAGGCGCGATCGAGAGTGGTGCGGCCGACGTTCTGCGGGCACTGGCCGACAGGGCCGGCTCCCATCATGATTCGGACGAAGACGAGGACGAGGACGACCCGGAGAAGTGGGGCTTCGACGTCCGGACCTTGCTGGCCGAGCGCTCGGCGCGGGCCGTTGCCGGGGTCGATGTCGCACTACCCGAAAACCTGTCGGTGACTCAGCTGGTCGACTTGGCAGCAGATCCGGATGCGCTCGCCTCGCGACTGCGCCGGCCACTTCCGTTTCCCCCGAATCCGTTGGCGCGCCGGGGAACAGCGTTTCACGCGTGGATCGAGCGCCGGTTCGGTGCGACCCGACTGCTCGATCTCGACGAACTGCCGGGCTCCGCCGATACCGGTGCTTCTGCCGATGTGGACCTGGACACTCTTCAGCGGGCGTTCGAGGCCTCCGATTGGGCACTGCGCAGTCCGGTGGAGGTCGAGGTGCCGTTCGAGACGTCGGTGGCTGGGACAGTGCTGCGCGGTCGGATCGACGCGGTGTTTGCCGACCCGGACGGCGGCTGGACCGTCGTGGACTGGAAGACCGGTGCCGAGCCGTCGGCGTCCGAGCAGCAGGCGGTGGCGATGCAGCTGGCGGCGTACCGGCTGGCGTGGGCGGAGTTGATGTCCGTCGGTCGTGCCGAGCCGGTACCGCTCGATCGCGTCCGTGCAGCGTTCCACTACGTCCGCAGCGGCCGTACCATCTCGCCCGAAAAGCTGCCTGACGCAACAGCTTTGGCGGCGTTGCTCGAAGGTCGATCCGTCGTGGACGACGTCGACACTACGGTGCCAGTCGACGAGCTTTCAGAGCCTCGGTGACCAGTGGGATCTGCAGGGGGAGACGAGCGATCATGGCGGCCTTCAAGGCCGGTGACGTCTTGGAGCTGCGTACGTACTTCCATGCGAGGTTGATGTTGGCGGGGAAGACCGCGACGAACAGGCCCGCTGCCAACGCACCGCCCACTCGACGGGTGCGGGGTGCGGCCAACGTGGCAGCCACAGCGAGCTCGGCTACTCCCGATACCTGGGTGTACGTCCGCGCCGAACCTGGCAGGGCGGTCGGTACCTGCGCATCGAAGAATTGGGGAGTGACGAAATGGAGTACTCCGGCGCCGGCGAGCAATCCCGCGAGACGCAGCGCTGCGGCCTGACTCGGTCTCTGTGTCATGCACACACCGTGCCACACGGTGCTGCATCCGCCCATCCGGTCCGCTCGAAGCGGTCGGTTGTCGACGCAGAAGCGCGGCATGGGGTTACGCTGCGTGCCGTGAATGATCTCGACTTCGGTGAGCACCTCGGTGGGCGACGTGGGAGGTAGGTTGCGCACGCGCCTGGGGGACAGCGGCGCGTTGACCGACAAGCCCGATTTCGCGCTGGTAGGTGTGCTGCGGGTTCCGGAAATCGAATCCAGCCCGTGGAGCGCGATCTACAAGCGGGTTCTGATGGCGTTGGGAATTCTCTTTCTCGCGGCGTTCGTCGTCTACCTCGATCGCGACGGCTACAGCGACAATCAGAACGGCGAGCTGTCGTTCCTCGACGCGTTCTATTACGCGACGGTGTCGTTGTCGACCACCGGATACGGTGACATCGCGCCGATGAGTCCGTCTGCGCGGCTGGTCAACATTCTGGTCATCACCCCCTTACGAGTCCTGTTCCTCATTCTGTTGGTCGGCACCACGCTGTCGGTTCTCACCGAGCGGTCTCGACAGGCATTCAAAATTCAGCGATGGAGACGCAGCGTGCGCAATCACACCGTGGTCATCGGTTTCGGTACCAAGGGCCGAACCGCAGTCGACGCGATGCTCGGTGACGGAGTGTCCGCCTCGGACATCGTCGTGGTCGACACCGATCAGACCGTGCTCGACGCGGCCTCGGCGATGGGTCTGGTCACCGTCCACGGCTCGGCCACCAAGTCCGATGTGCTTCGGCTCACGGGCGCTCAACATGCCGCGGCCATCATCGTGGCGACCAATCGCGACGACACGGCGGTCCTGGTGACGCTGACGGCCAGGGAAATCGCTCCGAAGGCCAAGATCGTCGCGGCGATCCGAGAGGCCGAGAACACGCACCTGGTGCGCCAGTCCGGTGCGGACTCGGTGGTCGTCTCGTCCGAGACGGCGGGTCGGCTGCTCGGAATTGCCACGTCCACACCGTCGGTCGTGGAGATGATCGAGGATCTTCTCACCCCGGAGGCAGGCTTCGCCGTCGCAGAGCGAGAGGTGGAGCGGGACGAGGTGGGCGGTTCACCGCGTCATCTGGCCGACATCGTGTTGGGAGTGGTTCGGGGCGGCAAGCTGTTCCGGGTCGGATCACCCGAGGTCGACGCGATCGAGGCAACCGACCGACTGCTGTACATCCGTCGCGTGGCCGACTGAGCAGGCCCAGTAGGGTCGTGAGCGTGCCGAATTTTCAGCTCGTCCATCCACCTCGACTGTCTCGATCACCGCTCGACCGGGCCGAGGAATTGCGCCGCGACACAGCGGCACTGGCCGCCGGTTGGTCCACGGCTCGCATACTCGACGTGGACGGTCGCGGCAGATTCGCAGTGGACGACGGTGGTCTGGTCTTCGTCGACGCCGCAGACGTGGCCACGGAACCGACCGAGGACGTGGTCTTCCTCGGAATTCATGGCGACCGGCACCTGTGGACCCGACGCGTCGAACTCGTCCAGGGCACGCTGGGAGACCTGCGAACCGACGGTGAGCGCCTCGACAGTGTGTCGCTGTCGATGGTCACCGGGGCTCTGGCCATCCTCAATTGGCACGCCAGTGCGCGGTTCAGCTCGCTCGACGGCGCTTCGTCCGTTCCGTCGGCTGCAGGCTGGTCGCGGACCAGCACGTCCTCGGGTCACGAAGAGTTTCCGCGCACCGATCCTGCGGTGATCTGCCTGGTTCACGACGGCGCGAATCGAGTGCTGTTGGCGCGCGCACCGATGTGGCCCGAACGTCGGTTCTCGGTGTTGGCCGGATTCGTCGAGGCCGGCGAATCGCTGGAGACCTGCGTCGCGCGGGAGATCAAGGAAGAAGTGGGGCTGGACGTATCCGGCATCGAATATCTTGGCAGTCAGCCGTGGCCGTTTCCGCGTTCGGTGATGATCGGCTTCTCGGCCGTCGCCGACCCGGATCAGCCGCTCGCATTTCAGGACGGCGAGATCGCCGAGGCGCACTGGTTCGAGCGGACCGAGGTCGTCGCCGCCCTCGAACTGGGCGACTGGGGATCGGAGTCGACGTCTCGATTGCTGCTTCCCGGATCCATCTCGATCGCTCGCGGGATGCTGGAGGCGTGGGCAGCGACGACCTGACGCTCGATCAGAGCGACAGAGCGCGCTTGACCTCGGCGAGACTGGGGTTGGTTGCCGTCGATCCGTCCGCGAACTGCACGGTGGGCACGATGTGGTTTCCGTTGTTGACGCTGCCGACGAACTCGGCGGACTCGGGGTTCTGCTCGATGTCGATCTCGGAGTAGGCGATTCCCGCCTCGTCGAGCTGAGTCTTGAGCCGGCGGCAGTACCCGCACCAGGTGGTGGAGTAGACGGTCAGCGCGGCCGGGGTCTGTGGGGTGTTCTCGGTAGTGGTCACGGAGACAGTCAACAGCAGGGCGCAGGTGATTGTTCCGTGACGGCGGCCTCGGCGAGTCTCGGCGGCGTCGGGCCCGGACATCGCTGTCGGTAGGCACTGACACAATGGACCCATGGCTGACGACGCGATGACTGCCGGTCTCGATCCGGAGCAATCCGCGGCAGTGCTGGCTCCTCGTGGTCCGGTCTGTGTGCTCGCCGGGGCCGGAACGGGCAAGACTCGCACGATCACTCGACGCATCGCGCATCTCGTGTCCGCGGGGCACGTGTCCTCCGGCCAGGTGTTGGCGGTCACCTTCACCGCGCGGGCGGCCGGTGAGATGCGCGGCCGTCTTCGAGAACTCGGCGTCGGGGGAGAGGGACCTCCGGTGCAGGCTCGTACCTTCCACGCTGCCGCGATGCGCCAGCTCAAATATTTCTGGCCACAGGTCGTCGGCGACACCGGGTGGCAGTTGCTCGACCGTAAGTTCACCGTGGTCTCGCAGGCAGCGAACCGGGCCGGCGTCTCCACGTCCACCGACGCCATCCGCGACCTCGCGGGCGAGATCGAGTGGGCGAAAGGCTCGTTGATCGCCCCCGAGGACTACCCGCGCATAGCGGCGAGCAACCGACGCGACGTGCCCATGGACGCAGCCAAGGTCGCTGCGGTGTACGCGGGATACGAAGAACTCAAATCTCGCGGCGGCGACGGCATGTTGCTCGACTTCGACGATCTGCTGCTGCACACCGCCGCGGCGCTCGAAGAGCACTCTTCGGTGGCCGACGAATTCCGCGAACGCTATCGCTGCTTCGTCGTCGACGAGTATCAGGACGTGACGCCGCTCCAACAGCGGGTTCTCGACGCCTGGGTGGGCGATCGTGACGACCTCACCGTCGTCGGGGATGCGAATCAGACGATCTACTCGTTCACCGGAGCGTCCCCTCGCTACCTGCTCGACTTCTCTCGCAAGTATCCCGAGGCCACGGTTGTCCGTCTCGAACGTGACTACCGATCGACACCGGAGGTCGTGTCGTTGGCCAATCGCGTGATCGGTGCCGCGCGGGGTCGCATTGCGGGCACTCGGCTGCAGCTGATCGGTCAGCGTGATTCCGGTCCGGAGCCGGAGTTCTTCGAGTACGACGATGAGCCCGCCGAAGCGGACGGAGTGGCACGCGCGGTGAAGAGGTTGATCTCGAAAGGCGTCGAGCCTGCCGAGATCGCAATTCTGTACCGCATCAATGCGCAGTCCGAGGCGCACGAGCAGGCCCTGACCGAGCTGAAGATTCCCTATCAGGTTCGCGGCGGCGAGGGTTTCTTCACTCGACCCGAGGTGCGGCAGGGAGTCAATGCACTGCGCCAGGCTGCGGGCCGAGACGATCTACCCGACGGTTCTCGTGCCGGGGACGGCCTGACCGGTCTGGTTCGGGCCGTGCTGGCTCCACTGGGGTTGACGGCTACCGAGCCGACCGGTGCGCAGGCGCGGGAGAAGTGGGCCTCCCTGGGAGGTCTCGTGCAACTCACCGAGGAATTGCTGGTGCACGACCCCGAACTGACCCTCGACTCACTTCTCGGTGAACTCGCGGCTCGCGCCGAGGCGCGGCATCCACCGACGGTGCAGGGCGTGACGCTGGCCTCGTTGCATGCGGCGAAGGGGCTCGAGTGGGATGCAGTGTTCATCGTCGGGCTTGCCGACGGAACGCTGCCGATATCTCACGCGATCGGCAACGATCCCACTGCGAACAACGAGGCCGCCGTCGAGGAGGAACGTCGCCTTCTCTACGTGGGTGTCACCCGGGCGCGGGTCCACCTGCACCTGTCGTGGGCCCTGGCCCGTAACGAGGGTGGGCGCAAGTCGCGTCGCCGCTCCCGATTCCTTGTCGGATTGGTGCCCGAGGATTCGCCCGCGTCGCGCATCGCGGCACCCGCGGCCAAGAGGTCCGGGCCCAAGTGCAGAATCTGCGGTAAGCCGCTGATCGGCACGTCGGCCACGATGCTCGGACGATGCGATAGCTGCCCGTCCAACGTGGACATCGCCCTGCTCGACGCGTTGAAGTCGTGGCGCTTGGACAAGTCCCGTGAACTCAAGGTGCCCGCATATGTCGTGTTCAGTGACAACACGTTGACTGCTATCGCGGAACAGCAACCGCAGGACGAGCGTGGGCTCGTAGCGATACCGGGAATCGGGGCCAAGAAGCTCGAGCGCTTCGGCGAGGACGTGCTCACGGTGGTGCGCTCTTCCGACCGGTAACCGTCCGTCGAACAGATGCCGTAAAACTGCTGGTCAAAAATAACTTGTGCAGATCTCGGCGGGGGGCTTAGTCTGTTTCTCGTGTCGCGGGAGACCGCACACTGCCCAGTCCGCCCACGAGACCAGAACAGGAGCTGAAGAACATGATCGACACATTCGACATCGCCGGTGCAAGAGCAACCGTCGTGCTCAGCCCTGTCTGCGGTGCAACGCCCTTCGGCGATGCACTGGTCGGTACGCCCGCTGCTGCGGCCGTAGCCGCCGGCTCGGTTGCGCAGACGTGGATTCGTCCCACCGCTTTCGGCCCGATGCACCAGTCCGCATCGGAAGCCCTCGGGTCGAATTCCGCCCCCGGCGTCCTGGCGTTGGCAGCACCCGCTGTGTACACCAATCGACGTCACCGCGCACCACGCGCGTCCGTGTTCGACAGCAGATACCGACTTCACTGTAGGTAGACGCTTCGATTTGCCCACCAGGCCACGGACCCGCACTCGCGGACCGTGGCCTTTGTCGTTCAGGTAGATCCTCTACCCGAGCGTGAGGCCGACATGGTTCGCATTACCCCTCGAACCGATAACGACGCCGCACGAAAAGTAGAGGAGACCGACGTGTCAACCGCCACGATCCGGACGACATGCCGACCAGAGTCCGAAAGCACCTACGCAGCAACAAGTTTCGCCGAATCGGCGGAGCTCGAGCTGTCTGTGCCTTGCCGAGCGGCGAACCCCGACATGTGGTTCGCCGACACCCCTGCCGAATTGGAGCAGGCCAAGGCGCTGTGCGCCGAATGCCCCATCCGCCGAACCTGCCTCAGCGCCGCATTGGATCGCGCCGAGCCATGGGGCGTATGGGGTGGCGAGATCCTGGAACAGGGTGTTGTCATCGCACGCAAGCGTCCTCGCGGACGACCACGTAAGAACGCGGCATGACGCTCGATCCGGAGGTCCGGCTTCACCGAGTGATTCACTCGGTGAAGCCGGGCAACCATTCCGTCAGAATTGCCATGTACGGCGCATAGGCGTCGAGCTGCGCGCAGATTCCCACCAGGCCGCCCAGTACCCGGAAGATCATCACGTACTCCGGCGGCATGTTCAGCGAGCGAACGGTGCGGAACTGTGCGCTGTTGAAATCGGCTGCGGTGCCTGCCGCTTTCTGCAGCCACGCCCGAGTGAAGTGGAACGACTCGGTGTGAATCGGGTCTGTGAACGGGCGAAGGTAATCGGCAATCTCCTTCTCCGTCACCGTGCGACCCGGCACCACGAAGCCACTTTCGGTGCACAGTTCGACCAGTTCGTCGAACTTGTCGTCACGAGCGAGTGCGACCATCCGGCCGAGGACCGGAGGCAGGCCGTCGGGCATCGGAGCACATGCCCCGAAATCGATGACGCCCATTCGGCCGTCGTCGAGCATCATGAAGTTTCCCGGATGTGGGTCCGCGTGCAACAACTTCGCGCGCGCAGGAGACTCGAACGCGAACCGCGCGAGTAGTTCGCCGGCTCGATTACGCTCGTCCGCAGTTCCGTGCGCGATCACATCGGCCAGGGGCCTGCCCGTCATCCATTCGCTCACAACCACTTTCGGGGCGCTGGCAACGATCTTGGGTACCGCGAACCGAGGATCGCCCGCGAATTCCTTGCTGAAGGCGCGCTGATTGGTTGCCTCAATACGGTAGTCGAGCTCGTCCTCGGTGCGAGCCGTCAGCTCTTCGAGCACGGGCTTGACGTCCGTACCGGCGAGCACCGTGCTGAACAGATTCGCGAAACGAGACAGAGTCTTGAGGTCCGACCGCAGGGCGTCGTCCGCACCCGGATACTGGATCTTGACCGCGACGTCGCGCCCGTCCGCCCACGTGGCTCGGTGGACCTGGCCGATGCTGGCCGAGGCGATAGCGGTGTCGTCGAAACTCTCGAACCGTGATCGCCACGCCGTACCCAGTTGTTGATCGAGTACGCGATGCACTGTCTTGGCCGGCATGGGCGGGCCCTGAGCCTGCAGCTTCGTCAGTGCCTCACGGTAGGGCTCCGAATACTCCTCGGGGACGGCGGCTTCCATCACCGACAGCATCTGACCGAGCTTCATGGCCCCGCCTTTGAGCTCTCCGAGGACGGAGAAGAGTTGCTCGGCTGCTTTGGCGGCCATGTCCGCGTCGATCTCGTCGCGGTTTCCGCCGGCGAGCTTCTTTCCGAAGCCCATCGCGGCACGTCCGGCCATTCCCAGGGGAATGCTGGCTAGTTTCGCGGTACGAGTGGATCCACGGCGCGGTATGTCTGACACAGCTCCATCATGGCTGAACCTTCCGACAAATGCTCGGACCGGTGAAACCGTGGCCTCGACTGCCGAGGTGGGCGGGTGGTCGAGTGACCGTGTCGTCAGTACCAGCAATCGCAATGCGGATGTCGCGTCCACTGTCTTTTGTGCACGGACGTACCGGTTGCCGCGAAACTCAGCTCCATCGTGCAGTCGGTGGTTTCGGGCATCGTTCCGTCCGTGCGATCGATGAGGGTCTCGAGTTGCGCGAACGCGAACGCCGCCGTGGCCAACACCGTGGCGGTACTCGCCTGGCCCACCGTGCCGAGCAGATGTGCGGACAGGTGCGGCCACTCCGGATCGAGATCACAGCGGGTGAGATCGGCGCAGCGCAGGCAACTCGTCTGTCCGGGCACCACGAACGGGCCGACGATTCCTTTCCCGTCCCGCAGTCGCACCTGCAGGTGCGGGATCCTTTTCCGCACCAGATCGGTCACCAGGCGGGGCTCGGCGACGAGGTCGTCGGTGAGCACGACCACGTCGTACTGCCACGAGTTCACGGCGAGGTGCGGATAGCGTGTCGGGGTCAGGCTCGTTCTGGTCACCGCGACACTGGTGCGCCGCAACCCAGCGGTCAGCGCATCCGAGAGCGGCCCACGGCCCACGAGATGCACGGAACGAATGTCGCGCAGTTCACTCGACGGAGCGTCCGCGTTGCTCGACGCCGGGCCACTCGTGCCGTGCACGAGCAGGCCGGAATCGTCCAATTCGGCGAGCATCGACGACACTCGGTTCGCGGACAAACCCAACGTCATTGCGTGACAGACGATGTGAGGCCTGGAACGTCCTGCCGCGAGAAGCCGCAGGATCTCGAGTATCGAGCCCGGTTCCGCACCGGGAGGGGGAGTGACGACGACGCTGGTCTCGGGGCTCCACCCCAATTGAACGGTTCCGTCCCGTCGCGGCAGGATGGCCACCGCGGGATCGAGTCGAACGGTCGATGTGATCATGAACCACACTGTGACACTCGGTCCGACGGCAAACGCCCGCTCGGAGCACGTTATCCACAGGGGAAAATGGGCTTCGAGCAGGCGTTCGACGGGACCGACGGCATTGGTGTGCGCCGTCCGGGTTCAGGGTGTGGAAGAGCCCTTGTCCGGATGGTCGTCGCCGTCCTCCGAGGCGTCGTCCGTGCCGTGTTCCGCCCGCTCGGCGGCCTCCTTTGCCTCCATCGCCTCGAGTTGCGCGATGGGGTCGTCGAAGCTGGAGGTGCCGCCGCCCACGACTCGGTCGATGAACGCCGCCGGATTGTCCAGGTCGGATGCGTCGGGCAGGAGATCCGGGTGTGCCCACACCCCGTCGCGGCCCTCCACGTCCGCGGCGGCCAGTAGTTGGCGCCACAGATCGGCGGCCTCGCGCACCTTGCGGGGACGCAACTCGAGACCGACCAACGTCGCGAACGTCTGCTCTGCCGGGCCGCCGGAGGCGCGGCGACGGCGAATGGTCTCGGCGAGGGCAACCGCGCCGGGGAGACGGTCGCCGAGTGCGGCCGTGACCACGGTCTCCACCCAGCCCTCCACCAGTGCCAGCAACGTTTCGAGACGTTCGAGAGCGTGCTTCTGCTCGGGTGTGGTCTGCGGCTCGAACGAACCCTGCTGCAGCAGCGCTTCGATCTTCGACGGATCCGTCAGCGCCGACGGGTCGAGCCCGGCAGCGGCTTCCTCGATTGCCGAGAAATCCATGCGGATGCCGCGAGCATATTCCTCGACAGTGGCGAGAACCCGCTGGCGCAGCCACGGGACATGGCTGTACAGCCGCTGGTGTGCAGCCTCGCGGGCGGCCAGGAACACCAGCACCTCACGCTCGGGCTGCTCGAGACCTTCGCTGAACGACGCGATCGCCGACGGTAGCAACGCGGCGGTGCCCGACGGGCCGAGCGGGAGACCGATGTCGGTGGAGGTGAGAACTTCCTTCGACAGTTGGCCCAGTGCCTGACCGAGTTGCGAGCCGAACGCCATTCCGCCCATCTGGGTCAGCATGCCCATCATCGGTCCGGCCATCTGCTGAGCCTCCGGCGGCAACCCCGAGGTCCACATGCCCGAAATCTGCTCGGCAACCGGATCGCACAGCCGCTTCCAGGTGTCGATGGTGTTGTCGAGCCAGTCGACCGGCGTCCACGCTGCAGTCTTGGTGGCACCGGCAGGCAATGTGGTGGCACCGTCCAACCAGAGCTCGGCGAGGTGCGCGGCCTCGGTGATGGCCTCACGCTCCCCGGCCGACACCGGGCTGAAATCGCCCATCTGCTGTCGGGCCAACTGCTTGGCGAGGTCGTAATTGACCGGTCCGGCCGACGATCCGCCCGACCCCGCGGCACCCATGCCGCTGAGCATCTGGCCGAACTGGGTGAGCATCTGGCCCAGCTGTGCAGGGTCGAAGCCCTCGGCCCCGAACCCGAAACCGGCGGGGTTACCCGACCCGTCCGGATCCTTCTTCTTGTCCGGGTCGTCGTCGGAAGCACCGAAACCAAAATTGCTCATGGCTCAACGGTACAAGCCATGAGCACTCGGAGCGCGAAAGATCGTCACGCTGACGGCGAACAGAACGGCTTCGTCGCATCGTGCGTCGGGCTCCGGCAGGGGCGGTATCCACGCCGCCGCACGTTCGGATCTAGTGTCTACCGAGTGAACCGAAGGATCGCCACACTCGTCGCAGCGCTGGTACCGGTCGTGGTGCTGGGCGTCACCGGCTCGGTCGTCACCGTTCCGTTCGCGGCACTCGGCCCCGGGCCGACGTACAACACTCTCGGCGACGTCGACGGCGTGCCCGTAGTCCAGATCGACGGCACCGACGTCGACCCCACCGCAGGCCATCTGAACATGACGACGGTGGCCGTGCGGGATCAGCTCAATCTTTTCGAGGCTCTCGGGTTCTGGGCCAGTGGGCGTCAGGGACTGGTACCTCGTGAGGAGGTGTACCCACCGGACAAGTCGAAAGAGGAAGTGCAGGAAGGTAATCAGGCCGATTTCGAGCAATCGGAATCCAGTGCCGAACTCGCCGCTCTGCATCACCTCGACCTCCCGGTGTCGCTGTCGGTGACGAGCGTGGCCCAGGACGGCCCCGCCGCAGGCGTGCTGAACATCGGAGACACTCTGGTTGCGGTGGGCGGCACCCCCGTCTCGACGGCAGGCGCGGTTCGCGAGGCCGTCAGCGCCAAGGCACCCGGCGATTCGCTCGACATCGACTACGTGCGTGATGGTGCCCCTCGTACGGGTTCCGTTGTGCTCGGGGCCAGGCCGGACGATCCGTCCAAGGGATATCTCGGTGTGACGCCCGAGGAGCAGCCGGACGTTCCGTTCGACGTGAAGTTCAATCTCGCCGACGTCGGCGGTCCGTCCGCCGGCTTGATGTTCAGCCTCGCGGTGGTGGACAAACTGAGTCCCGGCGAGCTGAGCAACGGCGAATTCGTGGCGGGAACCGGCACGATCGACGCAGCGGGAACGGTCGGCCCCATCGGCGGTATTCCGTACAAGTTGATAGCAGCTCGCGAGGCAGGGGCCACGACGTTCCTGGTGCCCGACGCCAATTGTGGTGAGGCGCAACAGAATGTGCCAGACGGTCTGCGCTTGGTGCGAGTCGAATCGCTGGAAAACGCGATCGACTCGCTCCGAGCGATCGGGTCGGGCGAAGACGCTCCGACGTGTAGCTGACCCGCTCGGTCGTATTCAGTCGTCGTCGACCACATCGAACGTCGCGTACAGACCGTGGACGACGTTGGGTGCCAGGTCCTCGGCGATGCGAAGGTCGATGGGAGCGAACGGATCGGCGTCTTCGTCCGGATGCAGTTGCAACAACGTCAACGACGGCCCGTCCTTGAGCACTGCCACGATCAGCCGCGCGTCACGCTTCTCGGGATGGTTCTCGGCGGCCGATCGTGCCGCGTTGTCGGCCGCGTCGGGATCTGCGAGAAGCGGTATCAGCGCATCGTCGAGTGCCGACTCCGCCGCCGGGGGGAGTACGACGATCTCCTGGACGAGTGCGCATCCCACGACGCCCTCCGGCCACGTCGACGTGGCGAGGAATTCGTCGAGGGCGGGGGAGCCGCCGGTGATGTCCTCGGGCAACGAATGCTGCTGGATCGGTGTGAGTGCAGCACCGTCGGCCAGATCGTCGAGCAGGCCGGGTTCTGCCGCGGCGAGGGCAGCGGTGGGCACCAGCGCGAACATCTGGGGCGATTGGCCCCACCCGCCCGCGTCGACGAAGTCCGCCACCTCACGCGCGCACCGAGCCAATGCCTCGGCGACGCCGGGTCCGCCCGACTCGGGGTCGAAGTCGTCTCCGAAATGTTCCTGGCCGGGCAGTCCGTCACTGTCGTTGCTCACCGCACTATCCTCGCATCCGAACGGTTCCACGAATGTCGATGCTCCTGACCTGCGGTCCGGCGGGGCCGCGGTACGGGCGTCACAGCCGTAGGATCAACGTACGTACAGTAGGGCGAAACGGACATGCGGCGCACGCGAGGTGCGCCGTGACAGTCATCTGCGGCGCCATCGGCGTCGCCCGAAGTTGGAGTGTGGCACGTGGGCATGAGGCCCCCCACCGGTATGCCGTCGTTGTCGCGGCGAAGCCGGATCTTGCTCGTATTGGCCTTGGTAGTAGCAGCTTTGCTGCTCATCGGTCCGCGGTTGATCGATATCTACACGAACTGGTTGTGGTTCGGAGAAGTCGACTTCCGCGGCGTCTACACCACCACTCTGTTGACCCGGTTGGTGATCTTCCTCGTCGTCTCGGTCGTCGTCGGGCTCATCGTCTTCGGCGCGCTGGTCGTCGCGTACCGCAATCGCCCGGTGTTCGTTCCAGTGGCCGGACCCAACGATCCGATCGCTCGATACCGCACCACGGTGATGAGCCGATTGCGGTTGTTCGGCATCGGAATCCCGGTCGTGTTCGGTTTCCTGTCCGGCATGATCGCGCAGACGAACTGGGTCACCGTGCAGCTGTTTCTGCATGGCGGCGACTTCGGCCAGACCGACCCGCAGTTCGGCCTGGACGTCGGGTTCTACTCGTTCGATCTGCCGTTCTACCGCTTCATCCTGAACTGGCTGTTCGTTGCCATCCTGGTTGCATTCTTCGCAAATCTGGTGACGCAGTACGTCTTCGGCGGTATTCGTCTCGCCGGCCGAGAAGGAGCGCTCACCCGTGCGGCGCGGATTCAGCTCGCTGTGCTGGCCGGCACCTTCGTCCTGCTCAAGGCCATCGCCTACTGGTTCGACCGATACACGCTGTTGTCGAGCAGTCGTAAGGAGCCGACGTTCACCGGTGCCAGCTTCACCGACATAAACGCGGTGCTGCCGGCCAAGCTGATTCTGTTGGCCATCGCAGTCATCTGCGCGATTGCCTTCTTTGCGGCCATCTTCCTTCGTGACCTCAGAATCCCTGCCTTGGCCACAGCGCTGTTGGTGTTGTCGTCGATTCTGATCGGTGCCGTCTGGCCGTTGGTGATGGAACAGTTCTCGGTTCGTCCGAACGCGGCCGACAAGGAGAGCACGTACATCGAGCGCAACATCGCGGCAACGAGGTCTGCGTACGGCTTGACCGATGACGTGGTCTCGTACCGCGACTATTCGGGTGAAGCGTCGTTGAGCCCGAGCGAAGTGGCATCGGAGTCGGCCACGATGTCGAACATCCGGTTGCTCGATCCGAACATCCTCGCGCCGACGTTCACTCAGCAGCGTCAGATCCGTAACTTCTACGGATTCCCCGACACACTGGCCGTCGACCGCTACCCGGACGCGGACGGCAACCTCCGCGACTACGTCGTCGCCGCGCGTGAGATCTCACCGCAGACTCTCGACGCGAACCAGCGTGACTGGATCAACCGCCACACCGTGTTCACGCACGGAAACGGCTTCGTTGCTGCTCCTGCCAACTCCGTCGACGAGGCTGTCGCCGACGAGTCCAGCGGCGGGCGTGGTGGTTATCCCAACTACCAGGTGAACTGGATCGAGAACAACGCCGAGGGAACCGTGCGTAAGGACGGCCCAGGTGACCTCGATCAGCCGCGCATCTACTTCGGCCCGGTCATCGCGAATTCCGACGCCGACTACTCCATCGTCGGCTCGGCCGGCGAACCCCGTGAGTACGACACTGACAGCAAGAGCTACTCCTACACCGGTGCAGCGGGTGTCGACGTCGGCAACTTCTTCAACCGACTCGTGTTCGCGAGCAAGTACGCCGAGCGCAACATCCTGTTCTCGAGTGTGATCGGTGACGAATCGAAGATTCTGTTCAACCGTGATCCCCGAGACCGTGTGCAGAAGGTCGCGCCCTGGCTCACCACCGACGGTTCGACGTACCCGGCGATCGTCGACGGCAAGCTCGTCTGGATCATCGACGGCTACACAACGCTGGACAACTTCCCGTATGCCCAGCGGATGTCGCTCGAGGATGCCACTGCCGACAGCATCGAGTCGACGACGACGCGCGCACTGCCGAGCCGGGAAGTCTCGTACATCCGGAACTCGGTCAAGGCCACCGTCGACGCTTACGACGGCACTGTCAAGCTGTACGAGCAGGACGAGAACGATCCGGTGCTCAAGGCATGGGAAGGCGTGTTCCCCGGAACGGTCATTCCGAAGAGCGAGGTGTCTCCGGAACTGCGGGATCACTTCCGGTACCCGGAGGACCTGTTCAAGGTTCAGCGTGAACTGCTGACGAAATACCACGTCAACGATCCGCGAGAGTTCTTCACCAACAACGCGTTCTGGGAGGTTCCGACCGACCCGACCGCGGAGAACACTGCCGCCAAGCAGCCTCCGTACTACGTCGTCGCGTCCGATATCTCCAACGAGGAGAACCAGGCCTCGTTCCAGCTGACCAGTGCGCTGGTGGGGTATCGCCGAGAAGTGCTGGGCGCGTATGTCAGCGCGGATTCGGATCCGGAGAACTACGGCAAGATCACCGTGCTGAGGCTGCCGACCGATACGTCCACTCAGGGCCCGAATCAGGTACAGAACCAGATGACGACCACGACGGACGTCTCCGAAAGCCTCGGCATTGTGCGCCGGGAGAACACTGTCGAGTTCGGCAATCTTCTGACCCTGCCTGTGGGCAACGGCGGTCTGATCTATGTGGAGCCGGTGTACGCCTCGCGCACCAACGAGGCGTCGGCGTATCCGCAGTTGATCCGGGTGTTGGTCTCGTACGAGGGTCGTGTCGGTTACGCCGCCACGCTGCCCGAGGCCATCGAGCAGGTGTTCGGGGCCGGTGCCGGACGGACCGTCACGGCGCCGGGGGAGACCGACGGCAGTACCCAGCCGGGTGCCGTACCCGAGACGACCCCGTCCGAGGGCGGTTCGACGCCGGCGAATCCGGCTCCGTCCACCGGTGGGTCGACCACCAGGGACGCCGCTGTCACCGGGTTGAACGACGCACTCTCCGCCGTGCGGACTGCACAGCAGAGCGGCAACCTGGCGCAGCTCGGTACCGCGCTGGAGAACCTGCAGAAGGCGGTCGACGCGTACAACGGGGCCGGTAGCTGATCGGCACTGTTCCACCGGGTTGACTGCAACGACAGAGCCGCCTCACCGAATCGGTGAGGCGGCTCTGTCGTTGTTCGCTACATCGGATGCGCTGGGCATCCACTGCGAGCGGAACGAGGCAGTTCTAGCGAACTGCCGGTGAATCAGCGTCCGATGGGCGCGAGCACTGGAGCGTTCGCAGCAGCGAAGTGCTGGAACTGGGTGCTCAGGCCGTACTGGTCTGCGAGCTTGGATGCTGCATCGAATGCGCCCTGAGCGGCCTGTGTAGCTGCTGCGACCTCGGGTGCGACGGCAGGCGCGGGGGCCGGTGCCGGTGCTGCCTGAGGAGCCGGTGCCGGTGCCGCTTCGGGCTCGGCTGCCGAGGTGCCGGTGGTCAGCTGCTGACCACAGACGGGCCATGCGCCCGGTCCCTGGCTCTGCAGGGTGTTCTCCGCGACGCGGATCTGCTCGGCCTTGGAGGCGTTGGCCGGGGATCCGGTTCCGCCGTTGGCCGTCCAGGTGCTCTGCGAGAACTGCAGGCCACCGTAGTAGCCGTTTCCGGTGTTGATGTTCCAGTTGCCACCGCTCTCGCACTGTGCGACGCCGTCCCAGTTGTGGGTGGCTGCGTTGGCGGTTCCGGCAGAAACGCCGAGCGGAATGGCGACGGCTGCGCCGGCGATGGCGGCCAATCCGAGTGCGCGCTTACCGAAGTTGTTCTGAGTGGTCATGCGGGGTGAATCCTCTCCGCGCTCGACTGGCGCGACTGGCCTGCGAATCGTTACGCCGGTGGTGATGGCGATAACAACCAGGCACTTCGTATCGTCGCGGCTCTGCCCCCGTACGTATTGGGGACCACACCCGCGGGGCAGAGCGAAAGAAGCGGCGGGGTGGTGCAAGCCCAGCGGTTTAGGGCCGTCCGTGAAGGTAGTCGAGGATTCACTCACCGTCACTGACCGGATATGGGATGCGACCCGTCCACATAGTGGGATTGGGCCCCCTGTTCGTGCAGCTCGAGCCGCATTGTGGCGGGAATGTTTCACCTTCGTGACCCGACCGTTATGTGACTCGAAACACGCAAGAAAAGAGACCCGGAGCACTATTTCGAGGGGCTGCGAACGTGCTGTTCGGGTCGGCTCGGCCGCGCGTCGAGCCTGATCGACTGGACCGAGCACCCCGTGGTCACGTGATTTGCATTCGTCGTACACGCGGGGGTAACTTCGTAGATGCAACGCGGGGTGGAGCAGCTCGGTAGCTCGCTGGGCTCATAACCCAGAGGTCGCAGGTTCAAATCCTGTCCCCGCTACCACTCGAAAAAGCCCGAGACCACACGGTCTCGGGCTTTTTTGTGCTCTGATAGCCACCGTGCAATCACGTTGGACTGCCCGATGCCCGCGCGAAGAGGGCGAGCGAGGATGATCCTGCCCGCTGTTCGAGATCCCCGGCTCGTCACCGCCCGGCGCGGGGGACTGCTGTCCGATGACGATCATCGGGCCCTGGCACTCTGGGCTGCTGCCTGTGCCGAACACGTGCTGCCCCTGTTCGAGAGCGCGGTTCCGTCGGACGCCAGACCCCGGGAAGCCATCGACGGGATCGGCGCGTGGATACGCGGCGAGCTGCCGATGATGGAGACCCGCGCCCTCGGCGGACACGCGATGGGCGCAGCGCGTCCCCTTCGCGGAGCGGCTCGATTCGCCGCCTACGCTGCGGGTCAGGCCGCATGCGTGTCGCACGTGGCCGAACACGACCTCGGAGCAGCGGCATACGCCATCAAGGCAGTTCGAGCTGCGGCACCGTCGTCGAGCGCAGCAGCCGCGGCGTATGCGGAAAATGAGTGGCAGAGGGAACAGCTGCCGGACAGCGTGCGGGCTCTGGTGTTGGAGGACCAGCACAGGAGAAACAGCATCTGCTGGTACGTGTTCGAGTAGATCTACAGAACCGTGACCGTGAAGGACTGGGTGTCGACGACCAGAGCACGAAGATCGTGCGGCCTCAGCTGATCTGCGGCAAGCAGTGACGTATCGGGACGAAACCGGATCGTGGTACCGGTCCGATCCGTAGGGGCAGTCGACACCAATTCGGTGACGGGCAACCCGTGCTGGTATCGGCGGGTCCACGAGCCCTCACTCCGACGGTTGGTGTGCTCGAGCACCTCCGACAGCGCTGCGACAGTCGACATTCCGCGGCGGGCATGTCCGTCCGCCAACAGCACTGGCTCCAGCCGGTCGAAGAAGCGAACATCTGCAGTGCTCACAACGGGCTTGCGAATTGCGAGTCCGCGGTCGAACCGTGTGTCGGTACCTCGTCCGAGGTCCGTTACATCGATCGTGCCGTCCGAGTCGAACGTGATGGTCGCGTGACCGCCTCCCTGATCCTCGGCTTCGTCCACCGCATACGCGAGGACTTCGAGAACCAGGTGCAGCACTCCACCCGGCGCGTACTCACCGGGGCGGCGTCTGATGTGCGAGAGGTGATCTCGATCGACGTCCATCGACCAGTCGTGCGTCGTGGTGGACCAAGTGCTTCGGCCGGACACGGAGGGGTCGGGCACCGACGTCAGTCCGAGACCTGCTCCCGTGCATCGTCGCTGGTGACGATGTCATCGTCGTCGGTGGTCGCAGCATCCTCCGGCTCGTCTGCGGTGAGGTCGACGGTGTCCGCGCCCTCGAGAGCCGTCAATTCCTGTTCTGCCTCTGCCATGAGGCCCTTGGCATTCTCTTCGACCTTCTTGATCCACTCGGCCATGACTGTCACCCTTCGCTCGATCGTCTACCACCGGTCTACCAGACCCGAGCCCTCTAGGATCACCGGTGTGCGAATGCAGACCCCACGACTGGTTCTCGACGAGCCTGCAGATGCAGATCTCGACGCGTTGTACGAGATCTGCAGCGATCCGCAGTCGTGGACACACTTTCCGAGCTTGCGGCACACCGATATCGGTACGACCGAACGTATGGTGCAGAACTGGACTGCGCAATGGCGTCGAGATGGATTGAGTACGTGGATCGTTCGTGAGCACGGCAGCGACATGATCAGCGGCTACGGCGGGTGTTCCATCCGACAGAATGCCTTCTGGAATCTCGGCTACCGTCTCCATCCCGACGCGCAGGGCAAGGGGTACGCCGCAGAAATGTGTCGAACCGCAGTCGAGTGCGCGTACCGAACTCGGCCCGAAATGCCGGTCGTGGCATATCTTCTCGAACACAACCTCTCCTCCGCTCGCGTGGCAGAGCGCGCCGGCCTGAAGCTGGTATCCCGTGGACCCGATATCGGCAACCCCGATCCCGAGGCCATCCGACTGGTGTACGCAGACCGACCGCTGACGGCCGATCAGGTGGATGCTGTGCTGTCCGTCTGATCCCGTGCGTCGGCAACCTCGGCCAGTCGTCTTCTCAGCAAACGCTTCTCCGGTGCCGTTCGCGCGAAATCCAGTGCTCTCCGGTAGTGCACGGCGGCCTCGTCCATCCGGCCCAGTCGGTGCAGCAGATCGGCCTTCGCCATCGCGAACGGGTGGTACCGGCGCAGGGCCGGCTCAGCGGCGATGGCGTCCAACAACTCGAGCCCGGCCTCGGGCCCTTCGGTCATTGCGACGCCGACGGCCCGGTTGAGCGCGACCACCGGTGATTGTGTGAGTGCCATCAACACGTCGTACAGAGCCACGATCTGAGGCCAGTCCGTGCTCGCGGCGTCAGCAGCCTCGTCGTGTAATGCCGCGATGGCGGCCTGAACGGAGTACGGGCCGGCCGGCCCGCGGGTCAGGGCCTCGCTCACGAGTTCCGTTCCCTCGGAGATGAACGCGGCATTCCATACGCGCCGGTCCTGATCGGCCAACAGCACGATCTCGCCGTGTTCGTCGATCCGGGCGCGGCGTCTGGCGTCGGTCAGCAACATCAGCGCCAGCAAGCCGGTCACCTCGGACGTGCCCGGCAGAGCCGCGTGCAGAACTCTGCCCATACCGATCGCTTCGTCCGAGAGATCGACGCGTCCGACTCCATCGCCGGATGTCGCCGAGTACCCCTCGGTGAAGATGGAGTAGACGACCTCGAGCACCATCGGCACTCTTTCCGCCAGCTCGTCCGGTCCTGGAACGCGAAACGGAATGCGACCCGTGCGAATCTTGTTCTTGGCCCGCACTATTCACTGTGCCGCCGTGGCCGGAGGGATGAGCAGTGCGCGCGCCACCTCTGCTGTGGACAGACCCGCGAGACACCTCAGCGTCAGGGCGAGTCGGGCCTGGGCAGCAAGAGCCGGGTGGGAGCACGTGAAGAACAGCTGGAGGCGATCGTCGGGCACACGATCGTCGAGCGCATTCGAGCCGGACGGGTTGTCGCGGTCCGAGTCGATCTGCAGTAAGGCCATTCTCGCAGCCAGTGTCTCATCGCGTCGAAGGCGGTCGACTGCCTTGCGCCGGGCTGTGGTGAGCAACCAGGCCCCTGGCTTGGCCGGTATGCCATCGATCGGCCAATGCTTCAGAGCGGCCTCGATGGCATCCGACGTCACCTCCTCGGCGAGGTCGAGGTCACGGTAGCGCTGCACCAACGACGCGAGCAGCATCGAGCGCTCGGCACGGAAGACCGATGCGATCGTTCGACTGACCTCGACCTCGCTCACCCAACGATCCCGCGCGTCAGAATTCTGCGAGCGGGCGCACGACGACGGTGCCGCCGTCCTTGGAGCCGGGGCAGCGGGCCGCCCACTCGAGCGCTGCATCGAGGTCGGGAACGTCGATGACGTCGTAACCCCCGAGTACCTCGTGCGACTCGGCATACGGGCCGTCCGTAACGGTACGTTCGCCCGTGCTCGGATCGACGCGTACCGCGGTAGCAGTGGTCAAGTCGGCCAGCGCGTGCCCGGCAACGTAGACCCCGGCCTCCTTCAGTTCCTTCTCGTACGTCATCCAGTCCTCCACACTGCTGCAGCCGGGTGCAGCACCGGGGGAGGTGTCGGCGTTGATCAACAGGATGTACTTCATGGTGCGCTCCTTGGCTCGGTACCTCGGTGTCGCGGCGCGATTCGCCGTACACGAAGACGACGATCGAGACATCACGATATCGACACCGACCCTCGACATTTCTTCCAAGCGCACGAAAGCGGCACCGGACGCACAGTCCGGTGCCGCTTGTCGATCACGTGCCGACTCGATGACGAGCCACTGTTTACTTCAGCTCGGCCGAGGACTTTCCGAGTACGCGACGGGCAACGATCAGCTGCTGGATCTGCTGCGTGCCCTCGAAGATGTCGAGAATCTTGGAGTCACGGCTCCACTTCTCGAGCAGCGGGCGCTCGGAGTAGCCGTAGGTACCGGCCAACTCGACTGCTTTGAGGGTGATGTCGACTGCGGAGCGTCCGGCCTTCGCCTTCGACATCGACGCCTGCAGCGAGTTGGGCTCCTTGTTGTCTGCCATCCATGCCGCGCGCAGTGCGAGCAGGTGCGCGGCTTCCCAGTCTGCTTCGAGTCGCAGGAATTCTGCGGCCGCCGCGTGCTGGTTGTAGGCGGGAGTCTCGTACGAGATGTCGACTCCGGCATCGACCAGGATGGACCGCAACTCCTCGAGTGCGGCACGGGCGACGCCGATCGCCATTCCAGCAACCAGAGGGCGAGTGTTGTCGAACGTCTGCATGACGCCCGCGAAGCCCTTTTCGACGTTGACCTCGGCGGTGCCGAGCAGGTTGTCCTTCGGGATGCGGCAATCCTCGAGCAGCAGGGCTGCGGTGTCGGACGCCTTGATGCCCAGCTTGTGCTCGAGGCGGGCAACCGACAGGCCCGGAGCGTCACGCGGGACGACGAACGACTTGATGGCCGCGCGGCCGAGAGACTTGTCGACCGTTGCCCACACCACGATGTGGGTGGAACGCTCACCGGCCGTGACGTAGATCTTCTCGCCGTTGAGCACCCACTCGTCGCCGTCGAGGACAGCGGTGGTGGTAACTGCTGCGGAGTCCGAGCCGAAGCTGGGCTCGGTGATGGCCATCGAAGCCCACACCTTGCCGAAGCGCTCGAGCTGCTCGTCGGTGGAGACCGCGGCGATAGCGGAGTTGCCGAGTCCCTGGTACGGGATCGACAGCGTGAGTCCGACGTCGCCCCAGCAGGTCTCGATCACGTTCACCAGAGCGGACATGTTGCCGCCGTTGGAGTTGGCTGTCTTGCTGGGCTTGGCCGACTCGCTGTCCTTCTCACGGCCACCGGCCGCTCCGCCGATTTCGCCACCGGCGTCGGACATGCCTTCGACCATGGACGCCATGGTGTCGAGCTCCACCGGGTACTCGTGCTCGGCGAGGTCGTACTTGCGGGAGATGGGGCGGAAGATCTCGGCAGCGACCTGGTGAGCCTGATTCGCCTGCGCCCGAAGCTTCTTGGGAAGTTCAAGATTGATCATCGTGTGTGTCCTTGGGTGAGTGCCATGGAATTCGGGTCGGCGAGCTAGATGAGAACGATGCCTTCGGCGACGCCGACGGACCGTAGATCGCGGTACCAGCGCTCGACCGGATGTTCCTTGGTGAAGCCGTGTCCACCGAGCAACTGCACACCGTCGGAGCCGATCTGCATTCCCTTCTCGGACGCCAGGCGGCGTGCGAGGGCCGATTCACGAGTGAACGACAGTCCCTGTTCGGCGCGCGACGCGCCACGCAGCGTGACCAACCGCATGCCGTCGAGCTCGATCGCGATGTTGGCAACCATGAAGGCCACGGCCTGGCGATTACTGATCGGCTCGCCGAACGCGACGCGCTCGTTGACGTAGGGAACGACGTAGTCGAGTACGGCCTGGCTCGTACCGACGGCCAAGGAGGCCCAGCCCAGACGGGCCAAACCGATGGCGGCGCTGTACTCGGCGGCGCGCTGGTCGGCGTCACCATCACCGAGCAGAGCCGACTCGGGCACTGCCACGTCGGTGAGGATCAGGCGACCCAGGCCCGCGGCGCGCAGACCCATGCTCGGATCCGCTTCGACGACGAGGCCCTTGGAGTCGGACTCGACGATGAAGAAAGTCGGGCGACCTTCGAGTTCCGCCGCGATGACGAACAGCTCCGAGCTGCCGGCCGCGGGTACGAGGCTCTTGACTCCGTTGAGCTTGTATCCGCTGGGCGAGCGCACTGCCTTGGTCTGCAGCGCGTACGGATCGAACAGTGCGCGGGGCTCGTTGACGACCACTGCTGCGTTCGGCACCTTCTCGCCGACGAATGCCGGAAGGTACGTCTTCTGCTGCGCATCCGTTCCCCACTGAGTGAGGGCGACAGCGACACCGCTGGGCGCGAGGATCGGCAGGGCCAGGCCCATATCGCCGTGGGCGAGAGCCTCGGCGACGAGGGAATTGGTGACCGCACCGCGCTCGCTGGCGGCACCGTCGAGTTCCTCGGGAACGTTGATGAGCGTGATGCCGAGTTCGGCCGAGCGACGAACCAGGTCCTCGGGCGAGGAGGCGTTGTGATCAGCCTCGAAGGCGGCCGGCCGGAGGATTTCCTCGGCGAACTCCTTGACCGTTTCGACGATCATGCGCTGCTCGTCGTCGGGCGTCAGGTCGAAGTAGCTCAGGTTTTTCGCGGCACCGTCGTCGAGACGCTTGGGCTTGCCGCCTCCGGTGACCTTGGCGAACGTACGGTTGGCGGCACCGAGCGTCTTGAACCCGGTTTTGGTGCTCTCGTAGGTGACGCGGTCGATCGTCTGTCGGAGGTTGTACTTCTCCGCCAGTTCGGACCCGGTGATGGCCGTCAGAACGCGCATGGCGGTTCCGATCGCATCTCTCTTGAACGGGTTGAGGCCAACCGCAGAAGTATCGCGGGGCACCTTGGGGGCCTTCGCGTCGACCACACTGTCTTGCTTGCTCATGATCACCAGTTCCTCGGCGTCGGGCACGGACTTCACCGATCTTACTCCCGAGTAAGTTAGCTGTCTACTGTCGAGTAAGTACTGGTGGCGCACAACACCGTGGCGGGTCTTTCGTATCCTGCGTCGTACCGATGTGACAGGCTGTTTCCTGTGCATCCGATAGCTCAGGTCTTCGCCGCCCTCGCCGCGGTACTCCATGTCGTCATCTTCGTCATGGAAAGCGTGCTCTGGTCCAAGCCGGCCGTGTGGGCGAAGTTCGGTGTCGCCAGTCAGAACGACGCAGACATCACCAAACCGATGGCCTTCAATCAGGGGTTCTACAACCTGTTTCTCGGCATCGGCATCGTGGTCGGCCTCATCGTGGGCGGTTCGGCCGGCGACGCGATCGTCTACTTCGCATGCGCCAGCATCGTCGGCGCGGCTCTGGTGCTCGCCACCGGCGGAGCGAAGTACTTCCGGCCCGCGTTCGTGCAGGGAATCACTCCGCTCCTGGCCCTGGTCCTGGCCGCAGTCCTCTGACTCCGCGCTGCTCTCACGGTCCGTCTCCGGTGAGTGCCGACCGAATCACACAGCGGGGGAGAGGCGGCCGAGGATGTCCTGGTGCAGCAGCCCGTTCGTGGCTACCGCGCTCCCGCCGTGCGGCCCGACGCGTCCATCGAGCGAGGTGAACGTCCCGCCCGCCTCGCGCACCAGAACATCGAGTGCCGCCAGATCCCACAAGGAGACCTCCGGCTCGGCGGCGATGTCGAGGGCTCCTTCGGCGAGCAGGCAGTACGAGAAGAAATCGCCGTAGGCGCGAACTCGCCACACGTCATCGGTCAGTCCGACGAAGCGGTCTCTCGTTCCGAGGTCGGCCCAGCCGGACAGGCTGGAGAAGCTCAGGCTGGACGCGGCCAGTGAATCGACTTTCGACACGTGGATTCGACGGGCGGTTTCGTCGCCGACGCTCGTCCACGATCCCAGCTGCTCGGCGGCCCACCATCGGCGATGCAGCGCCGGGGCGCTGACCACTCCGACTGCGGGGACGCCGTCCTCGAGCAGCGCGATCAGCGTTGCCCACACGGGTACGCCGCGCACGAAGTTCTTGGTGCCGTCGATCGGATCGACGACCCATTGGCGGCCGCTGAACGTAGCCGTGCCACCGAACTCCTCGCCGAGCAGAGCATCGTCGGGACGCTCCGATCCGAGCTGCGCCCGAATCATCGTTTCCACGGCCAGGTCTGCGTCGCTGACCGGTGTGAGATCCGGCTTCGAGTCCACCGTCAGGTCCATGGCGAGGAATCGTCCACGGGTGATGACGTCGGCTTCGTCGGCGAGCCGGAGGGCGAGATGCAGATCGGCAGAGTAGTCGGTCACCGCAGAAGACTATCGCCGCGCACGGGCCTGCTCGCACGCGGCAATATGGGTGGCCGGGCCTATCCGGTGACTTCGTTCAACTTTCCGGTGGCAACATCGAAGACGAACCCGCGAAGCGACTCGTGCTTCGTGACGAACGGGCTGAGCTCGATGCGCGCCAAGGACTGCCGAACGTCGCGGTTCAGATCGGGGAACGACTCGGCAGCCCAGTTGGGCTTCAGACCCGTTTCTTCCTGGAGGTCGTTCTTGAACTCGTCGTCGGTGAACGTGAGCATGCCGCAATCGGTGTGGTGGATCAGGATGATCTCCTTGGTGCCGAGCAGCCGCTGGCTGATGGCCAGTGAACGAATCTCGTCGTCGGTGATCACCCCACCCGCATTGCGGATCACGTGTGCTTCCCCGTCTGCCAGGCCGAGAATCCGATAGACGTCGAGCCGGGCATCCATGCACGCGACCACCGCGACGTGCTTCGACGGCGGCAGCGGTAGGGGACCGTCGAACTGGGCGGCGTATGCCTTGTTGTTCTCGAGGTACTGGTCGGTGACGGTCATACGAGACTCCTCTGTCCATCGAATGTCGCTGGCACCGTGCGGCGGCAGGGATGTCGACCTGCGCATATGCCGACTCGTCGAAAGCTAACAGCGGACGAGGTGCCCGAACAGGGTTCGAATCAGCACGGTTCGAACCCCTGGATGACCATGCGTCTTCGGGGGCGGTCGGGGACGGGTTCGTGTGCCGGTAACCTTGACTCTCGTGCATCCCGACGTTTCTGCAGACCTCGCCGAGCTCGACACCACTCTGTCCACAGTCGAGTCCGTTCTCGACGTCGAGGAGCTGCGGCGACGCATCGACGAGCTGGAACATCAGGCCGCCTCACCCGACCTGTGGAACGACCAGGAACACGCTCAGCAGGTGACCAGCCAGCTCTCCCATGCGCAGGCCGAACTGCGCCGCGTCGAGGAGCTCCGGCAGCGCCTCGAGGACATGCCGGTTCTGTACGAGTTGGCCGAGGGCGAAGAGGGCGAGGCCGCCGCGTCCGCCACCGCTGACGCCGACGCCGAACGCGCCTCGCTCCGAGAGGACATCGCTGCCATGGAAGTTCGAACGCTGCTGTCCGGTGAGTACGACGCCCGCGACGCCCTCGTGAACATTCGCTCCGGTGCCGGCGGAATCGACGCCGCCGACTGGGCGGAAATGCTCATGCGCATGTACATCCGCTGGGCCGAGAAGCACGGGTACGGCGTCGAGGTCTACGACACGTCCTACGCCGAAGAAGCCGGAATCAAGAGCGCGACGTTCGCCGTCAAGGCCCCGTACACCTACGGAACGCTGTCGGTCGAGCAAGGCACGCACCGGCTCGTCCGGATCAGCCCGTTCGACAACCAGGGTCGACGCCAGACGTCGTTCGCGGAGGTCGAGGTGCTTCCGGTCGTCGAGACCACCGACCACATCGAAATCCCCGAGAACGACATTCGGGTCGACGTCTATCGCTCGTCCGGGCCAGGTGGGCAGTCGGTCAACACCACCGACTCCGCCGTCCGGTTGACGCATATTCCGACCGGAATCGTCGTGACCTGCCAGAACGAGAAGTCGCAGCTGCAGAACAAGGTGTCGGCCATGCGCGTGCTGCAGGCCAAGCTGCTCGAGGTCAAGCGCAAGGAAGAGCGGGCCGAGATGGACGCGCTCAAGGGTGACGGCGGCAGCTCCTGGGGTAATCAGATGCGCTCGTACGTGCTGCACCCGTACCAGATGGTCAAAGACTTGCGTACCGAGTACGAGGTCAACAATCCGTCTACTGTTCTCGATGGAGACATCGACGGCTTCCTGGAATCGGGAATTCGCTGGCGAATGCGAGGGGAGCAGTAACCGATGACGGCCTGGCTCAACGTGACGCCCGAGGTCAAGCTCAACGGCCTCGGAATCGTGCTGTATATCCTCGGCGGGCTACTGGCCGCGCGGTTCGTCACGTGGACCGGATCTCGAATCACTGCCCGCATCGACCAGAACTACCAGCACAGCGACGCGCTCGTCCGGTCGGAGGCCGCCAAACACCGTCATGCCCTGGCGCAGGTCATCACCTGGGTGCTGGTCACGCTCATCTACATCCTGGTCACCATCGAGGTGCTGCGCCGGTTCGGCTTCGGGGTCGGTGGACTCGTGGCACCCGCAACTGTCATCGGTGCAGCCCTCGGCTTCGGTGCTCAGCGCGTGGTGCAAGACATCCTGGCCGGCTTCTTCATCATCACCGAGCGCCAGTACGGCTTCGGTGACGTGGTGCAGATCGCCGTCAACGGCTCCGCCGAGGATGCCGAGGGCACCGTCGAGGACGTCACGCTCCGAGTGACACGGGTCCGTAGCGTCGACGGCGAGGTCATCACCGTGCCGAACGGGCAGATCGTCAAGGCGATCAACCTGTCCAAGGATTGGGCTCGCGCCGTCGTCGACGTTCCGGTCCCCAGTACCGCCGATCTGACTCAGGTGAATGCGCTTCTGCGTGCGGTCGGCCGCGATGCGTTCGCAGATTCACACTTGCGTCCGCTCCTACTCGACGAACCGACCGTGATGGGCGTGGAGAGCATCGAGGTGGGGCAGGTCAACGTGCGCTTGGTCGCGCGGACGCTGCCGGGCAAGCAATTCCAGGTGGGACGAGAGCTGCGTGTGAGAGTTGCCGCGGCGCTGCAGCCCGAGGGCATCAACGTTGCCCCCGACGTCAGCACGGCCGGGGTTGCACCGGAATCATCGGGACGAGATCGAACGGAAGACCAGTGAGTACACCCGATACCGGAACCGAACGCTCGCAACGAAATTGGCGGCAGTGGCGCATTCCGGCCAAGATCTACGGCCGCGTCCGAACCTCCACCGTGGCGTTCGGAATCTGCTTCGTGCTCACCGCTCTGCTGTACGGGCAGGTCAGCGCAGATATCGCCGAGAGGAACGGGGAAGCGGTTCAGGGGCCGGTTGCGGTGAGCCCGGACGAGCTCACGCAACCGAGCGAATCGCAGACGTACGTACCGACCCCCTCACGTCTGTCGACCACCACCACACCCAGCACGACCACCGACCCGGAGTCGTCGACGAGCGCCGACGACACCGGTACCCAGTCGACGACGACCACCGCCCCGCCGACCACGACGACTGCCCCGTTCGGCGTGCCCATCCCGCCGGCGATTCAGTCGCTCATCCCGTCCCGGCCTGCACCGACGTCGTCGCGCTGAGGCATCCTTTACCGGCCCTCGGGACTCGCCGCGGCACCCGCTCGCTTCCGGCGGTTACCGACGGGTAAGGACTACACTGGCGACCCGTGATCAGCACCTCGAATGTGTCCAAGTCCTACAAGACCTCGACCAGGCCCGCTCTGGACAAGGTGACGGTCTCCATCGACAAAGGCGAGTTCGTGTTTCTGATCGGGCCCTCGGGTTCGGGTAAGTCGACATTCATGCGCTTACTGCTCAAGGAAGAGACGCCGACGTCCGGCGATATCCACGTAGCGGATTTTCACGTCAACCGGCTCGCTGCTCGTCGCGTCCCGCGGCTACGACAGAGCATGGGGTGCGTGTTCCAGGACTTCCGACTGCTGCAGCAGAAGACCGTGGTGGAAAACGTCGCGTTCGCGCTCGAGGTGATCGGCAAGCCTCGATCGATGATCAAGCGCACTGTTCCCGAGGTGCTGGATCTGGTGGGACTCGGCGGCAAGTCCGACCGTCTGCCCAACGAGTTGTCCGGTGGTGAGCAGCAGCGTGTGGCGATCGCCAGGGCGTTCGTCAATCGACCGCTGGTGCTGCTCGCCGACGAGCCGACCGGAAACCTCGATCCGGACACCAGTCAGGACATCATGCTGCTGCTCGAGCGCATCAATCGCACCGGAACCACCGTGCTGATGGCGACCCACGACAACCACATCGTCGATTCCATGCGTCGACGCGTCGTGGAACTGGACAACGGACGAGTCGTTCGTGACGAGGCCCGAGGGGTCTACGGCGTCGGCCGCTGACGCCGACCACCGAACTCGACCGCTCAGACTTCTCGACCGAACGAATCGAAGGGCTCGGATTCCGCGATGCGCGCAAGTTTCATCTTCAGTGAGGTCTTCACCGGGCTTCGCCGCAACATCACCATGACGATCGCCATGATCTTGACGACCGCGATTTCCCTCGGTCTGTTCGGCGGCGGATTGCTCGTGGTGCAGATGGCAGGAAAGACCCAGCAGATCTTCCTCGACCGGGTGGAGGTGCAGATCTTCCTCACCGACGACATCTCTGCCACCGACGCAGATTGTGCCCAGGAGACGTGCGCTACGTTGCGCTCGGATCTCGAGAACACACCCTCCGTGGTCTCGGTGCAGTACCTCAACCGCGAGGACGCTGTGAAGGACGCGACCGAGCGAGTGTTCAAGGACCAACCCGAACTGGCCGAGTTGGTCAGTGCCGACAGTTTCCCGGCCTCGTTCAAGGTGCGTCTGAGCGACCCGGAGCGATTCGGAGTGATCAACGACAACTTCGAGAACCGTCCGGGTGTGCAGAGCGTGCTCAACCAGCGAGACCTGGTGGAGCGGTTGTTCAGCGTCCTGAACGGAGTACGCAACGCAGCGTTCGCGATTGCCACCGTGCAGGCGATCGCTGCGATCCTCCTGATCGCCAACATGGTCCAGATCGCTGCGTTCACCAGACGAACCGAGGTCGGAATCATGCGGCTGGTCGGTGCCACCCGGTGGTACACCCAGCTGCCGTTCCTCCTCGAAGCCGTGGTCGCAGCTCTGGTCGGTTCGGCGCTGGCGATTGCCGGGCTGTTCACCGCGAAGAACATGTTCATCGACGACGTCCTCTCCGACGTCTATCAAGCCAACATTCTGGCTCGGATATCGAACAGTGACGTGCTGTTGGTCTCGCCGTTCCTGGCACTCGTCGGAGTGGGAATGGCGGCGGTCACCGCCTACATCACATTGCGCCTCTACGTGCGCGAATAAATTCGGTTGCCGATCGGTTCTATGCTGGAGCGGTTGCCGATGAGGCGGCGTCACGCATCGAACGCTCGAGAAAGGGCCCTGCAGTGAGAGAGAAGGGCCGCAAGGCCATTGCGACCAATCGCAAGGCACGGCACAACTACTCCATACTCGACGTCGTCGAGGCCGGAGTCGCGCTCGTCGGCACCGAGGTCAAGAGCCTGCGCGACGGCAAGGCCTCCCTCGTCGACGCCTTCGCGACCGTCGACGACGGCGAGATCTGGCTGCGCGGGCTGCACATCGCGGAATACACGCTCGGAAGTTGGACCAACCATGCGCCGCGTCGAAACCGCAAACTTCTTCTCCATCGTCGCGAGATCGACCGCCTGGCCGGCAAGGTCAAAGAGGGAAACCTGACGTTGGTACCGCTGTCGATGTACTTCTCGGACGGCAAGGTCAAGGTCGAACTGGCGTTGGCCAAGGGCAAGCAGGATTACGACAAGAGACAGTCGTTGGCCAAGCGCACCGCCGAACGCGAAGTCACTCGTGAGCTCGGGCGTCGAGTGAAGGGCATGCGCTGACCGCTGTCCTGCTCGCTCTGGTAGCTGCCGTGGGCTACGGGGTGAGCGATTTCGTCGGCGGTGTCGCGTCCCGTCGAGTCGCAGCCCTGCGGGTGGTCATCGTGTCCTACCCGCTGTCGCTCGTCATCGTGTTGCTCGTCGCTCCGTTCGTCGGCGGGACCATCGAACTCCCCGCGATGCTGTGGGGCCTGGCGTCGGGTGTGGCGGGCGGCGTCGCCGTGTGGTGGTTCTATCTCGCGCTCGCGGCCGGGCCGATGGCGGTGGTGTCCCCGGTGACGGCTGTGTTGGTCGCCGGGATCCCGGTTCTGGTCGGGTTGTCGATGGGTGAGCGTCCCGGCGTCATCGCCTTCGTGGGCATCGCCGTTGCCCTGGTGGCCGTCGTGCTGGTCAGCAAGGAGTCACCGGACGAGGTGACCGGCGAGGTCGCGGGCGGCCGCGACATGAAGTTCACCCGCACCGTGGCCTGGCTGACGGTCGGGTCGGGTGTGACGTTCGCCTTCGCCTTCATCTTCCTGCATCAGATCGGTGACGGCAGTGGGCTGTGGCCCCTCGCGGCGTCCCGCGCATCGGCCACCGCGGTGGTCTGGGCAGTCGCGTTGGCATCGGGGCATTTCGCACCGCCACACGGCAGCGTGCTCAAACTTGCCGCGTTCGTCAGCGTGCTCGACGTGGTCGCCAACGCCGCGATGATCTACGCGTACGAGGGCGGTCTGCTGTCGTTGGTGAGCGTCATCGCCTCGCTGTATCCGGCTGCGACGGTGTTGCTGGCGATGGTGATGCTCGGCGAACGGGTCGGCGCACTGCAGAAGGTGGGAATGGCGTTGGCGCTCGGGGCAATCGCGATGATCGCGCTCGCGGGTTGAACTTGCCCGCGCACGGGTAATGAACCCGTTTATGACTGCTTCCGGTTCTACCTCCGATGTCCCCACATCCGAGAACGCGTCGTCTCGGCCGCGTGTGCTGGTCACCGGTGCCACCGGATATCTGGGCGGTCGTCTGGCACCGCGTCTGCTCGACGAGGGCTACCGGGTCCGTGTGTTGGCTCGGACCCCGAGCAAGCTCGACAACGTTCCGTGGGCGGCGGACGTCGAGATCGTCCAGGGTGACCTCAGTGATCGGGAGTCACTGAAGGAGGCGCTCAGCGACGTCGACGTCATGTACTACCTGGTGCACTCGATGGGCACCGCGGGCCATTCCGATTTTGCCGACACCGAACGCGACAGCGCCGAGAACGTAGCCACCGTCGCTGCGGATTGCGGCGTCGGTCGCATCGTGTACCTCGGGGGCCTGCATCCGCCGACGGGAGAGCTGTCGCCACACCTGAAGTCACGCGCCGAGGTCGGTCGTATTCTGATCGAGTCGGGTGTCCCGACGATCGTGCTGCAGGCGGGCGTCGTCATCGGGTCCGGTTCGGCCTCGTTCGAGATGATTCGCCACCTGACCAATCGGTTGCCGGTGATGACCACCCCACGGTGGGTACACAACCGTATTCAGCCGATTGCCGTACGCGACGTGCTGCACTACCTCATCGGGGCCGCGAGCGCTCCGGTCACCGAGTCCCGCACGTACGACATCGGCGGGCCGGACGTCATGCAGTACGGCGAGATGATGAACATCTACGCCGACGTCGCCGGTCTGCGGCAGCGTCGCATCATCGTGCTGCCGGTGTTGACGCCTCGCCTGGCCGGTCACTGGATCGGGTTGGTGACGCCGATTCCGCGCGGATTGGCGATGCCGCTCATCGAATCGTTGCAGTACGACGCCGTCGGTCACGAAATGGATATCGACGCCGTCGTTCCACGTCCGGCCGAAGGCTTGACGGGCTACCGAGATTCGGTGCGTCTGGCTCTACGCAAGATCGACGACGGCGAAGTCGAGACACGGTGGACCGACGCCACCGGAACTGCGGCCCCGTCGGATCCGCTGCCCTCCGACCCTGATTGGGCTGGAGAGGTCGTCTACACCGATACCCGGGTGGCCCGAAGCAGCGCGCGTTCGAGCACCATTCGGCCCGCGCTCGAACGATTGGCCGACGCCGAGGTGCTCACCGGTTGGCACCGTGACGCCACGGGGCCGGATGCGTCCGCCTCGGGAACCGAACACACCACCCGGCTGAAGTCGTCACGACGGCTGCCGGGAGAGGCGTGGTTGGATCTCACGGTCGGTGGAACCGCCAAGCAGCCGACGATCGAACAGCGACTCGTGTTCTTTCCTCGCGGACTGGCCGGGCGAGCCGTGTGGTACGCGTCGTTGCCCGTACGCAGGGCCGTTGCTCGTCGAATGCTGCGCACAGTAGTGGAACGAGTCGAGTCCGACGCCGGTGCAGCCGCGGCGCAGGGACCTGCCGGCCGTTAACGGGATGAATATGGCCGATCGACGCGTTACACTGAACAGCCCGGACACGGTGTTCGGGAACATACGGGGCTGAACGGTTTCGACTTTGTATGTTGAGTCAGGGGAAGCGTGTCGGTGCAGGCGAGAGACCACCGTAAGCGTCATCGCAACCTTATAAGCGCCGATTCCAATCAGCGCGACTACGCACTCGCTGCCTAAGTAGCGACTGCGTGTCTGTCAGTCCGGGCTTGCCCTCGGCCCGGGTACTGGCATCAGCTAGAGGGCTCACCGATTCATCCGGCCGCGGGATGATGAGGAACATCAAACAGTGGCTGGGATCGTCATCCTGACTTGTTCGCGAGATCGGGAGATCCAAGTAGAGGCATAGCGGACTGCACACGGAGAAGCCCTGGCAATGCAGCAGAGGACCCGGGTTCGATTCCCGGCAGCTCCACTGTGAAGGCCGGGCCGAGAGACTTTCTCTCGGCCCGGTCTTTTTTTGTGTCGGACACCTCACAGACACTGCTGTCGACCCGGTCCCACCCGGAGGGGGCTCGGTGCCGAATAGAGGGCATGAGCAACCAGCGGACCCCAGTTCTCTACACGGGGAAGCGGCTGTCGTCGCCGTCGATGGTGGTATTGGTTCTGAGCGGTGGCAAGGACGTGAGTCGCGCGCGTAGCAGGCCGTGGCACCTGGCGGGGTTGAGAATGTGGCCCTTCACCTGGACGCTTCGGCGGGCCGGACGTAGCCGCGATATTTCGGTCCAACAACTGCGATATCGGTTCCGCGGCTGGAACGCCCCCGAACGGACGCCGGTAGAGGACGCGCGGTGGGCGCTGCGCCGCATTCGTGACCGCAATCCCGAAGTTCCTGTGGTCGTGGTGGGTCACTCGATGGGTGGGCGCACAGCTGCTGCGCTGATCGACGACCCGTCGATCGCGGGTGTCGTTGCGCTTGCTCCGTGGTGGCCGCAGGGTACGGAGGCCGACGGATTCGACGAGAAGCGCACGCTGCTCGTGGTGCACGGAACTGCCGACCGGTGGACCGACCCGCGAACCTCCCGTCGCGCGACCGAACGCGCGATGGCGAACGGTGCCGACGCCGAATATCTCTCGGTGCCTGGAGGCCATTTCATGCTGCGTGATCCGCGCGTGTGGTCGCGCGTCACTCGTGACTTCGTTCTCCGTATCGCCGACGAGTCAAGAGTGCGAACCGATTCGAGCGAATCCGGTGCGTCGACGGGCTGCAGGGGAGAATCGTCGTGACCCGCCGTGTTGCCGTCGTGGGCAGCGGGGTGGCCGGCCTCACGGCGGCATACGCCCTGTCCAAGAACTCGTCGGTGACGTTGTACGAGGCCGACTCTCGGCTCGGCGGCCATGCCGACACCCACTTCGTGGACGGCCCCGGTGGTCCGGTGGGCGTCGACACCGGGTTCATCGTGCACAACGACCGCACGTATCCGACGCTGCTCCGTCTGTTCGACGAGCTCGACGTGCCGACGCAGGATTCGGACATGAGCATGTCCGTTCGGTGCGACGGCTGCGGGCTCGAATACTCGGGCGGACAGGGAATGCGGGGCATTCTCGCGCAGCGGACCGCGGTCCTGCGGCCTCGCTTCGTCTCGATGCTGCTCGACGTCAAGCGGTTTCATCGTCTGGCGACCGAGCTACTCGAGCGCGAGGACGCCGCGGACACCGAGACGACGCTCGCTCAATTCTTGGAGCAGCACTCGTTCTCCGCATACTTCGAATCCCACTTCATGACACCGTTGGTGTCCGCGGTGTGGTCGTGCGATCCGGACACCGCTCTCGCCTACCCGGCTCGCTACCTGTTCACTTTTCTCCGCCACCACGGAATGCTCACCGTCACAGGATCTCCCACCTGGCGTACCGTCACCGGCGGGTCGATCGAATACGTTCGTCGGGTTGCGGAGCACATCGACGAGGTATTGCTCGACAATCCGGTACATGCTGTCTACCGGTCCGGGGATTCGGTGCAGATCCGGGACGGCCACGACGACCTGCGCACGTTCGACGCCGCCGTGATCGCAGTCCATCCCGGTGCCGCGCTGAAGATGCTCGCGGAGCCGACTGCGCTCGAACACAGCGTTCTCGGAGCTATGCCGTATTCGGTCAATCACACTGCACTGCACACCGACTCGTCGGTGCTGCCACGAAACATCAGAGCGAGAGCGTCGTGGAACTACCACCTCCCGTCCTGTAGCGCCAAACCCGATCGAGTTCTGGTCAGCTACGACCTGACGAGGTTGCAGCGATTGGGTGACAGCGATCGAAGGATGCTGGTCACCCTCGGGGGAGCAGATCGCATCGACCCGAACACGGTGCTCGACGAGATGACCTACGAGCACCCGCAGTACACCCCCGAATCCGTCGCAGCGCAGCGACGGCTGCCCGAATTGGACACCGATACGGTGTCGTTCGCCGGGGCGTACCACGGGTGGGGATTCCATGAGGACGGTGCGTTGTCCGGAGCGCGCGCCGCGCAACGGGTGGGGGCCTCGTGGCTCTGACGTCGGTTCTGCCGAACACCCGGGCGCACGGGGCGGCGCTGTATCTCACTCGGATCGATCACGTCCGACGAGCACCGATACGAAATACGTTCTCGTACAAGAGCTACAGCTGGTTCGTCGACCTCGACGCACTTCCCGAACTGCCGCGGATCCTGCGGCCACTCGCATCATTCGATTCCCGCGACCACATGGGTGACCCTGGTGCCACCATTCGCCAGAACGTCGATGCCTTCGTGGCAGAGAGCGGAATCGATCTCGGCGGCGGTCGCATCACGATGTTGGCCAGCGCGCGGGTGTTCGGGCACACGTTCAACCCATTGACTGTGTACTGGTGTCACGACCGCGACGGAGACCTCCGCTGCGTGGTGGCCGAGGTGCACAACACCTACGGCGAGCGATACCGGTACCTGTTGGACACCGGTCGTCACGGTGAGGCACGGACCACCAAGGAGTTCTACGTCTCACCGTTCAACGACGTCGACGGCGAGTACTCCATGCAGCTGCCCGAGCCGAACGCCACACTCCGGCTGTCGATCGTCCTCGAACGTCTCGGTCACCCTCCGTTCGTGGCGACCGTCGTCGGCCGTCGCCGCCAGGTGACGACGCGATCGATTCTTCGTACCGCACTCGAGATACCGATGGCACCGCTGCGAGTGGTGATACAGATTCGCTGGCAAGGCATTCGGCTCTGGGCGCGGGGTCTGAAGATCGTGCAGAAACCTGCCCTTCCGGGGGCGCGGAGAGTTCAGAAGGAAGGAGCTCACAGATGACAACGGTGTCTCGAACCGATTCCGTGTCGCACCCGTCCGGTGCCGGGCCGCGCCCGCTCGTCGATCCTCGGGTCTGGCCCCAGATCGCCCACGTTCCCGGTGGCGTGAAAGTTGCGGTCGCCGCGCCCGTTGCCGACTTTCTCTTCCGTCGTGCGGTCGCGGGATTGCAGGTCCGAGTCGCGATGCCGGACGGCACAGTGATCGGCGCCGGATCGTCCGACGCACCGTTGATGACGGTCTATCGGCCACACGACTTCGCCGCGCGCGTCGGCGACAGCGGCCTCATCGGATTCGGTGAGGCATACATGGCCGGGGACTGGGATGCCGAGGATCTCACCGCTGTGCTCGAGGTCTTCGCTCGTCGAATGGCGTCGCTGATTCCCGAGTCCTTGCAGCGACTCCGTGGGATCTACGTCCCGAAACCTCCACGGAGTGAACGCAATACGACGAAGAACACACGATCGAACATCTCGCGTCACTACGATCTGTCGAACGACCTGTTCGAGCTCTTCCTCGACGAGACCATGACCTACTCGAGTGCGTTGTTCGCCGGATCGGGACCCGACGACAGCGTGGAGCTCGCCGACGCCCAGCGCCGAAAGATCGACCGGCTACTCGATCGCGCAGGCGTCGGCGAAGGAACCAGGGTCCTCGAGATCGGCACCGGATGGGGCGAGCTGGCCATTCGCGCGGCCGCTCGCGGCGCGACGGTCCGGTCGGTGACACTGTCGGTGGAGCAGCAGGAGCTCGCGCGTAAGCGTTGCGCGGCAGCGGGATACAGCGATCGAGTACAGATCGATCTCCTCGACTACCGGTTGGTGGACGGCCGATACGACGCCATCGTGTCGGTCGAGATGATCGAGGCCGTCGGTCATCAGTACTGGGCAACCTACTTCGAGACGATCGATGCACATCTGGCACCGGGCGGACGCGTGGCGATCCAGGCCATCACCATGCCGCACGACCGGATGCTGGCCACCCGCAATACGTACACGTGGGTGCACAAGTACATCTTTCCCGGCGGGTTCCTGCCGTCGGTGCGGGCCATCGAGGAGGTGACCGAGCAGCACACCTCGCTTCGGGTTCGTGAGCGCCTGTCCATGGGTGATCACTACGCGCGAACCCTGGCCCTGTGGGACAGTCGCTTCCGTGAATATCGCAGCGAGGCACAGAATCTCGGGTTCGACGATGTATTCGCGCGAATGTGGCACTTCTACCTCTGCTATTCGGAGGCCGGATTTCGATCCGGGTACCTCGATGTTCAGCAGATCGTGCTCGATCGAAGGGACGACCGATGACCACCTCGACAAGTACCGTGGACCGGACCGATCGCAGCGTCGGTGTTGCACACCGAATTGCCGAGTTGATGGAACCCCTGGTGGGTGGCCCGCTTCCCGTCCGGCTGCAGGCGTGGGACGGATCCGTTGCCGGCGACGCCCTGGCACCGAAAGTGATGTTGCGGAGCCCCAGCGCTCTTCGTCGATTGCTGTGGAGCCCCGGTGAACTCGGTGCTGCACAGGCGTACGTCACCGGGGAGTTGGACGTCGACGGCGATCTTGCCGCGGCTCTCGATCATGTCTGGGGTGTGGTCCGTGAGCGCCGGCTCTCGGCAGTACGACCGGGGCCGGCATCGTTGCTGCGGCTGGCGCGGCTGGCCAAGGATCTCGGCGTGTTCGGCCGCCCACTACCGCCACCCGCGTCGCAGGCCTCGGTGAAGGGGCGGCTGCACTCGTTGCTTCGCGACCGCGCTGCGATCAGCCACCATTACGACCTGTCGAACGACTTCTACGAACTGGTCCTCGATTCGCGCATGGCGTACTCGTCGGCGTACTGGACCTCGAATTCGCCGGATTACACCCTCGATGATGCCCAGCGCGACAAGCTCGACCTCGTGTGCCGAAAGATCGGGCTCGACAAACGATCCGGGCAACGGTTCCTCGACGTCGGCTGTGGCTGGGGGTCTCTCAGCCTGCATGCGGCACAGGAATACGGAGCGCAGGTAGTCGGAGTGACCATCTCGCGCGAGCAGAAAGCCTTCATCGACAAACGAATCGCCGACCGAGGTTTGCAGGACAACGTCGAGATCCGAATCCAGGATTATCGGGAGATTCCGGACGGGCCCTTCGACGCGGTGGCGTCGATCGAGATGGGTGAGCATGTGGGGGAGGCCAATTACCCGACCTACGCCGCCGCACTGCATACCAACGTCAAGCCGGGTGGGCGAGTGCTGATCCAGCAGATGTCGCGAAGAGAGGGCGACAACCCCGGCGGCGGGGCATTCATCGAATCGTTCATCGCGCCCGACATGTTCATGCGTCCGGTCGGGCGGACCGTGGCCATGATCGAGGAGGCCGGACTCGAGGTTCGCGACGTCCATGCTCTGCGCGAGCATTACGTGCGGACCGTCGATGTCTGGACGGAGCGCTTCGAGGCGCGGTACGACGACGTGGTGGCGATGGTCGGGGAAGAGGTCGCTCGCGTGTGGCGGCTGTACCTGATCGGCGGGGGAATGGCATTCCGGGACAACAGGATGGGCGTCGACCAGATCTTGTCCGTTCGCCCGGTCGAGGGGTCGTCCGGGATGGAACCGGTCCGCCCGGTGTGGGTGGCCGCGCGGTGAATTGGTCCGACTTCTTCACCGTGTCACTGGCGAGTCTCGGCGGTACTGCTGTCCTGATGATCATCACCGCCCTTGTCGGTGCCCGTATCGGACGACACAATGTCGTGGATGTGACGTGGGGTGGCGGCTTCGTTCTGATCGCGCTGATCTCGGCTGCGACCGGAACCGGTGATCTGTGGCGACGACTCCTGCTGGTCGTGCTCGTCGGAGTGTGGGGGCTTCGTCTTGCGCTGCACATGGTGCAGCGCTCACGCGGACACGGGGAGGATCCGCGGTACACCGAGCTGCTGTCCAAGGCCACCGGCAACAGAACCTGGTACGCCCTGCGGAAAATCTATCTGACGCAGGCGGTTGCGCTGTGGTTCGTGTCCCTTCCACTGCAGGTTTCCGCCGTTTCACACGGATCGGTTCTACCCGTCGTCGTACTCGGCGTAGTGGTCTGGCTACTCGGATGGACGTTCGAGGCAGTGGGCGACGCGCAATTGAAGGCGTTCAAGGCGGACGCGTCGAACAAGGGCAAGATCATGGACCGAGGTCTGTGGTCCTGGACGCGGCATCCCAATTACTTCGGCGACTCGGCAGTGTGGTGGGGACTGTTCCTCGTCTCGGCCTCGGCGTGGCCTGGGGTGTTCACGATTCTGTCGCCTGTCGCGATGACGTACTTCTTGGTGTTCGCCACCGGGGCTCGGCTGTTGGAACGGAGCATGGAGAAGCGTCCGGGGTATCGCGAATATCAGCAGCGAACCAGCTATTTTCTGCCACGGCCACCGAAACGGCAGAGCAAGTAGCTCGCGGGTGGGGCAGCGGCGTTAGGGTTGAACGAGAAATTCGGTTCGTCGACCGGATTCGGTTCGTTCGAGGATTGAGGAGGCGCATCGTGGCGCACGAGAGAGCTGGAACCACTGCACTGCCGGAGGATCTGGTCGATCTCTCGCAACTCGTCACGGCGTACTACTCGCGCATTCCGGACGTGTCGGAGCCGAGTCAGCAGGTCGTGTTCGGGACCTCGGGTCATCGAGGTTCGAGCCTGGATTCGGCGTTCAACGAGGCGCACATCGTCGCGACCACGCAGGCCATCGTGGAATATCGTTCCGCGCAAGGCATCACCGGGCCACTGTTCATCGGTCGAGACACCCATGCATTGTCCGAGCCCGCGTGGACGACGGCTCTGGAGGTGTTGGCAGCCAACGACGTCGACGTTCTGGTGGACTCTGGGGATCGCTACACTCCGACGCCCGCCGTCAGTCATGCCATTCTCCGGTACAACGAGTCGGGGCCGACCGCGAAAGCCGACGGCATCGTGGTCACACCGTCCCACAATCCGCCGCGTGACGGCGGGTTCAAGTACAACCCTCCGCACGGTGGACCGGCCGACAGCGATGCGACGTCGGTGATCGCTGCCCGCGCCAACGAGCTTCTCCGCGAGGGCATTACCGGTATCAAGCGTGTGACTCTCGCGCAGGCGTTCGCGGGAAGCGTCTCGCGGTACGACTTCCTCGGCACCTACGTGGACGACCTCCCGAATGTGCTCGATCTCGATGCGATCCGCGCCGCCGGAGTTCGCATCGGTGCGGATCCGCTCGGCGGTGCCAGTGTCGACTACTGGGATGCGATCGCCGAACGACACAACCTCGATCTGACCGTCGTCAATCCGTTGGTCGACGGCACGTTCCGCTTCATGACGTTGGACACGGACGGCAAGATCAGAATGGACTGCTCGTCGCCGAACGCGATGGCATCACTGATCGCAGCCCGGGATCGATTCGACATTGCCACGGGCAACGACGCCGACTCCGATCGACACGGCATCGTCACTCCCGACAGTGGTCTGATGAACCCCAATCACTACCTCGCGGTCGCGATCGACTATCTGTTCACCCACCGACCCGGGTGGTCACCGACCGCGGCAGTCGGCAAGACGCTGGTGAGTTCCTCCATGATCGATCGCGTCGTCGCCGGTCTCGGACGAAAGCTGCTCGAGGTCCCGGTCGGGTTCAAGTGGTTCGTGCCGGGGCTGCTGGACGGCGAGCTCGGCTTCGGCGGCGAGGAGAGCGCCGGTGCCTCGTTCCTGCGGCACGACGGGCGAGTGTGGACCACGGACAAGGACGGAATCATTCTGGCGCTGTTGGCCTCGGAGATCACCGCGGTCACCGGATCGACACCGTCGCAACGCTACGCAGAATTCACAGCCGAGTACGGCGACCCGTCGTACGCCCGCGTCGACGCTCCGGCAACCAGGGAGCAGAAGGCTGTGCTCGCGAAGTTGTCGCCCGACCAGATCACAGCCACCGAATTGGCGGGGGAGCCGATCACCGCGACGCTGACCGAGGCTCCCGGAAACGGGGCCGCACTGGGTGGGCTGAAGGTGACAACGGAGAGCGCCTGGTTCGCAGCTCGTCCGTCGGGAACCGAGGACGTCTACAAGATCTACGCGGAGTCGTTCCAGGGCAAGGAACACCTCGCCGAGGTCCAGGCTGCCGCACGTGAATTGGTCTCGTCCGCTCTCGAGAGCTCGTGACCGACTCACCGACACCCGACCACGACAGCTCGGCCCCCGAGCCGGCATTCCAACCCGGAGGCAAACTCCCTCCGGAGATCTGGGTACTGGTCTCGGCAGCGTTCGTCATCGCCCTCGGATTCGGCATCGTCGCGCCTGCCCTGCCGCAGTTCGCTCGAGAATTCGGCGTCGGATACACGGCCGCATCGGCAGTGATCAGTGCCTTCGCCCTCATGCGGTTGCTGTTCGCACCGGCGAGCGGCGCTCTGGTTCAGCGCCTCGGCGAACGACCCGTCTACCTGATCGGACTGTTGATCGTGGCGGTCTCCACCGGTGCGTGCGCTCTGGCTCAGACGTACTGGCAGCTGCTGGTGTTTCGCGGACTGGGCGGAATCGGGTCGACGATGTTCTCGGTGTCTGCTCTCGGACTGCTGATCAGAATCAGTCCACCTACCAGTAGAGGCCGCATCTCCGGGCTGTACGCGACCGCTTTCTTGCTGGGAACCATCGGTGGTCCGCTCGTCGGCGGCGCGCTCGTCGGTTTCGGTCTGCGGGTGCCGTTCGTCATCTATGCCGTGGCTCTGGTGATCGCCGCTGCCGTCGTGTACTTCACCCTCGGCAATTCCGATCTGGTCAAGCCGGAGAAGGGAACTGCGCCGCCGACGATGTCGTTGCTCGCTGCTCTGCGAATCCCGTCCTATCGGGCCGCGCTGGCGTCGAATTTCGCGAACGGATGGGCCGTGTTCGGTGTCCGGGTGGCGCTGGTGCCGTTGTTCGTCGTCGAGGCAATGCAGCGGTCCGAGGTGTTCGTCGGGATTGCTCTCACGGTGTTCGCAGTGGGTAATGCCCTGGTTCTCACCACTGCCGGTCGCCTGTCCGACGTACGCGGACGCAAACCGTTCATGCTGGGCGGTTTGGCGGTGTGCGGCCTGGGAACGGTCGTGATGGGCTATGTCCACGATCCGGTGTTGTTCCTCGCGGTGTCGTTGATCGCCGGAATCGGATCGGGCCTGATGAGTCCTGCCCAGCAGGCCTCGGTCGCGGACGTGATCGGCTCCAAGGCCCGTGGAGGACCCGTGCTGGCTGCCTTCCAGATGGCGTCCGACGTGGGCGCGGTGATCGGCCCGATCGTGGCCGGAATGATCGTGGAACGGGTCTCGTTCGGTCCGGCTTTCGCCGTGACGGGCGCACTGCTTCTACTGGCGGGGTTGTGGTGGTCGCGCGTTCCGGACACCCTCGAGCGCGAGCGCAGCTGACGGATACGTCCGTAGTATTCGCTCTGTGAGCGAGAAGAAGACATCCAGCACGAAACACACTCCGCAGGCCTCGTCGAATACCGTGACGTACATTCTGGGCGGTATTGCATTCCTCGTGGTGGTCGCGGTCGTCGTGGTAGCGATCCTGTGGCAGCGAGGCAGCGACGCGCCCCGGAACGACGGGTACGGATCGGTCAAGAATCCCGAGGTCGAATTGTCGTTGCCGGGAGACGGTGTCGTCGTATTGGCTCGTCCGGGCGCGCAGCGCGTCATCGATATCTACGAGGACCCGATGTGCCCATTCTGCAGTGATCTCGAGGTGAAGCACGGCCAGGAATTGGCTCAGAAAATCGACGACGGCGTTGTCTCGGTCAACTACCACCTGATCAATTTCCTCGATGCGAGCTCGGCCTCGGGTGACTATTCGACGCGGGCCGTTGCGGCGTCGCACTGCGTGGCCGCAACCGAGAATGCGCGGGTCTACTCGGGTTTCCACGCCGCACTGTTCGACCCGGAATTCCAGCCGGAGGAAGGAAGCGACTCCGACCGAACCGATGCCGAACTGGCGGAGCTGGCAACGTCGAACGGAGCGAGCGATCTTGCGGTGGAGTGCATCACCACGGGCGCGCAGCGTGACGCAGCGGTGGCGGACGCGACGACCGGTCGGGACGCCTTGGCCGCATCGGGCGCACGCGGAACTCCGGGTGTTCTGGTGGATGGACAGGTGGTCGACGCGCTGGGCGACTCGGAATGGCTGGCTACGGTCGGCTGATCGGGGTCGAGCGCGGGGGCCCGTACCGGAGCATCGAGTAGGGGCCGCACCAGCTGATTTGTTGCTGCCGCGAGCGATGGTGTAACTTCGTTCGAGCAACCGCATGAGCGGGAGCACGCAGTACTCGGGGCTATGGCGCAGCTGGTAGCGCACCACACTGGCAGTGTGGGGGTCAGGGGTTCGAGTCCCCTTAGCTCCACCGAGAAAGCAAAAGCGCCGCCCATCGGGCGGCGCTTTTGTTGTGTCTATGGCTTCGGCCACCGAATCGGCGTCTGCAGCGTGAGTCCTGAGACGCCGATTCGGAAGGCGGGGGTCAGTGAGCTGCGTCGAACGCCTGCTCCACTTCGGCGGGTATTCTTCCGCGCGCAGAAATGTTGTGGCCGTTCGCCTTCGCCCATTCTCTGATGGCTTTGGTCTGATTGGCGTCGCGCTTCGCCCCGGTGGCCGGGGAACTCGACTTCTTCTGTCGCTTTCCGCCCACCTTCGTCGAGTGCTCGATGTAATAGTCGAGCTTGCGGTGGAATTCTTTGGCGTTCTTGTCGCTCAGATCGATTTCGTAGCTGACTCCGTTGACCGAATAGGTTATGTGTTCGCCACCGGATTCGATCGGTTTTTCGTCGATGTCATCGACTAGTTGCACATAGACTTTTCTGGCCATGCTGAAGCTCTCCAATGGTGCAGGGAATGATGCGGGGGGATGTCCAGATCGAACTGTGTCGACTATACGGCCGAACAATGTGTATATCCATGCTGGCCGATCGATTGTTACCGGTTTCGCAGCATTGCCACAGAATCTGCAGATGTATTCGTCGAAACCGACGTGGCGCAGGCATTAAGTGTGTGCGCAGTGCGAGGGATCGCTGTTGCGGTGAACAAAGACAAACTGTCCGGTATTCATAGGAAATTCGTTCTCGGGGTCGGTTCGAGCCGGCGGCCGGTTTCGGAGTTTCGCGGCACTTGTGTCGCCGTCGTGGGAAACATGAGAAGGCTGGGCAGATCGCAACGGATCGATCACGAAATGCAATCCTTTGGCTAACGAAATTCGATCAGGGACTCGAATGGACCGATCTCTGGTTCACTCGAGCAGCAAGTGTCTGTTGTGACGCACGGTAGCTCCTGATGCCAATGGGAACCGCGTGGCTCGACGGCGTCCGAGGTGCCGAGAGGGGAGTGGCGCGACCGGCTCCACCGGAGCGCCCACGAGTCGATGAAATCTTCACGAACAGCCGGGTCGGCTGCGGTGACGCTGATGTGCGCAGGTCTACTGGGTGCTGGAGCGCTCGTCGGCGCACCGGTATCGGCCGACCCGTCCGCGCCCGCCACTGCGCCGTCGGCGACACCCGGCACGGAATCGGCCGGACGAGAGTTGACGGGAAAGACGGTCTTCCTCGATCCGGGTCACCAGGGCACAGCTCACTCGGAGAATCTGCAACGGCAGGTCGACGACGGGCGCGGCGGTACCAAGGATTGCCAGACCACGGGCATGACCACGGTGGACGGGGTGCCGGAGCACACCATCAACTGGAAGGTCTCGGAGCTGGTTCGGTCCAGTCTGGAGAGTCTCGGTGCGACGGTGAAGACCAGCCGCGTCGACGACACCGGGTGGGGCGGGTGCGTCGACGATCGGGCTCGCGCTGCCAGCGCGTCCGGAGCCGATGTGGCCGTCAGCATTCATGCGGACTCGACGAGCACGACGACCGACACCGACAAGCACGGATTCCATCTGATCGTGCCGACACTGCCGATTCCGAATGCGGCGGCCGATGCGGCTCAGTCGGAGGGCGGGCGCTCGGCCTCGAAGCTGATGAGAGATTCCTACGTTCGCGCCGGGTTCGATCCCGCCAATTACTCGGGCGTCGTCGACGGGATCCAGGAACGATCCGACGTCGCGGGGCCCGCACTGACGACTGTTCCGTTGGTGTTCGTCGAGATGGGCAATGGTTCCAACCCGGACGACGCGGCGGTGCTGGAGAGCTCGGACGGTCAGGTGAAGCATGCGATCGCCATCTCCACCGGCATCATCGACTATCTCCTCGGAGCCGAGGCTGCCTCGTCGCCGGACGTCGCAGTTCCCACCGCCTCTGCGCCGACACCGACGAGCGCGACTGTCCCCGCAGCTACGTCGACGTCCGTAGCGGGTCGTAGTGCCTTGTCTCGACTGCTCGAAAGCGTCTCGCCGTATGTCGAATCGGTCGGTGTCGACGGATTGAAGGGATTGGTGACCGACGAGAACGTCAGCAGCGTCTCCACCTTCGCTCGAGGCCTCCTGAATCGAATTGTCGCCGCCCGGTAGTCTCGACCGGCGTGGCGCGTCGACGAATTCCGGTGGTGATCGTTGCCGGCTTTCTGGGTGCCGGCAAGACCACTCTGCTCAATCATCTGTTGCGCAACGATGCGGGAATTCGGATCGGCGTCGTGGTCAACGATTTCGGTGCGATCAACATCGATTCCATGCTCGTTGCAGGACAGGTCGATTCGATGGTGTCACTGGGCAACGGATGCATCTGCTGTGCGGTGGACATCACTGACATGGACGCGATGTTCGATGCGCTGGCTCACCGCCGTTCGGCCATAGACGTGATCGTGGTGGAGGCCAGCGGATTGGCGGAGCCACGGAATCTCATTCGAATGGTGCGCGGCAGCGAGAACGAGTTCATCGTGTACGGCGGATTGGTGGGAGTCGTCGACGCAGTCGAATTCGCGGATACCCGCACCCTGCATCCCGAAATCGATCAGCATCTGCAATTGGCGGATCTGGTGGTACTGAACAAGTCCGACGCCGTCGAGGATTCGGAGCGCTCTGCGGTGGTGTCGACGGTTCGGTCCATTGTCGGCGACGTCCCTGTCGCAGCTGTGTCGTTCGGACGCGTCGATCCTCTGTTGTTGTTCGACCGGCCCCAGAACGGGCCGGTCGAATCCGCACTACCCGTGCAATTGTCCTTCGACGAACTTCTCCGCGAGCACCTCGACGACGACAGCTGCCACGAGCACGGACACCACCGACACCTGCATGCGCAGTACTCGCATACCGAGTTCGTCAGCACAGCAGCGATGGAGCCGCGTCGGCTGATCGAATTTCTGGAGAATCCGACCGGAAACCTCTACCGCATCAAGGGTGTCGTGCATTTCGACCTGCCGGGACACCAGCAGAAGTTCATCGTGCAGACGGTAGGGCGACACATCCGGTTCGAGAGTGCAGCGTGGTCACGGGGTGAAGCCCAGCAGACATCACTGGTGCTGATCGGCACCGAACTCGATGCGGACGCGGTAGATCATCGACTGCGGGCCTGCGTGCGCGGCCCTGACGACGCAGTCGACGCCTCGGCCATGTTGCCGGTCCATCGATACCTCGAGCCGGCGTAGGTCTTCTACAGTCCGACCCATTCGGTGCGCCCGCCTTCGAAGCCCTGCCGTTTCCAGATGGGTACCTCGGCCTTGATGCGTTCGACCAGTCGGGCGCACGCCTCGAACGCCTCGGCGCGATGAGCCGATCCGACTGCGGCGACGAGCGCGAGATCGCCGACCCGCAAGTCCCCGACGCGATGCACGGCAGCGACCGCAAGACCGGTTTCGGACGAGACTTCCGAGCAGCATCGGCTCAAGAAGCGTTCCGCATCGGGGTGGGCGCGGTATTCGAGAGTTTCCACGGCGTGGCCACCGTCGTGGTCACGAACGATTCCGCTGAACAGCACCACGGCACCGTGGTGCGAATCCTGTACCGCGGCTTCTACTTCGGCGGTCGTCAGCGGCTCGTTCGAGATGCGGGCGACGAGTTCAGTCATCGTGGGGTCCTCCTCCTGAGATCTGGGCGAGTACATGATCGAGGAGCGGATCGAGAACGGCCAAGCCGTCTTTCACGCCTCCCGGTGATCCGGGCAAGTTGACGACGAGGGTACGTCCGATCAACCCGGACACTCCGCGACTCAGCACCGCGTGCGGCGTCGCGGAGGTTCCCTTGGTGCGGATCTGGTCTGCTATTCCTGGCATCTCGATGTCGAGCAGTGCCGCCGTGGCCTCCGGAGTTGCATCGGTAGGGGAGACGCCGGTTCCGCCGGTCGAGATGATCAGCGACGGCTCGCCGCGTAGCGAGTCGCGCAGCCCGGCCTCGATGTCGGCATCGGCGTACACCAGCGGGCCGCGCACCGCGAAGCCCCGATCGGTCAGCCAGGATGCGATGGACGGGCCGGTGGTGTCCGGGCGGGTCCCGCGAGCACCGCCGGTGGAGGCCACGAGCACGACCGCCGACTTCGTCCTCTTTGACGGCCGAGCGTCGTCGCCGGGGGCGGTCGCCTTCGCATCACGCTGCCAATGTCCATGCTTACCACCGTCTTTGGTGATCAGCCGGACGCCGTTCATCGTCGCACCCGGGTCGACTGCCTTGACCATGTCGTGCAGGGTCAGCCCGGCAACCGCGACGGCGGTGAGGGCTTCCATCTCGACGCCGGTTCTACCGGTCGTGCGCGCGGTGGCCTCGACCGTGATGGAGGTGTCGGTGAATCCGAAGGAGATCTTGACCGACGAGAGCGCGAGTTGATGGCACAGCGGAATCAGATCGGAGGTGCGCTTGGCAGCCGAGATACCGGCGATCCGAGCGGTCGCCAGGACATCGGCCTTCGGCATGCCGTCCGCCTGCACCAACCCGATGACCCCGGGCGTGGTGACGAACTCGCCGGCCGCCACAGCCGTTCGGGAGGTCTCTTTCTTGTGCGCCACATCGACCATGCGGGCGCGGCCCTCGTCGTCCAGGTGAGACAGGGGGTTCTGCGGGACTTCGGTGGTCACAGCGGCCATACCTCCACGGGCGATCCTGCGGCGAGTTCGGTTGTCTCGGCGGCGATGTCGATGAGCACGTCGGCCCACGCCAGTGCGGCCACCAGGTGGGACCCCGGTCCGGCGACCAGTTCGACCCGGCCGTCGTCACGCAATTTTCCGCGGAGCAGTTGACGCCTGCCCGGCGGCGAGGTGATCGACTGGAACAGAGTCGCAGGGCCCGACAGGACCGGTGGCAGGCCGGCCGATCGCCGAACGATGTTGCGCGCGAACATGATGTACGACACCACGGTGCTGACGGGGTTGCCGGGGAAACTCAGGACCGGGGTGCCGTCGAACATCGTGATGCCCTGCGGTCCACCCGGTTGCATCCGAACCGATCCGAACTGTCCACCCAGCGGCGCGAGAACGTCCTTGACCACCTCGAAGTCGCCCATCGACACTCCACCGGAGGTGATGATGAGCTCCGCCGATGCGGCTGCGGAGGTGAGGATGCTTCGGAACCGTTCCGGATCGTCGGTGCTGCGTGCGACGGTGACCACGTCGGCACCGCTCGCGCGCAGGTGTGCGGCAAGAGTGATGCCGTTCGAGTCGAAGATCTGACCGGGCGAGAGCGTCTCGCCTGCGTCGGCCAACTCTGCTCCGGTGGTCACCACGGCCACCCGAGGACGCGACCGTACGTCGACGGTGGCCAGTCCGACGGCCGCGAGAACCGAGATGTGCCGGGGCTCGAGCACTCTGCCCGCGTCGATCAGGATCGTTCCCGCGCGTACGTCGCTACCCTGTTCGCGCACGAATTCGCCTGCGACGCGGGCTCGTTCGACGGTTACCGCACCTGCGGTGGTCACCGTGGTGTCCTCCACGGGGACGATGGCGTCCGCTCCGTCGGGTATCGGTGCGCCGGTCATGATCTTGGCTGCGCTACCGGGCGTGAGCGTCGACGGTCGGGTGGGTCCGGCAGCGATGATCGTCGATACCGGAAGCGTCACGGGCGCAGATTGCACCGAGCGAGAATCGACCGCATAACCGTCCATCTGCGAATTCCGGAACAGAGGTAGATCGACGGGGGAGGTCACGTCGTGGAATGCCACCCGCCCCAGTGCGTCGGTCAGCGGCACTCGTTGAGCTGCTCGGGTGCCCAAGTCTGCGAGCAGCGACTCGATCACTGCTGCGTGCTCCTCGACGGATACGGCGCTCACAGTGCAGGTCCGGTGATCGCTCGAGTGTGCTCAGCCGTCATGGCTGCCAATCCTAGGCACGCCGACACGACGGGTGCGTGTGGGCTGCGGCATACTGGGTAGACAAGCCGATGTGAGACATGCAGGAACAGACGGATTCGAGGTGTGAGGTGACGGTGGACAGTGTCACGTCCCTCGGGATCCCACGTATAGGTTCAGCCCCCTCGGGGTCGTCGTTCGGCCCGGTCGACGATCGTCCCGACGTGCCGCATCTGATCGATCGATTCGGGCGGGTGGCACGCGATCTGCGCATCTCGATCACCGAGAAGTGCTCGCTGCGGTGCACGTACTGCATGCCGGAGGAGGGGCTGCCGGCAATCCCCACGGCCGACCTGCTGACCGCTGGCGAGATTGCTCGGGTCGTCTCGGTTGCCGTGCGCCTGTTGGGAATACGCGACGTGCGTTTCACCGGCGGCGAGCCTCTGATGCGTCGAGATCTGGACGAGATCCTTCGTTCGTGCTCCGCTGTGGCGGACGGCGTGCCGTTGTCCATGACCACCAATGCCGTCGGTCTCGAACATCGTGCGCAGGCCCTCGCCGAGGCCGGTCTGACGCGCGTCAACGTGTCGTTGGACTCGGTCGATCGCGAACAGTTCGCGCGCTTGACTCGACGCGATCGTCTGCCGTCGGTGCTGGCCGGCATCCGGGCGGCCAAGAAGGCGGGCATCGGTCCGGTGAAGGTCAATGCCGTACTGATGCGAGATACCCTCTCCGGGTCCGTGGATCTGCTCCGGTGGTGTCTGGACGAGGGGGTCGCGCTTCGATTCATCGAGCAGATGCCACTCGACGCCGATCACGAATGGGCCCGCAACAACATGATCGACGCCCAGACGTTGCTCGACGAGCTGTCCACTGCGTTCGATCTACGTGAAGTGGGTCGCGCCGATCCGTCCGCTCCCGCCGAGGAATGGAGCGTGGACGGCACGGAGGCGACCGTGGGAATCATCGCGTCCGTCACGCGCTCGTTCTGCGGCGACTGTGATCGCACGAGGCTCACCGCCGAGGGCACCATCAGGTCCTGCCTGTTCAGCGACGACGAGACGGATCTTCGCGCGGCGCTGCGGGGCGGTGCCACCGATGACGAGCTGGCAGCAGTATGGCGCGGAGCCATGTGGAACAAATGGGCCGGGCACGGCATCGATGCCGAGGGCTTCGTGCCACCGACCCGCAGTATGGGAGCAATCGGTGGTTGAGACACAGCCCAGCACGACCGATAGTCGAACGATGCAGGTGGAGGTGCGGTACTTCGCAGCCGCCGTCGACGCGTCCGGCTGCGAGTCCGAACACCTAACTCTGCCGGCCGGTGCGACGCTGGGAGAATTGCGCGAGGCCATCCGTTCTCGGTACGGAGCCCCGATGGAACCGATTCTGCGGGTGTCGGCGTATCTGGTCGGAGACGAGTTGACCCGCGATCTGGGGCGGTCCGTAGGCAGCAGAGTCGACGTACTGCCGCCGTTCGCCGGCGGCTGATCGTCACCGATCGCCGCCGACGAAGGTCGGTCAGTGACCGTTCTTCCACCAATCGTCGAACGGTGTCACTGGAACGGTTCGCTTGTGCCGCGTCGCGGCGAACATCTTCTCGAGTTTGTCGGCCACTTCCTCGGTGACGTCCTTGCCTTCGAGGTAGTCGTCGATCTGCTCGTATGTGACGCCGAGTGCTTCCTCGTCGGGCAGAGCCGGTCGGTCGTCTTCGAGATCCGCGGTGGGGACTTTGCGCCAGGTACTTTCGGGCGCACCGAGCTCGCGCAGCAGCGCAGCGCCTTGCCGCTTGGTCAGGCCGGTCAGAGGTGTCAGATCCACCCCGCCGTCGCCGAACTTGGTGAAGAAGCCGGTGACCGCCTCGGCCGCGTGATCGGTGCCGACGACGACGTATCCGAGTTCGCCGGCGATCGCGTACTGGGCGACCATGCGTTGGCGAGCTTTGATGTTGCCGCGCACGAAATCTCGGACCTCGCCGGTTCCCAGAGCGTCGGCGGTCGCAGCTGCTGCGGCATCGGAGGCCTCCTTGATGTTCACCGTCACCGTGCGGTCGGGATCGATGAACTTCAGTGCGATCGCCGCGTCGTCCTCGTCGGCCTGGACACCGTAGGGGAGCCGTACGGCGACGAATTCGGCCTCGTGCCCGTCGGCTCGTAGTTCGGTCACCGCCCGCTGTGCGAGCTTGCCGGTGAGCGTGCTGTCCTGTCCGCCGCTGATCCCGAGTACGAAACCGGAGGCCGGTGTCGACGCGAGGTAGTCCTTGAGGAAGTCCACGCGCCTGCGGACCTCCGTCACCGGATCGATGGTCGACTGTACCGCCAGCTCACGCATGATTCCGGAGCGCAATTCCGAGTTGATGTGTCCCATCCGATCATCCTAATGACGAGTGCGGGCACGCGTTCGGGTCGAGAAGGATGCGTAGTGTCGTTCGACGTGAGCGGATCCACGGATACCTTCGTCAAGCGAGATACCCGCGCGCACCCGGACTTCTTCGAGGCCGAGGCGACGGGACTCGCGTGGCTCGGTGAGACAGGGGTGCCTGTCGTCGGTGTTCTCGATCGCGGACCGACGTTCATCGAACTCGAGCGGTTGACGGCCGCCCGTCCCACCGAGATCGCGGCCCGTCGATTTGGGCGCGCACTGGCCCGGATGCACGACGGCGGCGCGGCCGGATTCGGGGCTCCGCCGAATCGCCCGGACGGCACACCGTTTCCCGGGCAGTTGTTCATCGGCTCGCGGCCCATGACCAACACTGTCCACGCCACGTGGGGTTCGTTCTACGCCGCCGAGCGAGTGCTGCCGTTTCTGCGGATCGCGGTCGACGCCGGAAACGTGACGCAGTCCGAGGCGGCGACCGTCGAGGCGGCGTGCGAGCGGGTGGTGGACGGCGAGTTCGACGATGATGAACCGCCCAGTCGAATCCACGGAGACCTGTGGAACGGCAACGTCTTCTGGACCGATGCGGGTGTCGTGCTCATCGATCCCGCGGCACACGGCGGCCATCGCGAAACGGATCTGGCGATGGCGGCACTGTTCGGCTGTCCTCATCTGGACGCCATGGTCGACGGCTACGAGTCCGTGCACCCGCTGCGGACGGGGTGGCGCGACCGGACCGCCCTCCACCAGTTGCATCCTCTGGCCGTACATGCGGCCGGACACGGCCGTTCGTACGGAACTGCCTTGCATTCGGCGGCACTGTCGATCCTCGCGACGTGACCGACAACCGCTATGGGACGCGAGTTGCTCTGCGCACCAGATCTTCCCACCCGTCGGCCAGACGATCCATCGTCATTCCGAGGTCTCGGTACTGGTGCAGCACCAACGTGGCTTCCAGGGGTGTGAGCAGCCAGTAGGTGAGAAGTTCCAGGTCTCCCTCCACGCCGGCTGCACGGAGCAGAGACAGAACGTGTGTGAAATTGACCATGTGCGCCGGAGCCGAATACCGAGCGTCGGCCGAGCTTTCCGCGGCCCGCAGCACCTCACCCTGAACCCTGACGAACTCCAGCCGTGCCCGACCGAACGCGACGAGGCGGTCGATGGGATCGGCACCGGGCCCGAGCGGCGGTTCGCCGAACATGAACGAGCTCTGCAACATCTTCTCGGTGTGATCCAACAGGGCTCGCATCAACCCGGCGCGGTTGCCGAAGCGCCGGAACACGGTGCCTTTGCCGACGCCGGCCCTCGTTGCCACGGCTTCCATGGTGACGGCGTCGGCACCGAGGGTCGCCACCAGCTCCGTCGCGGCGTCGAGGAGCAGCCGGCGGTTGCGGGCAGCGTCACAGCGTTCGGAGTCTTCGCCTACTACGGGCAGCATCGGACCGGTCACCTGTTCAGGGTACCTCGCTGAGGAATACAAGTGGACCGCGGTCCGTTTGGATGGTATGAATTGACACGACGATCACGTCATCCGAACTTTCGAAGGAAGATTTCATGTCAGACGCACACGTACTCGTTCTCGTCGGAAGCCTGCGCGCCGAATCGGTGAACAAGCAGATTGCCGAGACTGCAGTCACCGTCGCACCGGCCGATGCCGAGATCGTGGTCTACGACGGGCTGGGCGACGTTCCCTTCTACAACGAGGACATCGACGTCGACGGCTCCGTGCCTGCGGCCGCCCTCGCACTGCGCGCCGCTGCCGAGAAGGCTTCTGCGCTGTTGTTGGTCACGCCCGAATACAACGGCACCATTCCGGCCGTGCTGAAGAACGCCATCGACTGGCTCTCACGTCCCTACGGTGCCGGTGCCATGGTGGGCAAGCCGGTCGTGGTCATCAGCGCATCGCCGAGCGGCAACGGGGCCAAGTGGGCCCACGAGGACACGAGCAAGGCCGTCCGCATCGCCGGCGGATCCGTACTCGAGGACGTCCAGCTCTCCATCGGCGGCACCATCGACAAGTTCGGGGCCGCCCACCCGCGTGAGAACGCCGAGGTGTCCGGTGAGATCGGCCATGTCGTGGCCGAGTTGGTCAAGGCGTCGAAGGAACTCATCAGCGCGTGACCGCTTGATGGTATCGGGAATCGTTTTCATGTAGCTTGGTCTCATGAAGGTGAGAAATTCTCTGAAATCGCTCAAGAACAAGCCCGGCGCCCAGGTGGTTCGCCGCCATGGGGTCGTGTTCGTGATCAACAAGAAGGAGCCGCGGTTCAAGGCGCGTCAACGCTGACACTCGCGTGATCTACGTGACGGCCCCTCGGAGCAACTCCGGGGGGCCGTCGTCGTGCGCGGGTGTCTTCGGTGATCGTCACTGTCGGGGCGACGGTCGGTAGTGACGAAAGACACCTCGTTTTGTGACGTCCGACACGCCGATGTGGGGTGGACGAGCGTCGGTCGCACGGCCGTGACCAGCGAATACCACGCATGTTGTTCGCAACATCTCGTGTTCTAGGCAGATGGGGGACACTAGGTGTAGTGTTTGACCCGCCGAGAGACCACAACTCGAAGAGCCCGAACGACGTGGGTTCGAGCAGGTCGCAGTCGCCCTGAGCGGGAGATGTTCTCGGTGCCACACGCAGAGCACATCGTCGCCATCGGTGCACCCGACGGCGACAACGGAAAGAGGGACACCATGAGCATCACCGTTTACACCAAGCCCGCCTGCGTCCAGTGCAATGCCACCTACCGCGCCCTCGACAAAGCGGGTATCGAGTACTCCGTCATCGACATCTCGCAGGACCCCGAGGCACGTGACTACGTCATGGCGCTCGGTTACCTGCAGGCCCCCGTCGTCGTCGCCGGTGACGACCACTGGTCCGGTTTCCGCCCGGATCGCATCAAGACCCTCGCGACGAACGCTGCTTGAACAGATCGAGAAAGTGAGTGAGCGGTGAGTTCACAACAGCAGTCCTCGAACTCACTCGTCTACTTCTCCAGCGCGTCGGAGAACACGCACCGTTTCGTGTCGAAGTTGGATATCCCCGCGACGCGCATTCCCTTACGAGATCCGGACGGCACGTTTCGCGTCGACTCTCCCTACGTCCTGATCGTGCCGACGTACGGCGGAGGAACGACGTACGCCGGCCGCGACACCAACTACGTCCCCAAGCGTGTGATCAAGTTTCTCAACGACAAGCACAATCGATCGTTGATCAGAGCCGTCATCGCTGCCGGAAACACCAATTTCGGTGACTCCTTCTGCTTTGCCGGAGACGTCATCTCGCAGAAATGCGCGGTTCCGTATCTCTACCGCTTCGAATTGATGGGCACCCCCGAGGACGTAGTGCGAGTCCGCGAGGGACTCGAAGACTTCTGGGAACGGGAAGTCCGTCGCGCTGCCCACACGCACTGAGCATCAACCACCACAGACCAGTAGGAGCACCGCCGTGGCACCGACCATCACCGACGCAGCACCCGCACCCGCGACCGTTCGCAGCGACGGTGACATGGACTATCACGCGCTCAACGCGATGCTCAACCTCTACGGGCCCAACGGTGAGATCCAGTTCGAGAAGGACCGCGAAGCTGCCAATCAGTACTTCCTGCAGCACGTCAACCAGAACACCGTGTTCTTCCACGACCTGGACGAGAAGCTGGACTACCTGGTCGAGGAGAACTACTACGAGCCCGAGGTTCTGGACCAGTACTCACGTGAGTTCGTGAAGTTCCTGATCAACCACGCGTACTCGAAGAAGTTTCGATTCCCGACCTTCCTCGGCGCGTTCAAGTACTACACCTCCTACACGCTCAAGACGTTCGACGGTAAGCGCTACCTCGAACGCTTCGAGGACCGTGTGTGCATGGTGGCATTGACGCTGGCGGCCGGTGACGAAGCCCTGGCCACCGATCTCGTGGACGAGATCATCGCCGGCCGATTCCAGCCCGCGACGCCCACCTTCCTCAACTCGGGCAAGAAGCAGCGCGGCGAGCCCGTCTCGTGCTTCCTGCTCCGCATCGAAGACAACATGGAGTCCATCGGACGATCCATCAACTCCGCGTTGCAGCTGTCCAAGCGCGGCGGCGGAGTTGCATTGCTGCTGAGCAACATTCGCGAAGCAGGTGCGCCGATCAAGCGGATCGAGAACCAGTCGTCCGGTGTCATCCCGATCATGAAGCTGCTCGAGGATTCGTTCTCGTACGCCAACCAGCTCGGGGCACGCCAGGGCGCGGGCGCGGTGTACCTGCACGCGCACCACCCCGATGTGTACAAGTTCCTCGACACCAAGCGTGAGAACGCCGACGAAAAGATCCGCATCAAGACGCTGTCCCTCGGAATCGTCATCCCGGACATCACGTTCGAGCTGGCGAAGAAGAACGAGGACATGTACCTGTTCTCGCCGTACGACGTCGAGCGCATCTACGGAGTGCCGTTCGCCGACATCAATGTCTCGGAGAAGTACTACGAGATGGTCGACGACAAGAGGATTCGCAAGACCAAGATCAAGTCGCGTGAATTCTTCCAGACTCTCGCCGAGCTGCAGTTCGAGTCCGGCTACCCGTACATCATGTACGAGGACACCGTCAATCGTGCGAACCCGGTGAAGGGCAAGATCACTCACTCCAACCTGTGCTCGGAGATTCTCCAGGTCTCGACGCCGTCAACGTTCAACGACGACCTCTCGTACAGCCATGTGGGCAAGGACATCTCGTGCAACCTGGGCTCGCTGAACATTGCCAAGACGATGGATTCGCCCGATTTCGGTAAGACCATCGCGGTGGCGATCCGTGGTCTGACTGCGGTGTCGGATCAGACCCACATCTTCTCGGTACCGTCGATCGAGCAGGGCAACAACGACTCTCACGCGATCGGCCTGGGTCAGATGAACCTGCACGGCTACCTCGCCCGCGAGCGCATTCACTACGGCTCGACCGAGGGAATCGACTTCACCAACATCTACTTCTACACGGTGCTGTTCCACGCCATCCAGGCCTCGAACCAGCTGGCCAAGGCTCGCGGCCAGTACTTCAAGGGTTTCCCGGATTCCAAGTACGCGTCGGGAGAGTTCTTCGACAAGTACACCGACCAGGTGTGGGAGCCTGCGACACCGAAGGTCGCGAAGTTGTTCGCCGACTCCGACGTCGCCATCCCGACCCAGGCCGACTGGGCCGCGCTGAAGGCGTCGGTGCAGGAGTACGGAATCTACAACCAGAACCTGCAGGCCGTTCCGCCGACCGGCTCGATCTCGTACATCAACAACTCGACCTCGTCGATTCACCCGGTGGCGTCGAAGATCGAGATCCGCAAGGAAGGCAAGATCGGCCGCGTCTACTACCCGGCACCGTATCTCGACAACGACAACCTGGATTACTACCAGGACGCGTACGAGATCGGCTACGAGAAGATCATCGATACCTACGCTGCCGCAACGCAACACGTCGATCAGGGCCTGTCCTTGACGCTGTTCTTCAAGGACACGGCCACCACCCGCGACATCAACCGCGCGCAGATCTACGCATGGCGCAAGGGCATCAAGACGCTGTACTACATCCGTCTGCGTCAGATGGCCCTCGAGGGCACCGAGGTCGAGGGCTGCGTCAGCTGCATGCTGTAGGGCTTCGCCGTCGTGCGCGTTTTGCGTACCTGGAGGGGCGCAAAACGCGCACGACGGAAGTTGTCGTACCCACTGGGCAGGATGGCCGGCCATGGAACATGGTCGGGGGGACGGTCGAGAACTTCAGGTTCTGATCGACACGCAGTGGGGGCTGTTCACTCAGTCGCAGGTCACGAAGTTGGGGTACAGCCGAAATCGAGTCCGCAAGCTAGTGGACAGTGGCGCGTGGATCGTTGTTCTGCGCGGCGTCTACTCGATCTTCACCGGACCGTTGACTCGGGATCGGATCCTGGTGGCAGCGCTTCTGTACGGAGGTGGGCACGCAATGCTGAGCCACCGCTCCGCAGCCGAAGAATGGGGATTGCGACGGCCCGATCCCGATTCGGCCGTCCACGTCACCGTGCCGTACGGAAAGTCTGCATGCAATCAGCGCCCGACGCTGCGCTCGGTCCCCAGGGCCGGAACGAGGCTGGTGGCGGGCATCGGACTATCGCTGCATCCCGGAGTGGTGGTGCACCGATCTCGTGCGCACCGGCACATCGGCGTACCAGGGGATATGCCGCGAACGACGCTGGTGGGCACTGCACTCGATCTCGCGGTGTCGGAACCTACGCCGAGGCAGGCTTTCCACAGCTTGGTGTCGTCGGTGACTCAGCGGCGAATTCGATTGACGGACGTTCGGGAGCAGATCGCTGTCCGCAGGCCGTACCGGTATCTCACAGCGCTGACCGAAGCCGTCGACTTGCTCGCGAACGGCGTTCAGTCTGTTCTCGAACTCGAATATGCGACCAACGTCGAAGAGGCTCACGGGCTCCCTGCTGCCGAACGGCAGAGCGAGATAAAGGTCGACGGGCGGACACTCTACGAGGACGTCGTGTACCGAGTTGGATCTCGTACGCTGACCGTGCGCCTGGACGGTCGTCGGTTCCATTCGATGCAAGAGGTCGCATTCCGCGATCGGCGACGTGACAATGCTTCGGAACTCGCCGGGCGTGCGCGACTCGTTTTCGGGTACGAGGAGGTCAGCAGCGATCCGTGCGGCGTCGCAGGAGACGTGGCGCAGGTTCTTCGACGTGAGGGCTGGGAGGGCGAACTCACGTCGTGCGCGTTGTGCGCCCCTCCAGGTACGCAAAACGCGCACGACACAGATCTTGTGTTAGCTATTGATGTCGGACACAACGGGTAGTGTTCAAGCAAGCCAATATTCGGCAGATTCTCTCGGTAGATAGGACACATGGTGAAGCTGATCGATCGCGTTTCCGCAATCAACTGGAATCGGGTCCAGGACGACAAGGACTCCGAAGTCTGGGAGCGTCTCACCAGTAATTTCTGGCTGCCCGAGAAGGTGCCGGTGTCCAACGACATCCCGTCGTGGGCCACTCTGACCGCCGTCGAGAAGCAGCTGACGATGCGCGTGTTCACCGGACTGACCCTGCTGGACACGATTCAGGGGACGGTCGGTGCCGTCAGCCTCATTCCCGACGCCATCACTCCGCACGAGGAGGCGGTGTACACCAACATCGCGTTCATGGAGTCGGTGCACGCGAAGAGCTACAGCTCCATCTTCTCCACCCTCAGCTCCACCCGCGACATCGACGATGCATTCCGCTGGTCCGAGGAGAACGTCAACCTCCAGCGCAAAGCCGAGATCGTGCTGAGCTTCTATCACGGTGACGACCCGCTCAAGCGCAAGGTTGCCTCGACGCTCCTCGAGTCGTTCCTCTTCTACTCCGGCTTCTACCTGCCGATGTACTGGTCCTCACGGGCCAAGCTGACCAACACGGCGGACCTGATCAGGCTGATCATTCGCGACGAGGCCGTCCACGGGTACTACATCGGATACAAGTACCAGAAGGGTCTCGAGAAGGTCAGCGAGGAGCGGCGCGAGGAACTCAAGAACTACACGTTCGAGTTGCTGTTCGAGTTGTACGACAACGAGGTCGAGTACACCCAGGATCTGTACGACGAGATCGGTCTGACCGAGGACGTCAAGAAGTTCCTGCGCTACAACGCCAACAAGGCACTGAACAACCTCGGCTACGAGGGTCTGTTCCCCAAGGACGAGACGGATGTGAATCCGGCAATTCTGTCGGCACTGTCACCCAACGCCGACGAGAACCACGACTTCTTCTCCGGCTCGGGATCCTCGTACGTCATCGGAAAGGCCGTCAACACCGAAGACGAGGACTGGGACTTCTAGAAACCCATCCTCGCGCCGGGCCGCTCACTCCTTCGGTGGGCGGCCCGGCGCGCGAATGTCTTTGGCCTCCTTCGGCATTCGGCCCTGCTCGCTCAGTGCTCGACGCAGTAGGAACTCGATCTGAGCGTTGGTGCTTCGGAGCTCGTCGGAGGCCCAGCGGGCAAGAGCGTCGTGCACCGCTGGGTCCAGCCGAAGCAGAATTTTCTTACGCTCGACGGCCATGGCTCACTGGTACAGCGATCCGGTGTTGACGACGGGCTGGGTATCGCGATCGCTGCACAACACGACGAGCAGATTCGACACCATGGCCGCTTTCCGCTCCTCGTCGAGTTCCACGACGTGTTTCTCCTCGAGCTTCGAGAGTGCCATCTCCACCATTCCCACCGCACCTTCGACGATCTGCTGACGCGCTGCGATGACAGCTCCGGCCTGCTGGCGTCGCAGCATGGCCTGCGCGATCTCCGGAGCATAGGCAAGACGGTTGATGCGGGTCTCGATCACCTCGACGCCGGCCGATCGCACCCGCGCGTGTACTTCCTCCGACATGGCGGCGGTGATCTCGTCGGCGTTCTCGCGCAACGACATTCGTCCTTCGGCGTCGTACGGGTAGCTACCGGCGATATGACGGACGGCCGATTCGGTCTGGACGGCGACGAACTCCTCGTAATCGTCGACCTGGAAGGACGCCAGGGCGGTATCGGCAACCTGCCAGACGACGATGGCAGAGATCTCGATCGGATTGCCGTCGGCGTCGTTGACCTTCGATTGACCGGTCTCGTGGTTGCGAATTCGCGTCGAGATGGCCCTGCGGTACGTCAACGGATTGGTCCAGCGCAGCCCCGGTGTACGCAGCGTCCCGCTGTACGAACTGCCGAGTAGCTGCAGAACGCGAGCTTGATTCGGTTGCACCAGAGTCAATCCCATGAGTGCCGGCAGCGAGAGCACGAACAGGACGACTCCGACGACCGTGAGCCCCACCACGGAGAAGACCAGTCCGAGAGCGAACGCGGCGATTCCGCCGAGAAACAGCGCGAGACCGACGCCGAGCATCGACCAGCCCGGCAGATCCCAGCCGGTGCGCTCGGCGATGGTCGTGGTCGGTGTACCCGTCGGCTTCTCGGCGACGGTAGCGGGTGCGGACATGAGAACCTCCCTCTCGATGTTGATAGTAAAGTGATATCACATTACGAATCGAAACAGGGACGGTTCGGTGGAGCTGTGTACTCGGTGCGGCAGGGGAGTCAGCGTCGAAACCATGCCGACGGGTCGTCGGCGATGGCTTTCTCGATTCGCAATCGCGAAGTGGCCGTGAGGTTTTCGGGTAGGCCATCGAGCTCGAACCAGGCCACATCGAGGTTCTCGTCGTCGGCGACATGAGGAGTGCCGCCGGTGTAGCGAGCGAGGAACGTGATGTCCAGATACTGCGCGACGTCGCCGTTGGGGTACGTGATGGGCTCCGTCACGTCGACGCTCGTCAGGCGCACGATCGTGGCGTCCACACCGGTCTCCTCACCGATCTCACGCAGCGCGGCGGGTGCAGGTTCCTCGCCGGGTTCGAGGATTCCGGACACCACGGCCCAGGTGTTGTTGTCTGCCCGCAGAGTCAGCAGCACGCGCCGATCGTCGTCGAGAACGACTGCGCTGACGCCGGACAGCCACAGCGGGGACGTGCCGACGACGCTGCGCAGCGCCTGAACGAAGTCCGGGATAGGCATCGCGTCAGGACACGTAGGCGTTCAGAGAAGCGGACAGGTCGGCCAGAACGGCCCGCGCCGCGACGACCCCGCTGCCCGACCAGACCGTGTCGTTCACCGCGAACACCCGCCCGTCGGTGACCGAGCCGAGAGCGTGCCACGCGTCGCCGTCCATCACCTCACGGCCGAAGGTCTCGCCGTCCGGACCCGCGAATCGCACGTAGACGATGTCGCCCTCGACGGGCTCCAGGTTGCCGGGCTCGACCGAGAAACCGGTGTCACGCTGATTCTGTGGCCGTGCCACGCCGACCTCGGCGAGCACCTGGCCGGCGAACGAATCTTGGCCGTCGACCTCGACGGAATCGGCATCGAATCGGATGACCGACGCCTGCGTCTGGGTTGCATCGATCTCGCGACCGACGCGTTCGGCATCCGCGGAGAACGACGCGAGCTGGTCGAATCCTGCCTGGCCTCGACCCAAGGCGGCTGCGGACTGCAGAAAAGTGTCTTTCCATCCCTGTCCGGTCGCGGTGAACACGGTCGGCGCGATGGCAGTCAGCGAATCGTAGGTATCGGATCCGAGAGAATCGGCCCCCAGGATCAGGTCCGGGGCGAGGGCGGCGATCGCATCGAGGTCGGGGGCACCGACCGGGCCGACCGACGGAACCGACGCCAGGCCGGTACCCAGGTACAGCGGCTGGTCTCCGTCTCCCCGGAAGTCGGGGTCGAGCGTGGCCGCGCCGACGACGCGTTCCCAGATCCCGACCGCGCAGCTGGCGTCGAGGCCTGCAGCGTCGAGGACGACGATGCGCTGTGGATCGGCCGGGATGGCACTGATGCCCTCGGCGTGCCCGACGGGGCGCGTATCGCCCTCGACTCCAGTCGGGTCGAGTGGGGCAAGTGCGGGACACAGTCCGACGGTGTCCCGGTTGTTACCGACCACCCCCGCTCCGGCAATGTTCGTCGTACTGCGAACGATGGTGGATGCGTCGTCCTCGGTCGCGGAGTCGGAGCATCCGGTCAACGCCACGGCTGCCATCAGACAGACAGCGGCCGCCGTGCCCGTGGTGTGTGGCGCGAACCGGCGGGGGAGTCGTGGTCGAAGTGGCAACGCGGAACTTCTTTCTGCGGGTCGGGTGGTCTCACACAGTAACGGAAATCGCCTCGCGCAGAGCACTGCCGCGGACCCTTCTCGGCCATCTGCTCGCACGGTGTTCCGGGGTGTGTCGGAGGGCTCGTAAAGGCCGACGGCGCAGGCAGATCGCACCCCGAACCATGGTTCGATCGAATCCAATACGACACACGGTAGGACCGGTTCGGCAAGCGTCGGTCCGACGGTCTACGATTCGAGTAGCGCACGACTAGTGACGTCGCCTCGTGATTCGGGGTCGGACGCGCAATCAGGAGGATCTGTGACTGCCCTAGCGCCTAGGCCCGCTCCCGCGGTGGATGCTGCTCGGCCTTTCCCGCCGCGGATGGGACCGAAGGGTTCGTTCATCCACAAGGCGGTGACCACAACCGATCCCAAGGTTCTCGGGATCATGTACATCGCGACGTCGTTCGCCTTCTTCCTCGTCGGTGGACTGATGGCGCTGTTGATGCGCGCCGAGTTGGCCGTGCCGGGGATGCAGTTCCTGTCCAACGAGCAGTACAACCAGCTGTTCACGATGCACGGCACCATCATGTTGCTGCTGTACGCAACGCCGATCGTGTTCGGCTTCGCCAACTACATTCTTCCGCTGCAGATCGGTGCGCCGGACGTGGCGTTCCCGCGTCTCAACGCGTTCTCCTACTGGCTGTACCTGTTCGGTGCGCTGATCACCACGGCCGGCTTCATCACCCCGGGTGGCGCAGCCGACTTCGGATGGACGGCGTACACGCCTCTCACCTCTGCTCTGCACTCGCCCGGTGTCGGTGCCGACCTGTGGATCATGGGCCTCGCCGTCGCCGGTCTGGGAACCATCCTCGGTGGCGTCAACATGATCACCACGGTGATCTGCCTCCGCGCCCCCGGTATGACGATGTTCCGGATGCCCATCTTCACCTGGAACATCCTGGTCACGTCGATTCTTATCCTGCTGGCGTTCCCGCTGCTGACCGCCGCACTGCTCGGCCTTGCCGCCGACCGCCACCTGGGCGCGCATCTCTTCGACCCGGCAACGGGCGGAGTGCTGCTGTGGCAGCACCTGTTCTGGTTCTTCGGGCACCCCGAGGTCTACATCATCGCGTTGCCGTTCTTCGGAATCGTGTCCGAGGTGTTCCCGGTGTTCTCCCGCAAGCCGATCTTCGGTTACTCGGGTCTGATCTACGCGACGATCGCCATCGCTGCACTGTCGATCGCCGTGTGGGCCCACCACATGTACGCCACCGGCGCGGTACTGCTGCCGTTCTTCTCGTTCATGACATTCCTCATCGCTGTTCCGACCGGTGTGAAGATCTTCAACTGGGTCGGCACGATGTGGCGCGGACAGGTCACGCTCGAAACGCCCATGCTGTTCTCGATCGGCTTCCTCATCACGTTCGTGTTCGGCGGACTGACCGGTGTGCTGTTGGCTTCGCCTCCCATCGACTTCCAGGTCACCGACACGTACTTCGTCGTCGCCCACTTCCACTACGTGGTGTTCGGCACCGTGGTGTTCGCGACCTACGCAGGAATCTACTTCTGGTTCCCGAAGATGACGGGCCGGATGATGGACGAGGCTCTGGGCAAGTGGCACTTCTGGCTGACGTTCTTCGGATTCCACGCCACGTTCCTGGTGCAGCACTGGCTCGGTAACGAAGGCATGCCGCGTCGCTACGCCGACTACCTGCCGTCCGACGGCTTCACCGAACTGAACATCATCTCGACCATCGGTGCGTTCATCCTCGGTGCCTCGACACTGCCGTTCGTCTGGAACGTGTTCAAGTCGTACCGATACGGTGAGGTCGTCACAGTCGACGATCCGTGGGGTTACGGAAACTCGCTGGAGTGGGCCACCTCGTGCCCGCCCCCGAGGCACAACTTCACCGAGCTGCCCCGGATTCGTTCCGAGCGTCCGGCGTTCGAGCTGCACTACCCGCACATGGTCGAGCGGATGCGGTCCGAAGCGCACGTCGGTCCTGGTGCTCATGGTGGCAAGACCACCGCGGTACTCGAACAGGCCCGCCGGGCTCCGATCGCGACCAGCGATCACGAAGGTTCGGGCGACCCGGATCCCCGGTAGTCCACAGCACAGCGAGAGCCCCTCCCGGCTACCGGGCGGGGCTCTTCGCTTGCGACAATCTTCCCTGCGCGTCCGGCCCGTTCGGCGGCAGTCGCGGGACACGAGCAGGGCACACCAGTAATGGGGGGACAGTGCGAAAGGGAGATTCGGTGAGATCGAGCGACACTGCGGTGTTGGTAACGGTGACGGGACCCGACAAACCAGGTGTCACATCGGTGCTGTTCGCGGCCCTGTCGCGGCACGACGTCAGCCTGCTCGACGTGGAGCAGGTGGTCATCCGCAACAGGCTGACCCTCGGTGTGTTGCTGACCTGTCCACGCGATCCCGAGGCGCTCCAGGAAGAACTCGAAGACGCGATGGCCACCGTGGGCGTCCATGTCGATGTCGAGATCGACGCGGCACAGAACGGTGGACGCACACTGGCCACGCATGTCGTCGTCGTGCTCGGCCGTCCGGTCACCGCGCGAGCATTCAGCACCATCTCGAGAGAATTGGCCCGGCAGGGGACCAACATCGATTCCATCCGTGGGATCGCGGACTACCCGGTGACGGGCCTCGAACTTCAGGTCACCGCCACCGACACCTCGCCTGAGGCAGACCTCCAGCTACGCACCGGCCTCGCCGCGATCGCAGCGGGAATCGGCGTCGACATCGCAGTGGAGCGAGCCGGCATCGCACGGAGGTCGAAACGACTCATCGTGTTCGACGTGGACTCGACGTTGGTCCAGGGCGAGGTCATCGAGATGCTTGCCGCCCGGGCCGGGCGCGAAGACGAGGTACGTGCCGTCACCGAGGCGGCGATGCGCGGGGAGATCGACTTCGCCGAGTCGTTGGAACAGCGTGTCGCAGCGCTGGCCGGCCTGGACGCATCCGTCATCGACGACGTCGCCGACAGCTTGGAGCTGACGGCGGGGGCTCGAACGACCATCCGGACGCTTCGGCGTCTCGGTTTCGCCTGCGGTGTCGTATCGGGTGGATTCCGCCAGGTGATCGAGGGTTTGGCTCACGAACTCGAACTCGACTACGTCAAGGCCAACACACTCGAGATCGTCGACGGGAAGTTGACCGGCCGCGTCATCGGCGACGTCGTCGACCGTGCTGCGAAGGCGACCGCACTGCGGGAGTTCGCCGCCCAAGCCGGAGTGCCGATGGAGCAGACGGTCGCGGTCGGCGACGGTGCCAACGACATCGACATGCTCACCGCGGCCGGGCTCGGCGTTGCGTTCAACGCCAAGCCCGCGCTACGCGAGATCGCCGACACTGCGATCTCGCACCCGTACTTGGACGCCGTCCTGTTCATTCTCGGGGTCACCCGAAACGAGATCGAAGCCGCGGATGCCGTCGACGGGGGAGTCCGCCGCGTCCCGATCCCATGACCGACGCCCCCGCCGTCGGCGACTCCGTCGATCGGGACCGTGCCGGGTCGACGTCCGATACGGCTGAACCCGAGCAGTTCTCGGACGCCAACACCTTCGCCTCGCGTCACGCCGAGTTGGCCCGCGGCTACGGCGGTGCCGAGGATCCCGAGGACCCGTCTGAGGTTCTGGCCATGCCCATGGTGCTGCACATACCCAAGGCCGACCCGCCGGTGCGCAACGACCTACTCGAAGCCGCCGCCCGAGCCGTCGTGGCGCTGTGCCTCGACCCACGGGTCGGTGTCGACGCCTCGTGGCACGAGCCTTTCGTTGCGTGGACCTCGGCGCGGATCAGGAAGGTGGCCCGCCGTGCCCGCGGCGCGCAATGGACTGCAGCGCAGGAAGTTCCGGGTGTCACGGTCGAGGTCGGGAACGCTTCGGCCCGTGCTTTCGTGCCGGGCCGCGTCGGCGATCTGGATCCGCGCATCAAGCGTCTTCAGATCGGCGGCACCGACGTACCGGCCGAAGAAGAGTCACCGCCGAGCGCCGGGCCGGTGCTGTGGATCGACGCGTCCCTGTCGATGACGGTGGGCAAGGCCGCCGCGCAGGTGGGTCATGCGTCGATGTTGCTGGCCGGTGCGATGAGCCTCGACGACTGTCGAGCCTGGGCCGATTCCGGTTTTGCCTGTTCGGTTCGATCGGCGGATCCGGAGCAGTGGACGCACGCGCTGGACGAGGTCCGCGCGGGTCGCGCCGTCGCAGTCCGAGATGCTGGTTTCACCGAAGTGGCTCCCGGTTCGACGACCGTGATCGCTGTCCGGATGTAACGCAGCATCGGCCGGGGGTCCACTGTCGCGTAACTGGCTATCGAACGAGGTATCCAGTGGCCGGACACTGACACCATGCCTTTCTCACCGCTACGCGTCGCCGGCCGTCGTCTCCCGTCTCGCCTGACGGCGCTCTACGTCGGCCTGTGGCTGTACGGCGCGTCCATGTCGCTGATGATCGCCGGTGGGCTCGGCGTCAACCCCTGGGATGTGTTCCACCAAGGTCTGTCGCGGCACCTGTCACTCAGCTTCGGAACCATCACTGCCATCACCGGCGTGGCGGTGCTCCTGATGTGGATACCGCTGCGGCAGCGTCCGGGTTTGGGGACCGTGAGCAACGTGATCGTCATCGCTGTCGCCGTGGATACGACGTCGGCGATTCTGCCCCATCTGGACGGGCCGATCGTTCGGACACTGGCAATGGTGTCGGGCATCGTCGTCAATGCCTTCGCCACGGCGCTCTACATCGGTGCGGGAATGGGCCCGGGCCCCCGAGACGGTTTGATGACCGGGTTGGTGGCGCGCACCGGATGGTCGATTCGCCTCACTCGCACGGGAATCGAACTGACAGTGGTACTCACCGGCTGGCTGCTCGGCGGAACTCTCGGTGTGGGTACGGTGCTCTACGCGCTCGGGGTAGGACCGCTCGTGCAGCTGTTCATGACTCACCTACCGGCGCTGCGGAACACGAGAACGGTCGAGCCGGTCACCGAAATCTTCGAACCTGCCTCGAGTGCAGTGGTATCGGGTGGGACGCCGTCCACGCGAGAGGAATCGAGGACGGGCACGAATCGAGACGACGACCAACTGGGGCAGGCCAGCGTGATCTCCGCGGGACCGCCGGAATGCAAGATCAGCAACGAACTCGCGTCGTCCACCTGCCCGCCGTCGGAGGCGTAGGAACGCACGTCGGACCCGTCGACCCAGGCGGAGATCGTGCGCACCGAATCGTCGTTCCATCTGTCGTGATCGAATTCGATTCCGGCGGAATCGAACCAGACGAGGTCCGGTCGACCGGTCGGCGTCGCCCGGCCGGTGAAGAACTCCTGCTGACGCAGTGTCGGGGCGCTCGCACGTACGCGCAGCAGGCGCGCGACGAATCGAATCATGTTCTGATCCGCGCTGTCCCAGTCGACGGCCCAGGCGTCGGATGCCGGTGCATCGTGAGATACGCAGTAGGCGTTGTTGTTTCCGCCCTGGCTGTGGCCGAGTTCGTCACCTGCGAGCAGCATCGGTGTTCCGGTCGACAGCGTCAGGGTGGCAAGCAGAGCACGGACGTGTCGTCCACGGTCGTCGAGGACGGAGGGATCGTCGGTCGGACCCTCGACGCCGTAGTTGACCGAGGAGTTGTTGTCGGTGCCGTCTCTGTTCTCTTCGCCGTTGGCTTCGTTGTGCTTTCGTTCGTACGAGACCAGATCGTGTGCGGTGAATCCGTCGTGTGCGGTGACGAAATTGATCGACGCCCACGGCAGTCGACCGCTGCCGGCATAGAGGTCCTCGGAACCGGCCAGGCGGGAAGCCAATTCGCGCACTCCGTGATGGCCGGCCCAGAATCCTCGCACAGTATCTCGGTAGCGGTCGTTCCACTCGGACCACATGACCCCGAAGTTGCCCACCTGATATCCGGCACCGGTCGCATCCCAGGGTTCGGCGATCAACTTGACGCCCGACAGCAAGGGATCGGTACCGATCGCCGTCAACAGCGGTGCACGAGAATCGAATCGCCAACCGCCCGGTCGGCCGAGCGTACTGGCCAGGTCGAATCGGAATCCGTCCACGCCCATGTCCTGCACCCAGTACCGCAGGCTGTCGCACACCATGCGAACCACGGCGGGAGACGCCGAATCGAGTGTGTTGCCGCAACCGGTCAGGTCGACGTCGGATCCGCGACCGTCGAGCAGGTAGTACCCCGGCGCGTCGAGACCCCGCCAACTGATCGACGGCCCGTCGACCGCGGATTCGCACGTGTGGTTGTAGACCACGTCGAGAATTACTTCGATTCCTGCGCTGTGCAACGCGTCGACCATCGTCCGGAACTCGTCCACTTCGTTGCCTCGTACGGCGGCGAAACGCGGATCGGGAGCGAAATACGCGCCCGTGGAGTAGCCCCAATGGTTTCGCATCCCTCGAGCGCGTACCCCGGGTTCGGTGAACGTGGTGTGGACCGGCAGCAATTCGACCGACGTGATGCCCGTTCGAGCCAGGTGTTCGAGTACGGCCGGTTGCGCGAGCCCGAGGTAGGTGCCACGGAGGTGTTCGGGTACGCCGTTGTGGCGCGCGGTGAACGACCCGACGTGCAATTCGTAGAGCACGGTTCTGTCCCAGGGAACGGCAGGCCGAACCGGCCGGTCGCCGTTGTCCGACGATCCGCGGACGACGCCGAGCGGGAGGTGGCCGAGGGAATCGCGACTGCTGGGGGCTCCGAACGGGTCGTCCTCGTAGGCCAACAGGGCCGCGGGATCCCCGAAGTCCCCGGACACCTGGCGGGCGGACGGGTCGAGCAGGATCTTGGCCCCGTTGAATCGTCGGCCCGAGTGGGGATCCCAGGTGCCGTGCGCGCGAAAGCCGTACCGCACGCCTGGTCCGACGTCAGGGACGAAGGTATGTCTGATGCCGAAGGTCCGGTTGGTCAACTCCACGCGCCGCTCGCCGCCGTCCGGGTCGATCAGACATACCTCGACGCCATCCGCACCGGGAGCGTGGACTGCGAATTGCGTACCACTGGGATGCGCAGTGGCACCCAGGGGGAACGGCTGCCCGGGCGGGTTCACGCGAGTGACCCCGTCGACGGGACGGCGGGAGGTGCGAGGTACATCGTCAATGGGCGACACGCGTGCACATCCTGCCGTGTCTGCGCGGGCAGTGTGCGGGAGGATAGGAGCCGTGTCTGAACCGGATCCCGACCTGCTCGTAGATTTCACCGATGTCGTAGTCCGCCGAGGTGGCGTGACGTTGGTGGGTCCCGTCACCTGGAAGGTGGAACTGGACGAACGGTGGGTCGTACTCGGGCCCAACGGTGCAGGTAAGACGTCGCTGCTCCGTATCGCTGCCGCCGAGATCCACCCCACGTCCGGTGTCGCTCACGTTCTCGGTGAGGTGATGGGCAGAACCGATGTCTCGGAACTGCGTCCTCGCATCGGCCTGTCGTCGTCCTCGTTGGCGCACCGAATCCCTGCCGACGAACTCGTCTCCGATCTGGTCGTATCCGCCGGCTACTCCGTGCTGGGGCGTTGGCGGGAGAAGTACGACGCGATCGACACCGAACGGGCCGTCGAGATGCTCGAGAGCCTCGGGGCCGAACATCTGGCGACGCGGACCTACGGCACCCTGTCGGAGGGTGAGCGCAAGCGTGTACTGATCGCCCGTGCCCTGATGACCGACCCCGAACTGCTGTTGCTGGACGAGCCCGCTGCCGGCCTCGATCTCGGTGGCCGCGAGGAATTGGTAGCCCGGTTGGCCGATCTGGCCGCCGACCCCGACGCTCCCGCGACCGTGCTGATCACCCACCACGTGGAGGAAATCCCGCCCGGCTTCAGCCACGCACTGCTCCTCAAGGAGGGCGGCGTGGTTGCTCAGGGCCTGGTCGACGACGTCATCACGGCGGAGAACCTGACCGAGGCATTCAGCCAGTCGATCACCCTCGATCGCGTCGACGGTCGCTACTTCGCGCGGCGCACGCGCGCTGCCGGGGCGCACCGCCGCTAGAGCGGACCCCGTGCCCGGGCGCACCGGCTCAGCGGTACGTTGCGGAGATGAGCTCGAGCACCGCCGCCGATTCCGTTCCAGCACGTGATGCGTCGACCGTCATTCTGATCCGTGACGGCCGATCACAACCCGGCATCGAGGTGTTCCTTCTCGAACGCGTCGGCGGGATGGCGTTCGCGGGCGGCATGACGGTATTTCCCGGTGGCGGTGTGGATCCGTCGGATGCGGCCGCGGACATCGAGTGGGCAGGTTCGCCGCCGTCGTGGTGGGCCGACCGGTTCGGCACCGACGAGGGGAAGGCGCAGGCGCTGGTGTGCGCAGCGGCGCGCGAGACGTTCGAGGAGTGCGGCGTGTTGTTGGCCGGTCCGACGGCGGATTCGGTGGTCGCCGACACCGCCCCGTTCTCTGCGGAACGCGGTCGACTGGAACGCCGGGAGCTGTCGTTCGCCCAGTTTCTCACCGACCACGATCTGGTTCTGCGAGCAGACCTGCTGCGGCCGTGGTCGCACTGGATCACCCCCATCGGGGAAGCCCGACGGTACGACACGAGGTTCTTCGTTGCCGTGCTCCCCGAGGGCCAGAACGCCGACGGTGAGACCAGCGAGGCGGCGTCGGTGAGCTGGCGTTCGGCCGAGGACGCGTTGACGGACTGGCGTTCGGGGACCACCGTCCTGCTGCCACCGACGTGGAGCCAGCTCGATGCGCTCGGCCGATTCGACACGGTGGCCGACGTTCTCGATCACGAGCAGACGATCGCGGCGGTCCTGCCCGTCCTGACCCGGGAGAACGGCACCGTCCGAGTGGAGTTCGACGGCGAGGACGCGTACTACGCGGGCACGGTCCATCCCTGGTCGGATCGCTGAACTCGGGCGCGGTAGCCTTCGGCCATGGCTGAGTTCGTGACTCTCGAAGTATCCGACGGTATCGGCACCATTCGCTTGGATCGCCCACCGATGAACGCGCTCAATCGTCAGGTGCAGGAGGAGATCCGGGCTGCGGCACGCGAAGCCACCGTGAACTCCGACGTCAGAGCGGTCATCGTCTACGGCGGCGAAAAGGTGTTCGCGGCCGGTGCCGACATCAAGGAAATGGCGGCCATGTCCGTCGTCGAGATGACCGATATCGCGGCGGAACTGCAGTCTGCCCTCGGCTCGCTCAGCACGATTCCCAAACCGGTCGTGGCCGCAGTGACCGGATACGCACTGGGCGGTGGACTCGAGGTCGCGCTCGGCGCGGACCGACGCATCGCCGGAGACAATGTCAAGCTCGGCGTTCCCGAGGTGCTGCTCGGAGTCATTCCAGGGGGCGGCGGCACGCAGCGCCTGGCCCGTCTGATCGGGCCCAGTCGCGCCAAGGGCATGGTCTTCACCGGCCGTTTCGTCGGAGCCGAGGAGGCCCTGCGCATCGGTTTGGTGGACGAGGTGGTTGCGCCGGACGAGGTGTACAACGCGGCACGCGCATGGGCGGGGCAGTTCACGACCGGAGCGTCACGCGCTCTGGCTGCGGCCAAGGCGTCCATAGATCAGGGGTTGGACGTCGACCTGACCAACGGACTGCGCGTCGAGGCACAGCAGTTCGCGGCTCTGTTCGCCACCGAGGACCGCACCGTCGGGATGGAATCCTTCATCGCGAACGGACCGGGAAAGGCCGCTTTCACCGGGCGTTGAGCATCGAGGTCGGTGGACGAACTTGTTCCATGGCTACCGGATAGTAGGCTCGCCTCATGACTGCAAGCCCCCACGACGGTGCGAATCGACCGACTGCTTCTGTGACGCCTCTCGTCTCGGCCGAGGCGCGAGACCGCGAGGTCGATCCGGCACCGAATCCGCACGCCACGGCCGAGCAGGTCGAGGCAGCGCGGTCGGACACCAAACTGGCGCAGGTGCTCTACCACGACTGGGAAGCCGAGACCTACGACGACAAGTGGTCGATCTCGTACGACGAGCGCTGCATCGATTACGCCCGAGGCAGGTTCGATCAGGCGGTGTCCGGTGACGCGTCGGCTCGAGCGGATCTGCCGTACGGTCGTGCGCTCGAATTGGGTTGTGGCACAGGTTTCTTCTTGCTCAACCTGATGCAGGCCGGGATTGCCGACAAGGGCTCGGTCACCGACCTCTCACCCGGAATGGTCAAGGTCGCGCTGCGCAACGCCGAGCACCTCGGACTCGATGTGGACGGCCGGGTGGCCGACGCAGAAACGATTCCGTACGACGACGACACCTTCGACCTGGTGGTCGGTCACGCCGTGCTCCACCACATCCCGGACGTCGAGCAGTCTCTTCGAGAAGTTCTGCGCGTTCTCAAGCCCGGTGGACGCTTCGTCTTCGCAGGCGAGCCGACCACGGTGGGCAACTTCTACGCTCGCTGGCTGGGCCGTATCACCTGGGAAGCGACCACTCGTGCCACCAAGCTGCCGTTCCTGGCGGACTGGCGCAAACCACAGGAAGAACTCGACGAGTCCTCGCGAGCTGCAGCACTCGAGGCCGTCGTGGACCTGCACACGTTCGATCCGACCGACCTCGAGAACATCGCGTTGTCGGCAGGTGCCGAGGCCGTTCAGGCGAACACCGAAGAATTCGCTGCCGCTTTGCTCGGGTGGCCGGTGCGCACGTTCGAGGCTGCCGTTCCAGCAGGCAAGCTCGGCTGGAACTGGGCCAAGTTCGCGTTCAACGGGTGGAAGACACTGAGCTGGGTCGACGAGAAGGTCTTGCAGCACGTGGTACCGCGAGGCATGTTCTACAACGTGATGATCACCGGAACCAAGCCCTCGCCCCGCGCTTGATTCGTTCCACCACCGTCGGCCGTACGGCCGACGCTGCATCGATCGGTCCCAACCGTGGGCTATGACTTCACCGGCACCGACCTCGACTTCCTGCGAAGCGAGGCCGGTGCCGAGGCACTCGGTGCAGTCGACCGACTCGAGCTCGACGCGCGAACTTCTCTGCGCGATATCGCCTCGGTACGCGCCCGCTACCCCGAGCACGTTGCTGCCCTCGTCGAGACGGTGACGGTGCGGCGGAAAGCACGGGCGAAGCTGCTGGGGTCCGACGGCTGGCTCGTCACCGACGACGCGGTGCAGCAGGCGACGCCGACGATCGTCGCTCGCAGGCGCGCGGACCGCCTGGCCGGACGGCGGGTGCACGATGTCACCTGCTCCATCGGCAGCGAGCTGGCGGCGTTGGTCGACACGACCGAACTTGCGGTGGGAAGTGACCTGGACCCGATTCGGGTGCGCATGGCTGCCCACAACGTGCCCTCCGCGACGGTGCTGCGCGCCGACGCACTGACCCCGACGACACGGGGGACCGTGATCGTGGCCGATCCCGGACGACGCGTCGGTGGTCGTCGACGGCACGATCCCGCAGCGCTCGAACCTCCGTTGCCCGATCTCCTCGACGCGTATCGGGGGCGAGATCTGGTCGTCAAATGCGCTCCCGGGCTGGATTTCGATGCCCTCGATTGGCCCGGTGAGATCGAGGTGGTCTCCCTCGACGGGGGAGTACGCGAGGCGTGCCTATGGTCGGAAGGTCTCGGCGACAGCGGAATTCGGCGTCGTGCCGCGGTCCTGCGATCCGACGGAAGTGCGCTCGAGATCACCGACGCCGAGTCGGACGAGATTCCCGTTCGGCCGCCTGGTGAATACATCGTGGATCCGGACGGTGCGGTCGTGCGGGCCGGACTGGTGCGGCATTACGGTGCCAAATTCGGCCTCTGGCAATTGGATCCGAGGATCGCGTACCTGACGTGCGACGCCGTACCCGTCGGCGTACGTGGTTTTCGAATCCTCGAACAGTCGAAGTTCTCGGAGAAAGTGCTTCGGCAGCAACTCAATCGACTGGGGTGTGGCGCGGTGGAGATCCTGGTGCGCGGAGTCGACGTGGATCCCGCGTTGCTCAGGCCCAAACTCAAGCTGCGGGGCCGGGTCTCGCTGTCGGTCGTCATCACTCGCATCGAGCGCTCGGCCGTGGCGTTCGTCTGCGAGCCGGGCGCGGTCCGTCAGCCGGTGTAGGTGAAGATCTCGCCCAGGTAGCTCGCCGTGACGACCTGCCCGTCGGGACCGACGGACGTGCCCACGGTGGTGCCGACGACATCGGGTAGGGGCTGCGAATCGATGCTGTCGCCCGTCGCCGCGTCGAACGTGAGCAGAGCCAGCCCGTCGCCGTCGCGAACGACGGTGTGGCCGCGCCCGTCCGCGGATTGTGCTGCTGCCCCGGCCTGTTCGACGTCGTCGCGAACCCACACGCGCTCGGCCGAGTCGCCGTTGTCTCGAAGTCCCATCAGGGTGCCGTCGCCGCCGGCCGGGACGATGGTGCCGTCCGAGGCGATCGATGGACTGCCTCCGATTCCGAGTCCCGTGCCCTCGGTCCACTTCTGTTTCCCGTCTGAGGTGTCGAATGCGGTCAGTCGCCCGTCGACGTCGGCGATGTAGACCGTCGTTCCGTCCTCGGAGAGCACCGGGCTCGACGCGACGCCTGCAGGGAGGAGCTCCGAGGACCACCGTTCGACGAGGCCAGGTGCGCCGTCGCGGGAGTACTGCAGCGAGACCAGTTGCGGCGCAATCGAACCCGGTCGCCACAGGGTCAGGTAGATGGCGTCGCTGTCGCGGTCCACCGCGGGCGCGGCGGGCACAGCGCATTCGGATTCGCCCGAACTGCACTGGGCGAGTCCGGTGTCCATCGGCTCGAAGTCCGCATCGGGGTCGGTCAAGAAGTCCGGTGCCGGAACGAGATCGAGAATGGGTACTCGCAGTTGGCCGTTCTGGGAATCGAGGACACTGACCTGACCCATCTGGGTGATCGACAGCACGCTGCCGTCGCCCAAGAACTGGGCGGATTTCGGAACACCGTATACCGGTGTACGCCAACGTAATTGCCCGTGATCGTTGTACGAGTTCAGCCCGCCTTCGTCGCCGATGTAGACGTTGATCGCAGAATCGACGGTGGGGGTGGCGGTCACCACGGAAGGGCCGATCCGGTTGCACCAGCGTTTGCGGGCGGACTCGATCTCGAACGAGAACAGATTGCAACCCGATTCGGTTGCGGCAGTGACGAACATCTGACCGTTCGAGCCGATCGATACCGGTGACGTCACGGTGCCGCCGGTGGGTCGAGTCCAGTCCAGCGTCAGTGGAGCACCGACCGATACGTCCGTCGAGCCACTGTTGCGAAGGTTCGCGTGCGCCGCGGGCCAGGAGTCGGGCGAGAGCGGTTCGATGGCAGCAGGTTCCGTGCTGCACCCGGCAAGGGTCAACAGGACCGTCGCAGCCAATGCAGTCAGACCCTTGCCTGCTCCGGACGTCGAACCTGCACCGAACCCGACACGCATTCGAGCACTCCCCATGATGTCCGTTGTGCCCTTTCGATCGGCGGTCGCTCGGCCTGCTGCGCCGATGCCCGGGCATCGGTCGAGAGACAACACTAGCCCGCTGACGGGTGCCGGCAGAGAGCGGGCGAGCGAGAAACTAGGGTGAACGTCCATGACGAGTATGTGGAACGCGCCGCTGCGAACACGCTGGCGCGGGTCGAGACGACGCGACAGCGAGCAGGCGCGGTTTCTCACGCGGGCGTCCCTCGACTGGGTGCTCGCCAACAAGGCCTACACCCCCTGGTACCTGGTTCGGTACTACCGTCTGGCCAAGTTCAAGCTCGCGAACCCGCACGTGATCCTGCGGGGCATGGTCTTCCTCGGCAAGAACGTCGAGATTCACTCGACCCCTGAACTGTCTCGCCTCGAGATCGGTCGGTGGGTCCACATCGGCGACGGCAATGCCATCCGGTGCCACGAGGGTTCGCTCCGCATCGGAGACAAAGTGGTGTTCGGCAAGGACAACGTCGTCAACACCTACCTCGACATCGAGATCGGCGCGTCGACGCTCGTAGCCGACTGGTGCTACATCTGCGATTTCGACCACCGGATGGACGACGTGAACATGCCCATCAAGGACCAGGGAATCGTCAAGGGCCCGGTACGAATCGGACCCGACACCTGGATCGCCGCCAAGGTGACGATCCTGCGGGAAACCAGAATCGGGCGAGGCTGCGTCCTCGGTGCCCATGCCGTCGTCAAGGGTGAGATTCCGGACTACAGCATCGCCGTCGGTGCCCCGGCCAAAGTCGTCCGCAATCGCAAGACGGCCTGGGAGGCCGGCGCAGCCGAGCGAGCTAAGTACATCGCGGCACTCGAAGACATCGCGCGCAAGAAGGCTCTCGGTCAGGCCGAGGCGGCGCGGGAGAGCTGAGACCCATGTCAGTGGAACCTCGTAGTGGACTACGAGGTTCCACTCACATGGGGTCAGCTGCGATCGGGCAGGGCGCGTTCGACGATGTGCGGGCGACCCAGCGGATGGCGAACCTTGCGCTTGGCTTCGAGGTACACCCGAGCCGTCGACTCCGCGACGTGCTTCCAGTCGAAGTCGACGGTGAGACGTTCCCGAGCGGCGACGGCTCTCTCCTGCGCCGCATCGGCGTTGTCCAACACCCGCCGCACCGCCGCCGTCAGCGCGGCCACATCACCCGGCGGAAAGGACAGCCCGGTGACGCCGTCGACGATCGCCTCGCCGAGTCCGCCGGCCGTCGATGCCACCAACGGAATGCCTGCTGCCGCGGCCTCGAGGGCGATGATGCCGAAGGGTTCGTACCGGCTGGGAAGGACGATGGCGTCGGCGCCGTGCAGCCATCCGAGCAGATCGGAGTGGTTCAGGTTGCCGAGGAACGACACCGACCTGGCGACGCGGTGGGTGCGTGCCAGACCTGCCAGCCACCCGAACTGAGTGCCTTCGCCGGCGATGTGCAGCGTGGTGCCGGGGTGACTTCGTCTGACGCGTGGCAGAGCGGCTATGGCGTCCTGGATGCCCTTCTCGTATTCCAGACGACCGACGAAGAGCAATTTCGCGGGCTCGGAGCGGGGCTGTCGGCGTCGGAAACTCCACGCGGATCCGTCGATGCCGTTGTGAATGACCGAGACCGTCGATTCGGCGACGTCGAACAGGGCTGTGACCTCGTCCTTCATCGACGCCGAGCACGCGATGATCGCGTCGGAATCGTTCGCGAGCCACCATTCGATCGAATGGACCTGGCGGTTGACGGTGCCCGAGATCCAGCCGCTGTGGCGTCCGGCCTCGGTGGCATGGATGGTCGAGACCAGCGGCACGTCGTAGAACTCCGCCAGAGCGATGGCCGGGTGCGCGACCAGCCAGTCGTGGGCGTGGACGACATCGGGCTGCCAGCCGTCGCCGAGGCCGGGTTTACCGAGGGCGACCCCTGCCCGCACCATGGCGTGCCCCATCGCCAGAGTCCACGCGAGCATGTCCTCTCCGAACACGAAGTGCGCCGGATCCTCGGCGACGGCGACCACCAGTACGCCGTCCTCGATGTGGTGGGAGGTGGGATGGGTGGACGCGTCGGTGCCGGTGGGTCGGCGAGAGAGAACGACGACCTCGTGCCCGCAGCGCACCAGCTCGGTCGCCAGGTGATGAACGTGGCGACCCAGCCCGCCGACCACGACGGGTGGGTACTCCCACGACACCATCAGAACTCTCATCTACGCCCCCCTGGGCCTTCTCGGCGTGCACCGGGCAGTCTGCGTGCGTCCAGCGCCGCGAACAGTCCGTCTGCGTGATTCCATTGCCGTGCCAATTCTTCGGCTCGGGCCGGGTGCTGCTGCGCGGCAGCGATTTCACGTAGCGCATGTGCGTGGACGTGAGCTCGCTCTCGGGCGTATCCGGCCGCGGAGTCCTTGCTGACCATGAACGCCCAGTCGCTGGCCACGGCCATGAGTGTCTCACGCAGAATCTGATCGTCGACTCGATTGCGCAGTTCGGGGCCACCCGCCCGGCTTCGGACGGCACGGGAGGCGTCGACGGCATCGAGCGCGGTCCGGGACACCTCGGCGTTGAGCTTCACCAGGTCGGCGACGTCGTCGCCCGCCCACACGCGCCAGTCCTTGCCCGATCCCCAGGAAGAATCCTGCAGTTCGAGTGGGGCTCCCACGTATCCCCGTTCCCGGGCATCGTTCAGCGTTCCGACGGTGACTCCCGCGGCGGGCAGTGCGCGCATCAACTTCTCGAGCCACTGTGGCCCCTCGTGCCACCAGTGTCCGAACAGTTCGGTGTCGAACGCGGCCACCACCACGGCATCGCGGCCGATCCGCTCGGATTCGGAGATCAAGCGCCGACGCACCACGTCGACGAAGTCGGCGACGTGACGGTCCACTGCTGCCGCGGCACGCTCGGGTTCGTAGGGAGCCTTGTCGTTCGAGTCGACGGTGCGGCCGGTGACCCGGGCCGGTTTGAGTCCGGTCGCGTGGTCGTAGGTGTGGAAATCCCGGTAGGCACCGTGGCCTGGGTAGCCGGACTTCGGTGACCAGACGCGGTAGCTGACCGGGAGATCGCGCCCGAACGCGACGACGTCCGAATCCCACACGGGCCGGCCGAGGGAGGTGTCGCCCCGCATGGCGGGGCCGTCGACCATGAAGTGCGAGACACCTGCGGCCGCGTATTCGGTTTCCATGCCGGGGGTGAATCCGCATTCCGGTGCCCAGATACCGCGGGGCGTGGTGCCCCATCGGGCGGCGGCGTCGCGTAGGCCCTCGCTCAGGGAGAACCGCCGCAGTCTTTCGTCGAGCAACGGTTGGAACGGGTGCGCGAGCGGCCCACCCAGCAGTTCGACGATGCCCGTGTCGATCAGCGGACGAAGTACTGCCGAGCCGCCGTGTCGCCATCGCGTCTCGAAGCGGTCCAGAGCCGCGGCGGATGCCCGGTGTTCACGTATCGAGAGCGCGGGGTCGGTTGCCTCGTGCGCGCGTAGCTGCCAGTTTCCGAGCCAATGGTGCATGCCGGCCAGGCAATGCGGATCGTCGAGCTGGGCCGCGAGTACCGGGGTGACGCCGAGCGAGAGGACGTCGGTGTAACCGTCGTCGGCCAGCCGTTCCAGTGCCGCGGTCAGTGGGAGGTAGCAGTCGGCCCAGGACTGGTACAGCCATTCCTCGCCGACGGGCCACCTGCCGTGATTGGCCAACCAGGGCAGGTGGGAGTGCAGGACGAGGGAGAACATGCCCGGCACGGTGGCACCGGATGTCACCCGATCACCGCAGCCGAGCTCTTTCGGGCGACGGCGACCAGGTCGAGGCTGTCGTCGATTCGATCGGCCGCGATGTCGAAGTCGGCGATGGTGATCGCGGCGACGTCCTCGGCGAGTTCGGCAGGCCAGGGTTCACCGGCGAGTGCTCGTTCGATCTGCGCGTCGATGAAGGATCCGCCGTGTTTGGCGTCGAGGGCGGCCAGCGTGCTGCCGTGCCGGACTCCGGTGAGCTCGGTGACCTCGAGGCGGGCGGCGACGAGCAACTCGGTCAGTTCTGCCGCGTCGAGTTCGCGGGTGTGGAAGGGGTTGAGGGGAGTGTCGCGTCCGGGCGAGAAGGTGATGCGGTTCGGTGTGCTGATCAGCAGCGTGCCGCCGGGCTCGAGGACGCGGTGCACTTCGGCCAGGAACGCTCCTTGATCCCAGAGGTGTTCGATGACCTGGAAGTTGACGACGACACCGACCGAGGAATCCGCGAACGGAAGGCGGTCGAGATTGCCGCGCACCATCGTCACCGCGGGGTAGCGCGCGTGGACGTGCGTCGCGGCCGAGACGTCGTAGTCGAGGCCGACGACGCAGGCCGCAACCTCGGCAATCATGTTGGCTCCGTAGCCTTCTCCCGATCCGGCTTCGAGCACCGTGCGGTCGCGGCACCGCTCTGCGAGGGCGCGGTAGACCACCTCGTGACGGCGGAACCAGTAGTTCTCCTCGGCGATGCCGGGCACAGTTCGCTCGCCGGTGAGGGGGAGTGGTTCCGGTGCCGGTGTCCGAGCCGATGAATCGTTCACCGACGGAAGGTTAGTGCCTCCGGCGATGAGGTAAGCCAACGTGGTCTCCATAACAGTCGGGGTGCGGATGTATGGTCGATCGGGCAGGGAGGTAAGTTACCCACCAGTAACTACGGTGGGGTAACCTCGTAGCGGAACGTAGAACTGCACCAACCGTTCGACTTGCAGCAACCGTTAGAACACTCACGATCAGCAGAACATGACCAGGAGGTCGACGCAGACCCATGACGAACATCGTTGTTTTGATCAAGCAGGTTCCAGACACATGGTCCGAGCGCAAGCTCAGCGACGGTGACTACACCCTCGATCGCGAGGCTGCAGACGCCGTTCTCGACGAGATCAACGAGCGGGCCGTCGAAGAAGCCCTGCTCATCAAGGAAGCTCAGGGCGGTGAGGTCAAGGTTCTGTCCGCAGGCCCCGATCGCGCCACCGACGCGATCCGCAAGGCTCTGTCGATGGGCGCGGACAGCGCGGTACACCTCAACGACCCGAGCCTGCACGGCTCCGACGCCATCCAGACCGGGTACGCCCTGGCTGCGGCACTGGGCAACGTCGCGTTCGAGAACGACGAGCCTGCCGATCTCATCATCGCGGGTAACGAGGCCACCGACGGCCGCACCGGCGCAGTTCCGGCGATCATCGCCGAATACCTGCAGATCCCGGCCTTGACGCAGCTGCGCAAGCTGTCCGTCGCAGACGGCAAGGTCACCGGCGAGCGCGAGACCGACGAGGGCATCTTCGGACTCGAAGCCACGCTGCCCGCCATCGTGAGCGTCACCGAGAAGATCAACGAGCCGCGGTTCCCGTCGTTCAAGGGAATCATGGCCGCCAAGAAGAAGACGGTGCAGACCATCACTCTGGCCGACATCGGTGTCGAGGACGGCATCGTCGGCGTCGACAACGCCGGAACGACGGTCACCTCGTCCACCCCCAAGCCTCCCAAGACTGCCGGCGAGCGGCTCACCGACGAGGGCGACGGCGGCGACAAGATCGCCACCTACCTCGTAGGCCAGAAGATCATCTGATCCCGCCCCACCGAGCAATCGAAGACCAACGAGGAGCAAAGTCATGGCAGAAGTACTCGTGCTCGTGGAGCACGTCGAAGGAACACTGAAGAAGGTCAGCTCCGAGCTGATCACCGCGGCCCGCGCACTGGGTGAGCCGTCCGCGGTCGTCACCGGCCCGGTCGGTACCGCCGACAAGGTCGCCGACGCGTTGACCGAGGCCGGTGCCGAGAAGATCTACGTCGCCGAGTCCGACGACGTCGACGGTTTTCTCGTCACGCCGAAGGTCGACGTCCTGTCGTCCCTCGCCGAGTCGGTCTCGCCTGCGGCGATCATCACCGCAGCGACGATCGAGGGCAAGGAAGTTGCCGGCCGCCTCGCCGCCCGTCTGGGCTCGGGCTACCACAACGACGTCGTCGCGATCAACGGCGACGGCAGTGCCGTCTACTCCATCTTCGGTGGTGCGTTCACCGTCGAGGCCAAGGCCAACGGCGACGTCCCCGTCCTCTCGCTGCGCCCCGGCGCAGTCGAGGCAGAGCCGAAGGCCGGAGCGGGAACCCGCGAGACCGTCGAGGTCCCGGCGCAGGAAGAGGGCACCGTCAAGGTCACCTCGCGTGACCCGATCGTCGGCGGCGACCGTCCGGAACTGACCGAAGCAACGGTCGTCGTCTCCGGTGGCCGTGGCGTCGGCAGCGCCGACAAGTTCACCGTCGTCGAGGATCTGGCAGATTCGCTGGGTGCCGCAGTGGGTGCCTCGCGTGCCGCCGTGGACTCCGGTTACTACCCGGGCCAGTTCCAGGTGGGCCAGACGGGCAAGACCGTCTCCCCGCAGCTGTACGTTGCACTCGGCATTTCCGGAGCCATCCAGCACCGTGCCGGCATGCAGACCTCGAAGACCATCGTCGCGGTGAACAAGGACGAGGAAGCTCCCATCTTCGAGATCGCCGACTACGGCATCGTCGGTGACCTGTTCAACGTCGCGCCTCAGCTGACCGAGGCCGTCAAGAAGCACAAGGGATAGCCTCTCGGCGAAAATCTCTGCTCGACGGGCCCTCATCGCGATTGCGGTGGGGGCCCGTCGCGTTTCGGCGGGCGCAATCGTGTTCATGCAAACTCTTCCGACACTTCTCCTCGGCGATGCCCGGTAGTCTTCCCCACTCGTTAGACACACCTCATGACCACTTCCGTCATGAGCTCGACTGCATCGATCGTCCCGGCCACCGACCGCTATTCGCTCGTGTTGTCCACCGACCCCGAACACCGACTCGCGGCGCAGCGCCTGCGCTACGACGTGTTCGCCTCCGAGCCCGGCTTTGCCATACCCACCGACACGGACGGTCTGGACGCCGACCGGTTCGACGATTTCTGCGACCACCTTCTCGTTCGCGACCAGTGGACCGACACGTTCGTCGGTTGCTATCGCATGTTGCCGCCGCAGGCCGCGGTGACGGCAGGCGGCTATTACACCGCAACCGAATTCGACATCTCCGCGCTCGATCCCGTCGGGATGAACATCGTCGAAATGGGTAGGGCTGCTGTGCATCCCGACCACCGATCGGGGTCGGTCCTCGGCCTGATGTGGGCGGGAATCCTGCACTACCTCGACGTGACGGGATACGAGTGGGTGATGGGTTGCGTGTCGGTTCCGATGCAATCGGCTCCCGGGGAAGCGGTCGGGGCCAACGTGCGTGGTGTTCGCGACCGGCTGTTGGATCGACACGCGACAGCGGTCGACAGGCGGGTCGTGCCCTACAACCCCGTGGTCGTCGACGGCGTCGATCTCCTCGACATTCCGGCCGCGAAGCGAACGTCCATGCCGCCGTTGATGAACGGGTACCTCCGGCTCGGTGCCTCCATCTGCGGTGAGCCCGCCCACGACCCGGAATTCGGAGTGGCGGATTTCGTCGCGCTCCTCGGCCTGCACGAGGCCAACACCAGGTATCTGGACCGTCTTCGTTCTGCAGCAACGACATTCGAGTCGGGTGCCCGATGACGCAACCCCTGGTTCGCGCACACGCCTGGATGCCGTCCTCGCCGTGCGGTGACGGGTGTCTGCCGAAGAATCCGCCCACGGTGTGTCGAATCGTCCTCGTTCTGCGCATCGCTGCGGCGATCGCGGCCTTTGCGCTGTTGCCGCTGTTGGTCGTCCTGGGGGTGCCCTTTCCCCGGGTTCGGCACGCGTTGACGCGGCTGGGCGCTCGGATGCTGCTATCGGCCATCGGCATCGATCTCACCGTGCTCGATACACGCTCGGAGCGGGAGCGGTCGCGTACGGCAGGTGGTGCCCTGCACGTTTCCGGACACATTTCGTGGACCGACGTCGTCGTCCTCACGGCAGTGCGCCCGTCGACGTTCGTTGCGCGAGCCGATCTGGTGGACTGGCCGCTACTCGGGCGACTGGCCCGGGCCATGAAGGTGCTTCCCATCGATCGCGCACGACTGCGTGAGCTCCCGGCCGTTGTCGACCAGGTTGCCGACCGAATCCGCGCGGGCGCATCGGTCGTCGTGTTCCCCGAGGCCACCACCTGGTGTGGGTTGGCCTACGGATCGCTTCGCCCGGCCCTGTTGCAGGCTGCCATCGATTCCGAGACGTGGGTGCAGCCCATCCGGCTGCGCTATCTCGATCGACACGGCGAACCGACCACCGCGACGTGCTTCGTCGGAGACGAGACGATCGGAGCGTCGATCGGCCGCATCTTCCGGCTCGCCGGACTGCGCGCCGAGGTCGAGTTCACCGCCCCGGAAGCGCCCGGCGGCGATCGACACGACCTCGCGCGGCGCTGCGAGGTGGCGATTCGACGCGACGACGGAATGGAGCCTGCGGAACGACCCCGGAAGGACGTCTACGACCCGACGGTGCACGAGGTGGTGGCCGAAGCCGAGCGAAGCCCCAGCGCGCCGACGGTTGCGGCCGCCTGATCCACAGCTGAACCGGGCGACCGTGGACCCACCTCGCGCAGGTAGGTCCGCGGTCGCTCGACCGGGTATCGTCGAGCGCGTTATGCCTTCTGTGCGCAGTACGCCTGCCCCCGCCCCGCCGCAGCCATCGGTGTACCTCGATCACGCCGCGACCACTCCCATGTTGCCGTGTGCGATCGAGGCGATGAACTCGGTGTTCGGCACCGTCGGGAACGCGTCGTCGCTGCACACCTCGGGCCGGTCCGCCCGTCGCCGAGTCGAAGAATCTCGCGAGTCGATCGCCGCGGACCTCGGTGCGCGCCCGTCCGAGGTGATCTTCACCTCCGGTGGTACCGAAAGCGACAATCTCGCCGTCAAGGGCATCTTCTCGGCCCGTCGAGACTCGAACGCCGCACTGACCAGGATCATCGCCAGCTCGGTGGAGCATCACGCCGTGCTCGACGCGGTGGAGTGGCTCGTCGCGCACGAAGGGGCGACTGTCACCTGGCTCCCGGTCGACGACGAAGGCCGGGTCACCCCCGATGTGCTGCGCGCCGAGCTGGCTCTGCACGCAGACGAGACCGCGCTGGTGACGGTCATGTGGGCCAACAACGAGATCGGCACCGTCATGCCGATCGCCGAACTCGCATCGGTGGCCGCGGAGTACGGCGTTCCGATGCACAGCGACGCCGTGCAGGCCGTACCGCACCTACCAGTGGGATTCGCCGACAGCGGTCTGTCCGCCCTGAGTATCGCCGCACACAAGTTCGGGGGCCCGCAGGGCGTCGGAGCCCTGTTGCTGGGCCGTCAGGTCCCGTGCGTGCCGCTGTTCCACGGTGGTGGACACGAACGTGACGTCCGGTCCGGCACGCCCGACACGGCCGGCGTCGTCGCGATGGCGGCCGCACTGCGCTCGACGGTGCAGAATCTGTCGCTGCACGGGGAACGAACTCGCGCGTTGCGTGATCGACTCATCACCGGGGTTCGCGAGGTGGTGCCCGACGCCATCCTCAACGGCCCGGAGGGCGACGGGCGGCTCGCCGGAAACGTGCACTTCACCTTCCCCGGGTGCGAGGGGGATTCGCTGTTGATGCTTCTCGACGCCGCGGGCATAGAATGCTCGACGGGATCCGCCTGCACGGCGGGTGTGGCGAGCGCGAGCCATGTTCTGATCGCGCTCGGGTGCGATCCGGGCGTGGCCCGCGGATCCCTTCGGTTCTCTTTGGGAACCGGCTCGTCCGATTCGGACATCACCACTGTGCTTGCGGCCCTGCCGCAGGTCGTCGAACGTGCTCGTGCCGCCGGACTCGCCGGCGTCGGAGCTCGAGGAGGAAATCGCTGATGCGTGTTCTTGCTGCCATGAGCGGGGGAGTCGACTCCGCAGTCGCCGCGGCTCGAGCCGTCGACGAGGGGCACGACGTCGTGGGCGTTCATCTGGCGCTGTCCACCGCTCCCGGGGCGCTGCGGACCGGCTCTCGCGGGTGCTGCTCGAAAGAAGACGCCGGGGATGCACGCCGAGCTGCCGACGTCCTCGGAATACCGTTCTACGTCTGGGACTTCGCGGATCGGTTCAAAGAAGACGTCATCGACGACTTCGTCGCCTCGTACGCCGCGGGGGAGACTCCCAACCCGTGCCTGCGGTGCAACGAGAAGATCAAGTTCTCCGCGCTCGCGGACCGCGCGTTGGCACTGGGCTTCGACGCCGTCGCGACCGGGCACTACGCGCAACTGCACGACGGAGTTCTGCGGCGTGCGGTGGACGCCGACAAGGATCAGTCCTACGTGCTGGCCGTCCTGAACCGCGGGCAGCTCTCGCGTGCGATGTTCCCCATCGGCGACACCCCCAAGTCCGAGATCCGCGAGGAAGCAGCCGAGCGGGGTCTCGCCGTCGCCGACAAGCCGGACAGTCACGACATCTGCTTCATTCCCTCGGGCGACACCCGGGCCTTCCTCGGCGCACACATCGGCGTTCGTCCCGGCAAGGTCGTCGACTCCGAGACCGGAGCCGAGTTGGCGGACCACGACGGTGTGCACGGCTTCACCATCGGCCAGCGTAAGGGTCTCGGGGTGGAAGGACCGGCCGTGGACGGCCGTCCGCGCTACGTCACCTCGATCGAACCGGACACCGGCACCGTCATGGTCGGTTCGGCGCAGAAGCTGGACGTCTGGTCCATCACCGGAGACCGCGCAGTGTGGACCGAGGGCACCGCGCCCACCGGGCCCATCGAATGCGTCGTACAGGTTCGGGCGCACGGCGGGCTGACCGACGCGGTTGCCGAGGCCGTCGGCGACGGGATGGAGATCCAGCTCCGGGCACCCTTGACCGGTGTCGCCAAAGGGCAGGCAGCGGTGTTGTACCGCAAGGACATTCACGGTGACATCGTGATCGGCAGCTCGACCATCTCGGGCACCCGATCCGAGCGCGAGTGACCCCGAGCACGTTCGGAGGGCTGGCGACCGGCATAGGTTCGTGGCCCGGCACCGACGTTCGTGAGGCCGTCGCCATCGTCCTCGGCGAGCTGGGTGAACTGCCACACGTGGTCGAACTGCCAGGGCGCGGGCTCGGTGCCGACATGATCGGCCGCACCGGAGCCATCATGGTCGACGTCGAACTCGACGTCCGGACGTCGGGCTACCGCGTCGTACCGCGTCCGATGCTGGCCGGTCGCCGTGCGACCGACTTTCTCACCGAGGATCTGGACGTGCTCGAGGAACTGTGGGAGGTCGCGGGACTACGCGGTGCCGGCCGGACCATCAAGGTGCAGGCTGCAGGACCGTTCACCATGGCCGCGCAGGTCGAATTGCGGCACGGACACCGCGCGCTGACCGACCGCGGCGCTCTACGGCACTTCGCGGAATCCCTCGGCGAAGGGCTGCGCCTGCACTGCGCAGAAGTGGCACGCAGACTCTCGGCGAACGTGGTGGTCCAACTCGACGAACCCAGTCTCGCCGCCGTTCTCGCGGGCAGTCTGACCGGGATCACCGGTATCGACTCGGTGCGCGCGATCCCGGAACCGGAGGTTCTGGACCTGCTCGACTCACTGATCGACACCATCGCGTTACCGGTCGCTGTGCACTGCTGTGACGGGGGAGCTCCCGTCGATCTGCTGCGCCGAACCCGAGCCGTCGCGGTGGCCGTGGATGCACACGAGCTGCGCCGAACCGACCTCGATGCGCTGGGAGAGCTGCTCCAGGCCGGCAAGACCCTCGTACTGGGATCGGTGCCGTCGGCAACCCCGGACCGACCACCCTTGTGGCGCGAGTGCGCCGAGCCCGGTGTGAAGTTGGTCGACAGCCTCGGCTTCGATCGTTCGATACTCGCTTCGCAGGTGTCGGTGACGCCGTCCTGCGGCTTGGCCGGAAGCACGCCCGAGTGGGCTCGTCGAGCAACGGCTCTCACCCACGAGGTTGTCGCGGCTTATCGGGACGCACCCGAATCGTTGTGACCACGGACCGGGACATTGTGACGAAACACAGTGTGCCGAGTCGGAATGCCTGGAGCGTCCTGCGGCTCCGTCCCGGGTCGTTCGGGACGCACAACAGGTGTGACATCATTCACACGGCCGTCGGGGGTCTGCTTTGAATCGGTGGGAGTTCGTACATGGCATCAGGTGGTCGCGGCTTCGATGAAGTCGCCTCCCTCCGACGTTCCGGCCGGCATCGACGCGGAGTTCTGGCCAAACTCGCCGCCGCCTCGTCGGATTGGTACCGGGCTCCGCACGACTTCGAATGGATCCTCAACCACCGGTCCACTCGTCCACTGACGGGAATCATCCGGGTCGTCTTCGGCACCGCCGTCCTGATGTATGCCCTCACGTCGATTCTCATGTTGTTCAGCGATCTCGGCCCCACCGGCTCGCCGGCAATCGGGTGGGTCTTCTTCGTCCTGTTCACGCAGGTACTCGTTGCCGCACGGTGCGTGTTCGGCCCGATCCCCGGGAAGAAGTTCTTCGTCGGGTTCCTGGCGTTCGGCGACATTCTGACGACCTCGGTGCTGGTGTTGTACGCGCCGGTCGCGTCCTTGATCGGAACGGTGCTGTTCGCCGTCACCGGAGCGTTCTGTACGTATTTCCTCAGTCCTCGATTGCTCGTAGCCCACCTGGTGTGGACGGCGACGTTCATCATCGGCTTCGGTATTCGCACGTTCCTCGCTGTGATGGACGGCGAGGTGGTTGCCGTCGACGGACCGGCGGTCGCGACGGCGACGGTGGTGCTGTTGCTGGCAACGGTGGCGGTACCGGTGTTCGCGCAGGTGGCGTGGACGACGTTGTCCAACGACGCCAAGCGGTCGGTACTCGATCCTCTGACCGGGGTGTACAACCGCCGCGGTATCGACAGTGAACTGCTCGACCTGTGGCAGCTCGCGAACAAACGCGGACTGTCGATGGCGTTCCTGGTGGTCGACATCGACAAGTTCAAGGCCGTCAACGACCGCTACGGCCACAGCCGGGGCGACGAGGTCATCGTCCGGGTCGCGGATCGGCTGCGCAGACTCGCCCGCCACCACGGCGGAGTGCTCGCGCGAACCGGTGGCGAAGAATTTCTGCTGGCCGTCGTCGGACATGCGCAGAGCACCGTCGACCTCGGCGTCGATGTGGTGCGCGTGCTGTGCGACCACCGGGACGACATTCCGGTCACGGCGAGCGTCGGTATGGCACTGCTGCGTGAGGACTCCGCGCTGTGGGACGTGGGCACCTCCGTCGTGGGACGAGCGGCTCGCACGGCGGACGCGGCGATGTACCGGTCCAAGCAGTCCGGCGGGAACAGTGTGGTCGTCGACGAGATCTGACACGGGGATCTGCGATGATCGAGACATGTATCGACTCTCGGACGCCCAGCGGCGCGGTCTGCCCGCCGGTGTCCTGCTCTCGGTGATGGCCTCCGTCCTCGGCGGTATCTACTCCGACGACTTCCTGACCGGATTCGCGCTGACTGCCGGAATCTGCGCGGTGGCGTTGATCGCCGCCACCCTGCTGCTGGGCCTGATGGGCAGATAGCCTTCCGGACGCAGGATCGTTTCGATGTCGGTGCCGTCGGATAATCTTCGTCACGTGCCTGAGCCGACCGAACTGCCTGCAGGAACCGACGATGCCGCCGAGGCTGCCGGAGTCGAACTCGATCCTGCCACCCCTGCCGACCGCGAGCGGTGGCAGACACTGGCCGAGGAAGTACGTGGACATCAATTCCGCTACTACGTACGTGATTCGCCCATCGTCTCGGACGGTGAATTCGATGCCCTGCTGCGCGAACTGAACGATCTCGAACAAGCCCACCCGGACCTGCGTACGGCCGACTCACCGACCCAACTCGTGGGCGGTGGTTTCGCGACGGAGTTCACCGCCGTCGACCATCTGGAACGAATGCTGAGCTTGGACAACGTGTTCGATCACGACGAGCTCCGTGCGTGGGCCAAGCGGGTCGAGACCGAGGCCGGTCCGGATCTGCACTACCTGTGCGAAGTCAAGATCGACGGTGTGGCGTTGAACCTGGTGTACGAGAACGGCACTCTCGTGCGCGGTGCGACCCGAGGTGACGGGCGGACCGGCGAGGACGTCACGCTCAATGCTCGGACGATCGACGACATCCCCGATACCTTGACCGGCAGCGCCGAATATCCGATTCCGGAGCTGCTCGAGGTGCGCGGTGAGGTGTTCTTCCGGCTCGAGGACTTTCAGGCGCTCAACGCGGCGCTCGTCGAAGAGGGCAAACCCCCGTTCGCCAATCCACGGAACTCGGCGGCGGGCTCGCTGCGCCAAAAGAACCCGGCCGTGACCTCGAAGCGGCGTCTCGGCATGATCTGTCACGGATTCGGACGGATGGTCGGCTTCACCCCCGATTCGCAGTGGCACGCCTACGAGGCTCTGCAGGCGTGGGGTCTGCCGATCTCGACCCACACGACGCGCGTGCAGGGCATCGATGCCGTCGTCGAGAAGGTCGAGTACTGGGACAAGCACCGCCACGACGTCGAGCACGAGATCGACGGCCTGGTGGTCAAGATCGACGAGATGTCGTTGCACCGTCGGCTCGGAACGACGTCGCGAGCACCGCGGTGGGCCATCGCGTACAAATACCCACCTGAGGAAGTCACCACCACCCTGCTGGACATTCGCGTCAGCGTCGGCCGAACCGGTCGAGTGACTCCGTTCGCGTACATGACGCCGGTGCTCGTCGCGGGGTCCACGGTGTCTCTCGCGACCCTGCACAACGCGTCGGAGGTCAAGCGCAAGGGTGTTCTGATCGGTGACACCGTCACGATTCGCAAAGCGGGAGAGGTCATTCCGGAGGTGCTCGGCCCGGTCGTCGACGCGAGGACCGGCGACGAGACCGAATTCGTCATGCCCACCGAATGCCCGGAATGCTCGACGCCGTTGGCACCGGCGAAGGACGGCGACGCGGACCTGCGCTGCCCCAATTCGCAGTTCTGCCCGGCGCAACGCCGTGAGCGTGTGTTCTTCGTGGCCGAACGGCAGCGTTTCGACATCGAGGGTCTCGGATACGAAGCGGCGACGGATCTTCTGGCCACCGGTGCGATCGAGGACGAGGGCGATTTGTTCTCGCTCACCGAAGAAGACCTGATGAAGACTGCGATCTTCCGCACGAAATCGGGCGCATTGTCGGCCACCGGGCGCAAACTGCTCGACAATCTGTCCTCCGCCAAGAATCAGCCTCTGTGGCGAGTGCTGGTGAGCCTGTCCATTCGCCACGTCGGCCCCTCCGCTGCACGAGCCCTCGCCGGAGAATTCGGCAGCCTCGAGCGCATCGAAGCAGCGTCCGTCGAGGAGTTGTCGGCGGTGGACGGGGTGGGCGGCACCATCGCGGCTGCTGTGTCCGAATGGTTCGAGGTCGACTGGCACAGGGCCATCGTGGAGAAATGGCGGAATGCCGGTGTGCGGATGGAGGACGAGCGAGACGCCTCCATCGAGCGAAATCTGGAAGGCCTGTCGATCGTCGTCACCGGTTCGCTCGACTCCTACTCGCGCGACGAGGCCAAAGAAGCGATCTTGCTGCGGGGTGGAAAGGCCGCAGGTTCGGTTTCGAAGAAGACGGCGTTCGTCGTCGTCGGTGAATCGCCCGGTTCGAAGCACGACAAGGCCGTCGAGCTCGGCGTACCGGTCCTGGACGAGGCAGGGTTCACGCGTCTGTTGACCGAGGGCCCGGACGCAGTGTCGGAGCCGACGACGGACACCGACGCGTAGCAGTAGGGGAGACCGGGCGAGTTCCGGTGATCAGGTAAGGACGGTTGCGACGATCCCGGCGAGGTAACCGAGCCGGGCTACCTCCGACGGCCTGAACTCGGGCCCTCCCGGCCGGCCGAGCATCAGCACGGTGCCGGTGGTGCCGAGGGGAGCGGCAGCGATCTTGGTGTCCATGTCCCGCCACACCTGAGGTACCCAGTCTGCGTCGGAGTCGAGTGCAGCGGGAGAGGTCAACGGGAACCAGGGCAGTTCGGCGGCGTGTGTTTCGGGTGCGCCCGGGCTACCGACCAGGCGGAACGGACCGTGCGCGTTGGTGGCCACCACGGTGCTCCAGCCCACGCGCAGAACGCGGGGAGCGCCGTCGACCAGAACTTGCAGACGGTCGTCGGATGCCGCTGCGACCCGGTCGATCAGTTCCAGTTCGCGATGGGTGTCGAGAACGCCGGTGTACGGGCGGATCGAGTCGACGCGGACGTCGGTGAGGTTCTCGGCTGCAGTGATCAGTGTGTCGGGAAGCGAACCGGGCGCAACGTCGACCACCAGGTCGTCGACCGCGTAGCCGTCGCCGCGTTCGATGACGTCGAGCGAGAGGATGTCCGCTCCGACCGAGCCGAGGGCCACGGCCAGCGATCCGAGGCTGCCCGGCCGGTCGGGCAGCTGCACGCGGAGCAGGTAGGACATGGCACGCTCCCTTTCGACGTCTGGCGTAGTTCAGGGAACACTGTGCACCCCCGGCGCGAGCAATCTTTGCATCTTCGACCTGGCCGGCTCGACACGCAACGCGGGACGTGACAATTCTGACACTCGTGCGGGCGAGATCGGCGGCCGATCGAGACCGCTGACCGGGAGTGAGGTCGGCGAAACGGTGCGCACTAGGCTGGACCGCGTTCGCGGACCTGTGCGGTTCGCTCTGCGCAAATACGGGGCCGGTTCCTGCAGGCCCCACTCCTACTGTGTGAAAGGGGTCTACGCGGTGCCCGATATCTCCCGCGACGAGGTCGCTCACCTCGCCCGGCTGTCGCGCTTGGCTCTCAGCGACGCCGAACTCGACGAGTTCGCCGGCCAGTTGGATTCGATCCTCCATCACGTCAAGACCGTCGCCGAGGTGGCGACGGACGACGTTGCGCCGACAGCCAACCCCAGCGACATCGTCAATGTGACGCGTCCCGACGTGATCGTTCCCGGTCTGACGCCGGAGCAGTCGCTGTCCGGTGCACCGAATGCCGAGGAGGGCCGTTTCGCGGTGCCGCAGATTCTGGGAGAGAGCGAATGACCGACCTGACCAAGCTCGACGCGTCCGAGCTCGCCGACCGTATCCACTCGCGGGACGTCAGTGCGGTGGAGGTGACCCGGGCACATCTGGATCGGATTGCCGAGGTCGACGGCGACCTTCACGCTTTTCTGCATGTGGCAAGCGCGCAGGCGCTGGCCGCGGCGAACGACGTCGACGCCGGGCTGGCCGCGGGCTCGGCACCGGCCTCACCGCTCGCCGGGGTGCCGTTGGCGCTCAAGGACGTGTTCACCACCACCGACATGCCGACCACCGCCGGCTCGAAGATTCTCGACGGGTGGGTGTCGCCGTACGACGCGACGCTGACCTCGAAGCTGCGAGCGGCGGGCATTCCGGTTCTCGGCAAGACCAACATGGACGAGTTCGCGATGGGCTCCTCGACCGAGAACTCCGCGTACGGACCGACCAAGAACCCCTGGGACACCACCCGGATCCCGGGCGGCTCGGGAGGCGGAAGCGCGGCTGCGCTCGCCTCGTTCCAGGCACCGTTGGCCATCGGCACCGACACCGGTGGATCCATCCGGCAGCCCGCGGCACTGACCGGCACCGTGGGAACCAAGCCGACGTACGGCAGCGTCTCGCGGTACGGACTCATCGCCTGCGCCTCCTCGCTGGATCAGGGTGGACCCTGTGGTCGTACGGTGCTCGACACCGCGTTGCTGCACGAGGTCATCGCGGGTTACGACCCGCGGGATTCCACGTCGGTCGACACCCCGGTTCGTCCCGTCGTCGAGGCGGCCCGAGAGGGCGCTCGCGGCGACCTGACCGGAGTGAAGGTGGGTGTGGTCAAGGAGTTGCACTCGGACAACTATCAGTCCGGTGTCATCTCGTCCTTCGACGCCGCAGTGGCCGCATTGACTTCGCTCGGCGCCGAGGTGGTCGAGGTGTCGTGCCCCAACTTCGTCCACGCATTGGCTGCGTACTACCTGATTCTCCCGTCCGAGGTGTCGTCCAACCTGGCTCGGTTCGACGGAATGCGGTACGGCCTGCGTGCGGGCGACGACGGCCACCACAGCGCCGAATCGGTCATGGCCACCACCCGCGCTCAGGGGTTCGGGCCGGAGGTCAAGCGCCGCATCATGATCGGCACCTACGCGCTGTCGGCCGGTTACTACGACGCGTACTACGGCTCGGCCCTGAAGGTCCGCACCTTGATCGCGCAGGACTTCGACGCGGCATACGAGAAGGTGGATGTGCTCGTATCGCCGACGACCCCGACGACGGCATTCCCGTTGGGCGACAAAGTCGACGACCCGATGGCGATGTATCTCAACGATCTGTGCACCCTGCCCACCAACCTCGCCGGCCACTGCGCGATGTCGGTGCCGTCCGGACTGGCGTCCGAGGACGGTCTGCCGGTGGGTCTGCAGATCATGGCTCCCGCGTTCGCAGACGAGCGGCTCTACCGCGTCGGCGCTGCGTACGAGGCTGCCCGCGGCGATCTGCGGTAGTTCGAGGTGCTGCATCGGTGGGCCGCCCGGTTGGCGCATCTGCCCTTGCTCGGTGGAGCGGTCCCGGTCATCGGATTGGCGGCGGCCACGGTGCTGGCGATCGTGGCCGCCGGTGCGATCGTGGTTCGCATCCGCCGTGGCCGTCCGCTCGGCTCGCCCGTCGGTGGGCTGAGCGCACTGGGCCTGGCAGCGGCGCTCCTGGTGGCGACCGCCGTACTGACCAACCTGACGGTGACGCGGTACCCCACGGCCGCGTCGGCACTCGGGCGTGCGCCGGTCGTGCACGTCGAAGGACACGGCCGGTTGTTCGACGTGGAGGTGCCCGGCACGGTGTCGCAGTTCCGTGCTCGTCCGGCGACGGTCTATCTCCCGGCCGCGTACGACGACGGGGCGGACGACCTCCCGGTACTGGTGTTGCTCACGGGACAGCCCGGCCATGTGGTCGACTGGATCGAAGGTGGCCGACTACCGCAGACGATGGACGCATTCGCGGCACGTCACGGCGGCGTCGCCCCGGTTGTCGTCGTTGCCGACGGGCTGGGGGACACCGAAGCCAACCCGATGTGCATGGATTCGGACCTCGGTAATGCTGCGACGTATCTGACAGTCGATGTCCCGCAGTGGGTTCGGTCGAACCTCCACGTGTCCTCGGACCCGCGATCCTGGGCGGTCGGCGGGTACTCCTACGGCGGAACCTGCGCCCTTCAGCTCGCGACGACGGACCCGTCGGCGTACCCCACATTTCTCGACATCTCCGGTGAGGACGAACAACGTCGTGGCACCAGAGCGGAGTCGGTCCTTGCTGCGTACGGGGCGGACACACCGGCCGACGAGGATCGGTTCGATCGTTCTACGCCGCTGAACGTGCTCTCCCGCAACAGCTTTCCCGACTCTGCCGGTGCCTTCGTCGTCGGAGCCGACGACGAGGAGTTCAGGCCGCAGACCGAGCGGGCCTACCGGGCAGCCGCCGCCGCGGGCATGGATGTGCACTACAGCGAGCTGCCGGGAGGACACTCGATGCAGGTCTGGGCGCCGGCGCTCGATCAGGAGATGGACTGGCTCGGCAATCGGCTCGGTCTGCTCGGCTGACGGACCAGCACTCCCTTTTCCGGCGGCCCCTCTCGTTAGCGGCAGCGAGCCATGGCCTCGCCTTGGTCGGTCCCGTATCGATGGCCGTGGCCCGACGTGACATCCAATGCGGCGAGCAGGTCGACGGACGTCTGCAGGAAGCCGACGACAGGCAACCACGGCGGCCGTGGGGCGTCGATCGTGAACGTCGTCGTATCCGGCGGCGACCACAACAGATCGAGAGACCATCGCGCGACGGGGTCCGAGGAGTTGGCCAGGACGGCGGCACCGTCGGTGTCGACCGATCCCGCGGGCGGGCCGGCCCAGACAGCCCCGCAGAGTGACGAAATGTTCTGTTGCACGGCAAGGTACGCATCACTTCCTGCAACCGAACCCAGGCTCTGGCCGTACACGACGACTTTCGGTGTGGTCGGCTCCGCCGCCGCTCGTGTGGCGACCGCTCGAACCACGGCGTTCGCGGACCGGCGGGCGTCGTCCTCGGCGAACAGGAAGGTCGCCCAACTTGGCTTGTCGGAGTACTGCACCGCCACCGTCGCGACGTCACCGCCGAACGTTCTTTCGGCCCCGGTGATCGCATTCTCGTCCACCCAGCCGGACCCGGTGGGAATCGCGACCACGACGACGCTGCGTTCGAAGGCTCCAGCCCGTTCCATCTCGGAGACGGCCAGTGCCACACGCTCGTCCGGTGTCGCGGCCGACTCGAGTCCCACGTACGTGCGTACGGTGTCGAGATCCTGCCCTCCCGACGCGAACGCGCGGCCCTCGCGTCCCAGCGTGCGCCACGGTGCCGAGGATCCGGGACCGCCGGATCTCGTCTCCGATGTCGGGGCGGCCACTGCGTCGTCCATCGCCGAGTTCGAGGCCGAGTACGAGGCCGACAGAGTGGACCGCACGAACGGAACGGCCAGGGTGTACGACAATGCAGCGACCGTGACGAGCAGTGCCACGCAACGGTTCCGGCCCAGAGCGGAGAAGATTCGCCGGAGCGCGCTACCGGCTCCGCACAGTACGAGCGCAACGCACAGGGCACCCCCGGTAACGTCGACGGCGTAGCTCCAGCTCACCGGCTCGACGTCCATCGCGGCTCGTAATCGATTCTGCCAGTGCATGTTCGAGGCCAACGCGACGCCCGAGATCAATGCAGCAGTGACGACGGTCCACGCTCGTAGCCGTAGCGACGCGGGCCGTCGTGGCCCGAACACCCGTCGGCCCGCACATGCGACCGTCAGAGCGAGTGCCACCATGAATCCGGTGAACAGGGCCGCAGTGACGGCGGAGCGGGGCAGAAGTGACGGAGCCGAGGAGATCGCCACAGCCGCTGCAACGGACACCGACGTGCCGAGTCTCGGCAAGCGAAGACGGTTGGGCGACTCGACATCCGATGCGACTGGGGTCTCGACCTCGCGGTCCGGGATGGCCGTGGTGGACATCAGCGTCGGTCCGTGCGGGTCGGGGTCATCGACACACGTCGGTACCGCGCGACAACGGACGCGATCAGCAGCGTCAGCGCCAGCACGGCTCCGAACAGTGTCAGGGGCATGGCGGGTTCGGCGACCGGTGCACCGAACGATTGTCGCCAGGAATTGAGGTCGACTGCCGTTGCCGCCACGACCGCAGCTGCGTCGCAGATCTGCCGGGACCCGTCGTCGGTGCGATGGTGACAGGCGTCGTGCATGCGACTGTCGAGTTGGGCGTCGATCGCCCTGCGCCACTGTGGGTCGACGGTCGTGCCCGTCGCGTTCGCGTAACGGAGGAGGTCGTAGCCCAGGTCGTGGGCTCGGCACGCAGCCTCGAACTCGGGTGGCAGTGGGATCGGGGACGAGCAATCCCCGCCGGGATTGCTCGCCATCCCGTCCTGCACCGCGGGCCGGTAGCCCATGACGTCTGCGAAGTCGCTCGGGATGGTCGACGCAGCGTCCTCGGCGGGTTCGGTGACCAGTGCACGAACGGTCTGTGCCACGGGGGAGCGACGGTCCTCGGTGGGTGACGACGTTGCTGCTCCCGTCGTGGCGGTCACGACGACGATGGCAGCTGCCACGCACATCAGGGTGCGAGATATGTTCCGGCTCATGAGGATCGACGCTAAGTTCGGCCGGCCGAGGCAAGCATCGCTCCGAGGTTCGGCTGTGGTGAGTGCCCCCGGGACCGGTTCGACGCGGTCCTGATACCTCCGAGCCATGCCGAACCGATACCCCGGTACGAGGACGCCGGCGGTCGATGCTGCCTAGGCTCGAGACGTGCGAAAGAAAAGGTCGACGAGTCTCGAACTCGGGGTACGTGCTCGGCGCCGGGTGCCCGAGCAGATCGGCGGCGTCCGTTCGGTCGACGTGCTGATCATCGCGGTGACGGCAATTCTGTACTCGATCGCGTGGCCGACACTGACGGTCACGCATCAGGTTTCGGTTCCGTTGCTACCGTTCGTCGCAGCGTTGGCAGCGTTTCCGTTCGCTCTGATCAGACTCAATCCCGCGATGGGGTGGGCGGTATCGGCGCTGTCCGCGTTGGTGATTCCGGCGGCGTTCGACCGCGTTCCGGATTACGACTACCCGTGGCAAGTGGTGCACATCCTCGTCCTGTTGGCGTTGCTGTTCGCGGTCGCGCTGCGTTCTCCGGCGCAGGTGCTGTTGGTGGCGTGGTTGGCCAGCATGCTGGTGTTCTTCGCGTACATGCCGGGCTCCGACGGAATCGGGTGGTCGGTGGGCCTGACTGCCGTGGTCGTGTTCGGGCTGCTGATCCGGTGGCTCGTTCTTTCGCGCAGGCAGCTCGCGCAGCAGGAGGAGGTCAGCGAACTCGAACGCACTCGCCGCACGATTCTCGAGGAGAGGGCGAAGATCGCCCGCGATCTGCACGACGTCGTGGCACACCACATGTCGATGGTCGTCGTTCAGGCCCAGAGTGCGCCGTACCGACTGGACGACGTGTCACCGGCCGCGGCTCGAGAATTCGAGTCGATCGGCGCGAGTGCACGCGAGGCGCTCAACGAGATCCGGGGGATGCTCGGGGTACTGCGTAGCGATGGAGCGCAGATGCAGGACGCGCCCGCGCCGAGTGCACTGGATCTCGAACGCACATTGCAGGCAAGTCGCAGAGCGGGCATGAATGTGCGGTGGGCCATCGCCGGTACCGTCGAATCGGTCTCGGAGACAACAGGACTGGCCCTGTTCCGTATTCTGCAGGAATCGCTGTCCAATGCCGCGCGCCATGCGCCCGAAGCCGAGGTGGAGGTGGATATCGCGATCGGCCCTGCCGTCGTGGACATGACGGTGGTCAACGCACCGGCTCCGAACCCGAGCATCTCCCGCACTCCCGGAAGCGATTGCGGCGGGCACGGAATCGCGGGAATGCGCGAGCGAGCGCAGGCCGCACACGGCCGGCTGCATGCCGCCCCTCTGCCCGGCGGTGGGTTCGAGGTTGCGGTTCGTGTGCCGACCGGAATGTCGACTCCGCCGGCAACGGCTGACGCCGGCGACGCGGTTTAGGCTGTCACGCGTGGTTACAACGGTGTTCATCGCCGACGATCAAGCGATGGTGCGGCAGGGGTTCGGTGCACTGCTCGGCGCTCAGGACGACATCTCGGTCGTCGGCGACGCCGACAACGGTCGCACCGCGGTCAGCGAGGTAGCGCGGCTGTTGCCGGACGTAGTGCTGATGGACGTGCGCATGCCCGAGATGAACGGGCTCGACGCGGCCCGCGCGATCCTGTCCGCGTCGCACGCGTCGCCGGTCCGTGTCCTGATGCTGACGACCTTCGACATCGACGATTACGTCTACGAGGCCCTGGCTCTCGGGGCCAGCGGATTCCTCCTCAAGGACGCGCCGGCCGAGGAACTGATCAGAGGCGTACGGGTCGTCGCGGCCGGCGATGCGCTGCTGGCACCGTCGGTGACCCGACGGCTCATCTCCGACGTCACGACTCGTCGCGGTGCGCGGAGGAACACTCCTTCGCGCCTGGCCGATCTGACGCCGCGCGAGCGCGAGGTTCTCGAACTGATCGCGACCGGTATGTCCAATGCGGAAATTGCAGGTGCGCTGTTCTTGGCCGAACAGACGGTCAAGACCCATGTGGGCAAGGTGCTGAGCAAGCTCGGGCTACGCGACCGCGCGCAGGCGGTCGTGCTGGCCTACGAAACCGGTGTCGTCACGCCCAAGTGAGGCCGACCGGTACCGGCGCGCGCGGGGACCCACGCCCGATTAGGCTGATGTTCGTCACTTCGGTCCGCTCCGCGGGCCTGCGAGCAGAGAGGCCAAAATCGATGCGCATCGGAGTTCTGACCGGAGGCGGCGATTGCCCAGGGCTCAATGCGGTGATCCGCGCTGTCGTTCGCACCGCCGACGCGCGATACGGCTCCACGGTCGTCGGATTCCAGGACGGATGGCGCGGGCTTCTCGAAGACCGTCGGGTCCAGCTGCGCAACGACGACCGCAACGACCGTCTGCTCACCAAGGGCGGCACCATGCTCGGGACGGCTCGAACCAACCCCGACGTGCTGCGGGCCGGTCTCGACCGAGTCAAGCAGACCCTCGAGGACAACGGCATCGACGTGTTGATTCCGATCGGCGGTGAAGGAACTCTGACGGCAGCTGCGTGGCTGTCGGAGGAGGGTGTACCGGTGGTCGGTGTCCCCAAGACGATCGACAACGACATCGATTGCACCGACGTCACATTCGGCTTCGACACGGCGCTCACCATCGCCACCGATGCGATCGACCGACTGCACAGCACCGCCGAATCGCACCAGCGAGTGATGCTGGTGGAGGTGATGGGGCGACACGCAGGCTGGATCGCGTTGCACGCGGGATTGGCCTCGGGCTCGCACATGACTCTCATCCCGGAGCAGCCCTTCGACGTCGAAGAGGTATGCACGTTGGTGCGCAAGCGTTTTCAGCGGGGCGACTCCCACTTCATCTGCGTCGTGGCCGAAGGGGCCAAGCCCGTCGAAGGGTCGATGCAATTGCTCGACGGCGGTATCGACGAATTCGGGCACGTCCGATTCACCGGAGTCGCACATCAGCTCGGCGTCGAGATCGAACGTCGCATCAACAAAGAGGTACGCACCACGGTGCTCGGTCACGTGCAGCGCGGCGGCACTCCCACTCCGTACGACCGTGTGCTCGCAACGCGATTCGGTGTCAACGCCACCGATGCCGCGCATTCCGGAGACTTCGGAAAGATGGTGTCGCTGCGCGGTGCCGAGATCGGCCTGGTGTCGTTGGCCGAGGCCACCAAGCAACTCAAGCGGGTCCCTCAGACCCGGTACGACGACGCAGCAGCGTTCTTCGGCTGACCCCGAAGCGATCGGTGCCCGAGGACACGTGGTTACTCGGGTGGCGAATGCAATGCATAAACTACGGAGCATGACTGCTGCAACCGTCGATCTGATCGATTACGACGATGTGCTCGCCACGTTCGACCCCGTGCTCGGCATGGAGGTCCACGTCGAGTTGGGTACGGCCACCAAGATGTTCTGTGGTTGCCCCACCGCGTTCGGTGCGGAGCCCAATACGCAGGTGTGCCCGGTGTGCCTGAGCCTCCCCGGCGCACTGCCGGTGGTCAACGCTGCTGCGGTGGAGTCGGCGATCCGTATCGGGCTGGCGCTCAATTGCTCGATCACTCCGTGGGGACGGTTCGCGCGGAAGAACTACTTCTACCCGGATCAGCCGAAGAACTACCAGATCTCGCAGTACGACGAGCCGATCGCCACGGAGGGTTACCTCGACGTCGTGCTCGACGACGGCAGCACGTTCCGCGTCGAGATCGAGCGTGCCCACATGGAGGAAGACACCGGCAAGTCGACGCACGTCGGTGGCGCAACCGGACGAATCGAGGGCGCATCGCATTCGTTGCTCGACTACAACCGTGCCGGTGTGCCCCTGGTCGAGATCGTGACCAAGACCATCACCGGTACCGGGGCGCGGGCCCCGGAGGTGGCGCGGGCGTACGTGACCGCATTGCGTGACCTGTTGAAGTCGCTGAACGTCTCCGATGTGCGGATGGATCAGGGTTCGTTGCGTTGCGATGCCAACGTCTCGTTGATGCGGAAGTCCGCCACCGAGTTCGGTACTCGCACCGAGACGAAGAACGTCAACTCGCTCAAGAGCGTCGAGGTCGCCGTGCGCTACGAGATGCGCCGTCAGGCTGCAGTGCTCGAATCCGGCGGCGAGGTGACGCAGGAAACCCGACATTTCCAGGAGTCCGACGGCACCACCACGGCGGGCCGGAAGAAGGAGACCGCGGAGGACTACCGCTACTTCCCGGAGCCCGACCTCGCTCCCGTGGCCCCGGATGCGGCGTGGATCGAGGAGCTGCGAGCCACTCTGCCCGAGCTGCCGTGGTTGCGCCGCGGGCGAATTCAGAAGGACTGGGGCGTCTCCGACGAGGAAATGCGCGACTTGGTCAACTCGGGTGCTCTCGAACTCGTGGCGGCGACCGTCGACGCGGGCGCGTCGGCGCAGGCTGCGCGGTCGTGGTGGGTGTCCTACCTGGCGCAGCAGGCCAACATCGCCGGCGTCGAATTGGGGGATCTGGCGATCACTCCGGCTCAGGTGGCCGAGGTGGCAGCCTTGGTGGCCGACGGCAAGGTCAACAACAACGGTGCCCGTCAGATCGTGGACGGCGTCTTGGCCGGTGAGGGCGAGCCCGCAGAGGTGATGTCGGCGCGGAACCTGGTGTTGGAGAAGGACGACACCAAGCTCCAAGCCGCCGTCGACGAAGCACTTGCCGCGAACCCCGGTGTGGTGGACAAGATTCGCAGTGGCAAGGTCCAGGCCGCCGGCGCCATCGTCGGCGCGGTGATGAAGGCGACGCGGGGACAAGCCGATGCCGCCCGAGTCAAGGAACTCGTGCTGGCGGCGTGCGGTCAGTCCTGATCGACGCATGAGCAGGGCGGCCGGGCAGCGATTGCTGCCCGGCCGCCCTGGTCGTTCGAAGGAGCTGTCGGATCAGTCGAAGCCGCCACCACCGCCGGCAGGGAACGGCACCTTGACGACGCGGTCGTCGGTGGGGCCGACGGCAGTGCCGTTCTTGTTCACCGTCCCCACCAGAATCTGACCGTCGCTCGTGCTGGTCGCCCCGTTCAACTGCCCGTACTTGTCCTGGATCAACAGGGTCGGCTCGGCGGACACGGCTCCGGTATTCGGGTCCGTGGCCAGTGCTGCAACAGCTTTCGCTGTGGTGAGGGCAACCGCGACGCCGCTCTGACCGGCGGCGCACCCGGCCACACCCGGACGGTCGGGCCAGGTCCACACCGGGGAGAACACTGCTCCCAGCTTGTCGATGCGCTGCAGGCGATCCTCGGTGGCGGTGCGGTCGGTGACGTAGATGTTGCCGCTGCCGTCGGTGCACACGTCGCCCGCTGTACCGATGCCACTGAGCGCGATATCCGGACGCGGGGGAGTGGGAGTGGGCGACAGTGATGTCACGCGTAACAGCTTGCCGGACAACGAGTTCGGGTTGGCGGCGGCGACGGGATCGCCGTTGTCGCCGGTCAACACCAGAAGTTCGTTCGGCGTGTAGAACTCGAGGGAACCTCGAACTCCCGCGGCCCCGCGGGGGATTCCGGTCAAGATATCCTTGGGTACGTCCCCCTGCGCGAGCCGAACGACCCGCGTATCCGACGCCGTCGTGATCAGCGCGTAGAGCAGTTTGTCCTCTGCGTACGTGGGCGAAAGTGCGATGTCCAGCAGACCTCCGTCGCCCGTGCCGTCGACGGGGATCGTGGCCACCTGCTGTGGCGTCCGGCCTGCGGTGACCTCCATGATGCGGCCGGTCCTGCGTTCTGCCACGAGGCTGCTCTGGCCGTCGGGAAGAGCTACGAGTCCGCCCGTGGTGTCGAGGCAGGTGGCGATCACTGCCGGGTCGGGATCCACGCACGGTCCCGATACGGGCTGCGGGGCGTTCGGACCCGCCGGGGGCGAGGTCTCGCTGGGAGTGGTGGGTTTGAGCTCGGCAGCTCCGACATCCGGCGCGGGGGTGAACGGGGACGAGTTGGAATCGTCGAATCGGGCGCACCCGGCGAGCAGAACAGCCGTCGTCGACAGGGCGACCACAGCCGCGCGGGCAGTTCGTGACGATGCTCCGAGCGGCTTCATGGTTCGAACGTTACGGAACGTCGAGTCCGACGCGCCACGCGGCCGTGAGCGTCAACGTCGGTGGCGCGGGGTTGTCGGCCTTAGTGTGGGGAGGTGACCGATACACCGCGTGACCCCAACCAGCAGGATCCCTCGTACGAACCGGCCGAGAGCCCGTACGACAACCCCACCGAGAAGATTTCGCCCACGCGTTCGGGTTCCGACGCGTCCGGTGCATCGACCACAGCGTTCGGTGCGCAGCGTTCGGATCGTCTGCCCCGAACCGACGACGAGTTGGACTTCCCGCATTCCTCCGCATCCGACAAGCGGAGCACCGATGCGGCACCGACAGAGAAGATCCCGACGTACCGTCCGTCGGCTTTCGCCGACTCGCCGACCCAGACGCCGACGACGGCTACGACGGCCGGTGCCACCTCGAACGCGTACTCGGATCGTCCGACGGAGTATCTCGGTGAGTCCTCCGATTCGACGGTCGCTGCCCCGGCAGCCCCGGTGCGCACCGAGACCGTGGAAGTTCCGGCCCGACGCGGCACCACCGATCTGGGCCTGTTCGTCCTACGCGTCGCCATCGGAGCAGTGTTCCTCGGGCACGGACTGCAGAAGCTCGTCGGATTGTGGAACGGTCCCGGGCTGGACGGATTTCAGAATCTCCTGGAGGAGTCCGGGTTCCGATACCCGGAGATCCTCGCCATCGCGGCCGCGGCCGGCGAAACCCTCGGCGGCGCACTGCTGATCCTGGGACTGGCGACGCCGCTGGCCGGTGCAGCTGTGTTGGCGACCATCATCAACGCCTGGTGCTTCAAGCAGGTGGCGGAGCCGGGGCTGCAGTTCTCCGGTGCCACCGGCGTGGAGTACGAAACCGTTCTCGGCTTCGCGGCCGCGGCCATCATTCTCACCGGACCCGGAAAGATCGCGTTCGACGGCCGCCGCGGTTGGGCGACCCGCCCGCGCATCGGATCGTTCCTCGCACTCGCGGTGGGAATCGCTGCGGGCGTGTGCATCTGGATCTTCCTCAACGGAGCGAATCCGGTCGTCCGCTGATCCGGTCGACAACCAACCATGTGAGTGGTTCCTCGTACCCTGCTACGAGGAACCACTCACATGTCTTTTAATCTGCTCAGGGCACGTAGCGCACAGCACCCTTGTCCGCGGATGTCGCCAGTGCGGCGTACGCGCGCAGCGCCGTCGTGACCGTGCGCTGTCGGTCGACCGGCTGCCACGGCCGCTCGGACGCGAGCATCTTCGCGCGTCGAGTCTCCAGAGTTTCCTCGTCGACGAGGATCTCGAGCGTGCGCGTGGCGACGTCGATGCGGACCTGGTCGCCGTTCTCGACGAGGCCGATCACGCCGCCGGCCGCAGCCTCGGGGGAGATGTGTCCGATGGACAGGCCCGACGTACCGCCGGAGAACCGTCCGTCGGTGATCAGGGCACAGACCTTGCCCAGACCGGCACCCTTGAGGAACGCGGTCGGGTGCAGCATCTCCTGCATTCCCGGTCCACCCTTGGGTCCCTCGTACCGCACGACGAGCACGTCACCGGGTTGGATCTTCTTCTGCAGGATGGCCGAGACGGCTTCTTCCTGAGACTCGACGACCAGCGCAGGTCCCTGGAACGAGAAGAGGTCCTCGTCGATGCCCGCGGTCTTCAGAATCGCGCCGTCGACGGCAATGTTGCCGCGCAGCACCACCAGACCGCCCTCGACCGTGTAGGCGTGTTCTAGATCGCGGATGCAACCACCCGCGGCGTCGGTGTCGAGGGAGGACCAGCGATTGCTCGTGGAGAACGGTTCGACGGTTCGGACACCGCCGGGAGCGGCATGGAACAGCTCGATCGCCTCGTCGGATGCGGCACCGGAGCGGATGTCCCACGTGTCGAGCCACTCGTCGAAGCTCTTCGTGTGGACGGTCGAGACGTCGGTCTCGAGCAGATTCGCACGCCGCAGTTCACCCAGCAGGGCGGGAATTCCACCCGCCCGGTGCACGTCTTCCATGTGGTAATCCGAATTGGGGGACACCTTGGCCAGACACGGCACCTTGCGGCTGATGCCGTCGATGGTGTCGAGATCGAAATCGACCTCGCCCTCCTGCGCCGCCGCGAGCGTGTGCAGCACGGTGTTGGTCGAGCCGCCCATCGCCACGTCCAGTGCCATCGCGTTGCGGAATGCCGCCGGGGTGGCGATGTTGCGGGGCAGCACCGACTCGTCCTCGTCCCGGTAGTACTTGATCGCCGCCTCGACGATGGTCGTGCCGGCCCGGGTGAACAGGGCGCGGCGGGCCTCGTGGGTGGCCAGAGTGGAGCCGTTGCCGGGCAACGCCAGCCCGAGCGCTTCGGTGAGGCAGTTCATCGAGTTGGCGGTGAACATGCCCGAGCAGGACCCGCATGTAGGGCACGCGCTGCGCTCGACCTCGTCCAGGCCCTCTTCGGATACGGCATCGTTCGCGCTGGCAGAGATCGCGGTGATCAGGTCGGTGGGTGCCTGCGCGACCCCTCCGACGACCACCGCTTTACCGGCCTCCATCGGCCCACCGGAGACGAACACCGCCGGGATGTTCAATCGCATGGCCGCGTTGAGCATGCCGGGGGTGATCTTGTCGCAGTTGGAGATGCACACGAGTGCGTCCGCAGTGTGGGCGTTGGCCATGTACTCGACCGAGTCGGCGATGATCTCGCGGCTGGGCAGCGAGTACAGCATGCCCCCGTGCCCCATGGCGATTCCGTCGTCGACGGCGATGGTGTGGAACTCGCGAGGGACTCCGCCTGCCGCGCGGACGGCGTCGGCGACGATCTCGCCGACGTTCTTCAGGTGAACGTGGCCGGGTACGAACTGGGTGTACGAGTTCGCGATGGCGACGATCGGTTTACCGAAATCCGAATCGGTCATTCCGGTGGCGCGCCACAGCGAGCGCGCGCCCGCAGCATTGCGTCCGACAGTGGTGACCCGTGAGCGTAGCGGCGGCATAGTGCAGTTCCTCGTTCGTTGCAGCGGTGATCGCAACGAGGAGGTTACTCGGCCCCTCGTCAGCGATCCTTCGGTGCCTGTTCGTCGTCGTGCTCGGCATTCTCGGCCTCTGCGCGTGCCTGATCCTCCGCCGCAGCTGCCGCGGCATAGGGGTCGGTGATGCGACCGCCGCTGGCGGCCGCGAGTTGGGGGAGCCGATCGAACCGCACGAGCGGAAGTGACTTCTCCGTCTTGTCGGTGAGCACCACGCGTGCCCAGCGGCGATCGGGGAAGTGCAGTCCGACCACGGACTCCCACTCGATGACGTCGGAGCCGATGAAACGGCGGGCCGTGATCGCCTCGGGGGTGATGACGGTGCGCACACGCAGCACCCAGATGCACGCGACGATCGGCAGAATCAGCAGCCAGCCCAGTGCGGCGGGCCAGCTCGCTGCAGGCAGAGAGGTACTGAACAGGAGCAACCCGACGCCGATCAGGGCCAGACGCGGGAGGCGGATGACCTGCCTGCTCGACGGCGGTGGCCCGTCGGCACTGTTCGGTTGCTCGGAACCGGTGTGGGATGATGGCCGAGGTGGTTCGGACTGCTGCGAAGACGACACCCATTCATCTTCGCATTGCATCTACGCGATCTCACATAATGGGATTGCGTCGTGACGAGTTTGACTCTTCCCTGTGCGCGCGCCTACCGTTCAGTGCGTGAAGCGGAATTGGATACTCGTAATCGGCCGGCGCGTCAACGCCTGAGCCGGTTGTTCAAACTCGCATCGACGCGCCACCCTCGTACAGCTCACGCTGACGGGGGTTTTTTCTTGCCCAGAGATCGCCCAGCAATTTCACATTCCTGAGGAAGCAATCAGTGAGCGCACCAACCGCACGCCCAGGGCCCACGACACGTAAGTCGGGGACAGCCACGAGCCCGTCGACCAGCAACCCGTCCGCAGACGCGGCGACCAACGGATCGCGACGCCACGTCGCACCCGAGAAGGTCAGCGGCGCACAGTCGGTCGTACGAGCTCTCGAAGAACTCGACGTCGACACCGTATTCGGCATTCCCGGTGGCGCGGTTCTCCCGGTCTACGACCCGCTCTTCGACTCCGTCAAGGTGCGCCACGTGCTCGTTCGCCACGAGCAGGGTGCGGGTCATGCCGCCACCGGCTACGCCCAGGCGACCGGCAAGGTCGGCGTCTGCATGGCGACGTCCGGCCCGGGTGCGACCAACCTCGTCACCCCGTTGGCCGACGCGCAGATGGACTCGGTTCCCATCGTCGCGATCACCGGTCAGGTCGCCCGCAGCCTCATCGGTACCGATGGGTTCCAGGAAGCCGACATCTCGGGTATCACGATGCCCATCACCAAGCACAACTTCCTGATCACCGACGGTGCGGACATCCCGCGCATCATGGCCGAGGCGTTCTACATCGCCGCGTCGGGTCGTCCCGGTGCCGTCCTCGTCGACATCCCGAAGGATGTGCTGCAGGCGCAGACCACGTTCTCGTGGCCACCGGAAATGCGGCTGCCCGGCTACCGCCCGGTCACCAAGCCGCACGGCAAGCAGGTTCGCGAAGCGGCACGCTACATCGCCGATGCCAAGCAGCCGGTGCTGTACGTCGGCGGCGGCGTCATCAAGGCCAACGCCTCGGCAGAACTGCTCGAGCTCGCCGAACTGACCGGTATCCCGGTCGTCACGACGCTGATGGCGCGCGGGGCATTTCCCGATACCCACCAGCTGAACCTGGGCATGCCCGGTATGCACGGCACCGTCGCGGCGGTCGCCGCTCTGCAGCGCAGCGACCTGCTGATCACGCTCGGTGCCCGGTTCGACGACCGCGTCACCGGTCAGCTCTCGTCCTTCGCTCCCGATGCCAAGGTCATCCACGCCGACATCGACCCGGCCGAGATCGGCAAGAACCGATACGCGGACGTACCGATCGTGGGCGACTGCGGCGAGGTCATCACCGAGCTGATCGAGGCCCTGCGGGCAGATCGCGCCACCGGAACGACTCTCGACCTCGAGCAGTGGTGGGTCTACCTCGACGGCATCCGCAAGACGTACCCGTTGAGCTACGACCGTCCGTCCGACGGTTCCATGTCTCCCGAGTTCGTCATCTCCTCGGTCGGCAAGTTCGCCGGTCCCGACGCGATCTACTGCGCAGGCGTCGGCCAGCACCAGATGTGGGCCGCTCAGTTCATCAACTACGAGAAGCCGCGCACGTGGCTCAACTCCGGTGGTCTCGGCACGATGGGGTACGCGGTTCCGGCCGCCATGGGAGCCAAGATGGGCCTGCCCGACGCCGAGGTGTGGGCCATCGACGGCGACGGCTGCTTCCAGATGACCAACCAGGAGCTTGCTACCTGCGCGGTCGAGGGAATCCCGATCAAGGTCGCGCTCATCAACAACGGCAACCTCGGCATGGTTCGGCAGTGGCAGACCCTGTTCTACGAGGAGCGCTACTCCAACACCAATCTCGGAACTCACGGTGCCGTGCGCATCCCCGATTTCGTCAAGCTGGCCGAGGCGTTGGGCTGCGTCGGTTTGCGATGCGAGCGGGAAGAGGACGTGGATGCGGTGATCGCCCAGGCACGCGCCATCAACGATCGTCCGGTCGTCATCGACTTCATCGTCGGTGCCGACGCCCAGGTGTGGCCGATGGTGGCCGCCGGAACGGGTAACGACGAGATCATGGCCGCCCGCGGCATCCGTCCGCTGTTCGACGAGGACGAGACCGTGGGCAGTGAGCCAGGACTCGACGACGCGATGGAACGCGAGCAGGCACCGCACCCGATGAACAACGACGCGAAAGGCACGGACCTGTGAGCACCAGCCATACCCTCAGCGTTCTCGTCGAGGACAAGCCAGGTGTGTTGGCGCGCGTGGCCGCGTTGTTCTCGCGCCGCGGCTTCAACATCTCCTCACTCGCCGTCGGCGGCACCGAGATTCCCGATATCTCGCGCATGACGATCGTGGTGACGGTCGACGAGTTCCCGCTCGAGCAGGTGACCAAGCAGCTCAACAAGCTGATCAACGTCATCAAGATCGTCGAGCAGGACGACGATTCCTCGGTGGCGCGCGAGTTGGTCCTGATCAAGGTCCGCGCCGATGCCAGCGTTCGGAGCGAGGTCATCGAAACGGTGAATCTGTTCCGCGCCAAGGTCATCGACGTCTCTCCCGAGGCGGTGACGGTCGAGGCGACGGGCACCCGCTCCAAGCTCGACGCGTTGCTGAAGATGTTGGACCCCTATGGAATTCGAGAAATAGTTCAGTCGGGAGTCGTTGCCGTCGGACGTGGACCGAAATCGATCACTGCGTCGCGTTAGCGGCCCCGGTGACGAACATGCGTAAAACCCAAGAGGAAAGGTACAACCAGTGGCAGTCGAGATGTTCTACGACGACGATGCTGATCTGTCGATCATCCAGGGCCGCAAGGTCGCTGTGATCGGCTACGGAAGCCAGGGCCACGCGCACTCGCTCAGCCTGCGCGACTCCGGCGTCGATGTTCGCATCGGCCTGGCGTCAGGCTCGAAGTCCCGCGCCAAGGCGGAGGAGCAGGGCCTGAAGGTGGGAACTCCCGCAGAGGTGTCCGAGTGGGCCGACGTGATCATGGTGCTCGCACCCGATACCGCTCAGGCCAAGATCTTCTCCGAGGAGATCGAGCCCAACCTGAAGGACGGCGACGCGCTGTTCTTCGGCCACGGCCTCAACATTCACTTCGACCTGATCAAGGCTCCGGAGTTCGTGACCGTCGGCATGGTTGCCCCCAAGGGCCCCGGCCACCTCGTGCGTCGTCAGTTCGTCGACGGCAAGGGTGTTCCCGCGCTCATCGCCATCGATCAGGACCCGAAGGGTGAGGGCCAGGCCCTCGCGCTGTCGTGGGCCAAGGGCATCGGCGGCACCCGCGCAGGCGTCATCAAGACCACGTTCAAGGAAGAGACCGAGACCGACCTGTTCGGTGAGCAGGCCGTGCTGTGCGGCGGCACCGAAGAACTCGTCAAGACGGGCTTCGAGGTCATGGTCGAGGCCGGCTACGCACCCGAGATGGCGTACTTCGAGGTGCTGCACGAGCTCAAGCTCATCGTCGACCTCATGTACGAGGGCGGCATCGCCCGCATGAACTACTCGGTGTCCGACACCGCGGAGTTCGGTGGGTACCTCTCCGGACCGCGCGTCATCGACGCAGGCACCAAGGAGCGCATGAAGGCCATCCTGGCCGACATCCAGTCGGGCGAATTCACCCGTCGCCTCGTCGCCAACGTCGAGAACGGCAACACCGAGCTCGAAGGCCTGCGCAAGGCCAACGCCGAGCACCCCATCGAGGTCACCGGCAAGAAGCTGCGCGACCTCATGAGCTGGGTCGACCGCCCGATCACCGAGACGGCCTGATTCTCATCGAATCGCGTTGTCACGCAATCTGATCGAAGGGCACCCCTGGATTGCCGGGGGTGCCCTTCGGTGCGTGAGTCCGGTGGCGTCACCGTGTGACGTCTCGGACCTCTAAACTGTTCGTGCTGCACAGCCCGCCGAATTTTTCCGACCACGTCTCGAACCGATATAGGGAGTTTTTCACGTGAGCCAGCCAGGCCGTCCTGTCGTTCTGATCGCCGACAAACTTGCGCCGTCCACCGTCGAGGCACTGGGCGACGGCGTCGAGGTTCGCTGGGTCGACGGTCCGGATCGCCCCGCGTTGCTCGCTGCGGTTCCCGAGGCCGACGCCATTCTCGTGCGGTCCGCGACCACGGTCGACGCCGAGGTGCTCGCTGCCGGGACCAACCTCAAGATCGTCGCGCGCGCCGGTGTCGGCCTGGACAACGTCGACGTACCCGCAGCCACCGAGCGCGGCGTCCTCGTCGTCAACGCACCGACCTCCAACATCCACACGGCCGCCGAGCATGCGGTGACGTTGCTTCTCGCCGCCGCGCGCCAGATCCCCGCTGCCGACGCCACCCTGCGTCAGCACGAGTGGAAGCGCAGCAAGTTCAACGGTGTCGAGATCTTCGGCAAGACCGTCGGCGTCGTCGGACTCGGCCGAATCGGCCAGCTGTTCGCGCAGCGTCTGGCCGCGTTCGAGACCCACATCATCGCCTACGATCCCTACGTCTCGGCAGCGCGCGCGGCGCAGCTCGGTATCGAACTGGTGAGCCTGGACGAGCTGCTCGAGCGGGCCGACATGTTCTCGGTGCACCTGCCGAAGACGCCGGAGACCAAGGGCATCATCGGCAAGGAAGCCCTCGCCAAGACCAAGCCCGGGGTCATCGTCGTCAACGCCGCACGCGGTGGACTGGTCGACGAGCAGGCACTGGCCGACGCCATCACCTCCGGTCACGTGTTCGCCGCGGGCATCGACGTCTACGCCTCCGAGCCGTGCACCGACAGCCCGTTGTTCGAGCTGCCGCAGGTCGTCGTCACTCCCCACCTCGGGGCATCGACCACCGAAGCGCAAGACCGAGCGGGCACCGATGTGGCCAAGTCCGTATTGCTGGCTCTCGCAGGCGAATTCGTGCCCGACGCGGTCAACGTCAAGGGTGGGGCCGTCGGCGAAGAGGTATCGCCGTGGCTCGAAATCGTGCGTAAGCAGGGTGTGCTGCTCGGAGCCCTGTCCGACGAGCTGCCCACCTCGTTGTCGGTGGACGTTCGGGGCGAACTCGCGAGCGAGGACGTGCAGATCCTGAAACTGTCCGCGCTGCGCGGACTGTTCTCGGCCGTCATCGAGGATTCGGTCACGTTCGTCAACGCTCCGTCGCTGGCCGAGGAGCGCGGTGTCACAGCAGAAGTGACCACCGCTCCCGAGAGCGAGAACCACCGCAGTGTCGTCGACATTCGCGCCGTCTACGGTGACGGATCGGTCCTCAACGTTGCCGGCACTCTGACGGGCACCTCGCAGGTCGAGAAGATCGTCAACATCAACGGCCGCAACTTCGACCTCCGCGCCGAGGGCAAGAACCTCATCGTCAACTACGCGGATCAGCCCGGCAGCCTGGGTCGAATCGGCACTCTGCTCGGCGACGCCGGAATCGACATCCAGGCCGCAGCACTGAGTCAGGACTCCGAGGGCGACGGCGCAACGATTCTGCTGCGCGTCGACAAGGACGTTCCGGCGGAACTCAGTGCGAGCATCGCCACCGCTGTGGGTGCCTCCACCATCGAGCTGGTCGACCTGTCCTGATCGCTCGCAGCCGATCGGACCGACACGAACTACGAGGAGTGAAATGAAGCTGGCCGTCATCGCCGGGGACGGAATCGGACCGGAGGTCGTCGCCGAAGCGCTTGCCGTTCTCGACGTGGTCGCACCCGGAGCCGAGAAGACCGAGTACGACCTCGGGGCGCGGCGCTACAACGCCACCGGAGAGTTGCTGCCGGATTCGGTGTTGGCAGAACTGCGTGAGCACGACGCAATTCTGTTGGGAGCCATCGGCGATCCGTCGGTGCCCAGTGGTGTGCTCGAGCGTGGGCTGTTGCTGCGGGCGCGATTCGAGCTCGATCACCACATCAATCTGCGGCCGGCCAAGTTGTACCCGGGCGTGGTCGGTCCGCTGGCCGGGGACAAGAAGATCGATGTCGTCGTCGTTCGGGAGGGTACCGAGGGGCCGTACACCGGCAACGGTGGTGCACTGCGCGTCGGTACACCGCACGAGGTGGCCACCGAGGTCAGCGTCAACACTCGTTACGGCGTGGAGCGGGTGGTGCGCAACGGTTTCGAGCGGGCGCTGACCCGCAGGAAGCACCTGACGCTGTTGCACAAGACCAACGTGCTCACGTTCGCCGGTAGCCTGTGGGCCCGCACGGTCGAGGCAGTCTCGGCGGACTTCCCGGACGTCGAGGTCGCGTATCAGCACATCGATGCCGCGATGATCCACCTCGTCACCGATCCCGGCCGGTTCGACGTGATCGTCACCGACAATCTGTTCGGCGACATCGTGACCGACCTCTCGGCTGCCGTCACCGGCGGAATCGGTTTGGCCGCAAGTGGAAACATCGACGCCACCGGTACCAATCCCAGCATGTTCGAGCCGGTGCACGGTAGCGCGCCCGACATCGCGGGACAGCAGAAGGCCGATCCGACCGCTGCCATCCTGTCGGTGTCCTTGCTACTCGCTCATCTCGGCGACGCGGCGGGGGCCGCGCGAGTAGAAGCCGCTGTCGCAGCGGATCTCGCCGAGCGGGGAACCACGACCGCGTCGACGAAAGAGATCGGCGCTCGGATCGCCGCTCGCCTGTAACTCTCACGCCACGACATGCCACGGTGGGCCGACAGCCCACCGTGGCATGTCGTGTATCACGGGCAGGTCACCCCTTGGGCACGTCAGCCGGCGCGGTCTGCACCGGTGTCGGACGTCTCGTCCGTGGGCTCGGGTGCTGGATCGTCGGGCACGATCGGTACGGAGAGCGCGGGAAAGACCGCCGAGACCAGGAACGCCACGGGGAAGCTGATGGCCGCGATCGCCCCGAACACCGGCGGTACAGCCGAAGCGAACACGTACTGGCTCGTGTTCTGTACCCCGAGAGCGCGTCCGCTCCAATACGGTCCCGAGATTTCCGCGACAGCAGTGAACGCGAGGCCGTTCGGGGCAACGGTGGCAACGGACGCGACGACGAGCAGGACGATGGCGGCGGGGGAGTCGAACCAGTCGGCGATGCCGAGCCCGAGCATGCTGGCAGCGGCCGTCACGGCCACCCACCGCAAAGGCCGCATGCGGCTACCGACACGATCGGACAACGCGCCCACGCTCATCCGACCCAGTGCGCCGAGAATCTGGGTCAGCGTGACGAGGACACCCGCGGCCGCGGCCGTCCAGCCTCGGTCGGTCATCAGCCACACGAGCGCATACGTCCACACCACGTACTGCGGCACCACCAACAGGATGGACGTGGCGTGAATGCGCCACAGTTGGCTGCTGTTGCGGTACGGATTGTCGAGCAGACCCTGCGCCGCCGCATCGGTGCGGTTCGGACGGGGAGGGTCGACCACGGACAGGCACAGCAGAGCGCTCACAGCGCAGACGGCAGCAGGCACGAGCAGGGCCGCGCCGACGCCGTGGTCACGCGCGACAGGCGGGATGGTCAGTGCCGCGACGGCCACGCCGAGGGGAACCGACATCTGTCTGATGCCCATGGCCAGCCCACGACGGTGCGGCGGAAACCACCCCACCACGACGCGTCCGCTCGCGCTGTTCGCGCTGGCCGCAGACATACCGCCGATCAACAGCAGGGCGGCGAGCGCCGGAATGGACGTGCTGACCACCGCAGCCAGGCTCGCGGCAGCGGTGAGCCCGAGCCCGATCACCAGAACGAGACGTTCGCCGATGCGGTCGACGAGCACGCCCCACGCGATGAGGGTCAGCATGATGCCCACGGTCGGCATCGCAACCACGAATCCTGCGGTCGCAAGTCCGAGTCCCCGGTCGTCGTGCAGGGCGGGAATGAGAAATGCAGCACCGTTGATGAAGACGGCACCGGCAGTCTGCGCGAGCATCCCGAGCACGAGCATGAACCACCGTCGCGTCTCGCCGATACTGGACAGCTGCTTCGTGGCGCTCATTCGGGCCTCTCGTCTCACTATGTGAACACGTAATCTTGCTATCTGGATACAGATCGAAACATTACACCGGCGAAAGATCGACGGACAGGACGGCATCGGCGTGCGGAGAACGGCGGTCGATAGACTTTCGACATGCGTCTCGGTCGAATTGCAAGTCCTGATGGTGTGGCATTCGTGAGTATCGAAGGTGAGGGGGATGCCCGGACGGCGAAGGAAATTGCCGAACATCCCTTCGGCACACCGACGTTCACGGGTCGATCGTGGCCACTGGCCGACGTGCGACTGCTCGCACCGATCCTCGCCAGCAAGGTGATCGCCATCGGTAAGAACTACGCCGCGCACGCCGCCGAGATGGGTGGTGAAGCGCCGGAGACTCCTGTCATCTTCATCAAGCCGAACACCTCCATCGTCGGTCCGGGTGCGGCCATCGTGCTGCCGCCGTCGTCGAACGAGGTGCACTACGAAGGCGAACTCGCCATCGTGATCGGTCGTCCGTGCAAGGACGTGCCCGCCTCCAAGGCGTACGACGTGGTGCTCGGATACACCGTCGCCAACGACGTCTCGGCACGCGACCATCAGAAGCACGACGGGCAATGGACCCGGGCGAAGGGGCACGACACGTTCTGCCCCCTCGGGCCGTGGATCGAGACGTCCCTCGATCCTTCCGACCTCGAGATCAAGACCGAGGTCGACGGCGTCGTCAAGCAGCAGAGTCGTACTTCGCTTCTACTGCACGATGTTCCGAAGATCATCGAGTGGGTGTCCGCGGTGATGACCCTGCTGCCCGGAGACGTCATTCTGACCGGAACGCCCGAGGGTGTCGGCCCCATCACCGACGGAGACAGTGTGTCGATCACCGTCGAGGGAATCGGTACCTTGACCAACCCAGTCGCAGCGAAGAAGTAGGACAACGATGACCACAGCAGCAGATGTCCGCGTTCGGTTCTGCCCGTCGCCCACCGGCACACCGCACGTCGGTCTGGTCCGCACCGCCCTGTTCAACTGGGCGTTCGCGCGACATCACGGCGGCACCTTCGTCTTTCGGATCGAGGACACCGACGCCGCTCGCGATTCCGAGGAGTCCTACGCAGCGTTGCTCGACGCGCTGCGATGGCTCGGTCTGGATTGGGACGAGGGCCCCGAGGTGGGCGGTCCCTACGAGCCCTACCGCCAGTCGCAGCGACGCGACCAGCATGTGGCTGTCGTACAGCAACTGCTCGATGCAGGCGAAGCCTACGAGTCGTTCTCGACGCCCGAGGAAGTCGAAGCGAGGCACAAGGCCGCCGGGCGTGACCCCAAGCTCGGCTACGACAACTTCGACCGCGACCTGACGCCGGAGCAGCGGCAGGGATTCCTCGACGAGGGACGCGGGGCCGTCGTGCGGCTGCGCATGCCCGATCACGATCTGACGTGGAACGACCTCGTACGCGGCGAGACCACGTTCAAGGCGGGGACCGTACCGGACTTCGCCTTGACTCGCGGCAACGGAGTTCCGCTGTACACGTTGGTCAATCCGGTCGACGACGCACTGATGAAGATCACGCACGTGCTGCGCGGCGAGGACCTGTTGTCGTCGACGCCTCGACAGCTCGCACTGTACGAGGCCCTGATCCGAATCGGTGTGGCCGACCGCACCCCGGAGTTCGGACATCTGCCGTTCGTGATGGGCCAGGGCAACAAGAAGCTGTCCAAGCGTGACCCCGAATCGAACCTCTTCATCCACCGCGACCGAGGCTTCGTCCCGGAGGGGCTGCTGAACTACCTGGCGCTTCTCGGGTGGGGCATCTCCGACGATCACGACGTGTTCTCGCTCGACGAGATGGTGGCGGCGTTCGAGATCTCGTCGGTCAATTCCAACCCTGCGCGCTTCGACCAGAAGAAGGCCGACGCGATCAACGCCGAGCACATCAGGATGTTGGCTGCAGACGACTTCGCGGCACGGTTACGCGAATTCCTCGTTGCTCGAGGGCATCTCACCGAGCCGGTCGACGAGAAGATGTTCGCTGTCGCGGCGGATCTGGTGCAGACGCGCATCGTCGTGCTGTCGGATGCGTGGGGCCTACTGAAGTTCCTCTTCGTCGACGACGCGGAGTTCGAGATCGATCCTGCAGCGGCGGCCAAGAATCTCGGCGCAGACGCGGCACCGGTACTCGACGCCGCCATCGAAGCACTGACCGCAGTGACGGATTGGTCGACGGCCGAGCTGGAAGTCGCCCTCAAGGACGCGCTCATCGAGAAGATGGAACTCAAGCCCCGCAAGGCCTTCGCGCCGGTTCGGGTGGGAGTCACCGGCTCCCACATCAGCCCGCCGCTGTACGAGTCCATGGAACTTCTCGGCCGCGAGAGGACCCTCGCTCGTCTGACCGCCGCACGTACCCTTATCGCGTGACGGCGGTGCGACGTCGGCCGTCGAGGTCGGTCGGAGACTTTCGCACATGAGCGTCACCGACCGACTGGATCGACTGCAGCGCAGGCGTCCGGTTCTCGGATTTCCGATTGCGGTGGTCTACAAGTTCGTCGACGATCAGGGTGGTTACCTGGCCGCGCTGATCACGTACTACGCATTCGTCTCGCTCTTTCCTGCGCTACTGCTCTTCTCCGTGATTCTGGGCATCGTGTTGATGGGCAACCCGGAGTTGCAACAACAGATCCTGAACTCGGCACTCGGTCAGATCCCGGCGATCGGGGAAGAACTGGGGCGTCCCGAACGGATAGGTGGCGGCACGGTCGGTCTGACGGTGGGTATCCTCGGGTCGCTGTACGGCGGACTCGGCGTGTCCGTTGCGCTGCAGAACGCGATGAACACCGCATGGGCCGTACCGAAGAATCTTCGGCCCGATCCCATTCGAGCCCGAGTGCGGGGATTGGGTTTGCTGAGCACCGTGGGTCTGGCGGTACTGGCGATCACCGCACTCAATGTGCTCAGTGCTGCAGGATATTTCGGCCCGGAATCCGGTCTCGTCGTGTTCGTGATCGGAACGCTGCTGTACGTCGGGGTGTTCGTCGTTGCGTTTCGGCTCGCCACAGTGCGAGCGGTGTCGATCGGACAGGTACTCCCGGGAGCCATAGCAGCCGGTCTGACGTGGCAGCTGCTGCAGACCTTCGGCGGTGTGTACGTGAAGTACGTCGCTGCAAGTGCGACGGTGACGAACGGTGTCTTTGCGGTCGTGCTCGGGCTGTTGGCCTTTCTGTACGTGACCTCGGTATCGATCGTGATCTGCATCGAGATCAACGTGGTTCGTGTCGACAGGCTGTTCCCGCGGGCCCTTCTGGCCCCGTTCACCGACGACGTCGACCTGACCGAAGGTGACAAACTCACCTACACCGGACAGGCAGAAGCGCAGCGCAGTACTGCGTTCGAGGAAATAGACGTGACGTTCGAGGACCCACCGAGCGCTCAGTCGGACTCTGGCCCGAACTCCGGCTCGGCAGCCGGGGCACCGTAGAAGCGGTCGATCCTGGTCTCCATCGGGAAGAGCACTGCCGTGTCGCCGAACATCAGACGCGTAGCCGACTCTGCCGCCGCCGCAACGGCCTCGGACACCCACGGTGCGTCTCCGAGTGGACAATGCACGACTACTTCGTCGTGCTGAAAGAACACCAACTCACTTCTGCTCGACCGCAATCGCCCGCGCAGATCTGCCAACAGGCACAGCGCCCACTCGGCTGCGGTCGCCTGCACCACGAAGTTGCGCGTGAATCGGCCACGCGCGTGGGCGTCACCGGTGGACCACCATTGCGGCGTAGGGGGAGGGCACGCTCGGCCCAGCCACGACCGGACCACCTCGCCCCGCTCGCCGGCCCGCGCCGCCTCTTCCACGACCGCCACCGCGTCGGGGAATCTGGCGCGTAGGCGGGTCAGCAACGCACGAGCCTCACCCGACGTCGCGCCGTACAGCACTCCGAGAACAGCGACCTTGGCGTGCGCACGATCACCGTCGAACGACTCGGCCGCGACGGGGGCATAGAGATCCGCTGTTCCCGCAGCGGCGACCATGCGTGGGTCACCCGACATCGCGGCGAGAATGCGGGGCTCGAGCTGGCCGGCGTCGGCGGCGACGAAGGTGTACCCCGAGTCGGCGATCACGCTGGCGCGCAGGGGTTTCGGGATCTGCAGACCCCCACCGCCCCGGCTCGCCCAGCGGCCGGAGACGACGGCCCCCGGCACGTAGACCGGCCGGAAACGATCTCCGCGAACCCACGCGTCCAGCCACGTCCACCCGTTGGTGCTGTGCAGTTTCGACAGATCTCGGTGGCGAAGCAACAGCGGCACCGCAGGATGGTCGATGTCTCGGATCACGTGTGCTCGAGTGGATGTGAGCTCGATACCGGCGCGCGCGAACGCGGCGACCACCTCTGCGGGTGAACCGGGGTTCACGCGGCGCCCGAACACCGACGAGATCTCGTTCTCGAGCTTCACCAACGCAGGAGGAGTCGATCCGTCGACCGGCCTCGCACCGAGGGTCGCGTCGAGGTGCCGCCGATGCGCAGCGGCCGAGAACGGCAATCCGTCGAAGGTCATCTCCGCCGCGGCCAGACCTCCGGCCGACTCGGCGGCCGCCAACAGCTGCAGCGCCCGATCGTCACCGATCTCCTCGCTCTGACGGCGGTAGTCGGCGAGCACTGCCACCGGATCGGCATGCGGGTCGGCGTCGAACAATCCGGGTCGCAGGTCTGCGGGTGTGGACGGTGTCGTGGTGCGCCCCGTTCGCATCGCCAGAATGGCACCGACGAGGGCGAGATCGTGGCAGCGCCGGACCCGCACCCCTCCGTCGAGCAGTCGCGGGTAGATGCGGCTCGTGTCCTCCCACACCCAACGGGGAGCGTGCTCTCGCTCGACAGCGGCCACGGAGCCCACCAGATCGTCGGTCACCTCCTCGGCAGGGGAACTGCCGCCGGACGGGGAGCCGTCCTCGTCGAGGCGGATCAGCACGGCCCGGTTGCCCTGGGGAACGAGCAGCACCTTCATCGGCGTCTGCGAAGTTCGAGAACGCTCACGACACAGAAGTCTGCTGCATGCTCTGCGGCCGACGAAGCGCGGGTTCTGCGTTCACGCGATGGTGTCCGAGCGGGCCCCGGGGGCGGTCGAGGGCGGTTATCAGGGCTCTGAGCAGCCGATTTGGAGAATGGGTAGTGACCTTTGATAGTCTCTATCCCGGCTCGAAACGCAGTGCACATCGATCGGATGCGTATTTCGATTCAAGTCCATTGGGGTATGGTGTAATTGGCAACACAGCGGTTTCTGGTACCGCCATTCTAGGTTCGAGTCCTGGTACCCCAGCGAGCAGGTGAGCGGCGATTTTGCCGCCGATGCCGAGGCAGTTAAGCTACCTCAGCATCACGTGTTCGATACAGCGTCAACAATGCAGGTGAAGTTCCTGGCCCCGTCGTCTAGCGGCCTAGGACGCCGCCCTCTCAAGGCGGTAGCGCGGGTTCGAATCCCGTCGGGGCTACGAAGACAGAACCCCCTCGATCTCCGGATCGAGGGGGTTCTGTCGTTTCGGTGTGACCGTCGTTGCTGTCGTGCGGTGGTGTCGCTTCGCGTCAGACGCTCTTGCGGCGGAACATCTTCTGGTGATCGGCCGGACCGTGGACATTGTTCACCTTGGGGCCACCGTCCTTGTGGTCGACGGAATTGTGCGACTTGCTGTTCTTCTGTTCGAGAACCTCGCGGAACTTCTTCTTCAACTCTTCGCTGCCGGATTCTGACATGGGGCACTCCTTGCAGTCGGCGACCGGCCGGGTGGGCCGTTCGAGACGAACGTACTCCACTTCTGCGGCCTCTTCAGCCGGTTTTTGGTGGGGTGCCGCTCGATCGGCCTCGGTTCGGCGCTCAGAGGCGCTTGTGCAGCGCGTCGGCGGCGGCGAGCAGGTCTGCCGCCCAGCGTGCGCCCGGCTTGCGTCCGATGCGGTCGATCGGGCCGGACACCGAGATCGCCGCCACGACAGTGTCGTTGCAGTCGCGAACGGGAGCCGAGACGCTCGCGACCCCCGGCTCACGTTCACCTGCGCTTTGCGCCCACCCTCGCCTGCGGATCTCCAGCAGCACCCGTTCGCCGAATTCGGCGTCCGGCAGCACTGTGCGTTGAGTCTGCGAATCTGCCCACGCCAGAAGAACTTTCGCACCGGAGCCGGCTGTCATGGGTAGCCGGGCCCCGACGAGCACGGTATCTCGGAGACCGGTCGGGGGCTCCATGGATGCGACACAGACGCGAACGGTCCCCTCGCGGCGGTAGATCTGCACGCTCTCTCCGGTGATTTCGCGAAGCCGAGGCAGTACCGATGCTGCGGCGTCGAGCAGCGCATCCGACGCGCTCGCCGCCAATTCCCCCAGCCCCGGACCGGTGCGCCACAATCCGTCGGAATCGCGCACGAGGAGGCGGTGGGTTTCGAGTCCGACCGCGAGCCGATGCGCAGTGGCGCGGGGGAGCGCTGTGCGGGCACACAGGTCGTTGAGAGTGCAGGGTGTCTCGGCCACTGCATGCAACACGGCCATGGCCTTGTCGAGGACACCGATACCGCTCGATTTGTCGACGGCGCCGCTCAGGCTATGCTGTCTCATAGAACGATATTAGCCTCCCGAATGCTGAGATTGCACAACCGCGAGAAGTCCAGCGTGCCGCGGGGGACGATGTCGAGACGATCACGCGAGGTGGACCAGCCCGTCCGCCGGCGCGACGACAGGGAAGACGAGGTCTGCGACAGCGATGTCCGAAACGACGAAATCCGATGCGTCCGTAGCACAAGCGCCGAAGACGCTGGCGGAGAAGGTGTGGGACCAACATGTGGTCGTCCCCGGTGGGGGAGAAGGCGGTGCACGTGAGCCGGATCTGATCTACATCGATCTGCACCTCGTACACGAGGTCACCAGCCCCCAGGCATTCGACGGTCTGCGTTTGGCCGGCCGCGAGCTTCGTCGCCCGGACCTGACGATCGCAACGGAGGACCACAACGTCCCGACGGCCGACATCTTCGCGCCGATCGCAGATCTCGTCTCACGCACCCAGGTCGATACTCTTCGCCGCAACTGCGAGGAATTCGGAGTTCGGTTGTACCCGATGGGAGATCTCGATCAGGGCATCGTCCACATCATCGGCCCGCAGCTCGGTCTGACCCAGCCGGGTATGACCATCGTGTGCGGAGACAGCCACACCTCGACGCACGGTGCATTCGGTTCGATCGCAATGGGAATCGGCACCAGCGAGGTCGAGCATGTGATGGCCACCCAGACTCTGTCTCTGCGACCGTTCAAGACCATGGCCATCACCGTCGACGGAGAACTGGCTCCCGGTGTGACGAGCAAGGATCTGATTCTCGCGGTGATCGCCAAGATCGGTACCGGCGGCGGTCAGGGATACGTGCTCGAATATCGCGGTGAGGCCATCCGCAAGTTGTCGATGGAAGCCCGAATGACCATCTGCAACATGTCGATCGAGGCCGGGGCGCGCGCAGGCATGATCGCACCCGACGAGATCACGTACGAATACCTGAAGGGACGGCCGCATGCGCCCCAGGGGGCGGAGTGGGATGCGGCGGTGGCCGCCTGGAACGAACTGGCAACCGACCCGGATGCGGTGTTCGACAACGAGGTACACATCGATGCGAGCACTCTGACGCCGTTCGTCACCTGGGGAACGAACCCGGGTCAAGGTGCTCCGTTGGGAGATGCCGTGCCCGATCCCGAGGCAATGCTCGACGAGGGCGAGCGCGTATCGGCCCAGAAGGCCTTGCAGTACATGGGTCTCGAAGCCGGTACACCGATCCGCGAGATCTCCGTCGACACCGTGTTCGTCGGCTCCTGCACGAACGGCCGCATCGAGGATCTGCGTGCGGTGGCGTCCGTCCTCGAGGGCCGCCGCGTCGCAGACGGCGTGCGAATGCTGGTGGTACCCGGGTCGATGCGGGTGCGCGCGCAGGCCGAAGAGGAAGGGCTCGGTGAGATCTTCACCGCAGCAGGGGCCGAGTGGCGGCAGGCCGGCTGCTCGATGTGTCTGGGAATGAACCCCGATCAGCTCACCTCGGGAGAGCGTTCGGCATCCACGTCCAACCGCAATTTCGAGGGGCGTCAGGGCAAGGGTGGTCGCACTCACCTCGTGTCGCCTCTGGTTGCGGCGGCCACTGCAGTTCGCGGAACCCTGTCCTCTCCGGCGGATCTCGCGTAGCAGCGAGCCCTCCGACCGGATCGATCGAACTCACAGGAGAAATTTCGATGGAAGCTTTCACTCGACACAAAGGCATCGGCGTTCCGCTCCGGCGGTCCAATGTCGACACCGACCAGATCATTCCGGCGGTCTATCTCAAGCGCGTGACTCGCACCGGATTCGAGGACGGATTGTTCGCCGGTTGGCGATCCGATCCGAACTTCATCTTGAACCTCGCGCCCTACGACCGCGGATCGGTTCTCGTGGCCGGGCCGGACTTCGGCACGGGATCGTCACGCGAGCACGCTGTCTGGGCGCTGTCGGACTTCGGTTTCAGGGTCGTCATCGCATCCAGATTCGCCGATATCTTCCGCGGAAACATGGGCAAGGCCGGCTTGGTGGCGGCCGAGGTGGAGCAATCGGACGTCGAATTGCTGTGGAAAGCCTTAGAAGAACAGCCCGGTCTGGAGCTCGTCGTGGACCTCGTCGACAAGACGGTCACGGCTGGAACCTTGGTGGTGCGCTTCGCGATTGACGACTACACGCGGTGGCGTCTGCTGGAGGGTCTGGACGACATCGGACTGACATTACGCCAGGTAGAGGCCATTACGGAGTACGAAAAGTCAAGGCCTTCATACAAACCCCTCACCCTTCCGGCAAGGATCGAGGAGCCTTCGAAAAGCTGACGGACGGGGGGTCCGACACGCTTTGCGGCCGTGAAGCATTCCGCGACACCGAAATGAAAATTGGCGTGGCGCATAGACTCTTGACGACTTGGGGTTTACCGTTGTAGTAGTCGGTCCGACGATGGGCCACAATATAGCGGAGGAAATCCATGAACAAGGCAGAGCTGATTGACGCCCTGACCGAGAAGTTGGGGTCTGACAGGCGGAGCGCCACAGAGGCTGTCGAGAACATCGTCGACACCATCGTGCGCGCGGTCCACCGCGGCGAAAGTGTCACGATTACGGGCTTCGGCGTGTTCGAGCAGCGTCGTCGCGCGGCGCGTGTCGCCCGTAACCCCCGCACCGGTGAGACCGTTCGCGTCAAGCCGACCAACGTACCGGCATTCCGTCCAGGCGCGCAGTTCAAGGCCGTCATCGCCGGTGGACAGAAGCTGCCCGCAACCGGACCTGCCGTCAAGCGCGGTTCGGCAGCAGCTCCGGCCAAGAAGACTGCGGCAGCGAAGAAGACCGCCGCCAAGAAGGCAGCGGTGAAGACGACCGCCCGCAAGGCCACCACCGCGGCAGCCAAGAAGGCGGCTCCGGCGAAGACTGCCGCCAAGAAGGCAGCTCCCGCAAAGACCGCCGCCAAGAAGGCAGCTCCCGCAAAGACAACCGCACGCAAGACCACGACGGCTGCTGCCAAGAAGGCTCCGGCCAAGACGACCGCACGCAAGGCCGCAACCACTACGGCCCCTGCCAAGAAGGCTCCGGCCAAGACAGCGGCCAAGAAGACCGTCGCCAAGAAGGCCCCCGCCAAGAAAGCTCCGGCCAAGAAGGCACCCGCGAAGCGCGCTGCAAAGAAGTAGCGCTCGACCGGCACCGGTCATCCAGGACCGGGGCGTTCTCGCACTCCACAGAAGGCCCCGACCGAAATTTCGGTCGGGGCCTTCTGCTGTGTTCGTGATCCGAGGATCCTCGGATGCAACTCAGTCGTCGGCGACCAGGTTCGGTAGTGGGCTGGCGATGTGGTCGGCCGCGACGAGCCGACCCTCGTGGCGCGAGAGCACCCACACGCTCCCTTTTCGATTTCTGTTGGCAGGCAACGTGATGCCGTCCTTGTCGGCCCACCATCGCATGAGGTCGGGGATCACCTTGCCTTGGCTGCAGATCACCGGTGTGCTCATGGTCTCGGCGATGTCGCGAGCCCGGTGGCGGCCCTTTCGGGGGTCCTCGGCGTACCCCTCCTCGGACAGCAGATGCTCCGGTTCGACCTGTACGCCCAGCGATTCGGCAAACGGCGCGACCGTCTGTTCGCACCGGACGCGGTCGGCCGCATACACCGAGTCACCGCCGAACGCGCCCAGCAGTGAGACCAGTGCCTCGGCCTGACGTCTACCGGTCTTGTCGAGGGGGCGATCGGCGTCGTTGCCCTTGTATCGCGACCGCGAGCCGGCACTGCCGTGCCGGACCAGCAGCACGGTGGACGTAGCGGCCGGCTTGGCGACGAATCGTCGAAGAATCTTGTGGTCCATGGGATACGAGAGTTCGCCGCCGATCTTGTCGGGTGCGATCCAACGGAGTTCGTCCACTTCGTCGTTCGGGACGAATTCTCCGCCGGTTGCCTCGGCAGCCCAGTAGAGCACCTTCTTCATGCGACGGTGGCCGGGAATCGGGTAGGTGACGTAGGACAGCGACCGTCCGAGAGTCGAGTCGAAACCCGTCTCCTCCTTGACTTCTCGGACAGCCGCGTCGACCGCTGTCTCCCCGGGATCGAGCTTTCCCTTGGGAAAAGACCAGTCGTCGTACTTCGGCCTGTGTACCAGAGCTACTTCCACCACCGAGTCGTTCTCCGGCGATCGTCGCCACAGAATCGATCCGGCCGCGAAGATGTTGGCGCGGGGGGAGCCATCGGAAGTGCCCATCAGGACGCCTGATTCCTCCGGCTGCGCATCAATTCCACCTGGTGTTCTCGGACACTTTCGCCTTGCGCAGGCGACGCGACCCAGCCACCGTCCGGCCCCAGTTCCCAGCAGCGGGTGGTGGGGTCGAGAGCCGAGTCGAAGATGTCACCGAGTTGCTTGGTCAGCTTCGGATCCTTGACCTGGGCCATCACTTCCACTCGCCGGTCGAGGTTCCGGTGCATCATGTCGGCGCTGCCGATCCAGAATTCGTCGGCACCCTGGAAATGCAGAACCCGTGAGTGTTCGAGGAACCTGCCGAGAATGGACCGAACTTCGATGTTCTCCGACAGGCCCGGTACGCCCGGCTTGAGCGCGCAGATCCCGCGTACGACCACCTTGACGGGGACCCCGGCGACCGATGCGCGGTACAGAGCGTCGATCACCTGCTCGTCGACAAGAGCGTTGGCCTTGAGGCGAATTCCGGCTGCGCGACCCGCCTTGAGGTGCTCGACTTCCGCTTCGATGCGCTCGACGATGCCGCGTCGCACGCCGTACGGGGCCACGAGAAGATTGCGGTACTTGGACTTTCGCGAGTATCCGGTGAGCGAGTTGAACAGGTCGGTGAGGTCCGCACCGATCTCGGGCGACGACGTGAGCAACCCGACGTCCTCGTAGATACGCGCCGTCTTCGGGTTGTAGTTGCCCGTGCCGATATGGCAGTACCGGCGGATGACCGATCCTTCTCGGCGGACGACGAGGCAGGTCTTGCAGTGAGTCTTCAACCCGACGAGGCCGTAGACCACGTGCACCCCGGCCTTTTCGAGCTTGCGTGCCCACTCGATGTTCGCCTGCTCGTCGAAACGTGCCTTGATCTCGACGAGTGCAACCACCTGCTTGCCGGCCCCGGCCGCGTCGACGAGTGCGTTGACGATCGGCGAGTCACCCGAGGTGCGGTACAGAGTTTGCTTGATCGCGAGGACCTGCGGATCGGCCGCAGCCTGTTCGATGAAGCGCTGCACGCTGGTGGAGAACGAGTCGTACGGGTGATGCACCAGAACGTCGCCGTCGCGCAGCGTCGAGAACACGCTCTTCGGGGTTTCGCGCTCACCGAACGCGGGATGTGTTGCCGGGACGAAGGGAGCGTCCTTGAGATTGGGGCGGTCGACGCTGTAGACCTGCCACAGGCACGACAGATCGAGCAGACCGGGAACCTGAATGACGTCGCCCGGATCGACGTCGAGTTCGCGTAGCAACAGTTCGAGCATGTGCTCGGTCATGTCGTCGGCGATCTCGAGGCGGACGGGAGAACCGAAACGCCTACGCGCCAGCTCTCGTTCGAGTGCCTGCAAAAGATCCTCGTCGCGGTCCTCTTCGACCTCGAAATCGGCGTTGCGAGTAATGCGGAACGCGTGGCTCTCGACCACCTCCATGCCGGGGAACAACACGTCGAGGTGCGCCGAGATCAATTCCTCCATCGACAGGAAGGCGTCGATGCGATGGCTCCCCTCACCGCGCTTGACGCGCACGAATCGGTCGACGTTGTCGGGTACCTTCACACGGGCGAAGTGCTCGCCGGTTGTGGAGTAATCCTTCACCGTCACAGCGAGATTCAGGCTCAGGCCGCTGATGTACGGGAAGGGGTGCGCCGGGTCGACGGCCAGCGGGGTGAGGACCGGGAAGACCTGTTCGGTGAAATAGTCGGACAGACGCGCACGCTCGTCGCTGTCGAGATCGGACCACCGGATGATTGCGATGCCCTCGGCCGTGAGCTCGGGCAGGATCGAATCGAGCAGTACTCGGGCGTGTTTGAGAGCGAGCTCCTGAGTGCGCTGCCCGATGACCGCGAGCTGCTCGCGCGGGGTCATGCCATCGGCCGATCGAACCGACAGTCCGGTCTCGTCGCGGCGTTTGAGCCCTGCGACACGAACCATGTAGAACTCGTCCAGATTGGACGCGTAGATGGCCAGGAACTTGGCACGCTCGAGTAGCGGCAGGGACGAGTCCTCTGCGAGCGCGAGAACACGGGAGTTGAAATCCAGCCAGCTCAATTCCCGGTTCAGGTACCGATTTTCGGGAAGCACCATGGCGGCATCCACCGATTCCGGAGTGGCGGCAGGAAGGGCGGAGGGAATGCTCGGCATCGTTGCGGTCACCGGGGCACTCCACACCGGCTCCGCACCGTTGCTGTCCGCACCGTTGCTCTCCGCGGTCTCGATCGCCGGATCTTCGGTCGCTGGCTGCGCGTCGTCTGTGCTCACAGCACGATCATCCCCCATACCCGCCGTCGGTGAAACTCCGATGACCGAACTTGTTCGCACGTCCACCGAATCACGCGGTGGTTGCGGATTCCTCGTCGCTCCAACCGAGTGAGCGAAGTACGGCTGTCGTCTCCGGCCCGACCCCGAGTCGATGAGCCCGACGTACGTCGTCGACGGTGTCGACGTCGAGTCGAAGTCCCGGCCACGTGCCGTCCAGTGGTCGCGCTCCCGACAAGGTGTGGCGGCGTGCGGAATCCGATCCGAACAGCGGCGCGAGCTCGTCGGCAGAATTCTTCAGGATCAGCGCTGCGGTTCCGGTGCCGTGATGGTCGACCACGACCGACCTGCCGCCGGAGACTGCCGTCGCATACGCCTGCGCGAGTTCGGCGGGACGCAGCGCAGGCAGATCCGCTTGCAGCGCAACGATGTCGACCCGATCGGCCGGGGCCGCGCCGGGGTTCCCGTGGCGATCGCGTGGTGCGTGATCGACTCGCAGTGCGGCCGCAGCAGCGGAGAATGCGGCATTGAGACGGGCTTCGGGATCTCGAGCGCCGGAAGCCGACGGTTCGTCCAGCACCCGGGCACCGATTTGTCGCGCGGTGTCGGCGACGACCGGATCGGGTGTGACGACGGTGACCGAATCGACCACCGACACCGAACCGGCCGCGGTGACCGTGTCGACGAACATGGCGAGCACCAATCGGGTCCGGTCGGCCCCGGAGAACTCGGACGCCAGACGGGACTTCGCCGCTGTCAGGTCCTTGACCGCGATGACGACTCCCACCGCGCGGCGCAGTGCATCGGACGGCCGACCCTCGCGGTCGTCGTCGCTGCTTCGAATTGCGCCCATGGTGTTCGATCCTGCCAGCGTCACCGATGTCTGCCGACTCCGACCGCCCGGGCAGGTCTGCGCGTTAGGGTGATGCGCGCGTAGGCAGGGCATCGGCGAGCAGGTGAGAGGTTGGCGGCATGAGCAGAGCAGCGGTACTGGGGTCCGGGTCGTGGGGTACCGCATTCGCCAAAGTGTTGGCCGATGCCGGAACCGATGTCACCATGTGGGCGCGCCGAGAGGAACTCGCTGTCTCGATCAGCGAACGACACGAGAACGCGGACTACCTACCCGGAATCGAACTGCCGTCGTCGATCCGCGCCACGAGCGATCCGGCGACCGCCCTCGACGGTGCGGACATCGTGGTGCTTGCGGTGCCGTCGCAGAGTCTGCGCGCGAACCTGGGGGAGTGGACGGATGCGATCGCACCGCACGCGACACTGCTGTCTCTGGCCAAGGGCATAGAGACCGGAACGCTCATGCGCATGAGTCAGGTGATTTCACAGGTGACCGGGGCCGATCCCAGCCGGGTGGCCTGCCTGTCCGGGCCGAATCTGGCGCGCCCGATCGCCGAGGGGCAGCCGGCCGCGACGGTCATCGCGTGTTCCGACTCGCAACGAGCGCTCGAGATTCAAAAAGCTTGTGCCACAGGATATTTCAGGCCGTACACCAACTCCGACGTCATCGGTGCCGAGATCGGTGGCGCGTGCAAGAACGTCATCGCCCTCGCCTGTGGAATGGCCAGCGGAGTCGGCTACGGCGAGAACACCCTCGCGTCGATCATGACCCGAGGCCTGGCCGAGATCATCCGGCTCGGTGTCGCGCTCGGGGCCACACCGTCGACGCTGTCCGGGCTCGCCGGCGTGGGAGATCTGGTCGCGACCTGCTCGTCGCCGCTCTCGCGCAACCGTACGTTCGGTGAGCGGCTCGGTTCGGGAGGTTCCCTCGAGAGCGCGCAGGAAGCAGCGCACGGGCAGGTGGCCGAGGGCGTCAAGTCCTGTACGTCGGTGCGCGCGCTCGCCGAGAGCTACGACGTCGAGATGCCGTTGACCGATGCCGTGCACCGTGTGTGTCACGGGGGAATGTCGGTTCCGGACGCGGTGGGCCACCTGCTGGGGCGTCGAATCAAGCCCGAGTGAGGTCACGTTCGCGACGTGTGCACTAACAGGGCGAATCCGCGTTCGCGGGGAGACGGCGGTACGGTTTGTCACCGTGAGTACTCCCCGAATCAAAGTTGCCGTCGTCTTCGGTGGCCGCAGCAGTGAGCACGCGGTGTCCTGTGTCTCGGCGGGTAGCGTGCTCGCGAATCTGGACCCCGATACCTACGAGGTGGTCCCGGTGGGGATCACCCCCGACGGTGCCTGGGTGCTCGGCTCCAGTGATCCGGATGCGCTGACGATTCGGGATCGAGTACTGCCGACGGTGGACAAGTCCGGTGCCGCACTCGCGCTGAGCACCGATCCGGGACGCGCAGGCGCGCTGATCGCTCTCGGTGAGGGCGACGCCGGACAGGTCCTGGCTGCGGTCGACGTCGTGTTTCCGGTGCTGCACGGGCCGTACGGCGAGGACGGCACCCTGCAGGGAATGCTCGAACTCGCCGGTGTCCCGTACGTGGGTCCCGGAGTGTTGGCCAGTGCCGCAGGCATGGACAAGGAGTTCACCAAGAAGCTTCTGGGAGCCGACGGACTACCGATCGGCAGGCAGGTCGTGCTGCGACGCGGCACCGATGACCTGACCGAAGCCGAACGCGACCACATCGGTCTCCCTGCCTTCGTCAAGCCCGCGCGAGGCGGATCGTCGATCGGAATCTCGCGCATCACCTCGTGGGATCACCTGCAGTCGGCGATCGGCGTTGCCCGCGAGCACGACCCCAAGGTGATCGTCGAAGGAATGATCCACGGCCGCGAGGTCGAATGCGGCGTACTCGAATTCCCCGACGGCAGCGTGCGCGCCAGCGCGATCGCCGAGATCCGGCTCCCCGACGCGGACAGCGACGATCACGCCTTCTACGACTTCGACACCAAGTACCTCGACGATGTCAGCGAATTCGACATTCCTGCCGCACTCGACGACGACATCAGCGATCGTATTCGCGAACTCGCAGTCTCGGCCTTCCGCGCACTGGACTGCCAAGGATTAGCGCGGGTCGACTTCTTCGTCACCGAGCAAGGCCCGGTGATCAACGAGATCAACACGATGCCCGGATTCACGTCGATCTCGATGTACCCCAAGATGTGGGCCGAGAGCGGAATCGACTACTCGACCCTGATCAGCACCCTGATCGACACCGCTCTCGCACGCGGTACCGGCCTGCGCTGACCCGGCGCTACTGCAACGGTGCCGGGTCGAGGGGCTGCTGGGGTAGTGCTGCCGACACTGCCGACGAGGCATCCTGCAGAGGTGTCGGGCCGGAGTCGCCGGGAATGGTGAGAGCGATGTACGTGCCGCGATCGACGACGAACCATGTGCTGGCGTCGATGCCGTCGTTCTCGCCGGACACCTCGAACCACTGGACGCCGTCGATCACCTGAAGTGGTGCGGCCACGTCGAATCCGACAGGGCGAGGCAGCCCGCAGCGAAGCACGACCGGCTCGGCGTTCTCCTCGGCCGATACCCAGGCTCGGACTCCGACAGGTGCCGGGTCGGCCAGGTCGGCGCGGCTGTAGTCGCCCAGCTCGTCGGGCAGCGCATCGAGGAGGGTCGAGCACTGTGCGCTCGCGGCGTCGGGTGCGTCGACCGGTCCCAGCGCTACCGGATCGTGGGCGGGGGAGCTGTTCACCGCTATCGCGGCCACGAGAACTCCCACCACCAACGCGACCGGCAGGGCGATCGCGGTGGCTATGACCGCAGGGTGGCGCTTCTCGTCGGCCGCTGCTGCATTCTCGGACCGGGTGCCGGCGTCGTCGCCGTTGTCTTTGTCGTGGTTGTGGTCGTGGTCGTGGTCGGCAGAATTCATGCGCTACCGAACCGTCGAGGTCGACTGCGGGGCGACGGGACAGGTGAGGGTGCGCGTGATGGCGTCGACCTTCTGAATTCGGGAGACGATGTCCGCGATCTCGGTGTCGGATGCGCCGTCGGCCCTGACGATGACGTCGTAGGGTCCGACCACAGCTTCTGCGGATACGACGCCGTCGACCGACTCGATCTGCCGCGCAACGGTCGTGGCACGGCCGACTTCGGTCTGAACGAGAACGAAGGCTTGCACCATCGGTGGTCCCTTTCCTTGCTGGGACGATCGACTGTAAGTTGAGTCGACTGTACGTTGAGTCGGTTGCGTACTCACAGCACGAAACCGGCTGCGCCGGACCGGGCCCGGGCACCGCTAAAGGTACCGCAGGCGCGGTGCCGGTTTCGCGGGAGACCGACGTCCGAATTGCGCTCTGAGGGAGGAACATCATCGACGACACCGGCCCTTCGGGGACCACCGCCGCCGAACCGACGGTGGCCCAGATCGGCGAGTTCGACGTCATCGCCCGGGCCGTCGCCGATCGAGTGCAACCGACGTCGACCATCGTCGGCCCCGGCGACGACGCTGCCGTCGTCAGTGCATCCGACGGCAGGGTGGCCGCCACGACCGATATGTTGGTGCACGGCAGGCACTTTCGGCTCGATTGGTCGACTCCGGTGGAGATAGGCCGGAAGGCGATCGCGCAGAACGGGGCAGACATCGCCGCGATGGGTGGGCAGTGCTCGGCATTCCTGGTTGCTCTCGGCTGCCCGGCGGATACACCGGTGAGCGTGACGGACGGTCTGAACGAGGGCATGTGGCGCGAGGCGTCGGCTGCGGGTTCGGCGATCGTCGGCGGTGATGTGGTGCAATCGGATCAGCTGGTGATCTCGATCACTGCGCTCGGTGACCTACAGGGTAGGGCTCCCGTACTGCGATCGGGTGCGCAGGTCGGTGATGTGATCGCGTTCGCGGGGCGGCTCGGGTGGTCCGCGGCCGGACTCGCTCTGTTGCTCGCGGGCGGCGATCGCTCCGGGCACGACGCGGTTCTCGATGCACACCGCGTGCCCTCCCCGCCGTACCGTGCCGGTATCGAGGCCGCCGAAGCAGGCGCGACATCACTCACCGATGTGTCCGACGGGTTGTCGGCCGACCTGGGTCATATCGCCGACGCGTCCGGCGTATCGATGGTTCTGGAACCCGAGCGTCTTCCGATCGCCGACGAAGTCCGTTCGGCTGCAGAGCTGTTGGGGGTAGACCCCCTCGAGTGGGTACTCACCGGCGGCGAGGATCATGCTCTCGTCGGCACGTTCCCCGGCCTCGCTACCGTTCCGACGGGCTGGATCGTGATCGGCCGCGTCGAGCCGGCGTCGAATGCAACCGACGGTGGCGTCACTGTCGCCGGGCACCACCGCGTGGGCAGATCCGGTTGGTCGAGCTTCGACCGAGAGTGAGCTCCGACCGGGTCGATGGAGTCGGCTAAGTTGCAAGGATGGCTATCTACGCGCTCGGCGACCGCGAACCCGATATTCACCCGGACGCCTATGTCCATCCCGATGCAGTCGTCATCGGAGCGGTGACCTTGGCGGCGGGGTCGTCGGTGTGGCCGACGGCCGTGCTCCGAGCCGATTACGGCACGATCTCCGTCGGTGCGGGCACCAACATCCAGGACGGGACCGTCATCCACTGCACCCCCATCGACGCGACCGTGATCGGTGCCGGTTGCGTTCTCGGTCACAACGCGCATGTTGAGGGTGCGACCATCGGCGACAACTGCCTCATTGCATCGGGTTCCGTGGTGCTCAACGGCTCGAGGATCGGGGCCGGTTCCATCGTGGGTGCGGGTGCGGTGGTGCCGTTCAAGTTCGTCGTTCCCGAACGCAGCATGGCGCTCGGTGTTCCCGCGAAAATCCGTGAAGGCTTCGAGGTCCCGGAGGGGCACGTCGACATCAACGTGCAGATGTACTCCGCGAACGCCGCGTACTACCGCGACGCGCTGCGCCGGATCGACCGGTGACGGCCCGCCCGCTCGCCGAGAGCGTAGATCCGGGTTGGGCCCGTGCCTTGGCTCCGGTCGAGACGAATGTTGCTGCGATGGGCGACTTTCTGCGAGCCGAGCTCGCCGCCGGAAAGCACTACCTCCCTGCCGGCGAGAACGTTCTGCGTGCTTTTCGGTACCCGTTCGACCGGGTTCGGGTGCTGATCGTCGGCCAGGACCCGTACCCGACCCCGGGTCATGCAGTGGGGCTGAGCTTTTCGGTCGCCCCCGACGTGCGTCCCGTTCCGCGCAGTCTGGCCAACATCTTCAAGGAATATTCGGACGATCTCGGTCTGCCGACACCCAGCAACGGTGATCTCACGCCGTGGGCGGAGCAGGGTGTGATGCTGCTCAACCGAGTGCTCACGGTCGAACCGTCCGCAGCGGCGTCGCACCGCAAGAAGGGCTGGGAAGCGGTGACGGAGCAGGCAATTCGTGCTCTTGTTGACAGAGCCGAGGATCCCCGGGCTCCTGGCCTGGTGGCGATTCTCTGGGGCCGTGACGCGGCGACGCTCAAACCCATGCTGGGTTCGGTGCCGTACATCGAGTCGGCCCATCCGTCACCGCTGTCCGCATCACGGGGATTCTTCGGATCCAAGCCCTTCAGTCGCGCCAACGAATTGTTGGTCGAGGGCGGAGACGAACCGATCGACTGGACGTTGCCGTGACCGGCTCAGGAAAAATCGGGGCGACGCTTCTCGACGAATGCGTCGACGCCTTCCACTCCTGCAGGTGAGACTGCGGCTGCCGAGATCGAGGCGGCCTCGGCATCCAATTGCTCTGCCAGAGTAGCGGTGTCGGACGCCGCGAGCAGCTTCTTGATTCCTTGATACGCCGAGGTGGGGCCGACGGCGAGGGTTCGGGCCAGTCGTTCGGCCTCGCTGTCGACGAAGTCGTCGCCCACGAGGCGGCTGAGGATTCCGAGGCGCACCGCATCCTCACCGTTGAGAATCGAATCGTTCAGCAGGATGTCCATTGCGTGGCCGGATCCGACGATGCGGGGCAAGGTCCAGGACATGCCACCGTCCGGTGTGAACCCGATGGCGGGGTAGGCCGGTCGAAGCTTGGTCGACGGTCCGCCGATGGCGATATCGGTGAGACACACCAGGCTCATGCCTGCACCGGCCGCCCAGCCGTGTACACCAGCGACGATGGGAACCGTCACTGCTGCCAGTTCGCGAACGAACGCATGGAACGTATCTGCGACGGACCCGACGAAGGCACCGCGATCGTCGGCACCGGCGAAATCGCGCACATTGCCGCCGGCGCAGAAGTTCGGCCCGCGGCCGATGAGCAGGACGCTTCCTACAGATGTGGCACCGGTGTTCACCTCGTGCAGTGCCTGCGTTCCCGAGGTGATGCCGTCCAGGTCGAGAGAGGAACCGCCCGCCTCGGTGGCGACGACGATGTGCAGCACTCCGTCTTCGATGCTGACCTTGCTCGAGCTTTCGCTGTCCGAATGAGTCACGTTCGGCACTCTATCGGACGTCCAACTGTTTGCCCGAATGCGCAGGAACATCGACAGACAACTGTGCCCCGCATCCGAGTGGATGCGGGGCACAGTTCTCGCACGCGGTCGAGGCCGTGGAGGAAATCGAAGAGCGGGGCCGAAATCAGCCCCGAACCACCTTGCCTGCCTTCAAGCAGGAGGTGCACACGTTCATGCGCTTGGAGTTGCCAGGCGCAACCTGAGCGTGAACGGTCTGAATGTTCGGGTTCCAACGACGGTTGGTCCGTCGGTGCGAGTGCGAGACCGACTTACCGAAGCCGGGCCCCTTGGCGCATACGTCGCAGACGGCAGCCATAGTCGCGAACTCCTTGTTAGATGTTGAGCGTTACATGTGGTCGAAGACATCGAAACGAACTACGAGCAGATGCAAGGATTGCAATGCGTGAAGATCGCCTCGAGGCAACCCTGCAAGAATAGCGGCGTCCCACCCAATCACCAAACCGCCACCGCAGACGAGGTGTACCGGCTCACGCGCGCCGCGCTGACGATTCTGCCCGACTAAGCTTCGGGCACTGTCCGCGGCCGACATCGTCGGGCCCGGGCGCAGGTACGGACGGAACGCAGGGGAGGCGCTCGAGGTGGTCGACGTACTCGAATCCATCGATGCCTCGGGCCTGCGCCGGTGGGCCTATCGCTGTGTGGATTCCCTCACTGCTCGGTGCGACGAGATCGACGCACTGAACGTCTTCCCGATTCCGGACTCCGATACCGGCACCAACCTGATGTTCACGTTCCGCGCTGCGGTCGAGTCCATGCGCAGTGCCGGGCCGGCCGCAGGCGCGGGTGCAATCGGACGGGCTCTGGCGGTGGGAGCCGTATCGGGCGCGCGAGGAAATTCCGGGGTCATCGTCTCGCAACTCCTGCGCGCCGTGGGTGAGGCCGCAGCCGACGGTCCGCTGGACACCGTGTCGATCCAGGCGATGTTGCGGCGTGCACGAGTTCTGGTGGCGGGCGCGGTCAGTGTCCCCGCCGAGGGCACCATGCTCACGGTGCTCGAAGCCGCTGCCCACGAGGCCGCTGCCCACGACGCGAACGTCGATCTGGCCACGCTGGTGGTCGATATCGCGGAGGCCACCGCTCGCGCTCTCGATCGCACGACGGACCAACTCGCACCGTTGCGAGAGGCGGGCGTCGTGGATGCGGGGGCGCTGGGGTTGTCTGTGATTTTCGACGCGTTGGTCGAAGTCGTGACCGGCCGCACCCCGCCGAGGCGACGCTATCGCCGTCCTCAGGACCACGAACGGGTGATCGAAGTCGGTGTTTCGAACGCACCCGGAGCCTCCGACGGGGCAGCGACCCGCTCGCAGTCCCGGCCGCTCGGCTACGAGGTTCTCTACGTCGTACCCGGCATCGACGACACCCGCGCGGCAGCGCTGCGTGCAGCGCTGTCGGACCTCGGCGATTCGGTCGTGGTTGCCGGAGACGGCTCCGGGGCGTACTCCGCTCATGTGCACACCACCGACCCGGGCGGTGCCGTCGAGTGCGGGATCGCGGCGGGAAGCATTCGAGGAGTACGCATCTCGTGTTTCGGACTGGCCGAGTACTCCGTCGACGCGAACGTCGGTGAGCACGAGCCCGAGGCTATGTCGGTGGGTCGCGATATTTTGGCCCTGGTCGCCGGTGACGGTGCCGCGGCTCTCTACGTACAGGAAGGTGCGACGGTGGTGCGATGCGACGAGCCCATCGATTCGTCGGTGTTGCATCGCGCCATCGTGGGCATGAAGCACCGCGAGGTTCTGGTGCTGCCGAACGGGGCGCTGTCCGCTCAGGAGCTCGTTGCCGTCGGTGCTGCGGCCAGGGCCGACGGTAAGGACGTGTCGATGTTGCCGTGCTCGGCGATGGTGCAGGGGTTGGCTGCGCTTGCAGTGCACGACGCGGCCAGAGCAGCCGTCGACGATGCGTTCGCGATGTCCGATGCTGCAGCGGGGACGAGGTGGGGTTCGTTGCGCATCGCCGAGCAACGCTCGCTGACCTGGGTCGGCATGTGCGAGCCGGGTGACTGTCTCGGTCTGGCCGGGCAGGAAGTGGTGATCGTTGCCGAGCATCCGCTCGATGCCGGATGCAGACTGCTGGACCAGCTGTTGGCCACCGGCGGTGAGATGGTGACGGTCTTGCTCGGGGCGCTGGCTCCTGCGGATCTCGGAGGTCGGCTCGCCGACTATGTGGCGGGTGCGCATCCCGGCGTCGACGTGGTGGTCTACCCGGGCGGGCAGCCCGGGGATCTCGTGCAATTCGGAGTGGAATAGGGAATCTCGGAACTATGGCAACGCTGGTGGATCGGCTCGACGATGTCCTCGGAGCGGCGGCTGCGGCACCGCTGGCCGAGGTGTTCGGCATCCATACCGTAGAAGACCTGCTGCGGCACTACCCGCATCGCTACATGACGCACGGTTCCGAGCTCGGCGAGAAGGAACCCCCCGAGGGGGAACACATCACCATCGTCGCCACCGTGGAATCGGCCACCCTGCGTTCGATGAAGAACCGCAACGGTCAATTCCTTGCCGTCACCCTTGCGGCCGACGGGCAGCGGATCGAAGCCACGTTCTTCAGCCCGCACAAGCTCAAACACGTGGTCGTGCCCGGGCGGCGGGGCATGTTCTCGGGCAAGGTCAAGTATTTCGGTCGGCGGTGGAACCTCACCCACCCCAGTTACGTGATCCTCGGGGGCGACGACAACGACGGGGCCATCGTCCCCGCGGGTCGCATCGTCGGCGGTGGCACGCTGGCCGGCCTGGCGCGTGGCTCGGTCGATTCGTCCGGAGCCGTCGACATGTCGGTGTTCGACCGCGCCTTCGTACCTATCTATCCCGCGGCGAAAGATGTCGAGAGCTGGACATTCATGCGCTGCGTTCGGCAGGTACTCGACCAGCTGGACGACGTGGTCGATCCGCTGCCGGAATCGGTGCGCCGCGAGCGTGGCCTCATCGACATCGACGCCGCGCTGCGTTCGGTCCACTTTCCCGATACTGCGGCGGACAAGGACGCCGCCCGGGAACGATTGAAGTTCGACGAGGCATTGGCTGTTCAATTGGTACTCGCGGACCGACGACGCGACGCGTCCGACCGGGTAGCCGCGCGGTGCCCACCGATCACCGACGGCATCGCGGCGGAGTTCGACCGCCGGCTGCCGTTCGAGTTGACGGTCGGTCAGCACCAGGTTGCTGCGGAGATCGCCAACGACCTGTCGGGCCCGCATCCGATGTCGCGTCTGTTGCAGGGCGAGGTCGGCTCGGGTAAGACCATCGTCGCGTTGCGTGCCATGCTGCAGGTGATCGACGCCGGACACCAGTGCGCACTGTTGGCACCGACGGAAGTGCTTGCCTCCCAACATGCGCGATCGATCCGATCGATGCTCGGCACGCTGGCCGCCGGTGGCGAGCTGGGATCGCACGAGCTGGCCACCAAGGTGGCTCTGCTGACGGGGTCGATGTCCACTGCGGCAAAACGATCGGCCCTGCTCGACGCCGTGACAGGTGATGCCGGGATCGTCATCGGAACCCACGCTCTCATCGAGGATCGGGTCGAGTTTCTCGACCTCGCGATGGTCGTCGTGGACGAGCAGCACAGATTCGGTGTGGAGCAGCGAGATGCCTTGCGCGCGAAGGCTCGTGGAAACACCAGCCCGCACCTCCTCGTGATGACGGCGACACCGATTCCGCGCACGATCGCGATGTCGACACTGGGGGACCTGGAGACGTCGGTACTGACGGAGCTTCCGCGCGGCAGGTCGCCGATCGTCAGCAACGTCGTCCCGGCCAGATCCAAACCGGGATGGGTGGATCGAGCCTGGCAACGGATTCACGAGGAGGTCGCGGCGGGCCGGCAGGCCTACGTGGTCTGTTCTCGTATCGGTGACGGCGAGGATGCGGACACGGGCAAGAAGAGCGGAGCGGCGAAGAAGGCTGCGCCGAAAGTGGAGGACGGGCCGGAGACCACGGCTGCCGTGGATCTTTACGAGACGCTCTCCGCCGGTCCGATGGCCGATCTTCGTGTAGGGCTTCTGCACGGGCGACTGTCCGGTGATGACAAGGACATCACCATGTCGGAATTCAACGCGGGTGAGATCGACGTGCTCGTCTGCACGACGGTGGTCGAGGTGGGCGTGGATGTACCCAATGCCACGGTCATGGTGATCATGGATGCCGACCGCTTCGGCGTCAGCCAGCTCCACCAGCTGCGTGGGCGAATCGGCCGCGGCGGGCATCAGGGGCTGTGCATCATGATCAGCTGGCTCAGCCCGGGCGGTGGGTCGTTCGCTCGGCTCGAGGCTGTGGCCGCCACCAACGACGGGTTCGAGCTCGCCAAACTGGACCTGGCGACCCGCCGAGAAGGTGACGTGTTGGGAGCCGCACAGTCGGGCACGGTGACCGGACTTCGGTTGCTCTCGTTCATCGACGACGAGGACATCATTTCCGACGCCCAGGATTGTGCCCGGTCGTTGTTCGCGCGGGACCCGTCTCTGGCCGACAATCCCGGCATCGCGTCGATGATGCGTTCGGCGTGGCGATCCGACAGAATCGACTACCTCGACAAGTCCTGACCCCGTCGCAGTCCGCACTGCACCGTTTCAGTAGCCGAAATTGAACAAAAGTTCCCGCATCGTGGGATCAGTACGCCTCCGGGGCTGTGTCTGCCGGGTAAGTTGAGCCAATGTTCTCCAAAGTTTTGGTTGCCAACCGCGGCGAGATCGCTATCCGCGCCTTCCGTGCGTCCTACGAACTCGGTGCCTCGACGGTGGCGGTGTTCCCGTTCGAGGATCGAAACTCGGTGCACCGAACGAAGGCCGACGAGGCGTATCAGATCGGGGAGAAGGGCCATCCCGTTCGGGCGTATCTCTCGGTCGACGAGATCGTCGCCGCCGCCAAGCGTAGCGGTGCCGATGCTGTGTACCCCGGCTACGGATTCCTTTCCGAGAACCCGGATCTCGCCGCAGCCTGCGCCGACGCGGGCATCACGTTCGTCGGGCCCTCCGCCGATGTCCTCGAGCTGACCGGTAACAAGGCGCGTGCGATCGCCGCTGCGAAGGCCGCGGGACTACCGGTGTTGGCGTCGTCGGAACCGTCGTCCGATATCGACGAATTGGTCGCGGCATCGGAGTCGATGACTTTCCCGCTGTTCGTCAAGGCCGTGGCAGGTGGCGGTGGTCGCGGAATGCGCCGCGTGGCCGAGCCCGAGCAGCTACGCGAGTCCATCGAAGCTGCTGCGCGCGAAGCGGAGTCGGCGTTCGGCGATGCGACCGTGTTCCTCGAGCAGGCAGTGATCGACCCCCGTCATATCGAGGTACAGATTCTTGCCGACGGCCAAGGAAACGTCGTCCATCTCTTCGAGCGCGATTGCAGTGTGCAGCGTCGACACCAAAAGGTGATCGAACTGGCCCCGGCACCCAACCTTCCTCAGGAACTACGCGAGAAGATCTGCGCCGACGCCGTGGCGTTCGCCAAGCAGATCGGCTATTCCTGCGCCGGTACCGTCGAGTTCCTTCTCGATACCCGCGGCAATCACGTCTTCATCGAGATGAATCCGCGAATTCAGGTGGAGCACACAGTCACCGAAGAAGTGACCGATGTAGACCTGGTGCAGTCGCAGCTGCGTATCGCCTCCGGTGAGACGTTGGCGGACCTGGGATTGCAGCAGGAGAACATCGTGTTGCGCGGTGCAGCGTTGCAATGCCGCATCACCACCGAGGATCCCGCCAACGGATTCCGGCCCGACGTCGGCCGCATCACTGCCTACCGCACCCCGGGCGGTGCCGGCGTGCGCCTCGACGGTGGCACGACGTTGGGTGCCGAGGTCGGTGCCTACTTCGACTCGATGCTCGTCAAGCTCACCTGTCGCGGCCGTGATTTCGACACTGCCGTGGCGCGTGCCCGACGTGCGGTGGCGGAGTTCAGAATTCGCGGTGTCGCGACGAACATCCCGTTCCTGCAAGCGGTTCTGGTCGACCCCGATTTCACCGCAGGACGCGTCACCACCTCCTTCATCGAGGAACGTCCGGAACTGCTGACGTCGCGTTCCTCGGGTGACCGTGGCACCAAAATTCTGACCTACCTGGCCGACGTGACGGTCAACAAGCCGCACGGCGAACGTCCCTCGCCGGTATACCCGCACGACAAGCTGCCCGAGGTCGACTTCTCGGCTCCCATTCCCGACGGCTCCCGGCAACGGCTGCTGGCCCTCGGGCCGGAAGGGTTCGCCCGCGATCTGCGCAATCAGAAGGCGCTCGGTGTCACCGACACCACGTTCCGTGATGCCCATCAGTCGTTGTTGGCAACGCGTGTGCGCACCAGTGGTCTGCTCGGCGTAGCGCCGTACGTGGCGCGAACGACGCCGCAGTTGCTCTCGATCGAGGCCTGGGGAGGGGCGACGTACGACGTGGCGTTGCGCTTCCTGCACGAGGATCCGTGGGAGCGGTTGGCGAGCCTGCGAGAAGCCGTGCCCAACATCGCGATTCAAATGTTGCTGCGCGGCAGGAACACCGTCGGATACACCCCGTACCCGGAGAAGGTCACCCGTAGCTTCGTCGCCGAGGCCACCGACACCGGAATCGACATCTTCCGTATCTTCGATGCGCTCAACAACGTCGATCAGATGCGTCCGGCGATCGATGCAGTGCGCGAAACCGGTACGGCCATCGCCGAAGTAGCCCTGAGTTACACCGGCGACCTGTCGAATCCGAACGAGAACCTGTACACGCTCGACTACTACCTGAAGTTGGCCGAGCAGATCGTCGATGCCGGCGCGCACGTGCTGGCCATCAAGGACATGGCGGGTCTGTTGCGTGCCCCCGCGGCCAAGACGCTGGTGACGGCGTTGCGGTCCAACTTCGATCTGCCGGTGCACGTGCACACCCACGACACTCCCGGCGGACAGCTCGCTACCTATCTCGCGGCCTGGGAAGCCGGAGCCGACGCGGTCGACGGTGCCTGTGCTGCGATGGCAGGAACCACCAGTCAGCCCGCGCTGTCGGCGATCGTCGCCGCGGCTGCGCACACCGAGCGCGACACCGGCCTCGATCTGCAGGCCGTCTGCGATCTCGAGCCGTACTGGGAGGCCGTGCGAAAGGTGTACGCGCCCTTCGAGTCCGGGCTGCCTGCACCGACCGGTCGCGTGTACACCCACGAGATTCCGGGCGGCCAGCTGTCGAACCTACGCCAACAGGCCATTTCGCTCGGTCTCGGTGATCGCTTCGAGACGGTCGAAGCCAATTACGCTGCGGCCGACCGCATGTTGGGTCGATTGACCAAGGTGACGCCGAGCTCGAAGGTCGTCGGCGATCTGGCTCTTGCGCTCGTGGGTGCCAATGCGTCCGCCGAGGAATTCGCCGAGGACCCCAGCCGGTACGACATTCCCGATTCCGTTGTCGGGTTCCTACGCGGCGATCTCGGAACACCCGCCGGCGGCTGGCCCGAGCCGCTGCGCACCAAGGCGCTCGAAGGCCGTGGTGCGGGCAAGCCGGTGACGCCGCTGACCGACGAGGACGAGAAGAACCTCGACGGGACGTCGGCACAACGCCGTACCACTCTGAATCGGTTGCTCTTCCCCGGCCCCACAGCGGAACTCGAAGCTCATCGAGAGAAGTACGGCGACACCACCCGACTGTCTGCCAACCAGTTCTTCTACGGTCTGCGTCAGGGCGAGGAGCATCGAGTCACGCTCGAGAAGGGCGTCGAACTGCTCATCGGACTCGAAGCGATCTCCGACCCGGACGAACGCGGTATGCGCACCGTCATGTGCATCCTGAACGGGCAGCTACGTCCGGTGTCGGTGCGCGATCGGTCCATCGCGAGCGAAGCACCCACGGTCGAGAAGGCAGACCGCTCCAATTCCGGACACATTCCGGCTCCGTTCGCCGGGGTGGTCACGCTGGCGGTCGAGGAGGGCCAGAAGATCTCGGCCGGCGACACCATTGCCACGATCGAAGCGATGAAGATGGAGGCAGCGATCACCGCACCGCGGGGCGGCTCGGTCACTCGTCTGGCGATCTCGGGCGTACAGCAGGTGGAGGGCGGCGATCTGCTCGTCGTCATCGGTGGGGGGTCGACGGGCGAAGAGGCCGGGAGCGAATGACCCGGATCGTCGCGGGCGTTGCCGGGGGTCGCCGATTGGCGGTCCCCGGCCAAGGCACCCGGCCCACGTCGGAGCGGGTTCGAGAGGCACTGTTCAGTGCGCTCGAAAGTCGGATGGAGCTCGACGGGGCCGCGGTGTTGGATCTGTTCGCAGGGTCGGGTGCGCTCGGACTCGAAGCACTCTCACGTGGGGCCGCGTCGGCGGTGCTGGTCGAATCCGACGCACGGGCGGCCGCGGTAGTGCGCAAGAACATCGAATCGGTCGGCCTGACCGGAGCTTCGGTCAAATGCGCGCCGGTGGCCTCGGTCCTGGCCGGCACCGCCGACGCGGCGTACGACCTGGTGTTGGCAGATCCGCCGTACGCCGTCACGGATACCGCCGTGGCCGGCCTCCTCGAGCGGCTCGTGAGCGGGGGATGGCTCTCGGTCGACGCGGTGGTCGTGCTCGAACGGTCGTCGCGTTCGCCGGAGACCGTATGGCCGACTGGGCTCGTGCCGGAGAAGTCCAAGAAGTACGGCGAGAGTCGAATCGAGATCGCAATCCGGTCAGGAGTGGAGCCAGCGGAATGACCGGGTTGGGTCAGGAGTGGAGCCTGCGGAATGACCGGGTTGGGTCAGGAGTGGAGCCTGCGGAATGACCGAAGTGGTCAGGAGTGGAGCCAGCGGAATGAGCTGGCTGAGCTGATAGGTTCGCGGGCATGACTGGCGCACTGTGTCCTGGATCCTTCGACCCGGTGACCATCGGTCACCTGGATATCTTCGAGCGCGCGGCGGCCGCCTTCGACGAGGTGGTGGTGACGGTGATGGTGAACAAGAGCAAGAAGGGCATGTTCAGCGTCGAGGAGCGGATCGAGATGCTCGAGGTCGCGACCGAGCATCTGCCTAACGTTCGGGTCGGTTCGTGGTATGGCCTGCTGGTCGATTACGCACGGCAGGAGGGCTTTTCGGCGATCGTGAAGGGTCTTCGGAGTGCTGTCGACTTCGATTACGAGTTGCAGATGGCGCAGATGAACCGGACGCTGACCGGAGTGGACACGGTGTTCCTCCCTGCGAATCCGGCGCACAGTTTTCTGTCGAGCTCGTTGGTCAAGGAGGTGGCCACGTTCGGGGGAGACGTCACCGGTATGTTGCCGCCGTTCGTGCAGGACCGGTTGATGTCGCGTATCGCCGAGCGTGCCGCCCAGTAGTTCGATGGCCCAGTAGTTCGAAAGGGCGCAGTAGTTCGAAAGGGCGACACACCGGGTGGGTATAGCGCAGACCGGCGTATCGGCGGGCAGACTGAACAGCGAAGAACTGTGGGTGTCGTCTGCGGAGCAGATGCGTTCGCGGTGGCAGATTCGACGATTGGGGTAACCGGTGTACCGCGTATTCGAGGCGCTCGACGAGCTCGTCGCCATTGTCGAGGAGGCGCGCGGCGTTCCGATGACTGCCGGGTGTGTCGTCCCTCGCGGCGATGTCCTGGAACTGCTCGACGACGTCCGTGACGCCATCCCCGGCGAGCTCGACGATGCGCAGGACGTGTTGGATCATCGCGACAAGCTGGTGGGTGATGCGCGGGCGACGGCGGAGAAGACCGTCACCAGTGCGAACGCCGAAGCTCAGGACACGGTGGAGAACGCACGCGACTCGGCGGACCGCATTCTCGCCGACGCCAAAGCACAGGCCGATCGCATGGTGTCCGAAGCGTCGGCGCATGCCGATCAGCTCGTGGCCGATGCCGAAGCCGAGGCCGAGCGAACGGTTCTCGAAGGCCAGCGTGAGTACGAGGCGCTGACCGTTCGCGCTCGCACCGAGGCCGATCGGATGATCGAGTCCGGTACGGCGTCGTACGAGCGGTCGGTCGCAGACGGCACCGCCGAACAGAACCGGCTCGTCTCGGAGACGGAGGTCGTTCAGGCGGCCCACGCCGAGTCGGCTCGGGTGATCGACAGCGCACACGCCGAATCCGATCGGATGCGCAGCGAGTGCGACGTCTACGTCGACACCAAGCTTGCAGAGTTCGAGGAGTTCCTCAGCGGCACCATTCGGTCGGTGGGTCGCGGTCGGCAGCAGTTGCGCACCGGCTCGGGCGTCCCGGACTACGGCAACGAACCGTACGGTGACACCTCCTACGGAAGTGCAGACCAGGGACGTCGTAGTCGGCACTGACCCGTCACGATTTGCTCACGTATGCGCAGATGCGTATCGTTGTGTGGTTGCTTACCGACAGTAGGCACACCGACAGTAAGGAAGATCAGCCGTGCCCCCGCCCAAGAGAACGACGCGTCCCGAACTGGACGCAGGATTCGTTCTGGACATTCTCAACCTCGGTCGTCGACCCGGGTCGACGAAAACCATCGAGCGGACGGTTCCGGCTCCTTCCCGAATCGGCCTCGATGCCATCGCCATCGAAGCCGGTGTACCGGTTTCGCTCGATCTGCAGTTGCAGGCGGTATCCGAGGGCGTTCTCGTCACCGGTTCCGTGCGAGCTGCCACGGCCGGTGAGTGCACGCGCTGCCTCGACCCGGTCACTGGCAATGTCGACGTCTACCTCACCGAGCTGTTCGCTTACCCGAACAGCATCACCGAGGAGACCACGGATGCGGACGAGATTCACCGTATCGTCGACGACCTGATAGATCTCGAACCCGTCATCGTCGACGCGGTCGGTCTGGAGCTTCCACTCCACCCCGTCTGCAGTGACGAGTGCGAGGGATTGTGCCCAGAATGCGGCGTTCGCCTGGCGATTGCTGAATCCGGCCACAGTCACGATACAATTGATCCTCGCTGGGCTGGACTTGCAGCCAAATTTGGCGTGGATCCAGAACCGAGCACAGAACTTGTGAACAACGAAGCCGAGGAGAAGTAAGTGGCTGTCCCGAAGCGCAAAATGTCGCGTTCCAACACGAGGTCGCGTCGTGCACAGTGGAAAACCACTGCGCCCACCCTCGTGACGTGCCCCAACCGTGGTTGCGGCGAGAAGACGCTGCCCCACATCGCGTGCCCTTCGTGCGGTACCTACAAGGGCCGCCAGGTCGTCGCAGCGGTCTGATTCCCGCTCAGGTGACAAACGAAGTAGTGGACCGACACAACGGCGGGCCACAGAACAATAGCTCCACTGCCGTCAGCGGCGGGGACGACCGAGAGTCGCTCCTCGCCGCTATCGGTGTTTCTCTGTCCGAACCCTTGTTGACGCTGGCTCTGACGCACCGGTCGTTCGCCTACGAGCACGGTGGTCTGCCGACCAACGAACGGCTCGAGTTCTTGGGCGACTCCGTGCTCGGCTTGGCGGTCACCGAGCACCTGTACGCGGTGCACCCCACCAAGTCCGAAGGACAGCTGGCAAAGATCAGAGCCAGTGTGGTCAACATGCATGCGCTCGCCGAGGTGGCTCGTGATCTCGGTGACGGCGGCCTCGGTCGTCATCTGTTGCTGGGTAAGGGCGAAGAGCAGACCGGCGGGCGCGACAAGCCCAGCATCTTGGCCGACGGTATGGAGTCCTTGCTGGGTGCCATCCACTTGCAACACGGAATCGATGTTGCCCGCACCGTGGTTCTGACACTGTTCGCCGGCTTGCTCGATCGGGCTCCCAAGCTCGGTGCGGGTCTGGATTGGAAGACCAGCCTGCAGGAGTTGACTGCGGAACGTGCATTGGGTGTCCCCGCGTACGAGATCTCGTCGACCGGACCCGACCACGACAAGGAATTCACGGCCACTGTGCTCGTCGGCGGATTCCCGCGCGGCGTCGGGGTGGGCCGGTCGAAGAAGGAAGCCGAGCAGAAGGCTGCCAGCACGGCGTGGAACTCGTTGTCGGACAATGAGACTCCTGTCGTTGCCGACTCCGCATCCGACTCTTCCTGATGCCCGAACTGCCTGAGGTCGAGGTGGTCCGGCTCGGCCTGGAATCCCACGTGGTCGGCAAGACGGTGCGCTCGGTGGAGGTGCTACATCCTCGCGCCGTGCGGCGACACGACCTCGGCGGCCTCGATCTGATCGGCCAATTGCGGGGCCAGCGCATCGCTTCGGCCCAGCGGCGTGGCAAGTATCTGTGGCTGGTGATGGCACCCGGCGATTTCGCGACCGTCGTCCACCTGGGTATGAGCGGGCAGATGCTCGTGCAGCCTCCCACTGCCCCGGACGAGAAGCACCTGAGAATTCGAGCTCGCCTGGACGACGGTAGCGACCTCCGCTTCGTCGACCAACGGACCTTCGGCGGTTGGGCACTCGCTCCGATCGTGACGGTGAACGGGACCCAGGTACCCGAACCGGTCGCGCACATCGCCCGCGATCCTATCGACCCACTGTTCGATGCCGAATCGGTGGTGAACGTGTTGCGCGGCAAGCACACCGAGATCAAGCGGGCACTGCTCGACCAGACCGTGCTGTCCGGTGTCGGCAACATATACGCAGACGAAGCGTTGTGGCGCGCGAAGATTCACGGCAATCGAATCGCAGAAACACTGACGCGTCCCGCGCTGCGGCGTCTGCTGACCGGGGTCCACGCGGTGATGGGGGAGGCCCTCGCTCAAGGCGGAACGTCCTTCGATGCGCTGTACGTCAACGTCAACGGGCAGTCCGGCTACTTCGACAGGTCGCTCGATGCCTACGGGCAGGAAGGACTGCCCTGTTCGAGGTGCGGCGCACCGATCCGGCGCGAAAAATTCATGAACCGCTCCTCGTTCAGCTGCCCCACCTGCCAGCCGCGGCCGCGACACCTCCGGACCTGACCCCATTCCGCAGGCTCCACTCCTGAACCGCCCGCCTAGTATTTCGGTCATGGCAGAACAGAGCACGCCGACCAACCTCTGGGTCGAGCGCACAGGCACACGTCGATACACCGGTCGCAGTTCGCGGGGAGCCGAGGTGCTCATCGGTTCCGAGTCGGTCGAGGGTGTTTTCACTCCGGGGGAGCTGCTCAAGATTGCCCTCGCGGCGTGCACGGGCATGAGCTCCGACGTCCCGCTCTCTCGTCGACTCGGTGACGACTACTCCGCCACTGTCGAGGTGTCGGGGACCGCCGACCGCGAGAACGAGCTCTATCCCGAGTTGAACGAGATCCTTCGAGTCGACCTCAGCGCGATGGACCCCGAGGCGCAGCAACGCCTGCTGACCGTCGTCGAGCGTGCCATCGACAAGGTGTGCACGGTCGGAAGGACCTTGAAGGCCGGAACGACGATCAACCTGGACATCGACGTGGACGCCTGATGAAGTCTCGGGCGATCTTCACCGCGGCGTTGCTCTGCGGCGCGTCGATCGCCGCGGCCCCGGCCGCACAGGCGTCGAGTGCGTGCACTCCGTGGTCGGTGAGCACAGTGGCGTCGGGATTCGGGATGCTCGAAAATCTCGAGTTCGACGGCCGCGGTTCGATGATCGTTTCCGAGACGTCGCCGATCGGACCGGGTGCTCTACGTAGCGTCGCGCCGAACGGAGACCGGGGCACTCTGGTGCCGGGCGTCGAGTCACCCGGCGGCTTGGTGCGGGACGGAGACACCCTGTACTTCACCACCGGAAACAGTGCGGCCGCAGGATTTTTCGATTCCTCGACCGGAACGATCGAGGCGCTCGATCTCGATACCGGCGGTCGCTCGACGTACGCGTCGGGCCTGGCGATGCCCAACGGACTGGCGAGATCGGAGACGGGTGATCTCTTCACCACCCGTAATCTGGGTGTCGCTGCAAGCCTGAGCCGGATCGCGACCGATCGCACCGTGTCGACGGTACGTACGGATCTGGGGTCTGCCAACGGGATTGCGATTGCGCGCGGAAAGATATACGTGGGCAACACGTTCGATGTCGAGCCCGTCGTCTACGTCCTCGACGAGCAGGATCCGTCCGGTTCTGTCTCGCGTGTTCGCGTCGACGGATTCGGACCACTCACCATGTCGGACGACCTGACCGTGGGTGTCGACGGAATGATCTATCTCGCACAGAATCTCGCGGGACGAGTTATTCGCATCGACCCGACGTCGGGGTCGTCGTGTGTCGTGGCGACAGGTGTGCCGCTGACATCCGCGGTCGCGTTCGGCGGGGTGGGATTCGACCCGACGTCGTTGTACGCAACGAGTTTCGACGGATCCGTCCGAGAGTTGAGCCCGGCATGAACGACGAGCGTCTGACGGCGTGGGTGCACGGCCTGGTGCAGGGCGTCGGGTTTCGGTGGTGGACTCGATCGCGTGCTCTCGAACTCGGTCTCGTCGGTCATGCGACCAACCACGCCGACGGACGGGTGCTGGTGATCGCCGAGGGACCGCGCGATCGTCTCGACGCGCTTCTCGAACTGCTACGCGGCGGTGGAACCCCCGGAACGGTGACGCTCGTCGTCGAGAGTTGGGGGTCGGCCCGCGGTGATCTGAGCGGTTTCGTCGAGCGCTGACCTGCACTACCGGAGGCTGGGCGCGCGGGTGGGCACCTGGCCGGTAAAGTACGGACGCTATGTATCTGAAGAGTCTGACGCTCAAGGGCTTCAAGTCCTTCGCTTCGGCGACGACTCTTCGATTCGAGCCCGGTATCACCTGCGTGGTCGGACCGAACGGCTCCGGTAAATCGAATGTCGTGGACGCTCTGACCTGGGTGATGGGCGAGCAGGGTGCCAAAGCCCTGCGCGGCGGCAAGATGGAAGACGTCATCTTCGCGGGAACCTCGGGTCGAGCGCCGCTGGGTCGAGCCGAGGTGACGCTGACGATCGACAACTCCGACGGAGCGCTGCCGATCGACTACTCCGAGGTATCGATCACCCGCCGCATGTTTCGCGATGGTGCGGGCGAGTACGAAATCAACGGAAGTTCCTGCCGTTTGATGGACGTCCAGGAGCTGCTGAGCGACTCCGGTATCGGGCGCGAGATGCACGTGATCGTCGGGCAGGGCCGGCTGGCGGCGATTCTCGAATCCCGCCCGGAGGACCGGCGAGCATTCATCGAGGAAGCTGCCGGCGTTCTCAAGCACCGCAAACGCAAGGAAAAGGCGGTCCGCAAGCTCGACGCGATGCAGGCCAATCTCGCGCGGCTGACCGATCTGACGACCGAACTGCGTCGGCAACTCAAGCCGTTGGGTCGGCAGGCCGAGGTCGCGCGTCGAGCGCAGACGGTGCAGGCAGACCTGCGCGACGCTCGCCTCCGGCTGGCGGCAGACGATCTGGTGGCCAGGCGAGAAGAATTCGCCAACCAGACGCAGGACGAGGAAGCGGCTCGCGAGCAGTATGCGATGGTGCAGGACGCCCTCGAGGCGGGGACCGTCGCCCTCGCCGAACACGAGCAAGCCGTGGCTCGCCTGACGCCCAGCGCCGAAGCGGCCGGGCAAACGTGGTTTCGCCTCTCTGCGCTGGCCGAACGAGTCAACGCGACCGTTCGCATCGCGCACGAGCGGGCCCGGCACCTCGACTCCGTGCAGAGCGCAGGCCGAGGGCAGGACCCAGACGAGCTGGAGGCACAGGCCGAGCGGGTCGCCGAAGAAGAGATGGAACTCGTCGAAGCCGTGGAGATGGCGCGGGAAACCCTCGAAGCGGCCCGCGAACAGTTGGCCGAACGAGAGTCGGCGGCCGCGGCTGCGGAACGGGCGCACCTGGCGGCCGTGCGTGCGGTGGCCGATCGCAGGGAGGGCTTTGCACGCTTGTCCGGGCGGGTCGATACCTTCCGGACCAAGGTCGAATCTATCGACGCCGAGGTGGCACGCCTGTCGGTGGCCATCGACGAGGCCCGTGAACGGGGCGAGGCGGCCCAGCGCGAGTTCGAGAGCGTGCAGGACCAGATCGGTACCCTCGACGCCAGCGAACTGAGCTTGGACACCCACTACGAGCGCGCAGTGGCTGCGCTACGTCATGCCGATGCGCGTGTCTCGGAATTGCAGGCCGAGGAACGGACCGCGGGTAAGAGGGTGGCGTCCTTCGAAGCAAGGATCGAGGCGCTGACGATGGGCCTCGAACGAAAAGACGGTGCCGGCTGGTTGGTGGAGAACGAACAGGACGGACTGTCGGGACTGCTGGCCGGGCACCTGACGGTCGAGCCGGGATACGAGATCGCGGTCGCAGTCGCGATGGGACCTGCGGCCGACGCTGCCCACGCAGAGTCCTTCGCCGCTGCCCGCGATGCAGTCCTGGCGCTCCGCGCCGCGGACGGTGGTCGCGCAGCCATAGTGCACAGCAGTTCCGTTGCAGTGCAACCACTCTCACGTCCCGAACTTCCTGATGGCGCGCGGTGGGTGCTCGATCTCATCGACTACCCGGACCGCCTGGCCGGTGCCATGACGGCATTGCTCGACGGCGTGGTTGCCGTCGACTCGCTCGACACCGCGCACCGACTCGTCTCCGACAACGGCCGACTGCGCGCGGTGACCAAGGACGGCGACGTCGTCGAACCCGGGTGGGTGACCGGAGGATCGGACCGACGGCCCAGCACGCTCGAAGTGCAATCCGCCATCGACACCTCGACCGTCGAGCTGGCTGCGGCCGTGCGCCGGGCCGAGGAACTCGATGCAGCGCTTTCCGGTGCACTCGCGGAACAGCGCGACCGACGTGAATCGGCGGAGCAGGCTCTGGCTGCCCTCAATGAATCCGATGCCGCAATGGCAGCTGTGTACGAGCAGCTGGGCAGGCTCGGTCAATTGGCGCGGTCTGCTCATGCCGAGTCGGCACGGTTGACGACGCAGCGTGATTCGGCAGAGACGAGTCGCGAGGAAGCGGTCGCTCGGCTGGCCGAGCTGGAAGACAGCCTGCGATCTGCCGAGGACGAACAATCCGGGTTTGTGGGAGACGGTGAGAGCGGCGACGCGGCTACCACGATGGAGCGTGAAATGGCGGCGGCCGCACTCACCGAGGTTCGCGCCGTGGAAGTCGAAGCTCGGCTGAACGTGCGCACCGCGGAGGAGCGTGCGCAGTCGGTCCGGGGACGGGCAGATTCGCTACGCCGGGCGGCGCGAGCCGAGCGGGAAGCCAGAGCCAGGGCCGAGAGGGAGAGCGCGGCTCGGCGTCATGCTGCCGCGGTCGCTGCCGCAGTGGCGGAGTCGGGTGAAGAGCTCGCGACTCGTCTCGGGGCGGTCGTCGCTGCTGCCGCACGACGGCGCGACGAGCTCTCGGCCGAACGGACAACGCGCACAGCCGAACTCGACACGGTCAAGGAGCAGGTTCGGGCACTGCAGGGACAGTTGGCCTCGATCACCGACGCGGTGCACCGCGACGAGGTGGCGCGTGCCCAGGCCGCCCTGCGCATCGAGCAGCTCGAGACGACCATTCTCGAACAGCACGGGATCGGGCTCGACGATCTGGTGGCGGAATACGGCCCCGACGTCCCGCTGCCTCCGACCGAACTCGAAATGGCCGAGTACGAGGCGGCCAAGGAACGCGGTGAGCAGGTGGTGGCACCCGCCCCGATGCCGTTCGACCGCGCCACTCAGCAGGCGCGTGTCAAACGCGCCGAACGGGATCTGGCCACGCTCGGCAAGGTGAACCCGCTGGCTCTGGAAGAGTTCGCGGCACTGGAAGAGCGATACAACTTTCTGTCCACCCAGCTCGAGGACGTCAAGTCCGCGCGCAAGGACCTGCTCGGGGTCGTCGCCGACGTGGACGACCGCATCCTGCAGGTGTTCACCGAGGCCTGGCTGGACGTCGAGCGTGAATTCACCGGTGTCTTCGCCAAACTGTTCCCCGGTGGCGAGGGACGGCTGATTCTGACCGACCCGTCGGACATGCTCACCACCGGAATCGAAGTGGAAGCACGGCCGCCCGGCAAGAAGGTCAAGCGGCTGTCGCTGCTGTCCGGCGGCGAGAAGTCGCTGACGGCCGTTGCGATGCTCGTGGCGATCTTCCGTGCTCGACCGTCGCCGTTCTACGTGATGGACGAGGTCGAAGCAGCGCTGGACGACACCAACCTGCGGCGACTCATCGGTTTGTTCGAGCAACTCCGCGAGAAGTCGCAACTGATCGTCATCACGCACCAGAAGCCGACGATGGAAGTGGCCGACGCCCTCTACGGCGTCAGTATGCGCGGCGACGGCATCACCACCGTCATCTCGCAGCGGCTCAATCGCGAGCGCGTCGCCGTCGATGCAGTCGAACCCGCCGTCGAGGCCGCCGAACCGGACGTGTCGGTGCCCAGCGACACCGATTCCGCGACGTGAGGTTGCGCTACTTCTCGGGGTAGAGCTGCTCGGCGTAGGAGGGCCCGTAGTACTCGCGGAGTTCTTCCACCGTTTCGGGTGCCTGCGGAATCAACGCTTTCGTCAAGGACGCGACATCGGGAATGGAGTCCGCATCCCACGTGTCCGGCTGCCACAACTTGGACCGCATGAATGCCTTGGCGCAGTGGTGGAACACCTGCTCGATGTCGACGACGAGGCACATGATGGGTCGGTGGCCCTTGACCTGTAGTTCGTCGAAGAACGGTGCGTCGGTCACCAGCGACGCGCGACCGTTGATGCGCAGGGTGTCGCCGCGCCCCGGCACGAAGAAGTTCAGGCCGACGAACGGATTCTCGAGAATGTTGCGGTAGCCGTCCATTCGACGATTACCGGGCCGTTCGGCCAGTGCGATCGTGGCCTCGTCGATGACGTGGACCAGGCTGCCAGGCGGATCACCCTTGGGGGAGACGTCGCACCGCCCGCTCGCGTCCGAGGTTCCCATCAGGCAGAAAGGCGAGGCCGCGAGCCATTGCGCGTCGAGCGGATGCAGGGTCCGGCGATCCTTGTTGGCCGCCCGAAAGCTGGGTTCGCCGAACATGGCGGTCAGTTGGTCGGCGTCGCGCACCGTGGTCCACGTCATGGCGACGATGCTATCGACACGACCCGGACGGCGGACAGTCCATTTCGGCGATGCACCACCGATGCGTTCGGTCGTGACAACCTGAGAGGATGGTCACGTGAGTAATCAAGCGTGGATCATCGTCGCGGCGATCGCTGCCGTCCTGCTCGTCGTCCTCGTCGTCGGGTTCGTTCTGTCCCGTCGCCGGAGAGTGTCCCTCAAGTCGGACGAGGCCGCCCGAATCGAGGACGCGGCCACCAAGGACAGATCCGGTGGCTACACCGCGGGCAGCGGTTTCTCGTTCAGTCAGGGCACTGCGACCGCCGAGCCCGTCCCGCCTGCCCCGAAGCCCGTCCCGCCTGCCCCGAAGCCTGTCGAGACCTTCCCGGTCGAGCCGACGCCGGTGCCACCCACCCACACTCGGGACGAGCCGGAGGTCCTCGACCCCGAGGTTCCGGTCGTCGAGCCTCAGGTGCCGGTTGTCGAGCCAGCCGAGCCGGCCGAGCCCACCGCGCCTGCGGTGCCGGAACCCGCCCCGGACGCCGAGGCGCCTGCTCCTCGACTGGACACCATCGATCCGACCGAAGGTCGGTTGGACCGTCTACGTGGACGTCTGGCTCGTTCCCAGTCCGCGGTGGGCAAGTCCCTGCTCGGATTGCTCGGCGGCGGAGACCTGGACGAGGACTCCTGGGAAGAAGTCGAGGACACGCTGCTGATCGCCGACATCGGCTCGGCCACGACGACGGAGATCATGCGCACGCTGCGCGAGCAGATGGCAGCTCGCAGTATTCGTACCGAAGCCGATGCGCGAGCCCTGCTGCGGGAAATTCTGGTGGCGCAACTGCATCCGGAGTTCGATCGTTCGATTCGCGCGCTTCCGCACGACGGCGCGCCTGCGGTGTTGTTGGTCGTCGGAGTCAACGGCACCGGCAAGACCACGACCACCGGCAAGCTCGCCCGTGTCCTGGTCGCGGACGGCCGACGAGTGCTCCTCGGTGCGGCCGACACGTTCCGCGCTGCTGCCGCGGATCAGCTGCAGACCTGGGCCGAGCGAGTCGGTGCCGAAGTGGTGCGCGGAAAGGAAGCTGCCGACCCGGCCGCCGTTGCCTTCGACGCGGTGAGCAAGGGAATCGAGAACGGAGTCGACGTGGTGCTGGTCGACACCGCAGGTCGCCTGCACACGAAGTCCGGTCTGATGGACGAGCTGAGCAAGGTCAAGCGCGTCATCGAGAAGCGGGCCCACGTCGACGACGTGCTGCTCGTTCTGGATGCGACGGTCGGCCAGAACGGACTGACTCAGGCGCGCGTCTTCGCCGAGATCGTGGACATCACCGGTGTCGTGCTGACCAAGCTCGACGGAACCGCGAAGGGCGGCATCGTTTTTCAGGTACAGCGGGAACTCGGGGTACCCGTCAAGCTCGTCGGTCTCGGCGAAGGTGCCGACGATCTGGCTCCGTTCGAGCCAGGGGCGTTCGTCGACGCACTGCTCGGTTGATCGACCTCGCCGGGCTCCCGCGAACCGGGTAAAAAGCACAAACGCCAGCACGAAACCTTTTAGCAACAGAATTCGGTCATGCGTTCACATGCCCGAAACACCCGAGTGTCACGGATGAAACTTCGTGAAACCACTCTTCTTGCGTAACGGCGCGCCAACCGGTGTGCAGGAGAATGGAGGGTGTACGTGAGTCCCGAGGATATGTTGGCCAACTCCGGCAACGCCGCGTGGATGCTGATGGCAGCATCGCTGGTACTGCTGATGACGCCGGGCTTGGCGTTCTTCTACGGCGGTATGTCGCAGTCGAAGTCCGTGTTGAACATGATGATGATGTCGTTCGGAGCCATGGCCGTCGTCTCGATCATCTACTTCTTGTGGGGATGGTCGATGTCCTACGGCACCCAGGACATCGGCGGTGTCTTCGCCAACCCGTTCGAGTTCTTCGGACTCAAGGATTCGATCACCGACGCGGACGGCAACTACATCGCCGGCGCGTGGGGTTACGCCAACGTCATCGACGTGGCGTTCCAGGTCACGTTCGCCATCATCACGGTCGCCCTGATCAGCGGCTCGATCGCCGGTCGAGTCAAGTACGGCACCTGGCTCGCCTTCGCCGGAATCTGGGTCACCCTCGCGTACTTCCCGCTGGCCCACATGGTCTGGGGCGGCGGACTGCTCTCGGGTTCCGAGAAGGGCTTGGCTGCAAAGATTTTCGGAACGATGGTCAACGACGACGGTGACACCGTCGCCAACGTCGCACCGATCGACTTCGCCGGTGGAACCGTCGTGCACATCAACGCCGGTATCGCCGGCCTGATCCTGGCGATCATCATCGGCAAGCGAGCCGGATTCGGCAAGGTCGCCTACCGTCCGCACAACCTCCCGTTCGTCATGCTCGGCGCAGCGCTGCTGTGGTTCGGCTGGTTCGGATTCAACGCCGGATCGGCATTCGCCGCCGACGGTATCGCCGGTGTGGCCTGGGTCAACACCACCGCAGCCACCGCTGCGGCCATCGCGGGCTGGCTGATCACCGAGCGCATCCGCGACGGACACGCAACCAGCCTCGGTGCCGCATCGGGCATCGTCGCAGGTCTGGTCGCCATCACCCCGGCCGCCGGCGCGCTCACCCCGGTCGGAGCCATGATCCTCGGCGTCATCGCCGGCGTGCTGTCGGCTCTCGCCGTCGGACTGAAGTTCAAGTTCGGCTACGACGACTCGCTCGACGTCGTCGGCGTCCACCTGGTCGCAGGCCTGTGGGGCACCATCGGAATCGGCTTCCTCGGATCCGAGACCGGCCTGTTCTACGGTGGTGACTACAAGCAGCTCGTCGTGCAGATCGTCATCGCGTTGTTCGCATTGGTCTTCACCGCAATCGTGACCGCGGTCATCGCCTTCGCTCTGAAGCCGCTGGGCTGGCGCGTGACGGACGAGGAAGAGGCGAACGGCATCGACGAGGCCGAGCACGCCGAGACTGCATATGATTTCGCCTGACAAGGTAGAGATAGAGATGAACGCTGCACCGTACGACAACGGGCACTCGAGGTCTTGTGAAGGGAAGCAAAAATGAAGCTGATCACGGCAATCGTCAAACCGTTCACCCTGGAGGACGTCAAGACGGGGCTGGAACAGGCCGGCGTGCTCGGAATGACCGTCAGTGAGGTTCAGGGCTACGGCCGCCAGAAGGGCCACACCGAGGTGTACCGAGGTGCGGAGTACTCGGTCGATTTCGTTCCGAAGGTGCGTGTCGAGGTAGTCGTCGACGACGCCGCAGTGGAGAAGGTCGTCGAGGTCATCGTCGAAGCAGCCCGCACCGGCAAGATCGGTGACGGCAAAGTGTGGGTTTCCCCGGTGGATTCGGTCATCCGAGTCCGTACCGGAGAACGTGGCGCCGATGCGCTCTGACCCCACAGGGTCTCGGTCCGGGGGCCCCGGTTCTGGCGCACGCGCGCCAGAACCGGGGCCTTCGGTCTCTACGGGCTCCGCATCGAAGGGCACGAGCGATGCAGCTGCGGATCTCGCTCGGGCCAGAAAGCAACTGCTCGACGGCGGCACCCGCAACCGCCGCCTCGATGCGCCCTCGCTCAGGCAGGCGCTCGTCGATCTTCACGAGTTCTGGCTGACCACCAAGGGCGCAGAACTGGGCGTGAAGCCGGATTCCGGTTTCGCGATAGTTGCAGTAGGAGGTCTGGCGCGTCGCGAACTGCTGCCGTACTCCGACCTGGACTTGATTCTGTTGCACGACGATCTCGACCCCCGCATCGTGGCCGACGTCGCCGACAAGCTTTGGTATCCGTTGTGGGACGCCCACATCAAGCTCGATCACAGTGTGCGGACGGTGCCGCAGGCCCTGCAGGTTGCCGCGGCGGACATGACCGCAGCACTCGGAATGCTCGAAGCACGCCACATCGCCGGTGACGTGGAATTGAGCAACCTGTTGATCGGTGGCATACGTCGGCAGTGGCGCACCGGAATTCGCGGTCGCTTCGACGAGCTGATCGGCCAGACTCAGGGGCGCTGGGCACGAAGCGGCGAGATCGCACACCGTGCCGAACCCGACCTCAAGAGCGGCCGCGGCGGGCTGCGCGACGTGCAACTGCTCGACGCCCTCTCGATTGCTCAGTTGACCGATGGCATGCCCGGGTTGGGACCCGAATCACCGGGCGGCGGTTTGGCATTCGCGCACGGGCGACTTCTCGACGTGCGTACCGAACTGCACCGGGTGGCCGGTCGTGCCCGAGATCAGCTGCGTGCGCAGGACGCCGACGAGATCGGTGCTGCGCTTCGCATCGGCGATCGGTTCGATCTCGCTCGTGTGCTCAGCGATTCGGCACGCACCATCAGCTACTCGGTCGATGTGGGTTTGCGTACCGCCGGCAATTCGCTTCCGCGACGCGGTCTTTCGCGTCTACGTCGCGTACCCGTTCGCCGTCCGCTGGACGAGGGAGTCGTCGAGCACGCGGGCGAGGTGGTGCTGGCACGCGATGCACGACCGAACAAGGATCCGGGTTTGATCATGCGGGTTGCGGCAGCGTCGGCTCAGACCGGCATGCCGATGTCTGCCTCCACACTCAACCGTCTGTCCGACAGCGCCCCCGAACTCCGTGAGCCGTGGCCCAAGGAAGCACTCAACGATCTGTTGGTGCTGCTGGGATCCGGCCGCAAGGCCATCGCGGCCATCGAGGCGCTCGATCGAACCGGATTGTGGGGCAGGCTGATTCCGGAATGGGGTGCGGTTCGAGATCTGCCGCCTCGAGATGCGGTGCACACCTGGACGGTGGATCGACACCTGGTCGAAACTGCCGCGTACGCAAGTGCATTGACCACACGCGTCGCTCGTCCCGATCTGCTGGTGCTCGGCGCGCTCGTCCACGACATCGGAAAGGGACGCGGCGGCGACCACAGCGTCGTCGGTGCCGATCTCGCCGTTCAGATCGGTAACCGGCTCGGCTTGTGGCCCTCCGACGTGGCCCTGCTGACGGCAATGGTCCGCTATCACCTTTTGCTGCCGGAGACTGCCACCCGGCGCGATCTGGACGACCCGGCAACCGTGCAGACCGTCGTGGATGCGCTCGGTGCGGACACCGTTCTGCTGGAGCTTCTGCATGCACTCGCCGAGGCGGACTCTCTCGCGACCGGACCCGGAGTGTGGGGGGACTGGAAGGCGTCGCTGATCCGTGAACTCGTTCGTCGTTGTCGGCTGGTGATGGCGGGAGAGACTCTGCCGTCGCCGGATCCGCTCGACCCGGCGCACATCGAGTTGGCCTCGCGCGGGGGAGTGCACGTCGACATCACGCCCACCGACGGTCTGCACACCTTCGTCGTGACCGTGGTTGCACCCGATACTCCGGGACTGCTGTCCGACGCGGCCGGAGTGCTGGCACTGCATTCGTTGCGGGTGCTGTCGGCCTCGCTCGGCAGTCACGACGGTTCGGCGATCAACTCGTTCGATGTCGCACCGTTGTTCGGTGCTCCACCGCAGGCGGGGTTGATTCGGCAGGAGATCATCCGTGCGCAGGCGGGCGAGCTCGACCTGGTCGCCGTGCTCGACGCGAAGGAACGAGACGCCCGCGTCGAGACCTCGGACGAGGACGGCGAGGATTCGGCTGTGCCGGTCCTGTACGCCCAGGCTCCGCCTCGGGTGCTGTGGTTCGACGACAACGAACCGGGTCAGGTCGTGCTCGAACTGCGAGCCGAGGACCGCCTCGGCCTGCTGTGTCGATTGGCGAGCGCAATCGAGCAGCAGGGATTCGATATTCGCTGGGCGCGGGTATCGACGCTGGGTAGTTCTGTGGTCGATTCCTTCTGCATCGACTTGGCCGGTGCGGACAGTCGGGCTGTGCGCGAGGATCTCGAACGCGCGCTCCTCGCCGTCGTGCCATCGCCGGAACCGCCCAAACCCCCGGAAAAGCCCGAGGGCACTTGACCGTTGGTCGGAAGTTCGTCGGAAACCGACATGCCGTGGTGACATTTCACGAACTTCCGGCCGATGGGTTTACCCCCGAGACCGATTTGTTATGTTCGTCACCTGACGCAGCAGGCCCTTCGGGCCGAACTGCCGGCTCCGCTGCTCGAGCGTCTCGTCGTTCCTGCAGGCTCCAATTCTGACATTTCGAGAGGCGCGCACTGTGGGATCACACCGACGGTCGAACATCTACGTACCGGCCGAGACGGCATCGGGGACGCCCGGTGGCAAGCATCGCGCCGCGGAGGAAGTTCAGGACACCGGCAGGCGTGCGGCCACCATCGTCGCCGCAACCGGTGCCATCGTCGTCGGCGCGACCACCATGGGCGCGGGCACCGCAGGCGCGGCACCCGTCCCGGAACCGCCCGCGGCCGGATTCCCCTTCGCCGTCCCGGAGGGTTTGCTGCCTGCCGGATTCGAGCTGCCCCAGTTCGTACCACCGCAGTTCGTGCCACCGCAGTTCGAGTTGCCGCAGTTCGCGCCGCCTTTCGGTGCGCCGCCGCAGGCCGCACCGGACTTGGCTCCGGCCCCACAGACCGATCTTTCGGCAGTCCCGTCGGACGCCGCGACACAGGCACCGACTCCGGGGCCGCTCGCCGCTCTCGGCCCCGAGGTGGACGCCGCGGCCCAGCAGTGGCTCGACGACGTCGGACTCGGTGGAACGGGTGCCGGGCCGGCGTCGCCGCTCGAGAGTTTGCGTTCGTTGAAGAAGGCGACGGTCCAGCCCGTCGCCGGAGTGTTGACGTCGAACTTCGGTTCGCGGTGGGGCACTCAGCACAGCGGACTGGACATCGCCGCCCCGATCGGCACGCCCATCTACGCTGCAGCCGACGGCACGGTGTCCGATGCGGGACCGGCGTCCGGGTTCGGACTCTGGGTCAAGGTTCTGCACGACGACGGCACCGAGACCATCTACGGACACGTCAACGACTTCTCGGTGCAGCCCGGTCAGCGGGTCACAGCCGGAGAACAGATCGCAACTGTGGGCAATCGCGGTCAGTCGACCGGCCCGCACCTGCATTTCGAGGTGCACGATCCCGCCGGCGTCAAAGTCGATCCCGCACAGTGGCTCTCCACCCGCGGCGTCGCTGTGACGTGGAGTGATTCGGCAAGCAAGGCCTGACCGGTCGCACCGCACCGAACGGACTCACTGCCCGACGCCCTGAGCGAGGATAAGGTGGGCTGGCGTTAGTCTGGTGACAACGCCGGACTCGGTCTGGTGACAGTGCCGGACTCGGCTCGTTTTCGGTGATCGGCTAGCTCAGGAGTGCAATCGGTGTTCGAATCCCTTTCCGACAGGTTGACCGGGACTCTCAAGGACCTGCGTGGCAAAGGTCGACTGTCCGGTGCGGATATCGACGCCACAGCCCGCGAGATCCGACTGGCCCTGCTCGAGGCCGACGTGGCGTTGCCCGTCGTGCGGGAGTTCATCAACCGCATCAAGGTCCGCGCCAAGGGTGCCGAAGTATCGGGCGCACTCAACCCGGCTCAGCAGGTCGTCAAGATCGTCAACGAGGAACTGGTCGGCATCCTCGGCGGCGAAACACGCAGACTGGTGTTCGCCAAGAACCCGCCCACCGTCATCATGCTGGCCGGCCTGCAGGGTTCCGGTAAGACGACCTTGGCGGGCAAGCTCGCCAAGTGGCTCAAGGGTCAGGGTCACACCCCGCTTCTCGTCGCCTGTGACCTGCAACGTCCCGGTGCCGTCAGCCAGCTCCAGATCGTCGGCGAACGGGCAGGCGCGGCAGTCTTCGCCCCGCATCCGGGCACGTCCATCGGCGGTGGCGAGAACGCGCTCGGCGTGTCGGCCGCGGACCCGGTCGAGGTGGCCCGCGCCGGAGTGGCCGAGGCTCGCAGCAAGCAGTACGACGTGGTCATCGTCGACACCGCAGGCCGTCTCGGTATCGACACCGAGCTGATGAGCCAGGCCGCCGGGATTCGCGACGCGGTCGAGCCGGACGAAACCTTGTTCGTTCTCGACGCCATGGTCGGCCAGGACGCCGTCAGCACCGCCGAGGCGTTCCGCGACGGAGTCGGCTTCACCGGCGTCGTGCTGACCAAGCTCGACGGCGATGCCCGCGGCGGCGCAGCACTGAGCGTGCGCGAGGTGACCGGGCAGCCCATCATGTTCGCGTCGACCGGCGAGAAGCTCGAAGATTTCGACGTCTTCCACCCCGACCGCATGGCCAGTCGCATCCTCGGCATGGGCGACGTGCTCAGCCTCATCGAGCAGGCCGAGCAGCACTTCGACGCCGAGCAGGCCGAGGCCACCGCCAACAAGATCGGCTCCGGCCAGCTCACGCTCGACGACTTCCTCGAGCAGATGATGGCCGTTCGCAAGATGGGGCCCATCGGAAATCTGTTGGGAATGTTGCCCGGCGCGGGCCAGATGAAAGAACTGGCCAATGTCGACGAGAAGCAACTCGACCGGGTGCAGGCGATCATTCGCGGCATGACGCCGCAGGAGCGCACCGATCCGAAGATCATCAATGCCTCTCGACGACTGCGGATCGCGAACGGCTCGGGCGTGAAGGTCTCCGACGTCAACCAATTGGTCGATCGGTTCTTCGAGGCACGCAAGATGATGTCGGCGATGGCCGGTCGGATGGGCATGCCGGGTGCGCGAAAGCAGGTGCGCAACAACAAGAAGGGCAAGAAAGGCAAGAAGGGTGCTCGCGGGCCCACACAGCCGAAGATCCGCGGCGGGTTCCCCGGAATGCCGGGTGGAATGCCTGCCGGAATGCCCGACCTGTCGTCGATGCCCAAGGGCCTCGATCAATTGCCGCCGGGACTCGAGGGAATCGATCTCTCGCAGCTGAAGCTGCCGAAGAAGTAAGCGGGCCTGCGGTGTCGGCATTGCGGGTGCGGGGACGCGGGCTGCCGGACGAGTCCCCGATCGACCTATGGATCGACGGGGGCGTCCTGTCCACGGAGCCCATCGCCGATGCCGACTTCATCCACGACGGCGGGTGGATCCTGCCCGGGCTCGTCGACGCGCACTGTCATGTCGGCATCGAGTACGGCGGAGGACACACCGACCTGGCCGGGTCGATTGCGCAGGCCGAGACCGAACGAGGCGTCGGGGCTCTGCTGCTGCGTGACGCGGGATCTCCGGTCGACACGCGGGCGTTGGACGACCACGACGATCTCCCGCGCATCATCAGGGCGGGGCGGCACATCGCCTCCCCGAAGCGATACATCCCTGGCCTGGCGATCGACATCGAGGACGAATCACAACTTCCCGAGGCGGTCGCGCAACAAGCGCGATTCGGCGACGGGTGGGTCAAGCTCGTCGGTGACTGGATCGACCGCTCGGTGGGAGACCTCCGGCCTCTCTGGGACGACGCGATCCTCGTCGACGCCATTGCCGCGGCCCATGCGGAAGGGGCACGCGTCACCGCGCACGTCTTCGGGGAAGACGCGCTCCCCGGACTGATCGCGGCAGGCATCGACTGCATCGAACACGGCACCGGCCTGACCGACGAGACCATCGAGATGATGGTCCAGCACGGGACAGCGTTGGTGCCGACGTTGATCAACATCGAGACCTTTCCCGGCATCGCGGACTCGGCCACCCGCTACCCGGTCTACGCCCGGCACATGCGCACGTTGCATGCGCGAGTCGGCGATACCGTCGGCCGTGCCCACGACGCAAGTATCCCGATCTTCGCCGGAACCGACGCCGGCGGATCCATCGCGCACGGCCGCATCGCCGACGAGGTGGACGCTCTGGGACGCGTCGGATTGTCACCGACCGACGCGCTCGGTGCTGCTTGCTGGGACGCCAGGTCGTGGCTGGGGCGAGGCGGGCTCGAGCACGGTGCGCCCGCCGATCTCGTCGTGTACTCCGACGACCCGCGCGGGGGAGCGGACGTGTTGTCCAACCCCGAGCTGGTGATTCTGCGCGGCCGCGTGACCGATCGTCGCGGACGCGCCGCGAGTGGATCGGGATTCGGCGATGGTTGATCCGCGGCAAGGCCCGGACCGATTCGATGCCGACCAGTTCGGCCGCACACCAGGAGGCGCGGGGGAATTCGACGTGAACCGGCCCAGCTGGGCGGGAATGGCACCGATGAATCACGTGCAACAGCAGGGCTCGGGACTGTCCGAGACATACTGGCGTGCCGAAGCAGCGGCCGCGGAGCGCAGACCCGGCCAACGGTGGGGACTGCCGGCGGCCGCCCTCGTGCTCGGCCTCAATCTTGCCGGGTTTGTGCTCCTCGGCCTGGTCGTGTCCTCGGAGTCCTCGCCGCTGTTCGTCGTGGGGATCATGATCCCGAGCGTGCTCGCCGCAGGACTGGCGGTGGCGGTCACGATGTCGAGGGGCAACGGCCCCGTCGTCGACTTCGGGCTCCCGAGATCCGTTCACGAACTCGTCGGTCATATCCGATCGGGTCTGGCCTGGGGTGGAGTCGCCCTGATCGGTGGAGTGCTGCTCGCACTCGTGCTGCTCTCGCGTATCGATTTTCAGGATCAGGCACCGCTGGGCGGTATGTCAGACATCGCCGTGGGGTGGAAAGTCGTTTTCGCCGTGTGGATTTGGATCGGCGCACCGATCTGCGAAGAAACGATGTTCCGCGGCATGTTGTGGGGAGCTCTCGAAAAACGCACTCGGCCCATGCCGATGGCGTGGCTGGGCGACCGCTGGGTGGTACTGGTGATCACGGCGGTGATGTTCGCGATCTGGCACCGAGAATGGTGGCGCTTCGTCGTCCTGCTGTGGGGAGGACTCGCCATCGGCATCGCGAGAATGAGAAGTGGCTCGATCGTCGCGTCGACCACGGCTCACTCTGTCAACAACACCTTTCCGGCTTTGGTGATTCTGCTGGCCTGACCGGGCGATTGAGGGTATCGGGTGGTCGTCTGGCAGAATGGACCGCTGTTCGCCCGTCTCCGGTTACGTACCGCGCGGCGGTCACGACAACTCCAACGCAAAACCGGGTTCGCATGCCGTGCGAACCGCTGAATTGCGCAGTGACCACTCCTCGAAAGGCTTCACCAGAACATGGCCGTCAAGATCAAGCTCATGCGTATCGGCAAGATCCGCACCCCGCATTACCGCGTCGTCATTTCCGACGCCCGCACCCGCCGTAACGGCCGTGCAATCGAGACCATCGGGACGTACGAGCCCAAGCAGGACCCCAGCGTCATCGAGATCAACTCCGAGCGTGCGCAGTACTGGCTGGGCGTCGGCGCGCAGCCGACCGAGCCCGTCGAGGCACTGCTGAAGATCACCGGCGACTGGCAGAAGTTCAAGGGCCTGCCCGGCACCGAGGGCACCCTCCGCGTCGCCGAGCCCAAGCCGTCGAAGCTCGACCTCTTCAACGCTGCGCTGGCGCAGGCGGATTCCGAGCCCCAGGGCGAGGCCACCACCGCCAAGAAGAAGAAGGCACCGAAGTCGGACGATTCCGCTGCCGCGGAGACCACCGACGCTGCAGCAACCGAGACGGCAGACGCGCCGGCCGCCGAGGCTGCTGAGAAGTGAGTGCCGTTGTCGCCGATGCCGTCGAACATCTCGTTCGCGGCATCGTCGCCAATCCCGATGACGTTCGCGTCGAGATGATCACCGGCCGTCGTGGTCGCACCGTGGAAGTTCACGTGCACCCCGACGACCTGGGCAAGGTCATCGGACGCGGTGGTCGCACCGCTACGGCGCTGCGCACTCTCGTCTCCGGAATCGGTGGTCGCGGCATCCGTGTCGACGTCGTCGACACGGACCAATAGGTCACGTAACCCATCATGGAGCTGGTCATCGGTCGTGTCGCCAAGTCGCACGGCATCAAAGGTGAAGTGGTTGTCGAGGTTCGCACCGACGACCCCGACGACAGATTCGCCGTCGGCACTGTTCTGCGTGGCCGCAAGCCACGATCGAATGCACAGCCCGTGACACACACGGTGGACGCCGTCCGGGAACACTCCGGGCGGCTTCTGCTGCGTCTGAACGGTATCGACGACAAGACCGCAGCGGACGAACTGCGCGGAATTCTCTTCGTCGTCGAATCGACCGATCTCCCGCCGTCCGACGATCCGGACGAGTTCTACGATCACGAACTCGAAGGCCTCACCGTGGTACTCACCGACGGTTCGGTCGTCGGTACCGTCCGCGAGGTCCTGCACTCGGCAGCAGGCGAACTGCTGTCCATCACGCCGAGTGCTGACGAGGAATCCGGTCGTTCCGAGATACTCGTACCCTTCGTCTCGGCCATCGTGACCTCTGTGTCGTTGGCAGACAAGACAATCGAGATCGATCCGCCCGAGGGCTTGCTGGATCCGGAGTAGTTCGTGCGCCTCGACGTCGTCACCATCTTCCCGGAATACCTCACCCCACTGCGTACTGCTCTGCTCGGTAAGGCGATCGATCGCGGGCTGGTATCGGTGGGGGTTCACGACCTGCGCTCCTGGACCCACGATGTGCACAAGGCCGTCGACGATTCCCCGTACGGCGGCGGGCCGGGAATGGTCATGAAGCCGACCGTCTGGGGTGACGCACTCGACCACGTGCTGACCGACGAGTCGCTCCTCGTCGTCCCCACTCCCGCAGGCGTGCCGTTCACGCAACGCACTGCCGAAAGATGGTCCACCGAACAGCATCTCGTGTTCGCGTGCGGTCGCTACGAAGGCATCGATCAACGCGTGTTCGACGACGCCGCACGCCGCGTTCGGGTCGAGGAAGTCAGCATCGGAGACTACGTTCTCATCGGCGGCGAGGCGGCAGTACTGGTCATGGCCGAGGCCGTCGTCAGATTGATGCCGGGCGTACTCGGCAATCAGCAGTCGCACCAAGAGGATTCGTTCTCCGATGGGCTGCTGGAGGGTCCGAGTTACACCCGGCCGGCCCGATGGCGAGAACTCGACGTCCCCGAGATTCTGTTGTCCGGCGACCACGCGAAGATCGCCGCCTGGCGTCGAGAACAATCTCTGCGCAGAACAGCGGACCGACGCCCGGATCTACTGACGGACTGACGTTTTCAGCTGATTCTGCCGTCGGGGAACAACATCGACACGAAGCCGGTCAGGGTGTCCCGTGCGTGCAGTGCGCTGGCGTCGTCGCTCACGTCGACGACGGCTGTGTCCGGGTAACTTTCCATGTCGTCGGCGTAGAAGATGTCTTCACGGGACGACAGGGCCAGTATGTAGCGATTGTCCGCGCCGATGGTTCCCGTCGACAGATGGACCCACCGATCGGACACGCAGCACATCCAGCCCTGCTTGACTGCATGCACGGTCTCGCCCGGTAAGCCGTCGACGATCCCGAAGTGTTGCTTGTAGCCGTCGGCAGCTACGGGGGCCGAGCGTCGCAGCATTCCGATGATGATGTCGGTCGACGCGGTGGTCAGACCGCCGCTGCCGTTCAGCAGCCCGGCGTAGTAGCCGACCAGGTCGCTGGGAGTCGTTTCCGTGTTGTACCACTGGTCGTCGCCGGGAGCGTCGGTGTTCCTCAGGGCATATCGCGCCGCGACTGCGCGGACGATCTCGGACGAACCGTATCGATACCAGAGCGTGTATGCGGCATTGTCGTCGGAGAATTCGAGCATGCTGGTCATCGTGGCCAGCTCGTCGGCGGAAACGGGGCGGTTCTGCGACTGCGCCTCGAACATCACCTCGTCGGCAATGAAGAGCTTGGAGACCGACGCCGTCTCGATCGGCTCGTCGGCATCGCTGCTGTAGTAGGAACCGGTCTCTCGATCCAGCAACGCGAAGTTCACATCGGCACCGCGGGCTCGCGCCGATTCCACCGCCATCGGAATACGCGCTTCCAAGGCCACGCCGTCGACCTTCTGGATATCCGGGAACGGCGATGCCGATGTCTCGGCCGAATCCCTGCCACCGGGATCGCCGGCTTGATCATCGGGCGGTACGGAGCACGCGCTCAGGACCAACAGTGCGGCGCAGGTGGCGGTCAGTAACCGAGCCCCCCTGACCATCTACAGAACTCTCCCGCACATAGAACCGCTGACCGACCTGTCCCACACTAGCGGTAGGGTCCATCGCCGTGACCACTGCTCTGAAATCTGTGAACAAGCGCATAGCCGAAGAACTCGATGTTCGCGAAGAACAGGTTCGTGCCGCTGTAGAACTCCTCGACGGCGGGTCCACGGTCCCGTTCATCGCGCGCTACCGCAAGGAGGTCACCGGCACACTCGACGACGCGCAATTGCGCCAACTCGACGAGCGACTTCGATACCTCCGAGAACTCGACGAGCGGCGAGATGCCGTCATCGAATCGATTCGTTCGCAGGGCAAACTCGACGACGCGCTCGAACAGTCGCTGATGCTGGCCGAGACCAAGGCCCGCGTCGAGGACATCTACCTGCCGTTCAAGCCCAAGCGTCGGACGAAGGCACAGATTGCGCGGGAGGCCGGCCACGAACCCGTCGCAGACGCCCTGTTCACCGATCCGTCCACCGACCCGGCGCAGTTCGATCAGGAGCAGCTCGACGGGGCACGAGCAATTCTCGTCGAGCGTTTCGCCGAGGATGCCGACCTGGTGGGTGAGCTGCGTGAACTGATGTGGACCTCCGGCAAGCTGGTCGCCACCGTGCGCAAGGGAAAAGAGGAGGAAGGCGCGAAATTCTCGGACTACTTCGAGTTCTCCGAACCGTTCACGAGCCTGCCCTCGCATCGCATCCTCGCGACGCTACGCGGTGAGAAGGAAGAGATTCTGTCCCTCGGGTTCGAACCCGAGCGGGACGAGCCGACTCCCGGTGTGCCCAGTGTCTACGAGGGGCGTATCGCCACCAAGTTCGGAATCGCAGATCGCGGCCGCCCGGCCGACAAGTGGCTGCTCGATACCGTTCGCTGGGCATGGCGCACCAAGATGCTGGTCACCGTCTCACTCGATACGCGCATGAGACTGCGCCAGTCGGCCGAGAAAGACGCCGTGGACGTGTTCGCGAGCAACCTCAAAGACCTCTTGTTGGCCGCACCCGCCGGAAACCGCACCACGATGGGACTCGACCCCGGCTTTCGCACCGGAACCAAGGTGGCGATCGTCGACGCCACCGGCAAGGTCGTCGACTACGACACGATCTATCCCCATAAGCCGCAGGGCAAGTGGGACCAGGCGGTGGCCACACTCGCCGGGCTCGCGGCCAAGCACAAGGTGGAGCTCATCGCCATCGGAAACGGTACGGCGTCACGCGAAACCGATTCTCTGGCAGCAGAATTGATTGCAAAATTCCCGGCGGCGAATTTGACCAAGGTGGTGGTGTCCGAGGCGGGTGCCTCGGTCTACTCGGCATCGGCGTACGCCTCGAGTGAGCTGCCCGAACTCGACGTCTCCATCCGCGGCGCGGTCTCGATCGCTCGCAGGCTGCAGGATCCGTTGGCCGAGCTGGTCAAGATCGACCCCAAGTCCATCGGTGTCGGCCAGTACCAGCACGACATCTCCGAAACTCTGCTCGCCCGTTCTCTCGGGGCCGTGGTCGAGGATGCGGTGAACGCGGTGGGTGTCGACGTCAACACAGCGTCGGTGCCCTTGCTGTCGAGGGTCTCCGGTATCGCCGGTTCGCTCGCCGAGAGCATCGTGGCGCACCGCGACCAGAACGGTCCGTTCGCCAGCCGCAGCACCCTCAAGGACGTACCGCGCTTGGGTCCCAAGGCTTTCGAGCAGTGCGCCGGGTTCCTGCGCATCTCCGGGGGAGAGGATCCACTCGACCGCTCCAGCGTGCACCCGGAGGCCTATCCCGTCGTGCGCCGCATAGTCGGCAAGGCAGGCGTGGGCGTGCGCGAGGTGGTCGGCAACACCGCACTCCTGCGCCGCCTCGACCCCGCCGAATTCGTCGACGAACGATTCGGGTTGCCCACCGTCACCGACATCATCTCCGAGCTGGAGAAGCCTGGACGCGACCCGCGTCCGGAGTTCAAGACCGCTACCTTCGCAGCCGGTATCGAGAAGGTCGCCGACCTGAAGCCGGGGATGACGCTCGAAGGTGTCGTGACCAACGTGGCGGCGTTCGGTGCTTTCGTCGACGTCGGCGTGCATCAGGACGGACTCGTTCACGTCTCTGCGATGTCGCACAACTTCGTCAAGGACCCGCGTGAGGTCGTCAAATCCGGCGATGTGGTGCGGGTCAAGGTGATGGAGGTCGACATCCCACGTCAGCGCATCGGCCTGAGTCTGCGGTTGGACGACGAACCCGGTGCCAGCGGTGGCAAGGACGCACCTCGTGGGCAGCAGGGTGACCGCGCCCGCGGTACGTCCTCGAGCAAGGGCAACGGCCGTCAGAGCAATGGCGGCCAGGGCAACCGCCCGCAACGCGACCGACGCGGCGGTGGCCCCGCAGCGACACCTGCGGCAGGTTCCATGGCCGACGCGTTGCGCAAAGCGGGCTTCGGGAAGTAGCGCTCGGACTTTCCCGGTCGATGCAGACCCCGGCGGCGACGAACGAGAATAGGCTGATTCGGCGATAGCCGTTGTTTCGGGCGTGCGGCGGGAAGGACGTGGAGCGCGTGAGGTGGTTGGAGCACGGTGTCGTCGAGCACGGCCGCCTTCCGTTGCTCTGCTTCCTGCTCGGCCTACTCGCGGGATTTCTGCTGATTCGCCTGAGCGTCAGAATGATTCGCGCGGATGTGAAGTGGTGGCCTGGCAACATCACCCCTGGCGGTCAGCACATTCACCATGTCGTGTTCGGAATCGTGCTGATGCTGTTGGCGGGGATCGGGCTCATCGCGGTGTACGTGGACGGGTCGCAGACCATCGGTGCCGTGCTGGCGGCGATCTTCGGCAGCGGTGCTGCCCTCGTGCTCGACGAATTCGCACTCATCTTCTATCTCCGCGACGTCTACTGGTCCGAGCAGGGCCGAACATCCGTCGATGCGGTATTCGCAGCCGTCGCCTTCACCGGGTTCCTGCTACTGGGACTTCACCCGTTGGAGTTGCTCAGCCCCGCCGATTTCCGGGCCGATCCCGATCCCTGGGTTCGCGGAACACTCGGTGTGCTGGCACTGCTCAACCTGAGTCTGTGCGTCGTCGTGCTGCTCAAGGGCAAGATCTGGACCGGGCTGATCGGGCTGTTCGTTCTGCCCATCCTCATTCTGGCCGCGGTCCGACTCAGCAGGCCGAGTGCACCCTGGGCGAGGTGGCGCTACACGAGCAGACCGAAGAAGATGGAGCGTGCGCTGCGGCGAGAGAAGAAGTGGCGCAGGCCGTTGATACGGGCCAAGATCTACCTGCAGGATGCGATCGCGGGCAAGCCCAGCATTGTTCACGCGGTCGAGGCCACCGAGGACGAGCTCGCGCGGACCGTCGTGCCTGCACCCCAGGCCGGAACCGTGGCCCAGTCCTCGGTCGGGGCGATTTCCTCGAACGCCTGACGGTCTGGCACAATAGGCGGGTTGCCTCTCGCGAGGCACACACCTCACTCGGAGTACGAACCAGTTGTGCCGCCCCGGTGGCGAGCCGCTCGGTTCCTCTGCTCAAGCGCAGAACGCAAGGATGGCACAACCGATGAACACCCTGGACTTTCTCGACAATCAGTCGCTGCGTAGCGACATCCCCGATTTCCGCCCCGGCGACACGCTGAACGTGCACGTCAAGGTTATCGAAGGCTCGAAAGAGCGTATTCAGATCTTCAAGGGCGTCGTGATTCGACGTCAGGGCGGTGGCGTCCGAGAGACGTTCACCGTTCGTAAGGTGTCGTTCGGCGTCGGCGTGGAGCGCACTTTTCCGGTGCACAGCCCCAACATCGCGCAGTTCGAGGTCCTCACTCGCGGCGACGTTCGTCGCGCGAAGCTGTACTACCTCCGCGATCTGCGTGGCAAGGCCGCCAAGATCAAAGAAAAGCGCTGACTCGGTCGTATTGACCGCTTCGAGCAGCAACCATGCCGCGTCACCGAACATCGGTGACGCGGCATGGTGCGTTGGAGCCACCGCCCTGATGTTTCGGACGCACCGGTACGAGCGATGCTCGGTGAAAACGCCGCAGGCGCGGACCGACCGGCCCGCGGGCGACGGTTCCGGCTAACCTGTCCAGGTGACGCAGTCCCCACAGGATCCGACCCCACAGGGTTCGACGAACGAGCCCGACGACGAGTCTCCCCGGAACAAGCGTGCGGATCGCAAGCAGCGGTCCTTCTGGCGCGAACTTCCCATCCTCATTCTGGTAGCTCTCGTGCTGAGTTTTCTGCTTCAGACGTTCGTCGCCCGGGTCTATCTCATCCCATCCGAATCCATGGAACCGACACTGCACGGCTGCGCCGGCTGCACCGGGGACCGCATCGTCGTGGAGAAGATCGGCTATCGATTCGGCGATCCGAAGCCCGGCGATATCGTCGTGTTCCGCGGCCCCGATTCCTGGAACGACGAATTCGTCTCGCAGCGCTCCGACAATTCGGTCATCCGCGGGGCCCAGGAAGTGGGCTCTTTGATCGGAGTCGTCGCTCCGGACGAGAACGATCTGGTCAAACGCGTCATTGCCACCGGCGGTCAGACGGTCGAGTGCTGTGACGCTCAGGGACGGGTGCTCGTGGACGGAAAGCCGTTGGACGAGCCGTACATACAGATGGATTTCCCGTTCGTTCCGGACACGATGACGTGCGAGACCGAATTGAAGTCGGGCCGGTGCTTCGACCCTGTCACGGTGCCCGAGGGCAACATCTGGGTCATGGGCGACAATCGCAGCAATTCGCGAGACTCGCGGTATCACGTCACCGACGAGTTCACCGGCACCGTTCCGCTGGACAACGTGATAGGCAAGGCCGTGGCCATCGCGTTGCCGCCATCGCGAACCGGCCTCCTGGACTCGCCGGACATTCAGGGTCGATGACGGCCCGTCCTCGTCCCGCGCCTCGTGCGCGCGCATCTCTGAGCCGCTCGTCGTGGCCGCCTCGTCCCATCATCAGGAGGGCGGCGGGGCTGCGGACCATGGAATCGGCACTCGAACGCAACGGGCTCGGTCCGGTTGCGGGTGTCGACGAAGCAGGCAGGGGAGCCTGCGCGGGGCCGTTGACGGTCGCGGCGTGCATCCTGGGTTCTCGGTCGCACACTGCCCTCGCGGACCTCGACGATTCCAAGAAGCTGACCGAGCGTCGCCGGGAGGAGCTCTTTCCCCGGATCAAGAAATTGGCACTCGCGTGGAGTGTGGTGTTCGTCGACGCGGCCGAGGTCGACCGAATCGGGGTGCACGTGGCGAACATCGAGGGAATGCGCCGCGCGGTGGCGGGCCTGGGCCTTACTCCCGGGTATGTCCTCACCGACGGCTTTCGGGTTCCCGGACTTCCGGTGCCGTCTCTACCCGTCATCGGAGGGGACGCCACAGCTGCCTGCATCGCTGCGGCCAGTGTCCTGGCCAAGGTGTCCAGAGACCGGTTGATGGTGCAGATGGACACCGACATTCCCGGTTACGGATTCGCCGTGCACAAGGGGTACAGCACACGTGCGCATTCGACCGCGATGACCACGCTCGGCCCGAGCCGAGAGCATCGAATGTCCTATGCCAACGTGGCTGCCGCGGCAGCCGGTCGCTCGCGTAGCGAGGTCGACGCACTGGGGCGAATGGACTGCACCGACGACGGTGCGCCATGATTGAATTTCACGCCCGACTGGAGGATGAAAGAGACCGATGAGTGCCGAAGATCTCGAAAAGTACGAAACCGAGATGGAGCTCTCGCTGTACCGCGAGTATCGGGACATCGTCGGACAGTTCAACTATGTCGTCGAAACCGAGCGTCGTTTCTATCTCGCGAACTCCGTCGAACTCATTCCGCACAATGCCGACGGTGAGATCTACTTCGAATTGCGGATGTCGGACTCGTGGGTATGGGACATGTACCGACCGGCTCGTTTCGTCAAGCACGTGCGGGTGATCACGTTCAAGGACGTCAACATCGAAGAGCTGGACAAACCTGATCTGCGTCTCCCCGAATAGTCGGTTCCGGGTCGAATCGGCAGGTGTGCCCGGTGCCTGACGGGTGCACCTGGACGGTTCCGCTCGGCGGATTCCCCGTGTGAAGTGTTCCGAAGCGCACCGATCAGCGAAAAGCTGGACAACCGACCGAATAATTCCGCGTGTGCTGTTTCGGGCTGAGGCCCGTTGCCGGGTTACGTCGAGCGCGGGAGAATCGTCGAAATGTGAACGCCGAATTCTGTTGTCTCGCATAGTGTTTCGATTTAATGAAGCAAATAGCTTCCGGTATTCACACGTTTTCGTACCGAATGTTTTCGACCCTACGCCGATGTGAACATCGTTGGGTCTTTGCCTCGGTCCGATAATCGGTGGTAGAACTTGAATTACCACATTCTCCCAGACGCGTAAGAGGTACGAGATGGCACGCAAGACGCTTGTCCAGATGATCGACGATGTCGACGGTTCGGTAATCAAAGAAGGCCAGGGGGAGTCGATCGAATTCGGTATCGGTGGAAACCAGTACCGCATCGACTTGAATCTCAAGCATGCGAACGAACTGCACGAGCAGCTGGCTTTCTGGATCGAGCACGCCGAGAAGATTTCCGGTCGCCGCCCCCGTAAGACCGGTGCCGCGCCTGCACCGGCTCGAGGAAAGGTCGATCTGCAGGACATCAGAGCGTGGGCTCGCGAGAACGGCCACGAGGTCAGCGCCCGAGGTCGGATCAGCCAGGAAGTTCAGGCCGCCTACGAGGCTGCGCACTGACCGCCTCCCAGCCTTGATATGCCCGCTGTCTTCGGTCAGCGGTAGTTCGGTCATCGAATTCGATTACCGATTCCGTGCTTCAGCTCCGTCCGTGCAGTAATCCGGACGGAGCTTTTGCACGTTCGAACCATTTGTCGGGCGATCGACAGGGCATGCACGCCGGTAAGCACACAGGTACGACAAAACAGGTGTTTCGGCCCTGCGATTCGACGGTTCTCTCCACAGGATTGCGCGTGTCCACAGGGCAATGCGGCACCTGCACTTTCTCGGAATCACCTCCTTTCGGTCGTGTCACCGTCATGGCGACCGGATCCGGCCGTGCTGTGCGGCCGCAGAGTGGAGGAATTCGACATGCCGACCAATCAAGAACTCGGGGCCCGCGGTGAGGACCTTGCTGCACGCCATCTCGAGCACATCGGCCTGGAGGTGATCGAGCGGAATTGGCGGCATCGTTCGGGGGAGCTCGACATCATTGCGCGCGAGGGCGAGACGATGGTGTTCGTCGAAGTGAAAACGCGTTCGGGAATCGGTTACGGAACGCCGGCGGAAGCGGTGACGTACACCAAGCAGACTCGGATCAGAGGATTGGCGTTGCAGTGGCTTTCGCTTCGCGGAGGGCCGTGGGTGCACATCCGATTCGACGTGATCGCCATCGTGATCGGTCGCGGTGACGACCCTGTTCTCACTCACGTCAGGGCGGCGTTCTGATGCCCCTGGGGCGAGCCCATTCGGTGGCGGTCAACGGCGTCGACGGAGTGTTGGTGGAGATCGAAGCCGATATCGGTCAGGGTCTTCCGGGGACCCATCTGGTGGGACTGCCCGATACCGCGCTGAACGAATCGCGTGATCGTGTCAAGGCCGCGGTGAAGAATTCGGGTGGTACCTGGCCGGACAGTCGAGTGATTCTCGCGTTGTCTCCGGCGACGTTGCCCAAGGGTGGCTCGGTGTACGACCTGGCGTTGGCATTGTCGGTCCTCGACGCCGCCAAGGCCATTCCGCGGGGAAGCCTGTCGGAGACGGTGTTTCTGGGTGAGTTGGCTTTGGACGGCAGGTTGCGTGCGGTCCGCGGGGTACTGCCCGGAGTGCTCGCGGTGAAGGCGGCGGGGTGGCAGCGGGTGGTGGTGCCGAGTCGGTGTCTGCCAGAAGCGGGTCTGGTGGACGGTATCGAGGTGTTGGGTGCCGATTGCCTGGCGGATGTCGTTGCGTGGCTTCGTGGTGAGCAGGCGCTGGAATCGCCCACCCCGACCGACTGGCATCAGGAGAGCTATCCGGATCTCAGTGACGTTGCCGGTCAGGCAGATGCCCGATGGGCGTTGGAGGTCGCTGCGGCCGGTGCGCATCACATCATGTTGACCGGTCCACCGGGAATCGGGAAAACGATGCTTGCGCAACGTCTTCCGGGGATACTCCCGCCGCTCACCGAGTCCGAGGCGCTGGAGGTGACCGCGATCCATTCGGTGGCGGGGCTGCTGACGAGTGCGCGGCCGCTGATCACATCGCCGCCGTTCATCGCGCCACACCATTCGACGTCGGTGAGCGCGTTGGTCGGCGGAGGTACCGGTATGGCCAAGCCCGGCGCAGTCAGTCGCGCGCATCGCGGAGTTCTGTTTCTCGACGAATGCGCCGAGATGAGCATCCGGGTACTCGAAGCGTTGCGAACCCCACTCGAAGACGGTGAAATTCGGATTGCGCGTCGCGACGGGGTGGCCCGGTACCCGGCGAGGTTCCAACTCGTCCTGGCGGCCAATCCGTGTCCGTGCGCACCGGCGCGGCAGGCCGACTGCGTGTGCGCGCCCACTGCTCGCCGCAAGTACTTGGGAAAACTGTCCGGACCGCTCCTCGACCGGGTCGATCTCCGAATTCAGATGATGGGAGTCGCGACCGGGGCGCTGGTCGACGACGTCGGAGAAGGAACGGCCGACATCCGCGCACGGGTGACGGGAGCACGAGATGCCGCGACCCATCGTTGGTCGGAGTTCGGGTGGAGGACCAATGCGGAAGTGCCCGGACCCGCACTGCGTCAACGGTTTCGGCTCGCTCGGTCGACGCTGGCACCGATCGAGCGGGCATTGCGCAACGGATCGCTGACCGCGCGCGGCGCCGATCGTGCGATACGGGTGGCGTGGACTCTGAACGATCTCGCCGGCGGCGCCGTGCCCGGTGCAGACGAGGTCGGTGCCGCACTGGATTTTCGAGACAGGGGAGTGGCATGACCTATGACGCACGTCGGCTGGCGTGGGCGTATCTGTCTCGGGTGGCACAGGGTCCGCATCGCACGGTGACGGACCATGCCGCTGCCCACGGCCCCGAGGCCACCGCCGCAGCCGTACGCGCCGGACGCTTGGGTGAGCGACTGGCAGCACGGGCTCATGTCGACACTGCAGCAGCAGATCTGGACCACATGGCCGCTCTCGGTGGACGGCTGATCACCCCTGACGACCATGAGTGGCCTGCGTGGCGTTTTCTCGGCTTCGATGGGTCCGGCCTCACCGCGGGTGTCGACACGTCGCCGCCGATCGCACTGTGGGCGTTGGGAAACCGGTCTGTCGGAGCAGACACCGAACGATCGGTGTCGATAGTCGGAACCCGAGCGTCGAGTCCGTACGGCGACCACGTCACTGCCGAGATCTCCGCCGATCTGGCGCTGGACGGCTGGACCGTTGTATCGGGAGCTGCGTTCGGTATCGATGCGGCAGCGCACCGCGCGGCGCTCGGAGTCGAGGGGACGACAATGGCGGTGCTCGCCTGCGGCGTCGACCGGGCATACCCGGCGGGACACTCCCGACTGTTGCGTCAGATCGCCTCGAGCGGTGTCGTTCTCAGTGAATACGCGCCGGGCACCACTCCGGCCAAGCACCGGTTCCTGGCGCGCAACCGGTTGGTGGCGGCACTCGGATCGGCGGTGGTGGTCGTCGAGGCGGGATGGCGGAGCGGGGCGCGCAACACCGCGGCGTGGGCGGCGAAACTGGGCCGCCCCGTTCTTGCGGTGCCGGGGCCCGTCACCTCTCCGACGTCGAAGGGATGCCATCGCATGATTCGTGAGGGTGAGGCCGTTCTGGTGTCGAGCTCGCACGATGTGGTGGCCGAGGCCGGGGCGCTCGGCTCGCCGGAGGAACCCCGTCCCGATCTGTTCCGGGAAATAGATGCGCTGTCCGAGACCGCACTGTTGATCTACGACGCGCTGCCTGCCACGGGAGCGTTGTCCACCCGTGAACTGTCGGAGAGTTCCGGGGTTCCGTTGTCGAAGGTCCGTGCCGCGCTACCGGTGATGGAGATGGACGGCTTCGTGAGCAACGACGAGACCGGGTGGGCTCGGGTGGTGCGCGGCTGAGGTGACGGCCCTACCGAGGCCCGGTGAAGGTAGGGTGTTAGGTAATGCTTAGTCGGTGCAGTGAGCATCGGCGTCGTTCGCTCGAAGAGGGGTCTGTAGTGCCGCGTAAGAAAACCACGTTGACCGTAGTGCGCACGGAAGCGCTGACCCCGCACATGCACCGGGTGTATCTGGGTGGTCCAGGCTTCGAGGAGTTCGACGCCATCGATAAGACCGATGCGTACGTCAAGCTGTTCTTCGGAACCGAGGACGATCCGATCATGCGGACCTACACCGTTCGATCCGTCGACACCGACGCGCGGGAAATCGCCATCGACTTCGTGGTGCACGGCGACGAGGGCGTCGCCGGACCGTGGGCCACACGCGCGAAACCGGGCGACGAGATGTCGTTCTTCGGGCCGTCGGGGGCATACGCGCCTCGCCCCGATGCCGATTGGCACCTGTTCGCAGGCGACGAATCGGCTATCCCGGCCATCTCGGCTGCGGTCGAGGCCCTCCCGGAAGACGCCATCGCCAAGGTGTTCATCGAGGTCGGCGATCGTCACGACGAGATCTACATGGAGACTCTCGCAGTCGTCGACGTCACCTGGGTGCACCGGGGCGCGTCGTCGAACGAGATCGGCGACGACCGGGCCGGAGACAGCGCACCGCTGATCGAGGCGGTCAAGAACACCGAATGGCTACCCGGGCAGGCGCAGGTGTTCGTCCACGGTGAGGCTCAGGCCGTCATGCACAACCTCCGTCCGTACATCCGCAAGGAACGTGGGGTCGGGGCCGAGTGGGCGTCGATCTCGGGTTACTGGCGTCGGGGGCGGACCGAGGAAACCTTCCGAGCCTGGAAGCGTGAGCTGGCACAGGCGGAGGCGGGAGTCGACGCCTGATCGCGCACCGACGTCCACCCGACGGCGTGTCCGGTTGTCGCGCGAGACGTCAGCGCCCAAGCTGATCCGATGACCGATTCGCTGCCGCCGCATCTGGAGGTGCACGTCGAGGAGTTCGCCGAACACCTGCGCCTCGGCCGGGAACGGTCGGAGCACACCATCCGGGCCTACGTTGCCGACGCGCGTTCGTTACTGGCGCACCTGGCCGCGTCCTCACCGGGCGCGACGATCGCCGATCTGGATCTGCGTGTCGTGCGCTCGTGGTTGGCGGGGTACTCGGCGGCCGGCGCGGCCCGGACATCGATGGCCAGGCGCACCTCGTCGGTGCGAACGTTCGGGGCGTGGCTCGAACGGGTCGGGGCTGTGAAGGTCGGCCCCGCGCAGCGTCTCGCGTCCCCGTCGGGTCACCGCACCCTGCCCGGGGTGCTGCGTCACGATCAAGCGACGCGAGCGCTGGACGCTGCCGAGTCGGGTGCCGCCGAACTCGATCCCATAGCGCTGCGCGATCGACTCGTCGTCGAACTGTTGTATGCGACCGGGGTCCGCGTGGGGGAGCTGTGCGGTCTCGATGTCGACGACGTGGACACCGATCGACGAGTCGTTCGGGTGGTGGGCAAGGGCAACAAGGAGCGGTCGGCACCGTACGGTCTGCCGGCCGCGCAGGCACTCGACGCCTGGCTCACCGACGGCAGGCCTGCCCTGGCCGTCGATCGATCCGGACCGGCCCTGTTGCTCGGGCGTCGGGGTGGACGACTCGACCAGCGACAGGCCAGGTCGGCGGTGCATGCTGTGCTGGAGACAGTCCCCGGCGGCCCCAGCCTGGGACCGCACGGCCTCCGCCATACGGCAGCCACGCATCTGCTGGAAGGAGGTGCCGATCTCCGGGTGGTGCAAGAACTGCTCGGACATGCATCTCTTGCCACGACGCAGATCTACACTCACGTATCCGTCGAACGGTTGCGGGCGGTGCACGATCAGGCGCATCCCAGAGCATGAGCGTCGAGCTGGGCGGCGCATCGTTTGGTAGCGTCTGCCCAGGATCGACTACACCGAATACGGGGGACCGTGGACCGCGACCGACCGCAAGGTAAATCGGAGCCGTGGTCGACGCATGGCCACAGTGCGCCGGTGAACGGGGCACGACCCGGCAGTGCAGTCGACGGCAGTGCAGTCGCCGGCCGGGGTGACGATGCCGCCGGATCCGTACCGTCGGAACCGATGTCCACTCCACGCTCCACGCCCCGGCAGCCCCCGCCGTGGCAGACGCCCGATTCTGCGCAGCGACCACCCGTGCCCCCGCGGTACAACCCGCCCGTGCCGCTTCTACCGGGCCCGCCGGCCGCCTATCCCGAGGCACAGATGCCGCCCGTTCCGCCCGTCGGGGACGATCGGTCGCAGGCCCAGCCGGCCCAGCCGGCCCAGCAGGCACCCTGGTCCCCGCAGCCGTGGGCAGGTGCCCCGAATCCGTACCGTCCGAGCAGTCAGGACCTGGGTGCCGAATCGCTGCTCAAACGACCCAAGCGCACCTCGTCGTCGGGGTGGCGTCGCGGTGTGCACCGGTTGACCGGTGGCGTCATCAACCCCGGCGAGTCGACGGCCGAGGAGCGCTACCGCAACCAGGTCGATCGCATACGCCAGCCGGTGCTGGGGGACTACCGCATCGCGTTCCTGTCGCTCAAGGGCGGGGTCGGCAAGACGACGACCACTCTGGGTCTGGGGTCGACGTTCGCGTCGCTGCGCGGAGATTGCGTCATCGCCGTCGACGCGAACCCGGATTTCGGGACACTCGGAGAGCGGGTACCGCGTCAGACCGCGTCGACTGTTCGCGACTTGTTGGCCGCAGCCCCGAACATTCGCCGGTATTCCGACATTCGCGCTCATACCTCGCAGGCACCGAGCCGACTGGAAGTGTTGGCCGGTGAGCGGGATCCCTCGGCGTCGGAGATGTTCGGCGAAGAGGACTATCGCGCGGTCATCGACATGCTGCAGGTCTATTACAACCTGATCCTCACCGACTGCGGAACCGGCATCATGCACTCGGCGATGAACGGGGTGCTGCAGCTGGCCAATGCCCTGGTTCTGGTCAGTTCGCCGGCCGTCGACGGGGCACGCAGTGCAGCCGCGACTCTGGACTGGCTGGAACTGCACGGATACGGCCATCTGGTCGAGCGCACGGTCGTGGTGATCAGTTCGGTCCGACCGGGTTCGTCCGCGGTCGACATGAACTTGTTGCAGCAGCACTTCCTGGAACGCTGCCGCGCGGTGCTGGTGGTTCCGTTCGACGAGCACCTCGCCGAGGGGGCCGTGGTCGATCTCGAGAAGCTGCGTCCCCAGACCAGGAGCGCTTTCGTCGAGCTTGCCGCCATGGTCGCGGACGACTTTCCTGCCGCGTCCGGTCGTCACTCCGGCCCTGCGCGCTGACCGTCACCGACCCGGCTCCGGCACGGGTTTCAATCTGATCGGACGGGCACGCACCAGGGCAGTCGGATCGAGGTATTCGCGGCCCCGCTTGATGCCCCAGTGCAGGCACGTCGCCGCGCAGCCGTCGTGTCCCGACGTCAGCGAACCCAGGACTTGGCCGCGTCGTACTCGTGCTCCGGCCCGGACCGCCGCCGTCACGGGTTCGTACGTCGATCGAAGTCCGCCCGGATGGTCCACCGACACCACCGGCTTACCGGCCACGAGGCCTGCGAACACGACCGTGCCGTCGGCGACGGCCAGAACCGAGGTGCCGTCCGCCGCGGCGAGGTCGACCCCGCGATGGCCGGGGAGCCAATCGTGTTCCGGGCGGTCGAACGGTGTCACGACACGAGGGTGCGGCCGTATCGGCCACGCGAACGAGTCCGATTCGGCTGCCGCGGCCGGCGTGGTCAGCACGACCGCGGCAAGAACGCAGGCGATGCAGCCGGTACGAAGAGTGTTCACTCGTCGACGATGGCCTGTGAATGTGCTGGAAAACGAGGCCCGGCACGAATTGTGGACAACCGAAATATTCGTCCACAGGCACCGGAATCTCTTGACAGTCGGGCCTGGTTATGACGGGGGCCGCCGCAGGTCTACACTCCTTGTTGCGGCCTGTGCGTGCACGGGTCGACTTCGCGCGTCCGCGTCATCGTATCGACTGCCTCGGCAGAGTTCACGATACGAGAACCGGTTGTCGGCGGTCCTGATCCCCCTGTGGTTCAGGTCCGACAACTTCGGCGGTCGCCAGGGCAGAGGTCACCGACACTCTGCGTCAACCGAACCATGAAAGAGAGTTATTCAGCCATGGCTGTAGTAACAATGAAGCAGCTGCTCGACAGCGGCACACACTTCGGACACCAGACCCGTCGTTGGAACCCGAAGATGAAGCGATTCATCTTCACCGACCGCAACGGCATCTACATCATCGACTTGCAGCAGACTCTGACCTTCATCGACAAGGCCTACGAGTTCGTCAAGGAGACGGTCGCCCACGGCGGCACCGTTCTGTTCGTCGGCACCAAGAAGCAGGCACAGGAGTCCATCGCCGCTGAGGCAACTCGCGTGGGCATGCCCTACGTGAACCAGCGCTGGCTCGGTGGCATGCTCACCAACTTCCAGACCGTGCACAAGCGCCTGGTCCGCCTCAAGGAGCTCGAGGCAATGGAGCAGACCGGTGGCTTCGAGGGACGCACCAAGAAGGAAATCCTCATGCTCACGCGTGAGATGACCAAGCTCGATCGCACCCTCGGCGGCATCCGCGACATGGCCAAGGTTCCGTCGGCCATCTGGATCGTCGACACCAACAAGGAGCACATCGCCGTCGGCGAAGCGCGCAAGCTGAAGATCCCGGTCATCGCGATCCTGGACACCAACTGCGATCCCGACGTGGTCGACTACCCGATCCCGGGTAACGACGACGCGATCCGTTCCGCTGCGCTGCTGACCAAGGTCGTCGCATCCGCAGTGGCCGAAGGTGTGCAGGCCCGTGCAGGCCAGAACACCGCAACCGACGCCAAGCCCGAGGTCGGCGCAGGCGAGCCGCTCGCAGAGTGGGAGCTCGAGCAGCTCGCACAGGCGTCCCCGGCCGCTGACGCTCCGGCAGCAGAGGCTCCCGCAGCCGATGCGCCGGCCGCCGACGCCCCGGCAGCAGAAGAAGCACCGGCAGCAGAAGAAGCGCCGGCCGCTCAGGCTTGATCGAATTCGGTCCCGGTTCACCCTCAGGGGTGGGCCGGGGCCGCTTCGGTATGTCAGGGTTGTGATCGGTCCGGCTCCACAGCGAGCCCGTCGATCACGCTTCGAGAACAGCACTTTCGTCAACGCCCGTATTCAGACTTTTGAGGAGGCTCGCCCACGATGGCGAACTACACTGCCGCCGACGTCAAGCGGCTCCGCGAGCTCACCGGCTCCGGAATGATGGACTGCAAGAACGCACTCGCCGAGAACGACGGCGACTACGACAAGGCCGTCGAGTACCTGCGTATCAAGGGTGCCAAGGACGTCGGCAAGCGCGCCGAGCGCAACACCGCCGAAGGCCTCGTCGTCGCCGAGGGTGGAGTGCTCGTGGAGATCAACTCCGAGACCGACTTCGTGGCCAAGAACGACGAGTTCCAGACGTTCGCCGCGTCCGTCGCGGCGACGGCTGCAGCAGGCGAGCCTGCTGATGTCGACGCTCTCAAGGCACTCGACCTGAACGGCAAGACCGTCGAGACGGCTCTGAACGAGTTGTCGGCCAAGATCGGCGAGAAGCTCGAAATTCGCCGCGTCGTGTCCTACGACGGCAACACCGCGACCTACCTGCACAAGCGCAGCGCGGACCTGCCGCCTGCCGTCGGCGTGCTGGTCGAGTACACCGGTGACGGCGACGCCGCCGGCGATGCTGCGCGCGCTGCCGCGATGCAGATCGCAGCGCTCAAGGCCAAGTACGTCACCCGTGACGAGGTTCCCGAGGATCTGGTCGCCGCCGAGCGTCGGATCGCAGAAGAAACCGCGCGCGAAGAGGGCAAGCCGGAGCAGGCTCTGCCGAAGATCGTCGAAGGTCGCGTCAACGGATTCTTCAAGGACGTCGTTCTCACCGAGCAGAAGTCGGTTCAGGACGGCAACAAGACCGTCAAGGCCATCCTCGACGAGGCCGGCGTGACCATCACCCGTTTCTCCCGATTCGAGGTCGGCGCCAGCTAGTCTGCGCTGGATCCGATCGAGGCGATGCCGTTCATTCGATTTCATCGAGTGGACGGCATCGTTCGTGCGCGAGGCAGGTCGGAGCCGTGTCCACCGATCGGGTGCCGATAGGGCAGGATGATCGGTGAGTAAACCGTAGTGTTCGACGAGTACCGAGGAGAGCTATGACCGATCCGGCCCCTGACCGTCCCGGGTTCCGACGCGTGATGCTCAAACTGGGTGGGGAGATGTTCGGTGGTGGCCAGGTGGGGCTCGATCCGGATGTCGTGAACAACGTTGCCGAGCAGATCGCCGAGGTGGTGGCCACCGGAGTTCAGGTCGCCGTGGTGATCGGTGGCGGAAACTTCTTCCGCGGTGCCGAATTGCAGCAGCGGGGGATGGACCGATCTCGCTCGGACTACATGGGCATGCTAGGCACGGTCATGAATTGTCTTGCGCTGCAGGATTTTCTGGAAAAGCAGGGTGTTGCCACCAGAGTCCAGACCGCGATCACGATGGGCCAGGTGGCCGAGCCGTACCTCCCGCTGCGCGCGCGACGGCACCTCGAGAAGGGGCGTGTCGTCATCTTCGGCGCAGGTATGGGCATGCCCTACTTCTCGACGGATACGACGGCGGCGCAGCGGGCGCTCGAGATCGGTGCCGAGGTGCTGTTGATGGCCAAGGCCGTCGACGGTGTCTACTCGGCCGATCCACGGCTCGATCCCGACGCGACGATGTTCGACACGATCACCCACCGCGAAGCCCTCGAGCGAGGCCTCAAAGTTGCCGACGCGACTGCCTTCAGCCTCTGCATGGACAATCAGATGCCGATGTTGGTGTTCAATTTGCTGATTCAGGGAAACATTGCTCGTGCCGTGTCGGGCGAGAACATCGGCACGCTGGTCACGTCGTGAATGCCGCCGACACGACCGCGAATGAACCGAGAACGAAGACGATGGAGGACAGATCGTGATTGACGAAGCTCTCTTCGACGCCGAAGAGAAGATGGAAAAGGCCGTATCGGTTGCCCGTGACGATCTGTCCTCGATCCGCACCGGGCGGGCCAACCCGGGAATGTTCTCGCGCATCGTCATCGAGTACTACGGTGCCCCGACGCCCATCACCCAGCTGGCCAGCATCAGCGTGCCGGAGGCGCGATTGGTGGTGATCAAGCCGTACGAGTCGAATCAGCTCGGGCCGATCGAAACCGCTATCCGCAATTCCGATCTCGGCGTCAACCCCACCAACGACGGCAACCTGATTCGTATCGGCGTGCCGCAGCTGACCGAGGAACGACGCCGCGAGTTCGTCAAGCAGGCCAAGGGCAAGGGCGAAGACGCCAAGGTGTCCATTCGCAACGTGCGCCGCAAGACGATGGAAGAGCTCAAGCGCATCCAGAAGGACGGCGAGGCGGGCGAGGACGACGTCGTACGCGCCGAGAACGAGCTCGACAAGACCACCGCGAAGTACACCGCCTCCGTCGACGAACTGGTCAAGCGCAAAGAGGGTGAATTGATGGAGGTCTGACCTCCTTCGATAGTTGCGCAACACGGTGGAACGACGATGAATATCGAGGAGTTGACGACAGTGGTGGGACCGGATCGGCAGGAGGGCAGCGGCACGCCCGCTGGCTCGTCCGGGGTCGCCGCCACGAAGTCCGCCGGCAAGGCGGGTCGAAATCTGCCTGCCGCGATCGGCGTCGGCGGCAGTTTGGGTATCGGGTTGATCCTCGTGCTCGTGTTCGTGCCGCTGGTATGGATCGGTGTCGTGGCCGTGGCGTTGGCCGTCGCGACGTACGAGGTGTCCAAGCGGCTCCGCGAGGGCGGTGTTCTCGTTCCGCGCATCCCGCTGATCCTCGGTGGTCAGGCCATGATCTGGCTGGGCTGGCCGTTCGGTGCCGTCGGAGTGCTCAGTGCGGCTGTGGGCACCGTCGTGGTCTGCATGGTGTGGCTGTTGCTGAGACAAGGCTTCGGTACTGCTCCCAAGAACTATCTCGAAGAACTCTCCGTCACCGTTCTGGTGGCGTGTTGGCTACCGCTGTTGGCCTCGTTCGCCGTTCTGATGGTCCTGCAGGACAACGGTGCCGGTCGCATCCTGGTCTTCGTCATCGGCGTCGTGTGCTCGGATGTCGGTGGTTACATCGCCGGTGTGCTGTTCGGCAAACACCCGATGGCGCCGGCCATCAGCCCGAAGAAGTCCTGGGAAGGGCTGGTCGGATCGCTCATCTTCTGCGTCATCGGTTGCCTGCTGACGGTGACCCTGATTCTCGAGGCCAACTCGATGATCGGTGTCCTGCTGGGAGTCGTGCTTGTCGTGACGGGAACTCTGGGCGACCTCATCGAATCGCAGGTCAAGCGTGACCTTCGAATCAAGGACATGGGCTCGTTGTTGCCCGGCCATGGCGGCATCATGGACAGACTCGACTCGTTGCTGCCCTCTGCATTCGTTGCGTGGCTCGTCTTCACCGTGTTGCTCTGACCGACTCCGCCGGACGATGAGCGGTGATCGCGGCGGGGTGATTCCCAGTCCCAACATCTGGCACTGGCCGCATCTGTACGAGGCGGAGAACAGGGCTCAGGACGTCGACGGCGCTGTGTTCGCGACCATTCGATCGACCGTCGATTGGACGGCCGAGAACGTCGTGGACGTGGGCTGCGGCAGCGGTTTCCATCTTCCGATGTTCGCTGCGGACGCCCGGTACGTCATCGGTGTGGAACCGCACGCCCCATTGGTGGCCGCAGCCCGCACGCGCGTCGAGTCACTTGCGAACGTCGACGTGCGTGCGGGTAGAGCGGACGCGCTGCCCGTCGACACAGGTTCGGTCGATCTCGTCCACGCGCGAACCGCGTATTTCTTCGGCCCCGGCTGCGGCCCGGGTATCAGCGAAGCGATGCGAGTTCTGCGGCCCGGAGGGGCGTTGGTGGTCGTGGACCTCGACGCGACGGCGTCTCCGTACGGGGACTGGATGCGTGCGGATCTCCCGCACTACGATCCGGCGGCCGTCGAGGCGTTCTTCGATGCCCAGGGATTCGAGATGCGACGCGTCGACACGAGGTGGGCGTTTCCCGACCGCCGGGTTGTGCGGGATGTGCTGGGAATCGAGTTCTCACCGCGGGTAGCGCGCGCTGCGGCACGGCAGGTCGACGGCCTCACCCTGAATGTGCGCTATCGCATCCACGTTCGATACAAGCCGACCGGCGTCGAGTCGATCTGAGCCTGGCTCGGCAGCGAGCGATCAGGACGCGGCGGAGATTCCGAAGATTCGAGCCAGTTCGTTGATCTTGAGGGCCTTTGCCAGACGCGGCAGATCGCTGCCGTCCTTGACGTGAGCACCGTCGGCACCGAGAGCGTCGATGACATCGTGAGCCCAGGACACGTCGGTCGGGGAGGGGGCCAGTTCGCGGTTGACGATGGCCACCTGATCGGTGTGCATACAGAGTTTGCCTGCCATGCCCATCGAGAGCGTCAGGGCTGCATCGCGCCCGAGGATGCTGTCGTTCGCGGTCAGTGTCGGACCGTCGATGGGTCCGGGCAGTCGTGCGACGCGCGAGGAGACGACCAGTCGCGAGCGCGGGTAGGCCATGGCGAGCGGGTCGTCGCTCATGCCCGTGTCGCGTCGGAAGTCGCCGCTGCCGAAGGCGAGACGGAATGTCGAGTCCGCGCGCGCGATTTCGGTGGCGGCCTCAAGGCCTGCTGCTGATTCGACCAGCGCGAGGATCGGGGTGCCGTCGGCGAGGCGGGCGGCTGTCGCCTCGACCTGACCGCCGCTCTCGGTCTTCGCGAGCATGACCCCCACCAGGCCGGGCAGCCCGGACAACGCGGCGAGATCGTCGGCCCAGTACGGGGTCGTCGCGTCGTTGACGCGCACCCAGGCCGAGTTGCCCTCGCTGAGCCAGCGCACGACGGTCTCGCGAGCGGCAGGCTTCTTCGCCGGAGCGACTGCGTCCTCGATGTCGAGGATGACGGCGTCGACACCGGATGCGACAGCAGAGTCGAAGGTGTCGGGCTTGGTGGCCGGAACCAACAGCCACGATCGTGCGCGGTCGGGTGCAACGCCGGATGCCACCGGTGTCTCCATGAAAGTAGTCACGTCATGCTCCTCGAGTGAAGTCGGGCACCGCCAACCTTATCGATTCAGAGCATCGGTGCCAGCTTCTGTACATAGTGTTCACGAACCGTGACGCTGGTTCTTCTTCGCTGCGCGCCGGACCTGCAGGATTCGGGCACCGCCGGCCATGGCCATCACCAGCGCGCCCGCGATCGCGGCCAGCAGCATGCTGATTCCGAGGGGTAGGTCGAGCTGCCAGGCGAAGATCTGGACGGTGACCGAGTCGAGGTTCTGCACGATGAACACCAGGAGAACGACAAGGACGACGGCCCCGACCACCAGGCCGGTCCAGAGGGCGGCGGTGCGGGTGTGCGCCACATCGGTGGGGGTGTGCTGCTGTTCCGGAACGAACTCGGGGTCGGGCGCGGAATGGCCGTCCGAATCCGGGGTGGTGATCGGGGTGAGGTCGCCGGCGGCACTGGTCGGCCGGTCGAATCCGGGCGTGGCCGAGGCCGATGTGTCGAACGGTGCCTCGTTGTTGTCGTCTGCTCTGGTGGCCATGTCGATGATCCTTTCGCACGCGTGGTCCGAATGCACGCGCAATCGGTCCCGGCGTCGATACCCGTCATGGCACCGTCGAAAACCGTCGCGAATAGGACTGTGAGCAGAACGGGTGGACAATGGTGGGTATGGAGTTGAGCCAGCAGGAACGACGCGGGGGTCGAGCATGAGTGATTCCGCAGCCGCAACGGACAGCACGACCGAGCAGAAGAGACCGAATCTTCCGCTGGTCTTCACAGCTCCGCGTCGGGGTATGCCGTCGCGTCACCTCGCCGACCTGGACAAAGAGGGCCTGCGTGAGGCAGTGAAGGCACTCGGTCTACCGGCATTCCGGGCCGACCAACTTGCGCGGCACTACTACGCGCGGCTCGAGGCCGACACCACCAAGATGACCGATCTTCCGGCCGAGGCTCGGGAGAAGGTCGGTGCCGATCTTTTTCCCACCTTGCTGACGCCGATCAAGCACTTGGCGTGTGATGACGGTGACACTCGAAAGACGCTGTGGAAGGCCAACGACGGGACTCTGCTCGAGAGTGTTCTGATGCGGTATCCGGATCGCGCGACGCTGTGCATCTCGAGTCAGGCCGGTTGCGGAATGGCATGTCCGTTCTGCGCCACCGGTCAGGCCGGCCTGACGCGGAACCTGTCGACGGCCGAGATCGTCGATCAGGTCCGTTCGGCGGCCGCGGACATGCGCGACGGCGTCGTCCCCGGCGGTGAGGGTCGGCTGTCGAACGTCGTGTTCATGGGGATGGGCGAGCCGCTGGCCAACTACAAGCGCGTCGTCGCGGCAGTGCGCAAGATCGTCTCACCAGCCCCCGACGGGCTGGGACTGTCACAGCGTTCGGTCACCGTGTCGACGGTCGGCCTTGCTCCGGCCATTCGGAAGCTGGCCGACGAGGGTCTGTCGGTGACCTTGGCCGTGTCTCTGCACACGCCGGACGATGAGCTCCGAGACACGTTGGTCCCGGTCAACAATCGTTGGTCGGTGGCGGAGGTTCTCTCCGCAGCCCGGTACTACGCCGACCAGACCGGTCGACGCGTCTCGATCGAGTACGCGATGATCCGGGACGTCAACGATCAGCCGTGGCGAGCGGACATGCTGGGCAAGAAGCTCCACAAGGCGCTCGGATCCCGGGTACACGTCAACCTGATTCCCCTCAATCCGACTCCGGGTAGCGAGTGGGATGCCAGCCCGAAGCCGGTGGAGCGGGAATTCGTCCGCCGGGTCATCGCGCAGGGCGTCTCGTGCACCGTCCGCGATACCCGAGGGCAGGAGATCGCGGCGGCGTGCGGTCAGCTCGCCGCCGAGAACTGAACCGCTAGCGGGGCTTGCGGCGGACGATGACGTCGCGCACGACGAGTCCGACCAGTGCCACCGCGAAGCCGACCAACCACAGGTCCTCGACCTTGCCGGTGTGATTTCCGATGATCATGAACAGCAGGAACGCGGCAACGACGATGGCTGCGACGCGCATCGCCTTGTTCGACTCGCCGCTCCAACCCCATGCGGCGGACGGCACCTCGGGCACCTCGTTGCGGGTATCGACGACCGGGTCGTACGAAGCGGATTCCAGTTCGGTATTTGCCACCGGTCGATCCTCTCGGGTGATGCGTTCACGTGGGTCCCGGCACGAACGGTGCGAGACGCGTTGTCGGAACAATATTGGCATACGACCGCCCGTCGTAGTGATCAGGGTTGCATCGCTCACCCAGCGCGTGTGCGGGCTCGAATGAGAGACTGCGGCGGTGACCTCCGAGCGCCTTCCCCATCGTCCGAGTCGGTCCCCGCTGAGCTATCCCCGCGACATGGTCGGTTACGGCCGCACGCCGCCGCTCGCGCAGTGGCCGGATGAGGCGAACATCGCCGTCCAGTTCGTCCTCAATTACGAGGAGGGTGCCGAGAACAACGTGCTCGACGGCGACACGAAGTCCGAGACGTTTCTGTCGGAAATGATCGGCGCACAGGCGTTTCCGAATCGACACATGAGCATGGAATCGCTGTACGAGTACGGATCCAGAGCCGGAGTGTGGCGCGTGCTGCGCGCATTCGAGAAGCGTGGGTTACCGCTGACCGTGTTCGCGGTCGCCAAGGCAATGGAGCGGAACCCGGAAGTGGTTGCGGCACTGCTGGAATTGGACCACGAGATCGCATGTCACGGCTTGCGGTGGTTGTCGTATCAGCAGATCGACGCGAACGTCGAGCGCGAGCACATGGCGGAGGCCGTGACCATCCTGCGCGAGCTGACGGGGTCTGCGCCACTGGGGTGGTACACCGGGCGCGACTCTCCGAACACCCGATCGCTCGTGGTGGAGCACGGCGGATTCGTGTACGACTCCGACTCCTATGCAGACGATCTGCCGTACTGGGAGAAGGTGCCCCGAGACGGCGGGGTCGTCGATCACCTGGTGGTGCCGTACACCCTGGACACCAACGACATGCGTTTCGCATCGCCGGGAGGATTCTCGACGGGCGACGAGTTCTACGCGCATCTACGTGACGCCTTCGACGTTCTCTATGCCGAGGGCGCGAGTGGGAGTCCCAAGATGCTCTCGGTCGGACTTCACTGCCGGCTGGTGGGCAGGCCGGCCCGCATGGCTGCACTGGAACGTTTCCTCGATCACGTCCAGTCGCACGACAAGGTCTGGGTCGCGAAGAGAATCGACATCGCCGAACACTGGCGAGCTGTGCACCCGCCCGAGGCCTGAGTCAGTCGGCCTTTCGGCACGCCGATGCCAGCGCGCTCAGATAGCGGTCGGTGAACGCTGCCTGGATACGCCTGCCCACCGGGCCGGCGAGCTTGGTGTACCAGCGACCGGGACGCGAGAACGCCGATATGTGGGCGGTGACGGCACCGTCGGCGGGGGAGTAGTCGACGTAGAAGAGTTCCTCGCCGGACTCGGGATGCCCGTCGAGTGTTCCGTAGGCGAAACCCTGACGGTTCGCCTCGTCGATGACATAGACCACACGACACGGAATGCGCACCGGTCCGAGTGTGAGAACGACCACCGAGTCGGGCACAGCGGTCTCGGCCTCGGAACGGACCTTCAGTCCTGCGCCTCGGTGCATGTCCCATCGCATCAACGCATCGGCCGCCGCCACGAAGTCGTCCAGCCCCGATCCCACGACCCTCGACATCGTGACGTGGTGGTATCCGGTGGGCAGTGGGCCGGCGGTGGCCCCCGCATCGTCGTAATTGAACGGTGCCGAGCGGTACTTCGAGAAGTCCATGCACCCCAGCGTGCCAGCCTGCGTCGGCACATAGGGGTTTCTCAGCCTCGGTAGGCAACAATGGACCGGTGCCAGACCATCGTGAGCGAACGACCAACTCGGATCGCCCCGAGCCGATGCGTGTGCTGTTGCTGGGAAGTACCGGGTCGATCGGAACCCAAGCGCTCGACGTCATCGCCGCCAACCCGGACCGCTTCGTCGTGGTCGGGCTGGCTGCGGGCGGTGGAAACATCGAACTGCTCCGTCGCCAGATCGCGGAGACCGGTGTCCGACGGGTAGCCGTCGCCCAGCCTGAGGCCGCCGCCGAGCTCGATTTCCCCGGAGCGCTGAGTGGTCCGCGAGCAGTGACCGAGCTGGTCGAGTCGACCCCGGCGGACGTCGTGCTCAATGCCCTCGTGGGTTCTCTCGGCCTCGAACCGACCCTGGCCGCGCTGAACAGCGGTGCTCGCCTGGCGTTGGCCAACAAGGAATCCCTGGTCGCCGGAGGCGAGCTGGTTCTCGCCGCCGCAGCCCCCGGTCAGATCGTGCCGGTCGACTCCGAGCACTCCGCGCTCGCCCAGTGCCTGCGGAGCGGTACGCGCGGCGAGGTGGATCGACTGGTTCTCACCGCATCGGGAGGTCCCTTTCGAGGGTGGAGCGAGAGCGAACTGAAGTCGGTCACGCCGGAGCAGGCCGCCGCGCATCCCACCTGGTCGATGGGGCCGATGAACACGTTGAACTCGGCGACACTGGTCAACAAAGGTCTGGAACTGATCGAGGCGCACCTGCTGTTCGGTGTGCCCTACGAGAAGATCGACGTCACCGTGCACCGGCAGTCCATCGTGCACTCGATGGTGACGTTCGTCGACGGTTCGACCATCGCTCAGGCCAGTCCACCGGACATGAAGTTGCCGATCGGGCTGGCCCTCGGCTGGCCCGATCGAGTGCCCGACGTCGCCCGTGCACTCGACTTCACGACCGCATTCTCCTGGGACTTCGAACCACTCGACGACCGAGTGTTTCCGGCGGTGCAGCTGGCGCGTGAGGCCGGGATCATGGGTGGGTGCATGACTGCGGTGTACAACGCGTCCAACGAAATCGCGGCAGAAGCGTTCCTGGCCGACAGAATCGAATTTCCGCAGATCGTCGAGACGGTGCGCGCGGTACTGGGCGACGGCGGGCAGGACTGGTCGACGGCTCCCAGGGACGTCGACGACGTACTCGCGGCGGACTCCTGGGCCCGGGCCCACGCCCGTGAACTACTGAAACCGAAAGGCCTCTGACACATGGTGTTCGCTCTGGGTGTCGTGCTGTTCGCCGTCGGAATCGGGGTGTCGATCGCGCTGCACGAAGCGGGACACATGTGGACCGCGAAAGCGCTCGGCATGAAGGTTCGCCGCTACTACATCGGTTTCGGCCCGAAGATCTTCTCCTTCCGACGCGGCGAGACCGAATACGGCCTCAAAGCCATTCCGGCAGGCGGGTTCTGCGACATCGCCGGCATGACCGCCATCGACGAGCTCGCGCCCGACGAGGTCGAGCGCGCAATGTACCGCCAGAAGACATGGAAGCGCATCGTCGTCATGGTCGGCGGCATCGCGATGAACTTCGTGCTGGGAATCGTTCTGGTCTACGTGTTGGTGCTCGGCTGGGGCACGCCGGATCGGGTGACGCCGACAACGACGGTCCAGGGCATCGGTTGTGTCAGCACGTCCCAGACCGAGGACGGTGAACTTGCGCCGTGTTCGGGAGACGGTCCGGCTGCCGAAGCCGGACTGCGCACGGGCGACATCATCACTGCGGTGAACGGTCAGCCGACAGAGACCTGGTCCGACGTCGTTCTCGCCATTCGGGACTCGACCGGGTCGGCCGATCTGACAGTCGATCGCGACGGTGCTTCGCAGACTCTGAGCGTTCCGATCCTTCAGGTTCAGCGCTACGTCGTCGATCCTGAGACCAAAGCGAAGAACTCGACAACCGTGGGAGCGATCGGCGTCACCGGCGGTCCACCGCCGAACATTCGATACAACCCGATCGAAGCGGTGCCCGAGACCTTTGTTTTCACCGGGGACATCTTCGTGCAGACCGGGAAAGCGTTGGTGCAGTTGCCGAGCAAGGTGGAGGCACTGTGGGATTCGATCTTCGGTGGTGAACGAGGGCTCGACACGCCGATGAGTGTCGTCGGAGCCAGTGTCATCGGTGGCCAGGCCGTGGAAAACGACAACTGGCAGACGTTCGTCGGGCTGCTGGCGTCGCTCAACTTCTTCCTCGGTGTGTTCAACATCGTGCCGCTGTTGCCGCTCGATGGTGGCCATATCGCCGTGACCATCTACGAGCGCATCCGCAACATTTTCCGCAATCGTCGCGGCCTGCCCGACGGGGCGCCGGTGGACTACATGAAACTCATGCCCGTCACCTACGTGGTCATCATCGTTTTCATCGGGTTCTCCTTGTTGACGCTCACGGCGGACATCGTCAACCCGATTCAATTGTTCTAAGTAGACTCGACAGTCGTAGCTAGGAAAGAAGGCCACTGTGTCCGTGTCAGTCGGATTGGGAATGCCCGCACCGCCGGTGCCCGTACTCGCGCCACGTCGAAAGACCAGGCAGCTCCAGGTCGGGTCGGTGGGTGTCGGAAGCGAGAGCCCCATCTCGGTGCAATCGATGTGCACCACCAAGACCCACGACATCAACGCCACCCTGCAGCAGATTGCAGAGCTGACGGCGTCGGGTTGCGACATCGTTCGTGTTGCGTGCCCCACACAGGACGACGCCGACGCGCTGTCGATCATCGCCAAGAAGAGCCAGATTCCGGTGATCGCCGACATCCACTTCCAACCGAAGTACATCTTCGCGGCCATCGACGCCGGGTGTGCGGCGGTGCGCGTCAACCCGGGCAACATCAAGGAGTTCGACGGCCGCGTCAAGGAGGTCGCCAAGGCGGCCGGTGACGCGAACATTCCGATCCGCATCGGTGTGAACGCCGGCTCTCTCGACCCGCGGCTGATGAAGAAGTACGGCAAGGCGACACCCGAGGCGCTCGTCGAATCCGCGCTGTGGGAAGCGGGCCTGTTCGAGGAGCACGGTTTCGGCAACATCAAGATCTCGGTCAAGCACAACGACCCCGTCATCATGGTTGCTGCGTACGAGCAGTTGGCGGCGCAGTGCGACTACCCACTGCACCTCGGTGTCACCGAAGCGGGACCGGCTTTCCAGGGGACCATCAAGTCCGCTGTGGCCTTCGGGGCCCTGCTGTCCAAGGGCATCGGCGACACCATCCGAGTTTCCCTGTCGGCACCGCCGGCGGAGGAGATCAAGGTTGGCAACCAGATCTTGCAGTCCTTCAATCTGCGCCCGCGCAAACTCGAAATCGTCTCCTGCCCGTCGTGTGGGCGCGCACAGGTCGACGTCTACACCCTCGCCGACGAGGTGACTGCGGGACTCGAAGGAATGGAGATCCCGCTACGCGTCGCGGTCATGGGCTGCGTCGTGAACGGGCCGGGCGAGGCCCGCGACGCCGACCTCGGTGTCGCGTCGGGCAACGGCAAGGGCCAAATCTTCGTCAAGGGCAAGGTCATCAAGACGGTTCCCGAAGCGCAGATCGTGGAGACGTTGATCGAGGAAGCGATGCGCATCGCCGAGGAGTTCGAGAAGGACGAGATCGCCAGCGGTGGCGCGCCGGTGGTCACCGTCAGCTGAGCGGGTACACCTGTTCGGCGTCCGGTTTGCCGCTCTGCCACCGGGGGAACACATTGTCTGGAATGATTCGCTTCAGAATCGGTGCGTACGCGGTAGGTGGGTCAGGAGGTCGGTAGGTGCTCAAGCTCCTCGGCGCGAAGCCTCTCGGTAATCGGGACGTCGCGCACGTGCTCCGGGTGCTCGACGCCGACCCCGTTGCAACCTGCATGGTTGCCGCGCGCGTGCAGGAATCGGGCCTCGATCCGAGGTCGTTCCACGGCGAGATGTGGAGCAGGGGCGGTCCGGACGAGTCGCTGTGCTTCTACGGTGCGAATCTGGTTCCGTTGCTCGGTTCCAGCGACGATCTTCGTTCCTTCGCGGACCGCGCGTGCCGCGGGCCGCGTCTGTGCTCGTCGTTGGTCGGCAGAGCGGAGTTGACGCTTCCGTTGTGGGAAATGCTCGAGACGGATTGGGGTCCGGCGCGAGAGGTACGCGGTGAGCAACCGTTGTTGGCCACGTCGGTACCGTCGTCCATCTCGCCTGATCCTCTCGTGCGGCTCGTTCGACCCGACGAGCTGGACGTGTATCTGACCGCGGCCGTTGCCATGTTCATCGAAGAGGTCGGCGTCGACCCGCGACTGAACGACGGCGGTAGGGGATACCGGCGTCGGATCGCCAGTCTCATTGCAGCGCAACGTGCCTGGGGCAGATTCGAGGACGGCCGCGTGGTGTTCAAGGCCGAGATCGGCTCGCAGTCCGGGACGGTCGGGCAAATCCAAGGGGTATGGGTGCACCCGGACCGACGCGGGCACGGCCTGGGTGCATCCGGAACGGCGACCGTGGTGAACTCGGTCGTCCGCCAGGGGCGTACTGCGAGCCTGTACGTCAACAGCTTCAACTACGTCGCGCGCCGGGCCTACGCGAAAATCGGTTTGACGCAAGTGGCGACGTTCACCACGGTGCTGCTGGACTGAGAACGGTCGCTCGATCGGCCTGTCCCGAAACGCGATTCGTTGCCGTGGTCGACGCACCGGCCGTATTACGATGGGGCGCAATGAGATCACGTGATGCGACCTGGATGCGCGGACGGCTGGGCGTGGTGACCGTGATCGGTGCCGTCGTCGGTGCCTGCCTCACTGGGTGTACACCCAAGCCCGACGGTCCGGAGCCCGCAGCTCAGGCATTCCTCGCGGCCTTCGAGGCCAACGACATCCCCACGGCCGCCGCCGATACCGACAAGCCGGACGCCGCGGCCGCTGCGCTGAGCGAGGCGTGGACCAATCTCCAAGCAGAGGCCCTCGACGCCGAGACGACGTCGGTTCGAGTCGACGGCGACACCGCCACGGTCGGCTACACCTACCGTTGGCAGCTGCCCAAGGATCGGGTGTGGACGTACGACGGCCAACTGAACATGGGTCGGAGTGCGGGAGAGTGGGTGGTGCGGTGGACCGCCTCGGATATCCACCCGAAGCTCGGCGACACGCAGACCATGGCCTTGCGCTCGACGGCTGCACCACGCGCTCGCGTCAACGAGCGCTCCGGCACCGACGTCCTGGTGCCCGGGGTCGTACATCGAATCAAGTTCGACGCCTCGGCCGCGAACAACGTCGTGGCCTCGGCGACGGCGTTGTCGACACTGCTGACACCGTTCGACGCGTCGATCACGGCCCAGTCGATCGTGGAGTCGGCGACTTCCGTCGACGGCGACTACCCGGTGGCGCTGTTGCGAGACAGCGATTTCGAACCCATCTCGGCGGCGCTCACCGAGATCCCAGGAGTCACAGCGTCCGACGAATCGGATCTCGTGTCCACCGACCCCACCTTCGCGCCGGACCTGGTGGGCCAGGTCAAGAAGGCCGTCATAGACGACGTCGACGGCAAGGCCGGCTGGAGCGTGGTGACCAGCAACCGCAACGGCGTCGACATCGACGTCCTCACCGACACCCCGCCCGAGCCGGCACCGTCCTTCTCGATCAGCCTCGATCGGAATATTCAGGTCGCGGCCCAACGAGCAGTGAACGCCAGGGCCGAGCAGGCCATGACGGTGGTCATTCAGCCGTCCACCGGGGCCATCCTCGCTGTGGCGCAGAATCCGGCCGCCGATCGGGACGGTCCGGTCGCGTCGGCCGGTCTCTACCCACCGGGTTCGACGTTCAAGATCATCACTGCCGGGGCGGCGATCTCCAGCGGACTCGCGACCCCGGGGAGCACCGTTCCGTGCCCCGGTCGTATCGAGATCGGCGAACGAAGCGTCCCCAACTACAACGAGTTCGCCCTCGGTGACGTGACCATGAGCACCGCGTTCACCCGATCGTGCAACACCTCCTTCGCGAAGCTGGCGAGCGAGATGTCGCCCGACGCGTTGACTGTGGCCGCGTCCCAGTTCGGCGTCGGTCCGGACTACGACGTCGTGGGCTTGCCGACCGACTCGGGTTCGGTCCCGCCCGCGGACGAACTCGTCCAGCGCACCGAGGACGGATTCGGCCAGGGCAAGGTGGTCGTCTCGACCTTCGGGATGGCACTGGCCGCCGCGACGGTTGCCCACGGCTCCACACCGGTTCCCAATCTTCTGGTCGGACGGGAAACCGCCATCACCGGCGATCATCCACCGATAGAACCTGCCATGGTCGACGGGTTACGCGGCATGATGCGCTCGGTGGTCACCAGCGGCACCGCAGAACGGATCGCCGACCAGGGCGAGGTGTACGGCAAGACCGGAGAAGCAGAGGTCGAGGGCGGATCGCACTCGTGGTTCGTCGGTTACCGAGGCGACATCGCCTTCGCGACTTTGGTGGTACGCGGCGGCAGCTCGGACAATGCGGTCGCCGTCACCCGAGAGATGTTCGAGCAGCTTCCGCCGGGGTACTGAGCGCTACGCCGGTGGGCCGGATTCAGCCCGACAACAGCCCGAGTCGACGACACGCGAGAACCGCTTCGTATCGAGTGTGCGAGTCGGTTTTTCGCATCACGCTGCGGAGATAGGACTTGACCGTCTCGGCACCGATCGACAGCCGTGCCGCGACTTCGACGTTGGTGCAACCGAGCGCGACCTGCGAGATGACGTCGATCTCGCGTGGCGTCAATGCCTGCGAGTCGCCGGAGTCGCTGTCCTGGTTCGCCGTCCGACCGAGTGTTGCTGCCAGTCGCGCGGTGACCGCGTCCAGTCTGTGCTTGACCGCCGCGTCTCCGATCGACCGAGCGAGCTCGGCGAGCTCGTCGTGCACACCGCGCAACTCGGCCGTCCGCGAGAGGTGCCCGTCCGACGTGGCCCGCGCACTCTCCATGAGGCGCACCCTGCGGTCGACCTCGTCGCGGATGGCGATCTCCTGACCGAGGCGCCGGGCTGCGGCGGTCATGATGTCGCCGACTCGATCACCGAGGGGGCCGCGTTCTCGCACCGCTGCGTACATCACCATGCGGGCTGCTCCGGCGACGACAACCGGCACCGCCAGGATCGACTTGAGGCCCTCGCCGAGGACCGGCCGGTCGAAGTGGTGGGTGATCGACATCGACGCGCCGTAATCACTGACGGCCGCGGGCCGACGTTGGTCCATGACCCGGCCACCGAGACCGGACCTGGGCGGGATGGCGAGCCCTTCCAGCCCACGCGTGCGGGTGCCGTGAAATTCGCTCAGGTGCAGCGTTTCCGAGGACACTTCCCCGCCGAACACGACGGGCACGGCGGACGTCGCGGCGACCTGGCGTAGTTCGGCGCGAAGGGCATCGCCGTCCCGGGGGCGCAACAGACTGGAATGGACCACGACGCTTCCTTCCTCGGTTCGGGTACGTCGACGGCGAACGTGACCCAGATCATATCCCGTCGCGCGGTTGCGGATTCGGTGGCCTCGACCAGCAGCGCTGGTTCTTCTGGACACGGATGCGACGACTACTCTGGACGGCATGTCTGTCACCGCCGAGAGCAAGCCCCGTCAGCCACTCGTGCCAGGCGTCGTCTCGCCCGTCCTCTCCGTCCCGAAGTCGATCGAGCGACCCGAATACGCGTGGAAGTCGACCGTGAACGAAGGCAGCGAGCCGTGGGTGCAGACCCCCGAGGTCATCGAGAAGATGCGCGTGGCGTCGAAGATCGCGGCTCGCGCTCTGCAGGAAGCGGGCCGGGCCGTGGCACCGGGAGTGACCACCGATGAGCTCGACCGTATTGCACACGAGTACATGGTCGACCACGGCGCTTACCCGTCCACGTTGGGCTACAAGGGTTTTCCGAAATCGTGCTGCACCTCGCTGAACGAGGTCATCTGCCACGGCATCCCCGATTCGACGGTGATCGAGGACGGGGACATCGTCAACATCGACGTCACCGCGTACATCGACGGTGTGCACGGCGACACCAACGCGACGTTCCTGGCAGGAGACGTGTCCGAGGAGGCGCGCCTGCTCGTCGAGCGGACCCACGAAGCGACGATGCGTGCCATCAAGGCGGTCAAGCCGGGGCGCGCCCTGAACGTGGTCGGGCGAGTGATCGAGTCCTATGCGCACCGTTTCGGCTACGGCGTGGTGGAGGACTTCACCGGCCACGGCATCGGTACGACGTTCCACAACGGCCTCGTCGTGCTGCACTACGACCAGCCGTCGGTGGAGACCATCATCGAGCCGGGCATGACGTTCACCATCGAACCGATGATCAACCTGGGCACGATCAACGCCGAGATGTGGGACGACGGCTGGACGGTGGTCACGCACGACAAGAAGTGGACCGCGCAGTTCGAGCACACGCTCGTGGTGACCGAGACGGGCAGCGAGATCTTGACACTGCCGTGAGCGGAGCCTGCGGAGTGAACAAGAATCCGATACTGCCGTGAAAGGCGCTCTGCTGGTTGCCGGGACGACGTCGGATGCAGGCAAGAGTGTGTTGGTCGCCGGCCTGTGCCGGATGTTGGCAAGACGGGGCGTGCGGGTGGCTCCGTTCAAGGCGCAGAACATGTCCAACAATTCGGTGGTCACGCTCGACGGCGGTGAGATCGGCCGAGCGCAGGCGATGCAGGCATCGGCCTGCGGTCTCGAGCCGAGTGTCCGCTTCAATCCGGTATTGCTCAAACCTGGAAGCGACCGGACCTCGCAGTTGGTGGTGCGCGGGCGGGCGGTAGCGCAGGTGAGTGCGAGCAACTACATCGAGCATCGGCAGTCGTTGCGCGCCGTGGTGGCAGACGAATTGGCCTCTCTGCGTGAGGAATTCGATGTGGTGATCTGCGAGGGGGCGGGCTCGCCCGCCGAGATCAATTTGCGCGCCACGGACTTGGCCAACATGGGGTTGGCGACGGCGGCGTCTCTTCCGGTGATCGTGGTGGGGGATATCGATCGAGGGGGAGTGCTGGCTCACTTGTTCGGCACCGTGGCGGTGCTGTCTCCGGAGGATCAGGCGCTCGTCGCCGGGTTCGTGATCAACAAGTTCCGCGGTGATCCTGCTCTGCTGGCACCCGGTCTCGATCAGTTGCGCGCGTTGACGGGACGCCCGACGTACGGTGTCGTTCCGTTCGCCGACGGATTGTGGATGGACGCCGAGGATTCACTCGGAACCGTTCCCGATGCTCCGGTGGGGAGGCCGCGTGCACCGCACGGCTCGCAGTGGTTGCGCGTCGCGGCCGTGCGTTTGCCGAGAATCTCCAACACCACCGACGTCGAGGCGTTGGCTTGCGAGCCCGGGGTGTCGGTTCACTGGGTCACCGAGCCGTCCCGGCTCGAGGATGTGGATCTGGTGGTCGTTCCGGGCAGTAAGTCCACCGTGTCGGATCTGGAGTGGTTGCGGCGCACCGGACTTGCCGATGCGATCGCGGCACGCGGGGCTGCGGGACTTCCGGTTCTGGGGATCTGCGGTGGCTATCAGATGTTGGGCCGAACGATCCACGACACCGTCGAATCCGGAGCCGGCGCAGTCAGTGGTCTCGGTCTGCTCGATCTGTCGGTCGAGTTCGCGGCCGACAAAGTGCTTGCGCAGGTGGCGGGGCTGTCGCTGCAGTTCGGCCCGAATTCCGTGTCGGGCTACGAGATTCACCACGGCCGGGTCGCACGGAACGGCGACGACGCCTTGTTGGCCTCCGCGTCGGGTAGTTCCGAAGGCAGCCTACGCGGCAGCGTTCTGGGTACCCATTGGCATGGACTGCTCGAGTCCGATGATTTTCGTCGATCCTTTCTCGCCTGGGTGGCGGAGAAGGCGGGGCGCGCAGGATTCGAAGTTGCGTCCGACACGTCGGTCGCGGCCCTACGAGAACAGCAGTTGGATCTGCTGGCCGATCTGGTGGAAAGCAACATCGACGTCGACGCCGTTCTCGATCTGATGGAGAACGGCGTCGACGTCTCGACCAAGAAGATCGTCACGCAGATGCTTTGAGCAAGCCCATCCAACTCACGGTCGAGAAGATCCCGGTGATCACGAGCGGAACGACCACCAGCAGAAGCACGCGTGGCGTGTCGGTGAAGAACGTCCCGACGTCGGGCCACCAATTCTGCCACGTGATCACGATCGCGCCGCCTCCGAAGACGACGAGGCCGGCGAGTCCGAGCGTGAACAGACCGTTCGTGCGGAAGCGTCGATAGACGACTCCGACGAACGCCCCGACGGATCCGATCAGTAGTAGTCCGATCACCAGAGTCAGCCACTGCAGGAGCGGATTGTCGGTGGCGTAGCGGGCCAGACCGAACATGCGGATCTTCAGGCCGAAGCCGCCGGTCGCGGCTTCGACGACCGACAACAGGTAGACGATCGTGCCGAGGGCGACCGATTGTGCTACCCCCACCAATGCTGTCGCAGTGAGAAATTCGCGACGTGTGATGCTCAGGCTCAGCGCGTACGGGAAGCACTGGGTGATAGCCGTGACGTAGAAGGCAATAGCGAAGCCATAGACCGAGAACACTCCGCCGCTGAAGCTGAAATCCGAATCGCTATCCGGAACGACCGAGAAGATGCCGTAGGTGATCACGAAGACTGCGACGAGGATTCCCAGGGGCCACGCGAATGTGGTTGCCCAAGAGGTGTTGTGGACCCGAGCTACGTTCAATATGCGCTTCATGACAAGGCCTCCTCGGCGGTGGTCGACTCGTGGGTAGAGCCGGAGTGGGCAGTGGTTCGATCGATGATCAACTGCTGCAACGGAATCGGTTCGATACTGAGACCGGACGCCACGCCGAGGGATTGCTGGTGATCGTTCAGTCGTCCGTCGATCGTCGCTCGGGCTGTCGAGCCGAGAGCAGTTCTGTGCAGAACTCGATGCTCTGCAGCGAACCGGTCGACAGCCTCGGTCGGGCCGGTGATCTCGAATGCTCTCTCCCGCAGATCGTCCGACTCGGCGTCGAGCAGAATTCTTCCCTTGTCGATGAGAATCACGTGCTCGATCAGATTGCTGACCTCGTCGATGAGGTGCGTCGACAGAACGACCGTTCGGGGGCTCTCCGCGTAGTCGGCCAGCAGTCGGTCGTAGAACATGTGTCGTGATACTGCGTCCAGCCCCAGATAGGGCTCGTCGAAGAACGTCAGTGGCGCTCGGGACGCGAGACCGATGACGATTCCGAGTGCCGACGTCATTCCGCGAGAGAGCTTCTTGATCTTGCGACCCAACGGGAGGTCGAAATCGCGCAGCAATTCGGCGGCGAAGTCGTTGTCCCAGTGCGGAAGAATGTGGGACGCCTGCGCGATGGCGTTCTTGACTTTCAGATCGTCGGGATACTTCTGGCTTTCCTTGACGAAGCACACGTGACTCAGAGCGCGTGGGTTTTCCCACGGGCGCTCGCCGAACACCGAGATCTCACCATCACTTTCGCGCATCTGGGCGGTCATCATCTGCATGACGGTGGTCTTGCCTGCTCCGTTGCGGCCGAGGAAGCCGTAGATCTTGTTGCGTTCGATCTCGAAACTCACGTCGTCGACTGCAGTGAACGAGCCGAACTTCTTGGTCAGGTGTGTGGCCGACGCAACGATGCGACGGGGTTCGTCGGTCGTACGGACATCGTGAATGCTCATCGCGCTGCCTCCCAGTTGTCGAGCATGGTCTTGAGTTCGTCGACGGTCATTCCGAGCTTGCGTGCCTCGGTGACGAGCGGGTCGATGTACTGACGGGCGAACAGATCGCGTCGACGGAACCGAAGTGCGTCCCGTGCGCCTGTGGTGACGAACATCCCGATTCCTCGTTTCTTGTAGACGACGCCGTCGGCGACGAGCTTGGCCAGGCCTTTGCCCGCTGTGGCCGGATTGATGCGGTGGAACGCGGCGAGCTCGTTGGTGGAGGGAACCTGTTCCTCCTCGGCGAGCGAGCCGTCGATGATCGAGTTCTCGACGAGCTCGGCGATCTGCAGGAAGATCGGCCTGCCCTCGTCCATCAGAGCCACCACCGTTGCGGTGAGGTCCGATGCCTCACTGGTTCATTACTCATGTAACTAACCATAGAACCGATGCGTGGTTCTGGCAACAGGCAGTACCGTCGTCCCCATGGAGTTCACGCATGTGAGTGCTGCGGGCGGGTCTGTTTCGATACGAGTAGCAGGACCGGACAGTCGGCACGCCGTGCTCCTGTTGCCCGGGATCGGCGATTCGGTCGATGTCTACGACTCGGTCAGCGAGCGGTTGCACAACTCGGATCTCAAAACCGTTGCGGTGGAAGACATCGATGGAGTGGGGGACGACGCTGTTCTCGCCCTACTGGACGAGCTGAAGCTGTCGTGGGTCCACCTCGTCGGGAGCGGGGCCGGTGCAGAAACGGCCTGGAGGCTCGCGGCCAAGACCTTCGGGAGGTTTGCCAGCCTCATCGCCGTGGATCGTTGCCATCCGGCAATCGCCGACGATCGGGGAGTCGTGCGCGACGCCGAATGCCCCGCAATCGAGTTGCCGACGACGCTTGTCATCGGCAACTCCGCGATGCGTCCGGCCGCCGACAACAGCGGCCGCTTCGTCTACTCGGACTTCCGGGTCGTAGCGCTCGACGGTGTCGAACATGTCGCGGCCGACGCCCCGGCTGCGCTGGCCACGGAGATAGTGCTCCGCACCAGCCCCTGGTGACCGAAAACTACAGTTCGAGGCCCAGGAGCGCGTTCTCGACCACCTCGGGCAGTCCCGGATGAATCCAGTACTGACCGCGGGCCATGTCCTGGGCGGATAACCCGAAGCTCATCGCCTGGATGAGCGGCTGGATGAGCGTGGGGGCCTGAGCTCCGATGATGTGGGCCCCGAGTATCTTGCCGGTGCCCTTCTCGGCGATGATCTTGCACAGCCCCTCGCTGTCCTCCATCGCCCAGCCGAAGGCGACGTCGCCGTAGTTCTGGACCTTCACCGTGATGTCGAGCCCTGCGTCTCGGGCCTGTTCCTCGGTCATCCCCACCTCCGCGATCTGCGGGTCGGTGAACACGGCAGCGGGAACGAATCGGTGATCGTAGGTACGCAACGCCGACGTGTCGCCGTGCCAGGCGTCCTGCAACAGGTTGTACTGGACCACGCGCGCTTCCTGATTCGCCACATGCTTGAGCTGATACGGCGAGGAGACGTCGCCCAGTGCGAACACGCCCTCGGCGGTGGTGCGGCCGAACTCGTCGACCGTGATGCGGCCCTCGTCGTCCAGCTCGATCCCAGCAGCACCGAGATTCAGTCGGTCGCCGTTGGGCTGCCGGCCGACGGCCACGAGGAACGCGTCTCCGAGGACCTTGGTGCCGTCCGCAAGTTCGACGCCGTGCAGTCCGCCCTCGGAAATCCCGCGCGTGTCACCGGAATCGAGGTGAACGTCCCACTTGGCCCGGGCGAGCTCGGTGAATCGTTTCGCGATATCGGCATCCAACGCGCGCAGCAGTGAATCCTTACGGGCGACGATCGATACCTTCGATCCGAGTGCGGAGAACACGTGCGCGAATTCGGCTGCGATGTAACCGGATCCGAGGATCACGAGGTGTTCGGGCAGTGCCGGTAGGCGCATGACGTCGTTGTTGGTGTGGTAGGTGACACCGGAATCTTCGATCGATTGCGGCACGGTGGGACGTGAGCCGGCCGCGATGACGATCTGGTCCGCCGTGATGGTCTTACCGGTTCCGGTGTCGATGGTGCGCGGGGCGACGAAGCGTGCGTGACCCTCGAACAGCGTGACGTTAGGGCTGCCCTCGGCGCGGTATCGCTTGCCGCCCTCGGAGATGGGGTCGATACGTCCGAAGACCCGCTCGACGATGTCCGGCCAGCGGACCGTGTCGACGTGCGCATCGATGCCGTACTTGGAGGAATCTCGCACCGTACGAGCCACCTCGGCCGCGTACACGTACATCTTGGTGGGGATGCAGCCGACGTTGAGGCACGTACCGCCGAACGTCGCATTCTCCTCGATCAGGGCGACCTTCTTGTCGTCGAACCTCTGATCGACGATCGAGTTTCCCGAGCCCGAGCCGATGATGACGACGTCGAAATGTTCTGTCATGAAATGTGTCCGATCTCGGTGTGGTCCTTGCCCGACGCGTGGTCGGTCTTCTCTCCCCGGTGCAACCACTCGAGCCATTCGTCCATTTCCTCGAAGGCCCGTGAGCGAGGGCCCTCGGTGGACAGGAAGACGTCGTGGCGTGCGCCCTCGATGGGGACGATCGAGGTTCGATCACCCAGGCAGCCGGCCCAACGGGCGATTTGCCGGACATCGAGAACGGCATCGGCCGCGTCGACGGCCGAGCTGTAGCGGCGGGAGAAATGCGTCACCTTCGAGCGAAGGATCAACGACGGAATTCCGATATCGAGGCCGCGGTGCAGCTCGGCATGCCCGTGCCGGACCGCACGGATCCAGCCGAAGGTGATGGGGAAGCCGGCGAGGGGTTTCCAATCCAGGTCGTAATCCCACTCGCCCTGCTCCGATGCCGCGAGGGAAAGGCCGTAGGTATCCAAGCCGCCCCCGGGGACCGGCGTCTTTGCCCGAAATCTGCCGATCACGTCGATCGCCGCGGTACCGACGCTACGTATCGCCGGCGGGCCCTGCAGGTCGAACCAGGGGCTGTTGAGGACGACGCCTGCCAGGCCCAACCCGGACGAGCCGCCCTCCTGACGGTTGAGACGGTTGAGCCACAGCGGCAACACGAGGCCACCGGTGGAGTGCGCCATCAGCAGCACCGGCGCGTCCGCGCGCTCGGCGCGGACCAGGCTCAGCGCCTCGTTCAGCTCGGCGTCGTACATCGCCAGATCGGTCACGAAGTGTGCGGTCTGGCCCTCACGGCGCGATCGTCCACATTTGCGCAGGTCGAGCGCGTAGAACGCGTATCCCTTGGCGGCCAAATGCTCGGCGATGTGTCGCTGGAAGAAGTAGTCGGTGAATCCGTGGACATAGATCACCGCGCGGTCGAAGTTGGCGACACCCGGCGGTTGATACCGCACCAGAGTGGCCTCGACCTGGCCCTCGCCGTCCGGATCGTCTCCGAGTGGGATGGTCGTCTGTTCGTAGCCGTCGCCGAGGACATCGGGAACCCAGGTAGTCACAGATCACAACTGTAGTGGGCGCCGCCGACAGCGTCCGAGGAGCACAATCGAGAGCAGGTTGACGTGGTGTCCGATGGGGTAGGCCCAGCTAGTAACCTGACCGCATCGGGTGAGTAACCCTCTACAGAAGAGTTCTCGGACCGATACCGCCACCGGCCGAGACCTTTACAGACAAGGAAGTCGATTCTCCAGTGTCCACAGATGAGCAGGGTAAGCGGATCAAGACCGACGTCGTTCTGGTCGGTGCCGGAATCATGAGCGCCACCCTCGGTGCGCTGCTCCGTCAGCTCGAGCCGAACTGGTCGATCGACGTCTACGAACGTCTCGACGCCGCAGCGGCCGAGAGCAGCGACGCGTGGAACAACGCGGGCACCGGGCATTCGGCGCTCTGCGAGCTCAATTACACGCCGCAGAACAAGGACGGCAGCGTCGATATCGCCAAGGCGCTCAACGTCAACGAGCAGTTCCAGGTCTCGCGGCAGTTCTGGGCCCACGGCATCGAGACCGGCGTCCTCTCCGACGCCAAGAACTTCATCAATCCGATCCCGCACGTGAGCTTCGTGCACGGCGAGGACAACGTGAAGTACCTGCGGGCGCGCTACGAGGCGCTCGTCGGCAACCCCTTGTTCGCCGGCATGGAGTACATCGATTCCAAGGACGAGTTCACCGCGCGACTGCCGCTGATGGCTCGTGGCCGTGACTTCTCCGATCCGGTTGCGCTCAACTGGAGTCAGGAAGGCACCGACGTCGACTTCGGTGCGCTCACCAAGCAGCTGCTGAACTACCTGTCCGCTGCGGGTGGCACCGTGCACTTCGGGCACGATGTGCGCAACATCACCAAGCAGTCCGACGGCACGTGGGACGTCAAGGTGGCAAACCAGCGCACCGGTGCCAAGAAGACCGTCAACGCCAAGTTCGTGTTCGTCGGGGCGGGCGGCGGCGCGCTGCACCTGCTGCAGAAGTCGGGCATCGCCGAGATCAAGGGCTTCGGCGGGTTCCCCGTCAGCGGCGAATGGCTGCGGTGCACCAACCCCGAGCTGATCGAGCAACACTCGGCCAAGGTGTACGGAAAGGCCTCGGTGGGAGCACCGCCGATGTCGGTTCCGCACCTCGACACGCGCGTCATCAACGGCCAGCAGGGATTGTTGTTCGGACCGTACGCGGGATGGTCACCGAAGTTCCTCAAGCAGGGCAAGATCACCGATCTGCCCGGCTCGGTCAAGCCGGGCAACCTGATGTCGATGCTCGGCGTCGGCGTGACCGAGCTCGGGCTCGTGAAGTACCTGGTGAGCGAGTTGGCTCAGTCGCAGGCCGATCGGGTCGAGACTCTGCGGGAGTTCGCGCCGACCGTCGTCGCCAAGGACTGGGAGCTGGTCACGGCCGGTCAGCGTGTGCAGGTGATCCGGAAGAAGGGACGCGGCGGCGTTCTCGAATTCGGTACCGCTGTGGTCAACGCTGCTGACGGCAGCATCGCGGGCCTGCTCGGTGCCTCTCCCGGCGCATCGACAGCCGTACCGGCCATGCTGGACGTGCTGCAGCGGTGCTTCGGAGACAAGTACGACGCGTGGCAGCCCAAGCTCAAGGAAATGGTCCCGTCCCTGGGGGTCAAACTGGCTCAGAACAGCTCGCTGTTCGACGAGGTCTGGGCCTGGACCTCGAAGACACTGGAGCTGGAAAGTTCGCGTGAGCTCGCACAGCCCACGGGTGTGTGATAGCAAAAGGTATGAATACGCAAGCAGCAGCTCTCAAACGATCGTGGGCACTAGACCTGTCCAACAGCACGTTGTACGACCTGTTGAAGCTGCGTGTCGAGGTGTTCGTGGTCGAGCAGGCCTGCGCCTATCCGGAGTTGGACGGACGTGACCTGCTGACCGAGACGCGGCACTTCTGGCTCGAACGAGACGGCGAAGTGGTGTGCACTCTGCGTCTGCTCGAGGAGCACGACGACGGCGAGAAGGCGTTCCGTATCGGCCGCTTGTGCACCCAGCGTTCGGCCAGGGGACAGGGACACACCACGCGAATTCTGCGGGCCGCCCTGGCCGAGGTCGGTTCGGCACCGTGCCGGATCAACGCGCAGAGCTACCTCGTCGACATGTACGCCAAGCACGGCTTCCTGCCCGACGGCGAGGAAGTGCTCGAGGACGGTATTCCGCATACTCCGATGCGTCGCGGTGGCGGCACCGCCTGGAGCGAGGCGTAACAGCCCGTTCGGATCCGAGGCTACGAATGCCACACACGTCCAGGCGTGTGTGGCATTCGTTCGTTCGGCGGTAGTGTTCCGTTCGAAGTCGAGTGCGGAGAAGTCCTGTGAGAATCAGGCGCGGTCCCGCCACTGTGATCAGGAGTGTTCTCCTGTCAGCCAGATCGCCGCCCGGCTTCGTGTAGTCCACCGAACGCTCGGCGCGGAACTCCGAGCACGAAGGGAATTGGTTGTGCAGCGAGAGAGCAGTGTCCCCGAACCGGGGTATCCGTTCAGTGCGATCGTCGGTCAGGATCAGCTGCGGTTGTCGTTGATCCTGTGCGCGGTGCACCCCGGTATCGGCGGTGTGCTGGTGCGCGGCGAGAAGGGGACCGCGAAATCGACGGTGGTTCGCGCGCTCGCAACTCTGCTGCCGGCCGTCGAGGACGAGGACGGTGCCCGCCCGGCCAAGCTGGTCGAGCTTCCGGTGGGAGCGACCGAGGACCGCGTGGTGGGGTCCATCGATCTCGAGAAGGTACTGCGCGACGGGGAACGAGCATTCCAACCCGGCCTGCTCGCAGCAGCACACCGCGGCGTGCTCTACGTCGACGAAGTGAACCTGTTGCACGACCATCTTGTGGACGTCCTGCTCGACGCGGCGGCGATGGGTCGCGTACATGTCGAACGAGACGGCGTATCGCATTCTCACCCAGCACAATTCGTCCTCGTGGGCACGATGAATCCCGAGGAGGGAGAGCTCCGGCCACAGTTGCTCGACCGATTCGGTCTGGCGGTCGAGGTCACCGCGTCGCGTGATGTGGACGTGCGCATGAACGTCGTGCGCAGGCGTATGAACTACGAGCGTGATCCCCACGCGTTCGCGGCCGCGTACGTCGACGAGGACGCCGCCGTTGCAGCGCAGATCGTGGCCGCACGCACGATCCTCGACGATGTGGTGTTGAGCGAGAAGGAACTTCGGCGCATCGCCGCGCTGTGCGCATCGTTCGACGTCGACGGTATGCGCGCAGACCTGGTGGTCGCGCGTACGGCCTCGGCCCACGCTGCGTGGCGAGGTGCGAGCGAGGTGACCGAGGAGGACGTGCGCGTCGCGGCCGAATTGGCGCTACCGCACAGGCGTCGACGCGACCCCTTCGACGAGCCGGGTATAGACGACAAGCAGCTCGACGACGCCATGCGCGACGCCGCCGAACAGGCCGAGCAGCAACCCGATCCCGAGCCGGAACCGGATCCCGACGGTGACGGCGGAGCACCGAAGCCCGACGCGGCGGAAAATTCCGACGCGCCGTCGAGCACGGAATCCGACGCGCCGCAGGAACCGGCCGACAGCCAGGAGAAGGCCCCGACCGGTGCGGGCAGCGACCGGCAGGCAGGAACGCCGGGCGCGCAGTTCAAGGCGCGGCTCATCGAGCTTCCCGGGGTCGGTGAAGGTGCTCCGGGTAGGCGCTCGCGGTCGAGGTCCTCGTACGGACGGTCGGTTCGTCCCACCGTCGAACCGGGCCGGGGTCTGCATCTGATCGGTACGTTGTTCGCGGCAGCCGAGCAGCAGGTGGTGCGTGGGCGCACGTCCGGTCGGCTGCGACTGGCGCCCGAGGACCTGCGCGGAGCCGTCAAGGAGGGACGCGAGGGCAACCTCATCGTCTTCGTCGTCGACGCGTCGGGATCCATGGCTGCGCGAGATCGACTGTCGGCGGTGACGGGTGCGGTGCTCTCACTGCTCCGTGACGCCTATCAACGGCGCGACAAGGTCGCGGTCATCACCGTGCGCGGCACCGAGGCCGAGACAGTACTGCCGCCGACGTCCTCGGTCGATGTCGCTGTGACGCGGCTGCGAAAGATGAAGACCGGGGGCAAGTCTCCGTTGGCGCAGGGATTTCTGACAGCGCGGGACTTGGTGCTGCGCGAGAAGGTTCGAGACCCGCTGCGGCGCGCGTTGGTGGTCGCACTGACGGATGGGCGTGCCACGGGCGGCACCGATCCCGTCGGTCGGGCGCGAATCGCCGCCGGGCGCATCGCTGCGGACAAGATCGCGTCGGTCGTCGTCGACTGCGAGTCGGGCATGGTGCGCCTGGGATTGGCCGCGGACTTCGCCGGCTGTCTCGGAGGCGGATACGTGGCGCTCGCGGACCTGTCGGCCGAGCAGGTCACCGCCGTCGTTCGCGCAGCGGCGTAGGGGGACACGCGATGCCACAGGGAGTACCTGCTCCGGGAACCGTTCCGGAGGACGGCCTCACGACACGTCAGCGCCGCAACCTACCGGTGCTCGCCGTCCACACCGGTCCCGGTAAAGGAAAATCGACCGCTGCGTTCGGAATGGCGTTGCGGGCCTGGAACCAGGGTTTCGACGTCGGCGTGTTCCAGTTCGTCAAGAGTGCGAAGTGGAAGGTGGGCGAGGAAGCGGCATTTCGTGCTCTGGGCGACGCGCACGAGAGCACGGGAATCGGCGGCGCTGTCGAATGGCACAAGATGGGCGAGGGGTGGTCGTGGACTCGCAAGAAGGGCAGCGAGGTCGACCACGCCGACGCCGCGGCCGAAGGCTGGCGTGAGATCGCACGGCGCATCGAGCAGCAATCCCATCGCTTCTACGTGTTGGACGAATTCACCTATCCACTCAAGTGGGGTTGGGTCGACGTCGCGGAGGTGGTCGAGGTGCTGACACATCGGCCGGGCAACCAACACGTCGTCATCACCGGCCGCGACGCTCCGCCGGAGTTGATCGCGGCCGCCGACCTCGTCACCGAGATGACCAAGGTCAAGCACCCGATGGATGCGGGTCGAAAAGGGCAGCGGGGCATCGAATGGTGAACCGGTCGTGTCCGGCTGTGGTGATCGCGGCACCCGCGTCGGGCAGCGGAAAGACGACGGTCGCCACCGGACTGATGGGTGCCCTGCGCGGTGCCGGCCGTCGGGTCGCTCCGTTCAAGGTCGGCCCAGACTACATCGATCCCGGTTACCACTCGCTCGCCGCGGGCCTGCCCGGTCGAAATCTCGACGCAGTCATGGTCGGTGCCGACCGCATCGGCCCACTGTTTCTGCACGGCAGCAGCGGCTGCGACATCGCGGTGGTCGAAGGCGTCATGGGCCTGTTCGACGGCAAGATTGACATGACCGGTCCGGGGGAGGCGTCCGCCGAGGGCTCGACCGCGCGAGTGGCGGCCATGCTCGGCGCGCCGGTGGTGCTCGTGGTCGACGCACGCGGGCACAGTCAATCCCTCGCCGCCGTGCTGCACGGATTCTCCACCTACGACTCGAGTGTGCGGATCGGCGGTGTGATTCTCAACCGCGTCGGCAGTGATCGGCACGAACAGGTGCTCCGTCAGGCCTGCGAACGAGTGGGTGTTCCGGTTCTGGGCTCCCTGCCGAGGATGAGTGAATTGGTCGTTCCGTCACGGCATCTGGGGCTGATCACCGCGGTGGAGCACGGCGGTGCCGCTACCGATGCGGTCGACGCGATGAGTGCATTGGTCGCACAGTTCGTGGACATCGAGGCGGTCGAGGCTCTGGCGCGTTCGTCGGTGACCGTCCCGGCCTGGAACCCTGCGCTCGAGGTCAGACCGTCCGGCGGCGCACCGGTGATCGCTGTCGCCGGCGGCCCGGCGTTCACCTTCGGCTATACCGAGCACGTCGAACTGCTCCGGGCTGCCGGCGCAGATGTTGCGGTCTTCGATCCGCTGCGCGACGGATTACCCTCGGGCACAGCAGGAGTGGTACTTCCCGGCGGGTTCCCGGAAGAACATGCCGCCGCCCTCGCGGCGAACGAAGTGCTACTCGCCGATATCAGGACAGCTGCAGCCCGCGGATTGCCCATACATGCCGAATGCGCCGGGTTGCTCTATCTCGCACGGAGATTGGACGGCCACGCCATGGCCGGGGTAGTGGACGTCGACGCGGAATTCGGGAACACGCTCACCCTCGGATACCGCGATGCCGTCGCCCTCGAACCGTCGACGCTGTTCGACGCGGGTAGCCGCGTCACCGGCCACGAATTCCACCGAACGAAACTGGTGGACGTCCGAGAGAGCGCACCGGCGGCGTGGGGTTGGCACAGGCACGGGGTCGACGGCAGAACCGCCGCACGCGAGGGTTTCGTGCAGGGTGGTGTCCACGCGTCGTATCTGCACACGCACGCGGCGGGAAACCCCGAGTCGATCACTCGATTCGTTTCTGCCGCACACGATTACGCGTGCGTGTGAGGCGCGGCGTCGTCATCGGAATCGGCGCCAGAGCAGGGGTCGGACCCGACGAGGTATTGCAGGCGATCACCGAGGTGATCGACGAGAACTGGTCGGTGGTGAGCATCGCATCGATCGACCGAAAAGCAGAACTGGTGGCAGCGATCGCGTCGAGAATGGGTGTTCGAGGAGCGACGTTCTCGGCGTCGGACCTGTCTGCAGTCGTCACCGAATCCGGGTCGGACCGGGTGCGAGACGCAGTCGGTACTGCCAGCGTCGCGGAAGCGTCGGCTCTGTTGGCCGGCTCGGCGCGGCGCCTGCTGGTTCCGAAGGCGGTCGGTGCCACCGTGGTCGTCGCGGTGGCCGCGACGGACGAAGAACCGGCGGATCTGCCGCACTGACTGGCGAAAGCGAGCCGACGAGGGCACTGTGGGTCGAATGAGTTCCGACAGTCTGGTTCTACTCGGCCCGATCGTTCGTTATGTCGGCACCGAGACCGCGACCCTGTGGTTCGAGATGGCGCACCCGTGCACCGTCACCGTCGTCACCGATGCCGGCGTCCGAGCATCGGAACGAACGTGGGGAGTGCACGGTCACCACTTCGCTCTCGTTCCTCTCGAGGGCCTGCCCGCCAACGCGCCGGTGAGCTACGAGGTGTTCGTCGACGAGCACAGGGTGTGGCCGGAGGACGGCAAGCGAGCCAGCATCCACACCGTGGACGCAGCGGGGCCGGTCACGATTGCGTTCGGGTCGTGTCGGCGCGGTGACGATTACAGCGCGAAGTCTCTGAAGACGATCGGTGCCGATGCACTCGCCGGGCTCGGATCTGCCCTCATCGAGCAGGATCCGGGCCAGTGGCCCCAGGCCCTGTTGCTTCTGGGTGACCAGGTGTACGCCGACGACCCGTCGCCCGAGATAGTCGAACGACTGCAGGCGCGACGGGAGTCGGGAGAGGGACCGACCAGTGCCATCGGCACCGACGCGGAGAACGAGATCTGCGACTTCGAGGAGTACTCGTGGCTCTATCGGGAATCGTGGGGACTCGAGCCGGTGCGGACGCTGTTGGCGAGCATCCCGTCGTGCATGATTCTCGACGATCACGATCTGCGCGACGACTGGAATTCGTCGGCCTCCTGGCGTCGTGACATCGAGACCCGGCCGTGGTGGAACGACCGCGTGATCGGGGCGTACTCGTCGTACTGGGTGTATCAACATCTGGGCAATCTCTCACCGAAAGAACTGGCGGGGGACGAGATGTACGCCGCCGTTCGCTCCGCCGAGACCGACGCGGATCGAGAGAAACTGTTGGCCGACTTCGCCTTACGTGTCGATCGAGCCCCCGAGACCGGCCGGTGGAGCTTCTATCGAGATTTCGGCGACACCCGTCTGATCATGATCGACTCACGCTGCTCACGAAATCTCGACCCCGACAACCGCGAAATGGTCGACGAGAAGGAATGGGCGTGGGTCCGCGAGCGCGCACTCGAGACGACGCCCCGACACCTGCTGTTCGGATCGTCACTGCCGTACCTGATGCTGCCGGCACTGCACCATCTCGAACAGTGGAATGAGGCTGTGGCACAGGGGAGTTGGGGGCCGAGGTCGGCCAAGGTGGCCGAAAAGATGCGAATCGGACTCGACCTCGAGCACTGGGCCGCATTCACCAACTCGTTCAACGACATGGCAGCCCTGACGCGTGAGCTCTCGCGCGGTGACGACAAGCCCGCGTCGATCATGTGGCTCTCGGGAGACGTGCACTGCTCGTACGTCGCCAACGCCGACTTCGGTGTCGGCGGGCGCGACGTGCCCGCGACGTATCAGCTGACGATGTCTCCGTTCCGCAATCCGCTGAATCTGCCGATCCGCGCGGTCAACAAACTTGCCGTCAAACGCCCGGCGGCGAGGATTCTGTCGAAGCTCGCACGGGCCGCCCATGTGGGCCCGTCGGGTGTCGAGTGGCAGGCCGAGGCGGGCCCGTGGTTCGACAATGGGGTCATGCTGCTGACCCTGCACGGCGACTCGGCGCGACTGCAGGTCCACCACGCGCACGTCGACGATGCCGGGAAGCAGGTCCTGACACGAACGTCCAGCCTGGCTCTCGCCTAGACCAGGCACCTCGCCGGCTCGGGCGAAAACGATTGGCCATTGTGGGGCCGATGGGGTTGGCTGGTTCGTTGTGGCCCATCTCGAACTCAACGACATCGTTTTCTTCCTGCCCGACGGACGGCAGCTGCTCAACGGCGTCGGCTTCCGGGTGGGCGACGGTGCCAAGACCGCACTTATCGGGCCCAACGGAACCGGTAAGACGACGTTGACGCGCATCGTTGCGGGCGACGAGGCTCCCGACGAGGGCGCGGTATCGAGCTCCGGTTCGCTCGGGGTGATGCGGCAGTTCGTCGGGCAACTGCGAGACGACTCGACGGTGCGTGACCTGTTGCTGTCGGTCGCGTCCCCAGCCGTGCGGTCCGCAGCTGCTGCGCTCGACGCCGCCGAAAACACGATGATCGAGGTCGACGACGAGAAGACCCAGATGAAGTACGCGCAGGCCCTGTCCGATTGGGGCGACGTGGGCGGCTACGACCTGGAACCGTTCTGGGACAAGGTGACCACGGCTGCACTCGGTATGCCGTTCGATCGGGCGAAGTGGCGCGCGGCTTCGACGCTCAGTGGCGGTGAGCAGAAGCGGCTCGTGCTCGAGTCGTTGTTCGCCGGCACCGACGATCTGCTGCTGCTCGACGAGCCGGACAACTACCTCGACGTGCCCGGCAAACGTTGGCTCGAAGCGACCATTCGCGACTCCGACAAATCCGTCCTGTTCATCAGCCACGACCGGGAGCTCATCGCCAACGCTGCCAACCGGATCGTGACCCTGGAGCCGGGGGTGAGCGGGGCCACCGCGTGGGTGCACGGCGGTGGGTTCGCGACGTATCACGCAGCGCGGGAAGACCGGAACGCGCGACTCGACGAACTGCGCAGGCGGTGGGACGAGGAATTGGTCAAACTGCGCGCGCTGGTGTTGCGTCTGCGCGAGAAGGCGAAGTTCAACGACGGCGTCGCCGCCCGCTACCACGCATCGCAAACGCGACTGGCCAAATTCGAGGAGGCCGGACCGCCCGAGGCCGTGCCGCTCAAGCAGCACGTCACCGTCCGGTTGCGCGGTGGTCGAACGGCCAAGCGCGCGCTCGTGTGCACGGCCCTGGAACTGACCGGCCTGATGAAACCGTTCGACACCGAGATCTGGTACGGCGATCGCGTGGCGGTATTGGGTTCCAACGGCTCGGGCAAATCGCACTTCCTGCGTCTGCTCGCCAACGGCGGCACCGATCCCGAGAAGGAGCACGAGCCGGTCCAGGAACTCGCACTCGCGCCCGTTCCGCACACCGGGACAGCGGTACTCGGGGCCCGGGTACGGCCCGGTCTGTTCGCGCAGACGCACACGCGTCCGGATCTCGCCGGCAACACGCTGCTCGAGATTCTTCACATGGGCAACGAGCACCGGGACGGCATGGGCCGTGAGGCCGCCGGCCGAGCGTTGGACCGATACGGTCTGGCGCGCGCGGCCGAACAGTCCTACGACAATCTGTCGGGCGGGCAGCAGGCACGTGTGCAGATTCTTTTGCTCGAGCTCTCCGGTGCCACGCTGCTGCTGCTCGACGAGCCGACCGACAACCTCGACCTGATGTCGGCCGATGCGCTCGAAGACGCCATCGCGGCATTCGAGGGCACCGTGATCGCGGTGACACACGACCGGTGGTTCGCCCGCAGTTTCGATCGATTCCTGGTGTTCGGTGCCACCGGGCAGGTTTACGAAGCAGCCGAGCCCGTATGGGACGAGAAGCGAGTCCAGCGCGCGCGGTAGCGTTTCCTCTCGTGAACGCGACTGACTCTCCCTATCTGGTCGGCCTGAATCTCGAAGGGCGGCGCGTCGTCGTGGTCGGTGGCGGCACCGTCGCACAGCGTCGACTACCGCTGTTGATCTCGTCCGGAGCAGTGGTCCACGTGGTCACCCGCGAGGCCACTCCGGCCGTGGAGGCAATGGCGACAGCAGGGCAGGTGACGCTCGAACTGCGCGATTACCGCCACGGCGATCTGGCCGACGCCTGGTACGCCATCGCCTGCACCGACGAGGCCGAGACCAATATCGCCATTGTTGCGGAAGCGACCGCGTCCAAGATTTTCTGTGTCCGTGCCGACATCGCCAAGGACGGCACAGCCGTCACTCCGGCGTCGGCCGAATGGGACGGCCTCACGCTGGGAGTGCTGGCAGGCGGCGAACATCGCCGATCGGCCGCCGTGCGCAATGCCGTCGTCGAAGCGCTGCAGTCCGGCGTCGTGGCCGACTCGGCGCACGCGCCGCTGACCGGTGTCGCGCTCGTGGGCGGCGGTCCGGGCGACCCGGATCTGATCACCGTCCGGGGCCGCAGACTGCTGGCATACGCGGACGTCGTGGTGGCCGATCGCCTGGCTCCACCCGAGTTGCTCGCCGAACTCGGACCACACGTCGAGGTCATCGACGCCTCGAAGATTCCGTACGGCCGGGCGATGGCGCAGGAAGCCATCAACCAGGCGCTGATCGACGGTGCCAAGGCCGGCAAGTTCGTGGTTCGGCTCAAGGGCGGTGACCCGTACGTCTTCGGTCGCGGTTACGAGGAACTCGAAGCGCTGGCCGCCGAGGGCATTCCGGTTACGGTGGTACCGGGCATCACCAGCGCGATCTCGGTTCCGTCCTCGGCCGGAATCCCGGTGACGCATCGCGCCGTCACCCACGAATTCGTCGTCGTGAGCGGTCACGTGGCCCCCGATCACCCCGATTCTCTGGTCGACTGGGACGCGTTGGCCAAGCTCAAGGGCACAATCGTGTTGCTGATGGCCGTCGAGCGCATCGGGCTGTTCGCCGATGTACTCGTGGCGGGCGGCCGCCCGTCGGACACCCCGGTCATCGTCGTTCAGGAGGGCACCATGCGCACCCAACGTGAAGTTCGGGCCACGCTGAGCACCGTCGCCGACGCGGTCCGCGAGGCCGAGATCAGGCCGCCGGCGATCGTCGTCATCGGCACTGTGGCCGGGTTCTCTGTACACGCCGGTAACGTGAACGCTCGTGCCTGAGTCATCGATGTCCAACACCTCCGCCACCGAGATCAAGTACCCGGTGACGACTCGAGCGTTCGGGATGGCGATCATCGTCCTGAGCGGGCTGCAACTGATGGTGGTTCTCGACGGTACCGTCGCCAACCTGGCCTTGGCTCCGCTGCAGGCCGATCTGGGTCTGTCCGACGCCGGGCGCAACTGGGTGTTGACCTCCTACGCGTTGGCCTTCGGTGGGCTGATGTTGCTCGGCGGCAGGCTCGGCGACGCCTTCGGGCGAAAGAAGATGTTCCTCGCCGGCGTCGTCCTGTTCACGATCGCCTCGTTGCTGTGCGGACTGGCAGTCAACGAAGCCACGCTCGTTGCGGCGAGGGCACTGCAGGGGGTCGGTGCGGCGGTGGCGTCGCCCACGGCATTCGCGCTGGTGGCCACGACATTCGCTCCGGGCCCGGTGCGTAATCAGGCCATCGCCATCTACGCCGCCATGACCGGTGTCGGGTCCATTGCCGGGCTCATCATCGGCGGCGCTCTGACCGAGGTGTCGTGGCGTTGGATCTTCCTGATCAACGTACCGATCGGCATCGTCATCGTCGTGCTCGCCGTCGTGTCGCTGCAGGAGACCGTCGGGGCGAAGCTCGCCCTGGACGTGCCGGGTGCGATCCTGGCGACCCTGGGCTGCACGGGTGTGGTCCTCGCGCTGAGCGAGGGTACCGAGCTGGGCTGGTCGAGCCCGATCGTCATCGTGTCGTTGATCGCCGGACTGCTGTTCCTCGGATTGTTCCTGTTGGTCGAGCGACGGGCCGAGAACCCGCTGCTGCCGTTCTCGTTGTTCGTCAGTCGCGATCGAGTGGCGACCTTCGTCGCGATCTTCTTCGCCGGCGGGGTCATGTTCTGTCTCGCGGCGTATGTGGCGTTGTTCGTGCAGGACATTCTGGGCTACAGCCCGCTGCATGCCGGCCTGGCGTTCGTGCCGTTCGCCTTCGGTCTCGGTGCCGCGGCGTTCCTCGCGTCGCAGCTGGTGACTCGGATCGCTCCGCGCTGGCTGATTCTCTGTGGTGCGGTCATCATGGTCGGCTGGCTGCTGGTGTCCGTGACGACGATGGACGCGGATTCGGCGTACTTCCCAGGGTTGTTCTTCCCGGTGATCGGGATCGGCTTCGGCGTCGGTCTGACGGTCGTTCCGCTGCCGCTGTGCGCCATCGCGGGCGTGAGCCCCACCGAAATCGGTCCGCTGACGGCAATCTCGCTGGTCGCCCAGACCCTCGGCGGTCCTCTGGCGCTGGCCGTCATCGGGGCACTGGTCACGTCGCGAACACTGTCCCTCGGCGGCATATCCGGGCCGGCGACTCTGATGAACGACAGTCAGCTCGACGCACTGAGCTCCGGGTACATGTTCGCGCTGTTCTGCTGCGCGGTCTGCGCCGTGATCGCCGGCATCGCCGCACTGTTCATCCGGTTCACCCCGCAGCAGGTGGCCCAGGCGCAGGCCGCGCAGGAAGACGCCCAGAAGGGCTGACGAGCGGGGCCGATCAGACTCCCAGTACGGCCTTGGCGATGAGGAAGTAGACGATCAGGCCGGTCGCATCGCAGAAGGTCGAGATGAAGGGCGTCGAGAACACCGCGGGGTCGACGCCGATCTTCTTGGCGATCAGCGGCATCGCACCGCCGACCGTCGCGGCGAGCGTGCATATCGACAGCAGCGTCGTGCCGATGACCAGGCCCAGGTGCCAGTCGTAGACGAGTCCGGCAATGACGAACCCCAACGTTCCGAGCATCGCTCCCATCGTCGCGCCGACGCGGACCTCGCGAAACAGCACAGCGGCGATGTCGCGCGGGCGGACGTCACCCAGGGCGAGCGCGCGGGTCACCGCGGTCGCGGCCTGCGAACCGGTGTTCCCGCCCGTGCCGGTGAGCAGCGGAATGAACAGCGCGAGGGTCACCACCGCGGCCAGTGCATGCTCGAAGATCTCGAGCACCTGCACGGTGAGGATGGCCGACAACGCCAACACGAGCAGCCAGACCACGCGCGAACGAACGATGGACAGGACCGGCGTCGACAGGTACGGCCGACGCAGCGGTTCTGCACCGCCCGCCCTGGCGGCGTCCTCGTCCTCGGCCTCCTCGAGAATGCGAGAGGACTGCTCGAGGGTGAGGATGCCGATCAGGCGCTGTTCGGAATCGACCACCACCACCGCCGGACTGCGATGCTCAAAACACAGACGTGCCGCGACCTCCGCCGACGAGTCCGCCCGCACCACCGGATGCGACGAATGGAGCTCTCCGACCGGCGTGGTCGATTCCGCCGTCGCCAGATCGGCGAGCGTCACCACACCGAGCAACGTGCGATGGTCGTCGGTGATGGGCAGCAGGTACACCGATTCTGCGTCGGGACCGGTCCGTCGCACCGCGTCGAGAGCCTCGGCTGCCGTGGTGTCGCTGCGTAGGCGCACGTACTCCGGGCTCATTCGACGGCCTACCGAACCGCGGTCGTAGCCCAGCATCGGTGCGGTGAGCGCCCGTTGGGCGGGCGACAGGCCGAGCATCATGCGATGCGCGATGTTGGAGGGCAGCTCGTCGAGCAGTTCCACTCGGTCGTCGGGATCGAGGTTCTCGAACAGGGCGATGACGTCGTCGCTACGCAAACTCTCGAACAGCTCGCTGCGAATGGTCGCGTCGAAGCGCTCGAACACGACGACGGCCTCGTCCTTGGGCAACAGCCGAAACAGAACCGCCCGCTGCGCCGAGTCGACCCGTTCGAGCATTCTGACCGCGTTCGTCGTGGACAGACCCGCCATCAGGGTCGACAACGCGGCCACGTCGCGCTCGGCCAGTAGTTCCGATGTCCTGGTCACGATGTCGTCGAGAGTCTCGGGCACCGGTCCATTTTGCCTTGCCGGCGGTCATCGACCGACAGCGGTCGCTACTCCGGAACGACGTCCCAGTGCTCGACGATGGTGCCGTCGAACCGGAAGATGTCTCCCGCGACGAAGGGGTCGGATTCTGCTGCGCCCGGCGCTTTCGCGAACGTCCACACCAGATCGCCGTCGGCCAGCGAGACGACCGATTCCGAGGCAGGGAACTGCGCGCCGCCGGCGAAGAACTGTTGCAGTGCCGCGGTGCCGTTGCCCGCAATCGGATTGTGTTGCAGGTAGGACGGGGCGAAGTCGGTCCCGAGCACGGACGCGTCGTGTTCGCGGAAGAGCGCGTCGTAGGTAGCCGTCACCGACATGCGTCGGCGCTCTTCCTCGTCCTCGGTCGGCTCGGTGGGCGCGGTCGGGTAGCGGTAGAGGTCACTGAACATGGTGTTGCCGCTCATCGACGTGGCCGGCACGGATTGCGTCATGGCCCAGTGCTCGGTGACCTTGCCGCCGTCGAAGGCGAAGAGGTCGATGTTCGCCTCACCGGTGGTCTCGGATGCCGGATCAGCGGTGGCCTGCCAGTGCACTGCCACCCATCTGCCATCGGCCGCGACACGCTTGACGACGGCTCGTGCACCGGGAATCCGTGTCCGGGTGGCCTCGAATCGGGCGACGATCGCGTCGGGCCCCACCGCTGGTCCAGGTCGATCGACGGCGTTCTCCGCCACGACCGACGCGGCGGCGGCGGGTTCTTCGGCCGTGAACGCAGATTCGAAGAGCGTCAGCGCTGCTTCTTCGTTGCGTGATTCGGTGACGCTGTCGGAGCGGTCGTCGGGTGACTGCGCGGCGACGGAGACGTCGTTCGGCTCCGGGGTGGAGGGCGACGTACCGCACGCCGTGATGGCGGACAGTGCGACCAGAACGGGCACGGTGAGTCGAGCAGCTGCGCGTGTTCGGTTCATGTCTGCTCAACTGACTTGAAGCTACAACAGTTCCCGAATCGGACGACGAACCTCGTGGAATGTTTCAGCGGGACAGATCGGCTCGGTCGGCCGCGGCTCGTCCCGAGTCCCATCCTTCGGCATCGAGGCGCGGGCCTCGCATCGGCTTGGCGGTGGGAAAGAGGCGGTCGAACTCCGCTTCCACGGCAACGGTCTGTGCCGCGAGAATCGGCAGCAGGTCGCCCGATTCCTGTCTCGCCTCGTCGAGGGCATGCGCGTCGGCATCGGTGAGACGATCTCCGATTCGGATGGCGTAGGCGTAGAGGAACGCCTTGCCGAATGCGGCCGAGCCAGCCTTCTTTCGCTTCTTGGCTTCGGGCGAGTGGCCGAGAGCTCGGGTTGCCTGCACCAGCAACGAGGTGAAGACGAGCTCGGCCTGTTCCACGTCCACCGGCGCGCCCACGAGCGTCGCAACGGCGTACTCCGCGTCCCAGATCGTCTTGACCCGGTTGGCAGTACCGGCGACGTGCAAGAGCTGGGCTTTGGCGGGTGCGTGCGGACCGTCGATGTGCACCCGTCGACCGCGAACGTCGAGATGACCCTCGGCCAACAGCAGCGTGTCGATCGAGTATCGCGTCATCAACTCCTGCGCCTTGGCGGTCAGCGTCTCGGCTTCCTCCGCGAAATCGGTGGCATCGGCCTTGGCCAGCAGACCGCGAATCTTGGCCAGCATCTTGCTGTTCGGTGAATCCGCGCCGGTGGTCGTCGGCACCGACGAGCGTGTGCGGGGCCACTGCGAAGGCTTGGCACCCAGTTGCGGCCAACGGGGGAGGGTTTGCCACTGGCCGAGCAGCGTGAGCACGTCGAGCCACTGATCACTGGCGGCGATGTAGTCGGACTTGCCGGACGCCATGAGGTACGCCGTGAGGAAGTCGGGAGTGGCGTCGACTCGGGCTGCCACCGTCGGGAACTGTTCGCAGATCGCCGACATCTGATCGACCCAATCGTGCGGGGCGCGGGAGTCCGCTTCGATGAGATCGGCATGGTGCAGCAGTGCCGCGGCAGCGAGATTCGTCACCGCCACCGTGTGCTGACGCCGGACCACATGCATCAGATCCAGTGGTTGCCAACCGTTCTCGTACAGCGTGCCGATCATGTTGGTCAGTGCCAGCGTGCCGAGTTCGTTCGCTTGCATCGAGACCAATCGGTCGGCGATGTCGTCGGCGATGCGTTGACTCTTGTTCTTGCCGACCGACGCGTCGGCTCCTTGTCGCAGCAGTTCCGGAACGGCGCTCATTCGGTGAGCACGATCAGTTCGGTGTCCGACGCTACTTCGACTCGAAGACCCGCCTTCGACGCCACGCGCGCAACAGCTTTCACATCTTTGGGCTCGGCCGTGGTCAGGGTCAGCGCGCGGGCGAGCAATCCCTTGTGATGCTTGTTGAAGTGGCTCACCACCGACCGACTGCCGTCGGGCTTCTCGGTGAGCACCGTTGCCGTGATCGCCCCGGGGATGGGCCCGAGCTGTTGATAGGTGCCGGACCGGAGGTCGACGACGATTCCCTCGGCCTCGGTGAGAAGGGCCTCGGACAGTCGAGGCTTCCAGTGCGCTCGCAACGTCCCGAAGTTCGGAATGGACGACCCGCCGGAGAGTCGATAGGACGGAATCGGGTCGGACGCGCGAACGGCCCCGAACAGTGCCGACCCGATCCACAGCCTGGCATCCGCACGCGCGCGTCCGGCACGGGTGAAGGTCGACGCCCCGAGAGCGTCGTACAGCACTCCGGTGTACCGGCGCAGGGCGGGAGTGGTGGGCGAGGCGAACAGGCGAGCGTTCCGTTCGATCTCGTCCACCTGGGTCGGACCGAGACCGAGAGCGGTGATGGACGCGTCGACGTCGCCGGAGAGCCGGACTAGGGCGTCGGCAAGCGTTCGTCGGAGCGGAAGCAGGGACGGCAACGACAACCGGTCCAGATCGAGAGGTGCTCCGGAACCGCCGTCGGACTTCGTCTCGGAGGGAGGCAGCAGAATCAGCACGGGGGTCAAGGCTACTCACTTCGCGGCCGCCTATCCGCAGGCGCTGCACCACCGACTAGTCTGACAACCCGTGATCACCCGTCTTTCGCAGCTGTTCCTTCGTACCCTTCGCGACGACCCGGCCGACGCCGAGGTCGACAGCCACAAGCTGTTGGTTCGCGCCGGCTATGTTCGTCGTATCGCGCCGGGCGTCTATTCGTGGCTGCCGCTGGGTCTCCGGGTGCTGCGACAGGTCGAACGCGTCGTGCGCGAGGAAATGAACGCCATCGGGGCGCAGGAAATTTCGCTGCCCGCCCTGCTGCCGCGTGAGCCGTACGAGACGACGAACCGGTGGACCGAATACGGGGACGCATTGTTCCGGTTGCAGGATCGCAAGGGCAACGACATGCTGCTCGGTCCGACCCACGAAGAGTTGTTCGCGTTGACGGTCAAGGCCGAATACAACTCCTACAAGGACCTGCCGGTCACGCTGTACCAAATTCAGACCAAGTATCGCGACGAAGAGCGTCCTCGCGCCGGCATTCTGCGCGGACGCGAGTTCGTCATGAAGGATTCCTACTCCTTCGACATGGACGAGGACGGACTGAAGCGGTCCTACGCCGCACACCGCGACGCCTACCAGCGCATCTTCGCCAGGCTCGGGGTCAGCTACGTCATCGTCGCCGCGACGTCCGGCGCGATGGGCGGAAGTGCGTCCGAGGAATTCCTGGCCGAGAGCGACATCGGCGAGGACACCTACGTTCGGTGCATCGAATCGGGATACGCGGCCAACGTCGAGGCCGTCACGACCCCGGCACCGGACCCCATCGCCATCGAGGGGCAGCCTGCCGCGGTCGACTACGAGACGGGCAACACTCCCACCATCGCGACGCTGGTCGAGTGGGCGAACGGCGCAGATCTGGGTCGTACCGTCACCGGTGCCGACACGCTCAAGAACATCCTGCTCAAGGTGCGGTCCGCCGGTGGCGAGTGGGAGCTGCTGGCCATCGGCCTGCCCGGCGACCGTGAGGTGGACGAGAAGCGCCTCGAAGCATCGCTAGAGCCTGCCGAATTCGCATTGCTGACCGACGCGGACTTTGCTGCTCACCCGTTCCTGATCAAGGGATACATCGGGCCACGTGCGCTGCAGGCCAACGGAGTTCGCTACCTCGTCGACCCCCGGGTGGTGAACGGAACATCGTGGATCACCGGTGCCGATGTGCAGGGCAAGCACGTGGTGAACCTCGTGGCCGGCCGCGACTTCGTTCCCGACGGCACCATCGAGGCCGCCGAGGTGCGTGACGGGGACATGTCACCCGACGGACGGGGGCCGCTGGTCAGCGCTCGCGGAATCGAGATCGGGCACATCTTCCAGTTGGGCTACAAGTACACCGATGCATTCTCGGTCGACGTACTCGGCGAGACCGGCAAGCCCGTGCGACTCGTACAGGGTTCCTACGGCGTCGGTGTCTCCCGTCTGGTGGCCGTCATCGCCGAGCAGATGCACGACGACAAGGGCCTTCGGTGGCCGTCGGAGGTAGCACCCGCCGACGTACATCTGGTGATCGCGAACAAGGACGAGGCCGCGCGCGCCGGCGCAGAATCCATTGCAACGCAACTCGATTCGCAGGGCATCGAGGTTCTCTTCGACGACCGCAAGGCCTCGCCCGGCGTGAAGTTCAAGGACTCCGAACTGATCGGTGTTCCGCTCGTCGTCGTCCTCGGCCGCGGTTGGGCCGATGGCAAGGTCGAAATCCGGGACCGCTTCTCGGGTGAGAGCCGTGAACTCGACATCGATTCCGCGGTCGACGAGATCGTCGCCGCGGTGCGCGCCACCACGTAACAGCCCGTCCCGATCTCTCCACGCTCGATCTCCCCACGCGCCGGTCTACTCGCTGGTAGCTTCGGGTCACACGACTAGGAGAGGTCACACCGTGGCTCAGTTTGCGCTGTTCGATCCGACAACTTTCGATCCCGCCGAGCTCGACGAGGAGTCTCGTCGTCAGCTCCGCGCACTGATCGATTGGTTCGAGGATCGCGGTAAGGCCAGGCTGCTCGCCGACGATCTCGAGGGAGTCTGGCCCGCCGACTTCCTCGAGTTCGTCGCGGCCCAGAAACTGTTCGCCACGTTCTCGACGCCGGCCGAGTATGCGAACGGGTTGCCCAACGCTCGTTGGGACGCTGCCCGCAACGCTGCTCTGAGCGAAATTCTCGGGTTCTACGGCTTGGCCTACTGGTACACCTGGCAGGTCACGGTGCTCGGCCTCGGCCCGATCTGGATGAGCGACAACGACGACGCCAAGCGCCGCGCAGCGCGTGAGCTCGACCGCGGCGGCGTCATGGCATTCGGATTGTCCGAGCGCGCACACGGTGCCGATGTGTACTCCACGGACATGCTGTTGACGCCCTCCGTCGACGACGACCTCGAGTTCACCGCGTCGGGGGAGAAGTACTACATCGGTAACGGCAACGTGGCGGGCATGGTGTCGGTATTCGGTAGACGCACCGACATCGACGGGCCGGAGTCGTACGTCTTCTTCGTCGCCGACAGCTCGCATCCCGCGTATCGGTTGCGCGAGAGCGTCGTTCACGGCCAGATGTACGTCAGCACCTTCTCGCTCGAGAATTATCCCGTTCGCCGCGAGGACATTCTGCATACCGGACCCGACGCGTTCTCGGCTGCATTGAACACCGTCAACGTCGGCAAGTTCAACCTCTGCACCGGCTCGATCGGCATCTGCGAGCACGCGTTCTACGAGGCGATCACACACGCCAACAATCGGATTCTGTACGGCAACCGTGTCACCGAATTCCCCCATGTGCGCAGTGCATTCGTCGATGCCTACTCGCGGCTGACCGCCATGAAGCTGTTCAGTGCGCGTGCGCTGGACTACTTCCGCGCTGCGGGTCCCGGCGACCGGCGCTACCTGTTGTTCAACCCCATGACCAAGGCCAAGGTGACGTCCGAGGGCGAGACGGTGGTCCGCTTGCTGCACGACGTGATCGCCGCCAAGGGGTACGAGAAGAACACCTACTTCCGTGAAGCCGCGCAACTGATCGGAACACTGCCGAAACTCGAGGGAACGGTGCATGTCAACGTCGCCTTGATGCTCAAGTTCATGCCGGCATACATGTTCTCGCCCACCGATCAGGCGGAGGTCACCAGGTTCACCGACGCCGTCGACGACGGATTCTTCTTCGCCCAAGGCCCCGCTCGCGGCGCGAGTTCGGTTCGGTTCCACGATTGGAAACCGGTGTATCGCAAGCATTCCGGTGTTCCCAACGTGGGTCGTTTCTACGAGCAGGCCCAGGCGTTCGCGTCGTTCCTCGCCGAGTGCGCCCCCGACGAGTCGCAGCAACAGGACCTCGACTTCCTGCTCGTGGTGGGGCATCTGTTCTCACTCGTCGTCTACGGGCACCTGATCCTCGAACAGGCCGACGAGATCTCCACCGACATGCTGGACCAGATCTTCGACTTCCAGATCAGGGACTTCTCCGGCTACGCCGTCGCGCTGTACGGAAAGCCGTCGTCGACCGATGCGCAGCAGAAATGGGCGCTGGACGCCGTACGCAAGCCGGTGGTGGACGCAGCACGATTCGAGACGGTCTGGAACGACGTCGTCACGTACGACGGTCGGTACGAGATGCGTCCCTAGGCGTCACAGCTGTCCGGAATCGGCTGGGACGAGCTTGGTTCCGAACGCGCACATCGTCATCTCGTGCAGTCCCTCGCTGTCCTCCGGATGCTCGGGTGCCTGCATCGACAACAAGACGTTGAGCAGCATTCCGTGCGCGATGAACTGCCGAGCCTGATCTTCCGAACACCCGGTACAGCTGCGGATCTGGTTGTAGATCGCGCCCATTCCTTCTCGTGCCTGGCGGCCGATCTCGGGTACCGACCCTGCACCGAACCCGTGCATCATGACCATCAAGAGGTCGCGATCGGCCACCAGATCGGCGTAGGCACCGCCCAGGTCGGCCCAGGTCTCGTCGTCCGTCGGGTCCAGAGGCCCCGAAGCGAGCACTGCGTCGAATGCCGTCATGATGCCGTCGATGGAGCGTTGGAAGACCAGCCGAAACAATTCGACTTTGGTTCCGAACATCCGAACCACATACGGCTGCGACACGCCCGCTTCCTTGGCCACCGCATCGGTGCTCGTCCCGGCAAAGCCCCCGCGTGCGAACGCTCGTGTCGCGGCGTCGAGGACGAGTTCTCGACGGTCGGCCGCGTCCATTCGGGTTGCTCGGGGCTTGGGCGTGGGAGTGTCGGACATATTGACAGGTTATCAGTCGATAACTTACGGTCGCATCATAAGTAATCATTCGATGCTTACAAACTCGAGACGGGACGTTCGCCATGACCGCTACAGCCTCTCCGCCTGCAGTGCACCCCGCCGCTCGGTCTATTCCCGTGTGGCTGGGAATCGTCGCCGCATCCCTGCCCATGTTCATGGCGACCCTCGACAATCTGGTGATGACCAGCGCGCTGCCGGTGGTTCAGCAGGATCTGAATGCGTCGGTCGGACAGCTGCAGTGGTTCCTCAACGCCTACACACTGAGCTTCGCGACATTCATGCTCACTGCAGCAACCTTGGGCGATCGCTGGGGCAGGCGCGCGGTGTTCCTCGGCGGGATAGCGCTGTTCACCGCGGCCTCCGTGGCCAGCGCGCTCGCCACGAGTCCGGCAATGCTCATCGCCGCGCGGGCGATACAGGGCCTCGGTGCCGCGGCGATCATGCCGCTGTCACTGACTCTGCTCGCAGCTGTCGTTCCGATTGCCAAGCGCGCCATGGCAATCGGAATCTGGGGCGGTGTCTCGGGCCTCGGTGTCGCACTCGGGCCTGTCGTCGGTGGTGCGGTCGTCGACGGTATTTCCTGGCAGGCGATCTTCTGGATCAACGTCCCGGTGGCGCTCGTCGCGGTACCGCTGGCGTACATCGCCCTGACCGAGTCGACCGGACGCAGGCAACCTCTCGATCTGCTGGGTGTGGTGCTCGCGGGCGGCGGGGTATTCTTGCTCGTGTGGGCGGTGGTCCACGGCAACGACGACGGATGGGCATCGACCACCGTGCTCGCGAGCTTCGTCGGCTCTGCGGTGCTTCTCCTCGCGTTCGTCTCCCGAGCATGGCGAACCCCGTTCTCGGTACTGCCGTTGACGCTCTTCCGATCACGCAGTTTCACGCTGGCGAACATCATCGGAATCACGTTCTCTCTGGGCATGTTCGGGGCCGTGTTCCTGCTTGCTCAGTACCTGCAGATAGTGATGCACTACAGCCCGTTCGAGGCGGGCCTGCGCACATTGCCCTGGACCGCCGCGCCTATGGTGGTCGCACCCATTGCGGGTCTCGTGGCCGATCGAGTCGGCTTGCGCGGCTTGTTGGTGTCCGGACTGGCGTTGCAGTCGCTGTCACTGGTGTGGATGGCACTGATCCTCGGACCCGACACCGCCTACCTGTCGATGGTGCCCGCGCTGTTGATGGCCGGAGTCGGCATGGGGTTGACCTTCGCGCTCTCGGCGACCGCAGTGTTGCGAGACATGGCCGACGACGATCACGCCACGGCGAGCAGTGCGAACTCCACTGTGCGGGAAGTGGGAATTGCGCTCGGAATCGCCGTCCTGACGGCGGTGTTCATCGGAAACGGAGGATCACTCACCCCCGCTGGATACACCGACGCGTTGGCACCCGCTCTACTCGTAGGCGCAGGGGCGGTGGCGATCGGATTGGTTGCGGCACTGTTCATGCCGGGTCGTTCCGCCGGTCCGGCGGACGACGTGGTCACGGCTGACCGGGAAAAGCCGTCGACGACGGGATGACACCCAGGATCTGCTGCCATGTGGCCAGTCTGATCGCGGCCTCGGTCAGTGCCTGGACGCCCATCTCGCGAGTGCCGCCGGATCGACTGCGCTCGACGGCCGAACGCCACGCCACACTCGTGTCGATCTCTGCCTGAACAGCGAGCTGCACAGCCGAGATCGCATCGGTCACCGGAAACGGCGACGCGTATGCCGGATCGGGCAGGGGCGCTGTGACGCTGGCCGCGCGGAGTGCGTCGATGGTCGAGTCTCGACGCGCTCGGTGTGCCGCGGTGCACGCGGCCACCATGTCTGCTCGGGTCGGGTTGGAGAACGCCGCGACGATCCCGTACGCGAAGACGGCTGCGTACTCGGCGACGAGTGCATCGACGAGCCCCTGTTGTTCGGGTCCGAGATCGCTCATGCGAGTACCACCTGAGCGAACACCGTGCACGAGGCACTGATCGACCCGAGAAGGCCGGCGCGATAACCGCTTTCGTCGCGGGCGGCGGTCGCCGCACTGCGTGCCGAGGCGGTCAGCGCATCGCGCACCGCGACGAGATCGGGTGGCGGCGCGGACTGGGCCGCGGTCGTGGTCGTCGTGGCAGTCGCCGACGAGGTGTCGGTGGTCGCTCCGGTAGCCCGGGCGATCTCGGTCTCGAGTGCATCCGCATGTTCGGTCCGCTGGGCCGCGACCACGCCGAGAGCTCCTGCGTAATCGGGAGCGACCGTTGCCGCCGAAGACGCAGCCGCGGCGTCGGAGCGAGCGGAGCGCAACTGTGCCGTCAGAGAATCGAGTGCGGGACCGGAGATTTCCTCCGCGCCGCAGGCCGTGACGGTCGACGCCGTGGCCGCAGTGAGGACGGCGGCACCGGCGAGCCGGAACAGCCCACGTCTGTTCAACGAGAGAGGGGCGGTCGGCGTGGGCACCCCGATATCGTGCCAGACCCTCGACCGTGTCGGACCCTCGAGGCGACACGGCCGTGCCCGTGTGTCGCCTCGGCCGTGCGTGGTCGCGAGCACCACCTGCGGGGCGGTAGTCTGTTGGTTCACCAAACGCGGTCCGGCGCACCTGCGCCGCATTGCCGACAACTACACACGAGGAGTTCGCGACATGCCTGTTCCGTCCCAGGAAAGGGTTGTCGAACTGCTCGGCGACCTGGTTCGAGATCGGGGCTACGACCTCGAGGACGTGAACGTGGTCGCTGCCGGTAAGCACAGTGCCGTGCGCATCATGGTCGACCGTGAAGACGGCGTCGACCTCGACGCGCTGCCGGAGTTGAGCCGGGTGATCTCCGATGTGTTCGACGGCGTGACCGATTTCGGCGAAGCGCCGTACACCCTCGAGGTCACCACTCCCGGAATCGATCGCCCGTTGACACAACCACGGCATTGGCGTCGCGCGCGTGGTCGCAAGGTGCGGATCGAACTCGCCGACGGCAAGGTCGAGGGCCGCGTCGGACTTCTCGACGGTGACTCGGTTGCCCTCGTGATCAAGGACAAGGGAGTTCTCTCGACACGATCGATCGCGCTGGCCGATGTTGTGAAAGCTGTTGTGCAGGTAGAATTTTCGCGGCCGACCGCAGAAGAGATGGATCTTGCGGGCGGCGTGGTGGGCGGTAGGCCGTCACCCGCGAACACCGACGAAATCGTGAATGTGGAAGCACCGGAGAAAGGGTCGGACAAGTGAATATCGATATTGCAGCTCTGCGCGCCATCGAGGCGGACAAGGGCGTTCCGATCGAGATGGTGATCTCGACGATCCAGACCGCGCTGTTGACCGCCTACCGGCACACCGAGGGGCACCAGTCCAACGCGCGAATCGACGTCGATCGCAAGACCGGTTCCGTCCGGGTGATGGCCAAGGAGTTCGACGCCGAGGGCAATCTGATCTCCGAGTGGGACGACACTCCGGAAGGCTTCGGCCGGATCGCTGCCACCACCGCTCGTCAGGTGATTCTGCAGCGTTTGCGCGATGCGGAGCACGAGCGCTCCTTCGGGGAGTACTCGACCCACGAGGGTGAGATCGTCAACGGCGTCATCCAGCGCGATACGCGCGCCAACGCCAAGGGCACCGTCATCGTCCGGATCGGCAGCGAGGCGAATGGGGCCGACGGCCTGCTTCCGCCCGCCGAGCAGGTTCCGGGGGAGACGTACGAGCACGGTGAGCGCATCAAGTGCTACGTCGTCGGAGTCGCGCGGGGCAACCGCGGCCCGCAGATCACGCTCTCGCGCACACACCCCAATCTGGTGCGCAAGTTGTTCGCGCTCGAGGTGCCCGAGATCGCCGACGGTTCGGTCGACATCGTGGCGGTAGCGCGTGAATCAGGGCACCGCTCGAAGATCGCGGTCGCGTCGACGGTCTCGGGCCTGAACGCCAAGGGCGCATGTATCGGGCCGATGGGGCAGCGAGTGCGGAATGTGATGAGCGAACTGGCCGGCGAGAAGATCGACATCATCGACTTCGACGAGGACCCGGCGACGTTCGTCGGGAATGCACTCTCGCCGTCGAAGGTTGTGTCTGTGACCGTGGTGGACGCAGCCGCTCGCGCGGCGCGAGTGGTGGTCCCGGAGTACCAGTTGTCGCTGGCGATCGGCAAGGAAGGGCAGAACGCTCGACTTGCCGCTCGATTGACCGGTTGGCGTATCGACATCCGCAGTGACGCGGCGGCACCCGAGACGACCAGCGCCTAGGGCCGGAATGCGGAGATCGAGGCAATACAGCGGTAGAGTGGTCGATGGTTCGGTAACGACCTCTCCGCTCGGAGACGTGAACGCGAGAATCCGGTTGTGACAAGCCGGCCGATTCGTACATGTGTCGGGTGCAGGGAGCGAGTGCCGGCCGCCGATCTGTTGAGGATCGTGGTTCGAGAAGCTGGTTCGTACGAATTCGCTCTCGTCCCCGACATCCGGCATTCGATGTCCGGTCGTGGTGCTTGGTTGCACTACAACCGAGAATGCCTGCACAATGCGGAACGTCGCCGAGTCTTCGGCCGCGCGTTTCGGATATCGGGAAATGTGGAATCGTCCGCAGTATCGGACGTGCTCGACGAGCACGAACGGCTGCACGGCGAGAACACGACAAGAGCAACACCCGTCGACAAGAACAGGCAACAGCACTGATGAGCACACCGTGAAGCACCAACGATGAACGTCCATCGGAGATAACCCGAGGTCGTGCGGGCACCAAGCCTCGCTCGGCCTCTCAGTGAGGAGAGCAGTGGCAGGCAAGGCCCGCGTGCACGAGTTGGCAAAAGAACTCGGTGTCACCAGTAAGGAACTACTCGCACGGCTCAAAGAGCAAGGCGAGTTCGTCAAGTCCGCATCATCCACAGTCGAAGCCCCCGTGGCTCGTCGACTTCGTGAATCCTTCCCGTCCGCAAACGCGGACGCGCCGGCGTCCGGTGCAGCAGCACCCAACGGTCGCGCGGCAGCAGATCGTGCGTCGGATTCCGCCGCGAAGCCCGGCGCAGCAAAGCCGGGTGGACCTCGTCCCGGACCCAAGCCCGCAACCCGCCCGGCCGAGCCCGAGGCCCCCGCTGCACAGGCACCCGCAGCGCAAGCTCCGGCAGCGCAGTCGCCCGCTGAGGTAGCTCCCGCTGCCCCGTCGGCACCGGCCGCTGCGCCCACGCCGGCACCGGCTGCGCCCACCCCTCGTCCGGCAGCACCCGCTGCTCCGGTCGAGCAGGCACCTGCCGCGTCGGCCGAGACAACCGCGTCGGCTCCGGCCGCCCCCAAGCCCGCTGGTCCTGGCCCCAAGCCCGGCCCGAAGGCTCCGCGCGTCGGAAACAACCCGTACTCGTCGGCTCCGGTCGAACGACCGGCCCCGCGACCCGCTCCCGGTGCCGGTGCTCCGCGCCCCGGCGGCGGACGACCGGCTCCCGGACAGGGCGGACCCCGGCCGGCCGCACCGGCAGGCGGCGCTCGTCCGGCTCCCGGACAGGGCGGCCCCCGTCCCGCACCGGGTCAGGCCGGACCTCGGCCCAGCCCGGGCTCCATGCCTCCTCGCCCCAATCCGGGTGCGATGCCGACTCGTTCGGCACGTCCCGGCCCCGCAGCAGGACGTCCCGGTCGCCCCGGCGGCGCACCGGGTGGACGTCCGGGCGGCGGCGGTGGCGGTGGCTACCGCGGCGGTGGCGCTCCCGGCGCTCCCGGTGGTGCACCAGCAGGTGGCGCTCCCGCAGGTGGCTTCCGTGGCCGTCCCGGCGGCGGTGGCCGTCCCGGTCAGCGTGGCGCAGCCGCAGGTGCGTTCGGTCGGCCCGGCGGAGCAGTCCGCCGCGGTCGCAAGTCGAAGCGGGCGAAACGCGCCGAGTACGAGAGCATGCAGGCTCCCGCAGTCGGCGGCGTCAGGCTGCCCCGCGGCAACGGCGAGACCATTCGTCTCGCCCGCGGAGCATCGCTGTCGGACTTCGCAGACAAGATCGACGCCAACCCCGCTGCACTCGTGCAGGCACTGTTCAACCTCGGTGAGATGGTCACCGCGACGCAGTCGGTCAACGACGAGACGCTGGAGCTTCTCGGCGGCGAGATGAACTATGTCGTGCAGGTCGTCAGTCCCGAGGACGAGGATCGCGAACTGCTCGATTCGTTCGACCTCACCTACGGCGAAGATGCCGGCGGCGAGGAAGACCTCGAGCAGCGTCCCCCGGTGGTCACCGTCATGGGCCACGTCGATCACGGTAAGACTCGACTGCTCGACTCGATTCGTAACACCACGGTGCGCGAAGGCGAGGCCGGCGGCATCACGCAGCACATCGGTGCGTACCAGGTGTTGACCGAGCTCGAAGGCAACGAGCGTCTCGTGACCTTCATCGACACCCCCGGTCACGAGGCCTTCACGGCCATGCGTGCTCGTGGTGCCAAGGCCACCGACCTTGCGATCCTCGTGGTCGCGGCCGACGACGGTGTCATGCCGCAGACGGTCGAAGCCATCAACCACGCCCAGGCGGCCGATGTGCCGATCGTGGTCGCGGTCAACAAGATCGACAAGGAAGGCGCGAACCCGGACAAGATCCGGCAGCAGCTGACCGAATACGGTCTGGTCGCCGAGGAATACGGCGGCGAGACGATGTTCGTCGACATCTCCGCCAAGCAGGGCACCAACATCGATGCCCTCCTCGAAGCGGTGCTGCTGACGGCCGATGCGTCACTCGATCTGCGTGCCAACCCGGACATGGATGCCCAGGGTGTCGCCATCGAGGCACACCTCGACCGCGGTCGCGGTCCGGTGGCCACCGTGCTCATCGCCCGCGGAACGCTGCGCGTCGGTGACTCGATCGTCGCCGGCGATGCCTACGGCCGCGTGCGTCGCATGGTCGACGAGCACGGCGAGGACGTCACCGAAGCGATGCCGTCCCGGCCCGTTCAGGTCATCGGCTTCACGTCGGTGCCCGGTGCAGGCGACAACCTTCTGGTCGTCGACGAGGACCGGATCGCCCGTCAGATCGCCGATCGCCGTAATGCCCGTAAGCGCAATGCTCTGGCGGCCAAGAGTCGCAAGCGCATCAGCCTCGACGATCTCGATGCAGCTCTGAAGGAGACTTCGCAGCTCAACCTGATCCTCAAGGGTGACAACTCGGGAACCGTCGAGGCGCTCGAAGAGGCCTTGCTCGGTATCCAGATCGACGACGAAGTCGAGTTGCGCGTCATCGACCGCGGTGTCGGTGGCGTCACGGAGACCAACGTCAACCTGGCGTCGGCATCCGACGCGATCATCATCGGCTTCAACGTGCGGGCCGAGGGCAAGGCAACCGAACTCGCCAACCGCGAGGGCGTCGACATTCGGTACTACTCGGTGATCTACCAGGCAATCGACGAGATCGAGAAGGCCCTCAAGGGCATGCTCAAGCCGATCTACGAAGAGGTCGCTCTGGGCCAGGCCGAGATCCGCGCGCTGTTCCGTTCCTCGAAGGTCGGAAACATCGCCGGTTGCCTCGTCACCTCCGGTACGATCCGTCGCAACGCCAAGGCGCGCCTGCTCCGTGACAATGCGGTCGTGGCCGAGACCGTGACGATCTCCTCGCTTCGCCGCGAGAAGGACGACGCAGTCGAGGTTCGTGAGGGATACGAGTGTGGTTTGACGGTGACGTACTCCGACATCAAGGTGGGCGATGTCATCGAGGCGTACGAGCTCCGTGAAAAGCCGCGCGACTAGAACAGGTCCGGAGCTGAACAGCTCCGTTCCCGGTCGCGTCGGCTCGGTGGTGAAGCCAGGGGAGTGACACTGCACTCCGGGGACGAGCCGGTGGTGGTACGACATATGTACCGCCACCGGCTTTGTCGTCGGAGCTGATCGAAGGGGCGACGTCAGCGTGTATCTGGGTGCTTTGGAGTTGGACGTGTTGTTGGGGGACGTGCGTTCGCTCGCTGAGAAACGGTCGATGGTGGAACCGGTTCTCGGCGATCTGCAGAGGCTGGGAGTGTCTGCCGCCGAAACCGGTGAGCGAGAACGTATTCGGCGTTCGATGTTGGGCGTGGCAGCGGCGGGCACGAACGTCGACCTGTTGCACGACAAGCTCGACGAGTGCGAGCGGCACGTCGCCGAGCGTCAGGATCTGGAACTGTTGGCAGTACGCCGAAGAATTTTCGGCCCCGAGGATTAGATCGGGGAGTTCGTCGAACGTGTTCGGCGAATGTTGGAGCGTAATCGCCGAGACGTCGCACTGCAGTGACGTCCGGCCATGAAAGAGGAGTGTGATTGTCGTGGTGGATCAGGCCAGGGCTCGTAAGTTGTCCAAGCGAATCGCCGCTATCGTTGCGACGGCGATCGACCACGAGATCAAAGATCCACGGTTGGCGTTCGTGACCATCACCGACACGAAGGTGACGGCCGACCTGCACGACGCCACGGTGTACTACACCGTGATGGGCGAGGATCTCGATACCCCGCCCGATCTGCAGGGAGCTGCGGCGGGTCTGGAGAAGGCCAAGGGCGTTCTCCGCTCGAAGGTCGGAGCCGGTACCGGTGTGCGGTTCACTCCGACGCTGACGTTCGTGACGGATACCGTCCCCGACACCGCCCGGCACATGGAAGAGCTGCTCGAACGCGCTCGCGCAGCCGACGAGGAGCTGGCTCGCGCCCGGGCGAACGCGAAGCCTGCCGGAGACCCGGACCCGTACAAGGCTCCCCGCGAGGAGTCCCCCGCGGATCGCGGCGATGCAGAAGCCGTCGAGCCAGCCGAAGCCGACTGAGATGTCCGATGGTTCTGGTTCGGAGTTCGAGCTGGACGAGGATCTGGCGCGTGCGATCGAGATGCTCGAGCGCGCTTCCTCGGTGACCGTGCTCTGCCATGTCCAGCCGGATGCCGACACGATCGGCAGCGGATTGGCAATCGGTTCGGTACTCGAACGTCGCGGCGCGCAGGTGCAGGTGGCGTTCGCCGCGCCCGCGTTTCTGCCTCAATCGATGGAAGAGCTACCGAACCGGCATCTGCTGGTGGAGCCGGAGAAGGTGGCCGAATCGGTCGATCTGGTGGTCACCGTGGACGCCGGAAGCCGAGGTCGACTCGGTTCGCTCGGCGAGCGGCTCGACTCCGCATCGGAGTCCCTGGTCATCGACCATCACCGGAGCAACACGCGGTTCGGAACACTGAACGTCGTCCACGCGTCCGCCGAGTCCACCACGGCCGTGATCGTCCGCCTGCTGGATCGGTGGGGTGTCGACATCGATGCGGACCTGGCGCATCTGCTGTTCGCGGGTCTGGTCACCGATACCGGGTCGTTCCGGTGGGTGCGGCCGGGTTCGCATCTGCTCGCCGAGAGATTGCTCGCGACCGGCATCGACGGTGCACGTATCGCCCGTCGCCTCCTCGATACGCACCCCTTCGACTGGCTGCCGATGCTTGGGGCGGTACTGGGTTCGGCCGAGCTGCTGCCCGACGCGGCGGGCGGACGGGGGCTCGTGTACGCCGTCATCCGGAGCGAGGATTCGGCCGGTCTGAGGTCGGAGGAGATCGAGAGTGTCATCGACATCGTGCGGACCACCTCCGAGGCGGAGGTGGCCGCGGTGTTGAAGCAGCAGGATTTCGGGTCGGTCTGGGTGGTGTCGCTCAGATCCAAGACGCAGGTGGACGTATCTGCAGTGGCGACCGGGCTCGGCGGCGGTGGACATCACAACGCCGCGGGCTACACCGCGACCGGTGAGCTCCCCGACGTGATCGATGCGCTCCGTGAGGCCTTGTCGGAGTCGTGAGTTCCACCCCTGTCACGGCTCGCCGAATTCTCGGTCTGTCGCTTCCATCTCTCGGAGTTCTGGCCGCTGAACCCCTCTACCTCCTGTTCGACGCGGCGGTGGTCGGTCGGCTCGGCGCGTTGGCTCTGGCCGGCCTGGCGATCGGGGGGCTCGTCCTCGCTCAGGTCAGCACGCAGCTGACCTTCCTGTCCTACGGAACCACTGCGCGCGCGGCGCGCATGCACGGTGCGGGTCGTGAGCGCGACGCCGTCGGTGAAGGGGTGCAGGCGACGTGGCTGGCGGTGGCCATCGGTCTCGCGATCGTCCTCGTGGTCCAGTTGTTTGCCGCCCCCGTCTTGTCTCTACTGGCCGGTGGCGGTGACATCGCCGCGGAGGCACTTCTGTGGCTGCGCGTGGCGCTGGTGGGGGTGCCGTTCATTCTGATATCGCTGGCCGGGAACGGCTGGATGCGCGGCGTGCAGAACACGACGACACCGTTGCGGTTCGTCGTGCTCGGTTTCGGCGTGTCGGCGGTGTTGTGTCCACTCCTCGTCCACGGCCTGCTCGGATTTCCCCGGCTCGAATTGGTGGGCTCGGCCGTTGCGAACGTCATCGGCCAAGGTGTCGCAGGCGCTCTGTTCGTCGGTGCCCTCGGGCGGTCGGGTGCGCCGTTGCGCCCGCGCTGGTCGGTCATGCGGGCGCAGCTGGTACTCGGCCGCGATCTGATCGTGCGCAGTCTCGCGTTCCAGGCGTGCTTCCTGTCTGCCGCAGCGGTCGCGTCGCGATTCGGTGCCGCGTCGGTGGCGGCAAATCAGGTGGTGCTGCATCTGTGGAACCTGGTGTCGTTGATGCTCGACTCGTTGGCGATCGCTGCGCAGACACTCGTGGGAGCGGCCCTGGGTGCAGGCAGGACCGAGGATGCGCGTGCGCTCGCACGCCGGTTGACGGCATGGTCGACGGTCTTCGCGGTGGTCCTGGCGGCGGTGTTCGCCGCCGGGCAGCCGGTCGTCCCGGGATTGTTCACCACCGACGCCTCGGTGATCGATCAGATGCAGGCGATCTGGTGGATCTTCGTGGCGATCATCCCAGTGGCCGGTGTGGTGTTCGCGTTGGACGGGGTGCTGTTGGGCAGCGGCGATGCCGCGTTCTTGCGTAACGCCACGATGGCGTGTGCGATCGTCGGGTTCCTGCCGTTCATCTGGTCGGCCCTGGTGTTCGACTGGGGTGTCGTGGGCATCTGGCTGGGTCTGGGTGTCTTCGTCTGCCTGCGCATGGTCGCGGTCGCCGGTCGAGTGCTGTCGGGTAAATGGCTCGTGACCGGTAGCGATCGGCAACTGCGAGACTGATCGCGTTCGCATGCATCACCGCCGTGACACCAGGGCCGGATGCAGCACCACCTCGCGGCTCTTGACGACGAAGAACACCCGTCGGCCGGGTTCGAGGCCCAGCTCCGATACCGCGGCGGCGGTGATGTCAGCCGCGATACCCGGTGTGCCGTCGGGGTGCGGACGAGCTCGGACGCGGATGCCCGAGCCCTGCACTTCCATCTCCTCGATGACTACTTCGAAGACGTTGCGCGGGCTGGCGTGCGGCGCGGTGAGGTGTACCGAAACCGCAGCGGGGGAGAAAACTGCGACCACCGGCGTCCCGGAACCGTGTTGCCCCGAGCCGTGCACGACGGTGTCCCACGGCGTGCGCAGCGCGGTGGTGTCGCCGACGGTGAGTGCGTGGCCCGAGATCAGATTGACCCCGGCCATGCGAGCACCGAACTCGCTTCGCGGGGCGGTGAGAACGTCGGCGACCGACCCGCGTTCGACGACGCGTCCACCGTCGACGACGGCGACGGTGTCTGCGAGTGCGACGACGTCGAGCAGATCGTGGGTGACGATCAGTGCCGTGCGCGCGTTCTCTCGGAGTACGGTGCGCAGCAGTCTTCGGATGGCCGGGGCCGTGTCGACGTCGAGCGCGGCGAGCGGTTCGTCGAGCAGGAGGAGTCGGGGATCGGCGGCGAGTGCGCGGGCGATGGCAACCCGCTGAGCTTGGCCCCCGGACAGCTGTGCCGGGCGGCGCTCGGCCAGGTGAGAGGCTCCGACTGCGTCGAGCCATCGATCGGCCACTGCCCTGGCCGTCCTCCGGTCGGCGCCGGAACTACGTGGTGCGAATGCGACGTTCGTCCGTGCGGTCATGTGAGGAAACAGCAGTGTCTCCTGTGCCAGAGTCGCGATGCCGCGGGCGTGCACCGGAACGGCCGTCCTTGCGGTCGTGTCGGTCAGAACGTCCTCGCCCAGGCGGACGATGCCGTCGTCGGGTGGCACCAGGCCCGCGACGAGCTGCAGCAGTGTGGATTTACCTGCGCCGTTCGGTCCCAGGATCGCCGTTGTTTCACCCTCGGCGACATCCAGCTCGAGATCGACGCCCCGGGCCGCTACGGTGGCGCGCAGGTGTAGCGAACTCATGGTGTTCCCGTCGTTCGAGTACCGCGAGCGGCCAGGACCACCACTGCCGCGACGACGACGAGGACGAGCGACAGGGCTATCGCTGCGTCGGGGTCGGACTCGCGTTGCAGATAGATTTCGAGGGGCAGGGTTCTGGTCACTCCCTCGAGAGAACCGGCGAACGTCAGGGTCGCGCCGAACTCTCCCAGTGCGCGCGCGAACGCGAGAACGATTCCGGACGTCAGCCCGGGCAGGATCAAGGGGAGGGTGACGCGGCGCAGGACCGTTGTAGGGGGTGCGCCCAAGGTTGCGGCCACCACGTCGTATCGATCCCCGGCAGTGCGCAGCGCGCCCTCGACGCTGACCACCAGGAAGGGCAACGACACGAAGGCCTGGGCGAGCACCACGGCCGTCGAGGTGAACGCGATCCGGATTCCGAAGGCATCGAGATGTTCGCCCAGTAGCCCCTGGCGACCGAACGTGTAGAGCAAGGCGATACCGCCGACCACCGGGGGGAGCACCAGTGGGAGGACGACGAGGGAACGCAGCGTCGACAGACCGCGAAACGAACCGCGGGCGAGGACCGTCGCCATCGGCACACCCAGGAGCACACACAACACCGTGCTCGCCGAGGCCGTCTTCAGACTCAACAGCAGTGCGGCTACTGCGGACTCGGACGTGATGAGCCCGAAGAAGTTCGTCCAGTCGATTCGGGTGAACATCGCGGCCAACGGCGCGACGACGAGAAGCGCTCCGGCAGCGGCAGGGACGAATATCCATCCGGGTACACCTACGGTCGGACCTGTGCCCGCGGCGTGCCCGGTCACGGTGCCGCGAAACCGGCCTGCGTCAGCACTCCACGGCCGATCGGTCCGGCGACGAAGTCGGTGAAGGCGCGGGCCGCGTCCACGTTGTCGGATCCGCTCAACGCTGCGATCGGATAGGTGTTGACCGCCCCGCTCGATTCCGGGAAAGGCACGGCGCTGACGGCGTCTGCGGCCCCCGTGGCATCGGTGACGTACACCAGTCCGGCGTCGGCCTGACCGGAGGTGACCTTGCCCAGAACGTCGGTGACGGACGACTCCTCGCTGACAGCCGGGATGTCGGTCCCGGTGGCGTTCTCGACGGCTGCCGTGGCCGCGCCGCACGGCACCTGCGGCGCGCAGATCACCGTCAGCACATCGGGATTCGCCAGATCGGCGAACGACCGGACGGCCTTCGGGTTACCCGGGGCAGTGACGATGGTGAGGGTGTTGGAGGCGAAATCGACCGGGTCGCCGGCGACCAGGCCGGCATCGACGATCGTGCTCATGTTCTTGGTATCGGCAGAGGCGAACACGTCGGCAGGTGCACCGTTGACCAGTTGCGCGGCCAGATCGGAGGAGCCCGCAAAGCTGAAATCGACAGTGGTGCCGGGATGTTCCTGCTCGAAGCGGGTGCCGAGGGCGGTGAACGTCGAGCGCAGTGATGCCGCCGCGAACACGGTCAGCGTGCTCGAACCCCCGTCCTGCGGAGCTTCCTCGGCAGCGGGGTCGGCCGCGCACCCTGCAAGCATCAGGGCGACCGCGACCAGAGCACCGTGAACCGCTCGAATGTTCTTCACTGACATCGTCCTTCGGTTCTAGGGAGTTTCGACAATGACGGTCGTGGCCTTGACGACCGCGACGGTGATGGAGCCCGGTTCGAGCCCCAATTCCTGGACCGACCGGGTACTCATCAGGGACACGATGGTGAACGGCCCACACTGCATGCGGACCTCGCTCATGACCGCGTCGGAGACCACCTCGGTGACCAGCCCCACGAGTCGGTTCCGGGCCGAGCTACCGCCCGATGCCACCTCGGGCGGGGGAGCGGCGTGCTCGCGGGCGTACTGCGCGAGAGCGCGCGCGTCGACGACCTTGCGGCCCGTCTCGTCGTCGCGGGAGGGCAGGGTCCCGCTGTCCATCCACCGGCGGACGGTGTCGTCGCTGACTCCGAGCAGTGCGGCGGCGTCGCGTACCCGTATCGGCGGTGCCGTCATCGCACGATGCCGTTTCCTGCAGCTATCCGCAAAAGCGTCATGAAAGGCACCATATACCCGAATCTGCGGTTGTTGCTGCGTGGACCCTCCTTTCGGAGCCGTCCGACGAACCGCAGCGGTTCACCCCCGCGTGCACCGCTGCGGAATCTCCGGGGAGTATTGGAGGTTGGTACGTTCTCGGGCGGTTGTGGCGATTCGACGTCGGCGGCCGAGTGCATCGGAAGGGATCATCAGTGGCAGCCAAGTTATGGGCAGTGAGCGACATTCATGTCGGACATCGAGGCAATCGACCTGTCACCGAGGACATTCATCCCGAGTCACCCGAGGATTGGCTGATCGTCGCCGGAGACGTCTCGGAGAAGACCGACGACATCAAATGGGCGCTCGAGCTGCTGCGCAGCCGCTTCGCGAAAGTGATCTGGGTTCCTGGCAATCACGAGTTGTGGACGACGGTGAAGGACCCCGTTCAGATCCACGGAGCAGCTCGGTACGAATACCTGGTCAATCTCTGCCGCGAGATCGACGTCGTCACTCCCGAGGATCCCTACCTGCTCTGGGAAGGCGAAGGTGGACCCGCGACGATAGTGCCGATGTTCCTGCTCTACGACTACACGTTTCTCCCGCAGGGTGCGCGGGACAAGGAGCACGGGCTGGCGATCGCGCGCGAGAAGAACGTCGTCGCCACCGACGAGTTCCTGCTGTCCTCTCAGCCGTACGCGACGCGCGATGCCTGGTGCCATGCCCGCATCGACGCCACCCGCGAGCGCCTCGACGCGCTGGACACCACGGTTCCCACCGTGCTCATCAACCACTTTCCGATGGTGCGTCAGCCGACCGAGGTGTTGTTCTACCCGGAGTTCGCCCTGTGGTGCGGTTCGACGCTGACGGCGGACTGGCACACCAGGTACAACGCGATCTGCTCGGTGTACGGTCACCTGCACATCCCGCGGACCACCTACTACGACGGCGTCCGCTTCGAGGAGGTCTCGGTGGGTTACCCGCGCGAATGGCAGCGCCGTGGACTGCCGAACAACGTTCTGCGCCAAATTCTTCCGGTTCCCGAGTATCCGCCGGGCACGTTGAACAAATGGGGCGGGCACTTCACCGTGACGCCCGAGATGGAGGCAGAGGTCGAGAAGATGAGGGCAGGCCAGTGATCGAATCGATTCTCCCCAATGGTGTTGTCTCGGCCGAATTGTTCACCGATCCACCGGGTTTGATGCCGCACCCACTCGAAGCGCCGTTGGTCGCCAAGGCTGTGGACAAGCGCAAACGTGAGTTCACCTCGGCTCGCCACTGCGCGCGTGTGGCGATGCAGAAGCTCGGTGTGGAGCCCGCGCCGATCATGCGCGGCACCTCCGGCGCACCGCAGTGGCCGAAGGGAGTGGTGGGGTCGTTGACGCACTGCGACGGCTACCGGGGTGCCGTTCTGGGCTACGCCATGCAGGTTCGCTCGGTGGGAATCGATGCCGAGCCACACGGACCTCTTCCCGACGGCGTGCTCGACGCGGTCAGCCTCGAAGCCGAGCGCGAGTGGCTCTCGACCGCGGGCCGAGAAGACGTCCACTGGGATCGAGTGTTGTTCTGCGCCAAGGAGGCGACGTACAAGGCTTGGGAGCCGCTGACCGGTCGCTGGCTCGGGTTCGAGGACGCGCACATCACGTTCGAGCGCACCGGCAGCGGCGACGACATCTCGGGAACGTTTCGATCCGAACTGCTGGTCCCGGGTGACACCGTATCCGGACCTCCGTTGACGGCTTTCGACGGTCGATGGATGGTGTCCGACGGTTTGGTGATGACGGCGATCTCGGTGATGTGACGACCGGCTCGTCGCGCCTGGCACAATGCACTCTCGTGAATGCTCGCGGAAAGATCTCGTCCGGTCTCGTCGGTGCCGGTGTGTTGGTGGTCGACAAGGGGCCGGGCGTCACCAGTCACGATGTCGTCGCGTCGTGCCGAAAGTTGTTGCAGACCAGAAAGGTCGGTCATGCGGGGACGTTGGACCCCATGGCGACCGGGGTGCTGGTTCTGGGCGTCGAGCGGGCGACCAAGATGCTCGGACTGCTGACGCTGACGACCAAGTCGTACACCGCCACCGTGCGACTGGGGCGCAGTACGACGACCGATGACGCCGAGGGTGAGGTGCTCGCCGACGTCCCGGCCACGAATGTCTCGGATTCGGATATTGCGGCCGGGGTCGCCGCACTCACCGGTGACATCGAGCAGGTTCCGGCCAGTGTCAGTGCCATCAAGGTCGACGGTCAGCGGGCACACAAGCTCTCGCGCGCCGGTGAGGAGTTCACCCTCGCCGCTCGCAAGGTCACTGTCACTCGCTTCGACGTGACGGCTCGCCGCGATGTCGTCGATTCCGATGGCCGGTTCGTCGACCTCGATGTCGAGGTGGACTGCACGTCGGGGACGTACGTGCGCGCGCTCGCACGGGATCTCGGCGCAGCACTGGGCGTCGGCGGTCACCTGACGGTTCTGCGCAGAACCAGGGTCGGGCCGTTCACGCTCGACCACGCCGTGACGCTCGAGGAATTGGCCGAGAATCCCGCTGTGGGCCTCGATATAGACGAGGCCGCGCGCACCGCATTTCCGCACCGACAGATCGATGCCGCCGAAGCGGAGTCGCTCAGCCAGGGACGCTGGCTCGATCCTGTCGGTATCGAGGGGGTCTACGCGGCTGTCGATCCCACCGGGCACACCATCGCGTTGCTGCAGGAAAAGGGCAAGCGGGCGAGCTCGGTGATGGTGGTGCGGCCGGCAACACTGCGCGGGTACTGATTTCCCGTTCGAGTCGGCCCTGCGACCCAGGGGACTGCACCGCTCAGGTGGCCGGAACCATCCAGATCGCTTCGGCGGCGCGGTGACCGAGATCGATGGACTCCGTGCTGCCGCGTCGGGCGAGTTCGATCGCCACCGTGCCGGCGTAGTCGCGTCGTTCGACCACGGTGATCGGTAGATCGAGCTCGATGCCGACCGAATCGAAGTACCGGAGCATTGCGGGGTCCGAATCGGAGATACGAGCAACTCGTCCCGACTGACCGTCGAGGTACTCGCTCAGTCTGGTTGCGGACGGCGTGTCGATCGACCCGTTGGCCGACGGAATCGGGTCCCCGTGTGGATCTCGTTCGGGGTGGCCGAGTTTGGCGTCTATCCGATCCATCATCAGATCGGATACCGCATGTTCGAGGATTTCTGCCTCGTCGTGGACCTCGTCCCAGCCGTACCCGAGTTCGCGAACGAGGTACGTCTCGATGAGACGGTGTCGACGGACCATGCCTATGGCCGCCAGTCGGCCCTTCTCGGTGAGTGAGATGGCACCGTACCGGGCGTGGTCCACCATGCCCTGATCGGCGAGTTTGCGAATCGCCTCGGACACCGTGGATGCGGACACGCCGATTCGTTCGGAGAGCATCTTGGTGCTGACGGAGTCTTCACTCCATTCGCTGGCCGTCCAGATGACCTTGAGGTAGTCCTGCGCAACTGCGGACAGCTGGACGCCCTCGTCGGCCGGAGCTGGATCGTCTTTTCGTTGCGCCACGTCGCCGAGCTTAGGCAATCCAATGGAAAAAGACATCTCACCCGGCCGGAGCCACCGTCACCTGTCCTCGGCGGCGTAGAGCGCGCGTGACGATGCCCTGCGCCGGGCTGAACAGGTACGCCAGCACGAACACCAGGCCTTGGGCCAGCACCACGCTGCCACCAGAGGAGACGTCGAGATAGAAACTGGCGTAGATACCGACCAGGGCGCAGCCCACCGAGATGGCGGGGGCAATCACCAGCATGCGGCCGAAGCTGTGGGTGAGTAGGTATGCGGTTGCGCCGGGTGTGATCAGCATGGCGACGACCAGGATGACGCCGACGGCCTGTAGCGCCACGACGGTCGTCAGCGCGAGCAGCGTCAACATCGCGGCCGAGATCACGCTCGGATTGATGCCGACCGCGCGAGCCTGCGTGCGGTCGAAGGCGAACAGAGTGAAATCGCGACGCTTGATCACCATCACGGCCAACGCCAGCCCGCCGAGCACGAACACCTGGATCATGTCCGACTGCGACACCCCGAGCAGGTTTCCGAACAAGATGTGGTTGAGGTCGATCTGGCTCGGAAACTTGGAGATCAGGACGACGCCGAGGGCGAACAACGTGGTGAACACGACGCCGATCGCGGCGTCCTCCTTGACGATGGTGGTGTTGCGAACCACCCCGATGGCACCGACCGCGATGAGTGCGAACAGCAGCGCGCCGATGGCGAACGGCGCACCCAGCAGATAGGACAGGGCGACGCCGGGGAGTACCGCGTGCGATACGGCGTCTCCCATCAGTGACCAGCCGATGAGTACGAGCCAGCAGCTCAACACTGCGCAGACGATCGAGGCGGTGACGGTCACCAACAGCGCACGCTGCATGAAGGTGTATTCGAGAGGATTGACGACGAAGTCGATCAGGTACACGGTTCAGCTCGCTTCCGAAGTAGGAGAGCTCGCGCCCAGTTCGTCGATCTTCGACGGGTCCATGCCGAAGGCCAGTGCCAGGTTCTCCGGGCGCAACACCTCGGCTGGACTGCCGTGCATCAGGACCCGCTGCTGCAGCAGGATTGCCTCGTCGCACAGTTCCGGAAGGGCGTGCAGATCGTGGGTGGACACCAGGACGGACGCACCCTGAGCGGCCAGTTCTCGGAGGAGTCGCGTGATCGTCGCCTCGGTCTTCTTGTCCACTCCTGCGAACGGCTCGTCGAGGAGCAGCAAGGACGCTTCCTGAGCGATGGCGCGGGCCACGAATGCCCGTTTGCGCTGTCCGCCGGAGAGTTGCCCGATCTGTCGATCGGCGAGCTCGGTGAGATCGACTCGTCTCAGGGCCGCGTCCACCGCAGCTCTGTCTGCCGCACGAGGGGTTCGGAGAAAGTTCTGTTTGCCGTAACGACCCATCATCACCACGTCCCGGACGCTGATGGGGAAGGTCCAGTCGACCGATTCGGCCTGGGGCACGTAGCTGACCGTCCCGGCTTTGCGGGCCCGGGCGGGGTCGCCGCCGAAGACCGTGATCGAACCGGCATCGGTCTTGACGACGCCCATGATGGCCTTGAACAGCGTCGACTTACCCGATCCGTTCATTCCGACCAGGCCGCAGACGCGTCCGGGTGCGAGGGTCAGGCTCGCGCCGACCAGCGCCACGACGTCTCGGTACCGAACGTCGACGGCGTCGACGGTCAGCGCGGCGCCGTCCCGGTTCGCACCCGAGATGTGCCGGGTCATCGTGTGCCCACCAACGCGTCGGCGATCAGCCGCGCGTCGTAACGCAGCAGATCGAGGTAGGTGGGCACGGGTCCGTCGGCGGCGCTGAGGGAGTCGACGTACAGCTTTCCGCCGAAGCGGGCACCCGTGTCGTCGGCGACCTGGAGCTGAGCCTTGTCCGAGACGGTCGACTCGCAGAAGACGGCAGGCACGTCGTTGTCACGAACGAAATCGATGGTGCGGACCACTTGTTTGGGTGTCCCTTCCTGTTCGGCATTGACCGGCCACAGATACGCCTCCTGCAGGTCGAAGTCGCGGGCCAGATAGCCGAACGCGCCCTCACACGTCACCAGAGCACGTTGCTGCGCCGGAAGTTGGGCCAGATCGGATTCCAGTTCGTCGCCGACCGACCGCAGCTCGGTGATGTACGCGGCGGCGTTGGCGCGGTATTCCTCGGCATGGACAGCGTCGAGCGCCACGAACGCGTCGGCGATGTTGGTGATGTAGGTCTGCGCCACGACCGGCGACATCCAGGCATGTGGATTGGCCTTGCCCGCATACGCGTCGTCGCGGATGTAGACGGGTTCCACGTGTGCGCTGACGACCGCGTGCGGTGCCGGCACCCGCTCGACGAACTTCTCGAACCACGCCTCGAGTCCCAGACCGTTGTCCAGGATCAGATCGGCGCTTTCGGCAGTGCGTAGGTCCCCGGGTGTGGGCTCGTACCCGTGAATCTCGGCTCCGGCCTTGGTGATCGACTCCACACGGAGGTGATCGCCTGCAACGTTCGCGGCCATGTCGGCCAGCACCGTGAACGTCGTCAGCACCAACGGTCTGCCGTCGTCCATCGACGTCGGCTCGTCGTCGCCGACCGCGCGAGCGCATCCGCTCGACGTCGCTACCAGCAGTCCCGCCACGGCCCAGCTCGCAACGATTCGACCCACGCGAGATCCGCGGGATCGAAGAAATAAGTTAGGCACCCCGAAATATTTACCGTGGGGACACCCTTTTGTCCATACCTGCCGCACGCGACACGCCTGTCCGAGGATGACCGAGCGGCCGCCGGGCCGTAGGATTCGCGGTGTGCAGAGATGGCGAGGTCTCGACGATGTACCTGCCGACTGGGGCCGATGTGTGCTCACGATCGGTGTGTTCGACGGCGTTCACCGCGGACATGCGCAGTTGATCGGTAGAGCAGTGGCCGCAGCTCGGGAACGCGGCGTACCCAGCGTGCTCATGACCTTCGATCCCCACCCGATGGAAGTGGTACGTCCTGGTAGTCACCCCGCGCAGTTGACGACGTTGACCCGGCGTGCCGAACTGGCCGAGGAACTGGGCATCGACGTGTTCTGTGTCATGCCGTTCACGCCCGAGTTGATGAAACTCACCCCCGAGCGATACGTGCACGAGATCCTCATCGAACGCCTGCACGTTGCAGAAGTGGTCGTCGGCGAGAACTTCACCTACGGGAAGAAGGCGCTCGGGACGGTCCCCATGCTGCGCAAGATCGGCGAACGGTCCGGCTTCGCGGTCGACGGAGTCAACCTGTTGGCCGAGCATGCCGTCACGTTCTCGTCCACCTACATCAGGTCGTGCGTGGACGCCGGGGACGTCGCGGCAGCAGCTGCAGCGCTCGGCCGCCCGCATCGCGTCGAGGGTGTCGTTGTGCACGGCGACGGACGCGGCCGTCAAATGGGCTATCCCACAGCCAATGTCGCTCCGCCGATGTACTCGGCCATACCGGCGGACGGGGTCTACGCGGCCTGGTTCACCGTGCTCGGCCCGGGTCCGATCATGGGGACGGTCACTCCGGGGGAGCGGCACCCGGCGGCGGTGTCGGTGGGCACGAATCCCACGTTCTCGGGACGCACCAGGACCGTCGAGGCGTTCGTGCTCGACGGCGAGGGAGACCTCTACGGGCAGCACGTGGCAGTCGACTTCGTCGAGCGACTGCGCGGAATGGAGAAGTTCGATTCCATGGAAGCTCTCGTGGAGGAGATGGGCCGGGACGCCGACCGGGCCCGCTCGATCCTGGCCGCCAGCGCAGCCTGATAGGCTGACTCCTCGGTGTTCGCTGCGGTCCGCGGCGGCTGCACCGGCTTCGATACCGCCCGGATGATCACGCATCGTCCACGGCGGGGCCCGTTGCTTCCTTTCACGCGGACGTCATTGATCAGGAGTAGTACCAGTGGCATTGACCACCGAACAGAAGAAGGCCGTTCTCGGCGAGTACGGCTTGCACCCCACCGACACGGGTTCGCCCGAGGCGCAGGTTGCAATGCTCACCAAGCGCATCGTCGACTTGACCGAGCACCTCAAGATGCACAAGCACGATCACCACTCCCGCCGCGGCCTGTTGCTGCTGGTCGGACGTCGTCGTCGTCTGCTCAAGTACATCGCGAAGGTAGACGTCACTCGCTACCGTTCGCTCATCGAGCGTCTGGGTCTGCGTCGATAATTTCGATCGACGCGAGGATGTTGCCGATGCATGGTTCGACGCGCCGGTGTACACCCGACTCGCAGCAATAGTGCAGTAGCCAACGAGGCAGTGCTTAGACTGTTCCTCGTTGGCTTTCTGTGTTTGTACCGCAACAACAGGATAGTCAGCACGACCAGCGGATACACGGTATCCGCACACCGCCGTGTATGCCTGTCACGCCGTGGTGTCGGTCTTCGGTAGTGGCTTTTCGGATACGAGATCCGGAGGGCTTCGATCGATGGCCGCCTCCGCGCAGCCGCGTCCCGAGACGAACTCTCGGAGATGGACGGCACAGGTATGCCGCCACAGCCAGGAGGGCTGGTGGTGTGTCCACGCGGGCACGGCAAAGACGAGAGGACGAGAACAGAACACATGTCGGACACCACAACATTGGACGCCGAAGAAGGCGTCTACGAAGCAACAGCGATCATCGACAACGGCTCTTTCGGTAAGCGGAGCATCCGCTTCGAGACGGGTCGCCTCGCACAGCAGGCCGCAGGCGCAGTCGCCGCGTACCTCGACGAGGACACCATGCTGCTGTCGGCAACGACGGCGGGCAAGCACCCCCGTGAGGGATTCGATTTCTTCCCGCTGACGGTCGACGTCGAAGAGCGCATGTACGCCGCGGGCCGTATCCCCGGATCGTTCTTCCGCCGCGAGGGCCGTCCGTCCACCGACGCCATCCTCACCTGCCGCCTGATCGACCGGCCGCTGCGTCCGACGTTCGTCGACGGACTGCGCAACGAGATCCAGGTCGTCATCACGGTCATGAGCCTCAACCCGGCCGATCTGTACGACGTCGTCGCGATCAACGCCGCGTCGGCATCGACCCAGATCGCCGGCCTGCCGTTCTCCGGTCCGATCGGCGGCGTTCGCGTCGCGCTGATCGACAAGCAGTGGGTTGCGTTCCCGACCAACGAGCAGCTCGAGAAGGCCGTGTTCAACATGGTCGTCGCCGGCCGCATCGTCTCCGGCTCCGGTGCCGACGCCGACGTCGCGATCATGATGGTCGAGGCCGAGGCCACCGAGAACGTCATCGAGCTCATCGAGGGCGGCGCTACCGCACCCAACGAGGCAGTTGTCGCCGAGGGCCTCGAGGCCTCGAAGCCCTTCATCGCAGCCCTGTGCACCGCACAGCAGGAGCTCGCGTCCAAGGCCGCCAAGCCGACCGGCGACTACCCGGTCTTCCCGGCGTACCAGAGCGACGTCTTCGAAGCCGTCGAGAACGCCGCGAAGATCCCGCTCAACGAGGCACTGACCATTGCCGGCAAGGCCGAGCGCGAGAACAAGCTCGACGAGGTCAAGGCTCAGGTCCTCACCTCGGTCGGAGACAGCTTCGCCGGCCGCGAGAAGGAGATCGGTGCCGCGTTCCGCGCACTGACCAAGAAGTCGGTTCGCCAGCGCATCCTCACCGATCACTTCCGCATCGACGGCCGCGGCATCACCGACATCCGGTCGTTGTCCGCCGAGGTCGCGATCATCCCGCGTACCCACGGATCGGCTCTGTTCGAGCGCGGCGAGACCCAGATCCTGGGCGTCACCACCCTCGACATGGTCAAGATGGCGCAGCAGGTCGACTCGCTCGGGCCCGAGACGTCCAAGCGCTACATGCACCATTACAACTTCCCGCCGTACTCCACCGGTGAGACCGGCCGCGTCGGTTCGCCGAAGCGTCGCGAGATCGGTCACGGCGCACTCGCCGAGCGCGCTCTGCTGCCGGTTCTGCCCAGCCAGGCAGAGTTCCCGTACGCCATCCGCCAGGTCTCCGAGGCATTGAGCTCCAACGGCTCGACCTCGATGGGCTCGGTCTGCGCATCGACTCTGTCGCTGCTCAATGCCGGTGTGCCGCTGCGTGCCCCGGTTGCCGGTATCGCGATGGGCCTCGTGTCCGACGAGGTCGACGGCGAGACTCGCTACGTCGCCCTCACCGACATCCTCGGTGCCGAGGACGCGTTCGGCGACATGGACTTCAAGGTCGCCGGAACCAAGGACTTCGTCACCGCCCTGCAGCTCGACACCAAGCTCGACGGCATTCCCTCCAAGGTGCTCGCCGGCGCGCTGTCACAGGCGAAGGATGCTCGCACGACGATCCTCGAGGTCATGGCCGAGGCCATCGACACCCCGGACGAGATGAGCCCGTACGCACCTCGCGTCACCGCGATCAAGGTGCCGGTCGACAAGATCGGCGAGGTCATCGGGCCCAAGGGCAAGATGATCAACTCCATCACCGAGCAGACCGGTGCCAACATCTCGATCGAAGATGACGGCACTGTCTACGTCGGTGCAGCGGACGGCCCGTCCGCACAGGCCGCGATCGACATGATCAACGCCATCGCCAACCCGCAGCTGCCGAAGGTCGGCGAGCGATTCCTCGGAACCGTCGTCAAGACAACGGCTTTCGGTGCATTCGTCTCGCTGCTCCCGGGCCGCGACGGACTGGTGCACATCTCGAAGCTCGGTAACGGCAAGCGCATCAACAAGGTCGAGGACGTCGTGAGCGTCGGGTCGAAGTTGCGCGTCGAGATCGCCGATATCGACAACCGCGGCAAGATCAGCCTCGTTCCCGTCGAAGACGACAACGCAGCTGCTCCCGCCGACGCTCCCGAGGCACCCGCCGAGGTCAGCGCTGAGTAAGAAGCAAGCGAGCCGAACGGTACGTCCCCTCGGGACGTACCGTTCGGCCGTTCCAGAGACCAGCGGCACCGACACGGGCGTTCGACGCACGACTCTGCCCGGCGGCCTTCGGGTCGTCACCGAGTTCGTTCCCGGCGTTCGCTCGGCATCGGTCGGTGTGTGGGTCGGCGTCGGCTCGCGCGACGAGCAACCCAGCGTCGCCGGTGCTGCGCACTTCCTCGAACATCTGCTGTTCAAGTCGACGCCGACGCGTAGTGCGCTCGAGATCGCCCAGGTGATGGACGGTGTCGGGGGAGAGCTGAACGCATTCACTTCCAAGGAGAGCACGTGCTTCTACGCGCACGTGCTCGACGAGGACGTCGCGCTCGCGATCGATCTCGTCAGCGATGTGGTGCTTCGTGGTCGGTGTAGATCGGCAGACGTGGACGTCGAGCGTCAGGTGGTCCTCGAAGAGATCTCCATGCGCGACGACGATCCCGAGGATCTCCTGGGAGATGCTTTCCTGGAAGCGATGTTCGGTGATCACCCGATCGGGCGTCCGATCATCGGATCTGTCGAATCCATCGAATCGATGACCCGTTCCCAACTGCATTCGTTCCATGTTCGCCGCTATACGCCGCAACGGATGGTCGTCGCCGTCGCAGGCAACGTCGATCACAAGCAGATCGTGTCGTTGGTACGTCGCGCCTTCGCGGGTCATCTGGAAAAGGGCCTGCGGCCGGCCGAAAGGCGTAGCGGTTCAGCGCGATTGCGGCAGAATCCGACGCTGAGCCTGACCACCCGGGACAGCGAACAGGCGCATCTGTGCCTGGGCGTGCGGGCGTTCGGACGTCACGAAGGACACCGCTGGGCATTGTCGGTACTGAATTCTGCTGTCGGCGGTGGGCTCAGTTCTCGCCTGTTCCAGGAGATCAGGGAAGAGCGCGGACTGGCTTACTCGGTGTACTCCTCGGTGGATACGTTTGCCGACAGCGGGGCGTTCTCGGTGTACGCGGGATGTCAGCCGGAGAACCTGGGCGAGGTCACCACGGTGATTCGCGAGGTGCTCGCCAAGGTTGCGGCCGAGGGCATCACCGATGCCGAGTGCGCTCGCGCCAAGGGTTCGTTGCGCGGTGGATTGGTGCTGGGACTGGAGGATTCGGGTTCTCGGATGAACCGTATCGGTCGCAGCGAACTGAACTACGGCAATCACCGCGACATCACCGACACGTTGGCGCGCATCGACAGTGTCGGCAACGACGAGGTACGCGAGGTAGTGGCCGTGTTGCTCGACCGGCCTTTCGGTGCCGCAGTGGTAGGCCCCTACAAGAACGTCCGCCAGCTGCCGGCGTCGGTCAAGTCCCTGGTCCGGTAGCGTCGGCGATCACGTCGCGCACTGCGCATCGGATCAGGTCCGGCACTGCCGAGGTGTCGGTGATCGGCTCGAACGCTCGAGTGGCGTGGAGCGCCGCAATTCCGTGCACGGAGGTCCACAGTCTCAGTGCTGTGAACTGTGGATTCTCCGGCACGACGGCATCGAGTGTCGAGGTGAGAGCCTCGAACAGGGGTCGCGACTGTCCGCGCAGATTCTCGCCGGAGCCCTCGAGCAGGTCGTGTCGAAAGATGAGCGCGAACATCGCGGGGCGCTGCGCCGCGAACTGCACGTACGCGTGCGCCATCGCATCCAGTGCATCTCGGGGCGAATCCGACTGCTGTGCAGCAGAATTCAGTGCGGTCACGAGATCGACCAGACCGACTCGGGCCACGGCCGCGGCCAAAGCGCTCAGTGTCGGAAAATACCGTCTCGGTGCGCCGTGCGATACGCCGGCTTCACGCGTGACCGCTCTGATGGTGAGCCCGCCCTGTCCCTCGTTTTCGAGCAGGCGGACGCCTGCGTCCACCAGTCGAGTCCGAAGGTTTTCAGCCACGTAGACATTGTCTACTCTCAGCCGTGACGATGTCCAGCCGAGAGGATCGATCAATGTGGTATCTGCTTTTCAAATATGTGCTGATCGGCCCGATCCTCCGAGTTCTCGGCCGTCCGTCGGTGGTCGGCGCAGGCAATATCCCGAAGACGGGACCGGTGATCATCGCCGGCAACCACCTCACCGTCGTCGACTCGTTCTTTCTCGTCCTCCTGGTTCGTCGCCGAGTCACGTTCATCGCCAAGAGTGAGTACTTCACCGGCCGGGGAATCAAGGGCGCGGCGCTTCGCTGGTTCTACAGCGCGACAGGTCAGGTTCCCGTCGACCGCCGCGGGGCAGATGCTTCGGCTCCGGCGCTCGATGCCGCGAAAAGTATTCTGCGACAACGGAAGGTGTGGGCGGTGTACCCGGAGGGGACGCGATCTCCCGACGGCCGGTTGTACAAGGGCAAGACCGGGCTGGCAAGAGTAGCGCTCGAGACGGGAGCGCCCGTCGTGCCGGTGGTGATGCACGGGACGCTCGGAGTCAACCCGGTGGGCTCGAGGATGTGGCGGCCGGGCAAGGTGCGCATGGTCGTCGGCGAACCATTGGATTTCACGAGATACGCAGGGGGAGAAAACAGTAAAGCCATTCTGCGGGCAACCACCGATGAGGTGATGGCAGCGCTGGCGAACCTGTCGGGGCAGGACTACGTCGACGTGTACGCCGCGACGGTGAAGGACGCGGCATGACCTCGGACGCGCAGGCACGCGGAAGAACAGTCCTCGTCACCGGCGTCGGTCGGAGGGAAGGAATCGGCTTCGCCATCACCCGCAGGTTGCTGCAGGACGAGCGCGCCCGCGTCTTCGCGCAATCATGCGATGCCTAAGACGTCAGAGAACCGTGGGGAGTGGGAACGCCGGGAGCGGTGCAGGGTCTCGCCGAGTTATCCACTGCGCAAGCAGACTCGGGCATCTGGACATCGATCTCTTCCATGTCGAAGCGCCTGCCGCCCTGTTCGACGCTGTCGAATCCAGGTTCGGTGCCGTCGACTCGTTGGTGATCAACCATGCGCGATCACAGCTGGGCGAACTGGGTTCTCTGACGGCAGAGAACCTCGACCTGACGTGGGCGGTGAACGTGCGCGCGTCGTTGCTTCTGGTGCAGGAATTCGCGCAACGGTACGTCGATCATCCTGACGGCGGACGCGTCGTGCTGTTCACGTCCGGGCAGGGAGAGGGGCCGATGCCAACCGAGATTCCCTATGCGGTGACCAAGGGTGCCATCGCCGCGATCACACCGACCGTGGCCGATTCCCTGATCGAACGTGGCATCACCGTCAACACGATCAATCCGGGTCCGACCGATACCGGTTGGGCAAGTGCGGATCTGAACGAATTCGTAGAGCGTCACATGCCGCGCGGTCGGTGGAACTCACCAGAAGAGGCCGCAGCGGTCGTGGCGATGTTGCTCTCGCACGATTCGGGTTCGATCACCGGACAGGTCATCGGGGCCGAAGGCGGATTCCGACGCTTCACGCCGTGATCACGGCGCGGCACCTCGGTCAGAGCTTCTTCTTGTTCCGCAACAACTTCCAGGGCACCAAGGCAGATTCGAGCTGGACCGACAGGCTCATCTTGGATTCGCCCTCGCTGCGCTCCTCGAACGTGATGGGGACTTCGGCGAGCGTGAGCCCGTGTTTGACGGTGCGGTAGTTCATCTCGACCTGGAACGCGTACCCGTTGCTCTCCACCGACGCAACGTCGATCGTGCGGAGCGTGCGGGCATGCCACGCCTTGAAGCCGGCGGTGGCGTCCTTGACTCCGAGACGAAGAATCGTGTTCACGTAGAAGTTGGCCCACGCCGACAGCGCCTTGCGGTGCCACGGCCAGTCCGCCGCGACCGAACCGCCGGGGACGTAGCGCGAACCCAGCACGACCGCGGCGTCGGTGCTCCGCAGCTTGTCGATCATCGCCGGAATCACCTCGGTGGGGTGCGACAGGTCGGCGTCCATCTGGATCACGATGTCGGCTCCCTCGTCGAGGGCCCGTGTCATGCCGGCCACGTATGCGCGGCCCAGACCGTTCTTCTCGGTGCGGTGCAGAACGGAGACCTCGAGGGGACCGTCGATGGCGAGTTTGTCGGCGATGTCGCCGGTTCCGTCGGGGGAATTGTCGTCGACCACGAGAACACCGAGCCCCTCGACCTTCAGCCCGGCCAGCAGTTCGACCAGCTTGGGGAGGTTCTCGCGTTCGTTGTACGTCGGTACAACGACGGTGGTCTTCGGGGCGACTCGTTCCGTACTCACCACCGTATGATCCGTGATTCCGTGGTCCGATCAAAATTTCGGACACGATCGGCCGCGTCGGTGCGGGTTTCATAGGCCCGATGGGGCTATCGGCCTCGGTGCTCGACGAAGGTCTCGCCGCGCAGTATCGGCACGCAGGAACTCGAGCCGACCTCGGCGGCGATGTCGACGTCCTCGGGGTGGCCCATCGCTATGAGCTCCCGCCCCGAGCCGCATCGCCGCAGGCCGGTAGCTATATCCGACGCGGCCGCGTGCCACGCGGTCGCAGCGACCACCGCCTCGGGGGATGGATCGAACAGGCCGGACTCCACGAGCGGTGCCAGCACGGCTCCGGCACCCCACAAGTCCTCCACTGCGGGCCGCAACGACGAATCCGGCCATCTCTCACCGGCGGCTATGACGGCAATCACGCTGTGGGGATGGTCGTCGACGACCCACTGCGCGATCGCGGCGGCGTTGCGGAGTGATGCGCCCACGCACGTGTCGACCCGGGCGGCGAGTGCGTGGGCGATCGTGGAACCGTTCGGCGACGGCAACACGAGTCGTCTCGGTGGCGGCGCGGCGGCGCGCACGGTGGCAGGACACAAGCTGACGTCTCCCGGCGTGGCAACCGAACGGCCGACTGCGAGAACGGCGTCGTGTTGCTCGGCCAGGTGGGTGGCACGGTCGTCGCGCCATCGGCTGGGTACGACCTCGATTCCGGCGTCCATCGCCACCGTCAGAGTGGTCGTGAACGACAGGACGTCCACGACGACGGCGATGTCGGCACCGGCGACCACAGCGTCGATCGCGGACAGGCCCCACTCGAAGCGCAATGCGCAGTCGTTCTGAGTGTGGGCGGAGTCGACCGGCATTGCGGAACCGTAACCAACATTGTGTCCGGTGCTACGTTCGGCCCGGACAGCGGAACCAAGGGGAGGCGCGGATGCAGCTGGAGATCGACACGAAAGTGATCGTGTTCGCGTCGGGTGTGTTGCTGATGTGGGCGTTGGCGCTCGGCGTGCTCAAGTACCACCAGATGTCCACGTCGAGCGACGGAACCGCGCACCGATACGTCGACATCGCGCATCGGGCAGCGTTGATGTACTCCTTCGCTGCGCTCGTTCTGGCGGCTCTCGCGCACTACAGCGCCTGGCCGACGGTGGTCGACCTGACCGCAGCGGTGGTGGTGCTGGTGTTCTTCGTCGCCGCGATCGCCGGCTACACCGTGCACGGGATCCGGCGAGACACCGAGAATCAGTTCGTCCATCCCGTTCCGGGGACGCACCTGTTCATGCTCGCTCTGATCGTCGGCGAGATCGGCGGGACCGCGGTACTGCTGGCCGGATTTTTCGCCGAACAATTCTTGGGACGGTCCTAGTGTCGCTCGGTCCCGAGGACGGTTGTGACGCAAGCATTTCCGATTTGTCCGAATAACCGACAATCGCGAAAACAAACACCACCTTTCCTCCGGCGCGGAAACAATGGATGGCTTAGCGTCGGGAAATGGGAATGTTTCGCACGAAGTCCGTCGACGAGATCGAGAGCGACGTCGACGACGAGGGGTCCGGCAGTCTGCGCAAGCAGCTCGGGTTACGCGACTTGGTCGGTTTCGGGGTCGGCATCGTCATCGGAACCGGCATATTCACGCTCACCGGTGTACAGGCCAAAGAAAATGCCGGCCCGGCGGTCGTGATCTCCTTCGTCATCGCCGGTGTCGTGAGTTTGCTTGCCGCACTGTGTTATGCGGAACTTGCATCGGCCGTGCCGACGGCGGGCAGTGCGTACACGTACGCGTACGCCACCCTGGGGGAGCTGTTCGCGTGGATCATCGGATGGGATTTGATCCTCGAATTCGCTTTGGGTGCTGCCGTTGTCGCTCGAAGCTGGTCCGGCTACCTCGCGGATCTCTTTTCCCTGCCACCCAGCTTGTTCACCGAGGAAGCGCCGGTGAACGTGGGGGCTGTTGCCATCGTCGCGGTGCTGGGCGTCATTGCCGCTGTGGGAGTCAAGGAGTCGGCGCGAGTGACCAACGTGCTGGTCCTGATCAAGGTCGCCATCTCGGTGTTCATCGTGATCGCCGGCCTGTTCTTCGTCCAGAAGTCGAACCTGGTTCCGTTCGTGCCCGAGTCCGTGCCCGCCGAGGCCGGTGGCTCGACGCTCGATCAGCCCCTGATGCAGGCCGTGGCCGGAATCGCACCCTCGGCGTTCGGATTTGCCGGCGTCGTCACCGCTGCAGCGGTCGTGTTCTTCGCCTACACAGGATTCGAGGCCGTTGCCAATCTCAGTGAAGAAGCCGAGCGGCCCGCCCACGATCTGCCTCGCGCACTGATCGGCACGCTCGTGGCATGCACCTTGCTGTACATGATGGTCGCGTTCGTCGTCACCGGCATGGTGAAATACACCGACCTCGACGACAGTGCTCCCATTGCCAAGGCGTTCGATTCTGTGGGTGCAGGCTGGGCTGGCGTTCTGGTCTCGATAGCGGCCGTGGCGGGTCTGACGTCGGTCATTCTGGTCGAGTTGGTGACCATCAGCCGAATCGGCTTCGCGATGGGCCGGGACGGTTTGCTACCCAAGTCGGTTGCGAAGGTGTCTCCCCGTTTCGGGACTCCGACCCGCTTGACCGTCGGCGTCGTGGTGTTCGTTGCGCTGCTGGGGGCCCTGGTACCGCTGAAGGAGCTGGCCGAGATGGTCAGCATCGGAGCCCTCTTCGCGTTTCTGCTGGTCTCGGCGGCAGTGCCGATCCTGCGTCGGACCAAGCCGGATCTCGACCGGCCCTTTCGGGTTCCGCTCTCTCCCGTCGTGCCGATTCTGTCCGGGCTCTCGTGCGTCTACCTGATGGCCAACCTGGTGGTGGAGACGTGGATTCGGTTCCTGGTCTGGTTGGCCCTCGGTCTGTTGATCTACTTCGCCTACGGGCGCCGCAACGCGAGGTTGGCGACCGAGGTGGTCGACCGATAGACCTACCGTCGGTCGAGGTAGAGCTCCGCCGTCTCCGTTGCCACGGCCGCGACCGCCGAGGCGAGGCCGGGCTCGAGATCCAGAGCCGTCGCGAGTGGCTCGCCGCGAAGATTCGACGATCGAAGCAACTCCCAGGCCCGCTCGACCAGTCGCACCGAGGTCGGGTGGTCCAATTCCGGTCGGTTTGACCGCAGCGCGGTGGCCGCCCAGTCCGCGTCGAACGTCCCGTTGGGAGGTCCGAACACGCGTTCACCGGACGAATAGCTCGTGGGCTCCATGCTCGACGACGCTAGCAGGATTTGTGGCAGGTGGGACCGTGACCGAACCGCGGCCGATCGACACTATCGAACCGATCGGTTTCATCTGTACGGTGAGTCGATGAGCGAGGGGTATCGCAGGCCTGTGGCGGCCGGGTCGGTCGTAGCACCACTGCTCGCTGCTGTGCTGCTCGTCGGTTGCTCCGCCAGTGAGGCACCTCGCCCGACGCCCGATGCGTCACCGCCACCGAACTTCGAGACCGCCACCGGCTCGCTCGTGGTCGGTGACCCGTTCACCGCGCCGACCGCCCCGACCGAAACGCTGCCGCCGGTCGTGCCGGGACTGTCGCTGGAGGGAATTCGTCACCCGTCGGGCTCACCCGTGGCGGTGACGGACGTGGTGTTGGGAGCCTCCTCCGTCGAGTATCGACTGGGCGGCAACGGGCCGGTGTCCTACACGGTGCGCTACGTCGACGAGGCCGTCCGATACGGAACCAGTGAGCCGGTCGCGCTTCCCGGGCGAGCCGTACTCCAGGTCGACATCGCCGGTACCTCGACCGAGCCGGATGTCACCGTCGTTCCGTATGCCGGGCCGGATCGGATTCGCAACGAGCCGGACTCCGCCGTGGTGGCAGTCGACTTCCTGGCCGATGCCGATGGAATCTCACAGTCCTTCGTCGCCGTGGCGTCCGACCGTCCGGACTTCGCGGTGCACAGCACCGAGGAACCGGCCGCCGTGGTCGTCACCATCTCCTGAGCTGCCGCCCCACGACGTCGACGACGCGAAAGTACCTCTGCGACGTGCGTTCGGGCCCGGTCCACCGGGGGGCCGCGCTACCATCGCGGTGTGTCCGACGCCACAGCGAGAGCAAGTTCGGCAGGTCAGGTGCATGTGCTCGTGTACAGCAGTAACGCGGCCACGCGCGCTCAGGTGATGTCTGCGGTGGGCACCCGGCCCGATCCGGCGCTCGGCGTCGTCGACTTCGTCGAGGTTGCCACCGCGGCCGTGGTGATCGAGCACCTGGACGCGGGTGGAATCGATGTGGCGATCCTCGACGGTGAGTCCTCGCCCGTCGGCGGACTGGGTTTGGCCAAGCAACTCAAGGACGAGATCGACGACTGCCCGCCGGTGCTGGTGCTCATCGGACGCCCCGACGACCGGTGGTTGGCCGACTGGTCGCGCGCCGAGGCCGCAGTTCCCCATCCAGTGGATCCGATTCGACTCGGGCGCGCGGTGGTCGATCTGCTGAGGCAGCACTCGGGTCGCGTCGGTGCCAGGGTCTCTCGATCGCGGTAGATCAGACCGTTTTCTCCGATGCGGGCACCGCCAGCACGAACCGGTGGATCGAGCCGGCGACAACAGCTCCGAGCACGGGGAACACCACGAACACCCACAGTTGTGACAGGGCAGGGCCGCCGGCGACGAGGGCGGGGCCGAGGGACCGAGCAGGGTTGACCGAGGTCGAGTCGATTCCGATGCCCAGCAGGTGAACCACTGTCAGGGTCAGGCCGATCGGGATGCCGGCCGCCACGACGGGGTGAACGGTGGGGGCCGTGGTGGCGAGTACGACGAGGACGAGCAGGCCGGTCGCGATCGTCTCGAACACCGCGACCGACGCCAAGCCGTACGCTCCGGGCGAGGAGCTGCCGAATCCGTTGGTGCCCAGACCGTCCGACGACATGTCGTACCCGGGACGGCCTGATGCGACCAACAGTACGACCAGCGCGCCGATCACTGCACCTGCGGCCTGGGCGGCGATGTAGAACGCAGCCTTGATCGGGGTGATGGCGCGAGCTATCAGGGCTCCGATCGTCACGGCCGGGTTGATGTGGCAGCCCGAGATCGGGCCGATCGCGTAGACGAGGGCAAGCAGTGTGAGTCCGAACGCCAGGGCGATGCCCGGGGTTCCGACGGTGTCGCCCGCGATGACGGCGGTGCCGACGCCGAATATCACGAGCAGGGCAGTTCCCAGTCCCTCGGCGGCGAGCGCCGAGACGGAAATCGACTTCATCGTCTCTCCTCAGTGGTGGCGGCAGCCCGGGTCGGGTGGCCGGAAATGTTCGGTGATTGGTCGTCCCTCGCGGTGTGGACCGCATGTGAGGCAAGAGTGATGTGAATCACATAGATGAGTGGGTCCGAGGGTGGGTGGCCCATGCGCGTCAACGGTTTACGAAACTGGACTGCTCGAAATCCCGCGAGATCTGCACCGAACCCATACTGTGTGGTTCAGGTCACATTGGTACGGCCGTCGCATTTACTTTCGCGGCGGCGCGGTCGTCGATCGAGGGAGCGGATGCCCGAATGAACGCCTACGTTCCGATTCTCGTCCTGGGTGCCGTCGCAGTCGCGTTCGCGGTCTTCTCGGTGATGGTCGGCACGATGGTGGGACCCGCCCGATACAACCGAGCGAAGTTCGACGCGTACGAATGTGGGATCGAACCCACGATGCATGCGCCTACGGGACAACGATTTCCGGTGAAGTTCTATCTCACCGCGATGCTGTTCATCATCTTCGACATCGAGATCGTCTTCCTGTATCCCTGGGCCGTCCACCTCGACGTTCTCGGTGCGTTCGGGCTCGTCGCGATGGCGTTGTTCGTCGTGAACGTGTCGGTGGCCTACGTGTACGAGTGGCGGCGAGGCGGGCTCGGTTGGGACTGACCACACGATCTCGGATACGACGACGGAACGATGCACTGTTCTCATTCTGCGGAAGCGAAAGAGCGTGATCGATGGGACTCGAAGAGAAGCTACCCAGCGGATTCCTGCTGACCACCGTCGAGGGGTTGGCCGGGTACGCACGTAAGGGCTCGCTGTGGCCCGCCACCTTCGGGCTCGCATGTTGTGCCATCGAAATGATGGCCACCACGTCCGGCCGTTTCGATCTCGCGCGATTCGGAATGGAAGCGTTTCGCGCGTCCCCCCGGCAGGCGGATCTGATGATCGTGGCCGGCCGCGTCAGCCAGAAGATGGCTCCGGTGTTGAGGCAGGTCTACGACCAGATGGCAGAACCGAAATGGGTTCTCGCCATGGGTGTCTGTGCATCCTCGGGCGGAATGTTCAACAACTACGCGGTGGTCCAGGGAGTGGACCACATCGTGCCCGTCGACATCTATCTGCCCGGGTGCCCGCCTCGGCCCGAGATGCTGCTCAACGCAATCCTGGAGTTGCACAAAAAGATTCAGCAGATGCCGTTGGGTGTGAACCGGGAACAGGTGCGAGCGGCCGCCGAGGCGGCTGCACTCTCGTCCACCCCGACGATCGATCTGAAGGGTCTGCTCCGATGACGGCGCAGCCGCCGGGTGGGATGTCTCAGCCGCCAGGAAAAATGTCTCAGCGGCCACGCGGGATGTTCGGGGTTCGCGGTAGTGGCGACACGTCGGGCTACGGCCGATTGGTGCCGCCGGCGGCAGCGGAGGACACCGCGACGCGGCCCTACGGCGGCTACTTCGATGCCCTCGTCGATCGGTTGGCCACCGTCCTTCCGGCCGCGAATCCCGTCGCTACGTTCGTCGCCGCCGTCGAACGGGTGGTAGTTCATCGCGGCGAATTGACGCTGCATCTGGTGCGGGAGTACGTCCCTGCCGTCGCCCAGGCGCTACGGGACGACGAAGAATTGCGATTCGAATTGTGTACCGGCGCATCGGGTGTGCACTATCCGGACCTGGTCGGCCGGGAGCTGCACGTTGTGTACCATCTGGTCTCCATCACGCACGGCCGTCGGCTCCGACTCGAAGTTGCCGTCCCCGACGACGATCCACACAGTCCGTCGCTGTGCGGGGTGTATCCCACCAACGACTGGCACGAGCGCGAGGTCTACGACTTCTTCGGCATCGTCTTCGACGGTCACCCTGCATTGACGCGGATCGAGATGCCCGACGACTGGGTCGGTCACCCACAACGCAAGGACTATCCGCTGGGCGGAATTCCCATCGAGTACAAGGGCGCTCGCGTCGCGCCTCCCAACGAGCGCAGGTCGTACAACTGATGAGTGCAACGGACGAAACCATCTACGCGGTCTCCGGGCAGGACTGGGACGACGTCGTCGAGTTGGCCCGTGGGTCGAGTACCGAGCGGATCGTGGTCAACATGGGCCCGCAACACCCGTCCACCCATGGTGTGCTGCGGTTGATTCTCGAAATCGAGGGCGAGACCGTCACCGAGGCTCGTTGCGGGATCGGCTATCTGCACACGGGAATCGAGAAGAATCTCGAGTACCGAAACTGGACCCAGGGCGTCACGTTCGTCACCCGCATGGACTACTTGTCGCCGTTCTTCAACGAAACCGCATATTGCCTCGGCGTGGAGAAGCTACTGGGTATAACCGACGACATTCCCGAGCGCGCCACGGTGATCCGGGTGATGCTGATGGAGCTGAATCGCATCTCGTCGCATCTCGTTGCATTGGCCACGGGCGGAATGGAATTGGGAGCGGTCACCGCGATGCTGTTCGGGTTCCGTGAGCGCGAGCTGATACTCGACGTTTTCGAGGCCATCACCGGGCTCCGGATGAACCACGCCTACATCCGGCCGGGCGGACTGTCGCAGGACCTACCCGAGGACGCGGTCGGCAGAGTACGTGAGCTCCTTCGCGTGCTGCCGGGACGCCTGCGCGACCTCGAACTCATGCTCAACGACAACCCGATCTGGAAAGCCAGAACCGAGAACGTAGGTTATCTCGATCTCACCGGATGTATGGCGTTGGGCGTCACCGGTCCGGTGCTGCGTTCGACCGGACTGCCCTACGACCTGCGACGGTCCGATCCGTACTGCGGGTACGAGAACTACGAGTTCGACGTGGTGACCGACACCGGATGCGACTGCTACGGGCGATATCTGATTCGCGTCGAAGAAATGAAGGAATCGCTCAAGATCGTCGAACAGGCCCTCGACCGCCTGCGTCCCGGGCCGGTCGTCATCGACGACAAGAAGATCGCGTGGCCGGCCGAGCTGGTCTCGGGACCCGATGGCCTGGGCAACTCTCAGGAGCATGTGCGGACCATCATGGACACCTCGATGGAATCGCTGATTCACCACTTCAAACTGGTGACCGAGGGAATGCGGGTCCCGGCCGGCCAGGTGTTGTCCTCGGTGGAGTCGCCGCGAGGGGAGCTCGGGGTACACATCGTCAGCGACGGTGGAACCAGGCCGTACCGAGTGCATTTCAGAGATCCGTCCTTCACCAACCTGCAAGCGGTGGCGGCAATGTGCGAGGGCGGAATGATCTCCGACGTCATCGCCGCGGTCGCCAGTATCGACCCGGTGATGGGTGGGGTGGATCGATGACCGCGCAGCCCCAGTCGGAACCGGTTCTGATTGAACTCGGAGCCCGGCCGGACGAACCGGTGCAACTGGCCACGCCGGGTGCACGAACGTCGTATCCCCCCGAGGTGCTCGCCCGGCTGCACGCCGACGCCGATATCGTCGTCGCGCGCTATCCGCAGGCCAGATCGGCCCTGCTGCCGCTGCTCCATCTCGTGCAAGCCGAGGACGGCTGCCTCACGCCCGCTGGAATCGAATTCTGCTCGGAGGTACTCGAACTCACCGGGGCGGAGGTGACTGCAGTCGCGACCTTCTACTCGATGTATCGACGCGAACCCACCGGGACGTACCGCGTCGGCGTGTGCACCAACACGCTGTGTGCTGTCATGGGCGGCGACGCCATCATGGACGCGTTGCGTGATCACCTGGACGTCGAGCACGGAGGTACCACCGAGGACGGCACGATCACCCTCGAACACATCGAGTGCAATGCCGCATGCGATTACGCCCCGGTGATGATGGTCAATTGGGAGTTCTTCGACAACAGCACCCCGTCGTCTGCGCGGGATCTGGTCGATGCACTTCGATCCGGCACCCAGGTCACACCGACGCGTGGAGCACCGCTGTGCACGTTCCGCGAGACCGAGCGGATTCTCGCCGGATTTTCCGACGATCGGCCCGAGGCACTCGAAGCGACCGGTAGTGCAGGCCATGCCACCCTGGCCGGACTGCGATACGCGCGCGAACACGCGATGTCGGCACCCGAGGCCGGGGCACGACCGAACGACGATCACCCGGACGTCGGAGCCGCGGCCGCACCGGAGACGGTGCGCGACAAGCCCGCACCGGCACCCTCGGCGACCGTGCCACCACAACCGAACACCACCGAGACCGATCCACCGACGAAGGGAGCGTGACATGGCCCTGACGCCGGTGTTGAGCGAGTTCTGGGACGAAAAGGATTCCTGGACGCTCGACGTCTACCGCAGCCACGACGGATACCGCGGGCTCGAGAAGGCCCTCGCGATGGACCCCGACGACCTCATCGCCTTCGTCAAGGAATCCGGATTACGCGGTCGCGGCGGCGCAGGATTTCCGACCGGAACGAAGTGGAGCTTCATCCCGCAGAACGACGGTAAAGAGCATTATCTGGTGGTCAATGCCGACGAGTCCGAGCCGGGTACCTGCAAGGACATGCCCCTGCTGATGGCGAGCCCGCACACGCTGGTCGAAGGAATAGTGATCGCCGCGTACGCAATTCGCGCATCCCATGCATTCGTGTACGTCCGCGGCGAGGTAGTGCCGGTGCTACGCAGGCTGCAGGCTGCGGTCGCCGAGGCCTACGCGGCGGGCTATCTGGGAAAGGGTGTTCTCGGAACGAAATTCGACTTGGAGTTGGTGATCCACGCCGGAGCCGGCGCGTACATCTGCGGCGAGGAAACAGCCCTCCTCGACTCGTTGGAAGGTCGGCGCGGACAACCTCGGCTGCGGCCACCGTTCCCCGCAGTGGCGGGCCTCTACGCACGCCCGACTGTGGTGAACAACGTCGAATCGATCGCCAGCGTTCCAGTGATCCTGCGCAAGGGAATCGAGTGGTTCCGATCGATGGGTAGCGAGAAGTCACCCGGCTTCACGCTGTACTCCATCTCGGGCCACGTCTGCCGTCCAGGCCAGTACGAGGCACCGTTGGGGATCACGCTGCGGGAGTTGCTCGGCTACGCGGGCGGGATCAGACCGGGACACGAACTGAAGTTCTGGACGCCGGGAGGATCCTCGACGCCGATGTTCACCGGCGAGCATCTCGATGTCCCACTCGACTACGAGGGCGTCGGTGCCGCCGGATCGATGCTGGGCACAAAGGCCCTGCAAATATTCGACGAGACGACCTGCGTGGTGCGAGCGGTGCTGCGCTGGACCGAGTTCTACGCACACGAATCCTGCGGCAAATGCACACCGTGCCGGGAAGGCACGTACTGGCTGGTACAAATCCTGCGCCGCCTCGACGGTGGAACCGGCACCGAGGCCGACCTGACAACCTTGCTCGACATCGCCGACGGCATCGCCGGAAAGTCCTTCTGCGCGTTGGGGGACGGTGCCGCCAGCCCGATCGTGTCTTCGCTGAAGTACTTCCGTGACGAATACATCCGTCACGTCACCGAGCAGGGATGCCCATTCGATCCACACCGATCGACCCTGATGGCAGAGGAGCTGACGTCATGACTGCAGCAGCACATGGTCGTTCCGCGGGCTCCACTCCTGCATCTTCGGGTCGTTCCGCAGGCTCCACTCCTGCATCCCCGGGTCGTTCCGCAGGCTCCACTCCTGCCAATCCCGATCAGTCGGTCACCCGAGTAGAGATGGTGACACTGACCATCGACGACCACGAGATCAGTGTTCCCAAGGGCACGTTGTTGATTCGCGCGGCGGAGTTGATGGGCGTACAGATTCCGCGATTCTGCGATCATCCGCTGCTCGATCCGGTGGGCGCCTGCCGCCAATGTCTGGTCGATGTCGAGGGGCAACGCAAGCCGTTGGCGTCCTGTACGACGACCGTGGCCGAGGGCATGGTGGTGCGCACTCAGGTGACGTCGGAGGTCGCGGGCAAAGCGCAACGTGGCGTCATGGAATTGCTGCTGATCAATCATCCTCTCGATTGCCCGGTGTGCGACAAGGGCGGTGAGTGTCCACTGCAGAATCAGGCGATGGCCGCGGGTCGCACCGAGTCCAGGTTCACCGAGACCAAACGTACGTATCCCAAACCGATTCCGTTGTCGGCCGAGGTTCTGCTCGATCGCGAACGCTGTGTCCTGTGCGCTCGATGTACTCGCTTCGCGGCGCAGGTTGCCGGTGATCCGTCCATCGAGCTGCTCGAACGCGGTGCCGTGCAACAGGTCGGCATCTTCGGCACCGAGCCGTTCGACTCCTACTTCTCGGGGAACACCGTCCAGATCTGCCCCGTGGGTGCACTGACGAACACCGAGTATCGGTTCCGGGCGCGCCCGTACGATCTGACGTCCTCGCCGAGCGTGTGCGAACACTGCGCAGGAGGCTGTGCGCAACGCACGGATCATCGTCGTGGCAAGGTCCTCCGCCGGTTGGCTGGTGACGATCCCCAGGTCAACGAAGAGTGGAACTGCGACAAGGGACGGTGGGCATTCAAGTACGCCAGCGAGCCGGATCGCATCGGCGCACCGATGGTCAGAGACGAATCGGGGGCTCTGGTCGAGACGTCCTGGTCGGCCGCATTGGCGGCGGCGGCAACGGGACTGGCTGCGTCGATCGGGAACGCTGCGGTACTCGTGGGCGGAAGATCGACTGTCGAAGACTCCTACGCATACGCCAAGTTCGCGCGAACAGTGCTGCACACCAATGACATCGACTTCCGCAACCGTGCTCACAGCGCCGAGGAAGCGGAGTTCCTGGCCGGTCGTATCGCGGCGACGGGGCTGGGCGTGACCTACTCGGATCTCGAAAACGCTCCTGTGGTGTTGATGGTGGGGTTCGAGCCGGAAGAAGAGTCACCGCTGGTCTTCCTCAGGTTGCGCAAGGCGCGCCGGACGCGCGGCGTGGTCGTGGCGTCGATCGCACCCTGGGCCAGCCGCGGTCTGCGCAAGCTCGACGGGGTGCTCCTGCAGTCGATTCCCGGCGAGGAACCACAGTGGCTCGACGCACTGCACGTCGGTGACCGGGGTACCGAATCGATCGCCCAGCTCCTCCGGAGCCCGGGAGCGATCGTGCTCGTGGGCGAGCGGCTCGGTTCCGTTCCCGGTGCATTGTCCGCAGCGTCGAAGTTGGCCGACGACACCGGAGCGAACCTGGCATGGATTCCGCGACGGGCAGGAGAGCGCGGTGCCCTCGACGCAGGCGCGTTGCCGAACCTGCTGCCGGGCGGGCGGCCCGTCGCCGACGCCGCCGCCCGCGCCGAGGTGGCAGCCGTGTGGGGAGTGACAGAACTGCCTACGGACGCGGGCCGAGATACCGCGGCGATACTGGCGGATGCCGGGCCTGACCGCGCCCTGATCACCGCAGGGATCGACCCGGACGATCTGCCCGATCCGCAGGGTGCGCTCGACGCGGTGGACCGATCGGCATTCGTGGTCAGCCTGGAACTACGCCACAGCGCCGTCACCGAGCGGGCCGACGTGGTGTTTCCGGTGGCACCGGTGGTCGACAAGCCCGGAACCTTCGTCGACTGGGAGGGCAGGCCTCGCACGTTCGACACCGCACTCGGTGCCGGCGCAGTATTGCCCGACCAACGCGTTCTCGACGCCATTGCCGCGCAGATGGGAGTCGAACTGTCGCTACCCGACGCGGCGGCGGCGCGCGGCGAGCTGGCACGGCTGGGAGCCTGGAGCGGATCACGGATTCCTGTGGCCCGAGTGGCACCACGGCGAGATATGCCGACGCTCTCCATCGGCCAGGCAATTCTGGCCACCTGGCGAATGCTCATCGATTCGGGACGGATGCAGGACGGCGAGGACAATCTCGCGCAGACCGGCCGGGCACCCGTGATCAGGCTGTCCGAGACGACGGCGTCGAGCATCGAAGCGTCGCCCGGCGACCTGGTCAGGGTCGAGACGGGCCGGGGCTCGATCACGTTGCCACTGAAAGTCACCGATCTACCCGACAACGTGGTGTGGGTGCCGATGAACTCACCGGGGTCTTCGGTGTACGGCTCACTCGGCGCGGAGTCGGGTGCGGTGGTGAGGATTTGCAGGGATCAGCATGCGGAGCGACCCGAGGGTGCGGGAGTGGAGCCTGCGGATCGACCCGGGGGTGCAGGAGTGGAGCCTGCGGAACGACCCCAGGGTGCAGGAGTGGAGCCTGCGGAACGACCCGTGGGTGCAGGAGTGGAGCCTGCGGAACGACCCGAGGGTGGTGCATCGTGATTGTCGCAGCGCCGACCGATCTGTCGGTGTTCGGCACCGACCCGTGGTGGCTGGTGGTCGGCAAGGCCCTGGCGGTCTTCGTTTTTCTGGTGCTCACACCGCTCGTGGCCATCTATGCCGAGCGCAAGATCATGGCGTGGATGCAGATGCGCGTCGGGCCCAATCGGGTGGGTCCGTGGGGACTGTTGCAGTCTCTGATGGACGGGATCAAGCTCGCTCTGAAAGAGGGAATCACTCCGACCGGCGTCGACAAGCCGATTTACATTCTGGCTCCGATCATTTCGGTGGTCCCTGCCTTCATGGCCTTCGCGGTGATTCCGTTCGGTCCCGAGGTGTCGGTGTTCGGCACTACGACTCCGCTTCAGATGACCGACCTGCCGGTGGGGGTTCTGTACATCCTCGCGGTCACCTCGGTGGGTGTGTACGGGATCGTCCTGGCCGGTTGGGCGTCGAGTTCGACGTATCCGTTGCTGGGTGCACTGCGTTCGACGGCTCAGGTCATTTCCTACGAGGTTGCGATGGGGCTTTCGTTCGCTGCGGTGTTCCTGTACGCGGGCACCATGTCGACGTCCGGAATCGTTGGTGCGCAACAGAACACCTGGTACGTGTTCCTGTTGTTGCCGTCGTTCCTGGTGTACGTGACGGCGATGGTGGGTGAAACCAACCGCGCGCCGTTCGACTTGCCCGAGGCCGAGGGGGAGTTGGTGGGCGGGTTCCACACCGAATATTCCTCCTTGCGTTTCGCGATGTTCATGCTTGCCGAGTACATCAACATGGTCACGGTGTCGGCGCTCGCGACCACGTTGTTCCTGGGTGGCTGGCGGGCTCCGATTCCGTTGAGTCTGTGGAGCGGTGCCAATTCCGGGTGGTGGCCGGTGCTCTGGTTCGTCGCCAAGGTGTGGGTGTTCCTGTTCGTCTTCATCTGGTTGCGGTCGACGTTGCCGCGATTGCGTTACGACCAGTTCATGAACTTCGGCTGGAAGATCCTCATTCCCGTCGCTCTGATCTGGGTGATGGTGATCGCGACGGTGCGGGTACTGGGGGCCGGGCGATACGACGTACCTCTGGTCACGTTCGTGGTGTCGACGATCTTTGCAGTCGCCGTCCTGGGTTCGCTGCTGCTCTTACTGCGCCGCCGCGCGCGCACACGAAACCTGCCGCCTGCTGCACCCGTCGCACCGTTCGACGCTGCGGCGGGCGGGTTTCCCGTACCTCCCATTCCGAAGCAGGGCACGAACATCGCGAGCCGGCACGCCGGCGCACGGTCCACCGTGGCCGCGTCCCAGAAGGAGAACGCCAATGCCTGAATTCCTCGGTCCTATAGCAGGTTTCGGTGTCACCTTCGCCACCATGTTCAAAAAGCCCGAAACCGAGCTGTATCCGGAGGAGAAGAAGCCGACCGAGGTGCGTTATCACGGCCGCCATCAGCTCAACAGGTACGCCGACGGGCTCGAGAAGTGCATCGGTTGCGAACTCTGTGCGTGGGCCTGCCCGGCCGACGCGATCTATGTCGAAGGTGCCGACAACACCGAGACCGAGCGATTCTCGCCGGGCGAGCGATACGGCGGGGTCTACCAGATCAACTATCTCCGTTGCATCGGCTGCGGACTGTGTGTGGAGGCCTGTCCCACACGGGCTCTGACGATGACCAACGAATACGAACTGGCCGGTGACAACAGAGCCGACCTGATCTACGAGAAGGATTCGCTGCTGGCACCGCTGGAGCCGGACATGGTGCCGCCGCCGCACGCGATGGCACCGGGGTGTTCGGCAGAGGACTACTACCGCGGTGCCGTCACCGGTGCCGAGAGCGAGGCCGACACCGATCGAGGGCCGGTTCGATGACTGCCACCGTTCAGCTCGCGCTCGAGGCAACCTCCACCGGCGAGGCCGTGCAGTTCTGGACCCTCGGTGTCGTTGCGGTCATCGGTGCATTGGGTGTGGTGATGAGCACGAAGGCCGTCTACTCGGCACTGTTCCTCGCGGCCACCATGGTGGTTCTCGCTACCTTCTACATGGCCCAAGGGGCCCTGTTTCTCGGTGTCGTGCAGATCGTCGTCTACACCGGCGCGGTCATGATGCTGTTTCTCTTCGTCCTGATGCTCGTCGGGGTCGACACCTCGGAGTCGTTGACCGAGACACTGCGCGGGCACCGTATCGCGGCCGTCGTCATCGCAATCGGCTTCGGGCTGTTGATCATCGGGGTGCTGCTGCGCGACTCGGCCCGCGCCGGGCGACTCGAGTTCGCCGGACTCGACGCGGCCAACTCCACCGGGAACGTAGAAGGCCTGGCCGAGCTGATCTTCGTCGAGTACGTCTGGGCGTTCGAGCTGACCGGCGCGCTGTTGATCACGGCCACCATCGGGGCGATGATTCTGGCGCACCGGGAGGCCCTGGGACCGGTGAAGGGTCAGCGTGAGATGTCGCAGGACCGGTTCCGTGACGGCTCCAGGGTGACGCCGCTGCCGAGCCCCGGTGTGTTCGCTCGTCACAACGGCGTCGATCGACGGGCTCTGCTCCCGGACGGAAGCGAGTCGGACTCGTCCGTCAACGCACTGTTCGCCGATCGAGGCATCGAGTACAAGGTGGACGGGGGTGACGCGCGATGAATCCAGAGAATTACCTCTACCTGTCGGTTCTGCTGTTCACGATCGGCGCGGCGGGAGTCATCGTCAGGCGCAACGCCATCATCGTGTTCATGTGCATCGAATTGATGCTCAACGCAGTCAATCTCGCGTTCGTCACGTTCTCTCGCATGCACGGCAATCTCGACGGCCAATTGTTCGCGTTCTTCACCATGGTGGTCGCTGCAGCCGAGGTGGTGGTGGGCCTGGCGATCATCATGGCCATCTTCCGTTCTCGTCGCTCGATCTCGATGGACGAGAACAATCTGATGAAGAACTGACGGGGGAGCAGAAACGATGTCGATCCTGTGGCTTCTCCCGGCTCTGCCGGCGTTCGGTGCGGCCGTCCTTCTGCTCGGTGGCCGGCGCTGCAACTCGTGGGGCCACCTTCTCGCGACGGCCGCCGCGGTGTCGTCGTTCGTCGTTGCGGCGCTGGTGTTCTCGTCGATGCTCGGACGGGACGAGTCGGACAGAACACTGACTCACACGCTGTTCCGCTGGGTGCCCGTCGACGAATTGCAGGTCGACTTCGGCATGCGTGCCGATCAACTCTCGATCTGTTTCGTCCTGTTGATCACCGGGGTCGGATCACTCATTCACGTGTACTCGATCGGGTACATGAGCCATGACCCGGAGCGGCGACGCTTCTTCGCGTACCTCAATCTGTTTCTCGCAGCCATGCTGCTGCTGGTGCTGGCAGACAATTTCCTCGGCCTCTATCTGGGGTGGGAGGGTGTCGGTCTGGCGTCGTACCTGCTCATCGGATTCTGGCAACACAAGCCATCGGCAGCGACGGCTGCTCGAAAAGCGTTCGTGGTCAACCGCGTCGGCGATATCGGCTTGGCCATCGCCCTGATGATCATGTTCGTGAACTTCGGGTCTGTGCAGTACGACGTGGTGTTCGCGGGAATCGGGAACGCGGGTGAATCGGTGGCGACCGCCATGGCACTGATGTTGCTGCTGGCGGCCTGCGGGAAGTCGGCCCAGGTGCCGCTGCAGTCGTGGCTCGGCGACGCGATGGAGGGCCCGACGCCGGTCTCCGCACTCATCCACGCGGCGACGATGGTCACCGCCGGCGTGTATCTCGTCGTCCGATCCGGACCGGTGTTCGAGGCCTCGCCGGTGGCGCGGGCAGCGACCGTCACGGTCGGCGCGGTGACGTTGCTGTTCGGTGCCGTCATCGGTTGTGCGAAAGACGACATCAAGAAGGCGCTCGCCGCCTCGACGATGAGTCAGATCGGGTACATGGTGCTCGCGGCCGGACTCGGCCCGTCCGGCTATGCCTTCGCCATCGTGCTGCTGCTGTCGCACGGATTCTTCAAGGCAGGCCTGTTCCTGGGGGCCGGCTCGGTGATGCACGCGATGAACGACGAGACCGACATGCGACGGTTCGGCGGGCTCCGTGCCGCGATGCCGATCACGTTCGTCACGTTCGGTCTCGGCTACCTAGCCATCATCGGAGTTCCGCCGTTCTCCGGTTTCTTCGCCAAGGATCCGATCATCGAGATCGCGTTCGCGGCCGGGGGAGCGGCAGGTGTGGTGCTGGGCTGCGTCACGTTGCTCGGTGCGGGCTTGACGGCCTTCTACATGACTCGGGTGATGCTGATGACGTTCTTCGGCCCGAAACGCTGGGCGGCGCAAGCACATCCGCACGAAGCGTCGGCGACGATGACAGCCCCCATGATTCTGTTGGCCGTCGGCTCGGTGGCATCGGGTGCCTTCCTTGCGGTGGGTGGACGCCTCGAGACGTGGCTGGAACCGGTGGTGGGATCGGCACACGAAGAACACGCGATACCTGCCTGGGTCGTGACGGTCGCAGTTCTGGCGGTGGTACTCGTGGGTGCAGGCGTCGCGTACCGGAAGTACATCGCTCGTGACGTTCCCCCGACTCCACCCGAGGACGTATCGGTGCTGACCAGAGCCGCACGCGCTGACCTGTACGGCGACGCCTTCAACGAGGCAGCATTCATGCGGCCCGGTCAAAAGCTCACGAACACAATGGTATTCGCCGACAAGGCGGGTATCGACGCGGTCGTGGACGGGGTGGGGAGATCGATCGGCGGAGTATCCACTCGATCGAGGCGACTGCAGACCGGATTCGTACGGTCCTATGCGTTGGCGATGTTCGCGGGGGCAGTTCTCGTCGTGCTGATGGTGGTGGTCCTGTGACGTTCCCCTGGCTGACCGTCCTGTGGGTTCTGCCGATTCTCGGCGCGATTGTCGTCGCCCTGATCCCGGCCGATCGACCGACGATCGCACGCAGCGTCGCCGTGGGCTTCGCCGCCGGCACACTCGCGGTGTCGGTGGTACTCGCCGTGGCATTCGACTCCGGTGGCGATCGCTACCAGTTCCTCGAAGACCATTCGTGGATAGCGGCATTCGGTGCGCGCTACACACTCGGACTCGACGGAGTCGGGCTCGTTCTGGTGTTGCTCACCACCGTTCTGACTCCGCTGCTGCTCGTTGCGGGCTGGCACGACGGCAGCCGCGTCGCGAACTACGGATCGCGTCGGGTCTCGCACACCTACATGGCGTTGATCCTGGTGGTCGAGTCCATGGTGATCGTCTCGTTCCTCGCCTTGGACGTACTGCTGTTCTACATCTTCTTCGAGGCAATGCTGATTCCGATGTACTTCCTCATCGGTGGCTTCGGGGGAGTCCATCGAACGCGCGCCGCAGTGAAGTTCTTGCTCTACAACCTGTTCGGTGGTCTGGTGATGCTGGCTGCCGTCATCGGGTTGTACGTAGTCACAGCCCGGCCCGACGGTCCGTTCGACGGCGGGACGTTCGATCTACGCGCAATCGCGGATGCAGCGGCATCGGGCGGGCTCGGTGTGGATCCGGCAGTGCTCAACGCGCTGTTTCTCGGTTTCATGCTCGCGTTCGCGATCAAGGCGCCCCTGTGGCCGTTCCATACGTGGTTACCCGACGCCGCAGTGCAGTCCACCCCTGCGACGGCAGTGCTGATGATGTCGGTGGTGGACAAGGTCGGTACGTTCGCGATGCTGCGCTTCTGCCTCGAGCTGTTTCCCGGTTCGTCGCAGACATTCGCCCCGTGGATCATCACGCTCGCAGTGATCGGAATCGTGTACGGCGCGATACTGGCGATCGGTCAGACCGACATGATGAGACTCATTGCCTACACCTCGATTTCGCACTTCGGATTCATCATCCTCGGCATCTTCGCGATGACCGGTCAGAGTCAGGCCGGTGCCACGCTGTACATGGTCAACCATGGAATCTCCACCGCCGCATTGTTCTTGATCGCAGGCTTTCTCGTGTCCCGTCGTGGTTCACGCGCGATCGCCGACTACGGCGGCGTCCAGAAGGTCGCGCCGGTGCTCGCCGGAACGTTTCTGATCTCTGGTCTGGCCACGCTCTCGCTACCCGGTCTTGCCCCGTTCATCAGCGAATTCTTGGTGCTGATCGGCACATTCGGTCGCTACGGCGTCGCCGCAATCGTGGCCACCGGTGCGCTCGTGCTGTCGGCGATCTACATTCTCTGGCTCTATCAACGGGTGATGACGGGGCCGGTCCGAGAGGGCACCGACAAGATCTCCGATCTCGTTCCCCGTGAGGCGTTGGTGGTGATCCCGTTGCTCGCGCTGCTGATCGTGTTCGGGGTGTACCCGAAACCGGCACTCGACATCATCACTCCGGCAGTGCAATCCACGATCGTCGACAGTGCAGGAGGTCAACGATGACCACTCCCGAAGTGCAGTACGGTCTGCTGTCGCCCATGTTGATCGTCTTCGGTGTCGCGGTTCTCGGGGTTCTCGTCGAGGCGTTCGTACCGCTACGTGCTCGTCGCGCAACCCACGTGGGTCTCGCTCTGGCAGGGCTGGTCGGCGCCCTCGTGGCAGTGCTCGGCCTGGCCGGCACCGAGGCAGCCGCGATGAACGGGGCCGTCGCGATCGACGGACCGACTCTGTTCCTGCAGGGAACCATTGTGCTCGTGGCAATTCCGGCCATCGCACTGTTGGCGGAGCGCACCGTCGCCGTCACCGGGGCTGGGGCCGAGCGCCGCATCGACTCGTTCACTCCGCAGGCCTCGACCACGCCGGGCAGCGTGGCAGAGAAGCAGGCCATCGATGCAGGCGTCGCCCAGACCGAGGTCTTTCCACTGGCGATGTTCGCGATCGGCGGCATGCTGCTGTTTCCGGCGTCCACGGATCTGCTGACGATGTTCGTGGCGCTGGAAGTACTGTCGTTGCCGCTGTATCTGCTGTGCGGACTAGCGAGACGACGACGACTGCTCTCTCAGGAAGCAGCCCTCAAATACTTTCTGCTGGGCGCGTTCTCGTCTGCGTTCTTCCTGTTCGGAGTCGCGTTCCTCTACGGCTACGCCGGGACGGTCCGATTGGACGGCATCGCCGACGCCATCACGGCAAACGGTCAGGGCAGATCACTCGCGCTGATCGGAACCGCCTTGCTCGCGGTGGGTCTGCTGTTCAAAATCGGTGCCGTGCCTTTCCATTCGTGGATTCCCGACGTCTACCAGGGTGCCCCTACTCCGGTGACGGCGCTGATGGCCACCGTGACCAAGGTGGCGGCCTTCGGTGCGATTCTGCGAATCTTCGGAATGGCGCTGCCCGGTCTCGAGTCGAGTTGGCGTCCGATGTTGTGGGTTATCGCCATCGCGACGATGGTGCTCGGTTCGGTTGTCGCGGTGACGCAGACCGACGTCAAACGGATGCTGGCCTACTCGTCCGTGGCGCACACCGGGTTCATCCTCACCGGAGTGACTGCGCTGGGTAGTTCGAGTGATGTACGTGATTCGGGGGTGTCGGCCACGATGTTCTACCTGCTTGCCTATGCCTTCAGCACGCTGGGTGGATTCGCGGTCATCGGTCTGGCCCGAGACGAACGCGGTGAGGTGAGCGACCTGGAGCGATGGGCGGGTATCGGTCGCCGCTCGCCGCTCGTCGCCGCTGTGTTCGGTTTGTTTCTGCTCTCGTTCGCCGGGATCCCGCTCACCAGTGGGTTCATCGGTAAGTTCGCGGTGTTCAGCGCAGCCTCGGGTGCGGGGGGAGCCGCACTGGTCGTGGTCGGAGTGGTGTGCAGTGCGATTGCAGCGTTCTTCTACGTGCGCGTGATCGTGCTGATGTTCTTCACCGAACCCAGCGAACGGACCGCCACGGTGGTGCGTCCTACCGCGCCGGTGGCCTGTGCGATCGGGGTGTCGGTGGTCGTCACCGTGGCACTGGGAGTCTTTCCTCAGCCCGTTCTCGATATCGCCGCGCGGGCCGGGAACTTCCTCTAGCTCGTACAGGCTTACTTCGCGGACTTCATTCGCTGCTTCCACGTGTGCGAGCCGGCGCCGACGGGGATTCCACCGATGGCTCCCGCGAGGCCGAATGTCGGCATGTTGACGTAGATCGCTTCACTGTCCTGGGCTGTCGCGGTATAGGTTTCGTGCCATACGCCGACATGGCCGGTCGCAGCGACCGATCGGTTGAAGGCACGCCATGCGGGGGCATGTGGTGCGTCGGGATCGGAGGCGAATCGCGTCAGGTCTTCCGCGTTGCGCCAGTAACTGACGAGCATGGTGGTGCGGCCCAACCACGAGTGGTAGCCGAGCAGTCCGGAGGTGGGATCCTGCTCGAGGTGGCTGAGCATCCGCGGCATCGCGCGCGCGGCAGGAAGCCAGGAGCGAACGGCAAGGGGATTGTTGATGCGCATTCCGATGAGGAAGACCGTGACGGTGTCGCGGTCGGATTCGACCGTGGTGCGGCCGTCGATGATGGATTGCATGACGTGTTCCCGTCTGTTCGTTTCGGGGCCGAGTGCATGACGTGACACTGTTATAAAACACTGTTGTGATAGATTTCGCAAGTGGCGAGACCCAGAATTCACGATGCCGAACTGCGCACCCGGCTACTCGAGGCCGCGGCGGAAACCGTTGCGCGCCATGGCGTCGATTCGTTGTCGTTGCGTAAACTCGCGGCCGCGCAGGGCACCTCGACCACGGCCATCTACTCGCTGTTCGGCGGTCGAGCGGAGCTGCTGGTGGCTTTGTTCGGCGCGTCGTTCTTGAGTTTCGGTGACGCGCAACGCAGCGTTCCTGTCACCGGGGAATCCGAGGTCGACCTGCGCGAACTGGCATTTGCGTACCGCCGCTGGGCCATGGCCAACCCACACCTCTACGCAGTGATGTTCGGCGGAGTGCTCGGTTCGGTCGACGTGTCCGATCAGGCACACCTCGCGGCCGCCGCGATGGATCCGCTTCGGGCGGCGGTGGCGAGCGCCGTCGAGGCAGGCACGATGAGCGGCGCGTCGGTGGACGTGATCAGCCACTCGTTCTGGGCGATCGTGCACGGTCTGGTGTCGCTCGAGTTGTCGATACCCGGGATGGCCGACGACGAGGATCGTCGGGTGATGTTCGACGCCGGGGCGGCGTCGGTGCTGCGCGGGTGGATGCGTCAGTAGGTGCGCGGTATCCCGATGATCTTGGTGGCGTCGACGGTCATGCCCAACCGTGCTGTCGGTGCGAGCGCGGGCAGGGCCGGAAGATCGTCGGGGGTGGATGTGGCAGCACCGATCACGTCGGCACCGGCGATCTCGAAGTCGGAGATCGCTCGCCGAAGATGGCTGGGAGTTGTTGCGAGCACCAGATTCACAGCACCGATCTCAGCGGCCAGTGAGGTGGCGCGCTGCGCATTCTGCACCGTCGAATTCGCAGTGGACTCGGCGTGAATGCGGTCGGCCGCAATCTCGTTGTCGATCAGCCACTTCTTCATCGCTTCGGCTTCGGTGACGCCGCGCTGCGGATTTCCACCGGTGATAATGATGGGTGATTCGGGGGAACGCTCGGCGACCGCGGCAGCGGATTTCAAGCGCTGCACCAATTCCGGTGCCATACTGCCGTCGTCGTTCAGGCCCAGGCCGAGCACCACGATTGCCGTCCTCACGCCATCGGTCTCAGGCGCGAAGTCGATCGCCTCCGTCGCCGCCTCGTCGATGACTTCGATAGCCCGATCCACCGCATCGGCAAGCGGGGGAGACAGGGCGTGCAGGCGGGCCGAGTGCTGCGCTCGCGCGTCGGCATCATCGGTTGCGTTGGCGTAGAACGTCTGCAGTGCTGCGACATTGGCATCGTTCGGTGCGGCGGTGGCAACCGCGTCCAGTGCGGCGAAACCGGCCTCGTAGCGACCCTTGACCAGAGCATTCTGCGCATCGTTGTACTGCTGCGGGTCGGCCGAACGTACTGCGTCAGCAATCGTTGGGGTCGAGATCGGCGCAGCGGGCTCGGCCGTCGCCGAACTGGATCCCATGGCGAGCCCGAACACGGCGACACAGGAGACCACGGCAACGCGAATCGACGGTTGTTGTCGGCCGGATCGCATTGTCAGCTGCCCTCCTGAACGATGACGGGTTTTCGTCACCCTAGCTCAGTTCGGTGCCAGTGTGGCTGGTGTGATCCGAGTTGCTCGAGTTACAGGAATGTACTTCGGTGTCGGCTGAACTCGATCGTCACATCGTGACCGGAGCGCGTCCGCGGTCGGCTGGTTCGATGGTCACCTCGGCGTCGGGAAGGAAAACTCGCTCGGTCGTGGTGGTTCCGTCGACGCCATCGGTGACCGTCACCGCCACGTTCTCGGCAACCTGTCCAGCGCTCTCGATGAACCCGGTCGCGACACCCTCCTCGATGAGGAGATGATCACCCACCAACAGAAGAAGCTCATCCGCCGTCACCGTTCGCCTGCCGCCCACATCTTCGATTGTCATGAATCCCACCGTAGTGTGAATTGTCCGAATGGGTTGTTGCTGGGGCTTCGCACTCTGTTTCGGGCGGGTCGTTCGGCAGGAGCCACTTCGTGCTCGACAATCGCAGTATGAGCTTCACCGCGCCCACGCCCGATCCCGTCGACGGTCCGCTCGTCGGTGACGACAGACCCATTCTCGAAGGAATGCTGCGTTGGCATCGAGCCACGTTGTCGAACATCTGTGCCGGTGCCGATGCCGAACAGCTTGCGCAACGCCCCTTCTCGCACTCGACGCTCTCACTCCTCGGCCTCGTCCGGCACCTCGCGAAGGTCGAACGCATCTGGTTTCGAGAGCGACTGGCGTCGATGTCGTTCGATCCGATGTACGACGCTGCGTTGGGTAAGGATTCCGACTTCCTGGGCGCGACGGAATCGAGTGCAGAGTCGGACTTCGCGCGATTCGCTGCCGAGTGCGAGGCCTCGGACGTGGTCGCTGCCCAATACTCGTTCGAGGATCCGGTCGACTGTCGCGGCGGGCCGATGTCATTGAGGATGGTCTACGTGCACATGATCAGTGAATATGCGCGGCACAACGGGCACGCGGACATCATCCGCGAACAGATCGATGGAGTCACCGGCCGCTGAGGCATACCGTAGACACACCAACAGGCCCCCACACGGAAGAAGGTGTCGAGTGACCGACTCCGATGCAGGATTCGACCCGAGCTCACTGCGGCCGTCGTTGTTCATCGACGGGCAATGGCAGGGAGCCGGTGACGGCGGGACCCGCGACATCGTCGATCCGTCCAACGGCAGCGTGGTGGCCGTCGTCGACGAGGCGACACCCGACGATGCCCTGGCTGCGGTTGCCGCGGCGCGGGCAGCGTTCGACGACGGCCCCTGGCGCTCGGTGACGGTGGGTGAGCGCAGTGATCTGCTCAATCGCATCGCGGACTTGCTCCAACGGGACAAGGCGAAGTTGGCGCATATCGAGACCCTCGATACCGGAAAGACGTTCGGCGAGAGTGAGATCGATATCGACGACGTCACCTCGGTGTTCCGCTTCTATGCCGATCTCGCTGTGGTGCAGGCAGATCGACTGATCGACGTCGACCGTCCGGAAATTCTGAGCCGAGTGGTGCACGAGCCCATCGGTGTCTGCGTGATGATCGCACCCTGGAACTACCCGCTGTTGCAGATCTCGTGGAAAATCGCCCCCGCCTTGGCTGCTGGGTGCACCATGGTGCTCAAACCCAGCGAGGTGACGCCACTGAGCACCATCGCGTTCACCAAGCTCGTGGAAGAAGCGGGAGTGCCTGCCGGTGTGGTCAACCTGCTGCAGGGCAGCGGCGCAACGCTCGGAGATGCGCTCACCAGGAACCGCGACGTCGACTTCATCTCCTTCACCGGCGGACTCGCCACCGGCAGGCACATTCTTGCCGCGGCCGCGGAGAACGTCACGAAGGTGGCGGTGGAACTCGGGGGGAAGAATCCACACATCGTCTTCGCCGACGCGGTGGCCGACGAGCAGTCGTTCGCCGATTCGGTCGACAACGTGCTGACCGGAGTGTTCCTACATTCCGGTCAGGTGTGTTCGGCCGGTACCCGACTGATCATCGAGGAATCAGTGGCCGACCGGTTCGTGGCCGCCGTGGCAGAGCGTGCGAAGACCATCGTGATGGGGCCGGGTATGGACCCGGCCAGCGAGACCGGACCGCTGGTGTCGCAGGCGCAGCGCGAGAAGATCGAAGGCTTCGTGGCGACGGGTATCGAGGAGGGGGCCACCTTGGTCATAGGAGGTACCAAGCCGGACGATCCGTCCTTGAGCAAAGGTAGCTATTTCCTGCCCACCATCTTCGATCACTGCGATCGGTCGATGAATATCGTGCAAGACGAGACGTTCGGGCCCATACTCACTGTGGAGCGATTCGACACCGAGGCCGAGGCGCTTCTGCTGGGTAACGATACGAATTACGGTCTCGCCGCGGGTGTTCGGACGTCCGACGCCGCGCGAGGCGAAAGAATGGTGCGTGGGCTTCGTCATGGAACGGTGTGGCTCAACGACTTCGGTGTCTACACGGCGGCCGCGGAATGGGGCGGCTTCAAGCAGTCCGGGAACGGCCGCGAACTCGGACCGTCCGGTATGTCCGAATATCAAGAAGCGAAGCATATTTGGCACAACACCTCACCTACAGCGGCGGGGTGGTTCGGTACCCGATAGAGCACGATGGGAAAGGCCACAGGCATGGCAATACTGAACGACAATTCGAGCGGAATGGACGATTTCGGTTACAAGGAATCGCTCGACCGCAGTCTCGGCAAATTCGCCAGCTTCGCCGCAGGCGTCAGCTACATCTCGATCCTCACCGGCACCTTTCAGCTGTTCTACTTCGGCTTCGGCACCGCCGGACCGGCATACCTGTGGTCGTGGCCTGCGGTCTTCGTCGGTCAGCTCTGCGTGGCACTGTGCTTCATGGAGTTGGCCGCGAAGTATCCGGTGGCGGGATCGGTGTACAACTGGGCGAAGCTGTTGGGCCGCAGGATCGTCGGTTGGTCGGCGGGCTGGTTGATGCTCACGGCATCGATCGTGACACTGGCCGCCGTTGCCCTCGCTCTGCAGCTGAATCTGCCACGTATCTGGAGCGGATTTCAGATCATCGGTGACGGCTCGGGTGCCACCGACTTCGCGGCCAATGCAGTGCTGCTCGGTGCGATTCTGATCGCCATCACCACCACGATCAACGCGCTGGGCGTTCGACTGATGGCGATGATCAACAGTGCGGGTGTGTTCATCGAACTCATCGCGGCCGTGCTCATCGCGATCTTGCTCGCGGCCAACATCACTCGGGGACCCGAGGTGTTCTTCTCCACCAACGGCTACGGTGCCGGTGAGAGCGGCGGCTACCTCGGTGCCTTCCTGGTCGCGTCGCTGGCGTCGGGATACGTCATGTACGGATTCGACACCGCGAGCTCGCTCGGGGAGGAAACCGTCGAACCTCGGCGCACCGCTCCCAAGGCGATCTTTCGCGCCATCCTCGCGTCGTTCGTCATCGGTGGAGCCATCCTGGTGTTCGCCGTCATGGCCGCGCCGGACCTGAACGATCCTTCCCTCGGCAGCCCCGACGGCAGCCTGCAATCCATCGTCGAATCGGTGATGTGGGGCCCGCTCGGCACCGTCTTCCTCATCTGCATCGTCATTGCGGTCTTCGTCTGCTCACTGGCAGTACACACCGCGGCGATCCGGCTCACGTTCGCCATGGCGCGAGACAACGCGTTGCCCTTCGGCGAAAGCCTGGCCAAGGTGAATCCGAAGACGCAGACCCCGGTGGTGCCCGCGGTGACCATCGGAGTGCTGGCCATCGTGATCCTCGTCGTCAACATCGGTCAGCCGCAGATCTTCACGGTCCTCACCTCGATCGCGATCATCATGATCTATCTCGCGTATCTGATGGTCACCGGACCACTGTTGGTCAAGCGCATCAAAGGCGAGTGGCCGCCGGAGGATCTCAAACCCGGCGGATACTTCACGATGGGTAAGTTCGGCCTGCCGGTCAACATTGCGGCGGTGGTGTGGGGTGCCGGGATGGCGCTCAACCTCGCCTGGCCGCGCGAGGCCGTGTACGGAACCCCCTGGTACAACACGTTCGGTGCGTTCGTCTACATCGGTGGCATCCTGGGCGTGGGCCTGCTGTGGTACGCAATCAAGGGGCGCAAGCACATCGGCACTCTGAAATCACATGCCTCCACGGGCAACTAGAAGGAGCGTGCAGTGACAGACACCCAGTTCGATTACGTCGTCGCGGGAGGTGGCACGGCGGGGTGCGTCCTGGCCGCGCGGCTGAGCGAGGATCCTTCCGTCAGCGTCTGCCTGGTCGAGGCAGGTCCCACCGACGTCGGCGACAAAGCGATCCTGGAACTCGTCGAGTGGATGCATCTGCTCGACTCCGGCTATGACTGGGACTACCCCGTCGAACCGCAGGAACGTGGCAACAGCTTCATGCGGCATGCGCGTGCGAAAGTGCTCGGCGGCTGTTCGTCGCACAACTCCTGCATCGCTTTTCATCCGCCGGCCGAAACTCTCGACGATTGGGCTGCGGCCGGCGCGACGGGCTGGGGCGCGTCGAACATCCTTCCTTTCGTTGCGCGCGTGGAGAACAACGACACCGGCCGCGGTCACGACGGACCCGTGCGGATACGCGACGTGCCGCCGCACGATCCCTGCGGTGCGGCAGTGCTCGAATCGGCCGCCGGAATAGGCCTTCCGACAGTCGCATTCAATCGCGGAACGCCTGTACTCAACGGTGCGGGTTGGTTTCAGATCAATGCGGGTGAGGACGGGTCGCGTATGTCGACGTCCCATGCCTACCTGCACCCGATCATCGGCTCGCGGCCCAACCTCGAGGTGCGCACCGACTGCTGGATCAGCGAGATTCTGATCGACGAGTCGCTGACCGCGACGGGTGTGCGGTACCAACGCCCCGACCTGACCGGCTACGACACCGTGTCCGCGCGACGCGAAGTGATCGTCACCGCCGGTGCCATCGACACTCCGAAGTTGTTGATGCTCTCCGGAATCGGACCGGCGGCACACCTGCAGGAGATGGGAATCACCGTTCGGGTCGATTCACCGGGAGTGGGAGAGAACCTCGACGACCACGTCGAGGGGCTGGTGTTCTGGGAGGCGAGCAAGCCCATGGTCACCACGTCCTCGCAGTGGTGGGAGATCGGCGTGTTCGCGCAGACCGACTCGTCGCTGAACTACCCGGACATCATGATGCACTACGGCAGCGTGCCGTTCGACATGAACACTCTCCGATGGGGTTATCCGACCACCGACAACGGGTTCTGTTTGACGCCCAACGTCTCTCAGGGTCGTTCTAGGGGAACTGTTCGGTTGCGCAGCAGGGACTTTCGCGATCGCGCCAAGGTGGATCCGCGCTATTTCACCGATCCCGACGGCCATGACGACGCGGTGATGCTTGCCGGGCTGAAGCTGGCGCGCGCGATCGCCGCAGACGGTCCACTCGCGGGTTGGATCGAACGCGAACTCGCACCCGGGCCCGATGCCATCACCGACGATGATCTGCTCGACTACGTGCACAGGACCCACAACACGGTCTATCACCCGGCAGGCACGGCGCGGATGGGATCGGTGGACGACACCATGGCCGTGCTCGATCCCGAGTTGCGCGTCAAGGGCATCTCGAACCTACGCGTGGTCGACGCGTCGGCGATGCCGAAGCTGCCGTATGTCAATCCCAACATCACGGTCATGACCATGGCGGAAAAGTGCGCCGACCTGATCCGTGGCGGATAGATCGGAGCTTGCCGACTTCCTCGGCGCGCACCCACCGTTCCAAGGCGCGTCACCTGCGGTACTGACCGACATCGCCGGAGCAGCCGTCGAACTCGACTATGCCAGTGGCGCATGGGTTGTGGGCCCGACGTCGAAGCTCGATGTGGCCGACACCGTGTGGGTGGTGCGTACCGGTCGAGTGGTGATCGTGCACTCCGACGACACCTCGCCCGCCGCCGTACCGATCGACACCATCGGTCCGGGCGGGGTCTTCGGTTTCTCGGCGTTGCTCGTCGGCGGGACGGTCGAATTCTGTGCGCGCGCAACCGAGCCGAGCACCGTTCTTCGGTTGCCCGGAGAGCTGATTCGACCGCTGTTCGCAACGCCGACCGGGCTGGCGTTTCTGGCCGACGCCGTCACCTCGGCCAGCACGCATCGCGGTGGGGCGGCCGAGGGTAGTGCCGGCCGCGCCGTCGGCGAACTGCTCTCGGCCCCACCGGTGTTCGTCTCCGTCGGCACCTCCGTCCGAGACGCAGTTCGGCACATGACCGAACAGGGCAGCTCGTACGTCCTGGTTCCGCTGCGAGGTTCGCGCTACGGAATATTCACCGACCGTGACCTCAGGGTGCGGGTGGTCGCCGCGGGAATCGGCGTCGACACCCCGGTCGAGCACGTCATGACGTCGCCCACAGAGACGGTCACCGCGGACCGGTTGGCCGGCACCGTCCTGATGGACATGCTCGAGCTGGGACTGCGGCACATGCCCGTCGTGTCCAGCCGAGGCGAGGTTCTCGGCGTCGTCGAGGACTCCGATCTGCATGCCGCGTCCACGCGTCGCAGCTTCGTGGTTCGTCGCGCGGTGACCTCGGCAGCGACATCGGCCGAACTCGCCGACGCGGGAAGGCTCGTTCCGGGATTGGTGGCGGACCTGTTCCGGGGTGGGACCGACGCCCTGGCCGTCAGCGCGATTCTGTCCGTCGTGGTCGACAGCCTCGTTCGCCGAGCCGTGGAGATCGAATGGGCGGCGCGGCCCGAAGTACCGCGACACAACTTCGCCTGGATCACCCTGGGCAGCGTCGCCCGTCGGGAGGCGATGCCCTCCTCGGATGTCGACAGCGCTCTGACTTGGTCCGATACCACCGCCGACCCCTACGTGCGTGGACGATCGAACTCGGTGCCGAGAACTCGCGACGAAGTGCTGATGGGCCTGGCCGCTCGGGTACACGCGAGCCTCGACGGTGCCGGGTTGCCGTCCGACACCAACGGTGCGGTTGCGAGCTCGCCGAGATTCGCACGCTCGGCCGGGCAATGGGAAAGTGCCGCGGCCCACTGGCTCAGCAACCCTTTCGGCGATCGTGGCAAAGCAGGAACCTCTGGTCGTTCCGCAGGCTCCACTCCGGCTGGGGACTCCGGCCTCATCATGTCGTCGCTGATGATCGACGGCAGGGTGGTGTGGGGCCCGCGGGAGTTGAACACCGTTCCCGAGGCCTATCGCCGACTGCTGGTCGACAACCCCGATGCACTGCGGCTGCAACTTCGCGACGCCCTTGCCGGACGGGCCAGGCTGCGTTCGCTGCGCGACGTGCTGGCGCGGCGCGGCGGTACGTTCGACCTCAAGGCCCATGCACTGACTCCCATCGTCAATCTCGCTCGGTGGGGTGGACTGTCGGTGGGAATGGCCTCGGCCTCGACACCGGCGCGTCTGGCGGCCGCGTCGGGCAACGGGATGCTCTCCGAACGGGACGTCACGACGTTGACCGAGGTGTTCGCGTTGCTTCAACGGCTGCGGCTGTCACACCAGATCGATCAGATGACGGCAGGCCATCGGCCCGGTGATGTGCTGATCATGGCCGATCTCTCACCGCTCGAGCGCAGTCTGCTCACCGACGGCATCCGAGAGATCGCCGCGGTGCAACGCCGAGTCGGGTACCTCGCCGCCAATGTCGGCGTGCATCGCTGACCGGGAAGCACCAGACTGTGTGCCGTGACCACCAATCCCGTGAGCGTTCCCACCCCGTCCACCGTCGAACACAACCGTTTGGCGGAGTCACCAGGGGTCAGCGGGCCATGGCGTCAGTGGGGCCCGTATCTGGCGGGACGGCAGTGGGGCACGGTGCGCGAGGACTACTCCGAGGACGGAAACGCGTGGGCGTCGTTTCCGTTCGATCAGGCGCACAAGCGTGCCTACCGCTGGGGTGAGGACGGAATCGGTGGAATCTGCGATCGATTCGGTTTCCTGAATTTCGCGTTCGCCCTGTGGAATCGCAAGGATCCGATTCTGAAGGAACGACTCTTCGGGTTGGCCAACGAGGAGGGAAATCACGGCGAGGACGTCAAGGAGTATTTCTGGGCGATCGACGGCACTCCGACGCACAGTTGGATGCAGTGGCTCTACCGCTACCCGCACGCGGAGTATCCGTACGCGCACCTGCGCGAGGAGAGTGCCCGACGCGGCCGAGACGACCGCGAATACGAATTGGCCGATACCGGGATCCTGGACGAGAACCGGTTCTTCGACGTCCAGGTCACGTATGCGAAGGCCTCGCCCGACGACATCTGCATCACCATCTCCATCACCAACCACGGACCGGAGGCGGCGTCGGTCGATCTGCTGCCGCAACTGTGGCTGCGCAACACCTGGTCGTGGGGGCGCGACGATCGCGGCGGATCGCTCACCCAGCTGACCCGACCGGAAGTTCTGGCCGGCGGCCTCGAGGCCGTTGCCGCCGATCACGGCTTTCTCGGTCGGTACTACCTCAGTGCCGAGGGATCGCCGTCAGTGTTGTTCTGCGACAACGAAACCAATGCAGAGTCCTTGTGGGGGCAGGACAACCTGTCGAAGTACCCCAAGGACGGTATCGGCCGACATGTCGTCGACGGCGAACATGGTGCGGTGAACCCCGAGCAGACCGGAACGAAGGCTGCATTCTGGTATAAATTCGACGACATCGCCTCGGGCGCAACCGAATCGGTGCGACTGCGCTTGTCGCCCCATCGGCCGGACGAGCAGACGTTCGGTGCGGGATTCGACGCGGTCACCGGTGACCGTCGTGCGGAGGCGGACGAGTTCTACGGCGCAGTGATCGGTGCCGACCTCACCGATGCCGATCGACACGTGGCGCGGCGGGCATATGCGGGGCTGTTGTGGACCAAGCAGCTCTACCGCTACGACGTCGAGCAGTGGATCGAGGGCGACAAAGTGGGAGCCCCGGCTCCGCACTCGCGTCAGGACCCCAAGGGCCGTAACGCCCATTGGCGTCACCTCGCACTGGCCGATGTGATTTCGATGCCCGACGAGTGGGAATATCCGTGGTTCGCCGCGTGGGACTTGGCCTTTCACGCTATTCCTCTCGCACATGTGGACCCGGACTTCGCGAAGGAGCAGTTGGTCCTGATGTGCCGGGAATGGGCCATGCATCCCAACGGCCAACTGCCGGCCTACGAATGGGAGTTCGGCGACGTCAACCCTCCGGTCCACGCCTGGGCGGCCTGGCACGTCTATCGGATCGACGGGTACCGGGATCGCGAGTTCCTGGTCCGGGTGTTCACGAAGTTGCTGCTCAACTTCGCGTGGTGGGTCAATCGCAAGGATTCGGAGGGGTCGAACATCTTCGAGGGCGGGTTCCTCGGTATGGACAACATCGGATTGTTCAATCGCTCCGCTCCGCTGCCGCCCGGTTTCCGTCTGGAACAGTCCGACGCCACGAGTTGGATGGCGTTCTACTGCCAGCAGATGTTCAAGATCGCACTCGAGCTCGCGCGCCACGACAGCGCCTGGGACGACGTCGCGACCAAGTTCTTCTCGCATTTCCTCTCGATCGCGAAGGCGGTCAACTCGTTCGGTTCGCAGCACATTTCGCTGTGGCACGAGGAAGACGGATTCTTCTACGACGTCCTCGTGCAACCCGAGGGCGACGCGGTACCGATGCGAGTGCGATCCATGGTCGGTCTGCTTCCCATTCTCGGGGCCACGGAAATTCCGCCCTGGGTCGAGGCGGAGTGCCCGGACCTCGCGGCGCGGCTGCGGTGGGTTCAGCACCGTCGGCCGGAAATGGTCTCACCGCTGCTGGCGCGTCGGGAAGGCAACGAGGTGCGCCTTCTGCTCACCCTCGTGCAGCCCGAACGTCTCAAGCGGATCCTCTCTCGCATGTTCGACTCGGAAGAGTTCTTGTCGGAGTTCGGTATTCGTTCCTTGTCGGCTTCGTACCGCGAGCCGGTCACGTTCGACGTCGACGGTCGAAGCCTGTCCATCGAGTACGAGCCGGGGGAGTCGCGCACCGGAATGTTCGGGGGCAACTCCAATTGGCGAGGGCCGGTGTGGTTCCCGGTGAACGTGCTGTTGGCGGACAAGCTGCGCGCCTACGGGCGCTACTACGGCGACTCGTTCACCATCGAAATTCCCACCGGCTCGGGAAACCATCGCACTCTCACCGATGCCGCAGACTTGATCGACAACGGCTTGGCAGGACTGTTCCGTCCTGTCGACGGCAAGCGGCCTGCCGACGGTCGGCGGATCGAATCGAGTTCCGATCCACTGTGGAGTGAGCACCCCACGTTCAACGAGTACTTCGACGGAGACACCGGCGAGGGACTCGGAGCAACACACCAAACCGGCTGGACGGCGTTGGTTGCGCACCTGCTCAGGCCCCGTCTGCCGCTGTGAGGGCCTGCGGCCCATGTGAGTGGAACTTCGTAGTGGGCTACGAAGTTCCACGCACATGCGGCGCAGCCGCATAGTCTGGCGGGATGAAGATTCGCGGCGCTGTACTCGAAGAAATCGGCCGATCTCGTCCCTTCGCGGACTCGCATCCCATCACCGTCTCCGATCTCGAACTGGGCTCACCGGGTGACGGGGAACTGCTCGTCCGGATCGAAGCCGCCGGACTGTGCCACTCGGATCTGTCGGTGGTCGACGGTAATCGCGTTCGTCCGGTGCCGATGCTGCTCGGCCACGAGGCCGCGGGCCGCGTCGAGGAAGTCGGCGCGGGCGTCGACGACATAACAGTCGGAACCCGTGTGGTCATGACGTTCCTGCCGCGCTGCGGTGACTGCGCGGGGTGCGCCACGGACGGCCAGATGCCCTGCGTCGTGGGAAGCGCGTCGAACAATGCGGGCACGTTGCTCGGCGGAGACATCAAATTGCATCGAGACGGTGCCGAGATCAAGCACCACCTCGGAGTCTCCGGCTTCGCCACACACGCAGTGGTCAGTAGAAAGTCGGTGGTACCGGTCGACGACGACATCCCAGCCGACATCGCGGCGGTCCTCGGTTGTGCAGTGCTCACCGGCGGCGGCGCTGTCCTCAACGCCGGAACTCCGAAGCCGGGGCAGTCGGTGATGGTGGTCGGCCTCGGCGGAGTGGGCATGGCGGCCGTACTGACCGCGGTATCGATCGGTGCGGGTGAGGTCATCGGTGTCGACGGCGTCCCCGACAAGCTCGTCGCCGCAACCGATCTGGGTGCAACACAGGTTTATTCGCCTGCGGATCTCGCAGAGAAGGGGATCAAGGCGGACATCGTCATCGAGGCAGCGGGCAACGCCCGTGCATTCGAAACTGCAGTCGCGGCAACCGCTCCCGGCGGAAAGACGATCACCGTCGGCCTGCCTGCTCCCGACGCCCGTTCGTCGATCTCACCTCTCGGTCTGGTAGCCGAGGCGCGCACGATCATCGGTAGTTACCTCGGCTCGGCCGTCCCGGCACGCGACATTCCGACGTACGCCCAGATGTGGCGCGAGGGTCGACTGCCCGTCGAGAAGCTGATCTCCTCGCGCATCACGTTGGACGAGATCAACCGCGGCATGGACGAATTGGCCGACGGCAACGCCATCCGTCAGGTCATCGTTTTCGACTGACCGTCAGCGGTGGGCCGCGGTGGCCACCCACCGCCCACGACGGCGAGAGATGTCGATCGGATGGTCGAAGCACGTGCTGATGTTGTCCGTGGTCAGCACCGTGTCGACAGGCCCCTGAGCGTGCACGCGACCGTCGCGGATCAGCAACGCGTGGGTGGTCGAGGTGGGGATTTCCTCGAGATGGTGGGTGACCAGGATGCTGGCGAGCCCGGGATGTTCGGCACGCAGCGAGTCCAGCGCCGTCAGGAGTTGTTCGCGGGCAGCGAGATCGAGGCCGGTGGCGGGTTCGTCGAGTAGCAGCAGCGCCGGATCGGGCAGCAGTGCGCGAGCGATCAGTGCCCGGCCCCGCTCGCCCTGGGAGAGGGTGTGCCACGACGCGTCCACGCGGTGGGCAACTCCCAGCGACTCGACGAGCCGGTGGGCGCGAGCGACCTGGTCCTCGGTGGCCGACCATCTCGGGATCAGATCGGGAGTGTTGGTCAGTCCTGTCAGGACGACCTGGAGCAGAGTCAGCGGGGCCTCGATCTTCAGACGAGGATCGACGTGTCCGATGTGCGTGCGTAATTCGCGCATGTCCACTCGGCCCAGGCGGTGGCCCAGTACGTGCACCGCGCCCCGCGTGGGATGGACGACGGCTCCCAGCAAGCTGAGCAGGGTGCTCTTGCCGGCACCGTTGGCACCGAGCAACACCCAGTGCTCGCCCTCGTCGACCCGCACGGTCGCATCGCTGAGGAGATAGCGGCCGCCACGGACGAGATCGACGCGGTCGGCGAACAGAACGCTGGACTTCACCGACCGACCGTAGCTGCCGGTGTCGGGGGCCTGGAAGTAGGCTCGGTCTTCGGTAGGACGACAAGACGACGACGAAACGAGTGTGGGAACGACGTGAGTGCAACGGCACCTGTTCGAGTAGGGGTACTGGGGTCACGCGGCAAGGTCGGTCAGGCGATCTGCGCCGCAGTCGACGCAGCCGGCGATCTGGAGCTCGTGGCAACTGTCGACCAGGGCGATCCGCTGGCGAACTTCGTCGACAGCGGTGCGCAGGTGGTCGTGGATTTCACCCATCCCGATGTGGTCATGGACAACCTGCAGTTCTTGGTCGAGCACGGCATCCATGCTGTCGTCGGCACGACGGGTTTCGACGAGCAGCGGCTCGAGCAGGTTCGTGAGTGGTTGGCCGGATCGCCACAGACGGGTGTGTTGATTGCACCGAACTTCGCCATCGGAGCGGTGCTGTCGATGCGCTTCGCTCAGCAGGCAGCCCGATTCTTCGATTCCGTCGAGGTGATCGAGCTGCACCACCCGAACAAGGCCGATGCGCCCTCGGGGACCGCGTACCGTACCGCCGCGCTGATCGCCGAAGCGCGGGCGGCAGCGGGCACCCCGAAGAGTCCCGATGCGACGACGACGGAGCTCGACGGTGCTCGCGGAGCCGACGTGGACGGAGTGCGCGTGCACTCCATCAGACTGGCGGGACTCGTTGCGCACCAAGAGGTTCTGCTGGGGACACAGGGCGAGACGCTGAGCATCCGACACGACTCGCTGGACCGGACGTCCTTTGCGCCCGGCGTACTGCTCGGAGTCCGAGAGATCGCTGCCCGTCCGGGGCTGACCGTCGGCCTCGACCCGCTTCTGGATCTGTGAGCTGATCGACAGTGAACAAAGCGACCAAAGTCGTCGCCATCATTGCAGTGATGGTGTTGATCCTCGGGTTCTACTTCTTCCTGCTCGGACAGCGCGGAGTGACGTTGATCCAGAACGGCGGGGTGGCCAGTACTGCCCTGGGGATCGGGGTCATCCTGCTGCCGATCGTCGGGTTGTGGATCGTGTGGGCGACGCTCAAAGCAGGATTGGACCATCAGCGGCTGGCGTCGCGCATCCGAGAGGAAGGCCTCGAACTCGACGTCGACGATCTGCCGAGGAGGCCGTCGGGGCGCATCGAACGAGACGCAGCCGACGAACTCTTCCAACAGGTCAAGGCCGAATGGGAAAAAGATCCCGACAACTGGCGAAATTCGTATCGACTGGCGCGGGCCTACGATTACGCGGGTGATCGCGGGCGAGCTCGCGAGACCATGAAACGTGCTGTGGCACTGGAACGTGCCGAGAGCTGACGGACATGGCGCGCACTCTGCTGATCGTTCACCACACACCGAGCCCGCCGATGCGGGAACTGCTCGAATCGGTCCTCGCCGGAGCCCGTGACCCGGAGATCAGCGGTGTGGACGTGCGCAGTGTGCCTGCGCTCGGCGCGACAGTCCCGGATGTGCTTGCCGCCGATGGCTTTCTCTTCGGTACCCCGGCGAACTTCGGTTACATGAGTGGTGCCCTGAAACACTTCTTCGACACCGTCTACTACCCGAGTCTCGATGCGGTATCCGGAAAGCCCTACGGTGCGTGGGTGTACGGAAACAGTGACACCGCTGGTGCCGGGCGGGCAATCGAAAGTATTGCAGCGGGTTGGGGATTGGACCAGGTTGCCGAGACCGCTCACCTGGTGGACAGCGGCAAGGAGTCGCGGGAGCGCTGCTACGAACTCGGCGGGACGATCGCGGCCGGTCTGTCCGACTGACTGCGGCCCGAGTCGGCGTGTACGTCTCGGCACGCTGCGGCCGCGCGAGTACCGACTCAGTCCGACTCGACAGGGGAGTGGGATCGCAGCACGTCGTCGGCTGGGATCGACAACGGAATTTCCAGAAGTCGTTCCGGCCAACTCGGGTACGCGGGTCTGATCCAGACACGGTTGTCGTCGAGCTGAGTCATCAACACCCGGCGCCACTGCCAATCGTCTTGCGGTGTCAGCAGATCGGTCTCGGGCTGCAACGGCAGTGGGGCTTTCGTCCAGTGCGGCAACGACAGGGAAGCCAGTCCGCGTTCCTCCAGGGCGGCAATCGCGTCCTCCAGCGACACACCCAGCGCAACAGTGATACCCACTGGATTGACGGCATCGACCAGGTATCCCTCGTCGTGTTCGTCGTACGGGGCCGATTCACCCGCGCTGTGTGCGACGGTCCATCCGATCACCTCGCCGTCCGAGGCTCGCTTCACCGGCAATCTGCTACGCCACCGTTCGACATCCACTTGCCAGAGGATACCCGGCTCAATGTAGTGAGTTCGGTGAAGAAACTATGTCCGATTGTGAGCAGGCAGGGTGGTGCTCGTGTTTGACTGCAGGGGATAGTCGACATTTGTACCGCTCTCCATACCAAGGGATTTCGATGACCCTCCCCATTCTCGACCGCTCCAGAATCGTTGCTACGCCCGAGTGGAGTCGCTGGCTGATACCCCCGGCAGCCCTGTCGATACACCTGGCGATCGGATCTGCGTACGCCTGGAGCGTCTTCAAGAACGCCATCTCACAGCCCGACGCCCTGGGGCTCAGCGGAACGGTCACCGCCATACCGTTTCAGCTCGCCATCGTCATGCTCGGCCTGTCGGCCGCGATCTTCGGCACCAGAGTGGAGAAGAACGGCCCGCGTTGGGCGATGGCCGTCTCACTTGTCTTCTTCGTATCGGGACTGCTCATTTCCGCACTCGGCATGGCACTCGGCCAGTTCTGGCTGGTGATCTTCGGATACGGCTTCATCGGCGGTATCGGCCTCGGAATCGGATATATCTCGCCTGTGTCGACGCTGATGAAGTGGTTCCCGGACCGGCCGGGAATGGCGACCGGTATCGCGATCATGGGCTTCGGCGGCGGCGCCCTGATCGCGTCACCTCTCACCAGCCAACTGATGGTGAACTTCGGCGGCTTCACCGATGGTTCGATCGCCAAGACGTTCCTCACCCTCGGCGTCGGGTACGCGGTGTTCATGGCGCTGGGAGTCGTGCTGATCAGAGTCCCGGCCGAGGGGTGGACACCGAAAGGCTGGACGCCTCCCGCGGCGTCGGCGATGATCTCGACGCACAACGTCTCCGCGGCCAACGCCGTCAAGACTCCGCAGTTCTGGCTCTTGTGGGTGGTGTTGTGCTTCAACGTCACTGCCGGCATCGGCATCCTCGAACGCGGCTCCGGGATCTACCAAGACTTCTTTCCGGACGCCACCTCCCCGGAATCGTTGGCCGCGGCGGCCGCTGGTTTCGTGGCGTTCCTGTCTCTGACCAACATGATCGGTCGCTTCGTCTGGTCCTCGGTCTCGGACGTGGTGGGTCGCAAGAACATCTATCGTCTGTACCTCGGTGTCGGCGCGCTCCTCTACCTGTACATCGCCCTGTTCACCAACACGAACAAGATCCTCTTCATGGTGTCGGCGCTGTTGATCCTGTCGTTCTACGGCGCGGGATTCGCAACCGTTCCGGCCTATCTCAAGGACCTCTTCGGTACGTACCAGGTGGGCGCAATCCACGGACGACTGCTCACCGCATGGTCGGTGGCAGGTGTTCTGGGACCACTGATCGTCAACGCCATCGCCGACGCCGGCGAGGCGGGAACCACCGGCCGGTACCTCCCGGCCTTCTACGTGATGATCGGTTTGTTGGTCGTCGGGTTCCTGGCCAACGAAGCCATCAAACCGGTGGCGTCGAAATTCCATGAATCCGATTCGGCCGACGCCGCCGATTCGACGACCTCGACAGGAGCCAAGGCATGACCACCGCGCGAATGCAGGGAACGATGGTGATCGCATGGCTCTGGGTGTCCGTGCCGTTCGCCTACGGACTGTACGAGCTGATCCTCAAGGCCAAGAATCTCTTCAGCACCTGAACCACCGTGTCGGTGGATCGTGACAGGGTGGCCCGATGCGAGACATGAGCGCTGCCATGGCGCGCCGCACCGCCTTGGCCGCCCAAGGACTGGCGTCGGCCCGATCGCGCACGCGGCCGGCGAGCAAGAGCGCGGTGCACGGAGCCATCGACACCACCGGGTTGTTGCAGATCGATTCGGTGTCGGTGGTGGTGCGCGCGCACTACGCGCCGGTGTTCAGTCGCGTCGGTGCCTACGACAGAAAAATCCTCGACGACGCCGCCTGGACCGACACCACCCGACGCCCGAGGCGGTTGGTCGAATACTGGGCGCACGAGGCAGCGTTGCTCCCGGTGGAGGACTGGCCGCTGATGCGGTGGCGCATGGAGTTGTACCGACACGGTCGATGGGGTGGAGCCGCCCGCATTCTCGATCGTGAACCCACACTGGTGGACGATGTTCTCGCCGTGATCGCAGAGCACGGCGCGGCCAGTGCGGGTGAGATCGAGAAGCATCTCGACGTCGAGAAGCCCGGGCGCAAGGGTCCCTGGTGGGATCGAAGCGACGTCAAGGTCGTGTGCGAGCAACTCTTCGCTGCCGGAGTGGTCAGCGTGCCGGCACGGTCCGGGTTCGTTCGGCAGTACGAGCTCAGCGAACGGGTGCTTCCCGACGCTGTTCTCCGCAGGCAGGTCGACGAAGCGGATGCGGTGCGGGCCCTGATCGAAAAGTCCTCTCGTGCACTGGGAATCGGCACCGAGCCGGATCTGCGGGACTACTATCGGCTCTCCCAGAAGCAGTCCAAGGCCGCAATCGCCGACCTCGTGGAAGACGGCGTCCTGGAGCAGGTGTCCGTCCGAGGGTGGAACGCGCCGGCCTATGTGCACCGCGACGCCAGAACACCGAGGACTGCCACCGTCGCAACCCTGTTGTGCCCGTTCGATCCGATGATCTTCTATCGGCCGCGTGTGGAGAGAATTTTCGATTTCCACTATCGCATCGAGATATACACCCCGCAGCACAAGCGAATTCACGGGTACTACGTATTTCCCTTCCTGCTGGACGGCCATCTCGTGGCGCGCGTCGATCTCAAGGCCGTGCGGGCCAACTCGGAACTACACGTCATAGCGGCGTACGTCGAAGGCGACCGCGATCCACGCGACATCGCACCCCGGTTGCGCGACGTCCTGCACGAGATGGCGGAGTGGCTCGAACTCGAACGCGTGGTGGTGGGTACCCGAGGTGATCTCGTCGCTGCGCTGCGATGACATGATCCGGCGTGCGCTCGATCCGGATCGATGCCAGTATTTTCGAGCATGACCACTTTTCCGACAGGCATCGACACCGAACTTCCACCCCAGGTCGTCGTCCTGTTCGGGGCGACCGGAGATCTGGCCAAACGGAAATTGCTCTCCGGGATGATGCATTTGGCGTTGTCCGAGCTGGCACCGAACATCCGCGTGGTGGGTACCTCGCTCGAAGAGATGTCCACCGACGAATTTCGCGCCCTCGCTCGCGAATCGATCAATGCGTACTCCAGCCGCAAAGTCGGCGACGAACAGTGGCGGCAGTTCGCGTCGCGGCTGACGTACGTCTCGCAGAAAGCCGGGCCAGCGGCGCTGGGTGCCGCGGTAGCCGAGGCCGAGATCGAACTCGGAGACAACGCCAGGCGGTTGCACTACCTGTCGGTTCCGCCGAGAGCTGCACTGGCCGTTGTGGATACGCTCGCCTCCGCAGACCTGGTCAAGCGATCGCGCATCATCATGGAGAAGCCGTTCGGAACCGATCTGCAGAGCGCAATCGACCTGAACGCTCGCCTGCACGAGACCTTCGACGAAGAACAGATCTATCGAATCGATCACTTCCTCGGCAAGGAACCGGCGCAGAACATCCTGGCGTTCCGTTTCGCCAACGGGCTGTTCGAGCCGATCTGGAACCGCAACTTCATCGATCACGTCCAGATCGACATCCCGGAGGAGCTCGCCCTCGACGGTCGGGCCGGGTTCTACGAGTCCACCGGTGCGTACAAGGACATGGTCGTCACTCACCTGTTCCAGGTGCTCGCGTTCATGGCGATGGAACCGCCGACGGCACTCGAACCGCGTGCGATCGGTGAAGAGAAGAACAAGGTGTTTCGATCGATGGTCCCGCTGGACCCGAAAAATGTTGTGCGCGGGCAATATACGGGCTACCGCTCGGAGGAAGGTGTCGCCCCCGATTCCGACACCGACACGTTCGTGGCCCTGAAATGCGAAATAGACAACTGGCGCTGGGCCGGTGTGCCGTTCTACCTCCGTAGCGGAAAGCGTCTCGCCGAAGGCCAACGCATCATTTCGATAGCGTTCCGAGAGCCACCGAAGAGCATGTTCCCTGCCGGCTCGGGCGTCGGAGCGCAAGGTCCCGACCACCTCACCTTCGACCTGGCGGACGCATCCAAGGTGTCGCTGTCGTTCTACGGCAAGCGGCCCGGGCCCGGGATGCGGCTGGACAAACTGAGCATGCAGTTCGCCACACACGAAACCGAACGCGCCGGCGACGTGCTCGAGGCCTACGAGCGGTTGATCCTCGACGCCATGTACGGCGACCACACGCTGTTCACGACGGCAGAGGGTATCGAACGACTGTGGCAGGTATCGGAGCCGTTGCTGGCCGATCCACCGCCGGTGCGCCTGTACTCACCGGGGTCGTGGGGCCCCAACGCAATTCATCAACTCATCGCGCCGCATGCCTGGCGACTGCCGTTCGAGCGACAGTGGAGAGAGAAGAAGTAGAGGCGCGTGAAGAAACAGGGGAGAGAGCCCTCAGTTGTTCCAACCGCGGTCCCTGCGCATCTGATCTCGTAGCGCGCCCTGAACTGCTTGGGAGAGCCACGAGTTCAGGGACACCCCGCTGTTGTTCGCTGCGTCCTCGGCTCGTTCCTTGATCTGCTCGACGAGTCGGAGCGTGACGCGTCGTACCTCGCCCGAGACGTCGTCCATGGTCGGATACTCCTCGGCAACAGGCTCTTTGGGCTCGCCGTCGTGGTCCGATGTCGAATCGTTCCGTCGAACGTCTGCGTGTGCCTGTCCACCGTCCAGGCGGACGACCACGGTTCGATCGTCCAGTGCGTTCGACACCTCGGCCGCGAAGTCCGACAGGGCGGTCAGCAGCATCAACCGCGCCGACGCTTCCGCGGTCTTGCCGAGGGCCTCGGCTGTCTGCCGGGTGTGTTCATCGCCCAACGCCGCCGCGGCCATCAAATCGGTGCGCAGCGTGTCGGTGTACTGGCTCAGTTCCATGACGCCAGTGTGACGTCGTGAATGGCGTCAGTCAAGGCGTCGGGTGATGTCAGGTCGACGTCACGAAGGCATCAGCGGTGGCGTCGTGCGCGGCAGGGTGCGGTCGTCGCCGTTTAGGGTTGGGCGGTGTCGTCAGAAATCAGAGGTCGAGCTGCGCCTCGAACAGTCGCGCTGAACGTGCAGTTGGTGGCCCGAACCGAGTTCGTTCCACCCGCCGACATCCCGTGGGAGACCGACGCGGACGGTGGGCAGGCGTTGGTGGAATTCGCAGGCAGAGCGTGTTACCAGAGTTGGTCGAAACCGAACCCTCGCACTGCGACCAATGCGTCGTATCTGCGTCATCTGCTCGACGTCGGACACCTGTCGGTGCTCGAGCACGCGAGCGTGAGCTTCTACATCACCGGTATCTCTCGATCGTGCACACACGAGTTGATTCGGCATCGACATTTCTCGTACTCGCAGTTGTCGCAGCGCTTCGTGCCCGAACACGATGCCAACGTGGTGCTTCCGCCGGCCGTGGAGGGCGATCCCGAGCTCGAGGCCCTGTTCGCGTCGGCGACAGAGGCGAGTCGGGCCGCCTACAGCGAGTTGCTCGCTGCCCTCGACGGCAAACTGGAGTCGGTCACCAATGCTGCGTTGCGGGGCAAGCAGGCGCGGCAGGCCGCGAGATCGGTTCTGCCGAACGCGACCGAGACACGCGTGGTGGTGAGTGGGAACTACCGCGCTTGGCGGCATTTCGTGTCGATGCGGGCCTCGGAGCACGCGGACGTCGAAATTCGCCGCGTCGCCGTCGAATGTCTGCGTAAGCTCGTGGACGTGGCACCCGACGTGTTCGGCGACTTCGAGATCACGACCCAGCCGGACGGAACGGAAGTCGCACGCAGCCCCTTCGTCACCGAGGTCTAGGAATCGCGTTCGAGGCTCGAACGGACCGGCGCGGACCACCGGTGTCAGCGGGGAGTCCCGCTGCGTAGGAGTGGGTAAAGCACCGGGTAATCTGCTGCCATGACCTACGGTGACGCCGCTCCTTCCGTTGCGCCTGTGTTCGGTACGGTGCTCACCGCAATGGTGACCCCGTTCACGGCCGACGGGAAGTTGGATATCGACGCAGGCGTTCGGCTCGCGCATCATCTCGTCGAACAGGGAAACGACGGGCTGGTGCTGGCCGGGACGACGGGTGAGTCGCCCACCACCACCGAGAACGAGAAGCTCGAGCTGTTGCGCGCCGTGATCGCGGCTGTCGGACATCGGGCTCGAATCATCGCCGGGGCCGGGAGCAACGACACCGCACACAGCGTCGAACTGGCCCGTGATGCCGCTCGCGCCGGTGCGCACGGACTGCTCGTGGTCACCCCGTACTACTCCAGGCCACCGCAGGCGGGCCTCTACGCCCACTTCACTGCGGTCGCCAACGCCACCGATCTGCCAGTGATGCTCTACGACATTCCGCCTCGATCGGTCGTCCCCATCGAGACCGAAACGCTGCGTCGGCTCGCCGAGCACCCCCGCATTCTTGCCGTCAAGGATGCGAAGGGCGATCTCAACGCCGGTGCCGAGCTGATCGCGTCGACCGGTCTGCAGTTCTACTCGGGAGACGACCCGCTGAACCTGCCCTGGCTCTCGGTCGGCGCCACCGGGTTCGTCAGCGTCATCGGGCACCTCGTCCCGGCCCGTCTGCGCGAACTCCACACCGCATTCATGATGGGCGACATCGCCCGCGCCCAAGCGATCAACGTCAGCCTCATCCCGGTCATCCGTTCGGTGGCACGCCTCGGCGGCGTCAGCGCATCGAAGGCAGGCCTGCGCCTCATCGGACTCGATGTCGGCGAACCACGACTTCCCCAGGTGCCACCGAGCATCGATCACATCGAATTGCTCGCAGCCGAGCTGCGGGCGGCAGGAGTTCTTGTATGACACGACCTAACCGATCGCGCGGACGCGCAACCCGAAACGCCGGACCGCCGTCCGAGCGTCCCGTTGCCAAGCAGGGCCAACCTTCGGGTGCCCGCCAGGGCAAGCCGATGGTGCAGAATTCCGCTCGGACGCAGCGTCCCGACAAGCGTCGTGAGTTCGACCCGACCGAGCGTCTCGGCACACCGCCGAAGGCTCCGTTCAAGGGCCTACGAGTGGTGGCGCTCGGCGGAATCGGCGAAATCGGTCGCAACATGACCGTCTTCGAGCATCAGGGCAAGATGCTGATCATCGACTGTGGCGTCCTGTTCCCCGAGGACCAGCAGCCGGGCGTCGACCTGATCCTGCCCGACTTCAGGCACATCGAGAACCGCATGGCCGATGTCGAGGCGGTGGTACTGACGCACGGTCACGAGGACCACATCGGCGCAGTCCCGTTCTTGCTTCGACTGCGTCCCGACCTGCCCGTCGTCGGATCGAAGTTCACCCTCGCGCTGGTCGCGGCCAAGTGTCGTGAGCACCGGCTGCGGCCGAATCTCGTCGAGGTGATCGAGGGTCAACACACACAGCACGGGCCGTTCGACTGCGAGTACTTCGCCGTCAACCACTCCATTCCCGACGCCCTCGCGATCGCCATCAGAACCGACGCGGGACTGGTGCTGCACACCGGAGACATCAAGCTCGATCAGCTGCCGCTCGACGGTCGTCTGACCGACCTGGCCGGTTTCTCACGGCTCGGTGACGAGGGCGTGGACCTCTTCCTGGTCGACTCCACCAATGCCGAAGTGCCCGGATTCGTCACGCCGGAACGGGAGATCGGCGGAGTGCTCGACACCGTCATCGGCAAGGCGAAGCAGCGGGTCATCGTCGCGTCGTTCGCCAGTCACGTGCACCGCATCCAGCAGGTCATCGACGTGGCCGAGCGGTACAACCGTCGAGTGGCATTCGTCGGTCGTTCCATGGTGCGCAATATGCAGATCGCCCAGGATCTCGGCTACCTGCGGGTGCCCGACGGCCTCGAGGTCAATGTCGATACCGCCGCAACACTTCCCGACGACCGGTTGGTGCTCATCTCCACCGGTTCGCAGGGCGAGCCGTTGTCGGCGCTGTCCAGGATGGCTCGCGGCGAGCACCGTCAGATCAACGTCAAGGCCAACGATCTCGTGGTACTGGCGTCGTCGCTGATCCCGGGCAACGAGAACTCCGTGTTCGCAGTGGTCAACGGCCTCGCCAAGCGTGGCGCGACCGTCGTGACGCAGCAGAACGCGAAGGTGCACGTCTCGGGTCACGCATCGGCAGGCGAATTGCTGTACCTCTACAACGCAGTGCGACCGACCAACGCCATGCCGGTACATGGCGAGTGGCGTCACCTGCGGGCCAATGCCGCTCTGGCAAAGGCGACCGGTGTATCAGAGGACCGGATCGTGCTCGCCGAGGACGGCGTCGTTGTCGACATGGTCGACGGGCTCGCCGAGATCGTCGGGCAGGTCCCGGTCGGTCACGTCTACGTCGACGGCCTATCGGTCGGCGATGTCGGAGATTCGACGCTGTCGGATCGTCTGGTGCTCGGCGAGGGCGGCTTCATCGCGATCAGCGTTGCCGTCGATTCGGCCACCGGCCGTGCAGTGACCGCACCCGAGGTGTCCGGTCGCGGATTCTCCGACGACCCGGCGGCCCTGAAAGAGGCCGGCCAGCTCGTGGAGGCCGAGCTGCAGCGGCTGGCCTCGGACGGAGTGTCCGATACCCACCGGATCGCTCAGGCCGTCCGCCGCGTCGTGGGCCGGTGGGTAGCGGACAAGTATCGGCGTAAGCCGATGATCGTTCCGACGATCATCGCGGTCAAGCCGCAACCGCAGTCCTAGAGTTCAGACGAGCAGTCGCCACAGGCCGATGAGGCCGAGGACGACGATGGCACCGCGCAGGGCCGCCGGCGACAGCCGGCGGCCGTAGCGTGCTCCCACCGCTCCGCCGATGAGGGAGCCGATCGCGATCAGACCGGCGGCCTGCCAGCTGATGTCGTCGAATCGAAAAATCGTGAAAGCAACTGCTGCAACGACATTCACCACCAGCGAGAGCAAGTTCTTGGCAGCGTTCATGCGCTGCATGGATTCGGGGAGCAGTGCGCCCATCACTCCGATGAGCAGGATTCCTTGTGCTGCAGTGAAATAGCCCCCGTAGATGCCGACCAGCAGAGTGCCGACGGTGACCAGCGCCATGCGGCCGCGGCCGATGTGGCCGGCCGCCTTGCCGGCCGCCTCGGACCGACGTTTGGCCCAGGCCTGGATTTTCGGTTGTGCGACAACGAGAATCAACGCACCGATGAGCAACACCGGAACGACAGAGGCGAATACTTTTTCGGGCAGATGCAACAGCAGCCACGCGCCACCGAGTGCGCCGAAGAAAGAGGCGGGAAGCTGCCAACGCAGTCGGTGCCATTGTCCGCGAAGTTCCCGGCGATACCCCCAGGTACCCGATACGCTTCCCGCCACCAGTCCGATGGCGTTGGACATCGTGGCGACCACCGGGGGATAGCCGAACGCGACCAGGGTGGGGAACGTGATCAACGTGCCCGAACCGACGACCGCGTTGATTGCACCGGCCCCGAGGCCGGCGAGCAGGATGACGAGAATTTCCGATACCGGCACTGTTGGGAGGTTACCCAGACGAAGGAGTCGGTCTCCCGGCAGGATGCCGCTCCTTCGGTGTAGCCGTAGCCTGGAGTACGTGAGCCTTGCCCAGGATGAACGTTCCCAACTTGTTCGGACCCTTCTCGACGTCGGTCCCGATGCGCCGACACTATGTGGTGAGTGGACTGCTGCCGATCTGGCCGCGCACCTCGTCGTTCGCGAACGGCGGCTCGATGCGTCGCCGGGTATCTTTCTCGGTCCGTTGTCCGGATACACGGAGCGGGTTCAGCGTTCCGTCGCGAATCGACCGTTCGCGTCGGTGGTCGAGGACGTTCGCACCGGGCCGCCGATGTGGTCGCCGTTCGCCCTGCTGGATCCGCTGATCAACCTCGGTGAGATGTTCGTGCATCACGAGGATCTGCGCCGCGCGGAAGGGACGTGGACCCGACGGGTTCTGCCCAGCGCGGTCGAGTCCCGACTGTGGCCCCAGGTGCGGTTGATCGGACGAGCAGGGCACCGCTCGGCACCGGTTCCGGTGCACGTCCGTACCCCGGACGGCCGACAGGCCACCTTCAAGGGTGGCTCGGGCCCGGGTGTGACGGTGGTGGGGGAGCCCTCCGAACTGCTTCTCTATGCATTCGGTCGGGACCAGGTGGAAGTCGTGTACGAAGGCTCGGCGGACGATGTCGCCGCCGTGAAGGCGCTCGACCTGAGTTTCTGACGCACATCCGTCGTTGTTACTGGTGTTGCGGATGGTTTCGACGGGGCAGTTGCGACTAGCCTGGGGGCATGGCAGGAAAGACCAGCACCTCCACCGCCAGGGCCGGATCCAGCGGATCCGGCTCCTCGCGCGCGTCCGGTACCTCTCGTAAGTCCGGTACCGGCCGCACGGCTCGAACCGTCACGACACCGAAGAAGCCCACCGCACCGCGCAACCCGGCGACCACGCGGGCAAGCGCATCGTCCCGCGGTAAGGCACCCGCGAGAGGTGCGGCGTCGCGGCGGCCCCCCACGAAGAAGAAGTCCCGCGGTGCGCTCGACGCGATCGGTCGCGGAATCGCGTCCACATGGTCGATGGCGGCACGAGGTGTCGGTGCCACCACACGCACCGTCAGCAAGGCCGCGGACATCGAGCACGGTCACCGACGTGACGGAATCGCCCTCGGGCTCATCGCCGTCAGCGTCGTCGTCGCCGCAAGCGTGTGGTTCAGTGCCGGCGGCCCGGTCGGTGAGTGGATCGAGGTAGGGATCCGTGCCGTCATCGGCGACGCCGGCTACGTCGCACCCGTGCTGGGGGTGGCGATCGCCGTCGTGCTGATGCGTTCGGAGCCTCGCCCCGAGGTCAGACCACGCATGGTTCTGGGCTCGATACTGCTGGGCTTGCCCGTTCTCGGGCTCTGGCACATGGCGGCGGGGTCACCGACCGACGCCACCGGTCGGTCCGAAGGAGCGGGCTCCGTCGGCTACGTTGCGGGCGGACCCATTGCCGACGGCCTGACGGTATGGCTCGCCGTACCGTTGCTGCTGCTCGCCGGCCTGTTCGGCGTGCTGCTGCTCACCGGCACCACGGTACGAGACGTACCGGACCGGATGCGGGCACTGTTCGGTACCGACAGTCGAGGCGACGAATACGACGAGTACGACCCGGCCGATTTCGGTTCGGAATTCGGCGACGAGGGCTACGGAGACTACGACTCGAACTTCGACGCCGACGGATACCCGGTGCACGGCACCACTGACCCGTACGACAACTACCCGACCGAGGAGTACATCCCGGTCGTCAAGCCATCACGCGCTCGCAAGACCCCTGCACCGGCACCGGAGGCCCCCACCGAGGTCATGACGCCTGCCGCGGCCGCGCCGGTCCCGGTGCCCGAGCCTGCCGCGCCCCCGCGGCCGAAGCCCAAGCCGATCGCCAAGGCCGCCGAACCCAAGCCGGCTGCCGACGACGACAAGATCGTCGTCGATCGCGTCGTCGACGGCGACTACACGCTGCCGTCGTTGTCGCTGCTCATCGACGGCGATCCGCCCAAGACGCGCAGCCAGGCGAACGACGCGATGATCGAGGCCATCTCCGAGGTACTCGAGCAGTTCAAGATCGACGCTGCGGTCACCGGATTCACCCGCGGACCGACGGTCACCCGCTACGAGGTGGAGCTCGGACCGGGCGTCAAGGTCGAGAAGATCACAGCGCTGGCTCGCAACATCGCCTACGCGGTCGCGACCGACAACGTGCGATTGCTCGCCCCGATCCCCGGCAAGTCCGCCGTCGGTATCGAGGTGCCGAACTCGGATCGCGAGATGGTCCGCCTGGCCGATGTGCTGACCGCCCCGTCGACACGCAAGGATCACCACCCTCTGGTGATCGGCCTCGGCAAGGACATCGAAGGCGATTTCGTCAGTGCCAACCTGGCGAAGATGCCGCACCTGCTGGTGGCGGGATCCACCGGTTCGGGTAAATCGAGCTTCGTGAACTCGATGCTCGTGTCGCTGCTGGCACGGGCGACACCCGACGAGGTCCGGATGATTCTGATCGACCCGAAGATGGTCGAGTTGACGCCGTACGAGGGCATCCCGCACCTCATCACGCCGATCATCACGCAGCCGAAGAAGGCTGCCGCGGCCCTGGCCTGGCTCGTCGAGGAGATGGAGCAGCGCTACCAGGACATGCAGATCAACAAGGTCCGGCACATCGACGACTTCAACAAGAAGGTGCGGTCCGGCGAGATCACCGCACCGTTGGGCAGCGAACGCGTCTACCGGCCGTACCCCTACATCCTGGCGATCGTCGACGAGCTTGCCGACCTGATGATGACCGCTCCTCGCGACGTCGAGGAAGCGATCGTGCGCATCACCCAGAAGGCGCGCGCCGCAGGTATCCACCTGGTGCTCGCCACGCAGCGTCCGTCCGTCGACGTCGTCACCGGTCTGATCAAGACGAACGTGCCCTCACGTCTGGCGTTCGCCACGTCGTCGTTGACCGACTCGCGAGTCATCCTCGATCAGCCCGGAGCCGAAAAACTGATCGGCATGGGCGACGCGCTGTTCCTGCCGATGGGTGCGGGCAAGCCGACGCGTCTGCAGGGGGCGTTCATCACGGACGAGGAAATCTCGGCCGTCGTCGACTTCGCCAAGAATCAGGCCGAGCCCGAGTACAACGACACCGTCACCGCCGCGAAGGTCTCGGACAAGAAGGACGTCGACCCCGACATCGGTGACGACCTCGACGTGCTGCTGCAAGCCGTCGAACTCGTCGTCACCAGCCAGTTCGGTTCCACGTCGATGCTGCAACGCAAGCTACGGGTCGGATTCGCCAAGGCAGGACGACTGATGGACCTCATGGAGAACCGCGGCGTCGTGGGTCCGAGCGAGGGCTCGAAAGCCCGCGAAGTACTCGTCAAGCCCGACGAACTCGACGGATTGCTGTGGTCCATCAAGGGCGGAGACCCGGACGAGCAGCCGGCGTCCGAGGAGTTCTGACGGGCCCTACACCTGCGTGAATGGACCATTGCAGCCGTCTGGGCGGTGCAATGGTCCATTCACGCAGAACGGGTGGGCGAGCAGACTCAGGCCGTGAACGCGCCCATCACCGGTGTCCATTCGTGGAAGTCTGCCGACTCGATGAGGTTCTCGACCGCGAAGGGATCCTGGGCGAACAGTGATTCCACGGATGCGGCGTCCGGGCCGTCCACGAGCAGCAGAGCGCCGCTGTCGTCGGCGAACGGGCCACTGGAGACGAGCGTCTTCTTCTCCAACAAGTCGGCCAGCCACGCCCGGTGTGCGGCGCGATGGGTGTCGCGGCCCTCGGTGGTCGTGGGGGAGTACGTGTAAGTGACGGCGATCAGGGGCATGGAGCTCACTTCCGGATTCGAGGGGTGTCCGGAGAATTCTGTCAGAGCGGAAGCAGCATGCGCGTGTTGCCCAATGTGTTCGGCTTGACGTAGCTCAGGTCGAGAAACTCTGCGACGCCGGTGTCGTAGGACCGGCACATCTCCGCGTACACCTCGGCGGTGACGGGCGTTCCCTCGATTTCGGAGAAGCCGTGCCGGGCGAAGAAATCCACTTCGAAGGTCAGCACGAACACCTTCTGCAGCGCCAGCTCGCGTGCCACCTCGATGAGTTTGGCGACAATCAGGTGGCCGGCTCCGTGCCCCTTGGCTGCGGGGTCGACTGCCACCGTGCGTACCTCACCCAGGTCTGCCCAGAGCACGTGCAGAGCTCCGCATCCGATGACTTCGCCTGCGCGCTCGGCAATCCAGAACTCCTGCACTGCCTCGTACAGCGTCACCAGGTTCTTCTCGAGCAGGATTCGGCCCGCGTAGATATCGATCAGTCGCTTGATCTCGGGAATGTCGGAGGTTCGGGCTCGACGCACGACCAGGGTGGCGTCGCCGATGGACGTGCCGTCCACGGTGTCGGAATACTCGTCGGATTCGGGATCGGCAGTGTCGCGACTCGCCCGATTCGGCCCAGAAGTCATGTGGTGAACAGTAGTCACCGATGCAACCGATAAACTTTCCGTGTGTCGTTCAGCGAGCAGTGTCCCCGTCTCGACGGGTCGGTGCTGCCCGAACGCCGACACACCATCGAATGTCCGGTCCGCGGCCGAGAAGCGGCTTCGTGACCGGCCCGACAGCGCCGGGCCACGGTGTTCCATCCGGCGGTGCCTCGCGCAGTGCGGGGCTGCCGCACGGCAACGCTGCTCCGGGCGGATCGGACGCCGTCCCGCTGCTCAACATCGCCAACGTGCTGACCGTGCTGCGCATCGCTCTGGTTCCGGTCTTTCTTGCGGCACTGTTCGTCGGAGACGGTCACGACACCTCGTGGCGGTTGGCGGCGACGGCGATCTTCGCCGCAGCGGCCATCACCGACCGGATCGACGGCCAACTCGCCCGCAAGTACGGACTCGTCACCGATTTCGGGAAGATGGCCGACCCCATCGCCGACAAGGCGCTGATCGGCGCTGCCCTTGTCGGGCTGTCGATGTTGGGCGATCTGTCCTGGTGGGTGACGGCGATCATCGGGGTACGCGAAATAGGCATCACCGCGGTCCGTTTCGCCGTCATTCGTCACGGAGTCATTCCGGCCGGTCGTGGCGGCAAGGTCAAGACACTGGTCCAGACATTCGCGATCGGCGTGTATCTGTGTCCGCTGCCCAGCGCAGTCGATCCAGTGGCGGTGGCGCTGATGGCTCTGGCGGTTCTGCTGACCGTGTACACCGGCCTGGACTACGTGGTTCAGGCGATTCGGTTGCGCCGGGGTGTGTCCTCGGTGTGAGTGCATTCGACGGGCGTCCACGAGGCGATGCGGGAAGTTGCAGTTCCGACAGCCGTGTCGGAGCCCCTTCGGCGCGTGTCGGAGGCGACGGGCATATAGGGTCGGGAACCAATCGGGCCGGCTGGGACGTTGACCCTACGACGGCTCCGAACGAACGATACGAACGTGGTCGTCTCGACGGCACAGTCGTCGGCAACAGCACCAACGAGGAGGAGCGAGATGGCGCTGCTATTGCGTGAAGCACTCGGCGACAGTTTGCGGCGTACTCGCGTCGCACAGAGCCGCACCCTGCGTGAAGTCTCCAACACCGCGCGCGTGAGCCTCGGCTACCTCTCCGAGGTGGAACGTGGCCGGAAGGAAGCGTCGAGCGAACTTCTCGCTGCGATCTGCGATGCCCTGGCCGTGCCTCTTTCCGATGTGATGAGCGACGTGAGCGTCACGCTGTCGGATGCATCCACTGCCGCTGTGCGTTCCGACGAATCGGCTGTGGCCACCCGCATCGACGGTGATACGCGGGTCGTGATCCCGGCACCTGCTGCCAGAGCTCTTGCCGCCGCCTAAGATCGAACGAGTAGCCGATGTCGGCTGCCGGCCCCACCGAGTCACCCGTACTTCACTGCACTGACAGGTTCATTTCGGTCACTGCGAGAGCAGCCGACCCGCACGCGGCCACCGCGGCGCAACAGATGGAGGCAGGACCACCCCATGGCTAATCCTTTCGTCAAGGCCTGGAAATACATGATGGCCCTCTTCAATTCCAAGATCGACGAGAAGGCCGACCCCAAGGTTCAGATTCAGCAGGCGATCGAAGACGCGCAGCGGCAGCACCAGGCGCTGTCTCAGCAGGCGGCGTCCGTCATCGGCAATCAGCGTCAGCTCGAAATGAAGCTCAGCAGGCAGCTGGACGAGGTCGAGAAGCTCAACGCCAACGCGCGTCAGGCCGTGACGCTGGCCGATCAGGCCGCTACTGCGGGTGACGTCGAGAAGGCCACGCAGTACACCAACGCGGCCGAGGCGTTCGCGGCTCAGCTCGTGACTGCCGAGCAGAGCGTCGAGGACCTCAAGGTTCTGCACGACCAGTCTCTGCAGGCTGCCACACAGGCCAAGAAAGCCGTCGAGCAGAACGCGATGGCCCTGCAGTCGAAGGTCGCCGAGCGCACCAAACTGCTCAGCCAGCTCGAGCAGGCGAAGATGCAGGAGAAGGTCAGCGAATCGCTGCGCTCGATGGACAGCACGTTGTCGGCACCGGGAAACACCCCGAGTCTCGATGCGGTGCGCGACAAGATCGAGCGTCGCTACGCAGACGCGCTCGGTTCCGCCGAGCTCGCTCAGAACTCCGTGTCCGGACGGATGCTCGAGGTTCAGCAGGCATCTGTGCAGATGGCCGGTCACAGCCGGCTCGAGCAGATCCGTGCCTCCATGGCCGGTGACTCCCTGCCCACGGGTAATTCCGCCGCCAAGCCGTCGATCGCCAAGGCCCCGGACGCAACGCCCGAGCCGCCGGCACAGGCGTGATCGACCGAACGCGAAGTTCGTTCGAGTAGACAGTAGTTCGGACACATGAGCAACAAGAATCACGAACCCGGCCGGTCGCGTAAGCGGCCGGCCGTTTCGTTGGACAGGGAGACTGTGACAGCCGCCGTTGCCGAATCCGGAGCGGTGGTCCGGTCTCTGGCCGAGACAGCGCGGGCCGCAGGAACCTCACTGCTCGATGCCGCCGGCCGTCGTAAGGACCCACGTGCCAAGCACCTGAAGAAGATTCGACGGGCTCGCCGGCGAAGTATCAGGTTCGGGGCCGCGTCGACGACCACTGCGGTGAGTACTGCGGGGATCGCAGCCTTGTCGGCTCCGGAATGGACTCTGTTCGTCGGTGGTGGTTCTGCCGCGCTCTTGGCCGTTCCTGCTGTGTACGCCTTCGGTCGTTTGCGGCGACTGCGAGGTCAACCGGTTCCGGTGGGACTGCCCGGCAGGCGTTCGTTACCGCAGCGTGGATCTGCCGCCTTCGAGCCGATGTCACGATTGGCGGGCGCAGAGCAGAGTCTGTTCGAGCTGCTCGGAATTCTGGCGCGATCGGGCACCATCGCCCCCGAGGACGTCGAAGAGATGATCGGCGTTGCCTCGGATGCGGTGAGGGGCTTGGAAGGTGTTGCCGTCGATATTGCAGCCCTCGAACGTGCGGGAGCGGCAAGCTCGTCGACACGCACGCATCTGCGGCCCGGAATCGAGGCTGCGGCAAGCGATCTCGCTGCCGGAGTGGATCAGTACGAGGATCTCGTCGCCGCTGCAGCACGGATGACCGGACCGGCCGGGTCCACGTCGAAGAACGTGGTGGAATCTCATCGCCGAGAATTGTTGTCTGCCACCGATCGACTGCAAGGGTGGGCCGACGCGCTCACCGAACTCGACGAAATCCGGTCACGACACCGGTGAGAAGATCAGGGTTCACCCCGATGTGTTCGCCGTGATCGGCTGCCAGTATCGACATAACGCGATACGACCCGGTGCGCGTCACACGGTAGGAGCCGTTCATGTTCTGGAAAATTCTCGGATTCATCGTTCTCGTCTGGATCGCACTTGCCTTGCTGGGCAGCATCATCAAGGGCTTGTTCTGGTTGGTCGTGGCCGGGGCCATCGTCTTCGGGCTGGTGTGGCTGTACAAGGCCATCTCCTCCGGTCACGACCGTTCGTCGCTGAAATACTGACTGCCGACCGCGTTACGTGCGCAGTGGGGAATCCGCTCCGACGAACACTCGCAACGCACGCGGCACGCATTCGATCGTGACGGGTAATTCTGCGATGCGTTCGCCGTCTGCGTACGCCACCATGTCGTCGCAGTGCACTGTCACGTTCCGGGCGCTGTAGACCTCGACCTCCGGAAGGTCGACGTGGGCACCCCGATACAACGTCGGCGACAGCGCAAGCAATCGCGTTCGACTCACATCCCGGACGACAGTGATGGCGAACAGCCCGTCGTCCACTCGTGCGGTCGGGCAGATGGCCATGCCGCCGCCGTAGCTGCTGCCATTTCCGACGGCGACGAGAACGGCATCCAGGTGCAGCTCGGCGTCATCCAATTCTATTGTGTACGAGAGTGTTCGGAGAGCAGCCAACTGCAATATCATGGCCGCGTTGTACCGCAGCGGGCCGGCAAGCCACTGCAGGCGGCCGGCGCGCTCGGTGACCAGTGAATCGAAGCCGCTCGACAGGACCGTACCGAACCAGCGCGTCCCGACCCTACCGAGATCTATCGACGTCACGACTCCGTCGACCACGAGATCCGCTGCGCGGGTGGGATCGTCGAGGGGGACCCCGAGCGTCCGGGCCAAATCGTTGCCTGTGCCCGCAGGAATCAGTCCGAGCGGAGTGTCGGTTCCCGCGATCACCTGTAACGCGAGATTGACGACCCCGTCGCCGCCCACGGCAACGACGGCATCCGTCCCGCACCCGACGGCTCGCTTCAACAACTCCAGCGCATCACCCGCCGTTCGGCCCTCGACGGTCGAGACGTCGAGTTCACGCTCGCGCAGACGCGTCACGGCGCGCCGTGCTGCGTGGACTGCTCGACCACCGCCGGCCGTGGGATTGGTCAGAACGGTCACCGATCGCGTCATGCAAGCTCGAATTCGTCGGTCACTCGATCAGCTTGCCAGGGTCGAGGTTTCCTGCGCAGGTCGGCGGCGTGATCTGCACCCGACAATGGCACCGAAGAATACGGACGGACGGGCCGACGGTCACTGTGCAACATGGTGTCGCTGTTACTGTGAGGTATAGTAACGACGCGAAATGTTTCCGAGTGAAGTACTTTACTTCCGACCGTTGTGCGAAGGGTGATCTGTGATCGAGCAGCAGGTGTCGACTCCCGCCTCGGTCGAGCCCTCCCTGGAGGCAGCACCCGAGAAGTCGGTGGAGGACACCGTTCTCGACGCCGCACGCTCGTGCATCCTCGAACGAGGAGTCAAGCGCACGACCCTCGCCGAGATCGCACGACGCGCCAAAGTCAGCAGGCCCACGGTGTATCGGCGGTGGGCCGATACCCGAGCAGTGGTGTCGAGCCTGCTCACCCGTGAGATCGCTGCCCTGATTCCCGACTTCGACGCCACCGCGTCCGGACGCGAGCAGATCGTCGTTGCTGTGGTTCAGGCGGGAGATCGAATAAGGCAGCATCCGCTGTTCGTCAAGATTCTGCGGTCGGACTCGGACGTGCTCGCGACCTACATTCTGCATCGCCTCGGTACCAGCCAATCGTTGATCATCGATGCGGTGGCGCGTCTTGTCGAAGCGGGACAACGTGATTCGTCGATCCGCGACGGGGATCCGAATACCCTGGCGACGCTCGTCCTGCTCATGGTCCAGTCCGCCGTCCAGTCCGCCGAGATGGTGTCCGAACGGGTTCCGGGTGGCGAGGTGGTACGCCAGATGGCGGACGCCGTCGACGCCTACCTTCGTCCCGACAAAGCCTGACCGTCGGTGCCGCTGCCCGGCACGATCGGTGATCGTCCAGCGCGGCGATGTGGCACGCTGAGCGCGTGCGAATAGCAGTGGTGGCCGGCCCGGACCCAGGACATGCGTTTCCCGCTATCGCCTTGTCGCTGTTGTTCGAGCGGGCGGGTGACGATCCGGTCCTGTTCACCGGAAGCCGGTGGGTCGGCGACGCCAGAGCGGCCGGTATTCGCACGCTCCCACTGGGTGGCCTGCTACCGCGACCGGAGGACGACGATCTCGATGCCGGGCAGCGCATTCATTCGCGGGCAGCTTTTGTCGCGACAGAACTGTTGCCGGACCTCGAGCGCGAGAACGTCGATCTGGTGGTCTCCGATATTCTCACTGCCGGAGGCGGAATGGCTGCCGAGCGATTGGGAATTCCCTGGGTCGAGCTTTCGCCCCACCCGCTCTATTCGCCATCGAAGGGGTTGCCGCCCATCGGAAGTGGGCTCGCGCCCGGACGCGGTGTTCGGGGTCGTCTTCGCGATACGGTGATGCGCGCGTTGACGGCGCGCTCTATCGCCCGCGGGCAGCAACAGCGCGCCGACGCCCGAGTGAGCATCGGACTACCCGCACGCGATCCCGGGCCGGCTGCTCGGCTCATCGCCACCATTCCCGCACTCGAGGTGCCGCGGCCCGACTGGCCGAGGGATGCCCATGTGGTGGGCCCACTGCTGTGGGAGCCCACCGACGAATTGCTCGACGTCCCCGCCGGCGATACGCCGCTGGTGATGGTGGCCCCGTCGACGGCGTTCACCGGGGCCGAGGGAATGTTGGAGATGGCTCTGAAGGGATTGGACGGCACAGGCGTCCGGGTAGTGGCCTCGGTGCTCGACGGGGGGCCCGACAACGTGCCGGAATGGGCGAATGCCGGACTCGGTCGCCAGGACGAATTGCTGCGCCGCGCCGATGTCGTGGTGTGCGGAGGTGGTCACGGCATGTTGGCCAAGGCGCTCATCCACGGAGTTCCAGTGGTCACCGTGCCGGGCGGCGGCGATCAATGGGAGCTGGCGAACCGGGCCGCTCGGCAGGGGAGTGCCGTACTGGTGCGTCCCGCCACCGCGGGTGCAATTGCCGACGCCGTGTCCGCCGTGCTGTCCGACCCTCGTCATGCGGCGGCAGCGACCTCGGCGGCTGCAGGCGCGCATCACGTCGAGGATCCTGTCTCGGTCTGCCGCGAGGTGCTCGCCGGTAGTGACGCCGAGGGCGGGCGTTAGGCTGATCGATGTGCGTCTGACCGAATTTCGTGAACTGCTCACCGAGGAGTTCGGCTCCGTTCGAGGCAATTCCCTGCTCGCCGATCATGTGCTGTCCGGTATCGGACGGACGGGCGCGCAGGCCATCGAAGACGGTGTCGACCCGCGGGAAGTATGGCGGTCGATCTGTTACGAGTTCGATGTGCCCAAGGAACGTTGGTAGCTCCACCGCATCGGCTCGAGTCGCTCGGCGTGTCGAAAGCTGTGGTAGTTGACTCGAACACGTGTTCGCCTATGCTGATGTCAACGGTTGCTGGCCGGTCTCGAAGAACTTCTTGTCGGTACCCCGTTCTAGCGTTACCGCCAACAAGCTGATCGACAGACACAGCTGAACGAAACGACACAGGGAGCTCACGATGGCTGCATACGACCGCGACAAAGCGCTCGATCTCGCACTTGCGCAGATCGACAAGAATTTCGGTAAGGGCTCGGTGATGCGCCTCGGCGACGAGGTCCGTCAGCCCATCGCCGTCATCCCCACGGGATCGATCGCGCTCGACGTGGCACTCGGCATCGGAGGTCTGCCCCGCGGCCGAGTCATCGAGGTCTACGGTCCTGAGTCCTCGGGTAAGACCACCGTCGCCTTGCACGCGGTGGCCAGCGCTCAGCGTGCCGGCGGAATCGCCGCGTTCATCGATGCCGAGCACGCGCTCGATCCCGACTACGCGAAGAAGCTCGGTGTCGACACCGACGCACTGTTGGTCTCGCAGCCCGACACCGGTGAGCAGGCCCTGGAAATCGCCGACATGTTGATTCGCTCCGGTGCCCTCGACATCCTCGTCGTCGACTCGGTGGCCGCACTGGTACCGCGCGCCGAGATCGAAGGCGAGATGGGTGACAGTCACGTGGGTCTGCAGGCCCGTCTGATGAGCCAGGCGCTGCGCAAGATCACCGGTGCCATGAGCAACTCCGGTACCACCGTGATCTTCATCAACCAGTTGCGCGAAAAGATCGGCGTCATGTTCGGTTCCCCCGAAACCACCACCGGTGGTAAGGCATTGAAGTTCTATGCCTCGGTACGTCTGGACATCCGTCGGATCGAGACGCTGAAGGACGGAACCGAGGCCATCGGCAACCGCACCCGTGTCAAGGTCGTCAAGAACAAGGTCGCGCCGCCTTTCAAGCAGGCCGAATTCGACATCATCTATGGCAAGGGCATCAGCCGTGAAGGCTCGTTGATCGACATGGGTGTCGAGCACGGGTTCATCCGCAAGTCGGGCTCGTGGTTCACCTACGAAGGCGATCAGCTCGGACAGGGCAAGGAGAACGCCCGTAAGTTCATGCTCGAGAATCCCGATGTGCGTGACGAAATCGAGAAGAAGATCATGGAGAAGCTGCAGATCGGTGCGGACGTCACCGCAGAGGAGCCCGCAGCTGCTCCGGTCGACTTCTAACCTGGGTTCGCTGTGCAGCAGCGAGACAACGGCGGCGGCACCGAAGCGCAGGCGAAAGACGTCTGCCTTCGGCTGCTGACCGACCGGGCCCGCAGCAGACACGAACTCGAAGCCAGCTTGGCCAAGAAGGGTTTCACCGACGAGGTCTCCACGGCAGTGCTCGACCGACTCGAGAAGGCGAAACTCGTCGACGACGAGTCGTTTGCGGAGCAGTGGGTTCAATCTCGGCACAAGTACTCCGGCAAGGGCAAACGCGCTCTGAGCATGGAGCTGCGGAACAAAGGCGTCAGCAACGAATTGGCCGTGAACGCCCTGGATCTGATCGATGCCGAAGACGAGCGTCAGCGTGCTGCGGAGTTGGTGCGCAAACGATTCCGAACGCTGCATCTGCCGGATCCGAACGGGCCCGACGCACGAGCCGAACGCGACAAAGTGGTGCGCAAGTTGGTCGGGATGCTGGCCCGCCGCGGCTACTCGCAGGGAATGGCATTCGCCGTGGTCAAGGAACAACTCGATCGCGTGGGAGCCGACACCGAAGACTTCGACGGCCCAGATTCGATGTGATCGTCCACATCGAGTCCAGGTAGTCGAGAAACAGTATGGCCCGCAACACCATCGGTGTTGCGGGCCATACTGCTGTGCAGCCGAACGGTGCGGAGCTCAGGCCGCTTGACCGCCGTCGAGCGCAGGCACGACAGCGGCGGTGCCGCCCTTACGCTTTCGCGATCGCAGACGCCGCTCGACCACGGTCGCCAGTTTCGTCAACGCCGAGTTGATGATGATCATGATGACGGCGACGATGATCAGCGACGGGAGGTAGTTGCTGTAGAACGCGCCGACCTGCTGACCGGAACGGACGACTTCGACGTACCCGATGATGTATCCCAGCGCCGAGTCCTTCAGTGCCACCACCATCTGCGAGATGATGGCGGGCAGCATCGCGGTCACGGCCTGGGGGAGCAGTACCAGGGTCATGACCTGGCTCTTGCGCATGCCCAGCGCCGAGGCGGCTTCGCGCTGACCCTTCGGCAGTGAATTGACTCCGGCACGTACGATCTCGGCGATCACCGATCCGTTGTACAGAGTGAGGCCGGTGACCACCGCGGCCAACGCCAGGTACTTGACCTTGAAGACCTCGTAATCGGCGTACACCGCGTACAGGAAGATCATCAGGATCAGCACGGGAACTGCACGGAACAATTCGACGATCGCACCGCTGACGATCCGTACAGCGCGGTGATCCGAGAGGCGGCCGATGCCGAGGACGGCACCGAGAATCAGGGCGAACACGATCGACAATGCCGCCGCGACCAGAGTTCCCTGAATACCGGGCAACAGGTACGTGGTCCACGTTGTCGATTCGAGGAACGGGTCCCACTTCTCGGCAGTGAGCTGCCCCTTCGAGTCGAGGGCGCGGTAGATCAGAAATGCGATTCCGAGCGAGATCACCGCTACGACGACAGTCAGAATGCGGTATCGCAGTACCGCTTTGGGTCCGGGAACGTCGTACAGAACTGCTACTGCATCACTCATCATGACACCGCCAATCGCTTGCTGATGTAGCCGAACAGCAACCCGGTCGGGAGCGTCAAGATCATGAAGCCGAGCGCGAAGATTCCGCCGACGACGAAGATCGCGGCCTCGTTCTCGATCATGTTCTTCATCAGGAACGACGCCTCGGCGACGCCGATGACCGATGCGATGGTCGTGTTCTTCGTCAACGCGATCACGACGCTTCCCAGCGGGCCGACCACCGCGCGGAACGCCTGAGGAAGAACGACGATCGAGATGTTCTGGGTGAACGTCATTCCCAGCGAGCGGCCCGCTTCGGCCTGCCCCACCGGGACGGTGTTGATGCCCGATCGCAGTGACTCGGCCACGAACGACGCGGTGTAGATGCTCAGCCCGAGGATTGCCAATCGAAAGTTGTTGTCGTCGAGTGACGTCGGTGAGGACTCCGACGCCAAAGAAACGCCCATTGTCTGATACAGCCCGAACGAGGTGAACAGAATGATCAGGGTCAAGGGGGTGTTACGAAAGATGGTGACGTACGTCGCCGCAATTCCGCGCGCAATCGGAATGGGTGATACGCGCATCGCGGCGATGATCGTTCCGATGACCAACGCACCGACGAGGGATGCCAACGTCAGGTAGATGGTCGAGAGGAACGCGTCGATCAGTTGATCGCCGTACTTGCTCAATAGGTTCACGGTGCTTGTTGATCCTCACGGCTCGGCGAGATCGAGCCGTCGTGTCCCGCCCGCGACGAGCGGGACACGACGGCGTGGTCGATCAGTAGCAGTCGATCAGTAGCGGTCGACGGTGGGCGGGCTCGGCAGCGGGTAGCCCGACGCGCCGACGGTGTCGTTGAACGCCTGCTCCCAGGCACCGCTGGTCACCATCTCTTCGATGGCGTCGTTGATCTTGTTGCGTCCGTCGGTGTCGTCCTTGTTCAGGCCGATGCCGTAGTTCTCCGTGGTGAAGGGCTCACCGACCACCTTGAACTGACCGGGGGACTGAGCGGCGTAACCGGCAAGGATGATGTCGTCGGTGGTGACGGCGTCCACGGTGCCGTTGCGCAGTGCTTCGACGCAGGCGGAGTAGGTGTCGAACGGCTGAAGCTGGACTCCCGGGTACTCGTCGGCGATGTTCTGTGCCGGAGTGGAACCGGTGACCGAGCACAGCTTCTTGCCCTCGAGTGAATCGGGACCGGTGATGTCGGTGTTGTCCTGCTTCACCAGGAGCGACTGACCTGCCACGAAGTACGGTCCGGCGAAGCCGACCTTCTCCTTGCGGGTGTCGGTGATGGAGTAGGTGGCGACGATGTAGTCGACCTCACCGTTCTGGATCAGCGTCTCGCGCTGCGCGGACGGGGATTCCTTGAATTCGATGTTCGCCTCGTCGACACCGAGCTTGCCTGCGACGTACTTGGCCACCTCGACGTCGAAGCCGCTGAACGAGCCGTCCGGATTGCGGAGGCCGAGGCCCGGCTGATCGAACTTGATGCCGACGATGAGGCTGCCGTTCTCGGCGCTGCTCGAGATGGTGCGCGCTTCTTCGCCGCCGCCGCAGGCGGTGGCGACGATGGACAGAGCGGCGATGGCGACACCGAGGCGAAGCGGTCGGGTGATTCTCACAGTGAATGTCCTTCGGATAGGTCGTACGTACGGGGACGAGCGGTGAATCTGATCAGTGACCGAGGATCTTGCCGAGGAAGTCCTTGGCGCGTTCGGACTTCGGGGACTTGAAGAAGGTTTCGGGATCGGTGTCCTCGACGACGGCACCGTCGGCCATGAAGATGACTCGGTCGCCTGCCTTGCGGGCGAAGCCCATCTCGTGGGTGACGACGAGCATTGTCATGCCCTCCTTGGCCAGCGAGGTCATGACGTCGAGTACCTCGTTGACCATCTCCGGATCCAGGGCCGAGGTGGGCTCGTCGAAGAGCATCACTTTGGGGTTCATGGCGAGTGAGCGGGCGATGGCCACGCGCTGTTGCTGACCACCCGACAGCTGAGCCGGGTACTTGTCTGCCTGGTTGGCGATGCCGACGCGTTCGAGCAGAGCCAGTGCGCTCTTCTCGGCCTCGTCCTTCTTGAGCTTTCTCACCTTCATCGGTGCCAGCATGACGTTCTGCAGAATGGTCTTGTGTGCGAAGAGGTTGAACGACTGGAACACCATGCCGACATCCGCACGCAGTGCAGCGAGGGCCTTGCCCTCGGCGGGGAGTAGATCCCCGTCGACCTCGATGGCACCGGAATCGATCGGCTCCAACCGGTTGATCGTCCGGCACAGCGTCGACTTGCCGGATCCGGACGGACCCACGACGATGACGACCTGGCCGGCCGGCACTTCGAGATTGATGTCCTTGAGTACGTGCAGATCACCGAAGTGCTTGTCGACGGATTTGAGCGAGATCATCGAAGGGGCGCCCGGCGGTGGTGTCGCTGCCGGGGCGTCGGTGGCGTGCGTCATAGGTGGAAACCCTATGCGTAGTTTCCTCGCCGACCGGCGTTTTCGCCCGCAGTCTTCGATTATGTAATGGAAACTTTACTGTCGGCACGCATAGCGCCTGCACAGTCCGCGGAGGGCCCCGTGACCCCGGCGTGTCCGCCCGTGCGATGGACGTACCCTGAAGAGGTGCAAACGAGTGTTTTTTCGACCGTGGACGTGACCGATCGCGGGAGCGTCGACCCCGAGACGGCCAGTGCCCCATCGGCGGCAGGTGCCCGCAGCTACGAGGTGCGCACACACGGCTGCCAGATGAACGTTCATGATTCCGAACGCCTGTCCGGGCTGCTCGAAGAGGCCGGTTACGTGCCCGCCGACGCCGGTACCGACGCAGATCTCGTCGTGTTCAACACGTGCGCTGTACGTGAGAACGCGGACAACAAGCTGTACGGAAACCTCGGCATGCTCCGGCCCGCGAAGACGCGAAACCCCAACATGCAGATTGCCGTCGGCGGTTGCCTGGCGCAGAAGGACCGCAACACCGTCGTGGACAGGGCTCCGTGGGTGGACGTGGTCTTCGGTACGCACAACATCGGGTCGCTGCCGGTACTGCTCGAGCGCGCCCGGCACAACGAGCAGGCTCAGGTCGAGATACTCGAGTCTCTCGACGCCTTCCCGTCCACCCTGCCGGCCAAGCGGGAGTCCGCGTACGCCGGCTGGGTATCGATTTCGGTGGGCTGCAACAACACCTGCACGTTCTGCATCGTTCCGGCGCTGCGCGGCAAGGAGATCGACCGCAGGCCGGGCGACATCCTCGCCGAGGTACAGGCTTTGGTGGACCAGGGCGTGCTCGAGGTGACGCTGCTGGGGCAGAACGTCAACGCCTACGGTGCCTCGTTCGCCGACCCCGATCTGCCTCGCGACCGCGGGGCGTTCGCCGCGCTGCTGACCGCGTGCGGATCCATCGAAGGACTCGAGCGAGTGCGGTTCACGTCTCCGCATCCGGCCGAGTTCACCGACGACGTCATCGAGGCGATGGCATCGACCCCGAACATCTGTCCCACGCTGCACATGCCGCTGCAGTCCGGCTCGGACCGAATCCTCAAGGCGATGCGCAGGTCCTATCGACAGACGAAGTTCATGGGCATCATCGACAAGGTTCGCGCGGCCATGCCGCACGCGGCCATCACCACCGACATCATCGTCGGTTTCCCCGGCGAGACCGAAGAAGATTTCGAGCAGACGCTCGAGGTGGTGCGGCGTGCGAAGTTCGCCAACGCGTACACCTTTCAGTACTCCATGCGGCCGGGCACCCCGGCGGCCGATATGCCCGATCAGGTACCGAAAGAGGTTGTACAGGAGCGGTATCTGCGGTTGATCGCGTTGCAGGAGGAGATCGTCCTGGCTGCGAATCAGGCCCTGATCGGCACCGAGGTCGAATTGCTCGTCGCTACCGGTGAGGGGCGCAAGAACAACGCAACTCATCGGATGAGCGGACGCGCCAGGGACGGCCGACTGGTGCACTTCGCCGTCGACGCCGAGCGGGCGGGCGACATTCGCCCGGGCGACGTCGTCACGACGACCCTGACCGCCGCGGCCCCCTACCACCTGATCGCCGACGCCGGAGTGCTGACGCACCGACGGACCGCGGCAGGCGACGCCCACGAACGCGGCATCATGCCGAAGACGGCCCCGATCGGGGTCGGTCTCGGACTTCCCTCGATCGGTGCCCCGGCACCGCTTCCGGTTCAGACAGGATGCACCGTATGACAGACACAGATGGACCCGATCGCGTCGTACCCTCGCGAACCGCCGAGGAACTCGGACGAACCGAGCGAGCGGTGATGACCGAGCTGGATCCGGGAGCGCGAGCCATGGTAGTGGCCGGTCTTGTGCTGGTCCTGTTGGTCACGTTCGCGTTGCCGCACACCGGATCGGCCACCGGCTTCGACGTGCTGACGGGCAGCGACGCAGCAGCCGCGGAATCGATTGCCCTGCCGTCGCGCGTTTTCGTCGTGCTGGTGCTGACGTTCGGTGTGGTGATGTCGGTGCTGGCGCTGGTCACCCGCGTCTGGGCGCTGGCCTGGGCCGCCCTCGCCGGGTGTGCGGTGTCGTCTGTGTACGGGATGCTCTCGATCTGGACGCGGCAGACCGTGCCGGACAACCTGCAGGGCGGCGGACCGGGCATCGGTCTCGTCATTGCGTGGATCGCGGTGATGGTGCTGACGTTCCATTGGCTCAAAGCCGTATGGAACAAGACCAACTCTCAGCTCGCCGCTCAGGAACAGCGCCGTATCGCGGCAGCGTCGGGCGAGCAGAAGCTACGCCTGTGGGACGGCCACTCGAACCCCTGAGTTCGTGTGGCCGGCCGCACTACAGGTCACAACTCGTCGACGGCACTTTCCGCGGCATCGGCCCATTCACGCCACTGCTGGGCCTGCGCACGCGCCCGCTCGGCGTCCTGGGTCTTGCCTGCCGCCGTCGCCTTGGCCGCTTGATCCTCGAACTGGGCCACTCGCTCACGGAACTGGGCCGCGCGGGCAACCGCCTCGGGGTCGGACCGACGCCACTGAGACTCCACGGCGTCGTGGACGGACTTCTCGATCGCCCGGAGCTTGCCTTCGAGTTCCTGCATCTTCTCGCGCGGAACCTTGCCGATGGCGTCCCACTTGTCCTGCAGATCACGCAGCGCCGCACGAGCAGCGTCCAGGTCCTTGCTCGGATCGATATGTGTCTTCGCCAACAACGCTTCCTTGGCCTCGGCGTTGGCCTCGAATTCCGCGTCCCGCTCCGACGCCGCGGCGTTGCGTGCCGCGAAGAACACGTCCTGGGCGGCCTTGAAGTTCTTCCACAATGCGTCGTCGGCGTCCCGCGGAGCTCGGCCCGACGCTTTCCACTCCACCAACAGGTCTCGGAATGCGGCTGCAGTGGGACCCCAATCGGTGGACGAGGACAACGCTTTTGCGCGCTCGACCAGCTCTTCCTTGCGGGTCTTGGCTGCTCCTCGCTCGCGATCGAGATCGGCGAAATGCGCTCCACGACGCCGGTTGAAGTTCTCCCTGGCCTTCGAGTACCGCTTCCACAGCGCATCGTCGATCTTTCGATCCACCCCGCGGATCGTCTTCCATTCGTCCAGAATTTCGCGCAGCCGATCCCCGGCATGCTTCCACTGCGTCGATTCACTGCCGATCTGCTCGGCCTCGGCGGCGAGGGCTTCCTTGCGGGCAGTGTGCTCGGCGCGTTCGAGCTCTTTCTCCTGCTTGGCGACCGCCGCTGCTGCGTCGGAGTGCTCGACGACGGCGTGGAGTCGGCGAGCCAGCAGATCGAGGTCGCCGATCACCGCAGCCGTCGGCAGGCTCTCCAGCAGCGCCGAGGCCGCAGCCTTGGTTTTCTTGGCATCACCGGTACCCGACGTCAGCCGGGCTTCGAGCAGTCCGACCTCGGTGGCCAGATCGTCGTAGCGCCGCCCGAAATGCGCGAGGCCTTCCGCTGCGTCGCCCGCTTGCCAGGAGCCGACCTGACGCTCGCCGTCCGAGGTGCTCACCCACGCGGTGCCGTCGTCGTCGACCCGGCCGTACTTGCTCGGATCGCTCGCCGGCGCGACCACGGTGGGCACATGCGCGGCCGTCGGGTGTGGCTTGGCTGCCGAGGAGCCACCGGGGCGGGGTGCGCCGGGACGAGGAGAAGCAGAACTCGGTCCGCCGGGCTTCGGTCCGCCGCCGGGCTTGGGGCCGCCACCTGGCTTGGGTCCTCCGGTCGAAGGTGTAATGGTCGCGTCACCGCCGGAGTGATCGGCGGGTGCAACCGACGACGGGGCGTCGGGGGTGGTGGGGGTACCGGCGTTCGGGTCGGTCATTGTTCCTCATCTCTGCCGCGCGTCACGGCTGCCTACGATCGCGATCTGGACACCATTGAACTCGGTGACGACCGATCGGACCATTGAAACAGCTCAGACGGTTCGAGGTGGACTCGTCCGGCCAAGTCGCGTCACCGACTAGCGTGATACGTGTGTTCTGTGCCGCGGCCCTGGTGCCCTCTCCGCCGTTACTGGTCCCCGAACTGATGGGCCGGGCAGCAGCCGAGGCAACCGAGCTTCGAGCCGCTGCTGTGTCTGCTGTCGAGCAGCTGTCCGCGGTGGCCGACCGGTGGCTCGCGGTCGGCGTCGACGACGGCGAGGGGCGGTACGACGAGACGACGGTCGGCACCATGCGTGGGTACGGCGTCGATGTGGAGGTGCGGCTGTCCGGTTCGCCGGCACGGTCCGGGCCGGACCCCGAGTTGCCGCTGGCGGTTCTCCTCGCCGGCTGGCTGCGCGGGGCGGCGGCGGCCGACAGGGCAATCGAGGTCCGCACGGTACCCGCGGACGCGAGCGCACGGTGGTGCTCGCACACCGGGATGGAACTGCGCCGCGAACTCGACGCGTCCGACGACAGGTGGGGAGTGTTGGTGCTGGCAGACGGCGCGAACACCCTCACCCCGAAGGCACCGGGGTCGTTCGATTCGCGTGCCGCGGACGTGCAGCGTCACATCGACGATGCTCTCGCCACCGCCGACGTCGACGCCCTCGCAGAGCTCGACGAGGGCCTCTGCGCAGCGATCGGCGTGCGGGGCCGACCGGCCGTGCAGATGCTCGCCGCACTCGTGGGAACCGACGCCGTCTCGACGACCGAGCTGTATCGGGGCGCACCGTTCGGTGTCGGATACTTCGTCGGAGTCTGGTCCCGTGGCTGACGAAACCGGGGCGACCGCCGAGGATTCGGCCACGACACCGGTGGCGGTGATCGGACCGACCGCTGCGGGCAAATCGGACCTGGCGCTGGACCTGGCCGAGGAGCTGGGCGGGGAGATCGTCAACATCGACGCGATGCAGCAATACCGGGGGATGGACATCGGTACCGCGAAAGTGACCGTGCCGGAGCGCCGCGGCATCGTGCACCATCAGCTCGATGTGCTCGAGGTCACCGATATCGCGACGGTGGCGCGTTACCAATCGGCTGCCGTCGCCGACGTCGAGAACATTCGATCCCGTGGCCGTCGGCCGATCATCGTGGGCGGCTCGATGATGTACGTCCAATCACTGCTCGACGAATGGGCCTTTCCTGCCACGGACCCGGTCGTCCGGGCCAAGTGGGAGGCGGTGCTCGAACGCGACGGAGTCGACGCGATCCACCGCGCTCTGACGGAGGTCGATCCGGACGCTGCCGCGTCGATCCTGCCCACGGACGGACGGCGAATGGTGCGGGCCTTGGAAGTGGTCGAATTGACCGGTCGGCCTTTCGCGGCCTCGGCCCCCGTCATCGGTGAACCGCGCTGGGGCACGGTGGTACTCGGCGTCGACCGCGACACCGCAGAGTTGGACGAGAGGATCGATCTGCGTACTCGGCGCATGTTCGATTCCGGGTTGCTCGACGAGGTCGAAGGGTTGCTGGAGCTCGGCCTGCGCGACGGGGTGACGGCCTCACGGGCGATCGGATACTCCCAGGCGCTCGATGTGCTGGCCGGGGAGTACGACGTCGACCATGCGCGGGAGCGGACGTTCATCGGCACCAGGCGCTACGTGCGCCGCCAGCGGTCGTGGTTCCGCCGCGACGAACGAGTGCGGTGGCTCGACGGCGCATCGCACACCCTGCGGTCGGATGCGCTGTCCGCGATCGAACTCGGCTAGGTCGGTCCCCGTAGACTCGGCGACATGGAATTCGCCAAGGGCCACGGAACGCAGAACGATTTCGTCGTGCTGCCGGATCCCGGTGCCGAGCTCGAACTCACCAGGTCGGCGGTCGCGGTGCTGTGTGATCGACGGCAGGGGATCGGCGCCGACGGGATACTGCGTGTCGCGCGCGCCGGGGTGCTGCGGGACGCGGGTGTACTCGATCGAATCCCGGCCGGTGTCGAGGCCGACGACTGGTTCATGGACTACCGCAACGGTGACGGCACCATCGCCGAGATGTGCGGAAACGGGGTCCGAGTCTTCGCGCACTACCTGCGAGTCCACGATCTCGAGCAGCGCGATCAATTCGTGGTCGGCTCTCGCGCAGGCGCACGTGCGGTGACGGTGCATTCGTACGACGAAACCGATGCCGATGTGACCGTGGCCATGGGCGATGTCACCCTGCTGGGTTCGAGCTCGACGACCCTGGCCGGTGCACCGTACGAGGGGATCGGCGTCGATGTCGGCAACCCGCATCTGGCCTGCGTCGATCCCGCGCTGAACCGCACCGCGTTGCGGGCGCTGGACTTCACCGCTCCGCCGACTCTCGATTCCGAGTTCTTTCCCCACGGTGCGAACGTCGAGATTCTGACCCGGCTCGACGACGGTGCAGTCGAGATGCGCGTCTTCGAACGCGGCGTCGGAGAGACACGCTCGTGTGGCACCGGAACCGTCGCTGCCGCCGCTGCCGCGCTCAGTTACGAGGGGCTCGAGACCGGAGACGTGAGTGTCGGTGTGCTCGGCGGTCGGGTCCGAGTGTCCATCGACCACGTCGGTGCAACCCTGCGCGGACCGTCGGTACTGCTCGCCCGGGGAGAGGTCGACGACCGTTGGTTCGCCGGGCAGTCCTGACCGTCGCGCCGGCTCCGAGCGAAACCCGCGTGCACACGCTGGGCTTTTCGTGGATCATGGGAGTTGTATGACGAACTCACATGAAACATCACCTGCGGGCGAACCGGTCGACCATGATGCCGACGGTTCACCCGATACCGCATCTGCATGGACCCGCGAGGAGTCCGACGCATGGTCGAGGCGGATGGCGCGCTCACCCCTCGACGATGACTCCCCGTCCTCGGGCGATATGCAACTCGAGGAGCGGACTGCGCTGCGACGAGTCGCCGGACTGTCGACCGAGCTCGCCGACGTCACCGAGGTCGAGTACCGGCAGTTGCGCCTCGAACGCGTCGTACTGGTCGGAGTATGGACCACCGGTACTGCGGCACAGGCCGAATCCAGCATGACCGAACTGGCCGCGCTCGCCGAGACTGCAGGCTCCGAAGTACTCGAGGCGCTGATGCAGCGTCGGGACAAACCCGACGCGGCAACCTACATCGGCTCGGGCAAAGCCAAGGAACTGCGCGACATCGTGCTCGCGACCGGGGCCGATACTGTGATCTGCGACGGCGAACTGACGCCCGCCCAGCTCAATGCGCTGGAAAAGGTCGTCAAGGTCAAGGTCATCGATCGAACCGCACTGATCCTCGACATCTTCGCGCAGCACGCGACGTCACGAGAAGGCAAGGCACAGGTCGCCTTCGCCCAGATGGAATACATGTTGCCCAGGCTCCGCGGCTGGGGTGAATCCATGTCGCGTCAGGCCGGCGGACGCGCCGGTAGCAACGGCGGCGTGGGTCTTCGTGGACCGGGTGAGACGAAGATCGAGACCGATCGCCGACGCATCCGTGAGCGCATGGCCAAGCTCCGCCTTGAGATCAAAGGCATGAAGCAGGCTCGCGACACCAAACGCGAGCAGCGGCTCAGTGGCACGGTGCCGTCGATCGCGATCGTCGGATACACCAATGCGGGCAAGTCGAGTCTGTTGAACGCGCTGACCGGTTCCGGTGTGCTGGTTCAGAATGCGCTGTTTGCAACCCTCGATCCGACGACGCGGAAGTCGACGCTCGAAGACGGCCGCGCGATCGTGCTGACCGATACCGTCGGATTCGTCCGGCATTTGCCGACCCAGCTGGTCGAGGCCTTCCGCTCCACGCTGGAGGAAGTGACCGACGCCGACCTGTTGCTGCACGTGGTCGACGGTTCCGATCCGCTACCGATCGATCAAATCAAAGCAGTACGCGAAGTGATCACCGAGGTGGTCCGCGAGCAGGACGCGAAGATGCCACCGGAGTTGTTGGTGGTCAACAAGATCGACGCCGCAGATCCGGTCCAGCTGACGCAGTTGCGTGGCCTGCTCGACGGCGCACGATTCGTCTCGGCCAAGACCGGTGAAGGCATCGATGCGCTGCGGGATCACCTCGGCGACATACTGTCCGAGCCCGATGTGTTGGTCGACGTTCTCGTCCCGTACACCCGCGGCGACCTGGTCGCCAGGATCCACACCGATGGCCGAATAGTGTCGTCGACGCACGAGGCGGACGGCACGCGCGTCGAAGCTCGTGTGCCGCAATCACTTGCGGCCGCCCTCGTCGAGTTCACCGCGACCGTACCCAGCGCCTGAGTTCGGTGAATCCGCGCGCAGTGGTGCGTGGTGGCGCCGCGGCCGTGGTCGGCACGGCGATCGTGCTGACTTGTGCTTCGACCGCCCTGGCCGCGCCGGTCGACGTTGTAACCTACTGTCTACCAACCGATCCCGGACTCGAAGAGCTGTCCGGTGCGACGGTGCTCGACGGCACCGTGTACGGGATCGGCGACAGCGGTGCCGACGATCGGGTCGCGGTGCTCGACGCGAACTGTGCGGTGCAGCGTTGGATCGACGTTCCCGTCGACCCGTACGACGTGGAGGACATGGCGTCGTACGACGGCTCACTGTGGTTGGCCGACATCGGCGACAATCAGTTGCGCCGCGACACTGTGGCACTGACGCGAATGGACCCGGAAACAGGCGCGGGCGAGCTGTATCGACTGGCCTACCCCGACGGCGCACACGACGCCGAGACACTGCTCATCGAACCCGGCGGTCGGCCGGTGATCGTCACCAAGGAACTCTCGGGTGTCAGCGGCGTGTACGTCCCTGTCGGAGACGAATCCGTCACCGATTTGAGCAGTCCCGGTCCGACGCCGCTGCGCAAGGTCGGCGAGCTGGCTTTCACGGCCACCGAGACGGCCGGTGGTCCGCCGTTCGTGGTCGGCTCGATTCTGGCGACCGGGGGAACGGTGAGTGCAGACGGATCGACCGCCGTGGTGCGCACGTACACCGATGCGTATGTGTTCCGTCCGCCCGACGGGGACGTCGCGTCGGCGCTGGTCGACCCCACCTCACCCCGAGCCGTCGTCGCGCTACCGGCTCAGCCGCAGGGCGAGGCGGCGACGTTCCTGGACGACGGTTCCCTTCTGCTCGCGTCGGAAGCCGGGTTCGGACCGACCGACGGAACGCTGCCGCCCATTCTGAAGATTCCGAACCTGACGTCGGTGGAGCTGTCGACACCATCGTCCGCCTCGGTTGCGTCGGCGTCGCCGACCCGCGATCCTGCTGCTCCTGCGGCACCCGCACAGACGACGACAGCGACGGACTCGGAATGGGAATTCCGAGCTGCCGTCGCTGCCGGGGTGGTGCTGATCGCCGGAGCGGTGGGATTCACCGTCCGGCGATCGATGCGCTCTGGTTAGGCGTCCAGGTCTGCTTCGACGAGTGCTGCAACTTTGTCGAGTGCTGCTTGGTCGTCGCTGGTGACGGTGACTTCGGTGCCCTTGGTGGCGCCGAGCGTCATGATCATCAGGGCCGAACCGGCGTCCACCGGCTCGGAGTCCGCTGTTGCCAGCGTGACGTCGACTCCGGCTTCGGCTACGGCATCGGCGATCAGTGCTGCGGGGCGGGCGTGCAGGCCGATCGAGGATCCGACTGCGACTGTGGTGCTGGGCATGTGCTGCTCCTTGCGTAGTGGGTTCGTTGGATCGTATCGAGCGTCAGACGGTGGCGAGTGCCGGGTCGAGTTCGGCGTCGGTCGGTGCGTTCTTGCCCTTGATGAACTGCTTGGCGGAGACCACCAGGAACGCGGAGACGATGGTGCCCACGGCCAGCGACACGATGAACCACAGGATGTTTCCGATGGCGAAGAACACGAAGATGCCGCCGTGGGGCGCACTGAGGGTCACGTTGAAGGCCATGATCATGGCCCCGGTGACTGCGCCACCGGCCATCATCGACGGGATGACGCGGAACGGATCGGCCGCGGCGAACGGGATGGCGCCCTCGGAGATGAATGCTGCTCCGAGGAACCAGGCAGCTTTACCGTTCTCGCGCTCGGCCTCGGTGAACAGACGCGAACGAACGGTCGAGGCCAGTGCCATGGCCAGGGGCGGCACCATTCCTGCGGCCATGACCGCTGCCATGATGCGCAGTGAGGCGGTGTCGGTGACCGACAGGCCTGCAGTGGCGAATGCGTAGGCCGCCTTGTTGACCGGTCCACCGAGGTCGAAGCACATCATCAGGCCGAGAATGATGCCGAGGATGATCACCGAGGAACCGCTGAGTCCGTTGAGCCAGTCGGTCAGTCCACTGGTGATCGCGGCGAGCGGCTTGCCGAGCAGCAGGAACATGATGGCACCGACGATGAGTGTTGCGAACAGCGGAATGATGACAACCGGCATCAGGCCGCGCAGAACTGCGGGGATCTTCCACTTGCTGATCCACAGTGCGACGAAGCCGGCAATGAGGCCACCGACGAGACCGCCGATAAAGCCTGCGCCCACCAACACAGCCACTGCGCCGGCGGTGAAACCTGGTGCCAGACCTGGTCTGTCGGCAATGGCATAGGAAATGTAACCGGCCAGCGCGGGCACCAGGAAGCTGAAGGACAGCGCGCCGATCTGGAACAGCACGGCACCGAGGTAGGCGGCGATTCCGCCTTCGGGCAGCGAGGTGATGGAGTTGTTGACGACGATGTCTTCGGCGACATCCTTGATTTCGTACCCACCGAGCAGGAATCCGAGGGCGATCAGGAGTCCACCGGCGGCGACGAACGGAATCATGTAGCTGACACCGGTCAGCAGGATCTGACGCAGGCGGGTGCCCCATCCGAGCTCACCGGCAGAGTCGGTGGAGCCGGCCGCGACGGCGGTGCCGCCGACGCGGGCAGCATCCGGATTGAGAGCTGCGCGGAGCGCTTCGGTGACCATGACGTCGGGCTCGTTGATGGCGCGCTTGACACCGGAAGAGATGACGGGCTTACCGGCGAATCGCTCACGGCCCTTGACGCCCACGTCGGTGGCGAAGATGACGGCCTCGGCACCGGCGATGAGTGCGGGGTCGAGGGGCGTGCTGCCGCTCGAGCCCTGAGTCTCCACGTGCACCGTGACGCCCGCGCGCTCACCTGCGGCGACGAGTGAATCGGCAGCCATGTAGGTGTGCGCAATTCCGGTGGGGCAGGCGGTGATTGCCACGATGTGCTTGGGCGAGGCGGTTGTTGCCGTCTCGGGGGTGGCTGCAGGCGCACTGTGTTTCGCGGTGTCGACCGGCGCAGCTGCAGCGGTTGCGGCAACCGGCTTGGCGGCCGGGTTGATGACTCCGTCGACCAGCGAGACGATCTCGGCGGGCGAGGACGCGTTGCGCAGTGAGGTGACGAACTCGGGCTTGACCAGTGCCCGAGCCAGGCTCGAGAGCAGCTTCATGTGCGCCGAACCGGCTCCGGCCGGTGCAGCGATGAGGAAGACGAGGTCGGCGGGGCCGTCGGGGGCGCCGAAGTCGACCTTGGGGTTCAGGCGGGCGAAGCCGAGCGAGGCGCTCGTGACCGCCTCGGAACGGCAATGCGGAATTGCGATGCCGCCGGGCAGGCCGGTGGCCGACTGAGCTTCGCGAGCAAGGGCTGCGTCGCGCAGGGCGTCGGTGTCGGTTGCGCGACCCGCGTGGGACAGCACGCCTGCGAGGCGTTCGATGACGGCAGCTTTGGATTCGCCCAGATCGGCGTCGAGGAGGATCAGATCCTCGGCGATGATCGGCTGATCTTCGGTGGGGCTGGACATGGGGGCTCCTAGAGACGGTTCGAAGAAGGGGAGAGCGTGGACGGGGTGACGGACGTGGAGATGTCGAGCGCGCGAACCGTCACCGAAGTCGGATGGGTCTGCTCGGGCAGGGGAAGCGTGGTGCCTGGAAGTGCGGTGGCTGCCGTTCCGTAGGCGACGGCGCGGCGAAGTTTGTCTGCGTCGGAACAGTTCTCGACGTCGGCCAGAATGTAGCCGGCCAGCGAGGAGTCTCCTGCGCCGACGGTGCTGACGGCAGTGATCGGAGGTGGGCTGGCGTACCAGGCACCGCCCTGGGTGACCAGGACTGCTCCGGCGCTGCCGAGCGTCGCCAGTACGGCACCTACTCCTCGGCCGAGAAGAATGGTTGCGGCGGCGACAGCGGCCGATGGATCACCCTGTGCCGCAGCGCTTTCCAACTCCTCGGAATCGTACCCGGTGAGCTGGGCGAGTTCCTCCGAATTGGGCTTGATCAGGTCGGGTGCCGATTCCGGAAACCGATCCGCGAGAGCGAGCAGCGGCTCGTCGGAGGTGTCCACCGCAACTTTGGCCGTGGTAGCGCGAAGGGCGACAACCAGTTCCGCGTACCAGTCGACGGGCAGGCCGGGAGGAAGCGAACCCGACAGCACCACCCACTCGGCATCGACAGCGAGAGTGAGAATCCGGTCTCGCAGCTCGGCGCGTGTCTGCTCCGACACCGTTGCACCCGGCTCGTTGATCTTGGTGGTCGTGCCACCGATTTCGCTGACGGTGATGTTGGTGCGCGCCGGTCCGGACGTCGGAACTGCCGAGTATCGAACGCCTTTGGCGGACATCGCGTCGAGTAATGGATCGCCGACGTTGGCCGGCAGGACGGCCAGCGCCTCTACTCCCGATCCGCCGATGACGCGAGCGACGTTGACGCCCTTGCCACCCGGGTCGACGGCCGAGGACGACGCCCGGTGCACTCCGCCGCGGGTCAGTGGCGTCTCGAGCGTGACCGTGCGGTCCATGCTCGGATTGGCCGTGAGCGTGACCATCATGCGATCACCACCTCGATTCCTTTGTTGCTGAGTTGTTTACGGTCTTCGTTCGAGATGTCGCTGTCGGTGACGATGACGTCGATGGTGTCGACTCGGGCGAAACTCACCAGGTGCTCGCGCCCGATCTTCGACGAATCTGCCAGCACGACAACATGGTTGGCGGCGTCGACCATGGCGCGCTTGACCGCGGCTTCGTCGCTGTCGGGGGTGGACAGTCCGTGTCCGACGCTGATGGCGTTGGTTCCGATGAACGCAACGTCCACCCGTAGCCATTCGAGGGCGCGCAGTGCCTCGTCGCCCACAGCGGCCTGTGTCGTTCCTCGAACACGCCCGCCGAGCAATCGAAGACTGATGCTCGGCATGGTTGCGGCCCGGGCTGCGATCGGTACGGAGTTGGTGACCATGGTGAGTTCGCGATCGTGCGGGAGCAGTCCCGCCAGGCGGCCGGTGGTGGTGCCCGCATCGAAGACGGCGCTGCCGCCGACGGGTGGGAGGAACGACAATGCAGCCGCTGCGATCGCATCCTTCTGGTCCGCGCGGGTGAATTCCCGCTCCGAAACGCCCGGCTCGAGTGTGGTCAGCGCCGAGGCGGGTACTGCTCCACCGTGCACGCGGCGTACCACTCCGAGTCGATCGAGGGTGGCCAGATCGCGTCGCACGGTTTCGGTGGTGACCCCGTAGTTGGCAGCCAGGTCGTTGACGGAGACGCGTCCTTGCGTGCTGATCAGCTCAGCGATGGCGTGCTGTCTTTCTTCTGCGTACACCTGCGTCTCCTTCCCGGCTGATGTTGCTTTATGTTGTTTTACGCCCGTGTGTGTTGACATGTCAAGGGTTTGGAGTAATCTCGGTCACAACATCATCGGGAAGCCAGGTGCGGCACACTCATCTGACATCCGGGACGACAGACGTACACGCAGGATCCGAGGAGGACCACATGACGGGATCGGTCAGCACCGCATCGACCGGACACACCGATGCAACACCTGCTGCAGATGGGACGTCGTCGATCGGAGCGGAGTCCACGACACTGCGCGGCACACCCGTCGTGCCCGGAGTCGGCTACGGACCCGTCATCCGTCCCGGGGCACGTCCGGCCATCCCGGCCGACACCGGTGAGGTGGCCGTAGCGAATCGCGATGCGGAGAAGGACATCTTCGACTCGGCCGCGAACGCCGTCGCGACGCGGCTGCGCGGCCGTGCAGAGTTGGCGACCGGGGCAGCGTCGGAGGTGCTGTCGGCGAATGCGGCCATGGCATCGGACCGTGGTTGGCTCGGGGCCGCACGATCCTCGATCGCCAAGGGCAGCACCGCCGTCACCGCCACTGCTGCCGCGACCGAGAAGTTCGCCGCCATGTTCACCCAGCTCGGCGGATTGATGGCCGAACGAGTGACCGATCTGCGCGACATTCGCGATCGCGTCATCGCCGAAATTCTCGGTGTGTCCGAGCCGGGTGTTCCCGTGCCGGCCGAGCCGTCGGTACTGTTCGCCGACGACCTGGCACCCGCCGACACCGCGGGCCTCGACCCCACCCTCATCGTCGGCCTCGCCACCTCACTGGGCGGCCCGACCAGTCACACCGCGATCATCGCGCGGCAGCTGGGGATCCCCTGCATCGTGGCCGTCGCAGGCCTCGACGACATCGCCGCCGGCACGCATGCATCCGTGGACGGAACCAGCGGACGCATCGAACTGGAACCGGATGCCGACACCGCCCGCGCAGCAGTCGTCTCGGCCAGGGACGAATTGGACCGAGTGTCTCGGTGGACCGGGCCGGGCGCGACCTCCGACGGACATTCCGTCGATATCCTCGCCAACGTTCAGGACGGTGCCGGTGCCCGCGCAGCGCGCTCCAGCGCAGCCGACGGGGTGGGATTGTTCCGCACCGAACTGTGCTTCCTGGACCGCGATTCCGAACCGACCGTGGACGAGCAGGCCGAGATCTACGGCCAGGTCCTCGACGCGTTCGCAGGCAAGAAGGTCGTCGTCCGCACCCTCGACGCCGGTTCGGACAAGCCCCTTCGCTTCGCCAACCACCCCGACGAGGCCAATCCGGCGCTCGGCATCCGCGGTATCCGTATCGCCGAAGCCGACCGCGGCATTCTGTACCGCCAGCTCGACGGCATCGCCGCGGCAGCGAAGGCGACCGAGTCGTCCCCGTGGGTGATGGCACCGATGATCGCCACCGCGCAGGAAGCACAGGATTTCGCCGCGGATGTGCGCGAACGCGGACTGACCCCGGGCGTCATGATCGAGATTCCCGCTGCCGCTCTGCTCGCCGAGCACATCCTCGAGCACGTGGACTTCCTGTCCATCGGCACCAACGATCTGGCTCAGTACACGATGGCCGCCGACAGGATGTCGGCGCAGCTGGCCGGTCTGACCGATCCGTGGCAACCGGCCGTGCTCGCGCTGGTGGCGCACACGGCGGCGGCCGGCGCGAAGGTGGGCAAGCCCGTCGGTGTCTGCGGCGAAGCTGCCGCCGACCCCCTGCTGGCCTGTGTGCTGGTAGGAATGGGCATCACGTCATTGTCCGCGGCCTCCGCCGCCGTCGCCCACGTCGGGTCCAAGTTGGCGACCGTGACCCTCGATCAGTGCAAGGCCGCTGCTGCCGCTGCACTGAAGACCGACAGCACCGCCGCAGCCCGTGAGGCAGTGAGCGCGATCCTGGGCTGACGCAATAGTCTCTTCCCATCATGAGAACTTTGGGTTGGACGCTGCACGGAAACGGACGAACCGTCGACGCGGGGGCGGTGGTCGCACCGGACGAACGCTTGTCGTGGCCACGCACCGTCGGCATCGGGATGCAGCACGTCGTCGCGATGTTCGGGGCCACACTGTTGGTTCCGACCATCACCGGTTTCCCGGTCTCGACGACGCTGCTGTTCTCGGGCATCGGTACCGCGTTGTTCCTGATCATCACGCGCGGGCGGGTGCCGAGCTACCTCGGGTCGTCGTTCGCCTTCCTGGCCCCGCTCGGTGCGACCGCAGCAGACGGTCCGGCCGCGCAACTCGGTGCCGTTCTGTGCGTCGGCGTCGTGCTGGCTGCGATCGGCTTCGTCGTGAAGTTCGCCGGAGCGCGGGTACTCGACGCAGCGATGCCGCCCGTCGTCACCGGTGCGGTGGTCGTATTGATCGGGCTCAATCTGGCCCCTGCCGCGACGACCTCGTTCGAGGCGCAACCGCTCGTCGCGGCCGTCACCCTGGTGGCGATTCTCCTCGCGACGGCCGTCGGTCCCGGTCTGGTGGGTCGGCTCGGAATCCTGCTCGGTGTGGTCGTGGGCTGGGTATTCGCTGCCGTCACCGGCGGTATCGCGCAACCACGACTCGATGCTCTGAGCGCCGCGAGCTGGATCGGGTTACCCGAGTTCCGTGGCCCGTCCTTCCAGCTGTCGGTGATTCTGGTGGCGCTGCCGGTGGTGATCGTCCTCGTCGCCGAGAACGTCGGACACGTCAAGGCCGTCGCGGCGATGACCGGAAAGAACCTCGACGACGTCGCCGGTGACGCTCTGATCGCCGATGGGTTGGCGACCACCCTCGCCGGTGCGGCCGGTGGATCGGGAACCACCACGTACGCGGAAAACATCGGCGTCATGGCCGCCACCCGCGTGTACTCGACCGCGGCGTACTGGGTTGCCGCGATCACCGCGATCGTGTTGGCGTTCTCGCCCAAGTTCGGTGCGCTGATCTTCACCGTCCCGGACGGTGTCATCGGTGGAGCGACACTCGTGCTCTACGGACTCATCGGACTGCTCGGCGTTCGAATCTGGACCGATGCCAAGGTGGATTTCACCGATCCGGTGAACCTCACCGTCGTCGCCGCCGCACTCGTCGCCGGAATCGGCGACCTGACGCTCTCCGTCGGATCGGTCGAACTCGGTGGTATCGCGTGGGGATCGCTGGGCATCCTCGTGGGATACCCGATCGTCTCGGCGTTGGCCCGAGGGAGAACGACTCGACGACGCTAGCAGGGGCGGTCACGGATCGCGCACGTTTTGGTCATCGACCCCCGGTGCACCGCGAACGTACTGTTGAACGGTGACGTCAGTCGCACCGACGACCGCGCTGTGACACCCCTTTCTCGTGGTCGAGGACGGTGCGCACCGAACAAGGAGACCCGCGTGGAACGCACACTTTTCGAGCCCGAGCACGAGCTGTTCCGGGAGTCGTACCGGAAGTTTCTCGAACAGCACGTAGCCCCCAATCACGCGAAGTGGGAAGAGCAGAACATCGTCGACCGCGGCGTCTGGGTAGAGGCCGGCAAGCAGGGCTTCCTCGGGACTGCCGCACCGGAGGAGTTCGGCGGCGGCGGCGTCAAGGACTTCCGCTACAACGCCATCGTCACCGAGGAAACCACCCGCGGCGGCTACAGCGGCATCGGCTTCACCCTGCACAACGACGTCGTCGCGCCGTACTTCATCGAGTTGGCCAACGACGAGCAGAAGCAGCGGTGGCTGCCCGGATTCTGCTCCGGTGAGCTGATCACTGCGATCGCCATGACCGAGCCGGGTACCGGTAGCGACCTGCAGGGCATCAAGACCAAGGCCGTTCGGGACGGTGACGACTGGGTACTGAACGGCTCGAAGACGTTCATCACCAACGGCATCAATGCCGATCTGATCATCGTCGTAGCGTGCACCGACCCCGAGAAAGGTGCCCAGGGCTTCAGCCTGTTGGTCGTAGAGCGCGACATGCCCGGATTCGAGCGTGGCCGCAACCTCGACAAGATCGGCATGAAGGCCCAGGACACCGCGGAACTCAGCTTCACCGACGTTCGGGTTCCTGCCGCCAACCTGCTCGGCGAAGAAGGCATGGGCTTCATCTACCTGATGCAGAACTTGCCTCAGGAGCGGCTCTCGATTGCCGTCGTCGCCGCTGCAGCCATGGAATCGGCACTGGAGATGACCATCCAGTACTGCCGTGACCGCAAGGCATTCGGTAAGTCGATCGGAAAGTTCCAGAACACGCGATTCGTGTTGGCGGAACTCGCTACCGAAACCACCGCCACCCGCATCATGGTCGACAAATTCATCGAACTGCTCAACGACGGCAAGTTGACCGTGCAGGAAGCTGCCATGGCCAAGTGGTGGACCACCGAGAACCAGGTCAAGCTCATCGACCGATGCCTTCAGCTGCACGGTGGGTACGGCTACATGAAGGAGTACCCGATTGCCAAGGCGTACATGGATTCTCGGGTACAGACCATCTACGGCGGCACCACGGAGATCATGAAGGAGATCATCGGTCGCGGACTGAATCTCTGATTCTGCCGATCGTTCAGGACCGACGAGAAGGGCCGCAGCATCTGTGCTGCGGCCCTTCTTCGTTGTGTCCGAACAGAGTTCAGAGCTTGCGCATCACGGTGACGACCTTGCCGAGAATGGCGGCATTGTTGCCCGGGATCGGCTCGAACAGTGGGTTGTGCGGCATGAGCCACACCTCACCCTTGGAACGCTTGAACGTCTTGACCGTGGCCTCACCCTCGATCATCGCCGCGACGATGTCGCCGTTGTCGGCCACGGACTGTTGACGCACCACCACCCAGTCACCGTCGCAGATCGCCGCGTCGATCATGGACTCGCCGACGACCTTGAGCAAGAACAACGATCCCTGACCGACCAACTCGCGGGGGAGTGGGAACACGTCCTCGACGGCTTCTTCCGCCAGAATCGGTCCACCCGCGGCGATCCGTCCGAGAACCGGCACGAACGTCGGCGTCGGCAACCGATCCTGCTCGTCGGACGCTGCCGAACCGTCCACCGCTGCCGCGGCCTGATCGGCCTGCACCTCGTCCAGTCCGCGTACGTCCACAGCGCGAGGGCGGTTGGCGTCGCGCCGCAGGAACCCCTTGCGTTCGAGGGTGCGAAGCTGATGTGCGACGGACGACGTCGACGTCAGGCCCACGGCATCGCCGATCTCTCGAATGCTGGGTGGGTATCCGCGCTCGGTGACCGAGGCCCGGATGACCTCCAACACCTTCCGTTGGCGCTCGGTGAGCCCTGCACTGATGTCGGTGCCCACCTCCATGGCCTTCGGGGTCGGCTCGGCAGCCGGCTTTCCGGCTGCAGCCTTGCCGACCGTCGAGGATCCGGCTCGCGTGGAACCAGCTTTCGTGGAACCCGTCGTACTGGAACCGGTGATGGACCTCGTCGAGGTCTCGTCCTTCATGCTGTCGGCCTCCTGCTGATGCGGCTGGATTCGGTCTACGCGGTATCGATCCACGCGGACTGGAGTTGATGATGTCGACTCGTGTGGCGTGTGGTTTCTGACACGAATCTAGCGTGTATCAGCTGTTGAATCAAACATCTGTTCGACTCGTGTCGCACTTTCTACAGACTTTGTCGGAGGCGCGTGATAGAACTTCGAACAAGCGTCCATCGAACGCCTGATCGAACAATCGATCCAACGAGCGAAGACGAGGTTCCGATGACCATCACCACCGATCGTCCCACCACTGCCGGTATGCGTTCGCGATCCGGTGTCGTCGAGCGTCGTCGGCGCTCGCGGCCCGTGCTGCAGAACCACGCGCGTCGGACGCAGAACGGCCCGTGCTTGCCTGTCGTGGCCGAGTCCTGGACCGACGTCACCGATCGCGAGATGGCGGATCGAGACTTCGACGACACCTCGGCCCATTTCGCGAGCCAGACCGTGCGCCCACGCTCTCTCGTTCTGTGGATGTTGGCTGTGGTCGTCGTGGCCGGCGGTCTGATCGGCGTCGCGAATCTGAGCGCAACCACACCCGACGCGGCCACTCAGCCCGCCGGCGCGGTCATGGTTCACGACGGAGCGCTCGTCGAGTACGCACCCAGCAGATGACCACCGGCACCATGGTGCCCAGCGTGGCTGAGTATCCTCGAAGACTGCCCCGACGCGCACGTTCGTCGTCGGAGTATCGGCTACGACGGAGGCTCCCTCATGCATTGCCCGTTCTGCAGGCACCCCGACTCACGCGTGGTGGATTCGCGTGAAATGGACGAGGGTCAGGCAATACGGCGACGCCGGTCCTGCCCCGAGTGCGGTCGACGCTTCACCACCGTGGAGGCTGCCGTGCTCGCCGTCGTGAAACGCAGTGGTGTGACCGAGCCGTTCAGTCGGGAGAAGGTCGTCAAAGGAGTTCGTCGCGCCTGCCAGGGCAGAGACGTCGACAACGACGCGCTGAACCTGCTGGCTCAGCAGGTCGAAGACAATATTCGCGCGGCCGGTTCGGCCGAGATTCCCAGCAACGAAGTGGGCCTGGCCATTCTCGGACCGCTACGCGATCTCGACGAAGTGGCCTACCTTCGTTTCGCATCGGTCTACCGTTCGTTCAGTTCGGCAGAGGACTTCGAGAAGGAAATTCACGAACTCCGCAAACATCGAGAGTCCGCCGACGTCGAGTGAACCGCGGGCCGATCAGCGAGACTGATCGGCGATCGCCTTCTCGATGCGCTTCTCCGATACCGGATACGCGGTACGAATTCCCTGCGCGAACAGCCCCACCCGCAGCTCCTCGATCATCCAGAACAGCTCCTGCACACCCGGGCTGTTCTTCCTGCTCTCCGGAAGCGAATCCAACAGCCGCCCGTACGAGCCGTACACCCGGTCGAGAACGTCCATCGCCGCAGCGTCGCGGCCCGCGCTGCTCGGCAGAGTGGACAGCCGCTTCGTCGCCGCAGCGAGATAGCGTGGCAGATCGGCCAACCGTCGAGAACCGAATTCGGTGACGAAACCGCGAAAGATCAAGCCGTCGAGCTGTTCTCGGACATCGTCGGCCGGCTCACCCGATGCGCTCTGCAACTGGGCCGACAGAGCCAACGCGGCCGTCAGGACCGGTCGAACCAGTGCGAGAACAGCAGCAGTACGCCGCGGAACCTCCGCGTCCACCAGTGCCCTGAGCTTGTCGAACTCGGCCGGATCGCGAACCGGTCCGCCGTGCGCGTCCATCGCTTCTTCCACAGCGAGCGCACGGCATTCCTCGAGCAGCGCATCGACGCCGCCGTACGGGTTCTGGCCGAGCGCGAGACGTTCGGCGGTCGGCAGCCCGGCCAACAGCGCCTTCGTTCCCTTCGGTGCCGTGGCGAGCAGCAGAGTGCGGGTGCCCGCGCGCATGGCTGCTCGTTGCTGGGCGGGGGTACTGAGCACTCGCACCGCCACGCCCGAACCCTCGGGTACCAACGCCGGGTACCCGGTGACCTTCTGCCCGCCCACGTCTCGGGTGACCGTGGGTTCCAAGCGGCCCAACGTGCCCGAGGTCCACGCCAGCGTCGGGGCGCGCTCCGCGTCGCCGACCGCACGTGCGACCTGTCGGCCGACCTCACCGGCCAGACCGGCGCGCAGCGCAGTCAGATCCTTGTTGCTGCCGAGCACGGTCCCGGACGGGTCGACCGCGGCGAACGTCATTCGCAGGTGATCGGGTAGCGCCGCAGTGTCGAAGTCCTTCGCGGTGATGTGGCACTGTGCGGCCCGTGAGAGTTCTCGGGCCAGAGCCGTCACGAGTGTTTCGGCCCGCGGTTTCATCACTGCCAACGCGGCCGCAGCGAAGTCCGGAGCCGGAACCACGTTGCGTCGCAATGCCTTCGGTAGCGTCTTGATCAAGGCGGTGACGAGCTCGGCGCGCATCCCGGGCACCAGCCAGTCGAAGCCGACCGGCTGTACCTGAGCGAGCAGTGCGATGGGAATCCGCGCGGTGACGCCATCAGCGGCCGTGCCGGGCTCGAATTGATACGTCAGTGGGAATTGAATGTCACCCTGTCGCCACGCGTCCGGATACGCACCCGTCAGTACCGACGCGGCGTCCGAGTTGACGACGGTGTCCGTAGTGAAGTCGAGCAGGGACGGATCTTGCCGGCGGGCCTTCTTCCACCAGGTGTCGAAGTGTCGCGCGGACACGGCTTCCGGGGCGATGCGGGCGTCGTAGAAATCGAACAGTGCGTCGTCGTCGACGACGATGTCCCGTCGCCGAGCACGATGTTCGAGCTCGCCGACGTCGTCGAGCAGAGCCCTGTTCTTGTGAAAGAACCCGTGCTGGGTCTTCCATTCGCCCTGAACCAGGGCATGCCTGATGAAGAGCTCGCGAGACGCCTCGGGATCGATGCGGTGATAGTTGACCGGGCGCTGCGTCACCAACGGGATGCCGTACAACGTCACCCGTTCGTAGGCCAGCGCCGATTCCCGTTTGATCGACCAGTGTGGTTCGGAATACGTGCGCTTCACCAGATGCGGTGCCAACCGTTCGGCCCATTCCGGTTCGATGCGGGCGGCCATCCGGCCCCACAATCGTCCGGTCTCGACCAGTTCTGCAGCCATGACCCAGCGCGGTGGCTTCTTGAACAGACCTGACCCGGGGAAGATCGCGAAATGTGCTCCGCGGGCACCCAGAAATTCACGCTTGTCGCCCTCTCTGAGGCCGACGTGCGAGAGCAGGCCCGACAGCAGGGACTGATGCAGTGCGTTCTCGCTCGACTCTGCGTCGGGCACCGTCCATCCGAGGCCGCGAGTGATCTGGCGGAGTTGTCCGTGCAGGTCCTGCCACTCGCGGATCCGCAGGTAGTGCAGGAACTCGGTGCGGCACATGCGTCGGAACTGATTGGAAGACAGCTCGTCTCGCTGCTGCCGCAGGTACTTCCACAGCTGCACGTACGCCAGGAAGTCCGAATTCTCGACGGCGAAACGGGCATGCTTCTCGTCTGCAGCCTGTTGGTGCTCGGCGGGACGCTCCCGCACGTCCTGAATCGACAACGCCGCCACCACCACCAGCGCGTCACGAAGCGATCCGTTGCCGTTGGCCTCGACCAACATTCGTGCCATTCGAGGATCGACAGGAAGGGCGGACAGTTCGCGGCCGATCGGGGTGAGTTCGGCAGTGCCGTCCTTGGTGGCCGGCTTCAGTGCTCCGAGTTCTTCCAGCAAGCCGATACCGTCGCGGATGCTGCGTGGATCCGGCGGCTCGACGAAGGGAAACGCGTCGATCTTGCCCAATCCGAGCGCGGTCATCTGCAGAATGACCGAGGCCAGATTGGTGCGCAGAATTTCCGGCTCGGTGAACTGTGGACGAGACTCGAAGTCTTCCTCCGAGTACAACCGGATACAGATCCCGTCGGCGACGCGTCCGCAGCGACCCGCCCGCTGCCGCGCAGACGCCTGTGAAATCGGTTCGATGGGCAGCCGCTGCACCTTGGTGCGCAACGAGTATCGCGAGATGCGCGCGGTGCCCGGGTCCACGACGTAGCGGATGCCGGGGACCGTCAGCGACGTTTCGGCCACGTTCGTCGACAGCACGACCCGGCGTCCCGAGTGCGGTGAGAACACCCGATGCTGTTCGGCGGCAGAGAGTCTGGCGTACAGCGGCACGATCTCGGTGTTGCGGAGATTGCGATCGGCCAGCGCGTCCGCGGTATCGCGAATTTCGCGTTCACCGGACAGGAACACCAAGATGTCGCCGTCACCCTCGGACATCAGCTCGTCGACGGCCTGGCAGGTGGCATCGACGGGATCGAGGTCGATCGTCGCTTCTCCCGCGTCGACCGTCAGAGGTCGATACCGCATCTCGACCGGGAACGTACGGCCGGATACCTCGATGATCGGTGCTGCGACCCCGTCGCGTGCGAAGTGTTGCGCGAATCGCTCCGGATCGATTGTCGCCGACGTGATGACGATCTTGAGATCGGGTCGCCGGGGGAGCAGTTGCGCGAGGTATCCCAGGATGAAGTCGATGTTCAGGCTGCGCTCGTGCGCCTCGTCGATGATGAGGGTGTCGTACTGGCGGAGCAGTCGGTCGCGTTGGATCTCGGCCAGCAGAATGCCGTCTGTCATCAGCTTGACGAGGGTCGAATCGGAGGATTGATCGGTGAATCGAACCTTGTAGCCGATCGATTCGCCCAGTGGTTGACCCACCTCCTCGGCGATGCGCTCGGCAACGGTGCGCGCCGCCAACCTTCGGGGCTGCGTGTGACCGATCGAGCCGCGGATTCCGCGCCCCAGTTCGAGGCAGATCTTGGGAATCTGAGTGGTTTTGCCGGACCCGGTTTCACCGGCGACGATGACGACCTGGTGGGCAGCGATCGCTGCGGCGATGTCGTCCTTGCGCGCGCTGACGGGCAACGCCTGCGGATATCCGAGGGTGGGCACTGCCGCCTGGCGTGTGGAGATGACGGCTTCTGCGCGAGCTACGTCGCGTTCGAGCGCGGCGACGGCGTCCTCGGTGCGGGCCTTGTCGAGACGTCGTCGAAGCCGGTTCTCGTCGCGGATGGTGAGCTGTGCAACACGTGCGGCGAGTGCTCGTCGATCACCGGACGAATTCGAGGTAGACATACTCGTACCAGGATATCCGTTACGCGGTACTCACCCGAACTCCGTCCGGGAACGAACCGATGCACTCGCCGAATTCGACGTGACTACTGTGTAGCGCATGTCTTCCGACCTGGATCCAGCCGCCTCCACACACACCTCCGCGCTGTGGCACGGCTTCGCCGACATGGGCAACGTCACCGCCAATGGGCCGTTCGTCGTCTCGCGAGGCGAGGGTGCGTACATCTTCGACAACGAGGGCAACCGATACCTCGACGCCACCGCCGGTCTGTGGTTCACCAACGTCGGTCACGGCCGCCGCGAGATCGCCGACGCCGTTGCCGCGCAGCTGAGCTCGATCGCCCACTACTCCAACTTCGGCGACTTCGTGCCCGAGACCACGTTGGCGCTGGCCGATCGTCTCGCCGCCATCGCACCGGTGCCGGGCAGCAAGATCTTCTTCACCTCGGGTGGATCGGACTCCATCGACACCGCGGCGAAACTCGCGCGCCGCTACTGGGTCGAAATGGGACAGCCGTCCAAGAAGATCATCGTCGGACGGCAGAAGGCCTACCACGGCATGCACGTCGCCGGCACCGCGCTCGCCGGCATTCCGGTCAACAAGGAGAACTACGGCGAGCTGATGCCCGACGCCAGAACAGTGGCGTGGGACGACGCGAAATCGCTTCTCGCGCTGATCGAAGAGGTCGGAGCCGAGAACGTCGCCGCCTTCTTCTGCGAACCGGTGATCGGAGCGGGTGGAATCTACTTGCCTCCCGAGGGCTACCTACGTGAGGTACGGCAGATCTGCCGCGACAACGACGTGCTGTTCGTCGCCGACGAAGTGGTGACCGGATTCGGCCGGATCGGCGGTAGTTGGTTCGCCTCCACCCGCTTCGAGCTCGAACCCGACCTGATGACGACCGCCAAGGGGTTGACGTCGGGCTACGTCCCGATGGGCGCAGTGTTCATCGCTCCGAAGATCGCCGAACCGTTCTTCGCAGGCGGAGTCTGGTGGCGTCACGGCTACACCTACGGTGGCCACGCAGGTGCAGCCGCCGCAGCGATGGCCAATCTCGACATCATCGAGCGCGAGGACCTGCTGAGTCACTCCAAGCGCATCGAAGCCGCACTGCACACCCACCTCGCGCCCCTGGCCGACCACGATCGGGTCGCGGAAGTCCGCAGCGGCATCGGCGCTGTCGCAGCCGTTCAGCTCGCCGACCCGGCGGAGGCATTACCGTTCGTGAAAACGTTGAGAGCTCATGGTGTTTCGGGCCGCGCGGCCGGACAGGGTGCAATGCAGATCTCGCCGGCGTTCGTCATGACCGACGCCGAGATCGAGGATATGGCCTCGCGCATCCTCAGTGCGCTCGGCTGAACCGAAGTCTGCTCAACAGCTGCTTCCCCCGCGAGAGCGGGGGAGCAGGTACGGGTTCCGGCTCGGCGGAGATCGCCGCGAACCGCCGGTGCAGCTGATCGCGCACTTCGTCGGGTGCATACGCGCGCCGCTTGCGCTCGGACCGCACCACCAACGCCCCGGTAGCCGCAACCCCGGCCATCCCGGCGAGACCGAGAGCTTTCCAGACGTTCATGCGGCAACCGTACCGCCACGAGATCTAGGGTTGGTCCATGAATCCGTCGCGAATCAGCCTCGATACCGCTGTGGATGCCACCAGAACCGGCGACATCTGGATCTTCCGTGGCCATTCTTCGGCGGACCGCGCAATTCAGGCTCTGACGAACAGCCCGGTCAATCACGTCGGTATGGCCGTCGTTCTGGACGACCTCCCGCCGCTGATGTGGCACGCAGAGCTCGGAAAGTCGTTGCAGGACATGTGGACCGGAAACTTCCAGCGTGGAGTGCAGCTGCACGACCTACGCGCTGCCGTCACGCACTGGGCCCAGCGGTATCAACAGCGTTGTTGGCTGCGGCAATTGGACGGATACGCCGGTCGTTCCCCAGGCTCCACTCCGGCCGTGACGAAGGAGCAGGAAGACGCGCTGCTTCGCACCATCGCGCGGATGGACGGAACGGCTTTTCCGACCACCGCGGCGCTCGCCGGTCGGTGGTTCCGTGGACGCGTGCCGGCGCTCCGGAAGAACGCGCAGGAGAGCGCTGCGCTCGAAACCGCGTACTGCGCCGAAGTTGTTGCGTTGACCTACGACTCGATGGGTCTGTTGACGGGAAACAAGAAAGCCAACTGGTTCGATCCAGGAAAGTTCTGGAGCGGCGACCGTCTGCCACTGGCGGAAGGGGTGCGTCTGGGTGAGGAAATCGAAGTGGACGTGCCCGTCACACCGTGATCGAGTCGTCGTCGACGCTTCGGCCCCCGAGCTCCACCCACCCATCCTCGTCGACGGTGGTCCACAGCGCAGACCCCGCACCCTGGACGATGTTCAGGCCCCGACCGAGCTCGGCAGTGAGCCGGACGGCGGCAGCACCTGTTGCCTCGTCCTCGGCGATTCCCATCATCGGCGCGAACATGCGCGAGCGCAGTTCGGCGCGCTGCTCGTCGGTCCAGGCCCAGATGTAGTGGTGGCCACTGTCGTAGGTGTTCGGATCTGCCGCTGCCACCCCGGCTGCGTCGTGGACCTGATGAAACGTGAACTGCGGAGTCCACTCGGCGCGTGCACGCACCCAGGTGAGCTCGCCGTCGTAGCGGATGTCGAGCGTGGCAGCGGGGACGGTGAGCGTCTGCACCGAGTGTCCGTTGTTGCGAAGCCACCAGGACAATCCGACCGTCGGATGTCCGGCGAACGGGAGCTGCGTCGCCGGGGTGTAGATCGTTGCCGACGCGGTACCAGGTGACGAGCGATCGACGAACACCGTCTCGCTGAAACCCAACTGCCTAGCAACATCCTGCCTGTCGCTCTCGCCTACAGCCTGTGCGTCAACGATGCCCAGTGGATTACCGAACCTGCCGTCGGCATCGGTGAACACTCGGACGACGGACACTTCGATAGCCATGCGGGGACGTTACCAATACGTCGTCGAGGCGTCTCGATCGACGACGAACGGGGACCCGCCGCAGCGGATCCCCGTGTCGACCTGTTCAGCGGAACCTCAGACGGAGGCACCGTCGAGTACGCGGCCGGCCTCGACGGCCTGCGCGACACCCGCGACGATCGATGCGGCGCGAATTGCCTCGAAGATCTTCTCGCGGTCGACGCCCTCGGCGCGCAGAGTCTTCTCGTGCGCCTCGAGGCAGTGGTTGCATCCGTTGACGGCCGAGACCGCGAGCGACCACAGCTCGAAATCGGCCTTCTCGACGCCAGGGTTGCCGATGATGTTCATACGCAAGCCGGCGCGTAGATCGTCGTACTTTCCGTCCAGGTAGCCCTTGGTGCGGTAGAAGACGTTGTTCATACCCATGATCGACGCGGCACCCAGAGCGGCGTTGTACGCCTCGGCCGACAACGAGTCGGCGGCGTCCTCGGCGATCTCTTTCAACGTGGTCGAGGACTTCGACGCGGCGGCCACCGAAAGCAGTGTGCCCCAGAGCTGTTGCTCGCTGAGCACGGTGGACCGCACGATCGAACCGAGGTTGAGCTTGAGGTCCTTCGCGTATTCGGGGACGGCGTTCTTCAAATTGTCGATCGACATGTCAGACGCTCGCCGTCAGTAGTTCGCCGGCGTCGATGGTGGGATCGCCCTTCTTCCAGTTGCAGGCGCACAGCTCATCAGACTGCAGTGCGTCCAGTACTCGAAGAACCTCGTCCACATTGCGACCGACCGATCCGGCGGTGACCGAGACGAACTGGATCTCGTTGTGCGGGTCCACGATGAAGGTGGCCCGGTCGGCGACGCCGTCGGCATTGAGAACACCGGTGGCAGCGGCCAATTCGCGCTTGAGATCCGAGAGCATAGGGAAGTGGAGCGTCTTGAGCTCGTCGTGCTGCGCGCGCCACTGGAAGTGCACGAATTCGTTGTCGACGGAGGCACCGAGGACCTGCGCGTCACGATCTTCGAACTCGTCGTTGAGCTTGCCGAATGCTGCGATCTCGGTGGGGCACACGAACGTGAAGTCCTTGGGCCAGAAGAAGACGATGCGCCACTTTCCGGCGTGGTCGTCGCTGGTGACGGTGGTGAAGTAGTCGTCGGGCTGCTGCGCGTTCACCTTGGACAGGTCGCCGCCGATGACGGCGGTGAGATTGTATGCGGGGAACTGGTCGCCGATTGTCAACAGTGCCATGTGGTCTCCTCGTGTCGAAATGATCGCGTCGGTTCCGTCGGGAAGCGGTTCGGCTCGGTGGCGATTGTGCAGCCGCACGAGCTCGACCGACCTGGACGAGTGTGCCAAAAATGGGCCGAAAGGTAAACGTGATGAGTGGCACTGGACCGACAGGCGTGCCCGATCGACCCTGTCGGCCGACGCAGTCTTGTCCGCGATCCGCACAGTACCGCCACTTCGTAACGGCAGCAACGCAATTGGTCTCGGCACCGTATCGGGCCGTCGAAAACTAGGTACCTGCCCAACCAACCGTGTACACGGAGCATTTCGTCCCCGTCGTACCGTCCGGTCGTGTACTCGGCGGACGCACCCTGACCGTTGCCGCGCAACGCAATTCGGATCCGAAGTGCGTGGAACGGGTCGGCCATAACCGACTTCGCCACGCTCGCAGGCTTTCTCGCGTGCGAGGCGCACGCATCAGCCGGGCGTGACGACGATCTCGTCGAACACGATTTCTCCGGCCGCGTCGGATTCGGCGAGGTCGATGACAGCATCGAGGGACCAGCCGTGGTCGCCGTCCGGATCTTCGAGTACCTGGCGGACCGTGGTGGATTCCGCACCGACGTTCAGGGTGAACAGCGCCGGTCCGCGAGCCGAGGGGCCGGTGCCGATGAACCCGTACTCGGCGAAGAACGGCTCCAATTCCTCCTCCCAGTCCGGCCCGTCGTCCAGGTCGTCGAGCGCGTTCCACTGACGACGCGCCGCCAGATCGACCCTTCGAAAGATCGCGTTACGGGCCAGGATTCGGAAAGCCCGTGGATTCGCCGAGATCGGACGCGGCGCATCGGACCCGTACGCCTCGACCAGGGCTTCCGGTTCGGCACCGGGATCGGTCAGGTTCTCCCACTCGTCGAGCAGGCTGGAATCGACTTGCCGAACCAGCTCGCCCAGCCACTCGGTGATGTCCTGCACTTCCTCGGTCCGAGATTCCGGCGGAACCGTCTGGCGCAGAGTTCGGTACGCGTCGGCAAGATAGCGCAGTACCAGGCCCTCCGAGCGCATGAGGCCGTAGTGACTGATCAGCTCCGCGAAGGTCATCGCGCGCTCGACCATGTCACGGACGACGGACTTGGGCGACAGACCCACCTCGGAGAGCCACGGGTGAGACCCGCGGTAGATCTCGAAGGCCGGAACGAGCAGCTCGGCAAGGGGTTTCGGCCAGGTGACCTCTTCGAGGAGTTCCATCCGCTCGTCGTACTCGATGCCGTCGGCCTTCATCTGTGCCACCGCTTCGCCGCGTGCGGCATGTTGTTGCGCCATCAACACCTGCCGAGGATCGTCGAGCGTCGACTCGATGATCGACACCACGTCGAGCGCGTGGGTGGGGGAGTCGACGTCGAGCAACTCGAACGAGGCCACCGCGAACGTCGACAACGGCTGATTGAGCGCGAAGTCCGGCTGCAAGTCCACCGTCAGCCTGGCATGGCGCCCGTCCGCGTCCGGCTCGGCCAACTGTTCGACGATTCCGGCCTCCACCAGGCCGCGGTACAGCGACAGCGCACGCAGGATGTGCTTGCGCTGAGCCGGCCGGGTCTCGTGGTTGTCCTCGAGCAGATGACGCATCGCGTGGAAGCAATTGCCCGGCCGCGCAATGACATTGAGCAACATCGCATTGCTGACCGAGAACCGGGACGTCAACGGCTCCGGGCTCGCCGCGATGATGCGCTCGAACGTCGGCTCGCCCCACGAGACGAAGCCGTCGGGTGCCTTCTTGCGCTGTACACGCTTGAGCTTCTTCGGGTCGTCACCGGCTTTGGCCACGAGCCGAGCATTCTCGATGTCGTGCTCGGGTGCCTCGACCACGACGGTGCCGAGGGTGTCGTACCCCGCGCGGCCCGCGCGTCCCGCGATCTGATGGAACTCACGCGCCCGAAGCTTGCGTGTTCTGATGCCGTCGTATTTGGTGAGTCCGGTGAACAGCACGGTCCGGATGGGAACGTTGATGCCCACGCCCAACGTGTCGGTACCGCAGATCACCTTCAACAGACCGTCCTGCGCCAGTTTCTCCACCAGCCTGCGGTACTTGGGAAGCATGCCGGCGTGATGCACCCCGATACCGTGACGAACCAGTCTGGACAGCGTCGACCCGAAGCCGGTGGTGAAGCGGAAATCGCCGATGGCCTCGGCTATCGCGGCCTTCTCTTGCTTGGACGCGACATTGATGCTCGTCAGGGCCTGAGCGCGTTCGAGTGCCGCTGCCTGGGTGAAGTGCACGACGTACACCGGTGCCAGGTGCGTCTGCACCAGCTCCTCGATCGTTTCGCCGATCGGGGTGGTGACATACGAGAACATCAACGGGACAGGCCGCTCGGTACCGGAGACGACGGTGGTCGTGCGGCCGGTACGTCGGGTCAGATCGTCGCGGAAGAACGAGACGTCGCCCAACGTCGCCGACATGAGCAAGAACTGGGCGTTCGGCAGTTCGATCAGAGGTACCTGCCAGGCCCACCCCCGGTCCGGCTCGGAGTAGTAGTGGAACTCGTCCATGATCACTTGGCCGATGTCGGAGTCGGCGCCCTGCCGCAGGGCCAGGTTCGCGACGATCTCGGCAGTGGCGCAGATGATCGGCGCACCGGAATTGACCGACGCGTCGCCGGTCATCATGCCGACGTTCTGCGCTCCGAAGATCTCGCACAGGGCAAAGAACTTCTCGCTGACGAGAGCCTTGATCGGCGCGGTGTAGAAACTGCGAATGCCTGCGGCCATGGCCGCGAAGTGGGCACCGATGGCGACCATGGACTTTCCGGAACCGGTCGGCGTGGCCAGGATGACGTTGGATCCCGACACCAGCTCGATCAGCGCCTCTTCCTGCGCGGGATACAGCGTCAGGCCCCGGTCCGAAGCCCAGGTGGTGAACGTATCGAACAGGACGTCCGGGTCCACGCCGTCGGAGGTGGCGGCGGAAACGTCGGGTATCAGTTCGGTGAGGAGCACCTCTACAGGCTATGTGTCGGTGACGGCGGTTCCCGAATCGACACCGAACGCCTGCGACGGGAGCGTCAGGTCGCGCTTCGCTCGTCGGACCCCATGGCCCCGAGCACGGCCATCCTGGTGCTCGAGCTGCCGCTGATCATGTCCTCGCCGACGCCGGTGATGAGCAGGTTGCGCCAGCGCACCTCGTCGAAACTGAGCGAGGGAGTCGAGTCGATGAAGTCCTCGAGGACCTGAAGGAAGCGCATCGGATCGTCGCGAAACGGGAAGTGTCCGGAATTGTCGAACACTTCCAGCTTCGAACCGGGCATGGCGGAATGAGCCAGCCGGGCGTGCGCCACCGGGATCACCGAGTCCTGCTCACCCCACACCAGCAGCACCGGCAGATTCTCGGTGAGATAACAGCGGTCCAGCATCGTGACCACCTGGCCACGCCAGTCCACCACGGCACGCAACGTCCGTAGGTAGGCCTCGTATGTCGTCGGTGCAGGCAGTTCGCTCAGCACTCGGATCAGATCGGGGGTGTCGTGCAGCATCGACCCCGGTCGCAGTGGGGAGCTGTGCAGTTTGCTCAACAGGCCGCCGGCCAGCTTGACCGCCGGTATCGCGCCCGGCAAGCGCAGCAGCTTCACCGCCTCGGACAGGAACGGCATCGACGCCAGTCGCAGAAGGGGGTGCACGTCCTTGGTCACACCGCCCGAGGACACCAACGCGAGGCGATCGACCATGTGCGGGAACTGATAGGCGAACTGCATCGCCACCCCGCCGCCGAGCGAATGGCCTACCACGGTGACGTGCTCGATGCCCAGGACGGACAACAGATCGCGCATACCGTTGGCGTACGCGGCAACGGAATAGTCGGCCCGAGGTTTGTCGGAGCGGCCGTGGCCCAGGAGATCGGGTGCGATCACCGTGTAGCTTTTGGCGAGGTGCGGGATGACCTCGTTCCACGTCTCGGAATTGTCACCGATCCCGTGGATCAGCAGCAGTACAGGGCCCTCACCGGCCATGCGAAAGGCCCGCCGATAGCCGTGAATGGTCCGAAAGATCAGCCGCGGTTCCTCGTCGGGAACCGGCCGGAGCTTACGACTGCGCGGAGTAGTGGACATTCGCGCCTCCTGATTCCCTGGTGCGCCGACGTACGGCGCAGTACGGCGTCGCTGCTCCCGAGAGCGCAGCAACACAGACGACGGTTGTGTGTTGCTACGACTCTCGCACGAGATCGCGCTCGGGGCAGAGCATCGGGCGTATTGCGGGTTACAGGTATGTTGCGATCCGCCGGGGCTGTCGCATATGACTGGATCCCACTGATTTCGCTGTGACCAGCTCCACAACTACCGGGGTGCTTGCCCGTCTCCGTCGTCGAGGCCGGCCTGCTCGGCCAGGAACCGCTCGAACTCGGCACCCAGCTCGTCGCCGCTGGGGAGCGGCTCGTCACTGGCCAACAGCGTGGACTGTTGTTCCTGCGCGGCGACATACGTGTCGTACTGGCGCTCGAGTGCCTGTACGACCGACTGCACTTCCTCGTTTCCGGTGATGTGCTCGTTGACCTGCTCCCGGACGCGAGCCGCGGCCTCGCCCAACGCTGCCAACGGTAGATCGAGGTCGGCGGCCTCACCGACGTTCTCGAGCAGCGTTTCCGCAGCCCCCGGGTAGTCCGTCTGCGCCAGATAATGCGGGACGTGTACCGAGAAGCCCATCGACTCGTGGCCGTGCTGTGCCATCCGTAGTTCGAGCAAGGACGATGCACTACCGGGCACCTGCAGCTCGCCCGCCCAGCTGTTGCCTTCCTTGACCAACGCCCTGTCGCTCGCGTGCGCGGTGACGCCCAGCGGGCGGGTGTGCGGAATGGCCATCGGAATGGAGCCGAGACCGATCGTGCGCCGCACTCCGAGCTGCTCGGCAAGCAGTCGCACTGCCGTCGTGAACTTCTCCCATCGCAGATCGGGCTCCATGCCTGCCAGAAGAAGGAAGGGGGTCCCCACGTTGTCCTTGACGGCATACAAGTTGAGCTCGGGAGCGTCGTAATCCGAGAAGTGATCGGACTTGAACGTCATGGTCGGCCGACGGGACCGGTAATCGATCAACTCGTCGACATCGAAGGAGGCCACCAGCTCGGTTTCGAGACTCTCCCGCAGATGGGTCGTCGCAAGCTTCACGGCATGGCCGGCGTCGGAGAAACCTTCCAGCCCGTGCACCAGCACGGGCCCGACTCCGTCGTTGGAGAAAATTTGAGGTGCCGGAAATTCCAGCTCGTACATCTTCGACTGTTCGGTCATGGCCGGGCCCCTTTCGGATCGACTCGTCGATGCCTCGACGCGAGCATCGGGTCAGAATACGCGGACCGTCTGCTCGAGCCGCATACACGCCGACGTCGATCGTGGTGAATCACTACCCGACAGAACAACCGCGGAACCGTCGTTCATTCCCGGTCGGCGATTCGGTCCCCGCGTCGACGCATCAGCGGTCGAAATTTGCCAGGGCTCGGATCTTGTTGGTGACGTCCAGTGCGGCGACCTTGTACGCCTCGGACAACGTCGGGTAGTTGAAGACCGCATCGACCAGGTAGTCGACGGTGCCGCCGCATCCCATGACGGCCTGACCGATGTGCACCAGATCCGTGGCTCCCGAACCGAAGATGTGCACGCCGAGAATAGAACGGTCCTCGGTGGAGACGAGCAACTTGAGCATCCCGTACGAGTCCCCGGCGATCTGGCCGCGGGCGAGTTCGCGGTATCGCGACACACCGACCTCGTAAGGAATGGATCCTTTCGTCAGATCGACCTCGGTCGCGCCGACGTACGAGACCTCGGGGATGGAGTAGATGCCGATCGGTTGGACGTCGGTGAGCTGCGCGCTCGGTTCCCCGAACGCGTGATACGCCGCCAACCTGCCCTGATCCATCGACGTCGCCGCCAACGCCGGAAACCCGATGACGTCGCCGACGGCATAGATGTGGTCCACCTTGGTCTGAAAATGCTCGTCGACGAAGATGCGCCCACGGGCGTCGGCTTCGAGGCCCGCGTTCTCGAGTTGGAGGGCCGTGGTCAGCCCCTGGCGACCCGCCGAGTACATCACCGTCTCCGCCGGGATGCGTTTGCCGCTGGCAAGGGTCGTCACCGTGCCGTTCGGCCCGACGTCCACCGCCGTGACTGCTTCACCGAAGCGGAACGTCACCGCGAGATCGCGGAGGTGGAACTGCAGGGATTCGATGATCTCGCGATCGCAGAAGTCGAGCATCGAATCGCGTTTCTCGACGACGGTCACCTTGGTGCCCAGGGCGGCGAACATCGAGGCGTACTCGATGCCGATCACGCCGGCACCCACGACGACCATCGACGCCGGGATGAACTCCAAGTTCAGAATGCCGTCGGAGTCCAACACCCGGTAGTCGTCGAATGCGACGTCGGCGGGTCGCGCGGGGGCGGTGCCGGTGGCGATCACCACGTTGGCGGCCGAGACCGTGATGCGCTCGCCCCGGGCCTCGTCCTCGACGACGATGGTGTGTGCATCCAGAAACTTGCCGACCCCGGTGATCAGCTCGATGCGGTTACGGAGCAGTTGCGAGCGCACCACCTCGATTTCCTTACCGATCACATGCTGGGTTCGGGCCAGCAGGTCGGCGGGAGTGATGTCTGCCTTGACGCGGTAGCTCGCGCCGTACAGCTCTCGCTGATTCATCCCCGTCAGATAGAGAACGGCTTCTCGGAGTGTCTTGGACGGAATGGTTCCGGTGTTGACGCACACGCCGCCGAGCATGTGGCCCTTCTCCACGATCGCCACTCGCTTGCCGAGTTTCGCGGCCGCGATCGCGGCCTTCTGGCCGCCGGGGCCCGAGCCGATGACCACCAGGTCGTATTCCATGGGTGCAGACATCGTTCATAGGTACCGCTCGCACGAGAAGACTGTGTGCCCGCTCGGTCACGAGCGTGTGAATTCCGCGGCTCGTCCCACCGAACGAATGCAGATGTCGCCACGTGACGATGCGTTGTGCGAGGCTGAACCGAGCACGCAACACACGATTTTCAGTGGAGGAATACATGCCGCAGCAGGTCCGCGCCGTCGTCGCTAAGAGCAAAGGCGAGCCCGTCTCGATCGAGACGATCACCATTCCCGATCCCGGCCCGAACGATGTCGTGGTCACCATCGCCGCGTGCGGGGTGTGTCATACCGATCTGCATTACCGCGAGGGCGGCATCAACGACGAGTTCCCGTTCCTGCTCGGCCACGAAGCCGCAGGCACCGTCGAAACCATCGGCGACGCTGTCACTCATGTCGAGGTCGGCGACTTCGTGGTGCTGAACTGGCGTGCGGTGTGCGGGGAATGCCGAGCCTGCAAGAAGGGCACCCCCTGGTATTGCTTCGACACCCACAATGCGTCGAAGAAGATGACCCTCGCCGACGGCACCGAACTGTCCCCTGCGTTGGGGATCGGTGCGTTCGCCGACAAGACCCTCGTCCACGAAGGCCAGTGCACCAAAGTCGACCCCGACTCCGATCCGGCGGTGGTGGGGTTGCTCGGCTGCGGGGTGATGGCCGGGCTCGGGGCGGCGATGAACACCGGGAACGTCTCGCGCGGGGATTCCGTCGCCGTGATCGGGTGCGGCGGTGTCGGGGATGCTGCGATCGCCGGGGCCCGCCTGGCGGGGGCGTCGACGATCATCGCCGTCGACCGTGACAAGAAAAAACTCGACTGGGCTCTCGATCTCGGTGCCACGCACACTGTCGATGCCTCGCAGGTCGATGCCGTCGAGGCCATCCAGGAGCTCACCGGTGGGTTCGGGGCGGATGTGGTCATCGATGCCGTCGGCCGCCCGGAAACGTGGAAGCAGGCGTTCTACGCCCGCGATCTCGCCGGGACCGTCGTCCTCGTCGGTGTCCCAACCCCGGAGATGGCGGTGGAGATGCCGTTGATCGATTTCTTTTCCCGGGGTGGGTCGTTGAAGTCGTCGTGGTACGGCGATTGCCTGCCGGAGCGGGATTTTCCGATGTTGGTCGATCTGTACGAGCAGGGCCGGTTGCCGCTCGAGAAGTTCGTGACCGAACGGATCGGTCTCGGTGATATCGAGGCGGCGTTCGAGAAGATGCATCAGGGCACGGTGCTGCGTTCGGTGGTGGTCCTGTGAGCGGGCAGTTCCGGGTCGAGAAGGTGGTCACGTCGGGGACGTTCGCGCTCGATGGTGGCGAGTGGGAGGTCGACAACAACATCTGGTTGGTCGGTGACGACGACGAGGTGGTGATCGTCGATGCTGCGCATACGGCCGGTCCGATCGTCGATGCGGTCGCCGGTCGTGCTGTGCGCGCGATCGTGTGTACGCATGGTCACAACGATCATGTGACGGTTGCGCCGCAGTTGTCGGGGGAGTTGGATGCGCCGATTCTGTTGCATCCGGCCGATGATGTGTTGTGGGAGCAGACGCATCCGGGCATCGGGCATTCGGTGCTCGAGGACGGTCAGCGGATCACCGTCGCGGGGACGGAGATCGTGGCGTTGCATACTCCCGGTCATTCGCCGGGGTCGAGTTGTCTGTATCTGCCCGAGGCGGGTCAGTTGTTCTCGGGGGACACGTTGTTCTCCGGTGGGCCCGGGGCGACGGGGCGGTCGTATTCGGATTTCCCGACGATCATCGGCTCGATTCGGGATCGGTTGTTCGCGTTGCCTGCCGAGACCCGGGTCAACACCGGGCACGGAGACGGAACGAGTATCGGGGACGAGTCCCCGCACCTCGAAGAATGGATCGCCCGCGGGAACTGACACCGACGACACTGCCGTAGCTTGCCTGCCGCGTTCGAGGTAGGTGGAATGAGACAGTGGTGGGGACGCCGAAGCGCTCGCAGCGGCGTCCCCACGAACTCGAAGAGGACTTCACGTGAGCCGCGCCGCACAGACCCGCCTGACCATCGCTGCCACGTCGGCGGCGATCGGAGCATTCGTGCTGGTGGGGTGCAGCTCCACCGTCACCGGAACAGCCGAGCCCACTGCCGGTGGCACCACCGCATCGCAGCCCGGCACGGACCTGAACACACTGCTCATCGACCCGGCGAGTTTCCCGGCCCCGTACGACGCGTTGGTTTTGCCCCAGCAGGCCATCTCGCAGGCCGCTCCCGATCTCAGCGGAATACCGGCCGGTGCCGAGGTCAGCCCGGCGGGGTGCAAACCAGCGGACCAGGACTTCGGCCCGACCGGTACGGCGATGATCGTCGGCACCGACAACGACAGTCGATCCACGATCTCCATCGAACTGACCGCTGTCGACCAGCCGCTCTCGGCGCGCAAAGAGCAGCTCGAACAGTGCGGCGAAGTGACCGCAACCAAGTCCGGTGCCACCTCCACGGTCACGTCCACGCTGACACCCGCACCGCCGATAGACGCCGACGACACACTCGCCGTCCGACAGACCGTCTCGTCGGGCACCGGCGGGGATGCCGTCACCCAGTCGATGTTGACCCTGATGGCGCAGGTCGACGGCGTGCGGATCTCGGCGACGTTCATGTCCTTCGGGTCCGCCACACCCGATGCGATGACGCTGGACGAGCTGTTCACGGCCGCGGTGCAGAAGGTGAACCAGAGCTGACGTTCTCCCGCCGGAGTGGCGGCCTCTCTAGCAGAGCGGACCGACACGGTCCGCTCGGCGGAGGCGGGTGGACGCCGTTTCATCCACAGAGAGTCCGGCATGCACAGGGTGCTGCTCGGCCCCTGGTCGAGCCGGGAAGGCGCCACGGAGCCTCGTAAGACTTCGAGGCATGTACACACCGACGAACTCCCACGACCCCTTCTCCGGTCGACACCGCGTACGGATCGGTGACGCGAGCGAACTGTTGGCCGCGATCCCGGCGATGCTCGGCTTCGATCCCCATCGATCGATGGTGCTGATCGCGCTCGAGGACGGCGGCACCAGCATCGGCCCGACGATGCGGCACGACCTCGTGCTGGCCGACGAAAACACCGATCGACGTGCGGGTAGCGACACTCGCGCCACGCCGGACATGCTCGACGTCATCGACTACCTGGCGGGCTACTGCGCATTCGAGAACATCGTCTCGGTGATCGCTGTGTTCGTCGACGACAGACTCGACCGCAACGAGCGAACGCACTACACACTCGACGTTCAGGATCTGGTGAACGAGCTCGAGGTCACCCTCCCGACGTTCGGTGTGCGGCTCGAAGCCGCCTTCGCAACCTCGGCCATTGCCGATGCGGCGCACTGGTGGTCGCTACAGGGACCACGGCAGCACGGTCGTATAGCCGATCCGACGGCATCGCCGCTGACGGTGGCCAGAGTGCTGGACGGCTATCCGGTGCGACGCTCGAGAGACGAGCTCGCCGAATTCATCGCACCCGGCCCGGTCGAGACGGTGCAGGCAGTCGCCGCCGAGATGGCAAAGTTTCGGCGCAGCGGTGCACTGTCGCTGACCGACCACCTGACAGCGGTGTTGTCCTACCTCGCGCGGTCTCCCTACGACTCCGAGCTCGAGACCACCGACTTCGCGCGGGTCGCCGTCGCGATCGGGCATGTGCAAGTCCGGGACGCGGTGCTGGCATTGACTCTCGGTGAGGATGCAGATGTCGTCGAGGAATTCTGGGCGCACCTCGTCCGTGTGGTTCCGAACCGCGAAAGAGCAATAGCAGCAACACTTCTTGCGTTCAGCGCCTACGTGCGAGGAGACGGGCCGATGGCCCGAATCGCGATCGATGCGGCCCTGAAGGCAGACAGCTCCCACAGTTTGGCGTCGCTGTTGGACCGGTCGCTCAGTGTCGGTGCCAGTCCTGCCCTGGTTCGCGAAGTCGCCGAGAGTGGGTTCGCCTGTGCGCGAGCCTGTGGCATTCGGCTACCGGGCGACCCGTTCGGTCGGCGCTGATCTGGAGTCTGCTCAGCGAGCCGCGTGAGAACGGTCGCCGAGCTGCTGCAGAAAGTCCCACGCATCGGACACGATGCGATCGAGATCGGTCAACTCCGGCGTCCAGCGCAGTTCCTCGACGGCACGGGCGCTCGATGCAATCAGCACGGCCGGATCACCGAGCCTGCGAGGCGCATGTTCGACGGCAATGGGCAGTCCGGTGACGCGCTTGCACGACGAGATGACCTCGTCGACGGAGAATCCCGTTCCGCTACCGAGGTTGTAGATGGAGTGCCGACCGGGCTGGGCGGCATCGACGGCGAGGATGTGCGCTTCGGCGAGATCGGCGACGTGGATGTAATCGCGGACGGCTGTGCCGTCGGGAGTGGGCCAGTCCGTGCCGAACACCGAGATCTTCTCTCGCTGACCGAGGGCGACCTGTAATACGAGGGGGATGAGATGGGTCTCGACGACGCGGTTCTCACCGAAACCCTTGTATGCGCCGGCCACATTGAAGTACCTCAGACTGGTAGCGGCGAGACCGTAGGCCGCTGCGTACGAGGTGATGGCGTGGTCGATCGCGAGTTTGGTCGCACCGTACGGGTTGGTGGGACGTGTGGGGTCGTCCTCGGTGATGGGAGTCTTCTCGGGCTCGCCGTAGGTGGCCGCGGTGGAGGAGAACACCAACTTGGGGGTGCCGGAGGACCGGATCGCGTCCAGAAGAGCCAGGGACGTCACTACGTTCCCACTCCAGTACTTGTCCGGCGACACAACCGACTCGCCCACCAACGACTGCGCTGCGAAATGCAGAACTGCATCGAAGTCGCCGCCCGTCAATACTTCCGCCGCGACGTCTTTGATGTCACCCTCGACGAAAGTGACCCCGGCGGGAACGGCATCCCGATTACCGGTGGACAGGTTGTCCACGACGACGACCTCATGGCCGCGTTCGTCGAGTACCGCCGCGCACACACTGCCGACGTACCCTGCACCACCGGTAACGAGAAGCTTCACTGTTCGATCTCCCTCACACGCGGCAGAGGCCGTCCGTGGGAAGAGATCAGACCTTCTTCACCTGAACGGCATGCGCCATTTCGTCGGATATGTCGACACCACTGTGTCCTGGCACCGTGATCGTCACCGACCCGGGCTTGGCTTCGACTGTAACCCGGGCATCGGGAACCACGCCCGCCTCGCGTAGCTGAGCGATGACCTCGGGGTCGGACTGAACGTGCTCGGCCAAGCGGCGAACGACGACCGCAGTAGGCTCGCCGAGCGGTACGTCGGTGAGACGAATGAGAGCCTCCGGTGCCAGTGTCGTCTGACCCAGACCCAGCTCTGCCAGACCAGGGATCGGATTACCGTAGGGCGAGGTCGTCGGGTTGTTCAGCACGGTGACCAACCGGCGCTCGACCTCCTCGCTCATCACGTGTTCCCAACGGCACGCCTCGGCGTGCACATCTTCCCAGCGCAGTCCGATGATGTCGACGAGCAGACGCTCCGCGAGACGGTGCTTGCGCATGACCGCGACGGCCAGGCTGCGGCCCTTCTCGGTCAGCTCCAGATGCCGGTCGCCGGCGACGGACAGAAGACCGTCGCGCTCCATTCGGGCGACGGTCTGACTGACGGTGGGACCACTCTGCTCCAGCCGCTCGGCGATCCGCGCGCGGAGCGGGATGACGCCTTCTTCTTCCAAATCGTAGATCGTCCGGAGGTACATCTCCGTGGTGTCGACCAGATCCTTCACACTCAACCCCTTCGTCGGGTTCGATCCTACCGTCAGCGGCTCTGAATCGGCGCTGCACCCGATGGCGGCGGGCGCGGCGCATCACAACCCCGGAAGCCGCTCGCCGTGGCGCGTCACAACCGGGTACCGAAGACAACACCGGAACCCGGCAACACCATCCCACGCGGCAACGTAGTTTTGTCCGTATGTCTGATCAGGCGACACGCGCCGCCGTATCCATTCCGAACCGTCCCGAGGACATCGTCGTGTGGAGCGCGGACTATCTCGGTTACCGGTGGAGCGACGACCATCCGATGAACCCGACGCGGCTAGATCTGACGATGGCCCTCGCCACCGATCTCGGTGTGTTGGCGGGCGTGGAGCTCGTCGAACCGTCGGCGGCACCGGACTCGGAGCTGCTGCGGTTTCATACCAGCGCGTACATCGAGGCCGTCAAGCGCGCGCCGTCGCAGGGTCCGGCCCTGCGAGACCCCGACGACGTCGTCCACGGTCTCGGTTCCGACGACAACCCGGTGTTCGAGCACATGCACGAAGCCAGCGCGATGCTGACCGGCGGCTCCTTGGCGGCCGCGCGGGAGATCGCGTCGGGGCGGGCCAGGAGAGCAGTGAGCATCGGCGGTGGAATGCACCACGCGATGGCCGATTGGGCCTCGGGCTTCTGCGTCTACAACGACGCCGCCATCGCGATCTCGTGGTTGCTGGACAACGGGTTCGATCGCATCGCCTACATCGACGTCGACGCACACCACGGCGATGGCGTCCAAGCAGCGTTTCTCGGTGATCCTCGGGTTCTGACGGTCTCGTTGCATCAGCACCCGGCAACACTGTGGCCGAACACCGGATGGTCGACGGAGGTAGGAACCGAACGCGGCGAGGGTTCCTCGATCAACGTCCCGCTGCTGCCCGGTACCGCGGATCGGCTCTGGCTCCGTGCATTTCATGCGATCGTTCCGGGCGCGATCGGAGCGTTCCGGCCGCAGATCATCGTCAGTCAATGCGGCGTCGACAGTCACCGCGAGGATCCGCTTGCAGATCTCGCGCTCACCGTCGACGGGCAGAACGCGGCCTTCCTGGCGATGCGCGACCTTGCGGACCGTTACTCGGAGGGACGGTGGTTGGCCGTCGGGGGAGGCGGGTACGGCCTCGTTCGGGTGGTTCCACGGGCCTGGACTCACCTGATCGCCGCTGCCCTCGGCCGCGACATCGATCCGATGGCACCCCTACCCGACACCTGGCGCGAGCGAGTGAGAACCATGGCACCGAGCGTGGATCTGCCCCAGACCATGGGCGACGGTGGGGATGTCGACTATCCCGCCTGGGACGGTCCCGGCGGATCGTTGGCCGGAACGGACGGCACCGACCGGGCACTCGAACGCGTCGACTCGGCCATCATCGCCACTCGTCGAGCAGTGTTTCCGCTGCTCGGACTCGATCCGGAGGACCCGCGTGACTGATTCCACCGGTACCGACCCGGCCGCCGAACAGGCCGCCGCGACAGACGAGAAGAGCAGCAAGGAACTGGCACGAGAGCGCGCGGAAACAGAATTTCCGCGGCACTGGGTCGCCGACGTTCTGACGTCGGACGGCGGCGTCGTGCACCTGCGGCCCATCGTGCCCTCGGACTCCGAGGCCATCGTGGCTTTTCACGGACGACTGTCGGAGCGCACCAGATACCTTCGGTACTTCGGCCCCTATCCGACGATGCCGCAGCGGGACGTTCTGAACTTCACCACTGTCGACCATCACGACCGTGTGGCCTTCGTTGCAGTACTGGGCGACGACATCATCGCGGTCGGCCGGTACGAGCGGCTACCCGAGGGCGACGGCAACTCGGCCGAGGTTGCATTCGTCGTCGCCGACGCCCACCAGGGCCGCGGACTCGGACCCATCCTGCTCGAGCACCTCGCGGGTGCGGCCGCCGAGAACGGCGTCAACATGTTCGTCGCCGAGGTGTTGGCCGAAAACCGCAACATGGTCACCGTGTTCCGGCAGGCCGGATATCAGGTGAGCCGTTCCTTCGAGGGCGGTGTTCTACGGCTGGAATTCGCCATCGATCCGAGCGAGGCGTTGCTGTCGGTGCGGAACTCTCGCGAGCGCGCGGCCGAGGCCCGTAGCGTTCGCAACGTACTCAGCCCTCGATCGGTCGCCGTCATCGGCGCATCGACCGACAGCTCCAAGGTGGGCAACGCGGTGCTGGCGAACCTGCTCGCCGGTAACTTCACGGGCCCGGTGTACCCCGTCAACGCCGACCACCGCTCGGTGCGCGGTGTCCGCGCGTACGCCACCGTGCACGACATCCCGGACCCGGTCGACCTTGCTATCGCTGCGGTTCCGGCCGATGCCATCGACGCAGTGCTCGACGACTGCCTGGACAAAGGTGTCAAAGCACTGCTCGTGGTGTCGGGTGGATTCGGCGAGACCGGGCCAGCGGGGCAGGAGAGCGAACGCAGGCTGGTGCTCGCCGCCCGTGCCCACGGGATGCGATTGATCGGGCCCAACGCGCTCGGCGTCGCGAACACCGACCCTGAGTTCGGGTTGAACGCCACATTGGCACCGCATCTGCCGACCCCGGGCAACGTCGGCTTCTTCTGCCAGTCCGGCGCACTCGGCATCGCAATTCTCGACGAGGCAGCCAATCGCCGACTGGGTCTGTCGACGTTCGTCTCTGCCGGCAACCGAGCGGACGTCTCGGGTAACGACCTGTTGCAGTACTGGGACTCCGACCCGGCGACCGAGGTGATTCTGCTGTACCTGGAGAGCTTCGGAAATCCCCGCAAATTCACCCGAATCGCTCGACGGGTAGCGCGCAGCAAGCCGATCATCGCGGTCAAGAGCGGCCGCGGAGCCGTACCACCCGCACACGCCATCGGTGCCGACATCGACGATTCCATCGTCCGAGCGTTGTTCGCCCAAGCCGGAGTGATCCAGGTCGACACCATCTCCGAACTGTTCGACTGCGCAGTACTGTTCGGCAACCAACCCCTCCCGGCCGGCCCACGCGTCGCCGTCGTGGGCAACTCCACGGCCCTGGGAGTCCTGGCCGTCGACGCCGCTCGCGCCAAAGGCTTGCATGCCGATATCCCGACCGACGTCGGACCGCAGGCCGGTCCCGAGGATTTTGCCGCGGCCGTCTCGTCGGCACTGGCCGCCTCCGACATCGATGCAGTGATCGTCGTGTTCGTGCCCCCGGTCGCGGTCGAGGTCGAACCGTTCGCGACTGCGCTGGGCAATGCGGTCCGGGGATCCGACAAGCCGGTGCTGTCGACTTTCCTTGCCACCGAAGGTATCCCGGATGTGCTGGCTGTACGCGGGCCCGGCGGGCACCCGGTTCGGGGCTCGGTTCCGTCGTATTCGAGCCCCGAACGAGCCGTGGCGGCACTCGCCGCCGCGTGGCGGTATTCGTCCTGGCGCTCGCGGCCGGTGTCGAATCTGGTTCGGCCCAAGAGCATCGACGGCGATCGCGCCAAGCAGCTGGTCCGGGATTGGCGTTCGGCAGGGGGCCAAGGGCGCTGGCTGTCGGATTTCGAGACTGCCGAACTGTTGGCCTGTTACGGCCTCGACGTCGTGGCGTTCCGCGCCGTCACCGACGAGAACGAGGCCGTCGCGGCGGCCGACGAACTGGGGTACCCGGTTGCCGTGAAGGCGACAGGGAAGCGGTGGCGGCACCGGCCCGATCTGGGCGGTGTCCGCTTGGACGTCGCCGACGCCTCGGCAGTCCGTGTGGCATACCGCAACCTGGCGGCCGAATCCGGAGAGCCGCTACTGCACGTCCAGCGCATGGCAGTCAAGGGAATCGGCTGCGTGGTGCGGGTTCAGGACGACCCGTCGTTCGGATCGCTCATCTCGTTCGGTCTGGCCGGAGTGATCTCGGATCTGTTGGGCGACCGTGCCTACCGTGTGCTGCCGTTGACCGAGGACGAAGCGGCACAGTTGATCGACGCGCCGAAGGCTGCTCCGCTGCTGTCGGGCTACCGAAACGCCGTGCCGGTCAACAAGAGTGCGCTGATCGACCTCGTCCAGCGCATATCTGCGCTGGCCGAGGACATTCCCGACATCCGTGAGATTTCTTGCGAACCGGTGCTGGCATCCGCCGACGGCGCATACATCACCGATGCGCGAGTACGAATCGGGCCCGAACCGACGAAGGCAGACCTCGGTCCCCGACGATTGCGTTGACGAGGACTGTGTCGCCGAAAACGAGAGAAGCGGCGACCGAGCCGACGTCCCGAGGGGAAAAGAACGTCGGTTCGGCCACCGCGTCGGATGGCGCGAACGGGAGTGGTCACCGTCGCTCCACCGGTCGGAGAACCGGAATCAGCTGGCGTACGAACGCAACTTCTCGGCGCGGTCACCCTGGCGAAGCTTGACCATCACCTCGCGCTCGATCTGACGCACGCGCTCGCGAGACAGTCCGAAGAGCTTGCCGATCTGATCGAGGGTGCGCGGCTGGCCGTCGTCCAAGCCGTAGCGCAGACGAATGACCTGCTGCTCACGTTCGTCGAGGGTGCCGAGCACGACGCGAACGTCGCTGTGCAGCAGCCCGGCGATGACGGCGTTCTCGGCGGACGTGGCTTCCGAGTCCTCGATGAAGTCACCCAGCGGCGCTTCCTCGTCGCTACCCACCGGCATGTCGAGGCTGACCGGATCCCGGCTGTGGTCGAGCAGATCCGCAATCTTCTCGACTGCGATGCCCGATTCACTCGACAGCTCTTCGTCGGTTGCCTCGCGTCCGAGCTGCTGATGCAGCTCCCGCTTGATCCGGGCGAGTTTGTTGACCTGCTCGACGAGGTGGACAGGGAGCCGAATCGTTCGGCTCTGATCTGCCATGCCGCGAGTGATGGCCTGACGGATCCACCACGTTGCGTAGGTCGAGAACTTGAAGCCCTTCGCGTAGTCGAACTTTTCCATGGCGCGAATCAGGCCCAGGTTGCCCTCCTGGATCAGGTCGAGCAACGGCATTCCGCGACCGGTGTAGCGCTTGGCGAGCGAGACGACCAACCGGAGGTTTGCTTCGAGCAGATGGCTGCGCGCCGCGCTTCCGTCCCGCACGATGATGGCCAGGTTGCGCTTCTTGACTGCGCTCAACCGTTTCGTGTTCTCGAGAACCTGCTTGGCGTACAGACCCGCCTCGATCCTCTTGGCCAGGTCGACCTCTTCTTCAGCCGTCAGCAACGCGGTGCGGCCGATGCCGTTGAGGTACACGCGAACGAGATCGGCTGCTGGGCTCTGGGCGTCCAGATCGGCATCGGTGGGCCGCGGACGAATCGTGGTGCTGGGGCTGGTCATGACTTGCCTCCTGGTCGGTGGTGTCTCACAGGTTCAACGCTCGGGACGCTCCGATAAGTTCCCACGCCGATCCTTGTGATACCCGCCTGACCAGGGAATACGGCGGGTCCGTCCTGAGAAGTTGCTGAGAACGTTCGCAGCGGGAACGGCAGCGCAGCCCCAGGTCCGTTCAGCGAGCCGGCAACACGAGTCCGTGCCGCACCAGACCCTGCATCAGCGTCACCGCATGCCCCGCCAGTTCGTCGGCATCCTCACCGTGCGCGGCGGCGAGCAGCTCGACCAGTTCGCCCACCGCGAGCCCATCCGGACGCAGGCCCGCCAGAAGCGCGGCACCGAGCTCGTCGACGTCGTGCTGCCACTGTGGTCCGTTTCCCCGGTGGACACGGATCGCCACTGGAGCCCAGCCCTCGTCGCCGGGAAGAAACACCCGTTCGAGCGCGGTGTTGGGGTCGAGAGTCAGTACCGAGTCGAGAATGTCGTTGTCACGGAGCCACTCGAGCCGAGAGAAATACTCGAGCGACTCGTTCCCGAGCGGGTCGGAGAACCCGTGCGTCAACTCCTCGGCGAGCAGATCCGTCGGAGAGTCCGTCTTGCGTAGATAGACGAACCCGAAACCGACGCCCTCGACACCCGCGGCGGCGAAATGATCGAGCCAGGACTGGGCCACCGCGGCCGCATCGGGGTCGCGCGGGTCCAAACCGCCGTCGCGCATCCAGGTGCCCACATACAGAGCGGGGTCTGCCACGTCACGCTCGACCACCCAGGCGTCGACGCCGTGGGCGGGAAGCCAGGACGCCACTCTCGTACGCCAGTCCTCGCCCTCGAGGTGCACCCACGACGCGAGGATGGCAGCAGTCCCACCGAGGGTGAGGTGCTCGGGTGCCTGGGCGATCATCAACGCGCTCGCGCCGTCGAGGTCGAGGCCGGAATCTCGGTACGAGTGCAGTACTTCGGCGCGTCCCACGACGAACGGGGGATTGGCGACGATTCGATCGAACGTACGTCCGGCCACCGGCTCGAACCACGAACCGTGCAGCAATTCGACGTCGAGACCGTTGAGGGCCGTCGTCGCTGCCGCCAGATCCATCGAACGCGGGCTGATGTCGGTCGCGGTCACCGTCGTTGCGTAGTCGCACGCGTGGACGGCTTGGACGCCGCATCCGGTCCCGACGTCGAGGACGGTGTCCACTGGCGAGGTCGGTGTACCGCGCAACAACGACAGCGACGCCTGGCCGACGCCGAGCACATGATCGGTGGCCGTGTCGGCGACGCGCATGCTGCCGTCGGGATCGGAGACGATCCACCGGGTTCCGTGCCCGGCGTCGAGGGGCCGGATGTCGAGCAGGGTGCGCACCGTGGATCCGGTACGAGCGAGAATGCCGGCCGAGATGGCTTCGGAGACGGTCAGCGGTGCGAGAGCGGCCGCGACCTCGTCCTCGGGGCAGTCGTCGACCAGCAGGAACAATCGCACCAAGACACCCAGATCTCCGCCGCCGAGGCTCGCATTGCGGACCGGTACCGGTTCGCTGCGTCCCAGTGCGGCGTGGGCGTCAGAGCCCAGCAACCTCAGGACGCCGTCGGCGTCGTAACCCGCGCGATCGAAGGCTTCACGGAGGGCAGCGGCGGCAGCGACCAGTGGGGACGGAAAAATCTGTGCGTTCACCGAGCAAGTGTCGCACCGCCTGTCGGCTTCCTGTCAGTCCTCGCCGGCTTCGATCACGCGGTGATTGCTCGATTCGATGGCCGGACTGTCGATGGTCCGGTAGTCGTACCGGCTCATTTCGTCCTTGGTACGCGGCGGCCGATCGTTCGCGATCAACACTGCCATCCATGGGAGCGGAATGGACAGACCGACGATCGCCATGGATATCCATGGGTTCATCCACATTCCGTATGCCAGTGCAGCGAGCACCAAGGCCGGTATGCGGAAGGACATGATGAACATGTACTTGCGGACACGCGCTTTGTGCTGCTCTTCCACCGACTGTTGCGCCTCGGTGATCAGGACGGGCCCATCCGGCGAGTCGCTGTACGCGCTTCCGTCGAACCCTGGGGTTCTCGTCATACCTCCACTGTGGCACTACCGCTCACAGATTGCATACGACGAGCTGTGCGACCGGTTCGAACACAGTGTGGCGACGGATTAATCTGTGTTCATGAGCACTCAGACGAAGGACCGTCCCGACATCGCTCCGGACGAAACCACCGACGATGACCGGCCGAAATTCTTCCATTACGTCAAGAAGAACAAGATCGCCGAAAGCGCCGTCATGGGTACCCATGTGGTAGCGCTGTGCGGCGAGGTGTTTCCGGTCACCAAGTCTGCAAAACCGGGCTCACCGGTGTGCCCGGACTGCAAAAAGGTCTACGAGGGCCTCAAGAAGGGCGAGTGACGGCTCACGTTCGACGGTGACTCCGCCGGGCCCGACCGTCACTGAGACGGTTCGGGCCGGTCGGATCGCTGCCGATCGCCGACCACTTTGATCGGGCCTGTGGCCAGACGCCGCGCTACCGCGGTCACCGGTCCCGACGGCTTGTCGTCCGCCGCTGCCTGCGCTGCGAGCCACTCACGCATTTGATCCATTCGGGTTGCTCTGGCCGGCCAGAACTCCTGGATCGTCGCGTTGAACTCGGCTCCGAGGACCACGGCGAAGCCGAGAAAGAACGTGAAGAGCAGAAACGCGATCGGAGTTGCCAGCGCACCGTAGGTGTAGCCGGTGCTGGTGACCCAGGTCAGGTACCGGCGGAGTACGGCGCTGGCAATCATGAAGAACACCCCGGCCAGCAGTGCTCCGCCGAGCAGACGATGCCAGGGCAGTGACTTGTGCAACGCCAGCTTGTACAACGTGGTCAGTCCGATGATCAGCAGCAAGCCGACGGCCGGGTAGTACAGGAAGTCGACGAGTTCGCTGCCGACGGTCAGCCACGAATCGGGCAGTATCTGCTGGACGTACACCGGTCCGAGTGCGACGAGCGGAAGCACGAACACCGCGATGATCAGGAAGCCGACGTACAGGAGCAGCGCGAAGAACCGCTGCCAGACGGGATTTCGAGCGTCGGCCTGTCCGTGTGCTTCGACGATGGAGTCCACGAACGTCGAGATCGCCGACGAGCCCGCCCACAGCGAGAGCAGAAAGCCGACCGAGACGATTTCGCCACTGCCCTGTGCGAGTACGTCTCGGACGGTCGGCGCGATGATCTGATCGACGACACTGCTGCTGAAGAGCGTGTTGCTGAAGGTGATGATCTTCGACTCGATGATGTCGACGGTGTTGGGGCCGAACCATCCTCCGACGAAACCGAGACTGCCCAGCACCCCGAGCAGAAGGGGCGGTAGCGACAGCGTCTGCCAGAAGGCGGCGGTCGCGGCCTTGCTGAAGATCGAATCGTCCCAGGCCTTGCCGAGCGTGCGCAGAGTCACTTTCCACACCGCACGTAGCGGGTTTCTCGCCGACAATCGCGGCGGCGTGGGAGTTGGGCCTGCAGACTCGCTCATGGTGCCTCCAGCATTCCTGACCGATGCCGACTTCGCCTAACGACCGACGCGCCGTGTCGCGTCCGACATCACCCCAGCGATGCGGGATCCGTCGGTACGGAGCGATAGGCTCCTCGGCGGACACTGCAGGGCTACCGAGAGCGCGAGGAATTTACATCGATGCCAGGAACCGGCGGCCAGTGAGCGCTGACATGTTCGATCCCACACCACCATCCACCGATCAGACGGCTGCGCCCGTCGCCGGCGGGGCACCTCTACGTGCCTGGCAGCGACGCGCGCTGACGAAGTATCTCGTCGCCTCGCCCAAGGACTTCCTGGCGGTGGCGACCCCGGGTGCAGGTAAGACCACGTTCGCCCTGCGCGTCGCCGCCGAACTGCTCGCGCACCGCACCGTCGATCAGGTGACGGTGGTGGCACCCACCGAGCACCTCAAGCATCAGTGGGCCGAGTCGGCGGCGCGGGTGGGCATCGCGTTGGACTCACGCTTCTCCAACTCGACCGGGCAGACCTCGAGTGACTACCACGGTGTGGTGGTGACCTACGCCCAGATCGCCTCGCATCCGTTCAAGCACCGAGTGCGCACGGAGGCCCGCAAGACTCTGGTGATCCTCGACGAGATCCACCACGGTGGTGACGCGAAGAGCTGGGGCGAGGGCATCCGCGAAGCGTTCGGCGACGCCACCCGACGCCTTGCGTTGACGGGTACTCCGTTCCGCAGTGACGACAGTCCCATTCCGTTCGTCAATTACGAACCGGATCAGGACGGCCTGATGCGGTCGAAGGCCGATCACGCGTACGGCTACTCCGACGCCCTCGCCGACGGAGTCGTTCGCCCGGTCGTCTTCCTCGCGTATTCCGGGGAGGCACGGTGGCGGGACAGCGCAGGCGAGGAGTACACCGCTCGGTTGGGCGAGCCGCTGAATGCGGAACAGACCGCACGGGCGTGGCGTACCGCCCTCGACCCACAGGGCGACTGGATGCCCGCGGTGCTGTTGGCTGCGAACACACGATTGGCACAGTTGCGGTCGGGCGGTATGCCCGACGCAGGTGGTCTCGTGATCGCGACCGACCAGACGGTGGCGCGGGCCTACGCCAAGCTGATCGAGGTGATCACGGGGGAGACGCCGACCCTCGTCCTCTCCGACGACCCCACATCCTCGGCTCGTATCGCCGAGTTCGGCAAGAGTGATCAGCGGTGGATGGTTGCCGTTCGCATGGTGTCCGAGGGTGTCGACGTTCCGCGTCTCGCCGTCGGCGTCTACGCCACCAGTGCATCCACTCCGCTGTACTTCGCGCAGGCGATCGGCCGTTTCGTGCGATCACGCCGCAAGGGCGAGACGGCGAGCGTCTTCCTGCCGTCGGTACCGGTCCTGCTCGACCTCGCCTCACAGCTCGAGGCTCAGCGCGACCATATTCTCGGCAAGCCCCACCGCGAGAAGGACGGCTTCGACGACGAGCTGCTGGCCGACGCCAACAAGCAGAAGGACGAGCTGGGCGAGGAAGAGAAGGCGTACACCTCCCTCGGCGCGGATGCCGAGCTCGATCAGGTGATCTACGACGGGTCCTCGTTCGGGACCGCGACGTTCTCGGGCAGCGACGAAGAAGCCGACTATCTCGGGCTCCCCGGCCTGCTCGACGCGACGCAGATGCGCGACCTGCTTCGCCAGCGTCAGCAGGAGCAGATCGACAAACCCGCTGCGGGCCCGGCGGTCCCCGCGCCTGCCGTCGTCAACGACAGGGCCACCAGTGCCGGCCAGTTGGCCGGCCTGAGGCGGGAATTGAACAGTTTGGTTGCGGTGTACCACCACCGGACGGGGAAGCCGCACGGCGTCATTCACGGCGATCTGCGTCGAATCTGCGGTGGCCCGCCGACGGCGATGGCATCGGCGGAGCAGCTGGGTGAGCGAATCGCACAGTTGCGCAAGATGTAGCACCCGACGGACGAGTGCTGCCGGCGGACTGTGCCGGTGACACGACAACGACGGACGGTCCAGAGACCGTCCGTCGTTGTGATCGTGCGTTGATGCAGTTGTATCGGTACAGCTGTGGCGAACTGGCGTCCCCCGACGAGTCGGTGGGGTTACACCGTGGAGTCCGATTCGGTCATCACCGTTGCGTTCACTTCACGCAAGCGGGCTTCGTGCTCGGTGGCGTGGTGACCGCAGAAGAGAAGCTCTCCACCGGTCGAGAGCACGACACGCGCGCGAGCCCCTGCACCGCACCGGTCGCACCGGTCCGCTGCTGTCAATTGTGGGCTGGTCAATGTTCCGGGCATGACTCCTCCGTACTGGCTTGCGGGTATGTCCCGTTCGCCTGGGGCCGGTCCGCCGCGTCGGTATGGCGCGGTTCGTTCACTCTGTCAGACGTATGGCGGTCACGCGTTGTTCCCGAGCGCGTTTCTTTGTGTTGTCACTAACACGAAACATGTCCTACGAGCAGGAACGCCGTGGATCCTGTTCGCTGACAGCTGATACGGAATGGGACGGGTGGCGGCAGTAGGGTCCCGGTGTGGCTTCGACTTCTTCTTCACTGTCCGGCGCTTCGAGGCTGGGTATCCCGTCGCTGTTCGTGATCGGTGCCGTATGCATGTACGTCGGTGCGGCCATCGGAGTGTTCCTGTTCGACACGGTGAACCCGGCTGCGGTGGCCTGGCTGCGGGGCTTCGGTGCCGCTGTCGTCCTGATCGCCTGGCGCAGGCCGTGGCGTCGACGCGGCGGTGCCGGATCCGCATGGACGGTACGACGCGCGGTGACCGCTGCCGCGTTCGGAGCGGCCACCATCGGCATGAACGTGATGTTCTACGAGGCCATCGCTCGGCTGCCCCTGGGTGCGGCGGTCGCCATCGAATTTCTGGGCCCGATCGTCGTCGCCGCAGCAGGATCTCGGAAGCTCACCGATGCACTCGCGGTCGTTCTGGTGGTCGCCGGCGTTGCTGCCATCGCGTCGGCTCAGTTCGAGGGCGGCGAGGTGGGATTGATCGGAATCGCGTTCGCGCTCGGTTCGGCGGCTCTGTGGGCGGCGTACATCGTGCTGGGCAAGTCCGTGGCCGACGCCGGGCAGGGGCTCGACGACATGGCCGCCGGTTTCGGAATCGCATCGGTGGTTCTCGCCGTGCCGCTGTTCGCACCGTTCGCATTCGCGCACACCGACGTTCTGAGCGACTGGCGCATCTGGGTTCTGGGCCTGGGCGTCGGATTGCTGTCGAGCGTCGTTCCGTACGTTCTCGACCAGTACGTCCTGGTCCGAGTGGGTCGGGCTCGCTTCGCGTTGCTGTTGGCGTTGCTGCCCGCGACCGCGACTGTCGTCGGTGCCGTGGTGCTGACCCAGGTGCCGACGCTGCTCGAGTCCCTGGGAATCCTTGCCGTCATCGCCGCAGTGGTGCTCGGCGGCCTGCCGGGCCGAACGCGCGGTGGGGCACCCACGCTGCCCCCGCCCTGACTTCCAGGACACGGCTCGGGGACGCGCGGGGTAGGGGACACGAGGCCCCGAGAACCCGGCACAATGGCGGTGTGACCGAACGAACCGACGTCCTCGTACATTTGTGCACCACGGAGGAGTGGTCGAGAATCCGGGGCGGTACCGAGTACACGCCGGAGTCGTTCGCCGAACTGGGTTTCGTTCACCTCTCCACGCCCGAGCAGGTGCATCTGCCCGCGAACCGGCTCTTCCCAGGACGCACCGATCTGGTGCTGCTGGCGCTGGACCCAGCGCGGTTGAGTGCGCCGGTGCAGTGGGAGCCGGGTGTGCCGTCCGACCCGCAGTCGATGCTGTTTCCGCACCTGTACGGACCGCTACCGCTCGAGGCCGTCACTGCCGCCGTCGAGTACCGACCGGGGCCCGCCGGGGATTTCGGGACGCCCGTGCTCTGACCGAAAGCCTGGCAGTCGCCAGCAACGACAAGCGACCGCCGATCCGAAGATCGACGGTCGCTTGTCGTTCGAAGATTGTCAGTCCAGGTAGTCGCGCAGAACCTGGGACCGCGACGGGTGCCGCAGCTTCGACATCGTCTTGGACTCGATCTGACGAATTCGCTCGCGGGTGACTCCGTACACCTGCCCGATCTCGTCGAGGGTGCGGGGCTGTCCATCGGTGAGGCCGAACCGCAGGCGAACCACGCCTGCTTCGCGCTCGGAGAGCGTCTCGAGCACCGACTGAAGCTGATCCTGCAGAAGCGTGAACGACACCGCGTCGACCGCGACGACAGCCTCGGAGTCCTCGATGAAGTCCCCGAGCTGGCTGTCACCCTCATCACCGATGGTCTGGTCGAGGGAAATCGGCTCGCGAGCGTACTGCTGGATCTCCAGCACCTTCTCGGGCGTGATGTCCATCTCCTTGGCGAGTTCCTCCGGAGTGGGCTCGCGGCCCAGATCCTGCAGGAGCTCACGCTGGATGCGTCCGAGCTTGTTGATGACCTCGACCATGTGCACCGGGATACGAATGGTCCGGGCCTGGTCTGCCATGGCACGGGTGATGGCCTGGCGGATCCACCAGGTGGCGTACGTCGAGAACTTGTAGCCCTTGGTGTAGTCGAACTTCTCGACTGCGCGGATCAGACCCAGGTTGCCCTCCTGGATGAGATCCAGGAACGCCATGCCGCGGCCCGTGTAGCGCTTGGCCAGCGAGACGACGAGGCGGAGGTTTGCCTCGAGCAGGTGGTTCTTGGCGCGGTTGCCGTCACGGCAGATCCAGGTCATGTCACGCCGCTGGGCGACGGGGAGCTTCTCGCCCTTCTCCGCGGACTCGCGCATCTTCTCGACGGCGAACAGTCCTGCCTCGATGCGCTTGGCGAGCTCGACCTCTTCCTCGGCGTTGAGGAGGGCGACCTTGCCGATCTGCTTGAGGTACGCGCGAACCGAGTCCGCTGATGCGGTGAGCTCGGCGTCCTTGCGGGCCTGACGCAGCGCCTCGGATTCCTCTTCGTCCCAGACGAAGTCGCCCGACGCCTTGTCCTCGGCGGTCGGCTCGCTCGTTGCGTCCTCTTCGGTGTCGTCGCCTGCGGCGACGACCTCTACGACGTCGTTCGCTGCGGCGGCAAGATCACCTTCGGAGATGTCGATGTCTTCGATTCCCGGGGTGCTCTCGTCGACGTCATCGCCGGTGGCGGGAGCTGCTGTCTTCTTCGCTGCGGCCTTCTTGGCCGGTGCCTTCTTGGCGGCGGCGCGTTTGGCCGGTGCCTTCTTAGCCGGTGCCTTCGCGGCGGGTGCCTTGACAGCAGGTTCAGGTGCCGCAGTTCCAGGTTCGGAATCTACGGTCTGACGGATATCGGTGGCTGCCACGTACGCCCTTTCGTGACGAAGTCGTGCGGCGTCACGCCAGAGTTGTTTCCGGCGGAGAGGTCTTCGGATTCGGCCGGCTGCGTACCGGCACACACCATTGTAACGACCTCTCAGGAGTTTGTTACCTACCCTCGTCCTTCGCAGGTGGCGACACCGCGTGTCAGTGCGGAGATCCAGCCGATGTACCGGTCTCGGCGGACGCGACGGCACTGTCCGCAGCGAGGGCCGCTCCGACGATCCCCGCCGTGTTCAGCAGGGTCGCGGGGACCACCGGAGTTCGGTTGGTCAGGTGGGGAATCCACTTCTCGCTCTTGCGACTGATTCCGCCACCGGCGATGAACAGGTCGGGCCACAGCAGCGCCTCGAACGTTGCGAGCACGGTGGAGACCTCTTTGGCCCATTCCTTGTAGGACAGCCCCTTGTTCTCCTTCACCGAGGACGCCGCGCGATGCTCGGCTTCCTTGCCACCGATCTCCATGTGTCCGAACTCGGTGTTCGGCAGCAGAACTCCGTTGTGCAGAACGGCGGAACCGATGCCGGTGCCGAACGTGAGCAGAACGACGACCCCGTCCTTGCCCTTGCCGCCGCCGTACTTGTCCTCGGCGACCCCGGCGGCATCCGCGTCGTTGAGGACGGTGATGTTCTCGTTTCCGACGGCCTTCGCGAACAATGCTCGCGCATCGGTGTCGATCCAGCTCTTGTCGATGTTCGCGGCCGAACGAGCCACACCGTTGGTGACCACCGCGGGCAGAGTGACGCCGATCGGTCCGGTCCACTCGAAATGAGCGACGATCTCGGCCACGGTCCGCGCGACGGCGTCGGGGGTCGAGGGCTGAGGCGTCTCGATCTTGTAGCGATCGCCCACGAGCTCACCGGTGTTCAGGTCGACGATGCCGCCCTTGATGCCGCTGCCACCGACGTCGACGCCGAACCCGTGACGCTCGGCCGTCGCCGCGGTGCTGTTGTCCGAACCTGGCTGTGTCATGTCGATGCCGCTCCTGGCCTGATCGAATTCGTGTGTGCCGTCGCTTCGGAACAATAGTGCCGTCCGTTCGCCGGCGTGACGCCGACGCTGCAGCGGACGGCTCGCCGAGTGCCGCGGTGGTGCCGCGCCGCCGAAGTGTGTTGCGATGTACGCGTGCCGAAACATGACGGAACGCAGACCCACACCGCCACTGAGCAATTGCCGCAGACGCCGGCAACCGTAGAACGGTCGGATACCGAACCGACGACACGTGATGTGGAGGCACTGCGCGGGGTCGCCGTTCGGGTTGCCACGGAGGCAGCCGAACACGTGCGAACGCGTCGTCCGCAGGTGTTCGGTGGCAGTCCCGCTGCGGAGGCAGCTGCCGTGCAGTCCAAGAGCACACCGACCGATCCGGTCACCGTCGTGGACACCGAAACCGAACGTGTTCTTCGTGAATTGTTGGCGCAGCTGCGTCCCACCGATTCCGTCCTCGGTGAGGAGGAAGGTGGCGGAGACGAATCCGTCGACGGAGTTCGGTGGGTGCTGGATCCGATCGACGGAACCGTCAATTTCATGTACGGCATTCCCGCGTACGCGGTCTCTGTTGCGGTGCAGATCGACGGAGTGAGCGTGGCAGGGGCCGTCGTCGACGTGGCCCGCGATGTGGTCTATTCGGCCGCGCAGGGGCATGGGGCGACGGCTCGGTACGCAGACGGTCGTATCGAACGGCTGCAGTGTTCGGGTGTGACCGAATTGTCGATGACGTTGTTGGCCACCGGATTCGGGTACGGATCACGACGCCGCGCGGCGCAGGGCGCGATCATCGCCGAACTGCTTCCGAAGGTGCGAGATATTCGCCGAATCGGTTCTGCAGCACTGGATCTGTGCATGGTCGCGTCCGGTGCCGTCGACGCACACTTCGAGCACGGGCTCAGCCCGTGGGACTGGGCGGCGGGGTCGCTGATCGCTGCCGAGGCCGGAGCCCTCGTCGATGTGCCCGCAGCGACGTCGTCGAGTGCGGACGGGGTCGTCACCGTGGCGATGGCCCCGGGAATCGCCGAACCCCTGACTGCCGCCCTACGACTCGTCGGCGCACTCGATCCGATTCCGAGCTGACGGACTGGCCCGACTCAGTAGCGCGATCGTCTCAGCAGCGCGATCGACTCAGCAACGAGACTGACGCGCGGCGGCGAGCAGATCGGGGTCGAGGGGCTGCGGCGCGGCACCGGGTGCTGCGCCCGCCAGCGTGCGTAGCACTTCCTCTGCGTCGTCGTTCGGCTGAATCTCGCTGAAGTAGGTGCCGAGTGCCAGATCCACCGAGTCGTCGGTTCTCGAGTCCTCGATGAGTTCTGCACACGGTGCGAGGAGCCACACTGCGCTCGCGGCACCGATACCCGCGGATCCGAATCGGATCTGGCCCTGGCACTGCATGTTCTGGTCGACGTAGACGGGATCGTTGCCCACCTGCACGTCCGGAGCACTCGCGAAGCCGTAGTCACTGAGCTGAGCCGCCACGTGTGCAGCTTGGCCGCGTTCGCCGTTGGCGTTGAACACTCGTACCTTCGATGCCGACAGGGCGGCAGGCTCGACGTCGAGAAGTGTCGTCGGGTCGACTTCCTCGCCGAGGGCAACCGGCTGCGTTCCGTCGGTGGCAGCGGTCGTGGTCGGGGTGTTGCATTCGGCAGTGGCCGATGTCGTCTCGGTGGTGGTGAACACCTTGACCCACACGACCACGGCGAGCAGAGCGAGTACTGCGAACACGGCGATGATCGGAAGTGCGCGGCGTCGACGGAACGGACGGCCGCGGTCGTCGACCGGCTGGCCTTCGGTGATCAGAGAAACCACAGTGATTCTTCGCCTTTCCGTCGGCAGTCGCCGAGACCGGTACACGGAGTCGGTTCACACCGACGCGTGCCTACTGTAGATGCCCGCGGTCCTCGGCGACGGCACACTCGGCCGCGAGCTCGCCGAAAGCAGTGCCCGCGACCCGTTTGCACCGCGAAAACCAGCAGCAGAACTGCTTCTGCGGACTGCGGAATGAAGCCGGTGATCTCGGTGTTGATGCGGCGTGCACGGAGGCAATCAAGTGATCGGCGATTCGGTTTCGGCTTTGGGGTCGGCGTCGGCTATTGTCTGGCGGCCGCAGTGCTTAAGAAACAGAAAGCTGCCGGTGAATCGTCGATCAGGTGAGCGAAATCTCGATCGAGTTTCAACCGGCGGAATTCGGGAACTACCCGGTGTAGTTTCCGGCACCGCGTGATGAACCTGTTCGATCGAGAATCAAATCGGTGGGAGCGAGCAAGCGCCCTCTTCACAGCCGACGGCCACAAGCCGACCACACCGGCAGCTTCCACCACACACACGTACGAAGATGAGGGGTTACGAGAACAATGGCAACCGATTACGACGCTCCGAGAAGAACAGAATCCGACGACGTCTCGGAGGACTCTCTCGAAGAACTGAAGGCTCGCCGCAACGAGGCGCAGTCCGCAGTCGTCGACGTGGACGAGTCAGACACCGCCGAGTCCTTCGAGCTCCCGGGTGCCGACCTGTCCGGCGAAGAGCTTTCGGTCCGGGTGGTTCCCAAGCAGGCGGACGAATTCACCTGTTCGAGCTGCTTCCTGGTGCACCACCGCAGTCGACTGGCCAGCGATGCCAACGGCGTCCTCATGTGCCGGGACTGCGCTGCCTGATCGACGGCAAGCCCTGATCGAGGGCAGGCGATGCCCGGCCGAGCGGCCGGGCAGTGAGGTTTCGCAGCGAGAGCCCGACGGCTGGGTCAGCGAGCTTCCACGCCGTGGGCACTGAGCACGGCGAGTAGATCCTCCGGCCGCTTGGTGCTGATCAACCAGTAGGGCGTCGGGTCGTCCGGGTCGTCCAGTACGACGATCACCATCTGTTTCACCCAGGTGCGGTGCTGTACGAAGGCAAGCGGGTCCAGCTGCCTTCCCAGCGCCGCACTTTTTGCTGTCGCGGGCACCACGGCTGCCTTGGACGCGACATCGAGAGGCAGATGCGCTTTGCCGACCCGTAGTTCGAGGCCGGCGGACGACGACTCGGCCGAGTCCGAGCTCGGATCGGTGGCCACCACCTGCACACGTAGCCTGCTGAACGCCACCAGAGCCCAGGCGACCAGTGGCAGGAGCAACACGTAGGGCAGCCAGGCGCGAACACCGGGGGCACCCATGTGTACTTCCGCTGCGAGTAGTACCGCCAGCGCTGCGCCGGCCACCCACCACCAGAGGGGTACCCACAGTCGTTCGGCGTAGAGCACCGACTCCGAGCCGGGGGAACCGGCACGCGAGGTGGGGTCGTCGGACTCGGGGTTCGCCCTATCGGCCTGTCGATCTGCAGTCACCCCACCCAGGGTAGTCGCCGCGCCGACGGCGAAGCAGATCAGCGTAGTCTCGTTCGACGTGAGTGACGAAGTCATCGAGTCCCGCAACACGCTTTCCGGCGACCAGCTCGAGGTGCCCCCGGACCGCCCCGGGGAGGTTCGACTTCGCCGGTTGGACCCAGATCTACCGGTTCCCACGCGTGCGCACGAGGGTGACGCGGGTGTGGATCTGCGGATCACCGCCCCAGTGACGATCGCTCCCGGCGAACGGGTTCTCGTGGGCACGGGGATTGCGGTGGCCTTGCCCCTCGGGATGGTGGGGCTGATCCACCCGCGCTCGGGCCTGGCGGCCAAATCGGGACTGTCGGTCGTCAACACCCCTGGCACCATCGACGCTGGATACCGCGGGGAGATCAAGGTCTGCTTGATCAACCACGATCTCCGGACGCCCATCGTGCTCGATCGCGGCGATCGAATCGCTCAGTTGGTGGTGCAGCGCGTCGAATTGGTCGAGTTCGTCGAAGTGGATCGACTCGACGACACCGTTCGAGGGGACGGCGGTCACGGTTCGACCGGCGGACATGCGAGTCTGGTGCAGTGACGTCCTACGTAGTGCGTCTGTCGCGACGGTCGTCGGTGTACAGCGAACTGAATGCAACCGAGAAGAAGAGAGCTGAACATGTTCGGACGGCGTAAGAAGAACGACGCCGGCAGTGCCTCCGCGTCCAGCGCGGAGCCATTCGTCGACGGCCGCGACGACGACAACGACGATGCGACCGCGGACACCACCGTCGAGGGGCCCCACGATCTCGGTGATCTGGACGAGGATCGCGAGAGCGTTGCGGCGAACCGGCTGGATCTCGGCTCGGTGTTGATCCCTCTCCCCGAGGGCGGGCAACTGCAGGTCGAGATGTCTCAGGCGGGCAGCCCGCAGGCAGTACACATCGTCACCCAGTTCGGGCGCATCACCATCGCCGCCTACGCTGCCCCGAAGTCTCCGGGGCAGTGGCGCGAGGTGGCGGCCGATCTGGCGACATCGCTCCGCAACGACAAGGCCGAGACGACCGTGGAGACCGGGCCGTGGGGCCGCGAGTTGGTCGGTGTCACCGCCAACGCCGATCTGCGCTTCATCGGTGTCGACGGGTATCGCTGGATGGTTCGATGCGTCCTCGCCGGGCCGTCGGGCGCGGTGGCGGAGGGGCAGCCCCTGGTCCAGCTCGCGCACTCGATTCTGCGACAGACCGTCGTCGACCGCGGCACCGATCCACACCCGGTGCGTACTCCGTTGCCGGTGGTTCTGCCGCAGGTGTTGGCCGAGCAACTGGCGGCTGCTGCGCAGCAGCAAGCAGCGCAGCAGGCCGCGCCGGCGCAGCCTGCTGCCCCTGATGCGAACACCGATGCGGCGCAGCAGCAGTCGATTCCGCAACCGGACGCCGAACAACCCGGTGCCGAGCGCGCTCCGCGCCGCGGGGCGTCCGGATCGGCGATTCAGCAACTGGGGGGCTGATCGGCGTCAGCCGTCGAGTGCCGCGGTCAGAGCGTCGACGGCTTCTCGGCCCAGGACCCCCGGGTCGAGTCCGATATCCGTCAATGTCACGGTCCGCAGTACGCCTCTCGGTAGGGCGCGAGCCCACTGCTCCGCCACCGCGATCGGATGCACCGGGTCGTCCACCGCGCCGACCACGACGGTCGGCGCGTCGATCCGCGCGAGACGGTCCAATTCCGGGCCTCGGTACGAGGCCGCCTCGTCCAGCGCGCGGGGGAGTGCCGGCCACTGCGACGCCCAGGATCGCGCCAGGGTGCGCGCGAGCCATTCTGGGCTCGACTCGGCCATGGTCGCCGTGACGCTGTCGAGCCCGTGTTCGCGAAGCGACCCAGCCGTGAACCGTGCACTCAGTGCAGCCGGTGAGCCGGTGGGATCGCCCGTCCACGCCGGCAGCGCCAGCGCCAACGCGACGACACTCGAGCGGTTGCGTTCGGCCCAGTGCGCCGCGACGGCTGCACCCAGCGAGATTCCGGCGACCACGACGGGACCGTGCGCGCGTACAGCGTCGTCGAGGGCACCGAGGTAGCTCCTCACCACGCCGGTCGGGTCGGGTTCCACGGCGACAGTGGTCAATCCCACAACGTCGAACGCCTGCCCGAATGCCTCCTGCGCGAACTGCGCGTCCGATCCCGTCCCCGGTAGAACGATCGCGGTGGAGGTCTCGAATCGGGTGTGCACGAGACGATTGTGCACGCCCCCGTTCGACGGCGTGGCGGTGGTTGGTCAGCGCGCCGGATCGGGTCTACAGTGGCGAAGTACCAGCTATGACGAGGGAAACTCCCAGGTCGCCGCAACTGCTCCCAGGAGTGGAGCTGCGAGACGACCCCCACCCGCAGGAGCGCACAATGGCACCCGCTGCCGCAGGATACTTTCGCCGTTTGACGCGAAAGTTGACCGAGGACATCGATCAGCTCGACGCCGAGGAGATGGCCGAATCCTCCGAAGCGTCCGGAGCCCGACGCGCCTGCGATTGCTCGCGTGGCGAAGAGGTCACGATGTTGGGTCGTCTACGCAGCGTCGAAGCGTGTTCCAAGGCCGCGAACGCCAACATCGAAGCGGAGTTCTTCGACGGCACCGACACAGTGACTCTCCTGTGGATCGGCCGGCGCAAGATTGCCGGAATCGAGCCGGGCAAGACGGTCCTGGTGCGTGGCCGGGTCGGCGAACGCGATGGGCGCAAGATCGTCTACAACCCGTACTACGAACTGCGCGACGACAACTGATCGTCCCCGGTATGGCACTCTCGTTCTCGTGACGAACAGCGACGATGCAGTGCCGCACCCGAGAACGTCGAGCATGCCGGAACCGGTACCCGACACGTCGACGCCGGACGCCGTGAAGACCGCCGCCCCCACCGTGCTCGAGCAGCTCGGCGGTGTGAGCGGATTGGTGTATTCCACACTGCCCGTGGTCGTCTTCGTCCCGTTCAACAGCTACTTCGGCCTGTCGGTCGCTCTGTGGGCGGCGTTGGGTGTCGCCGCGGCCGTTCTGGTGTGGCGGCTGGTACGCCGCAGCCCGATACAACCGGCCATCTCCGGATTCTTCGGCGTCGGCATCTGCGCTTTCATCGCGTACCGCACCGGGGACGCCAAGGGCTACTTCCTGTTCGGCATCTATACATCACTCGTCTACGGCGGGGCGTTCGTGCTGTCGGTTCTCGCCCGGTGGCCGCTCGTCGGCGTCATCTGGGGTTACCTCAACGGCAAGGGAACGTCGTGGCGTCGGGAGCGGTCTGCGGTTCGTTACTACGACGTGGCCACCATCGCCTGGGCGTCGGTGTTCGCTGCGCGCTACATCGTTCAGTCCCAGCTCTACGACTCGGACCAGACCGGCTGGCTCGCGGTGGCACGGATCGGGATGGGGTGGCCCCTGACCGGCGTAGCCCTACTGGTGACTCTGTGGGCGGTGCGTCAGGCAGATCGAGCGCTCGACCTCGCATCGAACGACGAACAGGCCGACGAGCTGCCGTCAGGTCAGACCGACCGCAGCACGTAGTTCGTCCTCCACCTCTTTCGCCGCGACGAAGAGCAACTCGTCACCGCCTTCGAGCGGATCGTCGTGCTGCGGAACGATGACACGGCCACCGCGAAGAATCGTCACCAGTGCTGCGTCCCGCGGTAGCTGGAGCTTGCGTACCGGCTTGCCCGCCAGGGGCGTGTTCTCGGGCAGAGTGATTTCCACGAGATTTGCCTGTCCCTTGCGGAACGTCATCAGGTGGACCAGATCGCCTACCGACACGGCCTCCTCCACCAGTGACGCCAGCATGCGTGGGGTCGAGACTGCGACATCGACACCCCAGGCTGCATCGAAGAGCCATTCGTTTCTGGGGTCGTTGACGCGGGCCACCACGCGGTTCACGCCGAACTCGGTTTTGGCCAGCAAGCTGAGCACCAGGTTCGCCTTGTCGTCGCCGGTAGCGGCGATCACCACGTCGTAGTTCTCGAGATGGGCGGCCTCGAGCAGACTCAACTCACAGGCGTCCGCGAGCACCCATTCGGCCTCGGGTACCGCGGCCTGATCGACGTGGTCGAGTTTGCGTTCGAGGAGCATCACCTCGTGCTCGCTTCGGATCAACTCGCGTGCAATGGATCTGCCGACTGCGCCGGCACCGGCGATGGCGACTTTCATGGCTTCCCGTTCGGGTCGATGGGGGAGGAGAACAACGTACGGGCGAGCATCAGTCGTCCGACGGCGGCGGATTGCCGGCCAATGCGATGGCCTCGGCGACGGTCCCGGAGACGGCAGCGACGTACACCTCGTCGCCTGCCTGGATCACGGTGCGCTTGTCGGGCAGCAGTCCGGTGCCGAAACGGATGACGAACGCGGCCCGCGACCGGGTCGCATCCTCGAGTACCGACAGTTTCTTGCCGATCCACGCATCGTGGAAGTCGAGCAGCACCACCGCGACGCTCCCGGACGGATCTCGCCACTTGGTGGTGGGGTCGTCCCGCAGAAGATTGTGCAGAAACCGGTCGGTCGCCCACGGCACGGTGGCCACGGTCGGGATACCGAGGCGCTCGTACACGGCGGCGCGTTTGGCGTCGTAGATCCTGGCGACGACCTTCTCGACGCCGAACGTCTCGCGCGCGACGCGCGCGGAAATAATGTTGGAATTGTCACCGGAGGATACGGCTGCGAATGCCTCCGCCTTTTCGATTCCGGCGCGCATCAACACATCTCGGTCGAATCCCATACCGACTACTCGATGCCCGCCGAAGTCGGGGTCGAGGCGCAGAAACGCGGTTTCGTCGCGGTCGATGATCGCCACCTCGTGCCCGATGCGCTCGAGCGCTCCGGCCAGCGATGCGCCGACACGGCCACACCCCATCACAACTACGTACAACGCCCAGCTCCGTCCCGATCTCGATTGCCGACCAACACTGCCGACGACATTGCCACCGTGTGCATGCGAGCACCAACGTATCGGGGATTCGTCACCGGCTCGACCGTGGGTGGGCATCGGATGGAAGTCAAAGGGCGCGTGGTTGCGCCGCCGGCGACCCGACGGCCTACGCTTCTGATCGTGTCCAAGGTCTCGACTGCCGCAAAGCGGCTGGTTCTCGGTAAGCCGTTCCGCAGCGACAAGCTCGGTCATACCTTGCTGCCCAAGCGAATCGCGCTACCGGTGTTCGCCTCGGACGCCATGTCCTCGGTTGCGTACGCACCCGAAGAGATCTTCCTGGTGTTGTCCGTGGCCGGGATATCGGCGCTCACGTTCACTCCGTGGATCGGTCTCGCGGTCTGTGTCGTGATGGCGGTGGTGGTCGCCAGCTACCGGCAGAACGTGCACGCCTACCCGTCCGGTGGTGGTGATTACGAGGTCGCGACCACCAACCTCGGTCCTGCGGCGGGTCTGACCGTGGGTAGTGCGTTGTTGGTGGACTACGTGCTGACCGTGGCGGTCTCCATTTCGGCGGCCGCGTCGAACATCGGTTCGGCCGTACCCTTCGTCGCGCAGCACAAGGTGCTGTTCGCGGTGGTGGCCATCGTGTTCATCACGTCGATCAACCTGCGCGGTATCCGCGAGTCGGGTGCCGCGTTCGCCATTCCCACATACGCCTTCATGGGCGGCATGTTCCTGATGTTGGGCTACGGGTTGTTCCGGGTCTACGTGCTCGGAGACGACATTCACGCCGAGTCGGCGACGTTCGATCTGAAAGCCGAGGACTCGCATCTGTACGGGATCGCGTTCGCGTTCCTCGTCGCGCGGGCGTTCTCGTCGGGTTGCGCGGCGCTGACCGGAGTCGAGGCCATCAGTAACGGGGTGCCTGCCTTCGAGAAGCCCAAGTCCCGTAACGCGGCAACCACGCTGTTGCTGCTCGGCGGTATCGGCATCACGTTGTTGATGGGCATCATCGTGCTGGCGCAGAAGATCGGCATCAAGTACGCGATGGACCCGGAGACGCAGCTGATCGGGGCACCGGATGGCTACCACCAGAAGACGTTGATCGCGCAGTTGGCGGAGGCAGTGTTCAGCGGGTTCCCCGTTGGGTTCTTCTTCATCACCGCCGTGACGGCGTTGATCCTGGTACTCGCCGCGAACACGGCATTCAACGGCTTCCCCGTGCTGGGCTCGGTGCTCGCTCAGGACCGGTATCTACCCCGACAGTTGCACACACGCGGCGATCGCCTTGCCTTCAGTAACGGCATTCTGTTCCTGTCCGGCGCAGCCATCGTGTTCGTCGTGGTGTTCGGAGCAGAGGTCACCAAGCTCATCCAGCTCTACATCGTGGGTGTGTTCGTCTCGTTCACCCTGAGCCAGACCGGCATGATCCGGCACTGGACCCGCCTGCTCCGAACCGAGACCGATGGCGAGCAGCGCGGCAGGATGCAGCGCTCGCGGGTGGTCAACAGCGTCGGTCTGGCCATGACGGCGACCGTTCTCGTGATCGTGTTGATCACCAAGTTCGCTGCCGGAGCCTGGATCGCGATCGTGGCGATGGTGGCCATCTTCATCCTGATGCGGATGATCAGAAAGCACTACGACACCGTGGCGCGCGAGCTCGAGAACGAGGTGTGGGACGGCGTACTACCCAGCCGCACGCACTCGATCGTGCTGGTGTCCAAGCTGCACATGCCGACCCTGCGGGCTCTCGCCTACGCACGCGCGACCAGGCCCGACACTCTCGAAGCCGTCACCGTCAACGTCGACGAGGTGGACACCCGAGCATTGGTACGTGAATGGGAGGCCAGTGACGTCTCGGTACCCCTGAAGGTCGTCGAATCGCCCTACCGCGAAGTCACCAAGCCGGTTCTGGACTACGTCAAACGAGTTCGACGCGACTCACCACGTGATGTGGTGACCGTCTTCATCCCCGAGTACGTCGTCGGTCACTGGTGGGAGCAGGTCCTGCACAACCAGAGTGCGCTGAGATTGAAGTCCCGACTGCTGTTTCAACCCGGCGTGATGGTCACCAGCGTTCCGTGGCAGCTGCGCTCGTCGGAGAAGGCCAGGCGCGAGGTGCTCGGAAATGCGCCGGGTGCATCGCGTCGCGGCTACGAACCGCCGGCGGGCAAATGACCGAGAACTGGTTCGGGCTGGTGCTCGACGTCGAACTGGGCGCTCCCGGACACGGTGGGTTCTGCGTGGCCCGTCACGAAGGTCGAGTGGTGTTCGTCCGCCACGGGCTACCGGGGGAACGCGTCATGGCCAAGGTGACCGAGGATCGCGGTGGGTCGTTCTGCCGCGCCGACGCGATCGAGATCCTCACCGCGTCTCCGGACCGCATCGACGCTCGCTGCCCCATCTCCGGGCCCGGTGGTTCGGGATGCTGCGACTATTCTCACGCGACCCCCGAAGCCGGTCGTCGACTCAAGTCCTCCGTCGTCGCCGAACAGTTGCGCCGCGTTGCGGGCATCGAGCGGGACGTTCCGGTCGAGGAGTTGCCGGGCACCGGCGACGGCACCGGATGGCGGACCCGTGTTCGGCTGGCAGTGGATTCGGGTGGACGGCCCGGCTACCACCGCTATCGAAGCAGTTCGATCGTCACGGAGTTGTCGTGCCCGCAAATGGATCCGGTTGCGTTCGACGGATTGTCGGACCGTGAGTGGCGCGCAGGTGCCGAATTGCAGGTGGTCCTCGACGGTAGGGGTGAACGCCATGTGGTGGAGGTGGCACCGGCCCAGTTGACGCGAACCGGACGCCGGTCTCCGGGCCGCCGCGGCGCGTCGGCGCGTCGAGCGGCGTCGTCCCGGACCAGGCCGGAAAAGGCTGTCATCGGCTCGGGTCGCGTCACCGAATTCGTCTCGGCGCGGCCGTGGACACTCGATGCCACCGGCTTCTGGCAGGCGCACAAGGGAGCGGCCCAGGTGTACACCGACGTCGTGCGCGACTGGGCGGACGCCGATCCGGGTGACGGCGCATGGGATCTCTACGGCGGTGTCGGCGTGTTCGCGGCGGCTCTCGCCGAGCGGGTGGGATCGAGCGGACGAGTCACCAGCGTCGAGTTCTCGCGCCGGGCCGCCGAGGACGGGCGTTCGGCGCTGCACGACCTTGCTCAGGTCTCGTTCGCGCCGGGCCGGGTCGAGCGATCGATGGATTCGTTGCCGGAATCGGTGGCGGTGGCGGTACTCGATCCGCCGCGAGCCGGTGCCGGACGCGACGTCATCGAAGGTCTCGCGACGCGGTCTCCCCGCACGATCGTCCATATCGGCTGCGATCCGGCATCGTTCGCGCGGGACGCGAGCCTCTACCGGGCAGCCGGTTACGAGCTGACGGACGTGCGCGCGTTCGACGCATTTCCTCTGACCAGCCACGTCGAATGTATCGGCCGCTTCGTCCGTAAATAGGGTTGCCTCACCAATCTTGGCGAGTCTGACGTACCGTTTCTCGGGTGAGAATTCGTCGCACCGTCGGTGCTGTGTCGGTCGCCCTGCTGTTCCTGACCGCCGTCGTCTCGTGTGGGTCGGGCGGGGACGACGGACCCGGATCGGAGGCGCCGTCCGACGGAACGGCGGCTGCGTTCCCTGTCACGATCGATACCGAGTTCGGCGGCGTGACCGTCGACAGTGCCCCGCAGCGCGTCGTCGCGCTCGGCTGGGGTGACGCGGAAACCGCACTCGCGCTCGGTGTCTCACCGGTCGGTGCGAGCGACTGGCTCGCCTTCGGCGGCGACGGCGTCGGTCCGTGGGCGGCCGGGCTCTACGACGCACCACCGCAGATCATCGGGACGCAGGAGCCGTCGTTCGAGCAGGTCGCGGCGCTCGAGCCGGATCTGATCCTCGACACCAAGAGCTCCGGTGACGCCGATCGGTACGACACGCTGTCCGCCATTGCGCCGACGGTGGGTATACCGGCGGGGGCGGACAACTACCTGACAACGCTCGAGCAGCAGGTCACGATGGTGGCCACGGCACTGGGCAAGCAGTCCGAAGGGGACGCGCTGCTCGCAGGAATCGCCGACCGTTTCGATGCAGCGGCCGCTGCCCATCCGGAATTCGCCGGCAAGACAGCGGTGGTCGGGGCCTACAGCGGCACCGGATACGGCGCATACATCTCGTCGAACAGTCGACTCGAGTTCATGAAGAAGCTCGGCTTCGTCACCAGCCCGGCCATCGATTCTCTTCCGCCGCGCGGGTTCTCGGTTCCGATTTCCGGGGAGGAGCTCGACCTGCTCGACGCCGACGTACTGATCGTCTTCCCCATCCAGAAGGCGCCGTCCGAGGTGACCGACAATCCGCTGTTCCAACGGATTCCGGCTGTCGCGGACGGTCGCTACGTCGTGTTCGACGACCCGGAAGTCGCGAAGTCCTACGCCACCAACTCGGCGCTGTCCATCGGCTATGCACTCGACACGGTGGTGCCTGCGGTGGCGAACGTGCTGGGGTGATCCACTTCGGCAACCGGGGCGAATGTCTGCGCGGGTACCGAGACGATGCGTTGAGCTCCGCAGTGGCAGCCCTGGTAGCCGACGAGGCCTTCGCTGGTGTCGTGGAGCGAGCGGGTGGTCCAGGAGTGTGTGCTGTGTTCGATGTCCATGCATCCACTGTGATGTAATGGTCTTGTGCACATCAACCCTTACGGAGAATATGCCGTGAAACTGGGCATCGACCTCCTCAACCGGCCACCCACGTCGCCGAGCGAACTGGGTGCCCGCTGCATCGACGCCGGCCTCGTTCCCGACTGGACTGCCACCGACAACGATCTCGCGGACACACTCGAGTTCCTCCGCGAGTGGGCTCGCGTGGTGGATGCAGAGACAGCCGAGGAGCGCGCCGAGGCCCTGAACGCCCTCCTTGCACAGGCATCCGCGTACCCGCGACTGACCAACCATGCCGACGACGGCTGGCACATGCACTATCGCGACCCCAACATCGCGTTGGGCGGCGTCATCAGGGCACTGGTCGGTGTCGGTACCGCGCTGCACTTGACCGGTCGCGGAATGGACAGACTCCATCGGTGCGCCGCAGCCGACTGCACGACCGCCTTCGCCGACACCTCACGTACCGGACGGCAGCGGTACTGCGGAACCGTGTGCTCGAATCGGGACGCAGTCCGCCGACACCGAGCCCGCGCCGCATCCTGACGCTTGCACCGGGAGGCGCGGATCAGGACTTGCGGTTGTACAGCCGCATCGTGATCGGTCCGAAGATCGCCAGCATCGCCGCCGACAGCACCAGAGTCACTCCGAGTTGGCCGGTGTCGACATCGCCCTGCATCAGGCCTCGAAGTGACGTCACCAGAAAGCTGACCGGGTTGACGTCGACGAACGCACGAAGCCACCCCGGCATCGTGTTGGGGTCGACGAAGATGTTGCTCGCGAACGTCAGCGGAAACAGGATGAACATCGACATCCCCATCACGGCTGCCTCGGTGCGCACGATCATGGCGATCATCGTCCAGATCCAGGACAGACAAAACGAGAACACGAGCAACAGCACTATCGATGCGATCACACCGAGCAGCCCGCCTTGCGGCCGGAAACCGAGAATCAGCCCCAAGATCAGTACGATCACCGACGCCAACGTGTAGCGCACGACGTCACCCAGCAACGCACCGACCAGCGGCGACGGACGCCAGATCGGCAACGATCGGAACCGGTCGAACACACCCTTCTCGATGTCCTTGTTCATCGTCACGCCGGTGTACATCGTGATCATCACCACGGTCTGCACCAGGATGCCCGGCAGCAGAAACTGGATGTACGCGTCGGTCGAACCGGCCAGAGCGCCACCGAACAGGTACGTGAACAACAGCGTGAACATGATCGGAAACGCCGTCACGTCGAACAACTGCTCCGGTACGTGCTTGATCTTCAGCAACGCCCGCCAGCCGAAACTCAGCGAGGTCGACAGCGACGACGGACGCTCCGGCCTCGGACCTGCGGCTGAGAGAACATCGATGATCGTCGACGCCTGTGGGGCGGATCGTTGGGCCTCGGTGGTCATGACGCGATCTCCCCGTTGTCGATTTCAGCTTTTTTCGCACCCACCGGCTCCACTCCCGCTCCCGCGTCGTGCCCGGTCAGCGCCAGGAACACCTCGTCCAGACTCGGCTGACCGAGGGTGAAGGATGCGATGGCGATTCCGGCGGATTCGAGAGCAGGAAGGATCGGTGCCGCCTGCGCCGGATTGTCCAGTCGTGCGGACACGGTGAACGGGTCGGCGTCCTCGGTCACGGTGCTGCCGACCAGATCTCGAACGATTCTCGCCGCGGCATTCCGGTGCCCGGCATCGAGCACGCGCAGGTGCAGTGAGTTCGATCCCACCGATGCCTTCAGCTCGCCCGTCGTGCCCTCGGCGATGACTTTGCCGTGGTCGATCACCGCCACGCGCCCGGCCAGGTGGTCGGCCTCGTCGAGATACTGCGTCGTCAGCAGTACCGTCGTGCCGCCTGCTACCAGTGCACGGACGATCTCCCAGACGTGATTGCGACTGCGCGGGTCCAGGCCGGTGGTGGGTTCGTCGAGAAAGATCAGCTCGGGGGTGACGATGATGCTCGCCGCGATGTCGATGCGCCTGCGCATGCCACCGGAGTAGGTCTTGACCTGTCGCGGTCCGGCGTCGGCGATGTCGAATGCTGTCAACAGTTGATCAGCGCGCGCTCGGGCGGCCGGACGTGAGTAGCCGAGCAGCCGCGCCAGCAGAACGAGATTCTCGGTGCCGGTCAGATCCTCGTCGAGCGAGGCGAATTGACCCGTGAGAGAGACTTTTCGGCGAACGGCCTCCGGCTCGGTTGCCACGTCGTGTCCCAGGACTCGTGCGCTGCCGCCGTCTATCGGAAGAAGTGTCGCCAGCATCCGGATGGTCGTGGTTTTCCCGGCCCCGTTGGGTCCGAGTACGCCGTACACCCCGCCGGACGGGATCGACAGATCCACGCCGTCGACTGCGGCGGTGGTGCCGAAATGTTTGACGAGCCCGTGGGTTTCGATGGCCGTCATGCGTGTCCGTCCCTCCATCGAGCTGTCCGCCCGATTGCCCGCGTTTGTCCGATTCTCGCACCCAGGATGAAGCCCGGTCCAATTCTGCGCAAACGAATTTCGGTCGCGGACCATCCCTCGGGGTGTTTGTTCCGAATATGTACTGCGGCGGGAAAACGCGGAGGTTTCGATATGAGGGCTACATGACCACTAGTGTCATGATCGATGAACTCGATCATGAACCCGTCTGCTGGGACGACAGTCCGATGAGCGTGCCGTTCTCCGACGCTTCCGGATCTGCGGGCACCGGCCGTGACCGAACGCCGCCCGAGTCCGAGGACAGCACCTCGGTCGAGGATGCGGTGTGCGCAGTACCGAGCCCGCAGCTGAAGAATCTGCGTGCCGAGGAGACGGACCGTCTCCGTCGCCTGATGGCCGCCGTTGCCCAGGGCGACCGGTCGGCCTTCGCCGAACTGTACGACGCCACGTCCTCCCGTGTGTACGGGATGGTGGTGCGCGTGCTTCGCGATCCGGGGTATAGCGAGGAGACCGCGCAGGAGGTGTTCCTCCAGATCTGGCGTGCGGCACCGAATTACGATCCGAGCCAGGGGAGTCCGCTGGCGTGGATCATGACGCTGGCACATCGCCGGGCGGTCGATCGGGTACGTAGCGAACAGTCGGGTACCGACCGCGAGGCGGCGTACGGTGCCGTGAGTCACACACCCGAGCACGACGAGGTACTCGAGACGGTGACCCAGCGGCTCGAATCGGAGGCGGTCGTGGCCTGTCTCGACACTCTGACCGATACGCAGAGCGAGTCGGTACGAATGGCTTATTACAGCGGGTACACCTATCGCGAGGTTGCCGAACGGCTCGGGGTGGCCGTGCCGACGATCAAATCGCGCATACGAGATGGATTGATCAAGTTGAAGACATGCCTGGGGGTGATCCCGCAATGAGTGAAGCGTCACGGCAACGACTGCTGGACGAAGCGGAGGTCTATGCCCTCCACGCGATGAGCGAGTCCGAGCGGCGCGCCATCGAATCCGAGCGAATCCGCGTCGACGAGACGACCCGGGCACAATTCGACATCCTCGTGGGTGAGATTCACGAAACGCTGGCGTTGGCTGCGGCGGCAGACGCCACTCCCGCACCCGAACGCGTGCGGGAGGCCGTGCTAGCGCGTGTCGCCGCGAGCGATCAGGAGCCGACGGTCCGAGAACTTCCGCCGAACGTCACTCCACTGCACCGGCACCGACGTGAGCGCTCGAAGACGTGGCGATACTCGTTGGTGTCCGCGGCTGCCGCGATCGTCGTCGCAGTCGGCGGTGTAGTCGTCGTCACGCAGACCATGGGCTCGGACCCGCAGCCTTCCCAGGCCGAGCAGATCGTCGCAGCGCCCGACGCTCGTGAGGCGTCCGCGGAGTTCCCGGGTGGCGGCACTGCAAAGGTGTCGTACTCGCTGAGCCGAGATGCGGTCGTGGTGACTCTGAACGGTGTCCCGGAGCCGCCCTCGGGCCGGGTCTACCAGATGTGGTTCGTCGACGGTGCGCCGCGCTCCGCCGGCGTTGTCACCGAGGATCAGCTCACGTCGAGCGACGGCACCGTGGTGGACGGCATGGGAGCGTCGACCAACTTCGCGTTCTCGCTCGAGCCTGCCGGCGGCTCGGCGCAGCCCACCGAGGTCCTCACGATGATCACGCTCGACGCCTGATCAGGGGCCAAGCACGTCCACTCGGGCGGTTCGACAGTCGGATCAGATGCCGATGTCGAACCGCCCGAGCGTCTTGACGACGGCCGCCATCTGGCCGTACGCGCCGCTGGCCAGATTTTCCAGTAGCGCCAGCTTCACTTCCGGGGCGTCCCGAGTCAGTGCCTCGAAATGCGATACCGACACGACCACCAGATCGACAGGGGTGTCGGCCACCATGTCCAGCAGGAACGGCACCGACATCAGCAGCGGCATCTCGCCGAAGCTCATCCCGGGGGAGAGCGTCGTGATGCGGTGTTTGCCCCCGTCTGCGGACACGGCCGTCGATGTCACTTCTCCGCGCAGAATCAAGAACAGACCCGCTGCCGGCGCACCACGGTGAACGATGACGTCGCCCCGTGCGTAGTGACGTTTCTCCAGATAAGGAGTCACCGAGTCGAATTGCTCGGTGGACAGACCGGCGAGCAACGGGTGCTCGGCCGGAGTGATCTCTGCCGGTTGCCGCGCGCCGGAGCAGTGCCGATCGAGCAGCAGGTTCTCTGCCCACTGGATGGCCGAGCTCAGACTCGAGTACACCCGGCCCGCCGGATCATTCGGGTCCAGGCTCGACGTCGTGTGGCCCATGATGGCTCTGGGATCCACCAGGCACACCACACAGCCGTGGTCGGCGAGATCGCGGCGTAGGTCCTCGAACATCGAACGGGCGATGTCGCTCACCTCGTCGACGCCACGAACGTCGATGACGAGTGCATCGAGATTCCGGTCGAGGTTGCCGATCTCGCGGACCGCTGTCTCGGCACCCGAGAACAGCAGGTCCCCGTGCAACTCGTAGACCCGCGCGCGGTCGCCGACTGCAGCGAGTGTGGCCTGTTCGATCTCGGATCGTCGTTTTCGCGACGGTGCCTCGGTGAGAACGTACCGACGTCGAATCGACGATTTCGCGGCCCGAGTGACGTGCAGAAAGTGCAATTCGAGTCTGGTGGAGAGTTCTCGGCAGGCAGCAACGCCGCGCACGCTGTTGCCGTGCGAATCGAGGCGGGGGGAGTAGACGGCGATGCCCATCTGCCCGGGAAGCACCGCCAGAATGCCGCCGCCGACCCCGCTCTTGGCCGGCATACCCACCCGCGCCACCCAGTCGCCTGCGCCGTCGTACATGCCACAGGTCGTCATCACCGATAGCACGCGTTCGACCAGTGCGGGTGCCAGGGCGCGCTCCTTGGTGTGGGGATTGACTCCGTTGTTGGCCATCGTCGCGGCCATCATGGCCAGATCCGCCGCCGTGACGTCGATCGAGCACTGGCGGAAGTAGAGGTCGACGGCGGCCTCCGGATCGTGGTCGATGATGCCGAAGGACCGCAGCATGTAGCCGATGGCGCGATTGCGGTGTCCGGTACGCGCTTCGGATCGATACACCGCGTCGTTGAAGCTCAGAGACCTTCCTGCGTACCGGGAATACGACGCTCGGATGCGCTCGAATCGTTCCTCCGCGGTGCGGCCGCCGATGAGCGACGCGGACGTGATCGCACCCGCGTTGATCATCGGGTTTCGGGGCCGCTCGGTGACGGCGTCCAGGCTGATCTCGTTGAACGGCTCACCCGAGGGTTCGACGTCGATCTTGCCCGCGACGACGTCGAGGCCGCGGTCGGCCAGCGCGAGTGCATAGGTGAAGGGCTTGGAGATGGATTGGATGGTGAACGGCATCCTCGTGTCGCCGACTTCGTACAGGTAACCGTCGGTGGTCGTCAGGGCGATACCGAAGCCGTCCGGCGTCACGGCTGCGAGTTCGGGGATGTAGTCGGCAACCTGTCCCGACGCGTCGTCCCGGCACAGTTCGTGAACCCGGGTCAGGATGGCATCGACGACGTTGCTCATGGGCGACACTGTATGTCGGGTGTCCGTTTCGAGCTTATTCGAGGTTAGGGGCGACTGACCCCGGGCACCTGCCTACTCGACGGTAGTGTCGGCGAGACAATGCTGGACGGGGCGACTGGGTGCAGCCACTCCGTAGACTGGTTTTTCGAATATGTTTTCCGGCCGGAGGGAGCGATCTCGTTGGGTGTCCTAGCGCGAATTCAGACGCCCGAGGACTTGCGCGACCTCGATAGTGCGGAGCTGGCCGAACTGGCTCGCGAGATCCGCGCCTTCCTGGTCGAGAAGGTATCGGCAACAGGGGGCCACCTCGGTCCCAATCTGGGAGTGGTGGAGCTGACTCTGGCGATCCACCGCACCTTCGACTCACCGCGTGATCCGGTCATCTTCGACACGGGCCACCAGGCCTACGTGCACAAGATGCTCACCGGACGCGCCGGAATGTTCGACACACTCCGCAAGCAGGGCGGGCTGTCCGGCTATCCGTCTCGGGTCGAGAGCGAACACGACTGGGTCGAGTCCTCGCACGCATCGGCATCCTTGTCGTATGCCGACGGGTTGGCCAAAGCGTTCGCCCTCAAGGGGGAGACCGACCGGCATGTCGTGGCTGTGGTCGGTGACGGCGCGCTGACCGGCGGTATGTGCTGGGAGGCGCTGAACAACATCGCAGCCGGCCGAGACCGGTCGCTGGTGATCGTCGTCAACGACAACGGCCGTTCGTACGCCCCGACCATCGGCGGGCTAGCCGATCACCTGGCAGCTCTGCGACTGCAGCCGGGATACGAGAAGATTCTCGACAACGGCCGCCGGATCGTACGACGGATCCCCGTCGTCGGCCGCGCCGCCTACACGATGCTGCACGGCATGAAAGCCGGAGTGAAGGACGCCATCAGCCCGCAGGTCATGTTCACCGATCTCGGCATCAAGTACCTGGGCCCGGTGGACGGTCACGACCAGCACGCCATGGAATCGGCACTGCGCAGAGCCAAGGCGTACGGCGGCCCGGTCATCGTGCATGCGGTGACCCGCAAGGGCATGGGCTACATCCATGCCGAGAACGACGTGGCCGACCAGATGCACGCCACCGGCGTCATCGATCCTGCGACCGGCCTCGCCCGATCCAAATCGGCTCCGGATTGGACGTCGGTGTTCTCGGCGGCGCTCATCGAGCAGGGCGAGCAGAACGAGGACGTCGTGGCCATCACCGCCGCAATGGCCGCGCCCACCGGGCTCGCGGCGTTCGGGGTGCGGTTTCCGGACCGAATGTTCGACGTGGGTATCGCCGAGCAGCATGCGATGACGTCGGCCGCCGGGCTTGCGCTCGGCGGCATGCATCCCGTGGTCGCCATCTACTCCACGTTCCTCAACCGCGCGTTCGATCAACTGCTGATGGACGTCGCCCTGTTGGGTCTTCCCGTCACGATCGTGTTGGACCGCGCGGGAGTCACCGGTGCCGACGGCGCGTCCCACAACGGAATGTGGGACATGTCTCTACTCGGCATCGTTCCGGGCATGAAGGTGGCAGCGCCCCGAGACGCCGCCACTCTTCGAGAGGAGCTGGCCGAGGCGATCGCCACCTCGGACGGCCCTACGGCACTTCGCTTCCCGAAGGGCGCGGTCACCGAAACGGTGCCTGCAGTGCGCAGGTTGGACGGAATACTCGACGTGCTGACCGAGCCGTCCGATGCCACCGGCGACGTGCTGATCGTTGCCGTCGGGGTGTTCGGGTCGCTCGCCCTCGACGCCGCGAAAAAGCTCGAAGCAGAGGGTATTTCGGTTGCCGTCGTGGATCCACGCTGGGTGCTTCCGGTCCCGCAGTCGCTGCTCAAGATGGCCGAGGACTACCGGTTGGTCGTCACCGTCGAGGACAGCGGCCTGCACGGCGGGATAGGTTCGACGCTCTCGGCCGCGCTGCGCGGTGCCGGTGTCGACGTGCCCTGCCGCGATCTCGGTGTGCCGCAACGGTTCCTCGACCACGCATCTCGGGAGCAACTGCACCACGAGTTCGGACTCACCTGCGAAACCGTGGTGCAGCAAGTCTCGCATTGGGTCAAGAGCCTCTGACGGCGTCGGCCGGCTCCGCCTCGCTTCCGACCACGACGCGGCGGCCGGCCACCGCACCTGCTGCAGCCATGGGGATCGTCACCAACAGAAGAAACACAATCGACGGTTCCCACCGCTGCGTCGCCGAATGAACGGCCCCGCACACCAGCGGACCGGCAGCAGCCAGCACGTATCCGACCGTCTGCGCCATGGAACTGAGCGACGCAGCATCACGGGCGTTCGAGGCCCGCAGGTTCATCAGCGTCAGCGCGAGCGACAACTGCCCGCCCTGGCCCAAACCGAGCAGTACCGCCCACACCAGGGCCCAGGAATCGGCCGACGACACTATCCCGAGCAGGCCCACGCACGTCGGTAGCGTCACGGCGACCGCCAACGCGCTCTGATTCCCCAACCTTGTCGCGAGGCTCGGAACCGTCAATGCAGTCAGCACGCTGCTGACCGACAATGCCGTCAACAGCAGACCGGCATCACGCGCGTCTACCCCGCGATCACGGAAGATCGTCGGTAACCACGCGATCATCGAATACGCCATCAACGACTGCAAACCCATGAATGCCGTCAACGACCACGCCACGGGCGATGTCAGAACCCCCGTGCGACTCCGAGGAGCGTCGTCGGGGACTGTCGCCGACCCGGCAACCGACCGCCCGCGCGACAGCGTTCGCCCGAAGACCGCCATACTTCCGGCGGCCAACACGACCGGAATCGACCACAGCCCCAGAACAATCCGCCAACCACCATCGAAGGCCTCGGCCAACGGAACGGACACTCCCGACGCCACTCCCGCACTGGCACTGATCACAGCGGTCAACACCCCGGTCAACAACCCCAGTCGTCGCCCCGCCGCCGCATCGGGTTCACCTGTCGAGCTCCACTCTCTGCCCCTGGGTCGTTCCGACAGGCTCCACTCCCTGCCCCTGGGTCGTTCCGACAGGCTCCACTCCCGCACCACCAGACGGACGAAAACCGGACCCAGCACATTCGCCACCGCGATACCCGCCGCCGCGACGAGAGTGCCGACCACGAGGATCGGCCACGACGGCACCGCGCGTACAGCTGTGCCGACGGCCACCAGGAACAGGCACACCACGAGAACGTGCGTGACCTGGGCGCGGCGCACGAAATGGCGTGCGGTGGCGGCGAATACACCGAGGCAGATCACCGGACCCGTGGTCAGTAACGCCATGGATGTCGAGGTCGCGGAGTAGAACTCGGCGATGTCGGAGGTGAGTGCCGACGTACTGCCGAACAGCAGGCGCAGGCTCAGTCCGAACACCACGACGGTGCCCACGGCGCATGCGATACGAAGCTTCATGTCCTACTTTCGACGGCAGATCGACCGACAGAGTGCACCCCCACCCTGCCTTATCGGTCGAGAGAACCGCGGACCCGCCGTCGTTCGGGCAACCTCGATTCAGACGCCCATCTCTTCGAGTTCCATCCCCTTGGTCTCGGTGATCTTGTATTTGACGAAGAAGAAGGAAAGGAGAGCGAACAGTGCGAAGAACGAGTAGATGAAGCCGAGTCCGATGGTGTCGGACAACGGCGGGAATGCCAATGTGATGGCGAAATTCGCTATCCAGTTCGCGGCGGTACTGATGCCCAACGCCACGGCACGCATTCGATTGGGGAACATCTCTCCGAGCATCACCCACATGATCGGTCCCCATGTTGCTGCGAAGAAGACCACGAACAGATTTGCGCCGACGAGCGCGACCGGGCCCCACGGCGACGGCAATTCCAGTTGGTCGCCGCTTCCGACGGCTTGCGTGAACGAGACTGCGGCCAGGACCAAACCGACGAACATGCCGATCGAGCCGATCATCAACAGATTTCGGCGACCGAATCGATCGACGAACAAGATTGCGACGAATGTCATCGATACATTGATGACGGACGTGATCACCGACGTGACGAACGATTGATTCTCGCTGAAGCCCACCGATTTCCACAGCGTCGTCGAGTAGTAGAAGATCGCGTTGATCCCGACGAACTGCTGCAGAATCGCCATCGTGATACCGACCCACACGATCGGCTGCAGACCGAATTTGGGTCCTCGGATATCGGCGAACGAGGATTTGGATTCTCGCCGGAGAGTCAGGCGAATTTCCCGGATGCGTTCGTCGGGGTTCACTTCGCCGGTGATGTCGCCCAGAATGCGTGCAGCTTCCTCGTCGAGGTGTTTACCCACCAGGTACCGAGGTGATTCTGGAATGAGTGTCGCGAGAAATCCGTAGACCAATGCGGGCGCGACGCCGACCAGGAACATCCACCGCCACGCTTCGAGGCCGAACCACAGATCGTTCGACGGTCCGCCTGCCGCATTTTGAAGAACCGCATCCGAGAGCAGCGCGGCAAAGATTCCGACCGTGATGGCCAACTGTTGCAGCGATGCCAATCCACCGCGATAGCGAGCCGGTGCTATTTCCGAGATATACGCCGGCGCGATCACCGACGCAATTCCGATACCCAGCCCGCCGAGGACCCTCCACAACATCAGATCGGGGACGCTGAAGGCGAACCCGGACCCCACCGAGGAAATGGTGAACAGCGCAGAGCCGAGCAGCATTACCTTCTTGCGGCCCCAACTGTCGGCCAGGCGGCCGGCGAACCAGGCTCCGACCGCGCACCCGAGGAGCGCGATTGCGACCGCGAACCCCGTGACGAACGACGACAGAGCGAAATTTTCCTGGATCGAGTCGACTGCACCGTTGACGACGGACGAATCGAATCCGAACAGAAACCCGCCGACAGCGGCGGCGATGGTGACTCCGATGACCTTTGCGGTGTGCCGATCGGTCGATTGCGTCATGGCATGAACCAGCTTTCGGGTGAACAGCGTCCATGGTGGTCATCGCCATCTTCGTCCTCGCACACACGGAATGGGAGCGAAATCGCCTCGATATTCCCGGCGTTCAGTAATCGGTTCACCGGAAACGGTGAAATGTCCGATATCGCGCTGTCGAACTCGAAGTTGCGGACGGAAAACTGCCGTAGGTCGTCCATAGCTTCGAGTTCGGCGGCAGGTAGCTATCGCGCCTGGGTGGCCGACCACTGATCGAAGGTCTGGAAACCGTGATCCGAACCGGTCGTGGTGACCAGCGTTCCGTCTCGCATCGCGCGACCGTATGCGCCGGGAATCGGGACCTCGAGCACCAGGCCACGAGCACCGATGGCCCGTGCGTAGCGCCGCACCATCTCGGCCATGCGTTCTTCACGTGGTCCACCGACGTCGGCAACCCGACCTGCCGGGGACCGCTCGGCCAGATCGATCAATCGTTCGGCAACCTCGCGGGCAGCGATCGGTTGCGAGACCATCTTCGGGACGATGCTCACCGGACCGAACGACGCGCGTGCACGGATCTGAGCGGCGAATTCGTGGAATTGAGTGGCTCGCAGGATCGTCCACGGCACCGACCCGGACCGAATCATGTTCTCCTGCTCGACTTTTCCGGCGTAGTACGAGTGCGGAGCTTTGTCTATCCCCACGATGGACAGCGCCACATGGTGGGCGACTCCAGCCTCGATCTCGGCCGCCAGCAGGTTGCGGGTGACGGCGGAGAAGAACGCCGTCGATTCCTTCGCCGAGACCGTTTGTGTTGACGCGACATCGACGACAGCGTCGACGCCGGCCAGAGCGTCGGACAGGCCGGCCCCGTCGACGAGGTCGACACCGGCCGACCGCGACAGCACGACGACCTCGTGCCCACGCTCACGCGCCACGTCGACGACATGCGTTCCGACGGTTCCTGTTCCACCGGCTACGGCGATCTTCATCGTGTGTCCACCTGTCCTGTTCGGAGTCGATCGGCTCGAGGAGTTCGGGCCTCACCTGCACTGACGACGTAGCCCACGAGAATGTATGGCCGTCACGACCAGTGTCGAAGTTTCTCCGGGTTGAGCACGATCCACACGTCGGTGACCACGGCGGAATCGGTGCGGAAACCGATCACACCGGTGACCACACCGTGTCGGCGAAGGACTATCCCGGTCAGGCCGTTGACCGATTCGATCGACCGGTCGAGGTCGGTGGACTTGACGGTGATACCCCGAACGAAGCGGGCGACCCGATCGGCCCCGCGAACCGGGTTGCGGGCCGCCGACACTCGTCCGCCGCCGTCACTGACGAGGGTGATGTCGGGGGCGAGCAGTGCGACGAGCGCATCGAGATCTCCGCCGGCGGCGGCAGCCACGAAAGCGCGGACGACGCGGTCGTGGGTGTTGGGTGCGCTCGGGCCGCGTCGATCGTCGTGCACCCGTCGCCGGGCGGCCGAAGCCAGTTGGCGGCAGGCGGCGGGGGTCCGACCGAGAACGTTCGCGATGTCGTCGAATGGAACCGCGAATGCATCGTGCAGCACGAACGCGACACGTTCTGCCGGGCTCAGTGAGTCCAGAACGACGAGCAACGCCAGGCCGACGGACTCGTGGAGGGCGACGCGGTCGGCCGGGTCCGATGTGCCGTCGTCGCCGGTCGCAAGGGCTCGGACGGGTTCGGGAAGCCATTGCCCCACATAGTGTTCCCGGCGTACGCGGGCGGATCCGAGCAGGTCCAGACAGATGCGGCCGACGACGCGGGTGAGCCACGCACGGGGGACGTCGATGGCGTCACGTTCGGCGTCTGTGAGTCGGTACCAGCGGAGCAGCGCTTCCGATGCTGCGTCCTCGGCGTCGCTGTAGGAACCCAGCATTCGATAGGCGATGCCGATCAACCGACTGCGTTCGCTGTTCATCGGATCAGACCTTATCCCGACACGAAAAAGCCGAGTTCGAGGTTATGGACGAAAATCCGGAGAAATCCGTGCATAACCTCGAACTCGGCGGGTAGAGCTAGACGCTGGCTACACCGGGCGCGAGGAAGCGCTGACCGGTCGCGGCCTCGGACGCGCCGCTGCGATCCAGGTACGGAGTGATACCGCCGTTCCAGAATCCGAAGCCTCCGCCCAGCAGCAGGCACAGGTCGATGTCCTGGGCCGCGGCAACGACCCCTTCGTCGAGCATGATCTTGATCTCGTCCGCGAAGGCGTTACGGGTTCGCTCGAGAACCTGTTCGGCCGTCGACGGTGAATCACCCTGCGGCCACAGTGCGGCCACCTCGGGGTCGACGACCTGGCCCTCGGGTCCGTAAGTCCACACGCCCGGCTTCTTCGCCTCGACGAGCGCACGGAATCCGGCGGAGTCCTTGAATCGCTCCGGGTACGCCTCGGCCAGCGTTTCCGCGGTGTGCAGAGCGACTGCCGGTCCGACGAGTGCCAGCAACGTCAGCGGGCTCATCGGCATGCCGAGTTCGCCCACCGCGCCGTCGGCCACATCGAACGGGGTGCCCTCGTCGATGGCGCTGATGATCTCGTTCGACGCGCGCGTGACGAGACGGTTGAAGACGAATCCGGGGAGATCCGCCGACAGCACGGCCGACTTCTTGAGGGTCTTGGCCGTCGCGAATGCCGTTGCGAGAGTGGCGTCGTCGGTCTTCTCGCCCTTGACGACCTCGAGCAGCGGAAGTACGGCCACGGGGTTGAAGAAGTGGAAACCGACGACCCGCTCGGGGTGTTTCAGATCGGCCGCCATCTTCGTGATCGACAGCGAAGACGTGTTGGTCGCGAGAATCGTTTCGGCAGAGACGAATTCCTCGACCTCGGCGAACACCTTCTTCTTCACGTCGAGGTTCTCGAAGACTGCCTCGATAACGAAGTCGGTGTTCGCGAATGCGGACTTGTCGATCGATCCGGACACCAACGCCTTCAAGCGATTTGCGGCGTCGGGGGACAGGCGCTTCTTGCCGAGCAGCTTGTCGATCTCGCTGTGAACGTAGCCGACGCCCTTGTCGATGCGCTCCTGATCGATGTCGGTGAGAATCACCGGCACCTTCAGCTGGCGCACGAACAGCAACGCGAGCTGGCTGGCCATCAGACCGGCACCGACGATGCCGACACCGGAGATCTTGCGGGCGAGCGACTTGTCGGGCGCACCGGCGGGACGCTTCGCGCGCTTCTGAACCAAGTCGAAGGCGTACAAACCGGCACGCAACTCGTCCTTGACCAACAGCGTCGACAGCGCGTCGTCCTCGGCCGCGAAGGCCTTGTCGAGAGACGCGGAATCGGTGATGTCGGTGTTCTTGGCCAGCTCGAGCAGGTCGACGGCAGCGACCGGTCCCGGTGCGAAATTGCCGGTCTTGCCGGCCACGATGCCCCTGGCACGGGCGATGGCGTCGTCCCAGGCCTGCCCGCGGTCGATCTCGGGACGAGCAGGGGTGATCTCGCCCTTGATGACCTGAGCGGCCCACGCGAGGGACTGCTCGAGGAAGTCGGCTCCGCCGAAGAGGGCGTCGGCGATGCCGAGGTCGAGTGCCTGCTGCGGCTTGAGGACGCGGTTCTGGTTCAGTGCGTTCTCGACGACGACGGTGACCGCGTTCGAGGCTCCGATGATGTTGGGCAGCAACTGAGTTCCGCCCCATCCCGGGACCAGGCCGAGGAAGGCCTCGGGCAGGCCGAGCGCGGCGGCGTTCTCCGCGACGGTCCGGTAGTGCGAGTGCAGTCCTACTTCGAGTCCACCGCCGAGTGCGGCACCGTTGATGAAGGCAAACGTCGGAATCGTGCTCTCGCGCAGGCGACGGAACACCTTGTGGCCGAGCTGCCCGATCTGCAGCGCCTCGTCCTTGGTCTTGATGTTCGGCACACCGTTGAGGTCGGCACCGACGGCGAAGATGAACGGCTTGCCGGTGACGGCGATGGCCATCGGGTTCGCTGCGAATGCCTCGTCCAGTGCGGCGTCGAACTTGGCGAGTCCGCCGGGACCGAAGGTCGACGGCTTGGTGTGATCGAAGCCGTTGTCGAGGGTCACGAGGGCGATGGAGCCGTCGAGCCCCGGTACGGACACGATCTTGGTGAACGCGTTCGTGACTACCTCGTCCTCGAACGCCGTCGTGATGTCACTCATGCCTTGGCTCCTGAGTAGTCAGCGTGGTTGGGGTTCTCCCAGATGACGGTGCCGCCCATGCCGAGACCGATGCACATGGTCGTCAGGCCGTAGCGGACGTCGGGTTGCTGGGCGAACTGACGACTGAGCTGCGTCATCAGGCGGACGCCCGAGGAAGCGAGCGGGTGGCCACACGCGATGGCGCCGCCCCACTGGTTGACGCGGGGGTCGTCGTCGGCGATGCCGTAGTGCTCGAGGAAGGCGAGAACCTGGATGGCGAAGGCCTCGTTGATCTCGAACAGGCCGATGTCGTCGATGCTCAATCCGGTTCGGCCGAGCAACTTTTCGGTTGCGGGAACCGGGCCGATGCCCATGACGGCGGGGTCGACGCCGGCGAAGCTGAAGCCGACCATCCGCATCCCGATGTTCAGGCCGAGCTCGTGCGCGGTGTCCTCACCGGCGAGGATCGCCGCGGTGGCGCCGTCGTTGAGTCCCGCGGCATTGCCTGCGGTGACGCGACCCGCGGGCCGGAACGGCGTCTTGAGCTTGGCGAGATCGTCGACGGTGGTGCCGGGGCGAGGTGGCTCGTCCTCGGTGGCCAGGCCCCATCCTGCGGCGGATTTGGTGGCGACCGGAACGAGAGTGTCGGCGATGTAGCCGGCTTTCTTGGCCGCGTCGTACTTGTTCTGGCTCGCGACGGCGTAGGCGTCGGTGCGGTCCTTGGTGATGCTCGGGAACCGGTCGTGCAGGTTCTCGGCGGTGTTGCCCATCACCAGTGCACTGGGATCGACGAGCTTGTCGGCGAGGAAGCGCGGGTTGGGGTCGACACCCTCACCCATCGGGTGGCGGCCCATGTGCTCGACGCCACCGGCGATGACGACGTCGTACTGGCCGAATCCGATTCCCGATCCGGTGGTGGTCACCGAAGTCATCGCACCTGCGCACATGCGGTCGATCGCAAACCCCGGGACGCTGCGGGGGAGCCCGGCCAGGAGAGCGGAGGTCCGGCCGATTGTCAGGCCCTGATCGCCGGTCTGTGTGGTCGCAGCGATCGCGACCTCGTCGATGCGCTCGGGAGGAAGATTGGGGTTCTTGCGGAGAAGCTCGCGTATCGCTTTGACGACGAGGTCGTCTGCGCGAGTGTCGGCGTACATGCCCTTGGGGCCTGCTTTGCCGAACGGGGTACGGATGCCGTCGACGAAGACAACATTCCTCTGTGAGCTGGTGGACGGGGGTACAGACACGCTTTTCGATCCTCCCGACAGATGCGGACGACTCGTCCGGGTGCCCGGACGCGCCACCCACTGTAGCGGGTATTACCCGTCGGTAACTTGGGAAGGGTGCAGTGCCTTCGTCAGAACCGGCACCACCAGCGAGCGTTGCCACGGCCGAGCCCCACCCTCGGTCAACCGAGCGTCGATCATCTCTCCTGGGTCGACGCCGTCGTCGTCGGGAGTCTGCCAATCCCATACGAGTCGCCGAAGTAGATCCGGCATCAGCAGGTTCTCGACCGGTACCGACACCGATTCACTCAGCTCGGTCATCGCCGCTCGCACATCGGCCAGTCGGGACGCTGCGTCCGGATCGCGGCGGGCCCATCGGTTGACCGGGGGCGGCCCGTCGAACGATGCCGCCATCGACGGCAACTCCGCGGTGGGCAGCGCCCGTGCTCGGGTCAGGGCCGAGGCCCACAACCGAGAGGACCGACGCTGACGGGGGCCGCCGAAGACCGGTAGCTGTTCGAGTTCGCGTGAGGACTTCGGATCGGCCGTCGCCGCGGCGACGATCGCCGAGTCGGGCAGGACCCGGCTGGGCGCGACGTCGCGCTTGGCCGCCAATTCGTCTCGGGTGGTCCACAATTCGCGGACGGCAGCCAACGTTCGTGGTGACTTGATCGCATGGATTCCCGATGTCCGACGCCATCTGTCGGTTTTCGGTTTGGGCGGACCGAGGGCGAGGATGTGGGCGAATTCCTGTGCCGCCCAGTCCGTTTTGCCTTGTCGTTCGAGCTCCGCGGCCATTTCGTCGCGAAGCTCGAGCAGAACTTCGACGTCGAGGGCGGCGTAGTTGAGCCAGGTGTCGGGGAGGGGACGGGTGGACCAGTCGGCCGCGCCGTGCCCCTTCTGCAGGGCCAGGCCGAGGGTTCGCTCGACTATCGCACCGAGGCCGACGCGGTCGAATCCTGCCAAGCGGCCGGCGAGTTCGGTGTCGTACAGCGTGGCGGGGACGAGCCCCAGTTCGGCGAGACCGGGCAGGTCCTGGTCCGCGGAGTGCAATACCCATTCGAGCGGGTTGATGACCTCCGCCAGTGGCGCGAGGTCGTCGGTGACGGGAATGGGGTCGAGCAACACGGTGCCCGCGCCCCGGCGGCGGAACTGCACGAGGTACGCACGTTGGGAGTAGCGGAAGCCGGACGCGCGCTCGGCGTCGACAGCGAGGGGCCCGTGGCCTGCGGCGAGTGCCTCTGCGGCTGCGCGAACGGCATCGACGGTGTCGACGACGTCGGGAACCCCGTCAGCGGGGGCCAACAACGGAACGGCGACAGGCTCGTCCGCTTCTACATCCGACGCGGCGTCCGGGGAACTCTCGGCTGACATGAGATGTGACTCTAGGCCCTGGGGCCGAACGGACCGGCAACTATGTACGACTGGAACTGCTATGTCCGACTGGAACTGCGCTGACCGAGGGTGGTGATGCCCGCGGGCGGCAGGCCCGCGGCGTAGGCGAGCACCTCGCAGAACGCCTCGACGTGGGTCGAGAGATCCTCGGACGTCGCCGTCCAGGACGCGCGAAGTTCGAGTTGGTGAGCCTTCGGCGGGCCGGCGATGTCGCCGTACCGTACCGAGCTGGTCGAGGTGACCGTGCCACCGAGCGCGTTCAACGGTTCCGATCGCGATTCGAGGGCGTCGACCAGCCAACTCCAGCCGACCTCGGGGAGCAGCGGATCGTCGGCGAGGGACTCGTCCACGTCGGCCTGGATGTACGCGACCAGGCGGTGAGTGCCGTTCCAGGCCTCGGCACCGTCGGGGTCGTACAACAGGATCAGACGGCCGAACGCGTCGCCGTCGCTCTGTTCGTCGATCTGCTCGGAGTCGGCGTGCTTGACCTCGGCACCGATCGCATAGCTGTACGGAGCGAGTCTCTGCGGCGGCCGAATCGGACCGATTTCGATTGCCGGGTGTACCTGCGCCCGATGCATCGCGTCGATGGCGGCGCGGAAAGGCGCAGGTTCGGCGTCAGATCGGTGCTCGGTCACGTCACCGGACGTTAGACGCGTCACGTTGCCCTGCGATGGAGGCGCGCCGAGCCGTGATCGAACTGCGCCGAGCGTCCGTCGAACGATCCGAGTGTCCTGAACTGCGATGAGTGTCTCGCCCTCGAGGGTAGCGGCGGTTGTCGCACGTGGCAGCATGGACGGTGATGAACGCCGAATCGCACACCGCAGCCCCCGCCCGACGAGAACTTCCGGAGGCGCCGTTTCTGGCCGCGATCGACGGTCGACCGACGTCGAGGCGGCCGGTGTGGTTCATGCGTCAGGCCGGCAGGTCCCTTCCGGAATACCGCAAGATCCGTGCAGGCATCGGGATGTTGGACTCGTGCTTCCGGCCCGATCTGGTCGCCGAGATCACCTTGCAGCCCGTACGTCGTCACGACGTCGACGCAGCGATCCTCTTCTCCGACATCGTGGTTCCGCTCAAAGCCGCGGGCATCGATCTCGACATCGTCGCCGGTACTGGACCGGTGGTTGCGCATCCGGTGCGTTCGGCTGCGGACGTCGCGGCTCTGCCCGTCCTCACCTCCGACCAGGTGCAGCCGGTGGCCGACGCCGTCCGCATTCTCACTCGTGAGCTGGGAACCACCCCGCTGATCGGATTTGCCGGCGCACCCTTCACTCTTGCGTCGTACCTGGTCGAGGGTGGTCCGAGCCGCAATCACGAGAAGACCAAAGCTCTGATGCGGTCCGATCCGGCCACGTGGCACGCCTTGCTCGACGCATTGGCCTCCACCACGATCACCTTTCTGCAGGCCCAGCTGGCTGCGGGCGTCGACGCCGTTCAGGTGTTCGACTCCTGGGCGGGTGCACTCTCGCTCGCCGATTACCGCGAGTACGTATTGCCGCACTCGACACGAGTGTTCGACGCCGTGTCCTCGGCCGGCGTCCCGAAGATCCACTTCGGGGTGGGCACCGGAGAACTGCTCGGTGCCATGGGCGAGGCCGGTGCCGACGTGGTCGGGGTCGACTGGCGGATTCCGCTCGACGACGCGGTGCACCGGGTGGGCCACGGCAAGGCTCTGCAAGGCAATCTCGATCCCGCAGTGCTGTTCGCGGGCTGGGACGCAGTCGAGGCCGAGGTCCGACGCATTGCCGCCGAGGCGGATCGTGCGATCGCGGCCGGTGCCCGCGGCCACGTGTTCAATCTCGGCCACGGCGTGCTTCCCGATACCGATCCCGACATCCTGACTCGCGTCGTCTCGTTGGTGCATTCGTTGTGACCGTCCGGCGTTACGCCGTTGTCGGCGGCGGAATTTCCGGCCTCGTCGCGGCGTATCGCTTGCGGCAGGCGTGCGGGCCCGACGCAGAGATCACTCTCGTCGAGGCATCGTCCCGGGTGGGCGGCACCCTGCGCACCACCTCGGTCGGCGATCAGTCGCTCGATGTCGGTGCCGAGGCATTCATCGGTCGCCGCCCGGAGGTGCCCGCGCTGCTTGCGGAACTGGGGCTCACCGATCAGCTCGTGCACCCGTCGACGGTGCGACCGCTCGTCTTCTCCGGTGGTCGCACTCATCCACTTCCGGTGGGCACCCTGATGGGTATCCCATCGTCGGCGGAGTCCGTCCGAGAGCTGGTCGATCCGTCCGAGCTGCACATCATCGACACCGAGACCGAGCGGCCGTTTCGATGGGTCCGGGGCTCCGATGCCAGCGTGGCCGATCTCGTGGGCACACGTTTCGGGAACCAGGTGGTGAGCCGTTCGGTCGATCCACTGCTCGGCGGGGTCTACTCCGGTTCGGCGAGCTCCATCGGTGTCCGTGCTGCGCTGCCGACGCTGGCCGCTGCGTTGGACAACGGCGCGGCGAACCTGACCGAGGCTGTGCTGACGGCACTCCCGACTCCGTCCCCGGGGCCGGTGTTCGGTGGACTCCGGGACGGCTACGCGGTGCTGCTCGATGCCTTGGTTACAGCCACCGACGCTCGCGTTCTGCGCGAGACGAGCGTCGGCGAGATCCGCCGTGAGTCGGGCGGCTGGTTCGTCGATCGGGTGGGTGTGGTCGACGGGGTCGTGCTGGCGGTACCGGCACCGATACTGGCCGATCTCATCGCAGACCTCGCACCGGACGCGTCGCGCGCGGCCCGTGAGATCGAACTGGCGTCGTCGACGGTCGTGGCGATGGCGTTTCCGACGTCGACCGAGCTGCCGCAGAATTCGGGAATTCTGGTGGCGACGGACGCGGGGCTGGACGTGAAGGCGTTCACGCTGTCCAGTCGAAAGTGGCCGCACCTGGCCGAGCGTGAGGCGGTACTGCTGAGAGCCTCGCTCGGGCGATTCGGCGACGACACCGCCGCGCAGCGATCCGACGAGGACACGATCGACGTCGCGCTCGCCGACCTGGCCACGGTCGCGGGTATCGACACCCGGCCGCTGGCAGTGACCGTCCAGCGGTGGCCGGGCGGACTGCCGCAGTACGCTCCCGGACACCTCGACCGCGTCGCCGCCATCGAATCCGGAGTGTCCGAACTCGCCGGGCTCGCCGTGACCGGAGCGTGGCAGCGCGGCGTCGGGGTACCGGCCTGTATTGCGTCCGCCACCACCGCTGCCGCCCGTCTGGTCGAGGTGGCACGATAGGGGCCATGGCACGCCTCGATTACTCAGCGCTCAATTCGACTCTTCGGTACTTGATGTTCTCGGTCTACAAGGTCACACCCGGGGTTCTGGGCGACGACCGCGCGGCCGCTGCGAAGGAAGCAAGGGCATTCTTCGAGGGCCGTGAGGACAAGGGTGTCGTCGTGCGCGGGGTCTACGACATCGCCGGCATGCGGGCCGATGCCGACTTCATGGTGTGGACGCACGCCGAGCGCATCGAGGACCTTCAGGCGACGTACTCCGACTTCCGGCGCACCACCGCGCTGGGCAAGGCGAGCACGCCGGTATGGAGCAACACCGCACTGCACCGCCCCGCCGAGTTCAACAAGAGCCACGTGCCTGCGTTCATCGCGGGCGAGGATCCGGGCGCCTACATCTGCGTGTACCCGTTCGTCCGCTCGATCGACTGGTACCTGCTGCCCGACGAGGAACGTCGGACGATGCTCGCCGATCACGGGAAGGCAGCGCGCGACTACAAGGACGTGCGCGCCAACACCGTCCCCTCGTTCGCGCTCGGTGACTACGAGTGGATCCTGGCTTTCGAAGCACCCGAGCTCGACCGCATCGTGGACCTGATGCGCGATCTCCGGGCCACCGAGGCACGCCGACACGTGCGCGAGGAGACGCCGTTCTTCACCGGCCCTCGGGTCGAGGTGGACGCGCTCGTCGAATCACTACCGTGACGGGGACGGACACACCCATCGTCGACGCCGTTCTCTTCGACTTCTCCGGCACACTCTTCCGACTGGAAGAGGAGCCGTCGTGGTTCGACGGTGTGCACGATGCCGACGGCGTTCCGGTCGACGGAGCCGGAGCCGCCGAGCTCATGCGACGCATGACCGCTCCGGTCGGCGAGACCGTCGAGTTCGACGACGCCACTCGGCACGCATGGCGTCATCGCGATCTGGATCCGGCCCTGCATCGGCAGGCGTATCTGCACGTTCTGGCGCAGTCCGGCATCACCGACGAGGCACAGGCCGAATCGGTGTACGGACGAGTCATCGACGCCGACTCCTGGACGCCCTATCCCGACACGGAAGCGGCACTGTCGACATTGGCGGGACGGTCGATTCGGGTCGGGGTGCTGAGCAACATTGCCTTCGACATCCGTCCGGCGTTCACTGCTCGGGGCCTGGACCGGTACGTCGACGAATTCGTGCTCTCGTTCGAAGTCGGTCACGTCAAACCGCAACCGGAGATCTTCCGACATGCGGTGGCCGCTCTCGGCGTCGAGCCCGCGCGGACGCTGATGGTGGGCGACAGCGCCGAGGCCGACGGCGCGGCACAGGAGATCGGGTGCAGTTTCGCACTCGTCGATCCGGTGCCGACGGCCGAGCGTCCCGACGCACTGCTGGCAGCGTTGAGCGCGTTCGGGATTCGATGACCGGAGTGACCGGCGTCCAGCACATGGGCCACTGGGGGATGTTCCGCGCCGACTCGGACGGACGTGACGTCACCGCGATTCATCCTCAGGTGACGGACAGCAATCCTTCCCCGGTGCTGGGCAACCTCGTCGGCTCGGTGACCCATCGATCCCGAGTCACCTCGCCTGCGGTACGCAGGGGCTGGCTCGAGAACGGTCCCGGCCCCACCGACAGGCGCGGTAGCGAGGAGTTCGTCGACGTCTCGTGGGACGAGCTCACCGACCTGTTGTCGCGCGAGTTGCGCCGCGTGGTGGACACATTCGGCAACAACGCCATCTACGGCGGGTCGTACGGTTGGGCCAGTGCCGGCCGCTTTCATCATGCGCAGAGTCAGGTACACCGCTTCCTGAACTGCATCGGCGGCTACACGCGATCCGTGCACAGCTATTCGCTCGGTGCGACCGGCGTCATCATGCCGCACGTGCTCGGCGCGCACTGGAAGATGTTCTCGCGCTCCACATCCTGGTCCGTGATCGCCGAACACACCGAACTGCTGGTGGCGTTCGGCGGAGTTCCGGTGAAGAACACCGGCATCAATCACGGTGGTACGTCGGATCATCCGACCGTCGGTTCGCTCGACGCGATGCGCGCCCGCGGCGGGCAGATCGTCACCGTCGGTCCCTTGCGCAACGACATGTCGGGCGAGGCGCGGTGGATCGCCCCACGGCCCGGAACCGACGTGGCGATGATGCTGGCTCTGGCATACGTCCTGGCCGACGAAAAACTGCACGACACAGCGTTTCTGGAGAAATACTGCGAGGGTTACCCCGAGTTCGAGCGCTACCTTCTCGGTGTCTCGGACGACACTCCCAAGACCCCGCAGTGGGCGTCGGAGATCTGCGGTATCGAGCCGTCCGTAATCGCAGAGCTGGCACGGGACATGGCGTCGAAACGCACGATGGTGACCGTCACGTGGTCCCTGCAACGTACGCAGCACGGTGAACAGGCTCCGTGGATGGGCATCACGTTGGCAGCGATGTTGGGCGAAATCGGCGTGCCCGGTGGGGGATTCGGACACGGATACGGCTCGATGAACGAGCCCGGCCTCGCTCCTGTGCCCTATCCGTTGCCCACACTGCCGCAGGGAATCAATCCGGTGGCCGATCTGATTCCGGTTGCAGCTGTCTCGGACATGCTGCTCAACCCCGGGCACGAATTCGACTACGACGGCCGACGTTTGGTCTATCCCGACATCAAAGTGGTCTATTGGGCGGGCGGCAACCCGTTTCATCACCACCAGGATCTGGGACGATTGCGCCGGGCACTCGGCAGGCCCGATACCGTCGTCGTCCACGATCCCTACTGGACGCCGATGGCCAAGCACGCAGACGTCGTAGTCCCGTCGACCACATCGCTGGAACGGTCGGATCTGAGCTGCACACGCAACGATCCACTGCTCGTGGCCATGGCGCCGGCTGCCGAGCGATTCGCCGATTCACGCGACGATTACGACACTTTCGCGGAACTCGCTATGAAACTCGGTGTGGGGCAGCAGTTCACCGAGGGGCGCACGTCACAGCAATGGCTCGAGCACATGTACGGGCAGTGGCGCGAGTACTTGCGGGCCGACGGCGTGCAGACCCCGGAATTCGAAGACTTCACGCGTGAGGGCTCGTTCCGGATGAAGACCGAGGACGAGTTGACGTTCCTGGAGGATTTTCGCCAGGACCCGATCGGCAACGCGCTGCGGACACCGAGCGGCAAGATCGAGATCTTCTCGGCGACGGTCGCGGGGTTCGTTTACGAGGATTGCCGCGGGCACCCGATGTGGTTCGAGCCGCAGGAATGGCTCGGCGGGCCGCGGGCCGAGCAGTTTCCTCTGCACTTGATCGCCAACCAGCCGCGCACCAGGCTGCACAGTCAGCTCGATCACGGTGCGGTGAGCCGGAATTCGAAGGTTCAGGGCCGAGAGCCGATACGAATGCACCCGTCTGCGGCGGAGGCCAGGGGAGTGTCGGACGGCGATGTGGTGCGAGTGTTCAACGACCGCGGTTCGTGCCTGGCCGGGGTGGTCGTCGACGACGCGATGCTCGAAGCGGTAGTTCAGTTGTCGACCGGGGCCTGGTACGACCCGCTCGATCCGGCTGATCCCGATTCGATGTGCAAGCACGGCAGCGTGAACGTTCTCACCGCCGACGTCGGGTCGTCGTCGCTCTCGCGAGGGTGCACCGGGCAGCACGTGCTGGTGGAGATCGAACGCTACGACGCGCCGCTGCCGCCGATCACTGCGTTCGATCCACCGGTGACACGATCGGTCAGAACACCACCCGCGAGATGATCTCGGCAACCAAGGCCGGCTTGTCCTCGCCTTCGATCTCGAGCGTTGCGGTCGTCACGATCTGCAACGCTCCGCCCGACGCGTCCTCGACAGAGGTGAGGGTGGTCCGCAACCGGACATGGGATCCGACCTTGACAGGGTTGATGAAGCGAACTTTGTTGGAGCCGTAGTTGATTCCGAGTTTGGTGTTCTCGATGGTGTAGATCTGCCAGTTCAGCATCGACACGAGCGACAGACTCAGGAATCCGTGGGCGATCGGAGCGCCGAACGGGCTCTCTTTTTTCGCTCGTTCGACGTCGACGTGGATCCACTGGTGGTCGCCGGTGGCGTCGGCGAAGGTGTTCACCCGTTCCTGGGTGATCTGGAGCCAGTCGCTGGTTCCCAGTTCTTCGCCGACGGCCGCCTTGATCTGCTCTGGTGAGGTGAAAGTGCGCATGCTCACAGTATGCACCGTCGCAATAGGGCGCTCGAAAGCGATCATGTGGGAGCGAATGATGACCGGCTCGAGTGTCGGCCTGTCGAATTCAGGCTGTGTAGGGCGGAGCGAAAGGAAAGGCTCCGATCAGATTGTCCTGAATTTCTTTCAGATTCGGGACCAGCCGATATTCGTGCTGTAGCTGCGCGATTCGATCGTGATCTCGCGCAAGGTCCGACGAATGCTGGACAGCTTCTCGGTCGAATGCAGAGTAATAATCGTCGAATTTGTATCCGTTGCCGCCTATGTCTTGCGGCAGCTTTATCCATGCGTTGGGGATGCCGTACGAGTCTGCGACGATCAACCCGTGCAGACTCGTGGACATCACGAAGTCACATGCAGTGATGTCGGCGATGACCTTGGCCGGCTTTCTGGACGGGTCGATCAACGTGACTCTCTTGTCTCGCGCAAGCGAGCGCACTACGGGATCCTTCTTGTGCACCCAGTGGTAGACGAGGCCGATCCGGCCGGGTACACGTGGGGAGCGTGCATAGACTCTGTTCGCCAGCAGCCCGGGGTCCCCGACCGCGGCCTCGCGCTCGGACTTGATGCGTCCCAGCGACAGATGTCCGCGAACCGCGTAGAAGTCGAAATCGGGGTAGCTGAAGTCTCGTTCGTGGGCGGCGTCACTGAGCATGAAACCCGAGCCCCAGACCTTGAGACCCTTCCGGGCCTGCATGAGCTGGACCATTTCCAGGGTGGAACCTGCCCCGATCATGTCGCAGCGCTTCGCGCGACGCCAGGAACACTTCTGCCCGAACAATGTTCCGACCAGTCCCGGCGTCAATTCGTCACCGAAATTGGGTGTGACGCCGGTGATTTTCACCTGGCGCCACCAGAAGGTCTTGATCGACGTGGCCACAACCCCAAAGCTACCCTAACGATCGGGTCAAGCAGAGGTAATCTCCGGGTTCGCGGCTCGGTTTCGACGCATCCTCAGCACAGGTTCGCCGAGTGCGCGGCGATCCCCGGGATGTCCGGACCGATCAGGATGCAGGCTTGAGCACCAGAGAAATCGAGTTGATGCAGTACCGCTGGTCGGTCGGGGTGGGGTAGCCCTCGCCCTCGAAGACGTGGCCGAGGTGGCTGTGGCAGTTGCGGCAAACGACCTCGACGCGGCGCATACCGAGGGTGGTGTCCTCTTTCAGGATGACGGCGTCGCTGTCGGCCGGGTCGAAGAAAGACGGCCATCCGCAATGCGATTCGAACTTCTCAGTGCTGCGGAACAGTTCGGCTCCGCAGGCGCGGCACTCGTAGATGCCTTCGGTGGTGGTGTCGGTGTATTCGCCGACGCCCGGGCGCTCGGTACCGGCCTGACGCAGAACCGCGTACTCCTCGGGTGTCAGCTTCTCCCGCCACTGCGCGTCGGTGAGCTGGACGGCCGGAGCGGCATTGTTGTCTGTTGCTGAACTCATGCTGACACGCTAATACGATTTGCCGGGTTATGCCGTTTTCGCTGGTGACGCGGTCGGTAACAGGTAGCTGGGCTCGATTCCCTCGTCGAGCCGTCCCTCTGATCTCGCGGCGAACCAGCGTCCGACGAGCACTCCGAAGATCACGACGATCAGCAGCGCCCAACCGAAGGTGGTGCGGAGATAGTCGAGGGCCCGTCCGGTTTCGATCCACCGTCCGGACAACCAACGATCGGCGTTCATGAACCCGTAGATCGCGAGCCAGGCCGGCCAGTTCCGGAGTAGCGAGTTCCTGAGCACGACCGTCATGAGCAACGGGAACAGCATCATCGAGTAGTACATCTGGCCCAGTGAGCCCAGCAGCCAGTGCGCGGTGAGGATCAGGCCGGAGGTGGTGGCGAAGAAGAACAGTCGATCTTCTCGGCAGTACCGGTAGAGCAACCACAGCGAGACCAACACCATGATGCCCAGGACGGCGCGGATGCCGAGGGTCAGGAACTCGGGCACTCCGTAGTAACGGCCGTTGCCGACGACAGCGCTGTTGAAGTAGTCACGCGTCTGCAGCAGGTACGGCAGCGTCCGATCGATGAAATTCATGGGATCGACGGACAACGGCCAGGCGATGGCCATCATCACCACCGGGATGGCAATCGAGGTGATGAACACCTTCCACTGTCTCGTCATCAGGGGGAGCAGCAGCAGTGGTGCGAGCATCGGCTTGATCGCCAGGGTCAAGCCCATCGCGACACCGGCGGACAAATCCTTGCGCTGCAACAGGAATCCGAGAAACGCCACTTCGCCGAGGAGTACGAAACCGTTGAAGTTGGTGAACACCAGTGTGTTCGTCACCGTCTCGCTGACGAAGGCAGCCAGGAGCAGGGCGGGTGCAGCCACCGAGTCCAGTCGGAAGCCGAAGATGCGCAGCAGGATGTACAGCGCGACGAGGATGGCCACGGTGCTGGCAAGGATGAACAGCCAGCGAGAGCGCTCCGGGTCGATGATGGCGATGGGGGAGAGCAGCATCGTCGCGCTCGGCTGGTACAGGTAATGAGGATCGACCGAATCGAAGTTCGCGGTGTACACCGGCTGCCGGTTGAGGAACGCGAGAGCTGCGTTGTACACCGGGTTGAAGTCGTTGGTGACATCGCCGTTGACCGCCCTGATCACCACCCGATGCACGACGGTCATGATGGCGATCGGCCAGAGCGCGTACTTGATTACTTCGGCGGTGGTCCGCCCGGTACGCGGCTCCAGAAAGCTAAGTGACACCCGCGAACGGTACCCGAGACGGTCGGTGCGGCCGTTCAGGACACCCCGCGGGGCCCGTGTCTTTCGCGACCCTCCGAGGAGTCGAGTCAGGCCGGACAGACGGTGCCGTCGGTCGGAAGCGTCGTGTCTCGGGCGTAGGTGACAGCAGCACTCTGCAGGCACTGCGACCCGCCGATGCTCGGATGCCCGCTGCCCTGCCAGGCGGCCGACGCGACGGCGGCACCCGTCGCACCGATCAGGCCGGTGACCGAGGACAGGCCGCCGTTGCCGACGATCGGGTCGCCGGCGTTGGACAGCACCAGGACCGGAACGTCCAGCGAGGTGGGCAGTGGGACGGAGGGAGCTGTCGGCCAGGACGAGCACAGCAATGCCGTCAGGGCAGCGTCGGTTCCGTAGATCGGGTAGCGGTCGGCCCACCCCGGTGCCAGGTCGCGGACGCCCTGCGGAGAGGGCCACTGCTGCCCGTCCGTGCAGCGGGCGACGAACTGGCCGTCGGTGCTGTACGCCGCCCGGCCTCGTTCGGCGAGCGCTGCGAGCGCAGTCGTGTCGGAGGCGGCGGCAGCGGAGAGCGTCGAGGACAGATCTCTCGCCCGCGTCGACGCGTCTTCCGCGGTCGAGGCCAGCGCAAAGGTGATCGCGTCGAGAATTTCGTGTGTGGACAGCGGTGCGAATTCGCCGCCGGCGGCGCGCTTGATCAACTGTGCCACTGCGGCCGTCGGGTCACTTCCGAGCGAGCAGTTCAGCGCGACGCAACGCTGTGCGAAGGCAGCGAACGCCGCTTCCTTGCCCTGAGTTCGCTGCTCGGCGAGCGTTGCCGGGTCGGCGTTGACGCCCGTCGGCGAATCGAGGATCAGCCGCGCGACGTTGTCGGGAAACTTCGCGGCGTAGGCCATGGCGGTGAGAGAACCGTTCCCCGCTCCGATCAGGCCGATCCGGTCCACGCCCCACAACTGCCGAAGCCGATCGAGATCGTCCGCGGCGTACCCGGTGCCGAAGGCGAGTTCCTGCGGCTGCAGGGTGTCGGTGCATTCGATGGTGGCGTCTCGTCCGGCGTCGACCGCGCGGTCGACGGAGTCCGAGTCGGATCTGGAGAACTGTCCCAGGGCATCGACGGCAGCCTTGGTAGGCGCCTGGGGGGTGTCGTCGATGCAGTCCACGGCCGTCGAGCGTCCGATGCCGCGGCGATCCACGGCAACGATCGGATGTGCCTCGAGCAGCGTGGCGAGTGGGCCGGCGGCCATCGTGGCCAAGGTTGCGATCGACGAACGATCCGAACCGGACGTGAACACCAGGGGCCCGGCATCGACGGGTGTCCGGTCGAGTTTGGCCCGAAGCGCCCCGACGGCGAAGGTGCCGAACATCTGACCGCTGGCGTCGACATCGGCCTCGTACTCACCGCATTCGAGTGTCAGGCCCGGCGTGGTGGCGGTGAGCCCGAACATCCCGAGAGTGGCCGAGGTGCACTCGGACCAATCGAGGTCGGTGGTCGGAACATCGAGTGCAGCCGGTTCGGGCGGGGTTGCGGGCGACGACTCGGCGGGCTGACCGGGCGAGCGCTGCTCCACCGCCACTTCGGGACGGATCGACGGGCCGCCTCCACAGGCCGCGCAGACCGTGGCGACGAGGAGTACTGCGGCGAGCAACGAACGTTTCTGCGTCACGGTGCGAGGCTATCTACTTTTGCTTCGCTGCCGCGCCCGCGTCTCTCGTCACGGCCGCACCCAGCGGGTCAACAGCGTGCCGTCGGTGTCGCCGAGCACGAGTGCGCGCTGCATGGACGTATCGGCGGCGTGTGCGGCATGGGCGATGCGGCCGGCAGGCCCACTGATCACCTTCGGTGAGATCGTCAGGCACACGTCGTCCGCCGCCCCGTCGGACACCAGCTGACCGAACAGTCCTGGTCCGCCCTCGCACAGCACGCGACCGAACCCGAGCTGGGACAGAGACTCGACAATGTCGGTGGTCGACACCGATTCGCCGGACACCTCGAGCACCGTCGCCCCGGCCGTCCGGAGTTCGCCTACCGCAGAGCGGTCCGCCGCGGCGGACGTGAGCACCACCGGCATCACCGCTGTGTCCGTCAGTAGGCGAGACCGCGCATCGATGGAGCCGGAGGCGGTGACGACCACGATGGTCGGCACCGATTCCTGACCGTTCGCCTGCCGGCGAGAGATGACATCGGGAGACAGGGCGACCCCGCCGTAGTTCTCTCCGCGCACGGTGCCGGCGCCGACGAGCACCGCATCGCACAGCTCACGCAGGATGCCGAACAACCGGGTGTCTGCCGGGGTGCCCAATCCGGCCGAGGCACCGTCGGAGGTGACGGACCCGTCGATACTGGAGACGAAATTGGTACGGATCCACGGTCGGCCCACATCGGTCGGGTAGGCATACAGCGATCGCAGACCGTCGTCGTCCACTTCCGTTCCGATGGCGGGGAGCGCTGCGGCGGCCTGCTCCGATGTGAAGTAGGTCCCAATATCGAGAAGCTGCATGAGTCACATGAGACCACGTCGTTACGCTCGATCAATGCCCGCACGCCTTGTCGACCGAAATCCCGTGGTCCCCTCCGATCAGCTGATCGCGCAGATGGTTCCGCCGGCGATGTTCGACGACGTCAGCTTCTCCTCGTACATTCCCGATCCCAAGGAGCCGACGCAGGCCGCTGCGGTCGCGAAAGCCGAGGAATTCGCGAACAAGGTGCAGAAGATTCGCGGCAAGGGCAAGCGCGGGCTGTTCGGTAAGAAGACCCCGGCCACCGGTGCGGGGCTCTACCTCGACGGCGGCTTCGGCGTCGGTAAGACCCACTTGCTGGCCTCGATCTATCACAGCGTCCCCGAACCGAAGGCGTTCGGCACGTTCGTGGAGTTGACGCACGTCGTCGGTGCATTGGGCTTCAACAAGGCTCTCGAAGAGCTCTCGAACCACAGTGTTCTGTGCATCGACGAGTTCGAGCTCGACGATCCGGGCGACACGATGTTGGTCTCGCGACTGCTGTCGGAGCTCTCGCAGCGCGGCGTGTCCATCGTGGCGACGTCGAACACCCTGCCCGGCCAGCTCGGCGAAGGCCGCTTCGCGGCCGAGGACTTCCTGCGGGAGATCAAGAAGCTCGGTTCGATCTTCGAGTCCGTCCGCGTCGACGGTCCCGATTACCGGCACCGCGATCTGCCGCCGGCCCCGGAGCCGACGTCGGAGGCCGAGCTCGTCGAGCGTGCCGACGGTATCGAGGGCGCGACCCTGGACGACTTCGACGACCTGCTGGCGCACCTGAGCACGCTGCACCCGTCGCGCTACGGCAAATTGTTGGACGGTATTCCCGCGGTGTTCCTGAAGAACGTGCACCCGGCTTCCGATCAGGCAATTGCGTTGCGACTGGTCGTCCTCGCCGACCGCCTGTACGACGCGGGTATTCCGGTGACGGCCTCGGGTGGCAAGCTCGACGAGATCTTCACCGAGGAGATGCTCGCGGGTGGTTACCGGAAGAAGTACCTCCGTGCGACGTCCCGTCTGCTCGCACTGTCTCGTTTCGCTGCCGTCGGCTGACCTGCCTCGGTCGAGGCAGGCTCAGAGCTGCACCTGCATGACGTAGTCGTCGTGCGTCCGGTCGCCGACGACGAACGTCTTGGTGCCGACTGTCTCGAATCCGTACTTGGCATAGAACTTCTGGGCGCGGACGTTCTGTTGGTTGACGCCCAGCCACGCCCCTCGGCAGCCATGCCGACGAGCACTGTCCAGCGCCGACGTCATCAGGCGCGCTGCGACTCCGCCGCCGTGTTCGGTGGGTCGGACGTACAGCTTGCTGATCTCTACCGTCGGCTCGTGGGACAGCGCCGAGCGGATGCCGGAGTCGGTGGGAGTGCCGAACACCAGCATCGCGTATCCGAGTACCTGTGCCTCAGCCGACTCGTCGAGCAGTACGGTCCGGTTCGGGTCGACGATGTACGTCTCGAAGTGCTTGGCAGACAACACGTTCGAGATGAAAGTCTCGATATCACCGGGTTGCGTTCCCGGTGGGCAGGCCAACGGGAAGGTCAGTGCGGCCAGGTCGGCGACTCGGTGCGCATCCGCCGGGCCCGCCTCACGAACGCTCACAGCTGATCGACGGCATTCTTCGCGTCCCGCAACGACAGTCCTGTTCGATCGCGCAGCAGCTTGATCGCCGCAATCGCTTTGCCTTCCGATTTGAGTGCCGTCAATCGGGGGAGGAGGTCGTCCCATCGCACGGGACCCGAACTCGCTGCATCGAGAATGGTCGACGGGGGAGGAAACGGTGCTCCGCGTTGCATCGTCTCGATTGCGTTCTTGGCATCGAGCAATCCGGCACCGGTTCGATCACGGAAGACCTTGATGGCCTGAATCTTCTTGTCGGCGGCCAACAATCGGTGAATTTCTGCTCGCGCACCGTCGTCCAGTCCTACCAGCTTCAGGCTCTGGGACGTGGCACGCGATCTGTCCGGCTTTCGACGCGCGAGGAACCAGGCCGCGAGCACCGCGGTATCGACGAGGACCAGCGCAACGATGAACCATCCCCAGGTCGGCATAACGTCAGTACACCACTTCAGCGTGACGGGTCGAAGAGCGGGACGACGCCCGACGGATCGGCGAGCGGCGATTCGAACAGTGAGACAGCAGCATCGAGAGTCCGCTGCGCTGCGTCGTACTTCGCCGGTGCGAGATCGTGGCCTGCACCGTCGATGTCGATCAGCAGTGTGGGCGCGGGAACCATAGCGAACGCCGCCCCGAGTTCTTCGGTGGTAGCGAACGGATCCTTGGTGCCGTGCAGCACAACAGTGGGGGTACGTAGGTCGGGCAGATGGTGGGTCCGAAGCTTGTCGGGCTTTCCCGGTGGGTGCAGGGGATAGGACGTCAGCACCAGACCGTCCACGAGACCCGGCTGCTCCGACGCGATCATCGATCCCTGCCTGCCGCCGTACGAATGCCCGCCGAACACGACGAACCCGTCGGTTTCGGCACGCAGTCGATCGACGGCCGCGGCGATCCCCATCCGGTCCTCCTCGGAACGGGAGGGATGCGGAGGACCCTTGGCCTTGCGGACTCGGAACGGGAGGTCGAACCGCAACACCGTGAAGCCGGCCGCCGCCCACACCGACGCAATGTTCTGTAGGAGCACCGACCCACAGTTGCCGCCCGCACCGTGAGTGAGAGCGAGCCCTCCGCGCGACGGGATCGGCGGCGTGTGAACAAACGCGACGCCCCCGCCGAGTTCGATGTCGGCGGGGGCGTCGGGAACGTCGTGTTCAGCCATCGGTCGAGGACGTTACCTTTTCGTCGCTGCCGGCGTGATCGGTGTCCGTGCTGTCTGTTTCGGAGCTGTCGGATACATCCTGATCGTCGGCATCCACCATCTCACCGTTGTCGTCGACCATGTCGGCAAAGGCTGTACCCGCGACGGTGCCGTTGGTTCCGGGGAGAGCCACAGTGGGCCGAGCGCCGGGTCGGTATCGGTCGTCGAGTCCCTCGACCGATTTCTTCGCTTCTTCGAGTGTGGCGTCGTCGACCTGAGGCTCTTCGCTGTCGGTCGCGCTACCGGGGCCGGCCGTGTCGGTGGGTGTTTCGTCCGTGGGTGCACTGCGAGCATCGTCCGACACGTGAGTGTCCTTCCATCGAAGTGTGTGCGTCGTCTCCACTGTGCACTTCTATGGCGTGAATCACCACCGAGACTGGGCAAGACACAAAAAAGGACCCCCTCGAAAGGGGGTCCTTTGTTCTGACTGTGGTGCGCGATACTGGGATTGAACCAGTGACCTCTTCCGTGTCAGGGAAGCGCTCTCCCGCTGAGCTAATCGCGCATGTCCTCGCATCGGCCTTCGCAACCGATGCACTAGCGAGGTGGAGACGGGAATCGAACCCGTGTGCACGGCTTTGCAGGCCGTTGCCTCACCACTCGGCCACTCCACCATGGGTCGAGACCCTCGAGCGGATGACGGGATTCGAACCCGCGACCCTCACCTTGGCAAGGTGATGCGCTACCACTGCGCCACATCCGCATACCCCGGAGGCAATCACTGCTGGGCAGTTGCTGTCTCCGTGGTGCGGGGAAAACATTAACCCAACGGGAGTGAAACTCACAAATCTCGTGGTCAGCCCCAGAATTCGGGTCTCTGGCGGCTGTGAACCGTGTGAAAGATGGGGTCGGGCCGGGTCCGGGGGAGCGAGGTCTGCGCTCGATGCAGGCGTCGAATGCGACATCGACGAGCCGGAGCAGGCGATTCGATCCACTGCGACACCTCGTGTTAATGTTTTGCCTCGTTCGGTCCCGTGGCTCAGTGGAAGAGCGTCCGCTTCACACGCGGAAGGTCGCTGGTTCGATCCCAGCCGGGACCACAGACGAAGAAAGCCCGCACCGCTTGTCGGTGCGGGCTTTTTGGTGTTCCGTCCCGGTAATCTGACCCGGTGAGCACCGACGGATACACGTCCCGCGAGGCGGACGGCAAGACCAGCACAGCGGACTCGAGTGGTCCGGCAGAACAGCTGGCGAAGAAGCATCGACGGTTTCGGTCTCGCATCGCCGAGAACAAGTCGCTCGATCTCGCCTACCGGATCACTGTCGGTGTCGTCGGAGCTCTGGTGTTGGCGTTGGGTGTGCTGGCCATTCCGTACCCCGGCCCCGGCTGGCTGATCGTGTTCGCAGGACTGGGCATCCTGGCCTCGGAGTTCGAGTGGGCCAAGGGCGCGCTGCGCTTCGTCCGCAAGAGGTACGACGCGTTCATGGCCTGGTTCTCGAAGCAGTCGATCGTCGTCAAGGGACTCGGCGTGTTGTTCACGACGGTCGTCGTGCTCGCAACACTGTGGCTTCTGGGCACTTTCGCGCTGGTCGGAGGTTGGTTCGGCCTCGACTGGACCTGGCTCGAGAGTCCCTTGTGACGCACGCGCCGCGCTGAGGGCCGCGCGGTGGCCCGTTGCCGATAGGCTGTCGGAGGCCTTCCTGGCCAGATGAACCGATCGAGGAGTACATCGCTGTGAGCATGCCCGTTGTCGCCGCCGTCTCGCCCGCCCGCATCTCGGTGCAGGCAGGAACGACCGCAGGTACGGCGCTACGCGACACCGGCCTGCCGAACAAGGGTCCCGACGCGATCGTCGTCGTGCGAGATCCGGAGGGCAAACTCCGTGATCTGTCGTGGGCTCCCGACTCCGATACCGAGGTCGAGCCCGTGCCGGCCAACACCGAGGACGGGCGAAGCGTCATCAGGCACTCGGCTGCGCACGTTCTCGCTCAGGCCGTCCAGGAACTCTTCCCCGATGCCAAGCTGGGCATCGGACCGTTCATCAAGGACGGCTTCTACTACGACTTCGACGTGAAGCAGCCGTTCACCCCAGAGGATCTGACTGCACTCGAGAAGAAGATGAAGCAGATCGTCAAGGCCGGGCAACGGTTCTCGCGTCGGGTGTACGAATCGGTGGATCAGGCCCGTGAAGAGTTGGCGAACGAGCCCTACAAACTCGAACTGATCGACGACAAGTCCGGGATCGACGATCCCGAGGTCATGGAAGTCGGCGGGGGAGAGCTCACCGCGTACGACAACCTCAATCCCCGTACCGGTGAACGCATCTGGGGCGATCTGTGCCGCGGCCCGCACATCCCCACCACCAAGTACGTGCCGGCGTTCAAGCTCACCCGCAGCTCGGCTGCGTACTGGCGGGGCAACCAGGACAACGCCGATCTGCAACGCATCTACGGCACCGCGTGGGAGTCCACCGAGGCGCTCGATGCGCATCTCGAGTTGCTCGCCGAAGCCGAACGTCGTGATCACCGCAAGCTCGGTTCCGAGTTGGACCTGTTCAGCTTTCCCGACGAACTGGGTTCCGGTCTTCCGGTGTTCCACCCCAAGGGCGGCGTGATCCGCAACGAACTCGAGAACTACTCACGTCAGCGCCACATCGAAGAGGGCTACGAGTTCGTCAACACCCCGCACATCACCAAGGGCCATCTGTACGAGGTGTCCGGTCACCTCGATTGGTACCGGGACGGCATGTTCCCGGCGATGCACCTGGACGCCGAACTCGACGAGAACGGCGACGTGCGCAAGCCCGGCCAGGACTACTACCTCAAGCCGATGAACTGCCCGATGCACAATCTGATCTTCCGCTCCCGAGGGCGCTCGTACCGCGAACTGCCGCTGCGTCTGTTCGAGTTCGGAACGGTGTACCGCTACGAGAAGTCCGGCGTCATCCACGGTCTGACCCGAGTACGCGGCATGACTCAGGACGACGCGCACATCTTCTGCACTCGCGACCAGATGCGCGACGAGCTGACTCGTGCTCTGGAATTCGTTCTCGGACTGCTCAAGGACTACGGACTCGACGACTTCTACCTCGAACTGTCGACTCGCAATCCGGCGAAGTCCGTCGGCAGCGACGAAGTTTGGGAGGAGGCGACTACCACCCTCGCCGAGGTGGCCGAGGCGTCGGGTCTCGATCTGGTGCCCGACCCGGGCGGTGCCGCGTTCTACGGTCCGAAGATCTCGGTGCAGGCGAAGGATGCGCTCGGCCGCACCTGGCAGATGTCGACCATTCAGCTCGACTTCAACCTGCCCGAGCGTTTCGAGCTCGAGTACACCGGTTCCGGTGGTACCAAGGAGCGCCCGGTGATGATTCACCGTGCCCTGTTCGGATCCATCGAGCGGTTCTTCGGTGTGCTGACCGAGCACTACGCCGGTGCTTTCCCGGCCTGGCTGGCGCCCGTGCAGGTCGTCGGAATTCCGGTGGCCGAGGTGCATCAGGACCACCTCTTCGCGGTGGTGAAGGAACTGAAGAAGCGCGGAGTCAGGGCCGAGGTCGACGCGAGCGACGACCGAATGCAGAAGAAGATCTTCAATCAGACAGCGCAGAAGGTCCCGTTCATGCTGCTGGCCGGCGAGCGCGACGTCGAAGCAGGTGCCGTCAGCTTCCGATTCCGGGACGGCACTCAGGTCAACGGGGTTCCGGTGGCGGAGGCCGTGACCGTGATCACCGAGTGGATCGCCGCGCGAAACAACGCATCACCGACCGCCGAACTCGTGCAGACCAGTACCGCCGGAGTGAGCTGACATGGAAGAACACGACGAGTCGATCGTCGCCACCGGTGCCGGTGAACCGGATCGGCTGCAGCGATTGTGGACTCCCCATCGGATGTCGTATATCGCCGAGGCCCCACAGGGTTCGGCGGAGGGATCGGTGAAGTCGACCGAGCCGTTCTCCGACATCCCGAAGATGACGGACGAGGACGGACTGGTCGTCGCGCGCGGCGAATCGGTGTATGCCGTACTCAACCTGTACCCGTACAACCCCGGCCACACGATGATCGTGCCGTACCGACGTGTCGCGGCGCTCGAGGATCTCACGCCCGCCGAGAGCTCGGAGCTGATGGCGTTCACGCAGAAGATGATTCGCGTGATCAAGCGAGTGTCGAGCCCGCACGGTTTCAATGTCGGCCTCAACCTCGGGGCGGCTGCAGGCGGTTCGCTGGCCGAGCACCTGCACCAGCACATCGTGCCGCGGTGGGGTGGTGACGCGAACTTCATCACGGTGATCGGCGGTGCCAAGGTGATGCCGCAACTGCTCCGCGACACTCGGGCCCTGCTTGCCTCGGCCTGGAACGAATGAACCACCGGCAAGGGGAGAGTGCGGCGTGCTGAGCATCTTCGGCCGTGCGCCGGTCTCGAAGTTGACGGCCCCGTTGGGCCGCGCGCTCAACAGCACCGGCCTGACTCCGGACTCGGTGACAATCATCGGCACGGTCGTCACCGTGACCGCTGCGGTGACGATGTTCCCTGCCGGCTACCTGTGGTGGGGCTCGATCGTCATCACCCTGTTCGTTCTGTTCGACATGCTCGACGGCGCGATGGCTCGCGCACGCGGAGGCGGCACCAAGTACGGTGCCGTTCTCGACGCGACGTGCGACCGCGTTGCGGACGGCGCGATCTTCGGCGGCTTGGCCTGGTGGGCCGTGTATTCCGAGAACGACAAGCTACTGCTCGTTGCCACTCTCGTCTGCCTGGTCACCTCGCAGGTCATCTCGTACGCCAAAGCGCGCGCCGAGGCCAGCGGCCTGTCCGCGGACGGTGGTTGGATCGAACGACCCGACCGCCTCGTCATCGTTCTGGTCGGGGCCGGGCTCACCGGTGTCGGAAGACATTTCGACATACCGTGGCTGGACAGTCTCATCTATCCCGCAATGTGGATTCTTGCCGCGCTGAGCATCGTGACCGTGTTCCAACGAGTGCTCGCCGTCCGCGGATCCGAGGGTGCCCGCGACATCATCGTGCCGCCGGCTCCATCGGTCTCCGACGACGGCGGTGTGGAGCCGACATGAATCTGTCGGAACGCGCGTCCGACGCCGGGTACGCCGCGGGGTGGCGTCTCGTCCGGTCGTTACCCGAGGGTGTCGCCCGTCGGTTGTTCGACCGCGGTGCCGACTTCGCCTCGTCCCGTAACGGCGGCCCGGATCAGCTGCGCCGCAATCTCGCTCGGGTGCTGGGGACCACGGCGGAGCAGGTCCCGGATGACCTGATCCGAGAGAGTGTTCGCTCCTACGCCCGGTACTGGCGTGAGGCATTCCGGCTGCCGTCGATGGACCTGGCCGCTCAGGCGGCCGTCATCGATCGATGCGTGTACGGCAAGGAACATCTCGAAGCGGCGCTCGGTGCCGGCAAGGGAGTGGTGCTCGCACTACCGCACAGCGGCAACTGGGACATGGCCGGAATGTGGTTGGTACGGACGCACGGTGGACTCTCGACCGTGGCCGAGAGGCTGAAGCCGGAGTCGCTGTACCAACGCTTCGTGGCGTATCGCGAGAGCCTGGGATTCGAGATCTTTCCGCTCAGCGGCGGCGAGCAACCGCCCCTGCTCGCGTTGTCCGACAGACTGCGCCAGAACAAGGTGGTCTGCCTGCTCGGCGAACGAGACCTGGCCAAGCACGGAGTACCGGTGACCTTCTTCGGGGAACCGACACGAATGCCGGCAGGTGCGGCCAAGCTCGCCATCGACACCGGTGCCACGCTGCTCCCGGTACACGGCTATTTCGACGGCGATGGTTGGGGATTCGACATCTCGCCCGCGGTGGACGTCTCGCAGGGAGTAGCCGCTGCGACTCAGACGGTTGCGGATCATTTCGCCGCCGGAATCCGCGCTCATCCCGCCGATTGGCACATGCTGCAGCCGCTGTGGATGAGCGACTGGTCGGCAGAGCGCCGGGCCCGAATCGAGGGCACATGAGAATCGGCATGGTGTGCCCGTACTCGTTCGACGTGCCGGGCGGAGTACAGGCCCACGTCCAGCAGCTGGCCGAGGTCTTCATCGAGCGCGGTCACCGGGTCAGCGTTCTGGCTCCCGCCTCGGACGGCGTCGAGCTCCCCGAATTCGTGGTGTCGGCCGGAGAAGCCTTGGCCATTCCGTACAACGGGTCGGTCGCCCGGCTGCGATTCGGCCCGGTGACGTACTCACGGATCCGAAAGTGGATCTCGGAGAACGACTTCGACGTGCTGCACATTCACGAGCCCAATGCGCCGAGTCTGTCGATGCTCGCACTCAAGGCCGCGGACGGCCCGATCGTGGCCACGTTCCACACATCCACCACCAAGTCCCTCGTGCTCAGCACGTTCCAGGGCGTGCTGCGGCCCTATCACGAGAAGATCAGCGGCCGGATCGCCGTGTCCGAGTTGGCGCGGCGATGGCAGGTCGAGGCGCTCGGGTCCGATGCGGTCGAGATTCCCAACGGTGTCGACGTGCCGGCGTTCGCCGACGCGGACGTGCTCGACGGCTATCCGCGTCCGGGCCGGACGGTGCTGTTCCTGGGCCGCTTCGACGAACCGCGCAAGGGAATGGCCGTGCTGCTGGGCGCGCTACCGGCCCTCGTCGAATCTCACCCCGACATCGAAATTCTCATCGTCGGCAGGGGCGACGAGGACAAGCTCCGCAAGGAAGCAGGTGCGCTGGCCTCGCATCTGACCTTCCTCGGCCAGGTGGACGACGCGACGAAGGCTTCCGCGATGCGTAGCGCCGACGTGTATTGCGCCCCCAACCTCGGCGGCGAAAGCTTCGGCATCGTTCTGGTGGAGGCGATGGCAGCCGGAACCCCCGTGGTGGCAAGCGAACTGGACGCTTTCCGTAGGGTCCTACGCGACGGCGCATGTGGCCTGCTGGTTCCGATCGACGATTCCGCGGCACTCGCGGCAGCCGTCACCTCCATTCTGTCCGACGACGCCGTCCGCGAGCGTCTCGTCGACGCCGCCTCGGCGGCCGTGTCCACGTACGACTGGCCTGTCGTCGCCGAGCAGATCCTGCGCGTGTACGAGACGGTCACCCTCGGCGGACAGAAAGTGCGAGCCGCGAGCTGATGACACTGTCTGCCGTCACCATCCTGGTCCTCGGACTGATCGCGGTTCTGATCCTCGTCGTCGGGCTGTGGGCCTACGGAACCGCCAACCGACTCGATCGGCTCCACGTTCGCACCGACCTCGCCTGGCAGGCCCTCGATGCTGCACTCGCGCGCCGAGCCGTCGTCGCGCGAGCCGTGTCGGCCGCCACCCGGGGCTCGGTGTCGTCGAGCAAAGAGCTTGCTGCACTGGCAGATCGAGCCGAACGCGCCGACCGATCGCAGCGGGAGGAAGCGGAGAACGCGGTGTCCATGGCACTCGCCGTCGTCGAACCGGCCGCTCTGCCACCACAACTGGTCGCCGAACTCGCCGACGCCGAAGCACGCGTGTTGATCGCACGACGCTTCCACAACGACGCCGTCCGAGACACCCTCGCTCTGCGGGTCCGCCGTCCGGTCCGGTGGCTGCATCTCGGCGGCACCGCGGCCCTGCCGTCGTACTTCGAGATCGCGGAGCGCTCGGCCGCGGCAACGTTCGGTAGTGAGACTCGGGCGACGCCGCGTACCTCTGCGCGGGTGGTGTTGCTCGACGAGCGTGGCCGTGTCCTGCTCCTGCGTGGACACGACCCCACGGTGCCCGAGACGTTCTTCTGGTTCACCATCGGAGGTGCGGTCGAAAAGGGGGAGTCCCTTCGCGAGGCAGCGGTACGCGAAGTGCACGAGGAGACCGGCCTGACCGTCGACGCGTCCGACCTGCGCGGACCGCTGTGGCGTCGAGTTGCGACCTTCCCGTTCAACGGAACGTTGATCCGGTCCGAGGAACTGTTCTTCGCCTATCGGACGCAGGAGTTCGAGCCCGAGAGTGCCGGGTTCACGGACTTCGAGCGACGAACCGTCACCGGGCATCGCTGGTGTACCGAGGCAGACATCCGGGCGCTGAGTGCGGTCGGCGAAAACGTGTATCCACAGGATCTGGCCGAACTTCTCGACGAGGTCAACGTTGCGCTCGCGCGACGCGGCGACCCGGACGTCAGGGCCATCCGCTGACAATCTGGACCTTTCCGACCAGTCCAGCAATCGTCAAGTGGTTATGGGAAACGACGCGGTAGCGGCCTACAGTTCTGGGCGCGTCGCCGCGCCGGCCCGCCCCTTCGCGGGCAGGGCCGCGGGTCTGCGCGAAGATCCGGACTGCCGAGAACACAGGAGTTGGCTTGAGTACCCCACACGCCCCCAATTCGCCCGCTGCTTCCACTGGATCCGCTGACGGCGGGTCCAACGAGAACGGAATCGGCACCGCTCGCGTCAAGCGCGGTATGGCCGAGATGCTCAAGGGCGGCGTCATCATGGACGTGGTCACCGCAGACCAGGCGAAGATCGCCGAGGATGCCGGTGCCGTTGCCGTCATGGCGCTCGAGCGCGTTCCCGCCGACATCCGCGCGCAGGGCGGGGTGTCGCGGATGAGCGATCCGGACATGATCGACAGCATCATCTCCTCGGTCAGCATTCCGGTGATGGCCAAGGCCCGCATCGGGCACTTCGTCGAGGCGCAGATCCTGCAGAGCCTGGGTGTCGACTACATCGACGAGTCCGAGGTCCTCACCCCGGCCGACTACGCCAATCACATCGACAAGTGGAATTTCACCGTTCCGTTCGTGTGTGGTGCCACCAACCTGGGTGAAGCACTGCGTCGAATCACCGAGGGCGCAGCCATGATTCGCTCCAAGGGCGAGGCCGGCACTGGCGACGTCTCGAACGCGACGACCCACATGCGCAAGATTCGCGACGAGATTCGTCGTCTCACATCACTTCCCGAAGACGAGCTCTACGTCGCGGCGAAGGAACTGCAGGCTCCGTACGATCTCGTCGTCGAAATCGCCCGTGCCGGAAAGCTGCCCGTCACGTTGTTCACCGCCGGCGGTATCGCCACCCCGGCCGACGCAGCGATGATGATGCAACTCGGTGCCGAGGGAGTGTTCGTCGGATCGGGAATCTTCAAGTCCGGCAACCCGAAAGAACGTGCCGAGGCAATCGTCAAGGCCACTACCTTCTTCGACGACCCGGATGTCCTCGCCAAGGTCTCCCGTGGACTCGGCGAGGCGATGGTCGGCATCAACGTCGACGACCTGCCCGTCGCGCACCGGCTCGCCGAGCGCGGTTGGTGACCGTCCTCTTCCGGTTGCGTAGCTACTGACTGCGCTCCAGTGCCGGGCGGTCCGGATGGTCCCACCGGACCGCGAAGTCCGGCCGCTCGGCGTAGTCGTCGATCGCGTCGTAGTACTCGAGCAGTGCCGTGCAGGTCCATTGGTCGGCCGTGTCGGTTCTCCGACGCAGCGCACCCTCGGACAACCGCAACTGCACTCGAAGATCGACGTCCAGTCCTCGGCCCAGCAGCATCGGGCCGGCAATCAGGACTATGTGATTCGGCGCGGCCTCGACGGTACGAGCGCGGGCGGATCGATCGGTTGCCTCATCCCACAGACGCGGCAGATAGTGACCTCGGCCACCGGAACGCAGCGGCGCGATGACCTCGCGGATCACGGCATCGTAGTCGAACCACACAGTGCGGTAGCTCAATTCGTCCGTTCGCGAATACTCGAATCGAATGGACGCCGGCCGGACGTAATCGTGCAGGTCGACGACGTCGGCAGGCCTGCCCTGTGCGCGGGCGTGTTCGGCTGTGCGAGTGGCGAACTCGACCGGCTTCGCGGCGTCGGCACCGTCGACGACAACGATCGTTCGCGACCCGGCGGGGCACGCATCGACGATCGACCTGGTCAGAAGATCGGGAAATATCGGTATCGGTTGACCCACACCGACCATCTTGCCTGGTCCACTCATTGTTAGCCTGAGCCGTTGTCACAGAAAGGTGGACACAGCCATGGCCAGCATCGAGGACATTCTCGAATTGGAACGAATCGAGAACGACATCTATCGGGGACGCACGTTCCCGAGCCGGCTGCCGCGGACGTTCGGCGGCCAGGTTGCCGGCCAGGCGCTCGTCGCGGCCGTGCGCACCGTGGCACCCGAGTTCCGCGTGCATTCGCTGCACGGCTACTTTCTCCGGCCGGGTAACCCGAACGAGCCGGCCGTGTTCATGGTCGATCGTATTCGGGACGGCCGGTCGTTCTGCACCCGTCGAGTGACCGGAATTCAGCACGGCAAGGCCATCTTCACGATGTCCGCCTCGTTCCACGGCGACGACGACGGGATCTCCCATCAGGACCTCATGCCCGAGGTGGTCGGACCGGAATCGTTGCCCGACCCGACAACTCTGGCGGAGTACGACACCTCCTACTACAAGGAGTGGTCCGAATGGGACATCCGTCTCATTCCCGACGATCAGACCGTCAAGCATCCCAGTTTCGCTGCGCAGCAACGGGTCTGGTTCAGGTACCGCGACACGCTGCCCGACGATCAGGTGTTCCATGTCTGCGCGCTCGCCTACATGAGCGACATGACGCTCATCGGATCGGCCAAGGTGCCGCACCCGGACGCCGTCACGCAGACGGCCTCCCTCGATCACGCGCTGTGGTTCCTCAGGCCGTTCCGAGCGGACGAATGGCTGCTCTACGACCAGACGTCGCCGTCCGCTGATTTCGGACGAGCACTGGCACAGGGGCGAATCTTCGACATCTCCGGTCGTATGGTCGCCGCCGTCGTCCAAGAGGGACTGATGCGCTTCGAGCGGGACACCTCGAAGCCACACGTCGATCCCTTCGGATTGAAGTGACGCCGCCGACGATCGGCGTACTCGCACTGCAGGGCGATGTTCGCGAGCACTTGGCCGCATTGGAGTCGAGCGGTGCGCACGGAATCACCGTGCGGAGGCCGGACGAACTCGCCCGAATCGACGGGTTGATCATTCCCGGCGGCGAATCCACGACGATGAGCACTCTGCTCGGTGTATTCGATCTGCTCGGGCCGCTGCGCGCTCGTCTGGCCGAGGGTATGCCCGCGTACGGATCGTGCGCGGGGATGATCCTGTTGGCGTCGGACATTCTCGACACCAGGCCCGACGCGGAACACCTCGACGGTCTCGATATCACCGTGCGCCGCAACGCTTTCGGCCGACAGGTCGACTCGTTCGAGACCGATCTCGAATTCGCCGAGATCGAGGGCGGACCGATGCGCGCAGTGTTCATTCGTGCGCCTTGGGTCGAGCGTGTCGGTGCGGACGTCGAAGTACTCGCCACCGTCCCGAACGGGCCAGCTGCGGGCCGCGTGGTTGCCGTGCGGCAGAACCGAGTGCTGGCCACCAGCTTCCATCCCGAGGTCACCGGAGACGATCGAGTGCACCGACTCTTCGTGGACATGGTGCGCAGCGCGTAGAAACCCGTAATCGCCGGTTGGGGCGGAGCGATGACACGGGCGAGTAAAGTCGACAACACCGAATTCGAGCAGGAAGGGGCTCTATCGCATGAGCGGCCACTCAAAATGGGCCACCACCAAGCACAAGAAGGCGGTGATCGACGCCCGACGCGGCAAGTCGTTTGCCAAGCTCATCAAGAACATCGAGGTGGCGGCCCGCACGGGTGGTGGTGACCCCACGGGCAACCCGACGCTCTACGACGCCATCCAGAAGGCGAAGAAGACGTCGGTTCCCAACGACAACATCGAACGTGCGCGCAAGCGCGGAGCCGGCGAAGAAGCGGGCGGAGCCGACTGGCAGACCATCATGTACGAGGGTTACGGCCCCAACGGTGTCGCCATCCTCATCGAGTGCCTCACCGACAACCGCAATCGTGCAGCAGGCGAAGTTCGAGTAGCAATGACTCGTAACGGCGGAAACATGGCCGATCCGGGTTCGGTGTCCTACCTGTTCTCACGCAAAGGCGTCGTGACGCTCGAGAAGAACGGACAGAGCGAGGACGACGTGTTGATGGCGGTCCTCGAGGCCGGTGCCGAGGAAGTGAACGACAACGGCGACACGTTCGAGATCGTCAGTGAGCCGACCGATCTGATCGCAGTGCGTACCGCACTGCAGGACGCGGGCATCGACTACGACTCCGCGGAGGCGAGCTTCCAGGCTTCGGTCAACGTCCCGGTGGACGCAGACGGAGCGCGCAAGGTCTTCAAGCTGATCGACGCCCTCGAAGACAGCGACGACGTGCAGAACGTCTGGTCCAACGTCGACCTGTCGGACGAGGTCATGGCCGAACTGGACGACGAGGACTGACCCGGTCCGTTTGCTCACGGTGATCGACCGGGTGTCGTAGCCCTGATCCGTCGGTGCGCTCCGCTACGCTATCGAACAACAGTTCGTAAGCGGAAGGTGTGGTGACGTGCGGGTGATGGGTGTCGACCCCGGTCTCACCAGGTGTGGGCTCAGTTTGATCGAGGGAGGCGTCGGTCGCACAGTCGTCGCTCTCGACGTGGATGTGGTCCGGACTCCCGCCGACATGGATCTCGCGCAGCGTCTGCTGCGGATATCCGAAGCGGCGGAATACTGGCTCGATACACACAAGCCGTCGGTCGTGGCAATCGAGCGAGTGTTCGCTCAGCACAACGTACGGACGGCCATGGGCACCGCGCAGGCAGGCGGCGTCATCGCACTGGCTGCGGCCCGGCGCGGTATCGACGTCTGCTTCCACACTCCCAGTGAGGTGAAGGCAGCCGTCACCGGCAACGGTTCGGCCGACAAGGCACAGGTCACCGCCATGGTCATGCGCATTCTCGGGCTGCAGACCGCGCCGACTCCCGCTGATGCCGCAGATGCGTTGGCTCTGGGTATCTGTCACTGCTGGCGCGCCCCGATGATCGCCCGGATGGCCAAAGCCGAGGCGATGGCCGCCGAACAGAAGCGCAAGTACGACGCGCGTCTGGCCGAGGAACGCAAAGCTCGCGCCGCCGTGGCGCGCAAAATCGAGAAACTGGCCAAGAAGGAGGCGGGCGCACGGTGATCGCATCCATTCGCGGGTCGGTGATCGACATCGCTCTCGATCACGCAGTACTCGAGGCGGCCGGTGTCGGATATCGCGTCAATGCCACACCGGCGACGTTGGCGACGTTGCATCGGGGGAGCGAGTCCACTCTGCTCACCACCATGATCGTGCGCGAGGACTCGCAAACGCTGTACGGGTTTCCCGACAAGGAATCACGTGAGCTGTTCGAGCTGCTGCTCACGGTTTCCGGAGTCGGGCCACGAATTGCGATGGCCACGCTTGCGGTACACGAACCCGACTCCCTGCGAACAGCATTGGCGGACAGCGACATCGGGGCCCTCACCAGAGTTCCCGGTATCGGCAAGCGCGGGGCCGAGAGGATGGTGGTCGAGCTGCGCGACAAGGTCGACGCCGTTGTCGGCCGCGCCGGCAGTTCCGTGGTGCCCGGTTCCGGGGTCGGCAACTCGATGCGCGATCAGATCGTCGAAGCCCTGATCGGTCTCGGATTTCCGGCGAAGCAGGCCGAGGAGGCCACCGACGCGGTACTCGCACAGCAGCCCGAGGCCACGACGTCCGCCGCACTGCGGGCCGCGTTGGCCTACCTCGGTAAGTCCAGGTAGGTCGGCGTGACCGAGGACGACGAGTTCGGGGAATCCCAGGTCGGTGCGGAGGCCATGTCCGACGACCTCGACATCGAGACCAGTCTGCGTCCGAAGAACCTCACCGATTTCATCGGTCAGCCTCGGGTGCGTGAGCAACTGCAGCTGGTGCTCTCGGGGGCGAAGATGCGCGGCGGCACCCCCGATCACATCCTGATGTCGGGTCCGCCCGGCCTGGGAAAGACCAGCATGGCGATGATCATCGCCGCGGAACTCGGCACGTCACTGCGGTTGACCTCCGGGCCCGCCCTCGAGCGTGCGGGCGATCTGGCCGCGATGCTCAGCAACCTCGTCGAAGGGGACGTGCTGTTCATCGACGAGATTCATCGGATCGCCCGGCCGGCCGAGGAAATGTTGTATCTGGCCATGGAGGACTTCCGTGTCGACGTGATCGTCGGCAAGGGGCCGGGAGCGACATCCATTCCCTTGGAGGTCGCCCCGTTCACTCTCGTCGGTGCGACCACCCGGTCCGGCGCGCTCACCGGACCGCTGCGCGACCGCTTCGGGTTCGTGGCGCACATGGATTTCTACGAGCCGAGTGAACTCGAACGAATTCTGATGCGATCCGCCGGGATTCTGGGTGTCCCCATCGACCGTGACGGCTGCGCCGAGATCGCAGGACGCTCGCGTGGCACACCCCGAATCGCGAACCGACTGCTGCGCCGAGTTCGCGACTACGCGGACGTGCGCGGGGACGGCACCGTCACCCAGGACACCGCCAAGGCCGCGCTCGTGGTCTACGACGTGGACAAGCTCGGACTGGATCGCCTCGACCGTGCCGTCCTCAGCGCGCTGATCCGAAGTTTCGGCGGGGGACCGGTGGGAGTGTCCACTCTCGCTGTCGCCGTCGGCGAGGAGCCCTCGACGGTCGAGGAAGTGTGTGAGCCGTTCCTGGTACGGGCCGGGATGATCGCCCGCACGCCGCGCGGTCGCGTCGCCACCGCCGCCGCCTGGCACCACCTCGGTCTCACCCCACCGCCGGACCTCGCAGTCGGGGGAATTTCGGTGCGATCGGCCGAGGTCCAGCAGGGATTATTCGAGTGAAACGGCCGCAACACGAGACGAACGGACCGAGCGGGCCACAGGTGATGGCACACTGGGTAGCTGCGAGGCCCGCACCAGCGATGTTCTCGCACGAGACAATGACGATTATCGAACCGAACTTCGAGGACTGACCTTCCGATGGATTTGCTGTTTCCGCTGCTGATCGTGGCCCTTCTGGTACCGCTGTTTCTCAACGCGCGCCGACAGAAGAAGGTGCTGGCCAAGACCACGGAAATGCAGGACTCGCTGAAGGTCGGCGACGAGGTCGTCACCACCGCAGGCCTGTATGCACGAGTGGTCCTGGTCGAGGACGACACGATCGACCTCGAGATCGCCGACGGCGTCATCACGACGTGGTCACGCGCCGTCGTGCGTGAGGTTCTGCCCGACGACACCGAGTTCGACGACGGCGAGTCGGACGAGAACACCTTCGATTCGGTGCCCGGCGCCGGCACCGCCGCGGTCGGCCCCACCGAGCCGGCAGCTCCGTCGCTGCACAAGGACGTCGGGAACCCCGCCGACGAAACCGTCGAGCAGACGACGAAGCGCCTCGAAAAAGAGTGACGTAACGAAGATCCGAACCGCTGTCGGAGACACAATCCGGCAGCGGTTTCGTCTGCGGTGAGCGTCGTGGTGCACAATCGCACCGCCCGCCGCTGACACAACGAGGCACGAGCCAACAGGAACAGACACTTTTCCACCGCCCAGAGGAGAATCACACACCGTGGCACCTTCCAGCGGATCGGTGCATCCCGCCCGCTATCTCGCCGTCTTCGCGGTGCTGATGGCGGCGGTGTATGCCCTGGTCTTCTTCACCGGAGACAAAGACCCCTCGCCGAAGTTGGGAATCGACCTGCAGGGCGGCACGCGAGTGACGCTGACTGCACGCACGCCCGACGGGAATGCGCCGTCGCAGGACAGCCTCAAGCAGGCGCAGCAGATCATCGAGACCCGCGTCAACGGTCTCGGCGTGTCCGGTTCCGAGGTGGTCATCGACGGCGACAATCTCGTCATCACGGTGCCCGGTGACGACAGCTCTCAGGCGAGAACTCTGGGGCAGACCGCTCGACTGTTCATTCGTCCGGTGGTGGGGTCGGTTGCACCATCCGCAGGCCAGGCGACGCCGGGTTCTCCGCAGACCCCGACGGACCCGGCTGCGCCGGCAGATCCGGCGACAGCCGTCGATCCTGCTGCTCCAGCTGCTCCGCAGAGTCGGGTGTTTCCGGCGCAGGATCCGACGACGGTAGACCCGACCCCCGCTCCGACAACCGGTGCTCCGGCCTCGGACGCACCCGCGACGGACGCCCCGACCTCGAGTGATCCCGCCGAAAACGCGTCGCTGTCCGACGCCGATCGCGCAGCCCAGGAGATCGCCGACGCGAAGGCGCTTCGTCAGAGCGAGGATCAGCAGATACAGCAGCTCGCCATGCAGTCGCTCGATTGCAACGCCGCGGACCCGCTTGCCGGCAACGACGATCCTGCACTCCCGCTCGTGGCCTGCTCCACCGACGGAACAGCTGTCTACCTTCTCGGTCCGACGATCATCGACGGTCAGCAGATCGCCGACGCGACGTCGGGATTCGACAACCAGCAGGCTCAGTTCCAGGTGAGCCTGACGTTCGATTCCGAGGGGTCGAACACCTGGGCGCAGTTCACGGCTGCGAACCTGCAGAAGCAGGCCGCATTCGTACTGGACTCGAAGGTGATCAGCGCGCCGGTCATTCAGGGTGCCACTCCCGCCGGTAGTGCCACGTCGATCACCGGCAACTTCAACGCGCAGAGCGCTTCCGAACTGGCCAACACGCTCAAGTACGGTTCGCTGCCACTGTCGTTCGTGTCCTCCGAGGCCGAAACGGTCTCGGCCACATTGGGATTGGCGTCACTCGAAGCAGGCCTGATCGCCGGTGCCATCGGCTTGGCACTCGTGCTGGTCTACTGCCTGCTGTACTACCGAGCCCTCGGCCTGCTCACGGCTCTGTCGTTGGCGCTGGCCGGGCTCGTCGTCTACGGCATTCTGATCCTGCTCGGCAGGTGGATCAGCTTCACCCTCGACCTCGCCGGCATCGCCGGCCTGATCATCGGTATCGGTATGACCGCGGACTCTTTCGTGGTGTTCTTCGAACGCATCAAGGACGAGATTCGCGAGGGCCGCAGCTTCCGATCAGCAGTGCCCCGCGGTTGGGCCCGCGCACGCAAGACCATCCTGTCCGGGAACGCGGTCAGCTTCATCGCCGCTGCCGTTCTGTACGTACTGGCAGTGGGTCAGGTGCGCGGCTTCGCGTTCACCCTGGGACTGACGACCATCCTCGACGTCATCGTCGTGGTGCTGGTGACGTGGCCGCTGGTGAATCTGGCGTCGAAGTCGAAATTCTGGTCCAAGCCGTCCGTCAACGGTCTCGGCGCGGTCCAGCAGATCGCGCTCGAACGAAAGCGCGCCGCCAACAAGGCAGTCGCCGTCAAGACCGGCGCCGCGTCGCCGTCGAAGGAGGCATGACATGTCCGATACGGCCACCTCGACCCCATCGCCTCTCGACGATTCGAGCGTCGACCAGTCCACGCAGCCCAGGCACAGTTGGTTATCTCGTCTCTACACCGGCACCGGTGCATTCGAGATCGTCGGACGCCGCAGGTTCTACTACGTGCTGACCGGCGTCATCGTGCTGATCTGCCTGCTCAGCTTCCTCGTGCGTGGGTTCACGCTCGGTATCGACTTCGAGGGCGGCACCCGCATCGCATTGCCCGCCGCGGACAACATCTCCACCGAGCAGGTCGAAACCGTCTACAACGACTCGCTGGGTATGCCCCCGGTGTCGGTCCAGACGGTCGGCTCGGGTGCCGCGGCCACGGTGCAGATCCGTTCCGAGGCGCTCGATCCAGCCGAAGTCGACACTCTTCGACAGGCGCTGTTCCAGTCATTCCAGCCGCAGGACAACTCGGGCACCGCAACGCCCAATGCCATCAGCGTCTCCGACGTGAGTGAGACATGGGGGAGTCAGATCACCCAGAAGGCTCTGATAGCCCTCGCGGTGTTCCTGGTGATCGTCAGCATCTACATCGCCATCCGATACGAACGGGACATGGCGCTGGCGGCCCTGGCCGCATTGGGCTTCGACCTCGTCGTCACCGCGGGCGTCTATTCACTCGTCGGCTTCGAGGTGACCCCGGCCACGGTGATCGGTCTGCTGACCATTCTGGGATTCTCGCTGTACGACTCCGTCGTGGTGTTCGACAAGGTGGAGGAGAACACCCGAGGCATCTTGAACCTGCACCGCAAGACGTACGCGGAGCAGGCCAACCTTGCCGTGAATCAGACTCTGATGCGATCGATCAACACGACCGTGATCGGCGTTCTGCCGGTTATCGCGTTGATGATCGTCGCGGTCTGGCTGCTGGGCGTGGGAACGCTCAAGGATCTCGCTCTCGTGCAGCTCGTCGGCATGATCGTCGGTGCCTACTCGTCCATCTTCTTCGCCACGCCGCTGTTGGTGACCCTGAAGGAGAAGTGGGGCCCGGTCGCGGTCCACACTCGCAAGGTCCACTCCAAGCGTGCCGACGCGGCGGCGCGCGCCGCCGGTCTCGCACCCGAACCGGTGGCCGTCGGCGTGGATGTCAGCAAGGCGTCGGCACCGCAGCCCGGCAATCGCCCCACTGGGAAGCGGAACAAGAAGCGCCGATAGCGAGATCGTAGAGATGGAGAGTGCACGTGGAACGTAGGTGGAGCGCGGCACTGCTGGCAGCGGGTCTGGCCGCAGCGTCGCTCACCGCATGTTCGGCCTCGGAGGACAAGGTGCCTTCCATCGGGTACTCGTTCGACAACGTGGTGAACAACTACAACGCCAGGACCGTCGACGGGGCCGCGTCGGGAGCGCGTCAGGCGTTCACACGAGTCCAGGTCGGGTTCAGCTATCTGGGACCGGACGGTGATGCGCTGTCGGACAACGACATCGGTACCGTCGCGGTCGTGCCAGGGGACGTTCTGACGCTGCAGTACACGATCGCGCCTGCGGCGAAATACTCCGACGGCGCACCGATGGCGTGCGATGACCTGGTGCTGGCGTGGGCCGCCAACAGCGGCCGGTTCGCCACCGACCGTCCCCTGTTCGACGCGGCGTCGACGGCGGGATACTCCGACATCGCGAGCATCGACTGCGTCCCCGGGTCCAAGGACGCCACCGTCGTCTTCGCCCCGGGCCGCAGCTACCAGAACTGGCGAGCTCTGTTCGGCGCCACCGATCTGTTGCCCGCACACGTGGCTGCGCGCGCGGCCGGGGTACCGAACGTCGTCGATCCCATAGTGGCCGGCGATGACGGTGTCGTCTCTCGGATCGCCGATTTCTGGAACACCGGGTGGACGTTGACGCCCGGTTCTGTCGACACGTCTCTTTTGCCGTCGGCCGGTCCGTACCGCGTCGACTCGTACACCGCCGAGGACGGGTTGGTTCTGGTCGCGAACGACGCCTGGTGGGGCATTCCGCCCGAGACGCAGAGAGTCGTGATCTGGCCCAAGGGCACCGACGTCCCGGCGAAGATTGCCGACGGATCTCTGGACGTGATCGACCAGGGTGCGGGCGCGATCGATCTGGGTTCGACAGAGGGGTTCGAGACCGTCACGGAACCGTCGCGAGGCGTCGAGCAGCTGACGTTCGCGACCCAGGGCGCGCTGGCGGAGGCGAGTGCTCGCCGGGCCGTGGCCGCATGCATCCCGCGAACGGACCTGTTCGACACACTCGGGCACCCTGGCTTCGAGGCACCGCCGGCCGGGCCCGGCTCCAGCGTCGTCGATTCTCGGCTGATGCAACCGGACACACTGGTGTACCCCTCGGTGGCCGCGACGGTCGGCGACCGGTACCAGCGGTCGGACCTGGACCGCGCGGGCAGGGAACTGGCCGCGTCGGGTAACAGTGCGCTGACCGTGCGCGTCGGCTACCTGGCACCGGACGCGCGCCGCGCTCAGCTGGTCAGCCGAATGGCGAGCGATTGTGCGGCGGCGGGGATCACCGTCGAGGACGCGAGCTCACCGGAGTTCACGCCGTCCGCGCTTCGTGCCGGAACAGTGGACGCCGTTCTCGGCGGCGCGGGGTCGCTGCCAGGGCCGACCGGCTCGGCGTCGTCCGTCGTCGCACGGTACTCGTTGCGAACCGGTATCGGCCTCAACGTGGGCGGGTACAGCAACGGGCGGATCGACTCGATCGTCGACCAGCTGGCGGTGACCGACGATCCCGAGCGCGTGCTGGCGTTGGCGACCGAGGGCGAGAACATTCTGTGGAACGACATGCCGTCGCTTCCGCTGTACAGCGAGCCGCGCACCACCGTCGTCAGCGACGGTATGCAGGACGTCGTGGCCAACCCCACGGCGGCCGGTGCCGGCTGGAACATGGATCGGTGGGTACTTCTGAAATGAGCGATGCGACAGTGACTCAGGACGGCGGGGTGCGCGGTGATGCCGTATCGGCCGTGCATCGGCTGACGCGGTGGGTGGACGATTTTCCCGTGGACGGGGTGCGGTTCGGCGACCTGACCCCGGTGTTCGCGGAGGGGCCCGCGTTGCGCAGTGTCGTCACGGCACTGGCGGAGGGTTTCGAGAACGTCGATCTGGTGGCCGGCATCGATGCCCGAGGGTTTCTGCTGGGAGCGGGCGTGGGACTCGAGCTCGGTTGCGGGGTGCTCGCTGTACGCAAGGCGGGCAAACTGCCGCCGCCCGTGCACTCGCGAACCTACGATCTCGAGTACGGAACCGCAGAACTGCAGATTCCGACCTCCATCGAGCTGGCCGGTCGACGGGTGCTCGTGGTCGACGATGTCCTCGCCACCGGCGGTACCGTCGATGCGACAGCTCGGTTGTTGGCCGAGCAGGGCGCGGTGGTGGTCGGGGCGACCGTGGTGCTGGAAATCGAGGCGCTGGACGGCCGCGGCAAGTGCAGTGACTACCCGCTCGCCTGCCTGGTTCGAGTCTGAGGACTAAAGTCGACTGATACAGCGTCGACCGGATCTGTCCTGGCGTCGGCGCGAATGTGTGGCAGGAGGTGATGAGAGTGACCCGTTACATCGATCAGCCCTTGCCAGAGCGGCCCGCAGTCGCCGATCGGCCGGGAACCGGTGCGGATTCGGTCGCGTCCGGCGATACGAGCGCGGTCGTCGATACCGCAGTGGTCAACGATCCGGTGGGGGACAGACCGGGCGTGCGCGAGCCGGTGTCGGGTGATCCGGCACAGGCCGACGACCAGGCACCCTCGGGTGCACGCAATTCGGCACCCGTGCCCACCTCGGCCTCCCGTCGAGTTCGGGCGCGGCTCGCTCGTCGCATCACGGCCGGACGCAGCGCGGCGGTCAAGCCCGTCCTCGAACCCCTGGTCAGTCTGCATCGCGAGCTGTATCCCAAGGCCGATCTGACGCTGCTGCAGCGGGCCTACGACGTCGCGGACGAGCTGCATTCCACACAGATGCGCAAGTCCGGCGATCCGTACATCACCCATCCACTTGCCGTGGCGAACATCCTCGCCGAACTGGGTATGGACACCACAACGTTGGTTGCGGCCCTGCTGCACGACACGGTGGAGGACACCGGCTACTCGTTGGCCAAGTTGACCGAGGAGTTCGGCGACGAGGTGTCCCATCTGGTCGACGGGGTCACCAAGCTTGACAAGGTCGTACTGGGGACGGCCGCCGAGGGCGAGACCATCCGAAAGATGATCATCGCGATGGCGCGGGACCCGCGGGTGTTGGTCATCAAGGTCGCCGATCGACTGCACAACATGCGCACGATGCGATTCCTGCCCCCGGAGAAGCAGGCCCGCAAGGCCAAGGAAACACTGGAAGTCATTGCGCCGCTTGCTCATCGGCTGGGTATGGCCACCGTCAAATGGGAGCTCGAAGACCTGGCCTTCGCCATTCTCCATCCCAAGAAGTACGACGAGATCGTTCGGCTGGTCGCCGATCGGGCACCGTCCCGCGACACGTACCTCGAGAAGGTACGGGCCGAGATCAACGCCACACTGGCGGCTTCGAGAATCAGCGCCGTCGTCGAGGGACGTCCCAAGCACTACTGGTCGATCTACCAGAAGATGATCGTCAAGGGCCGCGACTTCGACGACATTCACGACCTCGTCGGAGTGCGAATTCTGTGCGACGAGATTCGCGACTGCTATGCCGCGGTCGGCGTCGTGCACTCGCTGTGGCAGCCGATGGCGGGCCGCTTCAAGGACTACATCGCGCAGCCACGGTACGGCGTCTACCAGTCGCTGCACACCACGGTGATCGGGCCCGAGGGCAAGCCACTCGAAGTGCAGATTCGCACCAGGGACATGCACCGCACCGCGGAGTTCGGTATCGCTGCTCACTGGCGATACAAGGAGACCAAGGGCAAGCACTCGCAGGACAACGCCGAGGTCGACGACATGGCGTGGATGCGCCAGTTGCTCGACTGGCAGCGTGAAGCGGCCGACCCGGGCGAGTTCCTCGAATCTCTGCGCTACGACCTGGCGGTCAAAGAAATTTTCGTTTTCACCCCGAAGGGCGATGTCGTCACGCTTCCCGCCGGATCCTGTCCGGTCGACTTCGCCTATGCGGTGCACACCGAAGTGGGTCACCGCTGTATCGGAGCCCGGGTCAACGGTCGCCTGGTGGCACTCGAACGAACCCTCGACAACGGCGAGGTGGTCGAGGTCTTCACGTCCAAGGCCGTCACGGCCGGGCCGAGTCGAGATTGGCAGGGCTTCGTCGCGTCACCGCGTGCGAAGACCAAGATCCGTCAGTGGTTCGCCAAGGAACGTCGCGAAGAGGCCCTCGAAGCCGGTAAGGACGCCATCGCGAAAGAGGTCCGTCGCGGCGGACTTCCGTTGCAGCGCTTGATGAATGCCGAGTCGATGTCGGCCATCTCCCACGAACTGCGGTACGTGGATGTGTCGGCGCTGTACACCGCGGTCGGTGAGAACCACGTTTCTGCTCGCCACGTCGTGCAGAGGCTGGTCGCTCATCTCGGTGGTGTCGGTGACGTCGAGGAAGAGCTCGCGGAGCGCTCTACGCCGTCGACCATTCCGACCAGACCGCGTCAGGTCGGAGACGCCGGGGTGCTGGTCACCGGTGCCGAGGGTGTCGTGGCAAAACTCGCCAAGTGCTGCACCCCTGTGCCCGGGGACGAGATACTCGGGTTTGTCACCCGCGGCGGGTCGGTCAGCGTCCACCGCACCGACTGCACCAATGCGCGGTCGCTCGAGGAGCAGTCCGAGCGCTTCATCGAGGTGCAATGGGCACCGTCGGCCTCCTCGGTGTTCCTCGTGGCCATTCAGATCGAGGCCCTGGACCGGCATCGGTTGCTCTCGGACGTCACGAAGGCTCTGGCCGACGAGAAGGTCAACATCCTCTCGGCATCCGTCGCGACGTCGGGCGATCGGGTGGCTATCAGCAAGTTCACGTTCGAGATGGGTGACCCCAAGCATCTGGGGCACGTGCTCAACGTCGTGCGCAACGTGGAGGGCGTGTACGACGTGTACAGGCTCACGTCGGCGGCCTGACCGAATTCCGACCCGATACGACAACAGGGTGAGCAGAAAATTCTGCTCACCCTGTCCTCGTTGCGCGGTAGTCAGGTTGCCGAGGTGATGACCACCGGATTCGCCGGCGCTCCGTCCTCTGCACCGCCGCTGACTCCACCGGCCGCAATAGCGTCCAGGGTCTGCAGGCCGGCATCGGAGATGGTGCCGAACACCGTGTACTGCGGCGGCAGCACCGAGTCGGCGTACACCAGGAAGAACTGGCTGCCGTTGGTGTCAGGGCCTGCATTGGCCATGGCCAGGGTGCCACGGGGGTAGACGACCGGGTTCTGGGCCTGCGCGGGATCGTCGGCGAACGCCGTTGTGGGGTATTCGTTGGCGAAGCTGTAGCCGGGGCCGCCACGACCCGATCCCGACGGGTCGCCGCATTGCAACACTTCGAGGCCGGGGGAGGTGGTCAACCGATGACACGGTGCGCCGTCGAAGTAGCCCTGCTGAGCCAGGCTGACCACACTGTTGACGGCGCACGGGGCCTCGGTACGGTCGAGCGTCATTCCGATGTCGCCCTGGGTCGTCGACAGCGTCACGTCGACCGTTCCGAAGACGTCGATGTTCTCGGTCGGAGGCGGAGCAACCTCCTTGGCGGCCGGAGACTCCGCCGGGTACGCACACGAGATCGTATCGGTGGTCGGCTGCGGAACGGGCGGCAGCGCACCGAACCGCGACAGATTCAGCGGCGGCCGCGGGGTGGTCGTCGTGGCCGACGTCGAGGCAGCGGTCGTCGAACCGGTCGGAGCGGGCGTGGCAGCGGTCTCCGTCGATCCGGAGCAGCCGGCGAGAAGAAGTGCCGCAGCGGAGGCTGCGATCACCAGACCGGGTACGCGTGTCACAGGTCGCTCTGCATCGAGGTGATGTCCACCGGCTCGGCCGGTGCGCCGTCGGAGGCACCGCCTTGCGCACCCTTGGCCGCGATGGCATCCAAGGTGGCGAGACCGGTCTCGTCGATCGTGCCGAAGGCGGTGTAGGCGGGCGGGAGTTGCGAATCGCCGTAGACGAGGAAGAACTGGCTGCCGTTGGTTCCCGGGCCGGCGTTGGCCATCGCCAGGGTTCCGCGGGGGTACAGGACAGGAGTCTGCGCGGCAGGGTCGCCCTCGGCGTACGTGTCGGTGGGGAACTCGTCGGCGAACTGGTAGCCCGGTCCGCCACTACCGGAGCCGGTGGGATCGCCGCACTGCAGCACCTGCAGGCCGGCACCCGTCGTCAGGCGGTGGCAGGTGGTGCCGTCGAAGTAACCCTGATTGGCCAGGGACACGAAACTGTTCACCGTGCACGGGGATTCGGGGTTGTTCAGTGTCAGGCCGATGTTGCCGGCGGTGGTGGCCATGCTGTAGCTCAAGGGCTCGTCGCTGGTGGGGATGTTCTCGGTGCGGGGAGGGGTGTTGGGCTTGGCGGCCGGCTGTGCGGCGGCAGGGTACGAACAGTTCACCGTCTCGGGCAGCGGTTCCGTACGGCCCGCAGCGATGATCGAATCGGCCGGTGCAGACGTGGTCGAGTCCTGCGCCGTGCTCGCGTCGTCGTCACCGCGGGTCACCACGAAGACGACCGAGACAACGGCCACGACCGCAACCACACCGAGGATGGAGCCGGCGATCGTCAACTGCTTCCGACGTCGTGCTCGCTCTGCACGTCGTACGAGTTGGCGTTCGAGCTTTCGCTTGGCAGCCTCGCGCCGTTGCTCGTTGCTGGGCAATTCGTGTCCTCCCGCTTGTCCTGGTTCGACCACGCCTGCTCGCTGAGCGGGTGGGTCGTGTGGTAGCCGGCCGACAATCGGCCAACGCGAGTTTGCCATCATTGCCTGAGAGCATGCTGGGGGGACCCGACGAGAACCTCCCCACTAAGCTGGCTCGGTACTTCGGCCTCTGCCTCTTAGGAGCGATTGTCTTGCTCGTCACCGGATTCCCCGCAGGAATGTTTCAGACGAACTGCTACATCCTCGCTCAGGACGACGCATCCGAGTGCGTCGTGGTCGATCCCGGCCAGGATGCCGCCGATCCGTTGGTCGACTTCCTGACGCGATCCTCGCTGACCCCGACAGCGGTGCTGCTGACCCACGGTCATCTGGACCACACGTGGTCCGTGGAGCCGGTCTGCTCGAAGTACGGAATCCCCGCATACATTGCGCCCGAGGACCGATACATGTTGGCGAACCCGATCAAAGGGACCGGTCCGACGCTCGCTGCCGTGCTCGGCGACCTCGAGTTCCACGAGCCGGACGAGGTGATCGAGTTGGCACACGAGCAACGTCTGAGCCTGGCGGGAATCGACTTCACTGTCGTGCACACTCCGGGGCACACGCAGGGCTCGGTGGTGTTCCTCGCCGAGGCGGACGGCCCCGACGGGACTGTTCCGTTGGCGCTGACCGGCGACACCCTGTTCGCCGGATCGATCGGCCGGACAGATCTGCCCGGCGGCGACCACGACCAACTTCTACGGTCCATCGCGTCGCGGTTGCTGCCGCTGAGCGACGACACCGTCGTGCTCCCCGGACACGGCGGCCAGAGTTCCATCGGCCAGGAGCGCGGGTCCAATCCGTTCCTCGTTGGACTCGGTGACCCCGAGCAAGGAAAGCTGTGACCGTGAGCAAGCCGACCACCTTTTCCGCGCCCAAGGGCATTCCCGATTACTTCCCCCCGAATTCGGCCGAATTCGTCGCTGTCCGTGAGGGCCTTCTCGGTGCCGCGCGCGCAGCCGGGTACGGCCACATCGAACTCCCGATCTTCGAGGACACCGGGTTGTTCGCCCGGGGAGTCGGCGAATCGACCGACGTGGTCAGCAAGGAGATGTACACCTTCTCCGACCGCGGCGATCGGTCGGTGACTCTGCGTCCCGAGGGGACTGCGGGCGTCATGCGTGCGGTGATCGAGCACGGCTTGGACCGCGGGGCGCTGCCGGTCAAGTTGGCCTACGCCGGGCCGTTCTTCCGGTACGAGCGCCCGCAGGCCGGCCGCTACCGCCAACTGCAGCAGGTCGGAGTCGAGGCGATCGGGGTCGACGACCCGGCGTTGGACGCCGAGGTCATCGCCGTGGCCGACGCCGGGTTCCGCGCCCTCGGTCTCACCGGTTTCAGGCTCGAGATCACCTCGCTCGGCGACGACACCTGCCGCCCGCAGTATCGAGAGTTGCTGCAGCAGTTTCTTTTTGCGCTTCCGTTGGACGAGGACACGCGTCGACGCGCCGAGATCAATCCCCTGCGGGTTCTCGACGACAAGCGGCCGGAGGTGCGCGAGATGACTGCCGACGCGCCGTTGATGCTCGACCATCTCTCCGATTCGGCGAAGCAGCATTTCGACGAGGTGTTGGCCTACCTCGATGTGATGAACGTTCCGTACCTGGTCAACCCGCGCATGGTTCGTGGGCTCGACTACTACACGAAGACGACGTTCGAGTTCGTGCACGACGGCCTCGGGGCCCAATCGGGCATCGGCGGCGGCGGACGCTACGACGGCCTGATGGAGCAGTTGGGCGGGCAGGCACTGTCGGGTATCGGATTCGGGCTCGGTGTCGACCGCACCGTCCTCGCGTTGGCCGCCGAAGGAAAGACCGCAGGCACGACGTCGCGGTGTCAGGTGTTCGGCATCCCGATGGGTGCCGCGGCCAAACTCGCGATCGTCGACATCGCAGCTCAGTTGCGTGAACGTGGAATCGCGGTGGACATGGCGTACGGAAATCGGGGCATGAAGGGAGCGATGAAAGCGGCTGATCGTTCGGGAGCACGCTACGCACTCGTGCTGGGCGATCAAGAGCTGTCGGCCGAATCCATCGTGGTGAAAGACCTTTCGAACGGCGAGCAGGAGACGGTCGCGTTGGCCGACGTGGTCGACGTCCTCGGAGTGCGCCTTGGCCGATGACCCTCGGCCCCCGGCAGGTCCGGTAGCCCTCGATCTGGTCTCGGCGGAGTTCCTCGCGCCGCGGTTACGCAAGATCGTGGTCGGTTCGCTGCTGCTCGGGGTCGTGCTGGGCGTCGTTCTGGCGCTCTTCGCCCCCGTGTGGGTGGCAGTCCTCGTCGGAGTGATCGTCGGTGGTCCGGCAGCGCTGTCGGGTTGGCTGGGATTGCGCCGCCGGGTGTGGCTCGACGGGCCCCGGCTGTGCGCGCGGGGACTGCGCACCCGACGGCTGAACATGCCGGAGGTGGTGACGGCGGAGATGACCATCCGCACGGCCGGAATCGACCAGATCTCGCTGCGGCTCTACGACGGTCGTACTCGCATCGTCCTGCCATTGGCGCTGTACACCAGAGGCGGCGGCCGCGAACTGCCGATTCTTGCGTTGCGCACGCTCGCCGATTCGCTGTGGACCACCGAACTCGTTCCCGCGGCGGCCATCGCGTCGGTGCTGGTGGATCAGCTGCGGGCCGAGGCTCGCGACGCCGGGCTCGACGAGCGACCTCTCTACCGAGCGATCGAACTTGTTCGCAGCAAAGGTCGCACTCCGCATGCGACGTTGACCGACCGTGAGGTCGCGCAGCTGCTCGGATGAGAGCGGACGGCTCTCAGGTCACCAGGAATGCGTCGAGCACCACGGCCTCGGCCGATCGTGAGCCGGAGGTGACGACGAGGGCCCGGTTGAGGTACGTGAACTTCGGAACAGCGGTCGACACTCGCAACGTGCCGCGGAAGTAGTAGGTCGCCGGGTCGACCTCTCGGTCGGGATCGTTCAGAGCGTCGATGACCTCGGCCGGTCCGAACTGGACTCCTCGGTAGTCGAGCGAAAGGTAACCGCCGGTTGCCAATTCGAGGACGAGATCGCTGCTGAACTCGGTGCACCCGTCGGGCCGGGTGACGCTGACGACGGTCGATCGAGCAGCCAGAGTGCCCTCGATGTCCGGGCCGGGTGCGGCCCCGCCGAGGACGGTGGTGACGACTCGGTCGCCTTCGGGCACCGAACCGATCTCGATGGCCGGTCCCAGGGTGAGGCCCAGGCGCAGAATGGGTTCCAGGGTCGGTGTGTTCGGGGCGGTCACGTGCGGTGCACTCCTAGGATCGACTTCGGGCCCTACGCTATCGCTTGTCGGCTGCCGGATCCGACCGGGGGAGCGATGCCGACCTTGACACGGCATAGAACAAATGTTCGACTGTGTGCATGCGATGGGCCGGTCAGACTCTCGATGCCGCAGACGAGGGCGCGCTACCGGGGCTGGAACGGTCCGGGCTTGTCCGCAGCCTGCAGACCCCGGAGTTCGAGGGCATCACATTTCACGAGGTGCTGTGCAAGAGTGCCCTGAACGAGGTTCCGGGCGAATCGCAGGTGCCGTTCTCGTGGACCGTCAATCCGATGCGCGGATGCTCGCATGCGTGCCGGTACTGCTTCGCGAGGCCGACACACGAATACCTGGACCTCGATTCCGGCAACGATTTCGACTCGCAGATCGTCGTCAAGACGAACGTTGCGGCAGTCCTCCGCAAAGAGCTCGCACGTCGATCCTGGAAGCGGGAGCCGGTCGCGCTGGGGACCAACACCGATCCCTATCAACGCGCCGAGGGGCGATATCGGTTGATGCCCGGCATCATTCGCGCGTTGACCGAGTCGGGTACGCCGTTCTCGATCCTGACCAAGGGAACGCTGTTGCGACGGGATCTGCCGCTGCTGACCCTGGCCGCACAGAAGGTCGACGTACACGTGAGCATCAGTTTGGCGATCCACGATGCAGATTTGCAGAAGCAGCTCGAACCCGGAACACCCAGTCCGCGAGCAAGGTTGGACCTCATCCGCGCCGTGCGGGATGCGGGACTCGACTGCGGTGTGCTGGTGGCGCCGGTCATTCCGTTTCTCACCGACGGAGCCAAACAACTCGACGGGCTGATCGCTGCGCTGGCCGAGGCCGGGGCGACGACCGTCACGGCGCTGCCGATGCATCTTCGATCGAGCACCAAGGACTGGTACATGAGCTGGCTGGTGAAGGAGCACCCGGCGTTGGTACGCAGATACCGCCAGCTCTACGGACACGGGGCGTACGTCACTCCCGAGTACAAGCAGTGGCTGAAGGCGAGAATCGATCCGCTGCTCGACACCTAGGGTTTCGCCGCCGACCAGACCCGCGCGTTGCCCGCGAACGAGCCTGCCGAACCCCGCGGGTTGGTGACCTCGGGGCCGGCACTCACGCTGTTCTGAGCAGTACTGGTTCAGGGATTGTCGAGGTCGCGAGCCGAGAACGTGTCGCAGGCGGCCACTTGTCCGGTCTCGTAGCCGGTGGAGAACCACGCCTGGCGCTGGGCGGACGAGCCGTGCGTCCAGCCCTCGGGGTTGACCCGGCCGGTGGACGCCTGCTGAATCCGGTCGTCGCCCACCGAGGATGCGGCGGACAGTGCGTCGTCGATCTGGGCGGAGGTCAGCGGTTCGAGAAATGGGACGCCGCTCTTCGGGTCGACGGTCTCGGCCGCGTAGTGCGCCCAGATTCCTGCGTAGCAATCGGCTTGCAATTCCACCCGCACGCCACCGGACTCGGGACCCTGAGGGTCTTGCTGTGCGCGCCCGATGTCGCCCAACTGGTTCTGGATGTGGTGGCCGATCTCGTGCGCCACGACGTACTCCTGTGCCAGTGGCCCACCGCTGGAGCCGAACTGATCGACCAGGACCTGAAAGAAGCTCGTATCGAAATACGCCGTGGAATCGGCCGGGCAGTAGAACGGCCCGACGGCGCTGGTGGCGTTGCCGCAGCCGGTGTTCGTTGCTCCGGAGAACAACCGCACGTCCGGCTGGACGTAGGCGACGCCGGTTTGAGGCTGCAGCTGCGATTCCCAGACGGTGTCCAGGCTTCCCACCGTGAAGTCGACGCGGCAGTTCACGTTGCTGTTCGCGTCTGCTACGTCGCAGTCGAGAGTTCCCGACGTCCCGGAGCCGTTCTGACCCGCAGAGCTGTCGCCACCGCTGATCTGGTTCAGGATTGCTCCCGGGTCGCCGCCGAAGAGCAGCGCGAGGACGATGATGACCAGCCCACCCGCGCCACCGCCGATCGCCAACTTGCCGCGTCCGCCGCCTCCGCCGCTACCACCGACGGAGACTCGGCCCGGTGTCGTTTGCGAGCCTTCTCTGAACGTCATGTTGGAGTTCCCCTCCGCCGAGCCCGCATCTGCGGTGCGAACCGATGCCGCCACTGTCGGCCTTAGCTTCGCATGCCGGGACGGCATCTCGTTTCCTTCTATGGTGATGTGCTCCGTAGGATCGGTGAGCGAAGAACACGATCAGCGGATTTTTCTCGAAAGGACACCCGTGCTGCGCACCCATCTCGCCGGCTCATTACGCCCCGAGCACGTCGACCGAACTGTGACGTTGACGGGATGGGTGGCCCGTCGACGCGACCACGGTGGCGTCATCTTCATCGATCTGCGTGACGCCTCCGGTGTGTCTCAGGTCGTCTTCCGCGAGGGAGCAGCACTCGAGCAGGCCCACCGACTGCGCGCCGAGTACGTGGTGAAGGTGACCGGCAAGGTCGAGGGTCGTCCGGAGGGCAACGCGAACTACGAGATCCCCACCGGCGCCATCGAGGTCGAGGCATCCGAGATCGAGGTCCTGTCCGAGGCCGCACCGTTGCCGTTCCAGCTCGACGATCAGCCCGGTGAGGAAGCACGCCTCAAATACCGCTACCTCGACTTGCGCCGTGAGGGCCCCGGCCATGCCATTCGACTGCGTTCGCACGTCAACGCCGCCGCCCGATCGGTTCTGGCGCACCACGAGTTCGTCGAGGTCGAGACCCCGACGCTGACGCGGTCCACCCCCGAGGGCGCACGGGATTTCCTCGTTCCCGCTCGTCTGCAGCCGGGTAGCTTCTACGCACTGCCGCAGAGCCCACAGCTGTTCAAGCAGCTGCTGATGGTCGGCGGTATCGAGCGGTACTACCAGATCGCTCGCTGCTATCGAGACGAAGACTTCCGTGCCGATCGTCAGCCCGAGTTCACCCAGCTCGACGTCGAGATGAGCTTCGTCACCCAGGACGACGTCATCCTGTTGGCCGAAGAAATTCTGGCGTCGCTGTGGAAGCTCGTCGGGCACCACTTCACGGCACCCATCCCGCGGATCACCTACGCCGAGGCCATGCGCCGGTACGGCTCCGACAAGCCCGATCTTCGATTCGACATCGAACTGGTCGAGTGCACGGATTTCTTCTCCGACACCACGTTCCGCGTCTTTCAGGCTCCGTACGTCGGTGCGGTCGTCATGCCCGGCGGTGCGTCGCAGCCCCGTAAGCAGCTCGACCGTTGGCAGGAATTCGCCAAGCAGCGTGGACACAAGGGCCTGGCCTACGTGCTGGTCGGTGAGGACGGCACCCTCGGCGGCCCGGTCGCGAAGAACTTGACCGACGCCGAACGGGACGGCCTCGCTGCGCACGTCGGCGCGAAGAACGGCGACGCGATCTTCTTCTCCGCCGGTCCGGTCAAGGCCTCCCGCGGACTGCTCGGCGCCGTCCGCGGCGAGATCGCACGCAAGCTCGACCTGATCGACCCCAAGGCGTGGGCGTTCGTGTGGGTCGTCGACGCGCCGCTGTTCGAGCCCACGTCCGACGCCACCGCCAGTGGCGACGTCGCCGTCGGGTCCGGGGCGTGGACGGCCGTGCACCATGCGTTCACGTCGCCGAAGCCGGAGTCGATGGACACATTCGACACCGATCCGGGATCTGCTCTGGCCTACGCCTACGACATCGTCTGCAACGGAAACGAGATCGGCGGCGGCAGTATTCGTATCCACCGCAAGGACATTCAGGAACGAGTGTTCGCGATCATGGGGATCGGCAAGGAAGAGGCCCAGGAGAAGTTCGGCTTCCTTCTCGATGCCTTCAGCTACGGCGCGCCGCCGCACGGCGGAATCGCGTTCGGTTGGGATCGCATCACCGCGCTGCTTGCCGGAGTCGATTCCATCCGTGAGGTCATCGCATTCCCCAAGTCCGGTGGCGGCATCGACCCGTTGACCGACGCGCCCGCACCGATCACCGCGCAGCAGCGCAAGGAATCGGGCGTCGACTTCACGCCGGAGAAGAAGGAAGAAGCGCCGACAGAGGCCTAGCCTCCACCCGAGGTCCGCAAGAACGAATGTCCCCGTAACGCAGTGCGTTACGGGGACATTCGCGTCTGTCGTGGTGCGAGATCAGCGCGCGGGAGTCAGGGGCCCGCCGGTGAGTACGCGGTAGGCGTAGTTGGTGGCGATCACCGAGACCGGAAGGGTGACGAGCAGACCGAGGCCGCACAGCACAATGCCGATGAAGTTGATGGCGGCGAGGGCCAGCAACAGCAGCAGGACCGGGCCGAAGTTCTTGACCGTCAGGTCGATAGACGACTTGATCGACTCGATCGCCGACTGGTTTCGATCGATCAGGAAAGTCAGTGCGAAGTTCGCGAGGAAACCGATCACGACCAGCAGGACGGTGCCCAGGAAAGGAACGAAGCTCAGCACGACGCTGGCCACCGTCCAGATCACAGCCAGTACCGCAATCTGCGGAACGTTCGTGAGTTGGAAGAACCTGCCGAACGTCGGCTTCTGTGGCCCACCCGTTTCGTCCAACGCTCCCCGTACGTATGCCGCATTCACGAAGTAGGACACGAATGTCGCGATCGTGGTCACCACCAGGAATGCGCCCGACGTCGCCGCGACGGCAGTACTTTCACCTCGGTCGGCAGCAGCGACCGCGGCCGTCAGGGTCGATGCGAACGTGACGATGAACACGGCGACGCTGACCGCCCACACGATGGCCGTGATACCGAGCCACGGTCCGGTGTTGGCCTTGAACTTGTCGAAGCCGTAGCTCAGTGCAGCACCGACGTCGAGTCGACCGGGGTTGGGTCCGAGAGGTGTCTGTCCGTAGTTCTGATTTCCGTAGTTCCCGTAGTTTCCCGGCGGCGGTGGGTAGTTTCCGGGAGGGGGTGGGTAGCCGCCCGGAGGCGGATAGCCGCCCTGAGGTGGGTAGTTTCCGGGCGGCGGTGGGTAGTTTCCGGGAGGGGGAGGATAGCCGCCCTGAGGCGGGTAGTTGCCGGGCGGTGGCGGGTAGCTGCCCTGATGCGGGTAGTTGCCGGGCGGTGGCGGGTAGCTGCCCTGATGCGGGTAGTTGCCGGGTGGTGGGTACCCGTTTCCCGGTGTCTGCGGCGTGTTCGGGTCCGGCTGGTCCGGGTTGGGTCCGCGACCGTATTGCGGTCCGTCGGGCGGGTTTTCACTCACGGTTCACCCTTCATGTCTGGCGTGGTATGTCGACGATTCGTCCGCATTTTCGAAGCTGAGCGAACCGTAGACCGATGAGGCGTGTCAAGGCGTTCGACACGTGGACGGTCGTGCGGGCCCGAATACCGTCGGGCATCGTCGATGGTTCGAATTCTTGCCGAGCGCACCGGGCCGGGGCCCACTAGGGTTGTTGTTTCTACCCATACCGGGACTATCACGAGGGGCTCGCCGTGGGCATCAAGGTTGCACTCGAACATCGCACCAGTTACCGATTCGACCGCACGGTCAAGATCTTTCCGCACGAGATCAGGCTGCGACCGGCACCGCATTCGCGCACTCCCATCGAGGCGTATTCGCTGAAGATCGAGCCGGCCGAGCATTTCGTCAACTGGCAGCAGGACGTCTTCGGCAACTTTCTCGCCCGCGTGGTGTTCCCCGAGCGAACCGACCATCTGTCCATCACGGTCGGACTCGTTGCGGACATGGCGTCGATCAATCCGTTGGATTTTTTCGTCGAGGAATGGGCGGAGCACTTCGGCTTCGCATACGAGGAACACGATCTGCCCGATCTCGAGCCCTATCTTCGCCCGGTGGACGAGGACAAGGCCGGTTCCGGGCCCGGGCCGGTCGTGTCCGCGTGGGTGGAGAAGCTGCAGGCCGCCGTCGTCGAGCGCGGAGAATCGTTGCGCACCATCGACTTTCTCGTCATGGCCAATCAGGCCGTGATGGCGGACGTCGGCTACTCGGTGCGGATGGAGCCCGGAGTGCAGACCCCGGACCTGACGTTGACGTCCGCCGTGGGATCGTGCCGTGACTCCGCGTGGTTGCTGGTGTCGGTCCTTCGTCAGATGGGCCTGGCCGCGCGTTTCGTCTCGGGTTACCTCGTCCAATTGTCCTCGGACGTGAAATCGCTGGACGGTCCGTCTGGGCCGGTCGAGGACTTCACCGACCTGCACGCCTGGACCGAGGTGTACCTCCCCGGTGCCGGTTGGGTCGGAATGGACCCCACCTCGGGCCTGTTCGCCGGCGAGGGTCACATTCCACTGTCGGCCACGCCGCATCCGTCGACCGCGGCCGCGATTTCCGGCGCGACGAGCAAATGCACAGCCGAACTGGACTTCTCGAACACGGTGGTGCGTGTTCACGAGGATCCGCGCACAACGTTGCCCTACACGGCCGAGCAGTGGGACGCGATCGAGGCCACGGCCGAGAAGATCGACCGGCGCATGCTCGACCAGGACATTCGATTGACCGTCGGTGGTGAGCCGACGTTCGTCGCCATCGAGAACCAGGAAGCGCCCGAGTGGAACACCACCGCAGACGGTCCGCACAAGCGCAAGCTGGCCAGCGTTCTCGCAGAACGACTTCGAACCATCTACGCGCCCGACGGCATGGTCCAGCGCAGCCAGGGCAAATGGTATCCCGGTGAGCCTCTCCCACGATGGCAGGTGGGTTTGTTCTGGCGCACCGACGGCCAGGCACTGTGGCACGACTCGGACCTCATAGCCGATCCGTGGTCGGCGGACGATCTGCGTCCTGATCCAGTCGACAATTCCGTATCGCAGAAGCTGATCGACCGACTGGTCGACGGATTGGGTCTGCCCGCCTCGCAAGCGCGTCCGGCCTACGAGGACCCGCTCGTCAAGCTGTTGGATCTGGTGCGTCAGCCCTACGGGGATCCGCCGGCCGACGCCGACGATCTCGAACCGGGGACAGATTCCGCAGCTGCGAGAAGGCTTCTCCTCGAACGGCTCGACGCCAGTACCGACGAACCGGCGGCATTCGTGTTGCCGATCTCGCGGACCGAGGACGGCACTGGCTGGCAGAGCGCAGACTGGAAGCTGCGACGTGGGCGAATCGTGTTGTTGGAGGGGGATTCTCCCGCCGGGCTCCGTCTGCCGCTACGAGCGATCTCGTGGGACGGGGGTCCGGTCGAGAACCCGGCCGATCCCACCGCACCGAAACCCGATCTGCCGACCCCGCAGCTGACGCAGCAACCACCCCGGGCCGTCGACCCGGCCGAGTCACGCTACGCGCAGGCGGTGCGGGAGACGTCCGGAGTGGGTGGAACTGCGGTGACCGCACTGGTCGCCGAGGTACGCGACGGCGTACTGCACGTGTTCATGCCGCCGATGGATCGATTGGACGACTTCGTCGATCTGGTCTCTCGGGTGGAGCGCGCCGCATCCGCGATCGAGACACCGGTCGTCCTCGAGGGCTACGGCCCGCCTTCGGATCCCCGTATCCAAACCCTCACGGTCACTCCGGATCCCGGGGTCATCGAGGTGAACGTTCAGCCGACGTCGTCGTGGGCGGAGCAGAACGAGCTGATGGAGCGCTTGTATCTCGAGGCGCGAAAATCACGGTTGAGTACCGAGGGTTTCGACAACGACGGCACCACCCGGGGCACCGGCGGTGGCAACCACATCACCCTGGGTGGCGTCACACCGTCCGATTCGCCGGTGCTGCGCCGACCGGACCTGCTGGTGTCTCTGTTGACACACTGGCAACGTCACCCGTCGCTGTCGTACCTGTTCTCGGGTCGATTCATCGGTACCACCTCGCAGGCCCCCCGAGCCGACGAAGGTCGTGAGGAGTCGCTCTACGAGCTCGAGGTTGCGTTCAGCGAGATCAAGCGTCTGACCGGTGCCGACCGTTCGGCATCGCCGTGGGTCGTCGATCGGGCGCTGCGGCACCTGCTCACCGACATCACCGGAAACACGCACCGTGCCGAGTTCTGCATCGACAAGCTGTACAGCCCCGACTCCACCCGCGGCAGGCTCGGTCTGCTCGAACTTCGCGGATTCGAGATGCCGCCGCATCATCAGATGGCGATGGTGCAGTCCTTACTCGTGCGCTCGATGGTCTCGCGATTCTGGGATACCCCGCTCGAAGCACCACTGATTCGGCACGGTGCCAACCTGCACGGTCGATACATGTTGCCGCACTTCGTGATCGGTGATATCGGCCGGGTCGCCGAGGACCTCCGCGAGCACGGCATCGAATTCGATACCAGCTGGCTGGACCCGTTCACCGAGTTTCGTTTCCCGCGCATCGGTACCACCGTCGTCGGCGATGCCGAGATCGAACTGCGCGGTGCAATCGAGCCGTGGAACACGCTCGGGGAGGAGTCGACGTCGTCGGGCACGGCGCGCTACGTGGACTCCTCGGTCGAGCGCATCCAGGTTCGCGTTGCCGGTGCCGATGTGGGCCGCTACCTGTTGACCTGCAACGGGGTGCCGGTACCGATGTTGCGCACCGAGCGACAGGACGTCCAGGTCGCCGGAGTTCGCTATCGCGCCTGGCAACCGCCGAGCGCGCTGCACCCCACGATCGAGGTGCAGAGTCCCTTGCGATTCGATCTGGTGGAGATGCAAACCGGACGCGCAGTCGGCGGGTGCTCGTATCACGTGGTGCACCCCGGCGGACGGTCGTACGACGGTCCACCGGTCAACTCGGTGGAGGCGGAAGCGCGACGCAACGGTCGTTTCGAGGAGGGCGGGTTCACGTCCGGCAAGGTGGACATAGCAAGATTGCTCGAGATGCACGCTCGCCAAGCGATCGACGTGACTGCGCCCGGCATGCTGGACCTGCGCCGGACCGGGGTTCACACGTCCTGAGGCGGGCAAGAAAAGAACGAGTCGACCGGTAGCGATTTCGGTCCGACGCGGAACGGGTGGATTCGGCAACGACCACGCCTCATCCGGCGACGGAGTGTGATCGACCGACGGAAGGAACAACGGCTCGATGGTGCCCGTGGATACCGCTCACAGCGAGGCGGGCCGCAGCGAGACGGCGGCCGGTGCGCCCGACCCCGTGTCACCCGACCTCGTGTCACCGTGGCTCGAATATCACGGTCGACGTGAGGCCGTGACGGGTCGCAGAGATCTGTTCGACGAGATGCTCGCTGCCGACGACAAGGTGCGTCCGCACTGGGCGGAGTTGGTCGACGGTATGCGCGACGCCGGCCCGGGTGCCATGCAGACGTTGCAGTCCCGGGTCAGCCGGCTGGTCGACGATCACGGAATCACGTACAACCCGATTCCGACGGGCGGCAACGAGCCCGGGCCCAGTTCCGTGCGGTGGGGATTGGACAGCGTCCCGTACGTCGTTGCAGCGGACGAATGGGATCGGCTCGAAGCGGGGCTGGTTCAACGTTCGCAACTGCTCGACGCCATCCTGACCGACATCTACGGTGCGCAGGAGACAGTCCGGCGCGGTCTGATTCCGCCCGAGCTGATCTTCGGCAACCCCGGCTATCTTCGACCGGCGCACGCCATCACCGTCCCGGGTCCGCATCAGTTGTTCATGCACGCAGCCGACATCGCGCGCGGGTCCGACGGCCGGTTCTCGGTCGTTGCGGATCGCACTCAGGCACCGTCCGGGGTGGGGTATGCGCTGGCCGATCGGCGAGTGATGTCGCGGGCGATGCCGGAGCTGTTCCAGGCGAGCAATCCGAGGCCGCTGTCGACGTTCGCTCGGGCGATGCGCTTAGCGCTGCGTGACGCTGCACCCGCGTCCGCCGAGGATCCTGTCGTGGTGGTGTTGACGCCGGGGTCGCATTCCGAGACGGCGTTCGATCAGGCTTATCTGGCAACGGTTCTGGGCTTCCCGCTCGTCGAGAACGCCGATCTGGTGGTGCGGGACGGCTGTTTGTGGATGCGTTCGCTCGGCACACTGCGACGGGTGGACGTGGTGTTACGACGCGTCGACGCCGAGTTCGTTGACCCGCTCGATCTGCGTCAGGATTCGCATCTGGGTGTGGTCGGTCTGGTCGAGGTCCTGCGGCGCGGTGCGGTGAGCGTGGTCAACACTCTCGGTAGCGGAGTCCTCGAGAATCCCGCACTGACACCGTTGCTGCCGGCTCTGAGCCGGGCTCTGCTGGATGAGGATCTGACTCTCGATTCGGTCCCCACCTATTGGGGTGGTGATCCGATCGCACTCTCGCACATGCGAACTCGCTTCCGATCGCTGGTATTGAGATCCACCGTGTCCCGACGCGCGGTCGTGGGTCACGATCTCACCGAGCAGGCGGCCCGGGCGCTGTGGGACGAGGTCGAGGCAGCTCCGTGGAAATGGACCGGTCAGGAAGTGCCGGAGTTCTCGCTGGCTCCGGTGGGTTCGTCGTGGGGCAGCGGGTCGGGGGAGCAGTTGGCGGTTGCTCCGGCCCAGGTCGGAATGCGCTTGTTCACCGTCGCGCAGCGGGTCGGCTACACCCCGATGCGAGGCGGTCTGGGTCAGGTCATGATCACGGCGCCGGTCACCGAACCACTGATCACCGTCGCCTCCAAGGACGTGTGGGTCAAGTCGGTGGAGAGGGTCACTCCGGCCGATTCTGCTCCGCACACCCCGCCTGCCACGGTGGAGGAGTTGCCGCAGTACGCCGCGTCCAACGTCGAGGTGGTCAGTTCCCCGCGTGTGCTGGGCGATCTCTTCTGGTTCGGTCGGTACAGCGAACGCGCGGAGGACATGACACGTCTGCTCATCGCCGCCCGGGAGCGGGATCAGGACTATCGCTCGATGCCGTGGCTCGACGGCAGCGACAGCCTGCCGCTTCTGCTGGAAGCGGTCACGAAGGTATCGCGCACGGGACCGGGATTCCTGGACGAGACGATCCGCGCCGATGCGATGGCCGAAATGCGTTCGCTGATGCTCTCGGTGGAGCGCCTCGGTTCACTGGCGCAGTCGGTCGATCGGATGCAACAGGCAGCTCGTGCGGTGCGCGATCAACTCTCGAACGACACCTGGGCAGTGCTCGCTCGCATCGACACCGCGCTCGATGAGTTGGGCGAGTCGGCCGTCAACAACGGTGCCCAGCTGGCTGCATCGCAATCGAGCGTGCTGCGCGGTCTGCTCGCGCTGTCCGGACTGGCGTCGGAGTCGATGGTTCGCGACGCCGGTTGGTACCTGATGGACGCGGGCAAGCGAATAGAGCGGGGATTGCAACTGACAGCGTTGCTGTCAGCGACTCTGAGTCACGCCCTGACGCCGTCCACCGAACAGGCGGTCATCGATTCGGTGCTGTCTGCGGCAGAGTCCTCGGTGATCTATCGCCGACGCAACAGTGGTCGTGCACGGCCGGCTGCAGTTGCGCAGCTCCTGCTGTTCGACGCCGGCAACCCTCGCGCACTGGTGTACCAACTCGACCGCCTTCGTGACGACCTCGGGGCGCTACCGGATGCGTCCGGTAGCTCGCGGCCCGAACAACTCGTCGAGCAGATGCGGGTTCGGTTGCGGCGCGTCGACCCGGGTGATCTGGAGTCGGTCGACGCCACCGGGCGGCGGGTGGAACTGATCGATCTCGTGGACGGTATTCACGATTCGCTCGAAGAACTGTCCCGAGTTGTTCTCGCGACGCACATGTCGCTGCCGGGCGGTACCCAGCCGCTGTGGGGCAGCGTCGGTGCGCGGATCGGAAGCGGGGCACGATGACGAGTCGTCGGTACCGAATCAAGCACATCACCACGTACACCTACTCCGATCGCGTCACGTCGTCCTACGGGCGAGGATTTCTCGCGCCGCGGGACATGGACGGGCAGCACTGCGTCGAGAAGTCGGTCACGGTGGAGCCGCCACCCACCGATCAATCGTTCGGCGTCGATGTCTACGGCAACGAAGACGTGTACTTCCACGTGACCAACGATCACGAGAAGCTGGTCGTCACGGCGGATTCGCTCGTCGAGGTGTACCCGCGGCCGGTGGACGAGACCACGTCGTGGCCTGCGACTGCCCCGTGGGAATCGGCCCGGATGGCCATGTTCGACCCCACCAGGACCGATGCAGCGGAGTCGGCACGTTCATCGGCGGTGGAGTTCGCCCTCGATCTGCCGACGCCGGAGATCACGGACGAGGTGCGAGCGTACGCCGCGCCCAGTTTCACGCCGGGGCGTCCGCTCGCGGACGTCATCGTCGATCTGACGCACCGAATCTTCACCGACTTTCGGTATCTGTCCGGGTCCACGACGGTATCGACCACCGTGGTCGACGTCCTCGCCGCACGTTCGGGGGTCTGTCAGGACTTCGCTCGGTTGGCCATCGCCTGTCTGCGGTCGCAGGGGTTGGCGGCACGGTACGTGTCGGGCTATCTCGCCACGGAACCGCCACCGGGCAAAGAACGCATGATCGGTGTCGATGCGACCCACGCGTGGGCCGCGGTGTGGATGCCCGACGACCGCTGGCTGGCCTTCGATCCGACCAATGATCAGCTGGTCGACGAGCGGTACGCGACGGTCGCCTGGGGCCGCGACTATGCCGACGTTCCGCCGTTGCGCGGGGTCATCTACACCGAGGCCGAGAAGAGCACGATCGCGGTGTCGGTCGACGTTGCACCAATGTAATTCGCGCTGCATACTTTGGTGGCTTCGGGGTAACCGGCCAGCTGGTCGGGTCTACGAATGGGATCTCGAAAGCCGCAAAACGGACAATTGTGTCTCTTTCGTAGCCGGCGACACGGCACAGTACGACGTAGCGAACAGGTAGCTTGGACAACGATGACCGCAACACTTGCAGACCCTGTATCCGAGGTAGTGGCAGCAGCCCAGCGACTACTGACCAAGCGCACCGGGGCACCGGTGACGCTGATCGATCCCGTCGACCTCGGGGGTAGTGGCCAAGCCATCGTGTTGCGAGTGAAGGTGTCCGAGAATCCTTTTCAGCTTCCGCGAACCCTTGTCATCAAGCAGGTGCGCGATCTTCCCGGAGAATCGGAGCTGCATTCCGAGCTCACCGATGTCGCCGGGTCGAGTGCATTTCTACGCGAGGCCGCCTCGTACCAGTTCGCGAATGCGCTGGCCACCGACAGCAGGCCGGGGCCGGAGCTGCACGCCTACGATCTCGATGCTCGGCTGTTGATTCTGAGCGACCTCGGTGACGCCAGTGCGATCCCCACGCTGCTGCGCAGTTCCGATGCATCGATGGTCACCAACTCGTTGATGGCCATGGCTCAGGCGCTCGGGCGCATGCATGCGGCAACCGTGGGCCGTGAGGACGATTTCGCAGCATTGCTTCGGCGGGTCGGCCAGCCCGACTCGGCAGACGGAATTTCCGCGCAGATACCCGACGCCCTCGCCGCGGTACCCGGCATGTTGACCGGATTGCTCGGAGTAGGGGCACCACCGGACGTCCTTCTCGAACGGGTCTCGCGCAGCGGACGGCTGTTCGCTCACGGGGCGTTCCGTGCCTTCAGCCCGTCGGATCTGTGTCCCGACAACATCATCGTCAACGACGAAGGCGTTCGATTCCTCGACTACGAGTGGGGCGGTTTTCGAGACGCCACTCTCGACATCACGTACGCGTTGGCGTCGTTCCCGGGGTGTTTGTGCAGTTTCGAGCTCTCGCACGATCGGGAGCAGGCCATGATCGACGCGTGGCGTTCGGAGGTCGTCGGCATCTGGCCTGCACTGGCGGACGACCACGTGCTGGCGACCAAGCTGCTCGACGCGAGGTTGATCTGGGTGTGGCTGACCACGTACTGGTTCCTACCCGACGATCACACTCGAATTGCCGCGGCGCGCGCACACCAGCTGTCGGTACCGCGGTCGCAGGCGCTGATTTCGCGGTGGTCGGTGCTCCAGGACAGCGCAGTGCGTTCGGGAGAGCCCGATATCGCCGACTACGCCGAGTCGGTCGTGTCCGCTCTGCGCGCGAAGCGGGACCGCTGAGCGCGAACGCGTTCGCCTTTCGTACCGTCGAATCGGTAGCGTTCGACCGGTGAGCGGCGGTTTCGGAAGTGACATCTCGGACGACGAGTCGGACGGCGACGGATTGTTCGATCCGCCCGCGGCACCGGATCCGATGATCGACGAGCCCCGTCCGACTTCCACGTACCCGCGACCCGACGCACCGCTCGCTGTGCGCATGCGACCGACGACGCTCGACGAGGTCGTCGGGCAGTCTCATCTGCTGGCACCCGGCGCACCGTTGCGTCGTCTCGTCGAGGGATCCGGAGCGTCCTCGGTGATGCTGTACGGCCCGCCCGGAACAGGAAAAACCACGCTGGCGTCGTTGATCTCGGGGGCGACCGGTCGCAAGTTCGAGGCGTTGTCCGCCCTCTCGGCCGGGGTCAAGGAAGTGCGCAACGTCATCGAACTCGCGCGCCGCCGGCTGTTGTCCGGTGAGCAGACCGTGTTGTTCATCGACGAGGTCCACCGTTTCTCCAAGACGCAGCAGGACGCACTGCTCGCCGCCGTCGAGAACCGAATCGTGTTGCTCGTGGCCGCCACGACGGAGAATCCGTCCTTCTCGGTGGTGTCACCACTGCTGTCGAGATCGCTGGTGCTGCAATTGCAGCCGCTCGGCTCCGAGGACATCGAACTGTTGCTGACCCGTGCGGCAAACGATCCCCGAGGCCTGGACGGTGCGGTGACCATCGCCGAGGACGCAATGGATCACCTGGTGCGGCTCGCGGCCGGTGACGCCCGCCGAGCGTTGACGGCCCTCGAGGCGGCAGCGGGTGCCGCAACCGACGGAACGCTGGACCTCGCGACGGTCGAGGCCAGTGTCGACAAGGCCGCGGTGCGCTACGACCGTGACGGCGACCAGCACTACGACGTCATCAGCGCGTTCATCAAGTCCATCAGGGGATCCGACGTCGATGCCGCACTTCATTACCTCGCACGCATGATCACCGCGGGGGAGGACGCCCGCTTCATCGCGCGGCGGCTCGTCGTCCATGCGAGCGAGGACATCGGGATGGCCGATCCCACCGCACTGCAGACGGCCACCGCCGCGGCGAGTGCCGTGCAGATGATCGGGATGCCGGAGGCGCGACTGGCGCTGGCGCAGGCAACCATTCACCTGGCGACAGCGCCCAAGTCCGGTGCCGTGATCGGCGCCCTCGGAGCGGCCATGGCGGACGTCGCCGCAGGCAAGTCCGGATCGGTGCCTCCGCATCTGCGCGACGGCCACTACAAGGGTGCCCAGGGGTTGGGCAACGCGGTCGGATACAAATACCCGCACAGCAGTCCGGGTGGCGTGCTGGGGCAACAGTATCCGCCCGACGAACTGGTGGGCGTGAACTACTACGAGCCCACCGAACACGGTGCCGAGCGCGAAATCGCGACCAGGGTGGGGAAACTGCGGCGCATCATCCGAGGCCGATAGGCCCTCGAATCGGCACAGGGTCTGACGACGCTAACCTGTATCAGTGCAGACCCATGAGATCCGCAGGCGTTTCCTCGACCATTTCGTGAAGGCGGGACACACCGAAGTACCCAGTGCGTCGTTGATCCTCGACGATCCCAACCTGCTGTTCGTCAACGCGGGCATGGTTCCCTTCGTGCCGTTCTTCCTCGGGCAGCAGACGCCGCCGTACAAGACGGCGACGAGCGTCCAGAAGTGCGTGCGCACCCTCGACATCGAGAACGTCGGTATCACCACTCGGCACAACACGTTCTTCCAGATGGCCGGAAACTTCTCGTTCGGCGATTACTTCAAGCGCGACGCGATCAAGCATGCCTGGACCCTGCTGACCGACAGCGTCGAAGACGGCGGCTACGGGTTCGATCCCGAGCGGATCTGGGCCACGGCCTACCTCGACGACGACGAGGCGATCGAGCTGTGGAAGGAGATCGCCGGTCTGCCCGACGAACGCATCCAACGTCGTGGAATGGCCGACAACTACTGGTCCATGGGAATCCCCGGACCCTGTGGACCCTGCTCGGAGATCTACTACGACCGAGGCCCCGAGTTCGGTGCCGAAGGCGGCCCCGAAGCCGACGAGGACCGGTACATCGAAATCTGGAACCTCGTCTTCATGCAGAACGAACGCGGCCAAGGCATCAGCAAGGACGATTTCGAGATCCTCGGCCCACTGCCGAAGAAGAACATCGACACCGGCATGGGCGTCGAGCGCGTGGCATTCCTGCTCCAAGGCGTCGACAACGTGTACGAGACCGATCTCGTGCGGCCGGTCATCGCCAAGGCAGAGGAGCTGTCGGGTCGGACCTACGGCAGTAACCACGACGACGACGTCCGCTTCCGCGTCATCGCCGACCACGCGCGCACCGCTGCATTGCTGATCTCCGATGGAGTCAATCCCGGCAACGACGGCCGCGGCTACGTGCTTCGGCGCCTGCTGCGTCGCATCGTCCGATCCGCGCGACTCCTCGGCGCACCCGACGAGACGATGGCGCAGTTCATCACCGTCGTCCGCGACACCATGGCCGAGTCGTACCCCAACCTGGTCACGGACTTCGATCGCATCCTCACCGTCGCAGTGGGGGAGGAGACCGCCTTCCTCAAGACCCTGACGTCGGGCTCGCGGCTGTTCGAGGGTGCCGCGGAGGCCGTCAAGGCGTCGGGCGCGAAAAAGATCGGCGGCGCCGAAGCCTTCGCGCTGCACGACACCTACGGGTTCCCGATCGACCTGACGCTCGAAATGGCCGCCGAGGCCGGACTGTCCGTGGACGAAGACGGATTCCGCTCGTTGATGGCCGAGCAACGCACTCGCGCCAAAGAGGACGCCCGCGCGCGCAAGCATGCACACGCCGACCTCACCGTCTACAAGGATTTCGTCGACGGTTCGCCGACCGAGTTCACCGGGTTCGACGAACTCGGTTCCGAGGCAACGGTTCTCGCGTTGATCTCCAACGGCGTTCGGGTTCCGACCGCGGTCGCCGGCGAGAGCGTGGAGATCATCCTCGACCGCAGCCCGCTGTACGCGGAATCCGGTGGTCAGATCGCCGACATCGGCACCATCACCGCACCCGGCCTGACCGTCAAGGTCAACGATGTGCAGAAGATCGCCAAGAAGGTGTGGACCCACAAGTCCGTGGTCGATACCGGCCAGATCACCGAGGGTGACACCGTGCATGTCGACGTCGACCACGCCTGGCGCAAGGGCGCCACCCAAGGACACTCGGGCACGCACATGGTGCACGCCGCACTGCGCCAGGTGCTCGGACCCAATGCGACGCAGGCAGGCTCGCTGAACAAGCCGGGGTACCTGCGATTCGACTTCTCCTGGCAGGGCTCGTTGTCCGAGGCGCAGCGCGACGACATCGAGAATGTCGCCAACGATGCGGTCGGCTCGGACTACGAGGTCAACACCCTCGTCACCGACCTCGACAGCGCCAAGAAGATGGGGGCAATGGCGCTGTTCGGCGAGAACTACGGCGACGAGGTCCGCGTGGTCGAGATCGGCGGGCCGTTCTCGATGGAACTGTGCGGTGGCACTCACGTCCAACACTCGTCGCAGATCGGTCCGGTCACCATCCTCGGCGAATCCTCGGTCGGCTCGGGAGTACGCCGCGTCGAAGCCTTCGTCGGCCTCGACTCGTACCGCTACCTGGCGAAGGAACGCGCGCTCTTGGCCGGCGTCGCGTCGTCGTTGAAGGTCCCGTCCGAGGAGGTGCCGGCGCGCATCGAGAACCTGGTGGAGCGTCTTCGGGTCGCCGAGAAGGAACTGGAGTCGGTCAAGGCCGCGGCCGTACTGGCCTCGGCGGGAGAGTACGTCGGTAAGGCCGAACGGTTCGGTGACGTGCGAGCAGTCGTCGCGCAGGCACCCGACGGCGTCGGCGGGAACGACCTGCGCACGCTGGCCACCGACATCCGCGGCCGACTCGGGACGGATCCGGCCGTGGTCGTGCTGTTCGGCACGGTCGGTGGCAAGGTCCCGTTCGTGGTCTCGGTGAACAAGGCCGCCCAGGAGACCGGAATCGCGGCCGGCGAGCTGGTCGCGTCGTTCGGCCCGAGCATCGGTGGCCGAGGTGGTGGCAAGCCCGAACTCGCCCAGGGATCGGGCTCGGATGTCGCGGGCATCGCCGCAGGGATCGACGCCGCTCGGGCGCGATTGACCGAACTCACCACCCACTGACGATCGTGCCGACTCAGGGGCGAGGCCCCGATCGACCCGGCGTCGACGATCCGGGCCGCGGCAGACGCATCGGCATCGACGTCGGGAGCGTTCGCATCGGCATCGCGTCGTCCGACCCCGACGGCGTCCTCGCGACGCCCGTCGAAACGGTGCCGCGGTCCAAGGTCAAGGGACCCGATGCGCCGGACGTCGTCCGGGTGGCGGAAATTATCGCCGAGTACGAGGCCGTCGAGGTCGTCATCGGACTGCCTCGGACGTTGCGCGGTGAACGTGGAAGTGCAGTCGACGCGGCGGAGAGATTCGGCCGTTCTCTGCACAGGCGGTTGGCCGGCGTGCCGATTCGCATGGCCGACGAGAGACTGACTACGGTGAGCGCGTCGCGTGCCTTACGGGAGAGTGGTGTGCGCGCGAAGGATCAGCGATCGGTCATCGACCAGGCCGCCGCGGTAGCGATACTGCAGGGTTGGCTTGACGAACGACGGGCCGCGGCGCACCGAGCAACGACGAATTCAGGATCGACGGAGGTCGACGAGTGAGCAACCATGGGTCCGATGATCGGGGTCGACGGCGGGTGGCTCCGGACGAGGCCCACACCGATCCGATCGGGTATCGCGTGGACGAGGGCAGTGAGTTCCACCGGAGTATGAATCGGTCCCGGCCGCCGCAACGCAGTGAACCGCATACGCAGGGCACCCGTCGTGCGGACCGCGAAGCCGGCGGCGGCCCGGTAGTCGACCCGGATGCCGGAGCGATGCCGCAGGCCGTGGGTCGGAGCCGCGCCGCCGGTCGCAGGGAACGCGCTGCGTCCAGCCGGAAGCGTCGTGGCCGAGTAGTCGCCCTGGTTCTCGGGCTGCTGTTGGTCGTCGCCGTGGCAGGAGGGGGGTACTTCGCAGTGAACAAGTTCGGGAATCGAACGACACCGAACGAGGACTTCGCGGCCGGTTCGTCCGGTGACGGAGTCGTGATTCAGGTCCATCCCAACGACACCGCCCAGCAAATTGGTACCGAGGCTGCGGACAAGGGCGTGGTGGCGAGTTCCGGAGCGTTCCTCGAAGCTGCGCTGCAGAACAATGCGATCACGTCGGTCCAGCCGGGCTTCTACCTGCTCACCAGCGGTGTTCCGGCTTCCCGCGCGGTCGAGGAGCTGGTGGATCCTGCCTCGCGGGTGGGAAACATGGTCATCTCGGAGGGGCGTCAACTGCACGACGCGAGAGACGTGAACACCGGTTCGGTCAAGAAGGGGATCTACACCTTGATCTCCGAGGCCAGCTGCGTGGATCGGACCGGCAGCGGCAGTCCGACGTGCATCAGCTACGACGATCTGAACGCAGCAGGAGCGGTCGACGATCCGGCAGCCCTGGGAGTGCCGCAGTGGGCAACCGACCGCGTCGAGGGCGTGCCGGACCGAGACCGGCAACTCGAGGGTCTGATCTCCGCCGGAACGTGGGACTTCGATCCCAGCGCCGCTCCTGCGGACATCCTGAAGCAATTGGTGTCCGAGAGCGCCACCCGGTACGAGGACACCGGAATCCTCACCGCGGGCAGCAACTCCGGACTGACCCCGTACGACACACTCGTCGCGGCCTCGCTGGTGGAGCGTGAATCCCTGCCGCAGGACTTCAGCAAAGTGGCGCGGGTGATCCTCAACCGTCTCGCGGTGCCGCAGAAGCTCGAATTCGACTCGACGGTGAACTACTCGCTCGACACCACCGAGGTGGCCACCACCGACGCCGATCGCGCCACGGTGACGCCCTGGAACACCTATGCCAGCGAAGGGCTGCCCGCCACTCCGATCTCGTCCCCGAGCATCGGTGCGGTACAGGCCGTCGAGATGCCGGCCGACGGAGACTGGCTGTACTTCGTGACCATCAACCAGGCTGGGGAGACGCTGTTCACCCGCAGTTACGACGAGCACCTGGCCAACATCGGCAAGGTGGAAGCCGGATTCCTCGACAGCGGCCGCTGACATGCGTGCCGCCGTACTCGGCAGCCCGATCGAGCACTCGAAGTCACCGGTGCTCCATCGGGCGGCTTACCGCGCCCTCGGCCTCGACGAGTGGACCTACGACCGCATCGAGTGCACGGCCGAGCAACTTCCCGGACTGGTCGACGGTTTCGGGCCGGATTGGGTCGGCGTGTCGGTGACGATGCCCGGCAAAGTCGCCGCTCTGACGTACGCGTCGGAACGTACCGAACGCGCCGTCATGGCCGGGTCGGCCAACACTCTGCTGCGGACGACGTCGGGATGGCGGGCGGACTGCACGGACGTGGACGGCGTCGTCGGCGCACTGCGAGATGCTCGAATCGACGATCTGACCGGTGCCGCCGTGACGGTGGTGGGTGCAGGAGGTACGTCGAGACCCGCGATCGTGGCACTGGCAACACTGGGTGCCGCGTCGGTCACGGTGGTTGCTCGATCGGCCGATCGTGCGACGGCCACTCTCGAGTGCGCGGTGGCCGCCGGGCTCCGCGCCGACTTCGCACAGTTCAGCGATCCCGGGCTCGCCGACGTCGCAGCGGCGTCGGCCGTGCTGGTCAGCACCGTGCCCGCAGCCGGAGTTGCCCCCTTCGCGGCCGCTCTCGGCCGGGCACCCGTCGTACTCGATGCGATCTACGACCCCTGGCCGACCGCACTCGCCGCTGCGGTCGACGACGCCGGCGGAACGGTCATCAGCGGACTGTCGATGCTGCTCAACCAGGCCTACGGGCAGGTAGAGCAATTCACCGGTATGCCGGCACCCAGATCGGCCATGCGAGAGGCGCTCGGCGTCGTTCTGTAGCCGCGTCTGTGGTCGACCGGCGAGCAACCTCGATCTGCGCCCGTCGGGTCATCGGCTGTGCACAAGACATCGGCTGTACACAGGGCGGCGGTTGTCCACAGGTCTTTTCGTGACCTGGACTGTGCGCGCAACTCGGTTCGTCTCGGTGCGACGCTTCGAGCCATGTGGAGTCTGGGTGTTGCTGTCACGGTCGGTGCTGTCGCCGGTGTGGTGCTGCGCGTCGTGTTGCGTCGATGGGAGCCGCGTCTTCTACCGGCGCTGTGTGTCCTCGGATCCGGGTGGGCGTGGTGGCGGTTCGGGGAGAGCCCGGATGCCGCGTCGTGGGGGCTGATCACCTGGTGCGTACTGACGTGGTGGTTCGCAGCGCTGATCGCCGTCGACCTGCGGTGTCGCCGGCTGCCGAACGTGTTGACCGTTCCCGGTGCGGTCGTGGTTCCAGCAGTGCTGGTGGCGACGGGTTCGGCTCAGGCTCTGCTGGGCGGCGGGCTGCTGTTCGGCATCTACCTCGTGGTTCATCTCGGTGCGCCGAGGGCGTTCGGCGCGGGTGACGTCAAGCTCGCCTGGTCGGTGGGTTCGATCGCTTGCCTGGGCGGTACAGCCGGGTGGACCGTCGCGGCGTTGGCGGCGCCGGTGGCCACAGCCGTGGTGGGGTCGATCGCGGCGGTCTGCGGATACCCCGGTGCGCGCATCGCGCACGGGCCGTCGATGTGCGCGGCCACCCTGCTGGCAGTTGCGGCGGCCACGACGTGAAAAGATGTTCGAGTGCTGCGCTGGATAACTGCCGGAGAATCCCACGGACCCGCTCTCGTCGCCATCCTCGAAGGAATGGTCGCGGGAGTCGAGGTGACCTCGGACGACATTGCTCGCCAACTCGCTCGCCGCCGCCTCGGTTACGGCCGCGGTGCTCGCATGAAGTTCGAAGCGGACAAGGTGACCCTCACGGGCGGCGTTCGTCACGGCCGGACCATGGGCGGGCCGGTGGCGATCGAGGTCGGTAATACCGAATGGCCGAAGTGGGAACAGGTGATGTCGGCCGACCCCGTCGACGAGGCCGTCCTCGCCGATCTGGCCCGCAACTCTCCACTGACTCGACCACGACCCGGGCATGCCGACTTCTCCGGGATGCTCAAGTACGGTTTCGACGACGCACGTCCGGTGCTCGAGCGTGCCAGTGCGCGTGAGACCGCGGCGCGGGTGGCGATCGGAACGGTCGCGCGGCTGTTCCTGAAGCAGGCGTTCGGCATCGACGTCGTCTCGCACGTGATCTCCATCGGTGCCTCGGATCCCTACGTCGGCCCGCCGCCCGCGGGCGCGGACATCGATACCATCGACGAGTCTCCGGTGCGGGCCTTCGACAAGGCCGCCGAGGAGTCCATGATCGCCGAGATCGAAGCCGCCAAGAAAGACGGCGACACCCTCGGCGGCATCGTCGAGGTCGTCGTGCACGGACTGCCGGTCGGCCTCGGCTCGTTCGTCTCGGGTGAACGCAAGCTCGACGCCAGACTGGCGGCTGCGCTGATGGGCATCCAGGCGATCAAGGGTGTCGAGGTGGGCGACGGTTTCGAGACCGCGCGCCGACGCGGCAGTGTCGCACACGACGAGATCAAGCCGGGGCCAGACGGAGTTCTCCGCTCGACGAACCGTGCGGGCGGGATCGAAGGCGGAATGACCAACGGTGAGGCTCTGCGGGTGCGTGCCGCGATGAAGCCCATCTCCACGGTTCCCCGCGCCCTGTCGACGGTGGACATGTCGACCGGCGACGAAGCGGTCGCCATCCACCAGCGCTCGGACGTATGCGCTGTTCCGGCCGCCGGGGTCGTGGCAGAGACGATGGTTGCCCTCGTGCTCGCGCAGGCAGCGTTGGAGAAGTTCGGTGGGGATTCGCTGGCGGAGACGACGAGCAACGTCGACCACTACGTGAAGGGCACCGCCGCCCGACCTCCGCGATGAGCCCGTACGCGGTCCTCGTCGGACCGCCGGGTGCAGGGAAATCGACCATCGGACGGCGACTGGCCCAGGCGTTGAATCTGGATCTGTTCGATACCGACGTGGCCATCGAACGAAAAACCGGGCGAACCATTGCGGATATCTTCTCGCACGACGGTGAGCCTGCATTTCGCGAGATCGAAGAGCGGATAGTCGCCGATGCCCTGGCCTCGCACGACGGCATTCTTTCCCTCGGCGGCGGAGCCGTGTTGTCGGCTGCAACCCGGAAGCTGCTTGCTGCGCACACTGTGGTCTATCTGGAAATCAGTGTGTCGGAGGGGCTTCGGCGAACGGGAGCCAACACGTCTCGGCCACTGCTCGCGGGCCCGGACCCGCGCGCCAAGTACCAGGAATTGATGCGTCACCGCCGCCCGCTCTATCGCTCGGTTGCCACCGTGCGAGTGCGGACGGACAGTCGTAGTCCGGCCCGAGTCGTGAATCAGTTGGTGGCCAAGCTCACTGCTCTCGCACCGGTGCCCGTTCGCGAAGTGAACGACGAAACCCCCAGTAGATGAAGGTGATTCGATGACAGAGCCCGTACGCGTCCAGGTCGAGAGTGCCAACCCTTACCCGGTGATCATCGGCCGAGGCCTGTTGACGGACCTCGTCGACGAGCTCGCCGGAACCGCGACGGTCGCGATCTTCCATCAGCCACCCCTGGCCGAGACGGCCGAAGCAGTGCGAGCAGCGTTGGCGGACAAGGGGATCGATGCACACCGCATCGAAATTCCGGACGCCGAGGACGGCAAGGACCTCGCGGTCGCCGGATTCTGTTGGGAGGTGCTGGGACGCATCGGCCTGACCAGAAGTGACGCCATCGTCTCGCTCGGCGGCGGCGCGGCCACCGATCTCGCCGGTTTCGTTGCGGCGACGTGGATGCGCGGCGTTCGAATCGTCCACGTTCCGACGACTCTGCTGGCCATGGTCGACGCCGCCGTCGGTGGAAAGACCGGAATCAACACCGATGCCGGCAAGAACCTGGTCGGCTCGTTCCACGAACCGGCCGCGGTGCTGGTCGACCTCGCGACACTCGAGACAGTGCCGAAGAACGAGATCGTGTCGGGCCTGGCCGAGGTGATCAAGACCGGCTTCATCGCCGACCCGGCGATTCTGGACATCATCGAATCAGACCCCGCTGCGGCGCTCGATCCGACCGGCGACGTACTGCCGGAGCTCATCAGACGGTCCGTGGAAGTCAAGGCCAGGGTCGTGGCCGCCGATCTGCGGGAATCGAATCTACGGGAGATCCTGAACTACGGGCACACCCTCGCCCACGCCATCGAGCGACGCGAGCAGTATCGCTGGCGGCACGGAGCCGCGGTGTCGGTCGGGCTCGTGTTCGCCGCCGAGCTCGGTCGTCTGGCGGGCCGGCTCGACGACGCGACCGCGGACCGCCATCGGACGATTCTCGAATCGGTCGGTCTGCCGGTGACCTACGACGAGCACGCATTCGCGGATCTGCTCAAGGGAATGCAGACGGACAAGAAGAACCGCGCAGGCCTGCTTCGATTCGTCGTCCTCGACGGATTGGCCAAGCCCGGTCGACTCGAGGGCCCGGACCCGGCTCTGCTCGTCGCGGCTTTCTCGGCTGTGGGGCGCGAGGCTCCGGCGGCCGGTGGTTCCGCCATCATGTTGTAGATCCAGGTGTTGTACGCCTGCGACACGCTTTGAACACACAACGGGCGGTGGTCGATGCATCGGTGCATCGACCACCGCCCGTTGGACGTGTGCCGCGTGGATCAGGAGCCGTCGGCGCTCCCGTGACGGTTGCCGCGCTTGTCCATCCGGGGCTTGCCGTCGGCGTCGACAGCCGAGAACACCTCGGTGTCGGCCTCGCCGTGCTCGGGTGCCCATTGCGGTTCGGCCTGCGACCGTGTGCCCGCCTGGTCCGCCCGCTCGGCCGAGCCCGCGTTCACCAGCTGGCGCTCGTGTGCTCGCTCGGCGTCGGAGGTGGCCAACTTCTTCTTCGCCTCGCGGTTGACGATCTGCCTGCCGACGAACATCGCGATGCTCGCGACGACGAACACCGTCAGGATCGTGAACGCTGCACCCGAGGTCAGCTCGAAGATCAGTCCGTTCTGGCCCAGGCTGAAGTCGACGAAGAAATCGATGATCCAACTGATCGATCCGGCAAGCAGGCCGCCGACCACAGCAGCCTTCAGCCAGACCATCGTCAGGTCCTCGCCCTTGTCCGGGTCGGGGTTCCTGCGTCGGTCGCGGATCCCGTCGATGCCGGCCCAGACGGCGATGACGAGCACGACGAGGGCATACGCCACCCATCGCAGCGCCGAACCGCTCAGAGGCCACATCGACACCGCTGCCCCCAGCAGCAGTCGAGCGACGACGTTGATCAAAGCCATACCTATGCCACGCACTGCCCACCCAGTCATGCGGCACAGCATATCCGCACGTGGCCGATTGTGTGTCGGGGCCCACAGGTTCGCCGTGGGGGCGGCGCAGCCGAGGCTCCCGATCCGTTGACGGCCGACCAGTAATGTCGGGAACATGTCTGCTGATTTCGGCGCCCGCCGCGGTGCCTTGCGAGAGCTGTTGATCCAGGACGGCCTCGACTCGATTCTGATCACCGACCTGCTCAATGTGCGCTACCTGACCGGCTTCACCGGCTCGAATGCCGCGCTGCTCGTGTCGACCGGAGGTGACGAGCGAACAGTGATCTGCACCGACGGCCGCTACGTCACCCAGGTCGCCGAGCAGGTTCCCGATCTGCGCGCAGAGATCGACCGCGCGTCGGCGCTGCACCTGCTCGGTGCCGGTATTTCCGGTCGCGGCACCCGTGTCGGCTTCGAGAGTCATGTGGTCACGGTCGACGCCCATCGCGCGTGGGCCGAGCTCGACGGCGGCCTCGAACTGGTGCGCGCGCCGGGAGTCGTGGAATCGCTGCGCATGGTCAAGGACGAGTACGAGGTGGGTGTGCTTCGAGACGCGTGCCGCGCCGCCGACGACGCGCTCGCCGAGCTTCTGAGCGGCGGCGGGATTCGCGCGGGCCGGACCGAGCGTGAGGTGGCTCGCGAGCTCGAATCGCTGATGCTCGATCACGGTGCCGACGCCGTCTCGTTCGAGACCATCGTCGCCTCCGGAGTGAACTCCGCGGTGCCGCATCACCGCCCGACTGACGCCGTCCTGGCCGAGGGAGACTTCGTGAAGCTGGACTTCGGTGCGCTGGTGGCCGGGTACCACTCGGACATGACGCGGACCTTCGTCATCGGTGCGCCGGCGCAGTGGCAGCGCGAACTATACGAACTGGTGCAGCGGTCGCAGGCCGCAGGCCGAGAGGCGCTGGCACCCGGTATCGAGACCGCTTCGGTCGACGCCGCATCGCGGTCGGTCATCGAGGAGGCAGGGTACGGCGAGTACTTCCTGCACGGGCTCGGTCACGGAGTCGGCCTCGAAATTCACGAAGCGCCGGGAATCGCGAAGTCGAGCACCGGTACACTGCTGAGCGGTGCAGCGGTCACCGTCGAACCGGGTGTCTACTTCTCCGGCCGCGGCGGCGTTCGGATCGAGGACACACTCGTCGTTCGCGACGAGGGTCCGGAACTGCTCACCCTGACAAGCAAGGAACTCACGTCCGTCTAGCGCGCGGGCGGGAGCGAATCCCGCACGTGACCGACGGCGCGTCACGCGCACAAACGATTGAGGAGACGCGAAGCAAGTGGCTTCCACCAGCGATTTCAAGAACGGACTGGTTCTCAACCTGGAGAACCAGCTGTGGTCGATCATCGAATTTCAGCACGTCAAGCCCGGTAAGGGGCCTGCGTTCGTGCGAACCAAGCTCAAGAACGTGCTGTCGGGCAAGGTCGTCGACAAGACGTTCAACGCCGGTGTGAAGGTCGAGACCGCAACGGTCGACCGACGCGACATGACGTACCTCTACCACGACGGTAGCGACTACGTGTTCATGGATGCCGACACCTACGACCAGCTCTCCATCGGTGAGGCGACCGTCGGCGACGGCGCGCGATTCCTGCTCGAGAACCTTCGCGTCCAGGTCGCGATGCACGAGGGCGTCCCGCTGTACGTCGAGCTTCCCGTCACCGTCGAGCTCGAGGTCAAGCACACCGACCCCGGCCTGCAGGGAGACCGCTCGACCGGTGGCACCAAGCCGGCCACGCTCGAGACCGGAGCCGAGATCTCGGTGCCGTTGTTCATCAACACCGGCGACAAGCTCAAGGTCGATTCCCGTGACGGCAACTACCTCGGGCGTGTGAACTCCTAACGTGTCATCGAAGAAGTCGACATCCTCCGGTTCGCAGAACGGCGTCCCCGGCGCGAAGAAGCTGGGTGCGCGCCACAAGGCCCGCAAGCGTGCCGTGGATTTCCTGTTCGAGGCAGAAGCGCGCAACGTCGACCCGGTGAATCTGACCAGCGAACGGATCGAACTCGCGCGCGGCGACGACACGATCGCACCGGTCAGTGAGTACACCTCCACGCTGGTCGAGGGGGTGGCAGAGAACCTGGACCGACTGGACGGCGTGATCGCCGATCATCTCAAGGACTGGACGATCGGTCGCCTGCCCGCAGTCGATCGGGCGATCTTGCGGGTCGCGGTGTGGGAGCTCTTCCACGCCACCGACGTCCCACCGGTCGTTGCTGTCGACGAGGCCGTCGAGCTGGCCAAGCAGCTGTCCACCGACGATTCGCCGGGCTTCGTCAACGGTGTACTCGGCCAGATCGTGCTCGTGGCACCGCAGGTTCGCGCCGCTGCGGCTGCTGTGTCGTCGCGTCCCCAGGCCGCAGGCCCGGACGATGCGACGGTCGACTCCGATCTGTGACACACCCGTCCACGGCAGTGTGACCGAACGCTCTGCGAGCCTGGTGGGTTCGGTTCGCAGAGCGTTGCTAGGCTTTACGCAGTTCTAGTGCCAGACATCCTTTAACGATCCGTCCAGAGAGGCGGAGAAGGAGGTCGTAGTTTGCCTGCGCCCGAAAGTTCATCCGCCGATTCTGCCGTCCGTGAGCTGCTGTCCGCAGCCGATGTAGGTCGGACCATCTCTCGCATGGCTCACCAGATCATCGAGAAGACCGCGCTCGACGCTTCCGACTCGCCGCGTGTCGTGCTACTGGGCATTCCCACTCGCGGTACCACCCTGGCCGAGCGTCTCGCCGAACGTATCGAGGCGTTCTCCGGCGTGCGGCCCCCGCTCGGCTCGCTCGACATCACCCTGTACCGCGACGATCTGCGCAACAAACCGCACCGTCCACTCGAACGCACCTCGGTGCCGACCGGCGGAGTCGACGATGCTTTGGTCGTTCTGGTCGACGACGTGCTGTTCTCCGGCCGTACCGTCCGCTCGGCGCTCGACGCGCTGCGCGATCTCGGACGCCCTCGCGCCGTCCAACTCGCGGTCCTGATCGATCGCGGCCACCGCGAACTTCCCCTCCGGGCGGATTACGTGGGCAAGAACGTGCCCACGGCCCGCTCCGAGGACGTCTCGGTACTGCTCTCCGAGCACGACGGGCGGGATGGCGTCAGCTTGTCCGAGGGAGGATCGACGCGATGAAACACCTGCTGTCGGTCGCCGACCTCACTGCGGAATCCGCCACCGAACTGCTCGACGAGGCCGAGCGTTTCGAGCAGGCACTGCTCGGTCGCGAGGTCAAGAAGCTGCCGACGTTGCGCGGCCGGACGATCATGACCGTCTTCTTCGAGAACTCCACCCGAACTCGGGTGTCGTTCGAGGTCGCGGGCAAATGGATGAGCGCCGATGTGATCAACGTCAGTGCCAGTAGTTCGTCGGTATCCAAGGGGGAGTCCCTCCGCGACACTGCGATGACCCTGCGCGCGGCCGGTGCCGACGCACTCATCGTCCGCCACCCTGCGTCGGGTGCCGCGCACCAGATCGCTCGGTGGACCGCCGACCAAGGCGCTGGTCTCGATGGTCGTTCCACCGGTGCCGGTCCGGCGGTCATCAATGCGGGCGACGGTACCCACGAACACCCCACACAGGCGTTACTCGACGCGCTGACGGTCCGGCAACGCCTGGGCGATATCTCCGGTCGCCGGATCGCGATCGTCGGCGATGTTCTGCACAGCCGGGTAGCGCGATCGAATGCGATTCTCCTGTCCACCCTCGGAGCCGACGTCGTGCTGGTAGCGCCGCCGACTCTGCTGCCGGTCGGTGTCGAGGGCTGGCCGGTTCGGGTCTCGCACGACATCGATGCCGAGCTACCCGGGTTGGACGCGGTGTTGATGCTTCGGGTGCAGGCCGAGCGGATGAACGACGGGTTCTTTCCGTCGGCGCGGGAGTACTCGATCACGTACGGGCTCTCGCAGCGCCGACTCGACTTGCTGCCCGAGCACGCCGTGGTGCTGCATCCGGGGCCGATGCTGCGCGGTATGGAGATCGCGTCCTCGGTGGCCGACTCGCCCAAAACTGCAGTCTTGCAACAAGTTACGAATGGAGTTCACGTGCGGATGGCAGTCCTGTTCCGATTGCTGGTCGGTTCGGACGGGGGAGCATCATGACCGCTCCGGCACCGTCGGTACTGCTGCGTGGAGTCCTGCTGTACGGCGAGGGCCCCGAAACGAACGTCCTGATCACTGGCGAGGAGATCGTCGAGATCGGGCCTGACGTCGACGCCGACGGTGCCGACGTGGTCGAGGCGCGCGGCCAGGTTCTGCTGCCCGGCTTCGTCGACATGCACACCCATCTGCGGGAGCCCGGTCGGGAAGACACCGAGACCATCGAATCCGGCTCCGCCGCAGCCGCTCTGGGTGGGTACACCGCCGTGTTCGCCATGGCCAACACCTCGCCGGTCGCGGATTCGGTCGTCGTGACCGACCATGTGTGGCGCCGCGGACAGGAAGTCGGGCTCGTCGACGTGCACCCCGTCGGGGCCGTCACCGTGGGGCTCGAAGGCAAGCAGTTGGCCGAGATGGCCACGATGGCTGCCGGGGTCGGTCGGGTCAAGATGTTCTCCGACGACGGCCACTGCGTCGACGACCCACTGATCATGCGTCGCGCACTGGAGTATTCGAGTTCGCTCGGAGTGTTGATCGCCCAGCATGCGGAAGAGCCGCGATTGACCGTCGGTTCGGTCGCTCACGAGGGTCCCAACGCCGCCCGGCTCGGTCTCACCGGTTGGCCGCGTGCCGCCGAGGAATCGATCGTCGCGCGCGATGCCCTCCTCGCTCGGGACGCGAATGCGCGGGTGCACATCTGCCATGCCTCCACTGCCGGCACCGTCGAGTTGCTGAAATGGGCTCGGGGGCAGGGAATTTCGATCACCGCCGAGGTAACGCCCCATCACCTGCTCCTCGACGACTCGCGTCTGGAGACGTACGACGCCGTGAACAAGGTGAACCCGCCGTTGCGCGAGAAGTCCGACGTGGACGCGTTGCGAAGGGGTCTGGCCGACGGCGTGATCGATTGTGTGGCAACCGATCACGCGCCGCATGCCGAGCAGGACAAATGCTGTGAGTTCTCCATCGCGCGGCCCGGGATGCTCGGACTGGAGACCGCGCTGTCGATCGTCGTCGACACGATGGTGAACCCGGGTCTGCTGGACTGGCGCGGTGTGGCGAGGGTCATGAGCGAACGCCCGGCCGAGATCGTCGGCCTGGCCGATCAGGGCCGTCCGATCGAGGTGGGCGAAATCGCCAACCTGACGCTGGTCGATCCGCAGGCCGACTGGACGGTGTCGGGCAAGAAGCTCGCCAGCGTCGCACACAACACACCGTTCGAGGACATGAGCTTCTCGTCCAAGGTGACCACGACCGTCTTCCGTGGACGTATCACCGTCCGCGACGGAGTCGTGGCGAACAGGGCAGGGGAGTAGAGCCGTGGACAGAGTTCTCATCGTCATCGGCTTCATCCTGTTCTGGGCGCTGATGATCGCGCTGATCTTCTGGGGTTGGCGCGGGCGTCAGAAGCGTCAGGAAGGACGCATCGGCGAGTTCCCGGCCGTGCCGGACGATCTGGGTGCCAACCGAATCCAGCCGGCCACCGGGCTCTACGTCGGCAGCACCATTGCGCCGAGTTGGCAGGACCGGATCGCCGTGGGCGACATCGGCCACCGCGCCACCGGCGAGCTGTCACGACACGAGAAGGGAATCCTCCTCGATCGGGACGGCGAGTCACCCATCTGGATTCCGAACGAATCGATCCGGGCGATCCGTACCGAGCGCGGACTCGCAGGCAAGGTCATGACCAAGGACGGTCTCCTGGTCATCCGATGGGAATTGCCGACGGGGACCGAAATAGACACCGGCTTCAGGGCCGACGACAAGCAGATCTACCCGGTGTGGACAGAGGGTTTCACCGGAGAAACCAAGGAGGAAACCGCGTGAGCAGCGCAGTTCTTGTTCTGGAGGACGGCCGGACGTTCCGCGGCACCGCGTTCGGGGCCCAGGGGCGCACGCTCGGCGAAGCCGTCTTCTGCACCGGTATGACCGGATACCAGGAGACGCTGACCGATCCGAGCTACCACCGCCAGATCGTGGTGGCCACGGCTCCGCAGATCGGCAACACCGGCTGGAATCAGGAGGACGGCGAGGCGGCCAGTGCCCAGGATCCCAACAAGATCTGGGTCGCCGGTTACGTCGTCCGAGATCCAGCGCGCCGCACCTCGAGTTGGCGTTCGACCGGAACTCTGCAGGATCAGCTCGAGGCGCAGAACGTCGTCGGCATCGCCGGAATCGACACGCGCGCCCTCGTCCGCCACCTGCGCACCCGCGGTTCGATGCGAGCGGGAGTGTTCTCGGGCGACGCCCTCGGCACCTCGGACGAGATGCTCGAGCAGGTGGTCGGTCAGCAGTCCATGCTCGGTGCCGATCTCGCCGGTGAGGTGACCACCGGTGCCGGGTACACCATCGAACCGACCGGCGATGCTCGATTCACCGTCGTGGCAGTCGATCTCGGTATCAAGACCAATACTCCACGGATGTTCGCCGAGCGCGGTATCCGCGTGCACGTGGTGCCGTCGAACACCAGCATCGAGCAGGTTCTCGAACTGAACCCGGACGGTGTGTTCCTGTCCAACGGCCCGGGAGACCCGGCCACGGCAGACACGAGTGTCGCGCTGACCAGGCAGGTACTCGAACGAGAGCTGCCGCTGTTCGGCATCTGCTTCGGCAACCAGATCTTCGGGCGGGCACTGGGTCGCGGCACGTACAAGATGAAGTTCGGCCACCGCGGCATGAACATCCCGGTGATCGAGCACACCACCGGTCGCATCGCGATCACCGCACAGAATCACGGATTCGCACTCGAAGGCGAAGCAGGCGAGGAGTTCGACACCGACTTCGGCCGGGCGCGCATCAGCCACACCTGCGCCAACGACGGCACCGTCGAGGGCGTCGAGCTGATCGGCGGCAGCGCCTTCTCGGTGCAGTACCACCCCGAGGCCGCGGCCGGCCCGCACGACGCCGCCTACCTCTTCGACCGTTTCACCAGCGTCCTTCAGGAGAAGAAGTAATGCCACGCCGCACAGACCTGAACCACGTCCTGGTCATCGGATCCGGCCCGATCGTCATCGGCCAGGCCTGCGAGTTCGACTACTCCGGCACCCAGGCATGTCGAGTGCTTCGTGAGGAAGGCCTACGGGTCAGCCTCGTCAACTCGAACCCGGCCACGATCATGACCGACCCGGAGTTCGCCGACGCGACGTACGTCGAGCCGATCACCGCGGAGTTCATCGAGAAGATCTTCGCTCGCGAGGCCGAGCAGGGCCACCCCATCCAGGCCGTACTCGCGACCCTGGGCGGACAGACGGCTCTCAATGCTGCTGTCGCTCTGCACGATCAGGGCATTCTCACCAAGTACGGCGTCGAACTGATCGGGGCCGACTTCGACGCGATCCAGCGCGGCGAGGACCGACAGAAGTTCAAGGACATCGTCGCCAAGGTCGGTGGGGAATCCGCCAAGTCGGCCGTCTGCTACACGATGGACGAGGTACGCGAGACCGTCGCCGAGCTCGGTTTCCCGGTCGTCGTCCGGCCGTCGTTCACGATGGGTGGGCTCGGTTCGGGATTGGCCTACAACGACGAGGATCTGACTCGGATCGCGGGAGGCGGCCTGGCGGCGTCCCCGACGGCCAACGTGCTGATCGAGGAGTCCATCCTCGGCTGGAAGGAATACGAGCTCGAGCTCATGCGTGACGGCCGCGACAACGTGGTCATCGTCTGTTCCATCGAGAACGTGGATCCCGTCGGCGTGCACACCGGTGACTCGGTCACCGTCGCGCCGGCGATGACGCTGACCGACCGCGAGTACCAGAAGATGCGCGACCTCTCCATCGACATCCTGCGCGAGGTGGGCGTCGACACCGGTGGCTGCAACATCCAGTTCGCGATGGATCCGGCCGACGGCCGACTGGTCGTCATCGAGATGAACCCGCGAGTGTCACGCTCGTCGGCTCTGGCGTCCAAGGCCACGGGCTACCCGATCGCCAAGATGGCCGCCAAGCTGGCCATCGGGTACACCCTCGACGAGATCGTCAACGACATCACCAAGGAGACGCCGGCCTGCTTCGAGCCGACGCTGGACTACGTGGTGGTCAAGGCACCGCGATTCGCGTTCGAGAAGTTCCCCGGTGCCGACGGCACACTGACCACGACGATGAAGTCCGTCGGCGAGGCGATGTCCATCGGCCGCAACTTCACCGAGGCCTTCGGCAAGGTGATGCGCTCGCTCGAAACCAAGCGCGCGGGCTACTGGACCGGCCCCGAGGTCGAGGCAGAAAGTCTGGACGCGTTGCTGAAGGACCTGTCCGTACCGCAGGACGGTCGGATGTACGGGATCGAGAAGGCATTCGCTCTCGGTGCCACCCTCGAGCAGCTGTTCGAGGCGACCAAGATCGACCCGTGGTTCCTCGACCAGTTCCAGCAGATCCACGAACTCGGCGTCCAGGTTCGCGAGGCGGCCGAATTCGACGAGGCGCTGCTGCGTCAGGCCAAGTACCACGGTCTGTCCGATCGCCAGATCGCCGCTCTGCGACCCGAACTCGACGGTGAGGACGGAGTGCGGGCGCTGCGCGACGAGCTCGGTGTGCACCCGGTCTACAAGACCGTCGACACCTGTGCGGCGGAGTTCGAGGCCAAGACCCCGTACCACTACGGCACCTACGAGCTCGACCCCGAAGCCGAGACCGAGGTTGCCCCGCAGCCGGACCGGCCCAAGGTCCTGATCCTCGGATCCGGTCCCAACCGGATCGGTCAGGGCATCGAATTCGACTACAGCTGTGTGCATGCGGCGCTGACGCTGTCCGAGGCCGGCTACGAGACGGTCATGGTCAACTGCAACCCCGAGACCGTCTCCACCGACTACGACACCGCCGACCGCCTGTACTTCGAGCCGCTGACGTTCGAGGACGTGCTCGAGGTCTACCGAGCAGAGGCGGCGTCGGGCACGGTTCGTGGAGTCATCGTGCAGCTGGGCGGACAGACCCCGCTCGGTCTGGCGAAGCGACTGAAAGCCGCAGGCGTACCCATCGTCGGAACCTCTCCCGAGGCCATCGACCTCGCCGAGGACCGCGGAGAGTTCGGCAAGGTACTGGACGCGGCAGGACTGCCGGCAGCCAAGTACGGCACCGCGACGACGTTCGACGGGGCCCGTGAGATCGCCGCAGGAATCGGTTACCCGGTGCTGGTGCGCCCGTCGTACGTGCTGGGCGGACGCGGTATGGAGATCGTCTACGACGAGGCATCCCTGGCGACCTACATCTCCAATGCGACGGAGATCTCGGACGACCGACCGGTGCTGGTCGACCGGTTCCTGGAAGATGCCGTGGAGATCGACGTCGACGCGCTGTGCGACGGCACCGAGGTGTACATCGGCGGCATCATGGAGCACATCGAGGAGGCCGGCATCCACTCCGGCGACTCCGCATGTGCACTCCCGCCGATCACGCTCGGCAAGACCGACCTGGAGAACGTGCGTCGATCGACCGAAGCCCTCGCGAAGGGAATCGGTGTCCAGGGCCTGCTGAACGTGCAGTACGCCCTCAAGGACGACATTCTGTACGTCCTCGAGGCCAACCCTCGAGCCAGCCGGACGGTGCCGTTCGTGTCCAAGGCGACGGCCGTGCAGCTTGCGAAGGCCTGCGCCCGAGTGATGTTGGGGGAGAGCATCGCCGAACTTCGGACCGCGGGAATCCTGCCGGAGACCGGAGACGGTGGCACCGTCCCGGCGGGTGCGCCTATCGCCGTCAAGGAAGCGGTGTTGCCGTTCAACAGGTTCCGCCGCGCAGACGGAACCGGCGTCGACACACTGCTCAGCCCGGAGATGAAGTCCACCGGCGAGGTGATGGGTATCGACTTCGATTTCGGCACTGCCTTCGCCAAGAGCCAGACCGCCGCGTACGGTTCGTTGCCCGCCGGTGGTGCGGTATTCGTATCGGTGGCGAACAAGGACAAGCGGTCGTTGATCTTCCCGGTGAAACGACTCGCCGATCTCGGGTTCGACATCCTGGCCACCGAAGGAACCGCAGATGTGTTGCGGCGCAACGGAATCAAGTGCGAGCAGGTGTACAAGCAGTCGGGCGAGGATGTCCCGGAGGGTGAGCAGACGATCGTCGACCGAATTCTGGCCGGCGACATCGCGATGGTCATCAATACCCCGTACGGCAACTCCGGTCCCCGCGTCGACGGATACGAGATTCGTAGTGCCGCTGTGGCGCAGAACATTCCGTGCATCACCACGGTGCAGGGTGCGTCGGCCGCAGTGCAGGGCATCGAGGCAGCCATCGCCGGTGGAATCGGTGTTCGTTCCCTGCAGGATCTGCATGCGGGTCTGAAGGAAGGCCTGGTTCTGCCGTGAGTCATCACCACAGTTGGTCGGACCGGCTCCGGGCAGCGGTCGCCGCGCGCGGTCGGCTGTGCGTCGGCATCGATCCGCATCCGGCTCTGCTCGAGGCGTGGGGCCTGCCGCGCTCGGCGGACGGTCTCGAGGTCTTCGCCGAGCTGTGTGTGGAGGCGTTCGTCGGTGAGGTGGCTGTCGTCAAGCCTCAGGTGGCGTTCTTCGAGTCGTACGGTTCGGCCGGCTATGCGGTTCTCGAGCGCACTGTCGGGGTGTTGCGGGACGCAGGCACGTTGGTGATCGCCGATGCCAAGCGCGGCGATATCGGAACGACGATGGATGCGTACGCGCAGGCGTGGCTGGAGCCGGGTTCTCCGTTGTCGTCCGATGCCGTCACGGTGTCGCCGTACCTGGGGTTCGACTCGTTGGGTGCGGCGATCGACCGAGCTGTCGCTCACGACCGCGGTGTGTTCGTCCTTGCCCGGACGTCGAATCCGGAAGGCTCCGCGCTGCAACACGCGTCGATGTCGACGGGTGGGTCCGTTGCGCAGTCGATCGTCGACGCGGCGGCTGCGCGCAACCGTGTCGATGCAGACACGGTCGGCCTGGTGGTCGGGGCCACCCGTGATCACGGCCTCGATCTGTCGGGCTATCGCGGGCCAGTGCTCGCGCCCGGCCTGGGTGCCCAGGGTGCCACGGTGAACGATCTGGCGGAGATCTTCCGTGATTGCCGAGAGCTGCTGTTGCCGAACTCTTCTCGGAGTGTGCTGGCGGCGGGTCCGTCGGTGACGGCGTTGCGTGCGGCGGCGACGCAGTTGCGTGACGAGATCGAAGCGGGTCTCGCATAGTCCATGGTCGCGTCGGCGAGCGTGTGGGGGTGGGTTAGCGGTGAGCGCCCGTCGTCGGTACGGTCGCTAACGCTGCCGACGACAATGCGAATCGACCGGGAATCCCTGCACGGATGGTCCTCGGCAGGCACCTACCGATGAGCGGCGAACCGATCCTGATCGGACCGGTCGCTCGCCCCGAAACGAGAAGACGGAGGAACCGACAGTGGCCCTTCCCCAGTTGACCCCCGAGCAGCGCGCTGCTGCCCTCGAAAAGGCAGCTATCGCCCGCAAGGCTCGCGCCGAGCTCAAGGAGCGCCTCAAGCGCGGCGGCACCGACCTCAAGCAGGTTCTCAAGGACGCCGAGACGGACGAGATTCTCGGCAAGATGAAGGTATCCGCATTGCTCGAGGCGTTGCCGAAGGTGGGCAAGGTCAAGGCCGCGGAGCTGATGACGGAGTTGGAGATCGCGCCCACTCGTCGACTGCGCGGACTCGGGGATCGGCAGCGCAAAGCGCTGTTGACGAAGTTCGATTTCGAGGCCTGACGACGGTGAGTGACACTGCGGCGACGTCCGTGCCGGAGAAGAAGCGGGGCCGGTTGGTGGTGCTGTCCGGCCCTTCCGGCGTCGGCAAGTCCAGTGTCGTTCGGCTCGTGCGCGCGGCGCTACCGGAGCTGGTCTTCAGTGTGTCGGTCACGACGCGATCGCCGCGCCCTGGCGAGGTGGACGGTCAGGACTACCACTTCGTGTCGTCCGAGGAGTTCGACCGGATGATCGCCGACGGTGAGCTGTTGGAGTGGGCGAGTATCCACGGCGGCCTGCAGCGGTCGGGAACTCCTGCTGCCGCAGTGGATGCCGCATTGGAGGCCGGCAGTCCGGTGCTGCTCGAGCTCGACCTGGCCGGGGCACGGGCCGTTCGGGTGTCCAAGCCGGAAGCTCTGCTGGTGTTCATGGCACCGCCGACGTGGGAAGACCTGGTCTCTCGACTGGTCGGTCGAGCGACGGAGGAGAGCGCCGCCACCGAGCGCCGGTTGGAAACGGCAAGGGTAGAATTGGCGGCACAGGACGAGTTCGACACGGTCGTTGTCAATACCGATGTCGACCATTCGTGCGAACAGTTGGTATCCTTGTTGGTCGGTAGGTCGTCGGTCGGTAACAGCTGACCATTTTCACGGCGCACGAGGCCCCGACCAGCTAGTTCGTAGCACCAACGATGCAATTTCAGGAGATCATCAGTGAGCAGCACTTCAGCGGCCGTTTCCGACTTCGACGGACGCAGCGCTCTGCCGGCCTACGACACGCCGCTCGGCATCACCAATCCACCCATCGACGAATTGCTCGCGCGCACCTCGTCGAAGTACGCCCTCGTCATCTACGCGGCAAAGCGTGCACGCCAGATCAACGACTACTACAACCAGCTCGGTGATGGCATCCTCGAATACGTGGGACCGTTGGTCGAGCCCGGTCTGCAGGAAAAGCCGCTGTCCATCGCGCTTCGCGAGATTCACGCAGACCTCCTCGAGCACACCGAAGGCGAATAAGAACCCGACAGGGGACACCTGACGTGCATGTGGTCGTCGGAGTAGGCGGCGGTATCGCCGCCTACAAGAGTTGTGCGCTCATTCGAAAATTCACCGAGAACGGCCATCAGGTTCGAGTGATTCCGACTGCGTCGGCGCTCGAATTCGTCGGCCGCGCAACATTCGAGGCATTGTCCGGCCAGCCGGTGCACACCGGCGTGTTCGCCGATGTGCCCGAGGTGCCGCACGTCCGGCTGGGGCAGGAAGCGGATCTCGTCGTCGTCGCGCCGGCCACCGCCGACCTGATGGCTCGAATCGCGGGCGGGCGGGCGGACGATCTGCTCACCGCGACGTTGCTGACCGCTCGGTGCCCCGTCGTGTTGGCCCCGGCCATGCACACGGAGATGTGGGAACACCCGGCCACCGTCGCGAACGTCACTACGCTCCGATCGCGCGGTACCCAGGTGATCGAACCTGCGTCCGGCCGGTTGACCGGACGCGACACCGGTTCGGGCCGACTGCCCGAGCCCGAGGAGATCTTCGCTCTCGCCATGCTGCTGACCGAACGTGCGGACGCGATGCCGCGCGATCTCGAGGGACGGCGAATTCTGATCTCGGCCGGTGGTACGCGGGAACCCCTCGATCCCGTTCGTTTTCTGGGGAATCGGAGTTCCGGCAAGCAGGGGTACGCGTTGGCTCGAGTCGCAGCCCAGCGCGGTGCCCACGTGACCTTGATCGCCGGGTACACAAGCGACCTCGAAGCACCCGCGGCGGTCGATGTGGTCCACGTGAAGACCGCATCCGATATGCAGGACGCGGTGCGCTCTCATGCGACCGACGTCGACGCAGTGGTGATGGCGGCTGCGGTCGCCGACTTCAGACCCGAGTCCATCGCGAGCAGCAAGATCAAGAAGGGCTCGAACGAACCGTCGTCGATTCCTCTTGTCCGCAACGACGACATCCTCGCCGGTCTCGTGTCGGCTCGGCACAGCGGAGACGTCCGATCGTCGACGGTGATCGTCGGATTCGCCGCCGAGACGGGCGACGCCGACGGTGACGTGCTCACCTACGCGCGAGCCAAGCTCGAACGCAAAGGCTGCGATCTGCTCGTCGTCAATGCTGTGGGTGACGGCAAGGCCTTCGAGGTCGACCACAACGACGGCTGGTTGTTGGGATCCGACGGCTCCGAGGCCGCGCTGGGGGAGGGCTCGAAAGCCCTGCTCGCCAGCAGGGTGTTGGATTCGGTCGCCCAGATGCTTCGTTCCCGCGATACGCGCCCCACTTCGGATACCCGCTGATGTCGAGGGTGCACGATCGATGTCGTAGCAGCTAGCGTTCTGGATACCAGGGCGACAGCGCCGTAAAGGTTTGCGTGGCTCCCACAGGGGCGATAACACCGAGGGAACATCAATTTTCGTGGAGTGCTCGGCCGGCATCAGCCGTCGGGTCGGGCAAGAACATGCGTCGAGAGGAAGTCCGTGAGCAAGTCCGGTAGTCGGCTTTTCACCAGCGAGTCCGTTACAGAAGGTCATCCAGACAAGATCTGTGACGCCATCAGCGATTCCATCCTCGACGCTCTTCTCACCGAGGATCCGCGAGCCCGAGTGGCGGTGGAGACGCTCGTCACCACGGGCCAGGTCCACGTCGCAGGTGAGGTGAACACCACCGCCTACGCAGACATCCCGAAGATCGTGCGCGAGAAGGTGCTCGAAATCGGGTACGACTCGTCCGCCAAGGGATTCGACGGAAACTCCTGTGGTGTGAACGTCGCCATCGGCGCGCAGTCACCCGAGATCGCGCAGGGCGTCGACCATTCGCACGAGGCCCGCGTCGAGGGATTGTCCGACGACGAGATCGACCGTCAGGGTGCCGGCGACCAAGGATTGATGTTCGGCTACGCCAACACCGATACACCCGAGTTCATGCCGCTGCCGATTGCGTTGGCACACAGGCTTTCTCGGAGACTGACCGAGGTTCGCAAGAGCGGTGTGCTGCCGTATCTGCGTCCGGACGGCAAGACTCAGGTCACCATCGAGTACGACGGGGACGACGCCGTTCGTCTCGATACCGTCGTGATCTCGACGCAGCATGCAGCAGACATCGACCTCGACAACCTGCTCACTCCCGACATCCGTGAGAAGGTTCTGGGCTCGGTACTTGAAGAGCTGGACGTACCGACTCTCGACACCTCGAACGTCCGGTTGCTGGTCAATCCCACCGGAAAGTTCGTGCTCGGTGGTCCGATGGGAGACGCCGGTCTGACCGGCCGAAAGATCATCGTCGACACGTACGGCGGCATGGCTCGGCACGGCGGCGGAGCATTCTCGGGCAAGGACCCGTCGAAGGTCGACCGCAGCGCCGCATACGCAATGCGGTGGGTCGCCAAGAATGCGGTCGCAGCCGGTCTGGCCGACCGCATCGAGGTGCAGGTGGCCTACGCGATCGGCAAGGCAGCACCGGTCGGTCTGTTCGTCGAGACGTTCGGCACCGAGAAGACCGATCCCGCGCGTATTCAGGCGGCGATCAGCGAGGTCTTCGACCTCCGTCCCGGTGCCATCATCCGCGACCTCGACCTGCTGCGCCCGATCTACGCGCAGACGGCCGCGTACGGTCACTTCGGACGCACCGACATCGATCTTCCGTGGGAATCCACCGATCGCGCCGACAAGCTCCGGGATGCGGCAGGCCTGTAGGTCCCTCCACTCCGGCAGCGATGCTGCCGCACGTACCCTGTTCGCACCGGCTCGGTGCTCCCACGACGAGTGTGGGGTGACGATCGAGAAGGAGGTGCGGTGGCTGGTGTGACGCCGGTAGCGGCAACCGATCTGCCGATCGCGCGCATTCTTCCGATGCTTCCGCTGCCGCACCTCGACCGCGAGTTCGATTACCTCGTTCCCGAGGACGCCAGCGACGATGCCCAGCCCGGTGTGCGGGTGCGCGTTCGTTTTGCCGGCCGGCTCGTCGACGGGTTCGTACTCGCCAGGCTGGCCGAGACCGACCATCCCGGTCGTCTCGGCTGGCTCGACCGGGTCGTGTCCGCCGAGCGCGTACTGACTCCCGAGATCGCCGAGTTGGTGTCGGCGGTGGCCGATCGCTACGCAGGAACGCGAGCGGATGTGCTGCGTCTGGCGGTTCCGGCTCGCCACGCACGGGTCGAGGCAGAGCCCCCTCCGGCCGTCGACGAGGCAGCAGAGCCGGTCGTCGATCGCACGGGCTGGGCGGCGTATACCCATGGCTCCAATTTCCTCGATGCCCTTGGCGAGCACCGTGTTCCGCGTGCGGTGTGGCAGGCCCTACCCGGCGAGATGTGGCCCGCTCGATTGGCCGAATTGGCTGCCGTCACCGTGGGAAGCGGACGGTCCGCAGTGGTCGTGGTGCCCGACCAACGGGATCTCGATCGTCTGGAGGGTGCATGCGCCGCGGCAGTCGGGACCGACCGCGTGGTGGCGCTGTCGGCCGGTTTGGGCCCGGCCAAGCGGTACCGGCAGTGGTTGCGCTGTCTGAGGTCGGGCCCCGTTGTCGTGGTGGGGACACGCAGTGCGGTGTTCGCGCCCGTGTCGAACCTCGGCCTGATCGCGATCTGGGACGACGGCGACGACAGTTTCGCCGAACCACGCTCACCGTATCCGCATGCACGTGAGGTGGCGTTGCTCCGCGCCCATGTGTCGGGAGCTGCGGTCGTCGTCGGCGGACATTCCCGGACGGCCGAGGCCGAGGCTCTCGTCGATTCCGGCTGGGCCCACGACCTGGTCGCCCCACGTGAGCTGGTGCGTGAACGGCAACCTCACGTGGTCGCGCTGGCCGACTCGGACCACGCGCTCGCTCGGGATCCGGCAGCCCGGGTCGCACGGCTACCGGCGATCGCTTTCGAGGCCGCACGTGCGGCGCTGAAAGCGGATACCCCTGTGCTGGTTCAGGTTCCACGCGCCGGCTATGTTCCGTCGCTGGCGTGTGCGAAGTGCCGCCATCCGGCTCGGTGTCGACGCTGCAACGGTCCGCTCGCCCTGCCCTCGGCTCCGGGCAGCGACGGCGCGGGCAGCCCGACGTGTTCCTGGTGCGGAATCGCCGATGCCGCACACCGCTGCACGGTCTGCGGGTCGCGCAACCTGCGCGCGGTGGTGATCGGAGCGGGACGCACGGCCGAGGAGCTCGGCCGCGCCTTCCCTGGCGTGCCGATACACAACTCCGGTGGGGCCACCGTCCTCGATACCGTGCGCCCCGGTGGCTCGCTCGTGGTGTCGACCGTCGGTGCCGAGCCGACCGTGGACGGCGGATACGGCGCCGCGCTGCTGCTCGACGGTTGGGCGCTGCTGGGCCGGGCGGATCTGCGTGCGGCAGAAGAGACACTGCGCCGCTGGATGACGGCTGCGTCGATGGTTCGGCCCGGGTCGGCTGGGGGCCGTGTGGTCGTGGTGGCCGAGTCCGAGATCCCCACCGTCCAGGCCCTGGTGCGCTGGGATCCGCTGTGGCACGCGCGCAGTCAGCTGGACGAACGAGTCGAGGTTCGGTTTCCACCGGCCGTTCACGTGGCGGCGATCGACGGGACCACCGACGCGATATCAGCGTTGGTCGAGAGTGCAGATCTACCCGAGACGGTCGAGGTGCTGGGTCCCGTCGATCTCCCGGACGGTCAACGCGCACCGGCGGGTAGTGGCGAGGACGGGTTGTCCGGAGACGTTCAGCGGCTCCTGATCCGGGTTCCGCGAAGCACCGGAGCAGCGCTGGCGCGAGCGCTGTCGACTGCGCAGGCGTCCCGAAGCGCCAAGAAGCTCGGCGCGGGCGTACGGATTCAGATCGATCCCATTCGGATCGGGTGATGGGCTTTCTCTGTCCTGTCGCGTTCCCGTCGTCCAGATAGAGAGGCAACCTCAGGGCCTTGTCAAAGTTCTATTGCCGATATATCGTCGACTTGTTCAATTGATACGAAGGAGAACGAGATGAACTACGCATTCGAAGGCTTTGCACACGAATTCGGACGCCGCGGAGGTCCCCGGATGGGACTCGCAGGCAATCGGCACGGAGACCCGCGCCGACGTGGCGCGCCGTTCCAGATGTGGGTTGCGCAGGACGACGAGCACGGCCCGGCAGAAGACGGAGAACCTGACGGCGGAGAACGACACGAGAGAGGTCGGGGAAGGAGAGGTCACGGAGAACACGGCAGACGTCGGGGAGGTCCTGTCGGGCGGGGGCGTGACGGTATGTGGCCCGGTGGTGTCGGGGCCGGCGGTTTCGGGCCGAATGCCGACTTCGGTCGTGGTCGGGGCCGAGGCGGTCGGGGCCGACGTGGCGATGTCCGCGCTGCGATCCTCCTGCTGCTCGAGGACCGGCCGATGCACGGTTACGAACTCATCCAGCAGATCGCCGAGAAGAGCAACGGAACCTGGAAGCCGAGCCCGGGATCGATCTACCCGGCCTTGTCGCAGCTCGAAGACGAGGGCTTGGTGCTGATCGACAAGGTGGCCGGCCGGAAGACGGCAGCACTGACGGCCGAGGGCAGGCGTCATGTCGACGACCATCGAGCAGATCTCGGCAGTCCTTGGGACGACGTAGCCGATTCCGTCGGCATCGATGCGCGTGATCTTCGGGCACTGATCGGACAATTGATGGGAGCGGCCGGTCAGGTGGCCGGAGTCGGAACCGTGCGTCAGGTCGACCAGGCAGCCGAGGTGCTCATCGAGGCACGCCGATCGCTGTATCGCATCCTCGCGGAGGACGCGTCCGACAGTTCCGACAGCACCGACGCGACGTGATCGTCGGTGCGGAATCGTCGCACGCTGCCGTGACTCCCTAGGATGGACAACCGACATCGTTTCGTCCATCCCAGGGAGTTGCCTTCAGTGCGCGTCGTCTTCGCCGGAACACCGGAACCCGCGGTCCCGTCACTCGCGCGACTGGTGGAGTCCGAACGGCACGAGGTGATCGCCGTGGTCACCCGGCCCGACGCCGCAGCCGGCCGTGGACGCAAGACCGTGCGCTCGCCCGTAGGAGTGTTGGCGGACGAGCACGGCATCCCGGTACTCACTCCCGCGAGGCCGTCGGACCCGGAGTTCGTGGCGGCGCTGACCGACCTCGCCCCCGACGTGTGCCCGGTCGTAGCGTACGGCGCGTTGTTGCCGCAACAGGTACTCGACATACCTCGGTACGGCTGGATCAACCTGCACTTCTCACTGTTGCCCGCGTGGCGTGGCGCGGCACCGGTACAGGCCGCGATCGCCGCGGGCGACGACGTCACAGGCGCATCGACGTTCCTTCTCGACGTCGGGATGGACACCGGTCCGGTACTCGGTGTCACCACCGAACGGATTCGGGATTCCGACACCACGGGTGATCTGCTCGGGCGTCTGGCGTCGAGCGGAGCCCACTTGCTCGCCGCGACGTTGGACGCGATCGAGGACGGAACGGCGGCAGCGCTACCGCAATCCGAGGACGGTGTGTCCTACGCGAGCAAAGTGACAGTCGATGCCGCGCGCATCGACTGGACGCGATCCGCGGCATTCGTCGACCGACACATCAGATCCGTCACACCGGCCCCGGGCGCGTGGACGACCATCGGGGATCTCCGCGTCAAGATCGCTCCTGTTCAACTGTCGCCGGACACGTTGGAGCCGGGAACGATCGACGTACGCAAGACCGGTGTACACATCGGAACCGGAACCGGCGCAGTCGTTCTCGGTGATATTCAACCTCAGGGCAAAAAGGTCATGAGGGCACTCGACTGGGCGCGCGGCGCTCGGCTGGACGATACGGCGGTGGCACGATGACAGAGCCCGACAGGCCTCGTAAGCGCGAGTCGAGCCAGCCCCGCAAGTACGTCAAGAAGTCACCGGGGGCACGTGGGCCCAAAGGGAACCGGCCGCCGCAGGGCACCGGACCCCGTGCGGTCGACGCGATCGATCCGGCACGGCGTGCGGCCAGAGACGTGCTCAAAGCGGTGCGGGAGCGCGATGCATACGCGAACCTGGTGCTGCCCGGGTTGCTCCGCGAGCGCAAGTTGGATTCTCGCGATGCCGCGCTGGCCACCGAACTCGCCTACGGCGCATCTCGCGCTCGGGGTGTGCTCGACGCCGTGATCGCACACGCGGCCGGGCGGCCTGCCGCAGAGATCGACGGACCACTGCTCGACATCCTTCGGCTCGGGGCTTATCAGCTGCTGCGCACCCGGGTTGCCCCGCACGCAGCCGTCGCCACGTCGGTGGACCTCGCCCGCTCCGAATTCGGTTCCGGCAAGGCAGGTTTCGTCAATGCCGTGCTGCGACGAGTGTCCGAGCGAACCGCAGCGCAGTGGGTCGACGAGCTGGCACCGGCGACGACGGCGGATCCGGTCGGTCACCTGGCATTCGAATACGCCCATCCCAAATGGATTGCGCAGGCCTTCGCCGACGCGCTCGGAGCCGATGCCGGCGAACTCGCCGCGGTGCTCGAAGCGGACGACGCGCGTCCCTCGGTCCACCTCGTCGCACGTCCGGGAGAGATTTCCGCCGAAGAATTGGCGCTGATCACCGGGGGAGAGGAAGGTCCCTATTCGCCGTACGCGGTTCACCTCGACGGCGGCGACCCCGGCAAGCTCGATGCCGTCCGTGACGGTCTGGCCGGAGTTCAGGACGAGGGCAGTCAGCTCGTCGGCCGCGCGCTGACGTTGGCACCGTTGCTCGGCGACGACGGTGGCAGATGGTTGGACCTGTGCGCCGGTCCGGGCGGCAAGGCCGCCCTGCTCGGTGCCCTGGCGGAGATCGACGGCGCACGGGTCGACGCCGTCGAACCGACCCCGCACCGTGCCGACCTCGTGTCCAAGACCACCAAGGACCTGCCGGTTACGGTGCACATCGTCGACGGCCGCGAGTCCGGACTCGACGCGGGCTACGACCGCGTGCTCGTCGACGCGCCGTGCACCGGTCTCGGAGCGCTGCGTCGTCGCCCCGAAGCGCGGTGGCGTCGCCAACCGTCCGACGTGGCGGCATTGGTCACCCTGCAGAAGGAATTGCTGGCGGCAGCGATCGATCTGGTCCGGCCCGGCGGGGTGGTGCTGTACTCGACGTGCTCGCCGCATCTGTCCGAAACAGCGGCCGTCGTTGCCGACGCCGTACGCCGATACGGCGTCGAACAGCTCGACACCCGCGCGCTCGTGCCAGGAGTACCGCAACTGGGTGACGGCCCGTCGGTGCAACTGTGGCCGCATCGGCACGGTACCGACGCGATGTTCATGGCGGCGCTGCGCAAGCCGGTCTGATCACCCTCCGGCCAGGAACGCCTCGGCCACGTCTGCGGGTGCGTACACCAGCCACCCGTCGACGAGGAGTTCGCGCAGTTCGTCGTCCTCGGCGTTGTCGACGTCGATCAGAACAGCAGAGAACCCGTCGAAGTGCGGGATCGTGAAGGACGAGCGCGGATGTGCGGCGAGGATGGCTTCCTTCTCGTGCAGGTCGGCAGTCCTGACGGCCAGGATCGGTCCGGTGGGCGGGGTCTCGTCGCCGAATCGTTTCAGGTCGGCCTTGCTGAACGGTCGTACCCACGCGAACACGTGCTTGCCTATGCCCCAGGCGGGATTCCCGTACCGAACGCTTTCGGTGACTTCGGGCAATTCGGCAAGGACGGCGCTCGCGGAGTCCATGGTGGCCATGTCGGCACCATACCGGCTCGACTAGGCTCACCAGTCGTGGTTTCCCCGATGATCGCTCCCTCGATTCTGTCCGCCGATTTCGCGCGCCTCGCCGCCGAAGCCGATGCCGTCACGGGGGCCGATTGGCTCCACGTCGACGTCATGGACGCACACTTCGTCCCCAATCTCACCCTCGGGCTACCGGTGGTCGAGAGTCTGCTCAAAGCAACGAGTATTCCCCTCGATTGCCACTTGATGATCGAGGATCCGGCGCGCTGGGCCCCGCCGTATGCCGAGGCCGGGGCATACAACGTCACGTTCCACGCCGAAGCAACGGATGACCCCACCGCCGTGGCGCGCGACATCAGGGCCGCCGGTGCGAAAGCCGGCCTGTCGGTGAAGCCGGGTACCCCGATCGAGCCCTACCTCGAGATTCTGCGCGACTTCGACACTCTGCTGGTGATGAGTGTGGAGCCCGGTTTCGGCGGCCAGTCGTTCATGCCCGAAGTGCTGTCCAAGGCCAAAGCGGTTCGGGCACTTGTCGATTCTGGAGATCTACGCTTGGTGGTCGAGATCGACGGCGGCATCAACTCCGACACCATCGAGCAGGCCGCCGAGGCCGGCATCGATTGCTTCGTGGCCGGTTCGGCCGTGTACAACACCGCCGATCCCGCCGCCGCAGTGCGCGATCTCCGTGGCCGGGCCGCCCGCGCATCGCACCACCTGTCGTGACCGACGCCCCGGGCCCGGCCGTGTCGGTCGTCGAGGCGATGGCTCTGGCCGTCGACGCGTCCGAGGCCGCTCGGGGTATCAGCAGCCCCAACCCCGCGGTCGGTGCCGTGATCCTCGACGGCCGCGGCGTCGTCGTGGGCACCGGCTCCACCCGTCCACCCGGCGGCCCGCACGCCGAGATCGTCGCACTCACCGAAGCCGGCGACCGTGCGCGCGGCGGCACCGCGGTGGTGACACTCGAGCCGTGCAACCACACGGGCCGCACCGGACCGTGCTCGCAGGCCCTCGTCGCAGCCGGGGTCGCGTCGGTCGTGTTCGCGGTAGCGGATCCGAACCCGCTCGCGTCCGGCGGGGCAGACACACTGCGGAACGCCGGGATTCGCGTCGAACAGGGCGTCGGTGCGCGCGAGGTACAGCAGGGCCCACTGCGGGCCTGGTTGCACAAACAACGCACCGGACGGCCACACGTCACCTGGAAGTACGCCGCGACACTCGACGGACGTAGCGCGGCTGCCGACGGTACGAGTCAATGGATCACCGGACCCGAGGCGCGGGCGCACGTGCACGCCGAACGGGCCAAGCTCGACGCCATCGTCGTCGGAACCGGAACCGTACTGGCCGACGATCCACGGCTGACCGCCCGTCGCCCCGACGGCACCCTGTCGTCGCATCAGCCGGTTCGAGTTGTCGTCGGATCGAGGCGCGTACCGGCGACCGCCGCGATCCGCGGTCCGGAGGCACCGACGGTGTTTCTGGACACACATGACCCGGCTGCGGTGATCGACGCGCTGAGCGAGTACACCGACATCCAGATAGAAGGTGGTCCGACTCTGGCCGGCGCGTTCCTCGCCGCCGGTCTCGTGGACCGCATTGTCGCCTACATCGCACCTGCGGTGTTGGGGACCGGCCCGGCTGCGGTGGAGAATGCGGGGATCGGAACAATTGCCGACGCAATTCGGTTCCGCACGGAGACAGTCACCATGATCGGCAACGACGTTCTTCTGAGTGTCGTGCCCGAAGGAGCGAAGTAGATGTTCACCGGAATCGTCGAAGAGCTGGGCGAGATCGTGGCCAAGGACGAACTGCCCGACGCCGCTCGCTTCACCGTCCGGGGCCCGGTGGTGACCTCCGATGCCGGCCACGGGGATTCCATTGCGGTGAACGGAGTATGTCTGACCGTCGTCGAAGTACTTCCCGACGGCGGATTCACCGCCGACGTCATGCAGGAGACGTTGAACCGATCGAGCCTCGGCGCTCTGGATATCGGCAGTCGCGTCAACCTCGAACGCGCAGCGGCACTCGGTAGCAGGCTCGGCGGGCACCTCGTCCAAGGACACGTCGACGGAACCGGCACGGTAGCCGGACGCAGCCCGTCCGAGAACTGGACCGTCGTGCGCATCACGATGCCCACGTCGGTAGCGCGCTACGTCGTCGAGAAGGGATCCATCACGGTCGACGGTGTCTCGCTCACCGTGTCCGGGCTCGGAGTCGACGACGGCGGGCACTGGTTCGAGATCTCGCTGATCCCCACCACCCTCGACCTGACCACACTCGGCACGGCCGAGGTGGGTTCACCGGTCAACCTCGAAGTCGACGTCATCGCCAAGTACGTGGAGCGGCTGCAGGCGATCGACGCACAGTAAGTACTGTTGAAGTGCACGCAGGTAACGGTGCATCGGAGACATATCCAGGGCGCTGAGCCAGGCCCGAGACCTATGGAGCGCACTTTCGTGACCAGGTTCGACAGTATCGAGCGCGCAGTTGCGGACATCGCTGCGGGCAAAGCAGTGGTGGTCGTCGACGACGAGGACCGCGAGAACGAAGGCGACCTCATCTTCGCCGCCGAGAAGGCCACCCCGGAACTGGTTGCCTTCATGGTCCGCTACACCTCGGGCTACCTCTGTGTCCCGCTGTCCGGTGAGGATTGCGACCGACTCGGCCTGCCGCCGATGTTCGCCACCAACCAGGACAAGCACGGAACGGCGTACACCGTCACCGTCGACGCACGAGAAGGTATCGGAACCGGTATCTCCGCCTCCGACCGAGCAGCCACGATGCGCCTGCTCGCCGACCCCGACACCGGAGCGAACGACTTCACCCGCCCCGGCCATGTCGTCCCGTTGCGCGCCAAGGAAGGCGGCGTACTGCGCCGCCCCGGCCACACCGAGGCGGCCGTGGACCTCGCCCGCATGGCCGACCTCCGCCCCGCCGGAGTCATCTGCGAGATCGTCAGCCAGAAGGACGAGGGAGCGATGGCGCAGACCGACGAGCTGCGGGTGTTCGCCGACGAACACGACCTCGCACTGATCTCGATCGCCGATCTGATCGCGTGGCGCCGTAAGCACGAGAAGCACGTCGTCCGCGTCGCCGACGCGCGCATCCCCACCAGCCACGGCACCTTCCGGGCCGTCGGTTACCAGAGCATCTACGACGAGGTCGAGCACGTCGCGCTGGTGCGCGGCGACATCTCCGGCCCCGACGCCGACGGCAGCGACGTGCTGGTCCGGGTGCACTCCGAATGCCTCACCGGCGACGTCTTCGGATCGCTGCGCTGCGACTGCGGCCCTCAGCTGGACGCCGCCCTCGAAATGGTGGCGGCCGAGGACCGGGGAATCGTGCTGTACATGCGAGGACACGAAGGACGCGGAATCGGCCTGCTGCACAAACTCCAGGCCTACCAACTCCAGGACGCAGGCTCGGACACCGTCGACGCCAACCTGCAGCTCGGTCTGCCCGCAGACTCCCGCGACTACGGAATCGGCGCCCAGATCCTCGTCGACCTCGGGGTCTCGTCGATGCGCCTGCTCACCAACAATCCGGCCAAACGAGTCGGGCTCGACGGCTACGGCCTGCACGTCACCGAGCGGGTGCCGATGCCGTTGCGCGCCAACGCCGAAAACCTCACCTACCTGCGCACCAAACGCGACCGTATGGGCCACGACCTGGTCGGCCTGGACGACTTCGAGCAAAATGACCCCGCAGGTCATTCCGCAGGCTCCACTCCTGCCCGCGAGAACGGGGTCAACCCATGAGCGGCGACGGCGAACCCACCCTTCAGCTGGCAGGCGCGAGTGATCTGAAGTTGGCTGTCGTGGCCGGTCAGTGGCATCGGACGATCTCCGAGGCGCTGCTCGCCGGTGCGCTCCGCAAAGCCGAGTCCGCCGGGGTACGCGACGTCACGGTCATACGCGTCGCCGGAGCCATCGAACTACCCGTCGTCGCCCAGGCCCTGGCTCGCACCCACGATGCCGTCGTCGCTCTCGGCGTGGTCATCCGCGGCGGCACACCGCACTTCGAGTACGTCTGCGATGCCGTCACAGCCGGCCTGACACGGGTATCGCTCGACGAGGGCACTCCGGTCACCAACGGGGTGCTCACCACCAACGACGAGCAGCAGGCGCTCGATCGCGCCGGTCTGCCCGACTCGTTCGAGGACAAGGGTGGGCAGGCCACCGCGGCCGCCATCGACACGGCCCTGACCCTCAAGCACCTCCGGCAGCCGTGGACCAATCAGGACTTCCAATGACGCGCGACGAATCCCCGTCCGAATGGGACATGGAAGTGAAGTCCCGTAAGTCGGCCCGGTACGCGATCGCTGCCGCGGTGTTGCTCGTCGTCGCTCACTCGACTGTCGCGGTGCTGCTTCGGGTGTCGCCGACCGGGGTGTACTTCAGGACCGCCGATCAGCTGGCGATGGCGGGAATAGGCGTGTTGCTGGCGGGCCTGGCTCTGCTGCTCACCCGCCCGCGCATTCGCGTCGGTCCGGCAGGTGTGGCGGTCCGAAACGTGTTCTCGGAGCGGATGATCGAGTGGGATCTTGTCCGCGGCCTGTCATTTCCCGACGGGGCGATGTGGGCCAGGGTCGACATCCCCGACGACGAGTTCATCAATGTGATGGCCATCCAGTCCAACGATCGTGAGCACGCCGTCGCGGCCGTCCGAAAGTTCCGTGCGCTCGAGCGCGAGTACGCGCCCGCTCGCGTCGATCAGGACTGACTCTCTGCCGCACGCTCTCGGGCACCGCTGCTGAGCTGGAGATGCGGAGAACGTCGGACCCGACCGCTAACGTGGAAGGCGTGTCCGACCCCGCTACCTATCGTCCGGCCACCGGAACCATCCCGGTGGAACCGGGCGTGTACAAATTCCGCGATCCGCACGGTCGCGTCGTCTACGTAGGCAAGGCCAAGAGCCTGCGCAGTCGCCTCAATTCCTACTTCGCCGACGTGGCCTCGCTGCATCCGAGGACCCGGCAGATGGTCACCACCGCGGCGTCCGTGGAGTGGACGGTGGTCACCACCGAAGTCGAGGCACTGCAGCTCGAGTACAACTGGATCAAGGAATTCGATCCACGGTTCAATGTCCGCTACCGCGACGACAAGAGCTACCCGATGCTCGCGGTGACGATGAACGAGGAATTCCCACGCCTGTTCGTGTACCGCGGACCCCGCCGTAAGGGCGTGCGCTACTTCGGTCCCTACGCTCATGCGTGGGCCATTCGCGAGACGCTCGACCTGCTGCTGCGCGTATTCCCGGCACGAACGTGCTCGACCGGAGTCTTCAAGCGGCACAACCAGATCGGTCGCCCCTGCCTGCTCGGGTACATCGACAAGTGCTCGGCGCCGTGCGTGGGACGCGTCAGTGCCGAAGAACACCGCAGTACCGTCGAGGACTTCTGCGACTTCCTGGCCGGCAAGACCGACAAACTCGTGCGACAGCTCGAGAAGAAGATGCAGGCGGCCTCGGAGGATCTCGACTTCGAGACCGCGGCACGGTTACGTGACGACGTGGGCGCGCTGCGTCGGGCGTTGGAGAAGCAGGCCGTGGTGCTCGGTGACGGTACCGACGCAGATCTGGTCGCATTCGCCACCGACGCCCTCGAAGCCGCCGTTCAGGTCTTCCACGTCCGCGGTGGCCGCGTACGGGGACAGCGCGGGTGGGTGGTCGAGAAGGCGGGTGAGGTGATCGAACGGCAGGACGAGGCCGACCTCCCCGCCCTCGTCGAACAGTTCCTCACCCAGTTCTACGGCGAACAGGCTGCGTTGTCCGCGCAGACCCCGGGCGGCGATGACGGCGGGTCCAACGCGGTTCCGCGTGAGGTACTGGTGCCGGTGTTACCGGACAACGCCGACGAAGTGCAGGTGTGGCTCAGCGAGTTGCGTGGATCCAATGTCACTTTGCGGGTTCCGCAGCGCGGCGACAAGAAGGCACTGGCAGAGACCGTCGAACGCAACGCCAAAGAGGCTCTGCAGCAGCACAAGCTGAAGCGTGCGGGTGATTTCACATCGAGATCTGCTGCGCTGCAAGGCATTCAGGAGGCGCTCGATCTGGATTCGGCACCGCTGAGAATCGAATGCATCGATATCTCGCACGTGCAGGGCACCGATGTGGTCGCGTCACTGGTCGTGTTCGAGGACGGATTGCCGCGCAAGAGCGACTACCGCCACTACGCGATCAAGGAAGCGGCAGGCGACGGGCATTCCGACGACGTCGCCAGCATCGCCGAGGTGACCCGGCGTCGTTTCCTCCGTCATTCTGCAGACGGAGCCAACGCTGTCGGCAGCGGCGGCGATCTGGCTCCCGAAGCCGCGCTCGATCCCCAAACCGGGAGGCCACGCAGGTTCGCTTATCCGCCCAACCTGTTCGTCGTCGACGGCGGTGCACCACAGGTCGCAGCGGCCGCAGCAGTGCTGGACGAACTCGGTGTCACCGACGTCGCCGTCGTCGGGCTCGCCAAACGACTGGAAGAAGTGTGGGTACCGGGGGAGGAGGATCCGGTGATCCTGCCGCGCACGAGTGAATCTCTGTATCTCCTGCAGCGAGTACGCGACGAGGCGCACCGATTTGCCATCACCTTCCATCGAAGCAAGCGATCGCGCCGTATGACTGCGTCGGCCCTCGACTCGGTGCGCGGGCTCGGCGAGTCGAGGAGAACCGCGCTGGTGGCGCATTTCGGATCGGTGGCCAATCTCAAGAAGGCAACGGTCGAAGAGATCGTCGAGGTCCCCGGAATCGGCGCGACCACCGCCAAGTCGGTGCTGGCCGCATTGGGTTCCGACCCGAGCGGGGCCGATGTAGGCGATGATGGCAGCGCAACGGCAACGACACCGGGCGAGAACACGGCCGACCATGCGATCGAACCGCGTGTGGAATCGGCGGGACAGGCTTCGTAGTGAGCGAACACCAGACACAGGCACACCCACCGTCCGAGCCGCACCCCGGAAACCCCGACGAGCGGGCCGACTCGCCGCACGACGGTATCGAAGTGGCATTGGTCACGGGCGTGTCCGGCGCCGGGTTGCGCACGGCCGCCAAGATTCTCGAAGATCTGGGTTGGTACGTGGCCGACAACCTGCCACCCGAGCTGATTTCCAAGATGGTCGATCTCGGGCTGGAGTCGCAGCCCCGTATCGAGCGTCTCGCACTGGTGATGGACGTGCGCAGCCGCCTGTTCACCGGCGACCTGGGCTGGGTGGTCAAAGAACTCGACTCCAAGGGTGTGCGCAATCGCGTGCTGTTCCTGGATGCGTCCGACGCCGTGCTGGTCCAGCGGTTCGAATCGAATCGGCGCAGTCACCCGTTGCAGAACGACGGCCAGGACGGAACTCTGACCGAGGGGATCACCGCCGAGCGTCTGCGGCTCGCCCAGGTCAAGGCGGCCGCCGACCTGACCGTCGACACGACCTCGTTGTCGGTGCACCAGCTTCGGCGCAAGATCGAAACAGTCTTCGGGGCCGCCGACACTGTCGGCGTCGGCGTGACGGTCCAATCTTTCGGCTTCAAGTACGGCTTACCGATGGATGCCGACCTGGTCTGCGACGTGCGTTTTCTGCCCAATCCGCACTGGGTGCCCGAACTGCGCGAACACACCGGTCAGGACGCGGATGTGCGCGACTACGTCCTCGGACAGAACGGGGCGCACGACTACCTGCAGACGTACACGCACCTGTTGAATCTGACCATCGAGGGATACGTGCGGGAAGGCAAGCGATACATGACGGTGGCCGTGGGCTGCACCGGAGGAAAACACCGAAGCGTCGCGATGACGGAGGCCCTGGCCGGTATTCTCGCCGAACAGGGGGACGTATCGGTCCGCGTCCTGCACCGTGATCTGGGCCGCGAATGAGCGATACTCCGCACCGTCCGGTATCGGGTTCGGGTCCCAAGATCGTCGCGCTGGGCGGCGGCCACGGTTTGTACGCGACGCTGTCGGCAGCTCGGCTGCTCAGCAGCGATGTCACTGCCGTGGTGACGGTCGCCGACGACGGCGGGTCCTCGGGTCGTCTGCGGGCAGAACTCGGCGTCATCCCGCCCGGAGATCTGCGGATGGCGCTGGCTGCCCTGGCCCGCTCGGATGCCAGAACCCAGCTGTGGACCGACGTCATTCAGCACCGATTCGGGGGCACCGGCGCCTTGGCCGGCCACTCGGTGGGCAATCTGGTTCTCGCCGGGCTCACCGAAGTACTCGGCGACCCGATAGCTGCCCTCGACGAGATGGTGCACATGCTCGGTATCGACGGACGAGTGCTGCCGATGTCACCGATTGCGCTCGACATCGAGGCCGATGTGTCCGGCCTCGAGGACGACCCACGCGTGAGTCGCGTCATTCGTGGTCAGGTCGCCGTCGCCACGACGCCCGGCAAGGTTCGACGCGTGCGGCTGTTGCCACCGGATCCGCCTGCGACGCCGGAGGCGCTGACCGCCATCGCCGCGGCGGACCTGGTCGTGCTCGGTCCAGGATCGTGGTTCTCGAGTGTCATTCCCCACGTTCTGGTGCCCGATCAGCTCGCTGCACTGGCGCACACGAGCGCGCCCAAGGTGCTCGTACTCAACCTGGCACCGGAGCTGGGGGAGACGACCGGATTCTCCGCGGAGCGCCATGTCCACGTACTCTCCCAACACGCACCTGATTTGGGAATCGACCATGTGTTGGTCGATTCCGCCTCGGTCCCGGAGGGCAGCAACCGCGAGCACGTGGCGCGCGCCGCTGCCCGGCTCGGCGCTGGGGTCGTCTACGTCGACGTTGCCGAAACCGGCACTCACGCACATCATTACGGAAAGCTGGCTGCTGCTCTCGGAGCCATCGTGTCGTCCACCGACGGCTCGGCACCGACAGCGGCGCGCAGAGAGGGGATCACTTCGTGGCCATGACAGCGGAGGTCAAGGACGAGCTGAGCAGGCTCACCGTCAGTCAGGTCAGCTGCCGCAAGGCCGAGGTGTCCGCCCTGCTGCGTTTCGCCGGCGGGTTGCACATCGTCGCGGGTCGAGTGGTGGTGGAGGCCGAGGTGGATCTCGGCTCCATCGCACGGCGGCTGCGACGCGAGATCTTCGAGCTGTACGGCTACTCCTCGGATGTCCACATGCTCAGTGCCGGAGGCCTGCGCAAGACGTCTCGGTACGTGGTGCGCGTGGCCAAGGACGGTGAGGCTCTGGCCCGCCAGACCGGGCTACTCGACCTCCGTGGACGTCCCGTGCGTGGCCTGCCCGCTCAGGTCGTGGGCGGCACGGTCGGCGACTCCGAGGCCGCGTGGCGCGGCGCGTTTCTCGCCCACGGCTCGCTCACCGAGCCGGGCCGGTCGTCCGCGCTCGAGATCAGCTGCCCCGGGCCCGAAGCGGCGCTCGCCCTCGTCGGTGCCGCTCGGCGCCTCGGCGTGGCAGCCAAGGCACGCGAGGTGCGCGGCACCGATCGAGTCGTCGTACGAGACGGCGAAGCAATCGGAGCGTTGCTCACACGCATGGGCGCTCAGGACACCCGGTTGGTGTGGGAGGAGCGTCGGATGCGCCGCGAGGTGCGGGCCACCGCCAACCGTCTGGCCAACTTCGACGACGCCAACCTGCGCCGGTCCGCTCGGGCCGCGGTTGCGGCCGCCGCTCGCGTCGAGCGGGCTCTGCACATTCTGGGCGACGACGTACCCGATCATCTCGCCGCGGCAGGATCGCTTCGGGTCCAGCACCGCCAGGCCTCACTGGAGGAACTCGGTCAGTTGGCCGACCCGCCGATGACCAAGGACGCGGTGGCCGGTCGGATCCGGCGCCTGCTCTCCATGGCCGATCGAAAAGCGAAGGAGACCGGGATACCCGACACCGAGTCGGCGGTCACCGCGGAGCTGCTCGACGAGGCGTAGAGCGCCTCGATCGAGTGATGCGCGCGCTCCGCCGGAGCGCACACTAGGGTAGGAACCGCGTGTGGCACCCCGCATGCAGGCACGACCAGACATCTGTTTTCACAACTTTTAGGAGCGAACAGTGACGATCCGGGTAGGCGTCAACGGCTTCGGCCGCATCGGGCGTAACTTCTTCAGGGCTGTCGACGCGCAGAAGGCGCTCGGTACCACCGACATCGAAATCGTTGCTGTCAACGACCTGACCGACAACGCATCGCTCGCACACCTGCTCAAGTACGACTCGATCCTGGGCCGCTTGCCGCACGACGTCTCGCTCGAAGGCGAAGACACCATCGTCGTCGGCGGCCAGAAGATCAAGGCTCTGTCGCTGCGTGAGGGACCGTCCGCACTTCCGTGGGGTGACCTGGGTGTCGACGTCGTCGTCGAGTCCACCGGCATCTTCACCGACGCTGCGAAGGCTCAGGGTCACATCGACGCCGGTGCCAAGAAGGTCATCATCTCCGCGCCTGCCAAGGGCGAGGACATCACCATCGTCATGGGCGTCAACGACGACAAGTACGACGGCAGCCAGAACATCATCTCCAACGCGTCGTGCACCACCAACTGCCTCGGCCCCATCGCCAAGGTTCTCGACGACGAGTTCGGGATCGTCTCGGGCCTCATGACGACCATTCACGCGTACACGCAGGACCAGAACCTGCAGGACGGCCCGCACAGCGACCTCCGTCGTGCACGTGCAGCCGCGCTGAACGTCGTCCCCACCGGTACCGGTGCGGCCAAGGCCATCGGCCTGGTTCTCCCGCAGCTGCTCGGCAAGCTCGACGGCTACGCGCTCCGGGTTCCGATCCCCACCGGCTCGGTCACCGACCTGACCGCTCTGCTGAAGAAGAAGGCCAGCGCGGACGACATCAACGCTGCGATGAAGGCAGCTGCAGAAGGCCCGCTGAAGGGCATTCTGAAGTACAACACCGATCCGATCGTGTCCTCGGACATCGTGACCGATCCGCACTCGTCGATCTTCGACGCGCCGCTGACCAAGGTCATCGACGACCAGGTGAAGATCGTCTCCTGGTACGACAACGAGTGGGGCTACTCCAACCGCCTCGCCGACCTCATCGGTCTCGTCGGCAAGTCCCTCTGACACCGATGGCTGTCAAGACACTGCAGGATCTGCTCGATGCCGGTGTCGAAGGACGTGGCGTCCTCGTGCGATCGGACTTCAACGTCCCGCTCGAGGACGGCACGATCACCGACCCCGGCCGCATCCAGGCGTCGATTCCGACCCTTCGTGCACTGGTCGAAGCCGGAGCGAAGGTCATCGTCACCGCTCACCTCGGTCGCCCCGACGGCAAGCCCGATGCGAAGTACAGTCTGGCTCCGGTCGCTGCCAAGCTCGGCGAACTGCTCGGCCGGCACGTCCAGCTCGCGGGAGACGTGGTGGGTCAGGACGCCGAGGCACGCGCCGAGGGCCTGACCGACGGCGACGTACTGCTGCTCGAGAACATCCGCTTCGATCCGCGGGAGACCAGCAAGGACGAGTCCGAGCGAGCCGCACTGGCTCGTGAGCTCGTTGCTCTGGCCGGCGACGATGCGGCATTCGTTTCCGACGGATTCGGCGTCGTGCACCGCAAGCAGGCGTCGGTCTACGACGTGGCGCAGCTGCTTCCGCATTACGCGGGCACACTCGTCGCGGCCGAGGTCGAGGTGTTGGCCAAGCTGACCGAGGATGCGGCTCGTCCGTACGCGGTGGTGCTCGGCGGCTCCAAGGTCTCGGACAAGCTCGGCGTCATCGAGGCGTTGGCTCCCAAGGTCGACACCCTCGTCATCGGCGGCGGCATGGCGTTCACTTTCCTTGCCGCCCAAGGTTATTCGGTCGGTAACTCGCTGTTGCAGGAGGATCAGATCGGGGTCTGCAAGGACCTGCTCGAGCGCTTCGGCGACGTGATCCACCTTCCGGTCGACATCGTCGTCGGAGACAAGTTCGCGGCGGACGCCGAGTCCAAGACCGTCAAGGCATCCGAAATTCCGGACGGCTGGATGGGTCTGGACATCGGACCGGACTCGGTCAGTCGTTTCGCCGTCGTGCTGTCCAATGCGAAGACGATCTTCTGGAACGGACCTGCAGGCGTCTTCGAGTTCGACAAGTTCTCGGCCGGTACCAAGGGCATCGCAGAGGCGATCATCGGAGCCACCGAGAAGGGCGCGTTCAGCGTGGTCGGTGGTGGTGATTCCGCTGCTGCGGTACGCACCCTCGGGCTGCCCGACGACGGCTTCTCGCACATCTCCACCGGTGGCGGTGCATCCCTCGAATACCTCGAGGGCAAGCAGCTGCCCGGTCTATCCGTCCTGGAGGCGTAACGCATGGCACGTAAGCCGCTCATCGCGGGCAACTGGAAGATGAACCTCAACCACCTCGAGGCCATCTCGCTGGTGCAGAAGATCGCCTTCTCGCTGCCCGAGAAGTACTTCGACAAGGTGGACGTCACGGTCATTCCGCCGTTCACCGACATCCGCAGCGTCCAGACGCTGATCGAAGGCGACAAGCTCCTGCTCACCTACGGTGCGCAGGACGTCTCCGCCGAGGACAGCGGCGCATTCACGGGCGAGATCAGCGGGTCGATGCTGGCCAAACTGGGATGCACCTTCGTCGTGGTCGGCCACTCCGAGCGACGCACGTTGCACAGCGAGGACGACGCCGTCGTGCTGGCGAAGACGAAGGCTGCCTTGAAGAACGGGCTCGCACCGATCGTGTGCATCGGCGAGGGTCTGAACATTCGCGAGGCCGGTGAGCACGTGGCCTACAACGTGGCTCAGCTCCGCGGTTCGCTCGACGGCCTCTCGGCCGACGACATCGCCAAGGTCGTCATCGCCTACGAGCCGGTATGGGCCATCGGCACGGGACGCGTGGCCTCGGCGTCGGACGCTCAGGAAGTGTGCGGTGCCATTCGGGAGGAATTGAAGGAATTGGCGTCGGCTGAGGTCGCCGCGGGCGTCCGCGTGCTGTACGGCGGTTCGGTCAACGCCAAGAACGTCGGCGAGATCGTCGGTCAGCCCGACGTCGACGGCGCGCTGGTCGGTGGCGCTTCGCTCAAGGCGGACGAGTTCGCCACATTGTCGGCGATTGCCGCAGGCGGACCGTTGCCCTGATCGGCCATCGTCACCGCTGCACAGAACTGGTTTCGGACACCTCGCTTCGGCGGGGTGTCCGAAGTCGTTCGCGGGGCCAGGTAGGCTGCTGAGGGCATCGAATCGAGTTTGAGGTGGACATGGATCTGTTTCTGGATATTCTGCTGGTCATCACCAGCCTGGCGCTGATCTTGCTGATCCTGCTGCATCGCGGCAAGGGTGGCGGTCTGTCCAGCTTGTTCGGTGGCGGCGTGCAGTCCAGCCTGTCCGGCTCCACGGTCGTCGAGAAGAACCTCGACCGCCTCACTGTCTTCACCGGCCTCATCTGGCTCATCGCGATCCTCGGGATCGGTCTCGAGATCAAGTACACCTGATCCGTCCCGGCTCCGAGTGCGAGTTGACGGCCGAGCGACGATACTGGGGGGATGAGCGAATCCTCTTACGAGTCAGTCGGTTCCCCGGCATTCGTCACACCGACAGCTCGCGGGCGAGAGTTGACCGAGCCGCTGCGGGAGGACATCCGCTATCTCGGCGGCATCCTCGGTGAGATCATTCGCGAACACGAGGGCGACGAGGTCTTCGAGCTCATCGAGTCCGCGCGAGTGGAATCCTTCGCCGTGCGCCGCTCGGAGATCGAACGCGACGACTCTGTCGGCCGGTACACCGATGTCGAAGTGGCGCAAGCTGTTCCGTTGATCCGTGCGTTCAGCCACTTCTCGTTGCTGGCGAACCTGGCCGAGGATCTCCACCGCGAGCGTCGACGTGCCATTCATCTGGACAACGGAGACCCGCCGCAGGACAGCAGCCTGGACGCAACGTGGTCGAAGATCGACGCCGCCGCTCCGTCGCGCGAGCAGGTTGCCGCCGCGCTGACCGACGCGTTGGTGGCACCGGTCATCACCGCGCACCCCACCGAAACGCGTCGTCGAACGGTGTTCGACGTCCAATCGAAGATCACCGCACTGATGCGTCGTCGCGAGGTCGCGGCGGCTGCCCCGGAGGGCAAAGCCGCCGGAGCCGCCAAGGAATTGGCCGCGATCGACGTGCAGATTCGCCGGCAGGTGCTGACGCTGTGGGAAACCGCCCTGATTCGGCTGTCGCGATTGCGCATCCAAGACGAGATCGAAGTGGGTCTCCGCTACTTCGAGTCCTCGCTGTTCGATGTCATGCCCGCCCTCAATGCCGATGTCCGCGCGGCGCTGCGAGCGCGATGGCCGGAGGACGACCTGCTGCCGCGGCCGATACTTCGGCCGGGGTCGTGGATCGGTGGAGACCGCGACGGTAACCCGAACGTCACCGGCGAGGTGGTGCACACGGCCACTCATCAGGCCGGTTACGTGGCGTTCGAGCATTACCTCGACGAACTGGTTGCGCTGGAGAAAGAGTTGTCGATGTCCGCGCGGCTCGTCGCGGTCACCGAGGAACTGGAAGCTCTGGCCGAGGCGTCGGCAGAACCGGACGATCGCCGGGCCGACGAACCATACCGTGTTGCCGTTGTCGGTATCCGGGCCCGTCTGACAGCAACGGCACGGGCGGTTCTCGATGCGGTTCCGGTGTCCGGAATCGATCTCGGTGCCAACCAGTATGCGAGCCCGCAGGAAGTCCTCGACGATCTCGACACTCTCGACCGCGCGCTCCGGGCCGACGGAGACGGTCTGATCGCCGACGATCGACTGCTTCGACTCCGGCAATCGGTCGAGACGTTCGGATTTCATCTCCAGGCGTTGGACATGCGGCAGAACTCCGAGACCCACGAGGAAGTGGTCGCGGAGCTGTTGGCCTGGGCCGGGGTTCATCAGGACTACCGGTCTCTCGACGAGGACGAGCGCGTGTCGGTGCTGTCCCACGAACTCGCCACTCGGCGTCCCCTGATCGGGCCCACCGCGCAACTCAGCGACCTCGCTGCGAAGGAACTGGGCATCGTCAGGGCGGCCAAGGAGGCCATCGACCACCTGGGACCGGACACCGTTCAGAACTACATCATCAGCATGTGTCAGTCCGTCAGTGACATGCTCGAGGCGGCCCTGCTGCTCAAGGAAGCGGGGATCTTCGATCCCGGCGTCGACGGTTCGGCACCCACGTCGACGGTGGGTGTCGTGCCGCTCTTCGAGACGATCGAGGACCTGCAGCAGGGTGCCGCGACGCTGCTCGCCACTCTCGACGTTCCGATCTATCGCGCTCTCGTCGCCGGTCGAGGCATGAACCAGGAGGTCATGCTCGGGTACTCGGACTCGAACAAGGACGGTGGCTATCTCGCGGCCAACTGGGCGCTCTACCGAGCCGAACTCGACCTGCTCGAAGCGTCCCGTAAGGCAGGAATTCGGTTGCGGCTCTTCCACGGTCGCGGTGGCACCGTCGGGCGCGGCGGCGGCCCCAGTTACGACGCGATTCTGGCGCAACCGCCCGGCGTGGTGCAGGGATCGCTTCGTCTCACCGAGCAGGGCGAGATCATTGCAGCGAAGTACGCCGAACCGTCGATGGCGCGGCGCAACCTCGAATCGTTGGTCGCGGGCACACTCGAATCGACGTTGCTCGACCTCGAAGGATTGGGTGACGGCTCCGAGGCCGCCTACGACGTTCTGGACGATCTCGCGGCCAAGGCTCGGGCAGCGTACGGCCGGCTGGTGCACGAGGAGCCCGGGTTCGTCGAGTACTTCCGCACGTCCACGCCCGTTGCCGAGGTCGGCGAGCTGAACATCGGGTCGCGTCCGGCGTCGCGTAAGCCGACGAATTCCGTGTACGACCTGCGTGCTATCCCATGGGTGATGTCGTGGAGTCAGTGCCGCGTCATGCTGCCCGGTTGGTACGGCACCGGATCGGCCTTCGAGGAGTGGGTCGGTGACGACGACTCCAAGCTGGAGGTGCTTGCGGATCTGTATCGGAAGTGGCCGTTCTTCCGCACTGTGCTGTCCAACCTGGCGCAGGTCATGGCCAAGTCCGATCTGGGTATCGCCGCTCGGTATGCGGAACTCGTTCCCGACGCCGACCTCCGCGCACGCATCTTCGGCATGATCGAGGCCGAACACGCCACCACCGTGCGGATGTATCTGAAGATCACCGGTCACAGTCGATTGCTGGAGGACAACCCGGCGCTGGAGCGATCGGTACACAACCGGTTCCCGTACCTGGAACCTCTCAACCAGATGCAGGTCGAGATGTTGCGTCGATACCGCAACGGCGACGACGACGAACGGGTCAAACGGGGAATCCTGCTGACGATGAACGGCCTGGCCACGGCACTACGCAACAGCGGCTAGCACCGTACGTCTCGCTGCGCTGCCGCGGAACCGGTGGCCGACAGTCTGCGTCCAACCGGGTATGAGGACGTGCAGAAACACTCTCGACGCGTGGCGGGACGGGACGGCGTATCGGGTGATCGCTCGATCGCGGTATGCGGACTTCCGAGGCGGACTCGGTGACGACGGCGAGTCCATGCGTGGTTCGGACGGCAGTGCTTCAGACGGCGTCGGTTCGAACGACTACGGCGTCGATTCAGGGGAGTGAATCTCCTGAATCGACGCCGCAGTACGTCTGCTGTCAGCTGTGGCTCGAGCCGATCACCGGTCCAGCTGTGAGGCCGCTGCCTCGTCGACGAACCAGACCGTCGATTCCGCGCCGATGGCACCGGCCGACGGCCAGTCGTCGGACGCTGCTCCGCCGACGGCGGCGGCAACGGCCTCGGCCTTCCCTGCACCGGACACCAGCAACCACACGTGCTTCGCCCTCCGGACAGCGGGCAGGGTGAGTGTGATGCGTACCGGTGGCGGCTTGGGGGAGTCCTCGACGGCCACGACGAAGCGATGCTGCTCGCGCACCGCGTCGGTGTGCGGGAAGAGCGAGTTGATGTGGCCCTCGCCGCCCATGCCCAACAGGTGGATGTCGAAGTCGGGGCATTGACCGTCGTCGGCCCGTGAGTGCAGCGTCTGTGCGTACGCCGCCGCAGCCGTTTCCGGGTCGGAGCCGTAGGCGCCGTCCGACGTCGCCATCGTGAACAGTCGATCCGGGTGCACGTCCACGTGCTTCAGCAGCGCGTCCGATGCCTGGACCTCGTTGCGCTCGGGATCTCCCGAGGGGAGAAAACGCTCGTCACCGAAGTAGATGTCCACCCGTGACCAGTCGATGGCACCGGAATCCGCGCGCAGTGCCTCGAGGAGGGCGATTCCCGTCCCGCCTCCGGTCAACACCACCGACGCGACACCGCGCTCGGCCTGCGCCGCGACGACAACGTCGACGAAGCGAGTGCGGGCGGCATCGACCAGCCCTTGTGCGTCGAGGTATCGGAGGACCGACTGATTACTCATAGCTCACTTTCGACAGACCGTGGAGGGCGAGTTCGTAGATTTCGTCCGTGTCGAGCCGCCGCAGTTCCTCGGCCAGGCACTCGCGGGTGTTGCGACGTGCCAGAGCAACCTGAGCGTCGGGCTGACCGGTACGCCGCAGTGTGGCGGTTTTTCCGGTCTGCGGACGGGTCAGCGAAATACTGCTGTTCTCCCTGGTCAGCTCGACCTTGAGCTCGCCGGCTCGCCGGTAGACCGGCACGTCGAGCTTCGCCGCCAACCAGCCGGCCAGAATGTCGAGTGCCGGCTCCTCTGCCAGTCCCGACACGGTGGCCGAGGTGACGGCCTCGAACGGTGCCTGATCGAGGGCAGTCGCCAGCAGGCCGCGCCAGTAGGTGATTCGGCTCCACGACAGATCCGTATCACCCTCGGTGTAGCTGCTCAGCCGTCCCTTGATCGCTGCGGTGGTATCCGACGAATTGGTGGCATCGGTGATCCGCCTGATCGCCAACCGGCCCAGTGGATCCTTCGCCGGTACCGTCGGTGCCTCGTCCGGCCACCACGCGACGATCGGCGTATCGGGCAGCAGGAAGGGAATGACGACGCTGTGTTCGTGATCGGCGAGCTCGCCGTTCAGTCGAAGTACGACGACCTCGGACGCGCCGGCGTCTCCGCCGACGCGGATCTGGGCGTCGAGACTCGACTCGGCGGACCGATCACCGTGGATGAGGACGATGACGCGACACGGATGTTCCCGGCTCGCCTCGTTCGCGGCATCGATCGCCCGTTCGGCCTTGCTCGCATCACGGCTCGCGACGATCAAGGTCAGCACGCGGCCGATGGTGACCGCGCCACCTGCTTCGCGAACCTCGACGAGCTTCTTGCCGACCTCGGCCGTCGTGGTGGCGGGAATGTCGACAATCACGGCCTTCTCCATTCGCGTCCGGTGCGGTGCATCATCTCGTCACCCGAGGACGGACCCCAGGTGCCGGCCTCGTACGGTTCGGCGGTGCCGCCCGAGGCCCAGTACTCGAGAATCGGGTCGAGAATCTTCCACGACAGTTCCACTTCGGCGTTGACCGGGAACAGTGAGGGCTCACCCAGGAGTACGTCGAGTATCAGTCGCTCGTACGCCTCGGGAGATGACTCGGTGAACGCCTGGCCGTAGCTGAAGTCCATGCTGACGTCGCGCACCTGCATGCTGGACCCGGGAACTTTGGAACCGAAGCGCATCGTGACGCCCTCGTCCGGCTGGACTCGAATGACCAGTGCGTTCTGCCCCAGTTCCTCGGTCATGGTGGCGTCGAACGGCAGATGGGGGGCACGCTTGAACACCATTGCGATCTCGGTGACTCTGCGGCCCAACGCCTTTCCCGTACGCAGATAGAACGGAACTCCACCCCAGCGCCGAGTGTCGACCTCGAGGGTGATGGCGGCGTAGGTTTCGGTGTTCGACTCGGAGTCGAACCCCTCTTCCTCCTTGAGCCCCTTCACTTTCTGGCTGCCCTGCCACCCGGCGGAGTACTGCCCGCGGGCGGACGTGCGATCGAGCGGCTCGGCGAGCTTGGTCGCCGAGAGCACCTTGATCTTCTCGGACTGCAACTCGGTGGGGTTGAAACTCACCGGCTCCTCCATCGCAGTGATCGCGAGCAACTGGAGGAGATGGTTCTGAATGACGTCGCGGGCCGCCCCGATTCCGTCGTAATAGCCTGCGCGGCCACCCAACCCGATGTCCTCGGCCATCGTGATCTGCACGTGGTCCACATAGTGCGCGTTCCAGATCGGATCGAACAACTGGTTGGCGAAGCGCAGCGCGAGAATGTTCTGCACCGTCTCCTTGCCCAGGTAGTGATCGATCCGAAAGACGGTGTCCTCGGGGAACACTCGGTTCACGATCGCGTTGAGCTCCTTGGCGCTCTGCAAATCGTGACCGAACGGCTTCTCGATGACGACGCGTCGCCAGTTGCCGTCCTGCGCCTGGGCCAATCCGGAGCGTGAAAGTTGTTGCAGTACAACGGGGAACGCGCCGGGTGGGATCGAGAGGTAGAAGGCATGGTTTCCACCGGTGCCGCGGGTGGCGTCGAGTTCGGTGAGAGTCCGCGACAACTCGTCGAACGCGGCATCGTCGTCGAACGAACCCTGAACGAACCGGAAGCCCTCGGCAAGTGTGTTCCACACCTCTTCGCTGAACGGGGTTCGAGCATGGTCGCGCACGGAGTCGTGCACGATCTTCTCGAAATCCTGGTTCTGCCACTCACGGCGAGCGAAGCCGACCAGGGCGAAACCGGGGGGTAGGAGCCCCCGGTTCGCCAGGTCGTACACCGCAGGCATGAGCTTCTTACGCGCGAGGTCACCGGTCACCCCGAAGATGACCATGCTGCACGGCCCGGCGATGCGGGGGAGCCGCTTGTCTCGCGCGTCGCGAAGTGGATTGCGCCAATCCGCGGAATTCAGGTTTTCTGTGTCTGCGGTGGGCACAGGTCAGCTCTTCTGACCTGCTTGGCGGAGCTGCTCCTCGGTAGCTTCGAGCAGCTCGTTCCACGCAGCCTCGAACTTCTGGACGCCCTCGTTCTCCAACGTCAGGAAGACGTCGGTGAGGTCGATTCCCAGCGCAGAGATGCGGTCGAAGATCTCCTGCGACTCCGGTCCCTTACCCGAGACGGTGTCGCCGACGATCTCGCCGTGGTCTGCGACCGCGTCCATGGTCTTCTCCGGCATCGTGTTCACGGTGTTCGGAGAGACGAGCTCGGTGACGTACATGGTGTCCGGGTAGGCGTCGGACTTGACGCCCGTCGAAGCCCACAGTGGCCGCTGCGGACGTGCACCGTTGCCCGCGAGTTCGCGGAACCGGGGAGCAACCTCGAAGACCTGCTGGTAGGCCACGTACGCGAGGCGTGCATTGGCCAAGGCGGCCTTGCCCTTGAGGGCCTCGGCGTCGGGGGTGCCGATGGCGTCCAGGCGGGAGTCGATCTCGCTGTCCACGCGGGACACGAAGAACGACGCCACGGAATGGATCTTGTCGAGGTCGTGACCGGCGGCGCGGGCGGCCTCGAGACCCTCGAGGTACGCGTTCATGACCAGCTCGTAGCGCTCGACGGAGAAGATCAGGGTCACGTTGACGCTGATTCCCTCACCGATCACCTTGGCAATGGCGGGGATGCCTTCTTCGGTTGCCGGAATCTTGATGAGGAGATTCGGACGGTCGACGATCTTCCAGAGCTCGACGGCCTGCTCGTACGTCTTGTCCGCGTCGTGCGCCATGCGGGGGTCGACCTCGATCGACACGCGTCCGTCGACGCCCGCGCTGGCCTCGTACTGCGGTACGAGGATGTCGCACGCCTCACGGACGTCGTCGGTGGTGACGGTGCGAATCGTGGTCTCGACATCGGCACCTTCGCCGGCGAGCTTGGTGACCTGCTCGTCGTAAGCATCACCCTTGCTCAATGCGGCCTGGAAGATCGACGGGTTGGTCGTCACGCCGACGACGCTCTTGGTGTCGATCAGGTCCTTGAGATTGCCCGACCGAATGCGGTCGCGGGACAGGTCGTCCAGCCAGACCGAAATTCCGGCGGCGGACAGCTCGGCAAGGTTTTTGTTCTGGGTCATGAGTTATCCCTTCACGTTGGTGATGGAGCGCTGCGCGGCCGCGACGACGGCGTCGGCCGTGAAGCCGAACTCGCGGAAAAGTGTTGCCGCATCGGCAGATTCGCCGTAGTGCTCGAGCGAAATGATCTCGCCGAAACCGCCGACGATCTTCCACCACGGCATCGCGATGCCGGCCTCGATGGACACCCGCGCCTTGACGGTGGGCGGAATGACCTGGTCGCGGTAGTTCTGGTCCTGGCTCTCGAACCACTCGACACACGGCATCGACACCACGCGTGCCGCGATGCCCTGCGCCTCGAGCAGCTTCTGGGCCTCCACTGCGTACTGCAGTTCGGAACCGGTGCCGATCAGGACGACGTCGGGAGCGGCCTTGGAGGACTCGGAGAGGATGTAGCCACCCTTCGAGACGCCCTCGAAGCTGGTGCCTTCCAGGATCGGGATGCCCTGACGCGTCAGCGCCAGGCCGACGGGCCCGCTGCTGCTCGACCTGGCGAGCACCGACTGCCAGGCGTAGGCCGTCTCGTTGGCGTCACCGGGGCGTACGACAGACAGGTTGGGAATTGCACGCAGGGCCGCGAGGTGCTCGACCGGCTGGTGCGTCGGGCCGTCCTCGCCGAGGCCGATGGAGTCGTGGGTCCATACGTAGATGGGATCGATGTCCATCAGCGACGCCAGGCGAACCGACGGCCGCATGTAGTCGCTGAACTGCATGAACGTTCCGCCGTACGCGCGGGTCGGACCGTGCATGACGATGCCCGACAGGATCGCACCCATGGCGTGCTCGCGGATACCGAAGTGCAGCGTGCGGCCGTAGGGCTCGGCGTCCCAGTCGTCGGTGGAGATCGATGTGGGGCCGAAGGACTTCGCACCCTTGATCGTGGTGTTGTTGCTGCCTGCGAGGTCGGCCGAGCCGCCCCACAGTTCCGGAAGAACGGGTCCGACGGCGTTGAGGACCTCGCCCGACGCCGCACGCGTGGCGACGGCCTTGCTGCCGGGCTCCCACGTGGGCAGCACGTCGGTCCAGTTCTCGGGCAGCGTGCCCTGCTGAAGACGGTCGAGCAACTGCTTGCGCTCGGGCTCACGGGCTGCCCAGGCCTCGAACTGCGTCATCCACTCGTTGTGTGCGGCGCGGCCGCGTTCCTGGAGTTTGCGAGTGTGGCCGATGACCTCGTCGCTGACCTCGAACGTCTTGGCCGGGTCGAAGTCCAGGGCCTGCTTGACCTTCGCGACCTCGTCGTCGCCCAGCGCGGCACCGTGGACGGCACCGGTGTTCATCATCGTCGGAGCCGGGAACCCGATGATGGTCCGCAGCACGATGATCGACGGCTTGTCGGTGACGGCCTTGGCGGCCTCGATGGCGTCCTCGATCGCGGTGACGTTCTCGCCGCCCTCGACGACCTGTACGTGCCACCCGTAGGCCTCGTACCGCGCGGCGGTGTTCTCGGACAGGGCGATGTCGGTCGAGTGCTCGATCGAGATCTTGTTGTCGTCGTAGAACAGGATCAGGTTGCCGAGCTGCTGGGTGCCAGCGAGCGACGACGCCTCGGACGTGACGCCCTCTTCGATGTCGCCGTCGGAGGCGATCACGTAGATGAAGTGATCGAACGGGCTCTCGCCGAGCGCAGGTTCGGGATCGAACAGTCCGCGTTCACGGCGCGATGCCATTGCCATTCCCACAGCGGATGCCAGTCCCTGGCCGAGAGGGCCGGTGGTGATCTCGACGCCGTCGGTGTGGCGGAACTCGGGGTGCCCCGGGGTCTTGGACTTGTAGGTCCGCAGTGCTTCGATGTCTGCGAGCTCGAGACCGAAACCGCCCAAGTAGAGCTGCAAGTACAGGGTCAGGCTCGAGTGACCGCACGACAGCACGAAACGGTCGCGGCCGATCCAGTGGGTGTCGGTGGGGTCGTGGCGCATGGTGCGCTGGAAAAGGGTGTACGCGAGGGGAGCCAAGCTCATCGCGGTTCCGGGGTGGCCGTTGCCGACCTTCTGCACTGCGTCCGCTGCCAGGACACGAACGGTGTCGACCGCCCGGGTGTCCAGGTCCGTCCAATCGCTGGGGTGGTGCGCCGTGGTGAGGACGTCAATATCGTCTGTGATCGACACGAGCAGAAATCTCCTGACATTCGTTCGAGTTGTGGCTCCGAGGATTCGTCGCTCGGCGGTAACTGCACAGCGCCTGCGTGAGGCGCGAACGTAGTCGATGCCGAAGGACGTCCCCCACCAGCCTAGTTCCGACCGACGCTACTGTCGTGCCTTCCCCCGTCGGAGCACGAACGTGTGTGGCGTCGCCGCATCGTTCTTCGGTTTGGGTGCCCTGCGAATTGGACGTGCAAACCCCGCCGTCTACCATCGTCTGTAGTAGGCGCATGCTCGACGGCTCCCGGGGGCAATTTCCGAACCGGGACCATCCGCGTGCGCGTCGGTGGCCGAGGTCCTCGTGAGGCGGTTCTCCCAGGATCGGTCGGTCGCCAGGAACGAACCCGCGTGCCCGACGGCGCGTGGCAAGTGGCCGAGCGCCAGAGAACGACAGTCGTGCGAGGAGACGCAGTGCGAATTGGGCAGCAGCCGGGCGGACACGGTTTCGCCGGCGGCCCCGGATTCGGAGCAGACGACCAGGGCGACACCGAACACGCCGCGCCGGCGTCGGCGCCGCGCAGAGCGTGGGCTCTCTTCCTGGCCTATGTCGCGCTGACGAAGCCTCGGGTCATCGAACTACTTCTCGTCACGACCATTCCCGCGATGCTGCTGGCAGATCGCGGTCACGTGGACCCGTGGCTGATTCTCACCACACTGTTCGGTGGAATGCTGGCCGCGGCGAGCGCGAACACCTTGAACATGGTGGTCGACGCAGACATCGACAAGGTGATGAAGCGCACCGAGAAGCGGCCGTTGGCCCGCGGCGCGATGCCTGTGTCGCACGCACTGGTGTTCGGTCTCGTCCTCGGGGTGTTCTCGTTCTTCTGGCTCTGGGCGACGACCAACCTCCTCAGCGGCGTGCTGGCCGTCGTCACGATCTGCTTCTACATCTTCGTCTACACCCTGGTGCTCAAGCGCCGAACTTCGCAGAACGTGGTGTGGGGCGGTGCCGCCGGCTGCATGCCGGTCATGATCGGCTGGTCCGCCGTCACCGGCACGATCGGCTGGCAGGCGCTGGTGATGTTCCTCGTCATCTTCCTGTGGACACCGCCGCACACCTGGGCCTTGATGCTTCGCTACAAGGAGGACTACCAGGCGGCCAACGTCCCGATGCTTCCTGCCGTCGCGTCGGAGACCAAGGTGACCAAGCACATCGTGCTCTACGCGTGGGCCACGGTTGCTGCGACGTTGGCACTGGCCCCGGGCTCCGGCGTCGTCTACGCGGTGATCGCGGTGGCATCGGGAATTTGGTTCCTCGTCGTGGCGCATCGCCTGTACGCAGGCGTGCGGGCTGGAACACCGGTCAAGCCTCTCAAGCTGTTCATCCTGTCCAACGAATACCTGGCGCTGGTGTTCTGCGGCCTCGCCGTCGACTCTGTCCTCGGCTGGCAGACGCTCGCCCAGCTGGTCTCCTGAGCGAGCGCCTCCTCACATCTGCACCCGATCAGGGGACGAGAACGATCGAACCGGTCGTCTTACGTCCTTCCAGGTCCATGTGTGCCTGCGCGACATCTTCTAGCGCGTAGCGAGCGCCGACCTCGACCGTCAGAGCGCCGCTCGACAACGCGTCGAACACATCGCCCGCGCGCCATTCGAGCTCGGCTCGGTCCCGTATGTGATGCGCCAGCGTGGGTCTGGTCAGAAACACCGATCCGGCCCCGTTGAGCCGTTGTGGGTCGAACGGCGGTACCGGTCCGCTCGCAGCACCGAACAGGGCCAGCGTGCCTCTGATGCGCAGCGACGCCAGACTGGCCTCGAACGTGTCGGCTCCGACACCGTCGTAGACGGCATGGACGCCCTCGCCGCCGGTGAGTTCGCGAACCTGGGCCGCAATGTCGTCGTCGTACCGCAGTACGTGGGCGGCACCGGCCTGGACCGACCGCTCTGCTTTGGCATCGGTGGACACCGTCGTGATGACCCGTACGCCCTTTCCGACCGCCATCTGGGTCAGCAGTAGTCCGACGCCTCCCGCGCCCGCGTGCACGAGGACCGTGTCGCCGCTGCGCGCCGGGTAGGTGGACTCGATCAGGTAGTGCGCAGTCATGCCCTGGAGCAGCGCCGACGCCGCCTGATCGGCCGGAACGCCGTCGGGAACGGATATGGCGGACGAGGCGTCCACGACGACGAACTCGGCATAGCTACCCGGCGCGGCCGCCCAGGCGATACGGTCCCCAGAAGCGAACGCGGTGACGTCAGGACCGGCCTCGTGGACAACTCCGGAACCCTCGTCGCCGGGGATGTAGGGCAGGGACCGTGGATAAAGGCCGAGGCGGAAGTAGGTGTCGATGTAGTTGATCCCGATGGCGTCGACGCGCACGAGAACCTGCCCCGGTCCGGGCTCGGGAATGGGCACGTCCACGACGACCATGACCTCGGGTCCGCCGGTGTTGTCTACTCGAATGGCACGCATATCCCTGTTCTACACGGGAGCGATGTGAGTTCGAGAGCGGACGCACGCTTCCACGACGGGTGCGACAAGTTACCGATCAGTAGCGATTCGGCGGGCCGATGCCGCCACGGTGGACGACCTCGGTATCGTGTCGGCATGGCTACCGAAATCGACAGTGCGGGCAACGAGAAGGACACGTCCAACGAGGTTCCGAAGGGAACTCTCGCGGCTGTGAAGGCGTTTCTCGCCGATCACGGCAACTCGGCAAGTGTGGTGATCCAACCCATCGGTCGGGCCGGAACCCGGCTCACGCTGGTCGGCGCAGACGGAGTGCTCGGAGATCAGGTGGTTCCGTCCACTGCGGTCGCACACGCGATCGTCGCCAGGTTCGACGAACTGACCGAGGCGGAGTGGGACCGCGAGCTGGTCAGTTCGGTCAATCCGGCACCGGGCCATTACGAGAAGATGGCCGGCTGGGTCGCTCGGCAGAAGAAGTTCCCCAAGGCCCGCAACCAGGCCATCGTCGGGTAGGACGAGAGCCGCAAAGTTTTTTCGACTCGACGGGAACCGTCTCGCAGTCCGATGCGTCGAAGTCAGTGGAGGGGCAGTCGGCCATCTGAGGGGGAGGTCGGCTGCCCCTCCGCTGTGATTCGAAACTGCTGTGCTCGGACACCCGCGTGTCGAGCCTGCTGAGGCCCGGCACCCGAAGACTGCCGGGCCTCAGGACGCTGCGGCGACCCTGTCCACTTCGTCTTCCCGATCGGCAACCGCAGGACCGCGTGTTCTGCACGATGCCCACAGCGCAGCCGTGGCAGCCGTGCAGGCTCCGGCACCGGCAACGTGGAACGCGACGAGTACTGCGGGAACGCCCGTGAAGTACTGCACCAGGCCGATCAGGGACTGGGCCAGCACGATCGCCACCAGAACGTGCAGCCGCTGCTTGACGGCAGTCGGCGCCCCGACCGCGTACAGGGCGAAACCGAGCCCGACGAGCAGCGCGAGATACCCGACCAGGAATTGCGAGTGGGCGTGCACCAGCGTGACGATTTCGATGCCCAGGCGCGGTACCGGCTCGTCGATGCTCTTGTCGCCGGCGTGCGGGCCGGCACCGGTCACCATCGTCCCGGCGATCAGTACGCCGGTCAGCGCGACGCCGGACAGGGCAGTGAGCCCGCGTAGCGCGGCGGGGACGGTGGGCAGTGACTTCGGCGCGGAGTCGGTTTCACCCACCTTGACGAACAGCAGGGTAGCCAGCCAGACCATTGCCATCGACACCACGAGGTGAATGGCCACTGTCCACCACAGCAGGCCGGTCAGCACGGTGAAGCCACCGATGACGGCCTGCACGACGGTTCCCAGCGGCATGAACCACGCGAAGAGCAACACCTCGCGCCGCCGGGCCGCGCGAGTGACAGCGAGAACGACGGCCGCAGCGGCGATGACCACCACGAAGGTGAGCAGTCGATTACCGAACTCGACTGCCTGATGCAGCACCGGAACCTCGGATACTCCGACCGGCGTGAAGCTTCCGGGGAAGCACTGTGGCCAGGTGGGGCACCCGAGCCCGGAGCCGGTCACTCGAACCACCGCACCGGTGACGGCTATGCCGCCCTGGGTGAGGATGGCGATGAATGCCAGCACCCGCTGTACCCGCAGCGAGGGCAGGGGCAGATAGGCCACGAGGCGCAGGAACACGCCGTAGAGCTTCCGTAGGAGGTAGGGCACTCCACGATGGTAAACGCCGATCAACTACACAGCGTCGTTGGGTAGAGCGACCGGTGGAAAGCCTCGCTCAGGTGAATTTGAAGGTTCGGACCGCGAGAGTGCCGCAGACCGCAGCCCAGACGAGCAGCACGGCGATCCCGAAGAGGTCGAACGACGAGGCCACACCGCGGTTGAGCGCCTCGCCGAGTGCGCCGGACGGGACTATCCGTGCGACGTTCTGCAGGCCCTGCGGAATCTGGTCGTCGACGAACACCGCGCTGCCGATCCCGAGCATCACGAACCAGGCGACGTTGGCCAATGCCAACACGATCTCCGCCCGCAGGGTGCCGCCGAGCAGCAACCCCATCGAGGCGAACGTCACCGTTCCCAAAGCGATGACGACCGCCCCGAGCACCAGGCCTGCCGCACTCGGTCGCCAGCCGAGGGCGACGCCGATCGAGCCCAGCAGAACCGACTGCATGATCACCACGATCACGACGGCTACCGACTTGCCGCCGATGATTCCCCACCGTGGGAGTGGCGTGGCACCGAGTCTCTTGAGGGCGCCGTAGCGACGATCGAACCCGACGGCAATCGCCTGTCCGGTGAATGCCGTCGACATGATGGCCACCATCATCACCGCCGGCACGACCCGCGCGACGCGGTCGTCGCCGAGCTCGCCGAACGGCAGCAGGGTGAGTCCGATCAACAGCGTGATCGGAATGAACATCGTCAACAGCAGCTGCTCACCGTTGCGCAGCAACAACTTCAGCTCGAGACGCGACTGTGCGAACAGCATCCGGGCGGCCGACGCCGGCTGTGGGCGCGGCGCGAACAGTCCTGTCTCGAAACGGTTGTCGGCGAGCCGGGCTTCTCTGCGCACCGTCACATCCTCAATTCTCTGCCGGTCAGTTCGAGGAAGACGTCCTCGAGCCGCCGCTGATCGACCTGCAACTCCGTCGCCAGCACGTTCTGTTGTGCGCACCAGGAGGTGACGACCACCAGGATCTGCGGTTCGATCACTCCGGTGACCACGTACGACCCCGGTGACGTCTCCGACGGTACGTAACCGGAGGGCAGGGCCGCGTCGAGCAGGGACAGATCGAGACCGGGGGGAGCGGAGAAGCGCAACTGTCCCTCGGCTCCCTGCTTGGTGAGCTCGGACGGGGATCCGGAGGCGACGACGCGACCGTTGTCGATGATCGTCAACCGATCCGCCAGCTGCTCGGCCTCGTCCATGAGATGTGTGGTCAGCAGAACGCCGACGCCGTCGCGTCGAAGTGCGTCGATCAATTCCCACACCAGCAGTCGGGCCTGGGCGTCTAGTCCCGCTGTCGGTTCGTCGAGAAACACCAACTCGGGGCGGCCGACGATGGCACAGGCCAACGCCAGTCGCTGCTGCTGGCCACCGGACAACCGCCGATAGGGTGTGCGGACCGCCGAGGTCAGGCCCAGACAGTCGAGCAGCCACGTCGTGTCGAGAGGGTCGGCCGAGTACGAGGCGACGAGCTCGAGCATTTCGCCTGCCTTGGACCCCGGGTAGGCACCGCCTCCCTGCAGCATGACGCCGATGCGGGGTCGGAGCTGGGCGGACTCGGCGATGGGGTCGAGGCCGAGGATTCTGACCGTGCCGCTGTCGGGTACGACGAAGCCTTCGCACATCTCGACGGTGGTGGTCTTTCCGGCACCGTTCGGGCCGAGCAGCGCGAGAACTTCACCCGCACCGATGCTCAGGCTCAGTCCGTCGACGGCGGTGGTGCCGTCGTAGGACTTGCGCACGTCGGTCAACTGCACGACAGGTTGCGCCGCATTCGACGTCCCGGAGATCACGAGGACTCAGCGTATTCGTCGGTGTGCCGCTCGGGTGCCGGTGGTCCGATGCGCGTGGGCCATGGCAGCCGGTTCCGTGTCAGCAGATACAACACGACGATGGTCAGGATGGTTATCACTGCGGCCTGCACGATCTGGAACGGCTGGTATTCGCTGCCGTTCGGCATGAGGATCACGCTGACCAGAGACGAGAAGGCAATGGCGGGACGCCGGAAGGACGGAGTGGTGGCCCATGCGGCCAGCGGAATCACCGCCCACAGCAGGTACCAGGGCTGGACTACCGGGAACAGCAGAACCACTGCTCCCAGCGCCACCCCCAGCGCTCCCACCGAGTGCAGTCGGCCCCTCAGGACAGCGACCAGCATGCGGATCACGATGACGCCGGCGACGACGGCTGCGATCGGCCGAGTGAGACTCAACACAGCGGTGGTGTGATCGCCGAGGCCGAGCAGCACGCCGACGAATCCGGTAGCCAGGCCGAGAATCGTGGGAATCGACATCCAGCTGCGCACCACCCCCGCGGTACCCAGAGTGTGGATCCAACCGAATCCGAGTCCGCTACCCAGGCTCACGGCGACTTGGACGGCAACGGCGATCGTGCCGAGCAGCAGCGCAGCGTAGACGACCGATCTCAGAGTGCCGCCCCACCGTCTCGACAGCGCCATGCCGACGAACCCCAGCGCTATCAGCGACGGGATCTTGATCGTCGACGAGAGTGCGATCACACCCGCTCCGCCGATGAGGAACGCGATATCGGTGCTGCGCAACGCACCCGGGCGCTCGATCGCACGCAGCGCCAGTTCGGTACCCGCGAGCATGAGCCCGATCATCAGGGCCTCGTTGTGAATTCCGGCGACCAGGTGGAACAGCAACAGCGGGTTCGCTGCACCGAGCCACAGTGCCGTGACCGACGCGACCCCGCAGCGGCGTGCGAGACGCGGCAGCGCCCAAACGATCAGCGCGACTCCCGCCAAGGCGAGCAGTCGGTGCAGGAAGATGCCGGCGACGATGTTCTCGCCGGTCAAGTACGTGATCCCGCGCCCCATCCACAGGAACAGCGGACCGTAGGGTGCCGGAGTCTCTCGCCAGATGTTGGGCACCGTCCGGGTCAGGACGTTGTCGGCCCCCAGTGCATCCACGGGGCCGATCTCGTAGGGGTCGAGACCGCGGGCCGTGATCTCGCTCTGGGCCAGGTAGGAGTAGACGTCGCGCGAGAACATCGGCGGTGCGACGCTCAGCGGCAGGATCCACAGCAGCAGAGTTCGGTCCATCTGCGATCGGGACAGGCGGCGAGGAGTCGCGCCCGATCGCGTCCGCCCCAACGCGAACCTGCCGAGCAGTAGCCACGCGAGGACCACGACGACGGTTCCCGTCATGGTCACCGTCAGAGCCGACGTGGCCATGCGCGACGGCAGGCTCAGTAACCGGACGCCCGCGATCGGGTTCTGCAGTACCGGCTGCGCACCCGCGCCGAGCGCGCCGATCGCCATCAGCAGCGCGCCCGCGGCTCCGAAACGGCGAATGTTGCGTAGCTGAACGGTCTCGGCGGGATCGAGACCGGGCGCCTCCGGCTCGTCGCCGTGCAACGTGGCGACACCGGCACCCGGTGGGGTCGGTTCCAGGCCGAACACGCGCCGAGCAGGGGTGAGAATCATCCTGTGCAGCAGCGTGCCGCGCGTGGATTCGGGGTTCTCGGGATCGGGGGACGAGCTGGCACCGGTCGCGGAAGGCGAGTTCTCGGAACTCTGCTCACTCTCGGTCGATGGCACAGTGGGAGCGTAGCTGTGTGCCATGGCGCGATTCACCCGGTCCTCCGGACTCCGCGGCCTGCGTCGCCCGGCTCGGATTCACCTGAGGGATAGGGCACCCTTGCTGGACCAGGTGAAACAATTCCGTCACACTGGTGTTGTGAAAACAACCGAGAGCTCGCTCGTGCGTCCGGAAAGCGTCGATCCATCGACCGCCGGAGCAGGCGCGTCGTCGGTGCGACCGGCATCGGCCCCCGAGGGGCAGACGCGGGGCGCAGTGGTCACCCTACTGCTCGAAGAAGGCCCCATCACCGCGTCCGATATCGGCACTCGCCTGGGATTGAGCGCGGCCGGTGTCCGGCGCCACCTCGATGCGCTCATCGATGCAGGCGAGGCCAGGATCACCACCCCGGCGGGAGCACGTCAGCGTGGACGCGGGCGACCGGCCAAGCATTTTCAGCTCACGGCAGCCGGCCGCAATCGGCTGGGCCACACCTACGACGATCTGGCCGGAGCCGCCATGCGGCAGCTGCGCAAGATCGGTGGCAACGACGCCATCGAGACGTTCGCGCGGCAACGCGTCAACACCATCGTTGCCGACGTCGAACCCGCGACCGGTTCCGACACACATGCCGTGGAAACGGCGGCGGGAAGAATTGCCGACGCGTTCAGTGCGGCGGGATTCTCGGCCACCACGCGGCAAGTCGGCAACGGAGTGCAGATCTGCCAACACCATTGCCCGGTGTCGCACGTCGCAGCAGAGTTTCCCGAACTGTGCGAGGCCGAACAAGCAGCGTTCGCCGAGATCCTCGGCACGCATGTGCAGCGTCTTGCCACCATTGCGAACGGCAACTGCGCTTGCACCACACACGTACCGCTCACCTCGACGCGATCGAGGAGCGGTCGATCCGATACCGACGTATCGACAGATAGTTCACACAAGATGACGTCCGACACGCAGCCCCGTGTCGGAGAACGCACACGCCTCCGGAAGGAGCCCGCATGACCGTCACACCAGACCAGGTGACACCCGCCGCGCCGCTGACTCAGGACGAGACCATCGCATCGCTCGGCACCTACGGATACGGCTGGGCCGATTCCGACGTGGCCGGCGCGAGCGCCAAGCGCGGCTTGTCCGAGGCTGTCGTCCGTGACATCTCGGCCAAGAAGAGCGAGCCCGAGTGGATGCTCGAAGCCCGTCTGAAGGCTCTCAAGACCTTCGACCGCAAGCCCATGCCCAACTGGGGTTCCGACCTGGACGGCATCGACTTCGACAACATCAAGTACTTCGTGCGGTCCAGCGAGAAGCAGGCCGCTACGTGGGACGACCTGCCCGAGGACATCAAGAACACGTACGACAAGCTCGGCATCCCCGAGGCCGAGAAGCAGCGCCTCGTGTCCGGTGTCGCCGCTCAGTACGAGTCCGAGGTCGTCTACCACTCGATCCGTGAGGACCTCGAGGCGCAGGGTGTGTTGTTCCTCGACACCGACACCGCACTCAAGGAGCAGCCGGAGCTGTTCCGCGAGTACTTCGGCACCGTCATTCCGGCAGGCGATAACAAGTTCTCTGCGTTGAACACCGCAGTGTGGTCCGGTGGATCGTTCATCTACATCCCGCCGGGCGTGCACGTCGACATCCCGCTGCAGGCCTACTTCCGGATCAACACCGAGAACATGGGCCAGTTCGAGCGCACGCTGATCATCGTCGACGAGGGTGCCTACGTGCACTACGTCGAGGGCTGCACCGCGCCGATCTACAAGTCCGATTCGCTGCACTCCGCCGTGGTCGAGATCATCGTCAAGAAGGGTGGTCGTTGCCGGTACACGACCATTCAGAACTGGTCGAACAACGTCTACAACCTGGTCACCAAGCGCGCCAAGGCAGAAGCAGGCGCAACGATGGAGTGGGTCGACGGCAACATCGGCTCCAAGGTCACCATGAAGTACCCGGCTGTGTGGATGACCGGCGAATACGCCAAGGGCGAGGTTCTCTCGGTCGCGTTCGCAGGGCCCGATCAGCACCAGGACACCGGTTCCAAGATGCTGCACCTGGCACCGCACACGTCGTCGAACATCGTCAGCAAGTCCGTCGCCCGTGGCGGTGGACGGACGTCCTACCGCGGTCTGATCCAGATCAACAAGGGCGCGCACGGCTCGCGTTCGACGGTCAAGTGCGACGCCCTACTGGTCGACACGATCAGTCGGTCCGACACCTACCCGTACGTCGACATCCGTGAGGACGACGTGTCGATGGGTCACGAGGCCACTGTCTCGAAGGTCAGCGACGATCAGTTGTTCTACCTGATGAGCCGTGGCATGACCGAGGACGAAGCGATGGCCATGGTCGTCCGCGGATTCGTCGAGCCCATTGCTCGCGAACTGCCGATGGAGTACGCGCTCGAGCTCAACCGGCTCATCGAGTTGCAGATGGAAGGGTCGGTCGGATAAGTGAACAACCCCCTCACCGGAGTCATGGGTGCCGTGGCATCCGAGAACCCCGATTCCGCCAAGGAAGACAAGTCGAAGCTCGTCGCCAACAAGGGCGCTCAGTTCACGTCGTACGACGTGAACGCGTTCGAGGTGCCGTCGGGCCGCGACGAACTGTGGCGCTTCACGCCGCTGCGTCGTCTTCGCGGCCTGCACGACGGTTCGGCAGTCGCCGACGGGACCGCTCAGGTCACCGTCGGGGCTGCGGACCAGGTGGTCGTGGAGACCGTGGGACGTGACGACGATCGACTCGGGAAGGCCGGCGTGCCTGCCGATCGGATTGCCGCACAGGCATATTCGGCCTTCACCGAGGCCACGATCGTCAGTGTTCCCAACGAGGTCGAGGTAGCGGAGCCGATCGAGATCACGATCGACGGACCGGGCGTCGACCACGTCGCCTACGGACACGTGCAGATTCGCCTCGGCACGTTCGCTCGCGCCACCGTGGTGATCGATCAGCGCGGCAGCGGCACGTACGCCGAGAACGTCGAGTTCGTGCTGGGTGACAGCTCGCAGTTGCACGTCGTGCTGATCCAGGACTGGCAGTCGGACGCGGTGCACGTGGCCGCCCACCACGCCCTGCTCGGACGTGACTCGGTGTTGCGCCACTACAACGTCAGCCTCGGCGGCGACTTGGTGCGCATCAGCCCGACCGTGCGCTACAGCGCGCCCGGCGGTGACGCGAACATGCTCGGTGTGTACTTCGCCGACGCCGGTCAACACCTCGAGCAGCGACTGCTCGTCGACCATTCGGCTCCGCATTGCAAGTCGAACGTGATGTACAAGGGCGCGCTCCAGGGCGAAACCGGACCCGGCACCGTCGACGCACACACCGTATGGATCGGCGACGTTCTCATTCGCGCCGAGGCCGAGGGCACCGAGACGTACGAACTGAACCGAAATCTCGTGCTCACCGACGGCGCTCGCGCCGATTCGGTACCGAACCTGGAAATCGAAACCGGCGAGATCGTCGGAGCAGGGCACGCCAGTGCTACCGGCCGATTCGACGACGAGCAGCTGTTCTACCTACGTGCTCGCGGCATCTCGGAGGAGGTGGCCCGCCGACTGGTCGTCCGCGGCTTCTTCCACGAAATCATCGACAAGATTCCGGTCCCCGCCGTACGCGAGCGTCTCGATGCTGCCATCGAGACCGAGCTCGCCGTCGTCGGCGCGTAGGCCCAACCGAACCTTTCTCGACTGCACAAAGGAACTTTGATGTCCACACTCGAAATCCGCGATCTGCACGTCAGCGTCGCCAACACCGACTCGTCCGCCGAGCCGATCGACATCCTCAAAGGTGTCGATCTGACCGTGAAGTCCGGCGAGACGCACGCGATCATGGGACCCAACGGCTCCGGCAAGTCCACCTTGTCGTACGCCATTGCCGGCCACCCGAAGTACACCGTCACCTCCGGCACCATCACCCTCGACGGTGAAGACGTTCTCGAGATGAGCGTCGACGAGCGCGCCCGCGCAGGTCTGTTCCTGGCGATGCAGTACCCGGTGGAGGTGCCCGGAGTGTCGATGTCGAACTTCCTGCGCACCGCCGCCACCGCCGTGCGCGGCGAAGCCCCCAAGCTGCGGCACTGGGTCAAGGAAGCCAAGACCGCCATGAGCGAGCTCGAAATCGAGGCGAACTTCCTCGAGCGCAACGTCAACGAGGGTTTCTCCGGCGGCGAGAAGAAGCGTCACGAGATCCTGCAGCTGGGACTGCTCAAGCCGAAGATCGCCATTCTCGACGAGACCGATTCCGGCCTCGACGTCGACGCTTTGCGCGTGGTGTCCGAGGGCGTGAACAAGTACAAGGAGCGTGAAGACGGGGGAGTGCTGCTGATCACGCACTACACCCGCATTCTTCGCTACATCAAGCCCGACTTCGTGCACGTCTTCGTCAACGGTGAGATCGTCAAGTCCGGCGGCGCCGAGCTGGCCGACGAGCTCGAGGCCAACGGCTACGCCGGCTACACGCAGGCCGCGACCACCGGAGCATGAGTATGGCTGCACCGGCAGCTGTGACGGTAGCGACATCGTTCGATGTCGCTACCGTTCGCCGCGATTTTCCTATCCTCTCGCGCACCGTCCGCGACGGAAAGCCGTTGGTGTATCTGGATTCCGGCGCAACCTCGCAGCGGCCGGTGCAGGTACTCGACGCCGAACGCGAGTTCCTCACCACCTGTAACGCGGCGGTGCACCGCGGGGCGCATCAGCTGGCCGAGGAGGCCACCGACGCGTACGAGGGAGCCAGGGCGGATATCGCCGCGTTCGTCGGTGCAGACGTCGACGAGATCGTCTTCACCAAGAACGCAACCGAGTCGCTCAACCTCGTGACGTACGTGTTGGCCGATCAGCGCTTCGATCGTCATCTCGGACCCGGTGACGAGATCGTCGTCACCGAACTCGAACACCACGCCAATCTCGTTCCGTGGCAAGAGCTTGCGGCCCGTACCGGCGCAACTCTGCGGTGGTACGGGGTGACCGACGACGGTCGAATCGACCTCGACTCGCTGGAATTGTCGTCCGCGGTGAAGGTCGTCGCGTTCACCCACCAGTCGAACGTGACCGGTGCCGTCGCTCCCGTCGAGGAGTTGGTGCGTCGCGCCCGAGCTGTCGGCGCGCTCGTCGTTCTCGACGCGTGCCAATCCGTGCCCCATATGAAGGTCGATTTCCACGACCTCGATGTCGACTACGCAGCGTTCTCCGGCCACAAGATGCTGGGACCCTCAGGTGTCGGAGTGTTGTACGGAAAGGCCGCGCTGCTCGATGCGATGCCGCCGTTCATCACCGGCGGATCGATGATCGAGACGGTCACGATGGAGAAGACGACGTTCGCGCCTCCGCCGCAACGCTTCGAGGCCGGTGTGCCCATGACGTCGCAGGTCATCGGGCTCGGTGCCGCCGTTAGGTACCTCGACAACATCGGTATCGACGCCGTGGCAGCTCACGAAAAGACCTTGGTCGCAGCGACTCTCGCCGAGTTCGCAAAGATCGACGGCGTTCGAGTCATCGGCCCGACGGAGAACGTCGATCGAGGTTCGGCAGTGTCGTTCGTCGTCGACGGTATCCACGCACACGACCTTGGGCAGATTCTCGACGACGAAGGCGTCGCCATTCGCGTCGGTCATCATTGCGCGTGGCCACTGCATCGGCGCTTCGGAGTGGCAGCGACCGCGCGGGCGTCTTTCGCGTTGTACAACACGGTCGAGGAAGTGCAGGTGCTCGCGAACGCGATTCGTCGCGCGCAATCGTTCTTCGGCACCGACCGCAATGGTGAGGAGGGACACGCCTGATGCGAATGGAACAGATGTACCAGGAAGTGATCCTCGATCACTACAAGCATCCGCACGGTCGTGGACTGCGCGAGCCGTTCGGTGCGGAGGTGCACCACGTCAATCCCACCTGCGGCGACGAGGTGACTCTGCGGGTTCACGTCGACAACGGCACCGTTGCGGACGTCTCGTACGACGGCCAGGGTTGCTCGATCAGCCAAGCCGCCACGTCGGTGCTGACCGATCAGGTGGTCGGATTGTCAGTCGAGGACGCCTTGAAGACCGTGGATTCGTTCAGCGAGATGGTCGGCAGCAGAGGTACCGTCGAGGGAGACGAAGACGTCATCGGCGACGGCATTGCGTTCGCCGGTGTGGCCAAGTACCCGGCTCGCGTGAAATGCGCCTTGCTGGGTTGGATGGCTTTCAAGGATGCGGTTGTTCAAGTAGTGGACGCAGAAACGACAGCTACGACGGGCGAGACCGCCCAGTCGGCACTTTCCGGAGGACAGCAATCATGACCGACGCAACAGAGACCACACCGGCTGTGACGACGACGCCGGTGAAACTCACCGCCGACGAGATCAAGGTGCTCGAGGACCTCGAAGAAGCGATGCGCGACGTCGTCGACCCCGAGCTGGGAATCAACGTCGTCGATCTCGGTTTGGTCTACGACATCAAGATCGACGCCGAGGACATCGTCACCGTCGACATGACACTGACATCGGCGGCCTGCCCGTTGACGGACGTCATCGAGGATCAGGCCCGTGGTGCGCTCGTGCGCAGTGGGCTCGCCGCCGACCTCAAGATCAACTGGGTCTGGATGCCGCCGTGGGGACCGGACAAGATCACCGACGACGGACGCGAGCAGCTTCGGGCCCTCGGCTTCACCGTCTGACGGTCTGGTCCGGCTGCCCCGTCACGCACCCTTCGCTTCGTCGGTCGACGGGGCAGCCTTCTTTGCTGCGGCCTTCTTGGCCGGAGCCTTCTTTGCCGGGGTCTTCCGCGCGGTGGTCTTCTTGGCAGCGGTCTTCTTGGCCGGTGTCTTCGACGACGAAGATTTCGAAGATGATGATGTCGACGAATCGGACCCCGACTTCGCGTTCTTTCCCGCGGCCTCGACGCTGCGCTGGAGCGCGGCGACCAGATCCACGACCTCCGCGTCCTCGCCGTCGTCCTGTGACTCGGCCTCGGTGTGGATGACCTTCTCGCCACCGTTCGCCAGTGTCTCGTCGATCAGTTTGCGCAGTTCGATCTGGTAATCGTCGGTGTACTCCGTCGGATCGAATTCCGAGGACATGCTCTCGACGAGCGACGTCGCCATCTTCACTTCTTGCGGGCGCGCCGACGGTGCGTCGTCGAGCGACGGGAATTCTGCGGCTCGTACCTCGTCCGGCCACAGCAGAGTCTGGATGACCAGCACGTTGTCACGGACCCTCAAAGCGGCCAGCCGCGTCTTCTGTCGCAGCGTGAAATGGACCAGCGCGGTGCGTTCGGTTTCTTCCAGCGTCTCTCGCAGCAGTACGTACGCCTTGGGCGACGACGAGTCGGGCTCCAGGAAGTAACTCTTGTCGTAGAGGATCGGATCGATCTGCTCGGTCGGAACGAATTCGAGAACGGGGATCTCGTGCTTCTCGGCAGCGGGGAGTTTGTCGAAGTCGTCGTCGGTGAGGATCACGCGCTCGCCGTCGGGCGAGTCGTACGCCTTGTCGATATCGGCGAACTGGACCGATTTTCCGCATTCCTGGCAGATGCGGTCGTACTTGATTCGTCCGCCGTCCTTTGCGTGCACTTGATGAAACCGGATGTCGTGTTGCTCGGTGGCCGAGTAGACCTTCACCGGAACGTTGACGAGTCCGAAGGCGATCGAGCCTTTCCAAATGCTGCGCATGTGTTCATGATCGCCGACCGGGCGCCTGTGTGTCGACCGTTGCCGAGAAACTCAGCCGCGTCTCGGAGCGTGGACGACGGTGCGCGCGATGGCGAGCCTGGCCGAGACCGGAAGCGTAGGGAACATTCTCAGCATTGCGGTCATGGTCCCCATGGCGTCGTCGTGGCCGGACAGGTAGGAGCGTTGCAGTTCGACCGGCAGCGAGAAGAAGCTGGCGAAGAACTGCGGAACCATCTCCGGCTCGAGGCTCAACGCAGTGCGCAGACCTAGATTGCGTAGCTTCTGCACCGTCCAGGTGTGGAGTGCACGTCGGCTCCCCGGCTTGCCGGTGCGAAGTCCGTCGACCAGGTGATCGGCAGACGCCAACGACGCGGCGACGCTGTATCCCGTCGCCGGATGCATCAGATTCGACCGCGACCCGAACAAGACGGGACCGCTTCGTGGGGTGTGCAGCCGCGAGCGCGGCGGAGGTTCGACCGAAAAGCGCACCCGCTCGACGTCCTCGGTCCCGGTCGGCACGAGATCGCGTCGGGCGAGACGATGATGCAGACGAGTCCGGAGTACATCGAGGTGGAGGGCAGGCCTGCCGACCAGGCACGTTTCTTCGAGCAGAACGCGGTGGTCGTCGAGTGCGACGGCATAGAGAAAACTCGGAACTTCACCGGGTCGTACGCCGTTGTCGGTACGCCAATCCATGAACCAGGCGTCGGAGCCTTCCAGAACGGGCTCGGCGCGTTCCCGCTCGACGACGATTCCGTATGCGGTCTGTTGCGCCAGATCACGCGAGTCGAGCGTTCCTCGCGCATCGACGACGTGGCGAGCCGTGACGACCGTCCCGTCGACGGTGGTGACGCGGGTGCCGGTGACGTCGACTGCGGTGCCCGCGTGCACTCGTACGAGTTCGAGAGACAGCGAGGCTTGCAGGGCATGCGTGTCGAGCACGCAGTACGTCCGGTCGATGACGCGATGTCGATCGGTCCACACTGCGGGCCTGCGTGCAGTCGAGGCGATTGCGGACTCCGAGAGCCATGACGGCAATTCGTCCGCCCATGCCGAGTAGGTCGGCGTCCAGGTTCTGGACGGGTGCGGATCGAGTGCGAGAACGTCCATACCCGCGGCCGCGCAGCGGTGGGCGATCGCGCGACCCGCCGGTCCCAGCCCGATCACGGCGACGTCGGCCGACAGGTCGCTCACATTCCGCCGGTGGCGAGCAGGCCACCGTCGACGCGCACCGTCTCGCCGGTGATCCACGAGGACGCGTCCGAGACCAGGAACGCGACGAGCGATGCCACGTCCTCGGGGGTACCGAGCCGCTTCATCGGGTAGCCGGCCGCTGCTGCTTCTTCACCGCCGGCGAACAACGCCTCGGCGAACTTGGTCTTCACCACGCCCGGCGCCACCGCGTTGACGCGGATCTTCGGACCGAGCTGCCATGCCAGCTCCTCGGTGAGCCGAATCAACGCAGCTTTGGATGCGCCGTACGCGGCAATGACTCCGGTGGAGCGGATGCCTGCGACGCTGGCGATGTTGACGACCGCACCGCCGTGTTCGCCCATCCACGCATGGAACGCGTTCTGCACGAAGCCGAGCGTGCCGACGACGTTGGTGTCGAAGATCTTGCTGACACCGACGAGGTCGGCATCCATCAGCGAGCCGTAGACGGGGTTGATACCGGTGTTGTTGACCAGGATGTCCAGCGAACCGAAGGTCTCGACGGTGCGGTCCACTGCGGTGCGCCGGTGTTCCGGGTCGCCCGCGTTACCGTCCAGCGCGAGTACGGAGTCGCCGAGTTCCGCCGCGACGGCCAGCAACGGTTCCCGCTTACGCGCAGTGATGGCCACGTTGGCACCGCGCGCGAGCAGTTCTGCGGCGATCGCGCGGCCGATGCCTCGACTACCCCCGGTGACCAGTGCGGTCCGTCCGGTGAGGTCGAGGGGCAGGGCTGGGCGGGCAGTGGCCGTTTCGGTGACGTCGGTCATCGCTCAGACGTTACCGGGGTCACCTGCGTTCCTGGGTGGAGGCACGTGAATGCTGAGCTAAAATGGGGGTTTGCTGTGCCGACCTACGGCGCTTTCATTGCTCGCTCGTCGGTCGACGAGCACTCATCTTGTTCGGCAATCGCTAGGAGCTCACGCGTGATCACCGCCACCGACCTCGAAGTTCGTGCCGGTGTGCGGACCCTTCTGTCCACCGAGGGGCCCGCGCTCCGCGTGCAGGCAGGTGACCGCATCGGGCTGGTCGGCCGCAACGGTGCCGGAAAAACCACCACGCTGCGCATCCTGGCGGGCGAGGGCGAACCGTATGCCGGTGAGGTCGTACGCACCGGAGACCTCGGCTACCTCCCGCAGGATCCCAAAGAGGGCGATCTGGACGTGCTGGCCAAGGACCGGGTGCTGTCGGCCCGCGGGCTGGACACCCTCCTGCACAGTATGGAGAAGCAGCAGGCTCTGATGGCCGAGGTTGCCGACGAGACATTGCTCGACAAAGCCGTCCGTAAGTACGGCGAGCTGGAAGAGCGGTTCGCGTCCCTCGGCGGCTACGAAGCCGAGAGCGAAGCGGCTCGCATCTGCAACAGCCTCGGCTTGGCCGACCGCATTCTCGGTCAACCGCTGCGAACCCTGTCCGGTGGTCAGCGCCGACGCGTCGAACTCGCTCGCATTCTGTTCGCCGCATCCGACGGCAGTGGCGGACGCTCGAACACCACATTGCTGCTCGACGAGCCCACCAACCACCTCGACGCCGATTCCATCACCTGGTTGCGCAGTTTCCTGCAGAACCACGAGGGCGGACTCATCGTGATCAGTCACGATGTCGAACTGCTCGGTGATGTCGTGAACAGGGTGTGGTTCCTCGATGCCGTGCGCGGTGAGGCCGACATCTACAACATGAACTGGAAGAAGTACCTCGACGCACGCGCCACAGACGAGCAACGGCGCCGTCGCGAACGCGCGAACGCGGAGAAGAAGGCGGGTGCGCTGCGCGTCCAGGCTGCCAAGATGGGTGCCAAGGCAACCAAAGCCGTTGCGGCACAGAACATGGCCAAACGAGCAGACAAGCTGATGGCCAACCTCGATGCGGAGCGCGTATCGGACAAGGTTGCGCACATTCGCTTCCCTGAGCCTGCCCCTTGCGGCAAGACACCGTTGATGGCCAAGAACCTGACCAAGATGTACGGGTCGCTCGAGATCTTCGCCGGCGTCGATCTGGCGATCGACCGCGGAAGTCGAGTGGTGGTGCTCGGGCTCAACGGTGCGGGCAAGACGACGCTGCTCCGGATCCTGGCCGGAACCGAGAAGGCCGACACCGGCGAGATCGAACCCGGCCACGGCATGCGCGTAGGTTACTTCGCCCAGGAGCACGACACCCTCGACGACATGGCGTCGGTGTGGGAGAACATCCGGCATGCGGCACCCGACACCGGCGAGCAGGAGCTCAGATCGCTACTCGGCGCCTTCATGTTCACCGGACCCCAGCTCGAACAGCCCGCAGGAACGCTGTCCGGCGGCGAGAAGACGCGTCTGGCGCTGGCCGGGCTGGTGTCTTCGGCTGCGAACGTTCTGCTACTCGACGAACCGACCAACAACCTCGATCCGATCTCACGCGAGCAGGTTCTCGACGCACTGCGCAGTTACAAGGGTGCTGTCGTTCTGGTGACTCACGATCCGGGTGCCGCCGAGGCGCTCTCACCGGAACGTGTCATCCTCCTTCCCGACGGCACCGAGGACCACTGGTCGCAGGACTACCTGGAACTGATTCAGCTGGCCTGACCCGGGTCGCGCCTGCGTACCGATTCTTCGACCAGATCCAGAATGGCCGACAGGTTCGACCCGCCGTTGCCCGACGCGATTCTGGCGACCAGACCGTCGAGAACGAGGTCCAGATAGTCGGCCAGAACGTCGTTGGGAACGTCGTCCCGCAGTTTTCCTGCCGTTTTCTGGCGTTCGAGTCGGCCGAGTGTCGCGTCGGTCAGCTCGGCCGACCGCTCGGCCCAGCTGGTTCGGAAGTCGGCGTCGGTTCGTAGTCGTCGGGTGATCTCGAGCCGCGTTCCGAGCCACTCGAACTGCTCGGGCTGGGCCAGCATGTCTCGCATCACCTGAACCAGACCCTGCGTCGCCGCGACTTCGGCCATACGCCGGGCGTCCTCCTGCGCCAACGCGAGGAAGAGACCGTCCTTGTCCTTGAAGTGGTGAAAGATGGCTCCGCGGGAGAGGCCTGTCGCCTCCTCGAGGCGTCGCACGGTGGCACCCTCGTAGCCGAACTCTCCGAAGCATTTACGCGCACCGTCGAGAATTTCGCTGCGGCGGGCCGCCAGGTGGTCTTCACTGACCTTGGGCACGTGTGAAACTCCTACTTTCCGATGAAGGGGCCCGTACCGATACGGCGATGGGCCCGAAACACGTATCGAGTTCCGGGCCCATCGCTGTGCGTGGCGTTTATCAACAGTGCCGTGTGACTAGCCTCTGATCATGTTGCGCAGGACGTACTGCAGGATTCCGCCGTTGCGGTAGTAGTCCGCTTCACCGGGGGTATCGATACGGACCACGGCGTCGAACTCGACCTTGGTTCCGTCTTCCTTGGTCGCGGTCACCGCCATCGTCTTCGGGGTGGTGCCCTCGTTCAGCTTCTCGACGCCGATGATGTCGAACGTCTCGGTGCCGTCGAGCTTGAGCGACGCGGCGCTCTCGCCTGCCGGGAACTGCAGCGGAACGACGCCCATGCCGATGAGGTTGGAGCGGTGGATGCGCTCGAACGACTCGGTGATGACCGCCTTGACGCCCAGGAGCGAGGTGCCCTTGGCCGCCCAGTCACGGGAGCTTCCGGAGCCGTACTCCTTGCCGCCCAGCACGACCAGCGGGATGCCGGCCTTCTGGTAGTTCTGCGACGCATCGTAGATGAACGACTGCGGGCCACCGTCCTGGGTGAAGTCGCGGGTGTAGCCACCCGAGACGTCGTCGAGCAGCTGGTTCTTCAGACGGATGTTCGCGAACGTTCCGCGAATCATGACCTCGTGGTTGCCACGACGCGATCCGAGCGAGTTGTAATCCTTGCGCTCCACGCCGTGCGAATCGAGGTACTGAGCGGCAGGCGTACCGGCCTTGATGGGTCCTGCCGGGCTGATGTGGTCGGTGGTGACCGAATCGCCGAGCAGGGCCAGCACGCGGGCACCCTTGATGTCCTCGACCGGAGCCGGGTCCATCGTCATGCCGTCGAAGTACGGAGGCTTCCGCACGTACGTCGAGTTGGGATCCCACTCGAACGTGTCGCCCTCGGGGGTCGACAGGTTCTGCCAGCGGCTGTCACCGGCGAAGATCGTCTCGTAGGACTTGCTGAACATGTCCCGGCTGATCGAGGACTTGATCGTGTCCTCGATCTCCTGCGACGACGGCCAGATGTCCTTGAGGTACACCGGGTTGCCCTCGTGGTCGTTACCGAGCGCGTCGGTCTCGAAGTCGAAGTCCATCGTGCCCGCGAGGCCGTAAGCGATGACCAGCGGAGGAGAGGCCAGGTAGTTCATCTTGACGTCGGGGGAGATGCGACCCTCGAAGTTGCGGTTGCCCGACAACACGGCGGTCACCGAAAGATCGTTGTCGTTGATCGCCTTCGAGATCGGCTCGAGCAACGGGCCGGTGTTACCGATGCACGTGGTGCAGCCGTAGCCGCCCAGGAAGTAGCCGAGCTTCTCGAGGTACGGCCACAGGCCGGCCTTCTCGTAGTAGTCGGTCACGACCTGCGAACCGGGTGCCATGTTGGTCTTGACCCACGGCTTGGTGGACAGGCCCTTTTCGACGGCGTTGCGAGCGAGCAGTGCTGCGCCGAGCATGACCGACGGGTTGGAGGTGTTGGTGCAGGAGGTGATACCTGCCACCACGACGGCGCCATGGTCGAGAACGAACTCGCCTGCTTCGTCGGTGATGACACGAACCGGCTTGCTCGGGCGACCTTCGGAGCCGTATGCGGCGGACCGCACGTCGACTGCATCGTCTTCTGCGAAGCTCAGCGACGCGGGATCGCTGGCCGGGAACGACTCGTTGAGGGCCTCGTCCAGCTTGCTGTCACCCTCGTGCGCCGGGTGGTTCTCCTCGACGTAGTTGTGGATGTCCTTGCGGAACGCAACCTTGGACTCGGACAACAGGATTCGGTCCTGCGGGCGCTTCGGGCCTGCGATGGACGGGACAACCGTGTTGAGGTCGAGCTCGATGTACTCGGAGTACACGGCTTCGTTCTTCGGGTCGTGCCACATGCCCTGTTCCTTGGCGTACGCCTCGACGAGAGCGAGCTGCTCGTCGCTGCGGCCGGTGAGGCGCAGGTAGTTGATCGTCTCTTCGTCGATCGGGAAAATGGCTGCGGTGGAGCCGAATTCGGGGCTCATGTTGCCGAGGGTGGCGCGGTTGGCGAGGGGAACCTCGGCCACACCTTCGCCGTAGAACTCGACGAACTTTCCGACGACGCCGTGCTTGCGCAGCATCTCGGTGGCGGTCAGAACGACGTCGGTGGCCGTGACGCCCGGCTGAATCTCGCCCGAGAGCTTGAAGCCGACGACACGGGGGATCAGCATCGACACGGGCTGGCCGAGCATGGCAGCTTCGGCTTCGATTCCGCCGACGCCCCAGCCGAGCACGCCGAGGCCGTTGACCATCGTCGTGTGCGAGTCGGTTCCGACGCAGGTGTCGGGGTACGCCTGGCCCTTGCGGGTCATGACGGTCGGTGCGAGGTACTCGATGTTGACCTGGTGCACGATGCCCATGCCGGGCGGGACGACCTTGAAGTCGTCGAAGGCACCCTGGCCCCAACGCAGGAACTGGTAACGCTCGCCGTTGCGCTCGTACTCGAGGTCGACGTTGCGCTCGAGTGCATCGGCGCGGCCGAACACGTCGAGGATGACCGAGTGGTCGATGACCATGTCGGCGGGGGAAAGGGGGTTGACCTTGTTGGGGTCGCCGCCGAGGGTGGTCACGGCCTCACGCATGGTGGCGAGGTCCACGACACACGGAACGCCGGTGAAGTCCTGCATGATGACTCGCGCAGGGGTGAACTGGATTTCGATACTCGGGTCGGCCGAGGGATCCCACGACGCGATCGAGCGAATATGGTCGGCGGTGATGTTGGCACCGTCCTCGGTGCGAAGGAGGTTCTCCGCGAGGACCTTCAGTGCATAGGGCAGTTTCTCGGCACCGGGCAAGGCCGACAGCCGAAAGATCTCGTACGAGTTCTCTCCGACTTCGAGGGTGCCCTTTGCACCGAATGAATTGTTACTTGCGGTCACTTCAGCTCCACTCGTCTATGAGGCACACCGCCGACGGGGCTGTGTCGACGGTTGAAGCGAGGCGCTGACCGTGTGTCTCGGCATGGCATCCGGCGTGCGGATTGCTTGCGGACCCTCGGGCAGTGTCTCGATGGAAGTCTAACAGTACGCTTGTCCTGTGAAAACGTGCGGGTCCGTTTCGCGGTGGACACCGAGAGAACGACCCACGTCACAATCCTCACGTAGTGCTTCGTGCGACGCAATGAAGGGCGGCCTCAGTTGCCGCGTCGGGCATACCTGCCTCCCGAGAATCGACGGCACCGTGACGTAGGGTTCCACGCGACTGGTTCCTACCGACTGGACGCGAGAGATGACTGAGCCGATCCACGCTGTTTCCCCACTTGCCACCGATATCCCGGCAGGTCTGGACGTCGACAGCATCGTCGCCACGGTCCGCGAGTCAGGAGTCAGTGCTCCTGCGGCAGAGCAGGACGGACTGACTGCCGCCGTGAACCGAGCCGAGGACCACGGAATCGATCTGAGCATCGTGATCGTCCCCGACGAACCGCGCCACGATTCGCAGCTACGCGACCTCGCCACTGCGGTCGGTGCCCGCGAGGGCGGAACGGTGTTGGTGCTGAGCCCGGGGCAGGTCGGAACGTTCAGCGACTCGATCAGCCGAGTGACACTCGAAGCCGGGCAGGATCGCACCTACACCGGAAATCACGTCGTCGCCGCCGACAACTTCGTCGACACCCTCGTCGAGGACCAGACTCCGTGGGGCTTGCTGACGGGTGGGTTGGTGGTGATCGTCGCCGCGGTGGCCGCGTTGACAGCAGCTGTGAAGGTCCGGCGATACCGCGCGCGGTCGGCCACTGCCGACCCGCACGAAGCGCAGCCCGTCGAGCGCTGACGTAGCGCGCACATTCGTCATTCGACCGACCGACACCGACGCGCGATTACGCCACCGGACGTCGGTCCGGAAAAAGTCCGAAAAATTGTTTCGGGCAAACACCGAGTTCACGGCATTGTGCCTGGTGGAATTACAAATGTGTCATTTGTGACTGGAGTTTCTTTAGTGTGCGAAGTGTCGTACGGTGCCATTGGCACTGCTGGGGAAGGAGTGTCGCAGAAGGCAGGTGTCGTCCGTGGGGAACTCGGGAGGCCACTGCTTCGGGTGTGACTGACGTGGTTCGCACCTGTCGTGTCGCTGCGCGCCACTTTCCCGCCCGGCGAACATGTTCACCGTCACCTGCGATCGGGGTGGGAACGGGGAACGCCTCGACGGCACGACGGTCCTCTCGGGACCCGAGTGAATGCCGGACCCGAGGGAGACATTTGTGAGCCGACGTCCAGTTCGCGGCACGCGCCGCAGAGCGCTCGTCCGTACCCGATTCGTACTGGCAGGTGCCGGTCTGGTTCTCGCGCTGACCGCGACCATGCCCGGAGTCGCCGCCGCGGTACCGCCACCCCCGCCCAACCCGTCCGATACCGACATCGCCGCGGCCGGCAGCGCCGTCGACTCACGCCTGGGGCAGGTCGGACAGCTGATCGGCGCGATCGCATCCGCCAACCAGCAACTCGCACAGCTCGACGACGAGGTTGCCGTGAAGCGAGAAGGCGTCAACAAAGCCCTGGTCGACCTGCAGAACGCCCGGGACGCCGCCGACGTGGCCGCAGCAGTCGTGGGAGCAGCGCAGCAGGCGCTCGCCGATGCAGGCACACAGATTCAGGCAGCCCAGCGCAAGTTCGACGAATTCGCCAAATCGAGCTACACCCAGGGCTCGGGCGTCGCCTCGATGGCGTCGTTCCTCGGTTCGAGCGGACCGGACGACGTTCTCGACCGCGCCCAGGTCCTGAAGGTGCTGTCCAACAGCCAGAATGCCGTGCTCGACAGCCTCCAGCGGGCCCGAACCGAGCAGGCGAACCGGGACTCTGCCGCCCGCGAATCCAAGCAGCAGGCGGACGCGGCAGCGTCCGAAGCCGAATCGAAGAAAGCCGAGGCCGAGCAGGCCATCGCTGCAGCGCAGGCAGCGTTGCAAGCCGAGGCCGATCAGAAAGCCGCTATCGAGTCCCAGCGAGACGCCGCTCAGACCGAGCTCGACGCTGCCCGGAGCAATGTGGCCGGCCTCCAGGGTCAACGAGCCGCATACAGCGACTGGGAGGCGCAGAAGGCAGCAGAGGACGCAGCAGTAGCAGCAGCCGCAGCTGCCGCTCGTGAGGCCGCGGTTCAGGCAGCGGCCCGGGTGTCGGCCAACCTGGCCGCGCAGCAGCGAGCCGCTGCGATCGCCGAGGGCCAACGCTCGCACGTCGATGTCGACGACGACTCGAGTTCGTCCACCGACTCCGACAGTTCGAGCGGAACCACGACTCCGACCCAGCCCACACCCAGCAAGCCCACTCCCAGCAAACCCAAGCCCTCGACCACACCGTCGGTGACGGGCAGTGCTGCCGTGGAATTGGCGATCGACCGCGGGATGAGCCAGCTCGGTGTTCCGTATTCCTGGGGCGGCGGCGACGAGAACGGGCCGACCAAGGGAATCCGAGACGGCGGAGTTGCAGACAGTTACGGCGACTACAACAAGGTCGGCTTCGACTGCTCCGGCCTGATGATCTACGCATTCGCAGGTCTGGGTATCTCTCTGCCCCACTACACCGGCTACCAGTACACGGCAGGCAAGCAGGTTCCGTCGTCGCAGATGAAGCGTGGCGACATGATCTTCTACGGACCGAACGCCAGTCAGCACGTCGCGCTCTACCTCGGCGACGGGAAGATGCTCGAGGCTCCGCAATCGGGATCGGTGGTCAAGGTCTCCGACGTCAGATACAGCGGTATGACGCCGTACGCCGTGCGCATGGTGTCCTGAGCTCGCTGTTGCTCCCGAGGTCGCTGTTCGGTACTTCTGCGTCGTTCCGCAGGCTCCACTCCGGCGCGCGGGTCAGGGGTGGGTTTCGGCGCGCGCGAGCATCACCTGGAATAGTTGATCTCGGCGGTATGGAACGTGCCCGACGATGATCGACTGAAAGCGGTGAATTCTTGGTGACATCACGTGACGGCCGGATTTCGAACGACGAGGAGCCGACACAGATCGGGTCTTCGAGTCCGAATCCGCAGGGTGGGGAGCCGGAGCGGGTGGACAGTCCCGATCTCGCCGACGACGTTCGGCTTCTCGAGAAGGCCGTGTACGAGGTCAAAAGGGTGATCGTCGGTCAGGATCGTCTGGTCGAGCGCATTCTGGTCGGCTTGTTGGCCCGTGGGCACGTGCTGCTGGAAGGCGTTCCCGGCGTGGCGAAGACCCTCGCAGTGGAGACGTTCGCCCGCGTTGTCGGTGGCTCGTTCTCCCGTGTCCAGTTCACCCCGGACCTGGTACCCACCGACCTGGTCGGAACCCGCATCTACCGTCAGGGCCGCGAAGAGTTCGACACCGAACTCGGCCCGGTCGTCGCGAACTTCGTCCTTGCCGACGAGATCAACCGAGCACCGGCGAAGGTCCAGTCGGCGCTGCTCGAAGTCATGGCCGAGCGGCACGTGACCATCGGTGGCAGGACGTTCCCCATGCCCGATCCTTTCCTGGTGATGGCGACGCAGAACCCCATCGAGAACGAAGGCGTGTACCCGCTCCCGGAAGCCCAGCGCGACCGCTTCCTGTTCAAGATCGTCGTCGACTATCCGACGGTGGAAGAAGAACGCGAGATCGTCTACCGCATGGGGATCAAGGCCCCCGAGCCCAAGCAAATACTCGACCCTGTCGAATTGGTCCGTCTGCAGAACCTGGCCAGTTCGGTGTTCGTGCACCACGCGCTCGTCGACTACGTGGTTCGGGTCATCGCCGCCACCCGCACGCCCGAACAGTTCGGATTGGACGATGTCGGCAGCTGGATCGCATACGGGGCCTCCCCGCGTGCCACCCTCGGCATCATCGCTGCGTCCCGCGCCCTCGCCCTGCTGCGAGGCCGCGACTACGTCGTTCCTCAGGACGTGCTCGAGGTGATTCCCGACGTGCTCCGGCATCGGCTGGTGCTGTCCTACGATGCCCTCGCCGACGAAGTGACGCCCGAGACCGTGATCTCCCGCATTCTGCAGACCGTCGGACTACCGCAGGTGTCGCCGCAGGCGGTTCCGATGTCGCAGGACAACGGCACCGCACCCGGTCAGCCCTTCGGTGGCCAACAGGGCACACCGCAGTTCCCGGGAGCGGGGCCGCAGTATCCGGCTCAGGGACCGTATCCGGCCCAGGGGCAGTACCCGGGGCAGGGACAGAGTCCGGCCCAGGGACCGAATCCGGGGCAGGGACAGAGCCCGGCCCAGGGGCAGTACCCGGGTCAGCCGCAGTTCCCCGGGCAAGGGCCCGGCTCGGCACCCCAGCCCGGACCCGAGCAGCGCCCACCGGGCGGTCCGGCCGGCGAACCCGCTCCGTCGCTGCACAAGCCGTCGGGTGATGCATCGTCGACCGGTTCGCCGGGTCAGTGAGCGCAGCCGACAGAGCCGGCCGAGGTGCGGTCTCACGGCCGCCGTCGTTTCGGTCCGGCGAACTGCGTGATCCGAAGTTGGCCGCTGCGCTGCGCACGCTCGAGATAACGGTACGTAGGCGTCTCGACGGCGTTCTGCACGGCGACCACCTCGGCCTGATACCCGGCCCGGGATCCGAACCGGGGGACGCGCGCGAGTATCAGCCCGGTGACGACGTTCGGCAGATGGACTGGTCGGTCACTGCCCGGACGACACACCCACACGTGCGGCAGTCGGTGGCCGATCGCGAACTGGAAACGTGGCTTGTCGTCGATCTGTCGGCCAGCCTCGACTTCGGAACCGCGGGGTGCGAGAAGCGCGATCTCGCGGTCGCGGCCTCGGCCGCCATCACCCACCTGACCGGCGGCGGTGGTAATCGCATCGGAGCTGTCGTGGCCACCGGCGCGACGACGACGCGAATCCCAGCGCGCGGGGGGCGGGTGCACAGCCAGTCGATGCTGCGGACGATCGCTACGACACCGTCCGCCGCGGACGGCGTCCGAGGAGATCTTCGCGATGCCGTCGAGGCGCTGCGGCGTCCCGAACGCCGTCGCGGTCTGGCCGTGGTGATCAGCGACTTCCTCGGCCCGATCGACTGGGAGCGATCGCTGCGGGCGATCTCTGCCAGACACGACGTACTTGCCGTCGAGGTGCTCGATCCGCGAGATCTCGAACTTCCGGATGTGGGAGACGTGGTTCTGCACGACCCGGAGTCCGGCCGCACTCGGGAGTTCGCCGCGACGCCCCGGCTCCGCGCCGACTTCGCGCGAGCAGCCGAAGCACACCGCGACGACGTGGAGAAAGCGTTGCGCCGATGCGGGGCACCGCGTTTGACTCTGCGCACCGACGGTGACTGGATCGCCGATGTCGTCCGCTTCGTCACTGCTCGCAGGCACACCATCGGCTCCGGTTTCACCAATACCGCTAGGGCAGGTTCGCGATGAGCCTCACCGATTTCTCTGCGCCGTGGTGGCTCGCGTTTCTGGTCGTCGTCATCGCCCTGACGGCGGGGTACGTCTGGATTCAACGCCGCAAGCAGAAGCACGTGCTGCGTTTCTCCAACATGGAGTTGCTCGAGTCGGTCGCGCCGAACCGGCCCAATCGTCTGCGTCATCTCCCGACCGCACTGGTACTGGTCGGGCTGATGTTCCTGACCGTCGCGTTGGCCGGCCCCACTGCCGATCAACGTGTTCCACGCAACCGCGCGACGGTCATGCTCGTCATCGATGTGTCGCTGTCCATGGAAGCGACGGACGTCGAACCCACTCGGCTGGCTGCGGCCCAAGAAGCAGCGAAGTCGTTCGCCGATGGCCTCACGCCCGGCATCAACCTCGGTCTCGTCGCGTTCGCCGGCACTGCCTCGGTACTGGTCTCACCCACGGCCAACCGCGACGCCACCAAGTCGGCAATCGACAAACTGCAGCTCAGCGAGCGTACGGCCACCGGTGAAGCAATCTTCACCTCGCTGCAGTCGATCGACACTCTCGGCGCGATCCTCGGGGGTGGCGACGCGGCACCGCCGGCCCGCATCGTGCTGCTCTCCGACGGTAAGCAAACCGTTCCCCAGAACCTCGACGATCCACGAGGCGGCTACACCGCAGCGCGCGCAGCCAAGGACAAGGGAGTGCCGATCTCGACGATCTCGTTCGGCACCAGCTACGGGTCGGTCGAGATCGAAGACGAAGGTGGAGGCGGGGTCGAGCGCGTGCCCGTTCCGGTCGACGACCCGTCGTTGCGCGAGATCGCGACTCTGTCCGGGGGAAGTTTCTTCACGGCCTCCTCGCTCGAGGGCCTCCGAGACGTCTACGACACCCTGGAGGAGCAAATCGGCTTCGAGATCACCCGCGGGGACGCATCGCGACCCTGGTTGATCCTCGGTGTCCTGTGCATCTCGGCCGGGCTCGGTTCGGCGTTGGTGATGCGGCAACGATTGCCGTGATCGCTGTTATTACTCACCAGTAAGTTTCGCTTTGTCATTCCAGGACGAACAGATAGGTTGCTAGGCATGTCCACACCTGACTTCATCGCGCGATCGGTACTCGTCACCGGAGGTAACCGGGGTATCGGTCTGGCCATCGCCCAACGGCTCAGTGCCGACGGACACAAGGTGGCCGTCACCCACCGCGGATCCGGGGCTCCCGACGGATTGCTCGGGGTCGTCTGCGACGTCACCGACTCCGATTCGGTCGACGCGGCCTTCAAGGAGGTCGAGGAGAAGCACGGACCCGTCGAGGTACTCGTCGCCAACGCGGGCATCACCGACGACACCCTGCTGATGCGTATGACCGAGGAGCAGTTCCAGCGGGTCATCGATGCGAACCTGACCGGAGCCTTCCGAGTCGCCAAACGCGCCAACCGGGCCATGCTGCGCGCGCGCTGGGGTCGGATGATCTTCCTCAGTTCCGTTGTCGCGATGGCCGGCGGGCCGGGGCAGATCAATTACGCGGCGTCCAAGGCCGGAGTCATCGGCATGGCCCGGTCGATCACGAGGGAGTTGGGTTCGCGGTCCATCACGGCGAACGTCGTCTCACCGGGATTCATCGAAACCGACATGACCGCAGAGTTGTCGGACGACTTGCGCGGCAAGGCGAAGGAATACATTCCACTTCAGCGTCTCGGTCAGCCCGAGGACGTTGCAGCAGTCGTGAGTTTCCTTGCGGGTCCGGACTCGTCGTACGTGTCCGGTGCTGTCATTCCCGTCGACGGCGGCATGGGCATGGGGCACTGAGAAACCCTCTCGCACAACGATTTCGATAGATATTCACCTCCGAATTAAGGACGCAGCATTATGGGCGGATTGCTCGAAGGCAAGACCATTCTCATCACCGGCATCATCACCGACGCGTCGATCGCGTTCCACGCCGCGGCCATGGCGCAGGAGCAGGGTGCCAAGGTGATCATCACCGGGTTCGATCGGCTGCGGCTCATCGACCGCATCGCGCAGCGGCTGCCCAAGGAGGTGCCCCCGGCGATCGAGCTCGACGCCACCAACGAAGAGCACCTCGCCGCGCTGGCGGACCGAATTCGTGAAGTAGCGCCGGAGGGTATCGACGGAGTTCTGCACTCCATCGCATTCGCACCTCGCACCCTGATGGGCCCGGACGCCAAGCCGTTCCTCGACGGCCCCGGCCCCGACGCGGCGAGGGCATTCGAGATCTCGGCGTGGAGCTACGCATCTCTCGCGCGTGCCGTGCTCCCGGTCATGAACGAGGGTGGCTCGATCGTCGGAATGGACTTCGATCCGCGGACGTCGATGCCGTACTACAACTGGATGGGCGTAGCCAAGGCTGCTCTCGAGTCGGTGAATCGTTACGTGGCACGGGAAGTGGGCGCAGCCAAGCGTATCCGCTCCAATCTCGTTGCAGCAGGACCGATCAGGACTCTTGCCGCCAAGGCGATTGCGGGCACCGCGACCGGCGATGCGGCCAAGATGGACCAGCTGAACGTGTACTGGGACGGCGCCGCTCCCATCGGATGGGACGTCAACGATCCGACCGTCGTCGCCAAGTCGATCGTCGCGTTGCTGTCGGATTGGCTGCCCGGAACCACCGGGTCGATCGTGTACGTCGACGGCGGAGCGAGCCACAACACGTACCTGCCCGAAAACATGTGACACGTCGGTGAGTGGAGTCCGACGTGGGCTCGCTCACCGTAGGTTTCGTCGACCGATTGCGCCCCTGCCGCAGCCCTGCTGCGACAGGGGCACAATGGATTCATGACCACCCCTGGAGATTTCGACGCACTGTTGGTGCTCTCGTTCGGCGGACCGGAAAAGCCCGCCGACGTTCGCCCGTTTCTCGAGAACGTCACTCGCGGACGTGGTGTGCCGCCCGAGCGTCTCGACGCCGTCGTCGAGCACTACATGCACTTCGGTGGCGTGTCACCGATCAACGAACTCAATCGCGACATCATCGCCGCGCTGCAGGCCGAGTTCGATTCGGCCGGAATCGAATTGCCGATCTACTTCGGTAATCGCAATTGGCATCCGATGGTCGAGGACACCGTTGCGACGATGAAGGCGGACGGCGTCCGCTCCGCGCTCGTCTTCCCGACTTCCGCGTGGGGCGGGTATTCCGGGTGCAGGCAGTACCACGAGGACATCGCCAGGGCCCGTGCATCGGTGGGGGACGACGCCCCGCATTTGCTCAAGATCCGTCAGTACTACGACCACCCGTTGATGGTCGAGGCGTTCGCCGAGGCCGTCGATGCCGCGCGCAGGTCTCTGCCGGAGGAGCATCGGGCAGGAGCGCGGCTGGTGTTCACCGCGCATTCCATTCCGTCGGCAGCCGACGCCAATGCAGGCCCACCCGCGGATGGTGGCCACCTGTACAGCCGGCAGGTTGCGGAGGCGTCGCGCCTGGTGGCGGCCGCATCCGGCAGCACCGAATACGATCTGGTGTGGCAGTCTCGTTCCGGACCACCGCAGGTTCCGTGGCTCGACCCCGACATCTGCGATCATCTCGAAGCGCTGTCCGAGAAGTCCGTCGACGCGGTGATCGTGTGCCCGATCGGTTTCGTGTCCGACCACCTCGAAGTGGTGTGGGATCTGGACACCGAAGCCGAGGAGAAGGCCCGTGAACTCGGGATGGCGTTCGCTCGCGCGGGTACGCCCGGTTCCGATGCTCGATTCCCGAAGATGATCAGGGAGCTGGTGGACGAGTATCGCGTCGGCGGGACGTGCCGAGGACTCGGCAGCGTTCCCGGCTACGGATCCACCCTCGACGGCAATCGATGTGCCGTCGGATGTTGCGAGCAGCCGACGCGTCCGTCACGGCCTGCGACGGCACCTGCCTGACTGGCGGCTCCTGCCTGACGGGTGGCTTCTTGCCTGTCTCGCGACCCAGCCCCGACAGGACCGCTACGTGTCGGTCCTGTCGGTCATCGGGCCGACTGCATCGAGGCACCGATGCTCGTCGCCACGGCGATGGTCCGGGCCGTGCGCACGGCGGCCCACAGCGGCCGGACGAGTTCTTCTCGGGCGGCCGCTGCGGCGGCAGTCGGTGCCTCCGACGGAGCCGATCCGGCGGCGACGGTGAGGATGGCCGCAACCCGATCGGCCGATTCGAGCACTCGGAAGGCGCGTTCGGACATCTCGGGGGGATAGCGGTGCCGTGCAGCGTCGGCGATCAGCTCGGCGATGCGAGTGCGCGGGTCGGCCTCGAGAGTGCGGGTGGGGAGCGATTGCATCTGTGCGAGTGCATCCGCCGCGCCGCGCACGGCCTCGCGCATCTCGTACTCGGCCTCACCGAGACCTCGATCTCGGTGGGCGTGAGAGGGAACGTCGATCGAATACACGGTCCAGCGCAGCACGTCGGGGCCCTCGACGACGGGTACCACCCCGATTCCGGCGGAGCCCGGGGTACCGATCATCACCGCCTGCTCGGCACCGATCGCTGCACGAGAGAATTCTGTCCGAGCCGGCAGTTCGGCCACTGCGCCCGCTGCGGGCAGCACCAGACGTATCCGTTCCTCCCCGGCTGCGGGTGAGGGTCCTGCGTTCGCGGCGGTTCGGACCGCGGCGAGCGCCCCGGCGATGCCCTCTGCGTAGCCCGGAAATCGAAGCCCGTACGTCGTTGCTGCCTCGTCGTCACCGGCACCGACCAGATGCATCGGTGCCCACTCGGACATCGCGTCGATGACGTCGTCCGGCGAACCGACACCGGCCAGCCAGGAACCGGCCCACAGGGCAAGACTTGCACTCGGAGAACACACGACTCACGAGCATAGGTCGGCGTGGCGAACCGTGCTCGGGACGCCGGTATCGCTAGCGTTGGTCGCCGTGAACGACATGTACGGCGGAGACATTCTCAAAGGGCACAGTCGCATGCGGAAGGTCCCGGCACCGGAGGTGCCGGCCGAGCGCGGCATGGTGGTCGAGGACGCGGGTTCGGGTTATTGCGGTGCTGTGGTCGGCTTCGAGCGCACATACGACGGAGATTTCGTCCGACTCGAGGACGGTGCCCGAACGACGCGACTGTTCGCCCTGCGCGAGGCCGCATTCCTGATCGACGGCCGTCGGGTGACGCTGGTCCGCCCGAAGCCCGCGACCGCGGCGAAGCCGACCAGATCGGCGTCCGGATCCACCAAGGTCGAGGGCCTGCGGGCCCGGACGGCTCGTGCCAGCCGTATCTGGGTCGAGGGTGTGCACGACGCGGCCCTGGTGGAAAGCGTGTGGGGACACGACCTTCGAGTGGAGGGCGTGGTCGTCGAACATCTCGAGGGCCTGGACAATCTGGGGGAGCGGTTGGCCGATTTCGGCCCCGGCCCGGGCCGTCGCGTCGGGGTCCTGGTCGACCACCTGGTGACCGGGTCCAAGGAATCGAAGATGACCAGATCGTTGGGCGAACACGTTCTCGTCACCGGCCATCCGTTCATCGACGTGTGGGAGGCCGTCAAGCCGTCGGCGGTCGGCATTGGGGCGTGGCCGAAGATTCCGCGCGGTCAGGACTGGAAGACCGGAATCTGTCGAGAGCTGGGCTGGGGAACTCCGCAGGATGGATGGCGGCGGGTGTACTCGTCGGTGTCGAGCTTCCGAGATCTGGAGGCTCCATTGATCGGTGCCGTCGAACAGTTGGTCGATTTCGTCACCGAGTAGCTGTTACGACCAGCTGATCCGTCGGCGGATGTCCGATTCGTGCCAGGATGGAGCTTGTGGCAGCGATCTTGTGGCTCATAGCGGCGGTTGTGCTTGCCGGTGCCGAAGCACTGACGGGGGACTTCTTCCTACTGATGATCGCCGGCGGTGCGCTCGGTACCGCCGGGGTGTCGGCGTTGACCGACTTCCCGGTATGGGCAGACGCAATCGTTTTCGGCGTGTTGTCGTTGGCGTTGGTTCTGGGTCTGCGTCCGATCTTGTTGCGGCGCTTCGCACATCCGCCGGACACCCCGATGGGGGTTGCGGCTCTCACCGGTAAGAGCGCAGTCGTGCTCGAACAGGTCACTGCGCACGAAGGCCAGATCAAACTCGGTGGCGAGGTGTGGACCGCGCGTCCGTTGGACGAGACAGAGGTCTACGCCCCCGGTACCACCGTGACCGTGATGGAAATCGACGGTGCCACCGCCGTCGTATGGAAGGGACCGTAAAGCCAGTGGAAGCACTCATAGCACTGGCCGTCATCGTTGCGTTCGTCGCCGTGTTGATGGCCAAGTCCATCTCGATCGTCCCGCAAGCCGAGGCAGCAGTGATCGAAAGACTCGGTCGGTACACGCGTACCGTGTCCGGTCAGCTCACGTTCCTCGTCCCGTTCGTCGATCGCATCCGTGCGAAAGTCGATCTGCGAGAACGGGTCGTCTCGTTCCCGCCGCAGCCGGTCATCACCAAGGACAACCTGACGGTGTCGATCGACACCGTCGTCTATTTTCAGGTGACCAATCCACAGTCGGCCGTGTACGAGATCAACAACTACATCGTCGGTGTCGAGCAGTTGACCACCACCACGCTGCGTAACGTCGTCGGCGGAATGACGTTGGAAGAGACTCTGACGTCCCGTGATTCGATCAACGGTCAGCTCCGAGTGGTGCTGGACGAGGCCACCGGTCGGTGGGGTCTTCGAGTCGCCCGCGTCGAGCTCAAGAGCATCGACCCGCCACCCTCGATTCAGGAATCGATGGAGAAGCAGATGAAGGCCGACCGCGAGAAGCGCGCGACCATTCTCACGGCCGAGGGGCACCGTGAATCGGCGATCAAGACAGCCGAGGGCGACAAGCAGAGTCGAATCCTCGCTGCCGAAGGCGGTAAGCAGGCGGCCATCCTCACTGCCGAGGGTGAGCGGCAGTCCAGAATTCTGCGGGCTCAGGGTGATCGCGCCGCGAAGTACCTCGAGGCGCAGGGGCAGGCGAAGGCCATCGAGAAGGTCTTCGGTGCCATCAAGGCGGGTAAGCCCACTCCAGAACTGTTGGCCTACCAGTACATGCAGACGTTGCCTCAGATGGCGCAGGGCGACGCGAACAAGGTGTGGATGATCCCGAGCGATTTCGGCGACGCTCTCAAAGGGTTCGCCAAGACCCTCGGAGCCCCAGGCGAGGACGGGGTGTTCCGATACGAGCCCAACGAGTCCGCGGGCAACGAGCCGAAACCCGAGGACGACTCGGACGAGGTTGCGGAGTGGTTCGAGACCAAGACCGATCCGGCTGTCGCCGAAGCCGTCAAGGCCGCCGAGGCGGTGGCCCGTAAGCCGGTGGACACATCGTTGGCCGCATCTCCGGAGCTGTCCAAGGGTATGGATATCGGTGCCCTGTCGGCATCTCCCGAGGCAGAACCGGAAGCGCGCTGATCACGAATTGATCGCGAATCCCACGCCCGCTGCCGCCAGTGCCCACAGAACGCTGGCGAAGGTGCCGATGATGAACTGTTCGGAGGCGTGGGATTCGCGCAGTTCGGGGTAGCGCGCAAGTCCTTTGACCGCCAGTACGATGGCGATTCCCTCGGGCCAGCCGGTGAGAATGGATACCGCAACCGCTACACGTTCGAGAATTCCTATCGTCAACCCTCCACGCAGCGGCTCGACCGGCTCGTCGTCGGTCGAGTCGTTCTGTCGTCTGGCGACGCGAAAGACGCTCGGCACCACGGCAGTGCCGCCGACGGCGGCCACGGCAACGCTCAGGACGACTCCGACTGCATGACCGACGCCGTGTGCCGGCCCGGCGAGCGTGGCAAGCACAGCGGCTGCGGTGAGCAGAGTCGAGGCAGCCACAGTGGGGACCCACAGCCTGATGCGGTCGCCGGCCGGGACGAGGGCGACACCTGCCGTCAGAGCCAGAAGAACGAGGGCGACGACGATCATGACGTGTGACTTCCTGTCGCGTCAGCCGCGTTCAACAACCTCGCGGCAAGGGTGCGGCCGGCATTTTCGACGTGCCAGCCGGCGACGGAAAGTCGTTGCGACATAGCCTGTTTGCTGATACCGAGCCTTTCGGCCGCGTCGGTCTGCGACATTCCCTCTGCCATGAGCGCAACCGCCTCTCGGCCCTGGTCCGAGCGACGAGCGACGAGTATGGCAACCAAGGTCGATGCGGTTTCGGCGTCCTCGGCCGCTTCCGGCTCGGGTCCGGTGACGGCGAGCGCAGCAGGCGCATTCTTCGCTCTGGTGACGGCGTCTCGGGCAGCCTCGAATGCCTGGCCCCGGCCGGCGCGCGTCGTGTCGGGTAACGGAAGCTCGACCGAACCGACGCCGATTCCCACGCTCCAATGTGGCGTCGCCACCAGGTCGAGGGCGATCGCGACGACGGTTGCTGCGTCCTCACAGACGGCCTGGACCTCGTCGCCTGCGGTGCGTTCGAACGGGCGGATCAGATCGAAATCGCGATACCGGTCCAGTAGATCGGGCACGCGATCGATGTCACGTCTGCTGCGACGCTGGTCGACGGTCATCACGAACATGCGACAAGGCTAGAGCGTTGATTTGATCAAGTCAAGCTTCCAGGCTTGATTGTCCCGAATCAAGGTTCTCGCCCTGACGCCTGTTCTCCGGTGCCGATGCGGCCTCACGAGTCCGCGACAAACGCCAGTCGACGAACAACCCGCTCACGCCGATCGCAATGCAGATTCCGGACAGCACCAGCAGTACCGGATGGGTCTGCCCGCCGATTGCTCCACCGATCACCACGATCCCGAGGGTGCCGGGCAGCATGCCGGCGGCAGTGGCCAGAGCGAAGGGGACAAGCCGAACCGCCGACACACCGCAGGCGTAGTTCACCAGAGAGAAAGGCACCGGGGCGATCAATCGCAGAGAGCCGACCGCGAGCCACCCTCGTCGGCGCAGGCTCTCGTCGACAGAGTCGAGAGCTGAATGCGACATTCGCGCCGCCACGGCTTCTCGCCCGATCGCCCGAACCAACAGCAGGGCGAGGACCGCGCTGACCGTAGAGGCGCCGATCGTCACCGCCAGACCGGTGAATGGCCCGAACAGCACTCCGGCGCTCAATGTGAACAGGGTTCTGGGAATGGGTGCAATGGTCACCAGTGCATGGACGGCGAAGAACACGAGCGGAAACGCAGGACCGACCGAGGTGCCCCACTGGCGCATCTGCTCGACACTCGGATGCGGGGCGAACACCGCAACGACAGCCAGGACGACGATCACCGCCAGTAGCGCGATCAGACGAAGGTCGCGCAGGTGCCGGGTCACGAGAGGCAAGAGTACCGGCGTGAGATGACAGAACGGTTCGGGAGCGGAGCCTGCGGAGTGACCCAGGGGGGCGGGAGCGGAGCCTGCGGAGTGACCGAAAGGGGGCGGGAGCGGAGCCTGCGGAGTGACCAGACGGTTCGGGAGCGGAGCCTGCGGCGTGGGTCACCGAACGTGAGGTGATCCTCACGATAGCCTGCATGTAGGTGGGGTTAGCATCACTTCAAGTCGGGTGTAGGACTGCCCGCCGAACCGAGGGAGCAGCACACGTGTCCATCGCGTCGCACGAAGATGCCGCACGCAGTGCCCACGCGGCCTGGCAGCAGGCGGTGGCCGGGGTCCTGGCGAAGTCTCGCCGGGTCGATGTGGCGGATCTGCCTGCCGATCCCGAACATCTTCTCGATTCCACGACGTACGACGGAATCACGGTGTCTCCGCTGTACACCGCGTTCGACGAGCGCCCCGAGGGTCCGTTGCCGGGGCAGTTTCCGTACCTGCGGGGGCGTGATCCGCATCGGGACGTCAATGCGGGCTGGAAGGTGTGCACGCGTCACGGTTCCGACGTTCGTGACGGTGTGCCCGCGCTGAACGGTCAGATCCTCGATTCGCTCGCCAACGGCACCAGTGCCCTCTGGTTGACGGTGGGGTCGCGTGGGTTGGATCCGTCGGATCTGTCGGAGGCTCTCCGTGGTGTGCTGCTCGAGCTGGCCCCGTTGACGATCGATGCCCGCAGGGATGTTCGCGCGGCAGCGACGGCACTGTTCGACGTTCTCGATGCGGCAGAGATCGACGATCGCGCCGCCGTCGACGTCAGACTCGGAGTGGACACTCTCACTGCTGCAGTGGCAGGCACGGAATCCATAGAGATGGCCGATGCACTCGACCTGGCTCGCGCGTGCATCGACCGCGCCGAGTCGATGCGTGCCATCACCGTCGACGGCACCGTGTTCCATAATCTCGGTGCGTCGGATGCGCAGGAACTGGGTGCGTCGATCGCGGCCGGGCTCGAGTACGTCCGATCGATGACCGAGAACGGTGTGGCCGTCTCGGATGCTTTGCGCCAGATCGAGTTTCGATTCGCAGCAACCGACGACCAGTTCCAGACCATCGCCAAGTTTCGCGCTGCTCGCATTCTGTGGGCACGGATTGCGCAGGTGTGCGGTGCGCCCGACGCCGGTGATGCTCCTCAGCATGCGGTGACGTCGGAAGCGATGATGTCTCAGCGCGATCCGTGGGTGAACATGCTGCGTACCACTCTTGCGTCGTTCGGGGCCGGAGTGGGTGGTGCGGATTCGGTGACGGTGCTGCCGTTCGACGCGGCACTGAACGGTGGCGCCGCCGGAGTGTCCAAGACGTTCGCTGCCCGTATCGCGAGAAACACTCAATTGCTCCTGCTGGAGGAAGCCCATCTGGGTCGGGTTCTGGATCCGGGTTCGGGCTCGTGGTACATCGAGGAACTCACGGCTGCGGTTGCCGCGACGGCGTGGGACTTCTTCCGGCGCGCCGAGGCTTCGGGCGGATTCGCTGCAGCAACCGCGGACGGTTCGCTGGTCGCCGACATCGAGAAGACCCGTGCAGAGCGCGAGTCCGACATCGCGCATCGCATCACTCCGCTGACCGGTGTCAACGAGTTTCCCAATCTGGCCGAGGCCCCCCTGACTCCCGAGCAGACGCAGCCTGCCGGCTCGGCACCCGTGTATCGGTACGGCCGGGCATTCGAGTCGCTCAGAGATCGATCGGATTCTTATCTGGCCCAACATGATTCGCGGCCCCAGGTGCTACTGGTCCCGTTGGGGACCGTCGCCGAGCACAACGTCCGGACGACCTTCGCGTCCAATCTGTTGGCGTCGGGGGGAATCGAAGCGGTCAACCCCGGCCCCCTGGGCGTGGACGCTGTCGCCGGTGCTGTCGAAGCGTCGGGAGCCTCGATCGCCGTGGTGTGCGGAACCGACAAGCGCTACGGCGACGAGGCCGCTACTGCCGTGGACGCTCTGCGTGCAGCAGGGGTCTCGCGGGTTTTGCTCGCCGGCCCGGAAAAGATCTTCGCCGGCGTCGACGGCCCGTCCCGTCCCGACGGATTCCTGACCGCCAAGGTCGACGCCGTCGCCGTGCTGACCGAACTTCTCGACACGCTGGGAGCCTCGAAGTGAGTACCGACGAGAACCGAATCTCGCACACCATCGGCAGTTTCGCCGACGTACCGCTGGTCGATCCCGACGAGCCGACGCCGTCGCCGCCGTCCGCGGAGGACGTGGCCACACACGTGAAGAACGGTGCCAAGGCGAACTTCTACACCCCCGAGCAGGTGGTGTGGTCCACTCCCGAGGGCATCGACGTCAAGCCGGTGTACACCGAGGCAGACCGGGACGCCGCCGAGGCCGAGGGCTACCCGTTGCACAGCTATCCGGGTGCCCCGCCGTTCCTCCGCGGGCCGTATCCCACGATGTACGTCAACCAACCGTGGACCATTCGTCAGTACGCCGGATTCTCCACCGCGGCCGAGTCCAACGCCTTCTACCGCCGCAACCTCGCGGCCGGGCAGAAAGGCCTGTCGGTGGCGTTCGATCTGGCCACGCACCGGGGCTACGACTCCGATCACCCGCGAGTGCAGGGTGACGTCGGAATGGCCGGTGTGGCAATCGATTCCATTTACGACATGCGTCAGCTGTTCGACGGTATCGACCTCGGTAGCGTCTCGGTGTCGATGACGATGAACGGAGCGGTGCTGCCGATTCTGGCGCTGTACGTCGCCGCCGCGGAGGAGCAGGGCGTCGGGCCGGAGAAACTCGCCGGCACCATCCAGAACGACATCCTCAAAGAGTTCATGGTGCGCAACACCTACATCTATCCGCCGAAGCCGTCGATGCGCATCATCTCGGATATCTTTGCGTACACCAGCGAGAAGATGCCGAAGTACAACTCGATCTCCATCTCCGGCTACCACATCCAAGAAGCCGGTGCCACAGCCGATCTCGAACTCGCCTACACCCTCGCGGACGGTGTCGAGTACATCCGGGCCGGCCTGGACGCCGGCATGGACATCGACACGTTCGCGCCGCGGTTGTCGTTCTTCTGGGCCATCGGAATGAACTTCTTCATGGAGGTTGCCAAGCTCCGCGCCGGGCGGCTGCTGTGGGCCGAGCTCGTCCAACAATTCGAGCCCAAGAGTGCCAAATCCCGTTCCCTGCGCACTCATTCGCAGACGTCGGGTTGGTCGCTGACCGCACAGGACGTGTTCAACAACGTCGCCCGCACCTGTGTCGAAGCCATGGCCGCGACCCAGGGCCATACGCAGTCCCTGCACACCAACGCGCTCGACGAGGCACTGGCGTTGCCGACCGATTTCTCGGCCCGTATCGCCCGCAACACTCAGCTGCTCATCGCGCAGGAATCCAACACCGTTCGGCCGATCGATCCGTGGGGCGGGTCGCACTACGTCGAGTGGCTCACCCATCAGCTGGCGAATCGGGCTCGCGCACACATTGCGGAGGTCGAGGAAGCGGGCGGCATGGCGCAGGCCATCGGCGAGGGCATTCCGAAGTTGCGCATCGAGGAGGCGGCGGCTCGTACCCAGGCGCGCATCGACTCCGGGCGCCAACCGCTGGTGGGCGTCAACAAGTACGTGCCCGACGAGCCCGACACCATCGAGGTACTCAAAGTCGAGAACTCGAAGGTGCGAAAAGAACAGATCGAGAAGCTCGAGCGTCTTCGTGCCGAGCGGGACACCGCCGAGGTCGAGGCGGCCCTGGCGAACCTGACCCGGGCCGCAGCGTCGGACCAGCCGGGCATGGAGAACAACCTGCTGGCTCTCGCCATCGATGCCGCCCGCAAGATGGCCACCGTCGGTGAGATTTCCGACGCCTTGGAGAAGGTCTACGGGCGCCACCAGGCCGAAATACGGACAATCAGTGGTGTGTACCGCGACGAGGCAGGTAAATCCGAGAACATCACCCGCGCCACCGCGTTGGTCGAACAGTTCGCCGAGGACGAGGGCCGTCGTCCTCGTGTTCTGGTGTGCAAGATGGGGCAGGACGGACACGACCGAGGCCAGAAGGTCATTGCCACGGCGTTCGCCGACATCGGCTTCGACGTCGACGTCGGTCCGTTGTTCCAGACGCCCGAGGAGGTGGCCCGGCAGGCGGCGGACAACGACGTCCATGTCGTCGGAGTGTCGTCGCTGGCGGCAGGCCATCTGACGCTGGTGCCCGCCTTGCGACAGGCCTTGGCCGAGGTCGGGCGCGAGGACATCATGATCGTCGTCGGTGGCGTCATCCCGCCCGGCGATTTCGACGAGCTCTACGCGGCGGGTGCCGCGGCGATCTTCCCTCCGGGCACCGTCATCGCCGACGCGGCGATCGGCCTGGTGGAGAAGCTGTCCGTTGCGCTCGGGCATGCACCACGCGAGGCCAACGCCTGAATATGAACTCTCCGAACAAGGGCCGCGTCATCGACATCGATGCGGTGGCCGAGTCGGTCCGAGCGAACGAACGATCCGGGCTGGCGCGGGCGATCACGTTGGTCGAGTCGACCCGCGCGGATCATCGGGATCTGGCGCAGCAGTTGCTCCTTCGGGTGTTGCCCGACGCGGGCGGATCGCACCGGGTGGGCATCACCGGAGTTCCGGGCGTCGGCAAGTCGACGTTCATCGACGCGCTCGGAATGCGGTTGATCGAACAGGGCCACCGGGTCGCGGTTCTGGCCGTCGATCCGTCGTCGACGCGGACCGGTGGTTCCATCCTGGGTGACAAGACCCGCATGTCGCGCTTGGCCGTGCAGGAGAACGCGTACATCAGGCCGTCGCCTACCTCGGGAACGTTGGGCGGAGTGGCCCGGGCGACTCGGGAGACCATCGTATTGCTCGAAGCCGCGGGGTTCGACGTGATCCTGGTCGAGACCGTGGGCGTGGGCCAGTCCGAGGTGACGGTCGCGAACATGGTCGACTGCTTCACGTTCCTCACGCTTGCGCGTACCGGGGATCAGTTGCAGGGCATCAAGAAGGGCGTTCTCGAACTCGCAGATCTGGTGGCCGTCAACAAGGCCGACGGCAAGCACGCGACCGATGCGAAGAACGCGGCGCGGGAGTTGGCGGGTGCGCTACGGCTGATCTATCCACACGATGCGATCTGGAAGCCCCCGGTGTTGACGATGAGCGCCATCGAAGGCACCGGCCTCGACGAGTTCTGGAACACGGTGCTCCGCCACCAGCAGGTGCTCCGTGACGCAGGCGAGTTCGCCGAGAAGCGTCGCAAGCAGCAGGTGGACTGGACGTGGACGATGGTCAACGATCAGCTACTGCGTCGGTTGGCTCAGAGCCCGTCGGTGAAGGCAATTCGAGACGACGTGGAATCTCGCGTGCGCGACGGGTCGCTCACGGCGGCGTTGGCCGCTCAGGAGCTACTCGACGCCTTCGATTCCTGACGCCTGCTGTCCCCGCTGGGCGGGGTACAGAGTCGCCGCCAGCTCGCCGACGCGTTCGACGAGCTGATCGAAGAACGCCTGAGGATCGGCGTGGGTGGCGATGGCTGCGTTCGGAGGCTTGCCCCACATTCCGCGCCAATCCGCCACCGTCGTTCCGCGAGTGAGGGTTCCGACCAGTTCCACGTCCACGGTCGCGTGCCGGTAGGTGGCGATATCCGGTTGCACCGCCACTGCTGCGGCGAACGGATCGTGCATGTGGGCCAGGAAACCCTGATCGTGATCGCGATGGAATTCGAAGTAGAAGCGGACCGCGTCCGAGAAATGACGCACGATCGGGTTCGAGGCCGTCGATCGCGCCCCCGGCGCATCGGTCGACGAGATCAGCTCGGCCGGAACGCTTCCGGCGCGTTCACCGAGAAGGCGAATGTGCTCGGGTGTCATCTCGACGGTCTCGGTGATGTCGAGTGCGCACACGATCGGACGTCGGTCCTCGGGTAGTCCGGAGAAAGCGGCGAAGACCTCCGCTGCAGCCTCGGGGTCCACCGCGATGTTCCACTCGCTCGTCGGCGTCGTGTTGCCCTGATGCTGAAAAGCACCACCCATCAACACCAATCGCTTCAACAGCCGAGGCAACTCGGGGTCTCGGCGAACCGCCAGCGCGAGATTGGTCAGCGGACCGGTGACGAGACCGGTGATCTCACCCGGTCGCGAGCGAACCAACTCGATCCACATCGTGGTGGCATCGCGTGCGGACAGGTCCCGACTCGACACCGGCAGCTCCGCATATCCGATGCCCTGCGGTCCGTGCGTGTCCTCGGTGGTCATCAGTGGTGCCACCAACGGCACCTGCGCACCGAGCGACACTTCGATATCGGCCGCGCGGCACAGGTCGAGCCAGGCCAGGTTGTTCGCGGCGACCTGGTTCACCGGCACGTTACCGGCGGTGGACGCTATGCCGAGGATCTCGGCCTCGTCGGTGGCCAACAGGTAGAGCAGTGCGAGCGAGTCGTCGATCCCGGTGTCGACGTCGACGATCATCGGTACGGTCATGCGTTCACCTGAGTCGTCGGATTGTGGCGGACCGGGAAGTTGACCGATCGAGCGATGAAGCACTTGGCTGCGGCCTCGGCGTGCAGTTCCTCCGCACGGGTCACCATCGAGGAATCGGCGACCGTCACTACCGGAGCCAGGGTCACCTCGACGAACTGCCCCGAGCCGTCGGATTGCTCGGTCATGACCCCGGTGGGGGAGTCGACGTAGTCGGTGACGGTCACGTGCGACGCGGCGGCCAACCCGAGGTACCAGAGCATGTGGCAGCTCGACAGTGATGCCACGAGTAGCTCCTCTGGATTCCACCGCTCGGGATTGCCTCGAAAGCTCGGATCGGAACTGGCCGAGAGATCGGGTTTTCCGGGTGCCGTGACGAGATGATCGCGGTCGTATGCGGCTGCATTCGCCGTCCCGTGTCCGCGATTGCCGGTCCAGCTCACGGCCAGGGCGTAGTCATGGGTGGGCATGGGTCCATCGTGCCAGGCCGCCGTCCACCGTCGTCACGCACGCCGAGGAGACCTGTCCGTATTGCGATCAATGCGCCAATTGTCAAGGTAGTGACCAAGATTCGATCGACCGTCCTCTACCTGGGGGAATGTACGCTCGTGCGTGCCAATGTCCGTTTCGGCGTTTGTCTGCTGGTCATTGCGCTCGCTAACGTTGCTGCAATGACGGTTGCGCAAGGTCCAGAATCGCCCGAGTCGTCACCCCAGATCCCGAAATGGGGCCAGCGCCACGTACAGCGTCTGCGGCGTGACGCATTCTTCAAACGTATGCGTCGCAAGCCGGCGATGTCGGAAGAAAGCATCACGGTCGTGGACCAGCCCATGCTCAAGCGGGCCGTGTCTGCAGCGGCACTGGGCAACACGATGGAATGGTTCGACTTCGGTGTGTACGGCTATCTGGCCGCGACACTGGGCAAGGTGTTCTACCCGGACGCGTCACCCGCAGTCCAGCTGCTGTCGACCTTCGCCACGTTCGCGGCCGCGTTCGTAGTACGGCCACTCGGTGGACTGTTCTTCGGCCCTCTCGGCGACCGCATCGGACGCCAGAAGGTCCTGGCCGCCACCATGATCATGATGTCGATCGGTACGTTGGCCGTCGGCCTGATTCCCAGCTACGACTCGATCGGAATCTGGGCTCCCATCCTGCTGCTCGTCGCCCGCCTGGTTCAGGGGTTCTCGACCGGTGGTGAATACGGCGGTGCCACGACCTTCATCGCCGAATATTCACCCGACAAAAGACGTGGTTTTCTCGGCAGTTGGCTCGACTTCGGCACTTTCGTCGGATACGCGATGGGGTCCGGATTGGTGACGATTCTCAATGCGGTACTGGGCGACGCCACCATGATCGAATGGGGCTGGCGCATACCGTTCTTCATTGCCGGACCGATGGGCATCATCGGTTTGTACCTGCGCCTCAAGCTGGAGGACACCCCCGCGTTCCGCAAGCAACTCGACGAGCACGACTCCAAGGTCAAGGCGCAGGAGACCGGACGCAGCTCGATCGGAAAGATCTTCACGGTCCATTGGAAAGCACTGCTCATCTGCATGGGAATCGTGTTGCTGTACAACGTCACCAACTACATGGTGACCTCGTACCTGCCCACGTACTTCACCGAGGTCGTCGGTCGCAGCCAGCTCAGCGCCGATCTGCTGGTCCTGTCCGCGATGGTCGTGGTCGTGTCCATCATCGTGGCCGTCGGTCGGCTGACCGACCGAATCGGCCGCAAGCCGGTGTTCGTGTTCGGTGCCATCGGACAGATAGTCCTGGCCATCCCGTGCTTCCTGCTGATCCAACGCAGCGGATGGATCGGGCCTCTGATTGCGTGCCTGCTACTGGGAGTGGTGCTGGCGTGCTTCGCCGCACCCAGCGCCTCCACCTTGCCTGCACTGTTCCCGACGCGCGTGCGCTACGCCGCACTGTCGATCGGATTCAACCTGTCGGTGTCCATCTTCGGCGGCACCACACCGCTGGTCACCTCGGCCCTGGTCAGTTCCACCGGCAGCACCATGATCCCGGCCTACTACCTGATCATCAGCGGCGTCATCGGTCTGATCGCCGTCGGTTTCCTCCGCGAGTCGGCTACTCAGCCGCTCGATGGTTCTCCGCCCCAGGTGGATTCGACCGAAGAGGCCAAGGATCTGTACACCGAGGCTTCTGCGCTGACCGGGAGTAGCTCTGCAGATCGGTCAGCGCGGTAACCAACCGGCCTCGTCGCTACCCCAGACGTGAGCCGGGTACGCGTAGTCGGAGTAGCAGTCGAACACCGGTCTCGCTGCCGTCACCGAGCCGTGCGTGACCACGCACTCGGGTGGCGGTAGCGCGGCGGGGCCGTGTTCGGGGTTGCGCCCGGGAAGACCGGTCAGCCACGCCGCGGTTCTGGCGAGCGCTACGTCGACCGGTGCCGCAGTGCCCGACCCTTCTACGCGCGCCGCCAGTTCCGAGACGATTCCGGCAGCCAGCAGATAACCGCTCGCATGATCGAGCGCCTGAGCCGGGAGCCGACCGGGCCGACCGTCACGGCCTTCCAGAACAGAGATACCGCTCGCAGCCTGAACGAGGCTGTCGAAGCCCCGCCGCCGCGACCAGGGACCCTCTGTGCCCCATGCGCTGATGCGCCCGTGGACGAGGTCCGCCCGGTGTTCGAGGCGGAAACGATCGAGGGCCCCCGGCCGATACCCGGTGACGAGCACGTCGGCCGAGTCGAGGAGCCCGAGCATCCGATCGAGTCCCTCCGCCGTGTCCAGGTCCAGCAGGGCCGACCGCTTGCCCTGGCCGTTCTCCAGATGCTGCCAGGGCAGTTCCGGGTGCCGGGGCGAATCGACACGGAGCACGTCGGCACCGAGAAGTGCGAGAGCGCGCGTAGCGACAGGACCGGCAATCACCCGCGTCAGATCGAGCACCCGGATACCCGCCAACGGGTAATCGGCACCCCGCGGCCGAAGTGACGGACGCAGCCGGAACGACGGAATGCGCACTCGGGCAGCCGGATCGGCCGCACCTCGTGTAACGACCGGACCGGAGCTCGCGGCAATACCAGCGGGGTGAGCGGACCATTGTTCTTCCGTGCGGACCCGCACGGCCAGAGCGCCCGACGCCGCGCACAGCTCTTCGAGCTCGAACCCGGACATTCCGCGGAGTCGATTGCCGAACACGTCGATCGACTCCGCCGAGCCGGCGCCACCGAGGCCCACCACACCGAGCAATGCCTTTCGGTGGTGTGGGTAGTTGGCGTGGGTTCTCACCCAACCGTCGGACACCGGGAAGAAGCCGGACAGATCGGCGAAACCCTGCACCGGCTCGCCGTCGATCCGCAACACGGTGTCGCCCATGAACGACGCGGCGATACGCGCCATGGACGCTGTCGGCGTCACCGTCTCGGATTCCGTCGTCACCGATCCCAGCGCGCTTTGCAACTGGGCGACGGCGGTGCCGAGGGCACCGACCGACTCGGCGGCGAGCGCCGCGACCGGAAGCGTCGATGCGAGATATCCAGTGGTGCCCGGCGTTCCCTGCACCGCAATCAGTTCCGCTTGGCCCAGATCTCCATGCCGGCCGCATTCAGACGGTCCACCAGAACGTCGCCCATGGCGGTTGCGGGAGTGAGAACTCCGCTGGCTTTCGGCAGTGCGTCTTTACCGAGAACCAGCGCGAGTGCGGACTCGGCGAGCATGACCGCCGTCGCCTTGTAGCCGGGGTCGCCGGACGCCTTGACCCGGGCCCGGTATCGCGCCCCGGACGTCGTCAGGGTGTACAGATCGACCGTGAAATGGCCCTTCTCTCGGGCCTTTTCACTGGGGCCGCTACCGGGCTTGGGCAGGATGCGATCGAGCACCTTGCCCGGCAGTACCGTCATGGCCGACACTCCGACGAACAGTCCTGCCGACAGTGCACCGGCGAGCACCGGGCTGACGACGGACGAGCCGACGCTCATCACCTCGCTGTACCGGAACTGCTTTCCGTAGGCCCAGTCTCGAAGTGCATTGGTACGCCGCACGACTCGTGTGTTGTACGAGGCCATCACGAACGGAGCCTTCCACCCGCGCAGGCTCGGATCGATCTTCTTTCCGTCGATGAGCACGGTATCGAGTTGGCGGCCGAGCTGGGGCTCGAGGCTTCGATCGGGGCTCAGCGAATACGGACGGGCCGCGATGCGTCTGGCCCGCTTGTCCTTCTTCATGGCCTCGATCTGACCACGGAGCGAGTCGACGGTACCGCCACTGACCCCGCCCGACATCGAGGTGACCACGAGCGTGGTGTCGGTGAGTTCGCCCGCATTGTCGGCCGTGACGGCCTCGTACAAAGCGTGGACACCGATGTCGGACGGAACCGAGTCGAACCCACACGAGTGGACGATCCTGGCACCGGTACGTTGTGCGATCTCGTGGTTGGTGTCGATGCTCTCGCGAGCGAAGAGCACCTCGCCGGTGAGGTCGACATAGTCGGTTCCGGCCTCGGCGCACGCAGTCGCCAGTGGCATGCCGTACTTGGCATACGGGCCGACCGTCGTGATGACGACTCGGGTCGATTCGGCCATGGATCGCAGCGCAGCGGTGTCGGCGGCGTCGGCTTCGATGACGGGCCAGTTCTGGGCGGTGGGTCCCAGTTCCTTTCGCGCTGCCTCGATGCGTCCGGTGGACCTGCCTGCCAGCGCGATACGGGTGTCGGCAGGCGCGTGTTCGGCGAGGTATTTCGCCGTCAGCTTTCCTACGAATCCGGTGACGCCGTAGACGACGATGTCGTGGGTGCGGTCGGGGCCTGAGGTGAAATCCGAGTCGGACGTAGTCATGGTTACGACACTAACGCGGACGCCGCCGGCAGCGTCGGCTAGTGGGTCCAGGTGTGCACGGGTTCTCCCGTGTCCATCCTGTCCACGTAATCTCCCAACATCCCCGCGAGAGCCTGCTCCCGAGTGTCGCCGGCCCGTTCGCGCGCGACGACGGCGGCTCGCTGCCACCCCGAACCCGACTGCTTGGCCAGGCACCGCGCTTCGATAATGCCGAGATAGCGGTCACGTACGGCAGAGTCGACGCCGTACGCGGCGAGACCGGCCTCGGCCATCGGAAGCAATCGGCGCAGTACCAGCTCCTGCGGACTCACCCAGCCGACCTCGGGCCAGTAGAGCATCGAATCGAACCCGCCGCGCGCTGCGGAGTGCACGTTCTCCTCGGCGGCATCGAACGACATCTGCGACCACAGGGGCCGATCGGCATCGGCGAGAGCCCGTACGGTGCCGTAGTAGAACGCGGCATCGGCGAGGGTGTCGACGACTGTCGGTCCGGCAGGTAGAACGCGATTTTCGAGCCGGATGTGGTGCCCGTCGCCGGATCGATCGTAGATCGGCCGGTTCCACCGGTACACGGTTCCGTTGTGCATCCGCAGTTCCGACAGCGACGGTGTATCACCTCGGGCCAGAGCGGCTTTGGGGTCCTCTTCGCTGCACACCGGGAGCAGGGCGGGGAAGTAGCGCGAGTTCTCCTCGAACAGGTCGAAGATCGAGGTGATCCATCGCTCCCCGAACCACACTCGCGGGCGAACTCCCTGGTTCTTGAGTTCCTGCGGCCTCGTATCGGTGGCCTGCTCGAACAACGGTATGCGGGTCTCGTGCCACAGTGCACGCCCGGCGAGGAACGGCGAGTTCGCGGCGAGCGCAACCTGAACACCCGACAACGCCTGTGCGGCATTCCAATACGACGCGAACTCGTCAGGGGCGACTTGCAGATGCAGTTGGACGGACGTGCAGGCCGCTTCGGGCAGAATCGTGTCGGTCACGATATCGAGGTTCTCGGCGGCCGCAGACCCGGGCAGACGCACGCCCGCGATCTTCAGTTCGATGTCCTCACCACGGGCGGCGAAGATCTGCTGGTTCAGTAGGTCGTATCGCGGATTCGCCGACAGCCAGCGGTGTTCGAAGTGTTCCTTCGTCAGAGTCGGGAGCATGCCGATCATGGCAAGTCGACTACCCGAGCCACGGGCCCGCTCGTCGGCAGCATTCAGCGATCGCCGCAGATCCGTCTCCAACTCGGCGATCGACGAGCCCCGCAGCGGTCGAGGATCGACGTTGATCTCGATGTTGAACTGGCCCAGCTCGGTCTGATAATCGGGATCGGCGATGGCGTCGAGTACCTCGGCATTGGCCATCGACGGTGCCATGTCCTCGTCTACGAGGTTGAGCTCGATCTCCATGCCGATCTGGGGTTCGCCGACCTGGAACGTCTCGTCGGCCAACATGATGGCCAACGCGTCGAGACAGTCCTGAACCTTCTGCCGAAACTGGTGTCGGTCCTGTCTGGTGAACTTTCGGCGTTCGACATCCTCGCCCATGGTGACCGCCTAACGCTGTGTCTCGGTGCCGTTCGCTCACGCGAGACGGCGTCGTTTCCGAGTATCGCAGCCCGGGGTTGCTCCGGGGCATCCACGTGCAGAATCGCCCGGAGGAACGACCCCGGGGCCGATCGTCACCAGGGCGAGGGCTGGTAGTCCTTGAGGAACGAGCCGTACAGATCGACTCCGAGTTCGCCCTGCACGATGGGGTCGTACACCCGCGCAGCACCGTCGACCAGATCCAGCGGCGCGTGGAAGCCCTCGTCGGCCAGCCGCATCTTGGTGGGGTGCGGGCGCTCGTCGGTGATCCATCCGGTGTCGACGGCGGTCATCAGGATGCCGCTCTCCACCATCTCCTTGGCACTGGTGCGAGTCAGCATGTTCAGAGCCGCCTTGGCCATGTTGGTGTGCGGATGCCCCGGGCCCTTGTATGCCCGACCGAACTGACCCTCCATGGCAGAAACGTTGACCACGTACTTGCGTCGAGCCTGCGACGCCTCCATCGACGCGCGCAGGCGTGAGACGAGAATGAACGGTGCCACGGAATTGCACAGCTGCACTTCGAGCAACTCGACCGGATCGACCTGCTCGACGGTGTGAATCCAGCTGTTGGTCTCGGCGAGGTCGGGCACCAGGCCGCCCGCGTCGATCGCCAGTCCGTTCTCGATGCGCTCCGCTGTCACCGAACCCGCCACCATCGCCAGAGATGCGACGTCGTCTGCGCTCAGAGTCGCCGAGACCTGCTGACCGCCGATCGCCGTGGCCGGCAACGAGCTGGCCAACGACGCAGGGTGGGCGTCGCTGGTCTTGCCGAACGTGATCCGTTCCGGCCCAGCACCGTCGGTCAGTGCCGCGGGCAACGGTTCCGCTTCGGCGTCGGCCAGCGCGCTGTACGAGCCGGGGGAGCGCTTGACCGTCTGCGCAGCGTTGTTGATCAGGATGTCGAGCGGTCCCTCGGCGGCGACCGAATCGGCAAGTGCCACAACCTGAGCGGGGTCTCGTAGATCGATACCGACGACGCGCAGGCGGTGCAACCACTGATCGCTGTCGTCCATCGCAGCGAACCGGCGCACGGCATCGTTGGGAAAACGCGTGGTGATCGTCGTGTGTGCGCCGTCGCGGAGCAGCCGGAGGGCGATGTACATGCCGATCTTCGCCCGACCTCCGGTCAGCAGTGCTCGCCGGCCGGACAGGTCGGTTCGTGCGTTGCGTTTGCCGCGGTTGAGCGCCGCGCACTCGGGACACAGCTGGTGGTAGAACGAATCGACATCGGTGTAGCGCTGCTTGCAGATATAGCACGGGCGCGCCCTGATCAAGGTGCCCGCGATCTCACCCTCGGCGCGCGAGGTGAGGGACAGACCTGCGGTCTCGTCGTCGATACGATCCGGGGATCCGGTCGCCGTGGCCGCCACGACTGCCCGGTCGGCTGCGCTGACGGCGTTCCGTGCGGCAACGCGTCGAGCACGCTTGAGATCTTTGAACATGGCACCGGACGCCCGCTGGACGGCGATGGAATCCGGATGGTTCTTGTCCAGCTCGGCGGCTTGTGCGAGCACCCGCAGACACGTGTCGAGATCGGTGGGGTCGATCGAGTCCATCTTCAGTCTCCTAGCATCGGCCCGGTCGAGCCGTCGACGTGAGAACAACGAAAAAGACCCCGATTCCGAAGAATCAGGGTCAGTTTCGTCTGTCTCAACTCAGATCTTTGAAAATCTTTGTCTGTGAACAACATTCAGACGGTGTCCGAGGGGGGACTTGAACCCCCACGTCCGTTAATAGGACACTAGCACCTCAAGCTAGCGCGTCTGCCATTCCGCCACTCGGACATGTGCGACCGTTGCCGCATATTCTCTTGTTGCTCTCACAGCTGGTCGCTGTGCGCTGCGTAAGATTATCCGACGGGTTCCCGATAACCCAAATCCCCACGTCAGTTCATGCGTCGAGCGGTTTTCGGTGGTGCCCCGGCCCCTCGGTGATGGTAGGAACGACGATGTGGCAAACGATTCGAACGATCCCGAAGTGAGCAATGCCCGAAGCCGAGGAGAACGCGCTCCCACCGTCGCTCTCGACGAAGTGGTGGAGCTGGTCAGCTCTCTGATCAGATTCGACACCTCGAACACCGGCGAACTCGACACCACGGTCGGCGAGAAGGAATGCGCCGAATGGGTGGCGAGCAAGCTCGAAGAGGTGGGGTACGAGACCGAGTACGTCGAATCCGGTGCCCCCGGACGCGGCAACGTCTTCGCTTGGCTGCGCGGCGCCGACTCGTCCCGTGGAGCTCTGCTCGTACACGGACACCTCGACGTCGTCCCGGCCGAGCCGGCCGACTGGAGTGTGCACCCGTTCTCCGGAGCCGTCGAAGACGGCTACGTCTGGGGTCGAGGTGCCGTGGACATGAAGGACATGGTCGGGATGGCACTGGCGCTGGCCCGCCAGTTCAAGTCGAACGGCACGGTTCCGCCCCGCGACATCCTGTTCGCGTTCCTCGCCGACGAGGAGGCAGGCGGCAAGTACGGATCGCACTGGCTGGTCGACAACCGACCGGATCTGTTCGAGGGCGTCACGGAGGCAGTCGGCGAAGTCGGCGGGTTCTCTCTGACGGTCGCTCGACCTGACGGCACCGAGAAGCGGCTGTACATGGTCGAAACCGCCGAGAAGAGTCTGGCGTGGATGCGGCTGACCGCGAAGGCGCGGGCCGGACACGGATCGTTCCTGCACGACGACAACGCCGTGACCTACCTGGCCGAGGCCGTCGCGAAACTGGGCAATCACACATTCCCCCTGGTGCTCACCGAGTCCGTATCGCAGTTCTTGCAGGCGGTCTCCGAGGAATCCGGACTCGACTTCGATCCGACGTCACCGGACATCGACGGGACACTGCTCAAACTCGGCAGCATCGCCCGCATCGTCGGCGCGACCCTGCGCGACACGGCGAACCCCACGATGCTCTCGGCCGGCTACAAGGCCAACGTGATCCCGCAGACCGCGACGGCCGTGGTGGATTGCCGCGTGCTGCCCGGACGCCAGGCGGCCTTCGAGAAGGAGGTCGACGAACTGATCGGCCCGAATGTCGAACGGGAATGGATCACCAAGCTCGAACCGTACGAGACCACGTTCGACGGGGATCTCGTCGACGCGATGAACGACGCGGTCCTCGCGCACGACCCCAACGGCCGCACCGTGCCGTACATGTTGTCCGGCGGCACCGACGCAAAGGCGTTCGCACGCATCGGAATTCGTTGCTTCGGGTTCGCTCCGCTCAAGCTTCCGCCCGAACTCGATTTCGCGGCGTTGTTTCACGGCATCGACGAACGAGTACCCGTGGAGTCGTTGGAGTTCGGCACACAGGTGCTCGAGCACTTCTTGATGCACAGCTGATACGAAAGGAACCATCGTGGCGTACAACCCATACGACTCGCTTCCGGACCTACCGTCCTTCGAGTTGACGTCCGAGGATGTGCAGGACGGCAAGCCCCTGAAGGCCCAGCAGGTCAGCGGAATCATGGGAGCCGGTGGACACGACAACTCCCCGCAGCTGTCCTGGTCCGGGTTTCCCGAGGGCACCAAGAGCTTCGCGGTGACGGTCTACGATCCCGACGCACCGACCGCCTCGGGGTTCTGGCATTGGGCCGTGGCGAACATTCCGGTCGAGACGACGTCGCTGGTCTCGGGAGCAGGCGACGACGGTGGTACCGGGGTGCCCAGTACGGCCGTGACGCTGAAGAACGACGCGGGCCTGTTCCGGTACATCGGTGCGGCCCCGCCCGCAGGACACGGCCCACACCGCTACTTCATCGCGGTGCACGCGGTGGACGTCGATCGGCTCGAGGTCGACGAGACGGCGACCCCGGCGTACCTCGGGTTCAACCTGTTCTCGCACGCCATCGGACGTGCCGTGATCACGGGTACCTACGAGGCCTGATCTGGGTCTCGTCGTGCGCGTTTTGCGTACCTCTGGGTACGCAAAACGCGCACGACGGGGGTGTCAGTGCCTGTTCTCCGAACCCACTGCGTCGGCCAGACGAGCGAATCCGTGCTGCTCGAGTCGGGACAGCAGACCACGGTTGATGTTCCTGATCCACAGCGGTCCGCCGTAGATGAACCCGGTGTATCCCTGCACCAGGGACGCACCGGCAACGATGCGTTCCCAGGCCTGCTCTTCCGTTTCGATTCCTCCCACCGAGATCAGCGTCAGCTGCGTCCCGACCCGGCGGTAGAGGCGCCGAATGACGTCCAGCGAGCGAGCCTGCAGTGGAGCACCGGACAGCCCGCCTGCACCGATGGCCGCGACCGCCTCCGCGTCGGTACGGAGTCCGTCGCGAGAGACAGTCGTGTTGGTCGCCACGATGCCGTCGAGGCCGAGTTCGACAGCCAGATCAGCGACGGCGTCGATGTCCTCGTCGGACAGGTCCGGCGCAATCTTGACTAGAACCGGCACCGACACCACCGACTGCACGGCAACCAGAATCGGCCGCAACGATTCGACGGCCTGCAGATCCCGTAGACCCGGCGTGTTGGGGGAGCTGACGTTGACGACGACAAAATCTGCCAGGGGCCCCAGCAAGCGGGCGCTGGTGGTGTAATCGGCGGCGGCGTCCGCCGGCTCGACGATCTTCGTCTTGCCGATGTTCGCACCGATGGGAATCCGCGTTCTGCGCAAACGCAGTTTCGCGGCCGCGTACTGCGCACCGTGGTTGTTGAAGCCCATCCGATTGATGATCGCGCGGTCGAGAGGCAGCCGGAACAGACGAGGCGTCGGATTGCCGGGTTGCCCCTGCGCAGTCACGGTGCCGATCTCGGCGAACCCGAACCCCAGCGGGGCCCACGCATCGATGCCATCGGCGTTCTTGTCGAACCCGGCCGCAAGCCCGAGGGGTGCCGGAAATTCGATTCCGAATGCCGTCGAACGCAACCGCGGATCGTCGACGACGAACAGTGCACTTGCCAGCTTGCGAAGCGGAGGAAGCGCCGCAACAGCCCTGAGAACACCGAACGCGAGGTGATGAATCCTCTCCGGTGATACGAGGAACATCAGGCGCAACAGGACGCGGTACAGACGGTCTCCCACGGTCTTCTTTCCGGTCGGTACTTCAGGGTCGGTACTTCAGGGTCGTTGTTCGGAGTCGATCGGTGCTGCCGTCGAGCCGGTCAGATTCCGGGCTCCGGCACATGATGGGCGGTTTTCTTGCGCTTGAGCAACACGCGGCGACTTCCGTCGGTGTACAGACGTACCCGAGACAGCTCCCAGCCGCCGAATTCGGCCTGAATCGCGAGCCGCATCGATGCGGTCACGCGAGTGACGTCCGGTGGCAACCGGAGAGGGACGTACTCCCAATCGTCGGACGGGGACACCTCCCACCCGACGGGCATCTTCGCTCGGCCCGGCATCGAATTCTCGTGTGCGTTCACGTGCCTCCACCATTCTCGAGGGTCGTTCCTGCGGGTACCGTCTCCTGCCGATTCAGCAGGTCAACGGCCCGCGGCGGGGATGCGCTGCAGCCCGTCCCCGGTCGCCGATCCCACGTACAGATCGCCGGTATCCGCGTCGACGGCAACCGAGTTCGGCTGTCGCACAGTGGGCAACCGTTGCGCCTCGACCGGAATTCCGGTGTCGAGTGTGTACCCGACCACCTCGTTGCGAGCCGGCAAGGTGACCCATGCAATACCGGATTGTTCATCGTAGGCGATCGCCCAGGGCGCGGACCCGACCGGAAACCGTTGCCGCATCAGCAGATCGTGCGAGGTGAAGACCAGCAGCTCGGTGCCGGTCGAGTCGGTGACCAGAAGTCGTCCGTACTCGTCGCTGGTCATCTCGGCGGCGCCTTCGCCCGCGCGCAGGGCCACACCGAGTGTGTCGTCGTCGAGGTTCAGATCGGTGATCGAGGTCTGGCGGCGATCGAGTACCGAGACACCGTCCGGTGTGCTGGCCAACGCGTCGGCAGAGGTCACGCCCGGTCCGGAGACGGTGCTCGTCACCTGTCCGGCGGCGTCGAGAATGCGGATACGCCCGGTGGCGTCACCCACCGCCGTGGTGCCGTCGGGTAGATCGGCAGCCGACAGAGTCCGGCCGTCGACCGGAGTATCGGTGCGCTGAGCGTCTGCCACGGTGATCCGCGAGAGAACTCCGTCCATCGGAACCAAGACACTCGAGTCGCGTCCGGCGACCAGCTCTGCAGCGGATCCGCCCAGATCCACCACGCGGGGCTCGCTCGACGCCTCCCCGTCCACCAGGCTCACGGTGGTCGACGCGTCGGTCAGGGCAACCAGAGTGCGCGTTGCAGAATCGAAAGTCAGTGCGTCCACGGGAGCGAAGGCGCGGACGACTCCGGCCGGAGCCACTGCAGTCGCGGGGGACAAGGCAGGCGGCTGCGGCTCGACGGAGATCTCGTCGGCGTTCTCGTCCTCGCTCGAGCAGCCACCCAAACCGACGAGTGTGACGACGGCGAGCGCGGACGCCACTGCCGTCCTGGCCGTACGTGCCGACGGTGTTCGCATGGAACCGAACCTACTTCCTGTGGTGACTGCCCCTGGTAAGGCGCTGCCACATCTGTACCAGCGCGCGTCGACCTCGGCGAAATCGACAGCCCGGGACTCGGTGCCGTTCGTCGGGGGCGCGGAGACGGTAGCGTGTTCGATCGGTATCGAATTCGTGAACGAGCACGACATGGGAGCGGATGTGGGATCCGAAGGAACGCACTTCGTGGTCGAGGAAGTGAATGCGGGTACGCACGCCAACGGCTTCGGCAGAACAGACGACGGACGCGCGTTCGCGTTCAGAGTGCAGCGCAGCACGCTCTACGTGAAGATCTATCGGGCCGATGTCGTGTCGGCCGTTCCGGATCGAACCGAAGTGGACGCCGTCGCCGAGCACTCGGTCACCGAGATCGATCTGACCGACGAACGCAGCATCATCGGGGTAGTTCGTGACGCAGTCGCTCATGCTCAGCAGCTGTCGGATGTGTCACTGCGAGACACGGCAGTCCGGGCCTTCTTCAATCGCGTCAACTCTGCGCTGGAGGGTTTCTGAACCCTGGTCGTTCCGCAGGCTTCACTCCTGCCCCCCGCTTCGGAATCACCAGTTGCTCACCGGTGACGGGGTGGTCGAAGACATCGACCGGGTGTCGGTAGATCCGGCCGAGCCGCTCGGCGGTGAGAACCTCCCGGGGCGGTCCTGTAGCCACCAGCTCGCCTGCGTCGAGAATCGCGACCCGATCGGCGTAGGCCGCAGCAAGACCCAGATCGTGCAGTACGACAACCACGGCACGACCGGACACGGCCAGTGAACGCACCACGGCCATCACCGACTCCTGGTGTCCCACATCGAGCGCCGCGGTGGGTTCGTCGAGCATGATCGTGGCGGTGCGCTGTGCCATGACACGGGCCAACGCGACTCGGGACTGCTCACCGCCGGACAGGGAACCGAACGGACGTTCGGCGAATTCGGACACGTCGCAGGCGGCCATGGCGGCGGCCACCTGCGCGTCGTCCTCGCGTACCGCCGACGTTCCGGTCCACGGAGCTCGGCCCATCCGCACGATCTGCTCGGCGGTGAATGCGAACCCGATCGCGTGCTGTTGCGGGAGCACGGCGCGTCGTCGCGCGAGGTCGACCGGCCGGAAGCGGGACAGTGGTCTCTCGCCGAGCAGTACCGATCCGGAACTGGGCTCGGTGTCTCCGGACAGGACCGACAGCAACGTGGACTTACCCGCCCCGTTCGGGCCCACGAGAGCCAGAATCTCTCCGACGACGACCTCGAGATGCACGTCGTTCAGAACGGCCCGGTCACCGCGGTGTGCGCCGACCCCCACGGCGACCAGGGTGCGTGAACCCGCTGTCGGGTCGGCAGGAATGTCGGAACGGTGTCCACCGAACTTCCCGATCATGCCCAGCCGCCCTGACGAGCCCGGGTGCGGCGCAGCAGCCAGAAGAAGAACGGTGCGCCCGCCAACGAGGTCACCATCCCGAGCGGAAGGTCGACGTTCGCCACGAGCGTCCGCGTGACGAGATCGGCCCCGAGGAGGACCACGCCTCCCGCGAGTGCGCTGGCAGGGATGAGTACCCGGTGCGCCGGACCGAGCACCATGCGCATGGCGTGGGGTACCACCAGACCCACGAACAGGATGATCCCGGTGAACGCCACTCCGGACGCGACGAGCACTGCGACGACCACGATGGCGAACTGACGCAGGCGCTCGACGTTCACGCCGAGATGGCGCGCCACGTTCTCACCGAGTGCGAGCAGGTCCAGTCGGCGGGCGATCATCGACGACGCTCCGATCCCGACCAAGGCCAGCGGACCGACCACCGCGACCGACTGCCACGTGGCACCGGCAAGGGATCCCAACTGCCAGAAGACGATCTGGTCGCGAGCGGCCGGGCTGGCGATGAACGTGAAGAACGCGATCACGCCGCCGGCGAACGCATTGACGGCGACTCCGGTGAGGATGAGGGTCACCACCTCGGTTCGGCCGGCATTGCGAGCCAGGAAGTAGACCGCAATCGTGGTGACGAGTCCGCCCACGAAGGCTGCGAGCGCAACGGTCCAGACCCCGGCAAAGCTGCCGCCCAGGACGAAGACCGAGCTCGCACCGACAGCCGCGCCCGACGACACGCCGACGACACCGGGTTCGGCGAGAGGGTTGGCGAACACACCTTGGAGCAGTGCACCCGCGCATCCCAGACAGGCACCGACGAGCATCGCGAGGGTCAGCCGAGGAAACCGGACCTGCCAGAGGGTCACCTCGCCGCTGGGGTGAGCGGGCAGCGGGCCGATGTCGAGGCCCACCCGATGCGTCAGACTCCCCAGAACTTCCGCCGGAGTCGTCGGTACCTGCCCTACGACAGCCGACACCAAGGCCAGGACCAACAGCGCGACCGCCAGCGCGACGAATGTCGAGACCACTCGCGTCGTACCCGACCGCGAGCGTGCAGACGACACGTCGCTCATGAGGCAGGTTCGTAGACGGCCTTCGACAATGCAGCCAGCACCTTTCCGGTGTTCGGACCGAAACTGAGAACGGTGCCGTCGTCCATGTCGACCACCCGACGCTGCTGGCCGGCGGGCGTCTGCGCGATACCGGGTATCTGCTCGAGCCCGTCGATCCCGCCGATCGATTGCAGCCCCTTGGTCATCATGAGAATCACGTCGGGTGCCGCAGCGATGAGTGCCTCACTGGTCACCGGGACGAACTGTTCGGTCAGACCCGATTCGACCCCTGCATCCCGAGCACCGATCGCCTCGATGAGAGCGTCCGCTCCGGAACCCGGACCGGCGAGCATCTTGATCGCCGGACCACGCATGTACAAGAACGCAACCTTCAGCGGCTCGTCGGATCGGGGCGCGTTCTGTGTCGCGGCGGCAATCTCTTCGGTTGCCCGTTGCGCCAGTGCGGAACCGGCGTCGGGAACCCCGAGAGCCGCCGCAACAGCGTCGATCTGTCCTGCTACCCCGGCCAGAGTTCGAGCGGGGTCGAAGTAGACGACCGGAATTCCCGCGGCCCGAATCTGATCCTGGACAGCGCGCGGGCCGATGCTGGTGTCGGTCAGGACGACCGTCGGCGACAGCGCGAGAATGCCTTCGGCACTGAGCGAGTGGCCGGTAGGGGTGACGTCGGGTACGTCTGCTGCCGCGGGAAACGACGCCGAGGTGTCGCGCCCGACGAGATTGTCGCCGAGTCCGAGCGCGAACACCGTCTCGGCGAGGGTGCCGTACTGGTCGGCCGCCACGATCCTGCTGTTGTCCGAAACCGTGACGGGCACGCCGTCGAAACCGGTGACGGTGACCGGTAGTGCGGCGGCCGGATCGACCGCGATGGGCTCCGGATCAGGGTCGTCGACGACGGCGGTGCGGGGGCCGATCGTGCCGGAGTCCGGTGCCGCGGAGTTGTTCACCGAACACGACACCAGCAGTCCGGCCGTCAGCAGCGCGGCGGCGAGGCGTTTGACGATCACGACCATAGGTTAGCCTGCCCGACCTTCAGGTGACCTCACCCAGGCCGAGCGGCACCTGCGATCAACCGCTGACGTCGTCCAGGGCCGACGTGATGGCCGCCGGCAGTTCGAGCTCCTCGGCCATCAGAGCACCCATCAACTGGGCCAGATCGCGGGCACCGACGATCGCACTGCTCACCCCGGGACGATCACGGGCCCACGCAAGGGCGACGACCAGGGGAGAGGTGGCAAGACCATCGGCGGCCGTGACCGCCGCATCGACGACACCTACCGCCGAGTCGGTCAGGTACGCATTCACCGCGTCGGCGTGTAGCTCGTCGGCCCCGCGCGAATCGGCCGGAATCCCGTTGCGGTACTTACCCGTCAGGACACCACCCGCCAGGGGAACCGCCGCGAGGATGCCGATGCCGTGGTGCAGGGCGGCGGGAACCAGTTCGTCCTCGATCCCACGGGCCAACAGTGAGTACTCTGCCTGCGTCGACACGATCCGTCCGATACCGGCCGCACCGGCAGCCGTGGCCAATTGCCAGCCCAGATAGCCGCGGGCGCCGGTGTAGCGAACCCGTCCACTCGAGACGGCGTAGTCGAGTGTCGCCGCCACCTCGTCGACCGGGGTCATCGGATCCCACGTGGCCACCTGCCACAGGTCGAGATAGTCGGTACCGAGCTCCCGCAGCGTTGCGTCCAACTGACCGAGCAGTCCACGCCTCGAGCAATCGACGTGATACCGGCCGTACCGCGAACCGACCCCCGCGGCACTGCTGATCACCAAGTCCTGCCGAGGAACCACATCGTCGAGCAACTCCGCGAGTACTCGCTGAGCTCGACCGTCGCCGTACGCCGGAGACGTATCGACCAAGGTGCCGCCCGCCTCGGCGAACGCCGACAACTGCGCCGCAGCGTCGTCCCCATCGGTCCCGCTGCCCCACCCGAGAGTGCCGAGGCCGAGCCTCGACACCCGAAGTCCGCTGGTGCCGACCGATCTCTGCTTCATATGTGCCGAATGTCCTTTTGCCTGTGATCGTCGGGTTCGTACTGGCCTGCCGCCAGTGCACAGTAGTGCGCGGCGCCGCTCGGTGTGTGAGTGCCGCGCCGGGTACGGTCGTCCCCGTGAATCGCGAATCCAGGGGGCGGGCACTCGCCCACGCGCCGGCAACAATCGAATCGTCCACTTCGACGCTGGGACGGGGCGCCGCATGATCGACATGACGTGGCTGCAGGCGATGATCCTCGGCGCAGTCCAGGGACTGACGGAATTCCTTCCCATTTCCTCTTCCGGGCATCTGCGAATCGTGTCGGGGGTCTTCTGGAACGAGGACGCCGGCGCGTCGTTCACCGCGGTGACGCAGCTGGGTACCGAAGCCGCTGTCCTGCTGTTCTTCTGGCGCGACATCGTCAGAATCATCAAGGCCTGGGTCGTCGGATTGCGCAGGAAAGAAGAACGGGGTCTCGACTACCGCATGGGGTGGTACGTGATCATCGCCACCATCCCGATCGGCATTCTGGGTCTGTTGTTCAAGGATCAGATCCGCACCGGTGCGCGCAATCTGTATCTCATCGCGTTCATGCTGATCGCTTTCGCCGTAGTCATCGCCGTCGCGGAGAAGCTGGGCCGTAAGGAACGGCCGATCGAGAAACTCACCACCAGGGACGGCATCGTCATGGGCCTCGCTCAATGCCTGGCGCTGATTCCCGGAGTGTCCCGCTCCGGAGCCACCACCAGCGCTGGCCTGTTCCTCGGACTCGAACGCGAAGCTGCAGTGCGCTTTTCGTTCCTGCTCGCCATCCCGGCCGTCACGGCGTCCGGCTTGTTCTCGCTGCCCGACGCCTTCGAGCCGGTCGGCTCCGGCCTCGCCGCGTCGGGACCACAGCTGCTGGTGGCCACGATCATCGCGTTCGGCCTGGGTTATGCCTCGATCGCCTGGCTGCTCAAGTTCGTCGCGAACCATTCGCTGTACTGGTTCGTCGGTTACCGCATCGTGCTCGGTGTCGTTGTTCTGGGTCTGCTGGCCGGCGGGGTTGTCTCGGCTACGTGAACCGTTCCTCGTTAGGCTCGGAGCAATGACAGTCATCTTGCTTCGCCATGGACGTTCGACGTCGAACACCGCGGGCACGCTCGCAGGTCGGAGCGAAGGGGTGGAGCTCGACGACCGGGGCCGAGAGCAGGCACAGGCGGTTGCCGAACGGCTGGGGGTCCTCCCGGTCGTGGAGATCGTGCGCTCTCCGTTGTTGCGGTGCGAGCAGACCGTGGAACCGCTGGCCACTCGGTTGGGGCTGACTCCGATGGTCGAGGACAGGATCGTCGAGGTCGACTACGGACAATGGACCGGTCGAACCATCAAGGAGCTGCTGGCCGAGCCGCTGTGGAAGGTCGTTCAGCAGCATCCGTCCGCGGCGGTGTTCCCCGAAGGCGAAGGCTTGGCTACGGTGCAGCAACGCGCGGTCCAGGCGATACGGGAGCACGATGCGCGGCTGGCCGCCCACCACGGCCGGGATGTGCTGTGGGTGGCCTGCTCTCACGGGGATGTGATCAAGTCGGTGCTGTCCGATGCGATGGGTGCCCATCTCGATTCTTTCCAGCGGATCGTTGCCGATCCGGCGTCGATCAGCGTCGTGCGCTACACCTCGACTCGGCCGTTCGTGTTGCGGACCAACGACACCGGATCCGACTTGAGCGTGTTCGTGCCGAAGGCGGAAGAGCCGACGTCCGACGAAGCAGGCGCGAAACCCGACGTTGCAGACTCGTCCGATGCAGTGGTGGGCGGCGGCGCGGGCACCTAGAGATGCCGGTTCGCCGCCGATCTCCCGATCGGTGGCAGGCTGGAGGGCGAGCAATACCGTCCACGGTCGATCTGTGGCCGATAATGGAAGTTCGCGATTCGTTTCGCGGAGCTTTTCGAGTCGTTAGGAGGTGCAATGCCGCGCGCCATACACGTTTTTCGCACCCCTGATCGTTTCGTCGCCGGGACCGTAGGTGAGCCGGGTGACCGAACGTTCTTTCTCCAGGCGGTGCACGATGCCCGAGTGGTCTCGGTCGCGTTGGAGAAGCAGCAGGTACAGGTGCTGGCCGATCGAATGGGACTGCTGCTCGAGGAGGTGCAGCGTCGCTTCGGTACCGATGTGCCGACCGAGGAGGCCGAGACACTCGACACCAGCCCGTTGGTGACCCCGATCGACACCGAATTCAGGGTCGGCACGATGGGGTTGGGTTGGGACGCCGACGCCAATGCCGTCGTGGTGGAGTTGTTGGCCGTCAGTGAGGTCGAGGTCGACGAATCCGTCGTGCTCGACGACACCGACGAGGGCCCCGACGCGGTTCGAGTGTTTCTGACACCCGTTCAGGCTCGCGAGTTCGCAGCGCGGTCCGAGCTGGTCGTGGCAGCCGGCCGAGCGCCGTGCCCGCTGTGCGGCCTGCCGCTCGCCCCCGAGGGACACGTCTGCATCAGGACGAACGGCTACCGCCGCGGTGCCACCTTCGGTCCGGTGACAGAGGTCGACGAGTCTTGACCGTCGAACTACCTCCCTTCGAGGGCCGCGAGACCATGGAGACCGGCGAGCTGACTGTCGTCGGCCGGGTGGTTTCGGCGTCCAACGCCACCCTCGTGTGCGAGGCGGGCGACGGCGACTCGGCAGTGCGGTGCGTGTACAAACCCGTGCGCGGAGAGGTGCCGCTCTGGGACTTTCCCGACGGCACCCTCGCCGGGCGGGAGGTGGCGTCGTACGAGATCTCCGAGGCGCTCGGGTGGGGCGTGATTCCGCCCACGGTGCTGCGCGACGGTCCGTTCGGTCCCGGCATGGTGCAGAAGTGGATAGATACTCCCGAGGAGCGGGTCGAGGGCCGCGTGGACCTGGTCGACATCTGCCGTCCCGATCTCGTTCCGGCGGGCTGGATTCCGGTGTTGCAGGCCTACGACGGCGATGGCGAAGAGATCGCTCTGATCCATGCCGACGATCCACGCCTGCAGCGGATGGCGGTTCTCGACGTCATTCTCAACAATGCAGATCGCAAGGGTGGGCATGCCCTCGAAGGTCTCGACGGTTATGTCTACGGGGTGGATCACGGCATCTGCCTGCACGCCGAGAACAAGCTGCGCACGGTTCTCTGGGGGTGGGCAGGTCAGGCGGTCGACGATGCTCTGATGGCCGACGTCGTGCGGTTCGTCGAGACCTTCGACACCGTCATCGCTCCACGGCTGGTCGGCAAGATAACGCTGGCCGAAACCATTGCGGTATTGGATCGGGCCCAGCAGCTGATCGCGCGCCCGGTCATGCCGGAACCTCGATCGAGCAGACCGATACCGTGGCCCGCCTTCTGAACGGGCTCGGATAGGCTCGGCTGCATGCATTCTTGGTCCAGCCCGGAGATCCCGACAATCCCAGGACAGGGTCCAGCGCTTCGGTTGTTCGATACCGCAGATCGCCAGGTCCGTCCGGTCACCCCCGGTTCGACCGCTCGCATGTACGTCTGCGGAATCACCCCGTACGACGCCACCCACCTGGGACATGCGGCAACGTATCTGACGTTCGATCTGATCAACCGCTTGTGGCGTGATGCGGGTATCGACGTGCACTACGTGCAGAACGTCACCGATGTCGACGACCCGCTGTTCGAGCGCGCGAATCGCGACGGTGAGGATTGGCGCGATCTCGGTGCGCGCGAGATCGAGCTGTTCCGCGCCGACATGGAGGCTCTGCGGGTCGTGCCTCCGCACGACTACATCGGTGCCGTCGAGTCGGTGGAGGAAGTCGTCGAACTGGTGGAGAAGCTGGTGGCGTCCGGCGCTGCCTACGTCGTCGACGACGCCGAGTACCCCGACGTGTACTTCCGTGCCGACGCCACCGAGCAGTTCGGCTACGAATCCGGCTACGACCGTCCCACCATGGACACGTTCTTCGCCGAACGCGGCGGAGATCCCGATCGTGCGGGCAAGCGCGATTCACTCGATGCGCTGCTCTGGCGCGCGGTACGTCCCGGCGAACCGTCGTGGCCGTCGCCGTGGGGCCCCGGCCGACCGGGCTGGCACATCGAATGCGCTGCCATTGCACTCAATCGCATCGGAACCGGTTTCGACATCCAGGGCGGCGGAAGCGATCTCATCTTCCCGCACCACGAGTTCTCGGCGGCACACGCCGAGGCGGCAACCGGTGACCCTCGGTTCGCCCGGCACTACGTGCACACGGGAATGATCGGTCTCGACGGCGAGAAGATGTCCAAGAGCCGCGGCAACCTGGTGTTCGTCTCGAAGCTCCGCGCAGAGAACGTCGATCCGGCCGCAGTGCGGCTGGGCCTGCTCGCGGGCCACTACCGGCAGGATCGGCCGTGGTCCGACGAGGTCCTCGAGCGAGCCCACACCCGCCTCGCGCTGTGGCGTCGAGCAGCGGCGCTCGAGTCCGCAGCGTCGGCCGACGACGTCGTCAATCGCCTGCGTCAGCATCTGGCCGATGACCTCGACACGCCCAAGGCTCTCGACGCCCTCGACGCGTGGGCGAGTTTCGCAGTCGAGCGCGGTGGATCGGATGCGAGCGCACCCGGCACTTTCGCCGATGCGGTCGATGCGCTGCTCGGAGTTCCGCTGCGTTAGTCCGCGGGCCCCAGGCGTAGATCCGCCAGCAGATCCGGGATCAGGCGTTCTTCCATGACCGCTCGTCCCGAATCTCGCAGTGCAGCAGCCAGTTCCGGGTCCCACGGAGTGTCCGTGGGATGCCCCTTCAGTGGTTCCGAGTTGCGCGCGTCCAGTGCGCGGCGGTACGAGTCGATGTCCATTCGCCACGGCACCGCGTCGTACCGGGTGAGTGCGCGGGTCACCATGTGCATTCCGGCCCAGTCGAAGTCGGCACGCCATTCGATCGTGGTGCCGGGGGCGCGCGCAGCCAGCAGCCGATGCACTGCGGCCGAGGGCTGACCGTCGGTGCAGATCAAGCTGGCACAATTCGAGCCGAGAGAGCGGGCTGCGGCCGCGAGCACAGCGACGTTCTCGCACACGAACACGGTCGACGAGCTGTTGGTGAGAGGGCCGCGCGCGAGCATGTCCACGGTGACAGGAAAGGGCACGCCCTCGTCGGCTGCTTCGTTGAGCCAGCGAGCCACCGTGTGGGTCTCTACGACGCGGTAGCCGAGAACCAGTACCCGGCTCGACACGGCGTCGACCGACACTCCTGCCGTTTCCCACAGCGCTCTGATCCCCACTGGATCGACGGGTCGAGGCACGTTCTCGCGCAACGACAATGCATCGAGGACGAGTTTCGCGGCACCGCCGCCCGTGAGGGCCTTGGTATCACCGGTGGCCAGTTCCGCCAGCTCGGTGAGCGACATCCCGTCCACCGGAAGCAGCGCCAGGACCTGTGTTGCGACCCCGAGTGCGTCGACGGCGACGCGGCCGCCGAGGGTGCCGTCCTGATTGAGCAACGACGCGATCCAGTGCTCGATCCACTCGCGATCGGTACCACCGCCGAGCGCCGCACGCGCCCGGTCGAGCGCATCGGCGCGCACCTGAGCCTTGTCGGCCGCAATGCGCTTCTTGTCCTGCAACGGGGCCTGACCGGCGAGGGTGTCGATCAGACCGATACCGCCGTTGAGCGGATGGCTCAGCCATGCGTCGAACCGCTCGAGATCGAGCCGGGTGCTCCGTGCCCGAGAGTGCAGGCTGGAGTTGGACTTCGAGATGGCACTGCACAGACGCCACAGTTCCGGCGCATCACTCAGGTCGACGGTGATGTTACCGCCGACACGAAGCCAGTTGGACTCCAACTTCTTTCGCGCAGCGTCCAACAGCGCCGCCAATTCGACGCTGCCTCGCCACTCACTGTTACCGGCCAAACTCCAGCCCACCTTCGGTTCGGGTCGGCACCCGGCGGGTCAACGGTGATCCGAGGGCTGCTGCGAGGTCGGTGCCGTCGTGTTCGGCGAACAATTCACCGTTCTCCCACACCAGAAGTGCTGCGCTGACGGTGTTCTCGGCGGTCGAGTGCGCCAAATCGTAGTGTGCGCAACCGGGGACGTCCGCGTAGGTGATCCACAGGTCGTAACCGGTCATGAACAGATCCAGGTCGAATTGCACACTCAGTCCGAGCAATTCGCTACGACCGTTGTCGTCGACACCGGCGAACGCCTCGTCCAGCGCCAGCAGCCGCGGCGAATGCGGATCGGCGGACGAGAGCATAACGTGCGCCGCGGCGAACAGCGGCAAATGCAGCGACACCGATTGCTCACCGCCCGAGAGTGCACTGTGACGAGCGACGGTCAGACGATCCTCGTTGCCGTCGCCGCTGATGAGCGTGAACGCGAATACCCGCCACCGGCGATAGTCCAGTGTTGCGGACAGGATCTCGGGATACGACCGTTCCGGATGTGCCGCCCGAGCGATCCTGATCTCCGATGCGAAGTGTGCGCGCATCGCGGCCAGATCGTCCTGGCTCAGCGCCGAGGCATCGCGGTCGAGCAGCTTGGACACTGCCCGCGCACCGTCGTCGAGGTTGTCCGCGAGCACCCAGTGCACGCCGATCGTGTTGCCCGAGGACATACGGCGTTGCTTCATCTCGGCGGACATCTGTGCGATCAGCTCACGCGCGTCGACGGTGCGCTCGTGAATCTGCTGCGCCAACCCGGTCAGCAGCGCGTCTTCGAGAATTCGGCGTTCCTGCTCGGTCAAGAGCAGTTCCTGGTCGGCCCTGGCGGCACCGATGCGGTCGGCGAAGTCTCCGACCGAGGAATAGCCCTGCTCGTCCTGCACGCGTACCACCGTCAACCCGTCCGGTGCGTCCCACTGCAGGCGGTAGTCCTGACCGGAAGCGGCCAGTTGCGAGTCGAACTCCTGCAGTGCGCTCGTCAGCGCCGTTCGTGTCGACTTCCGGCTCGAGTCGGTCACTTTCACCGACGCCGTCGCCGCGTCGAGTGCCGAATGCAGCGCGAGCACCACCGGTGGAAGTACCGGGACGTCGTCGTCGGGGCCGGCGGCCTGCTGAACCCGATACAGGATCTGTTCGACCGTCAGCCACGCCGAGTCGCTGGCCGGCCACGTGTACGTCTCGTGCACGCCGAGGATGTGCAGCAGATCCTTGCGGGCGTACGGTGCCAGTCGGACAGCATCACCCAGGGTCTCGGTCACGGCAGCGCGCAGGCTCTCGAGCGCCGTGTTGCATGCACCCTCGGCCTTGCCGATCGCCTCGCCGGCTTCCTTGTCCGCCTTTCGGGCTGCTCGCTGCTCGGCTCGGCACTTCTCGATGCGATCGCGCGCGTTGTCCAGGTCGGTGTTGATCTGTTCGGCCGTAGCACCGAGTTTCTCGCTCAGCAATTCCAGACGCTGCAGCTGTTGCCGATAGCTCTCGTCGGCTATCGCGGCTTCCTCGGCGAGTTCCTCGGCCAGTCCGGTGGCCTCCTCGAGGCGGTTGGTGGCCTCGCGCGCCCGCTCGGTCTCGCGTGCGTGGTCGCTGCGTTTACGGATGACCGCTGCGCCCTGATGCTCGAAATGGCGAATCGCTGCGGCGAGGGCATCGACATCGCGGCCCAGGTGCGGGGTGCGATGGGCCACGGCGACGGAGCGCAGTTGTTTCTCTTTCGCGGACAGGTCGGCGATCGCTTGGTCGAATTCTCGATCTGCCGCTGCAGACGCATCTTTCGAGGTGCGCAGCGCGCCTGCGGCTGCCGTGACGGCACGTTGCGCCTTCACGATGGCCGAGACTCGGGGGAGCTGCTTGGCGGCCGCGTTCAACGCCTGCACCAGCTCGCGTGCCGCCAGCTCGGCGGCGGTCGCGGTCGCGAGTTCGGCTGTCGCGGAATCGATCGCAGCACCGAGCTCGGCGATGCGCTGCTCTCGCCGACGCGCCCGCGCCGTGGCACCGATGTACTCGGCATCCGGTTTTGCGTGGCGACCCTGCTGCACTCCCTGCCAGTACCGACCGTCGACGCCTATCGAGACAGAACTGTCCGAGAGGTCGTTTCGATCCTGCTGCAATGCAATCGAATTCAGTACATCGAGGATTCGCGATTCCTGGACGGCAGTACCGGGCTCGGGTTCCAGCACGGACGCGAGCGTCGAACCGGTCGGCCTCGCGGCCACCGGTAGCGGCGACAGATATTGCTCCGACGTCGCGTCGACGGGGGAGTCTGCGGTCGGATGAATCCACCCGTCGAGCAGGTTCGCGGCCTGCAGGGCGGATTCGATCCCCGCCGCGTCGGCAGAGGAGACCGCATCGGCAAACCGAACCAGTTGCCACAGTGGTGCGCCCGAGAGATCGGCACGGCTGTCGGTGCGCGCTGCGAACGGTGGTGGGGCATCGTCGTGTTCGGCTCGCACCAGGGACAGTTCGCCCCGCAGCGCCTTCACCTCGGCCTCGCGCGCGGCCACGTCGACGCGTGCCTGTGCCTGCCGGGCGCGAATCGCGTCGATACCGTCCGAGGTCTGCTCGGCGAGCACGGATTCCAGGCTCGGGGCGTCGTCGTCGCCGATGCCTGCCAGGGCTGCGTCGAGGGCCTCGAACACAGCGGAGGTGATGCCTGCGGAGGAGTAGAGCGACGAGTTGCTCGACCACCAGGCCCGCAGACCCGAAGCGAACTGCGCCTTCTCCAGGTCCACCGTCGCCTCGGCCTCGGTGACGGCAGCCGCGGCTGCTTCGAGCAACTCGCGCGCCTTCGTTGCGGCCTTCTCCGCGCGAGCGCGTTCCGTCGACGCCTTCTCGACGGTGGCCAGCGCCTCACGCACTGCACGTACGTCGCCGTCCCGTTCCTCGGCGTGCCCACGAAGCGCGGTACTGATCTGATCACTGCGCGCCGTGCCGGGCAATGGGGTCCACACGATGCCGGCATCCTCGGCCGCAGTCTGCAGCTCGTCCTCCGCGCGAGTCACCCCGGCAACGGAGTCCCGGAGTGCGGCGTCCGCGCGGGCAGCCTCGGCCGTGCGCTGCTCCAGTTCTGCTTGCGCTTTGCGTGCGCGATCGGCCTGCTGCGCCGTCGAGACCTCCAGCTTCGCAGCGGATTCGGCGAGATCGTCCAGTTGCTGCTTGCCCTCGTACGCGCTCGAGCGCTGCAGGGTCTCCCGGTCCGCGACGGCCTGATCGAGCGCACGCTCGGCCTCGTCGAATCGAGTCTCTGCGGCCGCCCGTTCCAGCAGACGCCGGTCCTTCAGGGCGGCGGCGGCGAAGTGTGCGGTGGTCGCGTGCGTCACGGCTTCGAGCCGACGCGAGACTTGTTCGACGTCCGAACGGGTTTGTACGCGAAGGTATTTGGAGTAGACCGACACGAAGTTCCTGGCCGCCTGATCGGCTTGGGCCAGTCCCTCCAGCGCGCGTCCGACTTCCTCCATGTCGCTGAAGGAACGTGCCGCCTCGAGCACCAGTTGCTCGTCGAGGGGACGCAGACCGTCGGTCAGCGCCTGGGACAACCCTTTCGGATCGAGATTCTTGGCCAACTGCGGACGGCGAAGTGTCAGAATCAGATTGATCAACTGGTCGTACCGTTGCGCGCCGAGCCCGAACATCCGGGCATCGATCGCGGCGCGGTAGTCGACCGGACGATCGGTCAGGGCATCGCTGCCGAGTTGTTCGGCCAACTGCTTCTTCGTCAGCGGCCGGTCGTCGGAGCCCAACAACGAGAAGTCGACGCCCACTCGGCCTTCGGCCACGAAGTACCAGCGGGTCACCTTGTCGTTGTGGCGGCTCGCCCGCATACCGATTCCGACGGTCACCGATTCGGGGTCCTCGCGCGAGCCGCGGCCGAACTCCATCCACACGTACGAATGCGCGCTTTCCTGCCCTCGGTAGAGCAGGTTGGACTTCATCGTTCTTTCTTCACCGGCGAACGGGTTGAGTCGGCGCGGCTCGATCCGGCCGTCGAGGACGAAGGGAAACAGCACTTCGAGCGCTTTGGTCTTGCCGGATCCGTTGGGTCCACGCAGCACCAATCGACCGTCGGCGAAGGAGAACTCCTGATCCCGGTAATCCCACAGGTTGACGATTCCGGCGCGCGTGGGCCTAAAGCGATTCGAGTGTGCGGTCATCTACTCAGGCCTCTACTTCGGATGGATCGGTACTGGGGGCTTGTTCGGTGCCGAAGAGCGAGTCCTGCGGGGCTCGGTCACGCACGCTGACCATCACGTCTCGGTACCGAGCGATCACCGGTAGCACCAACACGCCGCCGGATACGCTGTGTATCAAGCGAAGTCGATGCAACAGCGCTATCGCACGGATGCGCAGACCGTCCCGGTCGGTCTGCCACTGCGCCGCGAACGTGCGACCGAATCGGTCCACGAGATCGTCGACGACCGAGACCAGCCAACTGTCCTCGATCAACGGATACTGTGTGCGCTCCGCCGAGTTCTCGACCGTCGTCGGATCGGCGGGCAATCCGAAGTCGGCCAGGTCGCCGAAGATTCCGCCGCCGGGGATCGCGTCGTCCAGCTGTTCGACGAGTAGGTCGCTCGCAGGTAGCGGATGCGTTGTGAGCGCCGGAGCGTCGGGATCCACGACCCTATCGGAGATTTCTCCCGCGATGAGCAACGCAACCTGGGCGATCGTTCCGGTGCTGGGAAAGCGGTGGTCGGACAACCGTCCCGAGGTGTCGATGAGGGCCACACCCTCGGCGCGACGCTCGGCAACGAGACCGGTGAGCAACTCGACGTCGGCGACGGTCCGCGAGGCGGTCAGGGCGGTGCGTGCGTCGCCGTCGAGATCGTCGAGATAGACGACGGGGTGTTCGACCAACGCTCGGCGTACCGCACGCAGCGTTTCCTTCGGGTCTGCCTCACGCCCGGACTCGATGTGTCCGAGATCGGAATCCTCGGGGTCGATCGGGGCATCCGAGCCGGCCAGCAGGCCACGAATCGAACGCAGGTGCTGCACGGCACGCGGCGGCCGAAACATCGCGACGACCACCGATCGGTCGATGTCGTACAGAGCCTCACCGGCCGTCGGATTGTTCGCCCAGCCCGTGGCGTCGCCGTCGGCCAGCGAGATCGCACCACGGGTGGCCAGCCATCCGATCGCGTCGACGAATGCGTCTCGATCGCTCGCGCGGTCGGTCGTGAGTTCGACGCCGTCCACCTGACTCGACTCCGTCGCCACGTGATCGGCGAGTTCGGACAGAGTGATCTGGTTTCCGGCCCGACCGAGCGCGGCAAGCGCCAGCGCCAGATACGCATACCTACGGCGGTCGAACACCCGCTCGGAAGGCGTTCGCGCGGGTTGACTGTCGTCGAGACGATCGATCACGGGGAACAGACGCGCGGTCGTCTCGGTGACCTCGAACCGGTAGCCGAACAGCTCGAGGAGATCCTCACGCAGTTCGGTTGCCCACCTGCGCAGCAGCGGTAACGCGATTCGATCGGGGTACGTCGCGGTGACCAGGTGATTGGACAATGCGACTCGGGCAGCCCGCTGGTAGGAATCCAGAGCGAGCGAGGAGATTTCACGTGCTCTCACCGGCGCGCCACCTCACTGACGTCGAGGGCGAGGCGGTCCAGATGCAATCGGCCACGGCTGGTGCGCACGATCGTCGAACGATCGCTGTCGCTCAGCGTCAGGCGCACGCCACTGTCCGATCCGGACGAGTCCGAGGTGCGTCCGCTCACGCGTACCCGGGCAGTCAACGCGGCGTTGAGCAGGCTCAACAACACTTCGGTTTCCTGCTCGTTCAGAATACGGTCGTGGATTCCGGCCGAGGCGAGCGACTGCGCGGCGGCACTGCGCGATCGCTGCGACTCGAGTTGCTGCTCGCGCAGTCGTCTGATGCCGCCGTCGTTGCGCTGTACCCGCCCTGGAACGCCGGGGGTCGGAGTACGTCCGGTCTCGGCCAGCGTGCGCGAGATCTCGACCGGCGGTGCCTCCCACCATGATCGGGACATGGGGATGATGTCGGCGTCGGGATGGACCATCGACAGGTGCCGGGGTCGGCCGAGGCCGAACACGGCGTGAAACAGAGCATGTGCGCTGTCCTCGGTGGGGGCAGCAGCGAACCAGCCGGCGAGGTGACGCAGTTGGCTCTCGCGACTCACACCGCCCTTCCGAGTTTCGGTGACGCGCCGCAGCAGTGACAGCACAGCAGCGATCGCGCTCATCGTGCCCTCGCGGAGGCGCTCGGATTCGCTGAGCTCGGATTCGGCCGCGACGAACCAGTGCGACAACCCGGCCCATCGGTCGGTCCAGTCCGCTCGCCGTTCGTCGACGGAGAGAAAGACTCGTTCGTCGCTGATCGCGGCACGGTCGACGAGTTCCTCGATGCCGGTGCTCTCGACGAGTGCGATCGCTTCCGCCAATTTGGGGGCATAGCGGGTGAGATCGGAGCTGAACTCACGCATGTGCGTGAGCAGTGCATCCTTGTGCGCCAAGAACGATTCGGGCGTGATCTCGGTGGTGCGCACCAGGTCGCCCAGCACCAGATAGAAGTGGGCGGCGCGGGTCGCCATCTCCGACAACGTCGAATCGAGTCTGCTGAGCTTGCGGTAGATGCGGTCGCCGTCGGCCTGACGGTTCGCCTCGGCCAGCTCGTGCATGTCGGCCAGCAGCTCGGGGAGCACCAGCCGGGACAGCGAGGCGTCGTCCAGGCGCGCACCGAGCACGTCCTCGACCGCGCGGTAGGCCTTGTAGCCGGCCTGACCGAACTGGTAGACGAAGTGCCGGTTGCGGTATTCGGCGAGGGTCGCGGCGCGGGTGCCGTCGTAGCTGCGTTCGAGCAGACCCCAGGTGTGGAGTTGATCGAGCAGGGGTGCGATGTCCAGTGTGGTCAGCGCGTCGTGACGCCCGGGGCTACGAGCGATGAGATCGGCGACGTCGCCCGAGTGCAGCAACACCACGTAGTTCGCGCGAGCGGTGTCGAACGCCCGCAGTACTGCCAGGTATTCGGATCTTTTCTCGGCGACGGCGAACGAGAAGAGACCGAGACGGTCTTCCTCCACGAACGCATTCGCGGCACCCAGCCGTGCGTCCTCACCTGAATCGCTCACTGGAACAGGGTAGGGGGTGGCCGGTGCTCCCGTTGAACCACGCTGGGTACCGGCCATCGACCACGACAACTTCTGCCGGTCCGGTAGGAAGACATTGTCGGCCCGGCTTCACCTACCAGCCAGTCGTTCCCCCGTATTCGGCTACGTCCGGTCAGGGCTCGACTCCCCGTTCGGTGTCACTGTCCCGCTCCTGCAGCTGCCTACCGAACGCCGAACATGTGCTGTTCGTGCTCGGTACGGCCGGTGACGGTATACGACAGGGCATCGGTAATGAGTTGGTGATCGGAGTCCGTCCACCGATCGCGGTGTTGGCGCTGGAAGTCCTGCCAGGACGCCGTGGTGAACTGCTCGATACGCAGATCGGGATCGACACTGTCGCGGTACAGGCCCCACGAATAGCCGCCGGTCCTCCGACGGGCTTTCCCGACCGCGGCCATCGAACGGTCGAAGTCCGCCTGCTCGGCAGAAGCGACCCGATAGGTGACACTGACAACGACGGGCCCGTCCTCCGGGGCAGGTCCGAAGATGACCGTCGGTGTCGGCCACGCCGTCGAGACTCCACGAGGCAAGGTCCCTGTCGCTGGGTGCAGGGGCAACACAACGACACTTGCGCCGGCAAGCATCAAGAGGACTGCCGAGATGAGCAGTGCAACGCCGAAACCGGCGTGGGATGCGATCAGGCCCCAGATGAACGAGCCGAGCGCTTGCGAGCCCATGAAGACCAGTAGATAGATCGACATCCCACGGGCCCGCACCCAGTGGGCCAGTGACAGTTGGATCGAGGCATTGAGCGTCGTGAGTGTCGCGATCCAGGCGGCCCCCGCCACGAGCAGCAGTGGCAGAACGAACCAGATCGGCAGGTATGCAACAGCGACGGCCCCCAACGCGTAGGAGACGGCCGAGATGGACAGCAACGCGTTGGCCCCGAACCTCCTTCGCAGGGTGGGGAAGAGTGCAACGCCCGCCAGGGCACCGACGCCGAGCATGCCGAGAATGAGGCCGTACCCGGAGGCACCGAAGCGCAGATGTTGCGACGACGCGAGGGGCAGTAGTGCCCACAACGCCGACGCGGGGAAGGCGAACAGGGCGGATCTGAGGAGGATTCGACGGACGATCGACGCCGACTGCATGTAGTGCAGCCCGGTCATCATCGACCGGCCGAGACGCTCGCGGTCGATTCCCGGATCGTCGGCCGGACGACGCCACCAGGCGAGCGCGCCGAGGATCACTACGAACGTGACAGCGTTGAGTGCGAAGACGGCCGCCGGACCCGCGGCGGCAACGATGACGCCGCCGATCGCGGGGCCGATGGCCCTGGCGCCGTTGACCGTCACTCCGCCCAGCGCGGACGCGGCGGGGATTTGTTCTGCTGGAACCAATTCCGGCTGGATCGCCTGCCAGGCAGGGGCAGACAGGGCCGATCCGCAGCCGAGGAGGAAGGTCATGCCCAGCAACATGATGGGGGACAACACGTCGGTGTAGGCGAGGAACGTCGTCGTAGCGGCGACGAGGGCGGTGTACGTGCTCACGACGATGAGTAGTCGACGGCGATCGATCAGGTCGGCCAGTCCGCCCGCGGGCAGCGCCAGAAAGAGCGTCGGGAGCAGGCTCGCGGTCTGGACCAGTGCAACGATCGTGGCGCTGCTGTTGTGCTCGACAAGGAACCACTGTGACCCGACGGTCTGCATCCACAGGCCGATGTTCGAGACGAGCTGAGCAAGGAACAACGTTCGGTAGATCTTGCTGCGTAAGGGTGCCCAGGCCGAGACCTGTGGTGGCGCAACAGTGGTCATGCGGCTGTCCTTTCACGTGCGATCGAGGCGAACACACCCGCGGCAGACAAGCCGACTCCGATGCCGATTGCGGTGTCCAGCAGTCGAAGTAGGGGCTGCATCCATGCAGTCGACGGATCGCCCAGATCGGCGACGACGAGGACCACCGTCGAAGTGATGCCGGTGAGTACGGCGTCTTCTGTGTGCCCGAGCAACGCGGCAAGCAGACACCCGGCCCCGATCACGGCACCGATTCCGATGGCGGTGACCGGGAAGATCAGCAGGTAGGTCAGGCACACCGCCAGGCTCATCGCGGTGGCAAAAAGACGTGTCCTGGTGTCGGCGAGCCGAGCGTCGAGCGTTCCGCGGAAGACGAAGATGGTGGAGACCACCGCCCACATCGCACCGATCTCCGCGGACTCGTCCGACTCGTTCAGCGCTGGCCCGACCACATCGACGAGTAGGAAGTACACGGCGGCACTGGTGACGGCAAGGACGATCGCGGACGCAACCTCACGTCCGTCGACCGCGGACAGCTTCACGGTTCCACGGGGTACTGGGCAGTCCACATGGCGTCTTGGATCGCTTGCACGACGTCGGTGGGCGTGTGGGTAGCGAGGCCTTCGAGCACGGCCTGGTCGTAAACGGCGTGCGCGACGATCGCCGAGATCTCGCGGAGGTTGGACACGTCGGGTAACAGTGACGATCCGCGCTCGGACGCGTCGGTGTGCGAGGCGAGGGCCTTGGCAGCCGCGGCGAGAATTCCGTCGGTGACCCGGGTCGCCCCGCTGACGATGATGCCGAGCCCGATGCCGGGGAAGACGAGAAAGTTGTTCGCTTGGCCGACGTGGTACGTCACACCGTCGAACTCGATGGGGTCGACGGGTATGCCGGTGGCGACGAGGGCGGCACCTTCGGTCCAGGTGATGACGTCCTTGGGGTCGGCCTCGATCTTCTCTGTCGGGTTCGAGATCGGGAGAATGATCGGCCGTGGCGTCGACGCTGCCATGGCCTCGATCACGTCCTGCGTGAACGCACCGTGAGCGGTGGAGGTGCCCAACAGCACCGTAGGTTTCGCCGTCCGGATCGTCTCGAGCAGGCTGACGGTGGAACCAGCACCGGCGACTGCGGATCGCGGTTTCGCGTACACCTGTTGGAAGTTGCGAAGATCGTTCATGTCTTCGAACAACAGGCCCTGTTTGTCGACGAGCCAGATGCGGGAGATGGCGTCGGCCTCCGCGGCGCCGTCGGCGATCATGGCGTCGCGCAGCTGATCTGCGATGCCGACTCCCGCAGTGCCCGAACCGAACACGACGAGTGTCTGCTCGCGCATCGGGATGCCGGTGGCTGGGACGGCAGCATGCATTGCGGCCATGACGACGGCACCGGTGCCCTGCACGTCGTCGTTGAAGATCCGGTAGTCGCCGGAGTAAGTGGCCAGAATGTCGCGGGCATGCTCGGGGCCGAAGTCTTCGAAGTGCAACAGTGCGCCGGGGAACAGCCGCGTCGCCGTCTCGATGTACTTCTGGATGAACGTGTCGTAATCGGCTCCGCGACGGCGCGAGTGGCGATTGCCCAGGTACAGCGGGTCGTTGAGCAGAGCTGGGTTGTCGGTGCCGACGTCGAGCGAGACGGCGATCGCGCGGTTCGGGTGAATGCCTGCGCCTGCGGTGTAGATGGCCAGCTTGCCGATCGAGATCTGTATTCCACCGACACCCCAGTCGCCGATTCCGAGGATTTCTTCGGCGTCGCTGCAGACGATCAGGTCGATGTCGTCCGGTCCGAGGCCCAATGTGGCGAAGGCGGCCTCGATGTCGTCGGGGGCGTCGATCGAGAGGTAGAGGCCACGCTGACCGCGGTATTCGTCCGAGTACTTCTCGATTGCCTCGCCGACGGTGGGGTCGTAGACGACCGGGAGCAGTTCGGGCAGGTGGTCGGTGAGTACCCGGTAGTACAGGGTCTCGTTGCGGTCGTGGATCTGCTCGAGCAACAGATTGCGCTGGAGATCGCTGGGAAGTTCCTGCAGTTGCCGGTACACGCGGTCGGCCTGCTGGGCGAGGTTCAGCACACCTGCGGGCAGTCGGCCCACCAGGCCGAGTTCGACGCGCTGCTCGGCGGTGAAGGCAGAGCCGCGGTTGACGATGGGATCGGTCAGGGCGGTCGGCATCGAGGGCGAAGGGGGGATGGACGTTGTCATGGTTCTACTCCTGATGTGATGGGGGGAGAGATCTACTCACGCTCCCCGGACTCCCTGTCCGACGAGGTTCTTCGGGACGACGATGTCGTCGAACTGCTTCTCCGTCACATGCCCGGAGTCAAGTGCAGCTTCTTTCAAGGTCTGATCGTTCGCCAGCGCGTTCTCGGCGATGTGCGCCGCGTTCTGGTAGCCGATGACCGGACTCAGCGCCGTCACGAGCATCAAGCTCTCGTCGACGTAGCCGGCGATCTTGGTCTCGTTCAACGTGGTTCCGCTGACCGAGTAGGTCACGAACTTCTCGATGCCGTCGCCCAGAATGCGGGCCGAGTGCAGGAAGTTGTCGATGACGATGGGCCGCATGGCGTTCAGTTCGAAGTTGCCCTGCGAGCCGGCGAACGCGATCGCGGCGTCGTCACCCAACACCTTGATGCTGATCATCACCATGGCCTCGCACTGCGTGGGATTCACCTTGCCCGGCATGATCGACGAACCCGGTTCGTTGGACGGCAGCACCAGCTCCGCGAAACCGGTGCGTGGTCCCGACGCGAGCCACCGCATGTCGTTGGCGACCTTCATGAGTGCGACGGCGAGGCCGCGGAGTGCCGCGTGGGCGCGGACCATGGCATCGAGCGAACCCTGCGCCATGAACTTGTTGGGCGCAGTGACGAACGGCTTGCCGGTGAGCTCGGCTATCTTCCTGGCGATGTCTTCGCTGAACCCGGCAGGCGCGTTCAACCCGGTGCCCACCGCCGTCCCGCCTGCGGCGAGTTCGTACAGACCCTCGCGACTGCGTTCTATTTCCTTTGCGGCGGAGCGGATCTGCGCTGCCCATCCCGACCACTCCTGGCCGACGGTCAGCGGCACGGCGTCCTCGAGATGGGTGCGCCCGATCTTCACGACGTCCATCCACTGCTCGGACTTACGGTCCAATTCGTCCGCGAGAGCGGTGACCTGGGGTAGCAGTCGTTCGTCGATTTCGATGATCGCGGCGATGTGCATCGCGGTCGGAAACGTGTCGTTGGACGATTGGCCCATGTTCACGTCATCGTTCGGTCCGATCGGTTCCTGCGAACCGAGCGTGCCACCGACCAGCTGAATTGCGCGGTTGGAGAGCACTTCGTTGACGTTCATGTTGCTCTGCGTGCCGGAACCGGTCTGCCAGACGAACAACGGAAAATGCTCGTCCAGCCGGCCGGCGATCGCCTCGTCGGCTGCCGCGACGATCGCATCGGCCTTCCAACCCTCCAGCCGACCTGCAGCCTGATTGACCAGTGCCGCAGCCTTCTTGACGTACCCGTAGGCGTGGTACACCGCCTTGGGCATCCGGTCGTCCCCGATCGAGAAGTGCTGGAGCGACCGCTGGGTCTGGGCACCCCAGTACTTCTCGGCGGGGACGTGCACGTTCCCCATGCTGTCGAACTCGACGCGCGTGCCGACCGCGTCGAGTCCGATCGGAACCATTTGCGAGGTCATGGCTGGCTTGTCAGGGACGGCGCGGGCGAGGTAACTGCCGCAAGTGCTTCTTCGATGACAGCAACGACCTCGTCGGGCTTGGCCAGCATCACCAGGTGTGGGGCATCGAGTTCGACGACGCTGCGCAGACCGGCGCGCTCGTAGCCGAAGCGCTCGACATCCGGGTTGATGGTGTGGTCCGCGCTGCTGACGATTCCCCAGCCGGGCTTGGTCTTCCAGGCTGCGGCCGGTGCTGCTTCGGCGAATGCGAGGCCGGCCAGCGGGCGCTGGGAGACGGCGAGGACCTCGGCGGTCGCGAGGTCGATGCCACCGGCGAACACTGCGGGGAAGGCGTCGAGCTTCACCGAGACGTCGGTGCCGTCGCCCGGGAAGGGGGTGTAGACGAGGTTCGCGGCGAGATCGGAATCGCGGAAGCGTCCCTGTAGTTCGCCGAGGCTCTCACCCTCTTCGAGTGCGTAACCGGAAACGTAGACCAGACCGACGACGTTGTCCGCCATGCCTGCAACCGTGATGACGGCTCCGCCGTAGGAGTGTCCGGCGAGGAGAACCGGACCGTCGATCTGCTCGACTACGGAGCGGATGTAGGCGGAGTCACCGATCAGGCTGCGATTGGGCACCGCGGGCACGACGACGGTGTGACCCTTGTCGAGCAGGCGGCGGGTGACCGGTGCCCAGCTGGCCGAGTCGGCGAAGGCACCGTGGATCAGGACGATGGTGGGTGTGGTGCTCATGAGAAGTCTCCTTGGAAGAAAAGTGGGGGTGGGGGAAGGGAGGAACTACTTGGCAAGGAATTCGAGAATGTCTGCGTCCAAAGCCTTTTGGTAGTCGCCGTAGATGCCGTGCGGGGCACCCGGGTAGACCTTGAGCGTGCCGTCCTTGACGAGGTCGATGGACTTCAGCGCAGCCGCGGCGATCGGCACGATCTGGTCGTCGTCGCCTTGGGCGATGAAGACGGGGACGGTGAGAGCCTTCAGATCTTCGGTGAAGTCGGTCTCGGAGAACGCCTTCACGCAGTCGTAGGCGGCAGCGAGGTTGACGAGCATCCCCTGACGCCAGAAGTCGTCGATGGCACCCTGGGATACCTGTGCGCCGTCGCGGTTCGCGCCAAAGAAGGCCTGGGCGAGGTCCTGATAGAACTGTGAGCGGTCAGTGAGGACGCCGTTGCGAATGTCGTCGAGTGCTTCGATCGGCGTGCCCTCTGGGTTGGCCTCGGACTTCAGCATGACCGGGGGAACGGCACCGGCAGTGATCACCCGAGCGACGCGGCTGCCACCGTGCTGCGCGGCGTACCGCACGACCTCGCCGCCACCGGTCGAGTGTCCGATGAGGGTGAGCTCCTGCAAGTCGAGGGCCTCCACCAGTTCGGCCAGATCCTTGGCGTAGGTGTCCATGTCGTTGCCGACGTAGGTCTTGGACGAGCGTCCGTGTCCGCGGCGGTCGTGGGCGATGGCGCGGTAGCCGGCGTCGGCGAGGAGCTTGAGCTCGGTCTGCCAGGCGTCCGAGGACAACGGCCAACCGTGACTGAGCAGAACTGGCTTCCCCGTGCCCTGCTCGGTGTAGTAGATATCGGTTCCGTCAGCGGTGTTGATGTACGGCATGGTGTCCTCCTGGTGCGAATGTTGTTCGGGTGTACCGAGAACATTCGTCCGTCGAGACGTTCGTGTCGTCGCTGCTGGCAGGCAAAGTGGGGGAGTGGTGCCCGGTGCAGTCCGCTACCTGGTAGCGGGTAGACAGGCTTCGAGAGTCGTGCCGACACCGGGTGGGCTCGATACCGTCAACGTGCCACCGACCGCCTGAATGCGGTCCTGTAGGCCGATCAACCCGGAGCCGTTCGCTGAATCGGCACCGCCTGCGCCGTTGTCCGTCACGGTCGATGTGAGCTCGCCTTCTCGCACAATTGCCGAAATGACTATCTCGGGAGAGTTCCTGGAGATCCCAATGCACCTGCGACAGCGTGTTCACGCTGCGGTTCGATCGATCTCGTAGATCTCCGGGTTCCTCGGGTACGGACGCCTGGGCCGCTCTCAGGTCCATCCCGAGGGGGACGATCCGCTGCTGCGCCCCGTCGTGCAAGTCTCCTTCGATGACGCGGCGCGCCTGGTCTGCGGCGGCCACGACTCGTGCTCGGGACTCCGTCAGACGGGTACGTGTCTCGCTGATGTCGTTGCGGGAATCATCGATCGACTTTTGGGTAGGAGAATCTACGGCTACCGGTAATGCCGGGCCCGACGAGATCTGACATTCTCGAAAAGGTGAACCGTTTCGATCGCCGTGCACTGATCGTCGACGACAGCGCCGCCTTCTGCGCCGCCGCGACGCGGCTGTTGGAATCTGCGGGTGTGACCGTCGTCGGTACGGCATCGACGACTGCCGCCGCGTTACGGTCGGCGAAAGAAAATTGCCCTGATCTGATCCTCGTCGACATCGATCTCGGTGCAGAAAGTGGCTTCGATGTTGTCGAAGCACTCCTGGCCGCTTCCCACCCAGCCCGTCCGGACGTAATTCTGGTGTCGACGCACGACGAGGACGACTTCGCGGACATGGTCGAATCCAGCTCCGCCATCGGGTTCCTTCCCAAGTTCGGGCTGTCTGCGGACGCCATCATGGATTTGTCGACGCCGGTTGAGCCACGCCGCAGGATCTTCGGTCAAGTCTGGGCATCGAGGAACATGATGACGGCCCGGACTCGCCGGTGGTCGTCAGCGGTCTCCGCGAGATCGAACTTGGTCAGAATGCTGCGTACGTGTTCTTCCACCGTGCCCTCGGTAATCCGTAGTCGACGTCCGATGCCTGCGTTGGAGAGACCCTCGGCCATCAAGGTCAGAACGTCGCACTCACGTGAGCTCAGCGCAGCCAGTGGATCGTCACGGCGTCTGGCGGCCACCAACTCGTACACCACCGCCGGGTCGATCACCGATGCGCCGCCGGCGACGCGGTCGATAGTTCCGACGAAATCGGCCATGTCGGTGACCCGAGTCGCGAGAAGGTAGCCGACGCCCTTGCCACCGTCGAGCAGTTGCAACGCGTGATCGATCTCGACGTGTGCGGACAGCAGCACCACCGCAATCTCCGTGAGTCCCATGCGGATTCGCAAAGCCGCATCCAAACCTTCGGAGTTCTGCGTCGGCGGCGTTCCGATGTCGATGATCGCCGACGCAGGGAGCTCGCGCGCGACGAGAGTCTCCAACTCCTCGGCGTCGCCCGCTTGACCGACGACCTCGAGACCGGCTTGATTCAGCAGACTGGCCAGGCCCTCACGGAGCAGAACGTCGTCGTCGGCGATCACTACTCGTAGCCCGGGAGTCACCACACTCCACCGGGGGCGACGGCCCGACGGAAGCCGGTCGGGTTCTCGAACGGATCGAGAACGCCAAAGCAAAAGACGTTGCCTACTCGGCGCACGACGTCACCCATCGGTGATTCCCTTCGTCTTGCTCAAAAGACGATAAGCCGAGAAAACGACGGGCGGGCGGTGGACAGGAGTGAAGACCACACCGGGACCGACTTACATATCGACGGTCACGTTGCCATCCACCACCGAGGCTGCGTAGACACGGACCGACGAGATTCCACTCGGGCAGGTGCCGTCGTCGAGGGAGAAGGCGTATTGATGAAGTGGGCAGACGACTACGGACCCGTCGATCTGGCCGTCGGCCAGTGGTCCGCCCCGGTGCGGACAGACGGCGTCCATCGCCCGCACCGAGCCGTCACTTAGCAGGAACACCGCGACCTGTTTGCCATCCACGACGTAGGCCCGTCCCTCGCCGGGAGTCAGGTCTTCCAACGCACCCACCGGGACGCTCATCGGACCGGCACCTGTGGCAGCGGGAGCAGTGGCAGCGAGGGTGCGAACTGCGCAGGCGATTTGGGTGCCGTGCGGTCCTGCCATGGGTCCACGTAGCCGTCGACCGATGTTTGCAGTCGCTCGTCGAGTCCGGCGACGATGCCGTCACGGTCGTCGATCAGAACGCTCTGCAGTTCCTCCAAGCCGACGCGCGGAACCCAGGCGTACGTCCGTTCGAGCCACTGCGCGTTCTCCCGATAGTGCTGGATGAATCTGCCTGCCACTGTCATCACCTCCTCGGCTCCCGTCACGGTGGCCAACAGATCTCCCTTGCGGATGTGAGCCCCGGCCGCGCCGCCGACGTAGATCTCCCACCTGTCCTCGCCGACCGAGACCACGCCGAAGTCCTTGCACAGCGCCTCCGAGCAGTTGCGCGGGCAGCCGGCGACCGCGAGTTTGAGTTTCGCGGGAGTCTCCAAGCCTTGGAACCGCTCTTCGAGCGCGATGCCGAGAGCCGTCGAGTCGCCGAGACCGAAGCGGCAGAAGTCGCTGCCCACACAGGTTTTCACCGTGCGCATGCTCTTGCCGTAGGCGAAGCCGGAGGGCATGTCCAGATCGCCCCACACCTTGGGTAGGTCTTCCTTCTTGATCCCGAGGAGGTCGATGCGCTGTCCGCCGGTGACCTTGACCAGCGGCACGTTGTACTTGTCGGCGACGTCGGCGATCTTGCGCAGTTGATCCGGGGTAGTGACGCCACCCTTCATCTGCGGTACCACCGAGAACGTGCCGTCCCGCTGAATGTTGGCGTGCACCCGGTCGTTGATGAACAGTGCGCCGCGCTCGTCCACCCAATCCGGACCCCAGACGGTGCGCAGCAGTGACGCCAGCGGCATCTTGGCGGCGGCGTCCTCGACGCCGTCGGTCGCAAGCGCCGTGAACACCTGCGAGACTGCCCGGAGGTCCCGCGATCTGATTGCTTCGATCAGTTCCGGCTTCGTCATCGGGATACACGGCACGTACCGGTCTGCGGTGGGGTCCGCTTCGACCGCGCCACCGGATGCGCACGCGATGATGTCTTTCACCAACCCCTTGCAGGACCCACATCCCTTGCCTGCTCGGGTCTTCGCGGTCACATCGCTCAGATTCTTGGCACCGGCGTGCACGCAGGCCACGATGGCGCCCTTGGTGACGCCGTTGCAGTTGCACACCTGAACGTCGTCTGCCAGTTCGGCGGCTCCTGTTGCCGCAGAGGGCGTTCCCATGTCGAAGAGCATGCTGATGCGCTCCTCGGGCAGCGGCACCCTCTCGTCGAACGCCTGGGTGAGAAAGTTGGCCTTGGAGATGTCGCCCAGCAGAGTGGCACCGACGAGCTTGTTGTTCCGCACGATGACCGATTTGTACGTGCCACTGCGTGGTTCGTAGAACTGAACGAATTCGTCGTCGTCGCGCTCGGGCGCGGTGATCCCCATCGACGCGACGTCGACGCCGGCCACCTTGAGCTTGGTCGTCAAACGCGAACCGTGATATGCGGCAGCGGGATCGGCACCGGTGAGTACATCGGCCAGGACAGCGGCCTGCTCCCAGAGGGGCGCGACGAGGCCGTACACCTCACCGCGGTGCTGACAGCATTCGCCGACGGCATAGATGGAACCTTCGTCCTCGCAGCGCAATTGGTCGTCGACGACGATTCCGCGTTCGATGACCAGGCCGCCGGCGCGGGCGAAATCGACACTGGGCCGAATTCCGGCGGTCACGACGACCATGTCGGCGTCCAGCGAGGTGCCGTCGTTGAAACCGACGCCAATGACGGTACCGTCGTCCGACCGCAACACCGAGGTGGTCCTCTTCGAGGTGTGGACACCGACGCCCAGCGACTCGATCTTGTTGCGCAACACTCGTCCACCGCGCTCGTCGAGCTGCTGGTTCATCAGGTGCCCGGGGGAGTGCACCACGTTCACGTCCAGCCCCTGCGTCCGCAGTCCGTACGCTGCTTCGAGACCGAGCAGTCCGCCGCCGATCACCACCGCCGACACGTCGTCGCCTGACTGCGCCATCTGCAACATGCCGTTGGTGTCGGCGATCGTGCGGAATCCGAACACCCCACGTGCCAGCCTGCCGTCGGACTCGCGCAGACCGTCCATGTTCGGGAAGAACGTGTTGCTACCGGTGGCAATGATCAGTACGTCGTAGTCGACGGACCGACCGCTTTCGCAGACAACCGTTTTGGAGAACCGGTCGAGCGACACCGCTCGATCGCCCACGTGCAACGTCACGCCGTTCTCGCTGTACCAACTCATGGGGTTGAGAACGAGATCCTCGTCGTCGACGGTGGCCTCACCGGACAGCACGTGGGAGAGCATGATGCGGTTGTAATTGCCGTACGGTTCGTCGCCGATCATCGTGATGTCGAACAGCGAGCTGCCGTCTCGCTCGAGGATCTGCTCGACCGTCCGGGCACCGGCCATTCCGTTGCCGATCACCAGCAATCGCTGTTTTCCCGCAGGCATCAGACCAGCACCAGACCGAAGTCGACGACGACCTCTCCGTTGGTTCCGGCGGGGGCCGCGATCACCAGCTCGAGCACGGTATCGGGATCGACGTCCTCGACGACCCGCAACGGAATGTTGACGCCGCTCTTGGCCCCCATCGGGAACATACGCATCGGGCTGCCGTCGCGCAGCAAGGTCACGACCACCAGTTCATCGCTCGAATTACCGCCCCGGAAGTACAGCGGCTGAGCCGTCACCCCCTCGGGGACGACGAAACTCAGGCTGGGATCGATCAACTCGGGCTTGTCCAGACCGTTGCCGGTGAAGGAGAAGACGCCTTGCAGAAATCGCGGTGTGCTGGCCATACCCACGAGGCTCCGGTGTCGGGGTGACGCCACCGCTGCGGTGACGTTACGTCGGCATCAGAAAGACCTCACCGGCTCCCGGCTCCTCGTGTGCGTTCGGGTCAGAGCCCGAAGTTGCCCGGGCCGCGCCGCCGGAGGTACTTCTCGAACTCGGCGGCGATGGCGTCGCCGTCGATCTTGGCGATCGCATCGGACATGTCCACCTCGGCGTCACCACGCTCCTCGAGGCTGCGCACGTACTCGCTGATCTCCTCGTCCTCTTTGGTCATCTCGTTGACCGCCTCCTCCCACTCCTCGGCCTGCGTGGGCAGCTCGCCGAGCGGCACCTCGATGTCGAGTACGTCTTCGACCCGCTGCAGCAACGCCACGGTGGCCTTCGGATTCGGTGGCTGTGAGACGTAATGGGGGACAGCAGCCCAGAACGACACGGCCGGCACACCTGCCTTGACACATTCGTCCTGCAGAACGCCGGTGATACCGGTGGGCCCCTCGTAGCGGGTCTGCTCCAGGTTGAACTGTTCGGCCGACTCGGTGCTGTAGGCGGTGCCGGTCACCGGAACCGGCCTGGTGTGCGGGGTGTCCGCCAGCAGCGCGCCGAGAATGACGACGGTTTCGACGCCCAGCTGCTCGACGAACTCGAGCAGGTCGTCGCAGAAGCTGCGCCACCGCATGTTGGGCTCGATACCGCGCAACAGGACCACGTCACGGTCGCTGCCGGGCGGTGAACACACCGACAATCGGGTCGACGGCCACTCGATCTCGCGGGTGACCCCGTCGACCTGACGAACGGTCGGCCGATTGACCTGGTAGTCGTAGTAGTCCTCGGAGTCCAGCTCGGCCAGTGGGCTGGCGTCCCAGATCAGCTCCAGATGTTCGACCGCGCCGCTCGCCGCATCGCCTGCGTCGTTCCAGCCCTCGAAAGCGGCGACCAGTATGGGGGAGCGCAGCTCGGGAATGTCGTCGTTCAGATCGTCCTCGTCGTAGTCGGCGTCGGCGTCTGTGGCGTTCGCCACTGCATCCTGCACGGCCTCGATCAGCGCGGCGTCCAAGGGGATGTCCGCGTCGGCACCTGATTTGTCCATTTTGTCGGTACCGTCGTCGGGCGGGGACTGATCATCGAGGTTTCGGGGACTCACCACGACAGCCTACGACTCGAGGTAACCGTGGTGCCCACTACTCTGTAGTGATGCCCGATCAACACAAGCCCGGTCTGCTCGATGCGATTTCACGTCGCGTTGTCATCGGCGACGGAGCAATGGGCACGATGCTCCAGGACGCCGACCTCACTCTCGACGACTTTCTCGGCCTCGAGGGATGCAACGAGATTCTGAACCACACCAGGCCCGACGTGCTGCGCGAGATTCATCGCGAGTACTTTGCGGCCGGCGCAGACGCCGTGGAAACGAACACGTTCGGATGCAACCTGCCCAACCTGGCCGATTACGACATCGAGGATCGAATCCGCGAGTTGGCCGAGAAAGGCACCCGGCTCGCCCGCGAGACTGCGGACGAAATGGGACCCGGCCGCGACGGGATGGATCGGTACGTCCTGGGTTCCATGGGCCCCGGAACCAAGCTCCCCACACTCGGCCACGCCCCGTTCGCACGGCTGCGCGATGCGTATACCGAGGCTGCGCTCGGAATGATCGACGGCGGTGCCGACGCCATTCTGGTCGAGACGTGCCAGGACCTGCTGCAGGTCAAGGCCGCGATCATCGGTAGCCAGCACGCCATGGACAAGCTCGGCGTCCGAATCCCGATCATCACCCATGTGACGGTCGAGACGACGGGCGCGATGCTGGTCGGCAGCGAGATCGGTGCAGCCCTCACTGCGCTCGAGCCGCTGGGCATCGACATGATCGGGCTGAACTGCGCCACCGGCCCCGCCGAGATGAGCGAACACCTGCGCCACCTGTCGAAGCATTCACGTCTTCCGGTATCGGTGATGCCCAATGCCGGACTGCCCACGTTGGGCGCGAAGGGTGCCGAATACCCACTGACCGCCCCCGAATTGGCCGACGCTCTGAGCGGTTTCGTCCGCGAGTACGGGCTGGCACTCGTCGGCGGATGCTGCGGCACCACCCCCGAGCACATTCGTCAGGTTGCCGACATGGTGCACGGGGCGACGAAGCTGGAACGGCAGCCGGCCCCGGAGCCAGGGGTCTCCTCGCTCTACACCGCAGTGCCGTTCGAGCAGGACGCCAGCATCCTGATGATCGGCGAGCGCACCAACTCCAACGGCTCCAAGGCATTTCGTGACGCGATGCTCGCCGAGGACTACGAGAAGTGCCTCGATATCGCCAAGGATCAGACGCGCGACGGTGCGCACATGTTGGACCTCAACGTCGACTACGTCGGCCGCGACGGTGCCGCCGACATGGCGGCACTGGCCAGCAGATTGGCGACTGCGTCGACGCTGCCGATCATGCTCGACTCCACCGAACCGGCCGTGCTCGAGGCCGGCCTCGAGCACCTCGGTGGACGTAGCGCCGTCAACTCGGTCAACTACGAGGACGGCGACGGTCCCGACTCGCGGTTCCAGAAGATCATGCGTCTGGTCAAGGAACACGGTGCCGCCGTGGTCGCTCTGACCATCGACGAGGAGGGGCAGGCGCGTACTGCCGAATGGAAGGTGCGTGTCGCAGATCGCCTGATCACCGACATCACCGAGAACTGGGGCCTGCGCCACGAGGACATCATCGTCGACACCCTCACCTTCCCGATCTCCACCGGCCAGGAAGAGGTTCGACGCGACGGCATCGAGACCATCGAGGCCATTCGGCAGCTCAAGGAGAAGTATCCGAAGGTGCACACCACCCTCGGGTTGTCGAACATCTCGTTCGGCCTCAATCCTGCTGCCCGGCAGGTGCTGAACTCGGTCTTTCTGCACGAGTGCACCCAGGCCGGCCTCGACACCGCCATTGTGCACGCGTCGAAGATCCTGCCGATGAACAAGATTCCCGACGAGCAACGCGAGACCGCTCTGGATCTGGTGTACGACCGCCGCCGCGAAGGCTACGACCCGCTGCAGAAGCTCATGCAGCTCTTCGAAGGCGTGTCGGCGGCATCGGCCCGGGAGTCGCGTGCCGAGGAACTGGGTCGGCTGCCGTTGTTCGAGCGGCTCGAACGCCGCATCGTCGACGGCGAACGCAACGGCCTCGACACAGATCTGGACGCCGCGATGGCCGAGAAGCCGCCTCTCGAAATCATCAACGAGACGTTGCTGTCGGGCATGAAGACCGTCGGCGAGCTGTTCGGTTCCGGCCAGATGCAGTTGCCGTTCGTGCTCGCGTCCGCCGAGGTGATGAAGGCTGCCGTGGCGTACTTGGAGCCACACATGGAGGCCACCGACGACGACGGCAAAGGTCGGATCGTGCTCGGCACCGTCAAGGGCGACGTGCACGACATCGGCAAGAACCTCGTCGACATCATCCTGAGCAACAACGGCTACGAGGTGGTCAATCTCGGTATCAAGCAACCGATTTCGACCATTCTCGAAGCCGCGTTGGACAAACGAGCCGACGTCATCGGCATGTCCGGGCTGCTGGTGAAGTCGACGGTCGTCATGAAGGACAACCTGATCGAGCTCAACTCCCGCGGCGTGGCAGAGCAATTTCCGGTGCTCCTCGGCGGCGCCGCGTTGACGCGGTCGTACGTCGAGAACGATCTGCAGGACGTGTACGAAGGCGACGTGCACTATGCGCGGGACGCGTTCGAAGGCCTGCGTTTGATGGACACCATCATGACCACCAAGCGCGGTGGCGGCCCGGCCCCTGACAGCCCCGAGGCGCTCGCCGCGAAGGCCAAGGCCGCCGAACGCAAGGAGCGCCACGAACGGTCCAAGCGCATCGCGGAGAAGCGCAAGGCCGCCGAGGCTCCGGTCGTGGTACCCGAGCGATCCGACGTCGCTGCGGACATCGACATTCCGGTACCACCGTTCTGGGGCACCCGCATCGTCCGAGGCGTGTCCCTCGCCGACTACTCGGGCCTGCTCGACGAACGTGCACTGTTCCTGGGGCAGTGGGGCCTACGAGGAGCCCGCAAGGGCGAGGGCGCCACCTACGAGGATCTGGTGGAGTCGGAAGGCAAACCGCGCCTTCGGTATTGGCTGGATCGGCTCAGTACGGACGGCATTCTCGCGCACGCCGCTTTGGTGTACGGATACTTCCCGGCCGTTTCGGAGGGCGACGACGTCGTCGTACTCACCGAGCCCGAACCCGATGCGCCCGAACGCTTTCGGTTCACCTTCCCGCGTCAGCACCGCGACCGCTTCCTCTGCATCGCGGACTTCGTCCGATCACGCACTGCGGCAAGGGAATCCGGGCAAGTCGACGTGCTGCCGATGAACCTGGTCACCATGGGGCAGCCCATCGCGGACTTCGCGAACGAATTGTTCGCAGCCGACGCGTACCGCGACTACCTCGAGGTACACGGGATCGGAGTTCAGCTGACCGAGGCTCTCGCCGAATACTGGCATCGTCGAGTGCGCGAGGAACTGAAACTGTCCGACGGCAAATCGGTCGCCGCGGAGGATCCCACCGAGGCCGAGGGGTACTTCAAACTCGAATACCGCGGAGCTCGTTACTCGTTCGGCTACGGGGCATGCCCCGATCTCGAGGACCGGATCAAGCTCGCCGCACTCCTCGAACCCGAGCGAATCGGCGTCAAGCTCTCCGAGGAACTGCAGCTGCACCCCGAACAGTCGACCGATGCGTTCGTACTTCACCACCCGGAGGCCAAGTACTTCAATGTCTAGAACCCACCTGCACGGTGTCCTGTGGGACATGGACGGCACACTGCTCGACTCGGAGAAGATCTGGGACGTGGCCATCGGTGAGTACTCCCGCATACTGGGAACCGAACTCAGCGCGGAAGTACGCGAGAGCACCCTCGGCAATTCGATGCAAGACGCCTTGCGCAAAGTGCTCGCCAATGCGTCGGTTGCGGTCACCGACGACAACCTGGCCGAGGGCCGCGAGTGGTTGACCACGCGCGTCGGCGACATGTTCGCCGAGGGTATTCCGTGGCGGCCCGGTGCCAAGGATGCTCTTGCACTCGTACGCGACATGGGCCTGGCGACCGGATTGGTCACCAACACCGAACGTGGGCTCGTCGAGCGTGCACTGGAGACACTCGGGCGCGACTACTTCGACATCACCGTCAGCGGCGACGAGGTCGAGTTCGGGAAACCGCACCCGGCGCCGTACCTGCGGGGTGCCGCGCTGCTCGGCGTCGACGTCGGCGCCTGCCTTGCAGTGGAGGATTCTCCGACAGGCTCCCTGTCCGCACATACTGCAGGCTGCCCGGTACTGGTCGTCCCGTCTGAGGTGGCTGTTCCGGCAGCGCCGGGATACACCATCCGCGACGGTCTGGTCGGACTGACCGCCGACGACGTCCGGCGGGCCTGGGCGGCCTGACTCCTCGAATCTCGACCGAATTGATTCCGCTGGATACCGACGTGAAAGAATACGAATCCGTGAAGACTTTCGATTCCCTGTTCGCCGAGCTCACCGACCGCGCGAAAACCCGCCCCGAGGGCTCGGGCACCGTCGCTGCGTTGGACGCAGGTGTTCATTTCCAGGGAAAGAAGGTCCTCGAAGAGGCCGGCGAGGTGTGGATCGCCGCCGAACACGAGAGCGACGCTGCACTCGCCGAAGAAATTTCGCAGCTGCTGTACTGGGTTCAGGTCATGATGGTGGGTAGGGGAATCGAGCTCGAGGACGTCTACCGACATCTGTGAGGCAAGGCCCGAACGTCTCCTGTGAACTCACCGATGAAGGAAAACTCCATGCTGCGTGTAGCCGTACCCAACAAGGGCGCGTTGTCCGAATCCGCCGCCGAGATCCTGAGCGAGGCCGGCTACCGGCGTCGGAGCGACTCCAAGGATCTGACCGTCCTCGACCCGGCCAACGGGGTCGAATTCTTCTTTCTCCGTCCCAAGGACATTGCCATCTACGTCGGGTCGGGCCAGCTCGATCTGGGCATCACCGGACGAGACCTGGCTCTCGATTCCGGGGCAGCGGTCGAAGAGCGCCTGGCGCTCGGATTCGGCCGGTCGACGTTCCGTTACGCGGCACCCGCGGGCAAGGAATGGGCACCCGAGGACCTGGGCGGACTGCGCATCGCCACCTCGTACCCCAATCTCGTGCGTAAGGACCTGGCCGAGCGCGGCTTGGAGGCCACGGTGATCCGTCTCGACGGGGCCGTGGAAATTTCCATTCAACTCGGTGTCGCCGACGCCATCGCGGACGTGGTCGAATCGGGCCGATCACTGCGCCAGAACAATCTCGTCGCGTTCGGCGAATCGCTCTGCGATTCGGAGGGCGTACTTATCGAGCGCGCAGGCGCCCCGGGAACTGACTCCGCACGCAAGCAACTCATCGCCCGCGTACAGGGCGTCGTCTTCGCCCAGCAGTACCTGATGCTCGATTACGACTGCCCCAAGTCGATCCTCGACGAAGCCGTCAAGATCACCCCCGGCATCGAATCACCTACGCTCGCACCGATGGTCGACGACAACTGGGTTGCCGTGCGCGCCATGGTCTCTCGCAAGGTCCACAACAACGTGATGGACGAGCTCGCGGAACTGGGCGCGAAAGCCATTCTCGCCTCCGACATCAGGTCCTGCCGAGCGTTCTGAGTGCGTGGCGGAACGCCCGTCGTTCCGCCACGATCACGCGCGTCGGCGAACCAGCACAGTTTGGGCGATGCGCCCGACCGGCCCCCGTTCGTCACTGAGGGTGCCTGCGCACATGGCGATGCCGTCCGGACCCGTCGACGTCTCGGCCGATACTCCGATCCAGTCGCCCTGGGGTTCACGGAAGACGTGCACCGTCAGATCGGTGTTCAGGAACGTCCACTGCTCGATCGGCAATTTCGCACCCACACCGTTGGCGATGTCGGCAATCGAGAACAGCCGTTCGAGTGGCGTCATCAACTCACCCTGCACCAGAACAGGAGTCGGCTTCGCCCACACTTCACCGGGCCCCGCTGCGCCGAGCTCGGTGAGGAACTTGAACTCGACCGCGTCGAGGTATCCGGAGGTCCAGAGTCCGCCGAAGGTGCTGTCGACGCCGGCGCTCACCGGTCGCATCACCGGATCGCCCACGTGCACGACGTCGTCGGTGGGCTCGGTACGCATACGCCATGCGCTGCCCCGCGCCACCGCTCGCGCCGGCCCCGCTGATCCTCGAGCCCAGAGTTCGGCGACGACGAGTTCGACATTTGCGCCCGGCCGCGCCGTCCATGCGCGAATCGTGATGTCCGACACCGGAACAGGTCCGAGAATGTCGACGACCACCCGGCTGATTCGAGTATCGGGTCTGGCGTCGACCCGCTCGAGTGCGCGGACCAACAACGCGGACGGCGGAGCGCCGTGCTGCATCGTCGGTGCCCACAGGCTGACGGTGTGCTCGGTGGCGGTGACGATCTCGTAACCGTCGTCGTCGACACCGGCAGGAACGAAGAAGGCGTCCGGACTCGTCACAGCTCCGTCTCCTCCTGCTCCGCAGCCGCCTGCGGCCAACCGGGGTACGGCGGGGGAGTGCCGCCGAACTCGGGGCACAGTGCCCGGTGATCGCACCACTTGCACAGTGCGCCTTTCTTGGCGCGGAAGTCGCCGGTCTCACCGGCCGCCAGAATCGCCTTCCAGATGGCCGAGAGCATGCGCTCGAAGCGCAGCAGCTCACCCTCGTCCGGGGCGTACGTCAGCTCCTGCTTGTCGGCGAGGTACATCAACTTCAGTTGCGCGGGAACGACTCCGCGCATGCGCATGATCATCAGCGCATAGAACTTCATCTGGAACAGAGCTTTGGATTCGGTGAACTCGCGCGGCGCACGTCCGGTCTTGTAATCGACGACGCGAATCATTCCGTTGGGTGCAACGTCGATCCGGTCGATGAATCCGCGCAGCGGCGTTCCGTCGTCCAACGCGATCTCGACGCGCTGTTCGCAGGACTCGGGATCGAAGTGCGTGGGATCTTCGAGTTCGTAGTACCCGTCCACCAGGGCACGAGCCCGGTCGAGAAACGCCGGACGGTCGTCCGCCGGAACCAGCGATGCGATGTCGGGTGACTCGGCCACGACCCGATCCCAAGCCGGGTCCACCAATTCGCGGGCTGTGGTGGGCACTCGATCACGGGCAGGGAGTGCGTACAGGGCCTCGAGTGCGGCATGCACCACAGTTCCCTTCACCTGTGCCTCGGTGGAGACCTCGGGAAGCCGGTCCACGGCACGGAAGCGATACAACAGTGGGCACTGCTTGAAATCACCTGCGCGAGAAGGAGACAGAGCCGGGGTACTGCGGTTGCCGGACCTCGAACGCGGTACGCCGGCGCTGTCACCGACATCGAGAAGAGGTAAGTCGATGGGGCTCGACACGGAAATACTCACGACTGCGAGACTATGCCGCTGGTCCGACATCTTCGGTGAAGGCCGTAGTCTGGCACGTCGAGTCGTCCCCCGACGCCTGCCGATCGAGGCCGAGCGTCACATCGCAACGAAAGCAGGTCCGCTGTGTCCTCCGGTGATTCCACATCCGCGTCGACCGACGGATTCGAGGCCGACGCCGCGTTCGACGCCACTGTCGACGCATCGCTGCCCAGTGCGGACGACGTGGTCACTGCCACGACCGACGAGATCGAACTCGACCCGAATGTCACGTCCGGCGCGGAGGTCAGTCCAGCTGCCGACGCCACAGCTGCCGACGCACCGGCGGAGACCGGTCCCGCCCGCAGCGGGCCGTTTCGAGTGGGCGATCGAGTTCAGCTCACGGACGGCAAGGGTCGTCACTACACGGTGGTACTGGAAGCCGGTAAGGAGTTCCATACTCACCGCGGCGGCATCACTCACGACAAACTGCTCGGTGCCGACGAGGGCAGCGTCGTCACCTCCGTCAACGGCACCCCCTACCTCGCGCTGCGGCCGCTGCTGACCGACTACGTGCTCTCGATGCCCCGCGGCGCCCAGGTGATCTACCCCAAGGACGCGGCGCAGATCGTGCACGAGGGTGACATGTTCCCCGGCGCACGGGTGCTCGAAGCCGGTGCAGGATCCGGCGCTCTGACGTGCTCACTGCTGCGTGCAGTCGGTACAGAAGGAACGGTCATCTCCTACGAGATCCGGCAGGACCACGCCGACTATGCCGTGAAGAACGTCGAGACGTTCTTCGGCGAGCGCCCGTCGAACTGGCACCTGACCGTGGCAGACGTCGACCAGTTCGGTGTCGATCGTCCGGGTGAGCAGGTCGATCGGGTGGTCCTGGACATGCTCGCGCCGTGGGACGCGTTGCCCGCGGTGTCCAAGGCCCTCGTCCCCGGTGGGGTGCTGCTGGTCTACGTGGCCACGGTGACGCAGCTGTCCAAGGTCGTCGAGGCGCTGCGCGCACAGGAGTGCTGGACCGAACCTCGATCGTGGGAGTCGATGGTTCGCGGCTGGCACGTGGTGGGTCTCGCAGTTCGCCCCGAGCACCGCATGCAGGGTCACACGGCATTCCTCGTCAGCGTTCGACGCCTCGCCGAGGGCACCGTGACCCCGAAACCGCAGCGTCGTTCCGGTAAGGGCTGACGCTGCAGGCTCGGCTGTCGACTCAGACGCAGGGTGCCTGGCCCATGGCCAGGATCTGGCACGTGCTTGCGTCCGACAGCTTCCAGGTGCCATCGATCAGCACCCAGGTCTGCGGTGCCGGAGCCGCGGTCCCGCGTGGGGTGGCGATGGCGACGTCCGCGGTGGACGTCTCGCCTGCGACGGTCGGTTCCGACACCTCGAAGGTGATCGCTCCGTAGTTCGCCAGTGCGGCGGTCATCGTCTCCAGGTTCGTCAGGCGCGCCTGACCGTTCTCCACCGCCGCCGCCTTGGTCGCTGCGTCCACGTCCGGTGCGACCAGCTGCTGCAGCGAGGTCTGCAACTCGGCGACGGTAGGTGCTGTGACAGCCGGCCCGGCGGTGGTCGTCGGCATGGAGTCGCTGGTCGACGCGGAATTGTGATCGGCGTGATCGGATTCATCGCTCGAACTGCATCCTGCACCCACCAGAGCCACCGCGGCTACTGCGACGCTTGCCGAGAGAATACGCATTTTCACTGGTGAGGCCCCTGATTCCGTCGTCTGTCGATCGATTGGTCAGGTGAGGCTAACATGAACTGGGATGGCCTTTCGGGGCCGCCGAGCAGAGTGGATGCCGACCCCGTTCGAGGTGTCGGTCCGCATCTCCGCGCCGCTGCCGGTAGCGTTGATAGATCGTCACTGGGAGGAGTCGCTCATGAGCTCAACAGACAATCCGGATGTGGCCGCGGCCAGAGCCGAACTGGACGCCGTGCGAGCCGAAGTCGCGTCGCTACGGCGCCAACTGGGGGAGTCCCCCGAGCAGGTACGCGAGCTCGAGGGCCGGGTCGATTCCTTGTCGCTGCGCAACACGAAGTTGCTCGACACTCTCAAGGAGGCCCGACAACAGCTCATCGCGCTGCGCGAGGAGGTGGACCGTCTCGGTCAACCGCCGAGCGGATACGGCGTCCTGCTGAGCGTGTTCGAGGACGGCACAGTCGACGTGTTCACGTCCGGTCGGAAGATGCGACTGACGTGCTCACCCAACATCGAGGCCGACACGCTCGCTCCGGGACAGACCGTGCGGTTGAACGAGGCGTTGACCATCGTCGAGGCGTGCACCTTCGATCAGGTCGGCGAGATCAGCACTCTCCGAGAGCTTCTGGGGGATGGATCGCGCGCTCTCGTCGTCGGACATGCCGACGAGGAACGGGTGGTCTGGCTGGCCAAACCGTTGATCGACATGGTCAACGACGACGGACCGGTCGACCCGGACGAGCCGTCACGGAAGCTCCGTCCCGGGGATTCGCTGCTGGTCGACACCAAGGCCGGCTACGCGTTCGAGCGCGTTCCCAAGGCCGAGGTGGAGGATCTCGTTCTCGAGGAGGTTCCGGACGTCGGATACGAGGACATCGGCGGTCTCGGTCGACAGATCGAGCAGATTCGGGACGCCGTAGAGCTGCCGTTCCTGCACAAGGATCTGTTCCGAGAGTACTCACTGCGTCCGCCGAAGGGCGTGCTGCTGTACGGCCCTCCCGGGTGTGGAAAGACGTTGATCGCCAAGGCCGTTGCCAACTCGCTGGCCAAGAAGATCGCCGAGGCACGTGGCCAGGATGCGCGGGAGGCGAAGTCGTTCTTCCTCAACATCAAGGGCCCCGAGCTGCTCAACAAGTTCGTCGGTGAGACCGAGCGTCACATCCGCATGATCTTTCAGCGGGCACGAGAGAAGGCGTCCGAGGGCACCCCGGTCATCGTGTTCTTCGACGAGATGGACTCGATCTTCCGTACCCGCGGCTCCGGCGTCTCGTCCGACGTGGAGACGACGGTCGTTCCGCAGCTGCTCGCCGAGATCGACGGTGTCGAAGGCCTAGAGAACGTCATCGTGATCGGTGCGTCCAATCGCGAGGACATGATCGACCCGGCGATCCTGCGACCCGGCCGACTCGACGTGAAGATCAAGATCGAGCGTCCCGACGCCGAATCGGCACAGGACATCTTCTCGAAGTACCTGACCGATTCGCTTCCGGTCAACGCCGACGACGTCGCCGAGTTCGGCGGCGATCGCGCGGCGTGCATCCGGGGCATGATCGATCGCGTCGTCGAGCGCATGTACGCCGAGAGTGACGACAATCGGTTCCTCGAGGTCACCTACGCCAACGGGGACAAGGAAGTTCTGTATTTCAAGGACTTCAACTCCGGGGCCATGATCCAGAACATCGTCGACCGGGCAAAGAAGTACGCCATCAAGTCGGTTCTCGAAACCGGAAACGCCGGACTGCGGATTCAGCACCTTTTCGATTCCATCGTCGACGAGTTCGCGGAGAACGAAGATCTGCCGAACACCACGAATCCGGACGACTGGGCTCGGATCTCGGGCAAGAAGGGCGAGCGAATCGTCTACATTCGCACGTTGGTCACCGGCAAGAACGCCAGCGCGAGCCGGGCGATCGACACCGAGGCCAATACCGGTCAGTACCTGTAGATCCACCGCTGGGCAGTTTTCGGGGCGCGTCCGCACAGGGCGCGCCCCGAACTGCATCCGTCGGCCGTCTAGGCTCGACTTATGCAGCGCATCATCGGTATCGAGGTCGAGTACGGCATTTCTTCACCGACCGAACCCACCGCCAACCCGATCCTGACGTCCACCCAGGCGGTGTTGGCGTACGCGGCAGCCGCAGGAGTGCCCCGCGCCAAGCGCACCCGCTGGGACTACGAGGTGGAATCACCGCTGCGCGATGCACGAGGCTTCGATCTCGGACGGTTCAGCGGACCGGCTCCGGTCATCGATGCCGACGAAATCGGTGCGGCGAACATGATTCTCACCAACGGTGCCCGCCTGTACGTCGATCACGCGCACCCCGAGTACTCGGCCCCGGAGGTGCGGGACCCACTGGACGCGGTGATCTGGGACAAGGCAGGCGAACGCGTCATGGAAGCGGCCGCACGGCACGCGTCGAGCGTCCCAGGGGCTCCGCGCCTGCAGCTGTACAAGAACAACGTCGACGGCAAGGGCGCGTCGTACGGCACGCACGAGAACTATCTGATGTCGCGTGAGACACCGTTCTCGGCGGTGATCGCGGGGCTCTCGCCGTTCTTCGCCTCCAGGCAAGTCATCACCGGCTCCGGGCGAGTCGGTATCGGCCAGTCGGGCGACGAGGCCGGGTTCCAGCTCTCGCAGCGAGCGGACTACATCGAGGTGGAGGTCGGACTGGAGACCACCCTCAAGCGCGGCATCATCAACACCCGGGACGAACCGCACGCAGACGCAGACAAGTACCGACGTCTGCACTGCATCATCGGCGACGCCAACCTGGCGGAGATGTCGACCTACCTCAAGGTGGGAACCACGGCCCTCGTGCTCGACCTCATCGAGGCGGGCGTCGACCTGTCGGATCTGCAGCTGGCCAGGCCGGTCACGGCTGTCCATCAGATCAGCCACGATCCCACCCTGCGCAAGGCCGTGGCACTCGCCGACGGCCGCGAACTGACGGGCCTTGCGCTGCAGCGGATCTACCACCAGCGGGCGGCGAAGTTCGTGGCTGCCGAGGGCAGCGACGACGCACGAGCACTGGACGTGCTCGACAAGTGGGCGATGGTGCTGGACCTGCTCGAGCGCGATCCCATGGAGTGCGCGCATCTGCTGGACTGGCCGGCGAAATTGCGACTGCTCGAAGGGTTCCGACAGCGTGAGGGCCTCGGCTGGTCCGCTCCGCGGCTGCACCTGGTGGACCTGCAGTATTCCGATGTTCGCCTCGACAAGGGGCTCTACAACAGGTTGGTCGCCCGCGGTTCGATGGATCGTCTCGTCACCGAGCAGCAAGTTCTCGATGCGGTCGGCACACCGCCCGACGACACGAGGGCCTACTTCCGCGGCGAATGCCTGCGCAAATTCGGTGCTGACATCGCCGCGGCGAGCTGGGACTCGGTCATCTTCGATCTCGGTGGCGATTCGCTGGTACGGATTCCGACGCTCGAGCCGTTGCGGGGAACGAAATCCCACGTCGGTGCCCTGCTGGAGTCCGTGGACAGTGCAGCGGAACTGGTCGACCAGCTCACCACCTGATCGTCCAGGGCATTCGAATGGGTCGTTCGGCGGTGTCTTGCCAACCGGCGAGGTCGGACTGTCGGTAGGGTAAAGGTCCGTGCACTTTCGGCGGAACGTTCGGTAGCACTTGCACATCCACGCCGGTGCGCCTCGGATGACCCGGCGACCGTGCAGTAGATCTGTTTTCTCGATACACAGAGGAGGTCGGCGACTATGGCTCAGGAGCAGACACGGCGCTCGGGCGGCGGCGGCGGCGACGACGAGGTCCCAGGCGACACGGGGGCCGGTGGCCAGGAACGGCGCGAGAAGTTGGCCGAGGAGACCGACGATCTTCTCGACGAGATCGACGACGTTCTCGAGGAGAATGCCGAGGACTTCGTCCGCGCCTACGTTCAGAAGGGCGGCCAGTGACGGTGGATCGTTCGGACCCACGGTCGGCAGGCGACGGACCGGCGATTCCGCTGGGGTCCAGTAGCTCGTCCTTCTCCGACTACCTCCGTCAGCACGCCCCGCACCTGCTGCCGGAGAGCGGCCTCGCCGCGGACCTGGCGTCCCACGCCGCCAACGGCACCACCGACAAGTCCGGCATCGCTCCGCACGGTACGACGATCGTCGCCCTCACCTACGCGGGCGGGGTGCTGATCGCCGGTGATCGGCGCGCCACTCAGGGCAATCTGATCGCCAACCGTGACATGCAGAAGGTCTACGTCACCGACGAGTACTCCGCTGCGGGCATTGCCGGAACTGCGGGTATCGCAATCGAATTGGTTCGTCTGTTCGCTGTCGAACTCGAGCACTACGAGAAGATCGAGGGCGTGCCGCTCACCTTCAACGGCAAGGCCAACAAGTTGTCGTCGATGGTTCGGAGCAATCTGGGTGCGGCGATGCAGGGACTGGCTGCGGTGCCGTTGCTGGTCGGATTCGACATCGACATCTCCGATCCCGACAGAGCCGGACGCATCGTGTCGTACGACGTGGTCGGCGGGCGTTACGAGGAGCGGTCGGGCTATCACGCAGTGGGTTCGGGCTCGTTGTTCGCCAAATCCGCGCTCAAGAAGTTGTACCGCCCCGGAATGTCCGAGGACGAGGCGCTTCGGGCTGCAGTCGAGTCGCTGTACGACGCCGCCGACGACGACTCGGCCACCGGTGGTCCCGATGTCACCCGCGGCATCTACCCGACGGCAGTTGCCATCACGAGCGTCGGTGCGGACGACGTCGCGCACGATCGCATATCGGCTGCGGCCCGATCGGTTCTGGCAGAACGAACCGAGAGCGCAGCACACACCGGCGGCACGGACCACCACACCCGAGCAGGCCAGGAAGTCAGCGAAGGGGGTAGCGCGCTATGACGATGCCGTATTACGCATCTGCCGAACAGATCATGCGCGATCGTTCGGAATTGGCGCGCAAGGGAATCGGCCGCGGCCGCAGCGTCATCGTGCTGGCGTATGCCGACGGGGTCCTGTTCGTCGCCGAGAATCGCTCGACCGCGCTGCACAAGGTCAGTGAGCTCTACGACCGCATCGGTTTCGCTGCCGTCGGCAAGTACAACGAGTTCGAGAACCTACGCAAGGCCGGCATCCAGCACGCAGACATCAAGGGATACACCTACGATCGACGCGATGTCACCGGCCGGTCGTTGGCGAAGACCTACGCCCAGGCACTGGGCACCATCTTCACCGAGCAGCTCAAGCCGTACGAGGTCGAGATCTGCGTCGCCGAGGTGTCCCATCAGGACGAGCCGATGGCCACGCAGCTGTACCGCATCACGTACGACGGCTCCATCGTCGACGAACAGGATTTCGTCGTCATGGGCGGTACCACCGAGCCCATCGTGGCCGCGCTGAAGGATACGTACCGGTCCGGCCTCGGGTTGGCGGACGCAGTTCGTATCGCCGTCGACGCGCTCACCGCCGGTCCGACGTCGCCTGCGACTGCCGGTGCCGAGCCCGAGAAGAAGGTTCTCGAGGTGTCGGCCCTGGAGGTGGCCGTCCTGGATCAGGGGCGACCGCGTCGAGCGTTCCGGCGTATCGCCGGAGCTGCTCTGGCGGATATGTTGCCCGCATCGGCACCGTCCGCGACCGGCGACGGCTCCTCGGAGCCGGAGACTCCGCAGTAGTCCCCACACTTCGGATCGAGGTCGACGGCCTCGTGCTCTATCGCTTCCGGTAGAGCACGAGGCCGTTCTTGTCGCTGCTGAACTGGAATGTCGTGCCGTCTCCGACGACCTCGCCGTCGGCCGCGAGGGCAACCGGGGCACCGTCCACCTCGACGGTCAAGCGTTGCGCCACACTGCGCACGTAGGCAGGCGACGAGCCGAGCGTTCCTGTGATCGTCGCCCACAGCAGTCGTGTTCTCGATGCCTTGGGTTCCGACGGGAGAAAGCGAACATCGAGGGTGCCGGTATGAATGCTGCTGCGCGACATGGGAACTTGATCGATCGGATCGTAGGTACCGTTGCCGACGAAGAGCATCCACACCGAGTGCGGCACCCCGTCGAGTCGAATGTTCAGTGGCTCTGCAGCCGCGAGCACTCGTGTCATCGCAACCGCAGCGGCCGGCCACTTACCGATTCGCTTCTGCAGCTTCTGCCGTAACCGCACCGAGTCGGGGTAACCCCCGAACGTCGCGGTGTTGACGAACGACACACTGCGGCCGTCGACGTCCACCTCGGCGATGTCGACCAGTTCGGCGGTGCCCGCCTCGACGGCGGCGGCGGTGTCCTCGACTGCGGTCAGACCGGTGTCGCGAGCGAAGTGGTTGAGAGTGCCACCCGGAAACGCGGCGAGTGGCAGGCCGTTACGGGCGGCCGAGGCGGCGACGCTGACGACCGTGCCGTCGCCTCCACACACTCCGAGAGCACGCGGCGTCGTGTTCCGAATTCTCTCTTCCAGTTGCTCGTTGAAGTCCCTCTCGGGATCGGGTACGAAGAGGTCGGCGTCGGGGAGCTCGCGACGGATGGCGTCCGGTACCGCCTCCGAACCGTCACCGGATCCGGGATTGACCAGCACCAACAGTCCCCGTCCGCCCGGCAGTGGCTCGACCTCGACCGGCGAGCCGAGATCGGCGGGCTTCGCCGAACGCACGGCCCACCAGCGGCGGGTCGACAGCGCGACCGCCGAACCGAGCGCCGCTCCGGCGACGACATCGGTGGGCCAGTGGACGCCGACGTGAACCCGGGAATAGCAGACTGCTGCGGCGACCGGAGCCAACAGCAATCCTGCCTTCGGTGATTCGATGGCGACCGCGGTGACGAAGGCGGCCGCGGACGCCGAGTGACCGGAGGGAAACGACGAGGACACCGGCGGGGCGAGCACCCGGCGCAGTACGGGAACCAGCTCGGTATCCGGCCTCGACCTCGGGAACACCGGCTTGAGCAGACCGTTCGCCACGGCGCTCGCACCCGCCACGGCGATCAGCCCCCGCACGCCGCCGCGTCGGGCCGAGCCACCGGCCGCGCCGAGAAGTGCGGCAGCTCCGAGCCACAGGCGACTGTGATCGGCGGCCGTGCTCAACGCGCGGAGCCCTGCATCCGCCCTGCTCGAGCGCAATGCCGCGCTTCGTGAAACCAGGGACAGGTCCCACGCGTGAACCGAGGCCGCAACAGACGTTGGCGTGGAAGTCATAGGGCCCAGCCTAGGCATGGACGCCATCGAGGCGCTCCGACACATCCATCGGTGGCTTGCGTTGTAGTGTCGAAGTGTGCAGCGACGAATTATGGGCATCGAGACCGAGTTCGGTGTCACATGTACCTTTCACGGACACCGACGCCTGAGTCCGGACGAGGTGGCCCGCTACCTCTTCCGTCGCGTGGTCTCGTGGGGCCGCAGCTCGAATGTGTTCCTCCGCAACGGCGCTCGCCTCTATCTCGACGTCGGTTCGCATCCCGAGTACGCCACTGCCGAATGCGACAGCCTGCTGCAATTGGTCACCCATGATCGCGCAGGCGAGCGAGTACTCGAGGATTTGCTGATCGACGCCGAGCAGCGTCTCGCCGAGGAGGGCATCGGCGGAGACATATACCTGTTCAAGAACAACACCGATTCGGCGGGCAACTCCTACGGTTGCCACGAGAATTTCCTCGTCCAGCGAGCGGGCGAATTCTCGCGCATCTCGGATGTACTCCTACCGTTCCTGGTCACCCGCCAATTGATCTGTGGCGCAGGCAAGGTGCTGCAGACACCCAAGGCCGCGACGTTCTGCCTCTCGCAGCGCGCCGAGCACATCTGGGAAGGCGTGTCGTCGGCCACCACTCGTTCGCGGCCGATCATCAACACCCGCGACGAACCGCACGCCGATGCCGAGAAGTATCGCCGGCTCCACGTCATCGTCGGCGATTCCAACATGGCCGAGACCTCGACCATGCTCAAGGTGGGGACGGCCGCACTCGTACTCGAGATGATCGAGGCAGGCGTCTCGTTCCGAGACTTCGCGCTGGACAATCCGATTCGAGCCATTCGCGAGGTCAGCCACGATCTGACCGGTCGCAGGCCGGTCCGCCTCGCCGGTGGCCGCCAGGCCAGTGCACTCGAAATCCAGCGTGAGTACTACTCCCGGGCCGTCGAGCATCTCCAGACGCGGGAGCCCAATGCTCAGGTGACCCAGGTGGTGGACCTGTGGGGACGCACACTCGATGCCATCGAGTCGCAGGACTTCGCCAAGGTGGACACCGAAATCGACTGGGTCATCAAACGCAAGCTGTTCGAGCGGTATCAGGACCGCTACTCGATGGAACTTTCCGATCCCAAGATCGCTCAGCTCGATCTTGCGTACCACGACATCAAGCGTGGACGGGGAGTGTTCGACGTGCTGCAGCGCAAGGGTCTGGTCAAGCGAGTCACCGAGGACGAGCAGATCGACGAAGCGGTGAATCTGCCGCCGCAGACGACACGCGCGAAGCTGCGCGGTGAGTTCATCACCGCGGCCCAGGAAGCCGGACGCGACTTCACCGTCGACTGGGTACACCTGAAACTCAACGATCAGGCGCAGCGAACGGTGTTGTGCAAGGACCCGTTCCGTTCGGTCGACGAGCGCGTCGAGCGACTCATCGCATCGATGTAGTCCGGACGCGACTCGGCTGGAGGTCGGGTAGCGATCCAGGCAACTCGGGTCGCTACAGCTCCGGCGGGCGGTGAACAACTAGGCTCGACTGTCGTGGCCACCACCAAAGTCGAACGCCTGATGAACCTGGTCATCTGTCTGTTGTCGACGCGTCAGTTCCTGACCGCGGAGTGGATCCGCGAGAGCGTTGCCGGGTACGACGACTCGACGAGCCTCGAAGCGTTCAGCAGGATGTTCGAGCGTGACAAGAACGAACTGCGCGATCTCGGGGTGCCCCTCGAGACCGGCATCGCCACGCGGTTCGGTGGTGTCGAGGGTTATCGCATCAACCGAGATGCCTACGAGCTGCCGGACATCGATCTCACCAGCGAGGAATCGGCTGCGGTCGCGGTGGCCGTCAAATTGTGGGAATCGCCGGAACTGACGTCTGCGGCCCAGAGTGCGCTGCTGAAGCTCCGCGCCGCAGGTATTCAGGTCGACCAGAACGAGTCGGCCGCTGCCGTCACGGCCGTTCCGGCGCGAACCCGAGGGTCCGAGCCCGCACTGGGTGCCCTGCTCGCGGCGATCGACGAGGGTAAGTCGGTGCGGTTCGAGCATCGACCCTCGTTGACCGAGCCGTTCGTCACCCGAACCGTCCAGCCGTGGGGCGTTGTGACGTTCCGGGGACGGTGGTACCTCGTGGGACACGACGTGGACCGAGACGACACCCGAACCTTCCGACTGTCCCGGATCGGCGACGACGTCAAAGCCTTCGGATCACCTCAGAGTGTCCGCAAGCCCGACGGTATCGATCTTCAGGACATCGTCCGCCGCGTCGCGGGCACGTCCTCGGTATCGGGTACCGCGCGAGTGTGGCTCCAGGACGGTCGGGCGACGGAGCTGCGGAGGATGGGCACCGTGGTGGGGGAGCAGACGGTGGGCTCGCGTACCGGAACGGTCGTCGAGGTTCCGGTACGGTCCTGGGATTGGATTTCGCGGCTCATCGCCGGTCACGGTCCCGACGCGATGGTGTTGGCCCCGGCAGAGCTGCGGGCCGATGTCATCTCGACATTGCAGACTGCTGCCGAACTGGAGAACGAACGATGAGCGCGCGTCTGTCGGTGCGGTTGGCCCGCCTGCTCAACATGGTGCCCTTCTTCATGGCCAATCCGGGCTTGAGCGCCGAGGAGGCCGCTCGGGAACTGGGCGTGACCACCGCGACGCTGATGGCCGATCTCAATCAGCTCTGGATGTGCGGTCTGCCCGGGTACGGACCGGGTGACCTCATCGATCTGTCGTTCTCGGAGGAGAGCATCGACGTCACCTTCTCCGCCGGGATCGACCGGCCGCTGCGGTTGACGTCCACCGAGGCCACCGCACTGCTGGTCGCACTTCGGTCGTTGACCTCGATGCCGGGGATGGTCGATCCGTCGGCCGCTCAGCGGGCAATAGCGAAGATCGAGACCGCGGCCGGGTCGGCGGCGGCGAATGTGCCGCTCTCGTCCGACCACGACACGGCCGACGCGGAGGAGGGTCCGGTGTCGAGCACCGTACGGTCTGCGCTCCGAGCCCGGCACGCACTCGAACTCACCTACTACTCGGCGTCGCGAGACGTGCTCACCGAGCGCATCGTCGATCCGATCAGGACCGTGGTGGTCGACGACAACAGCTATCTGCAGGCATGGTGTCGCGGTGCGGAGGGCGTTCGGCTGTTCAGATTCGATCGCATCGATTCGGCCACCGAACTCGACGAACCGTCGTCTCCGCCGGAGTCGGTGCAGGACGAGGACGCGTTCGAGATCTTCAACGACGACCCCTCTCTGTCCCAAGCGCGGTTACGCGTCTCACCTGCGTTCACCTGGATTCTGGACTACTACCCGATGACGCAGGTAGCCGCCGATTCGGACGGGTCCATCGAGGTGACCATGCGTTTCGCGACGCTGCAGTGGATGACCCGGCTGACCCTCGGGTTCGGCGGTGGCGTCACCGTACTGGGACCTGAATCCTTGGTGAATTCCGTCCGCGATCGTGCGCGGTCCGCCCTGAATGCCTACGCGGAGCTCGACGCCACCGACACCGGCGGCGCCGTCGCAACATGAACGTGAGGTGAAGCGGTGCGCTCCGTTGCCGAGCGCATCGCCCGCCGTCGGGTAGGCTCGATTCATCTGATCTCAGGAGGTTCACATGGGATTCACCAGTCCCTGGCACTGGGCCATCGTCGCGGTGGTCGTCATCATTCTGTTCGGTTCCAAGAAGCTGCCCGAGGCTGCGCGTGGACTCGGACGCTCGTTGCGCATCTTCAAGAGCGAGGTCAAGGAGATGCAGAACGACGGCAAATCCGACACCGATACCGCGACTGCACAGCAGCCGGCCGCACCCGCTCAGCTGCCCTCACCGGCACCCGTGGCGCAGACCGAGACCACACCCCAGCACGACGCGAAGTCTGCCTGAGCGACGCCGCTCAGCACACCTTCGGTGCCGCGTCGGCACCGAAGGTTCACTGCTGTCGGTGACGGCCTCGTGCCGCCTGCCGACCGAAGAAGGCTGACCGTAGAACACCATGCGCATTCCGTTCGATCCACGGCGCAGTAAGCGTCGAGTCAATCCCGACGGCACGATGTCGTTGGTCGATCACCTGTACGAGCTGCGAACCCGGCTGCTCTGGTCGCTGCTGGCCATCGCGGTGACCACTGCATTCGGATTCTTCTGGTACTCACACACGATCTTCGGCGTCGAAAGCCTCGGCGATCTGCTCCGAGGCCCGTACTGCACCCTGGACCCGAGCCTGCGTGCGGATCTGAGCAACGACGATCAGTGCCGCCTGCTCGCCACCGGCCCGTTCGACCAGTTCCTGTTGCGCTTCAAGGTGGCGTTCACCGCAGGCGTCGTGCTCGCCTGCCCCATCTGGCTGTACCAGATCTGGGCGTTCATCACTCCCGGCCTGTACGCCAACGAACGCCGTTACGCAGTCTCCTTCGTCACCGGTGCCGCTGCGCTGTTCGTGACCGGAGCGGTTCTGGCGTACTTCGTCGTCGCCAAGGGCTTGCACTTTCTGCTGTCGATCGGTGACAACGTCCAGATCACGGCACTGAGCGGCGATCAGTACTTCGGTTTTCTGATCAATCTTCTGATCATCTTCGGTGTCAGCTTCGAAATACCGCTGCTGGTCGTCGGGTTGAATTTCGTCGGTGTTCTCACCTACGAACGCCTGAAGGCGTGGCGTCGCGGGTTGATCTTCGGACTGTTCGTGTTCGCGGCGATCGCGACGCCCGGACAGGATCCCTTCTCGATGCTGGCCTTGGCGTTGGCTCTGACGGTGCTCTTCGAGATGGCAGTGCAGATTGCGCGGATTCACGACAAGCGTAAGTTGCGCAAGAGAAGAGACGAATGGGGTGATGTGTCAGATGACGAAGCAACACGCATCGAAGGCGCAAGTTCTATCCAGGCCCCACACGCTGTCGCACCGACACCGCCGGCGGGCGGTATCGGCACTGCGACCCGAACACAGGCCCAGTACGACGACACGATCTGATGTGAGTCCCAGCGACGGGGCGCGACCATGAGCGAGGCTGTTGTCGACACCCGGTCCAGGCCAGAACCCACTGAACTGCAACGATTTTCCGCGGAGTTGAGTTTTCCGTTGGACCGCTTCCAGGTGGATGCGTGCACTGCGTTGGAGAACGGTCACGGGGTGTTGGTCTGCGCCCCGACCGGCGCGGGCAAGACGGTGATCGGCGAGTTCGCGGTGCACCTGGCCCTCGCCGCCGGTCGCAAATGCTTCTACACCACCCCCATCAAGGCGCTCAGCAACCAGAAGTTCGCCGAGTTGACCGCGCGATACGGACGCGAGACGGTCGGTCTGTTGACCGGTGATTCGTCCATCAATCCGGATGCACCCATCGTCATCATGACGACCGAGGTGCTGCGCAACATGCTCTACGCATCCTCCGACGCACTGCGCGGGCTCTCGCACGTGGTGATGGACGAGGTGCACTACCTGGCGGATCGGTTCCGAGGTGCGGTGTGGGAAGAAGTGATCCTGCACCTGTCCGACGACGTGCGTCTGGTGAGCCTGTCCGCAACGGTCAGCAACGCCGAGGAGTTCGGCGCGTGGATGAGTACCGTTCGCGGCGACACCTCGGTCGTCGTGGACGAGAACCGTCCCGTTCCGCTCTCGCAGCACATCATGGTGGGCCGTCGGTTGTTCGATCTCTTCGACACCCGAGCACAGTCACCGGACGGCCACCAGAAGGTCGTCGTGGACCGAGACCTGGTGCGTCACGTCAAGCAGCGTCAGTCGCTGGACTCCATGGATCGGTGGCACGCACCGCACAGTCGAGGACGCGGAGGTCGAAGCGGGGGCGGCGGACGCGGCGGCCACCAGGGAGGCGGAGGTGCCAACCGTCCGCTGGCTCGTCCCGACGTGATCGCCAAGCTGGACGAGGAAGGTCTGCTCCCGGCCATCACGTTCATCTTCAGTCGTGCAGGCTGCGACGGGGCCCTGACTCAGTGCATGCGTTCGCGGCTGGTTCTGACGACGCCTGAGCAGGCCGAGGAGATCAGGTACATCGTCGAGAAGCACACCTCCGAACTTCCGCGCGAGGATCTGGAAGTGCTCGGCTTCTGGGAATGGCGAGATGCGCTCGAACGCGGGTTCGCCGCGCACCACGCCGGAATGCTGCCGGTCTTCCGCCACACCGTCGAGGAGCTGTTCGTCAAGGGATTGGTCAGAGCGGTGTTCGCCACCGAAACTCTGGCCCTCGGAATCAATATGCCTGCCCGAACCGTGGTGCTCGAAAAACTGGTCAAGTTCAACGGTGAGACGCACGCGGAGCTGACACCGGGGGAGTACACCCAGCTGACCGGCCGGGCCGGGCGACGCGGCATCGACGTCGAGGGTCACGCGGTTGTGCTGTGGCAGCCCGGTACCGAACCGACCGAGGTGGCCGGACTCGCGTCGACGCGAACGTTTCCCCTCCGGAGCTCTTTCGCGCCCGCCTACAACATGTCGATCAATCTGATCGAACAGTTCGGGGCAGCGGATTCACGGCAGTTGCTCGAGCGGTCCTTCGCTCAGTTCCAGGCCGACCGATCCGTCGTCGGCATGGTCCGCGGTATCGAGAAGAACATGAAGACGTTGGAGGCGCTCGGCGCAACGCTCGGTGGCCCCGACGGGGAGTACTTCGAGTACGCGCGACTGCGCGAGCGTCTGAAGGATCGAGAGAAGACCCTCGAGCGTCAGAACAGGTCCGATCGGCGGGACAAAGCCGTCGACTCGTTGCGTGCGTTGCGCCGCGGCGACGTGATCTCGGTGCCGTCCGGACGGCGCAGCGGACTGGCAGTGGTACTCGAACCGGACGACGATCGCGGCGATCCGCGGCCGCTCGTGCTGACCGAGGACAAATGGGCAGGCCGTCTGTCCGCTGCCGATTTCCCTACGCCGGCAACACCTCTCGGCTCCATGCGATTGCCACGGTTCGTCGATCACCGCACCGCCAAGACCCGTCGGGATCTGGCGGCGGCGTTGGTCACCCGCGGCATATCCCAGCCCTCGGATCGAGTGGGACGAAAGTCGACCGCTGCCGACGACAAGGAGTTGGCAACCCTGCGTCGGGCCATCCGCTCACATCCGGTGCACAGCCGGCCGGATCGTGAGGAACTCTCTCGAACCGGCGAACGCTACAACCGGCTGGCCCGGGAAACCGAGTCGATGCGGCAGAAGGTGTCGGCCACGACGAACTCGTTGGCCCGAACGTTCGACCGCATTCTGGCTTTGCTGGCGGACCGCGGCTACGTGACCCCGGGCAAGGATCCCAAGGTGACCGACGACGGTGCTCGATTGAGCCGGATCTATTCCGAATCCGATCTTCTGGTCGCGGAATGCCTGCGAGGCGGACTGTGGCAGGGATTGTCGGCCGCAGAGTTGGCCGCAGTGGTCTCGGCCGTGGTCTACGAGTCCCGCTCCGAGGGAGACATCACCCCACACGGCCCGACCGGACCCATCAGGCACGCGTTGACCGAGACCGTGCGGGTGTGGCACGAGCTGCGGGCCGACGAGGTTCGGCACAAACTGCCACCGACCAGAGAGCCGGACATGGGCTTCGTCAAAGCGATCTACAAGTGGGCTTCCGACCATTCGCTCGTCGACGCACTGGTCGCGGCAGGCGACAACGGCAAGGCGCTGTCCGGTGGCGACTTCGTCCGTTGGTGTCGGCAGGTCATCGACCTGCTCGACCAGGTCCGGCTCGCCGCTCCCGAACCCGAGCTGTCGCGAACCGCCGCCCGTGCCGTCGCCGCGCTGCGACAAGGAGTGGTGGCCGTCGATGCCGCGTGACCGATGCTGCGTGATTGGCGCTGCGTGACGGGCCGAAACCGGACTGCCGGGTCGGTACAGCGGACGCAGCGACAAGCGGGATACTGTACCCCCGACGGATTCGAGATTTCAGTGGAGGCGAGATGAGCGGCCCATACGGTCCGACCGACCCCGACAACAGTTGGTCACGAACGCCGGACCAGGACGGTGCCGCAAAGGACGGGCAGGAAGCATCCACCGGCGAAGCTGCGGCGACGTCCGAATCGCAGACTCCGAGTCCGTCGGCGTGGGGACAGTACGCGCCGCCCACCGGCACCCCGACCACGCAGTACGGCGAACCTTCCGGAGGCGCATACGGCCAGTCTCCGCAGGGGCAAACTCCCCAGGGGCACTACCCACAGGGTGGGTATCCCCAGGGGCAATACCCCCAGGGCGCGTATCCGGCCGGGCCATACCCGCAGCAGGGTCAGAATCCTCAGGTTCAGGGTCCGCAGGGGCAGTACCCGCAGGGCTACAACCCGCAGAATCCCACCGCACAGAACCCGACCGCGCAATACCCGGCGGGACAGCCGTACGGGGCACCGTATCCGGGGACCGGACAGCAGCCTGCCGGTGACGCCGCCTACCAAAACTCCTACGCACCACAACAATTCGGTGGCAGTGGGCAGTACGGTGCCGGCCAGTACGGTCAGCAGCCTCCCTTCGCGGGCGGGCAGAATCCGAATCAGCAGTATCCCGGTCAGCACTATCCCGGACAGCAGTATCCGGGCCAGTACCCCGGGCAGTACCCGGGCCAGCAGCCAGGTCCCGGTCGCAGTGGCGCGCAGTCCAAGAAGCCGCTGATCATCGCGGGCTCCGTCATCGCCGTCGTGGCCGTGGTCGCGGCAGTGCTGTACTTCGCGTTCGGGCGCACGACCACCCTCGATACGACGGCCGCTCAGGACGGTATTCGCACGGTGTTGACCGAGTCCTACGGTGCCACGAACGTCTCGGGGGTGTCGTGCCCGCAGAACATCGAAGTCAAGGCCGGCACCAGCGTCGATTGCACGCTGACGGTCGACGGGGCGTTCAAGAAGGTGACGTTGACGTTCCTCAACGACGACGCCGACTACGAGGTCTCACTCCCGAAATAGCCCCGGTCAATTCTGCGACGCCGTGGCCGCCATCGCCGAGACGAGGCGGTCCACGGCGTTTCTGATTCCCAGGGTCTCCGCGAGCTTGTCGAGTGCCTCGAGATCTGCCGGTTCAGCCGGAATCTCGTCCGACCTCGACAGGACGACGTCGGCATCGGTGACGACCCGCACCACCGGCAGTGCCGCATCGAGGTAGTCGCTGGCGTTGGCCAGCTTCGCCCGAATTCCCTTGGCCATGTCCGACTCCGGATCGAGTGCCGCTGCACGCAGGGCCGCGACGGACTCGTACTGCAGCATGAGTGTGGAGGCCGTCTTCTCACCGACACCCTTGACACCCGGTAGCCCGTCCGACGCATCGCCGCGCAGAAGCGCCAACTCCGCGTAGGCCGCTCCCGCGCGGTGCAGCGGGACGCCGTACCGCTCGGCCACCTCGACCGGGCCGAAGAGTTCTGCCTTGGCCAAGCCACGACCCACGTACAGCACCCGTACCTCGTTCGGTTCGTCCGCCGCCACCTGCAACAGATCTCGGTCGCCGCTGACCACGACGACGGGATCGCGTCGTTCCTGTGCAGCCAAGGTTCCGAGCACGTCGTCGGCCTCGAGGCCGTCGGCCCCCGCGGTGGCAATTCCCAACGCCGCCAGGACGTCCATGATCATGTCCACCTGTGGCGTCAGGGTCTCGGGAACCTCTTCGCTCTCGGCCACATCCGGCGCGGCGTCGGCAACCCGGTGCGCCTTGTACGAAGGAACGAGGTCCACTCGGAACTGTGGACGCCAGTCGAGGTCGAGGCACACAGCCAATCGGCTCGGTTCGGTTCGCGTGATCAGGGCCGAGATCATGTCGAGGAAACCTCGCACGGCATTGACGGGACGGCCGTCGGGCGCCGTAATCGACTCGGGCAGAGCGTAGTAGGCCCTGAACCACAGGCTCGCGCCGTCGAGGAGCAGCAACGGCGACTTTCCGGGGGTGGTCATGGGGCTCATCTTGCCGTACGGCACTAGCCTGGAGGTATGAGTGTCGATTCTTCTCGTTTTCCCAGCGATGTCTACGCCTCCAGGCTCGCGCGCGCGGCCCGCCTGACGTCGGACGCAGGCTTGGACGCCCTGCTGATCACTCCGGGCCCGGATCTGCAGTATCTGATCGGGTCCACGGCCAGCTCGTTCGAGCGTCTCATCGCGTTGGTGGTGCCGGCCGACGGCAGCACTCCCAGCATCGTCGTGCCGCGGCTCGAACTCGCCGCGCTGGGTGACTCCGCCGCCGAGGACCTGTCACTGACGCTCGTCGATTGGGTGGACGGCGTCGATCCGTACGCGCTCGTGGCTGCGGCCGTGCCGGCCGGTAGCAAGACCGCTGTCGCCGACGCGATGCCCGCCCTGCACTTCGTGCCGCTGGCAACGATTTTCGGGACCGTGCCGGTGCTGGCGACAGACGTTCTGCGCCAGCTGCGGATGATCAAGGACGACGCCGAGATCGATGCTCTTCGTCGAGCCGGTCATGCCATCGACCGGGTTCACGCCCGGATGGGCGAGTGGCTCCGAGTGGGCCGAACCGAAGCCCAGATCGCGGCAGACATCGCGACGGCGATCGTCGAGGAAGGCCACACCGCACCGGAATTCATCATCGTCGGCTCCGGTCCGCACGGTGCCGATCCGCACCACGAGGTCTCCGATCGTGTCGTCGAGGCCGGCGACGTGGTCGTCGTCGACATCGGTGGACCCGTTGCGCCGGGATACAACTCGGACTCCACTCGCACCTACAGTCTCGGCGAGCCTTCGGCCGAGGTCGCTACCCGGTACGCGGTACTGGAGCGAGCTCAGCAGGCCGCCGTCGACGCTGTGTCGCCGGGAGTCAGCGCGGAGTCCATCGACGCAGCCGCACGCGAGGTGTTGGTCGAAGCCGGTCTGGGAGAGGCGTTCCTGCACCGCACCGGACACGGTATCGGCCTGTCGGTGCACGAGGAGCCGTACATCGTGGCGGGCAACGACATCACTCTCACCGAGGGAATGGCGTTCAGCATCGAACCGGGCATCTATTTCCGGGGGCAGTGGGGTGCCAGGATCGAGGACATCGTCGTCGTGACGGCGAACGGGTGCGAATCGGTCAACCTCCGCCCCCACGGTCTCGCCGTGCTGCCGGTGTGACCGACGGCCGCCGAGCCGAGTTCGTCTCCGTCGTCAGGACGAATCCGATTGTGGCCGAGGTACTTCGGCGTGCGCCGCAGCTCGGGCTTTCGAATTGGTACCTGACGGCGGGCGGTCTGTTCCAAACCGTGTGGAATCACCTCGCCGACCGAGATCTCGGGGCCGGAATTCGCGACTACGACTTCTTCTATTTCGACGACACGGATCTGTCGTACGCCGCCGAGAACGACGTGATCGAGACCGCGGCCGACGTGTTCGCCGACCTCGGGGTCGACGTCGAAGTGCGTAATCAAGCGCGTGTACACCTGTGGTACGAGCAGCATTTCGGAGCGACGTTGGCTCCGTACCGAAGCTCCGAGGATGCCATCGACCACTTCGTGTCGACCACGTGCTGTTTCGGAATCACCGTGGACTCCCACGGTACGGACCGCGTCTATGCCCCACACGGATTCGAAGACCTGTTCGCCGGGATCGTCCGTCCGAATCCGCGATTACCGATGCGGCACGTCTACGAGGCGAAGGCCGCGCGGTGGACCACCGAATGGCCGAACCTGACCGTTCTACCCTGGCCGACGGACGACTAGCGTCGCAGCAGCGAGCGGCTGCCCAGTACCCGCCGCACCGCTATCTCGACGACGACGCGGGTCGGATTCTCCCGCGGCACTCGATAGCGTCGGGCATAGCGGTTCTCCGCATCGGCGACCGACTCGTGGTCGTCACGAACGGTGGCCGGACCCTCCAACGTCAGCCAGCGGGCACCGTCGATCTGGGTGACGGCGGCGTAGGCACCGCGGCCGGCGTTGATCGCCTTCTGCGACACGTTGTTGGTGATGACACGGGCGACGTGGGCGTCCGCGTCGTAGGTGAACCCGACGGCGACGACATGGGGCGTGCCGTCCGGACGCAACGTCGTCAGCGTGGCGAGGTGCCGTTCGGTGAGGAATTCGATCGCCTCGTCGGTGAGGGCAGTCGCGTCAGCGGGGGTAGCGGCCATGACTCGACTGTAGTGACGTGCCCCGACTGCCACGAGCGGGGCTCGATCGGAGAGACTGTTCGGCGTGAGCAGACGATCTGAACCCGCCTCGGGAACGTTGTTGTTGCTCGGCGGCCGAAGCGAGATCGGTCTCGAGGTCGCCACTCGGCTGGCACCGGGACGAACCGTCGTACTGGCCGCTCGGCGCAGTTCCGACCTGGCGACGCAACGGTCACGTGTGCTGCAGGCAGGCGCGACGACCGTCGATGCGGTCGAGTTCGACGCGAACGCCATGGACACCCACGAGGAACTCCTGCGCTCCGTCGTGGAACGGCACGGACCCATCGGAATCGTGGTGTTGGCGTTCGGGATTCTGGGGGATCAGACGCGCGCCGAGGACGACGCCGGGCATGCGCTGGAGGTGATCACGACCGACTTCCTGGCCCAGGTTTCCGTCCTCACCCACGCCGCGAAGGTACTGCGGGCGCAGAAGAGCGGCGATCTGGTGGTCTTTTCGTCCGTCGCGGGTGTCCGGGTGAGGCGGGCCAACTACGTCTACGGCTCGGCCAAAGCGGGTCTGGACGGCTTCGCCAGCGGACTGAGCGATTCCCTGCACGGCAGCGGCGTTCATTTGTTGCTCGCGCGCCCGGGGTTCGTCATCGGTTCGATGACCGAGGGCATGGACCCGGCGCCGATGTCCAGCACACCCGATCAGGTGGCCGCCGCGGTGGTGGCTGCGCTGCGCAGCCGGAAGTCGACGGTGTGGATCCCCGGCACTCTTCGGCCGGTGTTCTTCGCGATGCGACTGCTTCCGCAATGGCTGTGGCGCAGGATGCCGCGCTGATGGCGGAGCCCAACCCTCATCCCATCGCAGTGGTGGGAATCGGCGCGGACGGTTGGGACGGACTGTCTGCTGTCGCACGTGTCGTGGTCGAGCAGGCAGATGTCGTCTTCGGGTCGGCGAGGCAGCTTGCCGGCGTGGGGGACAGGTGCGCTGACGCTCGTGCGTGGCCCAGTCCGTTGCTGCCGAGCCTGCGGCCGATGATCGACTCCTGTGACGGCCGGACCGTGTGTGTGTTGGCCAGTGGCGACCCGATGTTTCACGGTATCGGTGTGAGCCTGGCTCGCGAATTCGGTGCCGAACGTCTGAGGGTGTATCCCGCACCGTCGTCGGTTTCGCTTGCCTGTGCGCGTCTGGGCTGGTCGCTCGCGCACACCACGACGGTGTCGCTGGTGAACAGCCCGGTCGAGACCGTCCTCCCGGAACTCGGCCACGGTCGTCGACTTCTCGTACTGAGCCGAGGCAGCTCGACACCGAGTGACGTGTGTGCGCTCTTGCGTGACAACGGTTTCGGTGCCAGTACGGTGAGCGTGCTCGAACAACTCGGCGGCCCGGCCGAACGCGTCACCCGGGGGACGGCGACGGACTCGACGTTCGCCGACGCCGACCCGCTCAACGTTGTCGCGCTCGAATGCGTTCGAGATCGCGGCGCCACCAGACTCACTCGCGTTCCGGGCCTGCCCGATTCGCAGTACACCGGCGACGGTCAGATGACCAAGCAGGAAGTGCGCGCACTGACGCTGTGCGCGTTGGCGCCCGGAGCCGGCGAGGTCCTGTGGGACGTCGGCGGAGGCTCGGGGACGATCGCCATCGAATGGATGCGCACCGATCCATCGTGTCGCGCAGTGACATTCGAGTCGTCCGGGGATCGTCGACACCAGATCACGACCAACGCACAACGGCTCGGGGTGCCCGGGCTGGCCGTGCTCGGCACTGCGCCCGGGGCTTTCGAAGAGGTCCCCGGCAGTGCAGGCGTTCCGGACGCGGTGTTCGTCGGCGGCGGGGCGACCGAGCCGGGCATGATCGAGCGGTGCTGGGCGGCCGTGCGTCCCGGTGGCCGATTGGTCGCCAATTCGGTGACCGCAGAATCGGATTCACTGCTGCTCTCGGCAGCTGCACGATACGGCGGTAGGCTGCGCCGGTTCCAGATCTACCGGGGTGAGCCGTTGGGGTCCTTCACCACCTGGCGACCACAACTGCCGGTCACCCAGTGGTGCGTGACGAAACCCTGGGGTGCGCCCGACGGGGCGGATGCGGACGAGCAGTGAAGGTCCTACTCCTGGGCGGCACGTCCGAATCCAGGCAACTCGCGGCCGCCGTGGCCGGCGTGCCCGGGATCGAGTTGATCACCTCGCTGGCCGGGCGCGTCGCCGAGCCGGCGCCGGTGTCGGGCCATACCAGGATCGGCGGTTTCGGCGGTGCCGACGCATTGGCACAGTGGATTCGAGACAACGCCGTCGATGCACTGGTCGACGCGACGCACCCGTTTGCCGCCACCATCACCGCGCATGCCGACTACGCTGCTCGGACAACCGGTGTCGCTCATCTCGTGCTGACCCGGCCACCGTGGATCGCGTCGGCGGACGACCAGTGGACCACCGTGGCATCCCTACCCGAGGCGGCCGCATCGATAGAACCGGGTAGTCGGGTGTTCCTCACCATCGGCAGGCAAGGCGTTCACCATTTCGCCGGAGTCGCCGATGCGTGGTTCCTGATTCGTTCGATAGATCCACCGACCGGTGCCGTTCCCCCTCGCGCCACCCTCGAGCTCGGCCGCGGGCCGTTCGACCTCGCGCACGAGTCGGCAATGCTCGCCGACAACCGAATAGACCTGCTGGTCACCAAGAACAGCGGCGGCACGATGACCCGCGCCAAGCTCGACGCGGCGCGATCGGCCTCGATTCCCGTTCTGATGATCTCGCGACCCACCGTCGACATCTCGGCATCGACGGTCGACGAGGTCGATGCCGCCGCTCGGTGGTTGATCGAACGCCTACGCGTCACTCCCTGACGGGTAGCGCCGCGACGTGAACACTTTCGGACCGCTTCCGGTCTCCACCACCATCGTCATCGAGGAGCCGATGATGAGCAGGCACCGCATGTCGATCGACTCGGGATCGAGTTCGCCGAGGGTCACGGTGCGCACCGATTCCTGCGCACTGCCTACCGCCCGCCCGATCACCACCGGCGTCTCCGATGAACGATGTTCGAGCAGAACATCTTTCATGGCCGCGACCTGCCAGGTGCGGGTCTTCGACGCCGGGTTGTAGATCGCGATCGCCATGTCGGCTTCGGCCACTGCCGAGAGCCGTCGGGCCACCACGTCCCAGGGCTTGAGTCGATCGGAGAGGGAGATGACGGCGTAGTCGTGTCCGAGCGGCGCGCCGACGCGGCTGGCAACAGCATTGGCTGCCGTCATTCCCGGGACCACGCGTACCGGTACCGAACTCCACTGCTGTTCTGCTGCAACCTCGATGACCGCTGTCGCCATCGCGAACACGCCCGGATCACCCGAGGACACCACAGCGACGCGGCGACCCTGTTTGGCGAGGTCGAGGGCGAATGCCGCGCGCTCGGATTCGACCTTGTTGTCGCTTGCATGCCGAATCTGGCCGGGTCGCTGAGGAACTCGATCGATGTAAGTGATGTATCCGACCAGATCGGTCGCCGCCGCGAGTTCGGCTCGCACTTCGTCCGTCGTCCACACGTCGTCGCCCGGACCGAGACCGACGACGACCACTTCGCCGGTGCTGGTGGGCATGTCGGTTCGATTCGACGGACTCGGCACGACGATCATCGAGAAGTACGGCACGTTGTCCGCGTCGGCTGCATCGAGGACGCGTTGCTCGGCTGTACTGGCCCGCTCGACGTACCGCGCTTCGTCGAGCCTGCCGGATCGTTCCAATGCATCGAGCACGGTCGGATAGGTTCGACCGAGTTTCATGATGACCGCGGCGTCGGTGCCCCGGAGTCGGCGAGTGAGTTCGTTCACCGGCAAGGTGCCGGGGAGGACGGTGAAAACCTCGTCGCGCTCCACCAATGGAGTCGCCAGGGCGGCCGATGCAGCACTCACCGAGGTCACGCCGGGAACCACCTCGACCTCGAACCGGTGTGCCAGGCGTTTGTGCATGTGCATGTACGAGCTGTAGAACAGTGGATCGCCCTCGGCCAGAAGCACAACCGATCGGCCGGCGTCGAGATGAGCGGCGAGCCGTGCGGCAGCGGACTCGTAGAACTCGTCGATGGCCCCCTGATACCCACCGGGATGAGCCGTCGCCTCGGTGGTCACCGGATACACCAGGTGTTCTTCGATCTGCCCGTCGCGCATGTAACCGGCCGCGAGGGCGCGCGAGATGCTGCGACCGTGCCGAGCACTGTGGAACGCGACGACATCGGCCTCGCCGATCACGCGAGCGGCCTTGACGGTCAACAACTCCGGGTCGCCCGGGCCGACGCCCACTCCCCACAACTTTCCGCTGGAGCTCATTCTTGTTCGCTCGCAATGGCATTGACCGCGGCGACGGTGATGGGGCTGCCACCGCGTCTGCCCCGGACGACCAGATATTCCACGCCGAGGTCGGCGGCTATCAGGTCTTCCTTCGACTCCGCAGCGCCGATGAATCCGACCGGGCCGCCGACGATGGCTGCGGGCTTCGGAGCTCCGGCCGCGAGCATTTCCATGAGGTGGAACAGGGCGGTCGGCGCGTTTCCGATCGCGACGACGGCACCGCCCAGCTTGTCACCCCACAACTCCAGCGCGGCAGCGGTTCTCGTGGTGCCCATACTCCGAGCCAAATCCGGCACCCGAGGATCGGACAGGGTGCACAGCACCTCGTTGTCGGCCGGCAGACGGCGACGAGTGATACCGGCGGCAACCATGTTGGCGTCGCACAACACGGGTGCCCCTGCGCGCAGGGCAGTTCGGGCGGACTCCACCACGTCGGGCGTGAAGCCGATCGTCTCGGTCAGGTCGATCTCACCGACAGCGTGAATCATGCGCACGACGACCTGGGCGACGTCCGGGGTGAACCGAGACAGATCCGCTTCGGCGCGGATGGTTGCGAAAGACTGGCGGTAGATCTCCGCGCCGTCACGGATGTAGTCGTGCATGCGTGTCACGATAGGGGAGAGGGACCCCTCAGCCGGAAGCCGGTCTCCAGGTGCTCAGGACACCTGGTAGCCGATTCCCGTCGCAATGACGTCGGTCACCTCGCCTTTGGGTCGGCCGCATCGACGCTCGCAACCGGACCAATGCTGCCGCTCGTCCCGTGGCGTCATCCGCGCATCGACCGCGGCCGCGAGGTCGGCTCGGACGTCGGCGAGGGACTTCTCGCAACCGGGCGATCCGGTGCAGGCACTGACTCGGATCCACGGTGACGCGGCGTCGAAGATCAGGCCCATGGGTGCGAGAACTCGAACGACCTGTTCGGCCGGTTCCTCGTCCAGATCACCCACGATCAGCGATCGCCACGGCGTCACGATCAGCGGACGATCGACGGCAGCGAGGAATTCGGCCAACCGCGCGCCGAGGACGCCGTTGGCCAGACCTGCGCCGAGCGCAACGTGGCCATCGTCCTGATCGAGCCAGCCGATCGGTGGCACCTCGACCGGCGCAGGCATGGCCAGTACCGGTCCGGCCTGCAACCCGAGCACGTCGACGATGCGCGCGGCACCGCCGTCCAGTTCCGCCAGTCGCCATTCCTTGTGGCGCAACCGGACGAAGGCATCCGCGCAGTCGAGCAGAGTCGAGACCACGTGCTCGCGGTCGACGCGTACACCGCTGTCGCGTCCTGCCAACAGCACTGCGAACGACCCGTCGGCCTGGGCGTACACCCCGAAGTCGGGTTCGAGTCCGCACAGATCCCCACGGCCGTCGTCCAGGGCGAACAATGTCCGGCCTGGCAGTCCGGCGAGCTCGGGGCGAGCGCACACGGCAGCGTCGAGCTCGCCGACGAGACTGCGGACGTCGTTGAGTCCGCCGACCCGGCCCGACAGCGGCGAGGCGAGAATGTTGCGCACGCGCTCGTGCGTCGGAGACGGCAGCAACCCGGCGGCGGCCAACCTGTTCGCGAGCTCGTCCGGGTCCGAGACCGCACGAACCTGAATGTTGCCCCTCGACGTGAGTTCGAGCGAGCCGTCGCCGAGCTCGGCCGCGTCCTCGGCCAGGACCTGCATCTGCTCCGGCAGCACGAGGCCGCCCGGGAGCCGGATTCTGGCCAACGGACCGTCCGCCGCGCGGTGCGTCGACAGAGCTCCGGGGCAGCCGTCGGGCACGGACCTACTGGGCGAACTCATGTTCACCAGGCTACAAGTGCGACGGGTGGCCCGATCTCGTCCCGGCACCGGTAGCATTCGATGTTCACGGCTCCGGCCGAGAGGAAACCGGTGAAATCCCGGTACGGTCGCGCCACCGTGACCGCCCTGTAGTTCGTCGAGAACAGCTCGTCGGGAATGGTTCTCGGGACCTGTTCTCGAGGATCGTGCCTTCGGGACGGGGCGGAAGTCGGACCCTCTCACCGACGAGCTAGGACGATTCACCGATCCAGGGGCGCGAAACCCCGAGGAGGGCGTTACCCGTGTTTCTGTTGCTGTCCACATCGGACACCGATCTGCTCAGTGCCCGCGCCAGTGGGGCCGATTTCACGTGGGGCAACCCGTCCCGCCTGCTGGCGGAAGACATCCCGTCGATGGCCGAATCGGCCGAGCTGATCATCGTCCGCATTCTCGGATCGCGTCGCTCGTGGGAGTCGGGAATCGAGGCCGTCCTGGCCACCGGTTTGCCCGTGGTCGTGCTGGGCGGCGAACAGGCCCCGGATGCGGATCTGATGGAGATCTCCACGGTGCCCGCCAACGTCGCCGCCCAAGCGCACAACTATCTGGCCGAGGGCGGCTCGGGCAATTTGCGGCAGCTGTACAACTTTCTGTCCGACACGGTGCTCCTCACCGGTCACGGTTTCGATGCCCCTCGACACCTGCCGACGTGGGGCCACCTCGAGCGGAACTCCGACCAGCACTCCGACGGCCCGACGGTGGCGATTCTGTACTACCGCGCTCAGCATCTCGCCGGAAATACCACCTACATCGATGCCCTCGCCGCCGCAGTCGAGAACGCCGGGGCGAACGCACTGCCCATCTACTGTGCGTCACTGCGTACGGCGGAAGCCGACCTGCTGGAGACGCTGAAGTCGGCGGATGCCTTGATCGTGACCGTGCTGGCTGCGGGCGGCACCAAACCCGCCGGCGCTTCGGCAGGCGGCGACGACGAAGCCTGGGATGTCGCCGAGCTCGCCGCCCTCGACGTTCCGATCCTGCAGGGTCTGTGCCTGACGAGTTCCCGCGCGACGTGGTCCGAGAACGACGACGGACTCTCGCCCCTCGACGTGGCCACGCAGGTCGCTGTCCCGGAATTCGACGGCCGCCTCATCACGGTTCCGTTCTCGTTCAAGGAGATCGACGACGACGGCCTGACCACGTACGTTCCGGACCACGAGCGAGCAGCACGCGTCGCCGGCATCGCCGTCCGCCATGCGCGGCTCCGACACATCCCGGCCGCCGACCGACGAATCGCCCTGATGTTCTCGGCGTATCCCACCAAACATGCCCGCATCGGCAATGCCGTCGGCCTCGACACTCCCGCCAGCGCGATCGCGTTGATGTCGGACATGCGTGAGGCCGGTTACGACCTCGGACCGCTCGAGGGCCCGGATTCGGTGCCCGGTCTGGCGGCCCGAGACGGCGACGCACTGATCCACGCCTTGATCGCCCGTGGCGGTCAGGACCCCAACTGGCTCACCGACGCCCAGCTCGAGGGCAATCCCATTCGCATTTCGGCGGCCCGGTACCGCACCTGGTTCGAGCAGCTTCCCGACGACCTCCGCGAGGGCGTGATCGAACATTGGGGACCGGCACCGGGTGATCTCTACGTCGATCGTTCCGCTGATCCCGACGGTGAGATCGTCATCGCAGCAATGCAATTCGGCAATGTGGTCATCATGGTTCAGCCGCCGCGCGGATTCGGTGAGAAGCCCGTTGCGATCTACCACGACCCGGATCTGCCGCCGAGCCATCACTATTTGGCCGCCTACCGGTGGATCTCCGCAGCCCGCGAGGACGGCGGCTTCGGGGCCGACGCGATGGTTCATCTCGGTAAGCACGGCAACCTGGAATGGCTCCCCGGCAAGACCCTCGGCATGTCCGCCTCCTGCGGCACCGACGCTGCACTGGGCGACTTGCCGCTGATCTATCCCTTCCTGGTCAACGATCCGGGGGAGGGCACACAGGCCAAGCGGCGAGCCCACGCCACTCTCGTCGATCACCTCATCCCGCCGATGGCGCGAGCGGAGAGCTACGGAGACATCTCTCGGCTCGAACAGCTGCTGGACGAACACGCGAACATCTCGGCTCTCGATCCGGCCAAGCTACCGGCCATTCGCCAGCAGATCTGGACACTGATGACCGCGGCACAGATGCACAAGGACCTCGGACTCGACGAGCGTCCCGACGAGGAAGTGTTCGACGACATGCTGCTGCACGTCGACGGATGGCTGTGCGAGATCAAGGACGTGCAGATCCGCGACGGGCTGCACATCCTGGGCCAGGAGCCCGTCGGCGATGCCGAGGTCGAGTTGGTGCTGGCGATGCTGCGCGCTCGGCAGATGTGGGGCGGCGAGCAGACGGTGCCCGGTCTACGCGAAGCTCTCGGGCTCAGCGAGGACGGCGACGAGGAACGCACGCGCGTCGACAGCATCGAGGCCGTCGCGCACGGACTGGTCGCGGCAATGCAAGCGACGCAGTGGAATCCGGCCGAGGCCGAGCGGGTTGCGGGCGAACACGGTGACGTGGTCGCAGAGATTCTGAGGTTCGCCGCCGCCGAGGTGGTACCGCGTCTACGCGGAACTTCCCGCGAGATCGAGCAGGTGTTGCACGCTCTCGACGGCGGGTTCATCGCGGCGGGTCCGAGCGGATCACCGCTGCGCGGCCTGATCAACGTGCTTCCTACCGGCCGCAATTTCTACTCGGTCGACCCGAAGGCCGTGCCGTCGAAACTGGCGTGGGAGACCGGTCAGGCGATGGCAGAATCCTTGCTCGCACGCTACCGCCAGGATCACGGCGAGTGGCCGAAATCCGTCGGTCTCTCGGTGTGGGGCACCTCGGCCATGCGCACCTCGGGCGACGACATCGCCGAGGTGTTCGCTCTGCTCGGAGTCTCCCCGGTGTGGGACGAGGCCTCGCGCCGGGTGACGCGCCTCGAGGTGATCGACCTCGACGAGCTCGGCCGCCCTCGCATCGATGTGACGGTTCGGATCAGTGGATTCTTCCGTGACGCGTTTCCGCACGTGCTCGCCCTTCTCGACGACGCGGTTCGGATGGTGGCTGCGTTGGACGAGGAGCCCGAGCAGAACTACGTCCGTGCACACGCGCAGGCCGATCTGGCCGAACACGGTGACGAACGACGTTCTACGACACGCATTTTCGGGTCGAAGCCAGGAACGTACGGTGCCGGGTTGCTTCAGCTGATCGACAGCAAGACGTGGCGCAGCGACGACGACCTCGCTCAGGTGTACACCACCTGGGGCGGCTTCGCCTACGGCCGCGGACTCGACGGAGTACCCGCGTCGGACGACATGCGCACTGCGTACAAGCGTATTGCCGTGGCCGCCAAGAACACCGATACACGTGAGCACGACATCGCCGATTCCGACGACTACTTCCAGTACCACGGAGGCATGGTCGCGACGGTGCGCGCGCTGACCGGAAAGTCGCCCGAGGCATACATCGGTGACAGCACGCGGCCGGAATCGGTTCGCACGCGCACACTCTCGGAAGAAACCGCCCGCGTCTTCCGCGCTCGGGTCGTCAACCCTCGGTGGCTCGAAGCCATGCGCAGGCACGGCTACAAGGGTGCGTTCGAGATGGCGGCGACCGTGGACTACCTGTTCGGTTACGACGCCACCACCGATGTGGTGCAGGACTGGATGTACGAGAAGTTGGCCGAGACCTATGTGCTCGACGAGCAGAACCAGAAGTTCATGCAACAGTCCAATCCCTGGGCACTGCACGGTATTGCCGAACGACTGCTCGAGGCCGCGGAGCGCAAGATGTGGGCCGAGCCGGACAAGCAGGTTCTCGACGGCTTGCGCCAGGTGTACCTGGAAACCGAAGGTGAGCTCGAGGGGGAGTAGCGACGTACCCTTCTCGGTATGACTGCCACCTTCGAGGACATTGCCAAGGGCAAGTACGTACTGCTGACGACGTTCAAGAAGGACGGCACCGCCGTACCGACCCCGCTCTGGGGTGCGCTCGACGGTGATCGTCTGCTCGTGTGGACGGTGTCGGATTCGTGGAAGGTCAAGCGCATTCGCCGTAACTCGAAGGTTCTGCTCGCACCGTGCGACATGCGCGGCAAACCCCAGGGTGACGCGGTCGACGCGACAGCCGAGATCCTCGATGCAGCCGGCACCGAGAAAGCGCGCGCGGCGATAGTGTCGAAGTACGGCATCCTGGGCTGGCTCACCGTGAAGGGCAGCGTTCTTCGAAGGGGCAAGAGCGGCTCGGTCGGGCTCGCGATCACTCCCGCGTAACCGGTCTGCACGACGACACCATCGTTGGTATGCGCAGTTCCGAATGCTTCATGAGGCGGCTTCCCCTGCTGCCGGAACGGAGCACCACGTGCCTATTGCAGTGACCGATTACAACCATGTCCGACTCACCGTCAGTGACATCGACCGATCCCGATCGTTCTACGACTCGGTGTTCGGCTTCGAGGTCGCCTACGCCTGGGATCCCGACGCGGACGAGGAGACCAAACAAGCCCTGTGGTTCCTCTTCGGCGGTGTGATCTACAAGTTCGGCGGGGGTTTGCTCGGTCTGCGCCCGGTCGCGCCGAGCGACGACACCTTCGCCGAAGATCGTTGCGGGCTGGACCACCTCAGCTTCACCGTCGATACCCGTGCCGCGCTCGAGGATGCAGTCAAGACGCTCGATGAGCTCGGCATCGCGCACGAGGGCATCAAGGACGCAGGGCCCGGACTGTCCATCGTGGAGTTCCGCGACCCCGACAACATCGCGCTCGAGCTGTCCGGACCCGACAAGTAACGGTCGGACGCAGGGCCTGCGGGAAAGACCCCGCAGACCCTATTGCGCGGCGCTGACCGAGGACATGTGAAAGTCCGGAATGCGCAGCGGCGGCATTGCCGTGCGAGTGAACCAGTCCTTCCACTCGCGCGGCAGTGTTGCCTCCGTCCGTCCGGCCTCGGTGACACGTCGCAACAGATCCAGAGGACTCTCGTTGAAGCGGAAGTTGTTGACGGCTCCGATGATCCGGCCGTCCTCGATGGCGTAGACGCCGTCGCGGGTGAGACCCGTGAGCAGCAACGACGTCGGATCGACCTCTCGGATGTACCACAGTGTCGTCAGTAACAGCCCGCGCTCGGTCGACGCGACCATCGCGTCGATCCCGGTGTCGCTGCCGCCGGTGAGGATCAGATTCTCCCCGGGGACGGCAACGGGTACCTCGAACTTCCGGGCTCCGGCGCGGGTATAGGCCAGTGCTGCGATCGCGCCGTCCCGGATCCAATCGACCCGGTCGATGCCGAGACCGTTGTCGAACACCGACACCGAATCACTGGAGGAGCCCGCCGCGACGAACGGCGCGTACCCGAGACCGGGCTCGCGAGGGTCGGAGTGCAGCGTCAGGGGCAGCTCGGTGAGCTTCTCGCCGACTCGGGTGCCACCGGCCCGCGAGAGTGCGGTGCGACCCTCCTGGGCCCCGCGCCCCTCCATGGTCCACATCAGGTAGATCATCAGATCGGCCACGGCGGAGGGCGGCAACACCGTGTCGTACCGACCGGCGGGACGCTCCACGGTGTTCTGCGCCCAGCCCAGCCTGGTGGACAATTCGTCGAGCATCGATGCCGCCGACACGTCGCGGAAATCGGCTGTACCTTTCCCCACCCAGGCACTCGCACCGGACCGCTTTCCGTTGATCTCGATCGACCCGGTCGGCTGTGTGAACGTGCGCCGCACACCGGTCGAGGTTCCGAGCCACACGTTGTCGACGCGATGCTCGGCGAATCCGTACAACGTGTCTCGGCCGTCGAATCCGACGTTCAGTTCCGTTGCCAGCGAACCGAACACGTCGATGGACGTGGCCTGCGCGTGTCGATCCCAGCCGTCCGGCTCGGAATCGGGGGTCAGCAGCGGCATCGCGTCGTCCGCAGGCTCGGCGGCGCGGGCCGCTGCTTCACTGGCACGCACGACGTCCGCGATCTCGCTCGGATCGACACTGGTGGACGACACCGAGCCCACCCGCGCCACGTCCCCGTTCCGGACGATGGACACCACCACCCACTGCCTCGAAGTGGAGACGCCGTTCGTGGTCATCGAATTGCCCGCCCACCGAAGCGTCGCGTCGCTGGAGTCGGTGACGAGGACGACGGTGTCGTCGACGCTCGCACACGCCAACGCACGTTCGATCACCTGCTGCGGCTCGATCATCGACCTGCCTCCGATCGGGTGTTGAGGACGTTGACCCCGCGGAACAGTGCGACCGGGCAACCGTGACTGACCGCGGCGACCTGACCGGGTTGGGCCTTGCCGCAGTTGAACGCCCCACCGAGTTTCCAGGTGGAGCGACCTCCGAGCAGTTCCATGGAACCCCAGAAATCCGTCGTCGTCGCTTGATAGGCGACGTCGCGCACCTGGCCGTCGAGCACACCGTTTCGAATCCGGTAGAAGCGTTGTCCGGTGAACTGGAAGTTGTACCGCTGCATATCGATCGACCACGATTTGTCGCCGACCACGTAGATACCGTCCTCGACCGCGGCGATGACCTCCTCGGTCGACCGGTCGGTGTCGGGATCGGGCTGCAACGACACGTTCGCCATGCGTTGGATCGGAACGTGATGTGCGGAGTCGGCGTAGGAGCATCCGTTGGACCGTTCCAGTCCGAGCCTCGGGGCGAAGACCCGATCGAGTTGGTAGCCGACGAGTGTTCCGTCGCGAACCAGATCCCACTTCTGCGCGGCCACGCCGTCGTCGTCGTAGCCGATACTGGCGAGACCGTTCACCTCGGTCCGGTCTGCGGTGACGTGCATGATGGGTGAGCCGTAACGCAAGGTTCCGAGCTGATCGGGTGTGGCGAAGGACGTCCCGGCGTAGGCGGCCTCGTACCCGATCGCTCGGTCGTATTCCGTTGCGTGTCCGATGGATTCGTGGATGGTGAGCCACAGGTTGGTGGGATCGATGACGAGATCCGTCGGACCTGCCACCACCGACGGGGCCTTGACCTTCTCGGCCAGCCACTCCGGGATGCGCGCGAGTTCGTCCGCCCAGTCCCACGTGCTGTGTTCACCGAGGTATTCCCAGCCGCGTCCGACGGGCGGTGCCAATGTCCGCATCGAATCGAACGCACCGGCCGCTCGGTCCACGGCAGTGGCCTCGAACTGAGGGTGTAGTCGTACCCGTTGCTGAGTGATCGAGCTGCCCGCCGAATCGGCATAGAACGACTGTTCCTTGACCTGCAGCACCGACGCCGTGACGTGGTCGACGCCGTCAGAGGCGGACAACCTGGCCGAGTACTCGGCCAGCAGCGCCACTTTGTCGGTGGTGGGAACGTCGAACGGGTCGATCTCGTACTGCGAGACCCAGACCGCGTCCGAGTACACCGGTTCGGGCGCGAGTTCGACCCGTTCGCGGTTGAGCACGCGTAACGCCGTCGCCACCTCGGCCGCACGCCGCGCCGTGGTGGCAGCCGCGTCGGTACTCAGCTCGGCGTGAGAGGCGAAACCCCAGGTGCCGTCGACGACCACCCGCACCGCCAACCCGATTTCCCCCGCGTCGACGGCGGATTGCACCGAGCCGTCGCGCAGTGAAATCGACTGGGTCGTCAGCCGCTGCACCCGGAAGTCCGCATGCGAGGCTCCGGCCGTGCGCGCCGCGCTCAGGGCCGCGTCGGCAAGTTCTCGCAGGGGGAGGGCGAGGAAATCGGCGTCGACCGACCGGTCCGATGGTGTCGTCACGACTGTGACGCTAGCCGAATTGTTGCCAGCCGAGGCGTAGGACCATGCCGATCACGACGACGAGCAACACGATCCTGACGAAGCCTGCGCCCCTGGCGACCGCCGTCCTCGAACCGAGTACCGCACCGACGACATTGCAGGCGGCCATCGCAGCACCGAGTTGCCAGTACACACTGCCGGTGAATGCGAAGTAGGTCAGCGCACCGACATTGGAGCCGACGTTGATCACCTTTGCCATCGCGGCGCTGCGGACGAACTCGGTGCCCAGCATCGTCGCGAAGACGATGATGAGGAAGGTGCCGGTGCCGGGTCCGAGAATGCCGTCGTAGAACCCGATGCCGGCTGCGGCGAGGCCGATCACGATCAGAACTTTGCGATGGGTCGGGGGCGACGGTGCCGCGGTACGACCGATGGTCGGTCGGCAGGTCACCAGTACCGCAACGCCGACCAGCACGACCATGATGATCGGCACGAAGAGGTCGCGGTCGATCAACGACACCGCGGCAGCGCCCGCCGCCGAGGTCGTCGCCGCGATCGCGCCGGCAGGAACGAGCACCTTCCAGTCGAGCGAGACCTTGCGGGCGAACGTGACGACGGCGGCGACTGTTCCGAAGACTGCGGTCGCCTTGTTGGTCGCGAGGGCTGCCTGCTGTGTCAGTTGCGGTGCCACGAGCAAGATCGCCGGCAACAGAATGAGACCGCCGCCGCCGACCACGGCGTCGACCCATCCTGCTGCCGTCGCGGCGGCCATCAACAATCCCCAGTCCGCGACAGTCATACGGCAAACTCAATCACATGCGTCGATTCAGCCTGTGGCTCCGTGGCCAACCGTTCGTGGCCGACGCACTGCTCGCCGGTGGGCTTTTCGTCATCGAGATTCTCGTTTTCGTGAGTTCGGCCGACGGCCTGAACGGGCCGTTGTTTCTGGCCTTCTCGGTGGTCCTGACCGTTCCCGTCGCGTGGCGGCGTCGGTTCCCCAGGTCCGTGGCGGCCGTGGCGCTCGTGTCGACGTTCGTCGCCGACGTGTGGGGAGCCATGGTCGGGGATACCTCCAACGGCCATCCGGCCGCACTGGCGTTGCCGATCATGCTCTACACCCTGGTGGCCTACGTCGGCCGCGCACAGGGGGCCGTCTACGCCGCCGGTGTGGCCGCCTACTCGGTGTCGTCGTTGTTGCTCTTCCACCAGCCGTTGTTCACGACGCTGCTGTTCAGCGCTCTGCTGTACGCACTGTCGTGGGTCGCTGCCGAATTCCTCGGTGCCCGACGCGCATACGACGAGGCGATGGAAGCCCGACTGATCGTGGCCGAGTACGACCGGGATCGCCGCGCCGAGGAGGCCGTGCTCATGGAAAGAACACGCATCGCGCGCGAGCTGCACGATGTCGTCGCCCACGGGGTGAGCGTGATGGTGGTCCAGGCCGACGGGGCGTCGTATGCCATCCGGCGCAACCCCGAACGTGCCGAGCAGGCGGTGGCCAACATCTCGGCGACGGGCCGGCAGGCGCTGGCCGAACTGCGTAGGACGGTCGCGCTGCTGCGGACGACCCCCGACGCGGACGACATGCCCGAGTACGGCACGGCCGGTCTGGCCCGCGTCGTGGAAATGATGAGTCGAGCCGGCCTGAACGTCGAGTTGGAACAGACGGGCAATCTCGACGACATCAGCCCGGCGATCAGTCTCGGCGTACACCGACTCGTCCAGGAATCGCTGACGAACGTTCTTCGGCACGCCGGCCATGCCCCACGAGCCGTCGTGCGGGTCGCACGCGAAGCAGACACCGTCACCGTCGAGATCTCCGACAACGGCACCGGCAGTGCGGCGCCACCGACCCGTGGCGGAGGACACGGACTGGTGGGGATGCGGGAGCGAGTCGCGGTGTTGCAGGGCACGTTGCAGGTCGGTCGAACACCCCAGGGCTCCTGGCTCGTGCGGGCGAGACTGCCGATCGAGTAGGCGTTAGGTTGTGTCGGTGCCGATCACCGTTGTCGTCGTGGACGACCAGGAACTGATGCGAATGGGCCTGAACATGGTGCTCGAAGCCCAGGACGACATCGAGGTGATCGGTGAAGCGTCCGACGGCTCCGGTGCCATCGAAGCCGTGGCACGGTTGGCGCCCGCCGTGGTCTTGATGGACGTCCGCATGCCCGGGATCGACGGGGTCTCCGCCACTCGAGCGATCACCGAATCGGGATCGGACACCAGGGTTCTGGTCATGACGACGTTCGATCTCGACGAGCACGTACTCGGTGCGCTCAGGGCAGGAGCCAGTGGATTTCTGCTCAAGGACACACCGCCCGAGGATCTGGTATCCGCGATTCGGAGCGTGGCTGCGGGTGACGCCGTCGTATCACCGAAAGTCACGAAGAGGCTGTTGTCGCGGTTCGTCGAGCGCACCGAGCCGGCCGTCGACCCATCGGTACTGGACGGCCTGACCGGGCGTGAGCGAGAGGTCATGGCGCACCTGGCAACCGGGCTGTCCAATGCCGAGATCGCGACGGTGTTGCACCTGTCCGAGGCGACCATCAAGACCCACATCGGCCGAATACTGACCAAACTGGGAGTACGTGACCGAGTGCAAGCCGTCGTACTCGCCTACGAATCCGGCCTCGTCAGACCCGGATCCTGAGAATCTCCAGGCAAACAGGACGCATCGGGAGAAAAACGACTGTGCCGGACGTTGTACGGACCAAGCGAAGAAAGGACCGTCATGCTCGCTCTGTTCGTGCTCTACGTAGTGGTCGAGGTCGCAGCCCTGGTCGCTGTGGGCAGTGCACTCGGTGTGCTGTGGACCGTGGTGCTGCTCATCGCCGGATCGTTGGTCGGTTCGTTGCTGGTCCGTTCGCAAGGCCGGCGGGTACTGGACGGCCTGCGACGCGCATCGCAGGGTGAACGCTCGGCCGAGGGAGCCGTGGCCGACGGCGCACTCTTCGCTGCAGGGTCGGTGGCCATGTTCGTGCCCGGCCTGGTGACCACGGTGGTAGGCCTGTTGCTGTTGATCCCACCGACTCGCTGGCTGCTCCGGCCTGCCGTGCTGTGGGCGGCCGCGCGGTGGCTGCCCCGAGTCGCGGCGTCCACTCGGCGCATGCGCCCCACGGTCATCGACGGTGAGGTACTCGACGACCGTACGGCCGACGAGAATCGCGGACCACGAACCACCGGGCCGTCGCTCGTTCTCGAGGGTGAGGTGATCGACCCGGGCCGCGTCGATCCCGCTGCCGGGGATTTCCCCAAGCCCCACCGGCAGGGGCAGACTGGTCGCTCGTGACCACCGAATTGTTCTGCGGCGGACGGATCTACAGTCCTTCGGCTCCCGATGCCACCGCCATGGCCGTGACCGACGGAATCATCAGCTGGATCGGTGAGGATCGCACCGGAAGAGCCTTGCACCCCGGCGTTCCCATCACCGATCTGGCCGGTTCTTTCGTTGCTCCGGCGTTCGTGGACACGCACGTTCACGTGACCGACCTCGGACTGTCGCTGATCGGCCTGGACCTGAGCCGGTCCACGTCGATCGAAGAGTGCCTGCGCATGGTGCGAGAACATGCGGCATCCTCGGAAGACGAACTGCTCTGGGGTCACGGTTGGGACGAGTCGACCTGGTCCGAACAACGTCCTCCCACCACCGCCGAACTCGATGCGGCTGCTCCCGGACGAGCGGTGTACCTCACCCGAGTCGACTCGCATTCTGCCGCCGTATCCACCCGGTTGCGGTTCGCCGCGTCCGCTGCCGACGCCACCTCCGGCTACTCCGAACAGTCTCCATTGACCGCAGACGCCCACCATCGTGCTCGGCAGACCGCTCGCTCGCTGCTCACCGCCGACACCCGACGCCGGGCCAGGGCTGCTGCGCTCGATGCAGCAGCGGCGCACGGAATCGTCGCGGTCCACGAATGTGCAGGACCGGTGGTGTCGGGCATCGTCGATTTCCGAGAACTCATGAACACCGAGCACGGCGTCGAAATACGCGGCTACTGGGGCGAGCTGGCAGATACCGCCGAACGCGCCCGCGAATTGCTCGAAGAGACCGGTGCCCACGGATTGGCAGGCGATATCTTCGTCGACGGATCCCTCGGGTCGCACACCGCATGGTTGAGCTCGCCGTACGCCGATGGTCCCGGAACCGGTGTGTCGTACGCAGATGTCGACGCCATAGCTGCACACATCGCCGCCTGCACGACGGCCGGAATTCAGGCCGGCTTCCACGTCATCGGCGACGCCGCTGTGTCGGCCGCCGTCACTGCATTCGGCCGGGTGGTCGCCGATCTGGGCACACCCGCCGTCGCGTCCTGCGGACACCGGCTCGAGCACGTGGCGATGGTGTCCGCGCAGCAAGCCGACCTGTTGGCGTCGTGGGGCGTCATCGCCAGCATGCAGCCGGCGTTCGACGCGGCGTGGGGCGGAGCCGACGGCCTCTACGCCGCGCGTCTGGGTGCCGAGCGCGCTGCCCAACTCCACCCGTTCGCACGCCTGGCGTCTGCGGGAGTCTCGCTGGCGTTCGGCTCCGATGCGCCGGTGACGTCCCTCGATCCGTGGGCGACGGTCCGGGCTGCGGCGAACCACCGCACTCCGGGGAGCTCGGTGTCGCCCCGTGCTGCGTTCTCGGCTGCGACGCGCGGTGCATGGCGGGCGGGGGGAGTGCGCGACGGTTTGGCCGGAACACTGGTGCCGGGAGCCCCCGCGTCCTTTGCGGTGTGGGACGTGGACGAGCTCGTCGTGCGAGCACCGAAGGACAGCGTTCAACGGTGGTCGACCGACCCCCGTGCGGGCGTGGCACCGCTGCCCAGCCTCGAGGCGTCGTCCGTCGGTCCCCGCTGCTCGATGACGGTGCACCGTGGACGGGTCGTTCATGAGCAGTGAGAACTCCTCGACCGCGCGACTGACCCGGCTGTACGGGCCTGCGCTGTCGACCGTCCTGGCTGCCGTTGCCGGCGCGCTCGTCTTCGCCAGTTTTCCGCCGCGAACGCTCTGGTTTCTGGCACCCATCGGCATCGCAGTACTGGCACTGGTTCTGACGGGGTTCGGCGGTCGGCGATCGGTGTCGCTGAAAGGCGGATTCGGATACGGCTACGTGGCCGGCCTCGCCTTCTTCGTTCCTCTGCTCCCGTGGATCGGCGTCTACGTCGGCCCGGTGCCGTGGCTCGCGCTGGCCGCAGCCGAATCGGTATTCCTCGGTCTGTTCGGTATGACGGCCGTGCTGGTTGCGCGGAGCGCGTGGTGGCCGCTGTCGATGGCACTGATGTGGAGCGCCGCCGAGTGGCTTCGGGCGAGCGTTCCTTTCGGAGGATTTCCGTGGGGCCGGCTGGCGTTCGGACAACCCGAGGGCTGGTTGCTTCCGTTGGCGAGCATCGGAGGCGCACCGCTGCTCAGTTTCGGGGTCGCGCTCACCGGTACCGGACTGGCCGCGCTGGTGCTGACACTCACGCGTCGCGTCACCGCCCGATCGCTCGTCGGACCGGTCGTGACCACGGCGATCGCATCGATCACTGCGGTGTCGCTCATCCCGACTCTGCACACGAACGACACCGGGGACGGCGATCGCACGGCGACGATCGCTGCCATTCAGGGCAGTGTTCCTCGCCTGGGGCTGGACTTCAACGCGCAGCGACGCGCGGTGCTGGACAACCATGTGCGCGAAACGATGGCGTTGGCCGCCGATGTCGACGCGGGCAAACAACCCGCGCCGGATCTCGTCGTGTGGCCGGAGAACGCGTCGGATATCGACCCGCTGCGCAACTCCGACGCTGCGACGCTCATCACGCAGGCGTCGGTTGCCGTCGGTGCCCCGATTCTCGTGGGCACCGTCCTGGTCAACGCGAACAACACGAACACCAATTCCGTCATCGCATGGAACGGTGCCGACGGACCAGGGGAGCGGCACGACAAGAAGATCATTCAGCCCTTCGGTGAATACTTGCCGTACCGAAGTTTTTTTCGGCTGTTTTCGGAATACGCCGATCGAGCGGGTTATTTCGTTCCTGGAAATGGAAACGGTGTCGTACACGCTGCAGGAATGGCGGCCGGAATAGCCACGTGCTACGAAGTCGCATTCGATCGGGCCCTCGACGAGTCCGTTCGTTCGGGTGCGCAATTCATCGCGATCCCTACCAACAACGCCACGTTCGGCGATACGGAAATGACGTATCAACAGCTGGCGATGTCGCGGGTGCGAGCCGTCGAACACGGACGCACCGTCGTGGTTGCGGCGACGAGCGGCGTCAGTGCCGTAGTCGGACCCGAGGGGAACGTCCTGCAGCAAACCCCGCTGTTCGAGCCGGATGTACTGGTATCGACGGTCGAACTGCGGAGCTCGCTCACACCGGCAACGCGCATCGGTTTCGGCACGGAGCTGGCGCTGATTCTGGCCGCGGCAGTGGGCTTGATCGCGACGCTCGTCGACGTCCGACGTCGACGGCTTCGTGAATGAAACAATCGTCAAGTTCGTTCGGGTCGGTATTCGGCGCATCGCCGGTCCGAATCACTATCATTCGTTCGATGTAAAAACGGTGGCCGGGTGGCGCACACAAGCGATCCTGTAACAAGCTTCCCCGAACAATCGATGCCCACTAGGACTACCGCACAAAAGAACTTGGCCGATGTTGTATCTTTGTAAGCCGCTGGAGGTGTTGGAGGTCCAGGATGCGGCCGCCGTCGTACCCCCGAACGCCGCCTCGGTCACGATGTCAGGGGAGCGAACAATCGGCATCGATGCCGCGTCCGGATCGAGCGCCTGACAGGGAGGGGGAACCGTGTTCCTGAGTTCACGGACACCGTCGATCGGCTCTACTTCGCGTGAGGTTCCCGCGATGCAGCCCGCCCGGTGAAAACGGGGTTCTTCCCTGTTTCAATCCGACAAGCTCCAGGCGACGAATCCAAACAGCCCCACAACCGCCATCGAGTGTGTGTGGACCGATACGAACGCAGACCAGAACGGACGCCAGAATTGCTCAATCGCGCGCAGACGCCGCCGCGGCCGGAGATCTCTCACCCGGCCGAAGGCTCCGATTCCACGGGTTCGACGTCGGCTTTTGCCGGTGCCTCCGTCCCGCCGAAAGGCAAGTGAATGCGCGCAGTGACCACCGGTGGCTCTCAGGTCCCGCCGACCGGAACAGGGTTCGACAATTCCTTCCCGCTGTCCTCGGCGCAGCGCGGAATGTGGTTTGCGCAACAACTCGCGCCTGACGTCGCTGTCTGTATCGCCCAATACGTCGATCTGCGCGGACCACTCGACATAGCGGTTCTCCAGGAGGCGTCGGCCCGCGCCGGGCACGAGTTCCAGTCGGCCTACCTGCGCCTGGCCCAGGTCGACGGGGAGCCGGTTCAGACGGTCGACCACGGCATAGATCAGTCGGTGCACTACCTGGATCTTCGCGGCGAAGACGATCCGATGGCGTCGGCGCTGGCGTGGATAGACGAGAACTACGTCAAGCCGGTCGACATGGAGAACGATCCGCTCGTCGACAGCTGGATCCTTCAGGTCGAGGACGAACGCAACCTCTGGTACAGCAAGATCCACCACGTCGCCCTCGACGGCTACGGTGCCATGACACTGGTCCAGCGCACCGCCGCGCTCTACACCGCAGCGGTCGAGAATGTCGAACCCGAGCCGAACAAGGCAGCCGAACTTCGGCGACTGTACGACCTCGATCAGGAGTACCGGACGTCCACTCGTTTCGAGACGGACAAGGAGTACTGGACATCGAGGGCTGCGGGCATCCACGACGGTGCCACGCTGTCCAACACACCCGGTCGTACCATCGCGGCCAGCAAGCTGCGCAGTGTCGCACTGCCCGATGACGTCGTCACCGAACTCGAAGCGTCGGACTCGACGAAGGGTGGGACCGCCGCCGCGGTGTTCATCGCTGCATTCGGCTGTTACCTCTCGCGCATGACCGGGCGAGAAGACGTCCTGGTCAACATCCCCGTGTCCGCGCGCACCACGGCCCTCCTCCGTCGATCCGGCGGAATGTTGGTCAACGTCGCACCCATTCCGATGCGCGTCTCCGAGAAGGCCACCGTCGGTGAACTCGTACAGCAGGTACAGCTCGAGCTGATGGGTGCGTTGCGGCACCAGAGGTTCAGCATCGAAGATATCCGGCGCGAGTTGGCAGCCACGGGAAGCGACAAACAACTCGCCGGCCCGATGGTCAACATGATGCTGTTCCATCAGCAGATTCAGCTCGGCTCGATCGTCGGCGAATTCAACATCGTCACGTCCGGCCCGGTCGAGGACCTCCTCGTCAACGTTTACCAGAGTGGCACTCCTGCAAGAACATTCGTCGATTTCCGGGCAAACCCCAACCGCTACGACGACAACGACCTGACGACGCATCACTCCAGTTTCGTCGACATGGTCACCGAATTCATCGCCTCCGGCCCGGACGTGCCCGTCCTGCAAGTTCATCCGGACAGCGCCCTCGAAGGTCGCCGCCGCCGTCGCGCCGCGGCGCACGTAGCCCACTGGGTCGATCGACTGGCCGATGCGCCGGACCTGCTCGCGCTGCCGACCGACCGCCCCCGGCCTTCGCGCATCGGGCATGTTCGCGCGTCGCACGAGGTCGCCCTGGGGTCCGCAGCGTGGGATGCCGTGAGCCGACTCGCCGACGACAGCTCGACCACCCCGTTCGTCGTGCTCGAATCCGCTGTGGCCGTTCTTCTTTCGCGTCTCGCATCCACGGACGACGTCTCGATCGCAGTGCCCTCCGGCCGCGGCGAGACGGTTGTTCTGCGCACCCGCCCCGACGGCCGTCAGTCGTTCTCGGACTTCGTCGGCACCACCGCGGCAGAGTTCGTCGATGCGTCGGCCCACGCCGATGCCACCTTCGCCGAGATAGCCCGAGCACTCGGCTCGGCCGAAACCGGCTCGCACAACCCCCTCGCCCAGGTCGCGCTCCGCTTCGGGGAGTCTCCGCTTCCGCGCGACGGAATAGATTTCGATCTCGTCGTCACGGTTCACGAGTCCGAATCTCCGCATGTCGTCATCGATTACGCCACAGAACTGTTCGATGCCGGCAGTGTTGCTCAGATCGGTCGTCGTCTGGTGCGCATCGTCGACGCACTGACGAATGACCCACAGCGTGCCGTCGGTGACGTGGAGTTGCTCTCCGCCGCCGAACGTGCGCGTCTCGCTCCGGTTCGTGGTCCGCGTTCTGTTGCGGGTGTGGTGTTGCCGGAGTTGTTGGCTGGTGCGGTCGGTGTTGCTGGTGTCGGTGGTGTTGCGGTGGTGTCGGGTTCTCGGGTGCTCTCGTATGGGGAGTTGGATGCGGCGTCGTCGCGTGTGGCGCGGGTGTTGATGTCGTGTGGTGTGGGTCCGGGGTCGTTCGTGGCGTTGGCGTTGTCGCGGTCGGTGGAGTCCGTGGTGGCGGTGTGGGCGGTGGCGAAGGCCGGTGGTGCGTTCTTGCCGGTGGATCCGAATTATCCGGTGGATCGGATCGAGCACATGTTGGTCGATTCCGGTGCTGTGGTGGGTGTGACGTTGGGTGCGCATCTGGATGCGGTGTCCGGTGTGGGTGGGGTGTCGTGGGTGGTGCTCGACGATGCCGATGTGGTGGCGGATCTGGCGTTCGCTTCGCCTGCTCCGGTGTTGGATGCCGAGCGTTCGGGTGTGTTGCGTCTCGATGATGCGGCGTATCTGATCTATACCTCGGGGTCCACTGGTGTGCCCAAGGGTGTGGTGGTCACTCATCGTGGTGTGGGGAACTTGGCTGCCGAGGAGCGGGTTCGGTTCGGTGTGGGGCCGTCGTCTCGGGTGCTGGCGTTCGCGTCGCCGAGTTTCGATGCTTCGATTCTCGAGTTCGTGTTGGCGTTCTCGGGTGGGGCGACGATGGTGATTGCGCCGGCGATGGTGTTCGGTGGGGTGGAGTTGGCGTCGTTGCTCGCCGAGGAGCTGGTCACGCATGCGTTCGTGACTCCTGCGGCGTTGGCGTCGGTGGATCCGGTGGGGTTGGATTCGGTGGAGGTCGTGGTCACCGGTGGTGATGTGTGTGCGCCGGAGTTGGTGGCGCGGTGGGCGCCGGGTCGGCGGATGTTCAATGCGTACGGTCCGACGGAGGCGACGATCTTCTCGTCGATTTCGTCGGCGTTGGTGGTGGGGGAGTCGGTCGATATCGGTTCGCCGACGATCGGTTTCGCGGAGGTGGTGTTGGATGCGCGGTTGAATCCGGTGCCCGTGGGTGTGGTGGGTGAGTTGTATCTGGCGGGTCCGGCGTTGGCTCGTGGGTACCACGCGCGGTCGGGGTTGTCGGCGGAGCGGTTCGTGGCCAATCCGTTCGGTGGTGCGGGTTCGCGGATGTATCGCACCGGTGATGTGGTGCGGTGGAATGCCTCGGGTGCGTTGGAGTATGTGGGGCGCAGCGATTTTCAGGTGAAGGTGCGTGGTTTCCGCATCGAGTTGGGTGAGATCGATTCGGTGTTGGCGTCGGTGTCGGGTGTCGATTTCGTGGTCACTGTCGGGCGTGAGTCCGCGGCGGGGTCGACGGTGTTGGTGTCGTATGTGTTGCCGGCGGCCGGTGCGTCGTTCGATGCCGGTGTGCTGCGTGATCATGCGGCGTCGGTGCTGCCTGCGCACATGGTGCCCTCGGCGTTCGTGATGTTGGAGTCGATCCCGTTGACTCCGGCCGGCAAACTCGACCGCAAAGCCCTCCCCGAACCCGAGCTCGGTTCTCAGAGCACCACGGAGTCGCCGGAAACCGAGTACGAGGCGGCTGTGGCTGCCGTGTTCTGCGACGTACTGGAGCTCGATCGTGTCGGCGTCACCGACAGCTTCTTCGATCTCGGCGGAAACTCCCTTGTCGCAACGCGTTTGATCGCCCGCGTCAACGCAGCTCTGGGTACGGATCTGCGGGTTCTCGATCTGTTCGAGGCATCGACGGTTCGCACCCTCGCCGACCGTGCGGAGTCGACGGGCGCATCGCTGCACCGTCGCCCGGCACTGGTTCCCGCCGATCGGCCGGAGTCCGTTCCGCTGTCGCTGGCGCAGCAACGTATGTGGTTCATCAATCAGTTCGATGCATCCTCGCCTGCGTACAACATTCCTCTACTCGTTCGCCTGTCGGGCCGGCTGGACGTCGATGCGATGTCCGCTGCCGTCGGCGACGTGCTGACTCGACACGAGTCGCTGCGCACGGTGTTCCCCACAGTGGGCGACCTGCCGAATCAGGTGATACTTCCGCCCGAGAAGGTCACCGGACCGAACCTTCCGCTCCGTGTCGTCGACGTGACTGCCGATGCCGTCGACGCGCTCGTGCGTACCTCCGCCACAACGGGATTCGACGTCACCGTCGATCTGCCTTTCCGGGCGGTTCTGTACCGCACCGGCCCGGAGAGCTTCGTGCTCTCGATCGTGGTCCATCACATCGCTGCCGACGGCGCCTCGATGGCACCGCTCGCCCGCGACGTCATGGTCGCCTACAGTGCTCGATCCGCGGGTTCGCAGCCGGCGTGGACGCCACTGCCGGTGCAGTACGCAGACTTCGCGCTGTGGCAGCACGAGGTGCTCGGCGACGAGAACGACCCCACGTCCGTGGCAGCACGCCAGATCGAATTCTGGAAGTCCGCGCTGACCGACCTTCCCGACGTACTACCGATGCCGCTCGACCGACCACGCCCCACCCGTCAGTCGATGCGCGGCAGCGTCACACCGTTCACCATTCCGGCCGATGTCGCAGCTCGCCTGTCTTCGGTTGCTGCCGAACACGAGTCGACTCTGTTCATGGTGGTGCACTCCGCTCTGGCCGTGCTCCTCGCGCGCCTGAGCGGTACCCAGGACATCGCCATCGGCACCCCGATCGCCGGCCGAGGGGACGCAGCACTCGATGATCTCGTCGGAATGTTCGTCGGAACCCTCGTTCTCCGCACGCAGGTCGAGCCACAGGCCAGCTTCGCCGAACTGCTCGCCGGCGCTCGTAGCTCCGACCTCGCGGCGTTCGACAACACCGACATTCCGTTCGAGCGGCTCGTGGACGTACTCGATCCCGCCAGGTCGACCGATCATTCACCCCTGTTCCAGGTGCTCCTCGAATTCCAGAACAACGCCACCGCCGTGCTCGAGCTGCCCGAACTCGTCGTCGAATTCGAGGAGATCGGTACCGACACTGCGAAATTCGATCTGCAGCTTCGCGTCGACCAGGAACCGGTCGACGAGTCCGGTGCCCTGTCGGCGTCGTTCACGTACGCAACGGATCTGTTCGATCCCGAGACCATCGACCGTTTCGTCGACCGGTTCCTGAGGATCGTCGCGACCATCGGCAGCTCGACGGACATTCGTACCGGCGACATCGACATTCTGTCCCCGGCCGAACGAGAACTCGTACTGTTCGAGTGGAACGACACTGCACGTCTCATCGAGGATCCGGTCCACCGACAGCTCCACACCGGGGCCGTCGACATGACTCTGAGCAGTCTGTTCGACCGTCAGGTGCTGCGTGGTCCGTACTCGACCGCCCTCGTCTTCGAGGACGAGCACATCACCTACCTGGAGCTGGATGAGCGCGCCAATCAGCTTGCACGGCATCTCATTTCACTGGGTGTAGGGCCCGAGTCCCACGTCGGGCTCGCGATCCGACGTTCGATCGATCTGCTCGTGGGTATGTACGCGATCGTCAAGGCCGGCGGTGCCTATGTACCGATCGACCCCGATCACCCGGTCGAGCGATCGTCCTACGTGCTGTCGAGCGCTCAGCCGGTGTGCATTCTCACCACGAGCCGCGATTGGATCGACATCGCGGTCGCCACTCCTGTTCTCGCGGTGGATCTTCTCGACGTCTCCGATCGCGACCGCTCCACGATCACCGACCAGGACCGCCTCGGAAGCCTGCACGGAGCCAACACCGCCTACGTGATCTACACCTCCGGCTCCACCGGCCGACCCAAGGGCGTCGCCGTCACGCACTCGGCCATCGTGAACCGACTGCTGTGGATGCAGGACGAGTACCACCTCGCGCCCGCCGACACGGTGTTGCAGAAGACCCCGGCCACGTTCGACGTATCGGTGTGGGAGTTCTTCTGGCCCCTACAGGTCGGTGCCAAGCTCGTCGTGGCGGAGCCCGACGGCCATCGCGACCCGGTGTACCTGTCGAAGATCATCGCGGCCGAACACATCACCACCGCGCACTTCGTGCCGTCGATGCTCGCGGTGTTCGCAGCCGGAGCTCGGGCTGCGGACTGTGTGTCACTACGGCTCGTCTTCTGCAGTGGCGAAGCACTTCCGCCCGCCACCGCCGCGCAGTTCGCGCAGTTCTCCCAGGCCGAGCTGCACAACCTCTACGGTCCTACCGAGGCCGCCGTCGACGTCAGCTACTACCACGTCACCGGCCACGACGGCGTGTCCATTCCCATCGGTTCTCCGGTCTGGAACACCCGTCTGTACGTGCTCGACGCGTCGCTTCGACCGGCCCCGATCGGTGCTCCCGGGGAGCTGTACCTGGCCGGAGTTCAGCTCGCTCGCGGCTATGTCGGCCGCGGCGATCTCACCGCCGATCGCTTCGTCGCCGATCCGTTCGGCGAGCCGGGTGAACGTCTCTACCGCACCGGCGACCTGGTTCGTTGGCGCGCCGACGGCGAACTCGAGTACATCGGCCGTACCGACTTCCAGGTGAAGCTGCGTGGTCTGCGTATCGAGCTTCCCGAGATCGAAGCGGTGCTGCTGCGCTCGGAGTCCGTCGCCCAGGCAATCGCTCTGGTGCACAAGGATCCGAACACCGGCGAGACGTTGGTGGCCTACGTGGTCTCCGCGTCCGGTCACGCGGTCGACTCGGCCGAGGTGATCGCCGAAGCCGGACGCCGGCTGCCGGGGTACATGGTGCCCTCGCATGTGGTCGTACTCGACTCACTTCCTCTCAATGCCAGCGGCAAGCTCGACCGAAAGGCACTGCCGGCCCCCGAGTTCACCGTTGCTGCGTCCGAATTCGTCGGACCGGAGAATCCGGTCGAAGAGATCGTCGCGGGCGTCTTCGCGGATCTGCTCGGCGTCGCACAGGTCAGCGCGACCTCGAGCTTCTTCGAGATCGGCGGCAACTCGCTGATCGCGATGCGCCTCGTCGCACGCGTCAATGCCGCCCTCGGAACCGACATCGGCATCCGAGATCTGTTCGATTCACCGACTGTTCGATCGCTGTCCGCGGGCATCGACGTCAGCACACAGGACTCCGCACCGACGCCTCGGTTGGTGCCACAGGAACGACCCGCGGTGGTGCCGCTGTCTCTGGCACAGCAGCGGATGTGGTTCATCAATCAGTACGACACCGAGTCGGCTGCCTACAACGTCGCGTTCGCGATGCGCCTGAGCGGCATCCTCGACGTCGACGCGATGCGCTCGGCCATAGCGGACGTGCTCACACGCCACGAGTCTCTTCGAACGATGTTCCCGCTCACCGACGACGGCCCCGTGCAGTCCGTCCTCGACGTGGCATCGGCCGTTCCGGACCTGACTCCGGTTCCCGCAGAGGACGACCGGCAGGTCGCCGAGCTCATCGGCGCCGTCGCCGGTGCCGGCTTCGACGTCGTGGCCGATGTTCCGTTGCGCGTCCGCCTGATCCGTCAGGGCGAGAACGAACACGTACTCGTCATGGTGGTCCATCACATCTCCTCCGACGGCTTCTCCAGCGCGCCGCTCGCCCGCGACCTGATGGTGGCGTACAGCGCCCGAGCTGCAGGTCATGCGCCGAGCCAGGAACCGTTGCCGGTGCAGTACGCCGACTACGCGCTGTGGCAGCGCCGATTCCTCGGCGAGGAATCCGATCCCGACTCCCTGATGGCGAAGCAGGTGACGTACTGGGTCGACGCGTTGGCGGGTAGCCCGGAAGTGCTGCCGTTGCCGACCGATCGTCCGCGTCCGGCAGTGGCGTCCTTGCGCGGCGACACCGTCTCGTTCGCGATCGATCCCGCAGTGCATGCTCGGCTCGTCGCCGTTGCCGCGCAGCACAATTCGAGCTCGTTCATGATCGTGCACGCCGCTCTGGCCGTGCTGCTGGCACGGCTGTCCGGTACCGAGGACATTTCGGTCGGCACACCGATCTCCGGGCGAGGCGATGCCGCACTCGACGAGCTCGTCGGCATGTTCGTCAACACGCTCGTCCTCCGCACCCAGGTGCCCGGGTCGACCCCGTTCGAGGATCTGTTGGCGGATGTGCGCACCGTCGACCTGGCGGCCTTCACCCACGCGGACGTGCCGTTCGAGCGGGTCGTCGACGCCGTCGACCCCGCCAGGTCCACCGCTCACGCCCCGTTGTTCCAGGTGATGCTCGAGTTCCAGCACACCGATCGACCGACGGTGACCTTGCCCGGGCTGTCGATCGAGGGCATCGAACTGCCCAACGACATCTCCAACTTCGACCTGCAGCTCACGGTCTCCGAGGAGTTCGACGCTTCCGGGAACCCGGTCGGCATCGAAGCCAGCTTCCGTTACGCCACAGAACTGTTCGATGCCGACACCGTGCGTGTCATGTCCGATCGTCTGGTGCGGATCCTCGACGCTGTGACGGCCACGCCGTCCGTTCGCATCGGCGACATCGACATCCTCTCGAGCGACGAGTACTCAGCGTTGGCTCCGGTTCGTGGTCCGCGTTCTGTTGCGGGTGTGGTGTTGCCGGAGTTGTTGGCTGGTGCGGTCGGTGTTGCTGGTGTCGGTGGTGTTGCGGTGGTGTCGGGTTCTCGGGTGCTCTCGTATGGGGAGTTGGATGCGGCGTCGTCGCGTGTGGCGCGGGTGTTGATGTCGTGTGGTGTGGGTCCGGGGTCGTTCGTGGCGTTGGCGTTGTCGCGGTCGGTGGAGTCCGTGGTGGCGGTGTGGGCGGTGGCGAAGGCCGGTGGTGCGTTCTTGCCGGTGGATCCGAATTATCCGGTGGATCGGATCGAGCACATGTTGGTCGATTCCGGTGCTGTGGTGGGTGTGACGTTGGGTGCGCATCTGGATGCGGTGTCCGGTGTGGGTGGGGTGTCGTGGGTGGTGCTCGACGATGCCGATGTGGTGGCGGATCTGGCGTTCGCTTCGCCTGCTCCGGTGTTGGATGCCGAGCGTTCGGGTGTGTTGCGTCTCGATGATGCGGCGTATCTGATCTATACCTCGGGGTCCACTGGTGTGCCCAAGGGTGTGGTGGTCACTCATCGTGGTGTGGGGAACTTGGCTGCCGAGGAGCGGGTTCGGTTCGGTGTGGGGCCGTCGTCTCGGGTGCTGGCGTTCGCGTCGCCGAGTTTCGATGCTTCGATTCTCGAGTTCGTGTTGGCGTTCTCGGGTGGGGCGACGATGGTGATTGCGCCGGCGATGGTGTTCGGTGGGGTGGAGTTGGCGTCGTTGCTCGCCGAGGAGCTGGTCACGCATGCGTTCGTGACTCCTGCGGCGTTGGCGTCGGTGGATCCGGTGGGGTTGGATTCGGTGGAGGTCGTGGTCACCGGTGGTGATGTGTGTGCGCCGGAGTTGGTGGCGCGGTGGGCGCCGGGTCGGCGGATGTTCAATGCGTACGGTCCGACGGAGGCGACGATCTTCTCGTCGATTTCGTCGGCGTTGGTGGTGGGGGAGTCGGTCGATATCGGTTCGCCGACGATCGGTTTCGCGGAGGTGGTGTTGGATGCGCGGTTGAATCCGGTGCCCGTGGGTGTGGTGGGTGAGTTGTATCTGGCGGGTCCGGCGTTGGCTCGTGGGTACCACGCGCGGTCGGGGTTGTCGGCGGAGCGGTTCGTGGCCAATCCGTTCGGTGGTGCGGGTTCGCGGATGTATCGCACCGGTGATGTGGTGCGGTGGAATGCCTCGGGTGCGTTGGAGTATGTGGGGCGCAGCGATTTTCAGGTGAAGGTGCGTGGTTTCCGCATCGAGTTGGGTGAGATCGATTCGGTGTTGGCGTCGGTGTCGGGTGTCGATTTCGTGGTCACTGTCGGGCGTGAGTCCGCGGCGGGGTCGACGGTGTTGGTGTCGTATGTGTTGCCGGCGGCCGGTGCGTCGTTCGATGCCGGTGTGCTGCGTGATCATGCGGCGTCGGTGCTGCCTGCGCACATGGTGCCCTCGGCGTTCGTGATGTTGGAGTCGATCCCGTTGACTCCGGCCGGCAAACTCGACCGCAAAGCCCTCCCCGAACCCGACTGGTCCGCTCAGGTCACCTCGGGACGCGACGCCGACAATGCCGTCGAGAAGACGCTTGCCGGTTTGTTCGCCGAGGTGCTCCGCCTCGATCGCGTCGGAGTCGACGACTCCTTCTTCGCGCTCGGCGGAGACAGCATCATGTCGATTCAGCTCGTCTCCCGCGCAAAAGCGGCAGGGCTGGCTCTGTCGCCGCGAGATGTGTTCGAGCACAAAACCGTTGCCGCACTGGCCGAGGTCGTCGCCGCCGGCGACGGGACCGTTCCGCTCGTGCTCGACGAGCTGCCCGGCGGTGGCGTCGGAGACGTCCCGCTCACCCCGATCGTGCACTGGATGCTCGACCGCACGTCGGTACTCGACAAGCACACACAGACTGCCGTGCTGACACTGCCGTCCGATATCGAGCTCGACGTTCTCGAAGCAACCGTTCAGACCGTCCTCGATCACCACGACATGCTCCGTGCAGTTCTGCACCGTGCCGGAGAGCCGTCGATGGAGGTGCTCCCGATCGGTTCCGTGACGGCGCAGTCCGTCGTCCGCCGGGTGGAGTCGAACAGTGTTCGGGGACCGGAGTTCTCGGATCAGGCCAGGTCGGAAGCCGCTGCAGCAGTGGATCGTCTGGCACCCGATGCCGGTGTCATGATTCAGATGGTCTGGTTCGACGCCGGCTCCGAAGGCAGCCGACTGCTCGTCGTCGCGCACCACCTGGTGATCGACGGCGTCTCGTGGCGAATTCTCGTGCCCGACCTCGCGTCGGCGTGGGCTCAGATCCTCGGCGGCAGCACACCGGAACTGGCCCCGGTCGGTACCTCGATGCGTCGTTGGGCGCACGGCCTGCGTGAGGTCACCGCAACGCGTTCGGACGAGCTCGCAGTATGGCGCGACGCGCTCGCCGATCCCGATCCGCTCATCGGTTCACGCGCACTCGACCGCGAGATCGACGTCTATCGAACGGTGGACAAGGTCGAAGTCACTCTGTCGACCGATGTCACCGAGGGCCTGTTGACGGCTCTGCCCGAGGCGTTCCACGGCAGCGTCAACGACGGTCTGCTGGCCGCTCTGGCTCTGGCGACAGCCGTGTGGCGACGAAACCGCGGTGTCGTCGTGTCCGACGCACTGATCTCTCTCGAGGGCCACGGCCGTGAGGACCATGTGGTTCCGGGAGCCGATCTCAGCCGCACCATCGGTTGGTTCACCACCATCTACCCACTTCGACTGACCCTCGACGGGATCGACCTCGACGACGCTCTCGCCGGCGGGAACGCGGCAGCAGCGCTGGTCAAGTCCGTCAAGGAGCAGCTGCTCGCCGTTGCCGATCACGGCATCGGGTACGGCATGCTCCGCTACCTGGACGAGGAGGCCGGTGCGACACTGCGTGACTTCCCGGCACCCCAGGTCAGTTTCAACTACCTCGGTCGATACAGCACCGACGTTCCGGACGAGCTCCGCGGACACGGGTGGCTGCCGGTCGACGACTCCGGCGTCGGTGATTCCCAGGACGAGGACCTGCCGGTCGCCGCTGCGCTCGACATCAACGCGGTCACCACGGCCACACCGACCGGACCGCGGTTGGAGGCGACCTTCGCATTCCCGACGGGCGTGCTCGACGCCGACGAGGTCACCGAACTCGCCCAGTTGTGGAAGCAGGCTCTCACCGCGCTGACGCAGCTCGCTCAGCGGCCGGGGACCGGCGGGTTCACGCCGTCCGATCTCGATCTGGTGAGCCTCGACCAGAAGTCCATCGACGATCTCGAGCGGGTGTACCCGACTCTCGACGACATCTGGTCGATGACGCCTCTGCAGGCCGGTTTGCTCTTCCATGCCGAACTGTCGGATCAGTCCGTCGATGCCTACATCGTCCAGCTGGTGCTCGACCTCCGCGGGGACGTCGACGAGGCTCGCTTCCGCCGCGCTGCCCAGGCCCTACTGCGGCGCCACGCGAACCTGCGCACGGCGTTCGTCCACAACAACGACGGCGAATCCATCCAGATCGTGCATCACGACGTCGACGTGCCGTGGACCTCGGTCGACTTGTCGTCGCTGAGCGTCGACGATCGCGCAGCCGAGCTCGAGCGAATCGAACACGACGACCGCGCAACGCGATTCAACATGGCACAGGCGCCGTTGCTGCGCTTCATGCTCGTGACGCTGGCCCCGGGCGAGTGGCGTCTGGTGATGACCAACCACCACATCCTTCTCGACGGATGGTCGACGCCGCTGCTCCTCAAGGACCTGCTCACGCTCTACGTCGTGGACGGCGACGACGCCGTTCTTCCGCGTGTACCCGCGTACCGCGACTACCTGTCGTGGTTGTCGCGGCGTGATCACTCGGCAGCTCGTGCGGCATGGACGGAAGCCCTCGCGGGTCTCGCCGAACCCACCCTGCTGACGCCGGTCGAGAGCCGTCGCCAGGAGTCGACATTGGCCGGCCGCGCGTTGGTTTCCCTGGACATAGAGCAGACCGAACGACTGCGCAGTCTCGCCCGGGCACGCGGCATCACGATGAACTCGATGGTGCAGGCTTCGTGGGCGATGGTGCTGGGCACGTTGACCGGTCGCACGGACGTCGTGTTCGGTGCCACCGTCTCGGGACGTCCGCCGGAGGTCTCGGATATCGAGTCCATGGTCGGTCTGTTCATCAACACGCTGCCGGTGCGCATCGTGCTGGATCCAGCCGAGACACTCGGCCAGTACCTCGATCGGGTGCAGGCCGAACAGGCTTCGCTGCTCGATCACCATTACCTGGGCCTGACCGATATCCAGCGTGCCGTCGGTCCCGCGGTCGCGTTCGACACGCTCACCGTGTTCGAGTCGTATCCGATGGACCGCGCGGGTCTGTCGGCCGAGACCGATCTCGCCGGCATGCGGGTGCACGACGTGCACGACGGCAGCGACACCGCACAGTATCCGCTGACCCTGGTCGCGATGGTCGACGACCGATTGCACATCGAAGCCAAGTACCTGCCCGAGCTGTTCGAGCACAGTGTCGTCGTCGCCACCGTCGATCGAATCGTGCGTGTTCTCGAGGCGATCGCGACCGACACCGACCAACGGGTCGCATCGCTGTCGCTGCTGTCCTCGGAGGAATCGAACAGGCTGGCCCCGGTACGTGGTCCCGCTTCCACGACCGAGCGCCTCCTGCCGGACATCCTCACCGATGCTGCTGCCCGCAACCCCGGTGGTACGGCAGTGTGGAGCGCAGGTCGGACACTGACCTACACCGAATTGGATACTCGGTCGTCTGCGCTGGCGCGTGCATTGATCGCCCGCGGAGCAGGTCCGGAAACCGTTGTGGCACTTGCTTTGCCACGCTCCATCGAATCGGTTCTCGCAATCTGGGCCGTGGCCAAGACCGGTGCGGCCTTCCTGCCGATCGATCCGAGTTACCCCCGTGATCGAGTCGAGCACATGCTGGTCGACTCCGGCGCGTCCATTGGCGTCACGTCGACCGAACACGTCGGTGCCGTCGATGGTCTGGGCTCGGCTACGTGGTCCGTCCTCGACCACGACGACACTCGCCGCGATCTCGCGAACCGTTCGACCGCACCGGTTCTCGACTCCGACCGCACTCGGCCGGTACACATCGACCAGGTCGCGTACTTGATCTACACCTCCGGCTCCACCGGAGTTCCCAAGGGCGTCACCGTCACTCATCGCGGCCTGGCCAACCTGGCCGAGGAAGAACGGTCTCGTTTCGAGGTGACTCCGAACGCTCGGGTTCTCGCGTTCGCGTCACCGAGCTTCGATGCATCCATTCTCGAGCTGGCCATGGTGATCTCGGGTGCCGCCACGATGGTGATCGCACCCACCTCCGTATACGGCGGCGTGGAGCTCGGCGAGCTCCTGGCGCAGCAGCACGTCACGCATGCGTTCGTGACTCCCGCGGCCCTCGCCTCGGTGGACCCCGACGGTCTGACCGAACTGAGCGTCGTTGCAACCGGTGGCGACGTGTGTCCGCCCGAGCTCGTCGCACGGTGGGCACCGGGCCGGCGCATGTTCAATGCGTACGGCCCCACGGAGGCCACCATCTTCTCCTCCGTCAGTGACCAGCTGCACGTGGGCTCGCCCATCGATATCGGCTCGCCGACAATCGGTTTCGGCGAAGTAGTGCTGGATTCGCGTCTGCATCCGGTACCGGTCGGTGTCGCAGGAGAGCTCTACCTCGCCGGCCCCGCCCTGGCGCGTGGCTACCATTCGCGATTCGGTCTGACGGCAGAGCGGTTCGTCGCGAACCCGTTCGGCGAGCCCGGCGAGCGTATGTACCGAACCGGCGACGTCGTGCGGTGGACCGAGTCGGGCACCCTCGAATACGTCGGACGCAGCGACTTCCAGGTCAAGGTGCGCGGTTTCCGTATCGAGCTCGGCGAGATCGACGCGGTGCTGACCGATGATCCGACAGTCGAATTCGCTACGACGATCGGTGTCGACGGACCTGCCGGAAACACGATCCTGGTCGCCTACGTTCTTCCGCGGCCCGGCCACGAAATCGATGTGACGACGCTGCGCACTCGGGCGTCGAGTTCGCTTCCGACACACATGATTCCGACGGCGTTCGTTGCCCTGGAGTCGATCCCGCTCACGCCCGCGGGCAAGCTCGATCGACAGGCGCTGCCCGCCCCGGATCTGCACCTCGGCAGCGACTCGCGCGCTCCTCGCAACGAGACCGAGCGAATCATCGCCGACATCTTCGGCGAGGTTCTCGGCGTGGGCAGCGTCGGCATCGACTCGAGCTTCTTCGATCTCGGTGGAGACTCGCTGAGCGCCACCCGCCTCACCGCTCGGGTGAATGCAGCCCTCGACACCGCTGTCAGCGTTCGTGCGTTGTTCGAGGCCCCCACGGTCGAGTCGTTGGCGGTGCGAGTGCACAGCAACCCGGCCGATGCCGCGCGCCGTCCGGCGCTCACTGCGAAGCCTCGCCCGAGCTCGATTCCGTTGTCGATGGCTCAGCAGAGAATGTGGTTCATCAACCAGTTCGACGTCGACTCGGCCGCCTACAACATCCCGCTCGCGGTTCGATTGACAGGCCGTCTCGACATCGAGGCAATGAACGCTGCGATCGGTGACGTGCTGGCGCGGCACGAGTCGCTGCGCACCGTGTTCCCCTCGCACGGCGATCGGCCCGAGCAGCACATTCTCGGCACCGACGCGGCGACGACCCATCTGCACGTCGTCGACGTCGATGCCACCGAGATCGTCACCGCGATCTCGTCCGCTGCCGCCCGCGGATTCGACGTGTCGAAGGACCTGCCCTTCCGGGCCGTTCTGTACCGAACGGCACCCGAAGATTTCGTGCTGTCGATCATCGTGCATCACATTGCCGCCGACGGCGCGTCCATGGCACCGCTGGCCCGAGACGTCATGGTGGCATACGGATCTCGCGTGTCGGGAGTAGCTCCGATGTGGGCACCACTCGACGTTCAGTACGCCGATTTCGCGATGTGGCAACGCTCGGTTCTCGGCGACGAATCCGACCCGAGCTCGGTAGCAGCACAGCAGCTGGGGTTCTGGAAGTCCACTCTCGCGGATCTACCCGAGCTGCTGCCGCTTCCGCTCGACCATCCTCGCCCGGCACGGCAGTCGATGCGCGGCAACAGTGTTCGGTTCGAGATCGAGCCAGACGTCCACGCCGGCCTGGTGGACCTCGCCCGCGCGAACGACGCGACCGTGTTCATGGCCATGCATGCAGCATGGTCGATCCTCATGGCTCGCCTCAGCGGGACCGAGGACATCGCAGTCGGCACGCCCATCGCCGGGCGCGGCGACGCAGCGCTCGACGATTTGGTCGGCATGTTCGTCGGGACTCTGGTTCTGCGCACCGAGGTAGCGCCCGATCTCTCGTTCACCGAGCTGCTCCGCCGGACCCGTGCCGCGGACTTGGCGGCGTTCGACAACACCGACGTGCCGTTCGAGCGTCTCGTCGACGTCCTCGATCCGGCCCGTTCCACCGATCACTCGCCGTTGTTCCAGGTACTGCTCGAATTCCAGAACAACACCTCGGCGGCACTGGAGCTACCCGAACTCACCGTCGAGGCCGTCGACATCGACGCCCACGTCGCGAAGTTCGACCTCCAGCTGACCGTCGCGGAACGGTTCGACGACTCCGGTGCTCCGGCAGGTATGACCGCTGCGATCACCTATGCGGTCGACCTGTTCGACGAGATCTCCGTGGACGAGTTCTCGACTCGATTCGGTGCCGTCCTCGCCGGCGTGACCACCGATCCCGATCGTGCTGTCGGCGACATCGACATCCTGTTGCCGGGTGAATTCGACGCCATGGCCCGGCAGTGGAACCACGATGGACACACGGCGACCGATGCGACACTGGCCGACCGCTTCGCCGCTGCCGCTGCGCAGTTCCCCGAAGCACAGGCAGTCGTGTTCGGCGATCGCTCGCTGACCTACGCCGAGCTGGACGACCGCTCGAACCGACTTGCACGGATCCTCGTGTCGCGGGGTGTGACGTCGGAGTCCCTGGTGGCGGTTGCGATGCCGCGCACCGAGGAGCTGATCGTTGCTCTGCTGGCGGTCGTCAAATCCGGCGGCGGCTACCTCCCGATCGATGTCGGCTATCCGGCCGACCGGCTCGCCTTCATGCTCGACGACGCGTCACCGGTCTGTGTGATCTCCACCGTCGCCGACAGTGCATCGGTGCCTGATTCCGATGTCGAGATGCTGCTGCTCGATGCACCCGAAGCGGTCGCCGAGCTGGCAAACGTGTCCGGAGCCCCGCTGACCGACGCCGACCGCATCGGCACCACCGATGCCGATTCGATCGCCTACGTCATCTACACCTCGGGTAGTACCGGACGTCCCAAGGGTGTGCAGATCTCGCACCGTAACGTGGCGACGCTGTTCGCGAACACCACGGATCTGTTCCACTTCGACGACCGCGACGTGTGGACCATGTTCCACTCCTATGCGTTCGACTTCTCGGTGTGGGAACTGTGGGGACCACTGCTGCACGGCGGGACTCTCGTGGTCGTCGACTACTACACCGCACGCTCGCCGGAACTGTTCCGCGAGTTGCTGATTCGTGAGAAGGTCACGGTTCTCAACCAGACACCGACGGCGTTCTACCAGTTCGCCGAAGCCGATCGTGTGGCAACCGCGGCCGGTGGATCCGCCGACGGATCGGACGCACTGTCGCTGCGGTACGTCATCTTCGGTGGTGAAGCACTCGATCTCGGGCAGCTCGGTCGCTGGTACGCACGGCACGAGGAGACCTCGCCGACCCTGGTCAACATGTACGGCATCACCGAGACGACGGTCCACGTGAGCCACCTGGCTCTGACCGAGCAGTTCGCGGCGTCCGCTTCGGCCAGCGTCATCGGCCAGGCGATCCCGGCGCTGCGTGTCGCCGTACTCGACACCCGCCTCAATCCTGTTCCGCCCGGCGTGGTCGGGGAGATGTACGTGTCCGGGGCACAGCTCTCTCGCGGATACCTCGGCCGAGCAGGGCTGTCCGCAACACGTTTCGTTGCCGACCCCTCCGGCGATGCGGGTGCGCGTATGTACCGCACCGGTGACACCGCCAGGTGGAATCGCGATGGGGCTCTCGAATACCTGGGTCGAAGCGACATGCAGGTCCAGTTGCACGGCTTCCGTATCGAACTGGGCGAAATCGAAAGCGCGCTACTGGCATTCGACGGGGTAGCGGCTTCCGTGGTCGCCGTCCGCGACGACGGTTTCGGTGATCGCCTGATCGGCTACGTCGTGGCCGAGGCCGGTCGTGCACTCGACCATGCGGCCGTTCTCGACTTCGTGGGCAACTCGTTGACCTCGTACATGGTGCCCGCAGCGTTGATCGTCCTGGACGAGCTGCCGCTGACCGCCAACGGCAAACTCGATCGCCGTGCACTCCCGGCACCGGACTTCTCGGCAAACGTCACCGAAAGTCGTTTGCCCGCAACCGAAGTCGAATCGATCCTGGCCGGTCTGTTCGCGGACGTTCTCGGGCTCGATACCGTCGGCGTCGACGATTCGTTCTTCGCACTCGGCGGCGACAGCATCATGTCGATCCAGTTGGTCTCGCGCGCCAAGGCCGCCGGGCTGGTGCTGGCTCCCCGCGACATCTTCGAGCGCAAGACCGTGGCCGCTCTCGCGGAGGTCGCTGTTCTCGGCGGCGACGCCGTGGTGCTCGAAGAACTCGACGGTGGGGGAGTCGGCCCGATGCCGCTCACCCCGGTCGTGCGGTGGATGTTGGACCGCAGCACCGAATTCGGCCGTTACACACAAACAGCGCTGCTTCAGCTTCCGGTCGGCATCGAGCGCGAGACGCTCGAACGCACGGTGGCAGCGGTGCTCGATCGTCACGACATGCTGCGTGCGCGCCTCTACCAGGACGCGGACGGGGAGTGGCACGAGGAAGTGTCTCCGGTCGGAACAGTCTCGGCTGCGAGCGTCCTTCACGCGGTCTCGGTCGAATCCGTCGACGGCCCCGAATTCTCCGTCGTTGCCGCGGCCGAGCTCGACGCCGCTGCCGATCGTCTGGTTCCGGCCGACGGCGTCATGGTGCAGATGGTGTGGTTCCAGAGCCCCAATGGCTCGGGTCGACTGCTCGTGGTCGCCCACCACCTCGTGATCGACGGCGTGTCCTGGCGCATTCTGGTTCCCGACCTCGCCACGGCATGGAGTCGGATCGTCGCCGGCCAGGAGCCTGAACTGGCTCCGATCGGTACCTCGATGCGTCGGTGGTCCACCGGACTCACCGAGGTCACGGCCGCCCGAACCGACGAGCTCGGACTGTGGCGTCGGATCCTCGACGGAGCCGACCCGACGATCGGTTCTCGCCCGCTCGACAAGAGAATCGACGTCGACGCCACCGTGCAGCGTGTCCGCACGTCCCTGCCGGTCGAGGTCACCGAGCGCCTGTTGACCACTGTCCCGGACGTGTTCCGCGGCAGCGTCAACGACGGCCTGCTGGCCGGTTTGGCTCTGGCCCTGACGGCGTGGCGTCGCGAACGCGGCGATGCGGTGCGGGACGCTCTCGTGACTCTCGAGGGCCACGGCCGCGAGGACGCGGTGGTGCCCGGTGCCGATCTCGGTCGGACCGTCGGCTGGTTCACCACCATCTTCCCCGTACGTCTCGATCTCGGGTCGCTCGACGTCGCCGACGCTCTGGCGGGCGGCGCGTCGGCCGGTGCCCTGGTCAAGACCATCAAGGAACAGCTGCTCGAGATCCCCGATCACGGCATCGGCTACGGCATGCTGCGGTACCTCGATTCCGCTGCTGCCGAGGCACTGTCCGGCTTCGCCGCACCACAGGTCAGCTTCAACTACCTCGGCCGGTTCTCCACCGGATCCACCGAAGGCATGGACGACGTGGGTTGGATCCCGGTGGCCGACGCAGAGCTCGGCGACGCGCAGAATCCGGATATGCCGGTGCCTGCGGCGCTGGACATCAACGCTGTCACCACCTCGACCCCCGACGGCCCGCAGCTCGACGCGACGTTCGCCTTCCCCGCGGGCGTTCTCGACGCCGACGAGGTCGGCAGGTTGATCGAACTGTGGACGCAGGCCCTCACCTCGATCACCGAGCACGCCTCGGCCGACGGTGCGGGCGGCTTCACGCCGTCGGATCTCGAGCTGGTCGACATCGATCAGACATCCATCGATGCTCTGGAAGAGCAGTTCCCGAATCTCGACGACGTGTGGTCGTTGTCGCCTCTGCAGGCCGGCTTGCTGTTCCACGCTCGCCTGGCCGGCGAGATCGGCAGTGCCGGTTCGGGTGTCGACGCGTACATGGTTCAGCTGGGGCTCGAGCTCCGGGGAACTGTCGATGCGACGCGGATGCATGCTGCCGTCGACAAACTGGTCTCTCGCCATCCCAACCTGCGAGCAGCGTTCGTACACAACAGCAACGGCGAGTCACTGCAGATCGTGCAGAGTTCGGTCACTGTTCCGTGGTCCGAGATCGACCTTCGGGGGGAGCCCGATGTCGAGGTGGCCCTCGAGGCAGTTCTCGAGGCCGACCGTGCGGTGCGCTTCGAGATGGACCGGGCACCGCTGCTGCGGTTCACGCTCATCACCCTGGCCGACGATCACTGGCGTCTGCTGCTGACCAACCACCACATCCTGTTGGACGGATGGTCGACGCCGCTGGTCGTCAAGGAACTCATCACGCTCTACGTCACCGAGTCCGACGACTCGATGCTGCCGCGCATTCCTGCCTACCGGGACTACCTGGCCTGGATGCGCCAACGCGACGTGGCGATCTCCACCGCGCAATGGGTCAGTGCCATGGCCGGCGTGGAAGAACCCACGCTGTTGGTCACCGACGATCGTGGCCGGCAACTGTCCACCGTGTCGCAGGAGACCGAGCGGTCGTTGTCGGTCGAGACCACCGCGGCACTGCGTGACTTCGCTGCTCGCCGTGGATCGACCCTCAACACCCTCGTCCAGACCGCATGGGGCGTCGTGCTGGCCACCCTCACCGGACGCGAGGACGTCGTGTTCGGTGCGACGGTGTCGGGTCGTCCGCCGGAGGTTCCGGGTATCGAGGGCATGATCGGGCTGTTCATCAACACCCTGCCCGTCCGGGTCACGCTCGACCGGAGCGAAACGCTGGGTGCACTGGTCGATCGGGTTCAGGCCGAGCAGGCATCGCTGTTGGATCACCACTACCTCGGCCTGACCGATATCCAACGCGCAGCGGGTGCAGGCGTGGCTTTCGACACCTTGACGGTGTTCGAGTCGTACCCCGTCGACCGGGCCGGCGCTTCTGCGGCAACCGATTTCGCCGGTATGCAGGTCACCGACATTCTCGGAACCGACGCAGCGCACTACCCGCTGACTCTGGTCTCGTCGGTCGACGAACGCCTGAACCTGAAGGCTAAGTACCTGCCGGACCTGTTCGACGTCGATGCCGTGCACGCCATCGTCGATCGCGTCGAGCGTGTCCTCGACGCCGTGCTCGAGGACGAACAGCAGCCGCTGGGACGGCTGCGACTCCTCGGTGACGCCGAGTTCGCCTCGCTGGCACCGGTGTTCGGACCCGATGGACGCTCGGCCCGGCTGCTGCCGGAGATCTTCTCCGACGCTGCCGCGGTGAACCCGGACGCCATCGCACTGCGCAGCACCGACGGCGAAATGACGTACCGGGAGTTGGACCGTCGATCCAACCGACTCGCTCGAATTCTGCTGGGCCACGGCGTGCGCACCGAGACCTTCGTGGCACTCGGCATCGCACGGTCGATCGAATCGGTGCTGACGGTCTGGGCCGTCGCAAAATCCGGCGCGGCATTCGTACCGGTGGATCCCAACTACCCGGCCGATCGCATCGAGCACATGTTGGCCGACTCCGGAGCAACGTTCGGCGTCACCACCCGCGCCCATCTCGACGACCTGCCGTCGACCGTCCCCTGGATCGTCCTCGACGATCTGGCGACGGACGGCCCGAACGCAGTCAGCGACGAGCCGATCGACGCCACCGAGCGGAACGGACGCATCGCCTTCGAGAGCGCGGCGTACACCATCTACACCTCGGGTTCGACGGGTGTGCCCAAGGGTGTCGTCGTCACGCACTCCGGTCTCGACAACTTCGCAACCGAGCAGCGCGAGCGATACCGAATCACCAAGGACTCACGCACACTGCACGTCTCGTCCCCGAGCTTCGATGCATCTGTGCTCGAGTACCTACTCGCCTTCGGCGTCGGCGCGACGATGATCATCGTGCCGCCCACCGTGTACGGCGGCGACGAACTCGCGGCACTGTTGGCAGCGGAGTCGGTCACCCACGGCTTCATCACCCCGTCGGCTCTGGCGTCGGTCGACCCGAGCGGGCTCGACACGTTCGCCGACGTCGTCGTCGGCGGCGAGGCCGTACCGGCCGAGTTGGTCGCGAAGTGGGCCCCGGGCCGGAATCTCTACAACGGCTACGGTCCGACCGAGGCCACGATCATGTCCAACATCAGCACCCCGATGACTGCAGGTGACACCGTCTCGATCGGTGGTCCTGTTCGCGGCGTGTACGAGGTGGTGCTCGATTCACGGCTGCAGCCCGTTCCTGTCGGCGTCGCAGGTGAGCTCTATCTCGCGGGTGTCGGACTCGCCCGCGGTTACCACGATCGATTGGGTCTGACGGCGGAGCGATTCGTCGCCGACCCGTTCGGCGCACCCGGCGCGCGGATGTACCGCACCGGAGACGTGGTGCGGTGGTCGCCGGATCTGACGATCGAATACGTCGGTCGAAGTGATTCGCAGGTCAAGGTCCGCGGCTTCCGCATCGAACTGGGCGAGATCGACGCGGCGCTCGCATCGCATCCGTCCGTGGACTTCGCCGCGACCTTCGGCACTCCGGGTCCCTCGGGAGCGACCGTCCTGGTGTCGTACGTACGAACCACCGAGGGCGCGGCGGACGCGTTCGATACCGGTGTCCTGCGTGACCACCTGGCCGCCATGTTGCCGTCGCACATGGTTCCCGCAGCCATCGTCGTGCTCGACGCCATTCCGCTCACACCGGTCGGAAAACTCGATCGGTCCGCGTTGCCGGTGCCCGAGTTCGGGTCGGCGACGTCGTACCGCGAGCCGAGCACGCCGGCCGAGCTCACCGTGGCCGCCGTGTTCGCCGAGATTCTCGACGTCGATCGGGTCGGTGCCGACGACAGCTTCTTCGAGCTCGGTGGCGACTCGCTCAGTGCCACCCGTGTCATCGCTCGCGTCAATGCCGAACTCGGCACCACGATCGGCGTGCGCACGATCTTCGAGATGCCGACTGTCGCCGGATTGGCGAGCGCGGTCGGCGCAACGTCCACACGGACGCAGCGTCCGAATCTCGTTGCGACACAACGTCCTGATCACATCCCGCTGTCGCTCGCACAGCAACGCATGTGGTTCATCAACCAGTTCGACACCACCTCGGCGGCGTACAACGTGCCACTGGTCGTCAAGTTGACCGGGCAGCTCGATACTGCGGCCCTCGCCGCGGCAGTCGTCGACGTACTCGAGCGGCACGAATCGCTGCGGACGACGTTCCCGGACGGACCGGACTTCCCGGTCCAGCTCGTACATCCGGCCGTGGAGGTAGCTCCGGTGGTCGAGCCGGAATCGATCGATGCCGGTGTGCTGACCGACCGGGTGGCGCACCTGGCGGGTCGTGGATTCGACGTGACCACCGAGATTCCGGTGCACGTCGAGCTGTTCCACGTCGTCGGTGCCGATACCGATGCCGAGCCCGTCTTCGTACTGGCGATGGTGGTGCATCACATCGCGGCCGACGGAGCCTCGATGGCACCGCTGGCACGAGACGTGGTGCTCGCGTACTCGGCGCGCACCGCGGGAGGAGCGCCGGGCTGGGAGCCCCTGCCGGTGCAGTACGCCGACTACACGCTGTGGCAGCGTTCGTTGCTCGGTGACGAGAAGGACGAGTCGAGCGTAGCCGCGGCCCAGCTCGAGTACTGGTCGACGGCGCTCGCAGGTCTACCCGATCTGCTGCCGTTGCCCACCGATCGCCCGCGGCCCACCACGCAGGATTTCCGGGGTGGCCGGGTTCGCTTCACCGTCGACGCCGAGATCCATCGGGCACTCGTCGAGATCACCCGCGAGCAGAACGTCAGTATGTTCATGGTGTTGCACGCCGCGTTCGCGGTGGTGCTGGCGCGCCTGAGCGGTACCGACGACATCGCGATCACCACTCCGGTGGCAGGGCGCGGCGACGCGGCACTGGACGATCTCGTCGGCATGTTCGTCAACACCTTGGTGCTGCGCAGCCGGATCGACGACTCCGCCTCGTTCGTGGATCTGCTCACGCAGGTGAAAGCACACGACCTCGACGCCTTCGATCACACCGAGATGCCGTTCGAGCGCATCGTCGAGGTGCTCAATCCCACGCGATCGACGGCGTATGCACCGCTGTCGCAGGTGGCGTTGTCGTTCCAGAACAACGAGAAGGCGTCACTCGAGCTACCGGATCTGCGCGTGGAGGGCTTCGACTTCGACGTTCCCGTGGCCAAGCAGGATCTGCAACTCCTGGTGTCCGAGACCTTCGACGACGACGGGCGACCGACCGGATTCGAGGCAGCGTTCGATTACGCCACCTCGCTGTTCGACGCGTCCACCGTCGATGCGATCGCGGCGCGACTGGTTCGCGTACTCGACGCCGTCGGCAGCGATCGGCTCACCGCGGTGGGGGATATCGACATTCTCGGTGCCGACGAGAAGCAGGCTCTGGCACCAGCTCGCGGGTCGGCCGACGTCGCGTTGCGAACGTGGCCGGAAATGCTCGCCGCCTCGGTGGCGCTCGACCCGTACGCGGTCGCCGTCACGTATCGGGGCGTGAGCCTGTCCTACGCCGACCTCGACAGTTGGTCGAACCGAATCGCGCGAATGCTCATCGACTACGGCGTCGGACCGGAAACGTTCGTCGCCTTGGCACTGCCTCGGTCCATCGAGTCGGTTCTGTCGGTGTGGGCGGTCGCCAAGACCGGTGCGGCATTCTTGCCGGTCGACCCGAACTACCCGGCCGACCGCATTGCGCACATGCTCGAAGATTCGCGTGCGGCAATGGGATTGACCGACGTCGACAGTCGGCAGTCGCTGCCCGACACCGTGCCGTGGCTCGTCCTGGACGATCCCGAGACGTCATCGGAGCTCTCTCGCTATCCCGTGGCCGCAGTCACCGATGCCGAGCGCACCGCGACGCTGCACCTCGACCACCCGGCGTACCTGATCTACACCTCGGGTTCGACCGGTCGCCCGAAGGGCGTCGCAGTGCGGCACCGGGGCCTGGCCAACCTGCAGGCCGAGGTGATCGATCGATTCCGTCCCACCCGGGATTCGCGGGTGTCGCACATCGCCTCGCCGAGTTTCGACGCCTCGGTGTACGAGCTCACGATGGCGTTCGGCGTCGGCGCCACCGTGGTGATCGTGCCGCCGGGAACGTTCGGTGGCAGCGAACTGGCCGACCTGCTCGAAACGGAACATGTCACACACGCATTCCTGACTCCGGCGGCGTTGTCCTCGATCGACGAGACGCGTTTGGGCACGGTCCGCGTCCTCGCCGTCGGCGGCGAGGCCTGCACTCCGGAGCTGGTGGCGAAGTGGGCACCGGGCCGCAAGATGTTCAACGGCTACGGTCCGACCGAGACGACCATTCAGGCGAGTGTCGGCGGTCCGTTGATGCCAGGCGGCACGGTGGACGTCGGCCGGCCGGGTACCGGATTCCGGTTCCTCGTGCTTGACGCACGTCTGCGGCCGGTCCCGGCCGGGGTGTCGGGCGAGCTGTACATCGCAGGCCCCGGTACGGCACGCGGATACCTGCGACGGTTCGGGCTCACGTCCGAACGCTTCGTCGCAGACCCGTTCGGTACCGCCGGTGAGCGGATGTACCGAACCGGTGACGTCGTGCGCTGGGGGAGTACCGGTGTGCTCGAGTTCGTCGGACGCAGCGACTTCCAGGTCAAGGTCCGCGGATTCCGTATCGAGCTCGGCGAGATCGATTCCGCGCTCACCGATCACGACGAGGTCGGCTTCGCGGCGACCATCGGTCACAATGCGGCGTCGGGAGATACGGTTCTCGTGTCCTACGTCCTGCCGGCCGAGGGTGCATCGGTGGACGTCGAGGCATTGCGCGACAGTGTCGCGACCGTTCTTCCGCGCCACATGGTCCCGTCGACGATCATCGAACTCGCCGACATCCCACTCACTCCGGTGGGCAAGCTGGATCGACGCGCGCTCCCGGTGCCGGAACTGACGGTGTCGACGACGCCGTATCGTGCACCGAGTACCGATCTGGAAGCAGCCATCGCCGACGCGTTCGCCGAGGTGTTGGGTGTCGAACGAGTCGGTATGGACGACAACTTCTTCGAGCTCGGTGGCACGTCGCTGGTGGCAACCAAGATCGGCCCGGCCATCGAGAACGCGGTCGGAGTTCGCGTCCCGCTGCAGGCGTTGTTCGTCGATCCGACCCCGGCAGGGCTCGCGGCTCGGGTCGCGTCGGACGTCGATTCGTCCGGTGCGCAACTGGATTCGGTGTTCGGAGTGGTCATCCCACTGCGCAGCACAGGCTCCAAGGAACCACTGTTCTGCGTCCATCCCGGAATCGGGTTGTCGTGGGGATATGCGGGCCTGGTGTCCCAGATCGGTGACGACCGTCCCGTGTACGGCCTGCAGTTGCCCAGCATCGTGGAAGGCACGCCGTTCGGCTCGATTCGAGACCTCGCGCACCGGTACGCCGACGAGATCCGGGCTGTCCAGCCGGTCGGTCCGTACCACCTGCTCGGGTGGTCGCTCGGTGGTTCGCTCGCCCATGCGATCGCCGTGGAACTACGCAGCACCGGCAGCGAAGTGCAGACTCTCGCGTTGCTGGACAGCTACGTCGACGGCCATGACGAGACGGCCGACGGTGAGCTGAGCGTCGAGAACCTGCTCGCGGGTCTGGGGCTGGATCTGACTGCTCAGGCGTCGTCCGAGCCGTTGACCTACGAACGTGGTGTCGAACTGCTCGACGAATCCCTGGGGCAGACCACCGGTGTCACGGCGGATCATTTGCGCAGAATCAATGCAGGATTCGAGAACTCGACGCGAATCATGGCCGAGTTCATCCCGGACGTGTTCGACGGAAATGTTTTGTTCTTTTCTGCAACGAAAGGCGCGAGTGACGGAATTGTTCGGTCACCACAGGAATGGCGACCGTACGTGTCAGGAGATATCGTCATCCACGGTGTGGACGTTTTCCACAACGAAATGACCAATCCCGATGCTGTCTCGGTGATCGGTCCGGTTGTCGACGCACATCTGGGCAATACATATCCATAACGTTTGCGAGTGTTCTTCCGTGAAAGAGCACTCGCTCGAATACCATCAGCTTTCGATACTCGAGTGGTCGAATGCGAATCACTACTACCAGGGGACACAGTGAAACTGATCAGAACAGCAACGGTCGCGGTGGCGTTGACCGCAGCCGTAGCCACCGGCGCAGGCCAGGCCGTAGCGGATCCGACGTCGGAGTCGATGAACTACCAGACGTCGGTCAACCCGGATGGAACCGTCAAGACCATCCTCGACGCCGGTCTCTTCCGCGTCGATGCGACGAGCGAGACGGTGTCGATCGTCGACCAGGCCGGCTCCACGGTGGCGTCGATCCCGCTGGAGTACTCCATCAATGGAACCGTCTACTCCATTGCGCCCCTGATCGGTGCCGAAGGTCGGGAACTCACTCTCACCCCGCAGACCGTTCCTGTCGCTGAGGTCGCAGGCGCGAAGACCAAGCAGCAGGCCTTCGACAACATGGTCAACCAGCTCGCCATCGGTTGGAACAACGGCGGCGGCGTCGGCACGGCCATCGGTGCAGGCCTCGGCTTCGCCATCGGCTGCGTCTCGATCTTCCCGAACTTCATCTCGGGCTGCATCATCGGAACCGTGATCGGTACGGTCGCCGGCACGGTCATCGGAATCAACAACGCCAACCCCGAAGCTCAGCCTGCGGTGTTCGAGTACTTCACCACTGCGTAGAGCACGACGGCCACTGGCCGAGGGATGTGGAACAGCGGGTAGAGCGCGTGCGCTCTACCCGCTGTTCGCTGTCCGGCCAGTGAGGGCTCGACGCATCGACACCGCTTTGACCATCGTCTCCTCGAACTCCTCGTCGGGGTCCGAGAGCGCGACGATCGCGCCTCCAACGCCGTACGTGACCTCGTGCTCGGTCGCCACGATCGTGCGAATGACGATCGAGAAATCTGCCGTACCCGTGATCGAGAAGTAGCCGATGGCACCGGAATACACTCCGCGCGGCCCATCTTCGAGCTTGTCGATGATTGCCATCGTGCGAATCTTCGGAGCGCCGGTCATCGAGCCGCCGGGGAACGCCGCTCTGATGCAGTCGGCAGCCGACGCGTCGTCACGCAGCCGGCCACGAACCGTGGAGACCAATTGGTGCACGGGAGCATAGGTTTCGACGTCGAACAGCTTCGGCACGTGTACCGAACCAGGAACGCACACCTGAGCCAGGTCGTTACGCACCAAATCGACGATCATCAGATTCTCGGCCTTGTCCTTCTCGTTCGCGACGAGGTCGGCCTTGAGTGCGTTGTCCTCTTCGGGGGTGGCCCCGCGCGGCCGAGTTCCCTTGATGGGCTTGGACTCCACGATGCGGTCGGCGTCGATACGCAGGAATCGCTCGGGGGAGGCGCTCAGGACCGAGACGTCGGGAAAATTCAAGAAGGCACTGTACGGGGTGGGATTGATTTCCCGCATGTAGGAGTACGTCGCCGCGGGGTCGATGGAACCGGCCACGGTGGCAGTGTTCGTCAGGCAGACCTCGTAGGTTTCACCGGAACGGATTTCGGCCAGGCACTGAGAGATGAGGTCGAGGTAATGCGTGCGATCGTGCCTGAGCCGTGGCTCCAGGGATAGCTCTGCGCCGAGCAACGGAGCACCGGACGCAGGTATCCCACTGGGCGCGCTCACGGTCTGCGCCTTCTCGGACAGTCCACTCAGCGTTGCGGTGACCGAGTCGAACCACTGCGCGAGGACCGGATCCCCGGGGGTATCGGCCAACCCCATCAAGTACAGGGTGCCGGCCTCGTGGTCGAACACCAACGCCCGATCGGAGAACACCATCGAGGCGTCGGGGGTCGCCGAGGTGTGCACCAGCTGCCCGCCCGTATCGGCCTTGAGTTCGTACCCGAGGTAGCCGACGTAGCCCAGTCCGAATGCAAAGGGAAGATCGTGCCGCGGGGGAGTAGCTCGGCGACGTAGTTGGGCGTCGATGTAGTCGAAGAACGTCGAGTGGATGTGTTCTTTCGTGCCGTCGGAGCCCTCGACGGTAACCATCGTCTCGGCTACCGAGTACGTCACGTATTCGGCGTGCGGCCCGGAGCAATCGCCCATGACGGTGAATCGGCACTCGGGCTCGAGTGCGGCGCTTCCGTCCAGCCAGAAACTCTTGGTGTCGTGCGCGAACAGCGTCTGGAACACGCGCTCGGAGTCGAAATCGCTGTCGATAGTGCGGGTTTCGATGGTGAACATCGAATCGTGGGTCCCCGCTGCGTTCGCTGCGCTCGACCGCGCTAGCGTCAGATCGCGGAAATTCGCCAGCAGCTCACGCCCGTATTCGGTGCTGATCGACTCGGGGTGGAACTGCACTCCCCACAACGGCTTGCTGTGATGACGAACCGCCATCACCAGACCGTCCGGGGTCCAGGCGACTTCCTCGAAGTCGGCGGGAGTCCGGGTGACGACCAGAGAGTGGTAGCGCACCACGGAATACGGCGAGGGAATCCCCTCGAACAGATCCACCCCGGTGTGCGTGATGTCGGTGATGCGGCCGTGCATCGGTGCGGGGGCCAGATCGACCTCGCCCCCGAAGAGGTGGCACATCCCCTGATGGCCGAGGCAGACACCCAGAATCGGGAGACCGGATTCGCTTATCACTCGACCACTGATACCGAAGTCCTGCTCGACGTCCGGGCGGCCGGGACCGGGCGAGATCACGACGTTGTCGAACGCGGCGAAGTCGAGGGAAGACCACGCGACGTCGTTCTTGACCACGGTCGGTGGTCGGCCGTTGACCTCGGCGAGGAGGCTGTACAGGTTGTAGGTGAACGAGTCGTAATTGTCCACAAGGAGGGTTCTGATCGTCATCGACGTACCTCTATCGTTCGCCCTCGAAGCCAGATTCTGGCCCCGGAGAATCGATGATGAGATCCTCGACGCGACACGCCTCGGCAATCATCGACTTGTACAACTCTTCGAGAAAGTCGGGCGACAATCCGTTCGCGGACGCGAACTCACGAGCCCGTTCGGTCACCACGCCCACCCGGCCCGGCTGCATCATGGGAATACCGAATTCGCGTTTGACGTGGGCCACCCGTACACACACATCGATTCGGTCGCGTACGGCTGCGCGCAAGACCTCGTCGATACCGTCCAATTCGCGGCGCAATTCCGCCAACTTCTGTTCGCCGACCGCAACGCGTCCGTCCGATTCCGAGTCGGACGCCGCCGTCCGCGGATCGTCGTGCAGACACTGATCGGAACCCTGGCTCACGAGTTGATGCCCCCTGTTTTCGACGACTACGGTGCTGATGATTATCGGTCGCAGCCGACATTTGTTACCGCGATCATCACAGACTCGGTAACCGACTACATGCGATGTTCGATGGTGTCATCCCGAGCCGTTTTCGCGCCACTCAAACGCGAAGAAAACGGACGCTGAACGACAATAATCACACAAGTCACCCGAAAAAAATCTCCGAGTTTCCAACCAATCGAAAAAATGCACCGCCGGATTGTTTCCAATCGGGCGGTGCATCGCTCAGGGGATCAGGCTCCGCGTCGCTTGACCTTCAGTAGATCGAGGCGCTCCTTCAGCAACTCTTCCAGTTCATCCACCGAACGGCGCTCGAGGAGCATGTCCCAGTGGGTACGAGGAGGCTTGACCTTCTTTGCCTCGGGCGCGGTGCCCTCGATCAGAGAACCCTCGAGTCCGTTACGGCACGCCCACGTACCGGGAATCTCGGCGTCGTCGGCGAACGGGACGTCGAATTCCTCACCGTTGTCGCAGCGATAGCGAGCCACGCGGCGGGGTGCCAAATCGTGATCACGATCGGTCTCGTAGCTGACGGCTCCCAGTCGACTACCTCGAAGTACACGATCTGCCATAGTGAAGTCCTCTCCATCGATAGTAGGTATGTGCGCCGATTCCACCGGCCGGTTTCGGCGCGGCCGAGCTTCGTCGTCCACCCACTGATCTACAACGTCGTCGAGCGTCCGTTCGTTCCCGGCTCGCCCGCGCAGATCAAGGCATCTTACCTCGCCGGCAAAGTAGGCTGAGCGACCATGTCCGTGAAAACCCGTCGCAACCAGACGTGCGAGTGGTGCGGACGTCCCATCGACGATGTCGGCACCGGCCGCAAACGACGGTACTGCCGACAATCGTGCAGACAACGTGCGTACGAGCAGCGCAGTGCCGTCAAGGGGACGTCCATTCCCGTCGACGCCGTCGTGCTGACCGCCGAGGAAGCATCGGCCGTTGCAGATCGCGCATTCGAACTGCGCTGCGCGGCCGAGGATGTCAGCACCGCAGTGGCAGAAGGTGCCGCCGCCGACGAACTGCAGCGCCTGTGTATCGAGCTCGTGGCGAAAGCACACGATGCCGAGCGGCTGCGCTGAGTATTTTCGGGGCTCCTCGCTGGTCGTCCTTCGTGCGGCGCGACGGTCGACGACATCGCTCCCGTCGTTGTTCACCGAGTCCGTGGACAATGGGCGACGCACGCGCGTCTTGCGCGGACGCAAAGACACACAGAGGAGCTCCATGGCGTTCTGGGATCAACTCAAGTCCAAAGCACAGGAATTGAACGGGCAGCTGCAAACCAAGACCAGCCAGTTCAAGAACAAAGAGTTCGCCAACGGCAGCATGGCGATGTGCGCTCTCATCGCCGCCGCGGACGGCACGATCGATCCGGCCGAGCGACAGAAGACGGCAGCGCTGATCGCCGGAAACGAAGCTCTCCGCGTCTTCGAGTCCGATGAGCTCCGCCAGAAGTTCGACTGGTACTGCGACAAGCTGCAGGGTGACTTCGACTTCGGAAAAGTCGAGGCCACCGCGACGATCGGCAAGTTGAAGTCCAAGCCGGACCAGGCCCGTGCCGTCATCCAGATCGGCATCATCATCGGCGGTGCCGACGGGCATTTCGACGACCACGAGAAGGCCGCCGTTCGCAACGCATGCTTCGCAGTGGGAATCGACCCGGCCGAGTTCGAGCTCTGACCCGCTCCGACGTGGGCATCGAGACTGGATGAGGTCTGCGGCGACCGACGACGCATCGACGTCGTCGGTCGCCGTCGCCGTCCCTGGATTCCATCTGTCCTGCAATTTCCTACTCCGCGGGTTACTTTGCTCGTTCCGGCTGGGTGCAAAGACGTCGTCGACGCGTCAGCGGACCGATCGATCCGTGACCGAGGAGACCGAGCATGACTGTTGCCGCGATTTATCTCGTCATCGCATTCGGCCTCGGCGGACTCGCGATGGCGGTGCGACTACCTCCGTTGGTCGGCTTTCTGGCGGCTGGGTTCGTCATCAATGCTCTCGATGTCGGTGAGGTGCCGCAGCTGGACCTGCTCGCCGACTTGGGGGTGACGCTGCTGTTGTTCGCCATCGGCCTCAAGCTCGATCTCCGCATTCTGTTGCGCCGCGAGGTCTGGCTCACCACGTCGGTCCATCTCGCGATCAGCGTCGTGCTCGGAACCACGGTGTTGTGGTTGGCCGCCGTGGCCGGCCTGGCCATGCTGTCCGGGCAAAGCCTGACGACCATCGCACTCCTGGCCTTCGCCATGTCGTTCTCGAGCACCGTGTTCGTCGTCAAGGTACTCGAGGAGCGGGGGGAGTCGCATGCGCTCTACGGCCGCGTCGCCATCGGCGTCCTCGTCATGCAGGACATCGTTGCCGTCGTCTTCCTGACGGTCACCAGCGGCACTCTGCCCAGCCCATGGGCCTTCACCCTCGTCCTGCTGTGGCCGCTCACGCGAATTCTTCGGAGAATTTGGAGCGGGCTGGGGCACGGCGAGATGCAGTCGTTGTTCGGCATCGTGATGGCTCTGGTTCCGGGGTACGCACTGTTCTCCACGCTGGGCCTCAAAGGTGACCTCGGTGCCTTGATCATCGGTGTCCTGTTGGCTTCGCATTCCGCGTCGTCCGAACTCGCACGGTCTCTGTTCCACCTCAAGGAGCTTCTGTTGGTGGGCTTCTTCGTCTCGATAGGCCTGTCCGGACTACCCGATGTGCCCAGTCTCGTTGTCGCTCTGCTGATGATGCTCGTTCTGCCGCTCAAATCCGTGCTCTACGTAGCGCTGTTCGCCGCGATGAAACTTCGGTATCGAACGGCCCTGCTCGCAGGACTGAGTCTGATGAACTACTCGGAGTTCGGTCTGATCGTCGTCTCCGTCGGAGTGACGACCGGGCTGCTGGAACCCACGTGGCTGGTCGAGATGTCGATCGCGGTGGCTCTGAGTTTCGTGGTGTCCGCCCTTGTCAACGGCCGCGGCCACCTGATGGTCGAGAAGATGGCGAGCCGGCTGCCCGTCCAGGACGAGCAGAGCCTCCACCCCGAGGAACGCCCCGGTGATGCCGGCGACGCCGAAGTCGTCGTCATCGGCATGGGGCGTGTGGGGTTCGCGGCCTACCAGCGACTGAACGAGCACTACCGATTGGACGTGGTCGGAGTCGACTACGACGGCCCGCGCATCCGTCGACTGGCCGAGCAGGGACTGCGTGTCATCGAGGGCGATGCCACCGACCTCGACTTCTGGCACCGACTACGCAGATCGGATTCCGTCCGGATCGCGGTGCTCGCCATGCCGCGGCACGGTGCGAACGTCACTGCACTGGCGTGTCTGCGAGAGTCCGGCTTCGGTGGAACGGTGGCGGCGGTCGCACGGTACGACGACGAGGTGCAGTGGGCAAAAGACCAGGGCGTCGATATCGCCTTCAACGTCTACGCTGGCGCGGGATTGGAACTGGCCGACCAAGTAGGGCATTCGACCCCGGAATACATCGACGATCGCACCGACTCCGAGACCGACGAGCCGCGTACACCGGACAACACCGGATAGGCCAGCGGTGCGAGTGATGGAGGCGCTCGCCGGAAACGAATGGGGGAGTCGTCAGGTACTGCCTGCCGCTCCGCCTCCTCCACCTGCACCTCCACCGGACGCAACGGATCCGCTACTGCTGGAGACGAACACACCGGAGAACGCAGACCAGGGGAGGACCACCGGGACACCCGCCGCATAGTCGGCATCCGCGGGTGATGTGAAGGCTCGTAGCGGCGTGTCACTCCCTGGGTCGGTTGCGGCCTCTAGTCGTTTCCGAAAGAACGGGGCCAAGCCGAACGCAACGATGTCAGGCAGAGCTACGTTCAGATCGACCGACTCGTCGTTGTCCTTGGCGGCCTGCTTCAGTCCGTCGCGGTACGCCTCCCAGGGGCGAGAGGCGTCCAGGCCCGCGACCGAGAAGCGTGAGTAGGCGATCGCCGTCCACAGTCCTGCAACGAAGAGAAGGCCCGACAACACCGCCGCGAGCCACATCGTCCGTGCACCCGACGTCGCCACGGCAATTCCTCCGATTGCGAGAGCGCCGCCGAGTACGCCCAAACCGGCCAACGCTGTCCGGCGTCGACCTGAGCCGTCGGCGACGAATCCGCTGTCCCGCAGTGTTTTCTCCAAGAGTTCTTTGGTTGCACCGGGGCCTCGAGCGATCTTCTTCAACTCGTCGCCGGGTACGACATCGTCCTCGGCTCGTTCGGCGAGCATCGACCAGACCGTCTGTTGAACCTCGCCGCGGGCACGGGTTCGGTCGACAAGCCTGATCTTGACTGTCCCTTTGTCGACCTTTCCCGGCTTCTTGTCCTGCTCGAAGGTGAGCGCATCGGCGGTGGCAAGCGCCAGTACGGTCCCCGGTACGCCGCTGGGCTGCGCGCTGCGGTGCACCAGGGCGGTCGCGTACGCTGCATCGGTGGCCTGGTCCGGTCGAACCGTCGTCGGATATTGTTGGGAGACAGTCGGTTTCGCTCGTCCCCGAAACACCGTTCCCACCAGAAGCAGCCCGAGAAGCGCGAACACCGAACCGGCCCACGGCAGCCAGGTCGAGCCTGGACCGTCGGCGAATCTGTCCAGGGCAGTCACCGGCGGACCGGTGCGAATGTCGGACGCCAGGCGATCTATGCCCGCGGTCAGGCTTCCTGCGACGTCACCATCTCGCAGCGGCGGAATCAGTGCGTCCTCGATGATGGCCTCTTGTTCGTCCCGCGGAACGTTACCGTCGTCGTACGTGGAGCCGACGAAGATGCCCGCGCGAGCCTCGTCGACCTTTCCCGGCTCCCGGTTGATCAGTATTGCGCCTGCAGTGTCCTGGTCGACGCCCGTCAGGGACACCCATCTCTGCTGCAGGTCTTCTACTTGATCCAACGTGTCGTCGGGGTCCGCATCGAGCTCACGCACGTACGCGATCACGTCCGCACCGGTGTCGGACTTCAAGTTCTCCAACTGACGTTGGATGTCCGCGGTCTGCGCCGGATTCAGAGAAAAACCCGTTCGGTCGTAGACACGCTGACCCGAGGTCAAACCCTCGAAGTCGGCGTCTCCGCCGGACGAATCGTCGGAGCAGCCGACGAGGCCGAACGATGCAATGAGGGCCATCAGTACGGCTGCAGCAACTCGGCGGTGGAAGTTCCGGCGACGGGATGTCTCGAGAAAGGCGTCCATCATACGAACTCTAACCAGAGTTCGTATGCGGTAGCCAGCACATCGGACCGACGCGGCAATGGATATCCAGACTGGTCTTCTTCCTCACCGTTGTTTCGTCACAGTGACGAAACAACGGTGAGGAAGAGTAGAGAGGGAGAGGGTGCCGTCCGGTCCGCAGTGCGCCGATCCCATGACAGCGGGCAGTCAGCGGGCCGGCTGCGACAACTGTTCACCGGATGCCCGTCACATTTCCCGCAGGCATTTCGATACCACCGGGACGCGTCGCGTCGACGCAGACTTCGGACAACGAAGAGCTTCAGCCGAATCGACTGCGTCGAGCAAAGTTGTTGGGCTGCAGCGAACTACAGTCGATCCCAGCGAACTGCAGGTCGACAGTTTGCCGATAATCAACATTATGTCAGGTACTGTCCTGAACGTTCGATCGACCTGGGTAATCGGTTGTCACTGCGGCGGCTCCATGAATTCGATCGTCTCTCCGTGTGGACCCACCGCGTACATCACGCGGGTGCCCACCTTTGCCCCGCCGGCAATAGGTTGAGGAGTTCCCTGCGCCGTCCACCCGAAGTTCGCGATTCGCGTCAGGACCGCGTCGATGTTGTCGACCTCGAAGGCAAGATGCGCGAAACCAGGATCGTGTGGTCGAGAGGATCCCTGCTCTCCCTGGACGTTGCGATATTCCAGCAGTTCGATCGTCTGACCCGCAACGGATACCACCGCCATCCGGACTGTAGCCCCGTGCGCTCCGGTGACCTCTCCCAGAAACTCTCCACCCATCTCACCGGTACGTTCGAGGACCGCGCCGAGACCATCGATCCAGAACCGAAGGGCGTCATCGAGGGAACCGACGGCGAAGCCGACGTGGTCGGAGCGAAGGATTCTGAACGACATGCCAGGAGCCTACGCCTGGCATGTTTCACGAATTGCGCTTCTGTTCGGCTCTCATCAGTCCGCCTCCGACGATCAACCGCTGGATCTCACCGGTCCCCTCGTGCAGCCGCGGCAGAATCAGCGAGCTCCACCAACTTGGTTACTCCGGAAAATCCGCGCTCCGAGACAGCCTTTCGTTCGACCGGATGTCGCCCAAGTTTTGTTCCAGCGCACCGATCACGGCGTCGTACCCGCTGTTGCCCAGGATCAGTCGGCGTGGCGGCGGGTCCTGAGCCATCGCTTGGATCACCGCACGGGCACCACGATACGGATCGCCCGGCTGCACCCCGTTCATGTCGACGAAATCGGCACGAACCTGTTCCAGCATGTCGTGGTAATCCGGAATCGCTTCCGCGACAGGCTCGTCGGCGAATCCAGCGTAGGCGTTGGTGCGGAAAGCCCCTGGTTCGACCGCCAACACGGAGATGCCGTGCTCGGCAACCTCCTGGCGCAGAGCGTCTGTGACGGCTTCGATCGCGTATTTCGTAGCGCTGTAGTAGCCGAATCCGACCGCCGCCAGAAGTCCGGCCACTGAGGATACGTTGACGATCCACCCACTTCTGCGGGTGCGCATTCCTGGTAGCACGGCTCGCGTAACGGACAGTACTGCAAAGAAATTCAGCTCGAACATTGCCCGGATCGAGGCTTCGTCCATTCCCTCGATCGATCCGTACCAGCCGCGACCGGCGTTGTTGACCAGCACGTCGATACCGCCGAAATGCTCTTCGGCCGTTCGTACCGCCTGCAGTACCTGTGCCGCGTCCGTGACATCCATGGGCACGACGAGAACGCGGTCACCATACTGATCGGCCCACGACGCCAGTTCACCTGGACGCCGCGCCGTGAGTACCACGCGGTCCCCCGCGCCCAAAGCCACCTCGGCGTACGCCATGCCGAAGCCGCCTGGGGTGCCACCGGTGATGAACCATCGCTTGCTCATGGCTCGATCACCAACCGGTTGATCAGCGCGCCGTCCAGAGTGAAACGGTAGTGCAGGTCGACGACTCCCCCGGGAAAATTGCCTTCCAGGTGCTGCGTGACGTCGACGGTCGTGCCGGTCGCGGTCGCTCCCGTGAACTCCGTTGTGTAGGTGTACTCACTCTCATTGACCGAGGCGGTCAACCATGCCTCGATCTCCTCGCGGCCAGAGTGATCACGACCCTCATCGGTCACGACGGCATCTGCGGTGAACACGGTGATCACTCGAGCGCCTTGTCGGGCGTCGAGTGCGGTCATGAACTTCTTCACGTTGTCCGGGAGTGCATCCCATTCTGTGGTCATGACACCACGGTGATGCCTCCCCCAGGGGGAAGGTCAATACCGGATCGGCTACCGGTGTTCATGACCGACACTCGCCCCGGCGCCCCGTCGACTCACGCTGGTACGCAGGACGTCAAGCGGCGGACCGTGGCTTGCTCAGCAGCAAGCGTGCAGTCAGCCCGGCCAGGAGCGCCCAGAAGGCAGCGCTGACACCGACGATGACTGTGCCGGACGCGGCGGTCACAAAAGTGATGACGACGGGGATTCGCTCTACCGGATCAGCGAACGCGGCGGTCAACGACGCGGCGAGTGTCCCGAGTAGGGCGAGTCCTGCGACCGCGGCAATGACTCCGACGGGGGCAAGTGCAACGAGTGTGCCGAACGACGCCGACGCCACGCCGAGCAACATCAGGACGATTCCCGCAGTCAGACTTGCAATCCATCGGCGAGTGCGGTCCACACCCGCGTCCGGCCCGGCAGCCAGGGCGGCGCTGATTGCCGCCAGGTTGATCGCATGCCCGCCGGCGGTAGCGCCGAGCAGGGTGCCTGCGCCGGTCACGAGCATCGATCGCCGCCACGGAACCTGGTAGCCGAGACCGGCCATGACCGCTACACCCGGGACGTTCTGTGAAGCCATGGTCACGAGGTACAGCGGAAGCGCGATCCCGACGACACCCGCGACGGTGAACGTCGGCGAAGTCAAATGGACCCGAGGTACGAGGTCCGCCGGGCCCACCGTGGTTTCGCCGGCCGCCACCGTGATCCCGATGACGACTGCGGCGGCAAGAAAGGCGAGGGGCGCGGCCCAACGGGGCGAGAACCGAAGTGCAACAAGCCAAGTCAGGACGACCGGGGCGACAGCGATCGGGTTCACAGCCAACCCGGTGACCGGGCCGAGACAGAGCTGCAGGAGGACCCCGGCGAGCATGGCTTGGGCAAGCGAGGTGGGGATGCGGGTGACCAGCGCCGCGAGCTGGGGTACCAAACCGGTGAGGACGATCAGCACCCCCGTGACCAGGAACGCCCCCACCGCGGCGGGCCAACCGCCATCGACGGTGCCGGTGGTCGCGAGCAGGGCCGCGCCGGGGGTGGACCAGGCGGCGGTGATCGGCAGCCGAGTCTGCCAGGAAAGGACGATGCAGGCCAGACCCATGACGACGGTGACAGCGAGCAGGCCGCTGGCGGCCTGCTCGTGGTTCGCTCCTACCGCTGTCAGGCCGCTCAGGACTACCACGAACGAACTGGTGAACCCGACCAAGGCCGAGACCACGCCTGCCGTGATCGGTGGCGCCAGTCCACCCGTCTTACGTGCATCAGAATGGGCGGTATCACGCGGTGGGGTGTGGCTCATGGTTCTCCTCGGCTCGGTGGGAGCCCAGGCGCGCGGCAGACGTCAACAGACGAGGCCGCTTCCCGATGGTGATCCATCCACAGCGCCAGTCACGGCCCGACCACAGGGTAGACCGAAACTACGGACCATCGGTACCGGAACAACCGTGACCGCTTCATCCCATGGAGCAACCCGACGCGCACCACCCGAACCATCTTCGGTGCCATTGATGCTTTCGCCCGGTATCGAAAAGACTGTGCGCGTTGCGAACCCGGGCAGTCCTCGATGGTCGGCCGACGAAATCCGTGCCGCCGCCGAAGAGGGCTACGGTTCTATCGGTCGCAGTGTCATTCCGGGTCGTTCGAGCGTGCCTGCGTCTCTTCGATGCGTTGCCTCTGCCGCACACCGTATGCGGCTTCGGTGACTGCGCGATCGTCTTCGAGGCCCGAACCGAGCGCCCCACCGATGGTCGCAATGGACGCGAGTAGCCAAGCGAGACTGAGGTAATCGGAAAAGCCGACCGCGTGTCCGAGGGTGCTGGACAGCAGTCCCGGAGGAAGTGTGAGACACGCGGTCCCCAGCAGCATGCAGAACAGGGCTATGTGGAGGACGACAACGCCGATCACCAACGTCACGGCTGTCGCTGCGTTGTACAGCACAGATCTGTCTCGCTCTTCGGGTGATTTCGGCCGCTCCCACAATTCGTGATCGAGAATCAGCCACAGAACCATCGCCGCAATGGAGAGAATCGTCGCCGCGCACATTCGCCATGGGCCCATTGTGTCGGCGAACAACCAAATCGTGCTGGTAGCCAGCGCGAACGCTCCGGTGGCAAAAGAGCTCCGACCAGCACTTTCGACAGCCCTGTCACGAGCCGCCACGGCCGGTTCGCCCGCACCATCCCCGACAACAGCCGCAACCGTCGAAGTCCCGACGGTGCGAAGAAGCGTGTTCCGCCCTCGATGTTCTCGCTGGGAAACCGCGATGGTGCGCCGGGTGGGGCTAGTTCCGGTTCACCCACGGCATAGGCGATTGCCAGTTCGGTCACCGTGCGGACGCGGTCCTCGATACGCACACCACCCACCGCTGCAACGGAGATGAGTGCGAACAATCGTTCGGCGCTGACGTCGGCCACCACCGGCATGGTGTCTTCTCGCCGTGGCAGATCGGTGAGGTATACGACGATTTCTGCGTCCTCCGAAGACGGATCGACAGCGTCGATAACGTCCGCCAAGTCCGCTTGCTCTCCAGAGAGGTACGGCTTACTGCGTACTCGCGACGTCCATCTGCGTTCGCGGTGGTCTCTGCTTCGTAAGTGTTGCGGTAGGTGCGCAGCCACCCGGTGTGCGAGCGCAGTGGGTTTGCCGGGATCAGCGATCAATAACACCGAAGCCGGTTCGCCTGCGGAACCCGCTCGATCCACCTGGTTGTGGTCGATCCCCGACACCACACAATTCTAACCAGTCAGGTCCGATCCGGGAACCCTCTGGCTCGAGAATTCCTGAGGCTCGGCGAATTCGGCATCGGTTCACCAAACCGATGTCCGTACAGAGGTTTTCGCTGCTCGCTCGGTCGCCGGCTCACGCGGATTATCACGATGTCTCCACTCCGGACCATCTCATGATTCGCAGGGCGCGCAGGGTATTCCACCTACTCGGACGCCCATCGCCATTCTCGATCGGAAAGTGGACCGCACCGGCGTGAGTTCTGTCCAGCAGCCAAGTGCCGTCGTCGCACTGTCTCGACCGGATGTGTTCGATTGCCTCCGTCAACCTCGGGTCGACGAAAGATCCAGCGGTTCGGAAGTAGTCGACTCCACGAAGCAGGTCGTAATGCCACCAGGTCGGAAAGGGGAAAAGCAACCAGTTCGGTTCGACGAGCTCCCCCGTGCTCACCCTCCTGGCCAGCCGGCGTTCCAGAAGGTACTCCTCGCCTCGGTGGCGTGCGGCACTCGACGCGGGAGGGCCGCCAGTGGCTCGTTCGTGCTCGAGCAACCCTTCGAGCACACAGATCGTCGAGTGAAAAGACCCGCGAGTCGATCCGTACTCCGCCTCGCAGTTCCAGCCACCGTCGGCGAGCTGATCTTTCACCAATCTGGTGACGATCGCGTCGACGTCGACTCCGAAATATGCACCCACGGCGACAGTCCTCCCGTTGATGCAGGGCTCGACTTCACCGTCGAAGAACCGTTGGCCTGCGTGTTCCCACCGGCAATTCCGGCGCACCGCCTCGATGGCGGTCCGTACTTCACCGGCGTACGGGTCGACACCCATCTCGCGCAGCAACGTCAACGAATGAAGCGTCGAAGTCCATGGCTGCCCTCCTGAGAAATCGCCGTCGAAACCCGATGGGAAGCAAGCACCTCCGGCCCACAGGCCGTTCGGGTCGCGCGCGGCAAGCAAACGCGCGCCCCAGCCTTCGTACACAATTCGATTGCGCTCACTCGCCACATCAGCAGGGGGCGCGTCGTGCAGATCGCGCAGTACCTGCCATCGAATCGCTGGATCCGAATCGAGCAGCCACTCGTCCATGACCATGAAGGCGAGGCTAGCAATGAAACCGACCTTTTCAGCGCTGTGTGCGGACGGGTCATCGGGCATTCTCTACGTTCCGAATTTCTGCAAAATTGCCGAGACAATTGGTGAAGACATCCGACTCGCTTGCACGTGATTCTCGGGGAGGGTCCGAGTCGGAAAATGTATTGCTGGCCCAGTTGTTTTTCGGCCCCATCGAAGCTCGCGTTCTCCGTGGCGGAGAAGTCTCTGACCGCAACCATTGTCGACTGTCCGAAGGCGGCGTGCTTCTGACAATTGGGTTACTGCCCGCTCGTGTTCGAACCCATCGAACTCGGTGGCCGAATAACATTGGCCCGAGCCGCTCGAACACCGAGCGACGCAGATCGGAGGGCCGATGTTCGATGCTGCCGACGATGTGATGTCGCTTCGGCAATTTCTGGAGCGATCGCCGGACTTCGTCGCACTCGCCGACCTGACGGGCACAGTTCTCCACATCAACCCAGCAGGCTTGGAACTCATCGGCGTGTCCGACTGGGCCGAGGCATCGACACTGCCGGCTTTGGATTTTCTCACTGCGGACGGCCGTGAGCGCGCCGAGGAGATCGGTACGGCGCTGCGTTCCGAGGGAAGGTGGGACGGCTACTGCGAACTACGCCATCACGGGACCGGTGCAGGTATTCCGGTCGTGGTCTCGGCATACGTCGTTCACACCCCGGACGGCCGACCTGACGTCGTCGTCTCGATCATCCGGCATCGGCACACCGTCGAACAACGTAGTGCCCGGATGGCGGCCGATGCCGTAACCGCCAGCCGACACGCACAGGAGCAAAAAGCCCTGGCCGACCTCAGTCGGTTCGCAGTCGTCGCCGAGCTGTCGGAGCTGTTGACTGCAGCCACCGACACTGCCGCCACGTTGATGGGTGTGGGAAATTCCGCCATCGCGCACCTCGAGAATTCCACCGATCCTTACTTGACCATGGATGCCGCGAGCGGTTCGCTCGGTATTCGTCGGGACGTTCCTTCCGGCGACGGCTCCATGACCGGGTACGCACTCGCTCACGAACAGCCAGTGATTTGCAGCAACCGCGGCGACGAAAGCCGGTTTCGTACAGACACGATGGCGGAGCTCGGACTGCGCAGCGGTGTGGCAGTACCGATCATGACTGCGGTTGGAGACGCCTGGGGAGTCCTCTCGATCCACAGTGTGGAAGCACGGCTGTATCGCGAACAGGAAGTCTCGTTCCTCAGCTCCGTCGCGGGTATCGTCTCCGCGGCACTTCGGCGAATGGAACTGGAAAGCCAACTCCGACGGCGCAGCACCCACGACGCACTCACCGGGTTGCCCAATCGCACTTTCGCCTACGACGTCCTCGACACCGCTCTGGCTCGGGCACGCTTTCAGTCCGATACTTTGGCCCTCCTTCTGCTGGATATCGACGACTTCAAAATCATCAACGACAGCCTGGGCCACGACGCCGGAGACAGGGCGCTGGTGAAATTCGTGGAGCGACTGGTGTCCGCAACGAGCGCGACCGACACCATTGCTCGTCTCGGCGGGGACGAATTCCTGATCATCTGCGAAGGGGTGCGCACTGTGGAACGAGCGGAGGAGATCGCGCGACACATCGCCCGCACCATCGCGAAACCATTCGCTGCCGAGGACGTCCCCATCCCCCTCAGTGCCAGCATCGGTGTCGCTGTCTCCGACTCGAATTCGACAAGGCATGAGCTGATTCACCGGGCAGATCTGGCAATGTACCGCGCCAAGGACAGCGGAACCGGTGGCCATGCAGTTTTCGACCCGGGAGACCTGTACGACGCCGACCGGATCAGATCGCTGTCGGTCGACCTGCGCGCGGCATTGAGCTCGAACGAACTCACCATGGCATACCAACCTCTGGTGGACATCTCGACGCGTGAGGTCGTTGCAGTCGAGGCGCTCGCCCGCTGGAATCATCACGATCTAGGGCCTGTCGAGCCGACCGAATTCGTCGCAGTCGCCGAGAGAACAGGTCTCGCAACACCATTGGGCGCGTGGGCGCTCCGCGTCGCGTGCAGCGACGCAGTGCGGTGGCGCGCATTCTCCGACGTCGTGGTGCGCGTCAACGTCAGTGCGCTTCAACTGCGCGACCACGAGTTTCCGACGCAGGTCGCCACTGTTCTGGCTGACACCGGCCTACCACCGAACGCATTGGGTCTGGAAGTGACCGAAACAGTGTGGGTCGCAGACACCGAACGAGTGGCGAATACCGTTGCTGCGCTGCACGCAATGGGTGTGTCCTTGCTCCTCGACGATATGGGCAAAGGGCACAGTTCCATGTCGTATCTGGACCGGTACCCGATGTTCGAGAGCTTCAAGATCGACAAGTCATACGTGGCCCGGTTGCCCGCCGTCCGCGCCAGGGCAATAATCTCGGCGATCGTTGCACTCGCCCGCGCGTTCGACGTCACAGTCGTCGGCGAAGGCGTCGAAACCGAAGAACAACTCGAAGCACTCGCCGCAACAGGATGCGACGTAGCTCAGGGATTCCTGCTCGGACGTCCGATGAGCGCCGCAGCAATCACCGATCTGCTGCTGTCTTCTCAGTGAACGACTACCGACTCCACCGCGGTGGTGGGCTGACCGTCTGATCCCTCGTTATGCGTCGGGCGCGCCGATCCGTGAGTACGAGAAGTAGACCGGGGATACCGGCGACGGTCCATGGCGCTACCGCCCCGACAGTCGGAACCACCTGGAGCACTCCCAGTCCGCAGAAGTCCGATGAGTGTCCGCACACGATCGCGTCGTAGGGCGTGGCCAAAAAGGAGATGGTCAGCGCCGTGGTGAGGAACGCCAGGACCCCGGTCGAGATGGCCGCCGCGAGCGCCTTCGGGGACGTACACAATCCGGTCCAACCCCACGCGAGAAGCGCGACGCAACATGTCAGGCCGATCAGAGCGACAGCAGCGCCGACCTCACCGCCGTGACCGTCGACCCGTACGCCGGTCACAAAACCGAGCTGAACGGCTACGCCGGCCAATACGCCCGTGCCGATCAAGGGAAGTAATCCACGCAGAACACGCAACGGGCGTCTGCGGCGTGATGCGGAGAAGGAGATTCGCTCTCTTTCCACTTTCAATGTATAGCTCACCCGGGGTCTTGCGGCAAGACCCCGTCGAGGGTTCAGAATGGCTCGCTGCACACCCGCACCATCGGATCGGAGTCCCGTGAAATCAGTGCCGCCCCATGTCTTCGACCTCCCCGACAGGCTCGCACCTAAGCGCCAACCCACGCTCATCGGTCATGACCGACAGCACTTTTCGGCGATCACCGCCAGCATCGAGAAGTCACGTTCCGACACGATCGCTCGATTGAACGCCATCCAGAAGTCATCCGGGCGGATGGGACAGGAGGTGATGGAACGTGATTTCGAGATTCACCGACTGAACGGGCGGCTGCGCCAATTGAATCGTTACGGTGCCGATCTGTGTTTGGGGAGGTTCGTCCCCATCGACTCGGACCAACCGGTGTACGTAGGGCGTACCGGCTTGCTCGGCAATGCGGGCGAACAATTGCTCGTCGACTGGCGCTCCCCCGCTGCCGAGCCGTTCTTCGGTGCAACCCATGCCAACCCGATGGGACTGAAGAGCCGTCGCCGCTATCGGTGGACGAACGGCAGCATCACCGACTACTGGGACGAGGTCTTCGATCCCACGTCTCTGGACGACAATGCCGCGCTGGACGATCAGTCCGCGTTCATCGCCAGTCTGGGTGCCGAGCGCTCACCTCGGATGCGTGACGTACTGGGCACGATCCAGGCGGATCAGGACGCGATCATTCGAGCCCACGCGCACGGGGCACTGGCGATCGACGGTGGCCCGGGAACCGGGAAGACTGTTGTTGCCCTTCACCGCACCGCGTACCTGCTGTACGCAGACTCACGAATAGGGCACAACCGCGGCGGAGTACTGTTCATCGGTCCGCATCAGCCCTACCTCGCGTACGTCTCGGGCGTACTCCCCAGTCTCGGCGAGGAGGGAGTACGGACATGCACCCTGCGAGACCTCGTCGCGGAAGGGACGCATGCGCTCGACGACACCGATCCTGTTGCGGCGCGGCTCAAGGAAGACCTCGACGTCGACGCGGTCATCGAGGCGGCTGTTGCCTTCTACGAACAACCACCGACCCACGACGTCACAGTCGAAACAGACTGGGGAACATTTGTATTGACGCCGAACGACTGGGTGGAGGCATTCGGTGCGCCAGATCCCGGTACGCCGCACAACGAGGCTCGCGAGCTGATCTGGGACCTACTGACGACCATCGTGACCGATCGCTGTGCCGCACAGGGATCCCGCGGAGAATTTCGGCAGTCGCTGCAGCTGAACGAGGATCTGCGTGACGTCCTGGAACGCTCGTGGACGATCGTCGATGCCGCAGACCTCGTGGCGGACCTGTGGACCGTTCCGGCATACCTGCGCACATGCGCACCCTGGCTCGACGCGGACGACATTCGAGCACTTCGACGCGCTGATGCGACACGCTGGACTGTGGCCGACCTACCTCTGCTCGACGCGGCACGGGCGCGACTCGGCGATCCGAAATATGCTCTACGACAACGACGTCGATCGCTATCTGCTGCGATCGAACGCTCGCGAATGGACAGTGTCGTCGACGAGTTGATCGCGGTCGACGACGACGAAATGATGGCCGCGCAATTCCGTCAGGAGATAATTCGGGATGCACTCGTCGATTCGTCCGGCTTCGAGGACCATCCGACGGATCCGCTGGCGGGTCCGTTCGCGCACATCGTGATCGACGAGGCTCAGGAGTTGACCGATGCGCAGTGGCAGATGGTGATTCGGCGATGTCCTGCTGGGAGTTTCACCATCGTCGGAGACCGGGCGCAGTCTCGTCGGGGCTTCACCGAGACGTGGCCGGATCGGCTCGAACGAGTAGGTATCGACGAGGTGACCGTCGCCGCTCTCGGCGTGAATTACCGGACGCCGCAGGAAATTATGGACGTGGCCGAGCCGGTGATCCGGGCGGCGCTGCCCGACGCGAACGTTCCCACGTCGATACGCAGAACCGGCGTGCCGGTCGAATACGGTGACGTCGCATCACTTTCGACGGTTCTCGCCGATTGGCTCGGTTCGACGACCGGCGGAACCGCATGCATGATCGGTGATCCTACTTTTCGGCAGTCCGATCGAATCAGCTCGCTGACACCACAGCTCGCCAAAGGTCTGGAATTCGATCTGGTCGTTCTGATCGACCCGGATTCTTTCGGCTCCGGCATCGCAGGTGCTGTCGACACGTATGTGGCCATGACGCGAGCCACCGGTCTACTCGTCATCTTGACCTCGTCGCAGCGCGAGCGAATCGAGTAGATCCAGCACGGCGTGGATCGCCGGACTCGCATCGGCGCTGCGCCTCCACGCGGCATGCACTTCTCGCTTGGGGGCGCGCGCCAGCGGGACCGCCACGAGCGCCGGGCCCAGGGGCGGTCTCGCAAGACGGGGAATCAGTGCCAACACATCGTCTGCCTCCACGAGGGAAAGCTGAGTGGAGAAGTCGTCGACGAGGTGCCGAACGTCGATCTCGCGCGACGTGTCCGCGAACAATCGACGAAACCACTGGTGGCACACCGTGCCCGCCGGGCTCGTCACCCACGGGTACGTCGCGAGGCCCGCCGGTGTCAGTGGAGACTTCCCTGCGGCGAGGGGGTGGGTTCGATTCATGACGACATCGCCGTGGTCGGTGTGAATGGATCGCCGAACGATCGAGCGCGGAGCCACTGCGGGAACTCCGTCGGCGTCGTGCACCAGCGCCAGGTCAGCTGCTCCTGAATGCACACTGTGCAGCGCCCGATCCGGGTCCTCCTCCCCGATCTGCACGGTGAGGTCGGGATAGCGAGCGCTCAGGGTCGCGAGTGCAGGTGCAAGCAGACCGCGGATCGCAGTGGAGAATCCGACCACTCGTACCACCCCGCGCGCGGCACCCTCGTCTGCCGATCTCGCCGACTCCAGACACCGCTCGAGAGCGTGAAACACCTCGTCCGCGGAGTCGACCACTGCCCGTCCGGCCGGCGTGAGCACAACACCTCTACCCGCCTGCGCAAGTACCGGCGTTCCGACCTGGCGCTCGAGCCGTTTGATCTGCTGCGAGACGGCCGACGAGGTGTAGCCGAGCTCGTCGGCCGCTTTCGTCAGCGTGCCCAGGGCGGCAACTGCACGCAGCGCGTGGAGTGCATTGACATCGATCATGAAGCAACGGTACGCAATACTGCCGAAATTACATCGCTGGACCGAGACGATCGTGTGGGCTCACACTGGGACGATGAACATGTCCACTCCTTCGGCCACATCGACGTTCGGCACCAACGTGGTTGCCCTGTGCACACCGATGAACGCCGATGGGCAGGTGAGCCGCACCGGCACGGACGCCTTGCTGACCCACTTGCTCGCGACCGGGTGCGACGGCGTCGTCGTCGCCGGCACCACCGGGGAGGCGCCGACTCTCACGCCGCGTGAGCAGACCGATCTGATCACGGCGACGCGCGAATTCTCGGGCCACGCCCTGCGCGTGATCGCGGGTGTCGGTACCAACGACACCTCCGCCGGGATCGAGTCGGCGCGACGTGCCGCCGATGCAGGGGCCGACGCATTGCTCGTCACCGCCCCCTACTATTCGCGCCCCACGCAGGCCGGCATCGCCGATCACATCGTCGCCATCGCCGATGCCGGAGCGCTCCCGGTCATGGTGTACGACGTGCCGGCTCGGACCGGCGTGCCGATCGAGGCGTCGACGCTGGTCGAACTCTCGCGGCACACCTCGATCACGGCGGTCAAGGACGCGAAAGGCGACCTGTACGAGGCGATGAACGTCATGGCTGAAACCGGCCTGGCCTATTACTGCGGTATCGACGAACTCACACTGCCCTATCTGTGTTGCGGTGCAACGGGTTCGGTGAGTGTGGTCGGCAACGTCGTCGCCGACCGCTACGCCGATCTCGCCGACGCTGTCCGCTCCGGCGATCTGACCAGAGCGAACGCAATACAACGATCGCTACTTCCTCTCGTCGATGCCGTCATGCGCACCACGCAGGGAGCGATCATGGTGAAGGCAGCCTTGGTCGCCATCGGGGTGCTGGCGGAAGCCACGGTGCGACGTCCGTTGCTCGAATCGTCCGCCGCAGATCTGCAGCGTCTGACCCATGCGTTGGCGCTGACAGGAATCGATCAGGAATCGAGAAGCATGCGCGTTCCGATACGACTAGCGTGATCGCACACATACCTCGGTGCAATCGACCTTCTCGGTTTCGGTTGCCGTGACGATCAGGAGACACCGCGAGCATGGCGACGACCAAGGTCACGCAGAAATCGGCAGCGCACGCCGCCGACAGTCACGATCTGATTCGAGTACAGGGCGCGCGGCAGAACAATCTCGCCGACATCAGCGTCGAACTTCCCAAGCGACGCCTCACGGTGTTCACCGGTGTCTCCGGGTCCGGAAAGAGCTCCCTCGTCTTCAGCACCATCGCGGCCGAATCCCAGCGCATGATCAACGAGACCTACAGCGCCTTCGTTCAGGGCTTCATGCCGACTCTCGCGCGGCCCGACGTCGATGTGATGGACGGGCTCACCACGGCCATCATCGTGGATCAACAGCGAATGGGTGCCAATCCCCACTCCACCGTCGGAACCGCCACCGACGCCTATGCCATGCTTCGCATTCTTTTCAGCAGAGTGGGGAAGCCGTATATCGGCTCTGCACAGGCTTTTTCGTTCAACGTGGCATCGGTCTCCGGTGCAGGTGCTTACAAGGTGGACAAGGGAGGTCGTCAGACCACCGAAAAGAAGTCCTTCTCCGTCACCGGTGGAATGTGTCCGCGCTGTGAGGGACGCGGCTCGGTCAGCGACTTCGACCTCAAAGCCCTGTACGACGCCGACAAATCGCTCAACGAGAGCGCCATCACCATTCCCGGCTACAGCATGGAAGGCTGGTACGGCAGGATCTTTCGCGGCTGCGGTTACTTCGACCCCGACAAACCCATTGCGAAATACACGAAGAGAGAGCTCGACGATCTGCTGTATCGAGAGCCCACGAAGATCAAGGTCGAGGGCATCAATCTGACCTATTCCGGCCTGATCCCTCAGATCCAGAAGTCGTTCCTCTCGAAGGACGTCGACGCGATGCAGCCGCATGTCCGGGCGTTCGTGGAGCGTGCGATCACGTTCACCACGTGTCCCGAATGCGACGGAACGCGGCTCAACGAGGGTGCACGATCGTCGAAGATCAAGGGCATCAACATCGCCGACGCCTGCTCGATGCAGATCAGCGATCTGGCCACGTGGGTCGCAGGCCTGAAGGAACCGTCGGTGGCACCGCTGCTGACGACGCTGAGCGAGACCCTGGACTCGTTCGTGGAGATCGGCCTCGGCTACCTGAGCCTGAATCGGCCGTCGGGCACACTGTCAGGCGGAGAAGCGCAGCGCACGAAGATGATTCGACATCTCGGCTCGTCGTTGACCGACGTCACCTACGTGTTCGACGAGCCGACGACGGGTCTCCACCCCCACGACATCGAACGGATGAACAACCTTCTTCTGCAGTTGCGAGACAAGGGAAACACCGTTCTCGTCGTGGAGCACAAGCCGGAAACGATCGCCATCGCCGACCATGTCGTCGACCTGGGGCCCGGTGCCGGCAGCGCGGGCGGACATGTCTGCTTCGAAGGCACCGTCGACCAACTGAGACAGAGCGATACGGTCACCGGCCGCCATTTCGACGACCGAGCGAGTCTCAAGGATTCGGTTCGCGAGTTCTCGGAGGTGCTCGAGATTCGAGGGGCGGATTCGCACAATCTGCGAGACGTGGACGTCGACGTTCCACTCGGGGTGCTGGTCGTTGTCACCGGAGTGGCGGGCTCCGGTAAGAGCTCGCTGATTCACGGGTCACTCTCGGGCACCGACGATGTGGTCTCGGTCGATCAAGGTGCCATCCGCGGATCGAGGCGGAGCAACCCCGCGACCTACACGGGTCTGCTCGAACCCATCCGCAAAGCCTTCGCGAAGGAGAATGCGGTCAAACCCGCTCTGTTCAGCTCCAATTCGGAAGGTGCCTGCCCGACGTGCAATGGGGCGGGAGTCATCTACAGCGACCTCGCCATGATGGCCGGCGTCGCCACGACGTGTGAGGTGTGCGAGGGCAAACGGTTTCAAGCTTCGGTACTCGAGTACCATCTCGGCGGCCGAAACATCGACGAGGTACTGTCCATGTCGGTGGCCGAGGCCGAGGATTTCTTCTCCGACGGACCAGCGAAACTGCTTGCGGCACACAAGATTCTGCAACGGCTCAACGACGTCGGACTCGGCTACCTGAAGATCGGCCAGCCGCTGACGACTCTGTCGGGCGGCGAACGGCAACGACTCAAGCTCGCGACACACATGGCCGAGAAGGGTGGGGTGTATGTACTCGACGAGCCGACCACCGGGCTACACCTCGCCGATGTGGACAGACTGCTCGGGTTGCTCGACCGCCTGGTCGATTCGGGTAAGTCGGTGATCGTCATCGAGCACCATCAGGCCGTCATGGCCCACGCCGACTGGATCATCGACCTCGGCCCTGGGGCCGGGCACGACGGCGGCCTCGTGGTCTTCGAGGGCACCCCCGCAGATCTGGTGGCGGACGGATCCACACTGACCGCGAAGCACCTGGCCGCGTACGTCGGATAGCTGACCAGAACCGAGCACTCGATGGAGACGACGTGACGACCCTGCCCGACCGCCCTGCAACTGCGCTGCTGATCGTCGACGTCCAGAACGACGTCATGGCGGCCGCCCACGATCGCACTCGCGTCGTCGACAACATGGTGCAACTGGTCTCGCGAGCGCGAAAGACCGACACACCGGTGATCTGGGTGCAACATTCCTCTGACCGCGAGCTCGTGTCCGGCAGCCCGGGCTGGCAACTCGTGGAGGAACTTCCGATCGACGCCGGAGACGCCTTGGTGCACAAGAAGCATGGAGACGCCTTCGAGGGCACGTCCTTGGAGGAGGTGCTCGCCGATGCCGAAGTGGGGCATGTGGTGGTTGCCGGCGCGCAAACGGACTTCTGTGTGCGATCGACTCTGCACGGAGCTCTGATTCGTGGGTACGACGTGACTCTGGTCAGCGATGCCCACACGACGGAGAACCTGCCGGACCCCGCCCTGCCCACACCGCAGCAGGTCATCGCGCACACGAACATGTACTGGGACAACCAGACCGCACCCGGCCGAACCGCATCGGCCGTCGCCACAGAGGACGTCACGTTCGTCGGCCGCTAGCCTGACGCTCCTATTGTTGCTCTGTTCGACTCGTGCTGATCGGCAACCCGGTCACGCACGCACACCATCTCGTTCCGGGACGAACGTAGACTGCCGCCCATGGCACTCGATCACGGCGATCCCGGCGACGCCCCGTCCGTTCCCCCTCCCCTGTCTCCGGTGGTCGCGGACCGTCGTCCGTCGGCGGCCGAGGAGGCGCGCACGATCGCTGCGTCCACCAATATCGCGACGCTGGCCAGCCTGACCGCCGACGGCGATCCATGGGCGTCGTTCGTGACATACGGCTTGCTCGACGGCGCACCCGTGCTGTGCGTGTCGCGGATGGCGGAGCATGGTCGAAATCTCGACGGTGATCCACGAGCGAGTCTGTCGATCGTTGCACCCCAGTCACAGACGGACCCGCTGGCCTCGGGCCGCATCACGCTGGCCGGGGTGGTCGAGCGACCGGCAGGAGCCGAGCTCACTGCCGCACGACAAGCGCATCTCGACGCGGTGCCGGCCGCCAAGTACTACGTGGATTACAGCGACTTCACGCTCTGGGTCATGCGAGTGCATCGGGTTCGATGGGTCGGCGGGTACGGCCGAATGGATTCGGCGACGGCCGACGCGTACTCCACGGCGTCCCCGGATCCCGTGTCCCCGTCCTCGGCCTACGCCGTCGAGCACCTCAACGCGGACCATGCGACGTCACTGTTGGCCATGGCCCGAAAGCTGGGTGGCTACCCGGACGCGACCTCGGCGACGTGTACGGCCGCAGATCGATACGGCCTCGATCTGAACGTCCACACACCGCGCGGTGTGGCCTACACCAGAGTCGGTTACTCCGAGCCCATCGATTCCGCGGACGAGCTGCGCGCTGCAACGGTCGAACTGGCCAAGAGGTCGGCTACCGCCCCGTAGTTCCCCAGCGACAGCGAGAGCTGCACGTCGACCGGTAGCTGGGCCCTTGGCGAGACGCTCCGCCCCGGGGCGACTACCGTTGTGGCTACATCGCAACGTCTAGGGAGCAGGTAATGAGCATCCAACCGGTCGAATCGAAGCGTCACCGTGTCGTCGTCATCGGTTCCGGGTTCGGAGGTCTGTTCGGCGTCAAGGCGCTCAAGAAGGCCGACGTCGACATCACCCTCGTCGCAAAGACGACCCACCACCTATTCCAGCCGCTGCTCTACCAGGTGGCCACAGGCATTCTGTCCGTCGGTGAGATCGCTCCCACTACCCGCGTCATCCTGCGCAAGCAGAAGAACGCCGAGGTGTTGCTGGGCGACGTGCTGAACATCGACCTCGAGGCCAAGACGGTCACGTCCAAGTTGCTCGAGCGCGTCACCGTCACCCCGTTCGACAGCCTGATCGTGGCCGCCGGTGCCCAGCAGTCGTACTTCGGTAACGACCATTTCGCCGAGTTCGCGCCCGGCATGAAGACAATCGACGATGCACTCGAACTGCGCGGACGCATCCTTGGAGCCTTCGAGCAGGCGGAACTCTCCGACGACCAAGAGGAGAAGGACCGCCTGATGACGTTCGTCGTCGTCGGAGCAGGTCCGACGGGTGTCGAACTCGCAGGGCAGATCGCAGAACTCGCCGACCGCACCCTCGACGGAGCGTTCCGCAACATCGATCCCCGCGACGCGCGCGTCATCCTGCTCGACGCCGCACCGGCCGTCCTTCCCCCGATGGGCGAGAAGCTCGGCCGCAAGGCAGCCGAACGGCTCGAGAAGCTCGGTGTCGAGATCCAACTCAACGCGATGGTCACCGACGTCGACAACGACGGCCTGACCGTCAAGGAAAAAGACGGAACGACGCGTCGTATCGAGGCTCAGTGCAAGGTCTGGTCCGCGGGTGTGCAGGGCAGCCCGCTCGGCAAGCAGCTGGCCGACCAGTCGGGTTCGGAGACGGACCGCGCCGGCCGAGTTCTGGTGGAACCGGATCTGACTGTCAAGGGTCATCCGAACGTCTTCGTCATCGGCGACTTGATGTCGGTCAAGGACGTTCCCGGCATGGCGCAGGGTGCGATCCAGGGTGCCACCTACGCCGCCAAGCTGATCAAGGCATCGGTCAAGGGGCAGGACGACCCCACCCAGCGAGCACCCTTCAAGTACTTCGACAAGGGCTCCATGGCCACGGTGTCGCGTTTCAATGCGGTGGCGAAGGTCGGCAAGCTGGAGTTCGGTGGCTTCATCGCATGGCTCATGTGGCTCGCCCTCCACCTGTACTACCTGGTGGGGTACCGCAGCCGTATCACCACGGTCATTTCCTGGTTCGTCACGTTCCTCGGTAGAGGCCGTGCTCAGATGGCATCGACGGAGCAGCAGGTGTTCGCGCGGCTTGCCATCGAACAACTGAACTCTCTCGAGAAAGCGGGCGACGTGAACAAGCGGACGGCCGAGGTCGAAGAGGAACGCGAAAAAGCAGCGGGTTGATTCACGCAGCACCCGCAAGGTAAGCGAAGCAGAAAGGGCTCCGTCCGACGCACATCGTCGGACGGAGCCCTTTCTTTCTGCCCTGCCCGATCTATCGGGTCGACTGAAGGCGATGACCGACGGAGGTACTCAGCGAGCCACCCCCAGCCAAGGCCAAGCGCACGGTGCCGCCCGCCAGATCGACCTCGGAATCCCGGCTGTCCGGATAGCGAAGCGTGCTGGACATCGACATCGGTGCCGACAACCCGTCGTGCGCCACCGTCCCCTCCCCCAGTTCCACCCGGTGGCGCAACAGCGGCGTACCTCCCACATCGCAGTGCATCGAACTCGCCCACTGTCCCGCCACCTCGTCGAGCCTGCCGATCTGTACGCGCTCACGCAGCCACAGATCGGAGTCTTGTTCCAATTCGATGACATTGAGCACCGTGTGAGAGGCATCGGACACGACAACCATCGGCTCGGGGTCGAAGACGAGTGACGCCCCCGCCCCCAGCTCGACGTGCCAGTGCGCCGACGAATGACGTTGTGCTGCACCGGGCATCGCCAAGGACGCCGCCACACTGCGCACATCCAGACGAGCGCCGGCAGCCACCGAGATCCTGACGCTGATGGTGTCTCCGCCGAGAGGCGTGGCCGCGGTGCCGATCAAGTGGACGGTGTCGGGCCCCGTCTGCCTACCTGCGAGTCCGCCGACCGATGTGATGCGGGGACTGCGTCGACGACTCGCGTCGATGCGGAGCTCGGTGTGCATCGTTCAGTGCGCGTGGTCGTGTGCGTCGGCGTCGGCGATGACCTTCAATTGCTCACGCACCCAGCCGAGCACCGTCGTTGCTGCGGGATCGTCCGTGAGAGAGATCAGGGCCGTGGGACGACCCTCGCGCACCTGCGCGGCGTCGCGCTCCATGACACCCAGATCCGCACCGACGTACGGCGCGAGATCGGTCTTGTTGACGACGAGCAGGTCGGAGAACGTCACGCCGGGACCACCCTTACGAGGCACCTTGTCTCCTCCCGCGACGTCGACGACAAAAATCTGGACGTCGATCAAACCGGACGAAAACGTGGCGGTGAGATTGTCGCCGCCGGACTCCACCAGAATCAGGTCGAGAGGGGGGTTGTTCTCGATCAGGTCGTCGATCGCGTCGAGATTGGCGGTGATGTCGTCGCGTATCGCGGTATGCGGACAGCCGCCTGTCTGCACGGCCGTGATGCGCTCGTCCGGCAACACTGCGTGCCGCCGCAAGAAGTCGGCATCCTCGGTGGTGTAGATGTCGTTGGTGAGCACGGCCAGAGACAGCTCGTCGCGGAGCTGGCGGCACAAGGCGGCCACCAAGGCGGTCTTGCCCGACCCGACGGGTCCGCCGATTCCCACACGCAAAGCATCGCCTGCGACCCGTGTGCGCTTGGGTCGGTCCAACCCGTGGTCGTGGGGCTCACCGTCGATCAGGTGCGGGGGCATGACATCTCCTTCGGTCGAGAAAACGGTACTGCGGTCGAGAACCGTGTCAGCGGTCGTGAATTCAGGATACGAACAATGGGCGATCGCGGACGGCGTGGGCTTCCGCGAACATGTCCAGCAGCGGATCGGACAGCTCCATCAGAACCGGAAGCGATGCGCACGCGGCGTCGGCCACTTCATCGCAGAAGTCCCCCAACCGAATGGTGCACGAGGCAACCTCGGCGGGGTCGAGCGCAAGCAGACGTTGCGCCGCGATCGCCGAGCCGGTCATGGTGATGTACACCTGCACAGCCGCGGTGTCGGCGACGGACAGCTCGGCTGCGAGTCCCACGTGCCCGGCCGCGACGGCCAGATGCGGCCGCCGGCCGATGGACTGCCAATCATGATGCGGCCATGCTGATTTGGCCAACCTGAGCAGCCCCCGACCCTGAGCTCGCGACGCAGCTCGCACTGCCGGCGACGGCGTCCGGGCATCGCACTCGGCGTCGGCCGCATCCGTATCCAACGAGCCGAGAACAACCGCACCCGCGATGGATGCCGCCGTGGCTCCCGACGTCCGAATTCGTCGACGCAGAAATGCTTCGAGGGTATCGATGTCGCGCACGAAACCTGATGCGATCGCTTCTTCGACTCCCCCGGAATGGACGTGCCCACCGGTGGGAAGTCGCGAATCTGCAAGCGAGAGAAGGGTTGTGACCTGTCGACGTGCAGCGTACGACGACGCAGTCGACGAGAGGGATCCTAGGGCCATCAGAAGAGGAAATACCGTTGCGCCATCGGCAATTCGGACGCCGGTTGTTCCTTCCATACCTCGCCGTCGATACGCACGGTGAAGGTGTCCGGATCGACTTCGATCTCCGGAAGCGAATCGTTGAGCGGCATATCGGCTTTCCTGATCCCGCGCACGTTCGCAACCGGAACGAGACGGCGATCGCACGCGAGGCGATCGGCCAGACCGTCCTCGATCGCTTGTGGCGCAACGAAATGCAGCGACGTCGCAGCGGCTGCCTTGGGTGACGCTCCGAACATCGGCCGCGGCAGCTCGGGTTGCGGCGTAGGAATGGATGCATTGGCGTCGCCCATCGCGGCCCACGCGATCATGCCGCCCTTGATGACCATGTGCGGACGCACACCGAAGAAGGCCGGATCCCACAACACCAGATCGGCGAGCTTGCCCGTTTCGATCGACCCGATCTCCGCATCGAGACCGTGGGCCACGGCCGGACAGATCGTGTACTTCGCGACGTATCGCCTGACCCGATTGTTGTCGGCACCGTTGTCCCCGGGCAGGTATCCGCGCCGCGCCTTCATGACGTGAGCTGTCTGCCAGGTTCGCAGCACCACCTCACCGATACGTCCCATGGCCTGGGCGTCGCTGCCGATCATCGAGATCGCTCCCATGTCGTGCAGCAAGTCCTCGGCCGCGATGGTCGACGGCCGAATGCGGCTCTCGGCGAACGCCAGATCCTCCGGAATGCTCGGACTGAGGTGATGGCACACCATCAACATGTCGAGATGCTCGTCCAACGTGTTCACGGTGTGCGGACGCGTCGGATTGGTCGAGCTGGGCAGCACGTGTGCTTGCGCGGCAACGGTGATGATGTCGGGAGCGTGTCCGCCGCCTGCACCTTCGGTGTGATAAGCGTGTATTCCACGGCCGTTGATCGCAGCGAGGGTGGTCTCGACGAATCCGGCCTCGTTGAGGGTGTCGGAGTGAAGAGCCGCTTGAACTCCCGCCTCGTCGCACACTCGCAGGCACGCGTCGATCGCGGCGGGAGTCGACCCCCAATCCTCGTGCAACTTGAATCCCGAAGCGCCGCCGCGCAACTGCTCCCACATCGAATCGGGATTGACCGTGTTGCCTTTGCCGAGCAGCACGATGTTCATCGGCCAGTCGTCGAGAGATTCGAGCATCCTGGACAGATGCCAGGCACCCGGGGTGACGGTGGTTGCCTTGCTCCCTTCGGCGGGCCCGGTACCACCCGCGATCACCGTGGTGATGCCGCCGCCCAGGGCTTCTTCCTTGATCTGCGGGCAGATGAGGTGCACATGGCAATCGATGCCGCCGGCCGTGACGATCTTTCCGTTGCCCGCGATGATCTCGGTCGATGGTCCGATCACGAGATCCGGATGAACGCCGGTCATGGTGTCGGGATTGCCGGCCTTTCCGAGCGCAACGATCCGACCGTCGCGAATACCGAGGTCTGCCTTGATGATTCCCCAGTAATCGACGACGACCACTCCGGTGATGACGGTATCCGGGGCACCGTCTGCCCGGGTGGCACGTGACTGGCCCATCGACTCACGGATCACTTTGCCGCCGCCGAACACCGCTTCCTCGCCGGCCTTGCCCGGACCACCACTTCTGTCCTCGGTGATCTCGATCAGAAGGTCGGTGTCGGCCAACCGAATCCGATCACCCGTCGTGGGGCCGAACAACTGGGCGTATCGACTGCGACTCATACGCGCCATCAGCTGTCCAACTTTCCTGGAGGTGTCATGCTCAAGCCGTATACCTCGCGGGTCCCACCGAGGGGCACGAGTTGCACCGTCTGCTCGATGCCCGGCTCGAAGCGCACGGCAGTGCCGGCCGGAATGTCGAGCCGACACCCGTAGGCGCGATCGCGATCGAACTGCAGGGCGGCGTTCGCTTGAGGAAGATGCACGTGACTTCCCACCTGCACCGGTCGATCGCCGCCGTTCACCACCGTCAAGGTGATCGATTCGGCGCCATCGTTGATCTCGATATCTCCTGCGACGGTGAAGATCTCACCCGGAACCAGATGGCCGTCTCCGCGCTCGGGCGAGATCGGCTCGTGCACAGTGATCAGCTTCGTTCCGTCGGGAAACGTCGCTTCCACCATCACCTCGGGAAGCAGTTCGGGCACACCACTCAGTACGTCGTCGGCCGTGAGCACTTCCCGGCCCGACGCCATCAGCTCGGCCACGGACTTTCCGTCACGAGCACCCTCGAGGAGGTGATCGGTGATGACCGCGATCGCCTCGGGGTGATTGAGTTTCAGGCCGCGAGCACGGCGCCGCCGCGCGAGTTCGGCGGCGTAGCTGACGAGCAGTCGATCCTGCTCGTGCGGAGACAACCGCATGTAGGTTCTCCGTCCGATCGGTGATGATGCTCGGCAATTCTGACACGCAGTCAGCCCAAGGGCACGGTGACCGACCGATCGAGCAGACCCCGCAGGACATTTCGGTCGACAGAAGGGGCCACGTCCTGCAGTTCGGTGACCCCGAACGCGCCCGCGTCCAGGCCGCGTACCAATACGCCCGCGAGAGCCTGCGCCGTCGCCGGCTCGTCCATCACATCTCCGCCGCGACGATCGAGGTAGTTGCCCAGCCGAGCTGCGGCGACGGGCATCGCGTGACGAAAGAACTCGAACGTGGCCAACCACCGCGTCACCAGATGACCGGGGTGCATGTCCCACCCCTGGTAGAAGCCCCGCTCGAGGGATCTGGTCACCAGATCGAAGTGGCGCCGCGCCGACGCTGCCACTTGTTCGGAGCTACCGGTCGGAACCACCTGGGTGGACCCGTCGCACACCCACACGCCTGTCTGCGCTGCCGCAACCAACATGACGTTCTTGGCATGGTCTGCCACCGGATGAGCCAGAGATTGCTGCGCCGATGTGATTCCACACGCCGCGCTGTAGTCGTAGGTGCCGTAGTGGAGCGACGTGCAGCGACCATCCGCGCGGGCTATCGCACGCGCCAACGTCGTCGTACCGTCGGCACCGATCACGGCCTGCGGGCTTTCGATCTGCAACTCGAAACGGAGTGCCCGATCGGGAAGACCGTGAGCCCGCTCGAGTTCTTCGCACAACGCGACCACGGCCGAAACCTGCTCGACCGCGCGGAGTTTGGGCACTGTGAACACGAACCCGTCGGGCACTCCCCCGGCCCCGTCCAGGACGAGTTCCAGGGTTCGAATGCCACGCCGACGCTCATGAGCGGCAAGGCCTTTCGCACGGATGCCCAGCCACGACGGGCCCGCCGTGTCACGTGCCAGCGCAGCCAACGCTGCACCTGCTCCCGCGGCGTGACGATCCTCGACGGCGTCCGAGCGCCACCCGTAGCCGTCCTCGAAATCGAACCTGAGGTCCTGGATCGGTGCTGCGGTCAGCCGGTCCCGTACCACCGGTAGAGCATCGGTGGTGCCGAGGCCGGCGAAGACCTCGGGATGCGCATCGAGCAGGCCGAGGGCTGCGGTTCCCCATGCGGTCGGGATGTTCTCGGACGCCTCGGAGGCCGGGACGTAGACAGTGTGGGAGGGCTGCCCGCCTATCCGGTCTCCCGGATAGTGCTGCGCCAGATCGACGTCGATGGGCTCGAAGAGTGCTTCGATGCGGGCGAACGCGTCGTCGGTCAGCGCACCGCCGGCGGAAGGGGGAACGACATCGTCGTGTCCGGTCATGGGCTTCACTGTCCCAGACGTGCTGTGTTTTCGATATTCGCCAGCCGCACTTTGCCCTGTGCCACCAGGCGGCCGCCCTCGTCGGAGATGTCGACCTGCCAGAGTTGCTGGGTGCGGCCTCGATGGATCGGATGTCCGTGCGCGGCAAGAGAGCCCGAGCGCGTTGCTCGCAGGAAGTCCGTGCTGTTGTTCACCCCGACGACATGACCGCGCGAACCGAACCAGGCCGATCCACCGATGCTGGCAACCGATTCCACCACGGCGCACAGAACACCACCGTGCATGATCCCGGCCGGCTGGTGCAGTTGCGGGGTGACATCCCACTCTGCGCGAACGACGTCGCCGGTCACTTCTCGGTAGGTCAGTCCGACCACACCGTCGAATCCGCGTCCGCAGAGTTCGGTCAACTGTTCCGGGGTGAGGGTCTCGAAGGGGCTCGCTTCGGTGGTGCCGTTCGAATCGGTCATTGCTCCGCTTCCGGTCGCGTACTGAGAATGTTCGCCGACTGCAGTCGACCCATGACCAGAAATACACGACACTCCGCCCGAGAAAATCGGTGGGCCTCTCGTTCGAGTCGAACGAGAGGCCCACCGTGGCAAGGACCGGGAGACACTGCAGCCCTCAGGTCTCCGGCGCGGTCCGTTGGTATGAAATTAGCATAGGCATACCTCAGTTCCGACGCAAGACCTTCATGACGCGCGTAGCCGCTGCCGGCCCGGGACTCCGACTCGCGATCGCACGGGCGCGCCGGCAGCGACCATCGCGTCGAGCAGTAACTGGCCGCGCCGCGTTCCGGCGGAGGGGCCGGTCCCGGCCAAGATCGGGACGTACGTCGACGCACCGAGGATCGCGTCACCCACCAGCGCCCAGAAAACGCGAGCATCCAGAGGAGCCCGCTCACTGATCGCGCGATAGACAGACCCGAGAGACGTCAGGCACCGATGCGCGGTCCAGACGAGAAGAGCCTGTTCGCAGGGCAACGTCACGGTTCCGGGCTCGCCCGCAGCCGGATCCTCCGGCAGCACTCGCAAGATGGGAGACGCAACACCCGCCCAATCGATTCCCCCGTCGCTGTCCATATGGATCCACAAGTTCTCGATGCCCGGATCCCAGGCACGCGCTTCGAGCACGAGCAGTGCTGCAACCCGCCCGACCACCGCATGAATCAGCGCAGTCGCCACCTGCACCGCCGCAGCGTGCGGCACTTCGAGATCCTCGAGCGAACGGCGGTACATCTGCTCGACGCGACCGTCGTCGAGACCGACCGACAGCTGCCACCAACGCCGCTTGCCCTCGTCGGCCATGGCGGCCACCGCGTACATCCTCGGATAGTCGGGATTGAGCGCGCGCAGAGTGGAACACGACTCGGCCAACAGAGCGTGCCCACCGGATCGGTCCGAGAATCGGTGCACATCGGCCCAGCCCGTGAATGCCGCAGTTGCAACTGACACCTGAACGCTCCTTCTGTTCGTGACCGGTGAACTCGCCCCACCGTCGACCAATGGATGTAGGTTAGCCTAACCAGATCCGGCTGCCGAGTCAGGCACCGCTACCCTTACCTCGTGTCGCACGGCGAGCAAGGGTTCCGTAACCTAAACCGTGTCCCTTCGATCCAGCGAGGAGTCACGACCCCAGTGACCACAGCTCCGCTACTCGGCCCCCACGGCTCGCGTCGCTCGCCCGACGAGCGATACGGGACCGAGGACGTGCCCACCGGGCCCGCACCGCGGAGTACACGCATCGCAGCCGCGGGGATCGACGCGCTGATCGTGCTCGTGCCGTTGTTCATCGGGTGGTCGATCGTCGACGCCCTTCGCGACGACAACGGCGGTGGCCAGGCCGACCGTGTCGTGTTCGGAGCCATTTCTGTTTCGGTGGCCGTCGCCTTGTTCGTCTGGAACCGCGGCTACCGCGATGGCAACGAGGGGCAGAGCACAGGTAGACGGTGGATGAGTCTGACGCTCCGCGACACCGACACCACCGGCCCGGTCGGTGTCCGTCGAGCTCTCCGTCGCCAGTTCGGTCTCGGCCGGTCCAGTTCGGAGGTCGTGCGCGAGAAGACCGCTGCAGCGGATGATTTCGAGCCCATTCCCAAGGATGGTTCGGTTGCCGCCATTCGCCGACGCAGATTGCTCGGCCTGGCAGTGCTGGTCGTCGCTCTGGCCGCCGGCATCTTTGCGAGCATCGCCATCGGTGCCCGACCACTGACGTTCGCCGAGATCGCCCATGCATTGATCGATTCGAACGGCACGGACACCGACATCATCGTGCGGACCTTGCGTGTCCCCCGAACGGTGCTGGCGTTGGTGGTCGGCATCGCGCTCGGTATCGCAGGTGCCCTCATCCAGGGACATACGCGCAACCCGCTGGCCGATGCCAGCTTGCTCGGCCTCAATTCCGGGGCTGCGTTCTTCGTCGTCATGGCCATCTACCTGTTCCGGTTCACCTCTCCGAGCCAGTACCTGTGGTTCGCGTTCGCGGGTTCGGCAGTGGCGAGCGTCGTGGTGTTCGGTCTGTCGTCCATCGGGTCGGGCAGATCGAGTCCGATCAACCTCGCCCTGGCGGGCGCGGGTGTCGCGTTCTTCCTCTCCGCGATGACGAATGCCGTCGTGTTGCTCGACCAGACGAGCCTCGACGGCTACCGCTTCTGGGTGGTCGGATCGGTCGCCGGTCGGGGGCTCGACGTGCTGTGGCAGGTTCTCCCCTTCCTAATTCTCGGTGTGCTGATCGCACTCGCCAGCACCCCGGGCCTGAACGTCATGAGCCTGGGCGAGGACGTTGCGCGGTCCCTCGGAACGAACATCGCGGTCACCCGAACCGTCGGAATCCTGGCCATCACTCTGCTGACCGGAGCGGCAACGGCCGCTTGCGGGCCCATTGCCTTCGTCGGCCTCGTCGTTCCGCACATCGCCCGAGCTGTGACCGGACCCGACTACCGCTGGCTCGTGCCCTACGCGGGCCTCATGGGCGGCGTGATGCTGATGATCGCGGACGTCATCGGACGCGTCGTGGTGCGCCCGGGCGAGTTGCAGGTGGGCATCGTCCTCGCACTCTTCGGCGCGCCGTTCTTCATCGCACTGGTACGCCGTAGAAAGTTGGCGAGCCTGTGACCGCCGAGATCCGGTCCCCCGAACCCTCCACGGCCGGTCTCGGCACCGTGCCCGCGCGGCCCGCCGTTCGCCTGGGGCGGGTGTCCCTCGTCCGCCGTCCACTGATGGTCGTCACCACCGTCCTCGTGGCTGCCGCGTTGATTCTCGTCATGTGTGTCAACATCGGCCGCGGCGACTTTCCGCTGTCGATCCCACAGGTGCTCGATGTCCTGCTCGGCGGCGGAACGCGGATCGAACGGTTCATCGTCATGGACCTACGCCTGCCCCGGTCGTTGACGGGCTTGCTCGTCGGAGCGGCCCTGGGAATTTCCGGTGCGATCACGCAATCCATCTCTCGGAACGCGCTCGCCAGCCCCGACATTCTCGGCATCACCGCCGGTGCCAGCGCTGCAGCCGTCGCACTGATTGTGCTGGGCGGCGGCGGTACCTTCAGCGGTCTGCTCGCCACCCTCGGTCTGCCACTGGCAGCGCTGATCGGCGGAGTACTCACCGCAATAGCGATCTACTCACTCGCCTGGCGGAAAGGCGTCGACGGCTTTCGCTTCATTCTGGTGGGAATCGCCGTCAACGCCATGCTCACGGCCGTCATCGGGTGGTTGCTGATCAGCGCCGACATCAACGACGTGTCGCGCGCGCAGGTCTGGCTCAACGGTTCTCTCAACGGAGCCAACTGGTCGACGGTGTGGCCGGTCGCTGTCGCCGTCGTCGTCGTCGGGGGCGCAACCATCGTGTCGACGTTCACGCTGGGAGCACTGCGTCTGGGTGACGACAATGCACGATCGCTCGGAGTGCGGTTGCAGCACAGCCAAGCCGTGATGTTGCTCGCCGCCGTCGCACTCGCTGCCGTTGCCACGGCTGCGGCCGGACCGATCGCGTTCGTCGCACTGGCAGCCCCGCAGATAGCGGTACGGCTCCTTCGAACCCCAGGACCGCCGATCATCGCCTCGGCATTACTGGGCGGACTGCTGGTAGTGGCGAGTGATCTCATCGCGCGGACGATCCTGCCGGTGGAACTGCCGGTCGGCATCGTCACCTCGGCACTCGGTGGACCGTTCCTTCTGTACCTTCTCGTGCGCAGTAATCGAAAGGCTTCCGTATGACAATCAGCCACGCCTCGCGTTTGGTCGCCGACGATCTCAGCCTCGGTTACGGCGACCGGACCATCATCGAGCACCTCGACCTCGCGATTCACACCGGGGTGATCACCACCGTCATCGGCCCGAACGGCTGCGGCAAGTCTACCCTGTTGCGGTCGCTCGGACGCCTGCTCAAGCCCAAGGCCGGAAGCGTGATGCTCGACGGCCGGGCGATCTCCTCGATGAAGACAAAAGAGGTTGCCCGAACCCTGGGCATGCTGCCGCAGGCACCTACTGCTCCGGAAGGACTGACCGTCGCCGATCTGGTCTCGCGCGGTCGTCACCCCCATCAGTCGTGGATAAGGCAGTGGAGCTCGGACGACGAGGCAGAAGTGGCCAACGCACTCGAACTCACCGGCGTCGGCGACCTCGCCGACCGTCCCGTCGACGAGCTGTCCGGTGGTCAACGGCAACGCGCCTGGATTTCGATGGCACTGGCGCAAGGCACCGACATCCTGCTGTTGGACGAGCCGACCACCTACCTCGACCTCGCCCACTCGATCGAGGTACTCGACCTCGTCGATCGCCTGCACGAGGAGCTCGGCCGCACCATTGTCATGGTGTTGCACGATCTCAACCTCGCACTGCGATACAGCGACCAGTTGATAGTCATGAAGCAAGGAATCATCGTCACGTCGGGTCGCCCTCAGGACGTCATCTCGGAGGAACTACTGCTCGACGTGTTCGGACTCGAGGCAGCCGTGATCGACGATCCCATGTCGGATCGCCCGCTCATCGTTCCGATCGGAACTCGCCACGTGTACGGGTCGGTCGGTGGTCCGGTGAAGTCGGACAGGCGTTCCGGGACACCGGACTCGCGGGCCGTCTAGCGCAGAGCGTCACCGCTCGATCATCGTTCGGACGAGCTTGAAGCCCTGACCGATGGACACGTCGGGCAGGTAGGCCCGGCCGATTGCGTTGCCGATACTGGGCAGGGCGGCCGGATCGGCGAACGTCATGTGCATCGGCTCGTAGCGCGGCTGGAATTTGGATTTGAATGCCAGCAGAGACCGGAACCCGTATACAGGTTCGAGGGTGCGCCCGAGTACATCGAGCAACCGTTCGAGCAAGCCGGACAGCGTCGACTGCTCGGCGCTGGACACGTGCTCGGGCTGCTTCTCGTCGACTTTGGCCAGAGGTGCACCGGACAGGCTCAGGAACCTGGCTCCCTCCTGCTCGAGGAGCAGGGCGGCAGAGGCGATGAGAAACTCCATTGTCGGCCGAAAACCTTCCGATCGTCTCCGCATGAAATCGAGCGTCCACCCGACGATGACGCCGTCCTCGTAGACGGGCATCCACGACGTGACCCCGTGCACGGTTCGATGTTCGTCGACGGCAATCAGGCATCGCACGTTCTCGTCGTCGACCTCCTCGAGACCGCCGAGGGTGAAGCCCATCTCCGGCATCCCCTTGTCTGCCACCCACTCCTCGGAGATCGCGGTGATCTGATCGGTGATGGCCAGAGGAGCGGTGGGAAACCGAATCCACTCCGCGACGACGCCTGCCTTCTTCGCTCGATTGAGCGCAGTACGAACATCCTGGAACCGCTTGCCGGTGAACGCTATTCCGTCCAGATCGAGCACGGTCTCCTCACCGACCTGGATCCCGCCCCATCCCAGAGAATCGGTGATGCGCCGGACGGCCGGCGTGACAGAGTAGAAACACGGAATCCACCCGTTCTTCGACGCGAACTCGGCGAACTCGACCACGTTGTCTCGCAATGATTCTCGCGGCCCGACAGGGTCACCGGTGGTCAAAGCCACGCCGGAAATCACGCGATACGCCACGTAGCTGCGGCCGTCGGCGCTGAACCAGTACTTGTTCCCGCGCCAGGTCGTCATCCACGACAGCGCCGAGCCGCTGCTCGACATCAGCACGCTGCGAGCCCGTTCGGTGGCATCGGTCTCCGGGCCGTACACCGGTGTGAGGAAGGTGCTGATCGTGAGCACGCACACCACGACCCAGAACACGACGCCGGTCCACTCGAACAGCAAGGTGGTCGGGATGCTCTGGGGTAGAAGGGCGGGCTCGAGCCACTGCAGATAGACCGGCGGAACCAGCCTCTGCGGGAAATCGATCAGCAGTCCGCCGAAGGACGGCGAGTCGGCGAAACCGCCGCGACCGAGATAGCCGCCGATCGCGTAGATCAGGCCGAGTCCTACTACGGCGGCCACGACGGACGCGGCCCAGCGTCGGTACGTGCCAGCCGGTGCCGACACGTCGAAGAACTTCCGAGTGACGATCAGGACCAGCAGGACGATCAGGGGCAGAAGGAAGGGCACGGCAGTGCGGTAGGCAGTGGGAGATTCCAGCCCGTAGAACAACGATTCGTCGTCACCGGCTTCGAGGAATCGGATGGCGTAGTTCGCCACCGACAGCGCGAGCAGAACCACCTGCGAGATCACTGCCATCGCCCACGCGAACCGTCGACCGCGGCGCAAACCGTCACTGACCACCAACAGGAACAGCGACGGCATGATGCTCAGGATCGTCGGTCCGACTCCGCCCAGCCTGAGGTCGAGCAGCCCGCGGCGGCATTCCACCGGATCGGTCGTGGTATCGGCGCAGATCTCACGAACCTCGGCAGCTGTGTACGGCACACCGCGAACCACGTCGCGAAGCACCGCGAACGGCCCCACGGCATTGGGGCTCAAGGCCGCCAGCACCGGACCCAGGGCACTGGCGGCGACGATCAGCGCGACCAGGACACGTCCTTCACGCTGCGTTCCCGCCAATCTCGGACCGCGCGCCGACCGGCCGACGATCCACGGGCCCACGATCAGACCGATCACCGCTGCCGCCAACCGAACGACGTCCTGCAGATGACCGCCGAACAAGGCCAGGGTCACCAGAAGGGTCAGCAGTCCGACGCGAATCCGCCTGCGCCACAGCGTGTCCATCCGCGACGTGGCAACCAGCACAACGCCACAGACCCATGTCGTCGGGCCCACGGCCGTACCTACGTGGAGGCGGAAACCCCAATCCTCGTCGACGGTCTTCGCCAGCACGGCCAGGCCCAGCCCGAACAACGACCCCGCAACCTGCGTCACGAATGCGGCTACCGCGAACCGACGGGAACCGATACGACGTTCGATCGGGGCAGCAGCGAGGAGCACCGCAACGGTCGCCACCACGCAGCCCGCGATATTCGGCGCTGCCAGACCAGATGTCAGCGGCGTCCAGAGATGCCAGTGCTCGAACGGGACGATGCCGACCGCGAAGTACCTGTCGACCTGACCACGGCCGTCCGACACGACGGCATATATCCCCGAAAGCCAGACCACGGCGAGCAGGGTGAAGCTGACCGGGGCACCCACGGCACCGAACAGGATCAGCGACCACAATCGCCGCGACTGCCGCATCGTCGCCGAGGCGGCGGATCTCACGACGGCCACCTTCTCGGACATCCACGTCGGTGCCGCAGCATCGATCGCTTCCGTCGGACTCCCCGACTCGTCGGTGTTCACGCCGTCAGTCCTGTTCTCGTAGCCAGCCACGGCAGTTCTCGACGTAAGCCTTCGGACCACACCGCGAAGCTGTGTCCCCCTGGTACCTCCACGTACTGCACATCCATTCCAGCGGCCTTCGCCGCGTCGTACATCTCCTGCTGGCCCGGTTGGTAATCCTTGTCCTCGGACCCCACGACGAAAATACCGGCAGAGTCCGGGTATCGACGCGATTTGAGCAGGTCGAGAGGGTTGATCGCGGTGAACGCTGCGGCGTTGCCGCCGAACGCCTGCTGCACGGTTCGATCTCGATCGCCGAGGGTCGGCTCGCGCTGACCCGACAGGTCGAGAAACGTGGGATAGACCTCGGGATGATTGGTGGCCATCTGTATCGAGCACGTTCCGCCGTAGGACAATCCGCCGATCGCCCAATGAGCACGGTTGCGATCCACCTGCAGGGAGTTGTCGATCCAATCGGGAACGTCACGTGCGAGGTAGGTGGCCGCGTTGCCGAGTGTCGAATCCACGCAGAGCGGATTGGCGATCGACGAGCCGGTGCCGTCGGCCACGACCACCACCGGTGCCAGACCGGCATGATCACGCGCGAAGTTGTCCATGGTCTCGGCGAGCTTGCCCCCGTTGAACCAGTCTTCGGGTGCGCCGGGCTGGCCGGCGAGTAGTACGAGGACAGGAAGGAGCGGACGGGGATCGGCGAAATAGGCCGGCGGTAGGTAGATCTGGGCGTCTCGCGCCGTGAAGTTCGACGCGGTGGCAGGAATGGTGGCGGAGGTGACGCGGCCGGCGGAAGGCAGGTCGGCAGGTGCGGACCAGGCAGATTCCAGGGGTGTGCCGGTGACGGTGTCGGAGACCGGAGGCGGCACGTCCGAGAACGCTATGCGCTCGGCCGACTCGACACCGAGCGCATTTCCCACGGTCGGATACGCATCGAATTCGAGGTTGACGTGCAGAGCAGACGTTGCCACCACGAGTACCGCCGCCAGCACCGACACCACTGTGCCGACCACGCCGCGGGCAGCGATCGACCGTGGTACGAGTGCGAACAGGGCAGCCACACCCACCCCGATCCACACGTAGATCGACATGTCGATCGGATCGGGGAACGGACGCCATACTTTTTCGACCACTACGTAACCGATGGCCGTGACGACGATCGCCGCGGTGGCAGCGATCGGCAGCGCACGCCTGGCGTACCGACGCGACCTCGAGACCAGCAACCACAGTCCGCCGGCGGCGCCGAGCACGGACACGATCACCGGCAGTGGCCCATCGAGCAACGACAGTGAATCGAACCACTTCACGCGAGGTCTCCACTCATCTTTCCGACTCGGCCCAGCGGCACCAACTCTCGACAGAGTATGCCCACGGACCCGCTCACGGTCACGACCCGCCGACGCCACTCGACCGCGGCTATGACCGAGACCACAGCACTCGGACGGTAGTTACTACTACGAGTAGTACGCATCCGCGTCGGACTGGCCGTAGACTCGGAGGAATGGCTGGCCTTGGTGAATTGGAACGCGCAGTAATGGACCATCTGTGGGAATCGACGGAGCCGCAGACCGTTCGTCAGGTACACGAGGCCCTTGCGACTCATCGTGAACTCGCTTACACGACCGTGATGACGGTCCTGCAGCGTCTGGCGAAGAAAAGTTTGGTCGTCCAGCAGCGCGACGACCGAGCTCACCGCTACGCCCCGGTCCATGGTCGCGACGAGTTGGTCGCGAGCCTGATGGTCGACGCGTTGTCCCAGGCCCCCGCCTCCGGCGGTCGTGCAGCCGCCCTCGTGCACTTCGTCGGGCAGGTCGGAGCAGATGAGGCCGCCGCCCTCCGTGAAGCACTCGCGGCGCTGGAAGTGGCACAATCGACGACAGAGTCACCTTCTGCTGCAGAAGGCCGTCCGACGGACTGAGGCTCCTCGTAGTAAGTGAGGACATGAACTCCACCACTGCGCTGGTATTCGCGATACTCGCGCTGATCCTGGCTGGACCTGTGCCGGCGATGCTCGCCCGTGCGAGCTGGCCTTACCGGTCGCCTCGCGCTGCTCTGGTGCTGTGGCAGGCCATCGCTCTCGCGGCCGTGTTGTCGGCCTTCAGTTCCGGCCTGGCAATCGGCGGATTGCTGCTCGTGCCGGGCCCCGACGGCCGTCCGACCACGGCTCCGACCGACGAGATCGACGCCTTGGGCCTGCCTCTGTGGACCTTGTACGTGGTAGTGCTCGCGATCACTCTGGGCATCGGAGCGAAACTGATGTTCTCGGTGGCTCAGGTGGCGGTGCGTACCCGCCGTCGCCGCTCCCGTCATCGCATGTTGGTCGATCTGCTCGACCGGACCGACAAGAGCGACAATCCGTTCAGGGGCCTGCGTGATGCAGACATCCGGGTTCTGGACGCGGCGGAACCGATTGCGTATTGCCTGCCCGGACTACGGCAGCGGGTGGTGCTGAGCCGCGGAACGCTTGCCAGCCTCTCCGAAGCGGAGGTGACCGCGATCCTCAGTCACGAGCGATCACACCTACGATCCCGGCACGACCTCGTGCTGGAAGCGTTCACCGCGGTCAACGAGGCGTTCCCCAGAATTGTTCGTAGCAAGTCCGCCCTGAGCAGCGTTCAGTTGTTGGTCGAACTGCTGGCCGATGACACGGCGGTCAAGGTCACCGGACCCACCCCTCTCGCGCGCGCACTCGTGACGTGCGCCGGATCCACCGCACCGCGGGGTGCCATGGCAGCCGGCGGACCGCACACACTCATTCGCGTCCAGCGGTTGAGCGGGCCGGGCAGCGATGTCCGGATCGCCGCTGTGGCATATCTGGCCGCCGTCGTCATACTCGTGCTGCCGACCATCTACGTCGCGATGCCGTGGCTCGAAGAGCTGAGCAAGCTCCTCGGCTGATCGAAGGCCACCACACCGAGGGGTCACGCAGGTCACACCCATCCGGGTGAACAAATGGCGGTACGTCCCGTACAGTAGAACTCGGTCGCCATCGCGACCAAGCAATCGAAATGGCACAAACAGCCCCACTTTATGCAGGTTCGACCTGCGTACCGATGGCCAGGTGACAGTGCCCTGGCTCGTATCAATGTGTTCTGGCTGTTTTTCGTGTTTCCCTTCTCGTCGGGTCTCTCAGCTTCGGGCTTATTGGCGTGCCCGCAATCCGGAGAGGCTTTACTGCGTGACCAACGCTGTTTCCAATACCACCGTTTCCCCCGAGTCCGACTCGACGGCCGTACCGACGCCCGCAGCGGCACCGGCGTTCACATTCGCCGAGCTCGGTCTGCCCGAGGCAGTCGTCGCGGCTCTCGCTCGTAACTCGATCACCGTGCCGTCCCCCATCCAGGAAAAGGCGCTTCCCGACGCCATCGCCGGCAAGAACGTCCTCGGTCGCGCGCAGACAGGTTCGGGCAAGACCCTCGCCTTCGGCCTGCCGATTCTGCAGCGCCTGTCGCTGCACACCGATCGACCGGCCGCCAAGCGCCCGCGTTCGCTCGTACTGGTTCCCACCCGCGAACTCGCGTTCCAGGTAGTCGAGTCGCTCGCTCCCTACGCCAACGCACAGGGCCTCCGGGTCATGCCTGCCGTCGGCGGCACCCCGTTCAACAAGCAGGTCGAGCAGCTTCGCCGCGGAGTCGACGTACTGGTCGCCACTCCGGGACGACTGGCAGATCACCTGCGTCAGGGCACCTGCATCCTCGACTCCATCGAGATCACCGCGCTCGACGAGGCCGATCAGATGGCCGATATGGGCTTCCTGCCCGAGGTGCGCGCCGTACTCGCCGATACACCCGCAGACGGACAGCGGATGCTGTTCTCGGCCACCCTCGACCGCGAGGTCCAGTCACTGGTTCGCCAGTTCCTGCCCGACCACGTCGAGCACTCCACCCAGGACGGCAAGGCCAGCGTCCGAACCATGGACCACTACGTCCTCATGGTCGACCGCGGCCAGAAGGATCTGGTGCTCTCGGAGATCGGTGCCCGTGAAGGCGGCCGCACCATCATGTTCGCGCGCACCAAGCTGGGCTGCGACGGCATCACCGATCGCCTGCGCGCCCTCGGCATCGCTGCAGAGTCGCTGCACGGCGGCAAGGCACAGAACCAGCGCACCCGAGTGCTCGAGCGATTCAAGAACGGTCGCACCCCTGTGCTCGTGGCCACCGACGTCGCGGCCCGCGGAATTCACGTCGACGGAATCGACCTGGTCGTACACGTCGATCCGCCCGCCGACCACAAGGACTACCTGCACCGCGCCGGCCGCACGGCACGCGCTGGAGAAAAGGGCACCGTCGTCGCGATCGTGCTCCCCAATCAGCGTCGTCAGGTTCTGCGTTTGACCGGGATGGCCGGCGTCAAGGCCACCGCGGTCAACGTCTCCCCCGGTTCGGCCGAACTCAACAGCATCACCGGAGCCAAGAAGCCGACCGGTGAGCCGTTGCGTGCCGAATCCACCCCGCGTGATCGCAACAGCCGCCCGCGCACCGGTGGCTACCAGGGGTCCAACCCCCGCAGCGGTGGCTACCAGGGTTCCAACCCGCGCAGCGAAGGCGGCTACCAGGGTGACCGTCCCCGCACGGGATACCAGGGATCGAGCCCTCGCACCGGCGGCTACCAGGGATCCAACCCGCGCAGCGAAGGCGGCTACCAGGGTGACCGCCCGCGTCGCTCCGACTCGAGCTCGTACCGCGGCTCAGAGGGTCGCGGTTACGAAGGTCGCGGCTCGGACAACCGTGGCTCGGACAACCGTCGTCCCGCATCCGCCCCGCGCCAGGACGAGAACCGATCGGGTGGGTTCCGTAGCCGCACCGAGCGTCGTTCGTACGACGGTTTCGACGGGCCTGCACGCAGCCACTGATCCATTGTTCGAGGCGAAGTCCTGATTGGACGGGCTTCGTCGCTCGAACCCCGAGGTGCCGCATTCTTCGCGAATGCGGCACCTTTTTCTTCGTATCGGCCGGCGTCGCACCCGACCCAGGGGGTTGGCTCGCGCGAAATCGCGCGGCAAGGAAAGCTGTCTGTATGACCTCAGCAGCAAAAGAGACAGAACTGGCTCAGATCGGAGTCACCGGACTCGCCGTCATGGGCTCCAACATCGCGCGTAACTTCGCCCACCACGGGCACACTGTCGCGTTGCACAACCGCAGTATCGCTAAAACCGACGCGTTGATCGCCGAGCACGGTACCGAGGGCAACTTCATCCGTACCGAGACCATCGAGGAGTTCGTGGCCGCGTTGGCGAAGCCGCGGCGCGTGCTCATCATGGTGAAGGCAGGCGACCCGACCGATGCGGTGATCGAGGAACTCGCCGGTGTGATGGAGGAAGGCGACATCATCATCGACGGCGGCAACGCGCTCTACACCGACACGATCCGCCGCGAGGCGGCCATGAAGGACCGCGGTCTGCTCTTCGTCGGCGCCGGTATTTCCGGCGGCGAAGAGGGCGCGCTCAACGGCCCGTCGATCATGCCGGGTGGTCCGGCCGAGTCCTACAAGGCATTGGGACCGTTGCTCGAGTCCATCGCTGCGCAGGTGGACGGCACGCCGTGCTGCACGCACATCGGCCCCGACGGCTCCGGCCACTTCGTCAAGATGGTGCACAACGGCATCGAATACGCCGATATGCAGCTCATCGGCGAGGCGTACAACCTCTTTCGCGACGCGCTCGGGTACTCGCCTGCGCAGGTTGCAGACGTCTTCACCGAGTGGAACAAGGGCGATCTGGAGAGCTATCTCGTCGAGATCACTGCGGAGGTCCTTCGCCAGGTCGACGCGAAGACCGGGCAGCCACTGGTCGATGTGATCGTCGATGCTGCCGAGCAGAAGGGCACCGGTCGATGGACCGTCAAGGCGGCACTCGATCTCGGAGTACCCGTGACCGGCATCGCCGAGGCAGTGTTCGCACGGGCTCTGTCGGGATCGCGGGCCCAGCGCAAGGCCGCTGTCGGCCTCGCCTCGGGATCACTGGCCGACAAGCCGACCGATGCCGAGCAGTTCACCCACGACATCAGCCGGGCGCTGTACGCGTCGAAGATCGTCGCCTACGCACAGGGCTTCGATCAGATCGCGGCGGGTAGCGCCGAATACGATTGGAATCTGCATCCGGGCGATCTCGCCACGATCTGGCGTGGTGGCTGCATCATTCGGGCGCGATTCCTGAACCGCATCAAGGACGCGTACGACGACAACGCCGAACTACCGAGCCTCATCCTGGCGCCGTACTTCCGTGACGCCATCGAGAACGCGATCGACAGTTGGCGGCGCGTCGTCATCACGGCTGCGTCGCTCGGCATCCCGGTGCCTGCGTTCGCATCCTCGCTCTCGTACTACGACGCGCTGCGTGCCGAGCGTCTGCCTGCGGCCTTGACGCAGGGACAGCGCGATTTCTTCGGTGCGCACACCTACGAGCGCACCGATTCCGAGGGCAAGTTCCACACTCTGTGGAGTGGAGATCGCTCCGAGATCGAAGCCTGACATCGGTCCCTCGCCGGTGGCACCGCGCGTACTTTCGTGCGGTGCCACCGGTGTGATCGGTCTTCGCTCGCTCAGAAGGGCACCGGCCCGAGTATCGGTTGCACCACCGTCGACGGAATTCCCTCCCACGGCAGTGCACCTTCGAGGTCCCTCCAGACGGCTTGTACGGCGCTGAAGCGTCCCGTGCCGTACACGTCGGAGGCGACGTACAGGATGTCCGCACAATCCGGTACGTCGATGGCCAGAAGATCGAATCCTGCTGCTGCACAACCGATTCCGGATTCGATCTCCAACATCCCCGACGCCACCGAAGTCCCCAGCGCGTTCAGGATCATCGAGGATTCACGTGGCCCGCGTCCCGTCACGACGATTTCGGGACTGCCCAGGTCGGTGAGACCGACCGTGTAGCAGAACGCGGGATGAACGCCGTCTCGATCGACCTCCGATTCCACGTACTGCAGCGCCCACCCGAATGTCTCGATCGTTGCCCTCACGTCATCGATGTAATTGTCGACACCGAACCCTCGGCACATCTTGCACATGACTCCCCCACCTTCGCCGTGCAACCGCCCCTGCGGAGATTGCGTCTCGAACGCCATTCGAACTCACGTTCTAGGGCAAGTATTGCGTGCGGTACCGACAAGAACGGTCGAACGCGTCGTCGATCCGGCGGTAAGGTCAGCTCCATGCCGGGTCAATCCACTCGATCGTTCGCAGACCTCGGTCTCCCCGTCGTTCTGGTGCACTCCCTCAGGAATGCAGGTGCTCGCGACCCGTTTCCCATTCAGGTCGCGGCGATCCCCGATGCCCTCGCCGGACGGGACGTCCTCGGGCGCGCACCCACGGGCTCGGGTAAGACCCTGGCGTTCTCACTGCCGATTCTCGTCCACCTCGCCGGCAAGCGAAGCGCACCTGCGGCACCGCGCGGGTTGATTCTCGCCCCCACGCGGGAACTGGCACTGCAGATTCGTGAAGTACTCGACATCCACGGTGCCACCTTCGGACTTCGAACCGTCGGCGTCGTCGGAGGTGTTCCGCTCGAACGCAACGTCCGAGATATTCAGCGCGGAGTCGACATCGTGGTCGCGACTCCCGGCCGGCTCATCGATCTCCTCCAGCGACGCTCGATCACACTCGAGCATGTCGAGGTCACCGTCATCGACGAAGCAGATCGCATGGTGGACATGGGTTTCCTGCCTCAGGTCGATTCACTGCTCGCCGCCACCCCGGCACACGGTCAGAGGATGCTGTTCTCCGCGACGCTGGACGGGGAGGTCGACGGGCTGGTCGAGAAGTTTCTGAAAGACCCCGCTGTGCACTCCACTGCGGCAGCCGTCAGCGAACCCGACATGGCCCATTTCGTCTTCCGAATCGACGCGGCCCGAAAGACCGAAGTCGCTGCCGCACTTGCCAACCGCGACGGAAAGACACTTCTGTTCCTACGGACCACCCATGCCGTCGATCGACTCACCGACGAGTGCCTCGCGCTGGGTGTGCCGGTATCGTCGTTGCACGGCAACAAGACTCAGGCGCACCGCACCCGATCGCTCGCGGCCTTCGGCGAGGGCACGTCCGTGGCTCTCATCGCAACCGACGTGGCAGCCCGCGGTGTTCACGTCGACGACGTGACGCTCGTCGTTCACGTCGATCCCCCCGTCGATTTCAAGGATTACCTGCACCGCGCCGGACGCACTGCACGTGCCGGTGCCCGCGGAACCGTCGTGACGCTGGCAACGGACGACCAGTTGGATCGCGTCCGATCGATGGCCGACGAGGCCGGCGTTGCCGCCACGATCATCGATACCGATCTGGACCAGTCCGCGTGGCGTCGACCGACGGGCGCACGCACCCCGATCGGTCGACCGCTACCTGCCTCGGTACCGACGGCGAGCGGTGCTGCGGCCGACACGCGAACTGCGCGCGGTGCGGGCCGGACGGGTACGCCGGGCAGGCGTGGGCGGAGCGATGGCACCGGGAGCCGGCGGGGTGGCGGTAGCAGAGGACGACGCGGGTGACCGCGTCCTGGCCGGCGGTCGTACTCGCGCTGATTTCGGCGTTCCTGTTCGCCTGCGCGTCGGTCGCGCAACAGAGCGCGGCCGCGTCCGTCCCCGAAGGTGAATCCCTCGTTTCGGCACTGGTGCGCAGCCCGCGGTGGTGGGTAGGGGTCCTCGGAGACGGCGGTGGCTATGCGGTTCAGATCGCCGCGCTGTGGGTCGGCTCGGTACTGATCGTCCAACCTCTGCTGGTGACAGCACTGCTGTTCGCTCTCCCGATGTCGGCAAAGCTGGTCGGGAGAACACTGCCCGCCACCACCTGGGCGCTCGCCGTGGCGATGGCCGCGGCACTCGCCGTCTTCATCGTGGTGGGCGACCCGAGCGAGGGCAATACCGACGCCCCTTTTGTGCAATGGCTCGTTCCACTGATCGCGGTGGCCGTCGTGGTCGGCTGCGCCGCCGCGGGCGGATTGCTGCTCACCTCGCCGGGAGTTCGGGCACTACTGCTCGGTGCAGCGGGAGGATTGCTGTTCGGCCTGGCGGCTGCGCTGACCAAGAACGTCACCGACCTCGTCGACGGTAACCCGGTCGAGGCGCTGACGGCCTGGCAGACCTACACGCTGATCGGATCCGGCGTCGTCGGCTTCTACCTGCAGCAGCGTGCATTCCAGGTGGGTCCGCTGTCGGCGTCGATGCCGGCCGTGACGATCTGTGAACCACTCGGCGCGGCGTTCGTCGGAGTCACTGTCCTGAACGAGCGAATCAGAACCGAGGGCGCAGCCCTGACGGTCATCGTCGTGGCCGTGGCCGTCATGATCGTCACGACGGTCCTGCTGTCGCGTACGCAGGCTGCGAACGCGTCCGAACCGACCGCTCGGGACGGGGCGTCGAACCCAGGAAGTCCATCCGACCGGTAGTCTCGATCAACGTGCAGTTCCTCGATGGTCACCAGCCGCCCTACGATCTCACCTACGACGACGTCTTCCTCGTCCCGAACCGGACCGATGTCACTTCTCGTTTCGACGTGGACCTCAGCACGGTCGACGGGTCGGGAACGACCATTCCGATCGTGGTGTCGAACATGACCGCAGTATCGGGTCGGCGGATGGCCGAGACCGTCGCACGACGCGGTGCCATTGCCGTCATTCCGCAGGACCTGCCCACCGAGGCCGTGGCCGAAACGGTCGCATTCGTCAAGAGCAGAGATCTCGTTGCCGACACACCGGTCGTTCTCGGCCCCAACGCCTCGGTCTCCGATGCGCTCGCCCTGGTGCACAAGCGCGCTCATGGATCCGTCGTGATCGTCGAGCACGGCAAGCCCGTCGGTGTCGTCACCGAGAGCGCCTGCGCGGACGTCGATCGCTTCGCTCGGCTCAGCTCGGTGGCCGCGACCGACTTCGTGCGGGTGGCCCGCAACGCCTCACCCAAAGAGGTCTTCGAGCTGATGGAGGCCGCCCACGCCCAGCTCGCGATCGTCGTCGAGGACGACGGTTCGTTGGCCGGTGTGGTGACGAACACCGGTGCCGTCCGCACCGGCATCTACGCCCCTGCCGTCGACGCGTCGGGACGGCTGCGGATCGCTGCCGCGGTCGGCATCAACGGCGACGTGGCGAAGAAGGCGACGGCACTGGTCGAGGCCGGTGCCGACGTCCTGGTGATGGATACCGCCCACGGGCACCAACAGAAGATGCTCGAAGCGTTGGCCGAAGTGCGTTCGCTCGATCTCGGCGTACCGCTCGCCGCCGGCAACGTCGTCTCCGCTCAGGGCACCCGTGACCTGGTGGCGGCGGGTGCGGACATAGTCAAGGTCGGTGTCGGCCCCGGGGCCATGTGCACCACTCGCATGATGACCGGCGTGGGTCGGCCGCAGTTCTCCGCCGTGGCCGACTGTTCGGCTGCCGCAGCCGAACTCGGTGCGTCGGTCTGGGCCGACGGCGGTGTTCGCCATCCTCGCGACGTCGCGCTCGCGCTCGCGGCCGGTGCCGCCAACGTCATGATCGGATCCTGGTTCGCGGGCACCTACGAATCTCCCGGAGACCTTCGCGTCGACGCGGCGGGCAACCGATACAAGGAAAGCTTCGGCATGGCGTCCAAGCGTGCCGTCGCGGCGCGCACTGCCACCGACGGGGCCTTCGACCGCGCCCGCAAGGCGTTGTTCGAGGAAGGGATTTCCAGTTCCCGGATGCGACTGGATCCGGATCGTCCCGGCGTCGAAGACCTCATCGATCACATCTGCGCAGGTGTGCGCAGCACATGCACCTATGCCGGGGCCCGTTCCCTGCCCGAATTGGCCGAACGAGCCGTCCTCGGAGTCCAGTCGGCCGCAGGATTTGCCGAAGGGCGCCCCCTGCCGTCCGGGTGGTAACGCACCGACACGGTTAGACTCACCCACTACGAGTTCGACGACGTTCGCTGTCGTTGCCCGCGCCGAGACGACAACGTCGACTCGGCGCGGATCGACGACGCGTCGGCCACCACCGGTGTGCCGCAACGCGAACCAGACAGAAGGGAATCAGGTGCCCGAGGCACCCACTATTTCGGTTGCCGGTTCGGCAACTGCGGAACAGCACGACGACGGTTCCACATCGGAGGGATCCTCTATCGAGCCGGGAGAGAAACCCGGCGACACCGATTTCGACAGGTCCCCGCAGACGAGCGGAGCGGTACTGCTCTCTCAACTTCGGCGGCGTTGACCTGTGGCCACTCTCGTCACCATCGTCAGCCTGATCGGCTTCGTGGCGCTGACGGCAGGTACTGCCCTCTTCGTCGCGGCAGAGTTCTCCCTCACTGCTCTCGAACGCAGTGCGGTCGAGTCTCAGGCCGAGAACGGCGACCTACGCTCGCGCCAAGTTCTGCATGCTCACAAGACGCTGTCTTTTCAGTTGTCGGGCGCGCAGCTGGGCATCACGATCACCACCCTCATCACCGGTTATCTCGCGGAGCCGGTGCTGGCAGGATTCATTCGGCCGGTGACCACCGCGCTCGGTGCCTCGGACTCTCTCGCGTCGGGCATCTCCCTCGCGGTGGCTCTGATCTTGGCCACGTCGTTCTCGATGATTTTCGGTGAACTGGTCCCCAAGAACATCGCCATCGCGAAACCGATGTCGACCGCGCGGGTCACAGCCGGAGCGATGGCCGGGTTCTCCCTGATCTTCAAATGGGCGATCAACGGACTCAACGGCTCGGCCAACTGGCTCGTGCGACGGCTCGGCATCGAACCGGCCGAGGAACTGCGTTCGGCAAGATCACCGCAGGAGCTCGGTTCACTGGTCCGAACGTCGGCCCAGCAGGGCTCGATCGACGAGAACACCGCACGTCTGGTCGACCGGTCGTTGCAGTTCGGCGACCGCACCGCCGAGGAACTGATGACTCCGCGGGTCAAGATCGAGACTCTCGCCACCGACGCGACCGTCGCCGACCTGATCGAAACCGCTGCGCGAACGGGCTTCTCTCGGTTCCCGGTGGTCGACGGCGACCTGGACGACACCGTCGGTGTCGTACACATCAAGCATGCGTTCACGGTGGCCGGAGCGGACCGCCGGTCCACCACTGTCGAGTCCCTGGCGCGCGACGTTCCGGTCGTTCCGTCGAGCCTGGACGGCGACGCTGTGATGGAACGCGTGCGAGCCGACGGAATGCAGGTGGCCCTCGTGGTGGACGAGTACGGCGGCACCGCAGGCATGGTGACGATGGAAGATCTGATCGAGGAGATCGTCGGCGACGTGCGCGACGAACACGACGAGCCGGAACTGGACGTCGCTCGTTCGGGCGACGGCTGGGACTGCGCGGGGCTGCTTCGCATCGACGAGGTTGCGTCGGCGACGGGCTATTCGGCCCCGGAAGGCGAATACGAAACCATCGGGGGCCTGGTACTGATGCAACTCGGCCGGATTCCATCAGAGGGAGACGCGGTGCTTCTACCGTCCCCGGCGACGGAGGACGTCCCCGACGGCGACGGCGGGTGGATGGCGCGCGTGATCCGCATGGACGGCCGCCGTATCGATCGTGTGCTGATCCTGCCGGTCGACGCCGAAGCAGTGGCGCGTCTGCGATCGGACGGTGAGGTCGATGGGTGACTTCCTCGGGGTAGGTCTGGCAGTTCTGCTGCTGGCCGGAAACGCCTTCTTCGTCGGTGCCGAGTTCGCACTGATCTCAGCTCGCCGTGATCGTCTCGAGGCATTGCTGGCGCAGGGCAAGAAGCGCGCGCAGAGCGTCATCGAGGCCGGTCAGAATCTGTCGCAGATGCTCGCCGCGGCACAACTCGGCATCACGATCTGCTCGATTCTGCTCGGCCGCGTCGCCGAGCCCGCGGTCGCGCACTTGATCGAGGTGCCCCTGGAGCTGGTCGGCATCCCCGGCTCGTTCCTGCACCCGATCGCCTTCGCCATCGCGCTGACACTCGTCGTCGTCCTGCACATCCTTGTCGGCGAGATGGTCCCGAAGAACATTGCCATCGCCGGCCCGGAGAGCACCGCCATGGTGCTCGTGCCCATCCACCTGATGTTCATCAAGGTGGCGTTGCCCCTGATCTCGTTCTACAACCTGTGCGCCAACCTGACGCTGCGCATGCTTCGCATCGAGCCCAAGGACGAACTGAGTTCGTCCGTCTCGGCGGTGGAGCTGTCGCAGATGATCGGCGAATCGCGCTCGGAGGGACTGATCGACGCCGAGGAACACCGCAGATTGCGCCAGGCTCTCGAGACCTCGGGCCGAACCGTGGCCGAGGTTCTGATTCCCTCGCATCAGGTTCGGAGTATCGAGCTGTCCGGGCCGGACCACACTTTCGGTCCGACCCTCGGTTCGGTGGAACGCGCAGTCATCGAAACCGGGTTCTCTCGGTACCCGGTGCGTGATGCGAGCGGTTCCCTGGTGGGCTATCTGCACCTGAAGGACGTGCTCGACGACATGGCCGACGATTCCGCCGGCCCGGAGACCGTCATTCCCCGCAGCGACGTCAGGGCCCTGCCCGTGGTGTCCATAGACACCGTGCTCGACGACGCGCTGACGAAGCTGCGGCGCGCCAGCAGCCACCTCGGTGCCGTGCACGATGCGACCGGTGCCACGGTCGGCATCGTCGCGCTGGAGGATCTGGTGGAGGAGTTCGTGGGCACGGTTCGAGACGGGACTCACCGTGTCGCCGGTCCCCGACCGGGTCAGTCAGCACCTACCGGTACCCCGTGGAACGTCTGAATGGGCGAATCGGCAACGCTGACCGAGGCGGAGTGGACTGCCCGGCGAGACGCGCACTCGGCGCGGGTGGAGAGTCTCGTCGGCAGCTATCTGGTCGATCGCGGACACGGCAATGTGCATCCGGTGGTGGATTTCTTGTTCACCTACTACAGCCACCGCCCGGGTCAGTTGCGGCGATGGAACCCCGGCCACGGCAGGGTTCTGACGGGCGATCGAGCGCGTGACTTCGCCGAGTTCGCCTCGTACGAGCAGGTCGAGACTGCGGATGGTCCAGGCTTCCGAGTGCGGTCGGATCTGCTCGAGCGACGCCGGCCCAGCATCGAGTTCGTTCTGGGTCTGCTGTCGGCGACGCGGGAGCGACCGCCCCTGCTCGGCTGCTTCGGTCTGCACGAATGGGCGATGGTCTACCGCGGCGGCGACTCGGCAGTCCGGCACAGCCAGGTCCCATTGCGACTCGGTCATGAGGGAACCGACGCCGTGGTCGACTCGATGACGTTGCGGTGCACTCATTACGACGCCTACCGCTTCTTCACCGAGGACGCGGTACCGCGTAACGCCCTCGCGTTGTCCCCCGAGTCGCGCCTGGGGTCCGAGCAGCCCGGTTGCATCCACGCGTCGATGGATCTGTACAAGTGGTGCTACAAATTGGGTCCGTTGATCGACTCGGAGTTCGTGACCGACTGTTTCGAGTTGGCGTTGGAGGCGCGAACGATCGACATGCGCGCAAGTCCGTACGACCTGAGCGAGTACCATCTCGATCCCATCCGAATCGAAACTGCGGCTGGACGGGCAGAGTACGTTCGCGCGCAGGGAGAGCTGTCGGAAAAGGCCGCTCCCCTACGCTCGGCACTGATGGATCGGTGTCGAAATCTGCTCACCGGCGGCGGGTTCGGCGTCGGACCTACCGCCGAGTAACATCGACAGCGTTGTCGTGGGGACACCGTCACCGGTGTCCGTGACCGGAAAGAGTGAGGAATTCATGACCGATCGTGTGCAGGCTGGTGGACTTCAGGTCGCCAAGGTCCTATTCGATTTCGTCGAGAAGGAGGCGCTGCCGGGTACCGACGTAGATTCGGAGGCCTTCTGGGCCGGTGCCGCGTCGGTGATCGCCGATCTCGCTCCCAAGAACAAAGCGTTGCTGGCCGTCCGCGACGAAATTCAGGGCAAGGTCGACGCGTGGCACGGCGAGCATGCCGGTGCCGATTACGACCGCGCAGCGTACAAGGCCTTCCTGAAAGAGATCGGCTACCTGCTCGACGAGCCCGCCGACTTCCAGATCACCACGTCCGGCGTGGACACCGAGATCACCACCACGGCCGGGCCGCAGCTCGTGGTTCCCGTGCTCAACGCACGCTTCGCGATCAATGCCTCCAACGCACGATGGGGCTCGCTCTACGACGCCCTCTACGGAACGGACGCCATCCCCGAGACCGACGGAGCCGAGAAGGGCACGAGCTACAACAAGGTCCGCGGAGACAAAGTCATTGCGTTCGCGCGTGACTTCCTCGACGAGGCATTGCCGCTGAGCTCCGGCTCGCACGTGGGGACCACCGGATACGTCGTCGACGCCGCCTCGCTGACGGTGACGTTGGCCGACGGCAGCACCGTCGGCCTGAAGGATCCGTCCCAGCTGTTGGGCTACCAGGGCACACCCGATGCGCCGACGGCCATCCTGTTCGTGCACAACGGTTTGCACTTCGAGATCCAGATCGACCCCGAGAGCCCGATCGGCAAGACGGACGGAGCGGGCGTCAAGGACGTGCTGCTCGAGTCGGCTGTCACCACGATCATGGACTTCGAGGATTCGGTCGCCGCAGTCGATGCCGACGACAAGGTTCTGGGCTACCGCAACTGGCTCGGTCTGATGAAGGGCGATCTCACCGAGGAGGTCTCCAAGGGCGGCAAGACGTTCACTCGCGCGATGAACAAGGACCGCACCTACACCTCGGTCGACGGTTCCGAGCTGACGCTGCACGGCCGTTCGCTGCTGTTCGTCCGCAACGTCGGCCACCTGATGACCTCCGACGCGATCCTCGACGCCGACGGCAACGAGGTTCCCGAGGGCATTCTCGATGCGCTGTTCACCTCGCTCGCCGGTCTGCACTCGTTGACTCCGGACAACGTGCTCTCGAACTCGCGTACGGGCTCGCTGTACATCGTCAAGCCGAAGATGCACGGACCGGACGAGGTCGCCTTCACCGCCGAACTGTTCGGCCGCGTCGAGCAGGTCCTCGGCCTGCCCACCAACACGCTCAAGGTCGGCATCATGGACGAGGAGCGCCGCACGACGGTCAACCTCAAGGCCTGCATCCAGGCCGCGTCCGAGCGGGTCGTGTTCATCAACACCGGCTTCCTCGACCGCACCGGCGACGAGATTCACACCTCGATGGAGGCAGGGCCCGTCGTTCGCAAGGGAGCGATGAAGGGCGAGAAGTGGATTGCCGCCTACGAGGACTTCAATGTCGACACCGGGCTGGCGGCCGGCCTGCAGGGCAAGGCGCAGATCGGCAAGGGCATGTGGGCCATGCCCGATCTGATGCACGACATGCTCGAGCAGAAGATCGGCCATCCCAAGGCCGGTGCCAACACTGCATGGGTTCCCTCCCCCACTGCAGCGACCCTGCACGCCTTGCACTATCACAAGGTCGACGTGTTCGCCCGTCAGCACGAGATCGCACAAGCCAAGCGCGCCACCGTCGACGAGATCCTCGAGATCCCTCTCGCGCCGTCCACCGACTGGACGGACGAGGAGAAGCAGAACGAACTCGACAACAATTCGCAGTCCATCCTCGGTTACGTCGTGCGCTGGATCGACCACGGTGTCGGATGCTCCAAGGTGCCCGACATCAACGACATCGCTCTCATGGAAGACCGTGCGACGCTGCGCATTTCGAGCCAGTTCATTGCGAACTGGTTGCGGCACGGCATCGTCACCGAGGAGCAGGTGCGCGAATCGCTGAAGCGAATGGCACCGGTGGTCGACCGGCAGAACGCGTCCGATCCGACGTACAAGCCGTTGGCACCCGATTTCGACACCAACATCGCCTTCCAGGCTGCGAGTGATCTGATCTTCCAGGGCACGAGCCAGCCCAACGGATACACCGAGCCGATCCTGCATCGCCGCCGACGGGAGTACAAGGCCGTCAACGCCTGACGGACTTGTCGACCACGTGGGTGAACACCGGAACTCAGGGCGCGGACGTTCCATAGCCGCCGGGCCCGTGATCGTCGTACTGACGATCGCGGTCCTGGTGGCGGCCGTGTTCGGATGGTTTGCGCTGCGTGATCGAATTTCGGATCAGGGGATCGAGGCAGCCGACACCTGCGTGGAGGGACCGGCCGTCCTCACCGTGGCGGCCGACCCCGACATCTCCGCCGCGATCGAACAGCTGGCAACACGATTCGACGCGACCGCCCCGGTGATTCGCGATCACTGTGTGACCGTAGAGGTTCGAGCCATCGCGTCCGATGCGGTGCTGGCGGCACTGAACTCCGGCGCCGACAACTGGGATGTCGGTGCGCTCGGCGCTCGTCCGGGTCTGTGGATACCCCAGTCCTCGGCAGACGTCGAGGCCGTCGTAGACCGTGGAGCCATCGACGGTACGCCGCGGCCCGTCGCATCGAGTCCGATCGTCCTCGCTGCACCGGGCGCGGTGGCCGACGCCGTCGTCGCTGCAGGCTCGAACTGGGCAGATCTCATACGACTGCAACGCGACCCGCAGGCTCTCGGACTCCCCGAGTGGGGTGGGCTTCGACTCGCCGTGCCGTCCGGCTCCGACACCGGCGCGAGCACTCTTGCGGTCGCGGCCATCGCGGCAGGCGTAGGCGGTGACCCGACCACCGCACTCACCGTCGATGAGGCCTCCTCGACGCAATTGGTGTCGGCGATGTCGGAGTTGGCGGTGACCGATACCGGCGCTGCCGCAACCTCGGCCTCCACCACGTACGACGCCCTCGCGGCGCTCGAGAATGCTGCCGGCCCCGACGCCGCCGTCCACGCGGTCCCGGTCACCGAACAGCAACTCGCGTCGACCGACTCCTCGACGCTGACCGCCGTTCGACCACAGGGTGCAACGCCTGTCGCCGATCATCCGGCGGTCGTGCTCTCCGGGGACGAGACCTCCACCCGAGCAGCCGCGGCATTCGTCGATTTCGTTCGTCAGCCCGACGGTACGCAGACACTCCTGGACGCGGGATTCACCGTGGACGAGGCCCAGGACGCGGGCATCGTCGCCCCACCATCGGGGCCGGTTGCCGACGCTCTGCTCGCTGTGCTTCGCAATCCGGTTCTGCCCCGCCGTGCCACTGTTCTACTCGACGTGTCCGAGTCGATGCGTACCACCGAAGGCGGTGCGACGCGGCTGCAGAACACCGTTCGCGCACTGAGCGAGCAGTTCCGACGAGTCCCCGACGCCACCGAACTCGGTCTGCGGAGTTTCAGCGAAGACCTGAACAACTCGCTGCCCTTCCGGGTGGATGTCCCGACCGGACCGATGACAGTTCCCGTCGGGACCACTCCGAGGCGCTCCGCCCTCGATGCGACCGCTGCGGCGTTGACGCCGGCAACCGGCTCGTTCACGTACGCGTCCGTCCTCGTCGCGTATCTCGACGCCGTGGCCGGTTACGTCCCCGGCCGCGTCAATTCGGTCGTGCTGATCACGGACGGCCCGGACGACTCACCCTTGTCGGCGGACGAGCTACTCACCGAACTGACATCGGCGTCCGATCCGGCGCGGCCGGTTGCGGTGAACATCGTGCGCATCGGCGACGACAGCCCTGCCCCCGTGTTCACCGACATCGCAGCTCGCACCGGCGGCACCGTGGACACGGTCCCGACATCGGATTCCCCAGACCTCCTCGATCGACTCGGAAAGTTGCTGTACTAGAACATGTCTCGTGTACTTTTTGTCGGCGTCTTCCTACTCCTCGTCACGCTCTTCCTGCACTGGCGGTTTCTCTCCGTAACGAGGGCACCGGCACGTGTCGGACGCCCTGCAGATCTGTTGCTGATACTTCTGTGGTTGTGCGCGGTGGTCGGCTTCGGCAGCGGCGTCGAGTTCGATCCGTCCTGGGCCCGTGGCCCGGCTTTCCTCGGCCTGACCTGGTTGGCGGTGGTGTTGTATCTGTTCCTCGGCACGGTCCTCGTTGCTCTGATCTGCACCGTCGTGCGGGTGATGTTCGCACTGTCGCATCGTGATTCGACTGCTGTTCGGCTGCGCATATCGCGGGTCGGCTCCGTCGTCGTGGCTCTCGTCAGCGTCGTCGCAGTGGGGTACGGCCTCGTCGAAGCCGCCTCGCCTCGTGTCACACGCACCCAGGTTGCGCTCGACCGGTTGCCGGCCGAATTCGACGGTCTGCGAGTGGCATTGGTGTCCGATATTCACGCCGGACCGTCTCGCGGTGCGGGCTTCGTGCGCACGGTCGTGGATTCGGTCAACGCGCAGCAGCCTGATGTCGTGCTGCTCGACGGCGATCTCATCGACGGGACAGTGGAATTGGTCGGAGAAGACCTCGAGCCGCTGCGCGACCTCGAAGCCCCTCTCGGGGTCTTCGCTGTCAGCGGCAACCACGAGTTCTACGCGGGCGACGGCGGAGAGTGGCTGGACTTCTGGTCGACCCTCGATATCAAGGTGTTGCGCAACGAGCGCAGGACGATCACCCGTGATGGCGCTGCCATCGATATCGCCGGCATCAACGACGCCACTGCCCCGGAACCGTACGAACCGAATCTCGGCGCTGCGCTCGACGGCATCGACCCGGATCGCTTCGTGCTGTTGATGGCTCATCAGCCCAAGCAGGCTGTGGAGGCCTCCGAGCTGGGCGTGGACATGCAGGTGTCCGGACACACTCACGGCGGGCAGATCTGGCCGATCCGCTATCTGGTGCCGCTCCAGCAGCCCAGTGTCGAGGGGCTGGACACGATCGGTGACACCACGCTCTACACCACCCGCGGTGCAGGCGCGTGGGGTCCGCCGGTGCGCGTGGCAGCCCCGCCCGAGATCGCGATGCTCGAACTCACACGGGGCTGACCATCCGCCCGTCCATCGGGCGAACAGCAGGTCAGGCGAACGCCTCGATCGGCGGGCAGGAACACACCAGGTTGCGGTCACCGTGCGCGCCGTCGATCCGCCGGACCGCGGGCCACACCTTCGGTCGGTCGTAGCCTGCCGGGTACGCCGCGAGTTCCCGCGAGTACGGGTGGTCCCAATCGGCGACGAGGCATTGCGCCGTGTGCGGAGCGCCGCGCAGCGGGTTGTCCTCTGCAGTCCACTCTCCGGAGCCGACGCGGTCGATTTCCCTGCGGATGGAGATCATCGCGTCGCAGAATGCGTCGATCTCCTCCAGATTCTCGCTCTCGGTCGGCTCGACCATCAAGGTCCCCGGAACCGGGAAGCTCATCGTCGGCGCGTGGAAGCCGTAGTCCGCCAGTCTCTTCGCGACGTCGTCGACGGTGACGCCGGTGTCCTTGGTCAGGCCTCGCAGATCGAGGATGCACTCGTGCGCCACCATGCCGTTGTCGCCGGTGTAGAGCACGGGGAAGTACTCGTCGAGGCGGCGCGCGATGTAGTTGGCCGACGCGATGGCGGTCAAGGTCGCCCGGCGCAGCCCCTGCGCACCCATCATCGCGATGTATGCCCACGTGATCGTCAGGATCGACGCGCTTCCGTACGGTGCGCCCGCAACGGTCGGGCCGTCGCCCAGTTGCGGTGCCAGCGGGTGGCCGGGCAGGTACGGCTGCAGATGCGAACGGACGCCGATCGGTCCGACTCCGGGACCGCCACCGCCGTGCGGGATGCAGAAGGTCTTGTGCAGGTTCAGGTGACTGACGTCTCCGCCGAAACGACCCGGCCGAGCCAACCCGACCAGAGCGTTGAGGTTGGCACCGTCGACGTACACCTGTCCACCCGCGTCGTGCACCGCGGCACAGATATCGGATATCTCGTGCTCGTACACACCGTGGGTGGAGGGGTAGGTGATCATGATGGCGGCGAGGGTGTCGGCGTGCTCGGCGATCTTGGCCCGCAGGTTGTCGACGTCGACGTCTCCGTTCGGTCGGCACGCCACCACGACGACGCGCATCCCGACCATCACCGCGGAGGCGGCGTTGGTGCCGTGTGCGCTCGACGGGATCAAGCAGACCGTGCGATCGGTGTCGCCGTTGGCCTGGTGGTATCGGCGGATCGCGAGCAGTCCCGCGTACTCGCCCTGGCTTCCTGCATTCGGCTGCAGGCTGACCGCGTCGTAGCCGGTGATGTCGACGAGCCATTGTTCGAGGTCGGCGATCACCCGAAGTAGTCCGGGAACGTCGGTCGACGGCGCGAACGGGTGTTGGCGCGCGAACTGAGGCCAGGTGATCGACTCCATTTCAGCGGTCGCGTTCAACTTCATCGTGCACGATCCCAGCGGGATCATGCTGCGGTCGAGGGCGATGTCCTTGTCCGACAGCGCCCGAAGGTAGCGCAGCATGGCTGTCTCGGTGCGGTAGCGCGTGAAGGCGGGATGCGTCAGGTACTCGGACGTGCGGGCACAATCGGCCGGGACGGACTCGGCTCCCGGGCCGGCGGGCTCGGCACCGAATGCAGCGAGCACATCGACGATGTGAGCCTCCGTGGTTGCCTCGTCACAGGCGATCGCGACGTGATCGTCGTCGACCGGTCGGAGGTTGATACCGCGTTGTTTGGCGGCATCGACGACGGTGTGGGCCGCGCCGGGGACCGCGGCGAGCACGGTATCGAAGAACTCGGCATGCACCACGTCGATGCCCGCAGCCTGCAACCCTGCTGCGACGGTTCGAGCACGGGTGTTGACGCGAAGTGCGATCGCGCGCAGCCCATCCGCGCCGTGGTAGCTGGCGTACATCGCGGCCACGATGGCCAACAGCACCTGGGCGGTGCAGATGTTGGAGGTCGCCTTCTCACGGCGAATGTGCTGCTCGCGCGTCTGCAGGGCCAAGCGGTAGGCCCGATGTCCGTCTGCATCGACGGACACTCCGACCAACCGCCCGGGCAGCTGGCGCGAGTGCCCGGAGCGCACTGCGAGATAACCGGCATGCGGACCGCCGTACCCCATCGGAACCCCGAAGCGCTGGGTGGTTCCGAAGCAGACGTCGGCACCGATTTCGCCGGGCGCGGTCACCAGGGTGGCGGCCAGCAGATCGACCCCGACTGCAACCAGCGCACCGCGCTCGTGTGCAGCCTCGATCGTGGCGGTGTGGTCCACCAGACGGCCTGACGCTCCCGGCAGCTGCGCCAGCACTCCGAAGAAGTCGCCTTCGGGCAGGCCGTCGGCGAGGTCGGCGTACACCAGCTCGATCCCGAGCGGTTCGGCGCGCGTAGCGAGGACGGCTTTGGTCTGCGGGAAAATATCCGAATCGACGACGAGGCGGGGTGACTTCGAGCCTCGGTTGGCGCGACGCATGAGCGTCATGGATTCGGCTGCGGCAGTGGACTCGTCGAGCATGGAGGCATTCGCGACATCCATACCGGTCAGATCCGAGACCATCGTCTGAAAGTTGAGCAGTGCCTCGAGTCGGCCTTGACTGATCTCGGGCTGATAGGGGGTGTAGGCGGTGTACCAGGCCGGATTCTCCAGGATGCCGCGCGTGAGCACCGGAGGCGTCAGGGTGTCGTAGTAGCCCAGGCCGATCATCGAGGTGGCCACCGTGTTGCGGCCGGCGAGATCGGCCAGCGCGGCCAGCGCATCATGCTCGCTCAGAGCAGGCGGCAATGTCGCCAGGCCATCGGGAACCCCGTCGACGACGGTATCGAGAATGGACTCGGGAACAGCCTTGCGGGCCAGCTCGTCGAGGCTGTCGACACCGATTGCATCGAGGATGCGGGCCAGTTCGGTGGTGTCGGGGCCGATGTGTCTGTCGACGAAAGCCGATGCGGTCGAAGTCATTCGGTCGGTCACGGTCTACTCCCAGGGGTCCCAAGACGAGGCGTCGGACGGCCGGGGCATACGCGCCGACCGCTCCTCCCCCTCTGTCGTGTGCTCGCTGACGCGTGCGCCTGAGAGATTCGGTAGAACACGGCGCGCTGACGTGCGCGCACCGGCACCTTTCCCCTTGGGCGGGTGGGTGCTCCCACCACTTTCCAGAGTTGTCGAAGCCCACACGGTCCGTGTGCCTGAGAGATTGACGGGGAGGTATTGCTCCTTCGGCGTCCGAGACTGGATGCCTCGGAACTCTCCCGCGCAGGCGCGACGGGTAGAAGTCTAGCCGGTCTTACGACTCGCGCGATTCTTGCGGCGGGACGCCAGTTCGTCTTCGGGGCTCGGCTGGCTCTCTCCGCCGTCTGCTCGCTCGGCCGGGAAGTCGGCGATGGTGCCGGTGAGCTCGCGCATCGCGCCGTTGACGGCGATACCGAAGACGCCCTGCCCGCCCTGCAGCAGGTCGACTACTTCCTCGGCCGACGTGCACTCGTAGACGGTGGTGCCGTCGGAGAACAGGGTGATGTTGGCGAGATCGCCGACGCCACGCTGGCGCAGGTGATCCACGGCGACGCGGATGTTCTGCAACGAAATTCCGGTGTCGAGTAGGCGCTTGACGATCTTGAGAACCAGCATGTCCTTGAACGAGTACAGCCGCTGGCTGCCCGAACCTGCTGCGCCTCGGATGGACGGTACGACCAGGCCCGTACGCGCCCAGTAGTCGAGTTGCCGATAGGTGATGCCGGCAATCTGGCACGCGCTGGGTACGCGGTATCCGACGAGTTCGTCGGGCACCGAATCGTCGGGGAACAGGCCGGGTTGAATGTCCTGCGACTGTGCGACAGGGCGATTCGACGCCTCGTCGGGGGTCTCGACCCGAGCATCGGCTGCGGACGCGTCCTCTGTCCGGCTTGCGGCGTCGGATTCTCGACTGCCGTGATGCTGCTGCGGCTGATCTCCCACTGACTGCTCCCTCTCGGATGTCTCACTGCGTTCGGATCCAGTCAGTACTGGGATCCGTCCGAAGCGCGCCTGAACGCCTCGGTGTACTCGCGTGAAGTCATACCGTGTACCAGGGCCAGACTACGCCTCGGCGGCAACCGAAGAGGCGTGAACTGCGTCGGTCCGGCCTGCGCCGGCGATGAACTTCACTGGCACGAACGTTATGGGGGCGATCGACCAGATTCAACGCAACGCGCCGTAAACCTGAACCTAAAGTTGAGGTTGAGACTATTCCGTTACCCGTCGGTGGCCTTGAAGTCGTCCGGCGACACCGATTCGAGGAATTCCTTGAACTTCTCCACCTCGTCCTCCCGCTCGTCCGGCATCAGCAGGCCGGCCTCGGCGAGCACAGGCTCCTCCGCATAGATCGGGACTCCGGCACGGAGCGCGATGGCAACCGAATCCGACGGCCTCGCCGACACGCGGATGTCCTTGTCGAATACGAGATCGGCGTAGAAGGTGCCTTCCTGGAGGTCCACGATGCGCACCTCCTTGAGCTCGTGCCCCAACGCAGAGATCAGGTTCTTCACCAGATCGTGCGTCAGCGGCCGAGCCGGCTGCACACCTTGCTGCTCCAAAGCTATTGCGGCAGCTTCGGTTTGGCCGATCCAAATCGGGAGGTACCTATCTCCGTCGGATTCACGCAGCAGCAACACGGGCTGGTTCTGCGGCTGTTCGACACGAATACCGACCACACGCATTTCACTCATCGTGTCCACCTCACACCTCGAGAAATCTTCGCTGGTCGTCGCTGGTCCAGCTCACCAGAACCGAGTCTATTGGAATCCGAACCGGCGCGAGCGAACCTCACCGGTCGAGCGCACCACGCACCGCTGCTTTGACCAGACACGTATGCAAGGTCAACGACAGAGCTGCCAATTCCCGGATCATCTCTTCGGCACGATCACGTGCACCGGCATCGCGCCCCTTGGCGACCGGCCCGGCGATCTGAGCGACGAGACCCGCTTCGCGGTCCGCCGCGAGCTTGAACGCACGGAGGTGACGAACCTCGAGCCCGAACTGCAACATCGCGTGCGCGGTACGAGCGAGCGTGACGGCACCGTCGTCGTAGAACCCGGCCTGCCCGGGAGTGATCAGACCGCTGCGCAGCAACTCGGTCAGGAAGGCGTCGTCGATGCCGGCCTGAGCCAGTAGATCTGCCTTGCTGATGCGGACCTCGCGATCGGGCAGGAACTCCTCCGGCGAGACTTCACCGGCCGCGATCGTCAACGACCGTGGGCGCTTGACCGAGGCGTCTGCTCTCTCGACGGTTGCAACGCCGTGGTCGATCGCTTCGAGTTGTTCCTTGATCACCTTCAGCGGCAGGTACTGATCACGCTGAGCGGTGAGCACGAACCGCAGCCGTTCGCAGTCCGCGATCGAGAAACGCCGATAGCCCGACGGAGTGCGCTCCGGAGAGATCAGACCCTCGGCTTCGAGGAATCTGATCTTCGAGATAGTCACGTCGGGAAAGTCGGGCCGGAGTCGATCGAGGACGGAGCCAATCGACATCCCCCCGCTGGACTGCTGCCCGACGGCGGTCACTGGCTTCCTGCACCCGCAGACGACTCGCCGACTGCAGATCCATTGCCGCCACGCGGCCCGGTGAGGAAGACCAGACGGAACTTGCCGATCTGCACCTCGTCACCGTTGGCGAGCACGGCGGAGTCGACCGGCTCACGGTTGACGTAGGTGCCGTTGAGGCTGCCCACGTCGACGACCTGGAAGTCGTCCTCGTCCTGGCGGAACTCTGCATGTCGACGGCTCACGGTGACGTCGTCGAGGAAGATGTCGCTGTCGGGGTGACGACCGGCCGACGTGGTCGGCTGGTCGAGCAGGAATCGGGATCCGGCGTTGGGACCACGCTTGACGACGAGCAGGGCAGCTCCGACAGGCAAGCCCTCGACACCCGATACCGGAGCTTCGGTGCTCTGGGCGGTAGCGGAGTTGTCCAGCTCCTGGAGGAAATCGGCGCGGAAGACCGAGGTGGTCTCGGCCGGCGACTCCCCGTAGTTGCTGTCGTTGTCGTTCTGGCTCACCGTTACTCCTTCTCAGTCCGTTGACCCGGGCAACGATCACCTCGGGTAACGCAGTACATGGTCTTCACTTCTGGTTCTGCTGGCGTTCGGTGGTGCGTTTCGGTTCCTCGGTGCGTGGCGGACCACTCACCATGCGCGACCTTCGCCCCGACAGGCTGTTCGCTCGGTGTCGACCGTACCCTGCGCGCCGAGGACCTGTGGTCGGTTGGCCGGTGTGTACGGCCCTTCGTCACTCAGCTGTGATGAGAGCATATCCGGCGGCATCGAGCATCGGTGCCAGCGCCGCGTCCAATGCCTCCGAGGATGCGACCTCGAGCTCGATCAGCCACCCGCCGGTGTACGGTCCGGAGTTCACCTTCTCGGGTTCGGAATCCAGATCTTCGTTCACGGCAACGACTTTGGCCGTGAGAGGACTGAACACGTCGGACACGCTCTTGGTCGATTCCACTTCACCGAGAGACTCGCCCGCGGTGACGCTGTCACCGATCGCCGGAAGCTGAACGAACACGACGTCGCCCAACTGAGTCTGGGCGTAATCGGTGATACCGATTCGAACCGTCGCAGGCCCCGTCCGCTGCACCCACTCGTGCTCGGGGGTGTAAAGCAGATCAGCTGGTGTGTCGATGTCGCTCAACGCGGCATTCCCTTCCATCGTGCCCGGGGCGAGCGGGCGATCAGTTTCCGGGCTGAGCGTATTGACGTGGGCGCGGATCCCGCAAGGCGGAGACCGTGACCTGGTCCGATCGCTCGACTCGCGAGCTCGCCCCGTTGCGGGCGACCGTGTCGATCACCCCTCCCGGAATGTTCAGTGCAGCTTCCAGAGTCGCCGGATCTCCGATGGCAGTGAAGGTGTAGGGAGCGCGTAGTTCTCGGCCGTCCACCACGACTCGGCCGGCCGGTCCGGCCATCCACGAATCCACACCGATGCGGACGGCGACCCCACCACCGTTGATCTGCAACGCCTCGGCACCGGCGGCCCGCAGCTCCTGCAACGCGTCGAGCAGAACCTCTGCTCCGACGCCGGCGTCGGTGTCGTCGATCGTCAACGTGACGCCGGGTCCTCGGGCCGCCACGGTGCCGATCTGAATGGACAACGCGGACAATCTTTCCTGGGCTTCCGCCACCGCGGCGTCCGACCCGGAACCGGACTGCCGGAGGGTGGCGAGCGTGCCTTGAAGCGCGCTGATCTCGTCGCGGATCGACGCCTCGCGTCGCGTCAGGGAGTCCAACACCACCAAAAGGTCCTCGGGCCGCGAGTTCTCCAGATTGCCCGACGTGCTCGTTTCCCGCACCTGTGTCGCGATTCCGATTCCGAGGGCACACATCAACACGAGAGCGAGAATGCCGAACCACGTGCGCTGTCCACGTCGGGTGCGCCGACCGTGCCGTCCGGGGCCTGCGTTCATCGGTCAGGCACCGAAAAGCCGTCGGCGCAACGCAGCGGCGTTGCCGAAGATACGTATTCCGAGCACGACGACGATGGCGGTGGACAGTTGCGTTCCGACTCCGAGCTGATCGCCGAGCCACACGATGAGCGCCGCGACGAGGACGTTGAAGACGAAGGACACGACGAACACCTTGGCGTCGAAAATGCCGTCGAGAAAGGCGCGCACGCCGCCGAACACTGCATCGATAGCGGCCACGACGGCGATCGGCAGGTATGGGGCGACGACTGCTGGAACTCGAGGCCCGGCGACGAGACCGATCACGACTCCGACGACGAGCGCGACCAATGCTGCGAGCGCGAATCCGGCGCGGCCGGTGGCGGCGGGCTCGGTGCCGCCGGGCACCTCGGGACCGGGGCTGCCGGAGTCGGATGCCTCGACGTCCGGGACGTCACTCGCCGTCATCGTGGGGCCACCTCCTTCGCCTCGAACGACTCCCTGGCGACGGCCGGCCCGAACTCGAGATCGGTGGCAGGCCGTACCGAGAAACCGACACCGTAGAGCTGAGCGACCGTGCTCATGCGCAGGTACGCGTCGCTGACGGCGAACTGCACCTGAATGCGCTGCGGTGGACCGATCGCATCGATGTCGTAGGGCGAGGTGATCGGGCGATTGTCGAGCAGCATCGCGCCGCCTGCCTGTCTGATCGTCACGTTCGGCCCGACTCGATTGCCGTCGACGGACACCGCTTCGGCGCCGCTGGCCCACAGGGAGTTGACGACGGCAGCGATGTCGCGGTCGAGAACGGTTGCGCCGGAACCGGTACGGACCGATCTGTTGGATGCACCGCCTGCGGCAGGTTCTGTCACGACGACCGACAAGCCGGGACCGGTCACCGAGTCGATACCGGCCGCCGACTCGACCGCATCGAGACGGTCCAGGAGCTCGCTCCCGGCAGCATCGGACTGGAGCGCGCGATCACGCTCGGTCGATACCTGGGCTGCGAGTTCGTCCCTCGTGACGTCCAGTTCGGCCTCACGCTCCTGGGCAGCACGCACTGCAGCAGAGGCGTCGGCACTGGCCCGGTCGATCTCCGCCGCGTCGGAGGCCAGCTGCGACATCGCGACCCCGAAGACCACTCCGACAGCGACGGCACCGGTGATCAGCCAGAGGACAGGCGGCACCCTAGGGGTACGCACGTGGTGCGCCGACCGTTCGACGGCAGCGGCTGCGTAACCCGGATCGAGGTGATCCGTCAACAGCGATGTGAGCAGTGACGGAGTCGGGTTCCTCTTCGGTCGTGCTGGTGGCTGCACCGTCACCTGCCCGGTGCGGAGGTGGGCGCGATCGCTCGCGCGACGGCCACTGCCTTGCCGAGGTACAACGCACCGGTCCACGTGTACAGCACCGTCCCCCAGATCAGGAGCGCGTAACCGAGCGGCCCAGCGGCGTCGGCCACGGAACCGGTGCCCACGGAGACCAACAGCACCGGCAGCGCGATCATGACCACGAACGTGGCTGCCTTCCCGAGATAGATCACGTCCGGAGGCGGGAGGGAGCGACGTCGGTAGACGAACATGGTCAGGCCGAGAACCGCGTCTCGCCCGATCAGGATGGCAGCGACCCACCACGGGATGATGCCGCGCACCACGAATGCGACCAGCGTGCTGACGACGTACAAGCGATCGACGAGCGGGTCGAGAATCGCCCCCAGCCGCGACGACTGCCCGAGCAAACGCGCGAGTTTTCCGTCGAGCCAGTCGGTGCCGCCGCTGACGAGCAGAATGACCAGCGCCCAGCCGTCTGCCTGGGGGCCGAGAAGAAGAAACAAGAACAGCGGAACGCCGGCGAGTCGCACGGCACTGAGCAGGTTGGGAACAGTTGCGATCCGATCCGTTACCTCGAGTTCGCTCTTGTCCGTCACCGCTCACCTCCTGTCGCCTCGGGCGTCGTGGCAGCCGGCGCGAGCGCACCGGCGGTTCGAGGCCACGTTAGCGCCACGCGAACACCGGCTGCTCGAAGTCCGCGACCCGGGTGTGTCGACCGCGAAAGACCACTTCACGAAACTGGTGCACGATGGCACCCGTGGGAGCATGGATGGCACCGGTTCGGAACGGCCACCGAATCACGGGTCGGGGCGACTCGGGGATTGTGACGAATTCCGCATCGACATCGAGTTCGGCCTCGGTCACCTCGAACACTTCGGCCACCTCGTCGGCACTGGGCTGCAGCGACGACGAATACTCGCCCACCCACACCACGAACGGTGTGATGACGTAACCCGAACGGGTGACGTAATCGTCGAGGCGCCCGAGTACCTCCCCCGGGTCGGTACGAATGCCCAACTCTTCCTGGAGTTCACGCAGGCAGGCCTGTGCCGGGGTTTCGCCCGGATCGACTCCGCCACCAGGTAGCGCGTACTGACCCGGGTGAGCGCGCAATCGGCTCGGCCGTCTGGTCAACAGCAGGCGATGGTCTCCGCGCTCCCCGCCGACCGCCAGAGCAACAGCTGCGTGGCGCAGACCGTCGGCATCTGCTGTCCGAAACTCGAAGTGGCCGAGTGCGCGCTCCATCGAGTCGCGGCCGAGGCAGTCGCTCGACTCGTCGCTACGCGCCATGAGTACCCACCGATTCGATTGCCGTCACGCGGAATCCGCGAGACGCGCGGCCGGAGGAAGGAGTTCGTCGGCGGACGCGGGCCAGGCCAGTGCGTGCTCGGCCAACCCGGCGAGTTGCTCCACTTGTGTTCGACACCAGGGCGATACATCGATTCGGTCTGCGAGCACGTCGGCCGAAAATTCGGACCAGGACACCCATCGCGTTTCGTCGACCTCGTCAGGATCCGGGTCGAGTGTCGCGTCGTCGCCGACCGTCACTCGGTAGACGGGGCAGATCTCGTTCTCGACTATCCCGTTGTCCATCACAGCGCGGTACCGAAAATGCGGCAGCACCAGTTCCGCGGACCGGGCCTGCAGACCCAGCTCCTCGCCGATGCGCCGGAGCACTGCCGACTCCAGGTCCTCGCCGGGTGCTGGATGTCCACAACAACTGTTCGTCAACACGCCGGGCCATGTCGTCTTGCTCGACGCCCGTCGCGTGAGCAACACGGCACCGTCCTCACGCACCACGTAGCTGGAGAACGCCAGGTGCAGCGGGGTCTGTTCGGTGTGCACCGTGGTCTTGTCCTGAGTGCCGACGGCGCGGCCTTCGTCGTCGAGCAGCACCACGTGCTGCGCAGGGGATCGATCCATCGTTCCATGCTCCCACGGACGGACGGCCGGTCTAGTGTCGAACCATGGGACAGGACGACAAGGACAAGACAGACGGCGGCACCTCGACCGAACACGACACGGCGGACTCCCCCAAGGGCGGCCGCCCCGGACCGGTGGACGGCGGAGGCGGCGGTGGGATGGCGACACGAGAGAACGCCCCGGAGATCGCCGACGATCAGGAGTGATATTTCCCGGTGCCGTCGCTGTTTGAATCACAGAGATTGCGTCAATACCCCCGATGTTCCCGCGCTGCGCGAGAGCACGAACCTCCATCAACGGAAGGACCTCGATGAGCATCAACGACGACGACATCACCACCTCAGGCGGATCTGCAGGCGAAGGACCCGCTGACGGCGGATCCAATCCCGGCGGACACGACGGCGGAGCCGACGGCCCGGCCGGAGCAGGCGAAGGACCCGCTGACGGCGGATCGAATCCTGACGGACACGACGGCGGAGCCGACGGCCCAGCGGGTGGAGAAGGCCCGGCCGACGGCGGATCCAACCCCGGCGGACACGACGGCGGTGCGGACGGTTCCGCTTGATCATCGAGTCGAACGACGAGCGCGGACCGGGCAACCGGTCCGCGCTTCGTCGTCTCACCGGAATCGACGCCGCCACTTTCGCGGAGCGTCACTGGGGCACAGCACCCAAGTTCACCCGATCTGCCGAACTGTCCGGATCGTTCGAGGATCTGATGACGGTCGACGCGGTCGACGAGTTGATCGCCGAGCGCGGCGTACGCACCCCGTTCGTGCGGATGGCCAAGGACGGCCGCCTGCTGGAGAAGAACAAGTTCACGGGGTCCGGAGGGTTCGGCGCCGAGATCACCGACCAGGTCGATTCCGCGGCGGTTCTGTCGGCCTTCGCGGCCGGCAACACTCTGGTGCTGCAGGGCCTGCATCGCCTGTGGCCGCCCTTGATTGCTTTCACCGGCGAGCTCGTTCGCGAGCTCGGCCACCCGGTACAGGTCAATTCCTACGTCACTCCGGCTGCGTCCCAAGGCTTTTCGCCGCATTACGATGTTCACGACGTGTTCGTCGTGCAGATCGCCGGTAGTAAGCGGTGGACGATTCACTCGCCGGTGCATCGCCATCCACTGAACAATCAGCCGTGGTCGGACCGACGAGCAGCAGTGGAACGTCACGCCGACGACTCCCCGGAGTTGGACATCGTGCTCGAGCCCGGTGACGTTCTGTATCTCCCGCGCGGCTGGATCCATTCGGCGCAGGCCCTGGGCGAGACGACGGTGCATCTGACGATAGGCGTCGCGGCGTTCAACGATTACGACATCGCCCATCACACCCTCGGTGCTCTTCAGGACGTCGAGGGACTGCGCGCACCGTTGCCGGCCGGATGGGACCCGACCGACTCCGAGTCCGTTCTCCCCCACGTACGCCGCGTGCTCGGCAACATGCGCCGAGCACTCGACGAGTTGGATCGAGATCCCGAGGCGCTGCATCGGATCACCGAGCGTATTGCGAGTCGGTACGACGAGCTGGTTCGACCCGAACCGGTGCGCCCCGTTCGCAGTGTTGCCCAGATGGGCGCACTGCGGGGTCAGGACTCGATTCGGCTCAGGGCCGGGGTGATCGCGCGAGTGGTGCGAACCCCCGAGTCCGCGGCTGTCGTGCTGCGCGACAAAACCGTGTCGATGCCGCCTCAGTGCGCCGATGCCCTCGAATTGTTGCTCGAAGGATCGCCGTGCCGGTTGGATTCTCTGCCCGGCCTCGACACCGACGATGCTGTCGTGGTCGGTCGCAGGCTCGTGCGCGAAGGCATCGCAGTCACCGCCATCGAGTGATGGTGACCCCGACCATCAGGTGATGGTCACGCCGCCGTCCACTGCGATGGTCTGGCCCGTCACGTATCCGCCCGCGTCGGAGGCGAGCCAGACCGCGGTGGCGGCCAGTTCTTCGGGGTCACCCTTGCGTCCGAGGATCATTCGGGGAGCCAATGCCTCGAGGTATCCCGGCTGGTAGGAATCGGTCATCTCGCTCTCGAAGAAACCAGGCGCAATAGCGTTGACGCGGATGCCTTTTCGAGCGCCCCACTGTTGCGCGAGGTCACGAGTGAGACCGACGATGGCCGCCTTGCTGGCACTGTAGGCAGCCTGAGGCAGACCGGCGGTGGTGAGCCCCAGAATGCTGGATATGTTCACGATCGAGCTTCCGGGCTGCATCACCCGTCCACACGCCTGAGCGGCCCAGTAGGAGCCGTTCAGGTTGATGTCGATGACAGAGCGGAACTGCTCGGGAGTCTCACGGGTGGCGGGGTACGCCGTGCCGACGCCGGCGTTGTTGATCAGCACGTCCACCTTGCCGAACTCGGCGACGGCGGCCTCGACCATGGCCGTGCACTGGTCGGGATCGACCACATCGGTTGCCACGCTCAGCGAACGCCCACCGACGCTGTCGATCAGTGCGGCAGTCTGAGCCAACTTGTCGACGCGACGGGCGGCCAGCACCACGTCGGCTCCGGCCTCGGCCGCCGCTTTCGCGAAAGACACTCCCAAACCGGACGATGCGCCCGTGACGATGACGACGCGGCCGTCGAGGCGGAATTTGTCCAAGATCGACATGTTCTGAAATCTCCTTGTATCGGGTGTCTCGTGCTCAGAACCAGGCGGGTGACATATCGAGGGTCGTGCGATCGAGTAGCGCCAGCAGATCGAGCTGTGCATCGACCTTCGGTAGCTCGTAGACGAAGAAGTACCGTGCAGCAGAGCGCTTTCCGTCGTAGAAGTCTCCGATTCGGTCTCCCACGGCAAGCAGCTGCTCGAGCCACATCCACGCGATGACCGTGTGGCCCATTGCCTCGAGGTAGGCCGTGGAATTCGCCAACGCCACGGCGGCGTCACCGGTACCCCAGACTGCGGCGGTGACCTCGACGATCCTCGAGAACCTGTTGTTCAGCTCAGTGCCGTACTGCTCGGCCGCTCCCCCGTGAGTCGATGCTCGCGTCACGGTCTCGGCGATTCGCTCGGAGAGCAGCGCCAACCCGGCACCGTTCTGCATGACGACCTTGCGGCCGAGTAGGTCCAAGCCCTGAATGCCGTGTGTACCTTCGTGAATGGGGTTGAGCCGGTTGTCGCGGTAGTGCTGTTCCACGTCGTAGTCGCGGGTGTAGCCGTAACCCCCGTGCACCTGAATGGCAAGACTGTTGGCCTCGAGACACCACTGCGAGGGCCAACTCTTGGCGATCGGTGTCAGTACGTCGAGCAACAGTGTCGATCGAGCTGCGTCGGCGGCGTCCGATGCCGAATCCTGGTGGTCCACCAAACGCGAGCAGTAGAGCCCGAGGGCCAATGCCCCCTCGACATACGACTTCTGCGCCAACAACATTCGGCGCACGTCGGCGTGCTCGATCAATGCGACCGGAGGCGCGGCCGGATCCTTGGCTCCCAGTGGCCGTCCCTGGGTTCGCGTCTTCGCGTACTCGACGGACTTCAGGTAGCCGACGTAGCCGAGTGCGATCGCCAGGAATCCGACGCCGATCCGGGCCTCGTTCATCATGTGGAACATGTACGACAGACCACGGTTCTCCTCCGCGACGAGATAGCCGACTGCCCCGGCTTTCCCACCGGGAGAATGGGTTCCGTCGCCGAACGCGAGCAGGGTGTTGGTGGTACCGCGGTTGCCCATCTTGTGATTGAGCCCGGTCAGCACGATGTCGTTACGTTCGGCGATGCCGCCCTCACCGTTCGGCAGGAACTTGGGAACGATGAACAGCGAGATCCCTTTGACGCCGGGAGGTCCACCCGGCGTCTTCGCCAGAACCAGGTGCACGATGTTCTCGGTCAGTTCGTGATCTCCACCGGAGATCCACATCTTGGTTCCGGTGAGCCGGTAGCTGCCGTCGTCCTGCGGCACAGCCTTCGTGGTGATGTCCGCCAGCGACGACCCGGCCTGCGGTTCGGACAAGCACATGGTGCCGAACCAACGCCCGTCGATCATGGGCCGCACGTAGTCGCGCACCTGCTCCGGAGTGCCGTAGGTGGCGATCAGATTGGCGTTGGCCATCGTCAGGAACGGATACGAGGACGTTCCAGCATTTGCAGCCTGGAAGAACGCCATCGCAGCACGAGAGACGGTGGCGGGCAACTGCATACCGCCGATCGATTCGTCGAACTGCCCGGCGATCAACCCCGCGGCGCGGTACACGTCGAGAGCGGCCTTGACCTCGGGGATCAGCTCCACCGAACCGTCCCTGTTCATGGTGGGCTCGTGTGCATCGGCCTTCTTGTTGTGCGGGGCGAAATGCTTGTGGGCGATGTCTGCGCTCAGGTCCAGTACCGCATCGAACGTTTCGCGCGAGTGTTCCGCAAAACGTGGCCGCTCCGTCAACGCAACCACATCGAGCCATTCGTACAACAGAAAATCCAGGTCGCGGCGTGAGAGAACGTCCGACATTTCGCTGCTCCGATCGAGAGGGGTGACGCGTGAGCCGACGGCGTGAGCTCTACGAGGGAGCGGCAACCGCGTCGCACGTGACGTGCAACTCACCATACAAGTCGAGTTCGGTCGTCCACATCGAGTACCTACGCCGCCCGGATACGCGACGGTTGCCCGGCGTAGCAATACGCGAGAAAGGTTGAAACACAGACATTTCCGGCCAACTGGACTATGAGCAGCGTCACGATTACCTACTCGGCCACGGGCATATACTTACCTTTGATAACGATATTCGACGTACGAGCACGATGATCCGGCGTCGTCCGGTGCATCGTGGAGGGGAGCGAAGCATGACCCGAACAATTGCCATGAAAAGCACAGGGGCCGTCGACAGCGAACACGATCGAGACATCCGCCAACGAGACCGTTTCCAGCATCTGCACGACAGCGATCCGGAGTTCCGGGCTGCCGAGCCGGATCGGTCGGTTGCCGACGCGGCTCGTGAACTGGCACCCAACCTCGCTCGCGTGGTTGCCGAGATCATGACCAGGTACGCCGACCGCCCCGCCCTGGGACGCCGCGCGCGCATGATCGAGGACACCGAAGGCAGCACTACCGCTCGCTTGCTCCCCCGATTCGACACGGTGACCTACGGGCAGGCCTGGGCCGACGCAGGAGCCTTGGCGTCCGCCCTCGGTCACGACGACGGCGGCATCGCTGCAGGCGACTTCGTGGCCACGCTCGGTTTCGCCGGCATCGACTACGTGATCACCGAACTGGCCACCATCCGTGTGGGCGCAGTCGCAGTTCCACTGCAGGCCGGAGCCACCGCGGGTCAACTGAGGGCCATCGTCGACGAGGTCGAGCCGGTGGTCCTGGCCTCCGACGTGGACAACCTCGCCGTCGCGATGGAGGTCGCCGGTCACTGCCGGTCGATCCGCACAGTGGTCGTACTCGACTACGACGACCGAATCGATGCCGACACCCGCGCGTTGACATCCGCGCGCGAGGGTGTCCACGGGTCCGGCATTGCTGTTCGACCGCTCACCGAACTGGTGGACGAGGGTTCCCGACTCCCCCAGGTGCCGTTGTTCGACGTCGAGGATCCCGAGCGCCTCGCCGCGCTGATCTACACCTCCGGCAGCACCGGTACTCCCAAAGGGGCGATGCATACCGAGCAGATCGTGTCCGGTGCGTGGACCGGGGCCTGGCATCGGACGGGTGCCTCGTCCGAGGGTGTCGACGAGCCGGCTTTTCCCGTCATCACTCTCGACTACCTACCGATGAGCCACCTTGCGGGCCGCGGGCTCGTTTTCTCGACTCTGGCGGCGGGCGGCACGGTTCATTTCGCCGGCTCCAGCGACCTGTCCACGTTGTTCGAGGACTTCGCTCTCGCGCGCCCTACGCTGGCGTTGTTGATTCCGCGGGTGTGCGAGATGATTCGCCACACCGTGCTCGCCGAAATCGATCGTGCGGTCGACGGTACCGATGCGGGCGAACACGAGCAGATTTCGCGAGGCGTGCTCGAGCGCGTGCGGTCCGAGCAGTTCGGTGGACGAATCCTGGCTGCAATGGTGGGCACCGCACCCATCGCCGCCGAGGTCAAGGATTTCGTGACCGACTTGCTCGACGTTCGGGTGCGCGACAATTACGGTTCGACCGAAGCCGGAATGGTACTTCTCGACGGGATCGTCGCCCGGCCACCGGTTCTCGAATACAAGTTGGACGACGTGCCCGAACTCGGCTATTTCTCCACCGACACTCCCCATCCACGTGGTGAGCTCCTGCTCAAGACGACGTCGATCATCCCCGGCTACTACAAGCGGCCCGATGTGACCGCAGACGTCTTCGATTCGGACGGGTTCTACCGCACCGGCGATGTCGTGGCCGAGCTGGAACCGGACCGGCTCGCATACGTGGATCGTCGCAAGAACGTATTGAAGTTGGCCCAGGGCGAATTCGTCGCGTTGGCGCGCCTGGAAGCGGTGTTCGGTACGAGCGAGCTGGTGGACCAGATCTTCCTGTACGGCAACAGCCAGCGGTCGTATCTGTTGGCGATCGTCGTTCCTGCCCACGCGAACTCGACTGCGGGCGCGATCATGGAGTCGTTACAGCGGATCGCTCGCGCGGAGTCGTTGAATTCGTACGAGATACCTCGCGAGGTCGTGCTCGAACGCGAGCCCTTCACTCAGGACAACGGTCTGCTGTCGGGTGCCGGAAAGCAGTTGCGTCCCAAACTCGTCGAGCGGTACGGCGACCAACTCGAGCGTCGCTACGCAGAACTCGAATCGGGGCAGACCGATCGACTGCGTGAGCTCCGGCGTTCCGGTGCCCAGGCACCCGTGCTCGCCACGGTCGGGGACGCCGCCCAGGCTCTGCTCGGCTGTTCGGGCGCGGACATCCGGCCCGATGCCCACTTCACCGATCTCGGTGGTGACTCGTTGTCGGCGTTGACGTTTTCCACATTGCTGCGCGACATCTACGACGTCGACGTCCCGGTCGGGGTGATCACCGGACCCGCAATGGACTTGGCGGCTCTTGCCGACTACATCACGTCCGCAATCGACAACGATTCCGACACAGCGACATTCGCGTCGGTTCACGGACGCGACGCTTCCGTCGCGCACGCATCGGATCTGACCCTGTCGGCATTTCTGGACGCCTCACTGCTCGATGCCGCTCATCGAATTCCAGGCCCTCGGACGGTAACGAACACCGTGCTGCTGACGGGAGCGAATGGCTACCTGGGCAGGTTTCTGTGCCTCGAATGGCTCGAGAAGATGGCAGCCGCCGGCGGAAGAGTCATCTGCCTGGTGCGCGGACGCTCCGATGCCGATGCCCGCGCTCGGCTCGACGCCGCCTTCGACAGCGGGGACGCGACGTTGTCCGATCGATACCGCGCCTTGGCCGACGCCGCACTCGACGTGATTGCAGGCGATCTGGGCACTCCCCGGTTCGGGTTGACCGACGATGTCTGGGAGGAACTTTCCCGCCGCGTGGACCGCGTCGTGCACCCGGCAGCACTGGTCAATCACGCGCTGCCGTACGAGCACCTCTTCGGACCGAACGTCGTCGGAACGGCCGAGGTGATCCGGTTGGCCTTGACCGACCACATCAAGCCGGTGACCTACCTGTCGACGGTCGCGGTTGCCGTCGGTGTCGACGACTTCCACGAGAACGGTGACATTCGGGTGGACAGTCCGCAACGAGCAGTCGACGAGTCGTACGCCAACGGTTACGGAAACTCCAAGTGGGCAGGCGAAGTGTTGTTGCGCAATGCTTTCGACGAGTACTCGCTTCCCGTCTCGGTCTTCCGGTCCGACATGATCCTCGCCCACAGCACCTGGTCCGGTCAGCTGAACGTCCCCGACGTATTCACGCGACTGATCCTGTCGGTGGTCGCAACCGGGCTGGCACCGAGAAGCTTCTATGCCACCGACACCGGAGCGCCCACCGACGAGCAGGGCAGGCCACTGGCTCATTACGACGGATTGCCTGCGGACTTCAGTGCAGCGGCCATCACCTCGATCGCGGGCGACGACGTGGCAGGCTACCGAACCTTCGACATCCTGAACCCCCACGACGACGACATATCGCTTGATACGTTCGTCGATTGGCTACGTGACGCGGGCTGCACCATCGAGATCGTCGACGACTACGACGAATGGTTCGAAAGGTTCAGCGCGGCAGTTCAGGAACTACCGGAGAAACAACGGTCACACTCGTTGTTGCCGCTGATCCACTCCTACGCGCATCCCCAGCACCCGTCGTCGGGAGCAATCCTGCCGGCAGACGAATTCGCGTCGGCTGTCGGCGATATCCCACACCTCGGGCGAGAATTGATCGAGAAGTATCTGGCCGATCTGGTAGCACTCGGCCTGGTGGCCAAGAGCTGACCGTTACCTGGTGCGGGCCCTTCGGCTCGCACCAGGTAGCCCCGCCCACTGCCGCGGTACAGTCGAAAGCCTATGTGGATCGGATGGATAGAACTGGATTTTTTGTTGGGCGACGTGCACTCCCTGAAGGAGAAGCGCTCGGTGATTCGGCCCGTGATCTCGGAGCTGCATCGAAAATTCGCGGTGTCGGTCGCCGAAACCGACCATCGCGACCTGCACAGACGGGCCGAAATCGGAGCGTCGGTGGTAGCCGGCGACCTCGAGCACGTGACCGACATCCTCGACCGGGTCGAGCGGATGGCGGCGTCCCGACCCGAGCTTCATCTCGTAGCCGTTCGGCGGCGCACCCTGAAGAGCGACGACATCTGAATCGCGCGCTGTCGACGAATCCGGGTCTTCGACGATTACGGTTATCGACGGACGTCGAACACCTGCTTCTGGATGCCGTTGCCGTACACCTCGTGCTCCACCAGATCCAGGTGGGTCGTGGCCTTGTCACTGGAGCTGAACAGCCGCTTGCCCGCGCCGAGCAGCATCGGGAAGACCAACAGGTGGTAGCGGTCGACGAGACCGGCGTCGGCGAGGCTGCGACCCAGCGTCGCGCTGCCGTGCACCGAGATCGGCCCGCCTTCGGTCTCCCGGAGTTCGGCGACGTCGTCGATGCTGCGCAGAATGGTTGCCGGCCAACGGTCGTCGCTGCGCTCCAACGTCGTCGACACCACGTATCTGGGCATCGAGTTGTACCCGGAGAAGTCGTCCATTGTGGGCCAGATCGGGGCAAATGCCTCGTAGGAGGTTCGGCCCAGCAGCATGGCCGTGGCCTCGTCCTGCTCACGGCCCTTGATTTCGTACGCCGCAGGATCGAATTCGATGTCCTTGAACGTCCACCCTGCGTTGCGGTAGCCGACTTCCCCACCCGGTCCCTCCATGACGCCGTCGAGCGAAACGAACGCGGTCACGATCACGGTGCGCATGGGCAATCCTCAGTTCGGTTCAAGGAGAAAGCGGAGCAGGTGCCGGAATCGTAAACCACGCGTCGAACCGACCACAGACGTTGCTGGGTGGCAAGGTGGTCTCATGGCCGAGCAAGTGGAACGCACCGAAGACGGTCACTATGTCGTCATCAAGGGTCGACGGTGGCGCGCTACCGATCCCGATATTCCCGAGGATCGCAACGCCGAATTGCGCTCGATCCTCATGGCGTGGCGCAGAGACGTCAAACGCACCTCCGGTGCCACAGAGTCTCGCGCGGGCGTTCAAGCCGCCAAAGTCGCTCTGGGAGAACGAGGTACACCGTGGTGGGAACAGTCCCCGGACGAGCGACGGGCTCGATGGGAGGCCGAGGTGCCACGGCCGACCGACACCGGTCCCGAGAACTGATCACACGAATCGTTGCCATATCGGAAACTATCCGATATGGTTTCCGATATGGAAAGCATCGATACGCCCACCTCGTCCGAAGCTCGAACGACTCTCGACGACATCGACCGAGTGCAACGCGCCGTGCGCGACACTCCGTGGCCGGCCTGGTTGTACGCCGTCAACGCAGTGCTCATCGGTGCGTTGGCACTCACGCCGCTGCTCACCGACTCCCACCGCACTGTCGCCCTGCTGATTCTGGCCGCGGCCATTGTGGCAACGAACGTGGTCACCGGGTACCGAATGGGCACACCGTGGGCGCTGCCTACCAGCCGTGGATTTTTGGCGTCGGTCGCACTGTCCGTTGCTTTCGTGGTGGTAGCACTCGCATTCGCACAGCCATCCCTGCCGAGCTGGGCGTTGGTGCTCCTCGCTGCAGCAGCGACGGCGACCTACTCGTTCGGTTCGATCGCTCACTACCGGAGCACACACCGATGACGGACGATCTGGATCCGATCATTCATCCGGCGAACCGGCTGCGGATCTGCGCGCTGCTGGCGGCCGGTACGACGCTCGAGCTCGCCGTCGTCAAGGAACACAGTGGATTGAGCGCATCCGCGCTGAGCAAGCAGGTGGCGGCTCTGGTCGACGCCGGCTACGTGGACCAGCAGAGATCACGCACCGACTCGCGGCGGATGTGGTTATCGCTGACGAGGGAGGGAAAAAACGCCTACCGCCGCCATGTGGCTGCCCTCCGCGCCATTCTCGCGGAGGCCGACGCGAGCCCATCCGAGCCCGGGCGGTGAGTTCTCCCCCAGCTCCGTGTCTATCTTTCGACGGATGCAGTCGATGCAGCCCGCACTGGTCGTTCGATTCGAGAAGGAGTCCCTGCCATGCCCACACTCAGTCCGTACCTGTCGTTCCGTGACAATGCGCGCAACGCTATGGAGTTCTACCGCACGGTCTTCGGTGGAGAACTCACCATGACAACGTTCGGCGAGGGCCAGGCCACCGACGATCCATCCGAGAAGGACCTGATCATGCACGGCCAGTTGACAACTCCCAGCGGATTCACACTGATGGGGGCCGACACCCCGCCGTCGATGGAACACACACCCGGAAACACGATGAGCGTCTCGCTCTTCGGTACCGAGCACGAGGAATTGACGGGCTACTGGAACGCGCTGGCCGTCGACGCACAATTCACGATGGGTCTCGACGCAGCACCGTGGGGTGACGTATTCGGCATGCTCACCGACAAGTTCGGTGTGCAGTGGATGGTGAACATCTCCGGCTCGGTCGTCGAAAGCTGAGCGACGGAGGAGCAGTGGGCACCTTCAGTGGGTGCGCGATTCGACAGAGATGACCTCGTGCAGCCCTGTCGGCCCCCAGCCCCTGTCGAGCGCCACGATCAGCACCGCGCAACCGACTGCGGACAGCACCAGTGCGGAACCGAACAATGCGGTGTAACCGAACACGTCGCCGATCACGCCCGCCGTAAGTCCGGACGCACCCTGCGCAAAGACGATTGCACAGGCCATCAGTGTGTAATCGCTTCCTGCATAACGTTTTTCCGATGCGTCCATCATCAGCGCGAAAACGGCAACGGTTGCCGCGCCGCCCAGCACGTGTTCGGTGACGTTGGCCGCGACCAGAAGCGGAAACCCGCCGATGCCGAACGATGCCGCTACATACAACGCAAGACTGAGGGTTTGGGCGATTCCGCCGACCAGCAGAGCCTGACGACGTCCGAAGCGAAAGGACAACCACGCGCCGAGCGCAGCACCTCCGAGTGCTGCCACCGACGACAGGCCGCCCTCGACCAGCGCGATCTGAGTCAAGGTCAGTCCGTTGTCCGAGAGGAACGGGCCGACCAGCGCCGAGCCCATCGAGTTTCCGAATTTGAAGCCGACGATGAGAAGAATGAACGCGACCATGCCAGGCCTGCGCAATCGGGACCACCAGGCCACAGCAAGTCGCGCCGGGCTCTCGGACTCGGGCTGCCGGTCGGTGTCCACGTCTGCCGCGGCCAGTTGCCTGTTCATGAACCAGACCGGGGCCGTCGCCAACAGGATCAGCAATGCCATCGCAACGAAGAGCACCTGCCATCCGGCAAAGGTGAACAGCCACAACAGCACTCCCCCGCCGCACACCATACCTATCCGGTACGCGCCCACCTGCAGACCGTTGCCCAGGCCGCGTTGCGACACCGTCAACGTGCGGACCGCTATCCCATCCGTTGCGATGTCCTGGGTGGCCGACAGCGCGTTGATGACGAAAATCCCGACGAAGAGCCAGCGCAGCGTCGAAGACAGATCGAGCAACGACAGTGCAAGCGCCACCAGCGCGGCGGACACCTGCAACGTCAGGAGCCACCGCCGCCTGGAACCGTAACGATCGACGTACGGTGCCCACAGAAATTTCAGCGCCCACGGCAGAAACAACACCCCGGTTGCACTGATCTTCACCAGCGAGAAACCCGACTCTCGAAGCACGACGGGCAGGGCCTGCGTGAAGAAGCCGAACGGCAGACCCTGTGCGAAGTACAGGGCCCCGAGCAACGTGAGGGTGCCGACGGTGAACGACGCCGGACGCACCGCATTGGTCATGCCGGTCATCGTGTCAGAGCGAGGCCTCGTCCGCCGAGTACCGCACCGGTTGCCGAAGAATGGTGCGCAGCTTCGCCGGTTCGACCCGTCGTGGGTCACTGAGGTAGATCTCGTGATGACGACCGGTCATCGTCAGCCCGGCCTGCGGGATGTAGTGGTCGTGCATCTCGTCGAGCACCGCGGCCTCGTCATCGTAGGAACCGATGTGCAGAGTTTGCACGCACAGGCCCTCGTCGAGAGTGTCGAAGCGCATTCGGGCACGTCGGTCCGAACGGTTCTCGGATGCGGCGACCCCTACGGCGTGCTCGAACATCGTGTGGTCGATCCAGTCGGGCACCATGATCATCACAGTCCAGAGCCAGTTCGACTTGTCCCGGCGCGTGGTGAAGGCCGCCATGTCCGGCGCCCACCACAAGGCTTCGAGCGGTGGGACGACGTAGTCGCGCTCCAGGTCGTTCTTACTGATGAATTTCAGCCGATACGCAACGGGGAACAGCGTAGATACAGCATCGGCATATTCCGGCGCGGTGTTCGGATCCCCGTGTCCGTCGATCATCAAGTATTTCGTCGGTGGCACGGTCAGAACTCGAAACACGTTGCGCCGTGCCGAATACGAGTCGAGGGTCTTCTTGAAATCCGTCTTCATGCCCTCACCTCCTGCCGACTGCGCGTCAGTGTACCGACACTCCGGGCTGGGGTGCCATGGTGAACGCTCTCCTGTTCGGAAGCAGTTGGTCGGTCGACCGACACTGTCACAGCTCGGCGTCGACTGCCTTCGATTCGCCCCGACGCACTGCCATGTAGTCGGACAGTTCCCGTTTGACGACCGGCAGCAGCAAGTAGAGGCCCGAGATGTTGACCAACGCCAGGAGGAAGAGTGTGGCGTCGGCGAAGTCGAGCACCGAGCCGAGCGACAGTACGGTGCCGATGACGGTGAAGGTACAGAACATGAGGTTGAAGAAATTACGCGACAACCGGCTGCGACCGAACAGCGATGTCCAGGCCTGTAGTCCGTAGTACGCCCAGGTGATCGCCGTGGACAACGCGAACAGTGCCACGGCGAGAGTGAGTACGTACGGGAACCACGGCAGGACGGTCTCGAAGGCGTCGGAGGTGAGCGTGACGCCGCCCGCCGGCAACTCACCGGTTTCGGCAACTATGGCGCGCTGGTCCTGCCAGGACACAGTATTGGCGATCACGATGGTCAGGGCCGTTGCCGTGCAGATGACCACAGTGTCGATGAAGGGCTCGAGCATTGCCACGAATCCTTCGGTGACCGGATGTCTGGTCTTGACGGCCGAGTGAGCAATGGAAGCCGATCCCAACCCGGCCTCGTTGGAGAAGGCCGCGCGCTGGAACCCGATGATCATCACTCCGAGTACTCCGCCTGCCACGCCCTCGGGTGAGAACGCGCCGTCGAAGATGGCACCGAACGCCGTCGGAACGGACCGGAAGTTCACGGCGATGACGACGCCGCACGCGACGACATAGACCAACGCCATGGAAGGAACGAGTTTTGCGGTGACGGCCGAAATGGACTTCATGCCGCCGATGATGACCAGGCCGATGATGAGTGCGATCACGAGTCCGAACACTGCCTTCGCACCGTCCGAACCGAGGAAGCCTTCGTCGCCACCGGTAACCGAGCGGACCTGCGCGTACGTCTGATTGGCCTGAAACATGTTGCCGCCACTGATGGCGAAGAACGTGATGATGACGGCGTAGAAGACAGCCATCACCTTCCCGACCTTTGCAAGACCTCGCTCGGCGAGTCCCTTGGTGAGGTACTTCATCGGCCCGCCCGAGACGGTGCCGTCCTCGTTGATATCCCGATATTTCACGCCTAGGGTGCACTCGACGAACTTCGAGGCCATTCCCAGCAGTCCGGCGAGGATCATCCACAAGGTCGCCCCTGGTCCACCCAGCGTGACTGCGACCGCCACACCTGCAATGTTCCCCAGTCCCACGGTTCCGGACACTGCGGCCGTGAGAGCCCGGAAGTGGCTGACTTCGCCTGGTGCATCGGCTTCGTCTTCTTTGCCGCTCACCAGGATCAGAGATCGCTTGATACCGCGGAACTGAATGAACTTGAACGTGACGGTGAAGACGACGGCACCCAGAATCAGCCACAGAACGATCAGTGGAACTGCGGCACCACCGATGTTCACGGTGAAGAACACGAAGCTGGAGACAGCGGCGGAGATCGGATCGAAAGCATTGTTGATCGCTGTCTCGATGGAACTGATCGTGCCTCCGTCCGCGGCCGAATAGTCGATGGCGAGACGGTGAAAACTCATGACGTCGAGTCAACATCATCCCGGGCACACGTCACGGTCTTTATCAAAAAACGGGCAAATATTTACATATTCTTGACTTGCAGCGGCTCATTCACGGGTCCGAGCGGGCAATCGGCGGAGCAGAAGCGTCGCCGCATCGAGGACCATGTGTCGGTCGTAGGTCAGGCAGTAGTCGTACAACACGCTTCCGTCGTGGGCAGTTCCGCTCTCCACCGCGATGAGAGCAACGCTGGACATCGGTGCCACGATGACAACCGAGCGCTCCGACGCCAGTGGTTCGTCCTCACCGACCGCAACGGTCCGAAACCGATGCTCACCCGGCATCGGCCGCGAGTCGAAGACGGCCAGGAGAGCCGTGCGCACAGCGAGGTCGTCGAACAACGCGACACGCTCGGCGGTCGACCCGGCCGACGCGTTCGTCGTCGCCAATACGACGGTCGACGCACCTGTGCCGTAGACACTGCGAAGCAGACCGTTCTCGATGTCGTCGAGAAGCCGTGCGTCAGCGCGTCGACGGGTTCCGAATCGATGGACCAGACCGTACGGCGTCACGGCAACAGGGGCCCGGACGGTTATTGCCGGCTCCAACTCGAGTGTGTCGGCCGTACCGCCGGTGGCTCCGAAGGTGGGTAGATGAGTCGGAGCGCCATACAAGTAGCCCTGGCCGAGAACCGCACCCATGTCGTGCGCAGTCGCTTCGTGCTGCTCCGTTTCGATTCCCTCGGCGAGCACCAGCGCACCGCTGCGTTCGGCCTCTGCGGCGACCGCGGACACCACGGACGCCGTGGCATAGCTCGAACGGCCCTGCACGAGAGACATATCCAGCTTGATGACGTCGGGCCGGAGCAGCGGAATAAGTGCCAGACTCGACGAGTCTGCACCCACATCGTCGAGCGCGACCCGCCATCCCAGGTCGCGGGCATGCTCTACCGCACGCAGCAGCCCGGCGGGGTCACCCATCAGATCTCGCTCGGTGATCTCGACGATGATCGACAACCGAGATGCCTCGGCCATCAATGGCAGGCACTCTCTCGGAGGTGGCGCGTCCAGGGCGGTGGGTTCCGCGTTGACGAACAACGCGAGTCCTTCGGGGAAACCGGCCTCGACAGCCCCGCTCAGGGCGCTGAGTCTGCACCGCCAGTCGAACTCGGCCGACTCGCCTCGATCGGCCGCCTCGCGCAGCAGCTGCGGCGGCGAGATCGCTTGCGCGTCGCCGCAGGTCCGCACCAGGGCTTCGTAACCCACTACAGCTCGGCCGTCCAACGCGACGATCGGCTGGTAAGTCGACGTGATATCGATCGTCATCGGCGAAAATTGCGCGTGCGAGGCGTCACGATGCACAGGCGGACCTCCCTCGGTACCCCTCGACGGTCCCCACCCGGGGAACCATCATGCCCGATGGTCGCCGGCCGCGCCCTCTTCCCTCGCCGACGGGCTATAGGGTGCTCGGAAGACTTCGGATCGGCGGTGAACATTGGTGGGTGCGAACTCCGACGATCACCTGTTCGCGGGCAGATATCGTCTGGGCAACGTCGTGGGGCGCGGCGGAATGGCAGATGTCGTTCGAGCCGACGACGACGTCCTCGGTAGGCCCGTTGCCGTGAAGATATTCCGTCAGGGTGAACCCGCACATACCGATGCACGGATCGATGCCGAGATCAGGACGCTCGCGTCGCTGTCGCATCCTGGCCTGGTGACGTTGTACGACGCGGGTACCGCCCCCGACACCGGCGGTATCCGAGTGCCGTTTCTGGTGATGGAGTTCGTCGACGGCCCCACTCTGAACGGCTACCGCGCAGGCCGCGCACTACCGGGCGATCTCGTCGCCCGGATGGGACACGAGATCGCTCGAGCCCTTGCCTACATCCACCACCGCGGCGTCATCCACCGCGACATCAAACCGGCCAACATCCTGGTCGCCCGAGAGCCGGCGTCGGGCACGGGGCACTGCGTGAAGCTCACCGATTTCGGTATCGCTCGCATCGTCGACGCCGACCGCCTCACCGAGCACGGCACCACCGTCGGCACCGCTCACTATCTCAGCCCGGAACAGGCGACGGGCACCTCTGCGGGGCCTGCAACCGACATCTACAGCCTCGGATTGGTTCTCATCGAATGTCTCACCGGCGAACTGGTGTTCGACGGCAGCGCGGTAGCCGCAGCCGTGGCGCGCTTGCACCGCGACCCCGAGGTACCAGAGCAACTCGGGCCCCAGTGGCATTCGCTGCTGACGACGATGACGGCCAGACATCCCGAAAACAGGCCGACGGCGGACACCGTGGCCGACGCCTTACACAGTCTCTCCAGCGAACCGCCACCACTGCCGGCCACTGCGGTCCTGCCCCTCGCGAACTCGACAGCGGTTGTCGCCGAGCAGGATTCGGCCCCTCGACATACGGAGGGTTCACGGCGTCGCGGTCTTGTCCCTCTGGCTGCGGCTGCACTGTTCGTCGCCGTCGCGTCGGCAATTGCCTGGATGGCAACCGGAACAGGCGACGAGCCGATCGAGACATCGCCGTCCACATCGGTCACCGCTCCGACTAGCCCGGCACCCGTGACAACCTCATCCGAGTCCTCGATGCCGGTTGTCTCGAACCTCCCCCAGGACGTGCCCGCCCGCGCCGTCGAACAGGTGCCCGCCGAGCCGACACAACCTGCGGCTCCACCGCGAAACGGGAACAACGGCAACGGTAATGCGGGCAATGGCAACTCCGGCAACGGGAGTCCAGGCAACAGCAACGGCAACGGCAACGGCAACGGCAATTCAGGCAACGGGAACTCCGGCAACGGCAACCCCGGCCGTGGGAACTGAGCATGTCGGCAACCAATGGAACGGACAGAGCATGACGCACGTCGACACCGTGGTGGTGGGAGCCGGCATTTCCGGCCTCACCGCAGCACGCATTCTGCACCGTGCGGGTCACCGTGTGGTCGTTCTCGAAGCCCGCGACCGCGTCGGCGGACGAGTGCACACCCTGCGGACGAACGGACAGATTTTCGATGTCGGTGCGTCCTGGGTTCATGGAATCGACAACAATCCGCTGGCCGACGCAGTACAGGCTTTCGGCATTCCGACCAGTGAGTTCACGGTGGGGAGTTTTCAGCCGGACGGACGACCCATCGCGTACTACTCACCGAACGGACGGCGTCTGAGCGAGGACGAGGTTGCGAGCTTCGCGTCGGACGTACACGTCGTCGACGAGCTGCTGGCGGCGACCATAGCGACATCGACCCTGGGCACGTCGTACAAGGATGCCGTGAACAGCACCGTGAAACGGCTCGCATGGGATCCTGATCGAATCGAACGGGTCCGGGAGTTCCTGGGTCACCGGGCCGAGGAACAGCTGGGTGTCGACCAGGGGATGCTCGATGCGCACGGGTTGGACGACGACGCGATCGAGGGTGACGAGGTCGTGTTCCCCGAGGGGTACGACCGGCTCGCGGTCTGTCTGGCCGACGGGCTGAATGTACGACTCGGCCATGAAGTGACACGCATCGCGTGGGGATCGAACAGCTCCTCCGTCGAGACTCTCACCGAGACGTTCTCGGCCGACCACATCGTGGTGACGGTTCCGATCGGCGTCCTGAAGTCACCGACCTTGCTTATCGAACCGCCTCTTACCCATCCGGTGTCGACTGCGCTGGACGGACTCGAGATGAACGCGTTCGAGAAGGTGTTCCTACAGTTCCCGCATGCATTCTGGGACGAGGACGTCTACGCGATTCGGCAGCAAGGGGAGGCCGGGCGTTGGTGGCACTCGTGGTATGACGTGACCGTGCCGCAGGGGTTGCCCACGCTGCTCACGTTTGCGGCGGGGCCGTGTGCGCAGACGATCCGGCAGTGGTCCGACGCACGTATTGCCGAGTCGGTGCTCGACGCGCTTCGTGGCCTCTACGGCGAACGCGTGATCTCCCCGCAGCGGGTGCATGTCACGCGATGGCAGGACGACCCGTTCTCCCACGGTGCTTACTCGTACCCGGCGGTCGGCTCGCGACCGAGCGACCACGACGATCTGTCGACCCCGGTCGGCGGAGTTCTACACCTGGCCGGCGAGGCAACGTGGACGGACGATCCGTCGACGGTGACCGCGGCATTCCTGTCGGGACACCGAGCGGCGGAGCGAATCCTGGCCCGCACGGTTCCGTTCGACGAGATCTGGGGCGGCGGCGAACTTCGTCCCAATTAGACGTAGATTCGCATTTCCTTCCCGAAACCGCGCACCGGGATTACTATGACGACTTCATCCAGGCGGATGACCCGTTACCGATGTGCGCTGCCATTCTTCTGGTCGGTGCCGATGTGGCAGCGGCGCTGTTCGACACGGCAAGGCACAGGGGTGGACCATGGTTTCCGACGTCATCGACTGCAGCACGGTCTTCGCACACGACGTCGAGCAAGTGTGCGGGGTGCTCAGTGCGGTCGAACTGTACCCGCGATATTTCCCCGGACTCGGGTACTGCCTTCTCAGCGAGTCGGCGAACCGCTACACGTGCGGCGTCGGTGGGGTCGAGCACGCACTCGAAGTCGTGGTGAACAGACGTAACCGGCCGATCATCACCGTCGAGCACGTCGAATCCGGCGGTTTCATCAGATTCACCCTCAGCGCGCGTTCACCGAGCGAGACCAAGATCGATGTGACGATCTTCAGAGCCGGCCTGGCCGGAACCTACTCGCCGCAACCCGAACACAATCGGGCAGTGGTCGACTGGGTCATGGGTGGCCTGAACAGGTTGGCCGAGTCCCTCTCCGGCGCAACGACATCGATCGTGTCCAACGCCGGCGATTCCCGGTCGCTACAGCTTGCGGTCCTCAAAACGATGATCGGTACCGGCGTCGTTCGCGCCGCGCGTCCTGATCGCGCATACCGGCAGCTGAACTCGCTGGCGAAATGGGGCTTCACCCTCGGCGGTGGCTTCGCGGCCGCCGCCGCCAAGTCACCGGACGAAATTGCCGTGATCGACGATCGCGGTACTCGCACGTTCGCAGAAATCCACCTGCGATCGCATCGGATAGCAGCAGGGTTCGCCGCATCCGGAATTCGCCCGGGAAGCACGGTAGGAGTCCTGGCCCGCAATCACACTGCCATGATCGAATGCGTCGTCGCCTGCGGCATGCTCGGTGTCGAGGTCGTACTTCTCAACACCGGCCTCGCGGCCCGCCAGATCGAGACCATCTCGAGTCGTCACCAGCTGCAAGCGTTGTTCGTCGACGACGAATTCGACAAGATGGTTCGCTACCTCCCCAACGACGTCCTCCGCGTCAGCCTGTCGGCTCATACCGTCGTCGCGGGCCGTCGCACTCTGGAGCATTTCGTCGCGGCTCCGTCCGCCACGTTCGACAGACCGCAACGGCCCGGATCCGTTGTCGTGCTGACCTCGGGCACCAGCGGGTCTCCCAAAGGTGCACTTCGCCCGACCCCACGCGGCTTCGGGACCGTCGCGGCCATGTTGTCCCGCATGCCACTTCGTATGAACGAGCGCATGCTGATCGCCGCGCCGATGTTCCACAGCTGGGGGCTGGCGGCGTTGCAGATCAGTACACCGCTGCGGGCAACCGTGGTTCTGCAGGATCGATTCGATCCGGAAGAGTGCTTGCGGGCGATTCAGACTCATCGGTGCACGTCGCTGATCGCTGTCCCGATCATGTTGCAGCGCATTCTCGATCTACCCGAAGCCGTGCGATCGCGCTACGACACGTCCAGCTTGAAAGTCGTCGCGTGCAGCGGTTCGGCGTTGACGGGGTCGACCGTCTCGCGGTTCATGGATGCGTTCGGAGATGTTCTGTACAACTTCTATGGTTCCACCGAGGTCTCGTGGGCGACCATCGCCACACCGCAGGATCTGCGTGCAGCTCCCACTACCGCGGGTCGGCCGCCGCTCGGCACGACCATCGCCGTACTCGACGCCGACGGCGCAGTGGTTCCGACCGGCACTCTGGGCCGGATATTCGTAGGTAACGACATGCTCTTCGACGGCTACACGAACGCCGAGCCACCGTCGACTGCTTCGGCTCGCGGTGCAGCACTCATGGATACCGGCGACCTCGGGTACATCGATTGCAACGGGCGGCTCTTCGTGTGCGGGCGGGACGACGAGATGATCATCTCCGGCGGCGAGAACGTGTTTCCCGGGCCGGTGGAGGACGCCATCGCCAACCTTCCTCAGGTCGGCGAGGTAGCGGTGGTCGGTGTACCGGACAACGAGTACGGTCAGCGCCTCGCGGCGTTCGTCGTCGGTCGGGGTGCTGCAGGCCTCGACGCAGATATGGTGCGGGCCTACATCCGAAATCGACTGAGCCGGTTCTCGGTGCCGCGAGACATCACGTTCCTCGAAGAACTCCCCCGAACCGCGACCGGCAAAGTGATCAAGAGGATGCTGATCGAACCTCCCACGGCCGCCGGTATGTAAGCCGGCACGTCGACTTCCTCACCACCCCGCCTTCCGACTCCACCCCGAGAACTCTCAGTTGTTTGACTGTTCAGAATCTGAGACTATTTGGGGAGGAAGCGACACCCGTTCTGCGGGTAAGGGACGGAAGGGACGGAATGGCGATGTCGAGGTCATCGGATGAACCCCGTCAGGCTCGCGCCGCCCAGCCCGGGGATGCGTCGTCGTCCTTCCTGCAGTTGTTTTTCGAGGCAACCCGTGAGAACGACCTCTCCCCCGGGCCGAGTCCGAACCGTGGAATCCACGACGACCGATCGAGCGACTGAAGAATCGCGAAACCGAGTCGACACTCGAAGCGCGCAATAGAGTCGAATGACTGATGACAGCTCACGACGCCGCAGCCGATACTTCGAACCCGACGGGTTCGAGGAGCGTGATGTCCCAGATACGAGTAGTCATCGCCGATGACGACGTGTTGCTGCGAGAAGGCCTGGCCAGTCTGCTCACCCAGGCGGGCCTCGATGTCGTGGGCCGGGCCGGTGACGCCGAGGAGTTACTGGCGTTGCTCGAGAAAGATCCACCGGACCTGGCGATCATCGACATCAGGATGCCGCCGACCTACACCGCCGAGGGGCTAGACGCGGCCGTGAAGATCCGCGACCGTTTCCCCGACGTCTCTCTGCTGCTCCTGTCTGCTCACGTCGAAGTCGATCACGCACTCGAACTGCTCGACAGCGCGAACAACACCGCCAAGGGTATGGGTTACCTGCTCAAGAGCCGTGTGACCGACATCGCCGACTTCGTCTCGACGATAGATCGGATCGCGGCAGGATCGTCGGTCATCGATCCTGCTCTTGTATACGAACTGGTTGCGGCCAAGCGCCGAGGTGATCCCCTCGGCGCGTTGAGTTCTCGCGAACGGGACGTCTTGACCTTGATGGCCGAAGGGCTCTCCAACGCGGGCATAGGCAGACGCTTGTGGATCACCGAAGGAACCGTCGAGAAGCACGTCCGAAGCATCCTGACCAAGTTGGACCTGTCGGAGACGGCCGACGATCACCGTCGCGTGCGAGCGGTGATCCTGTATCTGGACACCGTCGGGTGACCCGCCGTCAGGTGCCCAGCAGGGCTTCGATCGCGCTCGCCGACAGCTCGAATTTCGACAGGAAACCCAGGGCAGAACTGTTGTTCACCAGGTCTGCGAAGTCCTCCTCGTCGTGTGTCGACACGAGAATGACGGCAGGCGGAGGCGTCAGATCCTGGGCGTCGATCGCTTCGACCACCTCGAATCCACTGTCGGCACCCAAGTCGATATCGACCAGCACGAGATCGGGGTGGGTGGACAGCACTGCATCGATCGCCGAGGCGAGTGAGGTCGCCGTGCCGACCACCGACATCCCTGCCGATTCCAACAGTCGGCGTGCAGCGACACAGAAAGCGTCGCTGTCGTCGACGATCAGGCACTGCAGGCGGGAGGGCATCACTCTGTCGAGAGTGTCAGAGACTGCTCGGGTCGGCATTACCGCTAGCGGTAATTCGAGCAGTCGGATGTGCCGATGACGTCGGACACCGCCCTCCGCGACCGGCTCGTCACTGTGATACTCCGGCCGAGTGCGCCGCCGGTCGCCTGCGGAATCGCAGTGGCCGCAGCCGCCATCGCCGTCGAGATACTCGTTGTGCTGACGCTCAAACGGGTGTCACCCGAGAATGCTTTCGGTGCGATATTCCTGTTCGGAGTGCTGATCGTGTCTGCGGGGTGGGGCTTTCGTCTGTCGATCGCGACATCGGTCGCCAGTGCCGGCGCGTACGCCTACATCCATGTACTCGAAAGCAGTGAGAGCCTCGTCCCTGCACTGATCGTGTTTCTGGCACTGGCGCTTCTGACCAACGTGCTGGTTGGCCAATCACGTTTGCGCGCAACCGAATCCGATCAACGTCGACGAGAAGCAGATATGTTGGCGGCGTTCGCCAAGACCATCTTGCGCTCGGACCACACCCCGACGATGCTCGATGTTGCCAGCACCCGCCTGGCTGCGGTCCTCGACCTGCCCTTCGCGGTGTTGAAGCAAGGGAAGGCCGACGCGTCCGTGGGGCAGGAGAAAATCCTGCTTCGGGACGGGGACGTCGTCACCGCGTCGCTGCTGGTTCCCGCCGATCTCGATAGCGTCGATGCCCGCCGTATCCGCCGTGTCGTGCCTTCGTTGGAGGCTCTTCTTGCCGCCGCCCGCGACCGTCAGGACATGCACCTGCGTACCGTCGCGCTGGCACGCCAGCAAGCGTCACTTCGGAAGGTCGCAACATTGGTGGCGCTGCGGGCCGATCCGGATGACGTGTACCTCGCAGTCGCACACGAACTCACCGTCGGGTTGGACAACGAACATGTTTCGGTGATCCGCTACGGCGACGGGTATTACACGATTCTGGCGATCCGCGACGAATCCGCCGGTGAGCGCGTGCAAGCCGGTGACCGACTGCCGATCGGTGGGCAGAACGTGGCCACGATCGTCGCCGACACCGGCCGCGCCGCTGCCGTCGACTTCACCGAAGCGACCGGCGGTATCGCTGAGCGACTGGAGGGCAGGGGTATTCGCTGGGTCGAAGGTGTACCGATCACTGTCGACGGCAATACCTGGGGTGCCGTCATCATCGGCACGACAGCTACGCAGTATGCGGCCGGCGGTGAGACCCGAGATCGACTGGCCGACTTCGCCGACCTCGTTGCCACTGCGGTCTACAACCACGACACACGAGTTCAGCTGACGCGGTCCCGGTCCCGCGTGGTCGCCGCAGCCGACCAAGCCCGCCGAGGTATCGAGCGTGACCTGCACGACGGTGCCCAACAGCGAATCGTCTCTCTCGGAATGGAATTGCGCGGCGCCCAAGCCGCTGCCCCGGAGAACCTGACCGAGCTCCGCGCGATGTTGGACCGCAGCGTCGAGACGCTGTCGCAGGTGCACACCGACCTCCGCGAACTCAGTCGCGGCATCCATCCCGCAATCCTCTCGCGCGGAGGACTCGCACCGGCACTCAAGACGTTGGCCAGACGCAGTCCGATTCCCGTTGCCCTCACCGCCGACATTTCCTCCCGGATGGACGAATCGGTGGAAGTGGCTGCGTACTACGTGGTCGCCGAGGCGCTGACGAACACGGCCAAATATGCCGAGGCCACCGAAGTCGACATCACCGCGCACCTGACCGAGGACAGCTTGGAACTGACCGTAACCGACAACGGCCGCGGAGGTGCCGATCCGAGCACAGGGTCGGGTTTGATCGGACTACAGGATCGGGTGGCCGCAGTCGGCGGCGAACTGACCATCGTCAGCCCACCCGGGGGTGGCACGACACTGTCGGTCCACATCGGTCTGTCTACCGGCTAGCAGGTAGCGGCGCCACCGGAATCTCCTCCCCCGCGTTGGATGGCAGCGGCGACGCTTTCGACCCGGGAACGGACGAATGTTGTCGGTATCCAATCGAACCGAACCAGGGAGCAGGCCATGCCGTACATCACCACCACCGACGGAACCGAGATCTACTACACCGAGCAGGGCACCGGAAAGCCAGTTCTGCTCAGTCACGGCTGGCCACTGTCCTCGGATGCCTGGCAGCTCGAACTGAAGCTTCTCGCAGACGCCGGCTACCGCGCCATCGCACATGATCGCCGCGGCCACGGCCGGTCCTCGCAGACTGCCGTCGGCCACGACATGGACACCTACGCCAAGGATCTGGCCGAACTGGTCGAGGCCCTCGACTTGCAGGAACTCACCCTCATCGGACACTCGACCGGTGGCGGCGAGGTCGTGCGGTACGCCGCGCAGCACGGTGGCAGCCGCGTCGCTCGGGTGATCACTGCCGGTGCCGTTCCCCCGGTCATGCTGAAGTCCGAGGCCAACCCCGAGGGCACGCCGATCGAAGCACTCGACGACATCCGCAACGGCGTTCTCTACGATCGATCGCAGTTCTACAAGGACTTGTCCGAGCCGTTCTTCGGTGCCAACCGTGAGGGCTCCGCCATCTCCCAGGGCGCCAAGGACGACTTCTGGCGACAGGGGATGCTGGTCAATCTGACTGCTGCATACGACTGCGTGAAGGCGTTCTCCGAGACCGACTTCACCGAGGATCTCAAAGCGCTGACCGTCCCGATCTTCATCGCCCACGGTGACGACGACCAGATCGTGCCGATCGCCGCGGCGGCACTGAAAACCGCAGAACTCGTCCAGCACGGCACCCTCAAGGTCTACCCCGGTGCACCGCACGGAATCTACGGCGATTACCAGAAGGCCTTGGACGCAGACATTCTCGCCTTCATCGCCCAGTAGCAGCCCCGCTCTCGCCCTCCGGAACAAAGGTGACAACACGATGATCAGACCGTACGCAGTCGTCGGAGCAACCGGAGGGCAGGGCGGCGCGGTGGTGGATGCCCTGCTGGCGCAGGGGCTACCGGTGCGCGCAGTGGTGCGGCGTCATTCGGCCCGCGCGGATCGGCTACGTGAGCGAGGTGCCGAGATCATCGTCGCGGACATCACCGATCGGGAATCGTCCGCGGCTGCACTGAGAGACGGTGCCGGTGCGTTCGTGATGACGACGCCGTTCGAGGACGGTCCCGCGGCCGAATTGGCTCAGGGCGCAGCCCTCGTCGATGCGGCGATCGCCGCGGAGGTTCCGCACGTGGTGTTCTCCTCGGTTGCGAGCGCTGACCGCCGCACCGGCATACCGCATTTCGAGACGAAGGCCGAAACCGAGGCATTGCTGCGTCGAGCTGGGCTGTCGTACACGATCGTCGGCCCCACCTACTTCTACGACAATCTTCTCGGCGGACTGGACGACGTCAGGGCCGGCCGCCTCGATCTGCCCTTGCCGCTCCACACTCCACTGCAGCAGCTGTCGCGGCGGGACCTGGGGCGGTTCGTCACCCTCGTGTTGACCGAACCCGCGCACTTTCGCGAGATGCGAATCGATCTCGCGTCGGACGATCCGACGTTGGAGACCATGGCGAACACTCTCGGCGACGTTCTCGGAACCTCGGTGCAGCCGTATTCGAGCCGGGCACGGGACATAGGTTCCGAGGACATGAGAGCGATGTTCCAATTCTTGACCGACGTCGGATACGACGCGGACATCGACGGCTTGCGCACCCGTTATCCCGAGGTCGAATGGCAGACATTCGCGCAATGGTCGGCGGGACTGGCGTGAGCACCACCGACACCACGCCGGCAGCACCGTCCGCGTGGTCGCCGCTCCGAAATACCGTCTACCGCAGCCTCTTCATCGCACAGCTGGTCTCGAACATCGGCGGCTGGATGCAGACCGTCGGTGCGCAGTGGTTCCTCGTCGAACGTGAGGCGTCGACCACGATCATCGCCGCCGTGCAGACAGCAAGTCTGTTACCCACCCTGTTGCTGGCTCTGCTGGCAGGCGCGCTCGCCGACGCGCTCGATCGCCGCGTTCTGCTCATCGCGGTCGGTGCCGGCTCGATGCTGACCGGAATTGTGTTGACCGCACTGGCATGGACCGACACCTTGTCTCCGTGGGGATTGCTCGCCTGCACATTCGTATTGGGTTGCTGGACATCACTGTCCGCTCCCGCCTGGCAGGCGATTCAGCCCGAGCTGGTGAGCCGTGAAGAAATCCCGGCCGCCTCGGCGCTGGGCAGCGTGACCGTCAACGGGGCGCGGGCCGTCGGACCGGCGCTTGCCGGTGTACTGGTGGCATTGGCCGGGCCGACGTTCGTGTTCGCCATCAACGCCGCCTCCTTTCTAGCAACGTTGAGCGTGCTGATTGCATGGAAGCGCCCGAAACATCCACAAACGGATCGAGAAGGCCTTGCCGAGTCGATCCTGTCCGGGGTCCGCTACATCCGATCCGGCCCGATCGTTCGACGAATCATTCTGCGCTCGGCGCTGTTCGCCTTCCCCGCATCTGCATTGTGGGCGCTACTGCCATCGGCTTCGTCGTCGGTACTGAAACTGGGCTCGGTGGGATACGGCGTGTTGTTGGGCGTACTCGGGGTCGGAGCCGTGATCGGCGTTGCCGCGACGCCGATGCTCCGAAAACATTGCGGCGCAAACACCTTGCTCGTCGGCTCTGCTGTCGGGTACGGCGTGGGAATGGCAGCGCTGGCGTGGCTTCCGCTGTGGGCGGTGGTCCCGGCGCTGTTGTTGTCCGGCATTGCCTGGATCACGACGTTGACCGCACTGAATGCGTCTATCCAGCTTTCGCTCGCCACCTGGGTTCGAGCGCGCGGGATGTCGGTCTACCTCCTGGTCTTCATGGGTTCTCAGGCCATCGGCTCGCTCGTGTGGGGATGGTTGGCGTCGAAGATCGGCATCGTCGACGCACTCGCGGTCGCGGTAGCCGCCTTGGCATTCGTCGCTGCGAGTGTCGCAGTCCTCCCCCTGCGACCCGAGACCGGCGTGCTCGACCGTGCGGTGTCCATGGCGTGGCCGACCCCGACCGTGATGTTCGAACCCGATCCGGACGACGGGCCGGTGCGGATCACCGTTACGTACCGAGTGGTCGACGACGCTCTGGAGCAGTTTCTGACGTCGATGGCTCCGGTCGGGATCGCGCGGAAGCGAACGGGGGCGTACGCCTGGAACCTGTACCGGAGTCTGGACGTCGAGGACACCGTGGTCGAGCAGTTCACTGTGCCGTCGTGGAGCCAGTACCGACGTCAGCGAGAAGAACGGTGGACCGGCTCCGACCACGACGTGGTGCAGAAAGCGCTGGCCCACACCGTCGACGGTGCTACGCACACCGAAACCCATGACATCGCACTGTCGGTGCGAGCGAACCCGAACGGACAATGATGGACAACGCACTCTCGGGCGTGGGGAACGTCTTCTACTTCGCAGACGACCTCGCCGCCGCCGTCGACTGGTACCGAACGCTCCTGGGCACCGACCCCGTCGACGTACACGAGCAACTCGCCGCGTTCGACGTCTCCGGTACGCGACTCACCGTCCACGTCACCGATTCGTACAACCGCCCCGCGGGGACTGCAGGATCGGTCTCGTACTGGAACGTCGACGACGTGGACGCAGTGGTCGCCAACTGCGTCGATCGCGGAGGCGTCGTGCATCGAGGGCCGAAATCGGTGTTCACCGGTGAACGTCTGTGCCAGGTTCTCGATCCGTTCGGCAACCTGATCGGCTTCAGACAGTTCGCCAACGGTAGGAAGCGCGCCTGACGACACAGGCTCGCGCATAGAGCCGGCGAATTGGGTACACCCGCTCCATGCCCGAACTACCCGAAGTCGAAAACGCTCGACAGGTCGTCGAAAAAGCCCTCGGACGCGTCATCGTCGATATCGATGACACCGACTCGTTCGAGTGCCGTCCACACATGCCGGGCGATATCGCTCACGCCCTGAAGGGCGGCAAGCTCACCGAGGCATGTCGACGTGGCAAGGCGATGTGGTGCGAAACCGTCACCGCCGACGGGTCCAGCGGTCCGACGCTGGGAATCCATCTCGGAATGGGCGGCCGCGTCATCGTCACCGCTCCCGACGGCGATCGCACGTCGCAGTACGGAGGCGGCGATCCGCACGTGGGCGAGCGCGACACCGACAAGCCCGAGTGGACGCGCTTTGCCATGACGTTCGAAGACGGGGGTCAGCTCCGGCTCTTCGACAAGCGCCGGCTCGGCCGAGTGCGCCTCGAACCCGATATCGATGCGTTGGGGCCCGATGCTGCGGAGATCACGCGCGACGACTTCCGGCACCGAATCGGTTCCAGCGGAGCACCTCTGAAGGCACGTTTGCTGGACCAAGCAGCAATCGCAGGCGTCGGCAATCTGTTGGCCGACGAGGTGCTGTGGCAGAGCGAGCAATCTCCGTCCAGACGGGCAAAGACTCTCACCACCGAGGAACTCGACGAGCTCCGCGTTGTTCTGCGTCGCGCCATCAGGTCGGCGATCAAGAAGGGTGGCGTGCACACCGGTGAGATCATCCCGTTCCGCAAGGCGGACGCGGCGTGCCCACGCTGCGGTGCTCCGATGACTCGCGGAACGGTGGGCGGCCGCACCACGTGGTGGTGTTCGCGCGAGCAATCCTGATCGGTTCCACGCCGCTGCCCGCTGCTCGATAGCGCTGTAGGACAGCACTTTTCGGAATTGTCAAGCACTGTTGAATGCGGCGAAATCCCGTTCGGGCACGTACCGTGTGGGCAGCTTCGGGTCTACCGAAGCGTTCACTCGGCTGGAGGTTGCATGCTTTCGACGACCGATACGGGCCTCGCTCCGCAGGTCACCTACCTGCCCCGTCGACACTGTTTCGCTGTCTGGCAACCTGATTCCACAAGGACGGCCACCGCAGCGACGACGCCGATCGACCTAGCGATACCCGATACGGGCGGCTCCGTGACCGTACGGACCGTCGAAGCACAGCTCGTCGATCCGCGTCGCGTCGAACTCGAAGCGGCACTGGCACCATCGGCAGGCCTCCCGGAAAGCGCGTCGGCCCGGGGGTGGCTGGCGGTTCTGGACCACCTGGAACATCGGCCCCACTACGCCGAGATTCCTGCATCGCTGCTGGAGTCACTCCCCCCGGCCGCGTACGCGGTACCCAACACGGGTGGGTCCAGCGTGTCGACCGCGCACGGTGCCGTCGACGCCCTACGCACCAGCCTGCACATGCAGGCCAATCTGGGCGACAGTGCGTCCACCTTCACCCCGCGGCCGTATCAGGTGCACGGTGCGTCCTGGATTCCGACCGTCGGAGAAGCCGGGGGTGGAGGAATTCTGGCCGACGAGATGGGGTTGGGCAAGACTCTGCAAGCCATCTCGCACATGATTGTGGGAGCCTCGCGGGGTGAAGGCAATTTTCTGGTGGTGTGCCCGACATCCCTGATCAGCAATTGGCGACGCGAGATCGAGAAGTTCTCCGCCGGCGACCTGACGGTCAATGTCTACCGGGGACCGAACCGCTCGCTCGGTGGATGTGGCGAGGTCGGCTGCGTGACCGTGACCGGATATCCGACATTGCGCTCCGACACCGACCGTCTGGCCGAGATCAGTTGGAACACGGTCTTCTTCGACGAAGCGCACGTCATGAAGAACTCGCGCACGCAGGTTTCCCGTGCCGCGCGACGACTGAGCTCGACAACTCGCATCGCACTGACCGGCACCCCGGTCGAGAACCGCATGGACGAACTGTGGGCCCTGATCGACCTCACCAACCCGGGTCTGCTCGGGACCAGAGCACGCTTCACTCGGCGATTTTCCGCACCCATCGAGAACGCAGGTTCGGCGGCTGCGCTTGCGCACTTGTCCCATTCCATAGCTCCGGTCGTCCTCCGACGGACGAAAGACGAAGTGGCGACCGACCTTCCACCCAAACAGCAGATAGACGTACTGTGCCCGATCACGAACGAGCAAGCGATGCTGTACAACTCGACGGTCGAGGCTGCATTCGACACCGGTTTCGGTTCTACACAACGCCGAGGGACTGCGGTGCTCGCTTTGCTGACCTCTCTGAAACTGATCTGCAACCACCCGGGTCTCGTGAACGGCGACATGTCTTCGTCGCCCGACCGTTCCGGGAAACTGGACAGGCTCACCGACATCATCGAGGAGCTCGCCGAATCGTCGCAGACAGCATTGGTTTTCACCCAGTATCGCAAGACCGGTGAGTTTCTCGCCGACCATCTCGCGCGTGTCACTGGAGCCGCCATACCGTTCTTCCACGGCGGACTCGACGTGGACCAGCGCGAGAAGATGGTGGACGAGTTTCAGGGCGGTAGCTGTCCCGTGATGGTGCTGAGCCTCAAAGCGGCCGGCTATGGGTTGAACCTCACCCGGGCCAGCACCGTCATCCATTACGACCGGTGGTGGAATCCGGCGGTGGAATCGCAGGCAACCGACCGGGTACATCGAATCGGACAGACCTCACCTGTGACAGTCATGGCGCTCACCACCGAAGGAACGTTGGAGGAGTACATTGCGTCGCTGCACGCCCGGAAGAAAGCAATTGCAGGGTTGACCGAGGGGAACAACGAGACAGCGCTTGCCGCACTGGATGATTCGACACTCAGACAGACGTTGTCGCTCTCGGTGGCACGGTGATGGCATCCACTCCCCAGCCCCCGCCGTTCGGTGCGACTCCATGGGGCAAGGAATGGCTGCGTCGAGTCGAGCCGATCACTGCTACCCGACCCAATCCCATGCTTCCTCGAGCGCGGAGCCTGGCTCGTAGCGAGTCGGTCATCGTGGATACCAACACGATCGGTTCTATTCGCTGCGTGGTCTCAGCAGGAAAGAAAATGGAGACCGCGACACTCACGGTGCCGCGCTATTCGGCGGCTCACAAAAGGACGGCTCTGCGCATCGTCACCAGTCATCCGACTCACGGCAGAGGAAGCGGGGATCTGCCTGACGCGCTTCACGCGGAGCTGGTATCGGGGGGTCTGGCGCCGGTTCCCACGGACGTCGACACGGCATGCACCTGTTCCAGCAGAACTGATCCTTGCGTTCACGTCACCGCAGCAACGTACGCGATCAGTCTGATCGTGGACCAGTCACCCACGACGGCGTTGGCTATACGTGGCCTGGACCTCGCCGAAGCCGCTGCGCCGACGGACTTTCCAGCTCGATGGATGCCCATCGAGCGCGTCGACGCAGCGGCGTTCTACGGCTGAACGTACGCCCGAAAGATCAGGACGTTGCCTCGACAGCGAGGCGTGCAAGTGTGTCGTTCAGCTGATCCTCGGTGACCAGGGGAAACCCGATCTGCTGGAGAAGCTTCTTGTCCGTGACCTTCGACCAGTCGTAGGTGTGCCGCACCAATGTCTCGTTGGGTCCCTGAGACTCCAGTTCCCACAACCATTCCCATCCGGGAGGCTCGTTGCCGGCCGGCGCGGTCTTCCATGCCAGTAGCTTGTCCTTGGCGTACCCGGTGACGACATTGTCGGTCTGGTATTCCCCACCCATGTGATCGCCCTGCATGTTCATCGTGAACTTCTCGCCGACCTTCTGAATTCGGTCTGCGTGGTCCACGCCGCGTACGAATCCCGAGCCGTCGAGTGCCTGATGCCGCTCGGGGTTGGACAGGACGTCGAAAATTGCGTCCACGGGCGCTTCGATGGTGCGTTCCACTGTCAGCTTTGCGTTCTCTGTCATATCTGCACGATGCCCAATACGCCGGATCCTCAATCATGAATACAGCCGAAAACAGGTGGACCGCGAAGGCTGCCTGGTGAGATGCTCGGCCGACACCGGGATTGCGGCACCCAGCGCAGCGGGACGGAGGCATGACGAGAATGTCCACCGATCTTGCTCCTTCCACTGCCACCTGGGTTCTCGAACACCTCGAACCCGGCGAACGTGTGACGGCCGTGGACTCGATGACCGGAGGCATCACGGCCGAGCTGCGTCGGCTCACTGTGGCAGATGATCAGCACGCCGTTCGCGTGCTCGTGTTGAGGAGCTACACAGCCGTGTCCGTCTCGGCTAACTGTCGTTGCCGAAGAACCACCAAGTGAGGACAATCGCTACGACTGCGGCAACAGTAAAAAGGACGGCGTTGAGCCAATGTGGGTTGCCAGTATCGAGATCTGCCAGTGCCATGATACTCGCCCATCTGTCCGCCCTAGTGGACAAAACCGACTTCTGCAGTCGAGCCTATACACAATGGAACGGATAAGTCCTCATCGTTCGACATCTATCCGATCAATCAATCGCGCGCCATCGTGGTCATTGGAATCGAGCAGACTTCGGGAATCTTTATTCCAAGGCTGGGCCGACTCGCCGTACCGATGCGTGGGTCTACTTTTCGGCCAGACCTGTTGCCGTCGCCAAGTATTCGCGTGAATCTCGAAACGTCTGCGCTACACCGCGTCCTGCGATCGCGTGATACCGACTGATTTGGTCGTCATCGAGAGCATCGAGAACAGTGCTGGAATCTGCGTGCATCCAACCACCATCTTGGACCAGTTCATGGGCGCGTTTGCCGTGCAGGGCAGAAATTCCCTCGACTCTGATCCCCTGGGGATCGGTCGACGCCGCAAGGTAGTAGGCCTTCTTGCCGGGGTAACCGGCCTTGACCTTCTCACGCAACCGGAAGACGGCGGCGGCTGCGTCGTCGATGGCCGACGCCTGCTCGTCGGACCCGGATTCGGAGGCCGAAACTCGCGCGATCTCCGCATCCAGCGCAGCGAGCAAAGTGGCGAGGTACTCGAGATCACTCATAGGCCCATGATGCCCTAGTGCAGTGTGCTCTCGAACCAGCACCTGACGGAAAGAAATCGACGATGCCCCCGTCTCGGGGTCCGCGACGCGACGTACTGACACGCCGACCGTCTACAACTCCGTGACAGCGCCGGGGTTTGTCCCTCGCAGTTCGGGGGTCAAAAGGGTCCTGTCGGAAGTCCCGATACCCGACGATAGGGTCATGAGCCGCCGACGACGCGGAGCTGTCCGGACGGTTCGTTGCACCACCTGCAGCTCCCGTCGATGTAGTCGTGGCCGTCTTCACGTTCGCACTCATCCACCGCGCATCCGCTGCCGCAAGACAGCATCTGTCCACGTTTGCACCGCTCGCCGTCGCACCCTGGGTGTGAAGCGTTCGCGGCGGGGAGTCGCCAGCGACGAGTACGTCCGCCGAAACAGACGGCCACTGCGCCGGAAACCGCTCAAGGCAACCCTGACTCATCCGGATTTGTCTCAACAACAATATCTCTCAGCCTCGATCGCCTCATGGAGAGTACTAACATAGTCAAAGCTGTCGCCATTGCTGCCATGAATCGCTATTACGTGCTGGCCGGCCACAACCTTCAGGAAGATTAGAATCCCTTTCCAAGCCGGACCAAACCTCCCTCATCAGGACACCCACCATTGCCCAGTGGCCTTTCCCCATACAACCTCACATGTCCTCGCCGACGCGTATCGAGTAGCAAAGATGCGTACCGACACAGCTGATCCGCGCCTCGGTCCCAGCCTAAGGATCGGGCGCTGTATGCGGGGAAACGACCGAGGCTAGACCGGGTCGGTTGGCGGTGTTCGGCATTCCTTATCGCGGCGACGGATCGCGTTGCTGATACCCGCCCGGACGCGGCACCACAAACAGCGACAGTGAGTCCGAGCCGGATTCGGTTCAGATCGCCGAACGCAGCTCGGCTTCGCTGACTACTGAACGGTTTTCGTCGTGGCAGACATGTTGCCCAGCGAGAAGGCCGGCTAGGACGACCGCGCGTGCCGCATGGGCCAAGATCTCACCTGGTAGCGGTGGACCATCGAGGGTTCGAATTGGCATGGTTGTCGGTATCGCGTTGGGTACCGACAAGGAGCTGTCCCGCGACACTTCCGGTGCGGCTATGGGGGTCCGTGGGGTGTCCATGGCATGCATACCTCGCGCATTCTCAACCGGTGCATGTGCGGTGGCCGTATCGCGCCTCGCCCAAACCGCCTGTTTCGACTGGCGGTCTGCCCTGCAGACAGGCCCTTGGGCTTAGGCGACCAAGGTGGCCGTTCGGATGGAGATGGCCGGCCGACCAGGCATCGAGGTCGAGGGGCTGCACTTCCCATCCCAGCACCTGACCCTCGCCCTGGCTGCGCTTCTTCCTGATCGCATCGATCGAGGCCAGCGTTGCGCTGAATCGATCGATGTCACCGACACCTCTCCAGAGGACAGTCCAAGTGGAGGTCAGCAGGAGCGGCATTTGGCGCGCGATGCCGGATCTATCGGCCGGAAGGACCGACGGTCGGTACCTCGCTAGTTGCTCGAGCGCCCGGTGGTCAGGACGGCCGCTCCAGTGATGGATCTCCGGGGCGTCGTCCCGGTCCTCGGGACAGGCGCATATCGCGTACCAATGCCATCAGCACCTCCCGCCAAAGTCTATCGAGCCAGTGGTAGATCGGTTGGCACCTCATCTGGTCCGGCGGCTTCGTGCAGGAGCGTAGAACATTCCGGTGTCGATCATGTCCCACCTGCCCGCTTGCAGAACGGAGATCTGCGCCCTGAACTCGATGTGACGAACTTCGGAGTCAGAAACAGGCGCTTGGAGGTCTCCTTGCCGAGGTCGATGCGCATGCCGATCACGTCGCCGTTCGGATCGACGTACTGCATGGGCGGCAGCGTTGCATTTCCGGCTGACATGGCTTCTGCGCGATCATGCACGGACGCCCCGCCCACTGCAGGGCTCTCGTCGCGCGAGCGGATCCGGGGCACGACGAGGGCATGCCAGTCAACCAATAGAAGGTCTACCGCCCCTGGAAGAAGGAGGGTCTCTAGGACCTACCATCCCGCAAGCGCGCCGGCATCAGCTCCTATCCACAAAGCGAAGCAGATGCACCGAAAGTGGTGCCAGCGATGCACGGTAGGTCCACCCCACGTAACGTGACTTCATATAGAGAATCGGTCATGGGGGAGGTAATAGCAATCGTCGATACCAGCGGAACCGACAGGGAGGCAGTCCATCTTTCCGGTCTTCGAATCGAGCGCACGTTCAAATTCGCTTTTCGCGAACAACAAACTTCCGACTACGGCATCGACGCCCATGTCGAAATCAAACGCGCTGCCATCGCGACGGGTCGCCTCGTAGGACTGCAGATCAAAGGTGGGGATTCTTACTTCAAAGAGGAGAATTCCGATGGTTGGAAGTACCGTCCCTCTAAACGACACGTCTCATACTGGCTTGAGCACTCACTGCCCGTTTTCCTGCTTCTCGCCGATCTGACGACCGATGAGATTTACTGGCAGGAAATTTCGGAGAGGACGATTGAATCCGGCCCCCGAGACGGTTTGTTTATTCTGGTTCCACGCGCGAATACCCTGGATTCGGCAGGCGCGGCATGGGAGGCCGCGGCTGATCGCTTCGCCGATACCGCCTACGAACAGTTTGAAGACAACCTCAGCAGGCTGCCACCACAGGTCGCTGACAGACTTAGGGGCGCGGCCGAAGAAATGCGAGAGAGTGCGGCATTGCTGGCAGCCCACCTCGCACACGGCCGTCGAGCTCCGAGAGCTGTGCTGGAGACACTACTGGATAGCGATCCTCCCTGGTTGGCGGCATTTGGGCCAAGCCGAGGCCTTTTGTCAATGGCGGACTACGCGCACGCACACGAGATAAATGACCTCAGCGCAGATATTTTCGTCAAAGCCGCCGAACTAGATGCGAAGAACGCATGCCGTTACATCACGAACGGTGGTCTCGTGCTGCTGGACTCAGATAATGACAGAGCTCAGAATCTGTTTCGCCGCGCGGTCGCTATTAGCAAGGAAGTTACAGATCCGCGACTTGCGGTTGGCCTCGCAATCCTCGAACATCCCGCCAATAGCGCCAAGCCGGTCAGCCTTGCTTCCGATGTCGAGGCCTTACTCGAAGCCAGTAACGATGATTCGGTCGTGTTGAGCTTTTTGGCAAGACGCAAAGAGTTCGGACGCGATTTGAATGGTGCCGTATCAATCGCAGAGCGCGCCCAAATACTGGCACCGAAGTCTGCTGGCGTCGCAGAAATGCTCGCCGATATACTAATCCAGCGAGCGATGTCGAATTGTAGCGTACCTGGAGACCTCAAGCGCTCACTAAGTTTGGCTCAAGCAGCAGTAGACCAGATACACGAATGGAACGGGCCAACGAAGTCGGCCCTCACCACCCTTCTCAAGTGCCTGATGGCAGCTGGCGACTTTGCTGATGTACTCAACCGTTCTTTGGCCTCTCCGCAGGGGCGGGCGACAGAAATAGAGTCTCAGCGATCCGATGTGCAAGCTGCAGCCGCGATCGCCGCTGCAGCCCTAGGAAAACTCGACCTCGCTGTCCGACTAATTGACGAGATGCCGGACGGAATCGACAAAAAGGTGGCAGCAGTTCGGATCCACACAACCGAACATTCAGAGGATGAGCAACGTCAACGTCTGACCGCCCTCTTCCCTGACCTCGACGCTGATCGTCCAGACGCCTTGCTCCGAATTGTGTTGCGGTTGAGCGATCTTGGCGTCGACGAATCGGCTCGCCTTACACCTCTGGTCGAACGTGACATAATCACGGCGAGTTGGCAACAGATAATCTCCACGAATGCTGCCGCTGTTGTGGATCTCGACGCAAATCTACCCGCGTTACGAATTCTCGCCGACACGGAGGAGTTCGCTGCAACTAAACTCGTAGAACTTTTAGCGCGCGGAAATAGGGGTGATGATGCGCAAAACGCAGCGGACAGGGCATATGGCCGCTACAGGAGTGTTGGCTTCGCAGGTCGACGGTGCGAGCTGTTGAGGAGTCTTAACCGCGGGGATGAAGCAGCTATTGTCGCGGGGGACGTCCTGTCGTCATCAACCGTCGACCCATTCAACAGACGAATCGCGCGTCGCACCATCGCACGACACTCAATTGACACCGCGCATGCTACTAACGGCGAGGCGGCGTCATCGCTTCTGCGTAGAGCCGAACGTCAAATTCTTGAGTGCATCAGTGATGGTGACGGACTAACGATCGACCCACAAGATGTTTGGCAGCTCGCAGAAGTACAACACAACCTGGGATCTTTCATAAAGGCATACGCAACTATTTCATCATACGATCCGCCTATCAAAAACATCGACGAAGCACATCTGTGGTTCGCGATTGTCTCAAGGCAAGTCGCGCTACCACCGACAGCTTTTGCCCGCATGCTCGATCTCGCCGAACAATTTGCAGACAACGCTGGATTTAGCGCGTCTCTCCTGGGCACAGTTATCACCAGAACCCGTGATACGGGTGACGAGCCCGCCACCCAGGCTGATCACCGCCCAGAACTCGACAACGATCTCCGCCACACAGCATTTGACGCTTTGCAATCCCATATAGCTCGCCATGGCACAGCGAGTCCGATTCAAGTCCTGGACGCACATACAACCGAAACACTTATCTCCAGGATGGCCGACATCATGCGGCGAGATGACACGCCGCTCTTTGACATTTTGGAGATGCTTCACCAGGCTCGGCTACCGCTCGGGGCTCTAGCCAGTGCAGTCAGCCGTCCATACTCCGCGATCTTGGCAGTCCGTCCACTGGGCTACTACCTGGCGGCGACCGCCCGCGAGGGTGACGCAGCCGCGGAGGAGTCAGCCGTGGGATCAGCCGTCGGGTCGGACGTTGTAGCTGATGCCTCTGCCCTACTGATTGCGACTCAACTTAACGAGTACCAAAATGTGCGCGGGATGGTGCGTAATGTCTTGGTTGCTTACAGCACATTCGATGACATCGTCCGCGGCAGGCTCGACCTCGACGGACGATCAGCGGGCAGCACTTTCATTTCTTACGACTCAGCTGGTGACTCGATCGAGTTACGCCAGCTAGACCTCAACGAACATCTAGGCGCTCTCCGCCGCATGGCAATGCTGGAGGAGACTGCCTCTACCGTTCAGATCATTGCAGATGTTGACCCATCGATACTGGAAGATTTCAAGCTCTCGAGGGCATCACCATGGTTGACCCCAATTGCCCTCGCAAAGGCACGAAACGTACCGTTGTGGTCAGACGATGTGGCACAGCGTCGATTGGCTCAAGAGTACGGCGTACCTGCTTTCGGCACTATTACGCACCAGGAAAGGCGGGCTACCAACTGGCTGGAGTCGCGAACGCTTTCACCTGAAGATGTCGACGAAATCCTCGAACAGAGGAAAGACGAAACAATGCGTGCTCTATCCGCTCGGATCGCAGACGTGCCAACCGACGCGTCAACTGTGATTGCACAGGCCCGCGCCGAAGACTGGCATGTGGCCGTGGCACTGATAACAGTTGGCCGCCCCGGGTGGTGGCATTTGGCGGGCAATCCCTGGCTGGACCTGCAAGCAATATTGGGTTCAGCGGCGACAGAGTCTGCACAGGTCAACGCGTGGCGGGTGCAAGCGATGTGGGGTGTGGCACGATTAGCTGGCGACGAGCCCTCACGAATGGCGACTTTACTCGCTGCCGTTGCAATCATGCCCGAACATACCGGCGCCAACAAATACGACGTGATCAGTAATCTAAGACAAGCCCAAGAGATTGCGTCGTCGTCGAAGGCTGACAGTCCTGCGGACCACTTGGGCGAGGCGGTGACTACGCTTGCCAGCGCCGGATGTTTGGACAACGCATCGGAGCATCTCGCCCAAGTTCAGGAACTATTAACAGATGCGGGTCGGTAATCAACTCTGGGCAAGGCAATACCCAAACTCCGGATACCTTTTTCGGAACGGGGCGTTGGTCTATCGACTCGCCGCCGTTTGCAACCTGAATTAAATTGACGGGTAAGGTCACCTACTCCGTAGTTCTAAATAAAAAAGCCCAGATTCCCAGCTTTCGACTACGCCCCAAGGTCGTCCTACAGCGATTTCGTGTGCTTACTAAGCTGCGTGTGCATGGCCACCGTTATCGTATCCACCCGGTTCAGTTTTAGCTTCTGAGAACCACCTTGAATTAGCCCGAATGACTCCGTCAGACACCGAACCCACGCCCACAACATGGTCACCGTTGTCGACTGCCGCATGACCTGGTCGCGGCCCTAAGCAACTCCTGGAGCAAGACCGAGTGCATTCGCTCGAAGACGAGCGTCGGGGCAGTTAATCGGTTCTCTCCGGTGGAGCAGGTCGACGGCTGGAGTATTAGCCTCGCGGATCGCAACCACAAGCGTCTTGGACGTCTCGTCACAAACCACGAACAATGGGATGTGCGCAGATCGGCGTGGACTCGAAGTATCCTTGACCGCGATTTTGCCGAATCAAGTGGCTCCGTCCGTTGACGTCCATCGAGCCCATCGCTCAGGTGCCGAGATCAAACTCGACGTCGCTTCACATGGACTCCCGCATTTCTGCGTCTTCGCCCCTGCGAGGGGTACAACGCTCCCGGCACACAGATGACACAGGCGGCTCCGGGTTTCTTCGGAGCCGCCTGTGTCCTGCATTCTGTCGGGCTGACAGGATTTGAACCTGCGACCACTTGACCCCCAGTCAAGTGCGCTACCAAGCTGCGCCACAGCCCGCCGCGCCTCGAAAGGCGCTTGCTGAGATTACCCCAGCCCTACCCCTGAGAGGAAATCGCCTGCTCAGGGGCCGGGTCGGACGAGGTCAGCGGTTGTTGCCCTTGCCTGGCCGTTCCCGCTTCTCGCGGATACGTACCGAGACGCGAACGGGGCTGCCGTCGAAGTTGAACTCTTCACGCAGACGCCGCTCGATGAATCGGCGGTAGCCGGCCTCGAGGAAGCCGGTGGTGAACAGCACGAACGTCGGCGGGCGTGTGCTGGCCTGCGTCGCGAACATGATGCGAGGCAGGCGTCCGCCACGCATCGGCGGCGGGGTGGCTGCCACGACCTCTTTGAGCCACGTGTTGAGGCGTCCGGTGGGTACACGCTTGTCCCACGACTCCAGAGCCGTCTCGAGAGCGGGCACGAGCTTCTGAACCGCACGGCCCGTCTGCGCCGAGATGTTCACTCGCTGCGCCCACGGCACGCGAGCGAGATCGCGGTCGATTTCCTTCTCGAGCTGTTGACGACGATCGTCGTCCACGAGATCCCACTTGTTGAACGCCAACACCAGCGCGCGGCCGGCATCGGAGACCATGCTCAGCACGCGCAGATCCTGCTCCGAGATCACCTGTGAGGCATCGAGAAGCAGAATTGCGACCTCGGCTGCTTCGATCGCGGACTTGGTGCGCAGCGACGCATAGAACTCGGCACCACTGGCATGACTGACGCGCTTGCGTAGTCCGGCCGTATCGACGAATCGCCATGTCTTGCCGCCCAATTCGACCAACGAGTCGACCGGGTCGACGGTGGTGCCTGCAACATCGTGTACCACCGAACGCTCGTCACCCGAGAGCTTGTTGATCAACGACGACTTGCCGACGTTCGGCTTACCGACCAGAGCGACACGCCTCGGTCCCCCACCGGGGATACCTTCGCGCGGAGTCTCCGGCAGGGCCTCGAGCACACGGTCGAGCAGATCACCGGTACCGCGGCCGTGGGTGGCGGACACCGACAACGGCTCCCCCAGACCCAGAGACCACAGTGCAGCGACCTCGGACTCGGTGCGACCGTCGTCGACCTTGTTGGCCACCAACAGAACCGGAGTCTTCGACCGACGCAACACTCGTGCCACTGCCTCGTCCGTCGTCGTCGAACCAACGCGGGCATCGACGACCAGCAGGATCGCGTCGGCGGTGTTCATAGCCAACTCGGCCTGGCGCGCAACGGACTGTTGCAGCCCCTTGGCGTCGGGCTCCCAACCGCCGGTGTCCTGCACCAGGAAGCGTCGACCACTCCAGTTCGCCTCGTACGACACACGATCGCGAGTGACGCCCGGGACGTCCTCGACCACTGCTTCGCGGCGGCCGATGATGCGGTTGACGAGCGTCGACTTGCCGACGTTCGGTCGGCCCACCACGGCGAGAGTCGGTACGGCAACGGCATCTTCACCGTCTTCACCCTCGTTGAGGTCGACGTACTCCCACTCGCCCTCGTCGCTCCACGTTCCGTCGCCCGCGGTTTCCGCTGCGCCGGAGAAGAATTCTTCACTCACTGCACTGCTCCACTTCTGTCGTTCACCACGAGCAGCAAACGCTCGATCACGCCGTCGAGATCCAGCTCGCTGGTATCGACGATCACCGAATCCTCAGCGGGACGAAGCGGTGACACTGCCCTCGTCGAATCTGCATGATCGCGGCGCTGCACATCCGCGAGCACGGATTCGTAGTCGTCGCTGCGACCCTGTTCGATGTTCTGTTTGTTCCGCCGTTCCGCACGCGCCTCCGGTGAGGCCGTCAGGAACACCTTCACGTCGGCGTCGGGAAGCACGACGGTGCCGATGTCGCGACCCTCAACCACAATTCGCGTCGACGAGCTCGCGAGGTCGCGCTGCATCTGCACCAGCAGCTCGCGAACCGCAGGCACCGCGGACACGGCCGAGACGGCCTTGGTGACTGCATCGCCGCGGATTTCACCGCTGACGTCCTCTCCGTCGAGCAAGACGGTCTCGGACAGAGGATCTTTTCCGATCTCGAGGGGAAGCGCAGCAACAGCTTTCGCGACTGCGTCTGCATCGGTCGGCTCGACGCCCGAACGCAGCACCCATACCGTTGCGACGCGGTACATCGCACCGGTGTCGAGGTAGCTTGCTTCGAGTGCCGATGCGAGCCGGCGCGATACCGACGACTTACCGGTGCCCGACGGCCCGTCCATCGCCACGACGAGCGCACTCATCACAGGCCTACGGATTCGTAGAGCTTGCCGATCTCGCCGCGGCCGAGAACACGCAGTGTTCCGGGACGCTGATCGCCGAGCACGATGTTGCCGACGTCGGTACGCACGAGGCGTCCCACCGGGAATCCGACCTTGTCGAACAACCGACGCACGATGTGCTTGCGGCCCTCGTGCAGCGTCACCTTGACGAGCGACTTGCCGTCCGAGATATCGAGCAGCTGGAAGCCGTCGACCTTCACCGGGCCGTCGTCGAGGGTGACGCCTTCGCGCAGCTGCTTGCCGAGCGTGCGGGGAATGGTGCCGAACAGCGTCGCGAGATAGGTCTTGGACACCTCGTACGACGGGTGCATCAGCCGGTGAGCAAGGTCACCGTCGTTGGTGAACAACAACAGTCCCTCGGTGTCGGCATCGAGCCGACCGACGTGGAACAGACGCTGGCCCGCCTGCACGCGCTCGGCGACGATGTCGCCGACGCACGGACGACCCAGATCGTCCGACATGGTGCACTGCCATCCGCGCGGCTTGTTCATCGCGAGATGAACCAGTTCTTCCTTCACGACGACACGAGTGCCGTCGACGCGAACGACGGCGATGTTCGGATCGATGCGGATGCCCTGCTCGGTGACGATGCGTCCGTCCACCTCGACGCGACCGTCGGCGATCAGCTCTTCCGCGGCCCGACGCGACGCGACACCGGCCTGCGCGAGCACCTTTTGCAACCGAACACCCTCACCGGCAGGCACGTGCTTGCGCGGGGACGAATCGGCGTACTGATGCTTCGCCGGCTTGGCGTTGCTGATGGTGGTTGCCGGAGCCTGCTTCTTCTGCGGCTTCGGCGGCTTGGGGCGCGACGGCTTCTTGCGGGGCACCGCGTCGTTGCTGCGATCGTTGATGCCCGTCTCGACGGGCTTGTTCTCGAACGATTCCCCCTGCTCGACGCCTCTGCGCGGGGCCGGTCGGCCACCGGTGCGGGGAGCGCCTGCGCGGGGTCCCCCGGTGCGAGGGGCACCGGTTCGGGGTGCACCGGCGCGGGGAGCGCCGTCCCGGGGTGCGGCGTCGCGGGTGCGATCTCCGCGGCGTGCGTCACGCGGGGTGTCCGACCGACCTGCGGTGGGCTTCCTGCGTGGGTCTTGTCTCTTGTTACGGTCCGGTGTGCCATCACGGCGAGCGGGCTTGTTCACTTGTCTTACCTATCAGTCGTCCGAGTCGAGCTCGGCTGCCGGATCGGGTTTCGATCCGCGGTTCTTGGTGGAGCGGGTCGTTCTGGGGTCGGTGTCCATGCTGTCACTGATCTCGTCGATCAGGTCCACTCCCGGCAACAGCGGTGCCAGTTCGGGTAGATCACCGAGCGATGCGAGCCCGAGCCGTTCGAGGAACAGCTCGGTGGTGCAGTACATCGTGCCGTTCGTCTCCGGGTCCGTTCCTGCTTCGGAGATCAGTCCACGGGCGAGCAACGTACGCATCACTCCATCGACATTGACTCCACGTACGGCGCTGACTCGTGCGCGGGTCAACGGTTGACGATAGGCGATCACGGCCAGGGTTTCCAATGCTGCACGTGTGAGCTTGGACCGAGCGCCGTCGAGAAGCAGCCGTTCGACGTACGGCGCATAGGCGGTTCGGGTGTAGAAACGCCACCCGTCGCCGGCGTAGCGGAGGTCGATTCCGCTGCGGCGTTCTGTCAGTTTCGCGGCCATCCGCTTCAGCTCGGCGCGTACGCGGGCCACCGACGAGCCCACAGCCGATGCCAGTTGTTCGTCGGAGGCGGGAGTATCGACGATGAGCAGAACCGCCTCGAGTGCCGACGCGAGCGTGTTGTCGTCGAGTTCGCCTGACTCGTCGACATCCTCGAGCTCGAGTTCCGGGTCGGCATTCATGCGTAGTCCTCTTCCGTGACCACGATGGGTCCTTCGTCCTTGCCGGTCCAGCTCACTCGAAGATCGCCGAGTGGTTCGGGTTGCTCGAAGGCGATCACCTGTTGCCGGAACAGTTCCAGCAACGCGAGGAAGCGCGCGATTATTTCGACCTGCACCTCGCAGTCCTGCACCAGCTCCGAGAACGATGCCCACTCGTTGAGTCCTCGGCCCTGCAGGTTCTCGAGCAACCACTCTGCCTGCTCGGGGATCGAGACCGCATGCTGATGAATGTGGTCGAGGCCCACTTGCGGGATCGGCTTGGGCCGGAACGCTGCGGCTGCGATGTCTGCGAACCTGGCCGGATCGACCCCCAGCAACACCTCGGGAATCAGATCGGCGAATCGATCTTCCACCGACACCGAGCGCGGATAACGCCGCAGCGCAGCGGCTTCCAGCTCACCGAACAGCAGCGCGACCTGCTTGTAGGCGCGGTACTGCAGCAACCGGGCGAACAGGAGATCGCGCACCTCGAGCAACGCGAGATCCTCGGCGTCCTCCACATCACCCGACGGCAGCAGACGAGCCGCCTTCAGATCGAGCAACGTCGCCGCGACGACGAGGAACTCCGTTGTCTGATCGAGTCCGACATCGGCCCCGAGCGATTTGGTGAACGAGATGAAATCGTCGGTGACCGTGTGCAGCGCCACCTCGGTGACATCCATGCGGTGCTGACTGATCAGCGACAGCAGCAGATCGAACGGGCCCTCGAAGTTGAGCAACCGAACCCGAAATTTCGACGGATCCGCGTCGGCGGGAACCTCGATCGGGGCCTCGTCGGCAGCGTCGACCGTCACGGACCCGACCGGTAGATCACCTCGCGCGCAAGAGCGCGGTACGCCTGCGCGCCGCCGGATTTGGGAGCCCAGGTGGTGATCGGCTCACCGGCAACGCTGGTCTCGGGGAACCGGACCGTGCGAGTGATCACGGTGTCGTAGACGACGTCGCCGAATACCTCGACCACCCGCGTCATCACCTCGCGCGAGTGCAGCGTGCGGGCGTCGAACATAGTCACAACGATGCCCGCCAGCTTCAGTCGCGGGTTCAGCCGATCGCGCACCTTCTCGACGGTGTCGTTGAGGAGAGCCAGGCCGCGAAGACTGAAGTACTCGCACTCCATCGGAATGAGGACCTCGTCGGCACAGGTCAGCGCATTGACCGTCAGCAGGCCGAGCGAGGGCTGGCAATCGATGAGCACGTAGTCGTAGCGGTCGAGAATGGGGTGCAGTACCCGTCCGAGCGTCTGCTCACGCCCCACCTCGGTGACCAGCTGGATCTCGGCGGCCGACAGGTCGATGTTGCTCGGCATCAGATCGAGATTGTCGACGCGAGTCCGCATGATGATGTCGTCGGCCGACACCTTCGCCTCCACGAGGAGGTTGTAAACCGTCAGATCGAGTTCGTGATGTGCGACGCCCAAGCCCGCGGACAGTGCGCCCTGCGGGTCGAGGTCGACGAGCAGCACGCGACGGCCGTAACCGGCCAGCGAGGCACCGAGATTGATGGTCGACGTCGTCTTGCCGACGCCACCCTTCTGGTTGCACATCGCGATGATCTTGGCCGGGCCGTGACTGGCCAGCGGCTGCGGATCGGGAACCGGCCTCGTCTTGCGACCTGTGGGCCCGAGCTCGTTCGGAGCAGGAATGATGTCGCGTGTCTCCCGACTGGATTCCGGTTGACGTGTGTGGAAAAGAGCGCCATCGCTGTGCGGATGAGACGAATGCGTTTCGCCGGTATCGGGGGTGGCGGCGGGCTGCACGCCCCACGACGGTTCCGAGGCTGACTCCGCCGCTGGCGGCTGCGGTGTCGACACGTTCCAGCGCTCCCCTGTCCCGTTCGTCTTCGAGTAGTTCACGCAAACGCTACCGCTTGACGCGACGGCATTGTCATCGGACACGCTGACACACGATTGCCGACCGCGTGCTAGCGCGCTCGCGGGTGCGCACCCGCCCACACTTCACGCAACGTCGTGACGGTGACGAGGGTGTAAATCTGCGTCGTGGTCACCGACGCGTGGCCCAGCAACTCCTGCACGACACGGACGTCGGCACCTCCGTCGAGCAGGTGCGTCGCGAACGAGTGCCGGAGCACGTGCGGTGACACCCCGGCCGTGATTCCGGCCCGCTGCGCGGAGTCCTGCAATACCTGCCAGGCGCTCTGCCGCGACAGTCGACCGCCCCGCACATTGAGAAACAGCGCCGGATTCGAGCGGGCGACGAGCCCCGGCCGCCCGCGCACGAGGTATGCGTCGACCGCTTCGATGGCCGGCCTCCCCACCGGGACGACTCGATGTTTCCCGCCCTTACCGCGCAGGAGCACCGAGCGAGCCTCGGTGTCGATGTCGTCCACATCCAGACCGACGGCCTCGGAGATGCGCGCGCCGGTGGAGTACAGCAGTTCGAGCAGTGCCCGATCTCGCAGACCACGCGGCGCATCGGGACCGGCGATGGACGCCGATTCGAGCAGCGCCACGACCTGGTCGACGGGCAGCGACTTCGGTAGTCGTTTGGCCGGCTGCGGCGGCTTCACCTCGCTCGCGACGTTGCGCTCCACCATGCCCTCGGCCAGGGCAAAGCGGTGCAGACCACGCACGGCGATCAGCGTCCGGGCCGCCGAACTGGCTGCGAGAGCCGGGAATTCGTCGTCGCCGCGCCGGAGGTACAGCACGAACTCGGTGATGTCGTTCTCGGTCACCTTGGCCAGATCGGAAATTCCGTACCCGCTCAGAAACCGCTCGTACCGCACCAGATCGCGACGGTACGACGACACCGTGTTCGGTGCCGACCCGCGCTCGACCACCAGATGATCGAGATACGTCGCAATCTGATCGCCGATCACGGTGGCTACTTTCGTGAACTCTTCCGAGACTCGAATGCCGTGGGTCGATCCACCCACGGGGCGTCGGCCGGACGCAACTCGGTGCCGGTAGCACGAGCTGCCGCCAACGCGAGCACTCCCGACACGGCCGAGGCGTTGACGATCTCCCCGGCCAACGCACGACGGACGGCCTCGTCCATCGGCACGAAGGACAGCTCGATGTCTGCCTCCTCGTCGTGTGCCTCCGGGCGATCGACCTCACTCAGATCCTCGGCGAGGAAAATGCGTACCGCTTCGTCGGTGAATCCGGGCGAGGCCAATACGTCCACCAACACCGACCACTTCCCGGCCGCGAGACCGGTCTCCTCGGCCAGTTCGCGCTGCGCCGCCAGCACGGGCTCCTCCCCCGGCTCGTCGAGCAGGCCCGCGGGCAGCTCCCAGAGACGACGCCCGATGGGGTGCCGGTACTGCTCGATCATCGCCACGCGGTCCTGATCGTCGACGGCAAGAATGCCGACGGCGCCGTGATGCTCGATCACTTCTCGCTCGGCGCGACGCCCGTTCGGCATCGCCACCTGATCGAGCCGCAGCGCGAGGATTGCGCCGGAGTACGGAACCTCCGAACCGAGCGTCGTGAATTCGTGTCTGGAGTTCTCGCTCATCCGACGGTCTCGGCCTCGGCGTCCGACTTCTCAGCCGCAGCGGTGTCACCGTGAATGTCGACCGGCAGCCGCTCGGCAGCCTTGTACTTCAACGCCGCGTTGATCAGCGATGCGAACAGCGGATGCGGACGGGTCGGCCGGCTCTTGAGCTCGGGATGCGCCTGGGTAGCAACGAAGAACGGGTGCACCGATGCCGGCAACTCCACGAACTCGACCAGATGACCGTCCGGCGACGTACCGCTGAAGACCAAGCCGCTCTTGGCAATTCGATCACGGTAGACATTGTTGACCTCGTAACGGTGACGATGCCGCTCCGAGACGTTCTCGGTGCCGTACGACGCCGCGACGACCGAACCCTTCTGCAGCGTCGCCGGGTAGGCACCGAGACGCATGGTGCCACCGAGGTCTGCATCGCCGGCGACGGCGTCCTCCTGGTCGGCCATCGTGGAGATCACCGGATCCTTGGTGTCCGGATCGAACTCGGCCGAATTGGCATCGGTCAGGCCGACCGAACGAGCCGCCTCGATGACGACGCACTGCAAACCGAGGCACAACCCCAATAGTGGAATCTTGCGGGTACGAGCGAACTCGATGGCACCGAGCTTGCCCTCGATACCGCGAATGCCGAATCCGCCGGGAATGAGCACGGCATCGACATCACCCAACGCAGCCTGAGCCCCCGCAGGCGTCGAGCACTCGTCGGACGGAACCCACTTGATCTCGACCTTGGCGCGATGAGCGAATCCACCGGCACGCAGCGCCTCGGTGACCGAGAGGTAGGCGTCGGGCAGGTCGACGTACTTGCCGACGAGGCCGACGCGCACGGTTTCGCGGGGCTGGTGGACGCGCTCGAGCAGTCCGCCCCAGATGGTCCAGTCGACGTCACGGAACGGCAGACCGAGCTGCCGGACGACGTAGGCGTCGAGGCCTTCCTTGTGCAGCACCTTGGGGATGTCGTAGATCGACGGGGCGTCGGGTGTGGAGATGCAGCCGTCGACGTCGACGTCGCACATCAGCGCAATCTTGTTCTTGAGCCCGGGCGGCACGTCGCGATCGCACCGCAGGATCAACGCGTCGGGCTGAATGCCGATGCTGCGCAGTGCTGCGACGGAGTGCTGAGTGGGCTTGGTCTTGAGTTCACCGGACGGTGCCAGGAACGGAACCAGCGACACGTGGAGGAAGAACACGTTGTTGCGGCCGACGTCGTGACGGACCTGCCGCGCCGCTTCGAGGAACGGCTGCGATTCGATATCGCCCACGGTGCCGCCGATTTCGGTGATGACGACGTCCGGCTGATGGCCCTGAAGATCCGGACCGTTCATGGCCAGGATGCGACGCTTGATCTCGTCGGTGATGTGCGGAATGACCTGAACGGTGTCGCCGAGGTACTCGCCGCGACGCTCCTTGGCGATGACCGTCGAATAGACCTGGCCGGTGGTCACATTGGCGAATCCGGACAGATCACGGTCGAGGAAGCGCTCGTAATGGCCGACGTCGAGGTCCGTCTCCGAGCCGTCCTCGGTGACGAAGACTTCACCGTGTTGGAACGGATTCATCGTGCCGGGATCGACGTTCAGATACGGATCGAGCTTCTGCATGGTCACACGCAAGCCGCGTGCGGTCAGTAGCTGGCCGAGGCTGGACGCCGTCAGACCTTTTCCGAGCGAAGACGCGACGCCTCCGCTGACGAAGATGTGCTTGGTGTCGGAACGCGACTGAAGGCGTGACAATGAGGCTCCCGTGACGAGTCTGCAGGGCTTGCTCCTATCAGGGGGCTGATAAGAGAGGTAAAGCGTGGAAATTGGGCCTGCTACCCACGGGACTTCACGGTAACACCAGTACGTACCTCACCGCCAACGACACGCGTATTCGACGCGAGCGCCGATCAACTCACCGGCGCACCCACGGTGACGGCGTTCGCGTTCGCTCCGGTGCCGTAACGGCCCGACGCACCGTCCAGTTGCTCCGCCAGGGCGAGAACTGTGGTGATTCGACCTGCTTCGCGATCGACGTTGTCCACCGTGCTGAGCGCAGACGACAACGCCGAGTCGGCTCGTACTACTGCGATCGAGCCGTTGCCCTCGGCCGCACCGGAACGACCTGCCAGTACCGCACCTGCTCCACGTGAATCGAGAGCTCCGGCGAAGCGAGCGACGATGGCACCGCGGTTGCCGTCCTCGACATCCGAGGCACCCGAACCGGTGACCACCACGGCCAACTGCGCCGGTGCGACCGCACCGTTGTCGTAAGCGATGAATCCGCCGCTACGCAACGTCTCGAGCGCGAGAGACAGCTCCTCGGGGGTCGATTGCGGCTGCGCCGTCTGCGCATTGAGCAGCAACACCGAGCCCAGCAGGTCGCCCGCCAGACTTCCCTGGTCGACCGCCCCGGTACGCAACTGCACACCGGCCGGAATGACGTTGGTCAGTCGCGTGCGCAGATCGTCGCCGTTCGCCGCGGACACGAACGAATCCGTCAGCGACACCCGACCCGTGACCGTGGCACCGGACGCCCCGATCGAACGCGTGACTCCGTCGACATCGCCGGGATCTGCATCGGGCGTGGTGATGACCACGACACTGCGATCGACGAGGGTGTCTCGGAGTACTCGACCCGAGACCGCCGCATCGAAACCGTCGGCCGAGTTCAGCTGCTCGCCGAGCTGATTGTTGGTCGACTGCAGATCGTCGACCTGATTCTCGAGACTCGTCTTGTCGTCTCGCAGACCCGAGACCAGTCCGCTGGACAGCAGGCCCGAGCCGAGGACGATGCCGATTGCCAACGCAACGAACACGGCAGCCAGCGAAATGGCATGTTGGCGAAGCGAAATCACGAAAGCAACCCCTGGAACCACAGTGCGAATCGGTTCCACAGATCGATCGCCCAATCCAAGGATTCGCCGCCGATGTTGGAGACGGCCAACGCCACGATCACCGCAACGAGCGCAGCGAGAATGAGCAGGGCAATTGCACCGCCCGACACGCGGCTTCGGTACAGCGTGGCCACTGCCTTGGCGTCGACCAGCTTGGCACCGACCTTCAGACGCGTCATGAACGCAGCCGGGTTGGTGTTGCGTCGTCCGCGATCGAAGAATTCGTCCAGGCTGGCCGGGCTACCGACCGACACGATCAGCGACGCGCCGTGGTGGTCGGCCAACAGCAGTGCGAGGTCCGCAGCAGCACCGGTCGCCGGGAAGGTCATGGCACCGATACCGAGATCCTGGATGCGTTCGAGACCTTGCGCGTGTCCGTCCGAATCGGCCGGAAGTACCACTTCTGCACCACATTTGAGTGTCTGCGCCGTGACGTCCTCCGGATCGCCGACGATCAGGTCCGGGCGGTGTCCCGCTTTCATCGCTGTGTCCGCGCCCGCACCGACGCCGATGATGACGGGCGAGTACTCCTTGATGAACGGCTTCAGATTCTTCAGGTCCTCCGCGTGCCCCGGCCCGTCGGCAACGATCACGACGTGACGACCCTTGAGGTCGATGTCGATGTCCGGTACCCCGACGCCGTCGATCAGCAACGGGCTCTCGGTCCGAATGAACTCGATCGTGTTGCCCGAGAACGCTTCCAGATGGTCGACCAAACCGGTCTTGGCCTCGATCATCTTGTCCGAGATCTCGGCTTCGCTCTGTTCCTCACCCTTGGCGAGGCGGCGATCGCCGGTGTAGACGCCACCGTCGTTGAGCCGGATCTTGGTGCCGTCCTTGATCTTCTTGAAGATCTCGGTGCCGGCCGAGTCGATCAAGGTGATCCCGTTGGCGACGATGACCTCGGGGCCGAGGTTGGGATAGCGGCCGGAGATCGACGGCGACGCGTTGACGACCGCGAGCACCCCGGCCTCGACGAGCGCATCTGCGGTCAACCGGTCCAGATCGAGCTCGTCCAGAACGACGATGTCGCCGGGGCCGACCCGCTTGAGCAGCTTGGCCGTGTTGCGATCGACTCGCGCGATCCCGGTGATTCCGGGCAGCGAATCCTGACTACGTGACAGCAGTGCCGGCATCTTCATGCCCACCATGATGACCCGATCGATACGCCCGGCCATGGAGGCGCGCCGAAACAACTACCACACTGATCACATCAGCACCAAAAGTTACAGGGCAGCTCGATCCGCGTTTGCGGTGGCCAACAGCTCTTCGGCGTGTGCGCGACCGGTCTCGGTGTCGTCGAGCCCAGCGAGCATCCGGGCGAGTTCGACGACGCGTTCCGAGGACGACAGCGTCCGGACTCCGCTGTTCGCCGCCCCCTTCTTGGCGTCGGACTTGTCCACCACCAGATGCGTGTCCGCAAACGCAGCCACCTGCGGCAGGTGGGTGACGACGATGACCTGATGGGTACGAGCCAACCGACCGAGCCGACGACCGACCTCGACCGCGGCCCGACCACCGACTCCGGCGTCGACCTCGTCGAACACCATCGTCGCGCCCTTGTCGGAACCCGCCAGCACCACCTCGAGCGCCAACATCACCCGCGAGAGCTCGCCGCCCGACGCGCTCTTGCTGATCGGCAACGCCTGGGCGCCGTCGTGCGCGGACAACCGGAACTCGACCTCGTCGACCCCGGTACTACCCGCATGCAACTCGGTACCGTCGACGACGATCGGTGCCGTGTCCGACGGTCCGGCCGGCAGCGATCGAACATCTATCTGCAGCTTGGCTTTTCCCATCGCCAGTCCGGCCAGCTCGACGCTGACGGCTTTGGACAGCTTCGTCGCCGCTTTCGACCGGGCAGCGCTCAGCTTGGACGCGGCCGCCGCGACGTCGACAGCAGCCGACTCGACACGCGCACTCAGCTCCGCGAGCGCGTCGGCAGAGGTATCGATGCGAGACAGACGTTCCCGAGCGTCCTCGGCCCACGCGATGACGCCGTCGACGTCGGCGGCGTACTTGCGCGTCAAAGACTTCAGCTCGGCCTGCCGGTTCAGGATCGTGTCGAGAGCTCCCGGATCCGACGGGAGGTCCGACAGATAAGAGGTCAGATCGGCACCGATGTCGCCGACGACGGCCATCGCGTCGTTCAACCGGGGCAGCAGTTCTGTGAGAGCAGCATCGTCGGCGTGTTCGAGACGCGATCGTGCCTCGCCCAGCAGATACAGCGCAGACGTGGTGTCCGACGCCTCCTCGGTACTCCCGACGAGAGCCGCGGCGGCACCCTCGGCGGTTTCCCGCAGCGAATCGAGGTCGCCGAGCCTGCGCACATCCTCGGCCACGGAGCGATCCTCACCCGGCTCCGGTGCCAGGGAGTCGATCTCCTGCAGGCCGAACTGCAGCCGGTCCGCTTCCTGAGCCAATTCACGGCTGCGTTCGGTGCGGTCGATCAATTCGTTGCGTGCGTCGAGCCACGTCTTACGGGCGGCGCGATACTTCGCCACCAGAGAGGCCACCGAATCACCGGCGAATCTGTCGAGTGCACCGAGTTGCTGATCGGGGCGCAGTAGCCGCAACTGATCGTTCTGGCCGTGCACTGTCAGCAGCGAATCGGTGAAGTTCGACAGCACCGATGCGGGGACGCTTCGTCCACCCAGATGTGCACGTGAGCGGCCGTCCGAATTGACCGTTCGCACGGCGATGATCGAATTGTCTTCGTCGCGTTGACCTCCCGAGGATTCGAGCACCTTCTCGACGTCCTCGATCACCTGTTCCGAGGCGGTGTCGGTGCTGAATCGACCCTCGACCACGGCCCTTTGGGCACCGAGCCGCACCCGACCTGCATCGGCGCGCGCACCCGACAGCAGATGCAAGCTGGTGACCACCATCGTCTTGCCCGCACCGGTCTCGCCGGTGAGAACCGTCAACCCCTCGTGAAATTGTGCACTCGCACCGGAGATGACTCCGAGGCTGTCGATCCGAATCTCTTCGAGCATCCCTACCTCGCTCTCCCCCGCCACCCGGTCACGGGCAGTTCGAATTTCTTGACCATGCGATCGGCGAACGGTGCCGAATCCAGGCGAACCCACTTGATGGGCGATGCTCCCCGCACGACCTCGACGCGTGCTCCCGCCGGCAACCCCAATGTGCGGCGGCCGTCGCAGAACACGAAACCATCGTGCCCGCCGGCATCGATTTCGACGGCGATGATCGACTCGGGGCTGGTGACGAGCGGACGCGCGAAGAGGGCATGGGCGTTGCTCGGAATGACCAGTATGGCTTCGAGTTCCGGCCACACCACCGGCCCGCCTGCAGAGAACGCATACGCCGTCGACCCCGTGGGTGTCGACACGAGCACTCCGTCACAGCCGAACGCAGAGACCGGACGGCCATCCACTTCGAGAACGACCTCGAGGACCCCGAGCCTGGAACCGTTCTCGATGCTTGCCTCGTTCAGGGCCCACCCACGCTCGACGACCTGGTCGCCTACACGGATGGCAATGTCCAACGTCATCCGCTGTTCGATGCGATAGTCGCCGGCCATCACCCGCGCCAGCGCGTCCTCGAGATGGTCGGCCTCCGCCTCGGCGAGAAACCCCACGTGGCCGAGGTTGATACCGAGAACCGGGATGTCGGCCGCCTGCGCGAGCTCGGCCGCTCGCAGGAACGTTCCGTCACCACCGAGAACCAGAACCATCTCGCACCCGGCGGCCGCATCGGGACCGAACTCGACGACGTTGAGCCTCATGTCCGCCACGAACACATGGTCGTGTTCCTCGGTGTCCGATGCCTCGATCTTGGACGGTTCCACTTCGTCGACGAGAACCCGCAGACAGATACCCGCTTCGTCGAACACTTTGCCCACTCGACGCGCGGTCTCGGCGATGTCCGGCCGGCCGGGGTGTGCGACGAGAAGAATCTCCCGAACGGACTCCTGTGTCGGTGCTGCATGGGACGGAGTCACTGTGGTCCTTCCTCGATCGCGTGACGGACCAACTCGGTGACGTCCACGTCGGTACGCGGCGAACCGTCACCTGCGCCCGCCTTCAGCCACAAAAAGTACTCGACGTTGCCCGAAGGTCCCGGCAGTGGGCTTGCGGCGACCGCCTCGACTCGCAGGTTCGACGAAAGCGCGGCATTCGCGACGTCCTCGACGGCCTCCGCCCGCAGCGCCGGGTCACGCACGACGCCGCCGGAACCGACGCGGTCCTTGCCGACCTCGAATTGAGGCTTGACCATCAACACCATGTCCGTACCCGACGTGGAGCACGCGACGAAAGCGGGAAGAACGAGCTTCAAAGAGATGAACGACAGGTCTGCCACAATGACGTCGACAGGGCCCCCGATCGTGTCGGCATCTATCGAGCGCACATTGGTGCGATCGATGACGTGCACGCGTTCGTCGGATTGCAGCCGCCACACGAGCTGGCCGTAACCCACGTCGACCGCAACGACCTCGCGCACACCGCGACTGAGCAGAACGTCGGTGAAACCTCCCGTGGAGGCACCGGCGTCGAGACACCGCGCGTTGTCGACGGTCAGACCCAGCGGCTCGAACGCGTCGAGGGCACCGAGCAATTTGTGCGCGCCGCGAGACGCCCAGCTGATTTCGTTGTCTTCCTCGGCCACCAACAGCGGAGTGCCCGGCTCGACGGCGGTAGCGGGCTTCGACGCCACGGTTCCGGCAATCTTCACCCGGCCTGCTTCGATGAGTTCGGAGGCGTGTTCACGAGATCTGGCCAATCCACGACGGACCAGTTCTGCGTCGACACGTGCGCGGCGGGCCACGTCAGGTCTTGTCGACGGTGGTCAAGGCCCGAACCAGCACTTCATGGGCCCGGTCCAGCACACTCGCATCACGCGCCAGGGCGTCCGAATCGACGGCCTCCGAGTCGAGGTCTGCCTCCGACCCGATGGTGAGCTGCGCGAGCAGCGACGACACCTCGGCCCTGATGCTGTCCGGGTCTGCGGACGACTGTTCGCCGACCGCATTCGGCCGGTGTTGTCCTGGGAGTGGAATCGACGCGCTCATCACCTCTCACGCTATCGGATGGGTCCGACGAACGCCCGCTCGCGGCCGACTGCACGAACCCGTGTCAGCAACCCAACAACGAGCGCAGATCGGCGAGTCCATCCCCGTCGAAGCGAACATCCGAGAATTCCGAACCCGACCACGCAACATCGAGGACGGCGAGCAGACCCTCGAAGGCATCCATCTCGGCAGCACCCTCGAACCGCACGGACAGGACCTCGTCGTCGATACCGACCGTCCAGCCATCCTTACCGGCTACCCTCGACGCCGACTCGTCCTTGTTCAGAACCCCGAGATCACTACCGATGTGCGTGGGACGCAGGTGCTTCGGAGCACGAAGCAACTCCGGAGCCGTACTGACACCCGTCAGGACCAACAGCGACGGGAGGGCAGCTTCGTTCGCGCCTGCTATATCGGTATCGAGCCGGTCTCCGACCACGAGCGCCGACTTGGCACCACTTCGCTCGACGGCGTCACGCATGATGGGAGCCGCGGGCTTGCCTGCAACGATGGGCTCGACGTCGGTGGCATTGCGCACTGCTGCCACCATCGAACCGTTGCCGAGAACGAGGCCGCGCTCGGTCGGAAGAGTCGCATCGACGTTGGTCGCGACCCACAGCGCGCCCGCACGCACCGCCAGAACCGCCTCGGCCAACATGGGCCACCCTGTATCGACGGAATGTCCCTGAACCACCGCAACCGGCTGCTCGTCGGCAGAGCGCACCGGCGTCAATCCCACCTTCTCGATCTCGGTCGCCAAGGCGTCGGTACCGACGACGAGGACGCGTGAACCGGGATCGAGTCTGTCCGCGAGTACTCGGGCTGCTGCTTCGGAACTGGTGACGACAAATTCCGCTGTGGTGTCGAAACCGAGTTCGCGGAGGTGTTCGGCGACATCGCTCGGTGCGCGACTGGCATTGTTGGTGACGAAATACTGCTTCTCGGAACCACCCGAAAGCGCCTCCACTGCACCCGGAATGGGTTCCTTGCCGGCGTAGACGGTGCCGTCGAGGTCGAGCAGCAGAACGTCGTGGGCGTCGCGCAGTAATGTCACCGACTGCCCCCGGACAACTCCTCGACCCGCTCTTCTGCGTCGGTTTCTCCATCGACATCCGCCGCGGCAGCGTTGAGGAACCACTTCACACCCTCGTCGACGCGACCGGCAGCAACGAGCGCATCGGCGTAGACGTAGAACAGACGAGCCGCAGCCGTACCCGACCGGGACGCGTCGAGATCGGGAGTCTGGAGGGTGACGACGGCCTGGTCGTACTGGTTGAGATCCATACGAGCGCCGGCGACGACGATCCGAAGTTCCGACGCCTCTTCACCGGTCAGTTCCCGCGCTTCATCGCTGCGACCGAGTTCGATGGCCCGCTCGGGGCGCCCGAGTCCGCGTTCGCAGTCGGCCATGACCGCGATGAGGCCGGGGCCGCCGGCCATTCGACGTGCCGCCCGCAGTTCCGACAGAGCCTCCGCCCATTCACCCGCGTGATACGCCGCGATACCGGCTGTCTCGCGTACGACGGCAATGCGGCCGGCCCGCTGACGAGCAGCGCGCGCGTGCAGCAGCGCCAACTGCGGATCGTCGTCGAGCAGGCGGCTGGTCATCACGAGGTGACGGGCCACAGCAGTGGCATTGTTCTTGTCCAAGCTCAGCAGATCCCGGCGCACTGCCGGCTCCAGCTGCCCGGCTTCGACCTCGTCGGGCAGATCCGGCTCGTCTGGCCGCGGGGGTCGACGGTCGGACGATGCGCTGTTCCCGCGGCGATCGCCGGAGAACCCACCTTCCCCACCACGCCTGCGGGGAGGACCGTCCGAACGACGCGGGTCGGCGCGACGGTCCTGAGCGCGGGGGTTGCGATCTCGGGACTCGTTGGGGCGATTGCCACCGTCTGCTCGGGAGGGGCGACGATCGTTGTTGTCTTCCGACACGGGCGTCCTTTCGGATTTTCGGGTACAAACGCAAAAAGGGGACCCACCAAGTGGGTCCCCTTCTTACAACGGGTGTTCGGCGGTGTCCTACTCTCCCACACCCTGTCGAGTGCAGTACCATCGGCGCTGGAGGGCTTAGCTTCCGGGTTCGGAATGGGACCGGGCGTTTCCCCTCCGCTATGGCCGCCGTAACTCTGCGAAACAGTGTCACGAGCGAACCTGTCACCCACACACGTGTGGGGTGGCGGATTCGTGTATTCGGTTGTGTTATCGAACAACTACTCGTGTGTTGTTTCAGATATTGCACAGTGGACGCGTAGCTTCTTTGTGGTAAGTCCTCGGCCTATTAGTACCAGTCACCTGCATACATTGCTGTACTTCCAGTTCTGGCCTATCAACCCGGTGGTCTGCCGGGGGCCTTACCCCCTCGAGGGGGTGAGAAACCTCATCTTGGAACAGGCTTCCCGCTTAGATGCTTTCAGCGGTTATCCCTTCCGAACGTAGCCAACCAGCGGTGCTCCTGGTGGAACAACTGGCACACCAGAGGTTCGTCCGTCCCGGTCCTCTCGTACTAGGGACAGCCTTCCTCAAGTTTCTTACGCGCGCGGCGGATAGAGACCGAACTGTCTCACGACGTTCTAAACCCAGCTCGCGTGCCGCTTTAATGGGCGAACAGCCCAACCCTTGGGACCTACTCCAGCCCCAGGATGCGACGAGCCGACATCGAGGTGCCAAACCATCCCGTCGATATGGACTCTTGGGGAAGATCAGCCTGTTATCCCCGGGGTACCTTTTATCCGTTGAGCGACACCGCTTCCACTTGCCGGTGCCGGATCACTAGTCCCGACTTTCGTCCCTGCTCGACTTGTCAGTCTCACAGTCAAGCTCCCTTGTGCACTTGCACTCGACACCTGATTGCCAACCAGGCTGAGGAAACCTTTGGGCGCCTCCGTTACATTTTAGGAGGCAACCGCCCCAGTTAAACTACCCACCAGGCACTGTCCCTGAACCAGATCATGGTCCGAGGTTGAGGTATCCAATACGATCAGAGTGGTATTTCAACAACGACTCCACAGTAACTGGCGTCACCGCTTCACAGTCTCCCACCTATCCTACACAAACCGAACCGAACACCAATACCAAGCTGTAGTGAAGGTCCCGGGGTCTTTTCGTCCTGCCGCGCGTAACGAGCATCTTTACTCGTAATGCAATTTCGCCGAGTCTATGGTTGAGACAGCTGAGAAGTCGTTACGCCATTCGTGCAGGTCGGAACTTACCCGACAAGGAATTTCGCTACCTTAGGATGGTTATAGTTACCACCGCCGTTTACTGGGGCTTAAATTCTCAGCTTCGCCATTACTGGCTAACCGGTCCTCTTAACCTTCCAGCACCGGGCAGGCGTCAGTCCGTATACATCGTCTTACGACTTCGCACGGACCTGTGTTTTTAGTAAACAGTCGCTTCTCACTGGTCTCTGCGGCCCACACCAGCTCAGGAAGCAAGTTCCATCACCGGCAGGGGCCCCCCTTCTCCCGAAGTTACGGGGGCATTTTGCCGAGTTCCTTAACCATAGTTATCTCGATCGCCTTAGTATTCTCTACCTGACCACCTGTGTCGGTTTGGGGTACGGGCCGTGTAACAACTCACTAGAGGCTTTTCTCGGCAGCATAGGATCACTGAATTCGCCTCAATCGGCTACGCATCACCTCTCAGGCTTG